>NZ_JANKYC010000001.1:0-2389350 GCF_024656065.1 Pseudescherichia sp. L3
GCCTGGCGGCACTAGCGCGGTGGTCCCACCTGACCCCATGCCGAACTCAGAAGTGAAACGCCGTAGCGCCGATGGTAGTGTGGGGTCTCCCCATGCGAGAGTAGGGAACTGCCAGGCATCAAATTGAAGTAAACCGGGACACAATACCCGGTTAGTGACAAAGAAATTCGGTGGAGCGGTAGTTCAGTCGGTTAGAATACCTGCCTGTCACGCAGGGGGTCGCGGGTTCGAGTCCCGTCCGTTCCGCCACTTATTTAAGAAGCCGTATCTCTCACGAGATACGGTTTTTTTTTGCCTGCTATTTACAGCGCAAACGCCAGCTTCACGGCTGCTGACGCTGTTTCACATACTCACTGAGAAAGTCGACGAAGGCACGGATGCGCGTGCTGACGGCTCTGTCGCTGTAGTAAACTGCGCTGAACGGCATCTCTACCGGCAGACGCTTATCCGCCAGCACCTCAACCAGCTCACCGCTGGCAATCTCCTTATCTGTCATATAGTCAGACAGACAGGCAATACCGTTCCCGGAAAGACAGAGATATTTCAGCGTTTCGCCGCTGTTAGAGGTGATCCCACTGTTGATTTCATATAGCTGCCCATCTTCACAGGCAATCGGCCAGGTATTAAGCGAAACAGGCTCGGTAAAGCCCATGCAGATATGATGCTTAAGGTCATCCACGCTCTGAGGCGTACCGTATTTAGCCAGATAGGCCGGGGAGGCGATCATCCTGCGAGAGCTTTTAAACAAGGGTCGGGCCCGCAGGCTGGAGTCAGTTAGCGTGCCAACACGAATAGCAACGTCAACTTTACGCTCGATCAGGTTAATAAAGGTCTCTGAAGAGACCAGCGAGAGCGTCACGTCCGGATAACGCTCACGGAATGGCTTAATCATCGGCATGAGAAAATGCAACACAACGGGCGTCGCGGCGTCGATACGCAGCAGCCCGCGCGGGATCTGCTGATGCTCCATTACCTCGTTTTCTGCCGCCGCCATCTCCTGAAGAATGAGCTGCACGCGGCGGAAATAGCGCTCACCCTCCTCGGTCAGGCTCAGTTGACGCGTCGTGCGGTTAAGCAAGCTCACGCCCAGCTTGGTCTCCAGCTTCTTTACCGCCCGGCTAACGGCCGAATTGGCTTGGCCTAGCTGCTCAGCGGCACGGCTAAAGCTTCCGCTCTCCACTACGGCGACAAATATAGCCAGCTCTTCTGATGTTGCCTTCATTTTTGCACCTGTAGCAAAACTTTATCTGCATTTTATCGATTTTTGTTATTTAACCATGCGCCTGTATTGGGTGTCACTCAGTTAGCAAAACATCTGTTTTTACATGCAGCGTTGAAAGTGTGCGCTAAAATCCCTATAACAGAGAGAGTGGCCCTGGTATCCAGGGTAAACAGGTTACAGAGGTAAGAAGCCCAAAGTGCGAAAACATACCCATGCCATGCGCTATATCGCGGGACAACCCGCCGAGCGGATCCTGCCGCCCGGGTCATTCGCGACCATTGGCCAGGCATCGCCTCCAGGCGCGCCGCTGAGCCAGGAAGAGAATATCCGCGTTCTGGTGTGGAACATCTTTAAGCAGCAACGCGCAGAGTGGCAGTCGGTACTGCAGAATTTTGGTAAAGATGCCCACCTCGTGCTGCTGCAGGAGGCACAAACCACGCCTGAGCTTATCCGTTTTGCCACTACCAACTATCTGGCGGCAGATCAGGTCCCGGCCTTTGTGCTGCCTCAGCATCCCTCTGGGGTCATGACGCTGGCCTCGGCGCATCCGGTTTACTGCTGCCCGCTGCGCGAACGTGAGCCGATCCTGCGGCTGGCAAAATCGGCCCTCGTGACGGTCTATCCTCTGCCTGACGGACGCCTGCTGATGGTCGTCAACGTCCATGCGGTCAACTTCAGCCTGGGGGTTGATGTCTATAGCAAGCAGCTGCTGCCTATAGGGGATCAGATCGCCCAACATAATGGCCCGGTGATCATGGCTGGCGATTTCAATGCCTGGAGCCGCCAGCGTATGAATGCGCTCTATCGCTTCTCTCGGGAGATGTCGCTGCGTCAGGTACGCTTTACGGATGACAACCGCCGTCGGGCGTTTGGTCGCCCGCTCGATTTTATCTTCTATCGTGGCCTGAACGTGAATGAAGCCTCAGTGCTGATCACCCGCGCCTCCGATCATAACCCGCTACTCGTTGAATTCAGTCCCGGCAAGCCTGATAAATAGTGGTGCGTCAGGTCTGCCGTAGGGCAGGCCTAAACGCGGGTGCTGCCCTCTTTTTTACTTAACTTAAAAGGACAGCACAATGGCAGAAAAATCCCACCATGATAACGTTGAAGAGCAGTTTGGCTCCCAGGCGAACGCCTACTTAACCAGCGCCGTGCATGCCGTAGGCCGTGATTTAGAGCGGCTGCGCGAGCGTCTCCAGCGCTTCCCTCAAGCCCACCTGTTAGACGTCGGCTGTGGCGGAGGACATGCCAGCTTTACCGCCGCGGCTGTAGTAGGGCAGGTAACGGCGTACGATCTTTCCAGCGATATGCTGGGCGTGGTAGCCGCTGCGGCAAAAGAGAAAGGCCTGGGTAATATCAGCACCCAGCAAGGCTATGCGGAGCATTTACCTTTTGCCGATGAGACCTTTGATGTAGTCATTAGCCGCTATTCAGCGCACCACTGGCAGGATCTTGGCCAGGCCCTGCGTGAGATTAAGCGCGTCCTGAAACCGGGTGGAACGGTATTCCTGATGGATGTGATGTCGCCTGGCGAGCCAGTACGTGATATATGGTTGCAAACGGTTGAAGCGTTGCGCGATACCTCTCACGTGCGCAACTACTCTAGCGGCCAGTGGCTGGCGCAGATTAACGAGGTGGGGCTCACTACCTGTGATTTAGTTACCGATCGACTGGTGCTGGAGTTCTCCTCCTGGATCGCCCGTATGCGGACGCCGGATGCGCTGAGCAAGGCGATTCGGCTCTATCAAAACAGTGCCTCGCAGGCGGTAAAAGCCTATTTTGAGCTGCAAGACAGTGGTTCTTTTACCAGCGATATCGTGTTTATTGAGGCGAAAAAACGCTAATTTACGCAAACAGCAATAAAAAAAAGCACCGGGGGAAACGGTGCTTTTTATCTGAAACGGTTTGCTGATCAGGAGTCTGGCGTGGCGCTATCTTTCACAAACAGCGTGAGCTGATCCCCAGGCTGCAAGTTATCCGTACCGTCATTCCAGCGCATCACATCCTTGATATTTACGCCGTAATCTTTCGCAATGCTGGAGAGCGAATCGCCTTTACGCACGCGATACTTAACGCTATCGCTGTTGCTGGCAAGACGCTGTGCGCTGCTGCCTGCACCAACGGTCAGGCTCTGCCCAACCTTCAGGGTTGAACCGCGTAGGCTATTCCATTGCTGGAGATCCTTAGCAGTCACACCCAGGCGTGAAGCAATGCCGGAAAGCGTATCGCCAGAACGTACCTTATAGCTGCGGCTGGTCAGCGGGGTGTTATTCGCCATCAGCGTCGGCTGTACGGCAGCGATTTCACCCGAGGCCAGCGATTCACGCAGCTGCTCAGCATGCTTCTGCGGCACCATTACATACTGCGGTCCACCGGAGCCCAGCGTCGAGCCCTTAACGCCAGCGTTAAAGGTTTTCAGCTTGCTTACCGGCATGCCGGCCATATCCGCCAGCTGGCTCATGCCAACCGGACTGTTCAGCCGAACGCGGGCCAGCGCGCGGCTGTCGTCAGGCGTAGGCAGACGAACACCGTAGCGCTTGCTGTTCTTGAGGATATCACTCAAGGCCAGCATTTTTGGCACGTAAATTTTCGTTTCCTGAGGCAAGGAGAGCGACCAGAAATCGGTGGGTTTACCCCGCGATTTATTCGCTTTCATTGCCTTCATGACACGCCCTTCGCCGCTGTTATAGGCAGCCACCGTTAACAACCAGTCGCCGTCAAACATGCGGTTAAGACGCTGCATCATGTCGAGTGCGGCCGTAGTTGATGCCACAACGTCACGACGCGCATCGTAAGTGCGAGTCTGTTTCAAACCGTAGTTGCGCCCCGTGCTCGGAATGATCTGCCAAATGCCTGCGGCATTGGCGCCAGACGTCGCGTGCGGGTTAAAAGCGCTCTCCACTATGGGTAGTAGTACCAGTTCCATAGGCATGTTACGTTTCTTAACTTGCCCTGCTATCCAGTACATATACGGCTCTGCCCGTAAAGTTACATCGTGGAGATAGCTCTTGTTGCTTAAATACTTCTGTTTCTGTTCGCGAATCCGGTCATTTTCCGGAATTCCCATCTTTAGCTCGTCGCCAATGGCAGCCCATAAGTCCTGATCCTGCGCGAGGGATGTTCCATCGTCCATCCACCGCGCCTGACTTGTAAACTGACCTGCTTCCCCTTGACTAGCTGCAGAAAGGCTCTGTGCGTGCTGTTGTACGTTGCCGTCGTGATTAGACGCCTGACAACCCACGAGCAGGACAGAGGCGAGTAATATCGCTTGTGCCTTCATGTGTGTGAGTCAATAGTTGCTTAAAAGACGAGCAATCATAACGGCGAAGGATCCAGATGACAAGTATGAAATTTCAGAAAGCGTCTTTCTTTGACCTCAACCATGCAAAACGTGTATTAGGCTGTTGCAAAGTTGTTTCTTTGGCAATAACAGTAATTAAATCAGGATCTTCAGTGCGTAGAAAAACATTAATCCGGCGCTCATTTTCCAGCGTAACGGGCAGCGTTGGGTGGTTTTTTGCCCGTAACTGCTTCACTTTATTAAGATAATCCTCAATAGCCGCGTCATTGGGCAGAATATGCTGGGCAAACTTCATATTCGTTAATGTATATTCATGCGCGCAACATATAACCGTTTCACCGGGAAGTGCGTTAATTTTTTGAAAAGATTGATACATCTGATCTGCAGTACCTTCGAAAAGTCTGCCACAGCCGCCTGAAAACAGCGTGTCGCCGCAAAAAAGGTAAGGAATTGTGTAGTAAGAGAGGTGGCCTAGCGTATGGCCCGGCGTTGCAAAAACAGAAAATTCGTAGCCCAAAAGAGTGAGCTTATCCCCCTCGACTATGCATTTCGTTGCTCCTTTATTTCGTGTCTCTTCCGGCCCATATACCACTGCGTCCGGGAACTGCTGGCAGAGTTCTTTCACGCCGCCAACGTGATCGTGATGGTGGTGGGTGAGCAGAATCGCTTTGGGCTGCCACTGGTTTTCTTGAATTGCCTTAAGCACCGGAGCCGCTTCGCCCGGATCGACAATCACACAGTGACCCTCGTCATTGCTTAACACCCAGATGTAGTTATCCTGAAATGCGGGAATACTGTTAAGATTCATATAATACCTCTCAAAGCGTAGCGGAAGGTTGTGATGAAACCGGCAAGGATACCTCGAACGTTGTCAGCACCCGCCCACTGGGCTGAGTTTTCCCGTGGCGAATACTACCGCGAGGCGCTGGAACAGCAGCTTAAGCCCTGGTTCGCAAAAATCTACGGATTTCACCTGCTTAAGATTGGCAATCTCAGCGCGGAAATCAATGCCGAAAGCTGCGCTATCTCGCATCAGGTTAATGTCTCACTGCAGGGCGAGCCTGCGCAGGTCAGAGCCGATCCGCTGCATCTTCCCTTTGAGAATAAATCCGTGGACGCCTGCCTGCTGGCCCATACCTTAAGCTGGTGCCAGGATCCCCATCGCCTGTTAAATGAGGCCGATCGCGTGTTGATTGACGATGGCTGGCTGATACTGAGCGGGTTTAACCCCGTCAGCCTGCTTGGATTGCGCAAGGCATTGCCCATCAAGCGTCGGTCAGCGGTCTACCGCAGCCGGATGTTTACCATGATGCGCCAGCTCGACTGGCTATCGCTGCTCAACTTCGAAGTTGTGCATCATAGCGGTTTTCAGGTGCTGCCCTGGACCCGGCAGGGGGGAAAAGTACTGACTACCCATCTGCCGGCGCTGGGCTGTATGCAGCTTATCGTTGCCCGCAAGCGGACTATCCCGCTAACGCTCAACCCGATGAAGCAGAGTAAAGCGAAAGCACGGGTGCCTCAGGCGGTTGGTGCAACCCGTCAGTACCGCAAACCCTGATTAGCTCTCGGGCTGATAGCCCACGTCTTCTTGAGTTGGATTCATAGCGGCGCTACGGGCCAGCTCGTCGCAGCGTTCGTTTTCCGGATGGCCCGCGTGGCCTTTAACCCACTCCCAGCGGATCTGATGCTGGCTGAGTGCCGCATCCAGCCGCTTCCAGAGATCGACATTCTTCACCGGTTTCTTATCGGCCGTTTTCCAGCCGCGCTTTTTCCAGTTGTGGATCCACTGGGTGATCCCCTGGCGGACGTACTGGCTATCGGTACTCAGCACCACTTCGCAGTGCTCTTTCAGCGCTTCAAGAGAGACGATGGCCGCCATCAGCTCCATCCGGTTGTTGGTCGTAAGACGATATCCTTCGCTGAAGGTTCTTTCATGCTGTTGATAGCGTAAAATAGCACCGTAGCCGCCTGGCCCTGGGTTCCCTAAGCAAGATCCATCGGTGAAAATTTCTACCTGTTTGAGCATCTCTGGTAGACTTCCTGTAGTTGAAATCGACGTAAAACGACAAGTCTGACATAAATGACCGCTATGAGCACTGCAATTACACGACAGATCGTCCTTGATACGGAAACCACCGGTATGAACCAGATCGGTGCCCACTATGAAGGACATAAGATTATTGAAATCGGCGCGGTAGAGGTGATCAACCGCCGCCTGACCGGCAATAACTTCCACGTCTACCTTAAGCCGGATCGGCTGGTGGATCCGGAAGCCTTTGGCGTGCACGGGATTGCAGATGAGTTTTTGCTGGATAAGCCGCTGTTTAGCGACGTCGCCGATGAGTTTATCGACTACATTCGCGGCGCTGAGCTGGTGATCCACAACGCATCGTTTGATATTGGCTTTATGGACTATGAGTTCAGCAAGCTGAACCGGGGCATTCCTAAAACGGACACCTTCTGTAAGGTGACCGATAGCCTGGCGATGGCAAGGAAGATGTTCCCCGGCAAGCGCAACAGCCTGGATGCCCTCTGCTCACGCTATGAGATAGATAACAGCAAGCGAACGCTGCACGGGGCGCTGCTCGATGCCCAGATCCTTGCCGATGTCTTCTTAATGATGACGGGCGGGCAGACCGCTATGGCGTTCTCCGTAGAAGGGGAGAATCAGCAGGCGCAGGGCGAGGCCACTATTCAGCGCGTTGTGCGTCGGGCCAATTCGCTTCGCGTGGTGTTAGCCAGCGATGAAGAGGTGATGGCGCATGAGTCGCGTCTCGATCTGGTGCAAAAGAAGGGCGGTTCCTGCCTGTGGCGAGCCTGAAACCTCTTGTTTTGTGGATAAAAACAGCGCCCGGGCGATTTTTGCAGCAAACGATGCAAAAGCCGTGAAAAAGCGTTGACGGCGTGCGAGGCAATACGTACTATTCGCCTCGTTCCCAAGGGAACACAACGCGGAGCGGTAGTTCAGTCGGTTAGAATACCTGCCTGTCACGCAGGGGGTCGCGGGTTCGAGTCCCGTCCGTTCCGCCACTATTCAGAAGGCCTGAGTCAGCAATGATTCAGGCCTTCGTCGTTTTTGTTCTCCAAACGGGCAGCGGCGTACCCGTTAGTGACATCACTTCTCCAGCGTAAAGGGATCGGCATCCTGCCAGGCCGGGAACTTTTCGCGATAATCTTTCAGTGCGGCCAGCGACAGCTCGGCATCGATACGTGTCGCCTGATGTGGCTCGGCGGTAGCGAGGATCTCACCCTGTGGGCTGACAATTCGGCTGTCGCCGCGATAGTGATGCCCGTTGCCGTCGGTGCCGACGCGGTTACAGCCCGCAACATAGGCCTGGTTCTCAATGGCCCGTGCCACCAGCAGCGCCTGCCAGTGCAGCGAACGCGGCGCAGGCCAGTTAGCTACGTACAGGGCGAGGTCATAGTCGTTGCGGTTGCGTGACCAGACCGGGAAGCGCAGGTCGTAGCAGACCAGAGGCAGAATGCGCCAGCCACGCCACTCAAACACCACGCGCTCGGTACCGGCTTCGTAGTGGTGATGCTCATCGGCCATGCGAAACAGATGACGCTTATCATAGCTATGCACCTTGCCCTCCGGCTCAACCAGCAGGAAGCGGTTTACCGGCCCGCGCTCGCTCTGCAGCGCTGCGCTACCGGCAACCAGGGCATTGGTCTGCTGGGCTTTGGCCTGCATCCATGCAATCACTTCACTCTGCGGCAGCGACTGCTGCGCGGCCTGCATAGCAAAACCCGTCGTGAACATCTCCGGCAGAACGATAACGTCGCGCCCGATAATCGTTTCCAGTTGGCGATCGAAGTGCCGCAGATTAGCCGGGCCATCCATCCAGACCAGCGGCTGTTGCAACAGCGTAATTTTAAAACCAGGCACGATGAGTCTCCCCATTTTTGTAGCGTCCGAACACTCTACCACGGCAAAACGTGAATGTGTGGCAATAAAAAACCCTGCCCGGAGGCAGGGTCGGTTGCAGCACAGATAACGTTACGCGGCTTCGATTTTACGCACTTTTTCCGGCAGCATAGGGAGCAGGGGCTTGACCGGCTGGGTAGCCAGCGCGTCTGCCTCAAAATCATCCACGTTGATACTGCGCAGGCGGCTCTCTTCGGCTTTGGTCAGGATCCGCGCTTCGTCAGCACTGATGATCCCTTTATCCAGCGCCTCTTTAGCCAGCGTATCCAGACGGGTAAACGGCAGGTTTTTACCGAACTCTTTACAGATGCGCTGGTGGATCGGATCCGCAGCCATCACGTCCAGCAGGGCGTCTTCCAGCAGGCCGACAGGGTTATGCTCGCTGGCCGTCAGGTACTGACCGCGGCCAATGCGGGAGCGGGTGGCACACGGTGTTTGCAGGATCTTCGCCACCGCATGGTCCAGCCTGTCCGACGGGGCAAGGTAGTGACGCCCGGTAGGGAAGATGGTGGCGCGGAGCAGGGCGGCAACGCCACGGTTCGGGAAGTTTGCCAGCAGGTCGTCCATCGCTTGCTCAGCCTTGTAGAGCGCATCCTGCACGCCCCAGTGGACCAGCGGCAGATCGGCTTCGTGACGGCCTTCATCGTCGTAGCGTTTCAGCGTCGCGCTGGCGAGGAAGATCTGGCTCAGAATATCCCCCAGACGTGCCGAGATGCGTTCCCGACGTTTCAGGCTACCGCCCAACACCGCCATCGAGACATCCGACAGCATCGCCAGGTTGGCGCTCATGCGATTAAGGTGCTGATAGTAGCGGCGGGTCGCATCCCCGGTTGGCGTGCTGCTGGTCAGGCCGCGAGTCAGGCCAAGCCAGAAGCTGCGCACCGTGTTGCTGCCCACGTGGCCGATGTGTTTGAACAGCAGCTTATCGAAAGCGTTAAGATCGTTGCTCTGAGCAGCGGCCATCTCATCCAGTACATAAGGGTGGCAGCGGATCGCCCCCTGGCCGAAGATCATCATGCTGCGGGTAAGGATGTTAGCCCCTTCCACGGTAATAGCGATCGGTGCGCCCTGGTAGTTGCGGGCAAGGAAGTTGCCCTCACCGAGCATAATCCCTTTGCCGCCAGCGATATCCATGGCATCAATAATCGACTGCTGACCACGGTGGGTACAGTGATATTTGACGATAGCAGAGAGCACCGCGGGTTTTTCACCAAGTACGATGGCGTAGGTGATCAGCGACGCGGCGGCATCCATCACGTAGGCGTTACCGGCAATGCGTGCCAGCGGCTCTTCAATGCCTTCCATCTTGCCAATGGCGATACGGAACTGGCGACGAATGTGAGCGTAAGCGCCGATACCCATCGCAGCCGACTTCAGACCCCCCGTAGAGTTGGACGGCAAGGTAATGCCACGGCCTACCGACAGGCACTCCACCAGCATCCGCCAGCCCTGACCGGCCATTTTTGGCCCGCCAATGATGTAGTCAATGGGTACAAAGATATCCTGTCCGCGGGTCGGACCGTTCTGGAATGGAACGTTAAGCGGGAAGTGGCGACGGCCAATCTCCACGCCGGGCGTGTTGGTAGGGATCAGCGCACAGGTAATGCCCAGCTCTTCGTCGCCGCCCAGCAGTTTTTCCGGGTCGGAGAGTTTAAACGCCAGGCCCAGCACGGTCGCGATGGGGGCCAGCGTGATATAGCGTTTGTTCCAGGTCAGGCGCATGCCGAGCACCTGCTCGCCCTGCCACTCGCCCATGCAGACGACACCGGTATCCGGGATAGCACCGGCATCGGAACCCGCTTCCGGGCTGGTCAGCGCAAAGCAGGGGATCTCATCCCCACGGGCCAGACGCGGCAGGTAATGGTTTTTTTGCTCTTCGGTACCGTAGTGTTGCAGCAATTCGCCTGGGCCTAAGGAGTTAGGCACGCCGACGGTGATGGCCAGAATACCAGAGACGCCAGAGAGCTTCTGCAGCACGCGAGACTGGGCATAGGCCGAGAACTCAAGGCCGCCGTACTCTTTTTTGATGATCATCGCAAAGAAGCGGTGCTCTTTCAGATACGCCCACAGTTCGGGAGGCAGGTCGGCCATCTCATGGGTGATCTGAAAATCATTCGCCATGCGGCAGGCTTCTTCCACCGGCCCGTCAATAAACGCCTGCTCTTCGGCTGTCAGGCGCGGCTGCGGATAGCTATGCAGCTTTTTCCAGTCCGGATTACCACGGAACAGATCGCCTTCCCACCATGTGGTCCCGGCGTCAATGGCCTCTTTCTCGGTGCGCGACATCGGCGGCATTACCTTGCGGAAACCACGAAATGCCGGGGCGGAGATCATCGATTTACGCATCGCGGGCAGATTGAATGGCACCAGGATAATGGCGAGCGGTACCAGCACCCAGATAGACCACAGGCCGGAAACGCCGAGCGCGGCGGTCCAGGCCAGCAGGATCAGGCTACTTAAAAACAGGCTGACGCGATGGTAAAACAGCGCGCCAATCAGTACGACGGTTGCGATAAGACTCAAAATCATCATAAACAATTGCTCCCTGGCTTGTAGGAGGTCTGACCACTTAGGATGTTATTGTTGTAGTGGATGCGACTATATTTAGCAATGTATTTACAAAGTAATTACAACCTGGTTCACATTGTTGATGATGATGAGAGCACGTATACCTAAAACGCCCGGTGATAAGTGTGGCTTTAGCTTCTCGCGTGTGGTGCTATCCGGTAAACTGCGCACGTAAAATTTATCTATTCTGAAGGACATCTTATGTACCAGGATCTGATTCGTAACGAACTGAATGAAGCAGCAGAGACGCTGGCTAACTTTCTGCAGGATGACGCCAATATTCACGCCATCCAGCGCGCCGCGGTACTGCTGGCCGACAGCTTCAAAGCCGGTGGCAAAGTGCTCTCCTGCGGCAACGGCGGTTCCCACTGTGATGCGATGCATTTTGCCGAAGAGCTGACCGGTCGCTACCGCGAGAACCGTCCGGGCTACCCGGCTATCGCTATCTCTGACGTCAGCCACATCTCCTGCGTCGGTAACGACTTTGGCTACGACTACATCTTCTCCCGCTATGTAGAAGCGGTAGGCCGCGAGGGCGACGTGCTGCTGGGTATCTCCACCTCCGGCAACTCCGGCAACGTCATCAAAGCCATCGACGCTGCGCGCGCAAAAGGGATGAAGGTAATTACCCTGACTGGCAAAGACGGCGGCAAAATGGCCGGTAGCGCCGACATTGAGATCCGCGTTCCGCACTTTGGCTACGCCGACCGCATTCAGGAAATTCATATCAAAGTGATCCACATCTTGATTCAGCTGATCGAAAAAGAGATGGTGAAGGCTTAAGACGTCGTACGGGGGCTAGGCCCCCGATAAGCTGTGGAGGTGTTGTATGTGCGAACTGCTCGGGATGAGCGCCAATGTGCCTACCGATATTTGCTTTAGTTTTACCGGGCTGGTTCAGCGGGGTGGGGGAACCGGGCCGCACAAAGACGGCTGGGGCATCACCTTTTACGAAGGCAAGGGCTGTCGCACGTTCAAAGATCCGCAGCCCAGCTACAACTCTCCGATAGCGAAACTGGTTCAGGATTACCCGATTAAGTCTTGTTCAGTGGTGGCCCATATTCGTCAGGCCAATCGGGGAGAGGTGTCGCTGGAGAATACCCATCCCTTTACCCGCGAGCTGTGGGGACGCAACTGGACCTACGCCCACAACGGGCAGCTAACGGGGTATAAAACGCTGGAGACCGGCAACTTCCGTCCGGTTGGCGAGACCGACAGCGAGAAGGCGTTTTGCTGGCTGCTGCATAAGCTCACCGCCCGCTATCCGCGCACGCCAGGCAATATGGCGGCGGTGTTTAAGTACATTGCCTCGTTGGCGGGGGAGCTGCGTGAGAAGGGCGTGTTCAATATGCTGCTGTCGGACGGACGCTACGTGATGGCGTTCTGCTCAACGAATCTGTTCTGGATCACCCGTAGAGCGCCATTTGGCGTAGCCAAGCTGCTGGATCAGGATGTTGAGATCGACTTTCAAAAAGAGACCACGCCCAATGACGTGGTCTCTGTGATTGCTACCCAGCCGCTTACCGGCAATGAAACCTGGCACAAGATCATGCCAGGGGAGTGGGTGCTATTTTGTCTCGGGGAGCGTGTAGTTTGATGCCAGCTGAGGCTGGATCGCGCCGCTGTTGTTAAGCGGCTTGCTCACCACATAACGGCCATCCACCACCGAGACGACCGGCGGCTGGTGGAGGGTATTGAAGTAGTCATAGCCAGGCTTCAGCTGCTTCCAGAAGTCCGCATAGTATGAGTTCTTATGGCGCGCCATATTAGCGTCGGTCATGCGGAACGGATAGATGCTTACCTGCACGCCCTGCTGGCCAAACACCAGTGCGCCGGTGACGAACTGGAAGATCTCATCGATGCCGGAATCGGTCATGGCGTAGCAGCCTACCGAAACACATGCCCCGTGGATCATCAGGTATTTTCCTTCATAGCCGTGCGAGCGATCGTAGGCATTAGGGAAGCCGATGTTGATCGCCTTATAGAAGCGGCTATCCGGCTTAAGCTGGCTGCGCTGAACGGTATAGAACCCTTCCGGACTTTTGAAATCGCCCTGACGCTGTTTCGGACCGAGACCGCCGGAGTAGTTACAGATCTTGTAGCTATCCATCAGCTGGTACTGCTCGCCCATCTTGACGTACAGCTCAAGCGTGCGCTCTTCCTTAAAGATCTGGATATAGACCGGGGAACCCATTAACTGCTGCTTGTATTCTTTACTAACGGGCGTTGTTGAGCTGTTGCTGCTGAGCAGGCCGGCAAACGAGACGCACGGTATTGTAAGCATCGCAATGAATAATGCGATTATGCGCATACTACTTGTTCCTTGATAAAGCGGTTACCATATTGCCAGGACGGCAAAAGCGATCCGAAATAAGACTAATCTGTATTAGGAGCGCTCACATTATCACCCCCATATTTTTTCGCAAGCCCGCCAGGCGGAGTTTACAAATTGTTTTGCTCAGGCCCCATCATACCGCTATTCAAGACCCTTGGCTAAGCTTGTGCATAAGCGGTGCTTCTCATTTTATCCGCAAAGGCTGTATACTTATCCAGTGAGGGCAGAGACTTCCCAGGCAAACTAAGCAGATGCGAAAAATAATACATGTTGATATGGACTGCTTTTTCGCAGCGGTTGAGATGCGTGACAATCCCGCTCTGCGAGATATCCCTATCGCCATCGGCGGAAGCCGTGAGCGGCGGGGCGTCATTAGCACCGCGAACTACCCGGCGCGCAAGTTTGGCGTCCGCAGCGCGATGCCTACCGGAATGGCGCTCAAACTCTGCCCGCATCTCACCCTGTTGCCGGGGCGCTTCGATGCCTATAAAGAAGCCTCGCGGCATATTCAGGCGATCTTCTCCCGCTATACCTCACGCATTGAACCTCTCTCGCTGGATGAAGCCTTTCTCGACGTGACCGACAGCGTGCACTGCCACGGCTCGGCCACCCTGATGGCCCAGGAGATCCGCCAGAGCATCTTTAACGAGCTGCAGCTCACCGCCTCGGCGGGCGTTGCGCCGGTTAAGTTTCTGGCTAAGATCGCCTCCGACCTCAACAAGCCCAACGGCCAGTACGTTATTACCCCGGACGAGGTGCCCGCCTTTCTGAAGACGCTGCCGCTGGCGAAGATCCCGGGGGTTGGCAAAGTCTCGGCCGCAAAGCTGGAGACGCTCGGCCTGCGCACCTGCGAAGACGTGCAGAAGAGCGATCTCGCCATGCTCCTCAAACGCTTCGGAAAGTTTGGCCGCGTGCTCTGGGAGCGTAGCCAGGGCATTGACGAGCGAGAGATCACCGGTGAGCGGCTGCGCAAGTCGGTGGGCGTGGAACGAACCCTGGCGGAAGATATCCACGAATGGGAGGAGTGTGTGGCGATTATCGAGCGCCTCTACCCGGAGCTGGAGCGGCGGCTGGCCGCCGTTAAGCCGGATCTGCTGATCGCGCGTCAGGGAGTAAAGCTCAAGTTTAACGATTTTCAGCAGACTACACAGGAGCACGTCTGGCCCCGGCTGAATAAAGAGGATCTGATTGCCACCGCCCATAAAGCGTGGGATGAGCGACGGGGAGGGCGAGGCGTGCGGCTGGTGGGGCTGCATGTAACGCTGCTCGATCCGCAGCTTGAAAGGCAGCTAGTGCTGGGGCTGTAAAAAAGCCCGGCAGCGTAATGCCTGCCGGGCCTGTAGCTCGATCTCTGTAGGCCCGGTAAGGCGAAGCCGCCACCGGGCGTTACTGTCTATTTCGCTGGAATGGACTTCAGCAGTTCGGTCAGCAGGGTCCAGTACTGACCCACGCTTTCGATGTGTACCTGCTCATCCGGGGAGTGCGGACCGGTGATGGTTGGCCCAATAGAGACCATGTCCATATCCGGGTACGGCTTTTTGAACAGGCCGCACTCAAGGCCGGCGTGGATCACCTGGATGTTCGGCGTTTTGTCGAACAGACGCTGATAGGTTTCACGCACCAGCTGCATGACCGGAGATTTTGCATCCGGCTGCCAGCCTGGATAGCTGCCTTTCGCCGAGGTCTGCGCGCCTGCCAGCGTGCCTAACGACTCCAGCATGCTGACCACGTACTCTTTACCGCTGTCGATCAGGGAGCGGATCAGGCAGATGATCTCTGCGCTCTCGTCCTGCATGGTCACCACGCCCACGTTCAGGGAGGTTTCCACCACGCCTTTCGCGACGTCAGAGTTGCGGATCACGCCGTTCGGCGTGGCGTTCAGCAGCTGAACAAACGCGTCGCGGGAAGCGGTCGTCAGCGCGGCTTTATCAGAGGCAACGCTCTCCAGCTGCACGGTCAGGTTCTTCTCTTTGATCGCCAGTTCGTTGGTCAGGATAGCCTGGTACGCCTCCGCCAGCGTCTTCAGCTGTTCAGCTTTATCTGCGGCAACGGCAACGGTGGCGAAAGCTTCGCGTGGAATCGCGTTACGCAGCGTACCGCCGTTGAAGTCCAGCAGACGCAGATCCAGCTCGGCAGCGTGGCCAGCGAGGAAGCGGGCCAGCAGCTTGTTAGCGTTGCCAAGACCGAGGTGGATATCGCCGCCGGAGTGGCCGCCTTTCAGGCCCTTCAGCGTCAGGCGGAAGGTCTCAAAGCCAGCGGGAACCGCTTCGCGGGAGAGAGCCAGCGTGGAGATAAAGTCGATGCCGCCAGCACAGCCCATGTAGATCTCACCCTCTTCTTCAGAGTCGGTGTTGATCAGGATATCAGCCTGTAACCAGCCAGCCTGCAGACCAAATGCGCCGTCCATACCGGCTTCTTCAGTCATGGTCAGCAGCACTTCCAGCGGGCCGTGAGCCACAGCGTCGTCAGCCAGCACCGCCAGCGCCGAGGCCATGCCGATACCGTTATCCGCGCCCAGGGTCGTGCCGCGGGCTTTTACCCACTCGCCGTCAACGTAGGGTTGAATCGGGTCGACGGTAAAGTCGTGCACGGTGTCATGGTTTTTCTGCGGCACCATATCCAGGTGCGCCTGTAACACCACCGGCTTGCGGTTTTCCATGCCAGCGGTGGCAGGTTTGCGGATCAGGATGTTGCCGACCTGGTCGCGCTCGGCGTGAAAGCCTTTCTCTTTCGCCCAGCCCATAACGTGTTCAGCAAGCTGTTCTTCATGATAAGAGGGGTGCGGAATAGAGCAGATCTTGGCAAAAATATCCCACAGCGGCTGGGGGGATAGTTGAGACAGTTCAGACATAATGATTCTCCATGTCAATGGCCTGCAGAACAAGGGGGCAGGGCACAGGATTAGCGATAACAGAGCATCACGCGCTATGCGGGTGAGAGAAATTCAGAATACCACTTTATTGCCTGTCTGAGTGTGACACGTGTAAAAAGCACAGGGCGGGCCGCGTAATACTGGTTTTTAGTGCGTCAGATCTCTATAATCTCGCGCAACCCATTTTCCCCTGAACACATTTAAGCCGTTTTACAATAGGCTGGGACACTTCACATGAGCGAAAAATACGTCGTCACCTGGGACATGTTGCAAATTCACGCCCGCAAGCTGGCCGCGCGCCTGATGCCGTCAGAACAGTGGAAAGGCATCATTGCCGTCAGCCGTGGTGGTTTAGTACCGGCTGCCCTGCTGGCCCGTGAGTTGGGTATTCGCCATGTTGATACCGTTTGCATCTCCAGCTACGACCACGACAACCAGCGCGAGCTGAAAGTGCTGAAACGTGCTGAAGGCGACGGTGAAGGCTTTATCGTAATTGACGATCTGGTGGATACCGGTGGTACCGCCGTGGCTATCCGTGAGATGTACCCGAAAGCCCACTTCGTCACTATTTTCGCCAAGCCGGCCGGTCGCCCGCTGGTGAATGATTATGTGATCGATATCCCGCAGGATACCTGGATTGAGCAGCCGTGGGACATGGGCGTGGTCTTCGTACCGCCTATTTCTGGCCGCTAAGCTGCTTTTTTCTTAACTTTACGCCCGGTTATGCCGGGCGTTCTGTTATTTAGCGCCCGGCAGGTTACAATAGGTGAAGTGACGTAATCATGGAGGCTGCGCGCAATGTCCCAGGCTAACCTCAGCGAAACCCTGTTCAAACCCCGTTTCAAACATCCCGAAACCTCGACGCTGGTGCGCCGTTTTCAGCGGGGAAACCCTCCTGCTATGGACTCCGCGCTGGACGGGGCCAACGTTCCGCACTGGTATCGGATGATCAACCGCCTGCTGTGGGTTTGGCGCGGGGTCGATCCGCGTGAAATCCTCGACGTGCAGGCGCGGATCGTCATGAGCCAGGCCGAGCGTACCGACAGCGATCTCTATGACACCGTGGTGGGCTATCGCGGCGGCAACTGGATCTACGAGTGGGCGACCCAGGCGATGCAGTGGCAGCAGAAGGCCAGCCAGACCCAGGACGATGCCCTTAGCGGTCGCCAATGGCTTCACGCCTCTAATCTCTACAGCATTGCGGCTTACCCGCATCTGAAAGGCGACGATCTGGCCGAGCAGGCGCAGGCCCTGGCCAACCGCGCCTATGAAGAGGCCGCTCGCCGTCTGCCGGGCACGCTGCGCGAGCTGGAGTTCGCTATTCCCGGCGGCTCGCCGCTGGTGGGGTTTTTACATATGCCAAAAGGCGACGGCCCGTTCCCGACGGTGCTGGTGTGCGGCGGCCTTGATAGCCTCCAGAGCGACTACTACACCCTGTTTGAGCGTTACTTCGCGCCGAACGGCATCGCGATGCTGACGCTCGATATGCCGTCGATCGGTTTCTCCTCAAAGTGGAAGCTGACCCAGGACTCCAGCATGCTGCATCAGCACGTGTTGAAAGCGCTGCCGGACATTCCGTGGATCGATCACACCCGCGTAGCCGCGTTTGGCTTCCGCTTCGGGGCTAACGTTGCCGTCCGGCTGGCCTACCTTGAGTCACCGCGCCTGAAAGCGGTAGCCTGCCTCGGGCCGGTGGTGCACTCGCTGCTCACCGACTCTCAGCGTCTCAGCGGGGTGCCGGAGATGTACCTCGACGTGCTGGCCAGCTGTCTCGGGATGCATGATGCCTCAGATGAGGCGCTGCGCGTAGAGCTGAACCGCTACTCGTTAAAAACGCAGGGCCTGCTGGGACGCCGCTGTCCGACGCCAATGCTCTCCGGCTTCTGGAAAAACGATCCCTTCAGTCCGGAAGAGGAGTCCCGGCTTATTGCCTCCTCCTCTGCCGACGGTAAGCTATTGGAGATCCCGTTTAAGCCGGTTTATCGCAATTTTGATAAGTCACTGCAGGAAATTACTGCCTGGATGAAGCATAGATTGCGTTAATGCGTTACTTAATTCCATTGATTTGGTAAAACAGTTGCATCACAAAAGGAGATCGCAATGACGTTACCGAGTGGACACCCGAAAAGCAGACTGATCAAGAAGTTTATGGCGCTTGGCCCTTACATCCGCGAGGAGCAGTGCGAAGGGAACCGTTTCTTTTTTGACTGCCTTGCCGTATGCGTCAACGTGAAACCAGCCCCTGAAAAGCGTGAGTTTTGGGGCTGGTGGATGATAATGGAAGCCCAGGAAAAACGCTTCACCTATACCTACCAGTTTGGCCTCTTTAATAAAGAGGGCCACTGGGAGCCGGTTGATATTAAAGATGCGGAAGTGACCGATCGTCTTGAGCTGACGCTGCAGACTTTCCACGAGCGCGCCCGCGAGCTGCTGGCAACGTTGGAATTAAAGCTGGAGCCTGCCGACGACTTTAAAAACGATGCGGTCAAACGCAGCGCCTGATTAATCTGACGCCATAAATAAAAAAGGCCCTTCACCGACATGAAGGGCCTTTTTGTTATTCAGAATTAGAACTGATAGGTTACGCCCAGCGCAACGACGTCGTCATTGGTGGTAACCAGGCGGTTATCGTCGTCAATCTGGTTGATTTTATAATCAACAAAAGCGGACATGTTTTTGTTGAAATAGTAGGTTGCGCCTACATCGATATAGTTGACCAGATCTTCGTCACCAAAGCCTTCAATATCTTTGCCTTTGGTCAGGACGTAGCCCACGGATGGACGCAGACCGAAGTCGAACTGGTACTGAAGCACGGCTTCGAAGTTATCCGCCTTGTTGGCAAAGCCAGCAGAGGAGGAGATCGGGGTCATGTTGTAAGAGATACCGTAGAAGGCAGCAGCGTAGACGTTGTTGGCGTCATACTTCGCGCCAGCTGCCCAGGCTTCCGCATTCGCGCCACGACCAAGACGCATCTGGTTCTGTGCGTTGGTGCGGTCAGAGTTAGCGTAGGCACCCACGACAGAGAAGTCGCTGCCGCCGAAATCATAGGCCAGAGAGGTACCGAAGCCGTCACCGTTCTGCTTCACCACGCTGCTGCGGCCGTTTTCGTTTTTGCCCTGGTACTGCAGAGTCAGGTCCAGACCGTCTACCACGCCGAAGAAGTCGGTATTACGGTAGGTTGCCACGCCGCTGGTGCGTTTGGTCATAAAGTTGTCGGTACGGGCCAGGCCGTCACCGCCGAACTCAGGGAACATATCGGTATAGGCCGCCACGTCGTACAGCACGCCCAGGTTACGGCCATAGTCCAGGGAACCAAAATCTTTAACTTTCACACCGGCAAAGGCCAGACGGGTTTTCTGTCCGGAGGTGCTTTCGTCGTTGTTACCGGCAAACTCCGCTTCCCAGCGACCGAAGCCCGTAATCTGATCGTTAATTTGTGTTTCGCCTTTAAAGCCGAAACGAACGTATGTTTTATCGCCGTCGTTGCTGTTGTCATCGCTGAAGTAGTGCATGGCTTTTACTTTGCCGTAAACGTCCAGCTTGTTGCCATTTTTATTAAAAACTTCTGCGGACTGTACAGATGCGGAAGCAGCCAGACCCATTACCACTAATGCCAGAGTACTCTTTTTCATTTTGATTCCCGATTTAAACAAAAGACGCTCTAATATTCGTCAGGCTTATACCTGCTGAAAACAGAGAGGGTTTTAACGTTTGGAAATGAAAGATTTATGACAATCCAGGAATAATTTTAAAAATTGATGTTTATTTATTTCTGCAATAAAAGTGTAAGGATCTGCCGTTAGGCTTGCCGATCCACGCAGCAATCGCTCCCCCTTTTGACCGAGGTTATTGGCAAGCGGCCTCACTCCTGTTACAACGTCAGACTGACATCACATTTCCTTATTCGTAAAACGGCAGAGAATCATGAGTGACACCCAGACGCTGGTGGTAAAACTCGGCACCAGCGTGTTAACGGGCGGATCGCGCCGCCTGAACCGCGCCCATATTGTAGAGCTGGTACGCCAGTGCGCGCAGCTGCATGCCGCAGGGCATCGTATTGTTATCGTCACCTCCGGGGCGATCGCCGCCGGACGCGAGCACCTGGGTTATCCGGAGCTGCCCGCTACCATCGCTTCCAAGCAGCTGCTGGCTGCGGTCGGGCAGAGCCGCCTGATCCAGCTCTGGGAGCAGCTCTTCTCCATCTACGGGATCCACGTGGGCCAGATGCTGCTGACGCGTGCCGATATGGAGGACCGCGAGCGCTTCCTCAACGCCCGCGATACCCTGCGTGCGCTGCTGGATAACAGCATTGTGCCGGTGATCAACGAGAACGATGCCGTGGCTACCGCTGAGATCAAAGTCGGCGATAACGACAACCTCTCTGCGCTGGCCGCCATTTTGGGCGGGGCGGATAAGCTGCTGCTGCTCACCGATCAGCAGGGCCTCTACACCGCCGATCCGCGCAACAATCCGGATGCCAAGCTGATCGCCGACGTCCACGGCATTGACGATGCGCTGCGTGCTATCGCCGGGGACAGCGTCTCCGGCCTCGGCACCGGCGGCATGGGCACCAAATTACAGGCTGCCGACGTCGCCTGCCGGGCGGGCATCGAGACCATTATCGCCGCCGGTAGCCGGCCGGGGGTTATCGGCGACGCCCTCAATGGCGTGCCGGTAGGAACACGCTTTCACGCCCAGACCTCGCCGCTGGAGAGCCGCAAGCGCTGGATCTTTGGCGCACCGCCAGCGGGCGAACTCACCGTAGACGAAGGGGCAACGATGGCGATCCTTGAAAAAGGCAGTTCACTGCTGCCAAAAGGGATCAAAAGCGTGACAGGCAACTTCTCCCGTGGTGAAGTGATCCGTATCCGTAATCTGGAAGGGCGGGACATTGCCCACGGCGTCTCCCGCTACAACAGCGACGCGCTGCGGCGCATCGCTGGCCAGCACTCACAACAGATCGACGCCATTCTCGGCTACGAGTATGGCCCGGTTGCCGTCCATCGCGACGACATGATCACCCGTTAAGGAGCAGACGTATGCTTGAACAGATGGGCATCGCTGCGAAAGCAGCCTCGTATCAGCTGGCGCAGCTCTCCAGCCGAGAAAAAAACCGCGTGCTGGAGAAGATCGCCGACTACCTGGAGGCCCAGGCGCACGACATTATCCAGGCTAACGATCAGGATGTGCTCGAAGCCCGGCGTAACGGCCTGAGCGAAGCGATGCTTGACCGCCTGGCGCTCAACCCGCAACGCCTGAAGAGCATCGCCGACGACGTACGTCAGGTCTGCAAGCTGGCGGATCCGGTCGGCCAGATTATCGACGGCGGGCTGCTCGACAGCGGCCTGCGCATTGAGCGCCGCCGGGTTCCCCTCGGTGTGATCGGCGTGATCTACGAAGCGCGGCCTAACGTCACCGTTGACGTGGCCTCCCTCTGCCTGAAGACCGGCAACGCGGCGATCCTGCGCGGCGGGAAAGAGACCTGGCGCACCAACGCTGCCACCGTGAAGGTGATCCAGCAGGCGCTGGAGGAGTGCGGCCTGCCCGCCGGTGCTATCCAGGCGATTGAGAGCCCGGACCGGACGCTGGTAAACGAGATGCTGCGCATGGATAAGTACATCGACATGCTGATCCCGCGCGGCGGGGCAGGGCTGCACAAGCTGTGCCGCGAGCAGTCGACTATTCCGGTGATCACCGGCGGTATCGGCGTGTGCCATATCTACGTGGATGACACCGCTGAGATCGAACCCGCGCTGAAGATTATTGTCAACGCCAAGACCCAGCGGCCAAGCACCTGCAACACCGTAGAGACGCTGCTGGTGAACCAGCAGATTGCCGAGCGTTTCCTGCCTGCGCTGAGCACCCAGATGGCGCAAAGCGGTGTGACGCTGCACGCTGACGCGGCTGCGCTAAAAACGCTACAGGGCGGTCCGGCGCATGTCGAAGCGGTGAAGCCGGAGCAGTATGACGATGAGTTTTTATCCCTCGATCTCAACGTTAAGCTGGTGGCCTCGCTTGATGAGGCGATTGAGCACATTCGTGAGCACGGCACCCAGCACTCGGATGCGATTCTCACCCGCACCCTGAGCAACGCCAACCGCTTTGTGAACGAGGTGGATTCATCTGCGGTGTACGTCAATGCCTCCACGCGCTTCACCGACGGCGGACAGTTTGGACTGGGCGCAGAGGTGGCGGTGAGCACGCAGAAGCTGCACGCTCGCGGCCCGATGGGCCTTGAGGCGCTGACCACCTACAAGTGGGTTGGCTTTGGCGACGATACTATTCGTGCCTGATTGTCGTGCCTGATGGTCATGCCTGATTGTCTGCGGGCGACGCATGCCGTCGCCCGCGCTATCCCTGGCTCTGCTGGCCTGTGCGCTCCTGCGCAGCCGAGTCCAGCGCGGCCATCTGCTCCTGGAGCGCCGTCAGGCTGAGCGGCTTGCCGATCAGGTAGCCCTGGGTTTCATCACACTCCATCATCATCAGCTTCTGCAGCTGCCCCTCGGTTTCAACCCCCTCTGCCGTGATGCTTAGCGAGAAGGC
Source organism: Pseudescherichia sp. L3 (assembly GCF_024656065.1). NCBI lineage: Bacteria > Pseudomonadati > Pseudomonadota > Gammaproteobacteria > Enterobacterales > Enterobacteriaceae > Pseudescherichia > Pseudescherichia sp. L3. The sequence continues at coordinate 22,770 of NZ_JANKYC010000001.1, forward strand.
TTTACCCAGGCCGATAATATTTTTAACGATGGTATTGGCACTGTCGCTCTCTGGCATATCGGAGATAAAGGATTTATCGAGCTTAATACCATCAAAGGGGAAGTTGCGCAGATAGCTTAAGGACGAGTAGCCCGTACCAAAGTCGTCCATCAGCAGCTTCACCCCCAGCTTTTTCAACGCCAGCATCAGCTCAAGGCTGCTTTCAGGGTTCCACAGCGTGGCGTTTTCGGTAATTTCGATCTCCAGCCTGGCCGGGTCGAGCTGCGATACCTGGAGCGCATCCCGGACGCGATCGATCAGACCCCACGACTGGAACTCCACGGCAGAGATATTCACCGAGACGGAGAGGCCGTGCAGGGATTGCTGCGCGTCGTGACAGGCAGTTTTCAGCACCCAGTCGCTGAGGGGGATAATCAGTCCGGTCTCCTCGGCCAGGGAGATAAACTGATCCGGCATCAGCAGGCCAAGTTCCGGGTGATCCCAGCGGATCAGCGCCTCTACGGCGATAATACGTGAGGAGTTATGGCCGTAGCGCGGCTGATAAACCAGGCGGAACTGCTGCTTTTTCAGGGCGTCGCGCAGGCTGTTTTCCATTTCGCGCCGCTGAACCATCTGCTCGGCCATCTCGGGGGTGTAAAACATCCATCGGTTGCGCCCGGCGTTCTTGGCCTTATAGAGCGCGATATCTGAGAAGCGCAGCAGCTCTCCTGCATCAACCGCGTCCTGCGGAGCCATCGCGATACCGATGCTGGCCCCGATAAATATCTCATTGCTGCCGATCACAAAGGGACGTGCCAGCTCGCCGATGATCCGATCGCAGAGAAGTTCGATATCGCTGCGGTCCTGGATATCAGAGATGATCAGGATAAATTCATCCCCACCCTGGCGCGCCACCAGATCGTAGTCACGAACGCAGCTCCGCAGTCGGGTTGACACCTCGTGCAGCACGGCATCGCCCGCGCCGTGGCCAAACAGGTCGTTAACCGGCTTAAACTTATCCAGATCGAGGCTCATCATCGCCAGCGGATGCTCCGGCGTAGGCAGCGCCCGCAGCTTGCCCTCAAGGAACTCGCGCATCCGCACCCGGTTTGGTAGCCCGGTCAGCTCATCGTGCCGGGAGAGATACTCTACCCGCGCCTGCGCCTCTACCTCGAGAGTGACATCCGTCGCGGTGCCCCGGTAGCCGACGATCCCTTCCGGCGTAACGACGGGTTTAATGGCGATATGGCAGTAGCGCTGGTGGCCCATCGCCGACAGGTAGCGGCAGTGCAGCAGCCGACGATGGCCTGTCTGGCCGGGCAGCTTGATCCACTCCGCCAGCGGCTGGTTATCTGCCTCCATAAATGCCGTCACCGGACGTCCCAGCCAGGCCGAGATACTGTGCCCGGTAATGCCCGGAAAACGATCGGAGAGCCAGGTAAAATGCAGGTCGGTATCCGTCTCCCAGATCCAGTCCGTGGTGGCTTCCGCCACGTCGCGAAAGCGGCGCTCGCTGGCGGTAAGGGCATGGCGACTCTGGGCCAGCAGGAAGGTATTTTCATCATACATACGTGCTTTTTTGAGCACGTTGCGACTCAGAACCACGCTGATAGCGCCGGTAGAGAGCGCCAGCAGGATCAGCAGCGGCAGAATGTAGTGCATTAGCTCCCGCCCCGGATCTTCGCTTTTCCACTCGAAGGTTATCTGATGACCATCAATGGGCAGCGTCGCTACCCCGCGCCGTCCTGCCAGCTTAGGGGCATCTTTACGCTGCACGCGAGCCTGCGCAATGCCGTACTCTTCCCCCAGCGCGACCAGCTTTTTGTCATCCAGCACGTCGACAAACACCAGGGTAGAGGCCGGGCCGGGAAGGGGGGCGATCCGTGAGTCGTCGCCGGTGGTGATGCGTGCGGCCGCCACCAGCGCCGGATGCCCGTCTCGCATGACTACCGTATTGGCTACCGGCATTGCGTCCGGTTTATTGATCGCCTGAAGCAGTTTGGGGATCGGGTTCTCTCCTAACCATTCAGTGAGCGGTCGGGTAACCAGTTGACCATTGATGACGCTGTACCGGGTCTGGCTACTGCCATCCAGCACAAACACCCCTTCGTAGGTAAAATCACGCCAGAGCGTCGCGCCCATATTCTGGCGGGTATAGGCCCAGTCGGTGTCTACGTTGGGGTGCAGATGGCTGTAGGCCTCACCCCACCAGGCGTAGTCTTTGATATGCGTGGTAAGCGTATCAACCCGGTTATGGATCGCCTTCTCCAGCAGCATTGCGCTCTGCCTGTCGGCATCCTGATTAATATTCCGCACGATGATAAGCAACGCGACAATGGCGATAACAAACAGCGCTGTCAGGAGCGAGACCATCAGCAGCAGAGCGCGTTTGATAAAGGTTGCGGTGCTTTTATGCTCCAGGTCAGGGCTGGACAGGTCATCGGTGACTGCGAATTTTTGCATTAGTTTATCCACTCTATCCAGCACATCGGGTATCTGGTCTGTCTTATTATCGGCCTGTTCTGGCGGGGGCTTAATCGCGGACGGTTAACAATCAAGATAGCTGAATTTGAAAGGAAAAGAAGATACGATGGGCCAATGTTAAAAAAATGTTGCTTGGTGTGATGGCAGACACAACCAGAAGAAAAGATGAGTTGATGACCATGCTTTTCGTGCTGAATTAGCGAGGTTGTGCTGTAAAAAACAACAACTAAACGGGAAGGGAGTTGACGAGGCGGGCGCTTTTTCTTAACCTTGCATACCGTAGTCACGCTCGTGACGCGCCCGGATAAGCCGATATAGCTCAGTTGGTAGAGCAGCGCATTCGTAATGCGAAGGTCGTAGGTTCGACTCCTATTATCGGCACCACTCAACTTCTCCCAACGTACTTATTCACCCGTAAATACGCTAATTTATAACGATTTTATTGATTTTTATTCCATAGTTGTCCTTAACTATCCAGTAGAATCTTATACAGAATGGGTATATGTTCCTGTTCGGTCATGGATTCCTGTACACATGCCTTTAAACGATATGCAGATTCGCCGCGCTAAGCATGAAGCAAAAGCCTATACACTTGGATATGGGCAAGGGCTGCCATTGGTTATAGAACCTAATGGAAGCAAGAGCTGGCGGTTCCGTTATCGTTTTGCTAGTAAATCAAAAATGATCTCGCTGGGTGTGTATCCGACGATCACACTTGCAGATGTCTGTTCTCGCCGTGACGATGCTCGAAAACTGGTCGCGAAAGAAAAGAACCCGAGTGAGGTTCGTAAAGAGCAGAACAATGCTTTGCAAACGGGATCTAATAGAGCGTTCGAAAAGATAGCTACAGAATGGTACCAGATGAAATCTACCAGATGGTCGGCAGGTTATGCGTCAGACATCATGGAAGCGTTTGAGAACGACAGTTTTCCTTATGTTAGAACAAGGCCAGTGGGAGAGATTAAACCGCTAGAGCTGCTTAACGTTCTGCGTAAAATTGAGAAACGTGGTGCGTTGGAGAAAATGCGTAAAGTGCGGCAGCGTTGCTCCGAAGTGTTTCGCTACGCAATTGCAACTGGTAAGGCGGAGTACAATCCTGCGGCGGATCTCTCCAGCGCCCTCGAAGTACACCAATCAAATCATTTCCCGTTCCTAAAAGCTGATGAGATACCCGAATTTCTGCGCGCCTTAGAGGGTTATACCGGGAGTAAGTTTGTCCAGATAGCCACGAAATTACTGATGATTACGGGCGTGAGAACCATCGAATTACGAGCTGCATTATGGTCAGAATTTGATCTGGATAACGCTATTTGGGAAATTCCTGCTGAAAGGATGAAAATGCGCAGGCCACATCTTGTGCCATTGTTTACTCAGGCGTTAGATTTGCTCAATGAACTTAAGATCATGACTGGGAACTATTGCTATGTTTTTCCGGGGCGGAACGATCCGAATAAGCCAATGAGTGAGGCTGCTATTAATCAGCTTATAAAGCGACTTGGGTACGGTGGCAGGCTTACCGGTCATGGGTTTAGGCATATGATGTCAACAATTTTACATGATGCTGGCTTTAATTCTCAACATATTGAATTACAGCTCGCTCATGTTGATAGTAATAGAATTCGCGGTACTTATAATCATGCAACATTCATAGAAGAAAGAAGGCAAATGTTGAGCTTTTTCTCTTCAAGATTATTTTGAGGGAAATGTAAATGAGAATTGAAACTGTTTATATCAAGGGTTTCAGGAATTACTGTGATGCAGTTATTAATTTTAATGAAACTAATTTGATTATAGGTGCAAATGATGTTGGAAAGACCAATCTATTATATGCCATTCGATTATTACTTGATAAAAGTTTATCTGAATTAGATCTTGAACCAAAAAACAATGACTTTCATGTAAGTTCGACAGGTGAGCAGGTTGAAAATATAGAAATCACTATTAAGTTTACAGATGTCAGTGAAGATGCGGTAATATCTAAGTTAGGGGGATATGTTAGCGATAAAGGGGAGACATACATTAAGTACCTTGCTTCATCATTAACTATGGATTATAAGATTTTACTTAGTCATGAATATAAAAATTTTGATGAATCTCCTAACAGATTTTACTTAAAGTGTTTGAGTTTAAAATATATAAATTCGCAAAGGGATCTTGAAAAATATATTAGAATTGAAAAGAAACATCTTTTAAGATTGGCGCAAGAAGTTCGTAGTGAAATGGATACTGAAAATGATGGGGCGGTTTTTACTGAATTAAATAAACTTCTTACTGAAGTGAATGAAAAAGTTAAAGGGATAAGTTATGTTGCATCAGCAACAGAAGAGCTTAACGATGAGCTTAGGAAATTATCCTATACTCATGATAGATTAACTGTTCAACTTGATACTGGTGCAATAGGGGTTGACCAGTTTATAGAAAAACTAGAATTAAGCGCCAATACAAATGGGAAGAAACTAATGCTTGGCGGCGATGGATTTAATAACCAAATCCTTCTTGCGTTATGGAAAGCAAAAAGTGTTCGCGAGCATGATGTTGATAGTGAAGTAGTGATCTACTGTATTGAAGAACCGGAAGCACATCTATTTCCTCACCAGCAAAGAAAATTGGCAGCCTATTTAATCGATAAACTTCCAGGCCAAGCAATTGTTACAAGCCACTCACCTCAAATTGCAGTGAATTTTAAACCTGATTCAATCATAAAACTATACTATGATGATGGAGAAACTCTAGCCGCAAGTAATGGATGTTCTGACTGTATTAGTTCTGCATGGGATGGAATGGGCTATCGGATGAGTATTATTCCGGCAGAAGCATTTTTTGCTAACGTGGTTTTTTTGGTTGAGGGACCATCTGAAGTAATTTTTTACACTGAATTAGCAAAAGCATTAAATATCGATCTTGATTATTATAATATCAGCATTCTTTCTGTTGATGGAATCCAATTCGAAGTTTATAGAAAAATATTAACAGCTCTAAATATTAGTTGGATCGTTAGAACAGACAATGATGCTTCAAAAGTACCTCATAAGAATGAATGGCAATATGCTGGTGTAAATAGAGCGTTAGCACTGTGTGGAGGCAGTAAAGAACCAAACGCAAGTATTCCTATAGATAGTAAAGCTTTGCATACTAAATGGGGAATAATTTCACCAATAATAAATCCTAACGGCGTTTATATATCTTTTTTTGACCTTGAAGGAGATCTTGCTAATGACTTCTCGAAGCATGTTCTTGATTATGCAAGTATGGACAATCTAGATGATGCAGCTGATTATTTAAGAGGGAAGAAAGCTATACGTATGCGTGAATTAATTAAAGAGAAAAAAAATTTTTTAACTGAGTTGAGGAATAAAGATATAGCTAGACCTCTAATACATGCATTGAAAATTGCTAGAGGTGAATTATGAAGTTAACTATGGAGCAGTTAGATGCCATTGATTATGACGGCAATCTGGTCATAACTGCATGCCCAGGAAGTGGTAAAACAACAATACTCGCCCATAAGATTGCCACCTGTTTATCCCATTCCAAGGATCATCAGGGAGTTGTTGCTTTGTCATATACGAATAAATCTAGCGAGGAGCTAAAAGCCCGATGTAGAAAGTTGGGAGCTGAGTTAAATTCTAGCTTCTTTGGTACTATTGATAAGTTTTTCATTAACGAAATAATTTTACCTTTTGTAAAACAGGTATGGGGAGGTAGCGAAAGTGCTCTTGAAATAGTGAGGTATATAGATCTTCCTCAAGAATTAAAAGATAAGACAAATAAGTACTTTGAACGGGGCGATTTTTATTCTAATACCTCATTTGAGGGCATAGATTCTCTGAGGGATTTTTATTTAAAGGGTTTTTTAATTTTAGACTTTCTTCCTCACTTGGCTTTTTATATAGTTAGGGTGTCATATTCTTGTCAGCGGTATTTAATGGCAAGGTATATTGGCTTCTTTGTCGATGAATATCAAGATACAGGTTTTTTTACTCATCAGGTTTTTAAGTTCATACCAACGTTAGGAATGCCTCTGATAATCGTTGGTGATTTGGATCAATCAATTTATTTATATTCCCATCGTGGTTCGGATTCGTTAAAGTATTTCATGAGTGATAGTGGTTTCTGTCATAAGGAAATTACTGTAAATCACAGATGTCACCCATCTATAGTGAATTACGCTAATAGAATTAAAGATTTTGAATGTCAATTAGTTCCATGTGATGAGGTTTTTGTTTATAGAAAATGTGTTGATGGGAGTCAAATTGATATAGCTAAATGGATTGGTAATATTCTTGATAATGTAAAAAATAAATTCTCTATATCTGATAATAAGGAAATTGCCATCTTGGTAAGAAGCAATGCTTGTGCGGAGCTAGTTTCTGATAATTTAGTTGTTTCTAATAGAGCTTGTTTGGATAATGATTTAACAAAGGCTGGTGGTAAAGTTTCGGGTCTTATCAATGATTTATTATGTTACAAGTATAACTTAAATAAAACTGCCCAGTCTATTGTAGAGGGGGTTTTAGGACGATGTGTCAAGAGGAGCGAGGCTACTCGTATCCGTAAGGCTATTAAGCAGGTTAGAAGTGCTACAGATACCTTACTTATTGACGTGATAAATAAAATTGTAGTAACCCTTTTAGGGGCTGAAATCGAGCAGCATCATAAGGCTGCCCTTTCTGAAATATTAGTTACCCCGAGGATGCAAAATAATTATTTGGATGTTAGAAGCGATGAGGTTCAAATAATGACATTACATAAGTCTAAAGGTCTTGAATTTGACTTTGTTTTTCATTTGGATCTCTATGATTGGATTTTGCCTAAAAGAGCTTTCATAGATGGAAGTTATGATGTTGTATTCGAAAATGAACAGCAATGCATAAATCTTCATTATGTAGGGATTACACGAGCAAGAAAGGGTATTGCGCTAATACATTCTACGAAACGGTATAATGGTTCAGGTGACCTTAAGAATGGGGCTCCATCTCAATTTCTTTTGAAACCTGGGTTAGATGGCCTTTATAAAAAAATAATTTAAATATTATTAGGCGCGCAATGCTCTCCCCGCCACGCCTGCCCGCTTTATGGATGGGTTTGAATGCAGGTGCATGGATGGCGTCAGGGCACGCCAGTACTGGGGCGGGAGGGGCAGGAGGGGGGGAAATTGCATGCAAAGCCATGCAGCTAATGCATGCATGGCCTTTTTCTGTATAAATGGCGGGAATTCAGCGTTTTTTCACACTGGCTCGCGCGCTGCCAGTCCGGTCTTACGACGCGCATAAATCAGGTTCTGTGCGGGGGTATATTTTTCCTGGTAATCAACCCGCGAGGCCGCGTCAGCCCTGAATCCGATGGCAGTTAAAATGTCATTATCCTGCGCGGCATAATTAATTTCTGCGCCTTCTTCCAGCCAGGCGGCCAGCGCATCGCGCAGATACGCTGTGGAACGGTCAAGGGCGCGGTTTTTTATCAGCGCAGCCTGGCTGTTCAGGCTCATCAGCTCCGGTGCAAGGGCGGCGGCCAGCTCCGCACCATGCGCCTGCATGAAGTCATACAGCCGGTGCTGAATGCTGAGGCGCTGCACCTCCTCATGCGAACGGATATACCGCCCGGCGGCCTAATTAATTTCCCATTTCGTTACCTCAATAACTTCACGCAGCCACTTCATGCGGGCCGGGATTTGTTCATCCGGGTTCAGTATCTGACTGCGCAGCTCCTGCTCCGCCTGGGCCAGTTCAGTTTTACGCTTCAGCCAGGCGGTTTTGTTTGCCTCGCAGGCGGTGAAAGCCTGCTCTGTGGTGATGGTGGTCATACCGGTTTTCTCCTGTCAGTGACTGAACGGCGAGCTGTAGCAGCCATGCACCTTACGCGGGGCAGGCGTGGCGGCAGGTGCCGGTGTGGGCACCGTGTTTCCGCCGGTGGTCTTATCACCTAATCAATCGATTCCGTGGTACGTAATTTGGCCGAGCAGAACACATTGACGCATTGCAGATAGCTCTGCTTCACATTAAGAACAAAATCGCTCGCGAGCTGGCCGTGATCGTACGCCAGCTTATGCAGCAGTTCAGCGACCCGACATTTGATTTTTGCGGCTATCTGGAAGCGCTGCCGCAGACGAACGAAATGTTTATGGGGAATGTCAATATTACCCCGCCACAGCCACATAACTATCTCTATCACGCCTATCTGGTATATATGGGGGCCAACGTTTACAAGCACGTGCTGAGCCTGAAAATGTTCGGATTGGGACTGCCGATGATTCTGAAAGAGTACGGGATAAATTACGAGAAGCGGCACACCAAACAGGAGACGCAGACCAACCTGACACTTAGGGAGGACAGCAACGACTAATGGCTGACGAAATGTGATGAGTCCACAGCGACTTAGCCTATCCAAGACTGGCATCCGCCGGTCTTGACTCGTAACTAAGCTCAGAGATGCTTTACTAAATTGCCGGAAAGGCACATTATTGCTACTAATAGTTTATGATGTTTTCAAGCTAATAGGGTTAAATAATGGATATTCTGCAAACTAGTGGATTTGTAGTAAATGCGCTTACCATGTTAGTAGCTATCGGCTCTTCCGCAATCAGCTACCTTGTGTATAAAGATAGTACTTCGCCGGATGTAATTGTATATCTCGAACAAAACGAGAACTCAAAAAGCATTTTAAACATTGTCATAAAGAATATTGGAAAGAGCGCTGCTGCGGATGTAAAGTTCAGTTTTGACAGGGCGTTACCACATCGGGCATTTGAAGATGATGTATCCAGTGATATGAACGATAGTGCGCTTATTAAGGGAATACCATTTTTCGCACCAGGAACCAGTCGAGTATTCATGTTTGGTGATTATGCTGGAATTAACAATTTTATTGGTGATGGGAAAATAAAGGTCACAACTACTTTCCGTAAAGCAAATAGTAGAAACCCATTCTCAAGGGAAATTTCTAATGAGTGTTATATTGAAATATAATCAATGGCTTATGTAGACGCTTCTGATAATAGTAACTCTCGTAAAATAGCTGAAAGTTTATCCAAAATCGAAAAGACATTGGGTAAGTTTAAGTAGTAGCATCTGCATATATTTTATAGAGTAAATATTCTTACTGGCATTTAGTCAACTATATAACAAAAATCGCTTTAATACTAACACCGGAAATATTTCTGACTAAGCATCTCCCGACCGGCAATCGCCGGTTTTTTTATACCTGATTATCCTGCTGGATGAGCAATGGAATATTCACTCTTCACCTACTAATCACCTAATAACTATTTTATTTTTAAGTAAAAATAACAAAGTGAATAGTGTGAGCAGTTAAATGCAAAAAAGATTTTTACTTATGGTGTTTCAGTATAAAAAATAAATGGCATCGGCAATGTGCATAGTGGTGTGTATAGTTTTATTATTTGATATTGAATTTTCTTTTAAAATCATTATGATATTGTTATTTGTTGACGCCTGTTATTGCATCACACAACAAAATCCAATACTTTAGTAATTTCCTTCGTCAATTTTGGTCCTGTCGTAACACATGCAAGCGCCTAAATAATGTAGGAGTGGTTATCAGTATTTATCGCATAGGCAGGTGTGCGAAGCTGCCTATACCTATAGGACAGAAGCGACCTAAAGCGCCACGGCAAAGCGCAACCGCCACTAAATCAATGTCCGTAAATTTCTGGCGAATCTTGAGGGCAAGGCAAGGTCAGAGCGGAAGAAAGCGGAAGGGGCAGGGAGTAAGCTAGCCTGAGCCGCCAATGTGATGTTCTGCTCTAGCTTATCGTATTCATTCTGTTACATAAAACCAGACCATCCCCGGAAAAATTCTTTGCTCTGTCCGATCGCGGTTGTGTATGATTAGTCATTAATTTCATTACAGATTAGAGGGATTTTTAATGCCTGTAAATGAAAGGATTAGAGCGACATCGGGAACACGTATTGCCCCTGGCGGCGTGAGGCTTATCACGATGGGGGAGATAGGGTTAGCAAGCTCGCTTTATGGCTGTGGCCTCAGATATAATAAAATTTGGGTGCATCGGGAAAGCTACTTACCGTTTAACCTACAACCTATAGATGTGGCTATGAGTCCAAACGGTGAAATGTGGTTTAGGGAAGACACCTATTCTCACGATTTTTCAATGGAAGCAGATGTACAGAAGAAACATAGATTCATGCACGAAATGATGCACGTTTGGCAAGCACAACACGGCATGTGTGTAAGAACAAGAGGCCTATTCTCCCGCTTCGCTGATTACAGCTACAGTCTAGATAAAGATGATATTCGCCATTACAGTTTAGAACAACAAGCCTCTTTAGTTAGCGATTATTGGTTATTGCAAGCTTATGGCTTTATAAATTATATGTATCTTCCTGCACTAAGAGATTATGATCCTAAAAAGTCTGATTATTTATTACTGCAAGAATATAGAAACGTGATGAAGGGATTTCCAGCATGAAGAAATTAGTAATACTACCTGTCATTTTCCTTCTTTCCGGTTGCCCTGGTGGGAATCCAGCGCCGCATCCACGCGCTACATTTATCAATGGCGATCATCTTTGTTTCAGTGTGGATAATAAAGATCTACTAAATTATTACACTGTGGATGAAAGTGAGAATGATAAAATACAAACAGTGGTTAGTTCTGGTTATACTAAGTTGCATTCCTCTTACCCTGACAATTGTATAAATGTTAAATGGAAGAGCAACCACACCTATGTGGTTAATTATGGGTTGAATGGTAAAAGATATGTGCACGAGTTTTTTATTGATAGCAATGGCAACTTGACCAAGTAAGGGAGCGGAATGTTATTGCCAGCTTATTTTTTTGTATATGGTGAAGGCGGGATGCAAACTCTCGTATCTTTTGTTACATGAAAATGCTTTGGGTGATTTCGCAGCGCAAATCTGATAGTTACAATAAAAAAGTAATTAGTCTAATTCTCTTAGTCAGCATTGTGCTACTCAGTTACTGGCTTTGGCTGTCTTTGCGCCAAGTAGAGATTGTCGCCGTTCATCGAGAGGGTAGCCACAGTTCAGTTTTAGTCAAAAGCTTTCCACTGAGGGATAAAGGAAAAATAAACTGGTGGCTGAAAAATAAGGAGATGCTTAAGAGTAAATACAATATACCTGTACCTGATGCTGATGGTTCTTTCACCGTTGTCTTTTGGTATTTTGGTGATGGGTATAAAGAAGAGGGAAAGTATGATAGACGATGCTTTGAGGATATGAAAGCTAAAGCCAACTGCATTGATAAAGACAAAGCGTTTACCGTATGGAATAGTCAGTCTAACGTTATATCATTTGGCGTTAATGATGGCGAATATCGTATAAATGATAAAGGTGAAATGATAAAGACTGAATACCACTAACGACCATTAGTTACCTAAAGGCCTGTAACTCACCCTTCATGACAATCAAGGCCGCCGTGAATCCTGCCGCAGCGGGAAAATCCTTGTATTTATCATCGCGATATTCACCTCGCAGGGTGTTCCATCATCAAGAAACACCGTCTCCGTAAGCTCGATAACCGCATCATTTTCCTTTAGTTGTAACAACGTCAGTATATCCGCATCGGTCAAATTTATCGCCGCCAGGTTCTGATCCCTGCGCTGGATCTTTTTACCGGTGATCTGTTCGATATAGGAGAACTTCGAGATCTCCAGCTTACTGAACTCCATGCTGCTGAACATGCTCACCGGTAGGTGGCTATGCTCCAGCGCAACGGGAATATCATCGAAGCACATCAGGCGTAAGATTTTATACACCTTGTCGCTGTTCTTGATGCGTAACGCCTGCGCCATATCATGCGAAGGAACGCGGATAATGCTGGCGGAGATAACCTTTCGTACGCCCTTATAGCCATGCTTCTGGGCCTGATAGTCAAAAGGAGAGAGCGCATGGAACCTGCCCGCGTGGTTGCTTACGCCAATAGAGCCTACGTACAGGCCCGAGCCTTTAACCCGGTAAATTCTCTGTTGCTCTATTAAAATGCGCGTGGCCTCGCGAACGGTGGCGCGGGTAATACCAATATTTTTGGCAATAGCAATTTCAGTGTCCAGCTTGTCGCCGGGCAGCAGGCCGTCATCCTTAATTTTTCTCAGGATGTAATCAACGACCTCTCTCTGCTTCTCTGTAATGCCATCGACCATCAATTCTCTTCCTGATAAGAGTAAAAGGGCAATTCCCCTAAGCCTGTCTATACATGTATGCCTGATATTCTTCTCTGATCACTACTTGAGTGATATGAAGATGTGATCGGCTTAACGAATTTGCATCCAAAATCAGCGCGTTCAGCGCAATGTGACCGTCGCATATTGTATCTGCTCAGATCCCGGTCCACTATCTAGATGACTATACATCTTAAAGATGTCTATACGTAGACAGTAGTCTGAAATAGAGAAACACGTTTTTTAGATCCGGGGGAAAAACATGTCGCATCTGGCAAAGTGGTTAAATAGCGAAAAAGTTCAGTACGTTGAGAAAGTCGCGGACTGGAAAGAAGCCATTCAGATTGCCGGGCTTCCTCTGCTCAATGAGGGGGCGATATCACAACGCTATATCGAGGCCATCATCCGGCAGAAAGAGGAGATTGGGCCTTACTTCGTTATCGCTCCGCGAATTGCCATGCCGCATGCCCGCCCGGAAGAGGGCGCTCAGGCGCTGGGCTTATCGGTGGTAAAACTGGCTGAACCGGTGGTTTTTAATGCAGATGAGAACGATCCGGTAGATACCCTTTTCATGTTTTCCGCACCGGACAGTAACAGCCACATAGAGATGATCTCACAGCTGGCTGAACTGCTCTCCGATGAAGACGAAATGCAAAAAGTCTTCAACGTGCGTAGCCAGGAAGAACTGAATGCAATTTTACTGACCGATAGCGGTATCGCTCAGTAGACGAACAGTAATCAACGATTAATGAGGTGAGTTATGAAAATGATGGCGGTGTGTGGTTCAGGTCTGGGCAGCAGTTTCATGATGGAAATGAACATCAAAAAAGTGCTGAAAAATCTCAATATTGAGGCCGATGTCGAACACTCCGATTTGGGTTCTGTTACGCCCGACGTGGCTGATGTGTTTGTGATGGCGAAAGACATCGCCTATAGCGCTAACCTGCCTGAGGACAAGATTATCATCATTAACAACATCATCGACCTGAAAGAGATCGAGCAAAAAATACGTGAGTATTTTGAGAAAAATAACGCATAAAGCGAAATGAACATCTTCCCGTAGAGGTTAATATGTTTATTCAGAACCTGTTGCAGTTTGTCGTCGACGTGCTGAAGGTGCCCTCCATCCTTGTGGGTCTGGTGGCACTCTTCGGGCTTATGGCGCAAAGAAAGCCGTTCCCGGATGTGATTAAGGGGACCGTAAAAACCATTCTTGGCTTTTTAGTTCTGGCTGGCGGGGCCTCTGTTCTGGTCAGCTCCCTCACACCGCTGGGCGATATTTTTAAAGAGGCATTCGATGTTCAGGGGATCATCCCTAACAACGAAGCGATGGTCTCAATCGCTCTCGCTAAATACGGTGCACCGACCACGCTGATTATGGCCTTCGGCATGGTGGCAAATATTGTCGTCGCCAGGTTTACCCGCCTGAAATATATCTATCTGTCAGGGCACGTGACGTTCTACATGGCCTGCATGGTGGCGATTATTCTCTCGGTAGCCGGTTTTGAAGGTGTTCAGCTTATCTATACCGGATCGTTAGCGTTGGGTATTTTGATGGCGGCGTTCCCGGCGCTGGCTCAGCCCTATATGCGTAAGATCGTTGGCGGTGACCAGGTGGCTTTAGCGCATACCGGCACTATCGGCTATGTTCTCTCAGGCTGGATTGGGACGCTGGTCGGTAAAGGATCGAAATCCACCGAAGAGATGAACATGCCGAAAAACCTCAGTTTTCTGCGTGACAGCACCATCTCTATCTCGCTAACCATGATGGTTATCTATCTCATCCTGTCGGTATCGGCGGGGAAAGAGTACGTTGAGGCTAACTTCAGCGGTGGGCAAAACTATCTGGTCTACTCCTTTATCCAGGCGATTACCTTTGCGGCGGGCGTGTTTATCATTCTGCAGGGCGTGCGCTTGATCCTGGCGGAGATTGTTCCGGCCTTCACCGGCTTCTCTGAGAAGCTGGTGCCCAACGCCGTTCCTGCGCTCGACTGCCCGATTGTGTTCCCTTACGCGCCAAACGCGGTGCTGGTCGGGTTTATCTCCAGCTTCGTAGGCGGCCTGGTAGGGCTGTTTATCCTTGGTCAGCTTCACTGGGTCTTAATCCTGCCAGGCGTGGTGCCGCACTTCTTCTGTGGCGCTACCGCGGGCGTTTTCGGTAATGCTACCGGCGGTAAACGGGGTGCCATCTGCGGGGCATTTGCTCACGGGATCTTAATTACCTTCCTGCCTGTTGCGCTGCTGCCGGTTCTGGGGGCGATTGGACTCACCAACACCACCTTCTCCGATACCGATTTCGGCGTGGTGGGGATCGTTCTCGGCAATATGGCTCAATTTATGGATAAGGGGATGATTACCCTGACCATCACCGGCATCTTTGCGCTGCTGGTTATCTATAACTTTACGGCTAAGAAAAAAGTGCCGGTGGAAGAGGGTATGGGACAGTAAAACAGGGCCAAGAGGAGCAGAGGGATGATTCCCTCTGCTCTTTTATATGTATCCGATATACAGCAATCCCTACAACTCCAGCATCTGCAGCCAGCCTCGCGTCCGCGTCGCTGGCTGTGCTACCGCCCTTGCAATCGCCGCACCGATCTCCGCGCAGGCAGTGATGCCCTGGACGAAAGGCTGGTCGTGCATCAGGTAGGGAATTGCGCCAAAAGCAATGCGTCCGCGAACGCTGGCGGGCTCCTGGAGCGTGTAATCATCCCCGACTGTGGGTATCTCCTCTCCGGTGGCGGCAAGCTGCTTGCGCAGCGTCGGGAAAGGCAGATCGTCCGTCTTCAACGGCCTTTGTCCGCGTGCATCGATAAACACATCGTATTGATACCGCTCGCCCTCAGCGAAGATCGTCGTTTGCTGCTCGCCAATCTCCATCTCATAGTTTGAGCCAAGCGCACGCACGTTGAGGATCCCAGCCTCGCGCAGGGCCAGCAGTCGGCGAATCGACTGGGATGGCACGGCGGCATAGTTATCAATAAAGATGCGGGCAAGCCCAGCCTCGAAGCGCGCGCTGTCCTGCTCATCAAGCCAGGGAACGATAGGTTGAATAGCCTCATGCAGACGCAGAATGGTGTAGCGCCACGGCACCGTCCGTCTGTCGCGTTTGTTGCGCTCCACCTCATTCAAATTGGCTTCTGCCCAACGGAAGGGATCCTGCTCTTTACGATCGGCAAACCAGGCTGCGAAAAAGCTGTCGGCATTCAGCGTGCTGAGGGCGATCTGCTTGCTCCAGAGCGGATCCGCCAGCGTCAGCTCGTTGACCATCAGCGCAAAGACGCGATCGAGCAGCCCTTCCGACCCGGCGGCAATCTCTTTTTCAATTGCGCTCTCTGTCACCACAGATAGCGGTTCGTAGGGGATAGGGCAGTAGAAGTCCGCTTCCGGAAGGATGCCCGAGCGGGACATGAGCACCATCTGCAATGTCTTGCTATCCGCATCAAGGTCGAAGTGCAGGCGTTTATCTTCGGTCTCATAGAAGGTGCCGTGCTGGATCGCTACGGCCATCGCGGCGTCGATGCCGCTCAGAGAGGTTCCCATGATGCCGATGTTACAGGCCGGGATGCTGGCCTCCATCAGCCCGGACCAGGGACTGGGGAAGTAGTTGCGGGTCGCGCTACTCTCTTCCGGCCAGACGTGGCCGGTGGCAACGACGGCAAGATCAAACTGCTCCGCAGCCAGGGTATCCTTACACCACAGTCGAACGCCCTCTGGCGTGGCCTCAAGGTCGGTTACCTGACAGGACTCATGCACGTCTATCTCAAAGCCCAGCTGTTTTGCCTGCACGACCAGCGCTAAAAACTGGTCGCGGAAATACTCGCCAAGCAGAATACGCGGCAGAAACTGGCGGACATGCAGGGACGACGCCTGCACGCCGTAGCGAGCCAGATGCTCTTCACTCAGACTGCGCAGCCAGTCGATATAGGTAGAAAAAATGGGTGGGATCTCAATGCTGGCGATATTGGCCAGCATCATTTTCGAATTCTCTTCGCTGCTGTAGGGCATGCCAACGCCCGCTTCGCTGGACTGCTCATAGATAGAAATGGAGAGCGGTGTGCTGTTTTTCAGCAGGGAAAAGAGGGTATAGATACCCGTCGGTCCTGCACCAATAATCGCGATCTTTTTCATTTTTGTTCACCCGTTATTATTTTTATACCGCCAGTCCGTATGCCGATCGGGCTGCATAAAATGAGTGTAGACCACGGGTTATAAACGTGAGGCCAGGTAAGCGAAGCCGTAGCCGACACTTAACTAAAATCGCTCAAAAAAACTACTGGATATTTGAACAGGGATTAGTATAATAATCACACAACCCAGTCGGGTGCTACAGTAAGTGAGTGGTGAAGCCTATGATGATTCCATTTGAAAGCCTTAATTCTCTGGATCAATCGGCAACGATGAGTAGCCGTGAAATCGCTGCGTTGACAGGCATAACCCACGGTGAAGTAAAACGTATTGTGAAAAGCCTCGAAACGGCGCAGCGTTTATCTGAGCCGGTACGGGTGGCCATGTTTGAACGAGATGGCGAAAGCTATCAGGAGTTTTTGCTGAACAAGCGTGACTCTCTGTTGGCCGTAGCGCGTCTGTCACCTGGCTTTACCGCTGCCGTACTCGATCGCTGGCAGGAGCGCGAAAACAAAACAGCGCTGCCTGATTTTACCAACCCGGCAGCGGCGGCCCGCGCGTGGGCTGAACAGTACGAGCAGCGCCAGAGGGCCGAGCAGCAGCTGGCCCAGTCCGTCCCAAAGGCGGAGTTTTTTGACCGCTTCGTTGAGGTGCAGGACTCGCTGGGTTTTCGCCAGCTCTGCAAGATGCTGAAGGTGAAAGAGCCGGAGTTCCGTCAGTTCCTGCTGGAGCGCAACATCATGTACCGCGTTAACGGCACGCTGACGCCACAGCTGCATCACCAGCAGGCGGGTTATTTCACGCTGCGCTCTGGCGTCGGTGAAAACCAGCACACCTTCTCCCAGGCGCGCTTTACCGCCAAAGGGGTTAAGTGGGTGGCGGGCCTCTGGGCCGGACATATCGCCACGCAGCCAAAGGGTGCGGCAGCGGCGTAATGCAGCCAGCCCGGTTAGTAAAACGATCCATCACGATACATTCAGCAAATAAGTCGCCAGCGTAATGCTGGCGATGTTGTTTCTGCCCGCTCGCTTTTTTCCCCTTCAGTCTCCCTCTCGCTGGCTGGCTCAGGTCACATCCGGCAGCGCTTCGTTCGTCGCAATGTATTTGTCACGTGAATATGTGATGGCACGTGGCTTATAATAACGCGCAGAAATTGTGTATTTCATCCATTAGCATTATTGTCATTGCAGAAATTGATCGTCCTCGGCTAAAGGCAGGCCCAATGTTAAGTAACCTAATCCCTTTTAGCGGGGGCAACGTTAGTATTAATCATGAATGATGATAAAAAACCATCTGATGCCAACAGTGTTGATACACAGCATCTGATTGATCTCCTTGATAATAATTCTGACTGGGTGTGGGAAGTGGATGCCCAGGGACGCTATACCTGGTCCTCTAAAGTTGTCACCAGCCTGCTGGGTGTTTCACCGGAGGAGGTGATCGGTTGCACCCCCTTTGACTTTATGCCGCCCGGCGAAGCCGAGCGCGTTGGCCGCGCGTTTTCTGAAATCGCGGCTAAACGTATTCCGTTCTCTGGATTAGTTAACCGTAACCGCCGCGCTGACGGGCGTATTGTGGTGCTCGAAACCAGCGGCGTTCCGCTGTTCGATGAGCAGGGCGAACTGCGTGGCTACCGGGGCATCGATCGCAACATCTCGACCCTGGACGAGCGCGTTATGCAGCTGGAGACAATCTACGACAAGACCCCCGTTGCGCTCTGCATGATTGACCGGCAGGGACATTTGGTGATGTCCAACAAGGCGATGGCACAGCTGATGAACCTGGACAATACACCTCCCGATGCCCCGGAAAGCCGTATTGCCGATCTGATGCCCGGCTGCTGGCAACAGTTTGAAGCCGCTTTTGCCCTTGCGGATACCGGGGTAGAGATCCCCAGCCGGGAGATTGTCTGGCACACGCGCTGCTACGATACCCATTCGGTACCGGTTCACGACGCATCCGGTAACGTCGTAGGGCTGTCGGTGACCTGGGTCGATATTACCGATCGCCGCCGTGCCGAGCAGAAGCTCGCCAGCGCCAATACGATCCTGCAACAGCATGCCCAGCATGACCATCTCACCGGGCTGTTTAACCGTCGCTATATGGATGAATGCCTCTCTAACGCCATTACTCACGCGCTGGAGGAGCGGGTTCCGCTCTCGGTGTGCCTGGCCGATATCGACTATTTCAAGCGCTATAACGATACCTACGGTCACCAGGCTGGCGATCGGTGTCTGCGTAGGGTTGCCGAGGCGCTGGTGGCAGCCCGCCGTCAGTCTGAAGACAACGTCAGTCGCTATGGGGGCGAGGAGTTTCTCGTGATCCTGCCGCGCACCGATAGTGCAGGGGCGCTGGCAATGGCGGAGAGAATGCGTCAAAGCATCAACGCGCTGCGCATCCCGCTTCCCGCCAGCCCAACCGGCTACCTGACTATCAGCATTGGGATAGCAACGCTTAACGAGCGCAGCATGGTCCGTGAAGAGCGACCGCTGCATATTATCGCCAGCGGCGTGATCAACCAGGCCGATACCGCGCTCTATGCTGCAAAACGGCGAGGCCGTAACGGCGTCGTAGCCGCAGCGGCGATGCAGCGGGGGGAAAGCACGCGCTGATATTTACTGTTCAGCGTGGTTATCGCGCGAATAGCCCAGCCTGAAGAGCAGCATCACGATGGCGTATTTTACCGCCTGCGCCAGCACCTCGGTGCAGTCGCCCTCGAAATGCTGCAGCGACGTATAGACGTTATTGCCCGGCAGTGCCCAGCCAAACCAGACGGAGCCAGCCGGGGTGCCGTCTTCGCCGCCGTCCGGGCCGCCGTAGCCGCTAATAGAAATGCCAATATCCTCACCGGATACGTTGACTGCGCCCGTTGCCATCTCCTCCACCGTGGCTTTACTGACCGCAGTATGTTTGGCAAGTGTCTCCGGGTTCACATTTAATAGCGTCATTTTCGCTTCATCCGTAAAGGTTATAAATCCGCTGCCGAAAAAAGAAGGAGTGTCTTTCACTGCGCACAGTGTGGAGCCGAGCAGACCCCCGGTGCAGGACTCCGCCGTGGTGAGGCGTAATTTTTTGCTCGTTAAAAGATCACCCAGTTCATTTGCCAGAAAATCCAACGGTTTTTCCATGAATTGCTGGCAAAATTGTTGCTCTGTTGTCATTGTTGGCTATTCCTTCTGTGCATCATGAATGGAACAAATCTTCTTAAGTATTGCAGCAAAATGTCATGCTGGATGACTGGCATGAAGAATGCTGATTTTTCGACGAGAAGAGGGCTGTAAGCGGGCACAGAGAAAGGCGTAAAGCCTTCACCGCAAGGTATACTCATTACGTCACCTGTCGTAAAGGATCTGAACATTATGATTTCTACCCTGATTTACCGGAGCCGCCTGAGCCCTGACTTTGATCCGTCAAAGTTAGGCGAGCTGGTGTGCGTCGCGCAGAGCCGCAATGCGGAACTGCAAATTTCCGGTATTTTACTTTTCGACGGGACCCATTTTCTTCAGGTGCTTGAAGGTCCGTTGACGCACGTGAATAGCCTGTATGCCAAAATCAATGGCGACAGTCGGCACGATAGCGTCGTCGAGCTGATGCGCGACTATGCCCCAAAGCGGCATTTTGAAAACCTTGGCATGTCGCTGTTCGATCTCCGTTATGACAGTCCACGATCGGTGCTGCGCTCGGTCATTAGTGCCGGCGCGCTTCAGTTCAAGCTTGCCTGCGACGGGCGAGTGTATAAATTTATTAAATCCTTCCTGCGCGGCAGCTGGCGGGAGCAGTATCCTGGGCGAAGCGAGCCCGATCGCTGGGCATTTGTGCCCGTGGATCCCCCCCTGGCGCAACCCCTGCCGTTCCTGTTCCCCGATCAGCCTTGCCAGTTCGCTATTCAGCCTATCGTCGAGCCGCAGCGCGGGCAGATCAGCTCCTTTGAAGCCCTGATCCGCAGCCCAAACGGTGGCTCACCTCAGGACTACTTTGCTTCCATTCCGGCGGACAAAATTCACGAGGCCGATCTGCTGTCAAAGGAGTGGGCGTTTGCCCTGGCGAAAAAAATCGGCATTGGCAACCATAAGCTCTCAATTAACCTGCTGCCAATGTCGCTGGTGAACATTCCCGGCGCGGTGGATATTCTGCTGGCGCAGATCACCCGTCACGGGCTGGTTCCCGAGCAGGTGATTGTCGAGGTGACCGAAGATGAGGTGATCTCCGGCTATGACGAGTTTACCATCGCTATTATGCAGCTCCGCTCGGCGGGCATTGGACTGGCGATCGATGACTTTGGCGCAGGTTTTGCCGGCCTGTCGCTGCTCACCAAGTTCCAGCCGGGGGAGCTAAAGATCGACCGCAGCATTGTGACCGATATTCATCTGCACGGCCCTAAACAGGCGATCGTTAATGCCATCGTCAAATGCTGCGCCGAGCTGGAGATCAGCGTTGTGGCGGAAGGCGTCGAGAAGGTAGAGGAGTGGTGCTGGCTGGAAGCTGCCGGCATTAAGCACTTCCAGGGTTATCTGTTCGCTAAACCGGCCCTCAACGGCGTCGCACCGGTCTGCTGGCCGGTAAAGCAGGTGAAGGCATAGCGCAAGGCCATTTACCCGGCAAGGCTGGGCTTTACCCGTTCATGCAGCGCCGGGTTATCGCTCTCATCTTTCAGTTTAACGCCGGTCAGGCGGCGTAAAAAAGCCTGCTCCAGCAGCCAGGCGAGCTTAAAGGCAGCGGCCTCATGACGCAGCCCCTCCGGGCGGATGTTGGAGATGCAGTTGCGCTCCGAGTCCAGCCGGGTGCGTGTCGGCTGCCAGGTCAGGTAGACGCCGAGGCTGTCCGGGGATGATAGTCCGGGGCGTTCGCCAATCAACATAGCCACCGCTTTACTCTTCAGCGTCTCGCCAATCTCATCTCCCAGCGCCACCCGCGACTGGTGCGCCAGCACTACCGGGCCAGTGGTCAGCCCCAGCGTATGCAGATAGGGCAGCAGAGCGGTAATCAGCGCCACCGCCTGACGATGCACCGCATGGGAAGAGAGCCCGTCGCCAATGACCAGCAGCAGATCGTGGGCAGGCACCCGGCTGGCCTGTAGTGCAGCGCGGCTCTCGTCGCTCAGCCTACGTCCAAGATCTGGACGGTTGAGATAAATATGGCGGTCTGCCGCGGCGCTGTGGGCGTCCAGGGTATGCAGACCGAGGGCCGAGAGCTGCTGCGTCAGCGGCTCGCTGTCAAAAGGCTGGTGGACCGCATCGCGAGCCTGGGCATGAGCCAGACCGAAGCTGAGCACCTCCCGGGTCGGCAGGCTTGCACCGCTGCGGCCAAGGGCGATCCGGGCGTCGGTAAACTCGCGCAGTAAAGACCATGCGTCAGGATGGTTCATACGTCTACCCCCTCAGGCGGCAGCACGCTCAGCAGCGGGTGGTTAGCCCCGGTGAGCCGCAGCTGGCCCGCACTATCGATAATCTGCATTTTCGTCAGCCACTCGCCAAACTCTGGGGCATGCTTTAGTCCCAGCAGGCGACGAGCATAGAGTGCATCGTGGAACGAGGTGCTCTGGTAGTTGAGCATGATGTCGTCCGCCCCCGGTACGCCAATCAAAAAGGTCAGCCCGGCGTTGCACAGCAGCGTCAGCAGCGTGTCCATATCATCCTGATCCGCTTCCGCATGGTTGGTGTAGCAGACGTCGCAGCCAATCGGCAGGCCCATCAGCTTGCCGCAGAAGTGATCCTCCAGCCCGGCGCGGATAATCTGCTTGCCGTCATAGAGATACTCCGGGCCGATAAATCCCACTACCGTATTGACCAGCAGCGGATCAAAGTGGCGCGCGACGGCGTAGGCCCGCGCCTCGCAGGTCTGCTGATCGACGCCGTGATGGGCGTTGGCAGAGAGGCAGCTGCCCTGGCCGGTCTCAAAGTACATCACGTTATTGCCCAGCGTGCCGCGGCCAAGGCTCAATGCGGCCTCCCGGGCCTCTGCCAGCAGAGCCAAATTGATGCCGAAACCGCTGTTTGCCGCCTCGGTACCCGCTACCGACTGGAACACCAGGTCGACGGGCGCGCCGCGCTCTATCAGCGCCAGGGTGTTGGTGACGTGCGTCAGCACGCAGGACTGGGTAGGAATAGCAAAGCGGCTGATGATGTCATCCATCATATAATTGAGCCGCTCCAGCACCGGCAGGCTGTCGCTGGCCGGGTTAATGCCCACTACCGCGTCCCCTGCGCCGTAGAGCAGTCCGTCAAGCATGCTGGCGGCAATGCCTTTCAGGTCGTCGGTGGGATGATTGGGCTGCAGGCGTACGCTCAAATGGCCCGGCAGGCCGATGGTGTTGCGAAAGCGAGTGGTCACCCGGCATCGGCTGGCGGCGAGGATCAGATCCTGGTTGCGCATCAGCTTGCTGACGGCGGCGGCCATCTCGGGCGTAATGGCACGGGCAACGCGACTCAGGGTAAGGGGATCGGTGGCATCATCCAGCAGCCAGTCGCGAAAATCGCCCACCGTCAGGTGGCTGATGAGGGAGAAGGCGTCGCGATCGTGGGTATCGATAATCAGCCGGGTGACCTCATCCGCTTCGTAAGGGATCAGCGGGCTCGCCAGAATATCGCGTAGCGGCACGTCGGCCAGCGCCATCTTCGCCGCCATGCGCTCTTCGGCAGAGTCGGCGCTGATGCCCGCCAGCACATCCCCGGAGCGAGCCGGGGAGGCTTTTGCCAGCAGCGTTGTCAGACTGGCGAACCGGTAGGTGCGGTGCGCCAGAGTCGTTTTATACATGTCGCCTCCTCAGGAGAGGGCGCGCAGCTGCGGATCCAGCCCGGCACGCTCGCGAGCGGTGGCCGTACTGCGAAACCACAGGTAGCCGCCGAGCATCATGGCTGCGAAGATCAGCGCCAGCAGCGGGTTGAACCAGACCATGGCCACCAAGCAGAGTACCGCCATGCCCAGCGCAAAGGCCGGTGCATAGGGAAACAGCGGCGCTTTAAAGGGCCGAATCAGGTTCGGCTCGCTGCGGCGCAGCTTGAACAGCGCGGCCATAGAGGTGATATACATAACAATAGCGCCGAACACCGACATCGTCACGATACAGGCGGTGAGCGGCATACCGCTGATAGAGATCACCGAGTCCGAGAAGATAGCCGCAATGCCGACCACGCCGCCCGCCAGAATCGCCAGGTGCGGCGTCCGGGTCTTACGGTTCAGCGTCGCCAGGCGCGCAGGCAGATAGCCCGCCCGTGCCAGAGAGTAGATCTGCCGCGAGTAGCCCATGATTATGCCGTGGAACGATGCTACCAGGCCAAACAGCCCCAGCCAGACCAGCATATGCAGCCAGCCGCTGTTGCTACCGACGATGGTCTTCATTGCCTGCGGCAGCGGATCGTTGATGTTGGCGAGGTTACGCCAGTCGCCAACGCCGCCGGCAAAGATCATCACCCCAATCGCCAGCACGGTAAGTGTCACAATGCCGCCGCCGAGCGCACGCGGAATGGTGCGCTGGGGATCCTTCGCCTCCTCTGCCGCCATCGAGGCCCCTTCAATGGCGAGGAAAAACCAGATAGCGAAGGGAATGGCGGCAAACATGCCGGAGAGGGCGAGGCCGCTAAAATTCTCTGCGCCCGCCCAGCCGTGGGCGGTGAAGTTGCTCCACGAGAAGCCCGGCGCGACAACTCCCATAAACACCAGCAGCTCGAAGATCGCCAGCAGGGTCACGATCAATTCGAAGGTCGCCGCAATGCCGACACCGAGAATGTTCAGGGTCATAAAGATGACGTACGCCGCGCAGGCGATCCATTTGGCATCCAGCGCTGGAAACTGCACGTTCAGGTAGGCCCCGATAGCCATCGCAATCGCCGGTGGGGCAAAGACAAACTCAATCAGGGTGGCGAACCCGGCAATAAATCCTCCGGTCGGCCCAAAGGCACGGTAGGCATAGGCAAAGGGGCCGCCCGCGTGGGGAATCGCGGTTGTCAGTTCGGTAAAGCTAAAGATAAAGGCGCAGTACATTGCCGCAATGGCCAGCGCAACGACGAGAAAACCCATCGTGCCCGCCTGCGACCAGCCGTAGCTCCAGCCAAAGTATTCGCCGGAGATCACCAGCCCAACGGCAATCCCCCAGAGACGGAAGCTGCCGAGCGTTCTTTTCAGTGTGGTTGTGGGTATCGTCATCATTTGCTGCCTCGCCGTTACACAGTTAGACGAGAGCCTGCAAAGGCGATGCCAGAAAATTAACCCCAGCCATTTCAACGATATGAGCAAAGTGCTTTAAAACCGTGCACCGCCACGCGCCACCGGGCGTTAAACACGCTCCAGATGCGCACCGATATAGCGCGCATAGCGCTGGCTTTTCAGATGGGTGAGATCCACCAGCACCAGGCCATCCACGCAGTGGTTGAAGTCCGGATCGCTACCGAAATCGATAAACTGAACGCCGCCCGGCGTACACAGCTCTGAATACTGCTTGTAGAGCGGCGGAATGCCGCAGCCCAGGTTGCCAAGCAGCGACTTCAGGCGGGTAAGATCCTCGGTGTAATCGTCGCCGGTAAACTGGGCCAGCACCTCAGGAAGCGAGGCAGGCCAGGGGCGACGGGAGGCAGCCAGCGGATGCACCGGCGGGAACCAGAGGCGGTAGAAGGCCACCAGTAGATCCCGCGCCGCCGGAGGCAGCCCGCCAGAGATCGACACCGGGCCGAAGAGGTAGCGGTACTGCGGGTAGCGCGCCAGGTATGCACCAATTCCCGACCAGAGATAGTCCAGCCCGCGACGGCCCCAGTAGCGCGGCTGAATAAAGCTGCGCCCGAGCTCAATGCCATGCTGCAAAATAGCATCCATTTTATCGTCGTAGTGGAACAGGCTGTAGCTGTACAGCCCGCCCACTCCCTGCTGCGCTACCTGCTGCGCCGTGGGCATAAAGCGGTATGCGCCGACGATCTCCAGATCCGCCTCGTCCCATAGGATCAAATGCAAATAGTCATCGTCATAGCGGTCAATATCACGCCGCTGCCCGCTGCCTTCCCCCACGGCGCGAAAGGCGATCTCCCGCAGGCGGCCTAGCTCGCGCAGCACCGGGACATCCTCTTCGCCGTTGCGCTGCCAAAGGTAGATGGTCTTGCCATCCGCGGTCTGGCCCAGGCACTCTGCCTGCGCCAGGGCGCGTTTCAGGGTCAGGCGCGGCTCTGGCCGGGCGATGGCGCACTCGGTTTTAAACAGCCCCGGCAGACCTTTACCCAGACGGATAATGTGCTGGCGACACCGCTCCGCCGTCTCGCGGGCGCTGGCGTGCGGGCTATGCAGGCTCTCCCAGGGAATGCGCTGGCCGAGGGTGATAGGCAGGCTGCTGCCCTGGCGGCGAAACATCTGCTGCATCAGCAGCAGCATCGGCAGGGTAGAGGAGATTAGCGTGCTGGCGTAGAAGAGTGGGCTGTTGTGAGCGCGAATAAATACCGGCAGCAGCGGGGTATGAAACTTTGCCGCCAGCTTCACGAAGCCGCTGTGCCATGCGCTGTCGCCAATGCCGTGGCGAGTCAGGCGCGACACTTCGCCCGCTGGAAAGAAGATCAGCACGCCGCCCTGCTGGAGCTGCGTTTCCATCTGCAGCAGCGAGGATTTACGCGTGCGTCCGCCCAGGTTATCGACGGGAATAAACAGCGAGCTGAGCGGCTGAAGATGACTCAGCATCCGGTTGGTAACGACTTTGACATCCCGCCGCACGCGGGAGACGGCATGAAGCAGGGCGAGGCCATCGAGGGTGCCGGTAGGATGGTTGGCGACAATGATGAGTGGGCCATGCTCGGGGATCTGCTCAAGGTCGTGGGCGGAGAGGGTGCTGCGGATGCGAAGGTGCTCAAGGATCTGCTCAACCATATCCAGCCCCTTCAGGTGGCGATGGCGGGCGGCGAACTGCTGAAATTCCTCTTCATAGAGCAGGCGTTTTAGCAGATTGCGTTGCCAGGGGGCGGGCCTGGCCTGTGGCCAGAGGTCATCAAGAACGCTGTCGAGACTAAACATGGTGGCTCCTTCATCCGTCTTAGGCAGACAGTAGAAGGGCGAGATGGCGTTTATGTGACAGGGAGGTGAACTTTAGGGGCCCGGCAGGCAGAGCGCCACCGGGCACGGCGATTTAACGCAGGATTTTTCGTTCGGCCAGATCCAGCGCGAAGTAGCTGAAGATCAGATCCGCACCGGCGCGTTTGATCGCTCCAAGGCTTTCGAGGATCACTTTATCCTCGTCGATAGCCCCGGCCTGGGCAGCAAACTTGATCATCGCATACTCACCGCTGACCTGATACGCGCCGAGAGGCAGCTCGGTACGCTCGCGGATATCGCGCAGGATGTCGAGGTACGCGCCTGCGGGCTTAACCATCAGGCAGTCTGCGCCCTGCGCTTCGTCGAGCAGTGACTCGCGGATCGCTTCCCGGCGGTTCATCGGGTTCATCTGGTAGGTTTTACGATCGCCCTTCAGCGCCGTCCCGGCTGCTTCACGGAACGGGCCGTAGAAGGAGGAGGCGAACTTGGTGGAGTAGGACATGATCGCCGTATCGGTAAAGCCCGCGGCGTCCAGCGCCTGACGGATCGCCTGCACCTGGCCGTCCATTGCGGCAGATGGCGCAATAAAATCAGCCCCGGCAGCAGCGGCAACCACCGCCTGCTTACCCAGGTTGAGCAGGGTTGCGTCGTTATCCACGCCGTGATCGCACAATACGCCGCAGTGACCGTGAGAGGTGTACTCGCAGAAACAGGTGTCGGACATCACCACCATCTCCGGTACCGCGTCCTTACAGATCCGCGACATACGCGCCACCAGGCCATCCTCTTTCCAGGCATCGCTGCCGGTAGCGTCGGTGTGGTGGGAAATACCAAACGTCATGACCGAGCGAATGCCCGCGTTGGCGAAGCGCTCGATCTCACGGGCGAGATACTTCTCCGGAATGCGCACCACGCCCGGCATGGCCTCGATGGCTTTATAGTCGTCCAGCTCTTCTTCAACAAAGATAGGCAACACGAAGTCATTGAGGCTCAGCGTTGTCTCTTCAAACATGGCACGCAGCGCGGGAGACTTGCGCAGGCGGCGCGGGCGGTTAATTAAATCGGTCATGGTATGCCTGAGGTTGGTGAATCAGGGGGCTATTATAACCCAATCAACCCCGGGGTGTTTCGCCAAAACAGGCGTTAATCACCCCGGAGGGAGGGAGAGGATCAGGAGGCCGGGACGATCTGCGGCGGGTTGCTGCTCAGCTCGCTGACCAGATCGTTAACCCCGTCGCTCATATTTTTAAAGCGGGTCAGGGGAGAGCGGGTCACCACCACAAAAACGCCGACGTTGCTCTTGGGGATCATCGCCATATAGGTAATAAACCCGCCGCCGCCGCCGGTTTTTTGAATAATCCCCGGTCGGCCATCTTTCGGTGACATGTAGACCCAGCCCAGCCCCAGCGCGTCGGCTTTGCCTGGCACGTCCATACCTATCACGCGGGTGAGCTGGGTGCGCTGGTAGATCAGGGTCTGCATCCGGTCGGCCTGGTTACTGCGGGCGTAGAAGTCCGAGGAGAGGAACTGCTGCATCCAGCGCATCATATCTCCCGGCGTGGAGTAGACCCCACCGCTGCCGATTGCCGCCAGGGTGTTGTCGCAGGGGCTGGCTCCTTTCTCCGCTACCATCAGGCGGCGGCACTGATCCGGTGAGGGGGTAAAGGTGGTGTCCTTCATCCCCAGCGGGCGGGCGATCTGCTCGTCGAATAGCTGCGGGTAGGGCTTACCGGCGGCGTTGGCTAGCGCATCGGCCAGCAGGTCAAAGGCGAGGTTTGAATAGGCCGCCTGCGAGCCGGGTGCCGTTTTCAGCGTGGCGGTAGAGAGCCAGTTCCAGCGCTGATCGCGCGTCGGCCAGGTAAAGACCGAGCGTTGCGCCGCGCCGCCGGGCTGCTCGCGGGGCAGGGCGCTGGTGTGGGTCGCCAGGTTCACCAGCGTGATCGGCGCTCCCTGCCAGCTCGGCACCCGTGCGCCGGGAGGTGCATACTTGCTGAGCGGATCGTTGAGCTTCACCACGCCCTGGTCGAGCAGTTTCACCAGCATTTCGCTGGTCATCAGCTTGGAGATAGAGGCGATGCGGATCAGCGAGTCGAGCTGCGGGCGCACGTTGTTGCCCGGACGCGTTTCACCGAAGCTGCGGAACACGCGCTGGTTGCCGTCGATCGCCACCATCGCCATGCCGGTTGCGCCGCTGCCATAGAAGATATGGTTGGCATAGCGATCGACAATATCGGACGCAAATTCGGGATCGGGGGAGATCTGTGCCGCATTGACTGATGAAAAGGTCAGGGCGCACAACAGGGTGGATAAGAGCAGGCAACGTTTCAACGACAGCATCCATCACAAAAGTTAAAGAGATAGAGG
Source organism: Pseudescherichia sp. L3 (assembly GCF_024656065.1). Classification (NCBI taxonomy): domain Bacteria; kingdom Pseudomonadati; phylum Pseudomonadota; class Gammaproteobacteria; order Enterobacterales; family Enterobacteriaceae; genus Pseudescherichia; species Pseudescherichia sp. L3. The sequence goes on from NZ_JANKYC010000001.1 coordinate 51,878, forward strand.
GTATTTATACTACTTACCGGTGCGATGCAAAGCCCGGAAAAGCGCTTTATTTTGCGGTCAAGCGTAACGCCGGGTAAACAGACGCTTTTTTCCTGCAACACAATGTCTTCTTTTGACATAGCGCGCTTGTGGTAATCTCACTGGCTTCGGTATTTTCATACCCATAGCGAATTAACGACACAATAAGAGTGAGCCGTCGCAGGAGTATTTCATGTTTAAATCTTTTTTCCCCAAGCCGGGGCCGTTTTTGCTCTCGGCGATCCTGTGGTCGCTGATCGCCGTCATCTTCTGGCAGGCGGGCGGCGGGGAGTGGTTAACCCGTATTTTAGGGGCGTCTAAAGAGACCCCGATAGGCGCGTCGCGCTTCTGGTCCGGCAGCTACCTGATCTTTTACGCTTACTACGCCCTGTGCGTGGCCGCGTTTGCCCTGTTCTGGTTTACTTACGCCCCGCACCGCTGGCAGCGCTGGTCGATTCTCGGCACCGCGCTGATTATCTTTGTCACCTGGTTTATGGTCGAGGTCAGCGTGGCGATTAACGCCTGGTACGCGCCGTTTTACGATCTGATCCAGCGCGCCCTCAGCGCGCCGCATAAGGTAACCATCGGCCAGTTCTACCATGAAACAGGGGTGTTCCTTGGCATCGCGATGATTGCGGTTACCGTCGCGGTGTTGAATAACTTCTTCGTTAGCCACTACGTTTTCCGCTGGCGTACGGCGATGAACGAATACTACATGGCCAACTGGCACCGCCTGCGTCATATCGAGGGTGCGGCCCAGCGTGTGCAGGAGGACACCATGCGCTTCTCCTCGACGCTGGAGGATATGGGGGTCAGCCTGCTCAACGCCATCATGAAGCTGATTGCGTTTCTGCCGATCCTTGTTGCCCTGTCGCCACACGTGCCGGAGCTGCCGATCGTTGGCCACGTTCCCTACGGGCTGGTGATCGCTGCTATCGTCTGGTCGTTGGTCGGTACCGGCCTGCTGGCAGTGGTAGGTATCAAGCTGCCGGGGCTGGAGTTTAAGAACCAGCGTGTCGAAGCGGCCTACCGTAAGGAGCTGGTCTATGGCGAGGACGATCCTGAGCGCGCCTCGCCGCCGACCGTGCGCGAGCTGTTTGGCGCGGTGCGGCGGAACTATTTCCGCCTCTACTTCCACTACATGTATTTCAACATTGCGCGCATTTTCTATCTGCAAATCGACAACGTTTTCGGCCTGTTCCTGCTGTTTCCATCGATGGTTGCCGGTACGATTACGCTCGGCCTGATGACCCAGATCACCAACGTTTTCGACCAGGTGCGCAGCTCGTTCCAGTACCTGATCAACTCATGGACCACGCTGGTGGAACTGATGTCTATCTATAAGCGTTTACGTACCTTTGAGCGTGAACTTGACGGCGAGGATGTCGTACACGCGACAACCTCACTCAGCTAATGACCGGAGCGGCTATGCAAGCATCACGCGGTTTAACCCTGCTGGCGGGCGCGATCCTCGTCGGCTGTAGCACCTCGCAACCGCCGCCGCTCAAAGAGGGCGAGAAGGCGGTGGACGTGGCGAAGCTGGTGCGGCAGAAGATCCCTGCCAGCGTAAAGGATCGTGACGCCTGGGCAGAGGATCTTGCTACTGCGTTCAAGAGCCAGTCCCTTGCGCCGACGCGGGAGAACGTCTGCTCGGTGCTGGCGGTGGCGCAGCAGGAGTCGAACTATCAGGCCGATCCTGCCGTACCGGGGCTGAACAAAATCGCCTGGCAGGAGATTGAGAAGCGCGCCGGGCGGCTGCACATTCCCGCTTTTGTGGTGCGCACCGCGCTGAAGGTTCCCTCGCCCAACGGCAAAAGCTACGCCGAGCGGCTCGATAAGGTTAAAACCGAGAAGCAGCTTAGTGCGATTTTCGACGACCTGATTAACATCGTTCCGCTGGGGCAGACGCTGTTTGGCTCTCTTAACCCTGTGCACACCGGTGGGCCGATGCAGGTCAGCATCGCCTTTGCCGAGCAGCATAGCCGGGGTTATCCGTGGAAGATGGAGGGCACCGTACGCCAGGAGGTCTTCTCCCGGCGCGGCGGTCTGTGGTTCGGGACTTACCACCTGCTTAACTACCCAGCCAGCTACAGCGAGCCGCTCTACCGCTTCGCCGACTTTAACGCCGGCTGGTACGCCAGCCGCAATGCCGCGTTCCAGAGCGCGGTCAGCAAGGCCAGCGGCGTGAAGCTGGCGCTGGACGGGGACGTCATCCTCTACGGTAGCCGTGACGCGGGCAGCACCGAACAGGCAGTGCGCAAGCTAGGGCCGCAGCTGGGCCTCAGCGACGCTGAGATCCGCGATCAGCTGGAGCAGGGCGATCGTCAGGCGTTTGAGGAGACCGAACTCTATAAAGGGGTCTATCGTTTGGCGGAGAAGAAGAGTGGGAAGACGCTACCGAGAGCGCTGCTGCCGGGGATCCAGCTTGAGAGCCCGAAGATCACCCGCAACCTGACAACAGCCTGGTTTGCGAAGCGCGTGGACGATCGTCGGGCGCGCTGTATGCAAGGGAATTAATGTAATTGCGGCGTCACGTTAGTAGTGACGCCAGCGCAGCAGCAGGGCGATAACGCCAAGCAGGGCGCTGCCAATGAGAAACGGAACCAGACCAAAAATCGTGCCCACGCCAAGTCCCATATCAATACGTGGCCGGTTGCTCTCCTGCATCTGCATCAGATTTTCAAACACGCCGGGAGCGTGTATCAGCGCGTTCAGCAGCTGCGCACCTGCCCAGAAGCAGAGCAGCACGAAGACGGCATAAGCGATATTGCCCGGCGTGGAGGCGTCTCGTTTCTTCTCGTTGGCAAAGGGCTTCGACATCATAAATTCTGCCATAGTGACCTCCGATACGCGTTATTGAGCTGGTAATACACCAGTAATTCAGGCTAATTTTGACAGGTCAGGAGGATTGTCAATATCAGATTGGTGACAATTTACGCATTATTATTAGCCCTATTTAAGGTTTTACATCTCCAGTCACAAATTCATGACTTTTGTTGCGTTTTATTAACGATTTCGGATTTTCCGCATGCGTCAGGGGCTTGCGGTGGGTAATATGCAGCGATGCTGTTTTTCTCTACCGGAGCTGCTATGAAACTGCCTGCCAAAATTCGCCGTGACTGGCACTACTACGCCTTTGCTATCGGGCTGATCTTTATTCTTAACGGCGTGGTTGGGCTGCTGGGATTTGAAGCGAAGGGCTGGCAAAGCTACGCGGTCGGCCTGGTCACCTGGGCGATCGGTTTCTGGCTGGCGGGATTGATAATTCGCCGCCGTCCCGAGGAAGAGACAGCGGCAGAATCGCAGGATTAAGCCATGCTACTTTTCAGGGCGCTATCGGCCTGATGGCGCTCTAACGCCAGATCGATCAGGCGGCTGATCAGATCGGTATAGCCGAGGCCGCTGGCCTGCCACAGCTTGGGATACATGCTGATATTGGTAAAGCCGGGCAGGGTGTTGATCTCATTGATAACGATATCGTTGTCGTCGGTCAGGAAGACGTCGACCCGCGCCATACCGGCGCACCCCAGCGTTTCGTAGGCAGCAACGGCGGTCTGGCGAATGGCGTCGTTCACTGCCGGATCGATCGCCGCCGGGATCACCACCCGCGCACCGTTGTCATCGATGTATTTGGTGTCGTAGGCGTAGAACTCGCTGTTGAGCACGATCTCACCGCAGGTACTGGCCTCGGGGTTGTCGTTCCCCAGCACGGCGCACTCGATCTCCCGCCCCTTAATGCCGGTCTCTACCACCACCTTATGATCGAACGTAAAGGCAAGGTCGACGGCGGCATAGTACTGCGCCTCGCTGGTGACCTTGCTGACGCCTACTGACGAGCCCTGGTTAGCCGGTTTGACAAACAGCGGCAGACCCAGCTGCGCCTGCACCTCGGCAAAAGCGTATCGCTGACGGTTAGCGCGGGTGAGGGTAATGAAGGGCGCAATCTTCAGTCCGGCATCGCGGAGCAGGCGCTTGGTGACATCTTTATCCATACAGGCCGCCGATCCGAGCACGCCGGAACCCACGAACGGCAGGTTTGCCATCCGCAGCATCCCCTGCAGGGAGCCATCTTCCCCCAGCGTGCCGTGAACGATAGGGAAGATTACGTCTACCGCCGGCAGGGGCGTACCGCTCTCGGCGTTGATAAGCTGCGCCGTCTCTCTGCCGGGAATATGCGCCACGCTGATAGCGGAAGGATTCAGCGCGATACGTGCCGGATCGCTGGCGTTCTGCAAATAGTTAGCCGCATCGTTGACGTGCCACTGACCCTGTTTATCTATCCCCAGCAGCACCACCTCGAAGCGGCTCTTATCAATAGCATCGACAATATTTTTTGCCGACTGAAGCGATACTTCATGCTCTGCTGATTTCCCACCAAAAACGATCCCTACCCGCATTTTTGCCATCACCACATCCACTCTTCTTATCCAGAAAAAAGATACCTTACCACGGCAAAACGCGTGATTCGCGCGCTTCTGCCATAATGTTTTTAGGTGATTAAAGGGGGAGCGCGTGAGAGGCACAGGAGCCATCGTTTTTTTGTTTATTGTCGGTGCAGGGGTAGTGGGCTATCGTCACCTGCCCTCGTACTACAACCCCTTTGTGCCGCTGCGCCTCGACGATCCGCCGGGCCGCATTACCCAGTTTAAGCTCAAGCGGCTGACGCCCGAGCAGTGTGATGCCCTGCTGGTGGAAGCTAACCAAAAGAAGCTGATTGCTTCCCAGCCCGTCGCCGACAGCACCGGCACCTGCCCGCTGACCCACACCGTCCGGGTACGGGATTTTGGCCCGGTTAAGCTCAGCAGCAGCTTTCTCGCCTCCTGTCCGCTGGCACTCAGCTCGGCACTTTTTGTACAGCAGCAGGCCCGGCCGTTGACCGCGCGGTATATGTCCAGCGAGCTGGTGCGCATCGATCATTTTGGCAGCTACGCCTGCCGCAATATATACCATCGCGCCAACGCCCGGCTGAGCGAGCACGCCACCGCCGAGGCGCTGGACATCAGCGGCTTTCGTCTCGCTAACGGGCAGCAGGTAACGGTGCTGCGCGGCTGGAAGCAGGATAAAACCCAGCCCTGGCTGCGGGCGATGCTGAGCGCCAGCTGTGCTTACTATGGTAACGGCCTGGGGCCAGACTATAACGCCGCCCATGCCAACCATTTTCATCTGGGGATGCGTGGCTATGGGTTATGCCATTAAGTGCCGCTAAGCATAATCTACAGTTATGCTATGCTGGAGCCTGCTGTTAAAACCTGAATAATTGCAGATGCTTATGGAATCCTGGAAGGTTAATCTTATTTCGGTCTGGTTTGGCTGCTTCTTTACCGGCCTTGCGATCAGCCAGATTTTACCGTTCTTGCCGCTCTATATTGCCGAGATGGGCGTGACCTCACACGAGGCGCTGTCGATCTGGTCCGGGCTAACCTTCAGCGTGACCTTTATGGTGTCGGCCATCGTCTCGCCGATGTGGGGAAGCCTTGCCGACCGTAAGGGGCGCAAGCTGATGCTGCTCCGCGCCTCGTTGGGCATGGCGATAGCGATCCTTTTGCAGGCGTTTGCCACTAACGTCTGGCAGCTGCTATTTCTGCGCGCCATTATGGGGCTGACCTCGGGCTATATTCCCAACGCGATGGCGCTGGTGGCCTCCCAGGTGCCGCGCGAGCGCAGCGGCTGGGCGCTCAGCACGCTCTCCACGGCGCAGATCAGCGGCGTTATCGGTGGCCCGCTGCTGGGGGGCTTTCTTGCCGACCACGTTGGCCTGCGAGCGGTGTTTTTCATCACCGCCACGCTGCTGATGGTCAGCTTTCTGGTGACCCTGTTTCTGATTAAAGAGGGGGTACGGCCCAACGTCAGCAAGGCGCAGCGCCTGACCGGCAAAGCGGTATTTGCCAGCCTGCCCTATCCGAAGCTCATTGTAAGCCTGTTCGTGACCACCATGGTGATCCAGCTCTGTAACGGCTCGGTGGGGCCCATTCTGGCGCTGTTTGTCCAGTCGCTGGCCCCGGACAGCAGCAATATCGCCTTTCTGAGCGGCATGATTGCCGCGGTGCCGGGCGTCTCAGCGCTAATGTCGGCCCCGCGCCTTGGCAAGCTCGGCGATCGGATCGGCACGTCGCGGATCCTGATGGCGACGCTAATCTGCGCGGTGGCGCTCTTTTTTGCTATGTCGTTCGTGACCACGCCGCTTCAGCTGGGTATCTTACGCTTCATGCTGGGGTTTGCTGACGGGGCAATGCTGCCTGCGGTGCAGACGCTGCTACTGAAATACTCCAGCGATCAGGTGACCGGCCGCATCTTTGGCTATAACCAGTCGTTTATGTATCTGGGCAATGTTGCCGGGCCATTGATGGGGGCAAGTATCTCTGCAATGGCTGGCTTCCGCTGGGTGTTCATCGCCACCGCCGTGGTTGTGCTGATCAATATCTGGCAGCTGGCAATCATACTCAGGCAGACCCGACGAACCGCCGCGGGTGCTTCGCAAAAATAGTATTAAAAATGTTATTTTTACGTAATATGCCATGATAACGTTGGCTGAAAATCTTAACGTGTTGTGTATGAGGATGGTACGCGATGAAAAACCTGATTGCAGAGCTGCTGGTTAAGCTAGCGGAAAAGGAAGAAGAGTCTAAAGAGCTGGTGGCGCAGGTTGAGGCGCTGGAGATTGTGGTTACCGCTCTACTGCGTCATATGGCACAGCCGGAGCAGCAGGCATTAATTCAAAGTATTGAAGGTGCGCTGGAGGTAGCTGGCCCTGACTCGCAGGTACCGCATCAGGACACCGCGCTGTTGCAGCAGTACCTTAATAGACTTTTGCACCATCCACGCTCCCGGTAAGCTTAACCCTATTGGGTGAGTGTGATCTTCCTCTCACCCGAAATATCATACTTTCTCCCCGCCGCACCTCTCTATAATTTTGGGAAATGTTTCAGAATATTCCCAATAATGATGAATGATAACAATCTTTATTCTAAAACTGCTGTTAACAAGGAGTGGGTCGAGACCCCTAACCAGGACGAGCACTTCCTGTCTGGCCAGCTTTTTGCCCGGCGACTTCGCCTGCCGCGTATTTTTGGCCTTGGATGCCTCTTCTTTCCCTTAGGTGGCGCGATGACCTCCCAGCCCGTAGCTGGAGGCTGGTGGCTATTTCTCTTAAGCTGGTCTTTTATCTGGCCACATCTTGCCTGGCAGCTGGCGAGCCGCTCAAGCGATCCTCACGCCGCCGAAATCAATAACCTCAAGATTGATGCTATCCTGGCAGGGATCTGGATCGGCGTGATGGGAATGAACATCATGCCGTCGGCGGTGCTGGTGATGATGGTTAGCCTGATGCTGATGGGCATGGGCGGGCCGCGGCTGTTTGGTATTGGCATCGTCCTGCTGCTGGGCGCGAGCCTGGTGATGCTCCAGCTTACCGGCACGGCGATAACCTTCACCAGCGCGCCGCTGGAGTGGTGGCTTTGCCTGCCGTTTATCCTGCTCTATCCGCCGCTGTTTGCCTGGGTAAGCTTTCGTACCTTCACCCGCCTCGCCAGGCAGAAGCAGCGCCTGCGCATTATGAGCACCCGCGACGGCATGACCGGCCTCTATAACCGGCGGCACTGGGAAATATTGCTGCGCAATGAGTTTGAGAGCTGCCGACGCAACCAGCGGATGGCGACCCTACTGCTGATCGATGTGGACTACTTTAAGGCCATCAACGACACCTATGGCCATGACGTAGGGGATGAGGCGATTATCGCCATTAGCCGCCATCTGCAGATGACCCTGCGCGGAAGCGACATTATCGGACGCTTCGGCGGCGATGAGTTTGCGGTGATCATGAGCGGTACGCCGGTTGACAGCGCGCTTGCGGCGATGAGCCGGGTTCACGATACGCTGGCGGAGATCCGGCTACCCTGCGCTCCACATCTGGCGCTGCAAATTAGCATTGGCCTCGCGCCGCTCACCCCCGGCACGGAGCACTGCCGGGATTGGCTCAAGGCCGCTGACGTGGCGCTCTACAAAGCCAAAAAAGGCGGTCGCGGCCGCACGGAAGTAGCAGCATGACGTTGTTTGGTAGATACTGCTATCACCTGCAAGCCGCACCGTGCCTAACGTAGGCCGGGCAAACGCAGTGCCGCCCGGCATTACTGCATCGGCACAGAGACGCCCGGTGGCGCTATGCTTACCGGGCCTACAGCCGCAACTGTCAAAGTTTGCTTAACGCCTCGGATTTCTCCATGCACTTGGTCATCGCTTCAATCACCGCAGCGCGGAATCCACGCTCCTCCAGCACCCGCACAGCTTCAATAGTGGTGCCGCCCGGTGAGCAGACCATATCCTTCAACTCGCCGGGGTGTTTACCGGTCTCCAGCACCATTTTTGCCGAGCCCATCACCGCCTGAGCGGCAAACTTATAGGCCTGCGCGCGCGGCATACCGCCCAGCACGGCAGCGTCGGCCATCGCCTCGATAAACATAAAGACGTAAGCAGGCGCAGAGCCGCTGACGCCTACCACCGGGTGGATCATCGACTCGGCTACCACTTCCGCCTCACCAAAGCTGCGGAAAATAGCCAGCACGTCGGCCACGTCTTCCGGGGTCACCAGCGCGTTCGCAGTGATGGAGGTCATGCCGGCATTGACCAGCGCCGGGGTGTTAGGCATGGTGCGCACGATTTTGCGATCGTGGCCAAGGGCGCGCGCCAGCTGGTCAAGGGTAACGCCTGCGGCGATCGATACCACCAGCGTCTCTTTATTCAGGCTGGAAGTGATCTCGCTCAGCGTTTTGATCATTACGTTGGGCTTCACCGCGCCGAAGACGATATCGGCGATCTGCGCGACCTCCTGCGCACTCTGCGCCGGGTTGATGCCATACTGACTGCTGAGGGCAGCGACCTTCTCAGGTGTCGGGGTGTAGACCCAAATCTGCTCTGGCTGTACCTGGCCGCTGGCAATCATCCCGCCCAGAATAGCCTTGCCCATATTGCCGCAGCCGATAAATCCGATCTTTTTCTCCATCGCCTTTTCCCTGAATGTGTGATTAATGGGGGAGTTATAGCTTATCATAGTGACCATAAACTATTCAGGAGCAGCTATGGCAATTTGGGTGGATGCGGATGCGTGTCCAAATGTAATTAAAGAGATCCTGTTTCGTGCAGCCGAACGTACGCAGACGCCGCTGACGCTGGTGGCGAATCAGACTCTGCGCGTACCCCCTTCAAAATTTATCCGCTCCCTGCGGGTGCCGGCGGGCTTTGACGTAGCCGATAACGAAATTGTGCGTCTGTGTAGCCCGGGCGATCTGGTGATCACCGCCGATATTCCCCTTGCGGCAGAAGTGCTGGCGAAAGGTGCGGCGGCGCTTAACCCGCGTGGCGAACGCTATAGCGAGGCCACCATCCGCGAGAAGCTGACGATGCGTGATTTTATGGATACCCTGCGGGCCAGCGGCGTACAGACCGGCGGGCCGGATACGCTCTCCCAACGCGATCGCCAGCATTTTGCCGCCGAGTTAGATAAGTGGTTGCTGGCGCGAGCACGGCAGGACTTGTCAACGGGACGCCCTTTAAAGTAAGGTGGCGCGACAGATGCCATTTTATCTTTACACTCTGAAGCACGCCATTCATCGCAGTATCATCATAAATTCGTAACGTTTTATTTACGTATTTTTCGTACTAGTGTAATAGTATGGCGCTTCAACTATTTGTGTTCCGCAGATCGTGGAACAGGGGAGAACTCCAGGTCATGACGTTACCCATCTTTTTAATTGGCGCTCGCGGTTGTGGAAAATCCACCATCGGTGTTGAGCTGGCTCAGGTGCGAGACTGCCGGTTTGTAGATACCGACCACGCGCTGCAGGAGCAGGCGCAGATGACCATCGCGACGATTGTTGAAAAAGAGGGCTGGCCCGGTTTCCGTGCCCGTGAAACCGCAGCGTTGCAGGCCGTCTCCGCGCCAGCGACGGTGATTGCTACCGGCGGCGGAATTATTCTCAGCGAGGTTAACCGCCGCTTTATGCGCGAGACGGGCGTGGTCATCTATCTTTGCGCCCCGGTAGCGGTACTGGCAGAGCGGCTGGAGGCTTTCCCTGAAGAGGCGCAGCGCCCAACGCTCACCGGCAGACCAATAAGCGAGGAGGTCAGCGAGGTGCTGGCCCAGCGCGACGCACTCTACCGCGAGGCGGCGCATCATATTGTCAATGCTGCCCAGACGCCGGAGCAGGTGGTAGCCGATATCCAGGCGGCGCTACTGCTGGCGCGAGCGAGCTAATTGCAGATCGTGGCCTTTAGCTATACTCATAGCTCTACCAATAAAAAAGGAAGCGCTATGCCTACAAGACCGCCTTACCCGCGTGAAGCCCGCATTGTTACCGTTGAGAAAGGAGGCCAGCAGGAGACGGTAACCTGGTATCAACTTCGTGCCGATCATCCGGAACCCGACTCGCTGATTAGCGAGCACGAGAGCGAGCAGGAGGCGCTGGATGCTAAACGGCGCTATGAGGATCCTGATAAAACGTAACTCACACTCTCCCGCTTCATAAATTCAGACAGCCTTTAAGAAGCGGGAGGTTGAACGTTACAGAATTGTTATGAGAGCATAGGTCAGTAGCATAATGATAAGAACAGCAGACTGACGTTATGAAAGGCGGAAACAAAGATGAGTGCAACCCTGGCTATCCTCACCGTGGGTGTGGTGCCTGTTGATGTGGTGATGCCGCTCCTGACCGAGCACATTGACGCGCAGCAGATCACCCAAATTAGTTTGCTGGGGAAGATGGATCCTCAGGATGTTTATGAGGATTACGCCATCGAGCCGGGGGAGAGGCCCGTTCATGCACTGCTAAACAATGGTGAAGTGGCACAGGTTTCGCGCAAGAAGGTAGAGCGCGATTTGCAGGCCCTCATCGGCGTCATTGATAAACAAAACTACGACGTCATTTTACTCATGAGCACCGAGCGTTTTACCGGGCTTTCCCTGTCAGTCCGTCATGCTATTTTGCTGGAGCCTGACCGAATCATCCCTCCGCTGGTCTCCTCTATTGTCGATGGACATCAGGTCGGCGTCATTGTGCCTTTGGCCACGCTTGTCGAAGGCCAGATGGAGAAGTGGCAACTATTAGAGAAGGCCCCTTACTATGACGTTGCCAGCCCCCTGCAGGGTCACGAAAACGAACTTATCGCCGCCGGAAAAGCGCTGATCGCAAAAGGCGCTGACGTACTGATATTGGACTGCCTCGGCTATTACCAAAAGCACCGTGATCTGCTGCAAAAAGCGCTGGACGTGCCGGTGCTGCTCTCTAATGTGCTGGTGGCCCGTCTGGCCTCTGAGCTGCTGCTATAGCCATTTTCGTGACAGAAATTTTGCGTGACAGAGATGAAGGCTGGCCCCTATAGTGATTTTCCATACACTTATTTATAAGGGCCACCCATGCTTCAAAGTAATGAATACTTTTCCGGTAAAGTGAAATCCATTGGTTTTACCAGCAGCAGCACTGGCCGCGCTAGCGTAGGCGTGATGGCCGAGGGTGAGTACACCTTTGGGACGGCTCAGCCGGAAGAGATGACCGTGGTGAGTGGCGCACTGAACGTGCTGCTGCCCGGCGATACCGAGTGGAAAACGTATTCTGCTGGCGAGGTGTTCAACGTGCCGGGCCATAGCGAATTTCATCTGCAGGTGGCCGAAGCCAGCGCTTACCTCTGCCGCTACCTGTAACGCGTCTGCCTGTCCCCTGCATCTGTCCCCTGCATTGAGGGGACAGTGCGTCCTGCCTTAGCGCTGCGCTTCGCCGCCGAGGCCTTCTACCAGACTCTGCACCAGCGCCGCCAGCTCGCCAGTCATCAGAATAAAGTCTGCGTCAAAACGCTGGGCAAAATCATCCCGGTCGATGTCATCATTCTGGTCGCGCAGCTCGTCGGCAAACTTCAGCCGCTTGATCGAGCCGTCGTCGCACATCACAAACTGAATACGCTGCTGCCAGTCGAGCGCCAGCTTGGTCACCAGCTTGCCCGCTTCAATGTGCACCGCAATCTCATCGCTCACCAGATCCTGCTTTTTACAGCGGATCACACCGCCATCTTCAAGGATCGCCTTTAGCTCGGCCTCGTCCTGGAGCTGGAAGCCCTGCGCCGCGCTGCCGCTGCGCACCCATTCGGTCAGGGTTAGTTCGATAGGGTTTTCCAGCGTCAGCGGCACTACCGGCAGCGAACCGAGGCTTTTACGCAGCAGGGCCAGCGTATCTTCCGCTTTCTTGGCGCTGGCGCAGTCGACCATGATCAGGCCATTGACGGTATCGATCCACATCATGGTCTGGCTGAAGCGACTAAAAGCGCGGGGCAGCAGGGAGTGGAGCACCTCATCCTTCAGCGAATCTTTTTCGGTCTTCTTCAGCTTGCGGCCCTGATCGGCCTCCAGCTTGGCAATTTTGGCTTCCAGCGTCTGCTTGACGACCGATGACGGCAGGATCTTCTCTTCTTTACGGGCGCAAATGATGATTTGGCCGTTGTTGGTGTGGGTCAAAGCATCACTGTGTGAACCCATCGGCGGAACCCAGCCGGTTTTTGCCATATCCTGGCTACCGCAAGGGGTAAATGAGAGCGCGGATAACTGTTTTTCCATCTCCTCTGCACGCAGCGCAATATCGCGGCTGAGACGGTAAACCATTAAATTTTTGAACCACAGCATGATATTTTCCACAGCCTTGTCGTTAAATGCAGCGGGCATGATAGCGAATTGTCTTGCCGCTTGCATTGCTAATCCCCCGGTGGGGTTCTACTCTCTTGATATTGCTAAAAATAAGGAGATCGCTGTGCGTATAGGTATTGATTTGGGCGGCACGAAAACAGAGGTTATTGCGCTCGGCGACAGCGGTGAACAGCTGTTCCGCCACCGTCTGCCCACCCCGCGCGACGACTATCAACAGACCATCGAGACTATCGCCACCCTGGTCGAGATGGCAGAGAAAGAGACGGGGCAGCGGGGTACGGTGGGGATGGGGATCCCTGGCTCCATCTCCCCCTACACGGGGGTAGTGAAGAACGCCAACTCCACCTGGCTGAACGGTCAGCCGTTTGATAAAGACCTCAGTAAACGCCTGGGGCGGGAAGTGCGTCTGGCTAACGACGCCAACTGCCTGGCGGTCTCAGAGGCCATCGACGGCGCAGCGGCCGGAGCGCAGACCGTTTTCGCGGTGATTATCGGCACTGGCTGCGGGGCGGGGATCGCCTTTAACGGTCACGCTCACTCCGGTGGCAACGGCACGGCCGGGGAGTGGGGGCATAATCCGCTGCCGTGGATGGACGAAGACGAGCTGCGCTATCGGGAAGAGGTGCCTTGCTACTGCGGTAAGCAGGGGTGCATTGAGACCTTTATCTCCGGAACCGGTTTCGCCCGGGATTTCCATCGCCTGAGCGGTCAGCCGCTGAAGGGCAACGAGATTATTCGCCTGGTGGACGAGCAGGATGCCGTTGCCGAGCTGGCGCTGAGCCGCTACGAGCTGCGGCTGGCGAAGTCGCTGGCGCACGTGGTGAATATTCTCGATCCGGATGTGATCGTGCTGGGGGGCGGCATGAGTAACGTCGACCGGCTCTATAAAACCGTGCCGCAGCTGATCAAAAACTGGGTGTTTGGCGGGGAGTGTGAAACGCCTATCCGCAAGGCGGTGCACGGCGACTCCAGCGGCGTTCGCGGCGCGGCCTGGCTCTGGCCGCTGGAGAAGTAGTTTCCCAGACGAGTGCATGTTTCGTAGGCCGGGTAAGCGTAGCGCCACCCGGCTTTTTAGCAAGCAATCGCAGCTAACAGAAATAATCCCTGTAATTAAATTGAGTTTTTTAGTCTCTTCTCTGTATTAAAGGGTTCCTGCTTTATATATGCCCAATATAAATATCTTCCCTGTGTGAAATATATCTAAAAAGTACCTTAATAGACGAAGTGGCCACAATGCTCGTTTATCGCGTTAGTGCATCCTGTAATAATATGTATTATTCACAGGGTGAATTGTTGATAAAAACAAATAGCATTTTAAAACAAAACGCAGAAAAACGCAGAGAGTAAAGTACAGGTGCATCTCTCATAAGCTGAATTATTTAATAAAACATCGGCCGTTTATTATTAGCGGTAAGCGTAATAATTATCTCTTTCTGACATGCCCGCCATTAGACAAGACGGATTTTATTATCAGCGCAGGAGCACAGCCTGAATCATGAGCGACAACCACGCGGCCCGGCAGGGCGATGAGATTATTCACTCCTCCGTCTTCGCCGATATCACCGGCATTATGGCAGAGGGCGTGGCGTATGCCGTCGCCGGCTCGGCCGTTGCGGCGGCGGCCACCGTGGCCGCCCCGCTGCTGGGTACCGGCGCGGCGGCCGCAGGGGTGGCGGCCATCGGCTCCGGCTGCGTGTTAAGCGGCATCATCGGCGGCGTCCTGGCGAACCTGGCCGGTGTCACGGACGACATCACGCAGGCGGCGGCGGGGCTGGGGGACATGCTCTTTCCGCCGTCGCCGGCGGGTAACATCGTCACCGGCTCGCCGGATGTGATTATCAACGGCCTGCCCGCGGCCCGGGCGGCGGGCTGGCTCACCCCGGCGGATATGCCGGACCCGGAGCCACAGTCCCCGGACAGCTTCGCCGATTACGGCGGGATGCTGCTCGCTGCCGCCGGGCAGACGGGCAGTGAGATGTGGCAGCCCACCGTGGCCTCCGCCGACCCGGGCACCACGCCGCGGGAAGAGGACCGGGTGCTGTGTGACAGACATTCAGGCCCTCAGTATCTGGCGGAGGGGTCTGACAGCGTGTTTATCAACGGCCAGCCTGCGGTGCGCACCGGGGACCGCACCACCTGCGGCGGCACCGTGTCGGGGGCGTCGCCCAGTGTGATTATCGGCGGCGGGACCCTGCGGGTGCGGGATATTAAAAGCGGTAAGGTGCCGGGGCTGACCCTGGCGATGGTGGCCCTGTCGCTCATCCGGGGCCGCCCCGGCACCATGCTGAAAAACATGCCCTGTGCGCTGGCGGCGGCCGGGGGCGGCATGCTGGCAGATATGGCCGTTAACGCGCTCTTCGCCTCCCCGCACCCGGTGCATGCCGCCACCGGGGTGAAGGTGCTGAATGACGGGAGTGAACTCGACTTCTCCCTGCCGGGCTGCTTTCCCCTGCGCTGGCAGCGGAGCTACAACAGCCTGAACACCCGCGAAGGGCTGTTTGGTCAGGGCTGGGCCACCGCCTATGACAGCTGTCTCATGCTGCATGGAAACGAGGTGACCTGGCGGGATGAGACCGGGCGTGAGCTGCGCTTTACCCTCCCTGCGGTCGACCAGGCGCTGTACAGCATCAGCGAGGGGGTGATGGTCCGCCGCAATGCGCACGGCGACGTGGCGATTGCGGATGAGGACGGGGCCGTCTGGCGGCTGTTTAAGCCTGTGCGTACTGACCCCGGCCTGCTCCGGCTGGCCTCGCTCAGCGATGAGTACGGCAACGCCCTGGAAACGGAGTGGGATGCGCAGGGCCGCCTGGTCAGTCTCCATGACAAACCCCGGGCCATCGACGTCACGCTGCACTATGAGGATGAGCGCTTCCCGCAGCGGGTCACCGCCGCCACCCACTCCGGCGGGGATAAAACGTGGCCGCTGATGCGCTGGCGCTACGACGCGCGCGGTCAGCTGGCTGCCGCCACCGACGCCGCGGGCGTGACCACGCGGGAGTACCGCTACAACGACCACGGCCTGATGGTCTGGCACCGCCTGGCGGGCGGGCCGGAGAGCGAGTACCGCTGGCAGCACGCTGACCACTGGCGGGTGGTGGAGACCCGGACCAGCACCGGCGACGGCTGCCGCATCACCTACGACCTGGCGGCCGGGCTGACCACCGTGACCCGGTATGACGGGCACACGTGCCGTCACTACTGGAACGAACAGCAGCTCATCACCCGCTTTGTGGATGAGCGGGGTGAAAGCTGGCGGTACGACTGGAACGAACACGAGCAGCTGGTGCGCCGCACCGACCCCCTGGGTCATGCCGTCACGTTCGTGTATGACGACAGCGGCAACCGGGTGCAGGAGACCGACGCGGACGGCAACATGCGGGCCACGCAGTGGCTGGGGCACCGCGCCCTGCCGGTGGCCGTCACGGAGCCGGACGGGACAACCACGCGCTTTTACTACGATGCGCACCACGGCCTGGCGCGTATCGTCGACGCCCTGGGGCAGAGCACGCTGTTTCATCGCGATGAATACGGCCGGGTGGTGGAGGAGGTGGATACCGCCGGGAACAGCCGCCGCATGGAGTATAACGACGCCGGGCAGCGCATCCGCGCCACGGACTGTGCCGGGCGGGTGACCCGCTACCGCTGGCATCCCCGGGGCTGGCTCAGCGCAGAAATCACGGCGGACGGGGAGGAGACCCGCCGGGGTTATGACCCGGCAGGCCGCCCGGTGCTGCTGGCGCGGGCGGAGGGCTGGCAGGCGCGCCTCATCTGGAGTAAACAGGGCCTGCCGCTGGCGCACGAGGGGGCCGACGGTAAACGCCGCACCTTTGCTTACGATGAGGCCGGGCGGCTTATTTCCACCACGGACCCGCTGGGCGGGACGGTACGCCGCACCTGGGACAGCCGGGGACGCCTTACCGCGCTGGAGAATGAGAACGGGGAGACGTACCGGTTCCGCCCGGGGGCAGACTCCCTGCTGCTGGAAGAGGCCGGGCCGGACGGGGTTGTCACCCGCTACGGTTACGATGCCTGCGGGCGCACCGTGTCGCGCACCCAGGCCGCCGGGCATCCGGACGCCATCACCCACACCTTCGCCTGGAGCCCGGCCGGACAGCTGTTAACGCACACCACGCCCGAAGGCCAGACCCGCCGGCACTACACCAGGGGCGGACTGCTGAGCCGCATCGCCCTGCACCCTGCGCTTTCAGCCGGTGCGTGGAGTAAAGAGGCGGAGCAGGAGCTCTGCCTGGAGTATGATGCCCTCGGCCGCGTGACGCGTGAGCAGGGGGAGCACGGCGAACTGGTCTGGACCTACGACGCCTCCGGCAACTGCACAGCACTCCGGCTGCCGGACGGGCGCACGCTGAAGCAGCATTACTACGGCAGCGGCCACCTGCTGGGCATCGCCCTTGACGGCCTGCCGGTGACGGACTTCACCCGCGACGAACTGCACCGGGAGGTCAGCCGCACCCAGGGCCCGCTCACCACCCGCAGCGGGTATGACCGCCCGGGCCGCCTGCACCGCCGGGACGTCTTTACCGGCAGCGCGCAGCGTCCGGCCCCGCGCCGCTGGTCCCGCCGGTGGGATTACGACTACCGCAACAACCCCGTGCGCGAGGAGCGCGACGACGATCCGTTCAGCTGGTATCACTGGCAGTACGACAGCACCGGACGGCTGCTGTCACAGGACGGCACGCTGCCGGGCCGGGAGCAGTGGCGGTGGGATGCGGCAGGTAATCCGACAGAGCAACCCGGGGAGAAGATAACCCACAACCGCGTGACGCAGCTTAACGGTATTCAGTGGCGCTACGACGTTCATGGCCGCACCGTGGAGAAGGACGACGGTCAGACCCGCTGGCACTACCGCTACGACGGGGAGCACCGCCTGGCGGAGGTCACCAGCCGGCCGCGCGACCGCACCCGGCCGCAGGTGGCGGTCAGCTTCCGCTACGATCCGCTGGGCCGCCGTATCAGCAAGACCTGCCGCCGGACGCTGGCAGGGCAGCCGCACGGCAGGGAGGTGACCACCCGCTTTGTCTGGGAGGGGGCCCGGCTGCAGCAGGAGATCCGGGATGCGGTGCCGCTGACCTACGTCTACAGCGATCAGCACAGCCACGAGCCGCTGGCCCGTATTGACGGCGTGAATACCCCGGACATCTACTGGTTCCATAACCAGCCCAACGGGACGCCGGAGCGCCTGACGGATGCGGAAGGCCGGGTGTGCCAGGAGGCACAGAACAGTGCATGGGGCAAACTGCTGCACGAGCGTGACACACAGCTGCCGTATGCCCAGAACCTGCGGATGCAGGGCCAGTATCTGGATCGGGAGACGGGTCTTCACTATAATCTGTTCCGGTACTACGACCCGGACTGCGGACGCTTTACCCAGCAGGATCCCATAGGGCTGGCGGGAGGGCTGAACCTCTACCAGTATGCGCCGAATCCGCTGGGGTGGGCGGATCCGTGGGGGTTAAAAGCCAAATGTGCACCGACTAAAGCAAACGACCATAACCAGGCTGCATTTGGCAGACAGTGGCAAGGAAGAGGCATTTATGAAGGTCGTGACTCTTGGTCAAACGTTATGCTTAAAGAAGGTGACATTGTTTATGGCGGTGTTCCCGGGCAGTCAGGTTTTTATTTTAACAAGACAACTCTTGATGCAGCCGGCGGTAGCAGAGAAAAACTTTGGAAAAGCTTACAAGTTTTACCACACCCTACATATAGATATAGAGGTAAAATACAAGCTTATCGTGTTAAAAGGGAAGCCATTGTGGGTACAGGTATAGCTTTATCACAAGATCCATTAAGAGGATTTGGATCAGGTGGCGGGACACAATTCTTTTTATCGAATTATAAAACCGTCTTAGAACCTATTGGGGATGCTTTTGGATTAGGTGTTTAAAATATGAAATTAAAATTTCAGCTAAATAGCTTGACTATATGTAATGGCATTTTATTATCACCTTGGCAAACCAAGAGGAATCTTATAAGCAAAGATCTCCCATGGGAAGAGTGGATAAGAAATGATAATGAAGTTATATCCTATAGAATTGTATTGGTAGATAAGAAAAAAAAGTCAAAAATATTTTTGATTGTGAGTTTTACTTATCCAGTTAATGATGACTCTTTGCTTTCAAGTTGGTATTTATCCCCAGAGAATATAATGAATGGAGAGCAAAACAAACCTGAAGGGAAAGTCACAAAAGCTCTTAGGAAGTGGTTTTTTGATAAAACAAATACTGAGATGCCTGTAGGTGGAGACTGGGGCCATCTCGATGCGGCTTACGATCCTTGGAACACTGTAGGTGTTATAGCTTGTAAATATAGAGCCTCCTTTAAAAATGATTCAGAATGGAAAGACTATAGAAAAAGAAATAAATTCTAATGATTCTAACAAGAGTGATGCTCGCATGTGTAGAGCGTTTGATACGCTTCAGTTGTACAAAAATGGTAAACCTACGGCTTTTGTTCCCAGATGGGATGGTAATACTCATCCTACTAAACTTGAACCATACCCTAAGTATGTAAAAGGGGGGCTGTGCAATTACATGCAGATGGACCGGTTATTAGTTTTGATTCCATAGAAATATTACCGGATTAAAAAATACACACTATAGAAAAGAAAGATTCTGAAATAATGTTATTTGAACTACTAGCGAGAACTTTAAAAAAAATCAGGCATTAATGAGCTAATGGATTTGGCAAGAGAGAGTGAACATACCATTCCTATGAAAAAAATAAGGTATAAATATGATTCTATGGAAAAAATATACTAATAACAAAAGATATCGATGATCTAGATACTTTAATGTGTTTTTATGGGCCATAGTTTTACTAGCTCAGTTTTATCTCAAGAAGAGGAAGTGCTGCTAGATGATGTCGCAAATAATGCAAGAGTGATTAAAAATAGTATGTCATAAAAGGATCTGAAAGCGGTCACTATGATGCTCTCGACTTTTCACTGTTAGCTGCTGACCCTGGACGGCACGCTGCCGGGCCGGGAGCAGTGGCGGTGGGATGCGGCAGGTAATCCGACAGAGCAATCCGGGGAGAAGATAACCCACAACCGTGTGACGCAGCTCAACGGTATTCAGTGGCGCTACGACGTTCATGGCCGCACCGTGGAGAAGGACGACGGCCAGACCCGCTGGCACTACCGCTACGACGGGGAGCACCGCCTGGCGGAGGTCACCAGCCGGCCGCGCGACCGCACCCGGCCGCAGGTGGCGGTCAGCTTCCGCTACGATCCGCTGGGCCGCCGTATCAGCAAGACCTGCCGCCGGACGCTGGCAGGGCAGCCGCACGGCAGGGAGGTGACCACCCGGTTTGTCTGGGAGGGGGCCCGGCTGCTGCAGGAGATCCGGGATGCGGTGCCGCTGACCTATGTTTACAGCGATCAGCACAGCCACGAGCCGCTGGCCCGTATTGACGGCGTGAATACCCCGGACATCTACTGGTTCCATAACCAGCCCAACGGCACGCCGGAGCGCCTGACGGATGCGGAAGGCCGGGTGTGCCAGGAGGCACAGAACAGTGCATGGGGCAAACTGCTGCACGAGCGGGACGCACAGCTGCCGTATGCCCAGAACCTGCGGATGCAGGGCCAGTACCTGGACCGTGAGACGGGACTTCACTATAATCTGTTCCGGTACTACGACCCGGACTGCGGCAGGTTTACCCAGCAGGATCCCATAGGGCTGGCGGGAGGGCTGAACCTCTACCAGTATGCGCCGAATCCATTAAGCTGGATCGATCCGCTGGGTTTATTAAAGTGCGGGCTGACTGATAATGAGGTTGGTGATGCTTCGAATCTGCCCGTCACAAAACCTGGTTCTAAAGAGTGGAAACAGGCTGTTGATATGATAAGGAATAATGGCAGCAGTAAGCCTAATTTTAGGGTTGCAGATAAAAGTACTGCGGAAAATCTGTTGAAAGACTCTAAACCTAAAATCCCAGAGTATCCAGAGTATTTTGGAAGTAAAAATTATCCTGATAAGACTGGTTTTGAACATCATCCTAGTGAGTCTCATACTATGAATGCGCCAGAGAATAACCTGCCACATATAAAATGGTCGGATTACGGTTCAGGTAAGAAGGCTCCTGGTAGCGGAAAAGGGCACATTTTTTATGACTGATATGATTTTTGATGAAACTCTCTACCCTATAGCCTGGCGTCTGAACTCAGAAGATTGTCATTTATCTCGTGATGAGAAAAGAAAGATTGTGTTTTTTAATGGGGATGAGTCTGAGAAACTTTGGGATCTGGTTTTTCCATTTGATATGTTAATGAATATTAAACCATCGCAATGTCGTATCATTGAAAAAATGGAATTAGATTTTGATGAGAAAGAAGAGTCTGCTATCTTTTTTCGCGAGAAGTTAAGAGGGGTCTCTGATATTTTATTCTTTTGGGGACGGAGAGCAGCCGCTATTGTCATCTCTTCGGATGTGTTTATAAAAGCATGGGATGATTTTTTCTATCCTAGTGATGAATCGAGTGTTATTTATGTTCCGAATGCAAAAAACATAATTTTTTCTTATGAGGAAATGTTTTTCTATGCTGAAATGTTAAAATAAAATTAACCAGATAGAATATTAATTCATTCCTGCCTTTATAACAGCGCTGTACTTGGAAACCCTGTCTTTGGCCTTAGAATGGCACGGTGCGGGCAAGGGGGTTGCGGCAGCATGTCTGTATGATGCGGGTATTCTAGCAGATTATGGTACGGATTGACGGTACGATTGGCTCAGAGGATAGTATTGTTCCGATGAACCGATAGGGCTAAGAGGCGGGATAAACTTATATCAGTATGCGCCGAACCCGCTGGGGTGGGTGGATCCGTGGGGGTTGAGTAAGTGTTCCGTAGAAAAAATAGCGATTACACGAAACTCAGCTAGAAAGTTATTAAAAATCGTGATCTCAATAAGCAAATACAGTACGGCATTATTAATAGTTTTGATGGTCAAATATATGCATCCAGAGGAAAGTCTGGAGATGTATTCACCATTACAGAGCATACTCCAGAGAGTGCCTCACAATTATATGTTACAAGAGGAAGCGCGGGTGCTATTCCTGCTTTAATGCGTGCCAATTTAGCGTTGCCGCCAAGTAATTCAGCTACTTACGTAGGAAATGTTTTCCTGACAAGACCACAAGTGCTTCTTGAAGGGAAAGTTGCGCCGCACTTACAATGGGGGGCAGATAAGGTTGGTGGTGGGTGGCAGATTGTAACAGCTGGCGGTAAGTATTCAGGAGCAACAGAGCTACTATGAGTTTAAACGAAGTGGGTGAAAAATTATGCAATATACTATATTCATCGGCTTATGATGATGAAGCTAATGAAATTAGAAATTTGATGATTGCGGTTAATTCCTTAGAAAAGGATGATCCAGTAAGAATTTCGGCAATAGATGATTTAATATTACGCTGCCACCCTAAGTGGCTTGGGGATTATTATATAAAAAACATCACTTATTCAGAATGGACGAATCTCATTGTTAATTTTAAGAATCAGTTGAAAAGAGTAAAATAAAAAAAGATATAGGTTCAATTTTTTTTGTGAGTTTCATCCTAAGCGAAACAATTGTGGTTCAATGTGGAATTTATTACACTTTCCTTCATTAGAGTAAAATGGCAGATATGCAATACCTCAAGAAAATAGTGACCGTAGTGATTTTATTATGAAGGCTAAGTTGAAATCTGGTGGGGAGTTTATAACTCGCCCCGCTCCAGGAGTAGGTGACAACCAAGGTGGTGGTATTGAGGTTGTCGTTTAAATTTGAATGCGTGTAGCGCAACCCCGGAGGGGCGAGCCACAGGGAAGTGGCGAGTAAACCGGACTTCACTATAATCTGTTCCGGTACTACGACCCGGACTGCGGCAGGTTCACGCAGCAGGATCCGATAGGGCTGGCGGGAGGGCTGAACCTTTACCAGTATGCACCGAACCCGGTGGGGTAGGTGGATCCGCTTGGATTATGCAAAGGAAAAATCTATGGGAAATATTCAGCAATAAATCCCGGGCCGTTGAGTAATGATCTTGCAGGTACTTTTGCCGGAGGGAAATATAGGAGGATTATCTTGTCTCAAGATACTGAATTATATCGTGCCGGTGTTGAAGGGCATCCATTTGGGCGATTTTTTAGTTTAGATAAGCCCCAAAGTGTGCTTCAAACGCGAATTGATAAGGCAGTGCTACCAAATTGCCCGGGTGGAGGAAGTTCACCTTTAGACACTGTTTTTAAATTTAAAGTACCTGTTGGAACAAAACCTTATGTCGGTGAGGTTGGATACCAAAATGATATTTATCTTGGTGGTACACAGCAAATTGTAATACCAGAGCCTTGGGATATCCCCGGTGTGAAATTTTTAGGACAAGAGCCGTTACTATGAAAAATGATGTTCGTAAATTAATTGCTGATATTGTAAAAATTCTTCGTGAGAATGACGAGGGATATTGGGCTGATATATTTGAAAAGCATTCTGTGGAGTTGAACTATAACTATGATGAGTGCTTGTATAAATTAAGAGGGTTATATGGCGGGATGGGATCGTTTAATGATCTCGTTCTGCATCGATCAGGCATGCCTCTTAAAGATGAGAATAATGAACTTGATTTGTTAAGAAAAGAATTATACAGATTGATAAAATAAATTAAAAAGCCGAGCAAGAAATTAACTTTTCCGGCTTATTTTTATTTAGTCGCTTTCATTCAGTACGCCTACTATTTACTGAACGCTGGGGTGGGTGGTTCCGTGGGGGTTGAGTAGATGCTAAAAGAAATGGAATGGTTTCCAATCCAAATCTCCAGGTGTTTTCCAAAAACGGACAGATGCTTCAAAAACTTATAAATTATGGAAAAAGCAAGACTGGCAAAGCCTGGAATCTTTTATGGGGCCTAGGACATGGCCTCCAAACAGAGGATTTATTACTGTAACAAAAACGACTCTCAAACTTGGAACTAAGGTTGACCGTTACGGTGGTTGGAAAGACATTGATGGTTTCCACAATAATGGTACTTTTATATCTACGGCTGGATCATCATTCGAGGGTAGAGCTCTTCAGCAATCTACTTTAAACAAACCATATTCAACTTATGAAGTTTTAAAACCGTTGCCAGTAGATAGTGGTCCTGCTATACCATGGTTTGGACAATCGGGTTACGGAACACAATATGAAACACCCGAAGCAATTGAAAAACTAGTTGAGAACGGAATTTTGAGGAAAAGATGACTTTAATCAATTTGCAAAAGAAAAAGATTCTTATTCATGATGGTCTTGAAGATGACTTCCTAAGAAATGAAAAAGAAATATCATGCCCATTCTGCGGCGCTAAAGTTTATTTCGGATTATATAATTCAAAGGATTTTGATGGCCTTGAGGATAACACAAAAATAAAAATTGCAAGTAAAATTCGCTGTGTGAAGTTATCAGATGGATTAATTCAAAGATATAAATATAAAGAAAGTCCGTTAAGGTTATCAAAAAATAAATGCTTGAAAGGGATTCATGATGTTTTAGTTGTTTTTACCTATAGAGAGATACAACCTGCCCGCTATCAATCGTATATAGTAGGGGTTTTTAATAGTGTTGATATTTAGGCTCTATAGTACATAATATAATAATTATATGTGTGTTAATTTTTTTAAAAAACCTAATTACAAATATAATTCCTATATTTCTAGAAAATTGATATTATTCGCTCATTCTTAAGGCTCAGACATCAGATGGATATAGCTGGCAGGCCATGCCCAGAACCTGCGGATGCGGCCAGTACCTGGATCGGGACAAATTTGTCAGGAACAAATTTGAATGCGTGCAGCGCAACCCCGAAAGGGGCAGCCACAGGGAAGTGGCGAGTAAACCGGACTTCACTATAATCTGTTCCGGTATTATGATCCGGACTGTGGACGGTTCACGCAGCAGGATCCGGTGGGGCTGGCGGGAGGATTAAATCTCTACCCGTATGCGCCGAATGCGCTGAGTTGGATCGATCCTTTAGGACTGCGTTGTGGGGATGCTGCTAAAGCGAAAGAACTCGGTTATAAAAAAATCAACGAGCGTTCGCACGGGCAGTTTGTCTTCGTAAATAATAAAGCTCCTAATAAAATATATTAATCCAGATGTTGATCAACATAATGGCGGGGTTTGAAAAGCTGCCGATAGTGTTGAAAATGTAGGAAGCAGGCGGACAAGATCTGGAACGTATGATGCTGAATCTAACTCAAATTGGTGATTAACGAATGAAATACTCATATAGAATAACTAAAATGACGTGATGTTCTCAAATCCTCTGATCTTCCATCAAAACTTTAAAGGCCAATATCATGACTCTTGATGATGAAATAAAAGAGAAAATATCACAGCTATCTGACTCACTCTTAATCATTGATGACTGGGATTTTATCGCTGATGAGCTGTCAGACTCTTTTGAATGGATAGGCTCAAAAATTAACTGGTCAAAGACCACTAAGCATAAAAGTCTAAATTTAAAGGGAAATCATTCTGATGGGCTTGGTCAAGTAAATAAATTTATTCATGCTAATAACATTAATAGTGAAATATCACATAGCGATCAAATTTATTATATAAATGATTCATCGTTGGATTTCTCGATTTCTATTAAACCAGAGCAATTTCACCCTTTTTTAAAGATGGCTATTGAAAATATCCCTCAGCATCACTACTTTTTCAATAGAAAAACACGATGGTGTATTGTAATAAGTTCCGAGGGGTATATCGATTTTGGCTTTTCAATATAATTCACACGGTCATCCAATATTTATAGATCAATTTCGAAGGTTAGAAACACAATGAACATTGATTTCTCAGCAAAAAAAGGCGTAGTTGTGTTTAACGCATTCTCCTTGAATAAAGAGATAACTCTTGGCGAACAGGTGCATGAGCTTAGAGAGGATATGCTTCAGATCGAATTTCCTGGCGGTTACATTCTTGATATTGGGTGGAGACCCTCTTTTGATGTAAACGGCAAATTTTATATTTATTTAATAAGGGAATTTGATTGGGAAAGGCCTGTTTATAGTGAGAGTGCTAAAGATATCGATTCATTAGAGGCGAAAGTTAA
Organism: Pseudescherichia sp. L3; assembly: GCF_024656065.1. NCBI lineage: Bacteria > Pseudomonadati > Pseudomonadota > Gammaproteobacteria > Enterobacterales > Enterobacteriaceae > Pseudescherichia > Pseudescherichia sp. L3. Next base: position 77,659 of record NZ_JANKYC010000001.1, read on the forward strand.
CCAAGCTATAAATAAGCTCTGATAAAAAAGCCGGAAAAGACCGTCAGATCTGTCCGGCATTAATTATTTAATCCTTCACGTCACGGCATATTTTCCATCAAGCTTGCTGTAACCCAGTCCATTAATCTTTCTTACCTTGATCTGTACCGGAATGCGCTCCTTCATCGCCTCAACGTGGCTGATGACGCCGATAGTCTTGCCGCTGGCGTTGAGCGCGTCGAGGGCATCGAGGGCGGTATCCAGGGTTTCGCTGTCCAGCGTGCCGAACCCTTCGTCAAGGAACAGCGAGTCGATACGGGTTTTATGGCTCACCAGATCGGAGAGCGCCAGCGCCAGTGCCAGGCTAACGAGGAAGCTCTCTCCGCCGGAAAGCGTGCGCGTATCGCGTACCGCGTCAGCCTGCCAGGTATCCACTACCTCCAGTTCCAGTGCCTCGCTGGCTTTTCGCTTCAGCAGGTAGCGGCCGTGCAGACGGGTGAGCTGGTTATTCGCCAGCCAGACCAGGTTATCCAGCGTCAGCCCCTGGGCGAACTTACGGAACTTATCCCCCTCTTTAGAGCCAATCAGCCCGTTCAGGTAGCTCCAGTCCGCCAGCAGGCGAGTGGCCTCCTCAATCTCCAGCAACAGTGCCTGCTGGCGCTGACGACTCTCGGCATCCTGCCGGAGTTGCTGGCGGATCTCTCCTTGACGGGTAGTGTTCTCCCGCAGCTGCTGTGCCAGCGCGTTCAGCGCGGCGCGCGTTTGCTCTACGCTGGTTTCCTCGCTCAGCCCGGCAGGCGGCTGGGCCTGATGCGCCGCCAGCGCTGCCTGGGCCTGGGTCAGCAGAACCTGGCTCTGCTGTAACTGGCTCTCCAGCGACTGCTGAAGCTGCTCAAGACGCTGGCGTTCGCCATCCTCAAGCAGGGCGGCGAGAAATGCCTGCCGATCGGGGAAGGGGCTCTGCGCCAGCTCGGCGTCAAACTGCGCCTGCTGCTGCGCCACGCGCCCGGCCTCCAGGGCCAGCTGCTGCTGGAGCGTTTGAACCTGACCGTGGAGAGAGACGCAGTCGTGATGTACCTGCTGCCAGCCGTCGAGGCTGACGGGTTCTCCCTCCGCTGCGCCGTCGGCAGGGAGCGTCTCCAGCAGGGGCTGGAGTTGGGCCGCGCGCTCCTGGAGCGTTGCGACGTGGGTCTGGTTCTGCTGCCACTGACGGGACTCCTCCTCACGGGCGGCAAACCAGGCTGACTCTTCCCCCTCTGCGGGCAGGGTCAGTCCGAGCTGGGCCAGGCTCTCTGCCAGCGTCTGGCGGCGAGCGTCAATGGTCTGCTGAGCGTGTACCGCCTGCTGCTGGAGCTCGTTGAGCTGCTCCTCCAGCGCCAGCCGCTGGCTGTACCGATAGAGCTGCTGCTCGCGGGTCTCCTCAGCCTGTAACCAGCCGCTGACGTCCTCCTCGGGCGTCAGCGCGATATTTAGCGCGCTACATAGCTCGCGCCACTGCTGGCTTAACGCCAGATCGTTTTGCGCTTCCGCCTCGGCGGCAAGGCGATCTCTCTCGCTCTGCTTCACCAGCGCATCCAGCTGGCCGCGCAGTGTCGCGCCGCTCTCTGCCAGCTGCTTAACCTCGCGCTCCAGGGCATCGCGCCGGGCCTGGTTGGCATCTACGGTCATCGCCTGGTACTCCGCGACTGCCGGGTGAGCTGTCGATCCGCAGAGCGGACAGGGCTCGCCGGCCCGCAGCCGCTCGCGCTCGGCCTCCAGACCTTTGATCCGCTCTTCCAGGGCGCAAATTGTCTTCACCTCGGCCAGCAGCGCGTTTTTCTCTTTATATGCCTGACGCCGCTGGGTCAGAGTCTGGTTGAGCGTCGCCTGCTCCGCATCGCTCTCGGCCAGCGTTTTTTGCAGCTGCTTGATACGCTGCTGAAGAGGCGCGAAGCTGGCATGCAGCACGTTCAGACGCTGGCGCAGCGGGCGCTGTTGGGCCAGATCGGCTATCGCCTGCTGCAACGCCTCGGCGCTCAGATCCAGCCCTGGGGCGTTCAACGCCGTCAGCTGCTGCTGAAGCTTTTCCCGGCGTGCGCTGAGCGTCAGGGCGTGCTTCTTCTCTTCTGCCTGCTGAGTAAAGTTGGCCCGCCAGCCGGTGAGCTCGCTCTGCCAACGCTGCCAGCGTTCGTGCGCGGTCAGCCAGTCGGCCAGCGTTTTCTGTTCCTGCTGTAGCGTGCTCATCTGCGCGTTGGCGGTGGCGCGAATGCGGCTGCGCTTGCTCAGCTGCTGTTGTAAGCGAGTATTCACTTCCTCAGCCTGACGCTGGGTCTGGCCGTGGGTGCGGATCTGCTCCTGTAAACTTTGCCATATCGGTCGCAGCTGCTGGGCGGGGCGGGCCTGCTCCAGCGCGGCAAGCTGCGGGCGGGCGCTCTCTAACGCCTGCCGGGCACTATTCAGCGTCGTCTGTGCCCGGGCCGCGTCGGCATGCAGTTCGCCGCCGCGCGTCAGCCAGTGGAGCAGGGTCTGCTCGCGCTGTTGGGTGGCGACCAGGGTCTGCTCCTGGTCAGTAAGCACCTGCAAACTTTCATTCAGAGTCTGGATCTGCTCGGCGCTCAGCAGCTGAATGCCCTCGGCCTGGGCCTGATGCTGCTCCAGCTCGCTGCGCGCCGCTTTGTGCTTTTCAAACACCATCGCTGAGATCTGGCCGTAGATCTCGGTGCCGGTCAGCTCTTCCAGCAGCTCGGCCCGCTCTTTCGGTTTGGCATTGAGGAAGGCGGCAAACTGTCCCTGGGAGAGCAGCATCGAGCGGGTAAAGCGGCCGTAGTCCAGCCCCGTCAGAGTCGCAGTGAGCTCCAGCTTATCTTTCACCTTATCGGCGAGAATTTTACCGTCGGCGCAGAGCGCCAGCTCAACGCGGGGCACCTGGAGATTACCCCCGGCCTGGTTGCGGGCACGGTTTTGGCTCCAGAAGGCGCGATAGGCAATGCCTTTGACCTCAAACTCCACCTCGGCCAGGCACTCGGCGGTGTCGCGGGTCATCAGGTCGTTCTGCGACTGCGATACGTTGCTCAGACGCGGCGTCTCGTGATAGAGCGCCAGACAGATAGCATCCAGCAGGGTGGTTTTCCCCGCGCCGGTGGGGCCGGTAATGGCAAACAGCCCGTTGCTGGCAAAGGGCTCAGCGGTAAAATCAATCTTCCACTCCCCCTTCAGGGAGTTAATGTTCTTCAGGCGCAGGCTAAGGATTTTCATGCGTCTTGCTCCTGGGTCAGCTCTTCTACGGTGGCGCTAAAGAGGGTGCGAACCCGCTGGCCCTGCGCCTCGTCCGGCTCCTCCAGCGCCAGACGACGCTCGAAAACCTCCTCCACGCGCAGCTCGCTGAGGGTTTCCCGCAGCTCGCCCGCCATCATTCGCTGACGCTGCTCGCGGCTGCGGCGTACCAGCAGCACTTCGACCGGCAGATCCTCGGTCATGGCCTGGATCCGGCGCTGCATATCCGTCAGCCAGTCGTCGGTGGTGATTTCGATATCGAGCCATACCGGCGGCGAAGCGGGGGACCCGCGCCACTGCTCAAGCTGCTGGCCAATGGCGGCAAGATCGCCTTTGATCACTGCCAGCTGCTGGGTAACCGGCACGGTAAGAGGCGTGACGTCCGCCAGTCTGCCGTCGGCAAAGGTTACCAGATTAACGCTTTTGGCCTTGCCGGTTTCGTCGAAGCTGAGAGCAATAGGTGAGCCGCAGTAGCGGATATGATCCTGACCACCAATAATCTGCGGACGATGAATGTGCCCGAGGGCGATATAGTCCACCGGGGGAAAATTCTGCGCCGGGAAGGCGTCCAGGGTACCAATATAGATGTCGCGCACCGCGTCGCTTTTGCTGGCCCCGACGGTGGTGAGGTGGCCGCTGGCGATAATCGGCAGCGGCGCGTCGCCGCGCAGGGCACAGGCCTGCTGGTACTGCTGCTGGTAGTAGTCGGTGATCGCCGCCAGCAGATGCTGCTGCTTCTCGCTGCCGGAGAGGCCCGCCTGGCTGGTAACGATATCGCGCGGGCGTAAAAACGGCACCGGGCAGAAAACCGCTCCCGGCGTGCCGTCGCGATGCTTAAGAATGAACGGCGCGCAGCCCGCCGCGGCCACGACGGTGGTGTGCAGAAAGGCCAGGATCTCCCGGGACTCATTCAGGGTAGCGACCGAGTCGTGGTTACCCGCCAGCACTACCAGGTGACAGCCGGTCTGCTGGAGCTGAACCACAAAGCGGTAGTAGAGTTCGCGAGCGTAGCTGGGAGGCGCGCCGGTATCAAAAATATCGCCAGCAACGATAATGGCATCGACCTGCTGGGCCTCTGCCGTCTCCAGCAGCCAGTCAAGAAAGGCAGCGTGTTCAGCGGCCCGGCTCTTGCTGTAAAAGTTTTGGCCGAGATGCCAGTCAGAGGTGTGAAGGATGCGCATATCGGTTCCATAGCAAAAAAGCGTAAGGCGGATTATAAACGTTTAGGCGCAGCGGAAAAGCGGCGATCGTCTTGCAGATGTCATCTGCACGCTTTCAGGTTCATAATGCCTTCACGCTTTTCATAAATCTGTCATAAATCTGACGCATAATGCGACGCAACATATTGATTACAACTATATAGGGCAAATCATGGCGAGACGTATTCTGGTCGTAGAGGATGAGGCCCCCATTCGGGAGATGGTCTGCTTCGTGCTCGAGCAAAACGGCTTTCAGCCTGTTGAAGCGGAAGATTATGACAGTGCGGTGAACCAGCTCAACGAGCCGTGGCCCGATCTTATCCTGCTCGACTGGATGCTGCCTGGCGGCTCGGGGATTCAGTTTATCAAGCACCTGAAACGTGAAAACATGACCCGGGATATTCCTGTTATGATGCTCACCGCGCGCGGCGAAGAGGAAGATCGCGTCCGCGGCCTGGAGACCGGGGCAGACGACTACATCACCAAACCCTTCTCGCCGAAGGAGCTGGTGGCGCGTATCAAAGCCGTGATGCGGCGTATCTCGCCGATGGCGGTGGAAGAGGTGATTGAGATGCAGGGGCTGAGCCTCGATCCCACCTCTCACCGGGTCATGACCGGCGAAAACCCGCTCGACATGGGGCCGACGGAGTTCAAGCTCCTGCACTTCTTTATGACTCACCCGGAGCGCGTCTACAGCCGCGAGCAGCTGCTGAACCACGTCTGGGGAACCAACGTCTACGTTGAGGATCGCACGGTGGACGTGCATATTCGCCGCCTGCGTAAAGCGCTGGAGCTGAGCGGCCATGACCGTATGGTGCAGACCGTTCGCGGCACGGGTTACCGTTTTTCGACCCGTTTCTAATCATTGACTGGAGTGTGACGCGTGCTGGAACGGCTGTCATGGAAAAGGCTGGTCTTAGAGCTGTTTTTAAGCTGTATCCCAGCTCTGGTGCTTGGAGCGATGTTTGGCTATCTGCCGTGGTTTTTGCTGGCCTCGGTCACTGGATTACTGATCTGGCACTTCTGGAATCTGCTCCAGCTCTCCTGGTGGCTGTGGGTGGACCGCAGCATGACCCCACCTCCGGGGCACGGCAGCTGGGAGCCACTGCTCTATGGCCTGCACCAGATGCAGCTGCGCAATAAAAAGCGCCGTCGTGAGCTGGGCAGCCTGATCAAACGCTTTCGCAGCGGCGCAGAGTCGCTGCCGGATGCGGTGGTACTTACCACCGAAGAGGGGGTGATCTTCTGGTGTAACGGCCTTGCCCAGCAGTTGCTGGGGCTGCGCTGGCCGGACGATAACGGCCAGAATATCCTCAACCTGCTGCGCTACCCCGAATTCACTCAGTATCTTAAACAGCAGACCTTCACTAAACCGCTCAACCTGGTGCTGAACAACGGACGGCATCTGGAGATCCGCGTCATGCCCTACAGCGAGCAGCAGCTGCTGATGGTCGCCCGCGACGTGACCCAGATGCACCAGCTGGAGGGGGCGCGACGCAACTTCTTTGCCAACGTCAGTCATGAGCTGCGCACGCCGCTGACGGTATTGCAGGGCTACCTGGAGATGATGCAGGAACAGACCCTGGCCGGGGCGACGCGGGAAAAGGCGCTGCATACCATGCGGGAGCAGACCTCGCGTATGGAAGGCCTGGTAAAACAGCTGCTCACCCTGTCAAAAATTGAGGCCTCTCCAATCCATACCCTGAATGAAGTCATTGATGTGCCAATGATGCTGCGGGTGGTTGAACGAGAAGCCCAGACCCTGAGCCAGCAGCGGCAAACCCTTGAGTTTCATGTCGATAGTTCCCTCAAAGTGTTGGGCAGCGATGAGCAGATGCGCAGCGCTATCTCTAACCTGGTCTATAACGCGGTAAACCATACTCCGCCCGCCACGCACATCATCGTCAGCTGGCAGCGGGTCGCGAACGGCGTGGAATTCAGCGTTGAGGATAACGGACCGGGCATCGCCGCCGAACATATTCCACGCCTGACCGAGCGCTTCTACCGCGTCGATAAGGCGCGATCCCGCCAGACCGGCGGTAGCGGCCTGGGGCTGGCGATTGTTAAGCACGCCGTCAACCATCACGACAGCCGTCTGGAAATTACCAGCGAGCCGGGCAAAGGCACCCGATTTAGCTTCACGCTGCCGGAAAGGTTCGTTGCCAAAACCACCGAGTAGCGCCCTCCCTGTCAGTATAACTTTCCACAGGCCGCAAAATGCGGCCTGTTTGCTTTGCACCATTCAGCACCGCACCTCTTTTTCTGCGGCTGCTGCTTTTTTGTTCGCATGTTTAGCCATGTGTTTTTCTTATAATTAGCGTTTTATGCTGGTTATTCACGTCAGCCTACGATAACCATCTGGTTTTTCGATCCCATCTTGCCTTTAAACGTTATAAGCGTTTAAATTGCGCCCCTGTCGATGACAGACAGGCTGGATTTGCGTGGTAAATCGAAAAACTATTCTTCGCCACGCCCGGTGGGAAGCATATCCCGCTGGAATCTAATGATATTGCCGCTGTATTGTCCCGTAGGGGCTGGCGAAAAAATCAACACGTTCAACACCACATCCACAGGCAGTTAATACATATGACCCATCGTTTAAAACCACGAGATATCGTTGCTCTGGGCTTTATGACATTCGCGTTGTTCGTCGGCGCGGGTAACATCATTTTTCCGCCAATGGTCGGTTTGCAGGCGGGTGAACACGTCTGGACGGCGGCCTTTGGTTTCCTGATCACCGCGGTTGGTCTGCCGGTGCTAACGGTCATCGCCCTGGCGAAAGTGGGTGGCGGTGTGGATAGCCTCAGCGCGCCGATTGGCAAAGTAGCCGGCGTGCTGCTGGCCACCGTCTGCTACCTGGCCGTCGGCCCGCTGTTTGCGACCCCGCGTACCGCTACCGTCTCGTTCGAAGTGGGGATTGCCCCGCTGACCGGCGACGGCGCGCTGCCGCTGTTTATCTACAGCCTGGTCTACTTTGCCATCGTCATTCTGGTCTCGCTCTATCCGGGCAAGCTGCTGGATACGGTAGGTAACTTCCTTGCGCCGATGAAGATCGTCGCGCTGGTGGTGCTCTCAGTGGCTGCCGTCGTCTGGCCAGCTGGCCCGATTAGTCATGCCATGGACGCCTACGAGCACGCCTCGTTCTCCAACGGTTTTGTTAACGGCTACCTGACCATGGATACCCTCGGCGCGATGGTGTTCGGTATCGTGATCGTCAACGCGGCCCGCTCTCGCGGCGTGAGCGATGCGCGTCTGTTGACCCGCTACACCGTGCTGGCTGGCGTGATGGCAGGCGTAGGCCTGACGCTGCTCTATCTGGCTCTGTTCCGCCTCGGCTCCGACAGCGCTTCGCTGGTCGATCAGTCGGCAAACGGCGCGGCTATCCTGCATGCCTACGTGCAGCACACCTTCGGCGGCGCAGGCAGCATGATGCTGGCAGTGCTGATCTTCCTGGCGTGCCTCGTCACCGCCGTAGGCCTGACCTGCGCCTGCGCCGAGTTCTTTGCCCAGTACGTGCCGCTCTCTTATCGCACGCTGGTGTTTATCCTCGGCGGCTTCTCAATGGTGGTTTCGAACCTCGGCCTGAGCCATCTGATCCAGCTCTCTATCCCGGTGCTGACGGCGATCTATCCGCCCTGTATCGCCCTGGTTGTATTAAGCTTTACCCGCAACTGGTGGCACAGTTCGTCCCGTGTGATTGCGCCAGCCATGTTTGTTAGTCTGGTCTTCGGTGTGATGGACGGCATTAAAGCGTCGGCGTTTGGTGGCATCTTACCCGCCTGGACAGCGCGTCTGCCGCTGGCGGAGCAGGGTCTGGCATGGTTGATGCCGACCGTCGTCATGGCGGTGCTGGCAATCTGCTGGGATCGCGCGGCGGGACGTCAGGAAACTTCCAGCGCACATTAATTTACGGTTGCGTCTTTAACCACGGGGCTTACAATCCCGTGGTTTTTTTATTTTTAAACGGCAGTGGAAACGATGGAAAGTACGAACAAACTAAAGCGGGGATTAAGCACCCGGCACATCCGCTTTATGGCGCTCGGCTCGGCGATTGGTACCGGGCTGTTTTATGGCTCGGCAGACGCCATCAAGATGGCCGGTCCCAGCGTGCTGCTGGCCTATATCATTGGCGGCGTGGCGGCCTACATTATTATGCGCGCCCTCGGCGAGATGTCGGTGCATAACCCGTCGGCCAGCTCGTTTTCGCGCTACGCCCAGGAGAACCTCGGGCCGTTGGCAGGCTATATCACCGGCTGGACCTACTGCTTTGAAATTCTGATTGTTGCCATCGCCGACGTCACCGCCTTTGGTATCTACATGAGCGTCTGGTTCCCCACGGTCCCGCACTGGATCTGGGTTCTGAGCGTGGTGATGATCATCTGCGCCGTCAACCTGATGAGCGTCCGGGTCTTCGGTGAGCTGGAGTTCTGGTTCTCGTTTTTCAAAGTTGCCACCATCATCATCATGATTGCTACCGGTTTCGGTATCATCATCTGGGGCATCGGCAATGGCGGGCAGCCCACCGGCATCCACAACCTGTGGAGCAACGGCGGCTTCTTTAGCAACGGCTGGCTTGGCACGGTGATGGCGTTACAGATGGTGATGTTTGCCTACGGTGGCATTGAGATCATCGGCATCACCGCCGGTGAAGCCAAGGAGCCGGAGAAGTCGATTCCGCGCGCTATCAACTCTGTCCCGCTGCGTATCCTGGTATTCTATGTGGGCACGCTGTTTGTCATCATGTCGATCTACCCATGGAACCAGGTGGGGACCCAGGGCAGCCCGTTCGTGCTGACCTTCCAGCATCTCGGGATCACCTTTGCCGCCAGCATCCTTAACTTTGTGGTGTTGACCGCCTCGCTTTCAGCCATTAACAGCGACGTGTTTGGCGTCGGGCGTATGCTGCACGGCATGGCGGAGCAGGGCAGCGCCCCGCAGATGTTCGCTAAAACCTCTCGCCGGGGCATCCCGTGGGTGACGGTGCTGGTGATGACCGTGGCGCTGCTGTTTGCCGCCTGGCTGAACTACATCATGCCGGAGAATATCTTCCTGGTGATCGCCTCCCTGGCGACCTTTGCCACGGTGTGGGTATGGATTATGATCCTGCTGTCGCAGATCGCTTTCCGTCGTCGTCTGTCGCCGGAAGAGGTCAAGGCGCTGAAGTTCAAGGTGCCGGGCGGGGTGCCTACGACGGTTGTCGGGGTGCTGTTCCTGGCCTTTATCATTGCCCTGATTGGCTACCACCCCGAGACCCGCATCTCGCTGTACGTCGGCTTTGCATGGATTGCCCTGCTGCTGGTGGGCTGGCTGTTTAAACGGCGAAAAGCAGTGGCGTAAACTCCTGCACATCGCATACTGTTCTCTGGCAGGGTTAACCTAAAGGAGAGCAGTTATGCTGAATGCCTGGCATCTTCCGGTCGCGCCGTTTGTAAAACAGAGCAACGATAAACTACAGATTGTCCTGTGGCTGACCGGAGATGCGCTACCGCAGCGGGTGACCCTGCGCGCAGAACACGATAACGAAGAGATCTCGATCCGCATGCATCCGCTGCGCAGTGCGCCAAAGCCTGGCGTTACGGCCTGGCGGGGAGAGATTGACTTAACCACCGGACAGCCGCGCCGCCGCTATAGCTTTAAGCTGCTGTGGGACGACCGCCAGATCTGGTTTACCCCGCAGGGCTTTAGCCGCTTTCCTCCCGCCCGGCTGGAGCAGTTCGCGGTTGACGCACCGGATAGCGGGCCGCAGTGGGTGGCCGATCAGGTCTTCTACCAGATTTTCATCGACCGCTTTGCCCGCAGCCTGCCGCGCGAGTCCAGTCAGGACAATCTCTATTATCACCACGCCGCCGGGCAGAACATTGAGCTGCGCAACTGGGACGATCCGGTTACCGCCCATGCTGGCAGCTCGACCTTCTACGGCGGCGATCTCGACGGCATCAGCGAAAAGCTGCCGTATCTGAAAAAGCTGGGCGTCACCGCGCTCTACCTGAACCCGGTCTTTACCGCCCCCAGCGTGCATAAATACGATACCGAAGATTATCGCCACGTCGATCCGCAGTTCGGCGGCGATGGGGCGCTGCTGCGCCTGCGCGAGAATACGCACCGGGAGGGGGTCCGCCTGCTGCTGGACGGCGTATTCAACCACAGCGGGGACTCCCACGCCTGGTTTGATCGGCACAATCGCGGCACCACCGGCGCCTGCCATAACCCGGCATCCCCCTGGCGGTCGTGGTACAGCTTCTCCGCTGACGGACGGGCGCTGGACTGGCTGGGCTATCCGAGCCTGCCGAAGCTGGACTATCAGGATCCCTCTCTGGTAGATGAAATCTACCGGGGCGAGGAGAGCATTGTACGCCACTGGCTGAAGGCCCCGTGGAGCATGGACGGCTGGCGGCTTGATGTGGTGCATATGCTGGGCGAGGCGGGCGGGGCGCGCAACAATCTCCTGCACGTCACCGGCATCAGCCAGGCGGCAAAAGAGACTAACCCAGACGCCTATATCGTCGGAGAGCACTTTGGCGACGCCCGCCAGTGGCTGCAGGCCGACGCCGAAGATGCTGCCATGAACTACCGGGGCTTTACCGTGCCGGTATGGGGCTTTCTGGCCAATACCGACATCTCCTACGATCCGCAGCATATCGATGCACAAACCTGCGTGGCGTGGATGAACAACTACCGCGCTGGCCTGTCGCACCAGCAGCAGCTACGCATGTTTAACCAGCTCGACAGCCACGACACCGCCCGCTTTATCTCCCTGCTGGGTAAACAGGTGGAGCGGATGCCGCTGGGCGTGGTCTGGCTCTTTACCTGGCCGGGCGTGCCCTGCATCTACTACGGCGATGAGGTGGGGCTGGACGGCAACAACGATCCCTTCTGCCGTAAGACCTTCCCCTGGGACAAGAATAAACAGGATGCCACGCTGTTTGCGCTTTATCAGCAGATGGCGACGCTGCGCAAGAAAAGCCGCGCGCTGCGTTACGGCGGCTGTCAGGTAGTGAGTGCGGAAGGCGATGTGGTGGTGTTTGTGCGCGTTTACCAACATGAACGCGTGCTGGTGGCGATCAACCGCGGCGCGGCCTGCGAGGTGGTACTCAGCGATGTGCCGCTGCTGGATGTCCCTGCCTGGCAGTGTAAAGTGGGCACCGGCACCATCGAGGAGAATGTGCTGTCGCTCCCGGCGGTCTCCGCCACGCTTTGGCGCAATCGCTGACCCTGTTGCAACATTTTTACCAGTATTGAAAAGAAATGTAATATCCTTTCGGGAGTGATCACCGAACCGAAGGTAAAACCATGGATGAGCTTTTGCTGGTTGCCGGTCTTGTTCTCTTTCTCGCCCTGATCGTCGCCCCTGCGCTGGCGATCGGAGCATGGCGAAAAAGCAGCGATACGCAGCGGGAACTGGGCATATTGCGTGAACGGTTGACGGCGCTGGAGCAGCAGCTGGCGGGGCAGGTGAGTGCACCTTCCCCGCAACCGTTGTCTGAGGAGATAGCGGAGCCGGAACCTGCTCCTGTCATTGTGCCTGCGGCAGAACACCCCATCGTCGATCCCTGGGCTGCGCAAACGGCGTTGCCTGAGCCGGTCGCCGTCACCGAGGTGGCGACCAGCACTCCCCTGGCCGATGAACCGCGCGGCGGCATGATCTCCTCGCTGGTCAGCTGGTTTATGCGTGGTAACCCGCTGGCGAAACTCGGCATTCTGTTGCTGTTCTTCGGGCTGGCGTTTTTATTTCGCTATTCCGTCGAGCGCGATCTGTTCCCGCTGGAGCTGCGCCTCTGCGTGGCAGCATTGGCGGCGGTGGTGCTGCTGGCGCTCGGCTGGCGACTGCGCCACAAACAGCCGGTGTATGCGCTGATTTTGCAGGGCGGTGCTACTGGCGTGCTCTACCTCACGGTATTTGGCGCGTTCCGCCTCTGGCAAATGCTGCCGATGACGCTGGCGTTTGCCTTGCTGCTGCTGATCTGTGCGGTAAGCGTCGGGCTGGCGGTATTGCAGCGCGCCTTAAGTCTCGCCATGCTCGCCAGCCTCGGTGGTTATCTCGCGCCGCTGCTGCTCTCTACCGGCGGCGGCAGCCATATCGGGCTGTTTTCATTCTATCTGCTGCTCTCCTGCGGCATTCTCGCCATCAGCGTCTGGCAGCACTGGCGCGTGCTTAATCTGCTTGGCCTGCTATTTACCTTTGGCGTCGGTGGGGTATGGGGACTTTATAGCTACCAGCCTGCGTTTTACCTCAGCTGCCAGCTGTTCCTGATCGCCAATATCGTGCTGTTTGGCGTACTGAGCGTCGCGCTGTCGCTGCGCGCGCAGGGCAGCGGCCAACGCATTATTGACGGTGTGCTGCTGTTCGCCCCGCCGCTGATCGGTTTTGGCATGCAGTACGTCCTCACGCAGGATTTCACCTTTGGCCCGGCGTTTTCCGCGCTCGGGTTTGGCGCGTTTTATCTGCTGCTGGCGTGGCTGGTACTGCGGCGTAAACCCGAACTCGGGCGGCCGCTGGTGCTGGCCGCGCTGGCGTTGGGCGGGGCGTTTGTCACGCTGGCGATCCCGCTGGCGCTTTCTGCGCGCTGGACGTCGATGGCCTGGGCGCTGGAAGGGCTGGGCATTCTCTGGCTTGGCGTTCAGCAACAGCAACGGCGGATGAGCTACAGCGGCACCGGTTTACTGCTGCTGGCCGTGGGCAGCGCGCTGTGGGCGGTGCAGGATACGCTGCCAGCGCTGTCGCAACTGATGATTTTTGCGGTGCTGAGCCTGACGTGGATCGCCGCCGCCTGGCTGTGGCGCGGCCTCAACACGCAGGGCAGCTATGGCCTGCTGGCGGGCGGCATTATCTTCTGGCTGCTGGCCCTGCACGGGCTGTCGGCGCTGACCTTAAGCCAGTGGATGAACGATCTGCCGGGCCTGCTGACGCTCACCGCCCTGAGCGTCCATGGCTGGCGGTGGGCCGCGCAACGGTTGCGCTGGCGCGCGTTCAGCTATAGCGTCTGGCTGCTGTGGCCTTTGATGCTGGCGACGCTGGTCTGGCAGATCGCCGCCCAGGGCGCAATCTTCAGCGCTGGCTGGCAAAATCTCGCCTGGGGTGTTGCGCTACCGTCTGCGTTCTGGCTGCTGCATCAACAGCGCACGCCGCCTGTGCCTTATCTTTCGCAGGGAGTGCATCTGTCGCTGTTCTGGATGATTGTTACCGCGCTCGCGGCAGAGCTGTGGTGGTATATCGATACGCTGTCGTGGGGCACGTTCCCGTGGCAGGCGGGGCTGGCGATGACGTCGGCGGCAGCGACGATCTTGCTGGTGCGCGCCGGGCTGAAACGTTCGTTGTGGCCGCTACGCGTCTGGCCGCAGTGGTACGGCACGCTGGCGCTGGCCCCCATGGGCCTCTTCCTGCTGGTGATGCTGCTGCTAACCAATATCGATGATGGCGTGGTGATGGGGCAGGGCTACCGGCCGTTGCTTAATCCGCTGGAAGAGGGTGCCGCCTTTGCCTTAATGGCGCTGCTCGCGCTGGCGCAGTTGTGCACCCGCTATTTCCCCGTGCAGGGACGTGAGATCCATAGACGTGTGCCGCTGCTGCTGGCAGGGCTTGCCTTCTGGTGGCTGAACGGCCTGCTGTTGCGCAGCCTTGCGTGGTATGGCGGGATCGACTGGTCGATAAGCGCGCTGTGGTCGTCCCGGCTGGTACAGACCTGTTTCGCGCTGTTCTGGATGCTGGTGGCGCTGCTGGTGATGCTGCGTGCCGCCAGGCAGGTATCGCGGCGTGAATGGCTGTGCGGCGCAGCGCTACTTGGCGTGGTGATTGTGAAACTGATGCTGGTAGACAGCGCTGGCGGCGGCGGACTGGCCCGTGCGGTTGCCTTTATCGGCGTGGCGGTACTGGTGCTGATCGTAGGCTATTTCTCACCGCTGCCGCCTCGGGTACAACAGACGCATAACGAGGAACAAGGATAATGACGATCGTCAGACGGATACTTTTTTGTGCGTTGCTCGGCGCGGCGCTGCCGGCCTGGAGCCAGGACGCCACCCCGGAAACGCCGCAGGATTATGCCTGGGGCGCGGCGCTGGCGACGTCGGCAGCGTCACCGCTGTATCAGGTGAGGCTGCCGGAGCGTATTTATACTGACAGCGTTGCGCCCGATCTGCGCGATGTGCGGGTCTTCAATCAGCAGGGGCATACGGTGCCTTTTACGCTGATCCCGGCGGTGCAGAAACAGACGCCGCCGCGCACGCTGCCGCTGCGCCTGTTTGCCCTCGAACCGGTGCCGGATAATAGTGCCGCGTCAGAAAATCTGTGGCTGCGTTCGCAGGACGGAATTGAAATCCGCCTTGATGGCGAAGGCAAAAAGAGGGTGAGCAAAAGCTACCTGTTAACCCTGCCTGAAACGCAAAAAGACGAATTTCCGCTGTCGCAGCTGAAGCTGACATGGAACGCCGTACCTGCTAACTGGCAGGCACGGACAGATGTGTACGTCAGCAGCGATCTGAAAAACTGGACGCTGTATGGCCGCGATATGCCGCTGATGGATCTGACCTCCGGCAGCGACCGCCTGCTGCTGAATACCCTGGATTTCACTGCCTCACTCTATCCGACGGAGATGCGTTATGTTCTGGTGGTGTTCAATGATGCCGCGCATGCGCCAACGCTGACCGGCGCGACGGCAGTAGAGCAAATTTACAGCGATACGGCGGTAAATATCCCTCTAAACGCGGTGGCGAAAACCGTCTCTTCATCGGTGCAGGAGTTCTCCTGGCAACAGCCACAGCCGCTGGTGTCAGTGGTGATCGAAGCTCGGCAAGGGCGAGTGCTGCCGCTGGCGATCGAGTACCGCAGCGAGGCAAAGGCCGCGTGGCAGCCGCTGGCGAAAAGCGTAATTTATCAACTGAACGGTCACACCTCTGAGCCGCTGCCCACCGGCGGGATGGTGCAGGCGATCCGCGTGACGGCGGTTAACGGCCAGCTTGAGGATGGCATCGCCCAGGTGACCGGCGAGCGGGCCAGCCAGACGCTGATCTTCAACGCCCAGGGCAAAGGGCCGTTTTTACTGGCGTGGGGTAATGGTGCCGCGCAACCGCAGGCAATGGATGTCGATATGCTGGTACCCGCCGCGCTGCGCCAGGCAAACGCAGATATACCGTACGCGTTGGTAGAGGATCGCATTGTGCTGGGAGGTGATGCACGGTTGACGGCAGTGGATCCGGCGTTGCAGCAAAGCCAGTGGAAGAGAATGCTGGTGTGGGCGGCGCTGGTGCTGGGCGTGCTGGTGCTGATCTGGGTGGGGCTGGGCATCTGGCGCGAAGTGCGGCAGAAGTCAGCATAAAAATGCCGGGCGGCAGTGACGCCTTGCCCGGCCGAGAGTCTGTGAAGCAATAGCAGGCCTGGTAAGCGCAGCGCCACCAGGCAACACGGCTTACAGGCTGGTGAGGTGTTCGCTGAGGAACTTCGCTACGCCGTCCGGAGAGGCGTTCATCCCCTCTTTACCTTTTTCCCACTGGGCAGGGCACACTTCGCCGTGCTCTTCGTGGAACTGTAATGCGTCAACCATACGCAGCATTTCGTCGATATTACGGCCTAAAGGCAGATCGTTCACTACCTGATGGCGCACGATGCCCGCTTTATCGATCAGGAAGGATCCACGCAGGGCGACGCCCTCATCCGGATGCTCAATGCCGTAGGCTTTCTGCACTTCGCGTTTGATATCCGCCACCATGGCGTACTTCACCGGGCCGATACCGCCTTTTTCGACTGGGGTATTACGCCAGGCGTTGTGGACAAATTCAGAGTCAAATGAGACGCCAACCACTTCGACGCCGCGCTGCTGGAACTCTTCGTAGCGTTTATCGAAAGCGATCAGCTCAGACGGGCAGACGAAGGTAAAGTCCATCGGCCAGAAGAAGAGAACGGTGGCTTTGCCTGCGGTGTGCTGTTTGAAGTTAAACTTCTCAACGATTTCACCGCTGCCTAATACCGCTGCGGCGGTAAAGTCCGGGGCCGGACGCGTGACCAGAACCATATTAAATCTCCTTTTAATAATCAGGTTATTTAGCGCAACGCGGCCAGTATAAAAGGGCGTAAAGAGAACGCAATGCTTAAAGCTGCTTATTTTGCGCCTGATCCATCATGCGCGGATAGAACTGCCAGAACAGCTTCTCCAGCGCCGGATAGTGGGCATCCAGATCGTGCCAGGAGTCACGCAGGGCGTCGAGGCGGGGACGGCGATTTGCCATACCGTTTAGCACCCGCTGGATAAACGCCATCTCGCCATAGCGCTCCAGCCAGTTTTCCGACCACAGGTAGTTATTGAGGTTAACAAACTGCGGCGGCGATTCCGGCAGAATGGTCGCTACCTGCGCGCGGGCGTAGCGGACAAACGCCGGCAGCGGCTGCTCGGGAGAGATCTGCGCCCAGTGGCGGGAGAGGAAGTGATCCCACATGACGTCCAGCGTAATGGGCGCGACGCGGCGGGTCTCTGCACGAAACCATGCCTTGGCCTCGCGGACCTCCGGCAGCCCGTCGGTGAGGACATCCACGCGGCGGTGCATACGAATGCCCTCTACCACCTCGTTAGCGTAGGTGCCGTCGGGGTTACCGCGCACGAAATCGGCGAGCAAATTACCTGGCAAAGAACTCTCTGCGAGGTAAGCCAGGTGTAAATGAGCAAGAAAATTCATCGTCTATTCTTTATCCACAGGCGGGTAACGGTTGCAGGGAGCACGCCCCGGCACTAGACTACCCGCCTCTTAATTATGTCTTGAGTTAGCGTCATGCGTGTTGCCGATTTTTCCTTTGAACTACCTGAATCCCTGATTGCCCACTATCCGCAGCCTGAGCGTAGCAGCTGTCGTTTGCTGTCGCTTGACGGGCCGACGGGGGCGCTGACGCATGGTACTTTCACCGATCTGCTCGATAAGCTCAACCCGGGCGATCTGCTGGTCTTTAACAACACTCGCGTCATCCCGGCCCGCCTGTTTGGCCGTAAAGCCAGCGGCGGTAAGATTGAAGTGCTGGTCGAACGTATGCTCGATGATAAACGTATTCTGGCACATATTCGCGCCTCTAAAGCGCCGAAGCCGGGGGCAGAGCTGCTGCTGGGTGACGATGAGAGCATCCAGGCCACCATGGTAGCGCGTCACGATGCGCTGTTTGAGGTGGAGTTTAACGATGCGCGCCCGGTGCTGGATATCCTCAACGCCATCGGCCATATGCCGCTGCCGCCCTATATCGACCGTCCGGATGAAGACGCCGACCGGGAGCTGTACCAGACCGTCTACAGCGAAAAGCCAGGTGCGGTTGCCGCCCCGACGGCGGGCCTGCACTTCGACGAGCCGCTGCTGGCCGCGCTGCGCGAGAAGGGCATTGAGCAGGCCTTTGTCACCCTGCACGTAGGCGCGGGGACCTTCCAGCCGGTACGCGTCGACAGCATTGAAGACCACATCATGCACTCGGAGTATGCCGAAGTGCCGCAGGAGGTGGTTGACGCCGTGCTGGCCGCCAAAGCGCGCGGCAATCGCGTGATCGCCGTGGGAACAACCTCCGTACGCTCGCTGGAGAGCGCGGCCCAGGCGGCGAAGAGCGATCTTATCGAACCTTTCTTTGGCGATACGCAGATCTTTATCTACCCGGGCTATCAGTACAAGGTGATCGACGCGCTGGTGACCAACTTCCACCTGCCGGAGTCGACGCTGATTATGCTGGTGTCGGCATTTGCGGGGTATCAGCATACGATGAATGCCTATCACGCTGCCGTAGAAGAGAAATATCGCTTTTTTAGCTACGGCGACGCGATGTTTATCACGTACAATCCTTCCGCTATTCATGAGCGTGTCGGGGAATAAGTCCGCGACACCGGTTTAAACGTCAGACTGTTTTTCTGATGCTGGAGAGTTAAGTGAAATTTGAACTTGATACCACCGACGGTCGCGCGCGTCGCGGCCGCCTGGTGTTCGATCGTGGCGTTGTTGAGACGCCTGCTTTTATGCCCGTGGGTACCTACGGCACGGTAAAAGGCATGACCCCGGAAGAGGTTGAAGCCACCGGCGCACAGATCCTCCTCGGTAACACCTTCCACCTCTGGCTGCGTCCTGGCCAGGAGATCATGAAGCTGCACGGCGATCTGCACGACTTTATGCAGTGGAAAGGGCCGATTCTTACCGACTCCGGCGGCTTCCAGGTCTTTAGCCTCGGCGATATCCGTAAAATCACCGAAGCGGGCGTGCACTTCCGCAACCCGATCAACGGCGATCCGATCTTCCTCGATCCGGAAAAATCGATGGAGATCCAGTACGATCTCGGATCCGACATCGTGATGATCTTCGACGAGTGCACGCCGTACCCCGCCGACTGGGACTACGCCAAGCGCTCAATGGAGATGTCCCTGCGCTGGGCGCAGCGCAGCCGCGATCGCTTCGACTCGCTGGGCAACAAAAACGCGCTGTTCGGGATTATCCAGGGCAGCGTTTACGAAGATTTACGCGATATCTCAGTCAAGGGTCTGGTAGAGATTGGCTTTGATGGCTACGCTGTCGGCGGTTTGGCTGTGGGTGAGCCGAAGGAAGATATGCACCGCATCCTGGAGCATGTCTGCCCGCAGATCCCGGCAGATAAACCACGTTACCTGATGGGCGTAGGGAAGCCGGAGGATCTGGTCGAGGGCGTGCGTCGCGGCATCGATATGTTCGACTGCGTCATGCCAACGCGTAACGCGCGTAACGGTCACCTGTTTGTCACGAACGGCGTCGTAAAAATCCGTAATGCGAAGTACAAAAGCGATACGGGTCCGCTGGATGAAGAGTGTGATTGCTATACGTGTCGCAATTATTCGCTCGCTTACTTGCATCATCTTGATCGTTGCAACGAAATATTGGGCGCGCGCCTCAATACCATTCATAACCTGCGTCACTATCAGCGCTTAATGGCTGGTTTACGTAAGGCTATCGAAGAGGGTAAATTAGAGAGCTTCGTGACCGATTTCTATGAACGTCAGGGTCGACCGGTTCCACCTTTGAACGTTGATTAATTTTAATAATGAGGGAATTTAAATGAGCTTTTTTATTTCTGATGCTGTAGCGGCAACAGGTGCACCGGCGCAGGGTAGCCCGATGTCTCTGATCCTGATGCTGGTTGTCTTCGGTCTGATCTTCTACTTCATGATCCTGCGCCCGCAGCAGAAACGCACCAAAGAGCACAAAAAGCTGATGGACTCCATCGCCAAAGGTGATGAAGTGCTGACTAACGGTGGTCTGGTTGGCCGCGTAACCAAAGTAGCGGAAACCGGCTACATTGCTATCGCGCTGAACGACACCACTGAAGTGGTTATCAAACGTGACTTCGTAGCTGCCGTTCTGCCGAAAGGCACCATGAAGGCGCTGTAATCTACTGTTTTCCCAAAGGGAACTGCCGTGTTAAACCGTTATCCTTTGTGGAAGTACATTATGCTGGTCGTCGTCATTGTCGTCGGCCTGCTTTACGCACTTCCCAACCTGTATGGTGAGGATCCGGCTGTTCAAATCACTGGCGCGCGCGGCGTCGCCGCCAGTGAGCAAACGCTGATCCAGGTCCAGAATACTTTACAAGAACAAAAAATCACCGCTAAGTCTGTGGCACTGGAAGAGGGTGCGATCCTTGCCCGCTTTGACTCCACCGATACGCAGCTGCGCGCCCGTGAGGCGATGATGAGCGTATTGGGCGATAAGTACGTTGTGGCGCTGAACCTTGCTCCCGCTACCCCGCGCTGGCTCTCTATGCTGAAAGCGGAGCCGATGAAACTCGGCCTCGACCTGCGTGGTGGCGTGCACTTCCTGATGGAAGTGGATATGGACACCGCGCTCGGCAAGCTCCAGGAGCAGAACATGGACAGCCTGCGCAGCGATCTGCGCGAGAAGGGCATTGCCTACACCAACGTGCGTAAAGAAGATAACTACGGCATGAGCATCGTGTTCCGCGACAGCGCGGCACGTGACGCAGCCATCTCTTATCTGACTCCGCGCCACCGCGATCTGGTTATCAACACCCAGGGCGGCAACGCGCTGCGTGCGGTAATGACCGATGCACGCCTGAGCGAAGCCCGCGAGTACGCGGTGCAGCAGAACATCAACATTCTGCGCAACCGTGTTAACCAGCTGGGCGTTGCTGAGCCGCTGGTGCAGCGTCAGGGCGCTGACCGTATCGTCGTCGAGCTGCCGGGTATTCAGGACACCGCGCGCGCGAAAGAGATTCTGGGCGCGACCGCCACGCTGGAGTTCCGTCTGGTTAATACCAACGCGGACAGCTCCGCAGCTGCATCAGGCCGCGTGCCGGGCGACTCGGAAGTGAAGCAGATGCGCGAAGGGCAGCCGGTTGTGCTGTACAAACGCGTTATTCTGACCGGGGATCACATCACCGACTCCACCTCCAGCCAGGATGAGTACAATCAGCCGCAGGTTAACATCTCGCTGGATAGCGCTGGTGGTAACATCATGTCTAACTTCACCAAGGACAACATCGGCAAGCCGATGGCGACCCTGTTTGTGGAGTACAAGGACAGCGGTAAGAAAGATGCCAACGGTCGTGCCGTGCTGGTGAAGCAGGAAGAGGTGATTAACATCGCCAACATCCAGTCTCGCCTCGGCAACAGCTTCCGCATCACCGGCATCAACAACCCGAACGAAGCGCGTCAGCTCTCGCTGCTGCTGCGTGCAGGTGCGCTGATTGCCCCGATCCAGATCGTTGAAGAGCGCACCATTGGCCCAACCCTGGGGATGCAGAACATTCAGCAGGGTCTGGAAGCGTGTCTGGCGGGCCTCGCTGCCTCCATCATCTTCATGATCTTCTTCTATAAGAAGTTTGGTTTGATCGCCACCTCTGCGCTCATTGCCAACCTGGTGCTGATCGTCGGCGTGATGTCTCTGCTGCCGGGGGCAACCCTGACCATGCCGGGTATCGCGGGGATCGTCTTAACCCTTGCGGTGGCGGTGGATGCCAACGTGCTGATCAACGAACGTATCAAAGAAGAGTTGAGCAACGGCCGTTCGGTTCAGCAGGCGATCGACGAAGGGTACAAAGGCGCGTTTAGCTCCATCTTTGATGCTAACGTCACGACGCTTATCAAGGTCATCATCCTGTATGCCGTAGGCACCGGGGCAATTAAAGGCTTTGCGATTACTACCGGTATCGGTGTGGCGACGTCAATGTTTACCGCCATCGTCGGTACACGTGCCATCGTAAACCTGTTGTACGGCGGCAAACGCATCAACAAGCTGTCTATCTGAGGAGTGCGTTGTGGCACAGGAATATACTGTTGAACAATTGAACCACGGGCGTAAAGTCTATGACTTTATGCGCTGGGATTACTGGGCTTTCGGCATCTCCGGACTTCTGCTGATCCTGTCGATTATCATTATCGGCGTGCGCGGCTTTAACTGGGGTCTCGACTTCACCGGCGGTACGGTCATTGAAATCTCGCTGGAAAAGCCGGCCGATATGGACATGATGCGTGACGCGCTGCAGAAAGCCGGTTTTGAAGATCCGCTGTTGCAGAACTTCGGCAGCAGCCGTGACGTGATGGTGCGCATGCCGCCTGCCGAAGGGGCAACCGGTGGTCAGGCGCTGGGCAGCAAAGTGGTGAGCGTCATTAACGAGGCCACCCACCAGAACGCGGCGGTAAAACGCATCGAGTTCGTGGGGCCAAGCGTCGGTGCCGATCTGGCACAGAACGGTGCAATGGCGCTGCTGGTAGCGCTGATCTCCATCCTGGTTTACGTCGGCTTCCGCTTTGAGTGGCGTCTGGCGGCGGGGGTGGTTATCGCACTGGCGCACGACGTGATCATTACCATGGGCGTGCTGTCGCTGTTCCAGATCGAAGTGGATCTGACCATCGTGGCATCGTTGATGTCCGTTATCGGCTACTCGCTGAACGACAGCATCGTGGTTTCCGACCGTATTCGTGAGAACTTCCGCAAAATCCGTCGCGGGACGCCTTACGAGATCTTTAACGTGTCGCTCACCCAGACGCTGCACCGTACCTTGATCACCTCAGGCACCACCTTAGTGGTGATCCTGATGCTCTACCTCTTCGGTGGCGCAATGCTGCAGGGCTTCTCGCTGACCATGCTGATCGGTGTTTCCATCGGTACGGCATCGTCCATCTACGTGGCTTCGGCACTGGCGCTGAAGCTTGGGATGAAGCGTGAACATCTGCTGCAGCAGAAGGTAGAGAAAGAGGGGGCGGATCAGCCGTCAATTCTGCCGTAATACAACGTATTTAGCGTTATCGAAGTCCCGGTCAATTGACCGGGATTTTTTTTGCCCGCTCCTGACAAACACTCCTGACAGTATGCTGTCAGGAGCCCTGTCGTAGACTCTTTCCGAACCCAAACAACAGGCAGGAGGAAGTATGAAAAGCGTAATTAACTGGTTTGAGATCCCGGTTGCTGATATGGAGCGCGCCATCAAATTTTATGAGCCAGTGATGCAGGTTGCGCTCAAACGCGAGAAAATGGATGTCGCAGAGCTGGCCATTTTCCCGCATGAAGACCCGGCAACCGGCGGCGCGCTGGCTAAGTTTGACGGTATTATACCCTCGCAGCAGGGCGCTATTATTTACCTGCACACTGACAGTCTGGCGGCCACGCTCGATAGAGTCGCCTCGGCGGGCGGTGAGTGTGTATTTGGCCCGCTGGCGCTGCCAAACGGTATTGGTACTATCGCCTTGTTTACCGACAGTGAAGGTAATCGTGTCGGCCTCCATCAACCCGCTTAAGAGCTGAGAAGAACATGACCCGACGCGCTGACCGTTTGTTTCAGATTGTGCAAATCCTGCGAGGAAGACGTCTGACAACGGCAGCGCATCTGGCGGACAGGCTGGCCGTGTCCGAGCGCACGGTTTATCGCGATATCCGCGACCTGTCGCTTTCTGGCGTGCCGGTAGAGGGCGAGGCGGGAAGTGGATACCGGTTGATGTCAGGGTTTGACCTGCCACCGCTGATGCTGACCAACAAAGAGTCCGAGGCGCTGATGGTGGCGATTCGCCTGCTCAAAACCTGGGGCGGAGAGTCGTTATCTCGCGAGCTAGAATCGGCTCAGGAGAAGGTGCTGGCTATACTGCCGGAGGAGAGCAGACGCAAGGCAGAGCAGACGCGTATCTATGCGCCGGATATTGCGCTTCAGCCCCATTCGCGCAGTGGCTTTGACGTGATCCATCAGGCTATTTCTACTCAGCACGTGCTGAGGCTACATTATCGTGATGAGGCAGGGCAGCTCTCCTGCCGTGAGGTGCAGCCGCTTGGTCTGTTCTTCTGGGGGGAGCACTGGCTGCTGGCTGCGTGGTGCGAACGGCGCGATGACTACCGCTGTTTCCGGCTCGACAGGTGTCTTAACCTTGCGCTGATGGAGAGACGATTCAGCGAAAGTGCAGACAGATCGCTGACGGATTTTTTGCGAAAAGTGAAGCAGTAAAAAGCCGGGTGGCGGCTTCGCCTTACCCGGCCTACATTTGGAGCCCAGGCCCGGTAAGCGCAGCGCCACCGGGCGGATCCGTACAGGTTAGAAGTTGTAACCTGCTACCAGGTAACCACCCCAGCCGGTAGAGCGGACGTTGAAGTTGCCGCTGCCGAAGTTCAGGCTCGCATCGTCGTTCCACTGACCTCCGTTGTGCCAGTAACGCGCCACCACCGAGTAGTGCCAGTGATCGTAGTTCAGGGCCAGAATATGGCTGGAGGCGATAGAGTCGTTGGTACGGGCCTGCATACCGTTCAGATCGCGGAAATCTTTGTCGCCCAGATCGGAACCCCAGTCAAAGTTGGTGAAGCCGATATAGCTCAGCTGGCCGCCCCACAGCTGGGTGATTGGCACAAAGTATTTCACCTTGAAGCGGTAGCCATCCCACTCGTTCTCGTTCGCCGCTTCGTAGTTCTGCCACTGGTATTTGGCATAGACGTTCAGGGAGAGGCTCATCGGCAGGCCGGTATCGATATCCGTACCCAGACCCATGTACCAGGTGCTCTGACGACCCGCTTCGTTACGGCCCATATCGTAGATGTAGTTGTTCGCGAAGTACCACTCTTTGAACGGACCAAATGCCAGGCTGGTATCGGTCAGCTTGTCGATAGAGAAGCGCGGTTCAATCTCCATAAACAGCGGGGAGCCGTGGTTCCAGATACCCTTCGCGGTGCTGTTGCCACCGAAGAAGACTGGCGCATCCATGTAGCCATAGAAGTCGAACCAATCTTTCTTGGCGAACGCTTCGTACTCCAGGTAGGTATCGTTACGGATAGTGGGTCCGAAACGGGTATGGTAGCTGCCTACCACGTTAACGCTCTGATGCCACCAGTCGGAGACGAATTCGCTGTTGCTGGTTTCGGCCGCATTAACGGCGAAGGTGGAGGAGAGCGCAAGTGCCGCACCGGCGACGAGTAAAGTTTTTTTCATATGTATGCCACTGATTGAAGTCCCTGACGGGATCGAAAGAACGCTGTTGATGCTTTTCAAAATGTTTCGTATTTCTGCGGGCCTATTATAAGTTTCCTTGCTCACAAAAATATGTGTTGTTTCACATATCCATCATCTACGTAATCGATTGCGTTCACGTTTGCGTAGATAAAACGGGGCGATTGTACTGGCAATCTGCGGCATTGCCAATATTTGAGGTTTGTAAGAGGAGGTAAAAAGGTGTGAACGAGGCAAAAGGGCGACGCTGCGCCCTTACAGAAAGTAACGGAGTATGACGCTACTACATATTGGCTGGCTGAATATCATGAATGCGGATAAAGCCAAGCTGCTCGGGGGTGATGCCGTTGAGCTGTAGCGGGACGCTGACGTCGCTCGGCGCGAGGGTGCTGGCCGGGGCGCTGATCAGCTGGTTCTGAACATTAACTTCCTGCGGATTTTCGGTGGTACCCTGAATCTGTCCCCACTCAACCGTGCCGCTAAAGGCCGGCAGCGGGGTGTTCGATTCACCCTGGATGAGCAGCGTCAGGCGCGTGCCGCCGGCGTTGGGGGCGATATCCTTCAGCGACATACGCAGCGTACCGAGCTGGCTCTTCAGGCGCGCCGGGGTATTGGCTCCCGGCAGCAGGTAGACGCCGCTCTCAGACCTGGCGTTCAGGCTGTTCTGCTGGGTGATCTTCACCGTCTCCTGATTAAGCTTGCTCATCTCTTTGTTGAGCGTGCTCACGCTCTGATGCAGCTGGCGCACCTCGCTCTGCTGGGCGCAGGCGCTAAGGGTAAACAGACTCCCCAGCAGGGCGAGCTTCAGATAACGTCTTGTCATGATAACGGTTTCCTTAAACGAGTTATTGCTAGTAAGGAGATTTTAGGCTGGAACGAGCAAAATGTCCGATTTCCTGTCTGGAAGTAGAGGTTCGGCAGGAAATCGCGGTGGGTTTGAGGTGCGTCGGAGGCTATGGGGTTTCACTTTCCGTTTCGGACGGGATCTGAATTAAGTCGATCTCCTCTAAACGTCTTTTATTCATGTTTATCTCGCAGCTTGTTTGTGCCTCACCGAGATGGTCAGAGTTTTGATAGGACCATAAAGCAACCCCGCAATAGCTATCTCTGTATTCAATCCATTTTTTCTGATTTGCAATGAATGAGTCGATGACTTCCTTTTTTTGCTGCTCATCACCCATCCACCATTCATCTGGGGACGTTTTTTTAATTTTAGTGAGTTTAGAGAGGTAAGCATTGTTAAGCTGCTCCTCAGAGTTGTGTAGTACGTCGTCCAGGCACTCTATATTTTCGTTTTTGAATTTTTTAATACATTCACTAACGTCTTTACTATCGTCTATTTTTGCTGTTTTTGCCATTGAATCAATCGAGTACAGTGAGATAAACGCTGTAAATAATAGACCTGTGGCCTTTTTCATCTTCTTTTTTCACATCCTTGAAGAGCGTACTTCACTTGGTCCCTGACCAGAAGCAAGAAGTCACGAGGAGTCGTGCCCCAGAGTGAAGGATCGAAATAATCGTCATACCTGATATGAAAGATGCTGTTTAATTGCTCTCCAAATGACAGGAATTCCTCGACGTCCTCAAGCAGAGCCAGCTGCATAGCTTTCCCAGATTGTCTGTTGTACGCCTCAATTTTGGGTAAAAGCGCTTCGCTGTCATCGATTAAGTCATAATCATGACCAAAATAGTTACAGATAAGGTCATCAAGCTCTCGGGCTTCGTTTTGCATGATCGTGGCTTACTCCATAACTGTTAAAGGTTTTATGGTGACACGCTTCGCATCGATCCTTTATCCCAAAAGTGCTGATGCCTTTGTTGTCGCGGCATATCAGGTTAAAATAGATTTCAGTTAATTTTATCTTCAGGACGCCGTATGCATTGCCCATTCTGTTTCGCCGTGGATACCAAAGTAATTGACTCTCGCCTGGTGGGCGAAGGCTCCTCCGTTCGTCGTCGCCGCCAGTGCCTGGTGTGCAACGAGCGTTTTACGACCTTCGAAGTGGCAGAGCTGGTGATGCCGCGCGTGGTGAAAAGCAACGAGGTCCGCGAGCCGTTTAACGAAGACAAATTACGCAGCGGCATGCTTAAAGCGCTGGAGAAACGCCCGGTCAGCGCTGACGACGTTGAGATGGCCCTTAACCATATCAAATCCCAGCTGCGGGCCACGGGGGAACGCGAGATCCCCAGCAAGATGATTGGCAACCTGGTGATGGAGCAGCTCAAGAAGCTCGATAAAGTAGCCTATATCCGCTTTGCCTCCGTCTACCGCAGCTTTGAAGATATCCGCGAATTCGGCGAAGAGATCGCCCGCTTACAGGACTAGGCTAATGCTGGATGATAAGCAGGACGACAAGCAGGACGAAATGTACATGGCCCGTGCGCTGAAGCTGGCACAGCGCGGGCGCTACACTACCCATCCTAATCCAAACGTGGGCTGTGTCATTGTGAAAGAGGGCGAAATCGTCGGGGAAGGGTTCCACTTCCGTGCCGGCGAGCCGCATGCCGAGGTGCACGCCCTGCGCATGGCGGGGGAGCGTGCCCGCGGTGCCACCGCCTACGTGACGCTGGAGCCATGCAGCCATCATGGCCGGACACCACCGTGCTGCGAGGCGTTGATTAACGCTGGCGTCGCCCGCGTGGTCGCAGCGATGCAGGATCCCAACCCGCAGGTGGCGGGGCGAGGGCTGTACCGTCTCGCCCAGGAGGGAATCGAGGTCAGCCACGGTCTGATGATGAGCGAGGCGGAGCGACTTAACCGCGGCTTCCTCAAGCGCATGCGTACCGGCTTCCCCTATATTCAACTTAAGCTCGGCGCGTCGCTGGACGGGCGCACGGCGATGGCGAACGGCGAGAGCCAGTGGATCACTTCGCCCGAGGCGCGCCGGGACGTTCAGCGTCTGCGCGCCGAGAGCCACGCGATATTAACCAGCAGCGCCACGGTGCTGGCGGACGATCCGGCTCTGACCGTTCGCTGGGACGAGCTGGGTGCCGACTCCCAGGCGCGCTATGCCCAGGCGGATCTGCGCCAGCCGGTGCGCATCGTCGTCGACAGCCAGAACCGTGTGACGCCTGCGCATCGTCTTGTTCAGCAGCCGGGTGAAACCTGGTTTGCCCGTACCCGCGCCGACGAGCACCAGTGGCCGGACGGCGTGCGCCACATTCTGGTGCCTGAACATAACGGCCATCTCGATCTGGTCTCAATGATGATGCTGCTGGGACGTCAGCAGATTAACAGCATCTGGGTAGAGGCGGGCGCGCAGATGGCGGGCGCGCTGCTGCAGGCCGGGCTGGTGGACGAGCTGATTGTCTATCTGGCACCGAAGCTATTAGGCAGCGAGGCGCGCGGCCTCTGCGTTCTGCCAGGGCTTGAGAGCCTGGCGGCCGCGCCGCAGCTCAAGTTCACTGAAATACGTCAGGTAGGCCCGGATCTGTGCCTGCATCTGATCCCCGCGTAGTGCGCTCGTAAAAGGGAAGCAGTGCGTAAAATAGTATGATAAAATCCGCCCCCCTGCGGGGGCTATATGAGAACCCTAAGGTAAGTTTATGAACATTATTGAAGCTACTGTTGCTGCCCCGGACGCTCGCGTCGCCATCACCATTGCGCGTTTCAACAACTTCATCAACGACAGCCTGCTGGAAGGTGCTATCGACGCCCTGAAGCGTATCGGCCAGGTTAAAGATGAAAACATCACCGTTGTTTGGGTTCCAGGTGCTTATGAGCTGCCTCTGGCGGCGGGTGCGCTGGCAAAAACCGGTAAATACGATGCGATTATTGCGCTCGGCACGGTGATCCGTGGCGGTACGGCACACTTCGAATACGTCGCGGGCGGCGCAAGCAACGGCCTGGCGCACGTGGCTCAGGAGAGCGCCATTCCGGTAGCCTTTGGTGTGCTCACCACTGAAAGTATTGAACAAGCCATCGAACGCGCTGGCACGAAAGCGGGTAACAAGGGTGCTGAAGCAGCACTGACCGCGCTTGAAATGATTAATGTATTGAAAGCCATTCAAGGCTGATTTTTGTAAGGGGAATTCCGTGAAACCTGCTGCTCGTCGCCGCGCCCGTGAGTGTGCCGTTCAGGCGCTTTACTCCTGGCAGTTGTCCCAGAACGACATCGCCGATGTTGAATACCAGTTCCTGGCGGAACAGGATGTCAAAGACGTTGACATCGCTTACTTCCGCGAGCTGCTGTCCGGGGTGGCGACTAACAGCGCATATCTCGACGGCCTGATGAAGCCCTATCTGTCCCGCCTGCTTGAAGAGCTGGGCCAGGTTGAGAAAGCGGTACTGCGTATCGCGCTGTTCGAACTCTCCAAACGTGATGACGTGCCCTACAAGGTTGCCATCAACGAAGCTATCGAGCTGGCAAAAACGTTTGGTGCAGAAGACAGCCACAAGTTTGTGAATGGCGTGCTGGATAAAGCCGCACCCGCGATCCGCCCCCACAAAAAGTAACCTCAAGGCCGGTACGGCGGAGCGCAGTTGCCGCTTCGCCCCGGCCTTACTCATTTATTCTGCTGAGGCATAACGTATGGCATGCGGCGAATTCTCCCTTATTGCCCGTTACTTTAACCGCGTCAGACGCGCGCGCCTGGATGTCGAAACCGGCATTGGCGATGACTGCGCGCTGCTGAATGTGCCGGAAAAACAGACCCTGGCAATCAGTACCGATACGCTGGTATCGGGCATTCATTTTCTCCCGGATATCGATCCTGCCGACCTGGCTTACAAGGCGCTGGCGGTAAACCTGAGCGATCTGGCGGCGATGGGCGCTGACCCGGCGTGGCTGACCCTTGCGCTGACCCTGCCAGAGGTCGACGAGCCCTGGCTGAAAGCGTTCAGCGACAGCCTGTTTGAGCAGCTTAGCTACTACGACATGCAGCTGATCGGCGGCGACACGACGCGCGGGCCGCTCTCCATGACGCTGGGTATTCACGGCTACGTTCCGGCGGGCCGGGCGCTGAAACGCTCTGGCGCGAAGCCCGGAGACTGGATCTACGTCACCGGCACGCCAGGAGACAGCGCCGCCGGGCTGGCGATCCTGCAGGATCGTTTGCAGGTAAACGATCCCAACGATGCCGACTGGCTGGTCAAACGCCATCTGCGCCCAACGCCGCGTATTTTGCACGGCCAGGCGCTGCGCGATCTGGCGAATTCCGCTATCGATCTCTCCGACGGGCTGATCTCCGACCTGGGGCATATTTTGCAGGCCAGCGAGTGCGGGGCGATGATCGACGTTGACATGCTGCCCTATTCGGATGCCCTGCGTCGCCATGTGGATCCAGACCAGGCCCTGCGCTGGGCGCTGGGCGGCGGCGAGGATTACGAACTCTGCTTCACCGTGCCCGAGTTGAATCGCGGCGCGCTGGAGGTGGCGATTGGTCAGCTTGGCATTCCGTACACCTGCATCGGGCGGATGAGCGCCGATATCGACGGCATCAGCTTTACCCGCGAGGGCAGGGCTGTGACTTTTGACTGGAAAGGATATGACCATTTTGCCGCGCACTAAAGATATCGCTAAAAGCCGCCTGAACTTGCGTAACCCGTGGCACCTGCTGGCCACCGGATTTGGCAGCGGCCTGAGTCCGGTGGTGCCAGGCACGATGGGCTCGCTGGCGGCGATCCCGTTCTGGTATCTGATGACCTTCCTGCCGTGGCAGCTCTACTCCATGGTGGTGATGCTCTCTATCTGTATTGGCGTCTACCTGTGTCACCAGACGGCAAAGGATATGGGGGTGCACGACCACGGCAGCATCGTATGGGATGAGTTTATCGGGATGTGGATCACCCTGATGGCGCTACCCACTAACGACTGGCAGTGGGTGGCCGCCGGGTTTGTGCTGTTCCGTATCTTTGATATGTGGAAGCCCTGGCCGATCCGCTGGTTCGACCGCAACGTGCACGGCGGGATGGGGATTATTGTTGATGATATCGTCGCCGGGATTGTGGCGGCGGGGATCCTCTACCTGATTGGCCATCACTGGCCGATTGGTATTATTTGATCCGCTTTTATCCGGCCCATAGTGGGCCGGATGCTTACCCTTATTTGAATCCGACGACCGGATGCTGCTTATACGGCGTCTCCAGCTCGGCAATCTGCTCTGGCGTCAGGGTTAACTCTACCGCCTGGATCAGCTCCTCAAGCTGCTCTTCCCGGGATGCACCGATGATCGGGGCGGCCACGCCGGGCTTGCTCAGCAGCCAGGCAATGGCCACCTGCGCCCGGGTCGCCCCGGTATCTTCTGCAATTGCCGCCAGCCGCTCGGCAATCTGTGCATCCCCGGCATCGCTCTCGTTATAGAGCGTTTTACCGAACTCATCCGATACTGAGCGAGCCGTGGTTTCTCCCCATGGGCGCGTCAGACGACCGCGCGCCAGCGGGCTCCATGGGATCACCGCCACGCCCTCCTGATAGCAGAGCGGCAGCATCTCGCGCTCTTCCTCACGGTAGATAAGATTGTAGTGATTCTGCATGGTGACAAAGCGCGCCCAGCCATTCTGTTCCTGAAGCTTCAGCGCCTCGGCGAACTGCGAGGCGTGCATAGACGACGCGCCGATGTAGCGGGCCTTACCGGCCTTTACCACGTCATTCAGTGCTTCCAGCGTCTCTTCGATAGGGGTGTTATAGTCCCAGCGGTGGATCTGCAGCAGGTCAACATACTCCATGCCGAGTCGGCGCAGGCTGTCATCAATCGAGCGCAGGATCTGCGGGCGAGAGAGCCCTTCCGGCAGATCGCCTACCTGATGGTAGACCTTGGTGGCGACCACCACCTCTTCGCGGTAGGCGAAATCTTTCAGCGCCCGGCCAACGATCTCTTCGCTGCTGCCGTCAGAGTAGCTGTTCGCGGTATCGAAAAAGTTGATGCCGCCCTCAAGGGCGTGCTTGATGATGAGTCGGCTGCTCTCTTCTGGCAGGGTCCAGGCGTGATTGCCCCGGTCCGGTTCGCCAAAGGTCATACAGCCCAGACAAAGACGGGAAACCTTAAGATCTGTTTTTCCTAACGTGTTGTATTGCATGGTTCCACTCCTGCTTAAGGGTACGAGTACCCTTAAGCATAGCAGGAGCGGAACCGGAGGCTCAGGCCAGCCAGGTCTGAATTTTTGCGATGATACCGGCGGCGTCGAGGCCCAGCTCGATGCGCGCCTCTTCCTGGGTACCCTGCGGGATAAAGTAGTCCGGCAGGCCGAGGTTGAGAACCGGAACCGGCTTACGGTTAGCCATCAGCACTTCGTTCACGCCGCTACCTGCACCGCCGATGATGGCGTTCTCTTCCAGAGTGACCAGCGACGCGTGGGTTGCGGCCAGCTCCAGAATCAGCGCCTCGTCAAGGGGCTTCACAAAACGCATATCCACCAGCGTGGCGTTCAGCGTCTCGGCGGCCTTTTCCGCTTCCGGCATCAGCGTACCGAAGTTAAGGATCGCGATCTCTTCGCCCTGGCGTTTCACTACCCCTTTACCGATAGGCAACGCGGCCAGCGGCTCAAGCGTCACGCCCACGGCGTTGCCGCGTGGGTAGCGTACGGCGCTCGGCCCTTCGCTGTAGTGGTAGCCGGTGTAGAGCATCTGACGACACTCGTTCTCGTCGCTTGGGGTCATGATTACCATTTCCGGCACGCAGCGCAGGAAAGAGATATCAAACGCGCCCTGGTGCGTCTGCCCGTCAGCACCGACAATCCCCGCCCGGTCGATAGCAAACAGCACCGGCAGCTTCTGGATCGCCACGTCATGGATCACCTGATCGTAGGCACGCTGCAGGAAGGTAGAGTAGATCGCCACCACCGGCTTATAGCCGCCGATTGCCAGCCCGGCGGCAAAGGTTACCGCGTGCTGCTCGGCAATCGCCACGTCAAAATACTGCTGCGGATAGGTGCGGGAGAACTCCACCATGCCGGAGCCTTCGCGCATCGCAGGCGTAACGGCCATCAGCTTGTCATCTTTTGCCGCTGTCTCGCATAGCCAGTCGCCGAAAATTTTCGAGTAGGAGGGCATGCCGCCGCTGCTTTTTGGCAGCGTTCCCTTGGCTGGATCGAATTTCGGTACGGCATGGAAGGTGATCGGATCCTTTTCGGCTGGCTCGTAGCCGCGTCCTTTTTTGGTCATGATGTGCAGGAACTGCGGGCCCTTCAGGTCACGCATGTTTTTCAGCGTGGTGACCAGACCCAGCACGTCATGGCCATCGACCGGCCCGATATAGTTAAAGCCCAGCTCTTCAAACAGGGTACCAGGCACAACCATGCCTTTAATATGCTCTTCGGTGCGTTTCAGCAGCTCTTTGATCGGCGGTACATTGGAGAAGACCCGCTTTCCACCTTCGCGCAGGGTAGAGTAGAGCTTGCCCGAGAGCAGCTGCGCCAGATGGTTGTTGAGCGCGCCAACGTTCTCGGAGATCGACATCTCGTTGTCGTTGAGGATCACCAGCATATCCGGGCGAATATCACCGGCGTGGTTCATCGCCTCAAAGGCCATGCCGGCGGTGATCGCCCCGTCGCCAATTACGCAGACGGTGCGGCGCTGTTTACCCTCTTTCTCTGCCGCTACCGCGATGCCAATCCCGGCGCTGATAGAGGTAGAGGAGTGGCCGACGCTCAGCACGTCATACTCGCTCTCGCCGCGCCACGGGAAGGGGTGCAGGCCGCCTTTCTGGCGGATCGTATCGATGCGATCCCGGCGACCGGTCAGAATTTTGTGTGGGTAAGCCTGATGGCCGACGTCCCAGATAAGCTGATCGAACGGCGTGTTGTAGACATAGTGCAGTGCCACGGTCAGCTCAACCGTGCCAAGCCCGGAGGCGAAGTGACCGCTGGAGCGGCTCACGCTGTCGAGAAGATAGCGGCGCAGCTCGTCGCACAGCTTCGGCAGGCTCTCTTTTGGCAGCAGGCGCAGATCCTGGGTGGCATTCACCAGCGCCAGGGTCGGGTATTTGGCAGTATCAAAACTCATCAGAGACTCATTGTTGTTTATTTATCACGCTGAATTATAAAGTCGGCCAGCGCTTCAAGGGTCGAGGTGTCCAGAGAGTGGGCGGCCAGCTGCGCTAACGCGCTGCGGGCGTCGTCAATCAGGTCACGGGCTTTCGTCCGGGCTTGCTCAAGGCCCAGCAGGGCAGGATAGGTGCTTTTACCCAGCTGCTGATCGGCCCCCTGACGTTTGCCGAGAGTTGCAGTATCACCCACCACATCCAGAATGTCATCCTGTACCTGGAAGGCCAGACCGATACACTCGGCGTATTGATCCAGAATCGGCAGCACGTCACGACCCCGTTCACCGGCGCTCAGGGCACCCATGCGCACCGCCGCGCGGATCAGCGCCCCGGTTTTATGGCGGTGGATACGTTCCAGCTCGGCAAGCTGCACCTGTTTGCCTTCGGCTTCCAGATCCAACGCCTGACCGCCACACATGCCCGCCACGCCGCTGGCCTGCGCCAGCTCGGCAACCATTGCCAGCCGATCGCGATCGCTCACCTCCGGCATTGGCGCATCGGCAAGGATAGAGAACGCCAGCGTTTGCAGGGCATCTCCTGCCAGAATGGCGCTCGCCTCACCGTATTTAATGTGGCAGGTCGGCTGGCCCCGGCGCAGATCGTCATCGTCCATGGCCGGCAGATCGTCATGGATCAGGGAGTAGGCGTGAATGCACTCCACGGCAGCAGCGGGGGCATCCAGGGTGTTGACGCTGACGCCAAACATGCTGCCTGTGGCATAGACCAAAAATGGCCGCAGGCGCTTGCCGCCTAATAGTGCACCATAGTTCATGGCCTCAACCAGAGGCGTATTCTGAAAAGGCAGAGGGGCGATGAAGCGCCGTAGCGCGCTATTGGCCTGATCGACGCAGGTCTCTAATTGTTCAGTAAAAGCGTGTGCTTTAAAATCCATATTACTCGGCGTCCGGGGTGAAGGGGGTGAGCGGGGCCTCTTCCTGTTCTGAGAGCAGGATCTGCACGCGCTGCTCCGCCTGCTGTAACTTGGTCTGCCCCTGGCGTGCCAGCTGCACGCCGCGTTCAAATTCGCTCAGGGCCTCTTCAAGGGGCAGATCGCCGCTCTCAAGACGGGTCACTATCTGTTCCAGCTCGGTAAGCGCCGTTTCAAAGCTGGCCGGTGCGTCGTTTTTCTTTGCCATAAGGATGTCTGACTCTCGTTTTATTCGTCTGCGCTATGGTAGCGAAGTCGGGCCGCGTATTAAATAACGCGCAATGGTCATGCGGTGTGCAAGGTAGACCCCGATGGTGGTATACTTGCGCGCCTGGAAGCAGCCGCGGTTAGGGGCTGCTGTATTAATCCCCCACAAGTCCACTATGCGACTTGCCAAAGAACCTTTGCCGCCATGAAGTTTATCATTAAATTGTTCCCGGAAATCACCATCAAAAGCCAATCCGTGCGTTTGCGCTTTATTAAAATTTTAACCGGGAACATTCGTAACGTTCTGAAGTACCACGACGAAGAGATTAAAGTCGTTCGTCACTGGGATCACGTGGAAGTGCGTACCAAAGACGAGTCCTTGCGTACTGCCATTCGCGATGCCCTGACCCGTATTCCCGGTATCCACCATATTCTGGAGGTAGAAGATGTGCCTTATACCTCCCTGCATGACATTTTCGAGAAAGCGCTGGCCCAGTATCGCGAGCAGCTAGAGGGGAAAACCTTCTGCGTGCGCGTGAAACGTCGCGGTAAGCATGAGTTTAGCTCCATTGAGGTAGAACGCTACGTCGGTGGCGGGCTGAATCAGCATATTGAGAGCGCTCGCGTAAAATTGACTCACCCGGATTACACGGTCCATCTGGAAATTGAAGACGATCGTCTGCTGCTGATAACGAACCGTACCGAAGGTATCGGTGGTTTCCCTATCGGTACCCAGGAAGATGTGCTGTCGCTGATCTCCGGTGGCTTTGACTCCAGCGTCTCCAGCTATATGCTGATGCGCCGTGGCTGCCGCGTACACTACTGCTTCTTCAACCTCGGCGGCGCAGCGCATGAGATTGGCGTCCGTCAGGTGGCTCACTATCTGTGGAACCGCTTCGGCAGCTCGCACCGCGTACGCTTTGTGGCGATCAACTTTGAGCCGGTGGTCGGTGAGATCCTGGAAAAAGTAGACGACGGCCAGATGGGCGTCGTGCTGAAACGCATGATGGTGCGCGCAGCGTCTAAGGTCGCCGAGCGCTACGGCGTGCAGGCCCTGGTCACCGGTGAAGCGCTGGGCCAGGTCTCTAGCCAGACCCTGACTAACCTGCGTCTGATCGACAACGTCTCTGATACGCTGATCCTGCGCCCGCTGATCTCTCATGATAAAGAGCACATTATCGACGTGGCTCGCGCGATCGGCACGGAAGACTTCTCCCGTACCATGCCAGAGTACTGCGGCGTGATCTCTAAAAGCCCGACGGTAAAAGCGGTGAAATCGAAGATCGAAGCCGAAGAGCAGAACTTCGATTTTGCGATCCTCGATCGGGTAGTGGAAGAGGCAACCAACGTCGACATCCGCGAGATTGCTCAGCAAGCCGAGCAGGAAGTGGTTGAAGTTGAGACCGTCACCGGTTTTGGTCCGAACGACGTGGTGCTGGATATCCGCTCTCCGGACGATCAGGAGAGCAAGCCGCTGACGATAGAGGGCGTCGACGTGGTAACGCTGCCGTTCTACAAGCTGAGTACCAAATTTGGCGATCTCGATCAGAGCAAAACCTGGCTGCTGTGGTGCGAGCGTGGGGTGATGAGCCGCCTGCAGGCGCTCTATCTGCACGAGCAGGGCTTCACCAACGTCAAGGTGTACCGCCCATAAGAAAACGCCCGGCGGCGCAGGCTTGCCGGGCCTACAAAGTGCATAATGTAGGCCGGGTCAGGCGTAGCCGCCACCCGGCGTTTTTATTGCTTACGCTTCGTAATGGTTATAGATCCCCGCAGCGATCACCAGCTGTGACGCTACTTCATGCGCTTTCTCGCGCCCGACCAGCAGGTCGATAATCTTCAGTGCAAAATCGATAGACGTTCCCGGCCCTTGGCTGGTGAGCAGGTTCACCCGTGGGTCCCACACTACGCGCTTATCCTGCCACTGTTCTTCGGGGATGCGATCCTTCAGCGCCGGAAAACCGGTCATATTGCCGATGGGGAAGATATTGTGCGGAACCAGCACGATGCCTGCCGCCGCGCAGATAGCCGCCACGATCCGACCCGAGCGGTGAAACTGTTTTACCGTCTCGACCAGCAGGGGGCTGTCACGAAAGCACTCCGCGCCCTTAACGCCGCCGGGCAGAACAATCACGTCATAGTCACCGTCGGCGACTTCCACCAGCGGGGCATCGGCGAGCAGCTTGACACCTCGGGAGCAGGTCACCGCCAGATTGCCGTCGCTGGCCACGCTGGCGGTAGTGACCTTAATCCCACCGCGTACCAGCAGATCGATGGTGGTCACCGCTTCGGTCTCTTCGCTACCAGGGGCGAGGCATATCAGTGCTGATGCGCTCATACTCACTCTCCTTACGTTTAATCTGTTCATAGAGGCGGGTATTTTCCGGTACCGCAATGCCGTGGGCGCGGGCGCGGCGGAGCAGATAGCCGGTGATGTAATCCGCTTCGGTGCGGCGCTGGGCACGAACGTCCTGCAGCATCGATGAAATGTTTTTCGCCGTATTTTCAATGACCTGATTAACGTAATACAGCAGATCATCGGCTGAAGTATGATGGCCTTCGCGCTCCATTACTGCCGCCACCTCATTACAGATAGCCTCGGTCAGCTCCGGGTGCGCCAGCAGTTCGCCGTTTGGACAGTTCCACAGGGCCGTCAGCGGGTTGATCACACAGTTGACCGCCAGCTTGCGCCACAGCTGCGGGCGGATAGTGTTATGCCAGGCCACGTCCGGTAACACCTCCTGCAAGGTGTCCGCCAGATAGCTGTAGTCACCGTCCTGCTGCCGGGCGGGGCCGATATGGGTCGTACCGCTGGCAACGTGAATAATGATGTTGCCGTCCCGGCGGGCGGCATGGGTGGTGATACCCATCAGCAGCGGATGGGGGATTGCCTTTAACTCCTCCACCGTACCCATGCCGTTGTGGATCAGCAGCACCGGTGTGGTCGTGGGCAACATAGAGGCCAGGCTTTTTACCGCATCGGAGACCTGCCACGCCTTGAGCGTGACCAGCAGCAGATCGCTCTGGGCCAGAAAATCAGGATCGTTGGCGGTCAGGGATTCGTTGAACACGCCGCCATCTTCGTCAATCACGTTGACGCTGCAGTAGGGTTGAGGCACCCGCAGCCAGCCCTGTACTTCATGACCACGCTTACAGAGCGCGGCCAGCCACAGTTGCCCTAATGCTCCGCATCCAAGCACGGTTATTTTCATTGTTCCTCCTCACCTGCAACAGCGCCAGGTGGCAATGCGTTAAGTATAGCGCCGTCGGCTACGCTTCTCGTTATGTCCTGTTGCGGGTATTATGCATCGCAACAAAAGTGAAAGGAGAAGAAAAGATGCCATCTTTCGATATTGTTTCTGAGGTTGACCTTCAGGAAGTCCGTAACGGCGTAGACAATGCCAGCCGTGAAGTTGAATCACGCTTCGATTTCCGTGGCGTTGAGGCAACGTTTGAGCTGAACGATGCCAATAAGACCATTAAGGTACTGAGCGAGTCTGATTTTCAGGTCAATCAGCTGCTGGATATCCTGCGCGCCAAGCTGCTGAAGCGCGGCATTGAGGGGACCTCTCTCGATGTTCCGGAAGAGTTTGTGCACAGCGGTAAAACCTGGTTCGTTGAAGCCAAGCTGAAGCAGGGGATTGAGAGCGCGGTGCAGAAGAAGATCGTTAAGCTCATCAAGGACAGCAAGATCAAGGTCCAGGCGCAGATTCAGGGGGAAGAGATCCGCGTCACCGGTAAATCCCGCGACGATCTGCAGTCGGTAATGGCGCTGGTGCGCGGCGGCGATCTGGGACAGCCGTTCCAGTTCAAAAACTTCCGCGACTAATAAAAATGCCCGGTTATCCGGGCATTTTTTTAGGCTCTGAGCGCCTGCTCAACCTCAAAACGATTCGTCACTTTACTGTCGATTTTCACGTAGGCACTGCGCTCTTCAGGAACGATCAGCACCTCGCTGACGCCCGCTTTGCTCTCTAACTGCTGCTTAAGCGTATCGGTGATCGCCACGTCATCCGGGATCTCCACGCGCAGGCTGCTGACGTAGGGCGGCTCCTGCATGGTGCTGGCGACCAGCAACCAAACGGTGGCCAGCAGCGCCCCTGCCAGGAAGACCGTCTGGGAGTCGAACCAGCCGTCAACCCAGCCCCCCAGCGAGCCGCCGATGGCGACGCCGATAAACTGGCTGGTAGAGTAGATCCCCATCGCCGTACCTTTATAGCCCGCCGGGGCTTCTTTACTGATCAGCGAAGGGAGAAGGGCTTCCATCAGGTTGAACGCCAGGAAGAAGAGCTGCACGCCCGCCACCAGCTCCCAGAAATGCGGTCCCGCACCCCAGAGCACAATCTCGGCAATCAGCAGGACGATCACGCAGAAGATAAAGACCCGCTTCATGTGGCGCTTCACTTCGGCGTAGATAATAAACGGCACTACGCTGACGAAAGAGATAAGCATCGTCACCAGGTAGATCTTCCAATGCTCCGATGCCGGGAAGCCGGCGGCCTCCATCTGCCCCGGCAGGGCAACGAAGGTCGACATCAGCAGGATATGCAGACACATAATGCCGAAGTTGAGCTTCAGTAACGGCGGGCGGGCAATCACTTTACTGAAGCAGCCTTTCACCATTCCCGATTCACGATTCAGTACGTGATTTTTGCTGTCCGGCACCACCCATAGCGTCAGAATGATGCCTGCCGTTGCCAGGCCAGCAATCATCCAGAATAGGGCGTGCAGGCCGAGCCGGTGGGTAATAATAGGGCCAAGCACCATGGCAATAGCGAAGGTGATGCCAAAGCTAACGCCGATAAAGGCCATCGCCTTGGTGCGGTTCTGTTCGCGGGTGAGGTCTGAGAGCAGGGCCATAACCGCAGCGGCAATGGCCCCGGAGCCCTGCAGAGCGCGGCCAAGAATAATGCCCCAGATCGAATCGGAGAGGGCGGCAATCACGCTGCCAATGACAAAAATCACCAGCCCGCCGACGATCAGCGGCTTACGGCCGATGCGATCCGACAGCAGACCGAAAGGGATCTGGAATATCGCCTGAGCCAGGCCGTAAATGCCAATGGCAAAGCCGATCAGCGCTTCGCTGGCCCCCTGTAGCGCCATGCCATAGGTGGTCAGAACGGGCAGGACCATAAACATGCCGAGCATACGCAGCGAGAATACTGTCCCTAAACCCCAGGTGGCGCGTAGCTCGCCCGGCGTCATTTTATAGTCGTTCATTACTACCTCAATCAAAAAACCGGACACAGTATAGTGCAGGGGAGGGCGGGGCGAGTTATCCCGTAATGCGCAAAGCGTGGAATATAGTACATCAATGAGTTATTGATTTAATAAATAAAAAAGGGCGCCGAAGCACCCTTTTTGTAACATCTTTTTTAAATTACCAGACGTAGGTCAACAGGTTATGTGAGTCCGGAACCATAAAGTCCACGGACATCATCACCGAGAGGGAGGTGATCGCCACGATAGAGAACACGAACAGCTTACGCGCCCACACTCTGTCGTCTTCGACCTTATAACCCTTCAGCGCCATCCCCAGCCACCAGACGCTCACCGCAGCCGCCACCGCCAGATACTTGTATCCAGCGTAGCCGCCCAGCGAGAGCATCAGGGTCGCTACAGCAAAAGCGATGATATAGAGCGTAATGTGGTTTTTCGCTACCGAGATCCCTTTCACCACCGGCAGTACCGGGATGTTCGCCGCCTGATAATCCTTAAAGCGGAAAATCGCGATGGCGTAGGAGTGCGGCATCTGCCACAGGCTAAAGATAGCCAGCAGGATCAGCGCACCGCTGTCAAAATCACCGGTTACCGCGCAGTAGCCAATCACCGGCGGCGCAGCGCCGGAGAGAGAGCCAATCAGCGTGCCGTAGACGGAGTGGCGTTTCATATACAGGCTGTAGACGCCGACATACACCACGAACCCCATCACCCCCAGCCAGCAGGCCAGCGGGTTAGCACCAAACCACAGCAGCATAAAGCCAGCAATACCCAACAAGGTGGCGTACACCAGCGAAATTTTCGGGGAAATCAGGCCTTTGACCAGCACCCGGTTCTTCGTACGCTCCATTTTACGGTCAATGTCACGGTCGATGTAGTTGTTAAATACACAACCCGATGCCACCACCAGCGACACCCCGATCAACGTATAGGCGAAGAGGGGATAGTCGATGCTGCCCTTAGAGGCTAGCAGGAACCCCCCGATCACGGAGATCAGGTTGCCGAAAATGATGCCTGGTTTCGTTACTTGCAGGTATTGCTTAAACATCATACTCGCCGCTCTTAGTGAACCATCATGTTGTAATTCAGGTTCCACATAATCCAGATTGAGCCTACCACCAGAATGGCGATGATCAGCACGGTAAAGACAAAGGCCACCAGGTTCCAACGCTCTTCAGAAGAGGTGTTCATGTGCAGGAAGCACACCAGGTGAACCAGAATCTGTACCACCGCCGTCACCAGCACCACACCCAGAAGGGTGGCGTGCGAGGCGGAGCCGGTCATTACCATCCAGAACGGAATAGCCGTCAGGATGATCGACAGGATAAATCCTGTCATGTAGGTTTTTACGCTGCCGTGAGAGGCGCCGCTATGATCGGTAGAATGACTCATTACATCGCCCCCATCAGGTAAACTACAGAGAATACACAGATCCAGACCACGTCCAGGAAGTGCCAGAACATGCTCAGGCACATCAGACGGGTGCGGTTAGTGCTGGTCAGCCCGCGACGGGTAACCTGGAACATCAGGATCGCCATCCATACCAGACCTGAGGTCACGTGCAGACCGTGGGTCCCTACCAGCGCAAAGAAGCCTGACAGGAAGCCGCTGCGATCCGGACCGAAGCCCTCAGCAATCAGGTGATGGAACTCATACAGCTCCATCCCGATAAAGCCCGCACCGAACAGGAAGGTCAGCGCCAGCCAGGAGATCACCTGGCTTTGACGACCGTTGTTCATGGCGATAATCGCCATGCCGTAGGTGATGGAGCTGAACAGCAGCAGGGCAGTTTCAACCAGCACAAACGGCAGTTCGAAAATATCCTTCCCGCTCGGGCCACCTGCAGTGCCGTTCACCAGAACGGCATAGGTAGCAAACAGACATGCAAAGAGAATGCAGTCGCTCATCAGGTAGATCCAGAAGCCGAACACTTTGTTCGACCCTGCATCGTGGTGCTCATGCTCGTGGGCATGAGCGTTAGCGTGAGTTAGAGTCTCAGTTGACATTTTTCAGTCCTGCCTTGCTAATTTCGTCGAAGTGCTGGTTTTCCAGTGTTTCAACGGTGGCAACCGGTACGTAGTAATCCACGTCCTCATCAAAGCTTTTCACAATCCAGCTCACGATCATGCCGGCAAAGCCGAGGATCGCCATCCACCAGATATGCCAGATCATGGCAAAGCCAAAGACGAGGCTGAACGCTGCGATAATGACACCCGCGCCGCTGTTTTTCGGCATATGAATCTCTTCATAGTGCGTCGGCTGGATGTACGCTTCGCCTTTGTCTTTCATTTCCCAGAATGCATCACGTTCGTGAATGTGCGGCACAACGGCAAAGTTATAGAACGGCGGCGGTGAAGAGGTTGCCCACTCCAGCGTACGGCCACCCCACGGGTCACCCGTCAGGTCGCGGTTCAGGTCACGATCGCGCACGGAGGTGTAGATCTGCATGATGATGCAGAAGATACCGATAGCAATCAGCAGCGCACCGATCTCAGCCACAATCATCAGCGGCTGGAACATCGGGTCGATGTTCTGGCTTACGCGACGCGTCATACCCATGAAGCCCATGGCGTACAGCGGCATAAAGGTTACGAAGAAGCCGATGATCCAGAACCAGAAGGCGCGGATGCCCCAGGTCTCGTTCATGGTGTAACCAAAGGCTTTCGGCCACCAGTAGGTCAGGCCAGCGAAGCAACCGAATACCACACCACCGATAATAACGTTATGGAAGTGTGCAATCAGGAACAGGCTGTTATGCAGTACGAAGTCCGCACCCGGTACGGCCAGCAGCACGCCTGTCATCCCACCGATAGAGAAGGTGATGATGAAGCCGATGCTCCACAGCATAGCGGAGTGGAACTGAATACGACCCTGGTACATGGTAAACAGCCAGTTGAAGATCTTCACCCCGGTCGGGATGGCGATAATCATCGTGGTGATACCAAAGAAGGCGTTAACGTTCGCGCCGCTGCCCATGGTAAAGAAGTGGTGCAGCCATACGATAAACGACAGAACGGTAATCGCGATGGTTGCCCATACCAGGGAGGTGTAGCCAAACAGACGCTTCTTAGAGAACGTAGCCACAACTTCTGAGTAGACGCCGAACACTGGCAGAACGAGAATGTACACTTCCGGATGGCCCCAGGCCCAAATCAGGTTGATGTACATCATCATGTTGCCGCCCATATCGTTGGTAAAGAAATGGGTGCCCAGATAACGGTCAAGCGTCAG
This sequence comes from Pseudescherichia sp. L3, assembly GCF_024656065.1. Classification (NCBI taxonomy): domain Bacteria; kingdom Pseudomonadati; phylum Pseudomonadota; class Gammaproteobacteria; order Enterobacterales; family Enterobacteriaceae; genus Pseudescherichia; species Pseudescherichia sp. L3. The sequence goes on from NZ_JANKYC010000001.1 coordinate 121,067, forward strand.
CAGCGCGATGGTTACCGTCAGGATTGGGAACGAGACGATAATCAGCACGTTAGTACAGAGTGACGCCCAGGTAAATACCGGCATTTTGAACATGGTCATGCCAGGGGCACGCATGCGCAGAATGGTCACAAAGAAGTTAATACCGGTCAGGGTTGTACCAATACCAGAGAGCTGGAGACTCCAGATCCAGTAGTCAACGCCTACGCCGGGACTGTACTCAATGCCCGAGAGCGGTGGATAAGCTACCCAGCCGGTCTGAGCAAATTCGCCCACGCCCAGCGAGATGTTAACCAGCACCACGCCGACAACGGTGAACCAGAAGCTCAGGTTGTTCAGGAATGGGAAGGCAACGTCACGGGCGCCGATTTGCAGCGGCACGACCAGGTTCATCAGGCCTACCACGAACGGCATCGCCACGAAGAAGATCATGATAACGCCGTGGGCGGTAAAGATCTGATCGTAGTGGTGCGGTGGCAGGAACCCGGCTTCGCCCGACGAGACGAGCAGCTGCTGGGTACGCATCATGATGGCGTCGGCAAAGCCACGCACTAACATCACGATAGCGACGAGGATGTACATAATCCCCAGGCGTTTGTGGTCCACGGAGGTGAGCCACTCGTTCCACAGATATGACCACTTACCGAAATAAGTGAGTGCTGCAACTAACGCCAGTCCCCCGACGAGAATTGCTGCCACCGTAACCATGATAATCGGTTCATGGTACGGCACTGCATCCAGTGTAAGTTTTCCGAACATCGTATTATTCCTCGGCCCCTTAGTGAGAGGTTTCCGCGTGATTCATGTTCATGCCTTCCATGCCTTCGTGCGAGTTCTGTTCGCCTTCAGCCTGAGTCACGTCCATGCTCTTCCCAGGTCCCATAAATTTGTTAATCACATTAACAAACAGGTCAGGTTTAACACTGGAGAAGTATTCGACTTTATTGTATTCGCTAGGTGCTGCCAGCTTGTTGTACGCGTCCATGTCATTCATGACTTTCGGCGACTGCTTCGCTTGCGCTACCCACTGGTTGAAGGTCGCGGCATCCGGTGTTGCGATGGCTTTGAACTTCATGCCGGAGAAACCAGCACCACTGTAGTTAGCAGAAATACCATCGTAGGTGCCGGCTTCGTTGGCGATCAGGTGCAGTTTGGTCTGCATCCCGGCCATCGCGTAGATCTGGCTACCCAGTCGCGGAATGAAGAAGGAGTTCATCACCGAGTTCGATGTGATTTTGAATTCCACAGGCGTATTCGCCGGGAACGCAATCTCATTGACCGTTGCGATGCCCTGCTCCGGGTAAATAAAGAACCACTTCCAGTCCATTGCAATGACTTCGATGGTTACCGGCTTCGCATCGTGCGCCAGCGGACGGCTGGGTTCGAGCGCATGCGTGGTTTTCCATGTCAGTACCGCAAGGAAAATGATGATAAGGATGGGAATCGTCCAAACCACAGCTTCAACTTTGTTCGAGTGCGACCAGTTGGGGCTGTATTTGGCTTCCTTGTTCGACGCCCGGTACTTCCAGGCAAAACCGATAGCCATCACGATGGCGGGGATCACGACAATCAACATCAGCCCAAGAGCCGTCAGTATCAATGAACGTTGTTCCAGTCCAATCTGTCCTTTGGGATCGAGAAGTGCAGAATCACAGCCGCTCAGTAACGCCGCGCCTGTGATTAATGACAACATTCCCAAAATTTTATTGTATTTCCTGAGTCTCATTTAACGACCTCAATTCCACGGGGGTCTGGTGGCGCTTAAAGTGTGCGGGCATTTTACGGGAAGGTTACATTACTGTAAACATGTGTGGCGCGCTGTCAGTAGGGTGTTACTGGGTTCTGCCGCGTATGTCACACAGAAGGCAACAATCTGTAAAATCTCGCAATCGCCGCGTTCGGCCCCAAGGTTATAACCAAAACCGGGCCTAATACTTATAGACCAGGCGAAATGGTATAACCAATCCATTTTGTGAACATTTAGTTAACATTAATTCAGCAATTATCAAACATTGCGCGAAGCTTAATTTGATAACCATGCTGAATCATTAAAGCGTAGTCGTAAATGTATACCGCACAAAATAATTAAACAAAAAGAGAGATGAAGCCAGAATTAAACAAATATATCCTGAAATTAAATCTTTTAATTATTTTGCGCGATTATTACCTGCAGTAACTAACGGGTTATTTTTCCTGCGCGGTTTTGCGCAGGGAGAGGTAGTCCAGTAGCCCACCGTAGAGAATGCCGCCTACGGCCAGCAGCGCGCCCATCTCTAACAACAGCCCGGCGAAATCCCATGAGGTGAGACCGAGGGCGTTAAGGGTGATGACGCCCAGCCAGGCCGCCAGCAGCACACAGCCCACGGCCAGCGAGCGGAGCGCCAGCTGGTAGGCCCCGGCGTAGCGGCTGCGGGGAAGAAAACCGTCGGTGCGCTGGGTATAGGCCAGCGTCTCTTTACACACCAGCAGCAGGAGCAGCCCCGGCACGGCGGCGATCACCGAGAAGAGATAAAACGTCGACCAGCCCCAGCTCTCGACAAACCAGCCGGCAATAGGACCAACGTAGACGCGTCCGATAGCAGAGAGGGCAGAGAGCAGGGCGAACTGGGTGGCAGAAAACGACTTATTGCACAGGGTCATCAGCAGGGCAACAAACGCGGCCGTACCCATTCCACCGCACAGGTTCTCAAAGAATACCGCCGCCGCCATACTGTAGAGATGCTTATCCGTGACCGACAGCAGCCAGTAGCCCGCGTTGGAGGCCCCCTGCAGGATGCCAAAGATCAACAGGGCGCGGAACAGCGTCAGGCGCTGCATCAGCACGCCGCCGTAGAGCGCTCCGAGGATGGTCGCAATCAGCCCGAGCGTCTTATTCACCACGCCGACGTCACCGGCGTCAAAGCCCACGCCGCGGATCAGAAAGGTGGTGGTCAGGCTCATGGCAAAAGCGTCGCCCAGCTTATAAAGGACGATAAGCAGCAGGATCAGCCAGGCGTTGTTGCGCCCGAAGAAGTCACGCAGCGGCGCGACCACGGCCTGCTCCAGTGATTTCGGTACCGGCACGGCATCGTCTGGCTCGGGAGCAAAGAGGGTAGCAATAATACAGGGCAGCATCAGCGCCGCCATCAGCCAGTACATTCCCTGCCAGCCCAGCCAGCGGTCCGCCAGCCACAGCGCCAGCCCACCGGAAACCAACATGCCGAGGCGGTAGCCCAGCACGCTGATGGCGGCCCCGGTGCCGCGCTCTTCGGCAGGCAGCACATCCGTCTTCCAGGCATCGAACACAATATCCTGCGAGGCGGAGCAGAAAGCGATGATGACGGCCAGCCCGGCCATCCAGCGCAGCTGTGAGGTGGGCTCAAGGAAGCCCATCCCTGCAATAGCGATCAGCAGCAGGATCTGGGTCGTCAGCAGCCAGCCGCGACGACGGCCAAAGAACGGCGGCGTATAGCGGTCCATCACCGGCGACCATAAAAACTTAAACACGTAGGCCTGGCCCACCAGCGAAAAGAAGCCGATGGTCTTCAGGTCAATGTTTTCGACGGTCATCCATGCCTGAAGCGTGCCGGAGGTCAGGGCAAGGGGGAGGCCTGAGGCAAAACCCAGGATCAGCAGGATGGCTGACTTAGGTTGCTGAAAGATACGTAGATAGCGGCTGGACATAGGAGGCGGGCTGACCCGGCGCGAACCGGGTCAGCGGGCAGAATTAACGCGCGTTCTGCTTGATAAAATCGTGGATGCTGGTGTCCTGGGACATGTCAGCGATGGTATCGGTCAGCACGCTGTTCACGCTGTCGGCGATGTTTTTATTCGACGCCTGCAGTGCACCTTCAACCGAGTAGTTCGCACGGTAGTTTTTGGTCATCTTGTTGCCGTTCGGGGCAGTAGCGATGATGGCGATATCGGCTTTGGTGGCGATGTTGTAGCGCACGTTGCCCTGGGAGACGTCAGCGTAGAGCTGGCTCACGATAATCTGCAGATTCACTGCGCCGTTCGGGCCAATCATGTAGCCACGAGCGGTCATCTGTTTCTCCAGCACTTCCTGCAGCAGGAAGCGCAGATCGCGGGAGGCGGTCAGGGTCACCAGCTGGTTGTCGCGGGTCACTTTTGCCAGCGCCTGATCCTGACGCTGATCGGCACCGTTGATGCTCACGGTCACGCCCATCAGGCTCGGATCCTGCTGCGGCAGGGTAATTTTGGGTGAGACGTCAATAGTAGTAGGAGGCGTAGCACAGCCAGCCAGCATAAACAGAGCGACCAGCGGGAAAAGCACTTTTTTTAACATATAAGAGATCTCTGTGAATCTTAAGCTTATAAAGGGGTAATTCGCGTCATCATAACATTGCCAACGGCCGGGGCAACCCGGCAATGCATGTAAATTCATCGCCTTGTGCATTTTGTGCTCACAAATCCTGTTTAACCGCCCATAAAAGCGACCTGAATGAGAATTTCTCCGGTGGGTTCATGCCTTTGAATGATAAAACGAGACGAACGCTAAATATTTGTTGTTTTCTTGTTATGGAAGCGGTAAAAGCGGCTAATATTTAAAGGGATGGGTTACATCTGAACGCTGTCTGAGGAGTCTTTTCATGATGATACGCGAACAAATAGAATCAAAATTAAGGGCAACGTTTGAACCCGCGTTCCTCGAAGTTGTTGATGAAAGCTACCGTCACAATGTTCCGGCCGGTTCTGAAAGCCATTTCAAGGTGGTGCTGGTAAGCGATCGCTTTGCAGGCGAACGTTTTCTTAACCGCCATCGAATGATTTACAGTACGTTAACCTCCGAGCTTGCCACGACGGTACACGCGCTGGCCCTGCATACCTACACCCTCAAAGAGTGGGAAGGTTTACAGGATACCCTCTTCGCGTCACCGCCCTGTCGAGGTGCGGGTACGATTGCGTAATAACTGAGTGCGTAATAAATGAGGTTTGCAACAGCGCGAACTTTTCCAGTATGTTGCGTACAGAATATGTGAAAACGGCCTGCGGGCCGTTTTATTTTGTCTGAGTTTTGTTCGATAAGGCCAAAACTCAGACAAAAATTAGCCGTGAATTGTGAAAAAGGCCGCAACAGCGTGCAATAACCGTTCTCGACTCACAAAAGTGATGCCGCTATAATGCTGCGTCCTATTTTTTGAACGCCTTCGGGATGATTCTGGTGACAGGGAATGTGTATCTGATTCAAGAGAGCATCCCGGTTCTACGCAGCCACCTGACGTGGTCTGCGGATAGAGTTGACCGAGCACTCTGATTTTTTGAGGTAACAAGATGCAAGTTTCAGTTGAGACCACTCAGGGCCTTGGCCGCCGTGTAACGATCACTATCGCTGCTGACAGCATCGAGACCGCTGTAAAAAGCGAGCTGGTCAACGTTGCGAAAAAAGTACGCATTGACGGCTTCCGTAAAGGCAAAGTACCGATGACCGTTGTTGCTCAGCGTTATGGCGCATCCGTACGCCAGGACGTGCTGGGTGAGCTGATGAGCCGCAACTTCATTGATGCGATCATTCAGGAAAAAATCAATCCGGCCGGCGCACCGACCTACGTACCGGGCGAGTACAAAATGGGTGAAGACTTCACCTACTCCGTAGAGTTTGAAGTTTATCCGCAGGTTGAGCTCACCGGTCTGGAAAGCATCGAAGTTGAAAAACCGATCGTTGAAGTGACCGATGCTGACGTTGACGGCATGCTGGACACCCTGCGTAAGCAGCAGGCAACCTGGAAAGACAAAGACGGCGCGGCTGATGCAGAAGATCGCGTGACCGTAGACTTCACCGGTTCCGTTGACGGCGAAGAGTTCGAAGGCGGTAAAGCCACTGACTTCGTGCTGGCGATGGGCCAGGGCCGCATGATCCCGGGCTTCGAAGACGGTATCAAAGGTCACAAAGCAGGCGAAGAGTTCACCATCGACGTGACCTTCCCGGAAGATTACCACGCTGAAAACCTGAAAGGGAAAGCGGCTAAGTTCGTCATCAACCTGAAAAAAGTTGAAGAGCGCGAGCTGCCAGAGCTGACCGAAGAGTTCATTAAACGTTTCGGCGTTGAAGATGGCTCCATCGACGGCCTGCGCGCTGAAGTGCGTAAGAACATGGATCGCGAGCTGAAAGGCGCGGTACGTAACCGTGTTAAAACGCAGGCCATCGACGGTCTGGTAAAAGCGAACGAAATCGACGTGCCGGCTGCCCTGATCGACAGCGAAATCGACGTGCTGCGCCGCCAGGCTGCTCAGCGCTTCGGTGGCAACGAGAAACAGGCTCTTGAGCTGCCGCGTGAGCTGTTCGAAGAGCAGGCGAAACGCCGCGTTGTTGTCGGTCTGCTGCTGGGCGAAGTGATCCGTACCCACGAGCTGAAAGCTGACGAAGCCCGTGTGAACGAGCTGATCGAAGAGATGGCGTCCGCTTACGAAGATCCGAAAGAAGTGGTTGAGTTCTACAGCAAGAACAAAGAGCTGATGGACAACATGCGCAACGTTGCGCTGGAAGAGCAGGCTGTTGAAGCCGTTCTGGCGAAAGCGAAAGTGTCTGAAAAAGCCACTTCCTTCAACGAGCTGATGAACCAGCAAGCGTAAGTCACGTTTCCCGCCTTTACGCGGAAACGAAAGCCCGTCACCTGCTGGTGGCGGGTTTTTTTTTAACATTCACCGACTATCGGAAGAGTGCTAAAAGCACGTTTCAGTGTTAGCGTTAAGCCAAAAGATTGTTATGCTTGAATTAAGATGATGCCATCCCCATAACAGGGAGACTATCAAGATTAACGCTTGCTGCAGATCCGTCCAAGGTGGTCGTAGTCAGACCAGTCAGAGTCAAGTAGAATCGGGACAGCAGGTTTATTCATTTTTATCCAGGAGACGGACATGTCATACAGCGGCGAACGAGATAACTTTGCACCCCATATGGCGCTGGTGCCAATGGTTATTGAGCAGACTTCACGCGGTGAGCGCTCATTCGATATCTACTCTCGTCTTCTTAAAGAGCGCGTCATTTTCATGACTGGCCAGGTCGAAGACCATATGGCAAACCTGATTGTGGCGCAGATGCTGTTTCTGGAAGCAGAAAACCCGGAAAAAGATATTTACCTGTATATTAATTCCCCAGGCGGGGTGATTACCGCCGGGATGTCAATCTATGACACCATGCAGTTTATCAAGCCTGACGTTAGCACCATCTGTATGGGTCAGGCGGCGTCAATGGGCGCATTCCTGCTGACCGCAGGGGCTAAAGGCAAGCGCTTCTGTCTGCCAAACTCACGCGTCATGATCCACCAGCCGCTGGGTGGCTATCAGGGCCAGGCAACGGATATCGAGATCCATGCGCGTGAAATTTTGAAAGTGAAGGGGCGCATGAATGAACTTATGGCACACCACACGGGTCAATCATTAGAGCAGATTGAACGCGATACCGAGCGTGACCGCTTCCTCTCCGCCGCTGAAGCGGTAGAGTACGGGCTGGTTGACTCAATCTTGACCCATCGTAATTAATGCCCAGGCCGGACGAGTACCGCTATAATCATTGAGAGCGGCACGACGCTGTATAGCGTCTTGCGCCTGGAGTGGCATTTGCGTCGTCGTGTGCGGCACAAAAAACAGAAAAGAGGTTTTGACTCATGACAGATAAACGCAAAGATGGTTCGGGCAAACTGTTGTACTGCTCTTTTTGCGGCAAAAGCCAGCATGAAGTGCGTAAGCTGATTGCCGGGCCGTCCGTGTATATCTGCGACGAGTGTGTCGATCTGTGTAACGACATCATTCGCGAAGAGATTAAAGAAGTTGCGCCGCATCGTGAGCGCAGTGCGCTGCCGACGCCGCATGAAATTCGCCATCACCTGGACGACTATGTTATCGGTCAGGAGCAGGCCAAAAAAGTGCTGGCCGTCGCGGTATACAACCACTACAAACGTCTGCGTAACGGCGATAGCAGCAACGGCGTTGAGCTGGGTAAAAGTAACATCCTGCTGATCGGGCCTACCGGCTCGGGTAAAACGCTGCTGGCAGAAACGCTGGCGCGCCTGCTTGATGTGCCGTTTACTATGGCAGATGCGACCACGCTGACCGAAGCGGGTTACGTGGGCGAGGATGTGGAAAACATCATCCAGAAACTGCTGCAGAAGTGTGATTACGACGTACAGAAAGCGCAGCGCGGCATTGTCTACATCGATGAAATCGATAAGATTTCCCGTAAGTCCGATAACCCGTCGATCACCCGAGACGTTTCTGGTGAAGGCGTTCAGCAGGCGCTGCTGAAGCTGATCGAAGGGACCGTGGCTGCCGTACCGCCGCAGGGCGGACGTAAGCATCCGCAGCAGGAGTTTTTGCAGGTTGATACCTCAAAAATCCTCTTTATCTGCGGCGGGGCCTTTGCTGGCCTGGATAAGGTCATCTCCCATCGTGTGGAAACCGGCTCCGGTATCGGTTTTGGCGCAACGGTGAAAGGCAAGTCCGAGAAGGCGAAAGAGGGCGAGCTGCTGGCCCAGGTGGAACCAGAAGATCTGATCAAATTTGGTCTGATCCCTGAGTTTATCGGTCGTTTGCCAGTGGTGGCAACGCTCAACGAGCTGAGCGAAGAAGCGCTGATCCAGATCCTGAAAGAGCCGAAAAACGCCCTGACCAAGCAGTACCAGGCGCTGTTTAATCTGGAAGGTGTCGATCTCGAGTTCCGCGACGAAGCGCTGGACGCCATTGCTAAGAAAGCAAACGCCCGTAAAACCGGTGCGCGTGGCCTGCGTTCTATCGTAGAAGCGGCCCTGCTGGATACCATGTACGATCTGCCTTCAATGGAAGATGTGGAAAAAGTGGTGATTGACGAAGCGGTTATCGCCGGTCAAACCAAACCTCTGCTGATTTATGGTAAACCGGAAGCGCAGCAGGCTTCTGGCGAATAATTAACCTATCCATACAAGCGGTTAATCAAAAAGGGGGGATTTTATCTCCCCTTTTATTTTTCCGTACTCCCGACGTTGAATGTAAGGGAAACATCCCCATATACTGATTTACATGTTAACGGTCGCATGATGCAAAGACCTGCGGCCGGGTTACCAGGCGGACATTAAACTTAAGAGAGAGCTCTATGACTTCTGAGCGTTCTGAACGCATTGAAATCCCCGTATTGCCGTTGCGCGATGTGGTGGTTTATCCGCACATGGTCATCCCCTTATTCGTAGGGCGGGAAAAATCGATTCGTTGTCTCGAAGCGGCCATGGACCAGGATAAAAAAATCATGCTGGTGGCGCAGAAAGAGGCGTCCACGGATGAGCCGGGTGTTAACGATCTGTTCACCGTCGGGACCGTGGCCTCTATTCTGCAGATGCTGAAGCTGCCGGACGGTACGGTAAAAGTACTGGTCGAAGGCCTGCAGCGTGCGCGCATCAGCGCCCTGTCAGATGACGGTGAGTACTTCTCCGCGAAAGCCGAATACCTGGAATCGCCCGCCCTTGACGAGCGTGAGCAGGAGGTGCTGGTTCGCACCGCGATTGGCCAGTTTGAAGGCTACATCAAGCTCAACAAAAAAATTCCACCGGAAGTGCTGACGTCGCTCAATAGCATCGACGATCCGGCACGTCTGGCCGACACCATCGCCGCCCATATGCCGCTGAAGCTGGCGGATAAGCAGTCCGTGCTGGAGATGTCCGACGTCAATGAACGTCTGGAATATCTGATGGCGATGATGGAGTCGGAGATCGACCTGTTGCAGGTTGAGAAGCGCATCCGTAACCGCGTTAAGAAACAGATGGAGAAATCCCAGCGCGAGTACTATCTGAATGAGCAGATGAAAGCCATCCAGAAAGAGCTGGGCGAGATGGACGATGCACCGGACGAAAACGAAGCGCTGAAGCGTAAGATCGACGCGGCGAAGATGCCGAAAGAGGCAAAAGAGAAAGCGGAAGCCGAGCTGCAGAAGCTGAAAATGATGTCTCCGATGTCGGCAGAAGCAACCGTGGTGCGTGGCTACATCGAGTGGATGATCCAGGTGCCGTGGAATGCCCGCAGCAAGGTCAAGAAAGATCTGCGTCAGGCGCAGGAGATTCTGGATACCGATCACTACGGTCTGGAACGCGTTAAAGATCGCATCCTTGAGTACCTTGCGGTTCAAAGCCGGGTTAACAAACTGAAGGGGCCGATCCTCTGCCTGGTAGGGCCGCCGGGGGTGGGTAAAACCTCTCTGGGTCAGTCCATTGCCAAAGCCACCGGACGTAAATACATCCGCATGGCGCTGGGCGGCGTGCGTGACGAAGCGGAGATCCGTGGTCACCGCCGGACCTATATCGGCTCTATGCCGGGCAAACTGATCCAGAAGATGGCGAAGGTTGGGGTGAAAAACCCGCTCTTCCTGCTGGATGAGATCGACAAGATGTCGTCGGACATGCGTGGCGACCCGGCTTCGGCGCTGCTGGAAGTGCTGGATCCCGAGCAGAACGTGGCCTTCAGCGATCACTACCTTGAGGTTGACTACGATCTCAGCGACGTGATGTTTGTTGCGACGTCAAACTCGATGAACATCCCTGCGCCGCTGCTGGACCGTATGGAAGTGATCCGTCTGTCGGGCTACACCGAAGATGAGAAACTGAACATCGCCAAGCGCCATCTGCTGCCGAAGCAGATTGAGCGTAACGCCCTGAAAAAGGGCGAGATCACGGTTGACGATAGCGCCATCGTTGGCATTATTCGTTACTACACCCGTGAAGCAGGTGTCCGTAGCCTGGAGCGTGAAATCTCCAAGCTGTGCCGGAAGGCAGTGAAACAGCTGCTGCTCGATCCGTCGCTGAAGCAGATCACCATCAACGGGGACAACCTCAACGAGTACCTGGGCGTTCAGCGCTTCGACTACGGTCGTGCAGATGATGAAAACCGCGTGGGTCAGGTGACCGGTCTGGCGTGGACGGAAGTGGGCGGCGATCTGCTGACCATCGAAACCGCCTGCGTGCCGGGTAAAGGCAAGCTGACCTACACCGGCTCGCTGGGTGAAGTGATGCAGGAGTCCATCCAGGCGGCATTGACCGTGGTGCGCGCGCGTGCAGAGAAGCTGGGCATTAACGGCGACTTCTACGAAAAACGCGATATCCACGTTCACGTTCCGGAAGGGGCGACGCCGAAAGATGGCCCGAGCGCCGGTATTGCCATGTGTACGGCGCTGGTCTCCTGTCTGACCGGCAACCCGGTTCGCGCCGACGTGGCGATGACCGGTGAGATCACCCTGCGCGGTCAGGTTCTGCCGATTGGCGGCCTGAAAGAGAAGCTGCTGGCAGCGCACCGCGGTGGTATCAAAACCGTGCTGATCCCGTACGAGAACAAGCGTGACCTCGAAGAGATCCCGGAGAACGTGATTGCCGATCTCGACATTCACCCGGTGAAACGCATTGAGGAAGTGCTGACCCTGGCGCTGCAAAACGAGCCGTCAGGCATGCAGGTCGTAAGCGCAAAATAGTGACCTCGCGCAAAGAGCGTCAATAAAAACAAGGCTGGCAGCGCATTTCGGGCTTGCCAGCCTTTTTTTGTATAGCTAATTTAGATGGCTGGTTTGCTGTATCATCAACAACGGGTGTTGTAAGGGCATGACAGGCCTGATATAACTGCTGCGCGGTCGCACTTCGATGGATTAAGGTGCGATATAAATTATAAAGAGAGGAAGAGAAGAGTGAATAAATCTCAACTGATAGACAAAATTGCTGCAGGGGCTGATATCTCTAAAGCTGCGGCTGGACGTGCGTTAGATGCTTTAATTGCTTCTGTTACTGAATCTCTGCAAGCCGGGGACGAAGTTGCGCTGGTAGGTTTTGGTACTTTTGCGGTTAAAGAGCGTGCTGCCCGTACTGGTCGCAACCCGCAAACTGGCAAAGAGATCACCATCGCTGCCGCTAAAGTTCCGGGTTTCCGCGCAGGTAAAGCGCTGAAAGACGCGGTAAACTGATAGCGATCCCTCTCAGGATTGTGACAAAGTACAAGGGCGCATCACCAGATGTGCCTTTTTTATTTGCGATGCCGGAATTAATCGGACCTGCGGGCTGACAACCGCCCCGGTTTCTTGTCACAATACGGCTTTACGCGCAGCGGCCCAGGAGTGTTGGCGCTGCGTGAGACAGACAGTCACCTACAGCGGAGTGTTGTTACACCATGATGGACAATTTACGCGCGGCGGCCAACCACGTCGTGCTCAAGATCATTCTGGGTTTGATTATCGTGTCATTCATTCTGACTGGCGTTGGTAACTACCTGATTGGCGGTAACAATAATTATGCCGCAAAAGTTAATGGCCAGGAGATTAGCCGCAGCCAGTTCGAAAATGCCGTGGCGGCAGAACGTAACCGCTTGCAGCAGAGGCATGGCGAACGGTTCTCCGAGCTGGCCAGCAACGAAGCCTATATGAAGAGCATGCGTCAGCAGGTGCTGAGCCGCCTGATTGATGAAGCGCTGCTGGACCAGTACGCCCAGCATCTGGGCCTCGGCGTCAGCGATGAGCAGGTGAAGAAAGCGATCTTCTCAACTCAGGCTTTCCAGAACAACGGTAAGTTCGACAACGCACGCTACAATGCGCTGGTCAATCAGATGGGCATGACCGCCGATCAGTATGCTCAAGCCCTGCGTAACCAGCTTACCTCCCAGCAGCTGATCAATGCTGTTGCCGGTACTGACTTTATGCTGAAAGGTGAAACCGACGAGCTGGCCGCGCTGGTCGCGCAGCAGCGTATGGTGCGCACGGCAACCCTCGACGTTAACGCCCTGGCACAGCGGCAGACCGCCTCCGATCAGGAGATCGCCAGCTACTACGAGCAGCACAAAAACAGCTTTATCGCTCCGGAGCAGTTCCGCGTCAGCTACATCAAGCTGGATGCTGCCAGCATGCAGCAGAACGCCAGTGATGAAGAGATTCAGTCCTACTACGATCAGCATCAGGATCAGTTTACCCAGCCGCAGCGTAATCGTTACAGCGTGATCCAGACCAAAACCGAAGACGACGCGAAAGCGGTGCTGGAACAGTTAAGCAAAGGTGCTGATTTCGCCACCCTCGCCAAAGAGAAGTCGGCGGACATTATCTCTGCCCGCAACGGCGGCGATATGGGCTGGCTGGAAGATTCCACCACCCCAGACGAGCTGAAAAAGGCCGGTCTGAAAGAGAAAGGCCAGCTCTCCGGCGTGATTAAATCCTCCGTTGGCTTCCTGGTCGTGCGTCTTGACGACGTTCAGCCTGCTCAGATTAAGCCGTTTAACGACGTGCGTGACGAGCTGGCAGCGAAGGTGAAGCAGGAGAAAGGTCTTGATGCCTACTACGCCCTGCAGCAGAAAGTGAGCGATGCCGCGAGCAACGACAATGAGTCGCTGGCGGGTGCAGAGCAGGTGGCAGGCGTGAAAGCGGTTGAAACTGGCTGGTTTGGCCGCGACAACCTGCCGCAGGAGCTGAACTTCAAACCGGTGTCTGACGCTATCTTCGGCGGCGCGCTGGTGGGAGAGAACGGTTCGCCGGGCAACAACTCCGACATCATTACCGTTGATGGCGATCGGGCCTTTGTGCTGCGCGTGAGCGAGCATAAAGCCGAAGCCGTGAAGCCGCTGGAGGAAGTGAAAGCCCAGGTAAGCGATATCGTGAAGCACAACAAAGCTGAGCAGCAGGCGAAGCTGAATGCCGATAAGCTGCTGGCTGACCTGAAAGCGGGTAAAGGCGACGAGGCGTTGAAAGCCGCAGGCCTGAGCTTTGGCGAGCCGAAGGCGCTGGTACGTACCGGTCAGGATCCGCTGAGCCAGGCGGCCTTTACGCTGGCCCTGCCAGCGAAGGATAAGCCAGTCTACGGCGTTGCCAACGATATGCAGGGCAACGTAGTGCTGCTGGCGCTGGACGAAGTGAAAGCAGGCACCCTGCCGGACGCGCAGAAAAAAGCCATGGTGGAGGGGATCACTGAGAACAATGCCCAGATCTCTTTCGAAGCGCTGATGAGCAACCTGCGTAAAGAAGCCAAAATCAAAATGGGCGACATCGTCGATCCGCAGCAGTAATTTCTCTGGGCGTCTCGCAGACTTTTGCAACGCCCTGCAACAATCAAAGGCCGCTTTCGCGGCCTTTTCCATTTCTGCAATCTGCCGTTTGTCCCGCGTTCCCGCTCTGTTTATCGTGCAGGGGCTGTCAACACACAAGGAGAAAGCAGCATGAAACGTGGAATAAAAATAGCGGTGATGACCCTGACATTGACCTGTGCCGCTCTGAGCCAGCAAGCGCTCGCCGCTGAAACGCCGGTGAAATCCCCGCAGGCGCAGACGGTGCAGGGTAAATCCGCCGCCGCTGGGCCGGAGGCTAAGGCAAAAGCGCCGCAGGCGGTAAAGGGCGATGAGCAGCCGACCCGGGTCAGCATTAACGCGGCGTCGGCGGAGGCGCTGGCACAGGCGATGAACGGCGTGGGGCTGAAGAAAGCGCAGGCGATTGTTAGCTACCGTGACGAATATGGACCCTTTAAGACGCTGGAGGATTTACAGCAGGTGCCGGGAATGGGGGCCTCGCTGGTGGAGCGTAACCTGGATCGTTTAACCCTGTAAGTTTTGCTTGCGTCGTAGCCATTTTTTGCCATGCTAAAGAGGTCATACCAGTTATGACCTCCGACCCTATATAACATAAGAAAAAAGGCTATTGCGCTATGCAGACTGAAATTAAAGTTCGTGGTTACCATATTGATGTTTACCAGCATGTAAATAACGCCCGCTACCTGGAGTTTCTGGAGGAGGCGCGCTGGGAGGGGCTGGAAAGCAGCGAAGGTTTCCGCTGGATGACGGCTAACAACATTGCGTTTATCGTGGTCAATATCAACATCAACTATCGCCGACCGGCGGTGCTGGGCGATCTGTTGACCATTACCAGCAGCATACAGCAGCTCAACGGCAAAAGCGGCGTGCTCAGTCAGGTAGTGACGCTGTCGCCAGAGGGGGAGGTGGTGGCCGATGCGCTGATCACCTTTGTCTGCATCGATCTGCGCACTAAAAAATCGCTGGCGCTGGAAGGGGAGCTGCGGGAGAAGCTGGAGATGATGATGGCGTAAACTCTCACGCCCGGTGGCGCTACGCTTACCGGGCCTACAAACCGCACCTTAGCCCCGTAGGCCGGGCAAACGTAGAGCCGCCCGGCGTTACCAAAGCTTACTGTAGTTTTATCGCCTACTTCAGGCCGGTTTTCTGCTTCATTGCCGCCATCACCGCAGGCTTCTCTGCCAGATAGTGATTCAGGCCGTTGGCACGTAGGTTACAGGCGGCACACTGGCCGCAGCCGTCGCCCTTGATACCGTTGTAGCAGGTCAGGGTCTCCTCGCGGATCAGCTCCAGCTTCTGCCAGTAGTCGGCCAGCGCCCAGGTTTCTGCTTTATCGAGCCACATCAGCGGCGTCTCAAAGCGGATATCCTTTGCCATGCCGAGGCTGACCGCATGGTTGAGCGCCTTCACAAATTCGTCGCGGCAGTCCGGGTAGCCGGAGAAGTCGGTCTCACAGACGCCGGTGATCACCGCTTCGGCCTGCACCTGGTAGGCGTAGATAGCCGCAAGGGTCAAAAACAGAATATTGCGGCCCGGCACAAAGGTGTTGGGGATACCGCTGGCGTCCGGCTCGTAGTCCGGCACTGGAATGCTGTCACGCGTCAGGCTGCTGACCGCCAGCTCGTTAAGCAGGGTGACGTCCAGTACCTTATGCGCCCGTGCACCCAGCTTCAACGCCAGCTCACGCGCGACGTCAATCTCGGCGCGGTGGCGCTGGCCGTAATCGAAGGTGACACAGTGGACTTCATCATAGTGATGCAGCGCCTGTACCAGACAGGTGGTGGAGTCCTGGCCTCCGCTAAAGACGACAACGGCACGTTTCATAGATTTTCCTGACAGTTTCACTAGCAATAAAGCCGCTATGGTAGCGCCTGACGGCGGGCACCACCAGTAGCCATTTGCTATCGCAGCAGACGGGCAATCTCTGCGGTCCAGGGCGCAGTATCGCCTATAGAGGCTTTTACCCACGCCGGATTGTAGTAGGTATCGAGATAGCGCTCGCCGCTGTCGCATAGCAGGGTAACAATCGAGCCGGTACGCCCCTCGTCACGCATTCGTGCGGCAAGCTGCAACGCCCCCCACATGTTGGTGCCGGTGGAGGCCCCGACCTTGCGGCCTAGCTGGCTCTCCAGCCAGTGGGCGGTAGCAACGCTGGCGGCATCCGGGACGCGCAGCATCTCGTCTACCACGTCCGGAATGAACGAGGGCTCCACGCGGGGACGCCCGATGCCCTCAATTTTACTTCCGACCGGGCTGCGCAGGCTGGCATCCCGCTGCTGCCAGTAGTCAAGGAAGACAGAGTTTTGCGGATCGACCACCGTGAGCTGGGTGTCGTATCCCTGGTAGCGAATATAGCGCCCAATGGTTGCCGACGTGCCGCCGGTACCGGCGCTCATCACGATATGGGTTGGGATCGGGTGCGGCTCATGGCGCATCTGGCGGTAGATGCTGTCGGCGATATTGTTGTTGCCGCGCCAGTCAGTGGCGCGCTCGGCGTAGGTAAACTGATCCATATAGTGGCCATGCAGCTCCTGCGCCAGCGTCTCGGAAGCAGCATAGATCTCGCAGGCGCTCTCGACGAAGTGGCAGCGGCCGCCGTAAAAAGCGATCTGCTCGATTTTACGCTTTGCGGTGCAGGCGGGCATCACTGCAATAAAGGGCAGACCCAGCAGACGGGCAAACCAGGCCTCCGATACCGCCGTTGAGCCAGAGGAGGCCTCAATAATCGGCGTGCCTTCCTGGATCCAGCCGTTGCACAGCCCGTAAAGGAACAGCGAGCGCGCCAGGCGGTGCTTCAGGCTGCCGGTTGGGTGCGTGCTCTCATCCTTCAGGTAGATATAAATCCCCGGAAAGGCGGGGAGGGGAAGGCGAATTAGATGTGTATCCGCCGATCGCTGGGCATCGGCATTAATTTCACTGATGGCATATTTAGTCCAGGCGTTGTTCATCCGGGGCGATCCTGTTTGTCAATTTGTGCCTAGCTTAACGGAAAGCGCCTAAAAAATTGTTGCCATTCCGTCTTTGAAATAGAATAACGAGAGAAAAAATTTCTCCCGGAGGCCGCTAATGCTAGATAAAATTGATAAAAAGCTGCTTACTCTGCTGCAGCGAGACAGTACCCTCTCTTTGCAGGCGTTAGCCGATGCCGTTAATCTGACAACGACCCCCTGCTGGAAACGGCTCAAGCGGCTGGAGGATGAAGGGATCCTGCTGGCGCGCGTGGCGCTGCTGGATGCCGAAAAGCTGGGCCTCGGCCTCACGGCCTTTATGCTGATCAAAACCCAGCAGCACTGCAGCGAGTGGTACCATCAGTTTGTCAGCGTGGTCTCCGCTATGCCGGAGGTGCTGGGCTTTTGGCGCATGGCTGGCGAATATGACTACTTAATGCGCGTTCAGGTCGCTGATATGAAGCGCTACGACGATTTTTACAAACGTCTGGTCAATAGCGTGCCAGGCTTGTCCGATGTGACATCGAGTTTTGCGATGGAACAGATAAAATATACGACAGAGTTACCCATTGAATAACGCTTCTGGCCCCGGCGTCAGGGGCCGAATAAAGACCTTCAGGATATAACCGCGTGCGATTATTTGCTCAACTAGGCTGGTACTTTCGCCGGGAGTGGCGACGCTATCTCGGTGCCGTAGCCCTGCTTATCATCATTGCTCTTCTGCAGCTGATCCCACCGAAAGTCGTGGGTTACGTGGTCGACGGCGTAACCCAGGGCCGCTATCACCCGCAGGACGTCATGATGTGGATCGGCTTGCTGGTGCTGGTGGCCATCGTCATCTATCTGCTGCGCTACGTCTGGCGGGTGCTGCTGTTTGGCGCGTCTTATCAGTTAGCCGTCGAGCTACGGGAGGACTTCTACCGCCAGCTCAGCCGCCAGCACCCGGAGTTTTACCTGCGCCACCGTACCGGTGACCTCATGGCCCGCGCGACTAACGACGTCGATCGCGTGGTCTTTGCCGCAGGAGAGGGGGTGCTGACCCTGGTGGATTCGCTGGTGATGGGCTGCGTGGTGCTGATCGTCATGTCGACCCAGATCAGCTGGCAGCTTACCCTGCTGGCGCTGCTGCCCATGCCGATTATGGCGCTGGTGATCAAACGCTACGGCGATCAGCTGCATAACCGATTCAAGCTGGCGCAGGCGGCGTTCTCTTCGCTTAACGACCGTACCCAGGAGAGTCTGACCAGCATCCGCATGATCAAAGCCTTTGGCCTTGAGGATCGTCAGTCCGGACTGTTCGCCGAAGACGCCGCCGATACCGGCAGGAAAAACATGAAGGTCGCGCGGGTTGACGCCCGTTTCGATCCCACTATCTATATCGCTATCGGCATGGCAAACCTGCTGGCGATCGGCGGCGGCAGCTGGATGGTGGTTAACGGCAGCCTGACGCTGGGGGAACTCACCAGCTTTACTATGTATCTGGGGCTGATGATCTGGCCGATGCTGGCCCTCGCGTGGATGTTTAATATCGTCGAGCGCGGCAGCGCCGCTTACAGCCGCATCCGTGACATGCTGGCGGAAGCGCCGGTGGTGGATGACGGCAGCGAGCTGCTGCCGGAAGGGCGTGGCAACCTGAACGTGGCGATCCGCGAGTTTCGCTATCCGCAGGCGGCGCATCCCACCCTGGAGAACGTCAGCTTTACGCTGATGCCGGGACAGATGCTGGGTATCTGCGGGCCAACCGGGGCAGGGAAAAGTACGCTGCTGTCGCTGATCCAGCGCCATTTCGACGTCACCCAAGGGGAGATCCGCTTCCACGATCGGCCTCTGCCAACCCTGAAGCTGGACGCATGGCGCGGGCGGCTGGCGGTGGTCAATCAGACGCCGTTCCTGTTCTCGGATACCGTTGGCAATAACATTGCTCTCGGCCACCCCGGCGCGACGCAGCAAGAGATTGAGCACGTTGCCCGGCTGGCCAGCGTCCACGAGGATATTCTGCGACTGCCGCAGGGGTACGATACCGAAGTGGGCGAGCGCGGGGTGATGCTCTCCGGTGGGCAGAAGCAGCGCATTTCCATTGCCCGGGCGCTGCTGCTCAACGCCGAAATTCTGATCCTCGACGACGCGTTGTCGGCGGTGGATGGCCGTACCGAGCACCAGATCCTGCATAACCTGCGCCAGTGGGGCGAAGGGCGGACGGTAATCATCAGTGCACACCGGCTCTCGGCCCTCGCTGAAGCGAGTGAGATCCTGGTGATGCAGCATGGGCACATTGTTCAGCGCGGGCAGCACGAAACCTTAGCCCATCAGCCGGGCTGGTATCGCGATATGCACCGTTACCAGCAGCTGGAAGCCGCGCTGGATGACGAAGAGAAGGAGAGTGCTGATGCGTAGTTTTGGACAGCTTTGGCCGACGCTAAAACGCCTGTTAGCCTACGGTAAACCGTGGAAAAAACCGCTTACCAGAGCGGTCGTCATGCTGTGGGTTGCCGCGGCGGCTGAGGTCGCTGGCCCGGCGCTGATCAGCTATTTTATCGATAATATGGTGGCGAAAAGCTATCTGCCGCTCGGCCTGTTGATAGGGCTGGCGGTGGCCTATATTGGCCTGCAGCTTTTGGCCGCCGGACTGCACTATGCCCAGTCGCTGCTGTTTAATGAGGCTGCCGTCGGCGTAGTACAGCAGCTGCGTACCGATGTAATGGATGCTGCCCTGCGCCAGCCGCTGAACGCCTTTGACACCCAGCCGGTAGGGCAACTCATCTCCCGCGTCACCAACGACACGGAAGTGATCCGCGATCTCTATGTGATGGTGGTCTCCACGGTACTGCGCAGCGCGGCGCTGGTGGGGGCAATGCTGGTGGCGATGTTCAGCCTCGACTGGCGGATGGCGCTGGTGGCACTGGCCATCTTCCCGGCGGTGCTCTGCGTGATGGCACTCTATCAGCGCTACAGCACGCCCATTGTACGTCGCGTTCGCACCTACCTGGCGGATATCAACGACGGCTTTAACGAAGTGATCAACGGCATGAACGTGATCCAGCAGTTTCGCCAGCAGGCGCGCTTCGGCGAGCGGATGGGCGAGGCCAGCCGCTCCCACTATACAGCACGCATGCAGACGCTGCGCCTCGACGGTTTTCTGCTGCGTCCGCTGCTGAGTCTCTTCTCGGCGCTGGTGCTCTGCGGTCTACTGATGCTGTTTGGTTTTACCTCGGTGGGCACCATTGAGGTCGGGGTGCTCTACGCCTTTATCAGCTACCTTGGCCGCCTTAACGAACCGTTGATTGAGCTGACCACCCAGCAGTCGATCATGCAGCAGGCGGTGGTGGCGGGTGAACGCGTGTTTGAGCTGATGGATCGTCCGCGCCAGACCTACGGTGACGATGAGCGTCCACTGGCCAGCGGCGCAATCGACATCGAAAATCTGTCGTTCGCCTATCGCGACGATAGCCTCGTATTACAGGACATCGACCTCTCCGTGCCGCCACGCAGCTTTATCGCGCTGGTGGGCCACACCGGCAGCGGCAAGAGCACCCTCGCGAGCCTGCTGATGGGCTACTATCCGCTGACAAAAGGGGAGATCCGCCTTGACGGTCGACCGCTCTCAACTCTCAGCCACGACGTGCTGCGCCAGGGCGTAGCGATGGTCCAGCAGGATCCGGTGGTACTGGCGGACTCCTTCTTTGCTAACGTTACCCTCGGGCGCGATATTAGCGAAGCGCAGGTATGGCAGGCGCTGGAAACCGTTCAACTGGCAGAGCTGGCGCGTGGCATGCCCGATGGCATCCATACCAGTCTGGGGGAGCAGGGGAATAACCTGTCGGTGGGACAGAAGCAGCTGCTGGCGCTAGCCCGCGTGCTGGTTGCCACCCCGCAGATCCTGATCCTTGACGAGGCAACGGCGAATATTGACTCCGGCACCGAGCAGGCGATTCAGCAGGCGCTGGCCGCGGTACGTCAGCATACGACGCTGGTGGTCATAGCCCACCGCCTCTCTACTATTGTGGAAGCTGATACTATTCTGGTTCTGCATCGCGGGCAGGCAGTGGAGCGTGGCAGCCATCAAGCATTGCTGGCCGCCGAAGGGCGCTACTGGCAGATGTATCAGCTACAGCTGGCGGGTGAAGAGCTTGCCGCCAGTGCGCAAGAAGAGTCGCTTATCGCCTGATGCACCATAATCAGGCAGGCTACTAACAGGATCGCCTGTTGGTGCAAAAACTGCACGCGCCATGCACTATCATGGTGCGTTTTTCTTTCCCAGGAACAATCTGAATCCCTGTCACACTTTTCTGCGTAACCGCTGCTCCTTTCCAGAGGCCTTAAACCGCTGAATTTTTCCCTTTTTCTAATTCTGGCACACCACTTGCAATACTCACCTCATGTTAGCTGCGGCCATTACCGATTTTCGACTGAGGGGGATTTATGAAGCTGGTTACCGTGGTCATTAAGCCATTTAAACTTGAGGACGTCCGTGAAGCACTGTCGTCTATTGGTATTCAGGGGCTGACCGTTACCGAAGTGAAAGGCTTTGGGCGTCAGAAGGGCCATGCTGAACTGTACCGCGGGGCGGAGTACAGCGTTAACTTCCTGCCGAAGGTAAAGATTGACGTGGCCATTGCAGACGATCAGCTTGATGAAGTGATTGATGTCATTAGCAAAGCGGCCTACACCGGAAAAATTGGCGACGGCAAAATTTTCGTTGCCGAACTGCAACGCGTTATCCGCATTCGTACCGGCGAAGCCGACGAAGCGGCACTGTAACGTCAGACACACAGTGATTGGGATGGGAAAAATGAAAAAATTAACCTTAAAAACGGCGATGGCCGCACTGACAGCGTTACCGGGTCTGGCGATGGCGGCTCCGGCCGTGGCCGACAAAGCGGATAACGCCTTTATGATGATCTGCACCGCGCTGGTGCTGTTTATGACCATTCCAGGGATTGCGCTGTTCTACGGCGGCCTGATCCGTGGCAAAAACGTGCTGTCGATGCTGACCCAGGTCACCGTGACCTTTGCCCTGGTGTGCGTGCTGTGGGTAGTCTACGGCTATTCGCTGGCGTTCGGCACAGGCAACAACTTCTTCGGCGACTTCAACTGGGCGATGCTGAAAAATATCGAGCTGACCGCCGTAATGGGCAGCTTCTACCAGTATATTCACGTTGCGTTCCAGGGCTCGTTTGCCTGCATCACCGTCGGCCTGATCGTCGGTGCGCTGGCCGAGCGTATCCGCTTCTCCGCAGTACTGATCTTCGTCGTGGTGTGGATGACCCTCTCCTACGTGCCGATTGCGCACATGGTCTGGGGCGGCGGCCTGCTGGCTTCCCACGGCGCGCTGGACTTTGCTGGCGGTACGGTGGTGCACATTAACGCCGCGATTGCGGGCCTGGTGGGTGCTTACCTGATTGGCAAACGCGTTGGCTTTGGCAAAGAGGCGTTCAAACCGCACAACCTGCCGATGGTGTTTATGGGTACGGCAATCCTCTACGTTGGCTGGTTTGGCTTTAACGCAGGCTCTGCCAGCGCCGCCAACGAAATCGCTGCCCTGGCGTTTGTGAACACCGTTGTTGCCACCGCAGGCGCTATCCTTGCCTGGGTCTTCGGCGAGTGGGCAACCCGCGGTAAGCCGTCGCTGCTGGGCGCATGCTCCGGGGCGATTGCGGGCCTGGTGGCCGTGACCCCAGCCTGTGGCTACATCGGCGTGGGCGGTTCGTTGATTGTGGGTATCGTGGCAGGTCTGGCCGGTCTGTGGGGCGTCACCATGCTGAAACGCTGGCTGCGCGTTGACGACCCGTGCGATGTGTTCGGTGTGCACGGCGTCTGCGGCATCGTGGGCTGTATCCTGACCGGCGTGTTTGCTTCCCCTTCTCTGGGCGGCGTCGGCTACGCTGAAGGCGTGACCATGGGGCATCAGGTGCTGGTGCAGCTGGAAAGTATCGCCATCACCATCGTCTGGTCAGGCGTTGTAGCCTTCATCGGCTACAAGCTGGCAGACATGATTGTTGGCCTGCGCGTACCGGAAGAGCAGGAGCGCGAAGGGCTGGATGTGAACAGCCACGGCGAGAACGCGTATAACGCATAATCGACTGTCATCCTCTAAAAAGCCTCCCGCCCGCGGGAGGCTTTTTTGTTTATTAATTACGGTTACGCATGACCCCTTCCTGCACGCTGGACGCGACCAGCACGCCATCCTGAGTATAGAACTCCCCGCGTACAAACCCGCGCGCGCTGGAGGCGGAGGTGCTCTCTACGCTATAGAGCAGCCACTCATTCATATCGAACGGACGGTGGAACCACATTGAGTGATCGATTGTGGCAACCTGCATGCCTCGCTCCAGAAAACCGACGCCGTGCGGCTGAAGCGCCACCGGCAGGAAGTTAAAGTCAGAGGCGTAGCCCAGCAGATACTGATGCGTGCGGAAATCCGCCGGCATCGTGCCGTTGGCGCGGATCCATACCTGGCGGGCAGGCTCCGCTACGTGGCCCTTCATCGGGTTATGGAACTCAACCGGGCGGATCTCCAGCGGCTTCTCGCAGAGAAACTTCTCTTTTACCTGCGGCGGCAGAAGGTGCGCCAGCGAACGGGCAATGTCCGTCTCTGACGGCAGATTATCCGGGGCAGGGGCGGCAGGCATCGTTTTCTGATGCTCGTAGCCCGGCTCAGGAGCCTGGAACGACGCCGTCATATAGAATATTGGCTTACCGTTCTGGATGGCAGCAACCCGGCGGGCGCTAAAGCTATTGCCGTCGCGCAGCACCTCTACGTCATAGATAATCGGCTTCTGGCTGTCGCCCGGGCGTAAAAAATAGCTGTGGAACGAGTGAACGAGACGATCCGTCGGAACGGTCTCTTTTGCGGCATAGAGTGCCTGGCCGACAACCTGGCCGCCAAAGACCTGACGCAGGCCTAAATCCTCGCTTTGACCGCGAAACAGACCCTCTTCAATTTTTTCCAGATTAAGCAACGTCAGCAGATTATTCAGCGCTTGACTCATAGGTGTCCTCAATAAAATAAAAGCGACCGGGCGGATACAGGCAGAGTATAACCCAGAAATGCAAGTGGTCCGATGGGTGCAAAAATCTGAATACATGGCTGTTTCCAGGCAAAAATCAGTGATGTGTGCCACACTTACTGGCGTTCGATACGATTTAAGTATTAACCACTACTTCTGGCGGGCGTCATACCTGCTGGTGCATTGAAGATAAGGAGAACTCAATGAAACTCGTGCACATGTTAAGTGGTTTAGCGGTTGCTGTTTCTCTGGCTGCCTGTGCCGATAAAAGCGCAGATATCCAGACGCCCGCCCCAAACCCGAATGCCTCTATTGCTTCAACGCAGTCTGTGATTAAGCAGCCTAACGTGTCTGGTACGATTTGGATCCGCCAGAAGGTGGCCCTGCCGCCGGATGCGGTACTGACCGTTACCCTGGCCGATGCATCACAGGCTGACGTGCCGTCTAAAGTCATCGCCCAGCGTGCCGTTCGTACCGAAGGTAAACAGGCTCCGTTCAGCTATGAACTGCCGTTTGACCCGGCGCTGGTGCAGCCAGACGCGCGTATTCTGCTAAGCGCAGCGATTACGGTTGATAATAAACTGGTGTTTATTACCGACGGCATCAAACCCGCTGTTAACCAGGGCGGTACCCGTATCGACCTGAACCTGGTCCCGGTCCAGCAGACAGCGCTGCCGATGCAGCAGGGCGGCGGGGCGGCAACTACCGTACCGTCTACCTCGCCAACGCAGGTTAGCCCCTCTTCGGCAACCCCTGCTCCGACGCAGCTGTAATCATAAAACCCTCTCCTCTGGAGAGGGTTTTTCAATATCTCCAGCGATACCGCGCTAAATCTATCTCTCCACTGCCTGTTACCTGAACGCCATCGGCAAGCAGGGCCTGACGCTGGCGCTGCAGATCCGGCCCGGTGAGGGAGATCTGCCCCTGACGATTTACCACCCGATGCCACGGCAGCGTGCTGCCCTCCGGCAGACGTCTGAGCACGCCGCCTACCTGGCGTGCCGCACGGGGAGAACCCGCCAGCCGCGCCACCTCGCCATAGGTGGTCACCGAGCCGGGCGGTATCGCGGCAACGATTTGCCACACCCGCTGGGGAAAAGAGTCGTTGTCTGCCATCATGGTTTCCTGAAGAGTCTCTCACCAGCATAATCAGCGCGTGCGAGCCTGTGAAGAGGCGGTTGCGCAATAAACCAGCATCCAGCAGGGCGCGGCTTGCAATTGCCGGGCCGTACAGTGATAATGCGTCCGCGCGTTGGTTAACAACGCTCTCAATGGGGGCCCTGTTGGTTCTCCCGCAACGCTACTCTGTTTACCAGGTCAGATCCGGAAGGAAGCAGCCAGAGCAGATGACGTGTGTGCCGGGATGTAGCTGGCAGGGCCCCCACCCATTTCTGCTCCCCAGGTTCTCTTTCTTTGTTTTATCCTACGAATCGTATATGTCTTCATATGAAAGTCTGGAGAAGGAACGGCAATGACAACTAAAGTGACGCGTATCGTTTACAGTTTTTCTCTCTTAATGGCGGCATTTTCATCGTATGCCACAACGCTACAGTCTGGCATGTACGAAGGTCTGCTACTGGCCGTTTCACCGACGGGAAATATCACGGGGTACTACTCCGAATCGGCTGAAGATAGCGTGAAGCGTACCTGCACCTTCTTTCTGACAGGCCATGTTTCAGCGCAGCAGCCGGATAAGATCACCTCCTGGTCTTCCTCTGTTCTCCCAGGCTATATTGCGGCTAATTCAACGGGTGTCACATTAACCCTTCCCGATGGGCAAAATCATGCGGGTTGTATGAGTGTGCTGATGCCTGAAATTGCCACAGGCCTGGAGCTGGATACGACGCAGCAGACACGCTGGCAAACGCTGATGCAGGTAAGCAGCCCGCGCGCTTATCTGAGCACCACGCCTGATGCCGCGACCCGACGTAAAGCATGGATCGTTAAAGGCGACGTGGTGGGAGTAATAGAGAGACAGGCTGGCTGGACAAAAGTTGAGTTTGTTAACGGCAGTGGAAAGACCACGCCCGGCTGGGTGAGCAGTAATGATCTGCAGCCATTAACGCCTCCGGCATCCTGATCGGTTTACTTCTCGCCTGAACCCAATATTGCCGAGCGCGGCTTTCGCACCGGCAATCTATAGCCTTATCTAAAATCACGCCTCTGTCGTATGGCCTGACATCTATTTGTCATTAAACTGAAATGGTATTGTCATTTTTATGTCATATATTCCTGCCACAGTATTATTACAGTCATGCGATCGACGGCGTTTAAAGAAAACTATTTCTGGATCAACGGAAAAAGCTGGTGTATTAATTACTCGTCTCATTTATACCGAAAGGGATACTCATGGTCAGCGCAGTGTTAAACGTTAAAATTGACGAAGCAGTAAAAGAGAAACTTCGCCAGTATGCAGAGGCAAATAATGAGAACCTCAGCACGGCAACCGAAAAGCTGCTTCTGCTCGCGCTTGAATCAAGCGAGGGCGAGGTCTCCGAAGAAGATATCGACAGCCAGCATACGGAAGAAGAGAACGCATCGGCCCTGAGTGTGAAAGAGATCAAGGCGTTACGTAAACTGCTGAAGAAGAAAAAATGAAACCGCTACAGTCAACCGCCAGCAACTATGCTGAAGCCTGCGAGCAGCTGCGCTCCGGCTACGTTAAACAGGTTCGTCTGAACTGGAACGTCGGGACCGATGAGTTTTTTCGTATTGCATCTGAGTGGTGTGATGCAGGCGCAAAAATAAAAAAACAGGGCGAGAGTTTTATTATTGCCCTGAAAGGTTTTCCTATTCCCCGGCAGTAGCGATATTGCGATCGGTAAACCGATCGCTGTCACATTAAATATATTTCCGTTGCCTTATAATCGACGGTTGTTTAATTAATGAAGACCATATTGGCTGTAAGGCCATAAATGCCTCCTGCAGGATCGCTTCCGGCTGGGTAAACGGCATCCGCAAATAACGTTCGAATGCCCCCGCCAGACCAAAACGCGTTCCTGCTCCCAGATGAATACCCACGCTCTCCGCGCCGGTGGCAAATCGCGTCGCCAGCGCTTCCGGCAGCTCCACCCAAAACGAGAGTCCTCCCTGCGGGAGCTGTGTCTGCCACGCCGGAAAAATGTCCTGCATCAGGCGCAGGCAGTCGTCGCGGCGTGTGGCCAGCATGTGTCGATGGGCAGGCAAAAAGGTTTCTCCATTCTCAATCAGCCAGCGGGCGGCAAGCTGCTCCAGCACCGGCGTACCCAGATCAAGGGTGTCACGCATCTGTACCAGCGAGGCGATAGTGCGGGCCGGGGCGCGGATCCAGCCCAGCCGCAGACCGCCCCAGAAACTTTTGGCAGCAGAGCCGAGCGAAATCACCGACCCATCCGGGCTAAAGGCAGCCAGCGGGGGCGGGGGAGGGACGTCGTACCAGAGATCGGTCATGGTTTCGTCCACCACCAGCGTGGTGCGCGTGCGGGCCGCAATCTCCGCTACGGTTTGCCGGGTTGCAGCGTCCATACAGCGGCCGGTGGGATTATGAAAGTCCGGCATCAGGTAGGCGAGCCTCGGTGAGGTCTGGCCGATGGTCGCCGCCAGCCCGTCGGTATCCCAGCCCTGCGCGGGCAGCGCAACACCAACCGGCCGGCAGGATGCCCCCTCAATCGCCGCTATCGCCAGCGGGTAGGTGGGGTGATCAACCACCACCCGATCCCCTGGCCCGGTTAGCAGACGCAGGATCAGCGCAAAACCGCTGAGCGCCCCGTTAACGATCATCACCTCATCAGGCCGGGTCGGCAGGCCGCGCGCCGCATAGCGGGCGGCGATGGCGTCGCGTAACGTTAGCAATCCCTGCTGATCGTAGCCGGTGGAGCCGAAGTGCTGCGGCATCGCGATCAGTGCCTGCTGGTACGCCTGATGGATCTCCGGGCTGGCCCCCAGCGAGGCGGTGGAGAGATCCAGAGCGCTGCCTGCGTGGGTACGGGTTGGCACCGTGCGGCTGCTTTCGGGCAGCATCACAACGGAGCCGCTGCCCTGGCGACTCAGGAGAAAGCCCTCATCCCGCAGCTGCGCCAGCCCGCTGGCTACGGTAGTGCGGCTGATGCCGAGGGCCGCAGCCAGCTCGCGCTCGCCCGGCAGACGGGTTTCCAACGCCAGGCGACCGTCAAGGATCAGCATCCGCAGCGCCTGAGCAAGCTGCTGCCAGAGCGGCGTGCGCGAAGGGGTATGTTGCCACTGGCCCAGCAGGCGTACCAGCGACTGGCTTCCAAATCGACGTGATGACATAGGCAGTCCACTTTTTTAAAACTGGTCATTAATGATAATGCCACTAAGAGAGAGGATGTCACTCTCTTTGATTGAACGAGGTGAACTATGCTGCGGCGACTCCTGCAACTCTATATCGGCCTGACGCTCTACGGCGTCTCTACCGCCATGTTTGTCCGGGCGGATCTCGGCGCCGATCCGTGGAACGTATTTCATCTTGGCGTAGCGAAGCTCTTTTCACTCAATATTGGCGTGGTGATGATTGCCGTCGGCGCGCTGGTGCTGCTGCTGTGGATCCCCCTGAGCCAGCGTCCAGGTCTCGGCACCATCAGTAACGTGGTGATGATTGGATTAGCCGCCGACGCCGCGCTGGCCCTGATGCCGCCTCTGGAGTCGCTGCTCGCTCGCAGTTTACTGCTGGCTGCCGCGGTGATAGTCAACGCGCTGGCAACCGGAATGTATATCGGGGCGGGATTCGGTGCGGGCCCGCGCGACGGTCTGATGACCGGTATTAACGCCCGTACTGGCTGGTCGGTGCGCGTGGTACGTACCGCCATTGAGGTAGGCGTCCTGCTGCTGGGCTGCGCAATGGGCGGCACCTTTGGCGTCGGGACGGTGCTCTACGCGCTGGCGATTGGCCCGCTGATCCAGCTCTGCCTGCCGTGGTTTCGCCAGCCATCCCCGATTGTGCCCGCCCCCCAGCCGCAGGAGGGCGCGTTGTAAACCCGCGAAGCGCTCACAGCAACGGTGAGCGCTTTGGGTTACACTGGCAGCAGGCCAGCTGCCAGGGTAACCCCATGAAATCCATTACGCTTTATGATGTCGCCCGTTTTGCGGGCGTCTCCTACCAGACCGTCTCCCGCGTCATTAACCAGGCGGAGCACGTCTCGGCTCGTACCCGCGAGAAAGTGCTGTTTGCCATGCGCGAGCTGAACTACGTTCCCAACCGGGGCGCGCAGCAGCTGGCGGGCAAGCGTAGCCGCACCCTGGGGCTGCTCACCAGCGATCTGGCCCTTCATGCGCCGTCGCAGATCGCCTCGGCGGTGAAAAACCGCGCCGCGCAGGCCGGGGCTGGGGTCATCATCGCTATGCCCGAGCAGGCGACCCAGGCAGCCTGTGTGCTGGCGTTGCAGGAGCTGCTGGCTCAGCGGGTCACCGGGCTGCTGATCAACCTGCCGTTGGAGGACGATCAGGCCGAAGAGCTTGCGGCGCTGGCGCATCCAACGCCAACGCTGTTTCTCGACGTCAGCCCGACGGCCAGGGTGAATAGCCTGGTATTTGATGCCGCAGAAGGGGCAAGGCTGGGGGCTGAGCATGTGTTGACCCTGGGCCATCGCGTTATTGCCCTGCTCGCCGGGCCGCCTGGCTCGGTGTCAGCCCGGGCGCGCCTTGCGGGCTGGCTGGAGACGCTGGAGAATGCCAGGGTCACGCCAGCGGCTACCGCGCACGGCGACTGGAGCGCGGCCTCAGGGTATGAACAGGTGCAGCGGCTGCTGGCCTCTCATCCGCAGCCTGAAGCCATTCTGGTGGCCAACGATCAGATGGCCCTTGGCGTCCTGCGCGCCTGTGCGGAAAAGGGCTTCGCCGTGCCCGGACAGATCTCGGTTATCGGCTATGACGATACCGCCGACAGCGCCTGGTATACGCCACCGCTGACCACGATACGTCAGGCTTTTAAAGAGGCAGGGGAGCGCAGCGTTGACTGGCTGCTTCAGCCTCCCGCTGATGAACTAAGCCAGACGCTGCTGCCGGTGACGCTGGTCATTCGCAGCTCGGCCTAAAAACCTTTTCGCTTTTGTGATCGCTCCCGCTTATAGCGATGGCGATCCTTTACCTTTCTTCCTTGTCCGGGCATGGTACAGAAAATTGTGAGCGCTTCGCAAAAATCATGAGGTCGACATGTCCGCTGCTGCACTGAACACTCTGCTTGCCCGCCGCGATTGGGAAAACCCGGTTGTGACCCACTGGAACCGCCTGCCGATGCACGTCCCTCTGCATAGCTGGCGTGACGCTGACGAGGCGCGCCATGACAGCGGCTCGCCCTCGTGGCGGCTGCTCAACGGCGAGTGGCGGTTTAGCTTCTACTCCGCCCCGGAAGCGGTGCCAGCAACCTGGATAGAAGAGGATTGCGCCAGCGCCGTTGCGATGCCGGTGCCCTCTAACTGGCAGATGCAGGGTTTCGATACGCCGATCTATACCAACGTTACCTACCCGATCCCGGTCACGCCGCCCTATGTCCCGGCGGAGAACCCCACTGGCTGCTATTCGCTGACGTTTGATGTGGATGCGGCATGGCTGGCAAGCGGTCAGACGCGGATTATCTTTGAAGGGGTCAACTCAGCCTTCTATCTCTGGTGTAACGGGGAGTGGATTGGCTACTCGCAGGATAGCCGCCTACCCGCAGAGTTCGATCTCAGCGCGGTGCTGCGACCGGGGGCAAACCGGCTGGCGGTGATGGTGCTGCGCTGGTGCGACGGCAGCTATCTGGAAGATCAGGATATGTGGCGAATGAGCGGTATCTTCCGCGACGTGGTGCTGCTGCACAAGCCTGCCACCCACATCAGCGATTTCCAGGTCGAGACCGCGCTTAACGCCGAATTTAACCATGCCCGAATAAGCACCACCGTGCAGCTTGCCGGTGAGCTGGCCAACTGCCGGGTGGCCGTTGCCCTGTGGCGCGGCGGGGAGCAGATCGCCTGCGCAGAGCAGCGTCCCGGCAGTGCGATTGTAGACGAGCGCGGCGCATGGGCCGAGCGGCTAAGCGTCGAGTTCGCTGTCGATAAGCCCGATCTCTGGAGCGCTGAAACGCCGCATCTCTATCGGCTGACCGTCGCGCTGCTGGATGCCGAGGGCCGTCTGCTGGAGGTCGAAGCGTGCGACGTGGGCGTGCGCAAGGTGGAGATTAGCCACGGTCAGCTGAAGGTCAACGGCAAGGCGCTGCTGATCCGTGGGGTTAACCGTCATGAGCATCACCCGGAAACCGGCCAGGCGGTGGACGAGGCCACCATGCGTCGGGATATCGAGCTGATGAAGCAGCATAACTTTAACGCCGTGCGCTGCTCTCACTATCCGAACCATCCTCTCTGGTACCGGCTGTGCGATCGCTACGGCCTCTACGTCGTCGATGAAGCCAATATTGAAACCCACGGCATGGTGCCGATGA
Organism: Pseudescherichia sp. L3; assembly: GCF_024656065.1. Lineage (NCBI taxonomy): Bacteria > Pseudomonadati > Pseudomonadota > Gammaproteobacteria > Enterobacterales > Enterobacteriaceae > Pseudescherichia > Pseudescherichia sp. L3. The sequence continues at coordinate 152,428 of NZ_JANKYC010000001.1, forward strand.
GTCGACTGGCGGACGATCCGCACTGGTTCCCTGCCATGAGCGAGCGTGTCACCCGCATGGTGCAGCGCGACCGCAACCATCCCTCCATCATTATCTGGTCGCTGGGGAACGAGTCCGGCCACGGCGCAAGCCATGACGCGCTCTACCGCTGGGTGAAGTCCAGCGATCCGACGCGTCCGGTACAGTATGAGGGCGGCGGGGCGAACACGGCCGCCACCGATATCATCTGCCCGATGTATGCCCGCGTCGATATGGACCAGCCTTTTCCTGCCGTGCCGAAGTGGTCGATTAAGAAGTGGATTGCCCTGCCGGATGAGACGCGCCCGCTGATCCTCTGCGAGTACGCCCATGCGATGGGCAACAGCTTCGGCGGCTTTGCCAAATACTGGCAGGCTTTTCGTGATAACCCCCGCCTGCAGGGCGGCTTTGTCTGGGACTGGGTCGACCAGGCGCTGACGAAGCGGGATGAAAACGGCAACGCCTTCTGGGCCTACGGCGGTGATTTTGGCGATACGCCGAACGATCGCCAGTTCTGCATGAACGGGCTGGTCTTCCCGGATCGCACCCCGCATCCGGCCCTCTATGAGGCCCAGCGCGCGCAGCAGTTTTTCCAGTTCCGCCTGATCGGCACCGCGCCGCTGGTGGTTGAGATCCATAGCGATTACCTCTTCCGCAAGGCGGATAACGAAGTGCTGCGCTGGAACATTGCCCGCGACGGCGAGGTGCTTGCCGAGGGCGAGCAGTCTCTAGCGATCCTGCCTCAGGGCGTGCAGCGTCTGGAGATTGACGCGCCTGCGCTGTCGGCCATACCGGGGGAGGTATGGCTTAATGTTGATGTGTATCAGCCGCGAGCTACCGCATGGTCACCAGATAACCACCGTTGCGCGTGGGATCAGTGGCGGCTGCCTGCGCCGCTGGCAATCACCCCGCCGGAGGAGGCGGGCCCCGGCGCGACGCTGGCTATTAGCGACGAGGCCTATAGCGTTAGCTGGCAGGATCGGCGCTGGCACTTCTCACGCCGTAGCGGCGATCTGGAGCAGTGGTGGTGCGGTGAGACGCCGACGCTGCTGACGCCGGTTCGGGATCAGTTCACCCGCGCGCCGCTTGATAACGATATCGGCATTAGCGAGGTGACGCGTATCGATCCCAATGCATGGGTTGAACGCTGGAAGGCGGCGGGCATGTACGCCATGACGCCGCGTCTGCTGCACTGCGCGGCGAAGGAGAGCGCCGGGGAGGTGGTCATCACCACCCGGCACGCCTGGTCCCATGAGGATAAGGTGCTGTTTATCAGCGATAAGCGCTGGCGCATCGACAGCTGCGGCGTGCTGCACGGTGACGTTGACGTGCAGCTTGCCACCGACGCCCCGCCGCCGGCAAGGATAGGCCTCAGCTGCCAGCTGGCAGCGGTAGAGGCGTCTGCGAGCTGGCTGGGCCTGGGGCCACATGAGAACTACCCTGACCGCAGACTGGCGGCGAGCCAGGGACGCTGGACGCTGCCGCTAAGCGCGCTGCATACGCCCTATATTTTCCCCAGCGATAACGGCCTGCGCTGCGATACGCGTCAGCTGGAGTACGGCGGGCACCGGCTTAACGGACGCTTTCACTTCTCTCTGAGCCGCTACGGCCAGCGCCAGCTTTATGAGACGAGCCATCACCATCTGCTGCGGGAAGAGGAGGGCTGCTGGCTTAACCTCGACGCATTTCATATGGGCGTAGGCGGCGACGACTCATGGAGTCCGAGCGTGTCGCCGGAGTTCATACTGGCTGAAGATCGCGTGCGCTACGCCTTCAGCTGGCGTCAGGCGTAACCTTATCGGGCCGGAGGTTCGCTTCGGCCCATGCCATAAACGCATCTTTCGGCAGCGCCTTGCTGTAGAACCAGCCCTGAGCAAACTGCACCCCGTGATTGCGCAGCCATTCCAGCTGACCTTCAGTCTCAACACCCTCCGCGACCATCGCCAGCCCCAGCGCTTTTGCCATCTCGATAATGTGTGGAGTGACGTTTTTATACTCCAGCGCGTCCACGAAGGATTTGTCGATCTTCAGGATGTCGACTTCCAGATGCTGTAGATAGCTCAGGCTGGAGTAGCCGGTGCCAAAGTCGTCGATATAGATGGCATGCCCGGCACGGCGAAGCTCGGCAATGGCCGGGGAGCTGACTTTGGGATCGGCAAAGCCGCGCTCGGTGATCTCAAGCGCAATTTGCGAAGCGCTAAGCCGCCAGCGGGCCAGCATTGTACTGAGCAGGTCTGGAAGGGTTTTCGACAGCAGATCGCCGGGATCGAGGTTGATCGAGACGTGTTGATCCGGATGGTGCTGTAACCAGAGACCCAGATCTTCAAATACCGTCTCAATAATCAGCTGCGTAAGCTGCGGCATCAGGCCAGACTGCTCCGCCAGCGGAATAAAGATATCCGGCGTGAGAAAGCGGCCATCAGCCTGCCGCCAGCGGGCCAGCGCCTCGGCCCCGACCACTTTTCCACTGCTCAGGGCGATAATTGGCTGGTAGTAGACCTCAATATCGCGCGCGTTAATGGCATCCAGTATACGGTAGTGGGGCGACTGCAGGCGGCGCAGCACACGTAGCAGGAAAAACGCGATGAGCAGGCTCAGGAGTACGCCGATCGGAAGCCAGATCAGTAGCTGTCGGTGCCAGCCCTTTTCCAGCGGCGCGAGGGAGGATTGGGTAACGACGGCGAGCCCTAATTCGGGAAAACGCCTGATATCATACAGCTCGCCTTGAAACGTAAGCTGGTTCTCCGTAGTCTGCTGCAGCTGCTGCCAGATCGCGGGGGTAAAATTGCCGCTACTAACAATAATCCGCTCCGTTTTCAGACCGACCAGCGACACACTTATAGGCGAGGAGCCGAACGGCAGGACATCGATAAACGACAGGGGATCGATCATTACCACATGGCGCTCGCTACCCAACGCCGCCATGATCCGTTTTATACCTACGTCGTTTTGGGTAGTTAGCCAGGCACGGTAGCCGTCCGGAGTGACTCGTTGTGCTGGCGGCAGCGCAACTTCGCGGCTGGTGTTCTCCAGCGATGAGCAGAGAGGATGGAGGCGATCGACATAGAGCACCTCCTGAAGATAGTGATTAGAGAAGGCGGCTCTGCGCATCGCCTGCAGGTGCTCAGGGCTACAGGGGATACCTGTAAACTGGTCCATCTTATTCAGGGTAACCTTGGCTTGCTGAAGCACTTTTTGCGTGCGTAGGACGACCCGGTCAGCGTAGGCATCCAGCTCGCGTCTGAAGGTCTCATGTGCCTGAAGGTGCGCCAGCCAGACGCTAAGTCCCATGGGAACCAGCACCGCAAGAACCAGCACAACGGTGACAACACTTCCCAGCCGTCGGTTTGTCATCATCAAACATTCCTTTTTGATATATGGCGAAAGAGAGTGGGCTTACAGCAATTCTGTCTTTATACCACTCTCTGCACTCCTCCTCTGCTATTTTGCGCTAAAATTTCGTAATGCAAACACATGGTTTAGCGGCGATGCGCCAGGCGTCGAACCAGACGATCGCCACTCATCTGCACTCCCTGTACCAGGGCCACGAGAATAATCACCGTACCTACCATCACCTGGTCGTTAAAACGCTGGTAGCCGTAGCGAATGGCAAGATCCCCCAGCCCGCCACCGCCAATGACACCGGCCATCGACGAGAAACCAATTAACATCACCACGGTGAGCGTGATCCCCGCCAGCAGCGTCGGCAGCGCCTCCGGCAGCAGGGCTTTGACGATAACGTGCCAGACGCTGCCGCCCATCGACAGAATGGCTTCGATTCGGCCATAGTCCACCTCGTCCAGCGCGTTCTCCGTTAGCCGGGCAAAGAAAGGAAACGCGCCGATAGTAATGGGGACTACCGCGGCGGTGCTGCCGAGGGTGGTACCAATCAGCAGGCGCGTAAAGGGGATCAGCGCAATGAGCAGCACGATAAACGGCAGCGAACGGCCCAGGTTGATAAGGGCCCCCAGCACAGCACTGGTTTTAGGCATCGGCAGCAGGCCGTTTGCCCGTGAGATATAGAGTAATACGCCAATGGGCAGGCCAATCAGCACGGTAAACAGGGCGGCCAGCGCCACCATGTAGACGGTCTCCAGCGTGCCGTTCAGCAGCATTGGCCACAGCTCGTCCCAGCTCATGCTACGCATAGTGGCCTCCCGTTTACGCCATGTCGCTCCAGGAAGAGACGTTCCGCCTGCGGGTCGGGCAGCAGCGACTGGCGCAGACGCGACCACGGTGTGGCCAGCAGGTCAGCGATCTTCCCGCTTTCAATCAGCTCGCCGTTCTCCAGCAGCGCCGCGTGATCGCAAAGGCTTTTTACCACCTCTAACTGGTGGGTGATCAGCACAATCGTCAGGCCTAGCTGGCGGTTGATATCCGCCAGTAGGCTGAGCACCGACTGCGTGGTCTCGGGGTCCAGTGCGCTGGTGGCTTCGTCGCAGAGCAGCACCTGCGGGCGCGCTGCCAGCGCACGGGCGATACCGACGCGCTGCTTCTGCCCGCCGGAGAGTTGAGAGGGGAAAGACTGCGCCTTGTCGCTCAGGCCCACCAGGTGCAGCAGCTCCTCGACCCGCGCCCGACGCTGTGCTTTGGCAACGCCAGCGATCTCCAGCGGCACGGCGATGTTGTCTGCCACACTGCGGGCATGCAGCAGATTAAAGTGCTGAAAAATCATGCCGGTTTGCAGACGGTGCGCGCGCAGGGCCGCTTTATCGAAGCCGGTGATGTCGCGTCCGTTGACCAGAATGCGGCCGTGTGTCGGCCGCTCCAGCAGGTTCAGGCAGCGGATCAGCGTGCTCTTGCCCGCACCGCTGCGCCCGAGAATGCCGTAAACGGCGCCTTCAGGAACGGTTAACGAGATGTCGTTCAGCGCCGGTCGGCCTGCTCCGGCATAGGTTTTACTCAGCCCTTCAATCACAATCATGACTGCGGTGCGACCGGAATAACCGATCCGTTGTAGTTTTTACGGATAAATTCGGCCACCTGCGGAGAGGTGAGATCCTTTGCCAGCTCCTTGATACGCGGATCGTTGGCCAGCGCCGGGTTGGTCACCAGAATATTGGCATAGGGGTTATGTTCGGCGCTCTCCAGCCCCAGCGCGTCTTTAGCCGGAGTGAGGCCTGCCTCCAGGGCGTAGTTGCCATTGATCACCGCCAGATCGACGTCGTCCAGCGAGCGGGGGATCTGCGGTGATTCGATCTCAAGAATTTTAATGTGCTTCGGATTCTCAGCAATGTCCTTCGGCGTGGCGAGGGTGGTGGCGGGATCGGTAAACGTTGCGTTGAGCTTAATCAGACCCTGGCTTTGCAGCAGGAACAGCGAGCGGCTCAGATTGGTGGTGTTGTTCGGCACTGCCACCGTAGCGTTGTCAGGAATCGACTTGAGATCTTTATATTTGCGCGAGTAGATGCCCAGCGGTTCAATGTGCACCGTCGCCGCCACGGCAAAGGTTTTGCCCAGCGCCTTCTCCTGGTCCTTTAGATACGGAACGTGCTGGAAATAGTTGGCATCAACGTCGCCGTTCGCCAGCAGCTCGTTAGCGTTGACGCCGCTGGTCAGCTCTACCACGTTGATATCCAGTTTAGGGTCAAACGTTTTGATATAGTTAAGAATTTCCGCATGCGGCACGGCGTCCGCCGCGATGCGCAATGCTTCCGCATGGGCTGAGCCCCATGCCAAAGAGAGAGAGAGTGCCAGCCCGGCCAGTTTCAATGCTGCAGGTTTCATCATTTTTATCCTTTATCGTTATGTCAGTGGGTTAAATCAGGCAATCAGCTGTTCGCTGCGCTCGCGCAGCACGTCCCGGTAGTAACGCTCGGCCACGTCCGGATGGGATCGCAGCCGTCCTTTCAGGTAGTTCCAGCCCACGTCGCGCAGCAGCGGATTTTGCGGATCGCTCTCGGGTCCGTACGCCTCCTGCGCCAGCGGCTCGGGAAGGGCATAGACCGGTACTACCGCATCCAGCTGCGCACCGAGGAAGAAGGCAATCGACAGCCGCTCCTGCCCAGCGGGGGGAGAGACGACGCGGTGAACAGTGGCGCGCAGGTAGCCGTTGGTGGCCAGCTCCAGCAGCTCACCGATGTTTACCACAAAGCTTCCGGCTAGCGGGGCGGCATCCAGCCAGCGGCCCGGCGTGACCTCCACCTGCAGGCCTCGTTGCTCATCCTGCAGCAGAAAACTGAGGAAGCCGGAGTCCTTGTGCGCGCCGACGCCCTGCTGGCTCTCGGTTGCGGGCTGGCCAGGGTAACGGATCAGCTTGATATGCTCATTAGGCTTATCGCCGTACAGCGCATCAAAGGCGTCAGGGGGGAGATCCAGGGCCTGGGCGAAGGCGCGCAGCAGGTTGAGCGCCATGCTGGTCATCGCTTTTTGCCAGGCGAGGAGGGCAGGTTTTAGCGTTGGCTGCGCCTCTGGCCACAAATTCGGCCCTTGCAGACGTAGCCAACGAGGTTCGTCCCCGGTAACGTTCAGGGCCGAACGTTCAGCGCCAATATCAAATTGTTCGCGCCAGTCCGGCTGGCCACGCGTCAGCTCAGAGGCCGCACGGTTATAGCCGCGAAAATGGGGCGAGTGGATCATCGCCACCTGCTGCTTCTCCGCATCAGAAAGGGTAAAGAAGCGGCGGGCCTCTTGCTGAACGGCGCGCTGCAGATCGTCATCTACGCCGTGATTTACCAGATAGAAGAAACCGATATCTCGTGCGGCATGACGCAGCTGCTCCAGAAAGGCGGGACGCGCGTCGGGATCGGAAAAGTGCGACAGGTCAAGAATGGGCAGGCGGGTAGCGGTCATGGCTGGCTCCTTACAGTGGCTTTCTGGCAGAGTGCCCTAACGCCCTGGTTTCAACCAATAACCTTCTTTTCTAATTTATGACCGAGCAGGATCACGTGCTTTTGCGAAAAACGCATAAGGTAGATGAGGTGGGGGAAGCGGGCTATCGGCAGCCCAAAATGACAAGAGCCCTGACTTGAGAAGCCAGGGCTCTTAGGGTACTACAGATATTGCGTTTAACATTAAGGAACTTAACTACATGATACTGCTTATGATACTGCTTTAAATGTACACGTTTAAGGTCTTAGACCTCGGTACTCAAGTACACACCCTTCGCGATATACACTATTTGATGCGTGGCCTTACTTCCATTGCGATTTAAAACATGAGGTTTTAACTCACAACCCATACAACATAAAACAGAGCCTTACATCATCGCGATTTCGTTCACACCCTGCGATTGTAGAGACTGACTACGTGGCCTTAAAGCGTCATCGGGTAGGCTTGCAACTGATTTACGCTACGCCGACTCTCCCATACAACAATGCTTCGTGGCCTTTATCGCATTTATTAACTACGTCTTACTTCACTACATCTTACTACCTAACAGCGACCTCACTAAGCAACGCTGTTACCTTAAATCTAATACTTTTTGTGCGTATGTCAATACGGGACGAGACAGCTATTTTGATACCCGCTTCGTTACCAACAACGTGCTACGTCCGCAGGGACGTCAAAGAGCAGCGCTGTTTGCCGTCAGCAGTAAAGTTATCTGGCGCGAGCCAGCGTTGCAGAGCGGCGTCAACGTCTGGCCACTCACCGTCAATGATGGAGAACCAGTCGGTATCGCGATTGTGCCCTTTCACGACTAACGCCTGACGAAAGCGGCCCTCATACTGAAAACCTAAGCGCAGCGCAGCCTGGCGTGAAGGCTCATTAAGAGTGTTACACTTCCACTCGTAGCGGCGGTAGCCGAGCGTCGCAAAGGCGTAGCGCATTAGCAGCCATTGGGCTTCGGTCGAGGCGGGGGTACGGCTCAGCAAGGGGGAGAAGTGGACGTGGCCGACTTCGATAACGCCGTTGTTAGCGTCAATGCGCATTAGCGCAAGGGTACCTACCGGCCTCTCAGTTTGCGTATCGATTACCGCAAAGTGGAGCGGGTCTTGCAATTGTTCCGTGCTCTCGACCCAGGCCGCATACTGCTCGATGCTCTCTTCCGGTTCGCGCGGCAGCCAGGTCCAGCTACGACTATCGCCGTCAAGCTGATAGGCGGCAAAGAGCGCATCGGCATGAGTGCGCGTGAGTGGTTCAAGGCGGCAATAGCGTCCATGTAGAACAACGCGCTGCGGCAGCGGGCGAGGTTGCCAGCCGGGAAGGGCGTTGCCAACCGGCTGGCCATAGTGATTATACTGATTCATGAAGCGACCTGTGGTTGAGCGTGCGGCCCAGTTTTCGGCTTCGTCAGAGAGTAGATATCGTAGAACGAAAGCTCGCCTTTTCTCTGTACCATCTGCTGCAGCTGGCTCTTTTGCGCAGCCTCAACCTTAGGCGACTGCATAATAGCGTCGATCAGCTCCGTCGGCACACAGCGCGTGTTATACCACTCGCCGTTATAGCAGACGCGGAAATCGAGCACGTCGATATCCTCATAGCGGTAGCGCGGGTAGACATCAAAGAAGAAGAAGCCGTTCAGCAGGGCAAAAAGCACCACCAGCAGCCAGACGGAGCCTGCTAAGGTTTCAGACTGGAGCATAACCGCCAGGGTAGCAAACCAGCCCACATACATGCCGATAAACAGCCAGGGATGGTTGCGGATAAAGCTAATGCTGAAGCGTGGCCGGTTGTCACGCTTCTCGCGAATATTTAGCTCGTTGATCGTTTGGTTAAGCAGTCGCTCTATTTCTGTCATTTTTTACCTTTGGGGATCGCACAAAACGCAGGTGAAACAGCCTATTTTACGATCTGCGCTGATAAAAAAAAGTAACAGCCAGGCAACAAAAAAGCATAACAGTTATGCCGACGCCGACGACAGCTTTTTAATAATCCGCGCGGGATTACCCGCCACCACCACGTCGTCAGGGATATCGCGGATCACCACGCTACCGGAGCCGATAACGACGTTGTTGCCAATGGTCACGCCCGGGTTTATCACAGCCCGACCGCCGACCCAGACGTTGTTGCCAATGGTTACGGGCGCTCCGAACTCTAATCCGCTGTTACGTTCGGTGGCATCAACGGGATGGGTGGCGGTGTAGATGTGCACCCCTGGGGCGAACATGCAGTTATCGCCAATATGAATAGGGCAGACGTCTAACATTACACAGTCAAAATTGGCATAAAAATCATTGCCGAGGAAAATGTTATAGCCGTAGTCGCAGCGAAAGCTGGGCTCGATATAGGCATTACCGCTTTTACCGAGCAGCTCGGCAAGCAGGCCGCGCCGTTCGCTCTTTTCGCCAGGAGCGGAGTGGTTATAGTGATGCAGCAGCTCCCTGGCACGCAGGCGATCTGCCCGTAATGTTTCATCGCCAGCTCGGTAGAGCTGTCCGGCAATCATTTTCTGCTTTTCTGTACTCATGGCTATCTCACTGTTAAACGTAACAGGAACATCCTGGATGGAGATAGCCGGGAAGAGTATCGCGCTGAGTTTAGAATGTGATTGAGCTCACATTACTTTGTAAGACAAAACCCCGGCGCTAAGACCCATCAAAACACGTCTGATAAAGACAGCGAGAAATGGCTATGACACGGTGCGCAGACTAACGAACAAACTTCCACACGGAGGAGGGGATTTTGTCATACAGTTTATTCATGGTCAGTTCAGCCAGTCGATGATCGGCCGCGGAATAAAAAACTGTGAGCTCGTTGTCAGACAGTTCGTATTTATTTTTTTCAATCACCCGTTCAAGCGTGTCAATTGTCTGACAGCGCCGTAGGCGCATCAAATAATCTACTTTGGTTAATGGTTTATCAGACATAAATTCACCTATGTATTTGTAATAGTTTTAACAGGACAGACTAACAGGGTTAGCCTTGCTCACATTAACGAAACAGCGAAACAGGCGATTGCCGGATTTGCGCCATTTCTGCAAGTCTTCTGTGCTAATGCCATAGCTACTGAACAGCATGAACGTGTCGTCCAGGTATTCGTCTATCTGGGCGATCAGTTTATTATCTTCATTATACTTAATTTTATAATTAAGTGCGAAGGTCGCAATATGCTCAATCAGCTCGTTCAACTGCAAATTGATTGCTGACGTAGGGTCGTTAACCCAGCCGTGATGACTCTCTTCAAGGTTAGAGAGGCAATCATGGTACAACGTTTCGCAAAGAAATTTCAGCTGCGCGACATCATGCCTTTTTGGCGAGTATTCGTCCATAACGTATCCCCTTCTAAGTGGCTTTTTTTTCACATGGAACACCGTTTCGGGATGGATACCTCCTTGAGGTCGGCGTGTAAGCTGCTCTTACGCCTCACTTAAACTATAAGTCACTCTGAAAAAGATTTCCTGGAGCGATTACGAAAAATTACAATTATCATCTTTTGCTTTCGTTTTTCACCAGGCCAAAGGGCGAACCATGCTTGCCTGTATGTTATCCACTAAGAATATTCTTACGGTAAGAGGCTTTTACTATTAATTAAGAATATCTTTACTTCTCAAGATAATCCCTTAAGCCTTAAGAATTATATGCCTTATATTTGTTACAGAAATTAACGCAATAAACAATAAGCCTTCATGATGATTTTCAGGCGAATAATGAAAAAGGCCGCTTGCGCGGCCTTTGATTCACAAACTCCAGCTTTCAGAGCGGATTAGTGATGCTCAACCGGATGAGTGTGCTCTACGTCTTCAGATTTGCGGCTGAAGCGGCGGCGTACCACCACGAAGAACACCGGCACAAAGAAGACAGCCAGTACGGTCGCGGTCACCATCCCGCCCATTACGCCGGTACCTACCGCGTTCTGTGCGCCAGAGCCTGCGCCGGTGCTGATAACCAGCGGCATAACGCCGAGGATAAACGCCAGCGAGGTCATCAGGATAGGACGCAGACGCATACGTACTGCCTCAAGCGTCGCCTCGATCAGCCCTTTACCCTCTTTCTCCATCAGATCCTTGGCGAACTCGACGATTAATATCGCGTTCTTCGCCGACAGGCCGATGGTGGTGAGCAGGCCCACCTGGAAGTAAACGTCGTTGCCCAGCCCGCGGAACGTTGCCGCCAGCAGTGCACCGATGACCCCGAGCGGAACAACCAGCATGACCGAGAACGGAATTGACCAGCTCTCATACAGCGCTGCCAGACAGAGGAAGACCACGATCAGCGAGATAGCGTACAGGGCAGGGGCCTGGTTACCAGAGAGGCGTTCCTGGTAGGACATGCCCGTCCAGTCGTAACCCACGCCCGCAGGCAACGTGCCCGCCAGCTGCTCCATCATGTCCATCGCTTCACCGGTACTCTTACCAGGACCCGCTTCACCGAGGATCTCCATTGACGGCAGACCGTTATAGCGCTCCAGACGCGGTGAGCCGTACTCCCAGTGCGACGAGGAGAAGGCCGAGAACGGAACCATCTGACCATCGCTACCGCGCACGTACCAGTTATTGATATCGCTTGGCAGCATACGGTATTTAGCCTGTGACATAACGTAGACTTTCTTCACGCGACCGCGGTCGATGAAGTCGTTTACGTAGCTGCCGCCCCAGGCGGTACCCAGCGTTGTATTGATATCGCTAATAGAAACGCCCAGCGCCTGCGCTTTCTCCTGATCGATATCGATCTTGAACTGCGGCGTATCTTCCAGGCCGTTAGGGCGTACGCCCACCAGCAGATCAGGGTGCTTGGCGACCTCGCCGAGCAGTTGGTTACGTGCCTGCATCAGCTTGTCATGGCCGAGGTTACCCTGGTCAATCAGCTGGAAGTCGAAGCCGGTTGCCGTACCCAGCTCAACAATCGCCGGCAGGTTAAAGGCGAAGACCATCGCATCTTTAATCTGTGAGAAGCGAGCGCTGGCGCGGCCTGCAATGGCCGGAACCTTGTTCTCTTCCCCCGCACGCTCTTCCCAGTTTTTCAGCGAGACGAACGCGATACCGGTGTTCTGACCGCGACCCGAGAAGCCGAAGCCGTTAACGCTGAACACCGAGTTCACGTTCGCTTTTTCGTCTTTCAGGTAGTAGTCGGTGACCTCATCGAGCACCTTCTGCGTACGCTCCTGCGTGGCCCCTGCTGGCAGCTGCGCCATGGTTAAGAATACACCCTGGTCTTCATCTGGCAGGAACGAGCTTGGCAGACGTACAAACAGGAACGCCATGCCCGCAACAATGATGATATAGAGCAGCAGATAACGACCGGTGCTGCGCAGAATATTGCCTACGCTGTCGGTGTAGTGGTGCGTGCTCTTATCAAACATGCGGTTAAACCAGCCGAAGAAGCCTTTTTTGCCTTCGCCGTGGTCGCCTTTGGCGATAGGCTTCAGCATGGTGGCACAGAGGGCTGGCGTCAGGATCAGCGCAACGATAACCGACAGCACCATCGCCGAAACGATAGTAATCGAGAACTGGCGGTAGATCGCACCGGTAGAGCCACCGAAGAAGGCCATCGGGATAAATACCGCGGACAGCACCAGGGCAATACCCACCAGCGCGCCCTGAATCTGCCCCATCGATTTCCGCGTGGCCTCTTTAGGAGAGAGCCCCTCTTCGGCCATAACACGTTCGACGTTCTCTACCACCACGATGGCGTCATCAACCAGCAGGCCGATTGCCAGCACCATACCAAACATGGTGAGGGTGTTTATCGAGTAGCCGAAGGCGGCGAGGATGGCGAAGGTACCCAGCAATACCACCGGAACGGCAATCGTTGGGATCAGCGTTGCACGGAAGTTTTGCAGGAACAGGTACATTACCAGGAACACCAGCACAATCGCTTCGACCAGCGTTTTCACCACTTCGTTAATGGAGATTTTAACGAACGGCGTGGTGTCGTACGGGTAGACCACCTTCAGGCCTGCCGGGAAGGTTGGCTTCAGGGACTCAATAGTCGCACGTACGGCATTGGCGGTATCCAGCGCGTTAGCGCCGGTCGCCAGTTTGATCCCCAGACCCGAGGCTGGCTGACCATTGTACTTAGCGATAACGTCGTAGTTCTCACCGCCCAGCTCAATCTCTGCCACGTCACGCAGGCGAACCTGGGAGCCATCCGGGTTTACCTTCAGCAGGATCTTACCAAACTCTTCCGTCGAGGTGAGTCGGGTCTGAGCGATAATCGAGGCGTTCAGCTGCTGTCCTTTCACCGGCGGCGTGCCGCCGAGCTGACCAGCTGCTACCTGGGCGTTCTGCGCCTTAATAGCGTTGATGACATCAACCGGCGTAAGCTGGAAGTTGTTCAGCTTGTTCGGATCCATCCAGATACGCATCGCGTACTGGGCACCGAACAGCTGCACGTCACCGACGCCCGCAGTACGGCTAACCGGATCTTTCACCGTCGCGCCTACGTAGTCAGCGATATCTTCCTGGGTCATCGAGCCATCGGTGTTGATCATCCCCAGCACCATCAGGAAGCTGCTGGATGACTTCTCAACGCTGACGCCCTGCTGCTGTACTTCCTGTGGCAGCAGCGGCATGGCCAGCTGCAGTTTGTTCTGCACCTGAACCTGCGCGATGTCCGCATCGGTACCGGAGTTAAAGGTCAGCGTGATCTGCACCGAGCCGGACGAGTCGCTGGTGGAGGACATGTAAAGCAGGCCATCGATACCGTTCATGTTCTGTTCGATAACCTGCGTCACGGTATCCTGCACCGTTTTCGCATCTGCGCCAGGGTAGTTTGCTGAGACCGTCACCGCCGGTGGCGCAATCGAAGGATATTGCGCTACCGGCAAGTTGAGGATCGAAAGCGCCCCCGCCAGCATGATAATGATCGCGATAACCCATGCGAAGATGGGGCGATCGATAAAAAACTTAGACATGTCTTAACGGCTCCTGTTTAAGTTAAGACTTCGTTTGTTCTGACTGGGCGCCAGCTGCAGCTTGCTCTTTCTTGTCAGAAGCCTGATCGGTATTTACTTCCTGCACTTTTACCTGCGCGCCCGGCCGAACTTTCTGTAGGCCGGTGACGATCACGCGATCGCCATCTTTCAGACCGCCGGTGACCAGCCACTTATCGCCAATCGCTTGGGAGGTCTGTACCTGACGGGTTTCAACCTTATCGCCTTCGCCCACGACCATCGCAGATGCTTCCCCGCGCGGTGTACGGGTAATACCCTGCTGTGGAACCAACAGCGCGTTCGGGTTCAGACCCTCTTCCAGTCGGGCGCGGACGAACATGCCCGGCAGCAGGGTCTGATTCGGGTTAGGGACGATAGCGCGCAGGGTGATCGAACCAGTGGTTTCATCCACGGTCACGTCAGAGAACTCCAGGGTACCGGCCTGCGGGTAGGTAGAACCATCGTTAGTGAGCAGCTCTACTTTAGCCTTGCCGTTCTCCTGCTTCAGGGTGCCTTTTTCCAGCTCCTGTTTGAGGCGCAGATAGTCGTTGCTGGACTGGGTCACATCAACGTAGATCGGATCGAGCTGCTGAACGGTCGCCAGGGCGTTAGCCTGCCCGGTCTGCACCAGCGCGCCTTCGGTGACGGACGATTTACCAATGCGGCCACTGATAGGGGAGGTCACCTTGGTATAGGCGAGGTTAATACGTGCGGTCTCCACGGCGGCTTTCGCGGCCACGACCGAAGCGTTGGCCTGCTGCGCTTCCGCCTGGGCGTTATCGAAATCCTGCTGGCTGATGTACTTGGTGCCAATCAGGCTCTGATAGCGCTTCAGGGTAACCTGCGCAATGTTCGCGGCGGCCTGAGCGCGGGCTAAATCGCCTTTTGCACTCTCATAAGAGGCCTGGTAAGGAGCTGGATCGATTTGATAGAGCGAGACACCCGCTTCAACGTCGCTGCCCTCGGTGAAGTTACGTTTCAAAATGATGCCGCTAACCTGAGGTCTGACTTCCGCCACGCGATAAGCGCTGGTGCGGCCTGGCAGTTCAGTGGTCATCTGCAGAGGTGCGGATTTGAGTGTCACAATGCCAACTTCTGGCGCTTGCTGTGCTCCTTGTTGAGCCGGTTTATCATCACATCCTGTTAGCGCTAAGCTGCCCGAAAGCATCAGAACGGCCGCCAGAGGGGTAAATCCTCTGTTTTTGTTCATAGGTAAACCTCGAGTGTCCGATTTCAAATTGATCAGTGGATCAAATGCCCACAAACCCATTGCTGCGTTTATATTATCGTCATGCTATGGTACATACATTCATAAATGTATGTAAATCTGACTCCCATAAAATCACCAACATATGGCACGAAAAACCAAACAACAGGCTCTGGAGACGCGTCAGCATATTTTAGATGTCGCCATGCGGCTGTTTTCAACGCACGGCGTCTCCAAGACGTCTCTGGCAGACATTGCGCAGGCTGCGGGTGTCACGCGTGGCGCAATCTATTGGCACTTCAAAAATAAATCAGATTTATTTGGTGAAATTTGGGAACTGTCAGAGTCCAGTATCGGCGATCTAGAGCTTGAGTATCAGGCAAAATTCCCTGACGATCCACTCTCAGTTTTACGCGAAATACTGGTCTATGTCCTTGAAGCAACCGTTGTCGAAGAGCGCCGCCGGTTAATGATGGAGATCATTTTCCATAAGTGTGAGTTTGTCGGCGAAATGGCCATAGTGCAACAGGCACAGCGTAATTTATGCCTCGAAAGTTACGATCGTATTGAACAGACTCTCAGCCACTGTATTAAAGCGAAAATGCTGCCCGCTAATTTGCTCACCCGTCGCGCAGCCATTTTGATGCGCAGCTACATCTCTGGCATTATGGAAAACTGGCTCTTCTCACCGCAAACGTTTGATCTTAAAAAGGAGGCGCGTGACTACGTCGCTATCCTGCTGGAGATGTTCCAGCTCTGTCCCACCATGCGGGCAACGCCAGGTCTGCTCAACGCCTGATTTTCCTTCATAACGCCAGGAAATATCCTGGAGGGTATGCGCATTGCTATGTTGTCCCAGACGGGCGTGATATTCTCTGCGCGTGGTCAGTCCCGGCCCGCTTTCCCGTTAAGAAACCATTCATCTAAAAATTATGCTGCACTCCATACGCTCGCAAAATCCGCTCTCCGCTTTTGCCATGGTGCTGGTGCTTATCGTAAGCCTGTTTACGACGGCTTCGTATGCCCGCGCCAGTACCGACCTGCCTAATCGTGCAGAGGTGCAAAGCCAGCTTGATGCGCTGAATAAGCAAAAAGACCCTACGCCGCAGGACAAGCTCGTCATTGACGATCTGACGCAAACCCTGGATACCCTCGACAAGATCGAGCGGGTCAAGCAGGAGACCACTCAGCTTCGCCAGAAGGTGGCCCAGGCACCGGATAAGATGCGCGAGGCGACGGACGGGCTTAATGCGCTCAGCGATAAAGACAACGATGAGGAAACGCGCAAAACCCTGGCCACGCTCTCACTGCGTCAGCTGGAGTCGCGAGTCTCGCAGCTGCTGGACAATCTCCAGGCCGCGCAGAACGATTTGGCGACCTACAACAGTCAGCTGGTGGCCCTGCAAACCCAGCCGGAGCGGGTGCAGAATGCCATGTACACGGCCTCACAGCAGCTACAGCAGATCCGTAACCGCCTGAACGGTACCGGGGCAGGTGAGGGCGCGCTGCGGCCGACCCAACAGACGCTGCTGCTGGCCCAGCAGGCGCTGCTGAATGCCGAGATCGACCAGCAGCGAAAAAGCCTTGAGGGCAACACGACTCTGCAGGATACCCTGCAAAAGCAGCGTGACTACGTGACGGCCAACAGCAACCGTCTGGAGCATCAGCTTCAGCTCCTGCAGGAAGCGGTCAACAGTAAGCGCCTGACGCTGACGGAAAAAACCGCCCAGGAGGCCGTCACGCCGGACGAAACCGCGCGTATTCAGGCCAATCCGCTGGTGAAACAGGAGCTGGAGCTTAACCACCAGCTCAGTGAGCGGCTGA
Organism: Pseudescherichia sp. L3; assembly: GCF_024656065.1. Lineage (NCBI taxonomy): Bacteria > Pseudomonadati > Pseudomonadota > Gammaproteobacteria > Enterobacterales > Enterobacteriaceae > Pseudescherichia > Pseudescherichia sp. L3. Next base: position 169,230 of record NZ_JANKYC010000001.1, read on the forward strand.
TCAACGCCACGGAAAACGGCAATGCGCTGGTTCAGCAGAATATCAAAGTTAAAAACTGGCTCGATCGCGCTCTGCAGTCCGAGCGCAATATCAAAGAGCAGATCTCGGTGCTGAAGGGGAGCCTGCTGCTGTCGCGCATTCTCTACCAGCAGCAGCAGACGCTGCCCTCCGCCGACGAGCTGGCGGATATGACCAACCGCATCGCCGACCTGCGCCTTGAGCAGTTTGAGATTAACCAGCAGCGTGATGCTCTGTTCCAGAGCGACGCCTTCGTCAGCAAGCTGGAGGAGGGGCACACCAGCGAGGTAAACGATGAGGTGCACGATGCGCTGCTGCAGGTCGTTGATATGCGCCGTGAGCTGCTCGACCAGCTCAATAAGCAGCTCGGCAACCAGCTGATGATGGCCATCAACCTGCAGGTTAACCAGCAGCAGCTGATGAGCGTTTCAACGAGCTTACAAGAGGTGCTGACCCAGCAGATCTTCTGGGTGAACAGCAACAAACCGATGGACTGGGAGTGGATTAAAGCCTTCCCGCAGGCGGTTAAAGAGCAGTTCCGCACCATGAAGATCACCGTGAACTGGGAGAAAGCCTGGCCTGCGGTAGCCATTGCGTTTTTAGCCGGGCTGCCGCTGCTGCTGATCGCGGGCCTGATCCGCTGGCGTCTGGGCTGGCTGAAGCAGTACCAGGCGCGCCTGGCGGACGAGGTGGGCCAGCTGCGTAACGACAGCCAGGGGCACACGCCGAAGGCGATCCTCATCGACCTGATCCGCGCCCTGCCGGTCTGTCTGCTGATCCTGGCGGCAGGTCTGATCCTGCTTACCATGCAGCTTAATATTAGCGAGCTGCTATGGGCCTTCAGTAAAAAGCTGGCGCTCTTCTGGCTGGTATTCGGCGTGTGCTGGAAGGTGTTGGAGAAAAACGGCGTCGCGGTCACCCACTTCTCTATGCCTGCGGAGCTGACCAGCCACTGGCGTCGCCAGATTGTCCGCGTCAGTCTGGCGCTGCTGCCGCTGCACTTCTGGTCGGTGGTCTCCGAGCTGTCGCCGCTGCATCTGATGGACGACGTCACCGGGCAGATTGTGATCTTCCTGAACCTGCTGGTCATAAGCATCCTGGTGTGGCCGATGTGCCGCGACAGCTGGCGCGATAAAGAGTCCCATGCCCTGCGCCTGCTGACCGTGACGGTACTCTCTATTGTGCCGGTGGCGCTGATGGTGCTGACGGCGACCGGCTACTTCTACACCACGCTGCGCCTCTCCGGCCGCTGGATTGAAACCGTCTATCTGGTGATTATCTGGAACCTGCTCTACCAGACGGTGCTGCGCGGGCTTAGCGTGGCGGCGCGACGCATCGCCTACCGCCGTGCGCTGGCGCGTCGGCAGAATCTGGTGAAAGAGGGGGCCGAGGGCGCGGAGCCGCAGGAGGAGCCGACCATCGCCCTGGAGCAGGTTAACCAGCAGACGCTGCGTATTACCATGCTGGTGATGGTGGCGCTGTTTGGCGTCGTCTTCTGGGCAATATGGTCCGATCTGATCACCGTGTTTGCCTACCTCGACAGCATTACGCTCTGGCACTACAACGGCATGGAGGCGGGTGCCAGCGTGGTGAAAAGCGTCACCATGGGCAGCCTGCTGTTTGCGCTCATCGCGGCGATGGTGGCCTGGGCGCTGATCCGCAACCTGCCAGGGCTGCTGGAGGTGCTGGTGCTCTCGCGCCTGAAGATGCGCCAGGGGGCCTCCTATGCCATCACCACTATCCTTAACTACGTGATTATCGCAGCCGGTGCGATGACGGTATTTGGCTCGCTGGGCGTATCATGGGATAAACTCCAGTGGCTGGCGGCGGCGCTATCGGTTGGTCTTGGTTTTGGCTTGCAGGAGATATTCGGTAACTTCGTCGCCGGTATTATTATCCTGTTTGAGCGTCCGGTGCGCATCGGTGATACGGTGACCATCGGGACCTTCTCCGGGACGGTGAACAAGATCCGTATCCGTGCCACCACTATTACCGACTTTGACCGCAAAGAGGTGATCATTCCGAACAAAGCCTTTGTGACCGAGCGCCTGATCAACTGGTCGCTCTCCGATACCATTACCCGCGTGGTGGTGCGTCTTGGGGTAGCCTACGGCTCCGATCTTGATAAGGTGAAAGGGGTACTGCTGAAGGCGGCGATGGATCACCCGAAGGTAATGCACGATCCGGAGCCGGCGGTCTTCTTCACGACCTTTGGCCCGAGCACGCTGGATCACGAGCTGCGTCTCTACGTGCGTGAGCTGCGGGATCGCAGCTATACGGTAGATGAACTGAACCGCACCATCGATCGGCTATGCCGCGAGAACGGCATCAACATTGCGTTTAATCAGCTGGAAGTGCACCTGCGCAATGCGAAAGGTGAAGAGCTGACCGAGGTAAAACGCGATCTGAGTGACGACAATGGCGCGCCTTCTATCGCCTGATCGGTTTTAAGAGCGCGTATCCTGCAGCGGGACTTTTTTCTCAAAGTCCCGCTTTACTATCTCCAGCGCTTTCAGCACGGTTTCCGGCGCAATGGCGTGCTCTTCCAGCAGCATAATCAGATCTACTGCCAGCTTGACCTCTTCCGGCGCATTTTCCAGCGACATATTCACTCCTGTTATTCCCTAGCGTGTTAACCGGGCCAGTACGTTCTCAATCCGCGCCAGCGCGCTGCGACAGCGTGCCAGCCGACCTTCCAGCGCCACGACGTCGCGCTGTAGCGTTTGCTGCTCTTCAAAACCGGTGGCTCTGGCGAGCAGCAGCTCGCGCGCCCGTTTCATCTCCTGCAGGCGGCGCTCGTACTGCTGATGCTGTAGCCGCTTGCGCTGCCATTTGGTCACCCCCGGCGAGGCGCTGTCCCACTCCCGGAGCGACCAGGTGGCCGTTTCCCGGGTAAGGGCGGCGAGCTGTGACGAGAGATGTTCCGCCAGCCAGGCCACCTGCGGCAGCTGTCCGGCATCCACCGCGTGGCGCAGCGCGGCGAGATTATGGTCAACCTCGTCCAGACAGGCACGCATTAACGTGCTGCGCGTTTGAAACAGATGGCGATCAAAGCGTGCGCTGACGGTAGCGTGATGTGCCAGCGGTGCAGCCCGCTCACGCAGGGAAGCGAGCTGTTTTTCCAGTGAATCTAAAAGCAAAGCCGTTTTCAACAATCTCTCCCCTGTATTCATCAGGGCTATGCTACATTAGCCAAAAAGCCCGATAACGATCCTATTATGCAACGTACTCTGTTAATTATCATCGGCTGGCTGGCGGTTGCGCTCGGCACGCTCGGGGTGGTGCTGCCGGTGTTGCCCACCACGCCCTTTATTCTGTTAGCCGCCTGGTGCTTCGCCCGATCCTCTCCCCGTTTTCACGCCTGGCTGCTCTATCGCTCCTGGTTTGGTAGCTATCTTCGCCACTGGCAGCAGTACCGTGCGATGCCCCCCGGCGCAAAACCCCGGGCCATCGCGATTATCCTCCTGACGTTCGCAATTTCACTCTGGCTGGTTAAGCTGCTGTGGGTCCGTTTTCTGCTGCTGGCGATCCTTGCCTGCCTGCTGATATTTATGTGGCGCATCCCGGTGGTTGCAAAGGGCATTGATGAAAAGCAACAAAAGCAGTAAAGCGCACTCAAGCTTATTGCATTTGTCCCGTTCTGCCAGTACATTCGACCGTTTTCGAGCACGGGCACCTTTGGTTAAATGTTAAACAATAGTTACATTAACCGCCAAAGCGTGCAGTGAGTATGACCGTTTCTAGCAGGCAAAAAATCCATGACAGCAACTGCGCAGCAGCTTGAGTATTTAAAAGACAGCATTAAAAGCATTCAGGACTATCCGAAACCGGGGATCCTGTTCCGGGATGTCACCAGTTTGCTGGAAGATCCGAAAGCGTATGCTCTCAGCATTGAACTGCTGGTCGCGCGTTTCAAAGACGCAGGCATTACCAAAGTCGTCGGTACCGAAGCCCGTGGCTTCCTGTTTGGCGCGCCGGTCGCCCTGGCGCTGGGCGTCGGCTTTGTGCCGGTGCGTAAGCCGCGCAAGCTGCCGCGTGAAACCATCGCCGAGAGCTATGAGCTGGAGTACGGCACCGACCAGTTAGAGATCCACGTTGATGCCATCAAGCCGGGCGATAAAGTGCTGGTAGTTGACGATCTGCTGGCGACCGGCGGCACCATTGAAGCCACCGTTAAGCTGATCCGCCGCCTGGGCGGAGAGGTGACCGACGCGGCCTTTATTATCAATCTGTTTGATATCGGTGGCGAAGAGCGTCTGGCGAAGCAGGGCATCACCTGTTACAGCCTGGTGCCGTTCCCCGGCCACTGATTGCCATCCGTCAGTACACAGTCTCGCTGTTAGGGCGAGGCTGTGATAGCATTGCCCCTCGTATATCCACCTTCCAGCGTTCCAGAGCCTGCCCATGAGTTATCAGGTCTTAGCCCGTAAGTGGCGACCACAAACTTTTGCTGACGTCGTCGGTCAGGAGCATGTGCTGACTGCACTGGCGAACGGCTTATCGTTAGGACGCATTCATCATGCGTATCTCTTTTCCGGCACCCGCGGCGTCGGAAAGACCTCTATTGCCCGTTTGCTGGCGAAGGGGCTGAACTGCGAGACCGGCATCACCGCAACGCCCTGCGGCGTGTGCGACAACTGTCGCGAAATCGAGCAGGGGCGCTTTGTCGATCTGATTGAGATCGATGCCGCCTCGCGTACCAAAGTTGAAGATACCCGCGATCTGCTGGATAACGTCCAGTACGCGCCAGCCCGTGGCCGCTTCAAAGTCTACCTGATAGACGAAGTGCATATGCTGTCGCGCCACAGCTTTAACGCCCTGCTGAAGACCCTTGAAGAGCCGCCGGCGCACGTCAAGTTCCTGCTGGCAACCACCGATCCGCAGAAGCTGCCGGTGACGATCCTCTCCCGCTGCCTGCAGTTTCATCTTAAGGCGCTGGACGTGGAGCAGATCCGCCAGCAGCTTGAGCACATTCTCGACGAAGAGAAGATCCACCACGAACCGCGCGCCCTGCAGCTGCTGGCCCGCGCGGCTGACGGCAGCCTGCGTGACGCCCTCAGCCTGACCGATCAGGCGATTGCCAGCGGCGACGGTCAGCTTACTGCCCAGGCGGTGAGCCAGATGCTCGGCACGCTGGATGACGACCAGGCGCTATCGCTGATTGAGGCGCTGGTAGAGGCCAACGGCGAACGGGTGATGGCGCTGGTTAACGAAGCTGCCGCTCGCGGCGTGGAGTGGGAGGCGCTGCTGGTTGAGATGCAGACCCTGCTGCACCGTATCGCGATGGTACAGCTCTCGCCCTCCGCGCTCGGCAGCGATATGGCGGCTATCGAGCAGCGCCTGCGCGAGCTGGCGCGCACCGTGCCGCCGGGCGACGTCCAGCTCTACTACCAGACGATGCTGATTGGTCGCAAAGAGCTGCCGTTTGCCCCGGACAGGCGGATGGGCATTGAGATGACCCTGCTGCGTGCGCTGGCGTTCCATCCGCGTATGCCGCTGCCGGAGCCGAGCGTGCCGGCCCAGGATTTCTCCCCCGTGGCACCCACGGCGGTGCTAACGCCGGATCAGGTGCTGCCATCGCCGCCCCCTGCTGCGCCGCGTAGCGATGCGCCGCTGTCGGACACCACCAGCCAGGTGCTGGCCGCCCGCAGTCAGCTGCAGCGTGCTCAGGGAGCGACCAAAGCAAAAAAGAGTGAACCGGCAGCGGCAACCCGCACGCGGCCGGTGAATAACGCTGCGCTTGAGCGGCTGGCATCGGTCACCGAGCGCATTCAGACGCGCCCGGCCGCCGCCGCCCAGGAGCAAGCGCCGGTAAAAAAAGAGGCTTACCGCTGGAAGACCACCCTGGTTACCGAAGAGGTGAAAGAGGTGGTCGCCACGCCGAAGGCGCTGAAGAAAGCCCTTGAGCATGAGCGGACGCCGGAGCTGGCGCAAAAGCTCGCCGAAGAGGCCATCGCCCGCGATCCGTGGGCGGCAGAGGTCAGTCGGCTCAGCCTGCCTAAACTGGTTGAACAGGTGGCGCTTAACGCATGGAAAGAGCAGGAGGGGAGCCGTATCTGCCTGCACCTGCGCACTACCCAGCGGCACCTTAACTCCCCCGGTACGCTAAAAGTTTTAGGTGAGGCACTTAACGCCCTGTACGGTTCAGCGGTTGAAGTGTCTATCATTGAAGATGATAATCCCGCGATGCGCACTCCGTTGGAGTGGCGTCAGGCGATTTACGAAGAGATGCTTGCGCAGGCGCGCGAGTCGATTATTGCGGATAGCAACATCCAGACTCTGCAACGGTTTTTCGATGCGGATCTGGATGAAGAGAGCATTCGTCCTATTTGATCGTAAGTTTGACTTACGATTGTCATTTTTAACGTGAATGAAGAGAGAAGCCTATGTTTGGTGGTAAAGGCGGTCTGGGTAACCTGATGAAACAGGCCCAGCAGATGCAAGAAAAGATGCAGCAGATGCAGGAAGAGATTGCGAAGCTGGAAGTCACCGGTGAATCCGGCGCGGGTCTGGTGAAGGTCACCATCAACGGCGCGCACAACTGCCGTCGCGTGGAGATCGACCCAAGCCTGCTGGAAGATGACAAAGATATGCTGGAAGATCTCGTTGCAGCGGCCTTCAACGATGCGGCGCGCCGTATCGAAGAGACTCAGAAAGAGAAGATGGCAGGTGTCTCCTCCGGTATGCAGCTGCCGCCGGGCTTTAAGATGCCGTTCTAATGGCTTTGCGCTGTTAGCCATTATCAGCGCTACGCGATCTTAAAAAGATCCTGTCAGAAAGGCAGATCTTGAGAGTGAGCGTAGCGCATTATAAGTCAATCAAAATTAGCTCGTTTTAACTACTTTCATCAACTCTACCCATTCCCCTGCGTTATCTTTATAAACAGCCTGATAAATATGATGCGATCGACGCGGTAAGCATTATGCAAATTAAATTAATCGAAACCGAGCAGGATTATGAGGCAGCTTTAAGTGTTGTTGCCCCGATGTTTGATCAGGAACCTTCCATAAACACACCTGAAGGCGATTTTTTTGAGACTATATGTCTGCTCATAGAAGAGTATGAAAAAAAGCATTATCCTTTAAACATCTAATTCATGTCTTTGAATTATCTTAATTTAAGTGGTTGATATGTTTAATTTTAAATTTTGTAAGGGGCCGTTCTAATGCAGACCAGTCCGCTGCTGACGCAGCTTATGGAAGCCCTGCGCTGCCTGCCGGGCGTGGGCCCGAAATCGGCGCAGCGCATGGCCTTTACGCTTCTGCAGCGCGATCGCAGCGGCGGGATGCGTCTTGCCCAGGCCCTGACGCGGGCGATGTCGGAAATTGGCCACTGCGCCGACTGCCGTACCTTCACCGAGCAGGAGGTGTGTAACATCTGCTCGAACCCGCGTCGCCAGGAGAACGGCCAGATCTGCGTGGTAGAGAGTCCCGCGGACATCTACGCCATTGAGCAGACCGGGCAGTTCTCTGGCCGCTACTTTGTGCTGATGGGCCACCTGTCGCCGCTCGACGGCATCGGGCCGAACGATATCGGCCTCGATCGGCTGGAGCAGCGCCTGGAGCGTGAAAAGCTGAAAGAGGTGATCCTCGCCACCAACCCCACGGTGGAAGGGGAGGCGACTGCTAACTACATCGCCGAGCTGTGCGGACAGTATGGCGTTGATGCCAGCCGCATCGCCCACGGTGTGCCGGTTGGCGGCGAGCTGGAGATGGTTGACGGTACTACGCTCTCCCACTCGCTGGCGGGACGCCATAAGATCCGCATTTCGTAAAAAAAACGGGGGCATTTTTCTGCCCCCGCTTGAAATCCTGTTGTCCTGGCCCCATTTTCTCCTCAACACCAAATGGCATTGTTGAGGTATTTTTTCGATGAAAGGACAAGAAACACGCGGCTTCCAGTCAGAAGTAAAACAGCTTCTGCATCTGATGATCCATTCTCTCTACTCCAACAAAGAGATCTTCCTGCGTGAGCTTATCTCTAACGCCTCGGACGCGGCAGACAAGCTGCGTTTCCGTGCGTTGTCAAAACCCGAGCTGTACGAGGGTGACGGTGAGCTACGCGTACGCGTCTCTTTTGATAAAGAGAAGCGTACCCTGACCATTGCCGACAACGGTATTGGTATGAACCGCGACGAAGTGATTGACCATCTGGGTACCATTGCTAAATCCGGCACCAAAGCATTTCTCCAGTCGATGGGCTCCGACCAGGCAAAAGATAGCCAGCTGATCGGCCAGTTCGGCGTGGGCTTCTATTCGGCGTTTATCGTTGCTGATAAAGTCACCGTGCGCACCCGTGCGGCGGGCGACAGCGCAGAGAACGGCGTGTTCTGGGAATCCGCAGGCGAGGGCGACTACACCGTTGCCGATATCACCAAAGAGGATCGCGGGACTGAGATCACCCTGCACCTGCGCGAAGGCGAAGATGACTTCCTCAACGACTGGCGCGTGCGCTCGATCATCAGCAAATACTCCGACCATATCGCGCTGCCGGTAGAGATTGAGAAGCACGACGAGCAGGATGGCGAAACCGTCATCAGCTGGGAGAAGATCAACAAGGCCCAGGCGCTCTGGACGCGCAGCAAGTCCGAAATCAGCGACGACGAATACAAAGAGTTCTACAAGCATATTGCCCACGACTTCACCGATCCGCTGGCCTGGAGCCACAATCGCGTAGAGGGCAAGCAGGAGTACACCAGCCTGCTCTATATCCCGGCTCAGGCACCGTGGGATATGTGGAACCGCGATCACAAGCATGGCCTGAAGCTCTACGTACAGCGCGTCTTCATCATGGACGAGGCTGAGCAGTTCATGCCGAACTACCTGCGCTTTGTGCGCGGCCTGATTGACTCCAACGATCTGCCGCTCAACGTGTCGCGTGAAATTCTGCAGGACAGCTCCGTCACCCGCAACCTGCGTAGCGCCCTGACCAAACGTGCGCTGCAGATGCTTGAGAAGCTGGCAAAAGATGATGCCGAGAAATACCAGGGCTTCTGGAAACAGTTCGGTCTGGTCTTGAAAGAGGGCCCGGCGGAAGATAGCGCGAACCAGGAGGCGATTGCCAAACTGCTGCGCTTCGCCTCTACCCATACCGACTCTGCCGAGCAGACGGTGGCGCTGGCGGACTACGTCTCCCGCATGAAAGAGGGTCAGGAGAAGATCTACTACATCACCGCCGACAGCTACGCCGCTGCGAAGAGCAGCCCGCACCTTGAGCTGCTGCGTAAGAAAGGCATCGAAGTGCTGCTGCTCTCCGATCGCATCGACGAGTGGATGATGAGCTACCTTACCGAGTTCGACGGCAACTCCTTCCAGTCGGTGGCGAAAGCCGATGAGTCGCTGGATAAGCTGAACGACGAGGTAGATGAGAGCGCGAAAGAGGCCGAGAAAGCCCTGGAGCCGTTCGTTGAGCGCGTGAAGACCCTGTTGGGCGACCGCGTGAAAGAGGTGCGCTTTACCCACCGTCTCACCGATACGCCGGCGATTGTCACGACCGACAACGACGAGATGAGCACCCAGATGGCGAAGCTGTTTGCCGCTGCGGGCCAGGCCGTGCCGGAAGTGAAGTACATCTTCGAACTTAACCCGGACCACGTGCTGGTGAAGCGCACCGCCGATATCCAGGACGAAGCCCAGTTCAAAGCATGGATTGAACTGCTGCTGGATCAGGCCCTGTTTGCCGAACGCGGCACGCTGGAAGATCCGAACCAGTTTATCCGCCGCATGAACCAGCTGCTGGTTTCTTAATCGCTCTACACACCGTTCCCTCTTGCCCCCGGTAAGGGGGAACGATTCAGCTGCTCAACTTCCCGCCGAACCCGCCTGCATAAGCCTCGCTTCCTTGTGGTGATACTGACTTTAGTGGTATGGTTTTCGCTTCAAACAACGTTGTATACCTGTCATCAATTATCTGGGTATAAAAATTCAAAACGTAGAGGAATTACGCAATGCGTATCATTTTGCTCGGCGCTCCGGGCGCAGGTAAAGGCACTCAGGCTCAGTTCATCATGGAGAAATACGGTATTCCGCAGATCTCCACCGGTGACATGCTTCGCGCCGCGGTTAAATCCGGCAGCGAGCTGGGCAAACAGGCTAAAGACATCATGGATGCTGGCAAGCTGGTGACTGACGAGCTGGTTATCGCGCTGGTAAAAGAGCGTATCGCCCAGGAAGATTGCCGTAACGGCTTCCTGCTGGACGGTTTCCCGCGCACTATTCCTCAGGCTGACGCAATGAAGGAAGCCGGTATCAACGTTGATTACGTGCTGGAGTTCGATGTGCCGGACGATCTGATCGTCGATCGTATCGTAGGCCGTCGCGTTCACGCTGCCTCTGGCCGCGTCTACCACATTAAATACAATCCGCCGAAGGTGGAAGGTAAAGATGACGTGACCGGCGAAGAGCTGAGCACCCGTAAAGACGATCAGGAAGAGACCGTGCGTAAGCGCCTGGTGGAGTATCATCAGCTGACCGCGCCGCTGATCGGCTACTACCAGAAAGAGGCCGAAGCGGGCCACACCCAATACGCGAAGGTAGATGGCACCCAGGCTGTCAGCGCCGTTCGCGCCGAGCTGGAAACCATTCTCGGTTAAAGACTCTCGGTTAATGCGCTTCTCCCCGGTGCCTTCGCCGGGGATGTTCTTTTCCCATTACCCCCATTTTCCCCCAAGCTTTTCCCTTTCGCAGCAATGGGTTTCGTTTACGCCCGTTTCAGTTACAATTCTCACAGGTACTATTCTCACAAGTAATATTTTCTCAAGCTTAAATGAATATGAGGCGCGAATGAGTTACGCGAAAACCGGCATTCTGCTGGCGAATCTGGGCACACCCGATGCTCCCACCCCCGCAGCGGTCAAACGCTATCTCCGCCAGTTTTTAAGCGATCGACGCGTAGTGGATACGCCGCGCCTGCTGTGGTGGCCGCTGCTGCGCGGCGTGATCCTGCCGATTCGTTCTCCGCGCGTGGCGAAGCTCTATCAATCCGTGTGGATGGAGGAGGGCTCGCCGCTGATGGTCTACAGCCGTCGCCAGCAGCGGGCGCTGGCTGCCCGGCTGGATGACGTGCCGGTGGCGCTGGGGATGAGCTACGGCTCGCCTTCGCTGGAGAGCGCGGTAGATGAGCTGATCTCTCAGGACGTAGAGCACATTGTGGTTCTGCCGCTCTATCCGCAGTACTCCTGCTCAACCGTGGCCGCCGTCTGGGATGAGCTTGGGCGGATCCTGCAACGTAAGCGCAGCATTCCCGGTATCTCATTGATCCGTGACTATGCCGATAACCGGTCATACATTGACGCGCTGGCTAATAGCGTGCGCGCCTCGTTTGCCCGCCACGGCGAGCCGGATCTGCTCCTGCTCTCCTATCACGGCATTCCCCAGCGCTATGCGGAAGAGGGTGACGTCTATCCCCAGCGCTGCCGCGATACCACCCGCGAGCTGGTTTCGGCCCTCGGTGTGCCGCCGGAGAAGGTGATGATGACTTTCCAGTCGCGCTTTGGCCGCGAGCCGTGGCTGACCCCCTATACCGACGAGACGCTGAAGATGCTGGGTGAGAAAGGGGTGAAGCATATTCAGGTCATCTGTCCGGGCTTCTCCTCCGACTGTCTGGAGACGCTGGAGGAGATTGCGGTGCAGAACCGGGAATTTTTCCTCGAAGCCGGCGGCGAGAAATATGAATACATTCCTGCGCTTAATGATTCCGCCGATCATATTGACATGATGCTGGACCTGACAGCCCCCTACCGCTAATCGCGCCCGGTGCCGGGAGTGTGCTACCATTCCCGGCCCAATTGGTTATTCATAATTAACGCGAATGAAATTTCCCGGTAAACGCAAATCCAAGCACTATTTTCCTGTTAACGCCCGCGATCCGCTTCTACAACAGAGCCAACCGGAGAGCGATGCCAATGCCTCATGGGTGGTCGGTATCGATCAGACGCTGGTGGATATTGAAGCCAAAGTGGACGATGCGTTTATCCAGCGCTATGCCCTCAGCGTCGGTCACTCGCTGATCATCAGCGATGAGGCTGCCGATGCGCTCTACAAAGAGCTGATCCGCGACAATCTCATTACCCACCAGTTTGCCGGTGGTACTATCGGCAACACCATGCACAACTACTCCGTACTGGCAGATGACCGCTCGGTGCTGCTGGGCGTGATGTGCAGCAACGTCGAAATCGGCGGCTACGCCTATCGCTACCTCTGTAACACCTCCAGCCGTACCGACCTTAACTATCTGCAGGGCGTTGACGGGCCGATTGGCCGCTGCTTTACGCTGGTCGGCGAGGCGGGGGAGCGCACCTTTGCTATCAGCCCTGGCTATATGAACCAGCTGCGTCCGGAGAGCATCCCCGAGTCGGTGATTGCAGGCGCCTCCGCGCTGGTGCTCTCCTCCTATCTGGTGCGCGGCAAGCCAGGCGAGCCGATGCGTGAGGCGACCATGAAGGCGGTAGAGTACGCCAAAAAGCACAACGTGCCGGTGGTGTTAACCCTCGGCACCAAATATGTGATTGCCGATAACCCCGAGTGGTGGCGCGACTTCCTCAAGGAAAACGTCTCGATCCTGGCGATGAACGAGGAGGAGGCCGAGGCGCTGACCGGGCTGAGCGATCCGCTGCTGGCCTGCGATAAGGCGCTGGACTGGGTTGACCTGGTGCTCTGCACCGCCGGTCCAGTGGGGCTGTACATGGCAGGCTTTACCGAGGAGTCGGCGAAGCGTAAAACCCAGCATCCGCTGCTGCCGGGGGCCATCGCCGAGTTTAACCAGTACGAGTTTAGCCGGGCAATGCGTCACCAGGACTGTGAACAGCCGCTGCGTATCTTCTCCCACATTGCGCCATACATGGGCGGGCCGGAGAAGATCATGAACACCAACGGTGCCGGCGATGGTGCACTGGCCGCGCTGCTGCACGATATCACTGCCAATAATTTCCACCGCAGCAACGTGCCTAACTCCAGCAAGCATAACTACACCTGGCTGACCTACTCATCGCTGGCGCAGGTGTGTAAATACGCTAACCGAGTTAGTTACCAGGTCCTGAACCAGCACTCGCCGCGCCTGACGCGGGGCCTGCCGGAGCGGGAAGATAGCCTGGAAGAGGCCTACTGGGAGCGTTAATCGCGAGCCCGCCGCTGGCGGGCTTGAATTTCTCTGTTAAACACACAAACCTTATTTACAGCCAACGTAAAGAAATGAAAAAAACCCGATAAATAAAGTGGGCTTATGCCAAAATAAGGCCGTGTTTAACTACCGAGGACAATTTTTAATCCACACTGAGGAAAAGCAACAACGTGGATAAGTTGTAAAATTATGAACAAGATGTTCGCACTCACAATGATCGTTTGCTCCTGTCTTCATCTCTCATCCCACTGTTCGATCTGCGACCAGCACTGGCGCTCTGCGCTATAGTTCCGTTCTCTCCTTTTACTCATCATTTAATTTTACTCTGCTAACGCGCCTATTTTTGCGTGGCGGATACCTGTTTCTCATTAAGGAGAGAAATTATGCGCTACTGGATTTTATTAGCTCTGGCTATCGCGGCTGAAATAACCGGCACGCTGTCAATGAAATGGGCCAGCGTCAACGATGACAAGGCGGGATTTATTTTCATGCTGGTGATGATCGCACTGTCGTATATCTTCCTGTCGTTTGCCGTAAAACGCATTGCCCTCGGCGTCGCCTATGCCATCTGGGAAGGGCTGGGTATTTTATTCATTACGCTGTTTAGCGTAATGCTGTTCGATGAAACCTTATCGGCAATGAAAATCGTAGGCTTACTGACCCTGGTGACGGGCGTGGCGCTGATCAAATCCGGCACCCTGTCCCGTAAGGAGCAGCAGCATGACTACGTTTAATGTTGTGCATATTGCCTGGCTGGCGCTGGCGATTGGTCTTGAGATCGTTGCCAACATCGCCCTCAAATATTCCAACGGCTTTCGTCGACCCCTCCACGGCGTGCTATCCCTTGTCGCCGTGCTGGCAGCGTTTAGTGCCCTGTCGCAGGCGGTAAAAGGGATCGATCTCTCAGTCGCTTATGCGCTTTGGGGCAGTTTTGGCCTGGTCGCTACCGTGGCAGCAGGCTGGGTGCTGTTTGGTCAGCGGCTGAACCGAATTGGCTGGCTGGGTGTGGCACTGTTAACCACGGGCGTGGTACTCATCAAGCTTGCCTGATAAAAATGCGCAGGCTGGCATCGCGATCGTGAAAGTTCTTCATGTTGAATGAAATTAAATCACTTTTACTCACGCAGTGACTCAGGCATAAAGTGATCATGTTATTAACAATAGATCATACAGATTACGATGAATAATTCGATTACATTTAACGTGAAGAGCCTCCGCTTCGACGAGAATTATAATCCCTCGGAGAGCACGCGGATCACCACAAATTTTGCTAATTTAGCCAGAGGCGAGAAGCGGCAGGATAATTTACGCAATGCCTTAACGATGATCGATAATCGGTTCAACGCGCTGGCGCATTGGGACAACCCTAAAAGCGATCGCTACGCCGTTGAGCTGGACATCATCTCCGTCGAAATGAATATTGCGGTTGAAGGCAAGCACACTGCTTTTCCTGTCATTGAGGTGTTGAAAACCAACATTGTTGACCGTAAAACGGATGCGCGCATTGAGGGGATCGTCGGCAATAATTTCTCATCTTATGTTCGCGACTATGATTTTAGTGTCCTGCTGTCCGAGCATAACAAAAACGGCGCGGGATTTAGCACGCCGGATAATTTTGGCGATCTCCACGGCAATATATTTAAGCGGTTTGTTGAGTCAGATTGCTATAAAGAGGCGTTTACGAAAGCTCCGGTTATCTGCTTAAGCGTATCGAGTAAAAACGTCTATCAACGCACAGGCAATCAGCACCCCGTACTGGGCATCGAATATCAGCAGGACAGCGCCTCCCTGACCGATCGCTATTTTGCCAAGATGGGGCTGCAGGTGCGCTTTTTTATGCCGCAGGGTAGCGTTGCGCCATTGGCGTTCTATTTTGCCGGCGATCTGCTGCGTGACTATAGCGACCTGGAGCTTATCAGCACCATCAGCACTATGGAGACATTCCAGAAAATTTACCGCCCGGAGATCTATAACGCTAACTCAGCGGCAGGAAATATCTATCAGCCCAGCCTGAACTACCGGGACTATTCGCTTACGCAAATTGTTTACGATCGAGAAGAACGCAGCCGGTTAGCTATTGAGCAGGGAAGGTTTACCGAAGCGCACTTTATTAAACCTTACCAGACAATCCTTGAGCAATGGTCAACGCATTCCGTTCTTTGATTAACAATAAATATAAGGTCACCTGCTATGAAAAAATTATTACCCACCTCTACTGCGGGCAGCTTGCCTAAACCAGCCTGGCTCGCACAACCTGAGACCCTGTGGTCGCCCTGGAAATTAGAGGGTGACGAGCTAATTGAGGGCAAGCAGGATGCGCTCCGGTTGGGGCTACAGGAGCAAGAGCTGGCGGGTATTGATATCGTCAGCGACGGCGAGCAAACCCGACAGCACTTTGTCACGACGTTTATTGAGCACCTTAGCGGCGTTGATTTTGAGAAACGTGAGATCGTTAAAATCCGCAATCGCTATGATGCCAGCGTACCGTCCGTGGTGGGCGAGGTAAGTCGCCAAAAGCCGGTGTTCGTAGAAGATGCCAAATTTTTACGTCAGCAGACCGATCGGCCGATCAAATGGGCGTTACCGGGGCCGATGACGATGATCGATACCCTCTATGATGGCCACTATAAAAGCCGTGAAAAATTGGCCTGGGAATTTGCCAAAATTCTCAATCAGGAGGCCAAAGAGCTTGAGGCTGCCGGGGTGGATATTATCCAGTTTGATGAGCCCGCGTTTAACGTCTTTTTTGACGAGGTCAATGACTGGGGCATTGCTGCACTAGAGAGGGCCATTGAAGGGCTGCAGTGCGAAACCGCCGTGCATATCTGCTATGGCTATGGCATCAAAGCCAATACCGACTGGAAAAAGACGCTGGGCTCCGAGTGGCGTCAATATGAAGAGATCTTCCCCAAGCTGCAAAAATCTAACATCGATATTGTATCCCTGGAGTGCCAAAACTCTCACGTGCCTATGGAGCTCATTGAGCTTATTCGCGGCAAAAAAGTGATGGTTGGGGCGATTGATGTGGCAACCAATACCGTTGAGACACCCGAAGAGGTTGCTGATACGCTGCGCAAAGCACTTCAGTTCGTCGACGCCGATAAGCTCTATCCTTGCACCAACTGCGGCATGACGCCGTTATCTCGTCGCGTAGCAAGAGGCAAGCTCAATGCGTTAAGCGCAGGCGCAGAGATTGTGCGTAGAGAACTGCTGGCGAAATAAGGTAGTTAAAACACGCGCGAGGAAGACATAGCTAATCCTGCGATTAGCTATTCCTGAACAATGTAGAGCTGGTCAACGGAGGGCGGGTTAGAGCAGTCATGGCTAGCATAGCGCTTTGTTCGTTACCAACATCAACGCCTCGCGTAAAATGGCCTGCTGTACCTGCCCAGATGACAGCCTCATTCTGACAATCAGCATCAGCTGGATCTCTTTGAATGTCAGACTCTTACCCGCCTTAAGCAATTCAGTGGATATCGATCCGATAGCTTCTTCCGGGCTGGCATACTGGGGTTGCAAAACAATTGCTGAGCTGCTGTGAGCCGCTTCGACAAATATTTGGCAAGTGGTAGTACCCTCGACGTTATCAGAGGTTATTTTGTTCATGATGTGCCTTAACTTCATTGACTAGCGGGCTATTCATCCTCGAATAACGCAGCTTAAAGTTGATATCTGTCGTGCCAATGCCGTGAGAAATCCTTGCGAACCATCGCACACAAGCGCTATCGAGCGCGCCGCATTAGACTAGATGAAAACATGTGAGAGCTGCTTAATCAGCTCATTGGGGATGAGGTGCACCCGCATCGATTCGAGGGCAACAAACCTGCTAGAGGATATGGCCTGGACGATCACCAGACACCACTACCTTAACACCTTTCTATGTTTTACGTGCATTCTTTACACGTTGTTTAAGAACACGGTTCTCAATGCGTGGTGTCATGATTTGGCTAATCCCAGCCAGATGAGAAAAGCGCAGGCGCTGACGGATGCGCCAGCTAAACAAACTGCCTGCCATCCAAAGCAGGCGTAAAGCTGGGTGGCGACAATCGCACCTGTGGCACTGCCTATTGAGTAAAAACACATATATGCGCCCACCAGCCGACTTGCGGCCTCTGGCCGGGCAGCAATGAGGGTGCTCTGGCTTATCACGTGAACGGTTTGCACAGCGAAGTCCAGCATGATGATACCGACGACGAGCCATACCAGTGACGTTTCGGTATAAGCGATGGGGAGCCATGAGAGTGTCAACAACGCAAGGGCTAACCCGGTAGCACGTTGCCCCCAGCCCCGGTCTGCCCATGCACCTGCTTTCGCTGCCGCCAGCGCGCCGGCAATACCTGCCAAACCAAACATGCCTATCTGGGTATGAGACAGTGCCAGGGCGCTGAGTGGCATGACCATGGTGGTCCATAGCATACTGAAGGCTGCAAAGATAAGCAGTGCAAAAACGCCACCCTTTCTCAATTGCGGTTCAGTAATAAACAGGCGGAAAGCAGACGCCAGCAGAGAGAGGTAAGAGGGCGCACGTGCCTGCGGCGGCGTAGCGGGGACCCCTTTCGCCACGATGCAGGCGATGAGCAACATTAAAAAGGCTGCGATCAGGTAAACGGCCCGCCAGCCAGCCATATCGGCGATGCTGCCAGAGATAAAACGGGCCAGCAGGATCCCTAAAACAATGCCGCTCGTCACCGTGCCTACAACCTTACCGCGTCGCTGGGGAGCAGCCAGTATTGCGGCCCAGGCAACCACAAGTTGCACTACAACCGCCATCAGGCCAATAAAGAGCACCGCGCACAGCAGAGTGACAAAATTGGGTGATAATCCTGCCACGATCAAAGCCAGCATTGACAGTAATAGCAGCGTGACGACCAGGGTTTTTCGCTTAACGCGATCGCCCAGGGGAACCAGAAAGATCAATCCGGCGGCATAGCCCACCTGGGTCACGGTCACCACGCTGCCGATCATCCCAGCAGGAACCTGCAGACTGAGGGAGATGGATTCAAGCAAAGGCTGGGCAGAATAGACATTCGCCACCGCCAGCGCACAGGTTAGGGAGAATAAAAACGTTATCCAGGGTTTGAGCACCGGGCTCGCGACATCAGGCGCGGCCAGCGCCACATCAGCATTCAACTCTGCTTTACACTCCATTTCGCTCTCGCATTCTGGTTTCTTTTTAAAACTACATGCGAGTAGGAATAGCACTGGAGGTTTTTTTTTGCAACCGATTTAAGAGGCCCCTATACTGGCGTCTGTTAACAGGTAAGATGAGAGAAAGCAGATGGCAAAACAGGAATCCCTTCGAACCAGTGAATGTCCGGTTGCCAGAACGCTGGAGTCGATTGGTGAACGCTGGTGTCTGATGATCATCAGGGAAGCATTTGACGATGTGCGCAGATTCAGCGAGTTTCAAAAGAATCTGGGACTTGCTAAAAATATTCTCGCGTCCCGCCTGAAACAGCTGGTTGATATCGGCGTGTTTGAGATCTGCCCGGCCTCAGACGGCAGCGCATACAAAGAGTATGTTCTTACCGAAAAGGGACGTGCTATTTTTCCTGTTGTGGTAGCGATGCGGCAGTGGGGGGAGCGCTATATGTTTGATGAAGGTGAAGCGCACTCTGTCTTGCTGGACAACGCCAATGGCCAGCCCATACAGCCGCTGGAGGTGTGTTCATCCGAAGGGAGAAAACTGGAGCCAACCGACTGCCATCGTCAGCGTGTGATGGCAGGCGGCAGTAACTATCAGAATAAGACCGAGTAGTTCAGGCCAAAAGTACGGCCACGGCCTTTGTAAGTATACAGGTTCTCAGCACCGTAGGTTGGGCTATACAGACCCGGTGCGCGCTGTCCCCATGCGGTGGTGTAATCTTCATCCAGCAGGTTTTCTACGCTAAAGCTCAGCTTGCCCACCGGCAGAAGGTAACTGCCTAACAGGTCAACGGTGTTATACCCGTCGATGTGCTTTCCGGCGTCATCAGACAAATCAAACGTCTGGGTACTTTGCAGGCGCAGCGTCCAGTCGCCCGGTGCCCAGGTGACCCATGCGCTCATTTTGGACGGGCTGGCACTGTCTACCGTCAGCTTTTCCCACTTTCCGTCGACGCGGGTTTGCGATTTGATGACGTTAAAGTTGGTACCCGTGCTCCACTCGCTGTCGGTAAAGAAGTAGTCCACCTGGCCTTCAACACCGTAGATGCGACGCTTGTCATCTTCAACGTTGATGGTCATGTCGCTTTTGTTGATGTTGATGGTTTTATCGGAGAGCGAATAGTAACCGGCAATCTGCGTGCGCAGGTTATCCCCAGTGTAGCGCCAGCCCAGCTCGTAGGCATCAACTTTAATACCGTCGAGTTTTGAGTCGTTAACGTTAACGCTGTTGACCAGGCGGTAATGGCCGTTCACCAGCTGATAGGTGCCGGAGCCGTAATATTTCGCCAGGTCCGGGATCTCAAAGCCCTGGGAGAAGTTAAACCAGAGCTGCTGGCGCTCGGTCAGATGCCCCAGAATGCCAGCGTTAAAGAGCAGGTTGTTGTAGTCAGTTTTCCCGCCCGGCACAGCGTCTGCCGAGGTGGCTCTGCCTGTGGCAATACCCTGCTGTTGAGCGTAACCAACAAAGTCGTCGACCCGGTTTTCCGTGTACTGATAGCGCACGCCGCCGCTCAGGGTGATAGCGGAGATGTCGTAGCTGGTTTGCAGGAAGGGGGCGAGGTTGGTAATGCTATAGCCCGGATAGCGGCCAACGTTATACGCGTCATCCAGCTTCATACCACCGCTGGCAGCTGCTTTGCTGAGGTCGAAAAATTGCTGATTGGCGTCGAAGACTTCATGCTCGGCATCGACACCCCACGTCAGCGATAAATCATCCAGCGGTTTGCTGTTGAGAGTGAGTTTGCCGCCGTAAAAATCGGTTTTTTGCTGTGATGCGCCAATGCTGGTTACCCGGCCGCCTGAAAGGGTGGGGAAGGGGTAGAACGTCAGGCTTTCATCGCGGTAGTAAATTTGTGCCAGCAGATCCTGACCCAGGAAATCAGTATTGGAATATTGCAGGTTGATCAGATGGCGCTCGGTACCGGGAATGCGGTCTGAGTCGAGATTGTTCTTGTTGTATGCGCTGCCAGCACCGGTTACCGCCGAGAAGTTCTCCCCCAGATAGAGGCCGTGCTTACCGTCGGATTCACTTTTGTAATACTGGGTGGTGAGCTGCAACTGCTGATGAGCGTCGATATTCAGCGTGCCGGTGCCCATGACGTCTAGCCGGTCAGAGTATTGCAAACCGGTCTGGGTGTTATCAATATTCACCTCGTTGCCTTTGCCATCGTACCAGCCGCCAAAGCGCTGATAAGCGACTGACAGGCGTCCTGAGGCGTTGTCGTTGCCGCCGCTCACCGCCGCCGCAATGTTCTCGTCATTGTCGTTATGGCTATTGAAGCCCGTTTTTGCGCCAGTCTGGAACTCGACTTCCGTTTCCGGTTGGCCCTTTTTAGTGACGATATTGATTAAGCCGCCGGTACTGCCGCCGCCGTAGAGGGAGGTTGCGCCGGAGATCACTTCAATGCGGGTGATATTAAACGGATCGATAGAATCCAGCTGGCGGCTGTCGCTGCGGGAGGAGTTTAGACGCACGCCGTCGACCATTACCATCATTGAACGACCGCGCATATTCATACCGTAGTTGGTACGTCCCTGGCTACTGACATCCATACCGGGAATCAACTGCGCCAGCACCTCTTTGAGCTCTTTACCGCCCTGAACCTGCTGCTCAATTTCAGCCTGTTCAACGACCCAGGTAGTCTGTGCCATGTCGGAAATGCTGTGATTCGTACGGCTGGCGGCGACCACCATCGACTCCTCTTTTTGTCCCTCAGCCGAAGCATCAGTGGCTAGCATCATCAATAAACAAGGGCTGAGTGCCCAGGAGCAACGCGATTTCATTATTATGATCGTCCTGATTTTTCACGATGTCGGGGGCGTTGATGCCCCATACCGCAAGAACACCACCTTTGCAGGTGATAGTGATTATCAGAATGATATGAATTATCGTTACAATGTAAACAGGTATTGTTAAAAAATGTTTCTATAATGGCATGATTATTATGGGGTTTTTAAAGGCTTCCACATCCATGTGAGAGCATTAGGCCCGTCAGCGGCGCTTACTCAGCGCTGCGATATCCTTTGGGCTAGTCCGGCAGCATCCGCCAATGAGTCTCGCGCCTGCCTCTAACCACTGCGGCAGATACCCCACTAAAGATGCGCATGAATCGCCGTGAGCATGCCACTCTTTCGTGGTTGCATCGTAGGTTTCACCGGAGTTAGGATAGACAACCAGCGGTAGCGCAGTCAGGCTGTGCAGATGTTTTAGTGCTGCGGTCGTTTTCTCCAGCGCAATACAGTTAATCCCCAGCGCAACGATTTGCGAACAGTTTGCCAGCGTGTCCACGACCCGGGTAAGAGGCGTGCCGTCACTCAAGTGGTTCTCGTCACGTAGGGTAAATGAGAACCACGCCTGCGCCTGCGGGTAATCCAACAGCAGGTCTGCCAGGGCCTCTACCTCTGCAAACGCGGGTAAGGTTTCACAGGCCAGCAGATCTGCGCCGGCATTGAGCAAGGCTTCAATCCGCGGACGATGAAACGCCTGAAATTCTTCGGTGCTACGCACGTAGTCACCGCGATACTCAGAGCCATCGGCCAGATAGGCACCGTATGGCCCGACAGAGCCCGCCACCAGCAGCGGACCCGCGCTGGCGTTTTCCGCCTGGTAAATTTCCCGTGCCTCTCGCGCCAGTGCCACGCTGTGCTCAATAAGCGATCTCGATTGCGACTCGGTCAGCCCGCGCGCCGCAAAGCCAGCAGGCGTGGCCTGGTAACTGGCAGTAATGGCTACCTGTGCGCCCGCGCGGAAGTAATCCAGATGCACATCCCGGATGAGCTGTGGATTTTCCATTAATACTTTGGCGGACCAGAGGCTATCGGCAAGGTTGCATCCGCGCGCTTCCAGCTCGGTGGCCAGCGCGCCATCGAGGACAATAAAGGGGTGGCTTTTAAGCAGCGCGGTAAGAGGATTAATCTGCGGCATAGTCAGCCTCCGTCGAATTTGTTTTATGAGTGAGAAAATAGGTGCCGTAGCAAAGAGCAACAAAAGGCAGACCACAGTAAAGCGCAATGCGCTGGTCTGGATCGAACGCCAGGCCGACGCAGGCCAGCAGACACAGCACGAATCCCAGCACGGGCACCAGCGGATACCAGGGTGCCCTGTATTTTAGATCGTGCAGCGGCTTGCCCGACTGTAAATGCCGGCGACGAAAGATAAAGTGTGCCGCGCAGATACTGAGCCATACGGCCACAACGGCAAAACCAGAGATGGCGCTGAGGGCAACGAATACGGTGTCAGGCGCGATAACGCTGGACAGCAGCGCCAGCAGGCCACCCAGCATAGAGACGGTCAGCGCGACCAGCGGCACGCCGTTCTTATTGACGCGGGAAAAACAGCCCGGCAACGTTTTTTCATTAGACAGCGACCACAGCATGCGGCCCGATGCATAGAGTCCGGAATTCGCCGCTGAGAGAATAGCGGTAAGGATGACGAAGTTAAAAATATCCGCCGCATAGGGAATGCCAATTTTTTCAAAGACCAGCACAAACGGGCTCTTCTCGACCCCTGCCACCTGCATCGGAATAAGCGCCGCCAGGACAAAAACGGTACCGATAAAAAAGATGATCAGTCGGGCGATAGTCGCGCGGATCGCTACCGGAATAGCATGGTGTGGATTTTCCGTTTCGCCTGCCGCGATACCGATAAGCTCAGTGCCAGAGAAGGCAAAATTGACCGCGACCATCGTCATCAGAATGGGCAAGCCGCCATGGGGAAACCAGCCCCCGCTGGTGAGGTTGGTCAGCCCCGGCGAAGGCGAGCCATCCTTCATAGCGATAAAACCAAAAATCGCCCCGCAGCCTAAGATAATGAAAACAATAATGGTCGCGACTTTAATGAGTGAAAACCAGAACTCACCTTCGGCAAAAAAGCGCGTTGAAATCGCGTTAAGAGAAAAAATCACTACGCAAAACAGGGCGCTCCATATCCAGACGGGAATATGTGGGAACCAGTACTGCATACAGAACCCGGCGGCGGTAAAGCTGGATCCCAGCGCAACCGTCCAGGTGAGCCAGTAGAGCCATGCCACGGTATATCCCGTTGCCGGGCCAATATAGCGCGCCGCGTAGACATGAAAAGCACCGGTTACCGGCATTGCAACGGAAAGCTCGCCAAGGCACTGCATGACCAGCCAGACGACCAGCGCCCCAATCAGATAAGCCAGCAACGTTCCCGCTGCGCCTGTTGTAGAGATGATGTATCCCGTATTGAAAAATAACCCTGTGCCAATCACGCCACCCAATGAAAGCATAATCAAATGGCGGGTTTTCATGGTGCGCTTAAGCTGCCCATTCTCTTGCTGCGTGTGCATATCACCTTCTAAACGTATAGATGTCTAAATGTCCGTTTGAAGGGGCTTTATACCCTGATTGTTAATAAAATGCCAGCGGCAGGAGAAGATCTGCCGGGGCGGCAATTTATCCGGTGACTGCCTCTTCAACCGGGCGCTTCTCAATCAGCGTCAGCATGGTGTTGGCAATTTCACGTTCACCCATGACCACCTGATTCGCGCCGCGCTCGGTGATGTAGTCCACCTCGTCGTCATAGTGGGCGCGGGCGATAATCTCAATGTTCGGGCACTTCTGCCGGGCGGTGGCCACCACTTCTCCGGCTTCGTAACCGTTAGGAATGGTCAGCAGCAGCCAGCGAGCGCAGTCGAGGTGTGCCAGGTTCATGATCTCTTCGTTGGCAGCATTGCCCAGCACCGCACGAATACCGCGCTCGCGCAGCTCATCCACGCGGGTACGCGAGGTTTCGATCACCACCAGCGGGACACCCTGCGCCATCAGCTTCTCACCCAGCAGGCTGCCTACGCGGCCAAAGCCCACCAGCAGGGCATGGTTGCAGATATCCACCGGGATCTGCTTCTCCTCTTCGGTAGCCTCTTCCAGCGTCTGCTCATCAAGGGTTTCGGTCTTATCGAGGTATTTCTCCAGCAGGGTGAAGAGGATGGGGTTGAGCATAATTGAGAGGATCGCCCCAGCCAGCACCAGGTTCTGCCCGGTCTGCGGCAGAAGATCCAGAGCCATGCCCAGACCCGCCAGAATAAAGGCGAACTCACCAATCTGCGCCAGGCTGGCGGCGATGGTAAGCGCGGTACGCGGTGAGTGACCAAACATGCGCACCAGCAAGAAAGCAGCAATGGACTTACCAAAGATGATAATCGCCAGGGTACCGGCAACGGCCAGCGGCTCATCGATCAAGATTTTCGGATCGAACAGCATCCCAACGGAGACAAAGAAGAGAACCGCAAAGGCGTCGCGCAGGGGCAGGGTATCGTGCGCGGCGCGGTGGCTTAATTCGGATTCGTTCAGCACCATTCCGGCAAAGAAAGCGCCGAGAGCAAAGGAGACGTCGAAGAGTTCGACCGCACCAAAGGCGATACCCAGCGCGAGGGCCAGCACTGAGAGGGTAAACAGCTCCCGGGAGCCGGTGGCCGCGCTGCGGGCCATGATCCACGGCACAAGGCGGCGGCCGACCAGCATCATGATGGCGATAAAGGCCACGACCTTACCGATGGTGATGCCCATATCCAGCGACAGTGTCGCCAGCCCCATGTTGCCTTTTTCAAGCATCCCGGCGACGGCGGGCAGCAGCACCAGGGTTAACACCATGACCAGATCTTCTACGATCAGCCAGCCAATGGCGATCTGCCCGCGCTGGCTATCGATAAGCTGCCGTTCTTCAAGGGCGCGCAGCAGCACCACGGTACTGGCGGTGGAGAGACAGAGTCCAAAGACGATACCGGTCATTAATGGCCAGTCCATCATGGCGGAGAGCGCCATACCCAGCAGCGTCGCCACAGCAATCTGTGCGATAGCGCCGGGAATGGCGATGGACTTTACCGCCATCAAATCCTTCAGTGAGAAATGGAGGCCGACGCCAAACATCAGCAGGATCACCCCCAGCTCGGCCAGCTCAGGTGCCAGCTTGGTATCAGCCACGAAGCCAGGTGTAAAAGGGCCGGCGAGCACGCCCGCTAACAGGTAACCCACTAGCGGAGAAATACGCAGCTTGTTGGCAATCATGCCGAGGATAAAGGCGAGCACAAGGCCGCCCACAATGGTGGTGATAAGCGGTGTGGCGTGATGCATTCCGTCTCCTTTCGCGGTAGTGGATCCATTTCTGGTTAAAAAACCAGAAGCCCGAGTTACAGTCTATGACAATTTTAATCATTATGTTGATGAATAATTGTTGAATATTGAAGAAAAGCACGCTCTGACACGAAAAAAGCGGTTGAGAGGGGATTAACGCAGTGATGGCCTTGCAGGTGTTATGGTATGGGCAGTGCAGGCGGCCAACGGTTGTCTTTGGCCGCCCTGGAATCAGGCTTTATGACGGTTATCAGGCAGGAATATGGTTAACATCCCTAAAAGCGGCAGGAAAGCACAGATTTTGTAGACTACAAAAATACTGGTGTGGTCGGCGACCAGCCCCAACACGGCTGCACCCAGTCCGCCCATGCCAAACGCGAAGCCGAAAAACAGTCCAGAAACCATGCCGATACGTCCCGGCAGCAGCTCCTGGGCGTAGACTAAAATGGCGGAGAAGGCGGAGGCGAGGATAAAACCAATGATCGCGGTTAAAACGCCGGTCCAGTAGAGGGATGCGTAGGGTAAAATCAGCGTAAAGGGGGCAACGCCGAGGATAGAGCCCCAAATAACATATTTACGCCCAATCTTATCGCCAACAGGGCCGCCAATCACGGTGCCTGCCGCAACGGCCAGCAGAAACGCAAACAGGTGAAACTGGGCGTTTTGTACCGATAAGCCAAATTTTTGCATCAGATAAAAAGTGTAATAGCTGCTGATGCTTGCCATATAGAAGTATTTCGAGAAAATCAGCATCAGCAGGATGCTTACCGCCAGGATCACCTTATTGCGCGGCAGCGGGCTGCGTTCAATAACCGCTGTTCGTCCCTTGTTGATCCGATGCTGGGCTGCGTACCAGCGGCTGACCTGAGACAGCACCACGATAGCCAGCAGCGCGGCCAGCACAAACCAGCCCACGTTTCCCTTGCCGTAGGGGGCGATGATCAGCGCCGCCAGCAGCGGCCCGAGCGCACTGCCAAAGTTGCCGCCCACCTGGAAGATGGACTGAGCCAGACCATGCCGTCCGCCGGAAGCCATACGCGCCACGCGGGAGGACTCCGGGTGAAATACAGAGGATCCGGTGCCCACCAGCGCTGCCGCCAGCAGCACCATCTCAAAGCTGCCCGCCAGCGCCAGCAGCACCAGGCCGCAGAGGGTAAAGCACATGCCGATAGGCAGCGACCACGGCATCGGATGCTTATCCGTGTAGTAGCCCACCACGGGCTGAAACACTGATGAAGCCAGCTGGAAGGTGAGGGTGATCATGCCGATCTGCACAAAGCTCAGCGAGAAGTCAGCTTGTAGCAGTGGGTAGAGGGCGAGGATCAGCGACTGCAGCATATCGTTGAGAAGATGCGAGAGGCTGATCGCCCCGAGAATGCCAAATGCCGTGCGCCCCTGCGCTGGCGACGCGTTAGCGCCCGGAAGCGCGTCGGCGGGTTGGTTCGTTGCCATAAA
Organism: Pseudescherichia sp. L3; assembly: GCF_024656065.1. NCBI lineage: Bacteria > Pseudomonadati > Pseudomonadota > Gammaproteobacteria > Enterobacterales > Enterobacteriaceae > Pseudescherichia > Pseudescherichia sp. L3. The sequence continues at coordinate 196,059 of NZ_JANKYC010000001.1, forward strand.
ATGTCACTTTTTGTCTTTAATTGGAGTGCAGGAGTTCTTAATGCTTCCTGATTATTAGCAGCCTAAGATACTCGTGACGACTCTTTGAGGGAAGTCGCAGACATAAAATCCTATTTGTTTATTCTCTGTCCCCGCGCTACTTTTGCGTCTGTTATGTCATCAGGGAGAGAGAAATGAATATGTTAAAGCAGGGCGTTGCGCTGGCGCTTCTCGCCGCGTGGGGGCTGACCAGTCTGCCTGCCCAAGCCTACGAAAAAGATAAAACCTATAAAATTACTATTCTGCATACCAACGATCACCACGGCCACTTCTGGCGCAGCGACGACCGGGAGTATGGTCTGGCGGCGCAGAAGACGCTGGTAGACAGCGTCCGTAAAGAGGTGGCTGCCGAAGGGGGCAGCGTGCTGGTGCTCTCCGGTGGCGACATCAATACCGGTGTGCCGGAGTCCGATCTGCTGGACGCCGAGCCGGACTTCCGCGGCATGAATCTCATTGGCTACGATGCAATGGCGGTAGGCAACCACGAGTTTGATAATCCGCTAGAGGTGCTGCGCCAGCAGGAGAAGTGGGCTAAGTTTCCTTTCCTGTCTGCCAATATCTACCAGAAGAGCACCGGCGAGCGCCTCTTTAAACCGTGGGCTATCTTCAAGCGTCAGGATCTGAAAATCGGCGTTATCGGCCTGACCACCGACGACACCGCCAAAATTGGCAATCCGGAGTTCTTCACCGACATTGAGTTCCGCAAGCCCGCCGACGAGGCGAAGCTAGTGATTCAGGAGCTGAATGGTCTGGATGAAAAAGAGCGCCCGGACGTCCTGATCGCCACCACCCATATGGGACATTACGACAACGGCGAGCACGGCTCCAACGCGCCGGGCGATGTTGAAATGGCACGCAGCCTGCCTGCGGGGTCACTGGCGATGATAGTCGGTGGTCACTCACAAAATCCGGTCTGCATGGCAGCAGAGAATAAAAAGCAGGTGGACTACGTGCCGGGCACGCCCTGCGCACCGGACCGCCAGAACGGGATCTGGATCGTGCAGGCTCACGAGTGGGGTAAATACGTTGGCCGCGCCGACTTTGAGTTCCGCAACGGTGAGATGAAGCTGGTGCACTATCAGCTGATCCCTATCAATCTGAAGAAAAAGATTGTTTACGACAACGGTGACAGCGAGCGCGTGCTCTATGCGCCAGAAATTCCTGAAAACGCCCAGATGCTCTCGCTGCTGACGCCGTTCCAGAACAAAGGCAAGGCGCAGCTGGCGGTGAAAATTGGTTCGGTCAATGCACCTCTTGAGGGCGATCGCAGCAAGGTGCGCTTTGTACAGACCAATCTTGGCCACCTCATCCTCGCCGCCCAGATGGCGCGTACCGGAGCTAGCTTTGCGGTGATGAGCGGAGGCGGGATCCGCGACAGCATTGCGGCAGGGGATATCACCTATAAAGACGTGCTGAAGGTGCAGCCGTTTGGCAACGTCGTGGTCTATGTTGATATGACCGGAAAAGAGGTGGTGGACTACCTCACCGCCGTCGCGCAGATGAAGCCTAACTCCGGAGCCTATCCGCAGTTTAGCCACGTCAGCTTTACGATGGCGAACGGCACGCTTAACGATCTGAAGATCAACGGTGAGCCGGTCGATCCCGCTAAAACCTACCGTATGGCGACCCTCAGCTTCAACGCCACTGGCGGCGACGGCTATCCGCGTCTGGACGATAAGCCCGGCTACGTTAATACCGGCTTTATCGACGCCGAAGTGCTGAAGCAGTACATCCAGCAGAATTCACCGCTGGATGCAGCAACCCTTGAGCCGCAGGGCGAGGTGAACTGGCAGTAACGTTAATCCCGGCGGGCGATATCGGCGAATTTTGCGTCCAGCATCTTCGCCAGATCGCCTGCCGCCAGCTCAATATCCAGCCCGCGTCTGCCGCCTGAGATGTAGATCGTCGCGTACTCCTGAGCGGGAGCGTCGATGAGCGTCGGCAGGCGCTTTTTTTGCCCCAGCGGGCTGATGCCGCCCACCAGATAGCCGGTGGTGCGCTGGGCAACGGCGGGATCGGCCATATCAACCTTCTTCGCGCCCAGCGCCTTCGCCACCTTTTTCAGATCCAGCTGGCCTGCTACCGGCGTCACCGCGACCGCCAGCTGCTTCATATCGCCGTTTACCGCTACCAGCAGCGTCTTGTAGACCTGGTCGGCGTTCAGGCCAAGCTTACGCACCACCTCATCACCAAAGTTAGTTTCATTGGGATCGTGATCGTAGCTGTGCAGCTGAAAAGGGATCTTATTCTTTTCGAGTAACTTTACGGCGGGGGTCATAAAAATCCTTCTTACCACGGATGATCGAACTATCAGCATACGCCTGACGACGTTCGCAAAAATAGTACCATCTTGCCGTTTAGGCGCTAATTTTCTGCCGCAGCAGGGAGGGCAAATTTCCTTCGCCATAGAGGTGCAGCGCACCGGCTGCGACGACATAGTGGCCCGGCGGCAGCGCCAGCAGCCGTTTACTCCAGGCCTGGTTACGCTGGTGCATCAGCACGTCGTAGAGCGGCTGGCTAAAGGTAGAGGGGAGCGACTGTGACGCCTCGGCAGGAGGGCTATTGAGCCACCAGCTCAGCATCACCTGCAGCAGCCTGGCGTTGGTATGCCAGTGGGTGAGGGTATCCAGCAGCAGCGCTTTGCCATCCTCCGGCAGCTGACAGAGCAGGTTTACCTGATCCGCCGTACCCTCCAGCTCGATCACCTGCATCTGCCTGTCATGGGCGGCCTGTAGCATCTGGTAGTCGATACCGTAGTCGGGGCGCAGGCCGAGGCGCTGGGCCTGGGTCGCCTGCAATACCAAAGCGATTTTCCAGGCCGGCTGCTGATCAAAGGTCTCCAGTGGCAGGGAAAGCTCGTTTAGCACACGGGATAGATCGGCCAGCTGGGCGGGATCAAGCCGCTCGGCCAGCGGCGGGCGCGGGGGAAGTTCAGAGAACGGGGAACCGCTGACGGAGACGTCGGCCTCGACGATCAGCGCGTCGGCCTGTTTGAGCTTGCGCAGCAGCCCCTCCGGCAGGGGAGACATGTCGCGGGTGCCCATATGGATGCTGCCAACAAGATGCAGATAGCGCCCGCCCGGCAGAGTGACGTCCAGCGCGGGCCACGAATAGGTGCGAGTATACAGCCCGCCCAACAGCATTTTTAAACGGCTAAACAGGCCCATAGGCTCTCCCGGCTGAAAAGTGCATGCTAGCGCGAGCCGGGAGAAGGTGCAAATGGCTACTCTTTTGGGGTAAAGCGCAGCAGGCGGTTGGCGTTGCTCACCACCGTAATGGAGGAGAGCGCCATTGCCGCCCCGGCTACCACCGGGTTTAGCAGCGTTCCGGTCAGCGGCCAGAGGATCCCGGCGGCAATGGGAATGCCCAGCGAATTATAGATAAACGCCCCCACCAGGTTCTGCTTCATGTTGCGCAGCGTAGCGCGGGAGATAGCCAGCGCATCGGCCACGCCCATCAGGCTGTGGCGCATCAGGGTGATGGCGGCGGTCTCAATTGCCACGTCGCTGCCGCCGCCCATGGCGATCCCCACCTCGGCCTGGGCCAGCGCCGGGGCGTCGTTGATACCATCGCCCACCATCGCCACCTGACGCCCCTGGCGTTGCAGCGCCTGAATCGCGGCGGCTTTGCCATCGGGCAGCACCCCGGCGATCACCTCGTCGATCCCGGCCTCTTTAGCAATAGCGTTGGCGGTAACGGCGTTGTCACCGGTGAGCATCACCAGACGATAGCCAGCCTGATGCAGGCGCTGCAGTGCCGCCACGCTATCCTCACGCAGCGGATCGCGAATGGCAAACAGCGCTGCCGCCTTGCCGTCCACCGCCAGCAGCACCGGCGTTGCGCCCGTGGCCGCCTGGGTGGCGATATCGCTTTCCAGCGCGGCGGTATCAATACCCTGTTCATTCAGCAAGGCCTGGTTGCCCAACAGCAGGCGGCGACCGTCGCTCTCTCCGCTCAGGCCCAGCCCGCGCAGGGTACGAAAGTTATTCACCTCAGGTAAAGACTCCGTTCCGGCCTTGTCGATAATGGCGCGGGCCAGCGGATGGCTCGAACCCTGCTCCAGCGCGGCAGCCAGGCTCAGCGCCTGCTGGCTGGAGAGTTCGCTGTAGGTCAGCACGGCGGTAACCTGCGGGCGGCCCTCGGTAAGGGTGCCGGTCTTATCAAACACCAGCGTATCGAGCTGGCTGGCACGCTGTAGCGCATCGGCATCGCGCACCAGCACGCCGAACTCGGCGGCGCGACCGACGCCAGAAATAATCGACATTGGCGTTGCCAGGCCGAGCGCACAGGGGCAGGCGATAATCAGCACCGTGGTGGCGATCACCAGGGTATAGACAATCTGCGGTGCAGGGCCGAACACGTACCAGATCGCGCCGCTAATCAACGCGATGGCGACCACAACCGGCACGAAGACCGCGGAGATCCTGTCCGCCAGCTGACCGATTTCCGGCTTGCTGCTCTGGGCCTGACGCACCAGACGGACGATCCGCGAGAGGGTAGTGTGGCTACCGGTGCGGCTGGCACGAAACAGCACGCTGCCGTCAGAGACCACCGTCCCGGCGTGGATCGTATCGTCCCGCTGCTTCTGCTGCGGAACGGGTTCGCCGGTCAGCATCGCCTCATCAAGCCAGGCTTCGCCCTGGACAATCTCGCCATCAACCGGAACCCGATCACCGGTGGTCAGGCGCAGGGTCATGCCCGGATGAACCTCGGCAAGGGGAACAATCTCTTCCCCGGCATCGGTCACTACTCTGGCGGTGGGTGGGGTGAGATCGAGCAGGCGCTCCAGCGCTTTCGATGAACGCTGGCGGGCGCGCGCCTCCAGCATATGGCCGAGGTTGATCAGGCCGATGATCATCGCGCTGGCTTCATAGTAGAGATGGCGCGCCTCCATCGGGAACCACGCCGGCCAGAGGTTGACGCTCATCGAGTAGAGCCATGCCGCCCCGGTACCCAGTGCGACCAGCGTGTCCATGGTCGCGGTACGGTTGAGCAGGCTTTTCCACGCGCTGCGGTAGAAGTGGCCCCCGGCAAAGACCATCACCGCAAGGGTGATTAGGCCGATAGCCAGCCACAGGCTGCGGTTGGCATCGGTGACCATCATATTGTCACCCGCCATACCCCAGACCATCACCGGGATACCCACCAGCAGAGCAACAATCGCCTGCCAGCGGAAGCGTTTCATGGTAGCAACGGCGGTCTCCTGCTGGCGTTCGCGGCGGGTGGCGTCATCGTCAATCGCCTCCGCACCGTAGCCCGCTTTCTCCACCGCGTTAACTAATTCAGCGGCGGAGGCACTGCCCATCACCAGCGCAGAGCGCTCCGCCAGATTGACCCGTGCCTGGGTTACGCCGGGTACCGCCTGTAAGGCTTTCTGCACTCGGGTAACGCAGCTGGCGCAGCTCATGCCACTCAACAACAGCTGCTGGCTGTCGTCGGTGTCATCCGCTGCCGGAAGCTCAGTTTCGGCCGCTGTCAGTGCTTCCGACGGAGGTGATGACTCTGCCAGCGGATCAGCCTTTGGGTGGCTAAGCGTCGCCCCGTATCCGGCCTGTTTAACGGTATCGATCAGCGCATCCGCATCGGCACTACCGATGACTTCCGCGCGCTCAATGGTCACCTCGGCGCGCTCCACGTCGGGCCGCTGTTCAAGACTCTCTTTCACCCGTTTGACGCAGTGGCCGCAGGAGAGACCCTCCAGCGCCAGTTCAATTGTGTGGGACATCATCATACTCCTGTGCATATAGTAGGATTGTCTGAGCCGCTGTTTTGGCTAACTGTCTATAAGCTTAAACCTTCCATTAAGGGGAAGGTCAAGTAAAAGGGAGTGATAGTGCATTCTGGCTGCGGGTAAACGGCTATGTCTCAGCAGGACTCGGAACGATCATCTTGATTTGATTCACTCTTTGGCTATTGAGATTTATGGTGCAAGCGGTAATGGCGTTCGCAAAACCATGGGTGTTTTGGGTTGCAGTGGTGGCTAATCCGCAATAATCATATCGCCAGGTGAGCCAGTTTTTCTGGTTTTTCTTGAAGAGAGTAAGCATGTTATCTTTTTGCTCTCTGGTGCCCATCCACCACTGATTATAGTCGAAGTTCTCTAGCTCTTTAAGCTTGGTACTATATGCCTCCCTCAGCTTTTCCTCTGACTTGTCAGATATGTCTTCCAGACACTCGCTGTTTTCATCTTTATATTTTTGGATACAGAGGTCTACCTCATGGTTGTTTATTATGCTTTGGGAAAAGGGAACCTAGGGGGTGAGAAGTAGCGATATAAATAGTATCTTATATTTTTTCATTATGCGCCCCGTTTTTACCTGGCCGAATCAACAGAGATCATATTTATCTCAGCGACCCTTTTACGGTTCATGTTTATAAAACAGCTTGATAGTGTATCACCGTATCCATGCGTGTTTTCATAGGGTGCTGCTGCTGATTTACAGTAGGTGATTTTGTACTGCTCCCATGCTTTCTGGCTGTTAGCAAAGTTTACGCTCATGGTTTTCCGCTGCTCCTCACTCCCCATCCACCATTGCGAATAATTAGCTGATTCAATTTCTTTAACTTTCTTTTTAAAGCTATCCTGTAAGTTGTTATCTGAGTTTTGTATCAATTTATCAGAACAATCATAGCTTTCCTCATCTGGTTTGGCGGCGCACTTCTCCACGTCCTGATTAGATAACAAATCGTTATAAATGATATGTTTTGCCAATGCTTCCCTATAATTCATTAATAAAAGGAATAATAAGGTGAAAGAAATTGTAAGCTTTCGTTTTTCCATGTCATATCTATCTCCTTGGTTTCTCTAATACAGAAGCCTAAGCTTCTCAACTCCAGTTATGTTGACTTAAGTCAAATCATTCTTCGATCCATTAGCCTGCACGCATTTTTCGGACACCTAAAAGAGGTTGACCTTTAAGCAGAGAGTGAATAGCGTGGAGGAACGTAAACCTTCCATTAAGGGGAAGGTCAGGGGGCAACCATGAACATCAGCGATGTAGCAAAAAAGACAGGTTTAACCAGCAAGGCGATCCGCTTTTATGAAGAGAAGGGGCTGGTGACGCCGCCGCTGCGCAGCGAAAACGGCTATCGCAGCTACACGCAGCAGCATCTGGATGAGCTGACCCTGCTACGCCAGGCGCGGCTGGTGGGGTTTAATCTGGAGGAGTGCGGCGAGCTGGTCACCCTGTTTAACGATCCGGCCCGACACAGCGCCGACGTGAAAGCCTATACGTTACAAAAGGTGGCGGAGATTGAGCGCCACATTGCCGAGCTACAGGCGATGCGCGACCAGCTGCTGGATTTAGCGAACGCCTGTCCGGGCGACGACAGTGCCGACTGCCCGATTATCGATAACCTCTCCGGCTGCTGCCATCGGCATTCGGCTAAGGAGAGCTAGCGCGCTTTGATGCGCAGAGTAATGCCCTCAACCGCCACCACTTCCACCGGCGTCCCGGCGGGCAGATCGTCGTCAGCGCTCACCGGCCAGGTGCTGTCGCCGACGCGCATATGACCGCGGCCGTTGACCAGAGCCGTGTCGAGGGTAAAGTGTTTGCCCACCAGCTGAACACCGCGCTGGTTAAGCGCCGCGTCAGCAGGCTTCTGCTCGCGCACCCGGCGGGCCAGCCAGCGCCACCACAGCCATGCTGCCAGCAGGGTGAGCAGGGCAAACAGCGCCCCTTGCCACTCCCAGCTGAATGGCAGCAGCCAGACCAGCAAGCCTGTTACCACCGCCGCCACGCCGCTCCACAGCAGATAGCCGTTGCCGCCCAGCATCTCGGCTGCCAGCAACAGGCCGCCGAGGCTTAGCCAGAGGAGGTGAGGGTGCTGAAGCAGGCTGTCGATCATACGCTTTTCCGTTCGCTGGCGCTCTCTTTCACCAGCTCGGCGATCCCAGCGATAGAACCCATCAGACTGCTGGCCTCCAGCGGCATCAGTACCACTTTGCTGTTGGTCGATGAGCCAATGTGCTGTAGCGCCTCGGTGTATTTTTGCGCGATAAAATAGTTCACCGCCTGAATATCCCCGGCGGCAATCGCCTCGGAAACCATCTGGGTCGCACGGGCTTCTGCTTCTGCCGAACGCTCACGCGCTTCGGCCTGCAAAAACGCCGATTGCCGCTCACCTTCGGCCTTGAGGATCTTCGACTGCTTCTCCCCCTCGGCCTTGACGATCTGCGCCTGGCGGATCCCTTCCGCTTCCAGAATGTAGGCGCGCTTGGTTCGCTCGGCCTTCATCTGGGCGTTCATGGAGGAGATAAGCTCGGCAGGCGGGCGCACGTCGCGGATCTCAATGCGCGTCACCTTGATGCCCCAGGGGTTGGTGGCCTCATCAACGATGTGCAGCAGACGAGTGTTGATGTTATCGCGCTGGGAGAGCATCTCGTCCAGCTCCATCGACCCTAAAACGGTACGGATGTTGGTCATCGTCAGGTTAATGATGGCCAGCTCGAGATTGCTCACCTCGTAGGCCGCTTTCGGGGCGTCGATTACCTGGATAAAGCACACCGCATCGATGGTGACGTTGGCGTTATCCTTGGAGATCACCTCCTGTGAAGGGATATCCAACACCTGTTCCATCATATTGATTTTGCGGCCAATCCGATCCATAAACGGCACAACCAGGCTCAGGCCTGGCTGTAACGATTTGGTATAACGGCCGAAGCGTTCCACGGTCCATTGATAGCCCTGCGGCACAATCTTCACGCCTGCGCCGACAATCACCAGCGCGACGAAAATAAGTACCGGGATCACGATAAGCATTTACACCCTCCCTGCCGCCATAGCGGTTAATCAATAAAGCAGTGAATAGAGCTTGCGGCGATAGGACGTGGCCAGCGCGTCCCCGGTACCCAGCGCGGCAAGGATCTCCTGCAGCATCTTACGCGCTTCGCCGTTGGCAGCGGAGAGATCTTTGCGCAGGTGGCTAAACAGCAGCTCCAGCGCCTCTTCGTTACGTCCAACCTGATGCAGCTGCAGCGCCAGCTGTGTCGCCAGCTCGGCATTCTCCGGGGAGAGTTCGGCCTGCTGTTGCAGGAGCTGGATCTCCGGGGTGTCAGCGGCTTTTTTCAGCAGCTCGATCTGCGCCACGAGGCCCTGATAGCGGGTATCCTGATCCTGCAGCGGAATAGTTTTCAGCACCGCTTCCGCTTCATCGGCACGGTTAAGGACGATCAGCGTCTCGGCCAGCAGCAGACCAAACTCGCCGTTCTGATTCGACAGTTGCCAGGCCTCTTTCGCCAGCGGCAGCGCCTCGGCATAGTTGCCTTCCTGAATCAGCGCCATCGCCTGCTGGGCTTTCAGCTCCTCGGGGCGGGGCAGAACCTTCTCCAGCAGGGCGCGGATCGCCTCTTCCGGCTGCGGGCCCTGGAAGCCGTCCACCGGCTGGCCGTTCTGGAACAGATAGACGGTCGGGATCGCCCGCAGGCCAAACTGCGAAGCCACCATCTGCTCGGCGTCGCAGTCTACCTTCGCCAGAATAAACTGCCCGCTATACTGCGCGGCCAGCGACTCCAGCACCGGGGTCAGCTGCAGGCAGTGCTGGCTGCGTTCGGACCAGAAGTAGAAGAGCACCGGGATCTTGACCGACTGCTCTAGCGTCTGTTGGAGGTTCGCTTCGGTAATAGTGACAATATTCTGTACGGACATGGCTAATTCTCTGTTTTCACGTTTATCTTTACATGGGGTTGAGAGGCGGGGCCTTCAACTCATCCGCGCAAAATTTTATCCATCGCCCGCCCCGGCAGCAGGCGCTTCAACCAGCAGACGGCATGGGTGATCAGCGTCACCGGATAGCGCAGCTTTGGACGCTTGCTCTCAAAAGCATGGCGCACTTTTGCCACCACCGCCTCCGGGCCGAGGGTAAACCGTGCGGCAATGCCAGGATTTTCTACCGGGTGATCCTGCTGGGTTTGGTTGACGTTTTTGGTAAAGCGCGTGCGGATGGGACCCGGTTCGATCAGGCTCACCTGAATGCCGCTGTGGCGCAGCTCCATGCGCAGAGCATCCGACCACGCCTCAAGGGCATATTTACTCGCCGCATAGGCCCCGCGGCCCGCCGTTGAGATCAGCCCCATCACCGAGGAGGTCATGACAATTCGCCCCTCGCCGTGGGGGATCATCGCCGGCAGCAGGCGGACGGTCAGCTGATGTGCGCCAAAGAAGTTGGCGGAGAACTGCTGCTCCATCTGTTGGCGGCTGATGGTGGCCAGCGGGCCGTAGACCCCGTAGCCCGCGTTATTAAAGATGCCGTAGAGGCGGTTGTCGGTCCGCGCAATAATCTCATCGGCGGCGCGATCGACGCTCTCCGGTGAGTCGAGATCCAGCAGGATGCCGGTAAAGCCCATCCCGTTCATGCGTGAGACGTCATCAGGCTTGCGGCAGGCGGCGAGGATATGAAAACCCTGGCGCTTTAGCTCTACCGCTGCTTCCAGACCGATTCCGCTGGAACATCCTGTTATTAAGACCGATTTTTGCATAACTTTACCCGTAGGCGTCCCCGATTATTTATGAGTCATGGTTAACTGTCATGGTTAACTAAAGGCGCGAGGCGCGTGGCCATCCAGTCGGCGATAAACGGCTGGGCATCCAGATTAGGGTGAATACCATCGTCCTGCATCCACTGTGGCTTGAGGTAGACCTCCTCCATAAAGAAGGGGAGCAGCGGCACGTTAAACTCTTTCGCCAGCGCAGGGTAGATGGCACTGAAAGTCTCGGTATAGCGACGGCCAAAGTTGGGCGGCAGGCGGATCTGCATCAGCAGCGGCTGCGCGTTGGCGTCCTTAATGTTCTGTAATATTTTACGCAGGGTCTGCTCAGTCTGCTGGGGTGCAAAGCCCCGCAGGCCGTCGTTGCCCCCGAGTTCCACCAGCACCCAGCGCGGCTGATGCTGTTTCAGCAGCGCGGGCAGGCGAGAAAGCCCCTGCTGCGAAGTATCGCCGCTTATACTGGCATTAACCACCGACGGCGTCTGCTGCCACTTAGCGTTAAGCAGCGCAGGCCATGCCGAATTGGCCGCCATACGGTACCCGGCGCTCAGGCTGTCACCGAGAACCAACAGCGTGTCAGCGGCTGCGGCACGGAAGGTAAACAGAAGCATAAACAGGAAGGGCAAATGCCAGCGGAAAACATTGTTGAAGTTCATTATCTTAAGAAGTCCGTCGGTCAGGGGGAACATGAGCTTTCCATCCTCACCGGAGTTGAGCTGGTTGTCAAACCGGCGCAGACGATTGCCCTGATCGGCGAGTCGGGTTCCGGCAAGTCCACTCTGCTGGCGATCCTCGCCGGGCTGGACGACGGCAGCAGCGGCGAGGTCAACCTGCTGGGTCAGCCTCTGCACAACATGGATGAAGAGGCGCGGGCGGCGCTGCGGGCGCAAAACGTCGGCTTTGTCTTCCAGTCTTTTATGCTGATCCCCACCCTAAACGCGCTGGAGAACGTCGAGCTACCGGCGCTGCTGCGCGGTGAGAACGGTCGCCAGAGCCGGGAGAACGCCAAAACGCTGCTGACCGAGCTTGGTCTTGGCAAGCGGCTGGATCATCTTCCCGCCCAGCTCTCCGGCGGCGAGCAGCAGCGCGTGGCGCTGGCCCGCGCCTTCAACGGTCGTCCCGGCGTGCTGTTTGCCGATGAGCCCACCGGCAACCTCGATCGCCAGACCGGAGATAAGATCGCCGATCTGCTCTTCTCGATGAACCAGCAGTATGGCACCACGCTGATTCTGGTCACGCACGATCCGCAGCTGGCGGCCCGCTGCGACCGTCGTCTGCGGCTGGTCAACGGCGAACTGCGGGAGGAAGCATGATTGCCCGCTGGTTCTGGCGCGAATGGCGTTCGCCGTCGCTGCTGATCGTCTGGCTGGCCCTCAGCCTGGCCGTGGCCTGTGTGCTGGCGCTGGGCAACATCAGCGATCGCATGGAGAAGGGCCTGAGTCAGCAGAGCCGCGACTTTATGGCGGGCGATCGGGCGTTGCGCAGCTCGCGCGAAATTCCCCCGGCGTGGCTGGAGGAGGCGCGCAAGCGAGGTCTGAAGGTGGGAGAGCAGCTTACCTTCGCAACCATGACCTTTGCTGGCGATACGCCGCAGCTGGCTAACGTCAAGGCGGTGGACGCTGTTTATCCCATGTACGGCGAGCTGCAAACCAATCCGCCGGGCCTCAAGCCGCAACAGGGAACGGTGCTGCTCGCCCCGCGCCTGATGGCACTGCTGGAGCTAAAAACCGGCGACTATATTGACGTGGGCGATGCCCGGCTGCGGATTGCGGGCGAGGTGGTGCAGGAGCCGGACGCCGGGTTTAACCCCTTCCAGATGGCTCCCCGCCTGATGATGAACATTGCCGACGTGGCGGCGACCGACGCAGTCCAGCCCGGCAGTCGCGTGATGTGGCGCATTAAGTTTGGCGGCACGCCGCAGCAGCTTGAAGATTATGAAAAATGGCTCCTGCCGCAGCTTAAGCCGGAGCAGCGCTGGTATGGCCTGGAGCAGGATGAGGGTGCGCTGGGGAAATCGCTTGAGCGCTCGCAGCAGTTCCTGCTGCTTTCGGCCCTGCTGACCCTGCTGCTGGCGATCGCCGCCGTGGCGGTGGCGATGAATCACTACTGCCGAAGCCGCTACGATCTGGTGGCGATCCTGAAAACGCTGGGGGCAGGGCGCGCTCAGCTGCAAAGGCTGATTGTCGGCCAGTGGCTGCTGGTGCTGGCCCTTGCCACCGTCACCGGGGGAGCTATCGGCCTGCTGTTTGAGCAGGTGCTGATGATCCTTCTCAAGCCGGTGCTGCCCGCTGCGCTGCCGCCTGCCAGCCTCTGGCCGTGGCTATGGGCGACGGGAGCGATGCTGGTCATCTCCCTGCTGGTGGGGCTGCGGCCCTATCGTCTGCTGCTGGCGACCGCGCCGATCCGCGTCCTGCGTCGTGATGCGGTGGCTAACGTCTGGCCCCTTAAGCTCTATCTGCCGATTGTTGCCGCCGTGGCGATTGCGCTGCTGGCCTGGCTGATGGGCGGCAGTATGCTGCTGTGGGCCGTATTGGCGGGCGCGGTGGTGCTGGCTCTGCTCTGCGGGCTGGTGGGCTGGATGCTGCTCAACGTCCTCAAGCGGCTGACCCTAAAGTCGCTGGCGCTGCGGCTGGCGGTCAACCGGCTGCTGCGTCAGCCCTGGTCGACCCTGAGCCAGCTCTCAGCGTTCTCTCTGTCGTTCATGCTGCTGGCGATGCTGCTGGTGCTGCGTGGCGATCTGCTCGATCGCTGGCAGCAGCAGCTGCCTGCCGAAAGTCCCAACTACTTCCTGATCAATATCGCTCCCGAGCAGGTGACGCCGCTGAAGACGTTTCTTGCCGAGCACCAGATCGTTCCGGAGTCGTTCTATCCCATCGTGCGGGCGCGCCTGACCCAGATTAACGGCCAGACCACCGAGGGGAACACGGACGAGGCGCTGAACCGGGAGCTGAACCTCACCTGGCAGGCGACTCAGCCGGATCACAATCCGCTCACCGCAGGCAGCTGGCCGCCGAAGGCGGGAGAGGTATCAATGGAGCAGGGGCTGGCGGAGCGACTCAATATTCGCCTGGGAGATAGCGTCACCTTTATGGGCGATACCCAGGACTTCACGGCCAAAGTGACCAGCCTGCGTAAGGTGGACTGGGAGAGCCTGCGGCCGAACTTCTTCTTCATCTTCCCGCCCGGCGCGCTGGATAACCAGCCCCAGAGCTGGCTGACCAGCTTCCGCTGGGAGAACGGCAACGGCATGCTGACCCAGCTTAACCGGGCGTTTCCCACGGTGAGCCTGCTGGATATCGGGGCGATCTTAAAGCAGGTCGGCCAGGTACTGGGGCAGGTGAGCCGGGCGCTGGAGGTGATGGTGGTACTGGTAACGCTCTGCGGCATTCTGCTGCTGCTGGCTCAGGTGCAGGTTGGCATGCGCCAGCGGCATCAGGAGCTGGTAGTCTACCGTACGCTGGGGGCGAGCAAACGTCTGCTACGCACGACGCTGTGGTGCGAGTTTGCGCTGCTGGGCTTTGTCGCCGGGCTGGTAGCGGCCATCGGCGCGGAGACGGCGCTGGCGGTATTGCAGACGCGGGTGTTTGATTTCCCGTGGCAGCCCGACTGGCGGCTGTGGCTGACGTTACCGCTCTGCGGCGCGCTGCTGCTCTCGATCTGCGGCGGCTGGCTGGGCACCCGGTTACTGAAAGGGAAAGCGCTGTTCCGCCAGTTTGCAGGGTAATTTACTCTTTTATGCGCGCCGTGATTTATTCCGGTGCGCAACTTTTTCCCCCTATAATTATTCATCAACTTGATGTTTTAGCAGCACAAAACCGCAAAAAAGGCGCAACACCCCTACATTAATAAACGATATTATTTGCTTGCTAAATAGTTAGCTGTCTATTCATCAAGGAAATAGTCTCATGGCTATAAAAATAAAAGCGCTGGCAATCACGATCGGCGCAGCAGTGGCAGTAACCTCGTTTACTACTCAGGCAGAGATTACCCTCGTAAAGCAGGATCCGGCAGCAGGTGATGCGCTGAGCCGCCTCAATTTTACCGTGGGCGGCAGCATTCGTCCCCAGTTCAACAGCATGACCGGCGATGGCGATAAAGGCTCTTACAAACGTAACGGTTTTGACGGCGGTACGCGTTTCCGTTTCGCGGCTGATTACTACCTGTTTGATGACATCAACTGGACCAACTACTACGAAGTGGGCGTTAATATTCCGGCCGTTTTTGACTGGGATAATCACTATGCCAAAGGGGCAGATGATACCAGCCGCCGAATGCTCTATACCGGCTTTAAAAGTAAAACCTGGGGCGTGCTGACCTTTGGCCAGCAGAACAGCGTTTACTACGACGTGATCGGGGCCAAAACCGATATCTGGGATTACGACATGATTGGCCAGGCGCCGGGCAACGGTATCAACGGCGATTATGATGGCTCCTACCGTTCACGCAAAATGCTGAAGTATAAGAAGACCGTGGGCGATGCGGATATCTACGCCTCTTATCTGTTTAACGACAACTATAACCCGATGAACGGCCTGCGCTATGAGCGCACCGGCGGCGGCGCGCTGGGTCTCGACTATCGTCTGACCTCCGAACTCACCTGGGGTACGGCATGGAACTACACGCGGGCAAAAATCTACAATCCGCATAACAGCGACAGCAAAACCTGGGATCAAAACATCGTCGGTACGGCGCTAAGCTGGTCGCCGGATCGCTGGACCCTCTCCGTGGGTGGCGGCTGGTATCAGAACTTTATGACCACTAAAAAAGTCTCTATCGACCACTACTTCGCCGGTGATGCGTGGGGGATTGAGTACTTCGCGGGTTACAAAATCCCGGTGGGCCAGTATGCGCTTAAATCTGTCCAGCCCTACGTGATGGGCGATCGTATTGAATACCTGAATGGCCGCGACTACCTGCGCACCGATAACGGGGTTGGGGTTACCTTCCAACTCGATTACGGTTTCCGCGTTGATTACGAGCACGTCTTTACCTCTAGCACTGACGATCTGGGTGATATGAACCTGGTGCGTCTGCGTTACGACTTCTAATAAGCATCTTGTCCCCGGCGGCGCGTGCGTTTGCCGGGGTACAGCTATCTATATGAAATTTTTTCAATTACCGCCGGGCCGGGTTTATGCCATCTTAACGGTCTGCGTTATGCATAAATTGTCAAAAAAGCGTGCTGCTTAGTCCGGCGCGTCATACAGCAAACACAATACACTTTGGGAGAATCTATGGGACGTCGTCTCAGCTTTCGTGCCAGCGTTGCTGCACTGCTCTTGGCCTGTGGTCTACCGTTTGCCCACGCCAGCGATCCGCACACCATCACCTTCGGCGTCGCGCCGGGTCCCTACGGCGATATGGTCAAACAGGCTATTGCCCCTTCGCTGAAGGAGAAGGGCTATAAGGTCGTGGTGCGCGAGTTTAGCGACTACGTTCAGCCGAACATGGCGCTCTCTAACGGCAGCATCGATGCCAACCTGTTCCAGCACTCGCTCTATTTAGACAAGTTCGCTGCCGATAAAGGGCTGAAGCTCACGAAGCTGATTGTCGTTCCCACGGCGGGCATGGGCCTCTACTCCCACAAGGTTACCAGCGTCGATCAGCTGAAGAAGGGCGATATCGTTACCCTGTCCAACGATCCCACTAACCTGGCGCGCGGCCTGCGTTTCCTTCAGGCGATGCAGCTGATTACCATCAAAGAGAATATCGATCCGACCAAAGCCTCCGAGCGCGATATTGCCAGCAACCCGAAGGGGCTGGTGTTTAAACCGCTGGAAGCAGCGCAGCTGCCGCGTACGCTGGATAGCGCCAGCGCCGCGCTGGTAAACGGTAACTTTGCTATTGCCGCTGGCCTGAAGCTCTCTTCCGCCCTCAAGCAGGAGCAGCTGGACGAGAACCTGAAAAACGTTATCGCGGTGCGCACCGAAGATGCCGATAAGCCGTTCGCCAAAGACATTGTGGCTGCGGTGCAGTCTCCGGCCTACCGGGCGGTGATTGACGATCCGAAGAACATCTTCAACGCCTTCCAGAAACCAGAGTGGATGCATGATTGAGCTAAATAACGTCTGCGTTGATTTTCCCGCAGGCAAGGGGCCCACGACCCGGGCGGTGGACGATGTCAGCCTGCACATTACGGCAGGGGAGATTTTTGGCATCGTTGGCACCAGCGGCGCAGGGAAAAGTACCCTGCTGCGCACCCTGAATGCCCTCCAGCGCCCGAGTCAGGGCGAGGTGAAGGTCAACGGCGTGGTAATCTCGGCGCTGGAAGGCATCACGCTGCGCAAGGCACGGCAGCGCATCGGCATGATCTTCCAGCACTTTAATCTAATGCACACCCGCACCGTGGCGCAGAACGTGGCGTTCAGCCTGAAGGCTGCGGGCTGGGCCAGCGGTGAGATTGCGCCCCGGGTTAAAGAGATCCTGGAGCTGGTGGGCCTTGCCGATAAAGCAGGCCGCTTTCCGGCGCAGCTGAGCGGTGGGCAGAAGCAGCGGGTGGGTATCGCCCGCGCGATTGCTAATCATCCTGACGTGCTGCTCTGCGACGAGCCGACCTCGGCGCTGGATCTGGAGACCTCCGCGACGATCCTCGCCCTGCTGAAAGAGATCAACGTCCGGTTAGGGATCACCATCGTACTGATCACCCATGAGATGAACGTGATCAAATCGATCTGCGACCGGGTGGCAGTGATGTCCGCCGGCAAGGTGGTTGAGCTGGGCGAGGTGTTTGATATCTTCGCCCACCCGCAGCATCCCTTTACCCAGCAGCTGGTCTCACACACCTTGAACCTGACTCTGCCAGAGCGGCTGCAGCGGGATCTGCCGGGGCAGCTGGTGAAAATTCTGTTCATCGGCGATTCCGCCGAGCAGCCAGTGCTCTCTGAGGTGGCAGTGATGTATGGCGTGGCGGTGAATATTCTGCATGGCAAAATTGAGTATCTCGGCGAGCGGGCGCTGGGGATCCTGGTGGTGCGCTTAACCGCCGCCGATAACGCGGCTGCGGTCGATGCCGCCGTCGACCATATCCGTCAGCGTACAGCCCAGGTGGAGGTGCTTCGTGGATGATTTACTGGCCGATCTGAGCCTGGCTTTTGGCGAAACTTTCCAGATGCTGAGCATCTCAACGGTGCTGGCTATCGTCGGCGGTCTGCCGCTTGGCTTTCTGATCTTCGTCACCGATCGGCACCTCTTCTGGCAGAACCGCGCGGTGTATCTCATTAGCTCCGTGCTGGTGAATATTATCCGCTCCGTGCCTTTTGTGATCCTGCTGGTGCTGCTCCTGCCGCTCACGCAGTTCCTGCTTGGCAATACCATCGGGCCGATTGCGGCCTCGGTGCCGCTCTCGGTTGCCGCCATCGCTTTCTATGCCCGGCTGGTAGACAGCGCGTTGCGCGAGGTGGATAAAGGGATCATTGAGGCCGCCGAAGCTTTTGGTGCCAGCCCGCTGCGTATCATCTGCACCGTGCTGCTGCCGGAGGCCAGCGCGGGTCTGCTGCGTGGTTTGACTATCACTCTGGTAAGCCTGATCGGCTACTCCGCGATGGCGGGGATCGTCGGCGGCGGCGGGGTAGGGGATCTGGCGATCCGCTACGGCTACTACCGCTATGAGACGCAGGTGATGGTGGTCACCGTCGTGGCGCTGATCATTCTGGTGCAGGTTGTCCAGGTGTTGGGGGACTGGCTGGCGAAGCGCGCCGACAAGCGAGGCCACCGCTGACTAACCGTTTTGCAACCAGCCGTTGACCTCCTGCCACGAGCCGCGAAAGACAATCTTCGCGGCTCTCTTTTCTAACTGATAGCGGTACATGGGATCGTAATACTCCTTCAGTAACGGCACCAGCCAGGCATCATGGCCGCAGGTATCGCCGCGCTGCTGCTGGATCGCCAGAGCGGTATCAAGGTGCGCGCTGAGTTCGGCAAAACGCTGCAATCCCAGACGGCGACGAATGGCGAACAGTCCGTGGTGCAGGTATTCCGCATAGGACCGCCAGCCCGCCTCCTCGCCATGCGCTGCGGTAAAATCGCGCTGCATACGCACAAAGTAGTCGTGATGCAGACGCGCCACGCGCAGGTCAAACGGATCGTCCACCACTGCGACAGGCGACTCCACCATGCGAGCATACAGGCATCCCGGCAAATGGTTGCCGCCGATCGTTCGGCCTTCATCTTCCAGCACCAGGCGCGCCGCGTCGCGTTTAAGCAGTTCTACCGCCAGCGCGTTTTCAAAGCTTGCCTGCGAAAGCTGTGGCTGCAGCGTGCGACCAAATGACGATCCACGATGGTGGGCCAGATTTTCCAGATCGATGCCGTCAGGATGCTGGCGCACCAGATCGGTTTTACCGCTGCCGGTGCAGCCGCCGATCAGGATCAGCGGACGCTGGACGCGCTGCTCCGTCGCGGTTATTGCCGCCTGACGTAGTGCCTTATAGCCGCCGCGAATTAACGGGTAGTCAATGCCTGCCTCGCGCAGCCACTGTTGTGTGATATGCGAACGTTGGCCGCCACGGGCACAACACAGATAGCCGTCGGGATGATGCAGGCAGGCATTACGCCATGATTGAATGCGCTGTTCACGCGTGATGCCAGACACCAGTTGATGCCCGAGCTTTAACGCGGCCTCAGGGCCGTGGCGTTTATAGCAGGTACCGACCGCCGCACGCTCTTCGTCGTTCATCAACGGGAGATTGATCGCCGACGGCATTGCGCCTTGGGCAAATTCAACCGGGGCACGCACATCCAGCAGGGGGGTATCAGCGGTGAGGATCGCGCAATAATCCATGCCTTCGCTCATGGGACTTCCTTCTGCACATCAAAGAGCAACGTTGTACGTCAGATCGCGCTATTTTACGCGCCCATTTGTGCGGTGGAAGCAAAAAAAGGGTATGAGGAGCGGTACGACCGGGTTGCACTTGCGCTTACCCGGCGTACATGACAAAAAATGCGGATACGCTTAACCGAGCTTCGCACACGCCCATGCGATACCGCTGGCATACTCCGGCGGTAATAGCGGGATAATCGCTTCCAGGGTTGCGCTCAGGCGGTCGGTATCGCTGTCGTTGAGATTCAGGTGTCCCACTTTACGGCCAGCGCGCACCTCTTTGTCGTACCAGTGCAGATGCACCAGCGGCAGCTTCAACCAGTCGTAGTTGAGATCGCTGCCAATCAGGTTGATCATCACCGACGGGGCATTGACTACCGGCTTCGGCAGCGGCAGGTCGGTAATCGCGCGCAGGTGCAGTTCAAACTGGCTGATCGACGCGCCATTTTGCGTCCAGTGGCCGCTATTGTGTACGCGCGGAGCCAGCTCGTTAATCAGCAGGCCGCCAGGGGTCACAAAGCACTCCATCGCCATCACACCGACGTAGCCCAGCTCTGCCATGATCGCGCCCAGCATCGCTTCGGCCTGTGCCTGCTGCTCAGCGTCGGCCAGCGGGAAAGCGACGCTGGTGCGCAGGATCCCGTCCTGATGCAGGTTATGGGTCAGAGGATAGAACACGGTGCTGCCGTCGTGGCCGCGTGCGCCAACCAGCGACACTTCGCCGCTAAAGTTAATCCCCTGCTCGACGATGCACTCCCCGTAGCACTCCGCTGGCAGCGTTTCGGTTTCACCGGCACGCAGACGCCACTGGCCCCGGCCATCATAGCCGCCGACCCGGCGCTTAACAATCGCCAGCTCACCCAGGGAGTCAAACACCGCTGGCCACTCGTCGGCGCTGGCCAGCAGCTGCCACGGCGCGGTCGCCAGTGAGAGACGGTCAAAGAGCTGCTTTTGGGTAAGGCGGTCGGCAATAATCGGAAAGACGTCGCGATTAACAAACGCCGGATGACGTGCCAGCTCGCGGGTCAACGCCGTTTCCGGCCAGCGCTCAATCTCAGCGGTGATCACGCTCTGCGCAAAGGGTACAGCTTCCGGCTCGTCGTCCAGCCCCACTGGCCAGACGGCGATGCCTAGCGGCTCACCCGCCTGACGCAGCATTCGGCCTAGCTGGCCGTTACCGAGAACGCATACCTGCTTCATGCCGCACCTCGCGGATCCGGATTATCCAGCACGTCGTCGGTCTGGGCTGTACGCCACTCTGCCAGACGCTGATGCAGATCCCGGTCGTGGGTAGCAAGGATCTGCGCTGCCAGCAGCGCCGCGTTGGCGGCTCCGGCTTTACCAATCGCCAGCGTTCCGACGGGAATACCGCGCGGCATCTGAACGATAGAGTAGAGGCTATCGACCCCGCTGAGCGCCGCGCTCTGCACCGGAACACCCAGCACCGGCACCAGGGTTTTGGCTGCGATCATGCCCGGCAGATGCGCCGCGCCGCCTGCACCAGCAATAATCACCTGATAGCCATTCTGCTCTGCGCCTTCGGCGAAGCTGAACAGTTTATCCGGGGTGCGGTGGGCAGAAACGACTTCAACATGGTAGGGAACATGCAGGATATCGAGGACTTCAGCGGCGAACTGCATGGTTGCCCAGTCACTTTTGGACCCCATCACGATGGCGATACGTACCGGATTATTGCTCGAAGACATGCGTCTAAAAACTCCTGTGGATGTGCGGCATAGCGCGTAACAGGGCACAGAGAATAGCATGGAAATAACGCAAGGAAAACGGTTGCGCAGCTAACATTGCGGGCAAAATGGCTAAGCCATTAAAAGGAAAAAGCGATAAGTTCGACCTGATGAGGGGTAACTTTGATCATCGAGCCTTCGCTATGCCAGGCCCCTAATACGCAGCGAAAAGCCGGTTCGCCGTTGGCGGTCAGCTCGTGCACTGCCGGGCGGTGAGTATGGCCATGGATAAGCCACTGTACCTTATGGCGTTCCAGCGCATGGCTCACTGCCTGCTGGTTCACATCCATAATGGTGAGCGATTTGCTGCTGTTGGCCGCTTTGCTGTCGGCGCGCATCTTCGCGGCCACCTTATGGCGGATAAACAGCGGCAGGGCGAGAAACAGCGTTTGCAGCCAGGGCTGGTGAACCTTCGCGCGAAACGCCTGATAGCCCGCGTCGTCGGTGCAGAGGGTATCGCCGTGCATAATCAGCACCCGGCGACCGTAGAGGTCGAGCACCACCTCTTCCGACAGCAGGGTCATGCCGCTCTCGCGAGCGAAGCGCTTGCCCAGCAGGAAGTCACGATTGCCGTGAATAAAGTAGCAGGGGACGCCGCTGTCGCTTAGCGCCTTGAGAGCGGCCGCGATCTGCTGATGCAGGGGATTAGGATCGTCGTCGCCAATCCAGGCTTCAAAGAGATCGCCAAGAATATAGAGTGCATCGGCTTCCCGCGCCGTACCGGCCAGAAAACGCAGAAAACCGGCGGTGATCGCCGGTTCTTCTGTACACAGATGGAGATCTGCGATGAAAAGCGTCGCCACGATTACTCGCTGACGGTCACGTTTTCGATGAGCACGTCTTCTTTAGGAACGTCCTGGTGCATGCCGCTACGACCGGTAGAGACCGCTTTGATTTTGTCGACTACGTCCATACCTTCAACCACTTCGGCGAATACGCAGTAGCCCCAGCCCTGCATGTTTTCACCGCTGAAGTTCAGGAAGTCGTTGTCTGCCACGTTGATAAAGAACTGGGCGGTAGCAGAGTGCGGTGCCTGGGTACGGGCCATCGCCAGCGTGCCACGGGTGTTTTTCAGGCCGTTGTTCGCTTCGTTTTTGATCGCGTCTTTGGTTGCTTTCTGATTCATGCCCGGCTCAAAGCCGCCGCCCTGGATCATAAAGCCGTTGATAACACGGTGGAAAATGGTGTTGTTGTAGAAACCTTCGCGGCAGTAGTCCAGGAAGTTCTTAACAGTTTCAGGCGCTTTGTCATCGAAAGTTTTGATTACGATATCGCCGTGATTAGTGTGGAAAGTAACCATTTTTGCATCCTGTTCCGGTAGTGTAGAGCATCGACCCAGCTGTGGGTCACGTATAGTCGCCTGTTATAGCATAACCGCAAGGTTCGATCACCTTGCAAAGGGTGCTGCTTCGGTTATCAATTATGGGTATCATACTGAGTTCATTCTCCACACACGTCTCAACGGAATCTTTGATGCTAAAAATTTATAACACCCTGACGCGCCAAAAAGAGGAATTTAAACCTATTCATGCCGGGAAGGTTGGCATGTACGTGTGTGGTATCACCGTTTACGATCTCTGTCATATCGGCCACGGCCGGACCTTCGTCTCCTTTGACGTGGTCGCGCGCTACCTGCGTTTCCTCGGCTATGAGCTGAAGTACGTGCGTAACATCACCGATATCGACGACAAGATCATCAAACGCGCTAACGAAAATGGCGAGAGCTTTGTCGCGCTGGTGGATCGCATGATCGGCGAGATGCACGCTGATTTCGACGCCCTGAATATCCTGCGTCCCGACAGCGAGCCGCGCGCCACCCACCATATTCACGAAATCATCGAGATCACCGAGCGCCTGATCGAACGCGGCCATGCCTACGTGGCTGACAACGGCGACGTGATGTTCTCCGTGCCCACCGATCCTAACTACGGCAAGCTGTCGCGCCAGGATCTGGAGCAGCTGCAGGCCGGGGCACGCGTCGAAGTTGCCGAGATCAAACGCAACCCGATGGATTTCGTGCTGTGGAAGATGTCCAAGCCGGGCGAACCGAGCTGGCCGTCACCATGGGGCGAGGGGCGTCCGGGCTGGCACATCGAGTGCTCGGCGATGAACTGCAAGCAGCTGGGCCACCATTTCGACATTCACGGCGGCGGATCGGATCTGATGTTCCCCCACCATGAAAACGAAATTGCCCAGTCCACCTGCGCGCACGACGGCGAGTACGTGAACTACTGGATGCACTCCGGCATGGTGATGGTTGACCGCGAGAAGATGTCCAAGTCGCTGGGCAACTTCTTTACCGTGCGCGACGTGCTGAAGTATTACGATGCGGAGACCATCCGTTACTTCCTGATGTCCGGTCACTACCGCAGCCAGCTCAACTACAGCGAAGAGAATCTCAAGCAGGCGCGTTCGGCGCTCGAGCGTCTCTACACCGCGCTGCGCGGCACCGACAAATCCTTTGCCGCGGCGGGCGGCGACGCCTTTGAAGCGCGCTTTGTTGAGGCGATGGACGATGACTTCAACACCCCGGAAGCCTACTCGGTGCTGTTTGACATGGCCCGCGACGTTAACCGTCTGAAGGGGGAAGATATGCAGGCGGCGAACGCTATGGCATCCCATCTGCGCAAGCTGGCTGCTGTGCTCGGCCTGCTGGAGCAGGAGCCGGAAGCTTTCCTGCAGAGCGGTGCGCAGGCGGACGACGGTGAAGTAGCCGAGATTGAAGCTCTGATCCAGCAGCGTCTTGATGCCCGTAAAGCAAAAGATTGGGCAGCGGCAGATGCGGCACGCGATCGTCTGAACGAGATGGGGATCGTGCTGGAAGATGGCCCGCAGGGAACCACCTGGCGCCGGAAGTAAAACGCACGGGTTTTGTAGGCCGGGTAAGCGAAGCGCCACCCGGCAATGCCCTGTTAAGCTGACTCGCGCGTCACCAGCTGTCCTGAGAGGGTAATGCGCTGGGTCAGCAGATCCGGCTCTTTGATTTTGCGGATCATCAGCGATGCCGCCTGGCGTCCGGTCTCTTCGCTTGCCGACGATACGTAGGTGAACGAGGGCGACGTTAAGTTCACGTGCAGCATATCTTCGAAACCGACCAGCGCTACCTGCTGCGTCAGAAACACATCTTTCCCTACCGTACGTCCAACATGGTGAATGCCGGAGAGTGAGCCGATCATCGCATCAGGCGAGTGGCAGAGCAGGGCGGTGATGGTGTTGTTCTTCTCCAGCAGCTGCCGGGTCGCATGGCTCGCGGCGTGGGTTCCCTCCATGCAGGCCGGCGTCGACTCCTCCCGGGTGACCAGCCCGTACTGGGTCAGCGCGCTGCGAAACCCGGCCAGCCGTTGCTGGCGGATCAGGCTGTTTTCCGCGCCGCCGATATAGGCGATGCTGCGGTGGCCGCGCTCGATCAGGTAGCGGGTCGCGAGGCTGGCGGCCTGGCGATTATCGCGCATCACCAGGTTGCACTCCTCCTCCAGCAGGGATTGCGATACCACAACCAATGGCAGAGGGCAGGTGCGGATCGGCGTAGGCAGGCGAGAGGTGGTGGCATCGGAGGCGAGGTAGATCACGCCAGCCACACCCTGCTGCTTAAACGAGAGCAGGCAGCGTTCAAGGCTGTCGCTATCGTTGAGGGGCTGGCTGAGAAAGACCATGTAGCCTTGTTTCTCCAGCTCCAGCACGGTGCTGGCCATCACCTTCACCGAGAAGCTATCGCTAAAGTCACGCAGGATCAGGCCAATCAGGTTCGAGGTATTGGCGCGGAGATTGGCTGCCGCCACGTTGTGGACGTAGCCGAGCGCGTCGATCGCCTGCTGCACCTTTTCAATTGTGGCGGTCGATATTTTTCCTTTTTGGCGAAGCACCAGCGAAACGGTGGAGACGGAGACGCCCGCCAGTTTCGCGACATCAATAATGCTAACCTTCTTCAAATCCACTCCCTGAACTTAACGGCTATGCAGTCAACGATGAAAAAGTCTCCTGTACGATACAGGAGACCTTATCACCTTAACAGCGTCAGGTTACTTGCCTATCATGCCCGACATGGTCTGGGCGATAAACTGCGCACGCGCGCCGAAAATGACCTGAATACCGTTATCGCCAACGAATACCACGCCGCGTGCACCGACGCCGTTCAGGCCGTCTTTGTCCACCAGCTCGCTCTTCGCGACTTCAAGGCGCAGGCGGGTGATGCACGAGCCCACTGAGCTAATATTCTGCGCGCCACCCAGCAGGGCCACGATCTCGGTCGCCAGCTCGTCATCGGTTTTATCGTTAACGTTAGCGGTCACTTCGGTACGGCCCGGCGTTTTCACGTCGAAGCGGCGGATCACAAAGCGGAAGGTGAAGTAGTAGATCAGCCCCATCGGGATGCCGACGATAATCGCGTTCAGGAAGTTGGTCTGGTATCCGTTAAACGACGGCAGAATACCGAACGAGATATAGTCGATCAGGCCCGCCGAGAAGGATTTCGCGATGTGCGCATGAAGCAGGTACATGCACATATACGACAGCCCGGCCATGATGGCGTTGAAGACGTAGAGCACCGGCGCAACGAAGATAAAGGTAAACTCAACTGGCTCGGTGATCCCGGTCAGGAAGCAGGTCAGCGCGGCAGAGAAGAGAATACCGGACGCGATCTTTTTGTTACGGGTATGCGCCTCATGGTACATCGCCAGACAGGCGGCAGGCAGGGCAAACAGCATCAGCGGGAACTCGCCCTGCATGAACTTACCGGCGTTTTGGTAGGTGTCGCTGCTGAACGATTTAGCGCCTTCTTCCAGCATTTTGAACCAGATGGTCTGGTCGCCGTGAATAACCTGGCCCGCCTGGGTGGTGTAGTCGCCAAACGAGTACCAGAACGACGGATACCAGATATGGTGCAGACCGAGCGGGATCAGCGCACGTTCCACCAGCCCGAAGATAAAGGTCGACGCGGCCTGGTTATCGCCGTTCACCACCACCGAGAGGGCATCGATACCCGCCTGGATATGCTGCCAGACGTAGGGCAGCAGCAGGCCGAGCAGGAACGACAGGAACGCGGTGGCAATCGCCACAAAGCGTTTACCAGAGAAGAAGCCGAGGAATTCCGGCAGCTGCATGGTGTGGAAGCGGTTGTAGCACCATGCGGCCAGGATGCCGCAGATCAGGCCGCCAAAGACGCCCATCTGCAACGTCGGAATGCCGACCACCATGGCATACTTGCCGCCCTGGGAGGCCATCTCTGGGGTAATCGACAGCACCGTGCCGATGGTCATGTTAGTGATAAACACCGAGACCGCCGCCGAAAGCGCGGCAATACCGGACTCCGACGCAAGGCCTACCGCAGAGCCGATAGCAAACAGCAGCGGCAGGTTATCAAAGATAACCCCACCGGCGTTCATCATCAGCGGCAGGTGAAACTTATCGCCAAACG
This sequence comes from Pseudescherichia sp. L3, assembly GCF_024656065.1. Classification (NCBI taxonomy): domain Bacteria; kingdom Pseudomonadati; phylum Pseudomonadota; class Gammaproteobacteria; order Enterobacterales; family Enterobacteriaceae; genus Pseudescherichia; species Pseudescherichia sp. L3. The sequence goes on from NZ_JANKYC010000001.1 coordinate 222,560, forward strand.
CCAGCAGCAAACCTGCGGCAGGCAACAGTGAGATTGGCAGCATCAATGCGCGGCCAATCATTGATAACTTCGAGAGCGATTTTACGAACCCCGACAGCAGACTCATGCGGTTTTCCCCCAATTATAGAAACCCTGGTGATGGCGTAATTGTTGTTAGTAGAATTGTAAGTAGAACGTTTTAGTAGAACGTTTTACTTATCGTGATTTAAGCCATGGCAGGCCGCAACAGAAATCTGCTGTGAAGTCAGACGAATTTGTTATTCTTTGACGTGGATCGAGCAATGGCCCTTATGAATTAAGGGCCATTAAGGCGAGATTAATCAGTTACAGTGATACTTTGGCCGTCAAACGTGACCGTTTGTCCTGCCACGATCTTGCAGCGCTTGCGAGTTTCTACCACGCCATCGACGCTGACCAGGCCATCGGCAATAAAGTTTTTCGCCTGTGCACCGCTTTCACTCCAGCCTTCCAGCTTCAGCAGATCGCACAGCTCAACATGCGGATGTTTACCTAAAGAGAACGTTGCCATCTTATGCTTCCTTTACGTCGTGATACTCTTCGCACGCCTGCAACGTATTCTGAATCAGCGTTGCGACGGTCATCGGGCCTACGCCGCCCGGAACGGGGGTGATATAGGCGGCACGCGAGGCGGCGTCTTCATATACTACGTCGCCGACCACTTTGCCGCTCTCAAGACGGTTGATGCCCACGTCAATGACGATCGCACCCTCTTTGATCCACTCCCCAGGAATAAAGCCCGGCTTGCCCACGGCGACGATCAGCAGATCGGCGTTCTCAACGTGCTGGCGCAGGTTTTTGGTGAAGCGGTGGGTGACGGTGGTGGTGCAGCCTGCCAGCAGCAGCTCCATGCTCATCGGGCGGCCCACGATATTGGATGCGCCAATCACCACGGCGTTCAGGCCGTAGGTATCGATGTTGTAGCGTTCCAGCAGGGTCACGATACCACGCGGGGTACAGGGACGCAGACGCGGCGCACGCTGGCACAGACGGCCTACGTTGTAGGGATGGAAACCATCAACGTCTTTATCCGGCGCGATACGCTCCAGCACCTTCACGTTATCGATGCCTGCTGGCAGCGGCAGCTGAACCAGAATGCCGTCAATCTCACCGTCGGCGTTAAGCGTGTCGATCAGGGCCAGCAGTTCAGCTTCGCTGGTGGTTTCCGGCAGATCGTAAGAGCGGGAGATAAAGCCCACCTCTTCACAGGCTTTGCGTTTGCTGCCAACGTAGATCTGCGACGCAGGGTTGCTGCCCACCAGCACAACGGCCAGCCCAGGGGCGCGAAATCCTGCCGCAACGCGGGCCTTCACTTTTTCCGCAACCTCAGCGCGCACCTGCTGCGCAATCGTTTTACCATCAATAATCTTTGCTACCATCAGAGAGAAGATTCCATCTGTAAATTGAAGGAGAGGGGATTGTGTATAGTGTGTCAGAAGCGCGCCGCGCTGTCAGTTAACGTTTGCATTATTCGCACGGCGAGGGGACGTAAAGTGCGGCTCGATGCTCATTTCACCAGCATCTGACGCCAAAGCCATTGACTCAACGGGCGTTGACCGTATAATCCCAGGCGTTTCCACCGTTTAGGTGGGGCATCTCGCGCAATGCGCCCTTAGCTCAGCTGGATAGAGCAACGGCCTTCTAAGCCGTAGGTCACAGGTTCGAATCCTGTAGGGCGTGCCATCTAGCTTCAAGGCGTTAACCCTTCTTCAAACTGAATGATTTGTCATAGCGCTTAGCTCACAGTTTTGGTGACGATATGAATGCTTTCGAAATGGAAAAAAATCTGCATGAAAGCGGATTCACGGGCAAAGATATTACTACTTTACGTCATTATATTGAAAAAGAGGGTTCATCGTATCCTGGGCTATTAAGTGAGCTTAATATAAGATTTATTGCTGCTATGATACTCGTCTTAATCATGACAGGTGTTTGGATCTATACAGTTGCGTATAAAGATCAGGTTACTATCATTGCTTATTCAATAACAATGCTGATAGTTGCTCCGATATTTTATTTTCTCACCCCGCTTAAGTTAGGCTATAAAGCATTCCGTTACATGCGTAAAAGATAAGTTATTGCTTATTTGCGTATATGGATTGCCATTGAATCGGTGTATGTTTTTAATTCTTTATATGTAGATATTCTTTTTCCTCGGTAATTTCATAATGCGTTAAAGTTTTCAGCTTTTATTTTGTGGTTTTTATGAACTGACCATTTTCTAATTCATAGCGCTCATCTGTTAATATACTAACCTGCCCATCTTTATTACTGACCACCTCCATTAGCTTATTCTTATCGATGCAATTTGCATTCACCTTAAAATCTTCGAAGCATAATCTATCGTATTTACCGATGGGTTTGTAACCCTCATTGAAATCCCAAAAGCTAATATGGTATTGACCATTCCCCGAGGCGGAAGGAGTGTTAAAATACTCTCTCATCATTGAGCTGTTATTCTGCCACCATGTTATTTTACCTTGATCGGTATAGGGATAGTTCTCAACTAAGACATCTATATAACTACCATCTCTATGAATGCCTACAATCTTTGTAGGTAGAAAAAGTACGAAGGCAGTATAGGCAGCTACTAATAATAGTAAGCCAGCTGAGATTGCGGTTCCATATCGCATCGTTTTTACATTATCCTGTTATAAGTCGTATCCCCTTGAACTATAAGATAAGACTAAACCTTGTTTGAATCAGGTTCAATAGTGGGGGCTTCGTTAATGATTTTATTGCCTCTATTCATCACTTACGACATTAAATAGACGTACGGACGCTAACAATGACCGACCAAACCTACTGGAACCGCATGGTTCCTGAACTGACCGTAACGGATTTCCCTGTCTCGCTGCATTTTTACGTCGAGGTTCTCGGCTTTTCCGTTATGATCAGCCGCCACGATCCTGAGTTTGCCTACGTTTGTATGGGCGAGGCGCAGCTGATGCTTGAGCAGTACCACGACGGCGGCTGGAATACGGCGGAACTCGTGCGGCCGCTGGGGCGCGGCGTGAATTTTCAAATTGAAGTGGATGATGTCGATCCGATCCTCTCCCGCCTGCAGGCCAATGGCGTTGCGTTATATCGCCCCCTTCGCGACAACGTCTACAGCACGGGCGACACGGAGGCGTGCCAGCGGGAGTTTCTGGTGCAGGATCCTGACGGCTATCTTCTGCGCTTCAGCCAGTACCTCGGCTAGCCGTTCATCCTGGCCAGCAGCAGGTTTGAACAGCTCTCCGGCGCGTCTATTGCGCGCTGCTTCTCGGCAGCACTAAGCTGCTCCCAGGCGTGAAGCATATCCTTGCCCAGCGATGAAGAGAAATGGGTTTTCTTCAACGCATAATCCGAATTACCCCCCTCAATCATCTGTTCCATCTCGGTCAGTTCCGCCTCAGGCGAGCTGCTTTTCACCGAACAGAGTACGGAAGCGTAGTAGGCCTTATCCTCATCGCTATAGTGCGGAACCAGCCACCAGGCCAGCAGCGCAACCATGGCAACCAGCAGGATAACAGTGCGGGGTTTAACTCTTTTCATATCAGTAACGGCAGCCGTAAAAAATTGAGTCGATAGTATAGCGCCTTTGCTTAAACAGAAGGACTACGGTAATGCCTGCTACACTCGCATAAGGATATCTTGTGGAGGACACATGAAATTAGGCTTCGCTTGTAAGTTTCTGGACCCGGATTTAAAGCAGCGCTTTCCCTTTAAAGCCACCACCCGTACACGATTTTTGAGTCTGGAGAGCGAAGCGCGCTCAACGCTGATCTACACGCTATCAGCGACCAACCTGACCAACCTCTATCTGCTTTTTCAAGAGCTGGCGCAGCTGCCCCCCGCGCTGCGGATGATGCGCATCGGCAGCGATCTGCTGCCGCTCTATACCGTGCCCGAGGCCACGGCGCTGTATAAAGAGTTCTTGCCAGAGCTCTATCCGTTATTTACCAAATGCGGGGAGTTTGCCCGCGCTAACGACATCCGCCTCTCGTTTCACCCTGGACAATACTCGGTTCTCGCCTCGGATAATGTGCTGGTCGTGGAGCGCGCGCTGGAGGATGTGGAGTACCATACGCTTTGCGCCACGCTGATGGGCTATGGCAAAACCTTCCAGGATTTTAAAATCAACATTCATATGAATGGTAAAGCGGGATTTGCCGGTTTCAAAAGCGCGTTCGGCAGGCTCAGCCCAGAAGCCCGGCAGATGCTGACCGTTGAGAACGACGAGATCTCCTGCTCGCTGGACGATGTGCTACAGGCGAAAGATCTCTGCCCCATCGTGGTGGATATTCATCATCACTGGGTGAAAGAGGCTGAGTTTGTCCAGCCCAACGACCCGCGTATTGCGCTGGTTAAGGCGTCATGGCGGGACGTCAGGCCGGTGATGCACTACTCCATCTCGCAGGAGGGGATTATCCCCGAGCAGGGCTTCCCGGAGCAGAGCAGCCTTGGTGTGCCAAAAACCAAGCTCAGGGCGCACTCAGATTTCTTCTTCAACCCGACGCTAAATGATTGGGCGCTGTCGTTTGCGGATTTCGACATCATGTGTGAGGTGAAGATGAAAAACCTCGCCCGCGACAGGCTCTATGAATACGTATTATCAAAATGAACTGACAATGATGCCAGGCAACGCGTAAATATAAATTTAGGGTAATAGCACATAAACACCAGAATAAACAGAATAACCTGTGCAATATACGCAGGGATTCTGCTATGGGCAAAGGCAGACCAGCTATTTACTTAATAATATAACGATAACTTTATTACAAAACACAATGATATCAACGCATTCTATTTCTGTTTACTTAATCATTCACAACGTGAATAATTTGGGTTAATTTATAGATAGAGAATCATGAAAAGAAGAGCACTGTTTAAATCACTGATAGGTTTGGTCGCCGTGACTGCTACAGGCGCAAAGGCAGGCTATAGTAAGCGTAAGTCTAACGGCATAATGCCATTATATACTTCCTCTTATAATATCAACTATTCAAGCTCTGCCCGCGATAATGCCATCAATCTGAATAAGCTGATCGATAATGCGATTGCGCAAGGCAGGGCTATCATTGTAGATGAAGATGCTATAATTGATGATGTAAATATTCCTGTGCGGAAGAAAACTGAGGTGTTTTTTTATTGTGGTGGCGGGCAGTTAAAGGGACTGTATCGTCGGGAATCTATTCCATTAGGTGCTCCAACGAACGTAAGAGTCAGTAATGGACTATGCCAATCGGGCATGACACAGTTTTATCTTGCTAAAAAGCCTAACGTCGTTATTATGGGGGACAGTATTTCAACCGATGGCCCTAATGCACTCTCTAATGCGGATAGTATGGTTTCAATTATTACCAGAAAGATTGTTTCTGATAACAATGGGAGAAAGATTACTGTTACTAATAGAGCGATTGGCGGACAAACCTGGCTCAATGCTAATACAAAACCCACTGGCTTTCCCCTATGGTATGAAGATACGAGTAAAAACTGGCTAGACTATGTAAGAAATGACTCTCCTGATCTTCTCATTCTCGCGTTCGGTATGAATGATGCCAATGGTTTTAATGCAGGTGCAGTACATGCTGTTGTAAATAAAATAAATGAATGGGATAAAGTCCCTTCCTTATTATTTATCACTAATCCTGTACCGGCCATTTCTACTACATGGTGTAATGGAAGTGGTTTTTATGCGACCATTTATCAGGAGGGCCGTGACTGGGCTGCCGGATATGCGCGTAGCTATGCTAAATTTTATGGCTATTCAATCCTGGATATTAACCGCCAATTCTGTCTGCTACGCGATGGGCGAGATTACATTGGGATCCCCCTTGCGCAAAAAAACATATATAAACAATCTTACATCAAAGATACCTCTTTGATAGTGCGGGATTTTTCCCTTAAAGGGGACATTGCATCATGGCCTATCAATAAAACACTTGCCGTGAAAGTTGGTATAGGGGAGCTGGATATCGTCTATCTTACTAATAGTGAAGGGAAGCTCAAGATAACCGCCTTCTGTGAGGGCGATCATATCAATGCATACTATACCGTTCAAACATCAGCATTAATTGTGCCAGGAACTATGATGGACATTAGTGTTCAAGATAATGTGTTTACTCTTTTCGCTGGGAAAAATAAGGTTATATCATTTAATCTGATTCGCACCGGGGGCGAAATGCCTATTTCGGTAGAGTACACAGACGTACCTAATAGCGGGCCTTTTGCATCAATTATTGTGTGTGCTGGAAACTTTTTACAATGTGTGTATACAGCACGCGATAGCGATATCTGGGGGCATGATGACGGCACTGCCAACACTAAGCTACCGGAAGGCGGAAATGGCATAAACCATTACAGTTCAAAGGGACTCGCCCTTATTGTTGAGCCTGTGGTTGAAGCTTTTGATTGGCGGCCTAAAAGTGTCGAAATCTCAACGCCGATAAATGGATTTAGCGTTGGAGTTGCAGCACAGTCACCCGTTTTAGTGACAAGAAAGGGAAATATAGTGTCGCTGGTGGGGCGCTTGTCATGTTCCAAAAATTCCGGCGTTCTGTTTACTCTCCCTGCGGAATATCGACCATCAGCGCAAAAAATAGTCTCTACTGCCTCTATTGAATCTGACGTCTGGAAGCTATGTATGCTTGATATTGAGCCAGACGGCACAGTACATCTCGGCTTTGGTAGTGCAAGTGCAATGCTTTCCTTGGATGGTGTTTCATTTGAGATTTAAGCGTGCTTACAGGATACGATTACTCCCCCTCCATCCCTTCGCCGCTTTCGCCTTTCTCCCAGGCAACCCGACGATGGAACATTCTTTTTAGGGTGCGGCCCAGCGTATTGAACCAGCCGGTGGGGCGCGGGTCGGCGAGCATGCTCAGGGCGCGGGCATAGTCCAGCACCAGCCCTGGCGTCCATGCCATCGTCTCTGCGCGCTTGCGTAGCTGGAGCGCTACCCACAGCTCCGGGGTGGACATGAGCTTACCCATCGCCATCCAGAATCCGCGCGCCTGCCACAGCCTGCCGACCGAACCCTCCAGCGCCGCTTCCAGCGCTCGGGCCACGGTGCTGGAGCAGTTTCGGTGCGTCAAATTATAGGACTCATCCTTGCGATAGTGCGCCCAGAACGCAGCCAATCGCGCCTCGCTGTAGTTGCGAATGCGCACCTTGCGTGTCGAGGGGCACCATTGCACAGACTCCGTGGCATAGTCCGGCTGAAACTGCCCCGGCACGTCGTTCTCCGGCGTGGCGCGCAGAGTACGGGCAAAGGCATCCGGCGAGCGGTCAATCTGTACGGCCGGATAGAGGCTGATATAGATGCCACCGGGAGACTCCAACGCGGCGTGGCCGGTAGAGATAACGCCGTTGCGATCCACGGCGGCAATATAGCGGCTGATGAGCGGGCGCGGAACGGCCTCGCTCGCGGCGGAGCCTACCGGCGTCCAGACATGGACGGTCAAGGCTTTTTCATCGTCGTCCGGCGGGCCACTCCACTCCACCACGGCAGGGGGAGGCGTATCCGTCTCCGCCATAAACTCTTCGCCCTTGAGACCCGGGTTAGCGGCGGCCCGCTTGACGCGATTCGCGAGGATAAACATGTTCCAGCCAGCAAAGGCCAGCACCAGGCCAAGACAGTAGGGAACGGTACCGGCATAGTTGGAGGGCCAGGGTTGGAAGAAAAACAGGGCCAGCACGATCTCGACGATCCCACCCCACAGCGCAGGCCGCCAGCGTTGGTAGCGGACGACAACCGCAGAGGCGATCTGCAGCGCACCGTCAAACAGGAAGAGCAGGCCAAAGATTATCGACAGCAGGAAATTGCCATCGTGGTTCCCGGCGAGGATCAGTACCGCAGCAAGTGAGAACGCTGCGCCCTTGACGTAGCGCAGGATCCGCTGGCCTCCCATGCCGCTGTGAGCCACCATCAGCGTCGCGCCGCCTTCAAACAGCAGCAGCGAGGCAAAAAGCTCAATAGGGAAGAAGAGTGCGCCGTCCAGCGCGTCGATAAACAGCACTATGCCCGCGATCAGCGTCACCCAGCCGAAACGACGCAGTCCACGCCAGTGCGAGCGCAGAAAATCAATGCCAAGCAGGATCAGGGTTAGCCGCATCATAGGCGCACATCCGCAATAGACTTTCCCTATTTATAACCTGGGCACTGGCTGCGTGCGCAATGAATTGTCTATTTTGTAATCGCTGCTGGAGGCTGCATCACGCTCCTGCTACCCGCTGGGGAAAGCGCTCTAACAGCCAGTCGATAAACACCCGAAGCCGATGCGTGACGTGACGGCTCTGCGGATAGACCACGTGAAAAGGATAGGGTGCAGGCCGCCACGGCTGGAGGATCTCCACCAGCGTGCCGTTGGCCAGCGCGTTAGCTATTGAATAGCTAAAGGTCTGGATAACGCCCAGTCCCGCCAGGCCTGCGGCCAGATGCGCGTTACTCTCGTTAACGCCGATACGATAATCGACCTTAATGTCCGTTTTCTCGCCGTTATGCTCGAAGCGAAAAGGGAAGGCCCTGCCGTTTTGTGGGGAGAGATAGCTCACCAGCCGGTGGCCGTTTTTGAGTTCATCCGGGTAGGCGGGCGTGCCGAAGGTCTTCAAATACGCTGGCGTCGCGCAGGTAATCAGCGTTGCTGAGCCAATATGCCGCGCAACGAGGGATGAACTCTCCAGCGGGCCACCGCGGATCACGCAGTCCACGTTATCGCTGATCAGATCCACCGAGCGATCGGATACCCCCAGATCGATGCGAATATCCGGATAGCGGGTCATAAACTCAGGAAGGATAGGAATGAGCACGTCACGGGCGGTAGACCCGCCGATGTCGATACGCAGCAGGCCATGTGGCTTACCACGGGCGGCGCTAAAGGAGGTGTCGATATCTTCCAGATCGCGCAAAATGCGGGCGCTCTTTTCGTAGTAGTCGCGCCCCTCGGGGGTGACCGTCACGCGGCGGGTCGTGCGCTGTAGGAGGCGCACGCCAAGGTGCGCCTCCAGATCCTGAATCAGCTTGCTGACCGTAGCATTGGGCATCTCCAGCGAATCCGCTGCCCGGGTAAAGTTACCTGCCTCTACTACCCGGGCAAAGGCCCGTATCGCCACCAGCTGATCCATCTATAATCCCCGTTTGTCATATTACGGCTGATTATATACGGTCCGCTGCTTCATCCTCATCCGCAATTAACACCACTTTGCCGATGTGCGTCCCCTCATCGAGGAGCCGATGGGCATCGGCTGCTTCCGCTAGCGGGAAGGTTTTGTAGATTTGCGGTTTCAGCTTCCCGGCTTCGATCAGCGGCCAGACGTTGTCGTTAAGCGCTTCAATGATCTCCGCCTTTGCAGCAGGCGAACGTGAGCGCAGGGTAGAGCCAATATGCATCAGCTGCTTGGTCAGCATCGGGAACAGGTTTAACGCTTTAGCCGGGCCTGCGAGCACGCTAATCTGCACGATGCGCCCGTGCATCGCCGCTGCCTCATAGTTTCGCGCGACATAGTCTCCCGCAATGATGTCGAGGATAATGTCTGCCCCATGTCCGTCAGTCACCTCTTTCACAATCTCGACAAAGTCCTCCTCTTTGTAGAGTACGGCGACGTCCGCGCCCAGCTTCAGGCTGGCCTGGCGGTGCTCGTCAGAGCCTACGGTAGTGATGATTTTCGCGGCGCCAAAGGCCTTCGCCAGCATGGTTGCCGTGGTGCCAATGCCGGACGCACCGCCGTGGATCAGAATGATGTCGCCGGCTTTAAACTGGCCGCGCTGGAACATATTCAGCCAGACCGTCATAAAGGTCTCAGGCAGCGCTGCCGCTTCGACAAAGTTCAGCCCGGACGGCAGCGGCAGGGTGTTACTCTCATGGGCAGTACAATATTCGGCATAGCCGCCGCCGGTAATCAGCGCCGCAACGCGGTCCCCTGGCGTGAAACTTTGCACTTCAGCGCCAACGGCAACCACTACGCCCGACACCTCCAGGCCTGGGATATCAGACGCCCCCGGCGGTGGCGCATACTGGCCCTTACGCTGCAAAACGTCCGGACCGTTTACCCCTGCGGCAACGGTGCGGATCAGCACCTCGTTTGCCTGCGGCCGTGGCACAGGGCGCGTTGTCGCCTGCAGAACTTCCGGGCCGCCGGGCTGGGTAATGTCAATCGCGGTCATGGTGTCAGGAATGGTATAGGCTTGTTCGGACATCGTTTTCTCCTGTGGTCTTTTACCTCATTATGGTTCAAGAACCACAGGTGAGTTTGTTATCGCTTGCTCTTAATCGTAATCCACCACGACTTTGGCTTTGCTCTGCACCTTGCCAGCGAATACCTTGTTACCGTAGCGCGCATAGCGGAGTTGGAGATTGAGTGGAAAAGTTGAGTTGTTCCGTAACGTGCTCCCCCGGCTCGCAAGAGTGAATTTTTGTGTGGGCTGAAAAGTAATATCCTGACCATTATTCTTTAACTCAAAACCGATCTCTCCTGCGCTTCCAGGTTCTGCTCCTAGCTCGTTCTGCAACGTTTTCCCGCTGAGCGAGCTGATGGCTTCAAAGTGATAGTGAATATTACTGGTCGCCACAGTGGTTTCATTGCTGCACTCTATTTCCGGCTGCTGCGTTGTGGGAGGAGCAAACACGTTGCTGGCAATTTCATGGTAGCTAATACTCGGCGCGGAGATCTCCTTGCTTTTTAATTTACAGGTGGTAGGAGTGAATTTAGCGAGCACCTTAATTCGGTTGTGGTACTCATGTGAAGTATTGTTATTTCCACCCAGGCAGGATATTAAATCACAAGGTGTTGGCTTTACAATCATATAGTTAATTAATTCAAATGGCGTGTTAATATCAATTGAATCTGTAACGGCTCCTGTGTAATTACTGAGTATGCTGTATGTTAGTATATATTTAAATACGGCGTTAAGCTCTGTAGCACTATAGGGAGTGTGAGGATAGGTTTCACCTTTAAACTCATTGGATTTAATTGGTGTGCCAGCTTTTAATGTTATTTTCACTACAATGTTATGGATAGAATCTTTTATTCTGTAGAAATAGGCGTTGTTATTTGCTGTGGATAAATTAAAAGTATTTGATGTCCAGCTGCCAGCCATGCATTTAAAATTCGGACTGCTACCAGCCAGATTTATATAGCTTTCTTTTGAAGCAGAGCCTGCATTCAGATCAAGAATGATGGTTTCTGAAGTAACGCTCGGCTTCTTTTCATTTCCTTCTATATAACAATATGCCTGAGCCTGAAAAACAGCAAACACCGTAATAAGTGCCAGTAAAATACGCATAGTGATCCCTTCTAGCGGCAAGTATAAACTTTGCTTTCGTCGATTGTTTTATCGAATGTGATGGTGCAAGAGAGGCCCTGCTGCTTATTAGTCGCCACATGCACAGAGCGCGGCACGCTATCGGTGCGAATGAACAGCTGGCTCCCTTGGGCAACCATGCCCACGTTCTGGCCGGACTCATCCTCGACTTCATAACCAAAGGTCAGCGGGGAACCATCCGGGCGTCTGGCCTGGAAAAACCACGGCTTACGGCTGTCGGTCTCAAACTTAGCCAGCACCACCGCGCCGCGGTAAGGCACCACGCCTTTGCGGTTGCCGTTTAACGCCACGTCACTCCCGGAATGGCTGGTATCAAGCTGCAGCGTGTTTTCACGGTAGGGGGTTAAGCCGCTGTAGATCGCTCTGCCCTGGCCGCTAGTGGTGTGGTGCCGATTTCCCTGTACGGCAGCCCCTTCCAGTCCCGGCGCATCAATGATGGCGAAGGTCTCGGTAAGAGAGTGGGTCAGGTCAACCCCGCCGCCCCAGGCAACTACGCCGCCCTGAATGCTGCCGCTGGCCTGGCTGTAACGGTTAGAGTGACTATAGCTACCGTCCAGAGTGGCAAACGGCGCGTGCCAGGTGAGGTTCGCCCCGGCAGCGGTTTCATTATCCTGCCGCTGGTGGCTCAGGTTCACGCCGTAGTTAAACTGATCCCTGTCGCCCGCAATGCCGTTAATATTGGTGTTGTTCGACTGGTAGCCATCATTACCAAAGGTGGTGCTGTTAGAGACGTACAGGTCACGCCGTGGCGTGGTGATACCATCCCCCCACGAGAAGGGAATCGAGAAGTAGATATTAAACCGTTTATCCTCCCGGTCATCCTCATCATAGGACTGGCTAGCAGAAAGGGTATAAGTTACACGTGACCAGCTGTTCGAATAGCTTAGCTGGACGTCATTTCGCGTTCCTCCTCGCTGCCAGTAGTCACGCCACAAGGCGCTGCCGGAAAGCGAGCCCCAGCCCGCGGGCAGCGCCTGGTTAACGGCCAGCGAAACGCTATTTTTACGGCCAAAGTCGTTTTGGTAGTAGTCGGTAATGTCATACACATCGTCATCGTCACGGTGGTAGCTATTTTTATTGTTTGCCCAGACGTGATCGTTAAAGGTGCGGTAGTCCTTAGAGGAGAACCGCCAGGCGGCCATCGATAGCTGTGTGCCGGTGGGAGAGAGATATTTACTCCAGGTTAACTGGTAGCTCTGGCCGTCATAGGTTGCACCGTCATCCTGGCTGCTGTGGGAGCGGGTGACGTCCAGGGAGACGGCGCCAAGACGGGTATTCCAGCCGGTGCCCAGCAGAAAGGCGTTGTAATCGTTCGATAACATCGTGCCGGTGTAGAGCGTCAGCAAATTATTAACGCCATACTGCCAGCTTCCCTGCATAAAGTCGGCCTGATCGCTGGCCCCCTCAATATGGCTACGCCCGGCGGCAACGTCATATTTTACCACGCCTGGCTGGAGCATTTTTGGCACGCTGGAGTAGGGCACAAGATAGTGCGTCGAGCTGCCATCTGCCTCTTTCACGGTAACGTCTAAATCAGCGCCACCGCCCGCCAGCTGTAAGTCATCAATAGCAAACGGGCCGGGAGGAACGTCGCTCTGGTAGACCACAAAACCGTTCTGCTCAACGGTAACAAGGGCGTTACTCTGGGCTATCCCTCTTACCACTGGCGTGAAGTTTTGCTTTGAGTTGGGCAGCATCTGCATATCGCGCCAGAGCCTGACGCCGTTAAAACGCACTGAGTCAAACAGCTCGCCATCGGTGTACATGTCCCCTGCGCGGGCGGTGCTGAGCATCCCGGGAATAGCGCGCTCCAGATAGAGCGTATTGCTTTTCCACTTGCCCTGCGCATCGTCGGCTTTGGTGTAGTTTGCGCTGGAGTGCAGCTGGAAACCCACGAGGTTCAGGCCGCTGTTAAAATTAATATATCGGCTCTTACTGCTGCCGTTCTGTTTGTAGTCGCTATAGTACTGGCTGGCGTAGTAGGAGGTGTAGAGGGCATTAATCCCACGATCCCAGGTTTCCGGCGGCATATAGCCACGCTCGTGAGAGCTAACCCAGGCATGGGGAACGGTGAGCTTGAGCGCAAGCTGACTGATATCGTAATTGACGCTGCCGCCCTGCACGGCCTCATTAAGCGTCAGGCACTCTTCTGAGTGACGATGTTTAAAGGCCTCGGTTTTAATACCTATCTGCTGCAGCTCGGCAACGGATAAACAGGTTTGATCGGGATCGTCTGCGACCACTACGCTGTAGCGACCCCGCCACTCATCATTAAGATATATATCCAGATCGTACGTTCCGGGCAGGGGACGATCGCCATCAAGCTGTAAATCAGCGGTTTTCTCACCCTTTAATCCCCCATGTAAAAAATGAGTATCAAAGGTTTCAGCCCGGGCAGAAAGGATATGCAAAAGCAATGAGGAGACGATCCCCAGCGTAATGAGGTTAAGTTTATGCATGGCGGCTTCCCGGGCTGTTAATTGCTTTTAATATTTTCGCTAAGATAGTTGCCGTAATCGTCAATTAGCGTAACAGTATACTTATCGGCGGCAGGCGCAGCGGGTATATTTAAATTTGCATGGGGTGCCAGTACCAAGGTCTCTTTATTTATTTTGGTCGTGCCGCTAATATTGGCAAGCGTTAACCAGTTGGCTGAGTTGTTTTCAATGCGCAGCCCGTTCCCGTCCTTTTTTATATGGATTCGGGAGAATGTCTCTTTATTTACGCCGGGCAGGCCCGTTGGGCGGTAGATAAGCTTTATTCGATTCTGTAGAGCGAATTTTAACGTATTTGCCCGATCGCCGTTGGCGTCGTTGGGTGGAATATCAAGAACGTTGAGATAGTATAGCGACTCGCGATCCTGGGGTAAGTGAGCTTTTGTTAGCTTAATCTTTAGCTGCTGCCCGGTATTGGCGTTAACCTTAACCACAGGGGGCGTCACAAGGAAGGGGACCTGCAGCTTCTCCGGCGGCGTTTGCGTATCGCCATCATCAACCCAGGCCTGTACCAGCGCGCCGCGATCGCCCTGGTTCATTAGCTGAACGGTGACCTCCTTCTGCGCTGCCGGGTAGATAACCCGTGTCCCATAAATATAGACCCCGCTCCATGCAGGCAGCGCCGTCACGGCCAGCAGGGCGGCAAAAATCCTTTTCATTATTCTCTCTCCGCAGCGAAAAACCCGGCAGAGGCTGCCGGGGGTAAGCGTTAGTCCACTACGACGGTAAGGGTAACGGTAGAGTTGACGCTACCAGCCGTCACCTGTTCGCCGGACGCTCGAGCATACTGGGCTGCGATATCAAAAGTATATTCGCCGTTATCATTTTTAGCGTTGGCAATAGCGGTGCTACCGTCGCTGTCAATGCGTTGACCGTTGATTAACAGCGCATAGCCGACGCCAGCTGCATCACCCTGGTTTTTCGTTACGCTATTTGCACCGGTAACATCAAACTGGTCGGCAAGAAATTTAAGCTTGGGTGCCTCAGTGCCGGCAGCGCATTTAACTTTGAAAGAGGTGGCGGTTTTATTTTGATAGCCATCATAAGCTACACCCTGAGTCAACGCTTCCAGCGAGTCTGTGCCTATCTGCTGCATATTAATGTGCGCCGTTTGCGCTCCTGACTCAAAGTGGCAGGTGGTGCCTTTGATAACGCCATTAATAGTTAGTGTACCTGCATCGGTATCTGCCGCAAATGCAGCGGGAGCAGCGCACGAGGCAGCTAAAATGGCAGCGGTAATAAGCGTTCTTTTCATTTTATTTCCCTTAATTTATTAATCCTGGATAAAAGGCAGTTGTTTCTGCTGGCGTTACAGTTACACACATAATTACCATCAGCAACGTAAATGAGGTTTTTTTTTGATGCAAAACAATTTATAAGACTTAATATATTTGGCGTGATTATATTAGTGTGGATTTATTCATTCACATAATAAATAACTGTAATTAACTGATGGATATATTAAGTCGGGCTGGAGGAAAACAGCCCGTCAGGAGAAATATATTGCTGAAGAGGTTAATCCCAGGCGGTAATCACCACTTTTCGGTGTTCATCGCCGGGCAACGTGACAACCCGGGTAGAGGTGCCACGTTTTACGGCAGACTGGCCGTCAGGCTTAACGGTATTCATGGTAAAGGCAGACGGGAGAACCATACCCGAAATAGAGAGCGTAGCGGTATCCGACGCTTGAGCGTTAAACGTGCAGGCAAGGAGCGCAGAGGCAACCAATGTCAGAACTATTTTCATAAATGTGGGACCACATCAAAAGGCAGGGAATTCCAAAATAGAGCGTTTTTTATTCCAGGTCAACGTATGCTGAAAAGTGGCAAAATTTGTCACGGCCAGACACCGCCTGGCCGCAGGAAAGGATTAAGATTCAGGCGGCTGTCGCCCCTCCTCAATAAACTCATCGTCCAGCTCGTCGGCGTTGCCCTGATGATCTTTCCCGGAGAGCAAATTCCAGCAGGCCAGGAACAGGGCTGCAATCAACGGCCCGATCACAAAACCGTTAATACCGTAGATCTCAAGGCCACCCAGGGTAGAGATAAGCACCAGATAGTCGGGCATTTTTGTATCTTTACCGACCAGCACCGGGCGCAGCAGGTTATCTACCAGCCCAACGATAATCACAAAGAAGCCAACCAGGAAGAAGCCCTGCCAGATCTGGCTGGTAGCAAACAGGAAGATGGCCGCAGGCACCCAAATAATCGCTGAGCCCACCGCAGGGACCAGCGACAGGAAGGCCATGAGCGCGCCCCACAGTACGCTGCCGTCGATGCCGGCAATCCAGAAGCCGATACCGCCAAGGATGCCCTGTATCACGCCAATCACCACCGTACCCTTTACCGTCGCGCGGGAGACGGCGGCAAACTTAGCAAACAGGTGATGCTTTACATAACGCGACAGAGGCAGCGACTCCAGCGCCTGGTTGACAATATACGGTCCATCTTTCAGCAGGAAAAAGAGCAGGTAGAGCATAACGCCAAAGTTAATGGTAAAGCTGAAGGTGCTCTTACCGATCAGAAACGCGCTGCCGGCAAGGTACTGTCCGCTTTTTAACGCGACCTGCGACAGCTGTTGCTGGATCTGCGTGGCGTTATTCAGGTCGTGATCGGCCAGGAACTGCTGGGCCCAGCCGGGAAGATGGGCGATGAGATCGGCAACCACGACCGGGAACTGGGTATTGTTGTCCTGGAGCTTGGTGTAAACCGTATTGGCCTCAAACGCCAGCGAGGAGAGGATGATCGCTAATGGCGTAAAGACAATAAGGCAGATAATCAGCACCGTCAGCAGGGAGGCAATCCCGTTGCGCCCGGCGATCCTGTCCCGCAGTCGGTTTTTGAGCGGTTGGAAGATGACCGCCAGTATGGCCGCCCATAAGATGGCCGAGTAGTAGGGGGTGATGATGTCAAAAAACGCCAGCGTAACCACCAGCAATATCAGGATGAAAAAGCCTTTAGTTAATCCCTTAAATCTCATATCTACTTCTCCGGTATGTGATGCACTTCTCGAAATATAGAAGGTACTGGACAGATTACCATTTTCGGCTCTGCAACAGAGGCCGTTATGTCCATCGCTGGCATTAATGGCGCATTTCTGGCAGGGGATAACAGAAGTGGCTACGCTAAAATAACCCTCCTCTTTTTCTGGAAGAGAGACTATGCCGGATGTAAACGACTCAACCTCTGTTCTGCTATTGGCTGCTAATGACTGGGTGCCAAATAACCCGCGTTTACCTGTGCTTATTTACCGCCAAATTTTTACAGCTGACGAAAATGCCGTTGCAACGGCGCAGACGCTGTTTGAAAGAAACGGCTGGCCCGCACAGTGGGTTGATGGCATTTATCCTTACCACCACTACCACAGCAATGCCCATGAGGTATTGGCCATTGCGCACGGCGAGGCCCGGCTTATGCTCGGCGGCCCGGAAGGAGAGCAGGTGGTTGTACGCGGCGGCGATATTGTGCTGCTGCCCGCCGGGACGGGCCACTGCAATCTTCACTGCAGCGACGATTTCACGGTAGTAGGGGGCTATCCACCCGAGCAACAGTTTGATCTGTGTCGCGGGGCACCCACTGCAGAAATGCTGGCGGCTATTGCCAATGCGCCTTTTCCACATTGCGATCCGGTATACGGTGAAAAAGGGCCGCTTATTAAAAACTGGGTATATATTTAAGCAGCGCTAACATATTAGTAATGACATATTTCGTCTACTGAAAAATGCCGGGGCGACGTCAGGTTGTTTTTGCTAATAAAATCACAAAATTTATCTGCATATTTAATAATTAACGCTTTACAAACGTAAATCTGTGTAATTATCACTCGCTTGGGATCGATATATTCTGAAAGTAATGTTCTTTGCTGCCGGATACGCTATAAAAGGTATGTGATATATAAGTATTCATAACAAAGTATGATAGCCAGAGGCATGTATGCAAATAATCTATTTCAAAGTGGAATGCCTGTTCCCGGAACTTTTACCCTCGTCGACAGTTACTCTTAAAGAGGTAGTATTAACAAGAGAGAACGAAGTTATATCAACTTTTTCTAACTTGAAAATTAATAACTTGCCCTTTTATAGCTTTCATTTAGTACCTGTTGGGTTCAGAAAAATTGAACATGTTATTAAAGGCGAGCCTGGAAAGCATCTGCAGTTTTCTTCAGGCTATCTGCAGTCTGGTGAATACCGGGTAGAGACCCCTGCAGGCGAGAAGGTGCTTGGCTATGATGCGCTTACCGCGCTCTGGCGGTTGGTTGACGAGAATGATGAGGAGCGTTATCTCACCACCAATGAATTTATTGCGCGTGATTATTCGATTATTCGCCCGATAAAATTAGTTTATCGTAATCGCCGGGACATTACCTGCTGAGTAACACACGCAACGCTTTTAAAATATAATATATTTTGCCTGCGGGGTTATCCCGCACGCAGGCTTTCATTTACTGATACAAAAACAGCCGGTTTACGTTCCGGACGAAATAGTGACTCATGTAGCGCAACCTGATTACGGCCACGTTTTTTGGCGGTATAGAGTGCGACGTCGGCTGCGCTATATAGGGCTTCAAAATCGCTTTGGCGCACGCCAAGGCTTACGCCAAAGCTGGCCGTAACATATTGCTGGGGCAGACAGTCCAGCGGGGAGGCACTTAGCGACGCGTGAATATAACGGGCAATAATTATCGCCTCTTCCAGCCGGGCATGGGGTAACAGAATAGTAAACTCTTCACCACCTACGCGGCCAATGGAGGCCTGCGCGGGGAGGGCATGACGTATGCGCGACACCAGCGAGCAGATCACTTTATCACCCATCGGGTGGCCATATTCGTCGTTAATGCGCTTGAAGTGATCGATATCCAGCAGGATCAGCGCCACGTTGCCCTGCGTCAGGGCGTGATTGATATGGTTAATGATCGCGCTGCGGTTATAAACGGCGGTGAGGGGATCGTGGGTCGCTTCATATTCCAGACGAGCCGCCAGCTTTTGTAGCTCATCGTTCATGCGCGTAAGTTCACGTTCGGCGCGATCGCTGCGGGAGATCAGACGGTAAGACTGGCGGATGAGCCGCTGATAGTGCTTTGCCACCGTCCATAGCTTTTCGCGGCACTCTTCGGCGGGCAGCCGCGCATCGGCGGCGGCGACCCGGGCGTCCTCCAGTACGGCATACTCTTCCTGGAATAGCTCGTTGATATCTAACATGCGTTAAGGTCCGGCGTTAAAAAGACGGCAAGCGCCGGGAAATCAAGACTGACTTCCTGGCCAAACTCTTCCGAAATATCGTCATCGGCATCGTAATACCAGTGCAGCTCGCAGGCTTTGCCGCGTTTTGCAAAACCGTTCAGGGACTCAAAGAACTCGAAGAGAAGCTTGGTGCTGGAGCTGTTAAAGTAGCTCAGCGCAACGTGCAGCTGTAGCGGAGCCGATTCAGCAGGGATCTCCTCTAGCCAGCTCTCAACGGCCTGCAACAGCGGGCGGAAGAAGGCGGCGGCGTTTTCCGGGTAGGCCTCACCTTTTAGCACCAGACGATGCGCCGGGAAATCAAAATTCACTTCCGGTGTGGCAGAGGTTGCTGCAAGCACAATCACGGTAGGCAGTGTGGTATCAGTCATGGCAAAAGGTGGCCTTTAAGTGGAATGCGGACAGCGAACTCGCCGCCAGAGGATGAATGCGGTACTCCAGCGGTTCGCTGGTATCTCGCGCCATGGTCAACAGGCCAATGTTGGCCCCTTTACTGGTCGCGGGTGCTTCACTGCGTAAGTTCTGTTTCCAGGCCTGCTTGATTTCGGCCTGGGTCATCGTGCGCAACACGTCGAGGTTGTTTTGCAGCAGCGAGGAGGCCTCATACCCCACCAGATTAGCGGTTTCGAGATAGTAGTTAGCGTGATCGGTGTGCAGACAGAGTGAGCCAAAGCGCAGCTCCTCGTTATCTGTGCCGATGTAGCGCTCGTCGCTGGAGTAGCGCACAATGTTCTGGCCCATCTCAATAAAGACCGAGAAGAGCCGACGGCGCAGCGGTAGCGAAGACTCGTGCTTATCCAGCCATGCCCGCACCACGTCACCCATCGCCACAATATGCTGTTGCGAAAAATAGCCGGTATAAAACAGCTCTACCGCGCTTTGCCTTTGTAATGTGATCAACGGCAGCAGCACCGCGTCTTTGACCTGCAGGTCACTTAATTTCATATTTTTTTTCACCAGCGAAAACCAAACCACGTCATGTCATCACGCGACGCTTCCTGACCTTGCCAGGCCTGAAGGCCCTCCAGCAGCGCGCCAGAGAGAGCGCTCATCGGCAAAGTACGATTTTGTAATAACAGGGACTGAATGCGTTTCTTACCAAACATAATGCTGCGCTCGCCGCCAATCTGATCCGTTACGCCGTCGGTAACCACCATCACCTGGTCGCCCGCCTGTAACGGGCGCTGATAGCGACGCCACTGCTGGTCGGCAGGCGTATCGGTATAGCCGAGGCCTTTTCTGTCAGCCTCAAGTACGCTGACCTCTTCATCCTCTGCTCCCAGCATAAAGGCGTGCATTCGGGCGTTAGCCCAGATCAGCTGCGCGTTAACGCGGTCGGCATACACTGCGATGGCATCGCAGCCGTCATTAGACTGGTTCAGGTCGGCGCTGGGATGCAGCTGGCTCAGGGTCTGCTTGATGTGCCGATTGACGATCGCCAGCAGGCGCTCTGGCTCATTCGCCGGGGCCAGAGAGAGGGCTTTCTCCAGCGCCGAGGCGAAAATAAAGGTCATAAACGCGCCGGGCACGCCGTGTCCGGTGCAGTCGGCAATTACCACCAGCCAGCCGTTCTCATCGCGTTGAAAAGCATAGATGTCGCCGCCCACGCAGTCTCGCGGCTGCCAGTAGAGGCACCACTCTTTAAGGCTCTCTTCAATACCCTGCCGGGAGCGGCTCAGCATCGACTCCTGGATCACCCGCGCATACTCGATACTCTGCATGATCTGAAAATGCTGTTTGGCCTGCAGATCGGAGACCGTTTTAATCAGGTCGATGCCCAGGCCAATCCCCAGATAGTGCCCCTCATCGGTCAGGATGAAGCCTTCGGTCACCGCCTTATCGCCGGTTTCGATGACCCGCTCAGCGAGATACTCCAGCCCGGCGCTGGCCTCGACGATCAGCGGCGTCTTATCCATAAAGGCGATGCAGCTCTTTTGATCGTAGAGCTCATGAAAGAAAGGGCGGCTCATCTGGGAGAGAAAAATATGGCGGTTGATCATGCCGAGCGGGCGACTGTTTTCCAGCACCGGCAGGCCGATCAGCGTCTTGTGTTCGCTAAAGAGCGCCATCACCTGCTGATTATTGGATTCGGGCGTCACGTGCGGTACTGCGATGCGCAACATGCCTGCGTTTAACTGGCGCGAGGAGAGAGGGATTTCCATGGTGACCGACGTTGTTCCAGCAAGTAAGATTTATCCTAGAGTAAGTCCGTAATATGACGCTTTTATTTCAATCACTTGCTTGAGGTTACAACGCTATTTTATCGAGCTTAAAGGCAAACTGTAGCCATAACTCACGCCCGTACGCAGGCAAAAAAAAAGCCCGCGCAGGGCGGGCAGTAAATACTGGAAGCAATGTGAGCAATGTCGTACTAAATACCTGAGTTATTTACTCAACTATTCAGTGATGAGAAAGATAATCTTTATCATCTGAAGTTGCAACCCCATCTTTAATAGGGTCGCTACCTATAGGGTGCGGGGCTCTATATACTCTGGTGCTGTTTACCTTACCGCCTCGCCGTTTTAATGAAAGGATGTGAAATGAAGCAGGATGAGATTTTAAACAGCATGAAGCGTGTATCTGTTTTTTTGACGTTCGCTATATCCGCACTGCTGTCTACTCAGTCGATAGCAAAAAGCAGCCAGGAAAACGTCTTTTTCTCTCATGGTGATTGGGAGCTGGGCTGTGACAATACGTTGAGCTGCCGGGCTGCAGGTTACACCGAAAACGTAATGAGTAATGAAAACGTCGCCATGGTGATGCTCAGCCGCCAGGCTGGCCCGGCGACAAAAGTGGAAAACTGGGTTCTGTTAACCAACAACGACCCCTCGAGGAATGCTCAACAGAAGCCAGCGCCAGAAATTATCATCGATAAAACGTCTCTCGGCCCCCTCGAAAAAGGTGATGACGTTAGCTGGAAGATGAACGAAAGCCAATACGGTGCCTTTATGGCGGCGTTATCCAACAAAGGAAAGATTACCTTCAGGGACAGCGTTAGCACGTATGCGTTTTCATCTGCGGGTTCAAACGCTGTTCTTTTGAAAATGGATGAATTTCAGGGGCGAGTCGGCACGCAGGGGGCAATACTCAGTAAAGGCGAGCGGGATGAAAGCAAGGTTCCTCTGCCCAAAGCCGTACCGGTACTCAAAAAGATGCCTGTCCTTGATAGCGAAGGGCATAAACTCAGCCCGAATCAGCTGAACACCTTCAAAAAACAGTTGCTTCCAGCCATATTGAAAGGGAAGGGGAGCGACTGTTCGGAGGATCTCGAGCAGGAAGAGTGGTTCGCAGCAAAGCTGGATGCAGACCATACCTTGATCTACGCATCCTGCTGGAAAGGGGCCTATAACGCGGGAAACCTCTGGTATATCGTCTCACCGGACCTGAAAAAAATCATCCAGTGGATAGATAACAGCAACGACATCTATCACGATGGAATGATAGAGGGCGTCTTCCTGGGTAACTCCACTGGCGTGAGTGAGACAAAGAGTCAATTTTTATGGAACGGTAGCCAGTTTGTCGATGCCTTCGAGGACTATCGGGGCCATTGTGCAGGCTATACCGATTTCGCCCCCTGCCGAATGCCACTTCTTTTGACCAAACAGTAAAAGCCTCCCTTCAGTTCACTTCTGCCTGCCAGCGCGTCGCGCTGGCGCGTTATCGCTTTTTCAAGGTAATTATTCTTGATTGCATACTTATAATGAGTATAGTTCTCATTCTCTTTAGCGTTTAGATAAGCCCGTTGGCTTGCGCGCGACCTTCCTGATGAATGACTTTGAACGGTTAAGGATGCTCCTGATGAAAATGAAAACCTCTGCCCTGGCCCTCTGCCTGGCAATGGCGTTGAGCGGCTGCAATACCACCCCATCCGCCAATGCAAAACCCGCCGCCGAGGCGCAAAAACCGCAGGCAGCGGCTGCTCAGCAGAGTAACGTCGTGAAGCGCGATCTGGCGGAGGGGGTGTATGAGCTGGCATTAAGTCCAACGGGCGATGCGCTGTACGTAGCCAGCGCAGAAGGGTTCAAAGACGTGCAGGGCGGGGTAGTCTACAAGCTCGATCCTAAAACCTTAAAAACGATCGGATCGACCCATACGGATCTGAAAAACTTCGGCATGGATATCGCCCCGGACGGTAAAACCCTTTACGTCACCAATTCGCTGGATGCGGGCATCAGCGCCATCAGCACCGCCGATGGCAAAGTGCTGGCGCGGGCGATCTTCCCGGAGCGTAACAAAGAGGGCTTCCCGTACGGCGCGCGTCAGGTGCTGCTGTATAACGGTCTGCTCTACATCGGCGCGGTAGCCGATCCGGCCCTGATCTGGATCGTAGATGCGAAGACCATGAAGCTGAAAACCCGCATCAAAAACACCGGTAAATGGATGACCGGCCTGCACTATTCTGAGCAAACCCAGCGTATTTATGCTGCTAACGGCGGCGGTGAAATCCTGGTGATCAACCCGCGCAACAACCGCGTGGAAAAACGCTGGAAGCCGCTGGGGGAAAAAGAGGCCCTGCTGCTTAACTTCGCGGAAGACAGCGCCACTGGCCGCCTGTTCGTGACCGATAACTCAAAGGCAAAAACCACCCTGGTGCTGGATATCCACACCGGCAAGGTAATTAAGCAGCTCGACGTAGGTGACTCTCTGGCGGTGAAGTTCAACCCGAAACGCAATGAGATTTACATCAGCCAGCGTGAGTCCGGCAAGCTCCTGAGCCTCGACGGCACCACCTATGCAGTGAAGCAGTCGTGGGATCTGCCGCCGAATCCGAACAGCCTGCTGGTCTCCGCCGACGGTCAGACGCTCTATGCCACCGTTAAACAGACCTTCAATAAAGATCACTCGACCAATGGTCCGGACAGCGTTGTGCGTATCGCGCTGAATCAGTAGTGCAATCGGCCCGGCAACGGGCCATTTTTTTAACCCACGCTCTTGTATGAGTTAATGATGCGAAACATAAAAACTAACGCTCTCACATTGCGCAAGTCCTTACTTGCGCTGGCTATCGGCGCGGTAGCCCATTCGGCGCAGGCAGCAGCCGCTGACACCAGTAAACCCAATCAGGAAGAGACCTTAGTGGTGCAGGCGACGCCGGCCAGCGAGTTTACCCCCGGCGGCGATGTGCCGGTTCCGGCCTATCTGGACGGTCAGGTCGCCCACGGCGGTCGTCTGGGGATGCTCGGCGAGCAGAAGGCGATGGACGTTCCCTTTAACGTCATCGGCTACACCGCAAAAGCGGTACAGGATCTGCAGGCCAAAACCATTGCCGACGTGGTGCGCAACGACGCAGGCGTCCAGCCGGTGCAGGGCTACGGCAACTCGGCTGAAACCTATCGCATTCGTGGCTTTAAGCTCGACGGTGACGACATGACCATGAGCGGCCTGCCGGGCGTGGTGCCACGTCAGGTGGTGGATACCCAGATGATCGAGCGCGTCGAGATCTTTAAAGGGGCCAACGGTCTGCTGAACGGCGCAGCGGGCAGCGGCGTGGGCGGGATGATCAACCTTGAGCCTAAGCATGCGGAAGATACGCCAATCACCCGCGTCGGCGTCGACTACACCAGCCAGGCGATGGTCGGCGGCTCGCTGGATCTGGGGCGTCGCTTCGGAGATAACAACCAGTTTGGCACCCGTATTAACCTGCTGCATCGCGAGGGCGAAGCGCCGCTGGATCACGACCGTCGCCGCACCACGCTGGCCTCGATTGGCCTCGACTATCGGGGCGATCGTCTGCGTACCTCGCTGGATGCGGGCTACCAGAAAAAGACCTTCCACGGCAGCGGCATGGGCGTCAATATTACCGGCGTCAATTTCATTCCCGACGTGCCGGATCCCAGCAAGAACTACAGCCAGAAGTGGAACTACAGCGACATCGACAACCAGTTTGGTGTGGCCCGCGCCGAGTATGACCTGACCGACGCCTGGACTGCCTATGCCGCCACGGGGGCGCAGCAGGCCCATGAAATTGGCACCTACAGCACGCCGAAGCTGATCAACGCCAGCGGCGACGCCACGGCGAGCCGTCTGGATACCAACCGCTATATTGATGCCAACAGCGGCATGCTGGGTCTGCGCGGCGACGTCGATACCGGCTTTGTCTCGCATAAAATCAACGTCGGCTACTCGGCGCTAATCAAGCGCGACAGAACCGCGTGGCGGATGTCCTCCGCTGCCGCCAACCCGATCGTCAACATCTACCATCCCAGCGATGTAGCGATGCCAGCCAATAGCAGCTTTGGCGGTAACTATGGCGATCCGCGCACCACCAGCCGGAGCCGTACCCAGGGCTGGCTGCTGAGCGATACCCTGGGCGTACTGGATGACAGCCTGCTCTTCACGGTCGGTGCCCGCAACCAGAAGGTGGTGGTGCGCAACTACAACAATGCCACCGGGGCGGAGGATAGCGGCTCGCGCTATGAAGAGAGCCGCTGGATGCCAACCTACGGCGTGGTCTATAAGCCGTGGGAAGCGCTGTCGCTCTACGCTAACCATACCGAAGCGTTACAGCCGGGCAGCGTAGCCCCGAGAGATGCCTCTAACTTTGGCCAGAGCACAGGCATTGCCCACTCGAAGCAGAATGAGGTGGGGGTCAAGATCGACTACGGTCGCATCGGCGGCACCCTGGCGCTGTTTGAGATCAAAAAGCCGTCTGCCATTCAGTACGGTGTGGGCGGCCCCTACAAGCTTGACGGCGAGCAGCGCAACCGCGGCGTAGAGCTGAATGTCTTTGGTGAGCCGGTGCTCGGCCTGCGCCTTAACGGCAGCGCCACCTGGGTCGATGCCGAGATGACCAAAACGCAGAACGGTATCAACGACGGCAAGGATGCTATCGGTGTTCCTGGCGTCTTTATGGTGTTTGGCGCCGAGTACGATATCAAGCCGGTAGAGGGCCTGACGGCCACGGCGCGCGTGAACCACTCTGGCTCACAGTATGCCAACGCCGCCAATACCAAAAAGCTGGATGACTACACCACGCTGGATCTGGGCGTTCGTTACCGGATGCAGCTGAACCAGGATGCTAACGAGATGGTGTGGCGCGTGGGCGTGGATAACGTGACCAATGAGAAGTACTGGTCCGGCGTTGAGGATCTCGGCACCTACATCTTCCGGGGCGATCCGCGTACCCTGAAGGTCTCCATGAGCTACGACTTCTAGGTCAGAGACGGGCGGGCTGGCGGCAACGCCAGCCTTTTCGTTCGCTTGCTACCGGTAACGCTAAGTGTTAAAAGATGCCCCTTTCTTAAAAAGATACAGGGGTAGGGCGTGAAAAACGCGTCAATCGCATCTGGCCAGCAACAGGCAGATGGCGCGTCGGGGACTGGGCCGACGCTGCAACGGGGTTTGCAAAACCGTCATATTCAACTTATCGCGCTGGGCGGCGCTATCGGCACCGGGCTGTTTCTGGGCATCGGGCCG
This sequence comes from Pseudescherichia sp. L3, assembly GCF_024656065.1. Taxonomy (NCBI): domain Bacteria; kingdom Pseudomonadati; phylum Pseudomonadota; class Gammaproteobacteria; order Enterobacterales; family Enterobacteriaceae; genus Pseudescherichia; species Pseudescherichia sp. L3. Next base: position 249,030 of record NZ_JANKYC010000001.1, read on the forward strand.
GCAATTCAAATGGCTGGGCCAGCGGTGCTGCTGGGCTACGGCATCGCCGGGATTATTGCCTTTCTGATTATGCGCCAGCTGGGCGAGATGGTGGTCGAGGAGCCGGTCTCCGGTTCGTTCTCTCACTTTGCCTGGAAATACTGGGGTCCCTTCGCGGGCTTCCTCTCCGGCTGGAACTACTGGGTAATGTTTGTGCTGGTTGGCATGGCCGAGCTGACCGCTGCCGGTATCTATATGCAGTACTGGCTGCCGGACGTGCCGACGTGGATCTGGGCCGCCGCGTTCTTCATCATCATCAACGCCGCCAACCTGGTTAACGTCCGTCTCTACGGTGAGATGGAGTTCTGGTTTGCCCTGATCAAGGTGCTGGCGATTATCGCGATGATCGGCTTTGGCCTCTGGCTGCTTTTTTCCGGCCACGGTGGTGAACACGCCAGCGTCGATAACCTCTGGCAGCACGGCGGCTTCCTTGCCACCGGCTGGCACGGACTGATTATGTCCCTGGCGGTGATCATGTTCTCTTTCGGCGGTCTGGAGCTGATCGGCATTACCGCCGCCGAGGCGCGCGATCCGCAGAAGACCATCCCGAAAGCGGTCAATCAGGTGGTCTACCGCATCTTGCTGTTCTACATCGGCTCGCTGGTGGTGCTGCTGGCGCTCTACCCGTGGGTAAATGTAAAGGCTGACAGCAGCCCATTTGTGATGATTTTCCACGAGCTGGACAGCAACATCGTTGCCTCGGCGCTGAACTTTATCATTCTGGTGGCCTCGCTCTCGGTGTTTAACAGCGGCGTCTACTCCAACAGCCGAATGCTGTTTGGCCTGTCGGTGCAGGGCAATGCCCCGGCGTTTTTAACCCGGGTTAACGCCCGCGGCGTGCCGGTTAACTCGCTGTTTCTCTCTGCGGCTATCACCTCGCTGGTGATCGTCATCAACTACCTGCTGCCGAAAGAGGCCTTTGGCCTGCTGATGGCCCTGGTGGTGGCCACGCTGCTGCTGAACTGGATCATGATCTGCCTCGCGCACCTCAAGTTCCGCGCGGCGATGCGCCGTCAGGGGCGGGTGACGCAGTTTAAAGCGCTGCTCTATCCGGCAGGCAACTATATCTGCATCGCCTTTTTAGTGCTGATTCTGGGGCTGATGTGCACCATCGACAGCATGCGGATGTCCGCCATCCTGCTGCCGGTGTGGATCGTTTTCCTGTTTATCGCCTTCAAACTGCTGCGCCGCAAGGCTCGCTAACGCTTTGCCCGGCGGCGCGCTGCTTGCCGGGCTACCTCCTGTGTACTATTTATCGTGACCCTTCTCCCAGATCTCATCTAACCCGCAGGCAAACCATTTTGTAATCGATTACTTTTTTATTGTTCGCATTTTGTAATCGATTACTTTTGACAGGTGAGGCGATAAAATGGTGTCAACAACCGAAAGTAGCGGAAAAGGGCAGGTGCAGCATCGCCTGCTTGTGCCAAGATTGTCCCTGATGATGTTCCTCCAGTTCTTTATCTGGGGAAGCTGGTCCGTCACGCTGGGCCTCGTCATGACCCAGCACAATATGGCTCTGCTGATTGGCGACGCCTTTTCAGCCGGGCCGATCGCCTCGATTCTCTCGCCTTTCGTGCTGGGAATGCTGGTGGATCGCTTCTTCGCCTCGCAGAAGGTGATGGCGGTGATGCACCTCGCCGGGGCGGCCATTCTCTGGTTTGTCCCACAGGCGCTAATCGCCCAGAACGGTGCGCTGCTGATTGGCCTGCTGTTTGGCTATACGCTCTGCTACATGCCAACTCTGGCGCTAACCAACAATATCGCCTTCCATAGTCTGGCAAACGTCGATAAAACCTTCCCGGTGGTGCGTGTGTTTGGCACCATCGGCTGGATCGTGGCAGGGGTGTTTATCGGCGTCACCGGCATTGCGGCGAGCGTCAATATCTTCATGGTAGCGGCGGCCTGCTCGGTGCTGCTGGCGCTCTATAGCCTGACGCTGCCGCATACCCCTGCGCCCGCCAAAGGGCAGCCGGTGGCGGTGCGCGATCTCTTCTGCGCCGATGCCTTTGCCCTGTTAAAAACGCGCCACTTCTTTGTCTTCTCGCTCTGCGCCATGCTCATCTCCGTACCGCTCGGCACCTACTACGCCTACACCGCTTCGTACCTGGCGGACGCCGGGGTAGGGGACGTCAGCACCGCGATGTCCTTCGGCCAGATGTCTGAGATCGTCTTTATGCTAGTGATCCCGCTGCTGTTCCGCCGCCTCGGCGTGAAGTACATGCTGCTCATCGGCATGTGTGCCTGGTTTGTGCGCTACGCCTTTTTCGCCCTCGGCGTAAGCGAGGAGACGCGGTTCCTGCTCTACCTCGGTATTTTGCTGCACGGGGTCTGCTATGACTTCTTCTTTGTCGTAGGCTTTATCTATACCGATCGCGTGGCCGGGGAAAAAGTGAAAGGCCAGGCGCAAAGTATGATCGTCATGTTCACCTACGGCATCGGGATGCTGCTTGGCTCGCAGATCTCCGGTGCGCTCTATAACCGGCTGGTCGCCGGGCAGGCTGTACCCCAGGCGTGGGTCACCTTCTGGTGGATCCCGGCCGTTGCCGCTGCCGTTATCGCACTGGTTTTCCTTTTTACATTCAAATATGACGACACAAAGCGGGCTTAATTGCGGAGGGTAGTATGAAAACAGTTCAGGGACCGGGGATTTTTCTGTCGCAGTTTATCGGAGAAGAGGCACCCTTTAATACCCTGGAGGGATTGGCGGAGTGGGCAGCGCGGCTGGGCTACAAGGCGCTGCAAATTCCCTGTAACCATCGGCATATTTTCGATCTGGAGCTGGCCGCGCTGAGCCAGACCTACTGCGATGAGATCGCGGGCACGCTGGCATCCTACGGGCTGGTCATCAGCGAACTTTCAACGCACCTGGAGGGCCAGCTGGTGGCCGTGCATCCGGCCTACGACGCCGCCTTCGATAACTTTGCGCCCGAGCATCTGCGGGGCAATCCCATCGCGCGGCAGGCGTGGGCGGTGGAGAAAGTGACCCAGGCCGCGGTGGCCTCACTAAGGCTCGGCCTGCGCGCCCACGCCACCTTCTCCGGGGCGCTGGCATGGCCCTGGTTCTACCCGTGGCCGCCGCATAATGCCCTGCTGCTTGATGAGGCCTTTGCCGAGCTGGCTCGCCGCTGGCGGCCCATTCTGGATCGTTTCGATCGTTACGGGGTCGATCTCTGCTTTGAGATCCATCCGGGTGAAGATCTCCACGACGGGGTCACCTTCGAGCGCTTCCTGGCCGCCGTAGATAACCATCCGCGCTGCAATATGCTCTACGATCCCAGCCATCTGCTGCTGCAGCAGATAGACTACCTGGCCTTTATTGACATCTACCATTCGCGCATCAAAGCCTTCCACGTTAAGGATGCGGAGTTTCGTCTCAACGGGCGCAGCGGCGTCTACGGCGGCTATCAGCCGTGGGTCAATCGCGCCGGGCGCTTCCGCTCGCCGGGGGACGGGCAGATAGACTTCGGCGCAATCTTTAGCAAACTGACGCAATACGGCTACGACGGCTGGGCAGTGCTGGAGTGGGAGTGCTGTCTGAAACAGGGCGACGCCGGAGCGCGGGAGGGCTGCGAATTTATCCGCCGCCACATTATTCCGGTGGCGGACCGGGCGTTTGATGATTTCGCGGCGGGCAGCAGCGACCGGGCCAGCGTGCGGGCCATGCTGGGATTAGGAGATACGTTATGATCGGCGTAGGCATTGTTGGCAGCGGGTTTATTGGTCCGGCACATATTGAAGCTCTGCGTCGTCTGGGGGATGTACAGGTAGTGGCCCTCTGCGATCGCTCCCTGGCGTCGGCGCAGCAGAAGGCCGCCGCGCTCAACGTGCCCTTTGCCTTTGGCGACATTGACGCCATGCTCGCCCATCCCGGTATTGATGTGGTGCATAACTGTACCCCTAACCATCTTCATGCCGACATTAACCGCCGGATTTTACGCGCCGGTAAGCACGTTTTCTCAGAGAAGCCGCTCTGTATGACCCCGGAAGAGGCCAGGGAGCTGGTGGCGCTGGCGGAGCAGGCGGGCGTGGTGCACGGGGTCAGCTTTGTCTATCGCCAGTTTGCCATGGTTCAGCAGGCGGCCAGCCTGCAACGCCACGGCAGGCTCGGGCGGCTGTTCTCGGTCTACGGCAGCTACCTTCAGGACTGGATGCTGCTGGAGACGGACTACAACTGGCGGGTGGATGCCGCGCAGGGCGGCACGTCGCGGGCAGTGGCCGATATCGGCTCGCACTGGTGCGATACGTTGCAGTTTGTCACCGGGCAAAGCATTGTCGAGGTGATGGCCGATCTGGCGATCGTCTGGCCGACCCGCAAGGCGCGACTGGACGGCGGGGCGACCTTCAGCGCTGGCGGAGACGAGGCGCAGTATGAGGATCGCCCGGTCACCACCGAAGACGGCGGATCGGTGCTGGTGCGCTTCGCCGACGGCAGCAAAGGCTGCTTCAGCGTTTCGCAGGTCAGCGCGGGGCGCAAAAATCGTCTCAGCTTTGAGGTCAACGGCAGCGCCTGCTCGCTGGGTTGGGATCAGGAGATCCCCCAGCAGCTGTGGATTGGCCATCGTCAGCGCCCCAATGAGATCCTCACCGACGATCCGGGCCTGATGACACCCGACGTCGCTGGCAGCGCACACTTTCCCGGCGGGCACATTGAGGGCTGGCCCGACGCCTTTAAGAACATGATGGCGAGCTTCTACCAGGCGGTGCGGGCGGGAGCGATGCCGGAGGCCAGCGCCTGTCGGTTTGCCTCTTTCTATGATGGGGCCGACGTGATGTTTATCATTGATGCCATTATAAAAAGCCATCAGCAGCAGCGCTGGGTGCGGGTGGCCCGCTAAACCGCAGCCCGGCACACTGCCGGTTCGCCGGGCAAGGGTTTTATGGTAGCCTGCTATCTAAAGCGCTAATCGCAGGATGTGTCGTCGTTATGTCAATTCAAAAAATCGCTCGCCTGGCAGGAGTGTCGGTAGCGACGGTCTCCCGGGTTATCAACCACAGCGGCTCTGTGAAACCGCAAAACCGCGAGCGCGTGCTGGCGGCCATTGAAGAGAGCAACTACCAGCCTAACCTGCTGGCCCGCCAGCTCCGCACTGCCCGGAGCTATATGATCCTTGTGCTGGTGTCGAATATTGCCAACCCGTTCTGCGCCGAGGTGGTCAAGGGCATTGAAGAGGAGGCGGAGAAGAACGGCTACCGTATTCTGCTGTGCAATACCGGCTCTGACATGGCGCGCTCCCGCTCGGCGCTGACTCTGCTGTCAGGAAAAATCGTCGATGGGATCATTACTATGGATGCCTTCTCTAAGCTGCCGGAGCTAACGACCATGATTGGTCAGGCACCCTGGGTGCAGTGCGCCGAGTATGCCGATGAGGGAAGCGTCTCCTGCGTCGGGATTAACGATATTGACGCCGCCCGGTACGTGATCCAGCACCTGATTAACCGTGGCTGCCAGCGTATTGCCCTGATCAACCACGATCTCAGCTATAAATATGCCCGCCTGCGCGAGCAGGGCTATAACAGCGTGCTGGAGCAAAACGGCCATGGCTGGAGGGCGGTGGAGTACGCCAGCGAGCTGAGCTTTGATGCCGGTAGAGTGGCGATGGAGACGCTGCTGCGTGCCGATGAGCGCCCGGATGCGGTGTTTGCCGTCTCGGATACCCTGGCGGCTGGCGCGCTGCTGGCGATAGCCCAGGCAGGGCTGACCATGCCAGATGATATCGCCGTGGTGGGCTTTGACGGCACGCCGCTGGCCGAGATGGTCTCACCCCAGCTCAGCACCGTGGCGCAACCCTCCCTGCAGATTGGCCGTAAGGCCGTGGCGCTGCTGCTCAACAAAATCGACAACCCCGATACCCCGGCGGAAAGAGTGATGATGGACTGGCGCTTTATCGAACGCGCCAGTGCCTAAGGTTATGACGTGGCGATGGCCGGACTACGGTTCAGATGGTGGCGCAGGCCAACGGCAATCGCCGCCAGCAGCAGCATCATCATCGCCTCAACGCCGAGAAAACCCATAATGGCCTCGGGATAGCTGCCGTGATGGTGACGCACCAGCACTAACAGCAGCGAGCCAAATACCGCCGGGCCAAGGCCCAGCGTCGCCTGCTGCAGGGTGCTGAGCAGGGCGCTGCCCGCCCCGGCATCGTTAGCGGTGATATCACGCATTCCCACCCGGTAGAAGCAGTTGACGATCAGTGCCTGGCCGTAGCCAATCAGCGCAGTGGACGGCACCAGCGTCAGGGCCGTGGTTGCCTGTCCGTAGTAGTGGAAGGTTTCCATCAGCAGCAGCAGGCCGCCGATCTGTACCGCCAGGCCAGAGAGCAGGATCCGTCCCATGCTGTGGCGCGCAATCAGCTTCGGGGCGTACATCGCCGAGAGGAAGTAGGCCACCCCGAGAGCAATAAAGCTGTTCCCCGACTGCCAGGGGGCCATTCCCAGGCCAGACTGCATGGTCAGCGCCATGCAGAACATAAACCCGGACCATGCACTAAAGAACAGCAGGGCGATCACCATGCCAAAGCGAATGCTGGCGAGCTGCAAGAGGCGCGGCGGCAGTAGCGGGTGTTCGCCACGTCGTTGCTTGCCCAGCGCGCTAGCCCGCATCCACACCAGCAGCGGCAGCGTAGCCAGCAGCATCAGCTGCATCGACCACGGCCAGTGCAGCTCTGGCCCCAGCGCCATGGGAAACAGCAGACAGCAGAGGATCAGGGCGAGGATAAACGTGCCCTGCCAGTCGATGGGCGAGTGTTCATCTCGACGGGTCTCGGGCACGTAGCGACGGCTCAACGCCAGCACCAGCAGGCCAATCGGCACGTTGATGAAAAAGGCGTTACGCCAGCCCAGTCCGGCGATATCTGCCGACACCAGCCAGCCGCCGCACATCTGCCCGACGATAAAAGCGATACCGCCGATCCCGCCGTAGAGGCTGATAGCCCGCGCGTGGGCGGTACCTTTCAGGGTAACGTGCAGGGTGGCGAGGATCTGTGGAACGATCAGTGCCGCTCCCGCACCCTGCAACGTGCGGGCCGCCAGCAGGGCAGTAATCGAGTTTGCCATGCCGCACAGCAGAGAGGCGAAGCTAAATACCGCCACGCCCCACATAAACAGACGGCGGCGACCGTAGTTATCGCCCAGCTTGCTGCCCATCGCCAGACAGACGGCAAAGGCCACGCCGTACAGGGCGACAATAAGCTCCAGCTGGGTGGCGCTGGCGTGCAGCGATGCGGTGATAGAGTCGAGAGCGACGTTGGTGATCGAGGTGTCGATCAGGGGCAGCATCTGGCCAGTTAGCAGCAGGATAAGTCCCGCGCGGCCGGGTGAAACAGTAGACGTTTTCATGGTAGCTCCATTGCGTCATTCAGCGAATGGCCGTAGCATCGCTGATTGAATAAACGGGTACCAGTTCCTGATTATACTGGTACTGGCACTACCATGCTGAAGAGAGGCAGGAGAGACGATGAGCCTGATAAGCCACAGCGAGCTGGACATGGCACAGACGCGCCAGGACGATCGCCGTAAACAGCTGGGCGCTTTTCTACGCGCGCGACGGGAGAGCTTAGATCCGCAGCGGCTGGGGCTCCCGCGCAGCGGACGGCGGCGCACGCCGGGCCTGCGTCGGGAGGAGGTAGCGATGCTGGCGGACGTTGGCGTGACCTGGTATACCTGGCTTGAGCAGGGCAGGGAGGTCAATCCGTCGGCTGTGGTCATGCAGGCAGTGGCCGATGCGCTGCAGTGCAGTCCGCTGGAGACGCGGCATCTTTTCGTGCTGGCGGGCCTGCCGCCGGTGGAGTCGGCCAATCTGACGCCATGCGAAGGGATCAGCCCCGGCGCGCGACGAATGCTGGACAGCCTCCTGCCGCAGCCGGCCAGCATTCAGAAACCTAATTTCGATATCGTGGCGTGGAACGACGCCTTTTGTCGGCTAATGGGGGTCGATTTTGCGACGCTGCCGGAAGACGATCGCAACTGTATCTATCTCTATCTGACTCATCCGGGCTGGCGTAGCCGCCTGGCAAACCGGGACGTGCTGCCAACCTTTGTCTCCTATTTCCGCGCGGCGATGGCGGAGCATCGGGGGGAAGCGGCATGGGAGAACAAGCTGGCGCGCTTTTTTGCCGCCTCGGAGGAGTTTGAGGCGCTCTGGCATCAGCGCTATGAGGTGCGCGGCGTCGAAAACCAGATTAAAACCTTTCATCACCCTGATTTGGGCGAATTCCAGCTTCAGCAGATGTACTGGTACTCCGCACCGCGTAACGGTTCGCGGCTGCTGGTCTATTTACCGATCGATGAGGCAGGCGAGCAGGTGCTGGCAAGGCTGTAACCCAACCGGGAAGAATATTTTTCGAGCCTCTTTCCATGTTTAACGCGCCGATCTGAACGCTGTCACAAAAACGCATAAGGTAGTGCGTGAGTGGCAGGTTAGCCTTTAAGGCAATTTGCCTTATATGCTAATATTCAGGGACGAAAAATGGTGTTCAGAGTATGTGTCCATGCGGACGTCAGAGCTGAGCTACTGGCATTGCCTGCCTCAGTGCAGGCAAAAATGATCGGAAAAATAGAAAAGCTTCGGCATAACCCCACCGCTTTACGAGAGCCTGATAGTAAACCTCTCGCTCATGGTCTTTTTGAGATCCGCACGGTGGGGCCTGTTCATAGCCGAGGCATATATGTTTTCCAGCAGAAGCAGACAATTTTTTTGCTACGTGTTTTTATTAAGAAAACACAGAAGACGCCCCCGGCGGAGATACGCCTGGCGCTTAAGCGGCTACAGGAGATGCAGAATGAGCAAGAAGATTATTGACTGGGATGAGCTGAAAGCTGAAATGCTGGCTCAGCCTGACGTTCAGGCTGCGTTTGACGCTCAGGAGCGTAAAGAGCGTTTACGTACAATGCTGGCGCAATGGCGTCATCATGCTGGCCTTACCCGCGCGCAGGTTGCACAAAGAATGGGTGTGAGCGCCCCGACAGTATCCAGAATGGAGACCAATATTACACGGGCAAGTCTGGATACATTGACGCGTTATGCACTGGCCTGCGGGGTAAAACATCCGCAGATTTTGCTGTACTGAAACTCCCCGGTCTGATGAAAAAAACCGGGGAGCGAGCCGGTATCGAATTAGATCTCAGTAACCACGGTCTCTTCTGGCAGGCGGGATTTCGGCAGCGCCTTGTTGAAGTCTTCCACGCTATGGTGTCCTACCGGAACGACCACCAGGCTGGTGAAGCCTTTCTCTTTCAGGCCAAATTCGGCATCCAGCACGTCAGCGTCAAACCCTTCGATCGGCACCGCGTCGAGGCCCATAGCGCCAACGCCCAGCAGGAAGTTACCTACGTTGAGGTAGACTTGACGCGCCATCCACTCATGGTCATCCTGGCGATCTTTGCGGTGCAAGTCGGCGAAGAAGGTGCGGCCTTTATGGTTAGCGGCTTTTGCTTCCGGCGTGGCGAAGCGACCGTCGGCGTCTTCCTGATCCACAACCTTCTCCAGCCAGGCGTCGTCCATGGCGGTTTTTGCGCAGAACACCACAACGTGAGAGGCATCCAGCATTTTACGCTCGTTGAACACGTAGCCGCCCGCCGCGGATTTGGCTACCCGCGCTTTGCCCTCTTCGGTGCTGGCAACGATAAAGTGCCACGGCTGTGAGTTGGTGCTCGACGGGCTATAGCGCAGCAGCGATTTGATCTTCTCCGCCTCATCGGCGGTCAGTTTTTTGCTGGCGTCAAAAGCCTTGGTTGAGTAGCGCTGCAAGGCGATGGAAACGATATCCATAAATGCTCCTGATATTTTTTTGGGATAAGTTAGGCTGCGCTGTAGCGTACAGATTCAGCGAAGAAAAAATAAGTGAAAATCGTGCGCTTTAGCTGCTGCTACTGCTGTCCGCCAGGGCGCGCCACATCGCTTCGAAGCCGTGGGCTTTGAAGTCGTCCGCCTTCTCGGGCTCGCGGCTGGCGAACTCAATGGTGGTTTCGGCAAGAGAGAGGAACAGGGCATCGCCAAAGGCGTGGAAAGCCTCGGTAAGAAAAATGGGCAGCACCGAGCGACGGCAAAGCGTATGAAGATCCGGGAAGAGCTCATCCACATTTTGCTGGGTGGCGCAGGTGATCTTGCCCGACACCGCCAGCTGACGGATCGCCCGATGGCCAACGGGATGCAGAATGCCCCAGTCGATATAGCTGTTCCAGATATAGCGGGTTAGCGCCTTGGCTTCGCTGAGAGAGCGATCGAGGCCGTCGAGCATGGCGTGGCAGAGGTCGGTTTTCAGCGCAAGATAAACCGCATTAAGCAGGTCATCTTTGGTGGCGAAGTAGCGAAACAGCGTGCCTTCTGCGACGCCCGCGTTCCGGGCTATCAGGGCAGTAGAAGCGGTGATCCCTGACTGGGCAAATGCCTCGGCTGCCGCTTCCAGTAACGCCTGTTTTTTATCTTCACTCTTCGGACGAGCCACTACACTTTACCTCACACACGGTTAAACCCTGATTGAAACATGAGATCTGCCGCTCCGCAACGGCCTGTGTCAAAGATCGAAAATCATCTTGACGACTTTCTCCCTCTTTCTATAATGAGTGCTTACTCACTCATAATCAAGCTTCAGCGCATTAAAGCGCAGAGAGGAGCCCGGTATGAACATTTCCGCTCAGGTTATCGATACGATTGTCGATTGGATCGACGACAATTTGCACCAGCCGCTGCGCATTGATGACATTGCGCGCCATGCGGGCTATTCAAAATGGCATCTGCAACGGCTGTTTATGCAATACAAAGGCGAGAGTCTGGGGCGCTATATCCGCGAGCGCAAGCTGCGGCTGGCGGCCCAGGAGCTGCGTGATACCGATCAGAAGGTGTTTGATATCTGCGTTAAGTATGGTTTTGATTCCCAGCAGACCTTCACGCGCATTTTTACCCGCACCTTTAACCAGCCGCCGGGAGCCTACCGCAAAGAGAATCACGGCCAGGCGCGGCATTAAGCCGCTGCTGACCCGGCCTGCGTAACTTAACGGGACGAGTGGTTCAGCGAGAACCAGCGCCGCCAGATAAAGCGCAGCACGTAGTACTCAATGGTCCCGAGCAACAGAAACCAGGCGCAAAACAGCAGGGTATAGAGCTGGCCAGCATCCACCAGGTGGAAAGTCGCGATGAGCTGCTGCGTCAGGGCGCTACCCGGTGAAGGAACGGGCAGCAGCAGACAGGAGAGGAAGGCCAGCAGTAAAATACCGGCGGCCGTCATCAGGGATTCAAGCGGGTGCGTCATGGTGATGTTAATCGTCAGTTAAAACGATATTGTCAGCCATTTACTACCCTGGCGCAACCAGGCTGGCGCTATTGCGCCGCCCAGATCTCCGCATGCTTCTGCACCAACCCAATCAGCGAGCCGCCGTCGGCCACGAAATCACGCATCAGCTGGTCCTCGCTCTTGCCACGCCGCACAAACTGCGCCACTGCTTCCAGAGCGCTACTGCCGTTTAGCTTGTCGGCATAGGGGGCAATTTTGTCCAGCAGGCGCTGGATATCCTCACCGATGGTCACCTGCTCGCCGGTATGCACGTCGGTCAACACTCCGGCAAAGCCGTAGCGGCAGGCCTGGAAGCGGTTGAACCTGTAGAGCAGATAGTCGCGCTCCTGCATCTTGAACGGTCGCTCGGTCAGCAGCCAGTGGGAAATCGCCTGGATAAATCCGGCAATATTCACCGCGTGGCCAAGCGTCAGTGGGGTATCCATCACCCGTACCTCAACCGTGCCAAAGTGCGGACTGGGGCGAATATCCCAATGCAGATCCTTAATGCTGTCGATCATGCTGGTATAGCTGAGGCGGCGGAACAGCCCCTCAAATTCCGACCAGTTGCTGACCCAGGGAGCGTGACCGTTATCCGGAAACGCGGAGAAGATGTTGAGCCGTGACGAGGCGAAGCGGGTGTCGGTGCCCTGAATGTAGGGCGAAGCCGCGCCGAGGGCGATAAAGTGAGGCACGAAGCGCGACAGGCCGTGCATGAGATAGATAGCATCGTCCCCGCTTGGGCAGCCTACGTGAACGTGCTGGCCGAATACCGTCGCCTGCTGCACCAGATAGCCAAATATCTCCAGCGTACGCGCGTAGCGTTCGTCATCGCATACTTCCTGACGCTGCCACGTCTGGAAGGGGTGCGTGCCGCCGCCGCATATTTGCAGATGGTGTTTGCTGGCGGCCCGCAGGATGATCTGCTGCATGGCGGAGAACTGCCCGGCGGCCTGGTGGATATCCCCGCAGACGCCGGTGGCGATCTCCAGCATGCTTTCGGTGATGTCGTGCTTCACCTCACCCCCTTTGACTTCGGCCTTAACGGCATCAATCAGCGTGGAGGAGTCCTGGCTAAGGTCGTATCCCGGCGGGTTAACCACCTGCAGCTCCAGCTCAATCCCCAGGGTAAAGGCGTCAGAACGATGAAAGTCGGGTAGAGGCATAGATAAACTCGCTGTTGTCTGTTTTTACTAAGTATAGAGCGAGTTTATGCTCAACCGAGCTGCAATAGCTCAACGGCGAAGAGGGCCTTTCCCACCGGCAAAAATAATTTTTACTTCACGTTTAATTTTTTAAGCCCAGCGCCGCTTTAGTTCTGTATCTCAGTTGAGACCCACTCACTTAAGGAGCAGAACGATGTTATCTATTAATACCAACGCCGCCTCTATGGCAGCAGTCAACGCCATCAACAAAAGCAACGCCTCACTGAGCAAATCAATGGAGCGTCTGGCCACCGGCGACCGCATCAACTCTTCGGCGGACGATGCCGCAGGAAAACAGATCGCCAACCGCATGCAAACCCAGGCCAGCGGCATGGCCATGGCCCAGCGTAATATTGCCGACGCCACCGCGATGCTGCAGACCGCGGACGGAATGTTTGACGAGATGAATAATATTCTGGGGCGCATGGATGAACTCGCTACCCAGGCAGCGAACGGAACGTACAGCGATGATGACCGTGCGGCAATGCAGTCGGAGTTCGACGAGCTGGGACAGGAGATGTCCGACATGCTGCAGAACACCACCAACGGCGGCACCAACCTGTTCAATCCGTCTGAAAGTGGTCAGTTCACCAATACCTCCGGTGTTACCTACCAGGTCGGCTCCCAGTCTACCGATAAAATCACCATCAATATCTCAACTCAACTCACCCAGCTGGCAACAGATCTGGGTACGCTGAGCGCGGCATTTAGCGGCGACTATGGTACCGATGGCGCAGGCGGTACCGCAGCCAGCGGCAGCGAGCTGTTGACGGCGGATACAGCAAATGCCGCCATTGATTCGATTCAGAGCGTGATGAAAGAGGTCGGTACCATTCAGTCCACCCTCGGTGCCACCATGAACCGCCTGAGCAGTACGGCAACCAACCTGCAAAGTATGCAGGACAACACCGAAGTGGCCATCGGCAACGTTATGGATACCGATTACGCCACGGAAGCCTCAAATATGTCGAAACAGCAGGTGCTAATGCAGACCGGTATCAGCATGCTCAAGCAGTCTAACAGCATGTCCGGCATGGTCTCTAGCCTGCTCCAGTAAGCCAGAGCCTCTTACTCAGCCACACCGCTTTCGAGCGGTGTGGCTGTTTTACCTGCATGGCCAGGCAGGGAACAGTTTTTTCCTCTCTACGGAAGCGATATTTCCTTTCATTACATTTAATCTTTTGAATTCAAACAAATAAAAGTTGGCATCATTATTGCTATGACTATGCGTAAATAAACGGAGCGACGATGATAAACCCGCAAGTAGTAGCTAAACAGTTTGCCCTGATAGATATCTCTACCCGGGCGAATCAGCTGGAGCGCCAGCAAACTGCCCTGGACACCAAAAGCGCTGCGCTCTCAACGCTGCAGAGCGCCCTGACCTCGTTTCAGTCGGCAGTAGACGCGCTGAACAGCACCACCAGCGGTCCGGTGGTCAATTCGGCCTCGGCCAGCAATGATTCCGCCACCATTACGGCGAACTCAATGGCGCAGGCAGGCACCTACACCTTTTATGTCCAGCAGCTCGCCACCGCCCAGCAGAGCACCTTTTCCATCGGCAGCGGCGATATCCCCAACAGCGGCACCTTTACGATTACAATGGGCACCAATGAGATGGATATCGATCTCGCCCAGGCGGACGGCAATGCCGACGGCAGCGTGTCGGTCAGCGAACTATGCAGTGCTATCAACCACTCGGAAGAGAATCCGGGCGTCACCGCCGCGCTGGTCAACACGGGTGATTCAACAACCTTGATGTTGACTGCCGATGCGACTGGCGCAGCGTCAGGTTTTACCGTCTCCACCAGCGGCATCGATCCCAGCTCGGCTTTTGCCGCCGATCTTAACGCCCAAAGAGATCTCTCTGCGGCGCAGGACGCCATTATCTATCTCGGCAGCTCAGCGGAAGAGGGCATCGAGATTACCAGCGGATCTAATACCTATACCGATCTCATTCCCGGCGTCTCCATTACCTTCACCGAAACGTCAGAGGAGGATGGCCCCCTCACCTTTACCGTGGCAAACGACGCCTCGGCATCAGAGGAGAAGGTGCAGACCTTTGTCGATGCCTGCAATACGCTGGTCGATACGCTTGATTCATTAACCTCTTTTGGCAGTAACGGCAAGGCGGCAGGCCCCTTTGCCGGCGATGCGGGCATCTCCTCCCTGGAGCGTCAGATCCAGAGGATTACCCACGCCAGCTATAACGGCGTCTCCATGCTCGACTACGGCATCGCCCTTGACGCAGAGGGGCATCTGCAGATCGACTCCCAGCAGTTTAGCGAGGCGATGGCCAAGAACCCGGAAGGGTTAACCTCGCTGTTCGTCGGCGACGACAGCATGACCGCTCAGCTCGACAGCATAATGGAGACCTGGCTTGATGATAACAGCGGCATCATTGTTCAGCGACAGAATGCCGTTGAAGAGGAGCAGGACAAGCTAGTCCGCAAGATTGACCAGCTCAAAGAGACCTATAACGCCTCCTACGATCGCTACCTTGAGGAGTACACCTCGACGATGGTAGCGATCAACTCGATGCAGGTCAGCATGGCGGCATTTATCTGAGCCAGCCGGAAAGAGAGAGGATTAACTGAATGTACGCTTCTGATAACGGCTACGACCAGTATAAAGAGATCGATCTGGCTTCCCGTACGGCCTCGGCTTCACCACTGGATCTTGTGCTGGTGCTCTACGCTGGCCTGCTTGAGGAGCTGGAGCGCGCCAAAAGCCATATCACCCACAGACGTTACGATCGCAAAGCAAAAAGCATTAACAAGTGCATCGACATTCTTAACGCTTTGACCAGCTCGCTGGAGTTTGAGCGCGGCGGCGAGCTGGTGCTCAACCTGGCGCGGCTCTATGACCACTGCGTCTACCGCCTGTATGAGGCCAGCAGCGAACTCAATACGCAAAAAATAGACGAAGTGGCGCTGATTTTGACCAATCTGCATGAGGGCTGGCAGGGGCTGGCAAAGAAGCTGAGTTAACAGAGGAAGACGCAAATCGTGAATAAGCAGATCGATGAACTGTTGAGCGCCATGGACGAGGCGCTGAATAAACAGCGCTGGCGCAGGATGCCTGCTCTCCATACTCGCCTGATGACGCTGTTCAATGCCTACTGTGAGAGCCAGCCCCCGCAGGATGAGCTGGAAGCGCTAAAGGCCCGGCTGCGTCAGGCCTACGGCGACATCATCGCCCGGCGAACCGAGCGGGTAGCGCTGCTGCAAACGCGGATGGAAAAACACCGCCAGCAGCGTGAAGGTGTGTTGGCCTACTCGCTGATGAATACCGTATCGGAGCAGCCATGAATATTCTGAGCTTAATCACCGGTGCGCGGGTCCAGCGTCTAGCGCCGGTCGCCGTTCAGCCACAGGCTGGAGACAGCCCGCAGGCGTCCCTCTTTACGCTGCCGGACGTGGTGCAGGGCGCGCTTCGGGAGCGCCTGCAAACGGTAGTCGATGGCGCAAAAGAGCCTGCAACTGCTGTAAAGCTAAAGCTGACGAAACCTGGTCAACAGGATAAGGCGGTTCCTCAGGCACTGGAGGCGCTGATGGGCATGCTTTTAACGCCTGAACGCCCCATCGCGGCAGAGAAAATGGCGCTGGCGGCAGTGCCGGAGCAGGGCATACAGGCTGTGCTGCCGGCGCAGATAGCAACCACGACGCCGAAACAGCTGGCAAGCCAGATGCAGTTGGCCGCCGAAAAGCTACCGCCGGTCGCCTCGTTAAACGAGCAGAGAGAGGCTCCCCAGCTGCACCGGTCCGATGTGCTACGCCATAGGGTGAAGGAGAGGCTTGCCCAGCAGAGGCCGGAACCCGCTTCACCGGAGGTAAATCACCACCGTATCGCCGACGAGGCACGCATCTCGCCGATGAGAATGCAGCCGGAGCGGGTAATCAGCCTCGATACCCGCGCCGCCCAGTGGGGGGAAGCGCTCATCCACATGCTAAAAGAGAACATCCAGTTTCAGATTGGTCAGCAGCAGCAGATCTCAACCATTCGCCTCGATCCGCCGTCACTGGGCAAGCTGGAGATCGCCATTCATCTGGAGGCGGGCAGGTTGACCGTGCACATCGGCGCATCCCAGGCGGAGGTCTGCCGCACCCTGCAGCAGAGCAGTGAGGCGCTGCGGGTCCAGCTTAGCCAGCAGAACTTTGTGCAGGTAGAGGTTCAGGTCTCTCCTGACGGGCAGTCGCAGTCGCAGTCTCAGCGGCAGCGGCAGCAGGATAACCGGCAAACGCCTGCGCAGATCGTTTCTGCTATCGAACTCGAGGCCGATCGGAGCGGCCTGCAAAAAAGCGAAGATGTCCTAATTAAAGTGTGATAATCAAATGAAAAAAATAGTTTTCGCATGCCTCGGTGGCATTGCGCTTTTTATTGCTGTCGGCGGCGGTGCTGCATGGTTTATTTTTAATTATATGCAAACGCACGGCCCTGCCGTCGAAAACACCGCAGCAAAGAGCGAGGTACAGAGGAAAAAACAGCATAAAACCGAGCTTTTCGTCACCTTGAAGGAGTCGGTAATTACGCTCAGCGATGACGCAGGAGAGGATCGCTATATGCTGCTGGCGCTAACTCTGGTGGCGGAAAGCGAGGCAGCATCAAAAAAGATCCAAGCCGACGAGCCGCTTTATCAGAGCATTATTTTGGCAACGCTGGCGGATATGCAATATGAGCAACTACGTACGCTAAAAGTAAATGATATAAAACTATTGCTAAGCGCGGCGCTAGATCGCGAGTAAAAAAAAGGGCCGTCCCGGAACCCTATAGCGATATTTTAATTAATAAACTGGTTTTCCAGTGATGCTGGAATCAGCCGCATGGGAGAGGCAAGCATTTCAGACCCTGCCTCCGTTGACGCCTGCCCAGGAGAGCCACTATCTGCAGGCTTATCTGCCGCTGGTACGCAAAGTCGTCAGGCAGCTCGCACCACAGTGCAGCTGCGTGATGGAGCGCGAGGATATGCAGCAGATTGCGCTGATCGGCCTGCTCGAGGCTCTGCGCCGCTACGGCAAACCCGACGACGGTTTTGGCGGCTACGCGGTGCAGCGCATTCGGGGGGCGGTACTGGACGCACTGAGAAGTCTTGACTGGCGTCCGCGCCCGCTCCGGCAGAAGTTTTACCGGATTAAGGATCTGATTCGGGAGCGGCGTAAAGCGCTGGGGCGTGAGCCGACGCCTGCCGAACTGGCAGCCGACGGCGTAAACGCCGATGAGTATCAGCACTATCTTGCGCTGGAGGGGGCCGACGCGCTCGAAAGCCTTGATGCGTTGCTCAGCGATCGCCACGGAGAGCTGCCGCTTCAGGGGCGTGGGCTGGAGGAGCAGGTTGTTAACCAGCATATGCTGAGCAGGGCGCTTAAGACGCTGTCGGCAAAAGAGCAGCAGATCCTCTACCTCTATTATCAGCAGGATATGAACTTAAAAGAGATTGCCCTGGTGCTGGGGTTAACCGAAGCCAGAATTTGCCAGCTAAATAAAAAGATAGCGGAAAAGCTACGCACCTATTTTTCCGGTCACTAACCGCTTCAGGATATTCATGCAAAAGATATTAGGATTGTTAATTATATTAGGCTGCGTTTTTGGCGGCTATTTTATCGAGGGCGGTCAGCTGGTGGCTATCTGGCAGCCAGCAGAGATTATGATCATTATCGGCGCTGGCATTGGGTCAATGGTAATCGCGAATCCACTGCACGTGTTGCGTGAAATTGCTCACCAACTTAGGGGCGTGATCGGCAAGAAAAACCTCGGTGCTGAATTCCAGCGTCAGCTTTTAATGTGCCTGTATGAGCTGCTTGAAATGGTCCAAACCGGCGGGTTACGTATGCTTGACCAGCATATTGATCAGCCGGAGGAGAGCACGCTATTCCAGAAATTCCCGCTGATATTAAAACAGAAGCGGCTGGTCATGTTTATCGCCGATAACTTTCGCCTGATGGCGATGGGAAAAATAGACGCGCACGAGCTGGAGGGGATCCTCGATCAGGAGCTGGACACTATTGAGGAGGAGCTGCTCACCCCGTCACGCTCGCTGCAGCGTACGGCAGAAGCGATGCCAGGGTTTGGTATCTGTGCGGCGGTGCTGGGTATCATTATTACCATGCAGTCTATTGACGGTTCGATTGCGCTGATCGGCCTGAAGGTGGCGGCGGCGCTGGTTGGCACCTTCCTGGGCGTTTTCTTTTGTTACTGCTTTATGGATCCGCTGGCGAATGCAATGGAGCAGCAGGCGCGGGCTGAGCACTCGCTGCTGGAGTGCGTACGCACCGTGCTGGTGGCTCAGGCGGGGGGCAAGCCGACACTGCTGGCGGTAGATGCGGGACGCAAGCTGCTACATCTGGCGTCAAAGCCAACCTTTGCCAACCTTGATGCCTGGGTGAACGCCATGCTGGAGGAGGAGGAGTAATGGCGATGCCTAACCGGCGCGATCGGGGTAAAAAGACCACCATTATCCGTCGGCAGATCAAAAAGCGCCACGCCGGGCATCACGGCGGAGCCTGGAAGGTAGCCTTCGCTGACTTTACCCTCGCTATGATGGCGCTGTTTATGACCCTGTGGATCGTCAACAGCGTCAGCCAGTCTGAACGTAAGGAGATCGTTGCCGCGCTGCATGGGCAGTCTATCTTCTTCGGCGGTGGGATGGTGGCTCCTCTGAGCCACCTTCCTCGTAAGCTGGCCGCCCCGGCCGAGAGCCACCCGCAGGCGGAGCTAAAAAAGACGCATGAAGCCAGCAGCGCGGCAGTGCGCATGAGACAAAAATCGGCGCGGGAGCTGGGCGAGCTTGCTAAAAGCATCAATGAGATTGCCCTGAAGGCCCATATGGAGAGTAATCTTGAGATGGAGATTGTTCCCCAGGGGCTGCGTATTTTAATCAAGGATAACCAGAAGCGCAGCATGTTTGAGCGCGGCAGCGCCACCATTACGCCATTCTTCCGGGCGCTGCTGACCGAGCTAACGCCGGTTTTCAACTCGCTGGATAACAAGCTGATTATTACGGGCCATACCGACGCCATGCGCTACAGGGGAGCGGGCTATAACAACTGGAACCTCTCTGGCGATCGCGCGCTCTCTGCCCGACGGGTGATGGAGCAGGCGGGAATGCCGGGTGATAAGGTGATGCAGGTCAGCGCGATGGCCGATCGGATGCTGCTTGATGCCCACAATCCTGACGGGGCAGGCAACCGGCGTATTGAGATCATGATCTTGACCCGCTCGGCTTCCGACACGCTCTACCAGTTCTTTGGCGCGCAGGGAGAGAAGGTCGTTAAGCCGCTGGCCAGCAGGCTGGAGCAGAACCCTGTTCAGCAGGCTACGCATGGTCCGGATTAAGCATCTGCTTACAAAGCTGCTTATTGCTACCGCCTTCGCCGCGGCGTTTCCCCTGGATGCCGCGGCTAAAACCACCCCTCAGCAGCGGATGCAGAACCGGCTTCTGCTGGCGAAGGCGAGGGCGAAACAGCCTGCCTCCCCCCCCGTGATCCGCGGTAGCCATGCGGCGAAAGCCGCGCTGCGGGCGCAGAACCGCGCCGCTCTGAAGCGCCATCCCGAGTGGTTTACGTTCCCCAGGCGGGGAGATACACCGCACCTTCGTGATGGAACAGGCAGGTTAGCTAATGACTGGCTGCACACCGTTACCGAGAGGGTAATAGAGCGCCTGCAGGCACAGCTTGGCAAGCCCTATGTCTGGGGAGGAGAAACGCCGGAAGAGGGGTTTGACTGCAGCGGGCTGGTCTATTATGCCTTTAACCCGCTGCTGGCTGCAAAGCTGCCGCGAACCGCCAACGAGATGTACCACTATCCCCAGGCGCGAAGGGTAGCGGATGGCAGCCTCCGGCGTGGCGATCTGCTCTTTTTTGCTGTTCATACCCGAGATAAGGCCGATCATATGGGCGTCTACCTCGGTGATGGCCGCTTTATCGAATCGCCGCGTACCGGCAAACACATTCGCATCAGTAGCCTGACGGATGCGTTCTGGCAGGCGCACTACATGGGCGGCAGGCGCATCCTGCTGAACGGCACCGTGCGTTAGCTTGCCTAGCTGAGCGTGCCGAGAATTTTAATCTCCAGTTCGTCCGGCACTTCATTATAAGAGAGCACCTGCAGGCCGCTGGCAAACAGGCGTGCATAGCGGGCCAGCAGCGGACGCAGCTGCGGGGCCACCAGCAGCACCGGCTCTCTGCCCACCGCCTTCATCTGCTCCTGAACCTGCGGCATATTTTGCTGGAACTGGCTGAGCATATTCGGGTCCAGCGGCACGCTATCGAGCATCACTTTCCCGCTCTGCTGTGCCTGGTTCACTACCCCGATCAGCAGATTTTCCAGCTCGTTATTCAGGGTGTAGACCGCCAGCTTCTCATTGCGCACCAGCCCGTGGGTGATGCTGCGGCGCAGGGCAAGGCGCACGTCCGACACCAGTAAAATGGGATCTTTCGTCACCGCGCTGCTGGCAACCAGCACGGTAGCTATGGTCACAATGTCGCGCAGCGGAACACGCTCAACAAGCAGCGCCCGGTAGACCTTGAGCAACTGACTGTAGCTCAGCGCGCTACCCACGTCCTCCGCCAGCTTCGGAGCCTGCGAGGCAAGACGGTTGTGCAGCTGCGTTACGTCGTCATAGTTAAAAAGCTCAGGAAGATAGCGAGTAAGCACTTTGTTCAGATGAGTGGCGATAATGCTCGCCGGGTCGATGACCTGATAGCCCAGATTGAGCGCCTTCGTTTTTTGCTCCGCCGTAATCCAGGTGATGGGCATCGCGTAGGCCGGATCGGTTCCCGGCGTGCCGTCAATTTCGCCATAGGTTTCCGCCGAGGGAAGCGCCATAAGGCGGTCTGCGGGAAGCTCGCCGCCGTCGGCCTTAATGCCGTTGACGTAGATAGCGTACTGGCTCGGCTTCAGGCGAAAGTTCTCCCGGATACGGATCTCCGGCAGCAGCAGGCCGTTAGTCTCAGAGAGCGCCTGGCGTAAGCCGCGTATGCGCTGGGTAAGCGGGCTGCCGTGGGCTTTATCCAGCAGCGAGACCAGTCGGTAGCCAAGGCTCAGGCTGACAGGCTCAATCTGCGGGATCGTCTCCCAGCTCACCTGCTGCTCAGGGGTTTCCGTCAGCGTTTTGCTCAGGGTGACCAGACTCTCTTCGTCGGTTTGCGCCGTTCGGGGGCGCTTGCTCTGCCGCCAGCCGGTAAATAGCAGCAGGGCGGTGAAGAGCAGGAAAGGGAGATGCGGCATGCCCGGAACCACCGCCAGCACGAACATCACCCCACCTGCGGTGTAGATGGTCGCCGGCGAGGCCAGCAGCTGGGTTTTGACGGCGCTGGAGATATCTCCGCTGTCGCTAACCCGGGTAACGATGATAGCCGCCGCCGTTGACAGCAGCAGGGAGGGGATCTGCGCGACCAGGCCATCGCCAATGGTCATCAGCACATACTGCCGGAACGCTGCTTCGGCGCTCAGATCGTATTTAAAAATGCCGATGCAGACACCGCCAATCAGGTTGATGGCCAGGATCAGCATCCCGGCGATGGCGTCACCGCGTACAAACTTCGACGCGCCGTCCATTGCGCCATAAAAATCTGCCTCGCTGGTCACCTCTTTACGCCGGGCCTGAGCCTGGGCCTGGTTAATCAGCCCGGCGTTGAGATCGGCATCAATAGCCATCTGTTTACCTGGCATGGCATCCAGCGTAAAGCGTGCCGATACCTCAGAGATACGCTCCGCCCCCTTGGTCACTACGACAAAGTTGATGATCATCAGGATAATGAACACCACAAATCCGACCACAAAGTTGCCGCCAATGACCACCTGGCCGAAGGATTCAATCACTTTGCCTGCCGCGCCGATCCCCTCGTGGCCGTACAGCAATACCACACGCGTAGAGGCGACGTTAAGGGTCAGGCGCATCAGTGTTGTAATGAGCAGCACCGTTGGAAAGAGGCTGAAGTCGAGCGGTCGTTTCGTTGAGACGCTGACCAGCAGCACCAGTACCGCCAGCACAATGTTAAAGGTGAAAAGCGCATCCAGCAGCATGGGCGGCAGCGGCAGGATCACCATCGCCAGGATGGCGAGTAGAAGTAAGGGCGCGCCGGGTCGGCTGCTGCGCAGCGCCGTCAGAACGTGTTTAATCTGTTTCTGCATCCTGCTTCAGGACCTCTTTGGGAATGGAGATATGACGGTTAAGCGCGGGGCGATCCTGTATGCCGGCGCGCCAGGATTTAAGCTGCAGGACATAGGTCAGAACGTGCGCGATCGCGCGAAAAAGCTGATAAGGGATCTGCTGGTTTATCTGGGTTGTGTAGTAGACCGCACGAGCCAGCTTCGGGAATTCGACGACCTCAACCCGATGCTCCCGGGCAACCTCACGAATGTAGCGCGCCACCTCGTCAGTGCCTTTTGCCACCACATACGGGGCCGCTGCCCGCGCCCGATCGTACTGCAACGCCACCGCAAAATGGGTGGGGTTGGCAATGACCACGTCGGCTTTGGGGACCACGCGGCGGATCTGCCCCAGCGCCATCTGCCGCTGCAGGCGGCGCACTCTGGCTTTGATCTCCGGGCTCCCCTCCTGGTTTTTATACTCGTCTTTAACCTCCTGCTTTGTCATCTTTAACCCCTTTGTAAACATATATTTAGCAAGAGGAACGTCAAGAATGGCGAACAGGATAAACAGCATCACCACGTTCAGCATCACGTCCTGATAGAGCGACAGCCCCTCGTGTACCGCCGGGGTAAAGTAGCGGGCCTGAAGATCGAGCAAAGCAGGGAAGTAGCGATGAAGGCTGACCGTGAGCAACAGCAGAACCAGCCCGCTTTTAATCATCATCTTGCCGACCTCAATAACCTGCTCGCTGGAGAAGAGACGACCTATCCCCTTCAGCGGACTGATTTTGCTGAGATCGGGTGCGATCTTTTTTAGCGAAAAGATCCAGCCGCCCGGTATCAGCGAGGCGATAAGCGCCGCCAGCGGTATCGGCGTTAGCGTCAGGATAAATTTGAGCAGGATCAGCAAATTATGCTGCAAAAACTGACCCAAAATGTCCGGATCGTCAATACGCTGTCCATATTGACGCACGGTCAGAAATGCCTCATGCACAAAGTCGCGATACCAGGGAAAGCTGTTGCTGACCACGATAAAAGCCGCCAGCAGGCTGGCAGCAAGCCCCATATCCTTCGAGCGGGGAAGCTGGCCCTCCTGCCGTGCCTTACGCCGCTTCTGCGCCGAAGGCTTTTCGGTCTTTTCACCACTTGCAGCCTCAGCCATGCGTCCCCCGCAGGGCGTCAAACTCCGCCAGCACGCGGTTAACCAGATGCAGATAGTGATCTGGCAGGGCGGAGAGCAGGGCGGCAAAGCAGATAAGCCCGGCCAGCATGGCGATGGGGAAGCCCAGCGAGTAAAGATTCAGCGCCGGGGAGATACGGTTCAGCAAGCCAAATCCGCCCTGAACGATGAGCATGATAAAGGTCGCCGGCAGCGCCAGCAGCATCGCGGAGGAGAATACCCAGCCCAGCGCGAGAGCGACGCTGCGCAGGGTCTGCGGCTGCAGCGCGTTGCCGGGCGGCCAGTAGAGAAAGCCCTTATAGAGAATGCTCACCAGCAGCAGATGCCCATCCAACGCGAAGAAGAGGATAGCCGCATAGATATAAATAAACTCTGCCAGCACGGTAGTGGATGCGCCGCTGTTGGGATCGTTCATTACCGCCATGCTCATACCCATATTGAAGGAGAGGATCTGCCCGGCGAGCTGGAGCGTGAGATAGATGAACTGCATCATCAGGCCAAACAGCAGGCCCCAGAGGATCTGCTCGACGGTAAGGATCAGGGTATGCAGGTTCAGCAGCCCCTCCGGCACGGGCGGATGTACCAGTGGGGTCAGGACAATGGCCAGCGCCAGTGCGATAATTATACGAATGCGCACGCTGAAGGCTTTGCTGTCAAAAATCGGCCCGTACTGGAGAAAGGCCATAATGCGCACGAAGGGGTACCATAGCCCCAGCGCCAGGTTACTGAACTGTACTACCTCAAGCTGGATCATCCTAGCCTACCATCAGCGCCGCCTGGGCGAAGAGATGGGTACAGAGATCGCTGAGCTGGACGATCATCCACTTTCCGCAGACGCCGAGCACGATCAGCGTCACGATAAGCCGCGGCAGAAAGCTGAGCGTCTGCTCGTTAATCTGGGTCACAGCCTGAAAGATACTGACGCACAGGCCGACCAGCAGGCTGGGAACCACCAGCACTGAGACCAGCACAATCACCACCTTGATGCCGCTGGCGACCAGATCGGCGGCGGTATCGATAGTTAACATGACGATACCTCGCTCATTACCCTAACCCCAGCCCGCGAATGCTGTCGGTCAGCGTACCGACGGTCAGCGCCCAGCCATCAATCAACACAAAGACCATCAGCTTAAACGGCAGTGAGACGATCAGCGGCGAGAGCATCATCATCCCCATCGCCATCAGCACGCTGGCGACGATCAGATCAATCACCAGGAAGGGAATGTAGATCATAAAGCCAATCTGAAAGGCAGTTTTAAGCTCACTGAGCATATAGGCTGGCACGATGATGGAGAGATCCTGCTGTTGTGCATCCCCCTGCGCGTTGGCAATGGTCATTATCTGCGCCATCGCCTTTTTGCTGGTTTGCGCCAGCATAAAGCGCTTGAGCGGTGCGGCGGCGGTCTCCAGCGCCTGGGGCAGTGTTATGGTGTCCTGTTCAAAGGGGACGACCGCGTGTTCGTAGATGTTAAGCCAGATGGGGCGCATCACCAGCAGGGTTAGCACTAGCGCAATGCCGATTAAAATGCGGTTCGGCGGCGTCTGCTGCAGGCCCAGCGCCTGACGCAGCAGCGAGAGCACGATAATAAACCGCGTAAAGCAGGTCATCATTAGCAGCAGGGTGGGCAGCAGGCCCACCAGCGTCATCAGAATTAAAATCTGGATCTTGACGCTGTACTCCTGGGTATTGCCGTGGTTGATCACCTGCAGCAGCGAGATATCGCCCCCCTGCGCATATACCGCAGGAGAGAGGAGCAGCAGCGTGCTGGCGGCCAGCAGCAGGCAGACAGTGCGGATCATGTGGTCAGTTCGTTAATATCGCGGGTATTAAACTCAATTACCCGCAGGCCATACTTTTCATTGACTACCACCACTTCGGCTTTGCCCAGCAGGATATTGTTGACCTTAATATCCAGTGGTTCTCCCGCCAGCTTATTAAGCTCAATGACCGTGTCGTCATCAATATTGAGCAGATCGGCGAGCATCACCTCGACGGAAGCCACCTCCAGCGTCAGGGTAACCGGAATACGCTTAAGCAGCGCCATAGAGTCGGTTAACGCCGGTGCGCTACGGGCTGGCGCAGTGTCGTAGGGTTCGGCGCTTTCCCCGGCTAATTCAAAGCCCTGGTCAAGGGGATCGGTAGGATTATTCATAGGACTTCTCAGGAACGGTAGGCGTAATATGAGTCAGATAGAGTTTGTCGTTATCTTCAACAATCAGTCCGTGAAACAGCGACGATTGCCCGATAGAGACCGGGAACGTATCGGGTAGCGTGAGCGGGAATATATCCCCGGCTCTGATGGTGGTCAGGGAAGCTACGTCCATGCTTAGCCCGGCGATTTTAACGTTCAGGCTCAGCGGCAGCGTCTCGATCAGTTTGGTTACCACGGCCCGATTGCGGTTTTGCCGGCCAGGGGCTCCAGCATCGGTCTGATGCCGATCCCTCTGGCGCAGCATGTTAAGAAAGCAGTCGGTATGGGCGTTATCCAGCAGGATATGAAAGCTGCTGTGCGCATCGTCGCCCAGAGTAAAGGTCACCTGGCATGCCCACTGGCTAATAATTGTGCTGCTGTCCATCTTTACACTGAGCGGTAATCCCCATGTCTCCTGATGAAAAAGGATATGGCAAAGATCGAGCGCCAGGCGGATGCGTAGCCGCGCTTCGGTTTTTGTCGGCAGCAGTGCGGCCTGCGGGCTGGCGCTCTCTTCGCTCTCCAGACCGTAAAAATTATTCAAAAGCGTTAACAGCAGCGGCCTGTCAATATCAAAGGCGAGATGGCCAATATGTGATGCCAGCAGGTCAGCGTTTTTGTTTTTAATATCGACCGTACACGCCATCTTTTTCAGCGTTAAGCTTGAGCGATGCTTTTTGAGAAAGTAGTTACCAATACGTGACTCCAGAATATCAAATTTGCTCACGAACAGGCTGGGCAGGCGGTGATAGGGCCGACCAAGACGGTGGCTATCAAGCTTGCTTATGGTACTGTTCTGGCTGTACTTCAACATGGTACATATTCTCTGTTGTTGATACCGAATAACCAGGCCGGTTGTTTTGCTGTTTATGGCAGCGAGTTGGGCAAAAAAAACGCCTTTGCTATTTAAGTTACGGGCTAAAATTGCCGCTGTTCTTTATTTGCGTGGCATGATGCACAGCCCTACAAAGTGCCGCTATTTAAACGGAGATGGTAAGGGTATACAATAGATAGTGCAGCGATAAATATTATTAAATATTAATTATTGCTTTGATGCTTCTTTGAATTTTTTTTGATGGCTGCTGATTATTTATGTAATCAATTGATTTGTATTGCTTTATCTGATTTTAAGTTATTTATTAGCAAATTAATTTAAGCATGGTGATATCTTCGCATGAAGATAAAATTCGTAAATGCGAGAAACCCATGTCGAACTTTATTGCTCAGGCTCCTGCCAGCATTAAAACATTCTCCTTAGCCAGGCGCGTTGCCCATTTCAATATTCCAGTGCTGCTAATGGGCGAAACTGGTTCTGGAAAAGAGTGCGTCGCTAAATATATTCATACGACAGCGTTTGGCGAAAATAGTACCGTACCTTTCATCGCAATTAACTGTGCGGCTATACCTGAGTCGATGCTGGAATCAACGCTCTTCGGTTATGAAAAAGGCGCGTTTACCGGCGCGGTGAATACTCTGCCGGGAAAATTTGAGCTGGCGAATAATGGGACCTTACTGCTGGACGAAATTGGCGATATGCCCCTGCCGCTGCAGGCAAAACTCTTGCGCGTACTGCAGGAGCGGCAGGTTGAACGCCTTGGCAGCCATCGAACAATTAACCTCAGCTTTCGCCTCATGGCGAGCACCAATAAAAACCTTGAGTCTGAGGTGGCCGCAGGGCGTTTTCGCGAGGATCTCTTTTATCGCATTTCCGTGGTGCCCGTTACCGTGCCGGCGCTGCGGGAACGGGTCGGGGATATTCTGCCGCTGGCCGACGCTTTTCTAAAAAAATATGCCCACACCATTGGTAAAAATATCTGTCTCGCAGAGAGCGCGAAAGCGGCGCTGTTGAACTATTGCTGGCCCGGCAACGTGCGGCAGCTCGAAAACGCCATTCAGCGCGGCATGGTGTTAAACCAGAACGGGGTGATCCACGCCAGCGCGCTGGGGATCCCCTTCAATACACAGGAGGAGACCGTCGATTGTCCGACTGCAGAGACCCCCATTCACTCTCTTAACGCCAGCCGTCAGGAGTTACAGCGGCACGGGCGGGTTGCGCAGTATCACTATATCGCCGACCTGATGCGTAAATACCAGGGTAATCGCTCGCAGATCGCCGACTGCTTAGGCATCACGCCGCGGGCGCTGCGCTACCGGCTCGCCTCAATGCGCAAGCATGGCATTGAAGTCTGCTTCTGATGCTGACTATCTCCTATTTTACGAAAGAGCACTCCCCTATGAAAACAATCGGTAACATCTCGCTCTCCTTAATGCAGCAGGAGATGAGTGGCATGAGACGCCTTGCTGCTGCTTTAC
The DNA here is from genome assembly GCF_024656065.1 of Pseudescherichia sp. L3. Classification (NCBI taxonomy): domain Bacteria; kingdom Pseudomonadati; phylum Pseudomonadota; class Gammaproteobacteria; order Enterobacterales; family Enterobacteriaceae; genus Pseudescherichia; species Pseudescherichia sp. L3. The sequence continues at coordinate 277,318 of NZ_JANKYC010000001.1, forward strand.
CTCTTCCCGCGCATACGCTTCCCGGCGTGGTGCCGGATGGAGGCTCTCTCTCTGACGTAAGCTTTCATCAGATCATGCGTGACGCACTTGAGCGCGTTGACAGCCTCCAGCAGAGCGCCAGCGCCCAGCGAAACGCGGTGAGCAGCGGGCAAAGTGACGATCTGATTGGCGCGATGCTGTCCAGCCAGCAGGCTTCCCTTGCGTTCTCGGCGCTTGTTCAGGTCAGAAACAAGGTGGCGAGCGGCGTTAACGATCTGATGAACATGTCTGTATAAAAATGAAAAAGAGATTTTTGTCCTCTGTTAATGCCGCCGTTACTGCATTCGCCTCTCTGCTTCCGGGCAACCGTAAATGGGTTGCCCTGGCGGCTGGCGCGGCGCTGCTCACTGCAGCTATCGTCGGTGGCCTGTGGCACAGCAGCGGCGGCTATACCGCGCTGTTTGGTACCCAGGAGCATCTGCCGCTTTCACAAATTATCACCGTGCTGGACGGGGAAAAAATAGCCTATCGAATTAACCCCGCCAGCGGCCAGATCCTGGTTCCGGACTCGCAGCTCTCCAGCATCCGCATGACGCTGGCGGGCAAGGGCGTGCGGGCGATCAGCCCGGCGGGTTATGAGCTAATGGACAAAGACGAAGTGCTCGGCAGCAGCCAGTTTGTGCAAAATATTCGCTACAAGCGCAGCCTGGAAGGGGAGATGGCGCAGAGCATCATGTCGCTGGATGCGGTAGAAACGGCCCGCGTTCACCTTGCGCTGAACGAAGAGAGCTCGTTTGTTATCAGCAGCACGCCGCAAAACAGCGCCTCGGTCATGGTGCGCCTGCACTATGGCTGCAGCCTGAGCCGCGAGCAGGTCAACGCCATTATCCATCTGGTAAGCGGTAGCGTGCCGGGACTGTTACCTGCTCAGGTCAGCATCGTGGACCAGGCAGGGAATTTGCTGTCGGAGGGCGTCGCGGAGGGGGGCAACGCCGCAGCCAGCGTCCACAAAGCGAACGAGTTAGTGAGCGGTATTCAGGATCAAACCCGCGCCAGCCTGGCTAACGTCCTGACCACGCTGGTAGGTAAAAATAATTTCCGCATTAGCGTTATGCCAGAGCTGGATTTGAGCCATATCGAAGAGACCCGGGAGCGCTACGGCGATACGCCAAAGGTTAACCGGGAGCAGAGCTCCGAGGATAAGAGTAGCGATCGTCTCGCCGTTGGCATTCCCGGAGCGCTCAGCAACCGACCTCCGGAGGCTGTCCCGGCACAGGCCACGGAAGCGACGGCTCAGAAGCCCTCTGCCACTCTGTCGGAACATAAGGAGAGCCAGCGGGACTACAGCTACGACCGTACCGTTGAGCATATCCAGCATCCGGGTTTTGCACTTAAGCGTCTGAACGTTGCCGTGGTGCTCAATAAGGATGCCGCCGCCGTTAAGCGCTGGCCGCCAGAGCAGACGGCCCAGGTTACGGCGATGCTCAATAGCGCCGCCGGAATTGATGCGTCCCGGGGAGACAGGCTGTCGCTGTCGCTAATGCATTTTGTGCCGGAGGAGAGAGTCGTACTGCCGCCGGTGAAGTGGTGGCAGAACAGTGACATCCTTGCGTGGTGCCGCCTCGGCGGTAGCGGCGTACTGCTGCTGCTGGCGCTGCTGTTTATCGTGCGTCCGCTGATAAAGCACCTTATCGCTACGCGCCAGGCGAAGCCTGCAACGCTGCCAACAGCAGGCAGCAGTGACCCCTCACTCCCAGCAACGCTGGATGACGACGAGCGCAGAGGCGTGGAGCTGCCCTCGTTTACCGGCGATGATGCCCTGCCTTCGCAGAGCTCTGGTCTTGAAACCAAGCTGGAGTTCCTTAAAAAACTGGCGATTAGCGATACCGACCGCGTCGCCGAAGTGATCAGACAGTGGATTACCAGCAATGAGCGAATTGACAGTAAATAAAAGCCCTGGCGGCGCGAGCTACCTTGAGCAGGCGGCCATTTTGCTGCTGTGCCTGGGTGAAGAGGCGGCGGCCACGGTGATGCAGAAGCTGAGTCGCGAGGAGGTGGTGCGCCTGAGTGAGTATATGGCTCGTCTCTCCGGGGTAAAAACTAGCCAGGCGAGAAGGGTGATCAACAACTTCTTTGACGAGTTTCGCGAGCAGAGCGGGATCAACGGCGCGTCGCGCATGATGCTGCAAGGGATCCTCAATAAAGCGCTGGGCGGGGAGATTGCCAGCAGCGTAATCAACGGCATCTATGGGGATGAGATCCGCTCGCGCATGGCACGCCTGCAGTGGGTAGATCCCCGTCAGCTCGCGGTGCTGATTGCCGAGGAGCACCTCCAGCTCCAGGCCGTGTTTCTGGCCTTTCTGACGCCGGAGATCGCGGCCACGGTGCTCACCTACATGAGCGACGCCGTGCAGAACGAGATCCTCTACCGCATCGCCAGGCTCAACGACGTTAACCGCGACGTGGTCGATGAGCTGGACCGCCTGATTGAGCGCGGCCTGTCGGTGCTCTCCGAACATGGCTCAAAGGTAAAAGGGATCAAGCAGGCGGCGGATATCGTCAATCGCTTTCAGGGTAACCAGCAGCAGATCCTCGATCGCCTGCGCGAGCTGGATGCGACGGTGCTGGAACAGCTGCAGGATGAGATGTACGACTTCTTTATCCTCAGCCGACAGAGCGAAGAGGTGCGCCGCCGCCTGCTCGACGAGATCCCAATGGAGGAGTGGGCCGTGGCGTTAAAAGGCACCGAGCCGCCGCTCCGGCGTGCCGTTTTTGCCGTGATGCCGAAACGCCAGGCACAGCAGCTAGAGACCATCACCGCGCGGCTGGGGCCGGTGCCCATCAGCCGCATTGAGCAGATCCGCCGTGAAATCATGGCCGTCGCCCGCGAGCTTGAGGAGGCGGGTGAGATCCAGCTTCAGCTTTTCGCCGAGCAGACGGCAGAGTAGGGAGAGAACCGATGCAGACACTACGGGGCCGTTACCGCCTCCACCGCTTCCCGCCGCGCAATGCGGCCGCCCAACGTGCTGCACCGGGGGGAGGCAGCGCCGACTTTCAGCGCCAGCTCATGGACGGCTATCAGCAGGGGCTACAGAAGGGTTTTGCTGAGGGGGTCAGCGAAGGGCAGGAGACCGGTTTTCAGGAGGGGCTGGCAAAAGGAGAGGCTGAAGGCTATCGGCAAGGTTTTGCTGAAGGTAGCCTGGTAGGGCAGCGGGATGGACTGGCACAGTTTACCCAGGCCGCCCAGCCGCTGGAGGCGATTGTCGGCAGCCTCAACGACTATTTTGCCCATCTTCAGCGTAAGCAGCGGGAGGATCTGCTGCAGCTGGTGGAGAAGGTCACCCGCCAGGTGATCCGCTGCGAGCTGGCGCTGCAGCCAACCCAGCTGCTGGCGCTGGTGGAGGAGGCTATCGCTGCTATGCCCGCCGTGCCGGATCCGCTGAAGGTCTATCTTAGCGCCGATGAGTTTAGCCGCATCCAGAGCGTGGCACCGGAAAAGGTTAATGCATGGGGGCTGACGGCTTCAACGGAGCTGGCCGCCGGAGAGTGCCGCATTGTGACCGATGCATCGGAGCTGGACGTTGGCTGTGGACATCGGCTTGAGCAGTGCATGACGGTATTGAAAGAGACCCTGACCCCGGAAGAGACGGATGAACACTCCGCATCCCTTTGACGACGCGCTGCGCTCCATTGAGTCTATCTCCTTTACCCGCGTGGCGGGCAGACTGGTGCGGATGAACGGAGTTTTGCTGGAGAGCGTGGGCTGCCAGCTGGCGACGGGGCAGTTCTGCCGCATCGAGAGCGCGGAGCGCGGTTTTATCGATGCGCAGGCGGTGGGCTTCAACCGCGACGTGACCTATCTGATGCCGTTTAAACAGCCGACAGGGCTGATGGCAGGGGCGCGCGTCTTTCCCCAGCAGAAGGCCAGGCAGCTGCTGGTCGGCGAAAGCTGGCTGGGTCGGGTGGTTAACGGGCTGGGCGAGCCGATCGATGACAAAGGCAGACTGGGCGGTATTCATCCGCTGCCCTCCATGGCACCGACGGTCAATCCCTTAACCCGCCGACCCGTAGATGAGCCGCTGGACGTCGGGGTAAAGGCGATCAACGGCGCGCTGACTATTGGCAAAGGCCAGCGGGTTGGCCTGATGGCGGGGAGCGGCGTCGGCAAAAGCGTCCTGCTTGGCATGATTACCCGTCAGACCAGCGCCCAGATTGTGGTGGTCGGACTGATTGGCGAGCGGGGCCGCGAAGTAAAAGAGTTTATCGATAGGGCGTTGGGCCACGAAGGGCTGGCTAAATCTATCGTCGTGGTCGCACCGGCGGACGAGTCGCCCCTGATGCGCCTGAAGGCGACCGAGCTGTGCCATACGCTTGCCGCCTGGTTTCGCGATCGCGGCTTTGACGTGCTGCTACTGGTTGACTCCCTCACCCGCTACGCCATGGCCCAGCGAGAAATTGCCCTCTCGCTGGGGGAGCCGCCAGCCACTAAAGGCTACCCGCCCTCGGCGTTTGGCATGATCCCCCGGCTGGTGGAGAGCGCGGGCAACAGCGACAGCAGCGGCTCCATGACCGCCATCTACACCGTGCTGGCGGAGGGGGACGATCAGCAGGATCCCATCGTTGACTGCGCGCGGGCGGTGCTGGACGGCCATATCGTCTTAACCCGCAAGCTTGCCGAGGCCGGGCACTATCCGGCGATCGATATTGGGCAGTCAATCAGCCGCTGCATGACGCAGATTACCCCTGAGTGGCACCAGCAGGCCGTAAGCCAGCTTAAGCGGCACTATGCCGCCTACATGGAGATCAAACCGCTGATCCCGCTTGGCGGCTACGTCGAGGGGGCCGATCCGCTGGTTGACAGGGCCGTGAAATGCTTTCCAGCCATTGAACGTTTTCTGCGCCAGCAGGTAAACGAACCGGCTCCGCTGGCGCAGGTGCAGGCGCAAATCGCCGCGCTGTTTCCCTCTCCACAGGCGCAGAGAGAGAACTCGTGAAGCAGATGCTTGACACGCTTGCCCAGCTTCAACGCCTTCGCGACAGCACGGTGCAAACCACAACGGTGGCGCTGGCCCGGCAGCGGCAGGTCGCTATCCAGTACGAGAACAACCTCAGGGCGCTAAGGCAGCTCATGCCGAAGACCCGTGCCGAGGCGCAGCCTCATTTTTGCCCTCAGACGCTAAGCAATATGGCGGGTTATAAAGGTAACCTGCTGCGCGTCATGAAGTGGCAGGAGCAGGAGCAGGCGCTGGCGGAGATCAAAATGCAGCAGCTGCAAAAAGGCCTCCTGCAGGCGGCCTGCCAGGAGAAAATTGTCGCTCTGACACTCGACGATCAGCGAGAGAGGGCGGCCAGCGAGCAGGCCAGCCGCGAACAGAAAGAGGTTGATGAGATCGCCAGCCAAAGCTGGCTGCGCACCCAGCGCCTGACGGAGCAGGAGCGGTAACGACGGTCATCACCGGGTCAACCTAACTGCGGATTGGACGTCAGGGGCGATAGATAAAGTCAGGCTCAAAACCCAAAAAATCCCGCACGAATGCATACTGGCGGATCAGCAGCTCGCCGTTTTTCTCATTGAAGCGTCTGCACGCCGCAACGCTACCCGCCAGCTGCTGCCACGCCTGGTTCGCTGCCACCTTTTGCGCAGCAGGCAGCCAGCTGAACACCTGCGCCATGCCCGCGCTATCCGGCGTAACGCCCAATGACAGCAGCGTTTCATGGCGGGTGCGGGCGCTCGCGCTCAGCGCGGGGTAGAGCAGATCAATCTGCCCATTCACGACAGCCAGCGCATCGCTGGCGCGGCGGATCATGCCCATGCGTTGCTCCTCCAGCAGGGTGTAGAGCTGCTGGTAACGTTCGCTATCGAGGCGGATCCCGCGTAGCAGCAGCTTCACCTGCTCAAGTCTGGCGCTCATTACGCCCCCCTGGTGCTGAAAAAGTCCAGCATGGCAGAGGCCAGCGCATCGGCGTCAATGGAAAACTGCGGCGACGCCAGCAGCGCCTGCATTTGACCCACGCTTTCCGCGTCGATGTCAGAGGCGGAAGCCTCCGTCAGGCTGCGCTGCGCCGCCTGCAGACCCTGCTGGGTGATATCGTCTGCACAGGATGGGGCAGGGGCAACAGGATCCACTTTTGCCGCCTCGGGCGGCGACGGGACGAGCGCTGCCGCATCGCAGGAGGCAAGCTGCCCGGGTGTTATGCCAGGAGTTGTGAGGGTCATAGGTTTCTCATCGCAGAACGTTTTTATCGGTTACGCAGGGAAAGCGGCAGCGTAAAGCAAAAACTTAAGCGGCAGTGAAAAAATTATTGCGTGCCACCGCCAACGCTCACCCGACCGGGACCAACAACGATGGCATCAATCACCCGCTCGCTGCTGCTGTTCTGCACCTTAATACTCTCCTGCAGGCGTCCCTCTTTTAGCGCTACGCCCGCCGTCTGCGCGCTAATGCCGTCCGTTTGCGAAACGATAGTCACCGCCGCGCCACGCTTTACCAGCAGCGGCTGCTGCAGCTGCTTACGCAGCAGCGGCTTCCCCGGGCGCAAAGTACGTTTGGCGAGCCGTCCTGCCGCGTCGCCCACGCTCAGCAGCGGATCGCCGCTCAGGTTGCTGATGTTATACCGCTTCATCACCAGTTTGTCGGCGGTAATGGCTTCACCTCGGGCAATCTCTCTGGCGACCATTGCCACCGGCAGGTAGAGGTCGGCCTTAACGGTGACTAATACCTGCCACGACGCGCCGCCGCCGCAGGCTACCCTGTAGCGCTGGCGAGCCAGATTTTTCTGCTGGAGAGGCTCGCCGCTGAGGCGCAGCGGCTGGCTACAGGCGGGCAGGGCGGCGACGCTGCCGGGAATAAGCACGTTGAGGGTGTAGCGGTAGTCGTGCCAGCTCGCGCGCTGTGCCAGCCCGGCGATGGCCTCTCCGGCGAGATGCACTACCTGCTCATTGATCTGCTGGCGAGCCGTGGGCGGTGAGGGGTGCGCCGCGACGAGCGGCGGGGCGGAAAAAAGAACGGTGGTCAGGATGCGGAAAAAAACTTTCCGGACAGCGGCAGCAGTGTACATAAAGTAAACCTTTTCAATAACTTAATATTTGGCACGTTTTTTGCCTTATAGGCACGCGCATGCGTTATTAGGAAAGGAGTGCAATGCACAATGGGGATCAGCTTTCAGAAAGCACTGGGTGTACACCCACAGGCGGTGAAGCTACGTCTTGCGAGGACCGAGCTGCTTACCGCCAATCTGGCGAACGTCGATACGCCAAATTTCAAGGCCAAAGATATTGATTTTGTCCGCGAGATGCAACGGGCAAATCGCGGCGGCACGCTGCCTAACGCGCAGGTGATGTACCGCCTGCCGATGCAACCGACACAGGATGGCAATACGGTAGAGCTGAATAGCGAGCAGGCGCGGTTTTCACAAAACAGCCTCGACTATCAGAGCAGCCTGACCTTTTTGAATATGTCTATCAGCGGCCTGAGAACCGCTATCGAAGGGAAATAGCTATGTCATTTTCTGACATCTACCAGATCGCCGGCTCGGCTATGACCGCCCAGACGGTGCGGCTCAATACCGTTGCCAGCAATCTGGCCAACGCGGATTCGCCGGCGCAGAGTGAGGCGGCGGTCTATAAATCGCGCAGCCCAGTCTTCGCCTCGGTTTACCACAGCAGCCTGGTGCAGGCGGGGCAGCACGATCTGACGGGAGCCAGCGTACGCGTACAGGACGTTATCGAGAGCGGCAGCGCGGTGCGGCGCTATGAACCACACCATCCCCTCGCCGACCGGGATGGCTACGTCTGGTATCCGGACGTCAACGTGGTCGAGCAGATGGCCGATATGATGTCAGCCTCGCACAACTTTGAGACCGGCGTTGACGTGCTGAACAACGTCAAAAGCATGCAGCAAAGCCTGCTGAAGCTGGGAGAGAGCACATGAGTTCGTCCGTATCGCTGAACGCACCCTATGCCGGGCCAGGCACAACTAGCACAACCAGCACGACCGCTACAGCTGCGACAACGACAACGACAGCGACCACGACAACGACGACCGCCACGTCGATGGCCGACACCTTCCTGACCCTGCTGGTGGCAGAGATCCAGAACCAGGATCCCACCGATCCGACCGATCCCACCGAGTACGTGACCCAGCTCGCCTCTATGGCCCAGGTGGCGATGGCGGAGGAGGTCGCCACGGAGATGAACACCAACGCCATTCTGATGAGCAATATCCAGGTGATGGCGCTGGGCAAGATGGTGGGCGATCCAATCATGGTCCAGACCACGACGTTGGAGGTGGGTGACGGCGCTATTCAGGGCCGTATCGATCTGGATGACGCCTGTACCCGAGTTGATATCCATCTCACCGACGAGGTCGGAAACGACTACGACATTCCACTGACGGGAACGTCGTTTGGCCCGGGGGGCGTCCCCTTTAGCATCGACCCTGTGGACTACGGTATTCCCTCCGGCGACTACAGCGTGTCGGTGGTCACCGATACCGGGGAGGAGGAGGTGCCGGTCGAGGTGACGGGGGTGGTGACCGACGTGCGCATTCCGCTGGATGGCGGCACGCCGCTGCTCAACGTCAGCGGCGTAGGAGAGGTGCCTTTCACCATGATCAGCCAGTTCGGCACGCCGGATGAGATGCCGACCCAGGACATAGTTTGACAATTTAAAAGGAGCAGTAAGTTATGAGTTACAGCATTGCAGCTAGCGGTCTGAACGCGGTGAATGAGCAGCTGGATGGCATCAGTAATAACATTGCCAACGCAGGAACGGTGGGCTACAAGTCCATGACTACCGACTTCTCCGCCATGTATGCCGGAACCCAGGCGATGGGGGTAAGCGTGGCCGGAACGGCCCAGAGCATCTCCCGCGGCGGCTCTATGGTCTCTACTGGTAACGCCCTCGATCTGGCAATCAACGACGGCGGCTTCTTTATGCTTCAGGACAGCGCGGGCAACGTCACCTATTCCCGGGCGGGATCGTTCAACACAAATAAGGATGGCTATATTGTCAACGCCTCCGGCGACTTCCTGCAGGGCTACCCGGTTAATGAGAGCGGGGCGCTGCAAACCGGTACGGTGACGGATCTGCAGATCAAGACCGGCTCGCTACCCGCCAGGGCAACCAGCACTCTGACCTTTGGCGCTAACTTCAACGCCGCCGATACGGCCATTGATACCAGCGCGGTGCCGTTCGACCCGGCCAACGCCGCGTCATATAACACCACCTACACCACCACGGTCTATGACTCACTGGGCAACGAGCATGCGGTCAGCCAGTATTTCACCAAAACGGCGGATAACAGCTGGGAGGTGCACTACAGCTTTGATGGGGCGACCCAGCCCACCACCACGACGCTGGCCTTTGACGAGCAGGGCAAGCTGGTTAGCCCGGCGGCAGCGGTGCCGATGACCTTCAGCGCGCCGGGTGCAGCACCCATTGCGATGACCTTTGACTATGCAGCCTGTACCCAGTACGGCTCCGCTTTTTCGGTCACCACTAATGCCGCCGACGGATACGCCTCCGCGCAGCAAAACGGCGTGCAGGTGGACGGCGACGGTAAAATCTATGCCACCTACAGCAACGGGGAACGCATGCTGCAGGGCCAGCTGGTACTGGCGACTTTTCCGGACGAGGACGGATTACGGGCCATCAGCGGAACGGCGTGGGTTCAGACCGGCGAGTCTGGCACGCCGCTGGTGGGAACGCCCGGCAGCGGCACCTTCGGGGCGCTCTCTACGGGGATGCTGGAGAATTCCAACGTCGATATCACCAGCGAGCTGGTGGATCTGATGACCGCGCAGCGTAACTACCAGGCCAATACCAAGGTGATCTCGGCCAGCAGCGAGCTGGACCAGGCGCTATTCCAGGCGATGTAACGGAAAGAGAGCAGAGCAGTGGATCGTTTACTTTTTACCGCCGTCAGCGGGGCCAGCCATTCGCTGATGCAGCAGCAGATTAGCGCCAACAATCTGGCGAATGCCAATACCACCGGCTTTCGTGCCGATATAGCGCTGTCCCAGAGCGAGGCGGTTAGGGGCCTGGGGTTTGCCACCCGCGTGATGGTCCAGCCGCAGACCAGCGGCGTCGATGCCAGCTCCGCCGCTGCCGAGAGGACCGGCCGTCCGCTGGATGTGGCGATTCAGGGGGAGGGCTATATCGCAGTGCAGAACAGCGACGGCAGCGAGGTCTATACCCGCAACGGCAATATGGTACAGAACGAGGCGGGTCAGCTCACTATCAACGGCTATCCGGTGCTGGGCGATAACGGCCCGATCGTGCTGCCGCCCAACGCCATCGCCTCCTTTGGCCGCGACGGTACGCTGTCGATTACGCCGGATGACGGCGACGTCACCGCCACTATGGATATCGATCGCCTGAAGCTGGTGACCATTCCGCTGGAGAACCTGGCTAAAAATGGCCAGGGAATGATCGTGACGGCGGACGGCAGCCGTGCGCCGCTGGATGAGAACATCAACGTCAGCGGCGGCTACCTGGAGGGCAGCAATGTTACGGCGGTCACGGAAATGCTGGCTTCCATTTCGCTTAGCCGCCAGTTCGAAGCCCAAATCAAAATGATGAAGGCGGCCCAGGATCTGAGCGAGGCAGGCAACCGCCTGCTACGCGGCTCCTGATTGCGTCTCTAATTTAAGGATACCGCAGCATGAATGCAGCACTATGGATCAGTAAAACCGGCCTGTCGGCGGAAGATGCCCAGATGAGCGCCATTGCCAACAACATCGCCAACGTTAATACCAACGGCTTCAAGCGCGACCGGGTAATGTTTCAGGATCTCTTCTACCAGAATCAGCGAGCGCCCGGGGCCATGCTGGATCAAAACAACATCGCCCCCACCGGCATTCAGTACGGTAGCGGCGTACGCGTAGTTGGGACACAGAAAACCTTTACCGAAGGCAATATCGAAACCACCGACAACCCGCTCAACGTCGCTATCATGGGGCAAGGCTTTTTCCAGGTGCAGAAGGCTAACGGTGACATTGCCTACACCCGCGACGGTAATCTGCAGGTCAATGCCGACGGCGTATTGACTAACGCCCAGGGGCTCCCCTTGCAGCCGGAGATCGACGTTCCCGCCAACGCTACCAACGTCACCGTCGGCGAGGATGGCACGGTGATGGCCACAATGCCGGGCGACAGCGATCCCAGCGAGCTGGGGCAGATCACGCTGGTGAACTTTACCAACCCGGCGGGCCTGCTGGCAGAGGGAGATAACCTCTATCTCGAAACGGCGGCCAGCGGTCAGCCGACGGAGGGGACGCCGGGTGAGGACGCACTGGGCACGCTCAAAGGCGGCGCGCTGGAGGGATCCAACGTCGACATCGTCAACGAGATGGTGGCGATGATCACCGTCCAGCGCGCCTATGAGATGAACGCCAAAATGGTCTCTGCCGCCGATGAGATGCTGCAGTACATCAATCAGAATCTGTAGCGAGCACACACGTGAAACGATATCTGTGGTTAATGGCGCTGCTTCCAGGGCTGACGGGCTGCGAATCGCCGGCGCTCCTGGTCAAAAAGGATGACCAGGCCTACGCGCCGCCCAAAATGGAGGCCCAGCCGACGCCAGAGGGGCGGGCAGGTGGCGTGTTCGAGACCGGCTATAGCTGGTCACTGACCGCCGACCGGCGTGCTTACCGGGTAGGCGACATTTTGACGGTGATCCTCGAAGAGTCCACCCAGTCCAGCAAGCAGGCCAAAACCAATTTTGGCAAGGAGAGCAGCCTCGACGTGGGCGTGCCGACGGTGTTTGGAAAAGCAAAGGAGAAGTTGGCCAGCTCCGCCGAGGCCTCGCGGGACTTTGACGGCAACGCCAGCTCCCAGCAGCAGAACAGCCTGCATGGGTCGATCACCGTCTCCGTGCACCAGGTGCTGCCCAACGGGGTGATGGAGATCCGCGGTGAGAAGTGGCTTACCCTCAATCAGGGCGACGAGTATCTGCGTCTGAGCGGGCTGGTACGAGCTGACGACATCGGTAACGACAATACGGTCTCTTCCCAGCGCATCGGCAACGCCCGTATCTCCTATGCCGGACGCGGGGCGCTCAGCGATGCCAACGCGGCGGGCTGGCTGACCCGTCTCTTTAACCACCCGCTGTTCCCGCTATAACCCAGGAGATGTTATGCGCTGTTTTTCAGGATGCGCCCGTATCGTCCCGCTCGTTCTACTGCTGCTCTGCGCTGTGCCGGCAGTGGCGGAGCCGCTGGCCTCGCTGGTCGATATTCAGGGCGTGCGCGGCAACCAGCTGATTGGCTACAGCCTGGTGGTCGGTCTCGACGGGACCGGTGATAAAAACCAGGTCAAGTTTACTAACCAGACCCTTACCAACATGCTGCGTCAGTTTGGGGTGCAGCTGCCGAACAAGATCGATCCCAAGGTGAAAAACGTCGCCGCAGTGGCGGTCAGCGCCACGCTGCCCCCCATGTACGCCCGGGGGCAGCGCATTGACGTTACGGTCTCCTCTATTGGCGACGCGAAAAGCCTGCGCGGCGGCACGCTGCTACTGACCCAGCTGCACGGCGCGGATGGTGAGATCTATGCCCTGGCACAGGGCAATGTGGTGGTAGGGGGTATGAGTGCCAGCGGGGCCAGCGGCTCCAGCGTGACGGTCAACACGCCCACCGCCGGGCTGATCCCCAACGGTGCCACCGTGGAGCGCGAGATCGCCAGCGATTTTGAGATGGGCAACACCGTCATGCTTAACCTGAAGCGTCCCGGCTTCAAGGACGCTAACAGTATTGCCAATGCTATCAACAGCGCCTTCGGCGGCGGGCTGGCAACGGCGAAGAGTGCCACCAGCGTAGAGGTGACGGCGCCCACCAGCCCAGGTGCGCGGGTGGCCTTTATGTCGCAGCTGCAGGACGTGCAGATTACGCCGGAGCGCGTGCGCGCCAGGGTCGTCTTCAACGCCCGTACCGGCACGGTGGTGATGGGCGAGGGGGTGAAGATTCACGCCGCGGCGGTATCGCACGGCAGCCTGACGGTCTCGATTACCGAGAGCAGCAGCGTCACTCAGCCTAACGCGCTGGCCGGTGGCCGCACGGCGGTCACACCGCAAAGCAGCGTCAATGTAACTACCCCGCGCGCGCAGATGGTCACGCTGCCGGAGTCAAGCAGCCTGAAGACGCTGGTGAACGTGCTGAACAGCCTCGGTGCCTCGCCGGATGACGTGATGTCGATCCTGCAGGCCCTACACGAGGCGGGCGCGCTGGATGCCGACCTGGAGGTGATCTAATGGATGCCCTTAACGCTTTAACCTCTCTGCGCAAGGGCGCTGACGACGTTACCGATACGTCCGCCGTACGTGAGAACGATCTCAGGCAGGCCGCCCAGCAGTTTGAGGCGATCTTTATGCGCCAGATGCTTAAGGAGATGCGAAAGGTGAATGCCCTTTTTGAGTCTAAAGATAACCCTTTCAACAGCGATGCCGGGCGCATGATGCAGGGGCTGTACGACGATGCGCTCTGCGATAGCCTGGCGAATCAGCAGAGTATCGGTATTGCGGAGCTGCTCGTTAAGCAGCTCTCGGCGCACCGTGATTGACAGCAAGGAGATTCACAGCATGGATATGATCAATATAGGCTACAGCGGCGCGTCGGCGGCTCAGGTGCAGCTTAACGTTACGGCGCAGAATACGGCCAACGCCATGACGCCAGGCTATACGCGGCAGGTTGCAAAGACCAGCACGATGGGGGCCAGTCCGGGGGCGTTGAACAGCGCCGGCAACGGCGTGCAGGTCGACAGCATCTGCCGCGTGTCAAACCCGTACCTGGTCAACCAGGTGTGGTTTGCCGCCACCGACTATGGCTACTACACCACCCAGCAGCAGTATCTGACCCAGCTGGAGACGGTGCTCAGCGACGAGAACAGCAGCCTGAATGCCGGATTCGACAACTTCTTTGCAGCGCTGAATGCCGCCTCTACCACGCCGGACGATCCGGCCCTGCGGGAGCAGGTACTCAGCGAAGCCAATGCTCTGGCGCTGCGCTTCAATAATACCACCCGCTATATTCACTCCCAGAGCAGCGAGATTGTTAGCCAGCAGCAGGCGACTATTTCGCAGATCAACACCCTGACCGTCGGTATTGCGGACTACAACCAGAAGATCGCCGAGGCCGAGGCCAACGGCGACAACCCTTCAGCGCTGTACGACGCGCGTGACCAAATGGTTGAGCAGCTCAGCGGGATGGTAGATATTCAGGTCAATATCGACGACCGGGGTAACTACAACGTTACGCTGCAAAACGGTCAGCCCTTGGTGAGCGGTCAGCAGAGCGCCACCATTAAGATGGAGAGTAGCAGCGGGGGAGAGCAGAGCCTGACGCTCACCTTTGCCGGGACAACCAGCAACATGACGATGGCGACCGGCGGCTCGCTGGGGGCGCTCTTTGACTACCAGCACAAGGTGCTGGATCCGCTCACCGGCACCATCAACAGCATTGCCCAGCAGTTTACCACGGCGGTCAATAGCCAGCTGGCGGCGGGATACGATCTCAACGGCAACCCCGGCGCGCCGCTTTTTATTTATGCTGGGGATAGCCCGGACGGCCCGCTGATGATCAACCCGGATATCACGCCAGACCAGCTGGCGTTCTCCAGTGCCCCAGACGCCCCCGGCAATGGCAACAATTTACAGGCGCTAATTGGCATTGCTGGCCAGCCGCTGACCATCGCCAACTTTGGCACAGTCACCGTCGGCAGCGCCTGCACCAGCATTATCAGCAACATTGGCATCTACAGCCGTCAGAACCAGACCGAGGCCGAGTCGGCAAGCAACGTCTACAGCGAAGCGCAGAACCAGTGGAGCAGCGTGAGCGGCGTTAGCATGGACGAGGAGGCTGTCAATCTGATCGCCTACACCCAGATCTACCAGGCCAACCTGAAAGTCATCTCTACCGGCGCGAAGATTTTTGACTCCGTGCTGGAGATGTTTTAACCCAGTGGGAAAACACTTTTTATGCGCATAAGCACTCAACAAGCCTATACCTCTATGACCAGCCGCTTCACCGAGCTCTCCGGCCGGCTGGATCACGTGGTTACCCAGATGGCCACCGGCCAGCGGGCGATCCTGCCGTCGGACGATCCCATCGCCATGACCCGTCTTAACCAGCTCAACAGCCAGCAGTCCGCTATCACGCAGTACCAGAGCAATATTAAGGCGGTCTCGGCAACCCTGAGCCAGCAGGAGAGCCTGCTCGACGGCGTCAACAACAGCCTGCTGGCCATTCGCGACGATCTGATCCAGGCGGCGAACGGCACCACCACGCCGGAGACGCTGACTAACCTCGGCCAGGAGATCGCCTCCCTGACCCGGTCAATGATGGCCTCCCTGAACTATCAGGACGGGCAGGGCCACTATCTCTTTGGCGGCACGAAAAACACCACCCCGCCCGTAAGCTATGACGATACCGACGGTGACGGCAAGCCGGATGAGTATGCTTACCAGGGCAACGGCGAGCACCGGACAGCGACGGTTGCCAGCGGCATTGAGATCGAGACCAATGTGACGGTAAGCGACATGTTTGGTGCGAATCTGGACGTGTTAAACACCCTTGGCGATCTGGCTGCGGAGCTGCAGAACCCTGGCGTCGATCCGGCAGACCCACAGCTGCAGAGCGATATTACCCATGCCATTGACACCCTCGACGCGGCCTCTGAATCGCTTAGTAGCGTCATTGCCAGCCTGGGTGAGCGGCAGAATACGTTGACCATGCTTAGCGATGCGCAGACAAGCGTAGCCGACAGCAACAGTGTGCTGATCGGCCAGCTTGGCGATCTTGACTATGGCCCGGCAACGGTCACCTTTACCGGCCTGCAGATGGCGATGGAGGCGACGATGAAGACCTACGCTAAAGTCAGCGATCTTTCGCTGTTTAACGTCATTTAATGCAGCTCGGTGGAGTGACCATGCAGGTTGGCTTACAGACAACGACGCGATCCGCTGGCGGGGAACTCGCTCCGCCGCAGATCGGCGACCCGCTACGGGTGCCGCCGCTCCCCAGACGGGCTGGGCGCGAGGAGTATCCTGCCTCGCCGCTGCTCGCCATTCGTCCCCAGCGCTACAGCGTGCAGCTCAACGATCAGCTTACTGCTCTCCAGCAGGCGGACAGCTACCTCTCCCGGCTGGAAAAAGCGCTACTGGATCATCGCTATGCCACCTCCGGCGGGCGGCGAGGAGGCGAGAGCGAAGCGCTTCAGGACCTGCTGATTAACCGGGTTCAGCTCTCAGCGGGCCGGATAGACAGACAGCTGCTGCCGGTGCTGCAAGGGGAGCCGCAGGTGATCTTCCATGCCCCGGCGTTGGCCGCGTTGCTAGAGGAGAGCAGCCAGCCGGTGTCGCTGATGTTCAGCGCTGACGCGGAGGGCGGGCGGCGTCTGGCGGCCGTATCGCTGGCTAATCCGGCCGACACGCTCAATCCGCTTATGCAGATTAAACACGCGCTGCAGCGGACGGGCATTATGCCGCGCTACGGCGAGGGAGGATGGACATTTGCTACCGCTGAGGCTGGCTGGTCGCAGATACAGCGTTCGTTTACCGTTGCCGATGCGCAAGGGGCACATCCGGAGCGGCCCGTTCTTCATGCTGAGCCTGCCCTCTCTGAAGCGTTAGGCGCTGCGCTGGAGACGGGGTCGCGTGACGGCCTTCAGGGCAGGGTGCAGAGTCTGCTTGGCCAGGTGGGGGAGCAGCGGCAGCTGCTGTCGTCGGCGCAGGAGAGGGCGCGCCAGCGTATGGATGAGATGGCGCGTATTCCTGACGCACAGGGTGCAGAGCGGGCGTCGGCCGCGCTGGGGCAGACCCTCGCATGGGTCGGCCATGATTACGCTACGCTGGCACAGGCGGTAAACGGCCAGGCTAATCTTCCGGCGCTGACGGTGCAAAACCTGCTCGGCTAGCGCTGGCATCCCGCTGTGCTAATGGTCATCATGGTGGGATCCACTACCACTACGGTCAGGCTGTCCCTGTCCAGCAGAAGGTATTGCGCGTTCGGTAGCGGCTTCATCGTAACGCGCAGCCTGTTATTCTGCGTAAAGTTCATAAACGGGGCCAGAGCCGGATCGGCATGTTGGGTATCCCGCGCCTTCAGCCGCAGATACCCCTTTGGGTCAGCGGACGGCTGAGTATTTAAGCAGGTTGCAATATCCGTTGACAAAGCGAATGCGCTGTCATCGCGCTGCAGCGTAGCGTGTGCGCCACCTGGCGTAGGAAGCATGTCTAACCTGTAGCTACGTTGGCTTGCTGTCGCTAAATCATAAAAAACCACGTCGGTTCGCACAATGGCCGCTGCCGATAGCGAGAAGCAACTTATTAATATGGTGAATGTTAAAAATAAAAAAGGATTAATTACATGCAGGAATTTCATTAATAGTTTTCTCAGTCGCTTGATAAACAACATCATTCAAATCTTTTACGCTATTTTGCCAGTTCTGAATGCCCAACATTAATTGATATTGATTATGGCAATTATCTTGAACTATAAAGCTAATGGATAATTTAGCGACCGATTCACTGTAGTAGAAAACAGCCGTCATCTGCTTCGCCTGCAGCATCCGATTTATCGAGCTCAGCGCATCAGGCATATGTTTCGCCAGCTGTGCTTCATGGCCTGGGTCATTACCCGAATGCAGATGATAAATTCGGATGCGTGAGTAGTCCTTCGTTGTCTCCTCTTTCACAATCAATCCCGTGTGGGCAGAGAGCGTTTTAATGGTTTGATTAATATGGACAAGATGGGAATATGATTTCACGACAAAAACCAGTGCTATGATAACTATGATTGATATAAAAATAGTTTTTTTTGATTTTATAACGGCTTGCCTCTCTTTCACGGGCTGCTCGGGACATAACGCCGCCGCAAACGCGCTGTTCTCTTCCTGACGCACTGTTTCTGCTGTAGCGGTTACATCAGTGTAGGTAATAAAATCTTTATTAAAAACATAACCTTTCTTCGGTACGGTTTTTATGATCTCCTGTAAGCGGCCGTCGTCACCCAACGCCGCTCGTAAGGCATAGATAGCCGTCGGCAGGCTGTTATTGCCCACCACCCGGTTTTTCCATACCGTATTGATAAGAAAATTGCGCGATAAAACGTCGCCAGCGTGGCTCACCAGCGTTTCCAGAAGAATATAGTGAAATTCACCTAGTCGCTGAATTTCACCTGTTTCAACGTGGACCAACGCATTGAGCGATGAGTCGAGCCGCCACTTATTTAAGAGCATATGCATAGTCATTTTATGTGTTGAATGAAGAAGGAAAAGCATTAGTAGTGCTTAAGCGTTGTTGCTAATAAGACTGATTTTATCAATTGTATAACACTATTTAACAAACGAGTGTTTTAATAACTTCAATAATAGCAGTGATTTATGGGTAATTGATTTTTTTAAAGGCGAAAACGTGATCTGTATATGTTTACTACTCAGGCAATTTAGCGAAAGTGGAATAGAGGGGCAATCTAAGAATTTCCTTAAATTGTAAGTTATCGTGTCTATTATTAGGCGTTGGGAGAGTGATATTCGGCGGGATGATGCGCCCCTCCATACTGAAGAGGCGCTTAAGATCTTACTGTTGTTGATTAGAAGTGCGTATTTACACTCATGTACCAGGTGCGGCCCGGCTCGTTATAGGTCGCTGCGCCTGCGCCGTACATATAGGATTTCGTCGTGTCGTTGCCCGTGGTCTGGGCATTGCCCTCACGCCATTGACGTTTGTCGAAGAGGTTATCCACCCCAGCCGTCAGGCTGACGTTTTTAGTCGCATCCCATGTGCCGCTCAGGCCAACAATGCTGTACGGACTCACCTCATCGGTTTCGCTGCCCGTGGCGCGGTTGCCTTTGTAGTTGTAGATCTTCGGCTGCTGCTTGCCGTACCAGGTGAAGGTGGACTGCACGGAGATATCCTGACGGATCTGCCAGCTCAACGTTGAGTTCAGCGTGTATTCCGGAATGATAGAGAGACGGTCACCGGTGGTTTTGTTCTTGCTTTGCAGCATGTAGGTGAGGTTGTTGGTCCAGTTTACGCTGTCGGTCACCGGTACGTTCAGCGTTCCCTCCAGTCCTTCTACTACCGCCTTAGGCACGTTTTCCCACTGATAAACGTCCGTAGTGGCCTTCGATGCTCTGCCAATCGGCGCATAACCCGCTTCAATCTTGTCCCGGTAGTCGTTGCGGAACCAGGTCACACCCGCCAGCCAGCCGTCGCGCTTGAACTCCAGGCCGACCTCTTTATTGATGCTGGTCTCTGCTTTCAGATCGTCATTGCCCATCAGGTAACAGGCACCGGCGCTGGCGTAGCAGCCCTGGCCGCGGCTGTAGAGGATGTAGTTCGGGTTGGTTTGATACAGGCTTGGGGCTTTATACGCGCGGGCGATGCCCATTTTCAGCGTAATGTCGTCCGTCAGCCCCTGGGAGAGGTTGAGGGACGGGCTCCAGTTATCGCCCACGATGGTGTGATGGTCAAAACGCAGGCCCGGCGTCAGCATGGTGCTGTCGGTCAGCTCCATATTGTTTTCCGCAAACAGAGAGAAGATTTCTGCCTGGGAGTAGGGGCTGCGGTTGGTTGGGTTAACCCCGGCGAGGGTGCCGCCTTCGGTCAGCGACTGGGTGTTGGACGCCAGATCCTTCATGCGCTGCTGATTCCACTCGCTGCCCAGCGTCAGGGTCTGGTTGACCAGCAGATCCAGCGGCAGGTTGACTTCGCTATGCAGCAGCACGTCGGCAAGGTCGATATTAGAGAAGTTCTCGTCGGAGAAGATCCCTTCGGTGCCACCGGCCAGACCTTCGTTATTCCGCGTGTTTCGGGTGTGCTCGTACTGCGCGTAGGTGGTGGTGGTGACGCCGTTATCCCAGCCGCCGTTCCAGGTCAAAGCGTAGTTTTGGCGATAGAGACGGTTGGTCTCTTTACCGTAATTCTTTTTCACCAGCGCGTTGGTGTTGGTATTTTGAGTATCGCCCGCGTAGAGGTTGCCCTGACGGCTGTAGCCCGCCTCCAGCTCCAGCGAGTTCATGGGGGCAAAATCCCAGCGCAGCTGACCGTTCACATCTTTGTTTTTCACCCCCTCGCGCCCAGCCGGCATGGTACCGGCGTAGCTGCCGGTGCGTAAGGATTCATGGCCTTTATTGATATCCCAGGCGTCGGCCTGCGTTTTTTCCAGGTTGCCATAGAGGCGGAAGCTGAAATCACCCCCCAACGGACCGGTCAGGTTAAAGTTAGTGCGCTTGGTTGAACCTTCGGATTTGTGCTCTGGCGCGTTGAGGTAGGTATCCCATGCCCCATGCCACTCGTTTTTCGACTGCTTAGTGATGATGTTGACCACGCCGCCCGCCGCGCCGTTGCCGTAGCGTGCCGCCGCCGGGCCACGGATCACTTCGATACGCTCGATCATCTCCGGCGGTACCCAGCTGGTATCGCCACGGGTATCACGCTCGCCGCGCCAGCCCAGACGTACCGAGTTGCGGCTGGTGACAGGTTTACCATCAATCAGGATCAGCGTGTTTTCCGGACCCATGCCGCGAATATCGATCTGACGGCTGTTGCCGCGCTGGCCGCTGGTAGAGTTACCGGTGAGGTTTACCCCTGGCATGGTACGAATAATTTCAGCGACGTCACGGGCAGGCGGATTTTTGCGGATCTCATCGGCAGTGATGGTCGAGACGCCGGGAGCCTGAAGATTCTGCTCGGCAGCGGTAACAACGATAGTGTCATCCCCAGCAGGCGGCTCCTCTGCATGAAGCGGTAGCGCTACCCCGTAAATGCCCAGATTGACCAATAAGGTCAGGGACTTAATCTTGTTATTCATTGTGTTATCCGTTTTGTCGCCAGACGACCGCTAACGCGTCCTGGTTCCCTGCACGCACGCGGTTAATGGCATGATTATGTGAAAGACGCGCTTCCCACAGCGCGCCAATACGCTATTGCAAATGCAAATAGTTATCAATAATATTATCAATAAATTTTCTTACATTTGAAAAAATGCCGCAATAACGACGGGGTTAATTAGGGTGACGATGCGAGCGACGGGCAGCGATGCCTGGTGGGAGTCAAAACACGGGCCTGAGTGGTTCCGCGAGGGTGATGACCGATGTCAGGTCACCTTCTGGTGGCGCGATCCGGCGGGGTCGGAAGCCACGTCTTCTATCCAGCATGTGTGGATCTACATCACCGGCGTTACCGATCATCACCAAAACGCCAGACCGCAGTCCCTGAGCCGTATTCCCGGTACTGACGTCTGGTTCTGGCAAACCACGCTTAACGCTCAGTGGCGCGGCAGCTACTGCTTAATCCCCTCCAAAAACGCACAGGACTTTGCCGAGTCGGCGTTCAGCACCGAGGTGCCGGATCGCATCGCCCTGCGCGAAGGCTGGCGCAGATTGCTGGCCCACGCCGTTGCCGATCCGCTCAATCCGCTGTCGTGGCGGGGCGGGCGCGGTCATCCGGTGTCGGCCCTGGAGATGCCCGATGCGCCAGAGCAGCCGGGCTGGCATGCGCCGCAGGATACCCCTTATACGCCCGCAGCCTGCATTTCCTGGCGAAGCCGCCGGCTAGGCAACAAACGCCGGGTCTGGATCTACACCACCGGCGATGAGAACGTCACCGAGCGTCCGCTGGCGGTGCTGCTGGACGGTCAATTCTGGGCCGAGAGCATGCCCGTTTGGCCCGCTCTTGCTGCGCTAACGCAGGATGGCAAGCTGCCAGCCGCCGTGTACGTGCTGGTTGACGCGATCGATACCACCCAGCGCGGCCGCGAGCTGCCCTGCAACCCAGACTTCTGGCAGGCGTTACAGGAGGAGCTGCTGCCGCAGGTTAAGGCCCTGGCCCCGTTCAGCGATGAGGCGTCGCGCACGGTGGTGGCCGGGCAGAGCTTTGGCGGTCTGGCCTCGCTCTATGCCGGTTTGAACTGGCCAAAGCGCTTCGGCTGCGTGCTGAGCCAGTCCGGCTCCTACTGGTGGCCGTATCGCGGTGCGCAGCAGGATGGCGTGATGATCGAGCAGCTAAAAACCGGCGCGCTTCAGCCGCAGGATCTACGTATCGTGCTGGAGGCGGGAACCCGTGAACCGCTCATTTTCCGCGTTAACCAGACGCTCTATTCCCTTTTACAGCCGACGGCGGCGGTGCTCTTCTGGCGGCCCACCGACGGCGGACACGACGCGCTGTGCTGGCGCGGCGGGCTAACCGCAGGGCTCATGACGCTCTGGCAGCCGCTGCTTCAGGCTGCGCCGTAAAGCATTTTTCCACGACAGGAGTGTGGTATGGAGTTCAGTAATCCCTTCGACGATCCAGAGGGTCAGTTTTACATTCTGCAAAACGCGCAGCAGCGCTATAGCCTGTGGCCGCAGCAGTGCGCCCTGCCGCAGGGCTGGCACGTGGTTGCCGACCCGCAGCCGTCGTCAGTGTGTCACGCCTGGCTGGCGGAGCAGTGGCAGAACCTCACCCCTGCGTATCATGCGCGTTAAGGAGCACCCTATGTCGAAACGTCTGCCGCTGGTCGCGGCCCAGACCGGGATCTGGATGGCGGAAACGCTCTCTACATTACCTAACGCCTGGAGCGTGGCCCACTATGTGGCTATTCATGACGGCGAGCTGGAGGAGGGTCTGTTCGCTGAGGCCATTGTCACCGGCATGAGCCACGCCGACACCCTGCGTAGCCGCTTTGTCGAGGATGGCGGAGAGGTATTCCAGTGGATCGATGCGTCCATGCCGCTGATGCCGCCTGCTGTCTACGATCTGCGTGACAGCACCGATCCCCACGCGGCGGCGCTGGCCGTTATGCAGGGCGATCTGGCCCAAAATCTGCGCGTCGACGGCGGGCAGCCGCTGGTTCATCATGCGCTGCTGCGTCTCGGGGAGCAGCGCTGGTACTGGTATCAGCGCTATCATCACTTGCTGGTGGATGGCTTCAGCTTCCCGGCCATTACCCGCCATATCGCCGCCATCTATACCGCGTGGCGTCACGGCGAACCCACCCCGGCATCGCCCTTTACCCCCTTTGCCGAGGTGGTCGAGGAGTATCAGCGCTACCGCGACAGCGAGAGCTGGCACCGGGACGCCGCTTACTGGCGCGAGGTAAGCCAGAGTCTACCGCCGCCGATATCGCTCTCTGCCAGCCCGCTGCCGGGGCGCGCCGCAACCGCCGACATTGTTCGCCTGAAGCTGACTCTCGACACCCAGGCGTTTTCCCGCCTTGCGGCACAGAACGGCAGCTGCCAGCCAGCGGATCTTGCTCTGGCGCTGGTCTCCCTCTGGCTGGCCCGCCTGTGCGGACGCATGGACTATGCCGCCGGGTTTATCTTTATGCGCCGGATGGGCTCTGCGGCGCTCTGCGCCACCGGCCCGGTGCTCAACGTCCTGCCGCTGGCGGTGAACGTCGACCCGGCGGAGACCCTCGCCGCGCTGGCGCAGAAGCTTGCTGCCCGGCTAAAAAAGATGCGCCGCCACCAGCGCTATGACGCCGAGCAGATCGTGCGCGACAGCGGGCACGCAACGGGCGACCGCGCCCTGTTTGGCCCGGTATTCAACGTGAAGATGTTTGATTACCAGCTGGACATTGACGGAACGGCGGGGACCACCCATACCCTGGCCACCGGGCCGGTTAACGACCTGGAGATCGCGCTCATTCCGGACGAGATGGGCGGTCTTGCCGTGGAGATCCTCGCTAATCGCCAGCGCTACGACGCGGCTGAGTTAAGCACCCATGCCGCCAGGCTGGACGCACTGCTGCGCCAGTTTGCTGATAATCCCACCCTGCGCTGCGGCGAGGCGGCGCTGATCCTGCCAGCGGAGCAGGAGAAGATTGACCGTATCAATGACACGGCAGTAAACCTGCCAGCCACCACCCTCAGCGCCCTCGTGGCGGCCCAGAGTGAAAAAACGCCGGACGCCCTGGCGCTGGCAGATGCCCGCTGGCAGTTCAGCTACCGAGAGATGCGCGAGCAGGTTATCGCCCTGGCCCAAGAGCTTCGTCAGCGCGGCGTGCGACCTGGGGACAGCGTCGCCGTGGCGCTGCCGCGTTCGGTTTTCTTGACGCTGGCCCTGCACGCCATTGTTGAGGCCGGTGCCGCCTGGCTGCCGCTGGATACCGGCTACCCGGACGACCGCCTGCATATGATGCTGGAGGATGCCCAGCCGCGGCTATTAATCACCGCCGACGATCAGCTGGCGCGGTTTAGCGCGATCCCGCAGCTTGCTTATCTCTGCTACAGCGCGCCGCTGCCGGTAACAAACGCGCCCGCGCTGGCGCTCTCAATGCCTGAACACACCGCCTATATCATCTTTACCTCCGGCTCGACGGGCCGCCCGAAAGGGGTGATGGTGGGGCAAACGGCCATCGTCAACCGCCTGCTGTGGATGCAGGCGACCTATCCGCTGACTGCGGAGGACGTGGTGGCGCAAAAGACACCGTGCAGCTTTGACGTTTCGGTGTGGGAATTTTTCTGGCCCTTCATTGCCGGGGCGAAGCTAGTGATGGCCGAGCCGGATGCGCACCGCGATCCGCTGGCGTTGCAGGCCTTTTTTGCCCGCTACGGCGTAACCACCACCCACTTTGTTCCCTCGATGCTGTCCGCTTTCGTCGCCTCTCTGACGTCGGAGAGGGCGCAGGAGAGCTGTGGTACGCTGCGCAACGTCTTTTGCAGCGGTGAAGCGCTGCCAAAGGATCTCTGCCGCGAGTGGGAAAGCCTAACCGGCGCGCCGCTGCATAATCTCTACGGCCCGACGGAAGCGGCGGTCGACGTCAGCGGGTATCCAGC
The DNA here is from genome assembly GCF_024656065.1 of Pseudescherichia sp. L3. Classification (NCBI taxonomy): domain Bacteria; kingdom Pseudomonadati; phylum Pseudomonadota; class Gammaproteobacteria; order Enterobacterales; family Enterobacteriaceae; genus Pseudescherichia; species Pseudescherichia sp. L3. The sequence goes on from NZ_JANKYC010000001.1 coordinate 302,054, forward strand.
TTATGGCGAGGCGTTGGCTGAGGTCAGCGGCCCCAGCGTGCCGATTGGCTATCCGGTGTGGAACACCGGTTTGCGCATTCTCGACAGCATGATGCAGCCTCTGCCGCCGGGCGTGGCGGGGGATCTCTACTTGACCGGCATTCAGCTGGCGCAGGGCTACCTGGGGCGACCCGACCTGACTGCCAGCCGCTTTATTGCCGATCCCTTTGCGCCGGGCGAGCGGATGTACCGCACCGGCGACGTGGCGCGCTGGCTGGCGAACGGCGCGGTAGAGTACCTGGGGCGCAGTGACGATCAGCTTAAAATTCGCGGGCAGCGTATTGAGCTGGGAGAGATCGACGCTGTTATGCAGGCGCTGCCGGACGTAGCCCAGGCGGTCACTCATGCCTGCGTGCTAAACCAGGCGGCTGCGGTCGGCGGCGACGCACGCCAGCTGGTGGGCTACCTGGTGTCGACCTCGGGCCAGCCGCTGGAGAGTGCCGCGTTGATTGAACTGCTGAGGGCGCAGCTGCCGCCGCACATGGTGCCTACCGCGCTGGTGCAGCTTGATGCGCTGCCGCTCAGCGCCAACGGCAAGCTGGATCGCAAGGCGTTACCGCTGCCGACGCCTGCCGTGGCAGCAGGCGGGCGCGCACCGGAAACCGACGCCGAGCTAACCATCGCCGCGCTGTTTGCCGAGCTGCTGGCCTGTGAGGTCGAAGACGTCAGCGCTGACTTCTTTGCCCTTGGCGGCCACTCGCTGCTGGCGATGCGGCTGGCGGCGCGGCTTAGCCAGTCGTTCAATCGTCAGGTGACGCCGGGGCAGGTGATGGTGGCCTCCAGCGTGGCGAAGCTGGCCGCGCTGTTGGCGGCCGATGCCGGGGATGGGCGACTGCAAAACGTGGGTTACGAGACGATCCTGCCTCTGCGGGAAAGCCACGGGCCGACGCTGTTCTGCTTCCACCCGGCCTCCGGCTTTGCCTGGCAGTTCAGCGTCCTGGCGCGCTACCTTAGCCCACGCTGGTCGATCGTTGGCATTCAGTCGCCGCGCCCGGCCGGGCCAATGGCCACCGCCGCCACGCTGGATGAGGTATGTGACGCCCATCTGCAAACCCTGCTTGCCCAGCAGCCGCATGGTCCGTACTACCTGTTGGGTTACTCTCTCGGCGGCACGCTGGCGCACGGGATCGCCGCCCGGCTACAACAGCGTGGCGAAGCGGTAGCTTTCCTTGGGCTGCTGGATACCTGGCCGCCGGAGACGCAGAACTGGGCAGAGAAAGAGGCCAACGGACTCGATCCTGAGGTATTGGCGGAGATCAATCGCGAGCGGGAGGCATTCCTTGCCGCGCAGCAGGGTCAGGCGTCAGGAGAGCTGTTTAACGCTATCGAGGGCAACTATGGCGATGCGGTCCGCCTGCTGACCACCGCCCGTAGCCTGCCGTTTGAGGGTAAAGCAACGCTGTTTGTTGCCGAACGCACGCTGCCTGCCGGGATGGATCCTCAGCAGGTCTGGTCACCCTGGGTAACTGCGCTGGATATCTATCGGCAGGAGTGCGCCCACGTGGATATTATTTCACCGACGACGTTTACCGCTATTGGCCCACTATTAGCAGGATTGCTTAATTAATAGACTGTCACGCCTACCAGATATGGTGGGCGTAACAGCCAAAGTTAAATGTTAGTTCAGATTAATCTTATAAGGTACTATTATAGATGCATCGGATGTAAATAATGCTTTCGTAGCAAAACAGGGTAGAGTTTATAGATGTCAACGCTAGATATTAAACAGGATAACGAGGTGCAGTTACGCTCCTATCCAGTTGGTCCTCATCATGCTCACGAAATTGATTTTCTCACGCTTCTTGACGTGTTATGGGCAGCCAAAAAACAGATTATCGTCATAGCCGCAGCATTTGCGCTGCTTGGTCTACTTATTTCTTTTGTGCTGCCGCAGAAGTGGACCAGCGAAGCCATTATCACCCCTGCTGAACAGACTCAGTGGCGCTCGCTGCAGCAAACGTTGATGGAGTTACAGGTACTGGACATCGATGTAGCGGTCACGCCAGTTGATGTTTTTGGTCAGTTTATTAAAAATTTTAGCTCGCAGTCTCTGCAAGAAGAGTATTTCCGTAGCTCGCCCTATGTTAAAGCACACTTTCCCGATCTGAATGCTGATTCGATAGAGTTCCAGCGCGCGGTTGTCCGTCTGACGGAAAAGCTGAAGATAATTGATAACGCATCGCCAAAGAGTCCCGTTGAAGCGCCCTTTACGTCCTGGACGCTCAGCTTCTCTGCCTCAACGCCTGAAGATGCAAAAGAAGTCCTTGAAGGTTATGTCGATTACGTCGCGGCAAAAGTAGTTAACGAGACCACGGATAATATCCGTAATACCCTGGCGTTAAAAACGCGCTTTGAGCAGGAGAAGCTGAATCTCGATCGCGTTCGCCTGACTAACCAGCGTGATATTAAGATCCAGCGTCTGAATTACTCGCTTGAAGTGGCTAACGCTGCGGGTATTAAAAAGCCGGTATATAGCAACGGCCAGGTTGTGAATGACGATCCGGACTTCTCTATTACACTCGGTGCGGATGGTATTCAGGAAAAGCTGAGGATTGAAAAATCGCTGAAGGATATTGCCGATCTCAATGCCGATTTACGCAATCGTGAATATCATGTTGAGCAATTGCAAAAACTTAATGTAAAAGATATTGCCTTTTCACCGTTCAAATATCAGCTCTCCCCGTCGCTGCCAATGAAGAAGGATGGCCAGGGCAAAGCCATTATTACCGTGTTGATGGGATTAGTGGGGGGTATTATTGCCTGTGGTGTCGTTCTGCTACGCAATGCGATGCTGGCACGTAGCCTGCCGCCGGTTCCGCCTGAAATGGTATTAGAGTCGGCATAAATGCCCGATGGGGGCCTACAAACCCGCAACGTGCCCACCGTAGGCCGGGCAAACGCAGAGCCGCCCGGCATTGCCGCATCAGCATAGTCACGCCCGGTGGCGCTTCGCTTACCGGGCCTATAAACGTTTTATATCCCCGTACGCCCCAGCGGCACCACCAGCGGCGTGTGCGCCACCGGATCCTCGATAATCATACAGCGTAACCCGTAGACGGCCTCAATCAGCTCTGCCGTCACAATCTCTTTCGGCGCACCCTGCGCCACCATTTTTCCATCCCGCAGGGCAATCAGATGGGTAGCATAGCGGCAGGCCTGGTTCAGGTCGTGCAGCACCGCCGCCAGGGTGTAGCCCTTCTCGCGGTTCAGCTCGCTAAGCAGCTCCAGCACGTCAATCTGATAGCTGATATCTAACCAGGTTGTGGGCTCATCCAGCAGCATAATCGCCGTCTCCTGAGCCAGCACCATCGCTATCCACGCCCGCTGGCGCTGGCCGCCAGAGAGCGTATCCACGCTTTGTAAAGCCAGATCCGCCACGCCGGTGGCCTGCATCGCCCGCTGCACGGCGCGATCGTCCTCCTGTCGCCAGCGGGTAAACAGCGGCTGGTGCGGATAGCGGCCGCGGGAGACCAGCTCCTGCACCGTAATATCGCCCGGCGTGGTGGCGTTCTGCGCCAGCAGGCCGATGCGTCGTGCGACCTCTTTACTGTTGAAGCGCTGGATCTGCTCGCCATCAAGGTAGACATGCCCCTGGGTGGGCGTCATCAGGCGGCTCAGGGTACGCAGCAGGGTCGATTTGCCGCAGCCGTTGGGGCCAATGATGGCAGTAAAGTGGCCATCGGGAATGGCCACGGAGAGATTATCCGCCACCACTTTTTTACCGTAGCCAAGCGTTAAGCTGTCGCCGCGCAGACGGGCTGTTAAATCGGTCATCTTTTGCGGGACTCCTTGATTAACAGGACGATAAGGTAGATACCGCCCAGGCTTACGGTGATCACGCCGACCGGAAGCTGATAGGGAATAAACAGCCGCTGGGCGCAGAGATCGGCAGCCAGCAGCAGCAGCGCACCGCAGAGCGCCGCCTGAGTCAGACCCCAGCGCGCCGTGCCGCTGATGCGCCGGGCAATGTGCGGCGCAACCAGCGCCACGAAGGAGATCGGGCCAGCGAGAGCGGTCGCCGCCGCCGTCAGCACCACGGCGACCAGCATCAGCATCAGCCGGGAACGCTCGACGCTGACGCCCAGCGCGCAGGCGGTGTCATCGCCCATCTCCAGCAGCCGCATCCGCCGTACCAGCAGCGCGGCGCAGACCAACATCAGCAGCAGGATCGGCGCGGAAGGCCATGTTTTAGCCCAGGTCAGGCCGTTGAGCGAGCCGGCATTCCATAGCCCGGCGGTGAGGGCGGTCTCCAGCGAGGCTTTAATCAGCAGCCAGGTATTGAAGGCGATCAGCATCGCGCGAACGCCAATGCCGATAATGATCAGGCGAAAGGTCTCAATGCCGTTGCGCCAGGCGAGGGCCCACACTACCAGCGAAGTGAGGATACCCCCGGCCATCGCCGCAAAGGCAATAGCCGTGAGATCCTGGCCATACAGCACCATCGCTACCAGCACGCCGCTCCAGGCGCCGGTGTTGAAACCCATGACGTCGGGGCTGCCCAGCGGGTTACGCATTAGCGACTGGAAAATCGCCCCGCTGACGCCCAGCGCGCCGCCGATGAGGAGCGCCATCAGCACCCGGGGCAGACGCCACTCGTTGACCACCAGCGCAATGCCGCGCGGCGCATCGCCGGTAAAGGCGGCCAGCACCTGGCCGGGAGAGAGCGGTACCGTGCCGCTGCACAGGCTCCACAGGGCGATCATCACGCTGACGAAGGCCAGCAGGAGAACGCTAACAATGAGACGGCGGGAGGGGGCGATCACATCGCACCTCCGCGACGGTGGCGACGCACCAGAAAGATTAACACCGGCGCGCCGATAAAGGCGCTGACCACCGATACCCGCAGCTCGCCCGGTACGAGCACTCTGCCAATAATATCGGCAAACAGCAGCAGGGCAGGGGTAGCAAGCAGCGTCACCGGCAGGGACCAGCGGTGGTCGGCCCCCACCAGCCAGCGCGCCATATGCGGCATCATCAGGCCAATAAAAGCGATCGGGCCCGAGACGGCGGTCGCGCTGGCGCAGAGGACGGTGATAGCCAGCAGGCCCAGCAGCTGAGTGCGAGCCACCCTGCTGCCGAGGGCGGTGGCGGTGTCGCTGCCAAGGCTCAGGCTGTTTAGCGCCCGGCTGAGCAGAAGGGCAATCGCCCCCGCGATCAGCACCGGAACCAGCACGATACGCAGCGTCTGTAAGGTACGCACGTCAAGGGAGCCAGCCTGCCAGAAGCGCAGCTGGTCGTAGACGTCTGGGTTAAGCAGCGAGATCCCACTGGAGAGCCCCTCCAGCACCGCCGCCAGCGCAACGCCCGCCAGCGTCAGGCGCACCGGGCTCAGCTGCCCGCCGCCCGCGCTGCCGGTAAAAGCCACCACCAGCGAGGCCGCCAGCGCGCCGCAGAAGGCCAGCGCCAGCTGCTCGGTGGGGGAGGAGAGGCCCAGCAACGCCGCGCCGAGTACGATAGCAAAGCTTGCTCCGGCGTTAACGCCGAGCAGGCCGGGATCGGCGAGGGGATTACGAGTCAGGGTCTGCATCAGCGCCCCGGCGAGGCCCAGCGCGCCGCCGACCAGCAGCCCGGCCAGGGTGCGCGGCAGGCGGGCATCAAGCACAATCGTGCAGTCGGCGCTTTGGCAGGTGCCGGAGAGGGCATCCATTACAACGGAGAGGGGCAGCGGTTTGGCCCCGATCAGCAGGCTGAGCACGCCTGCTATCAGCAGCAGTAGCAATAATCCGCCCACGGCCCACGGGCGCGCCGGATTAACGGAAAGCGACATAACAACGTCCCTGATGTGATAATGATAGTAATTATCGTTATCGATCTTATTACGGTATGTTAGCATGTGCGGCTTAAAAACTGGTATCAAAAGTTCGCATTAAGGCTTTGTTATGACCCGACAATCCTGGCTGATTAACGTCAGCCTGTTGAGAACCCATCCTGCGTTTCGCGCTGTTTTTATTGCCCGTTTTATCTCTATTGTGTCGCTGGGGCTGCTCGGCGTCGCCGTGCCGGTACAGATCCAGGCCATGACCCACTCCAGCTGGCGGGTGGGGCTGGCGGTGACCCTGACCGGCGGGGCGATGTTTGTTGGCCTGATGCTCGGCGGCGTGCTGGCGGACCGCTACGAGCGCAAGCGCCTGATCCTGCTGGCGCGCGGCACCTGCGGTATTGGCTTTATTGGCCTCTGCCTCAACGCCGCGCTGCCCGAACCCTCCCTGCTGGCGATCTATCTGCTCGGCCTGTGGGACGGCTTTTTCGGTGCGCTGGGCGTCACGGCGCTGCTGGCCGCCACCCCAGCGCTGGTGGGGCGGGAGAACCTGATGCAGGCCGGGGCGATCACCATGCTCACCGTGCGGCTGGGATCGGTTATCTCACCGATGCTTGGCGGTCTGCTGCTCGCCTCCGGGGGCGTGGTATGGAACTATGCCCTGGCGGCGGCGGGAACCTTTATCACTACTCTGACCCTGCTGCGTTTGCCCCAGCTGCCCCCGCCGCCTCAGCCGCGCGAGCATCCCCTGAAGTCGCTGCTGGCGGCGTTTCGCTTCCTGCTGCGCAGCCCGCTGATCGGCGGTATCGCCCTGCTGGGCGGCCTGCTGACGATGGCCAGTGCGGTACGCGTGCTCTATCCGGCGCTGGCGATCCACTGGCAGATGTCAGCCGCCGAGATCGGCATCCTCTACGCGGCCCTGCCGCTCGGGGCCGCCGTGGGGGCGCTCACCAGCGGCAACCTGGTCCAGCGTCCGCGCCCTGGGGCGATTATCCTCTTCTCTACTCTCGGTGCTTTTATCGCCATTGCCCTGTTTAGCCTGATGCCAGTCTGGCCGCTGGGGGTGCTGTTCCTTGCCCTGGCGGGCTGGCTGAGCGCCATCAGCTCGCTGCTCCAGTACACGCTGCTGCAAACCCAGACGCCGGAGGCGATGCTGGGCAGGATCAACGGCCTGTGGACGGCGCAGAACGTTACTGGGGATGCGATTGGTGCGGCATTGCTGGGGGGGATGAGCGTGGCGATGACGCCCGCCGCCTCGGCCAGCGTCGGCGGGGCGGTGCTGGCAGTGACGGGCGCGGTACTGATCCTGCTTCTCGGTGAACTGCGGCGTTTCCACCATAGCCCACCCGTTGACGCTTAACTGAACAGTGTGGCGAAGCGCTTGAGCAGCAGCGTGGCGCTGTAGTAGTCGAGGCGGAACGTCTCGGTACCGAGGGCGTAAACGCGCTTGTTCTGAACCGCACTCAAATGACTCAGCAGCGGGTTGGCGTAGATGGCCTCGGCGTCTTTCTCGTTACCTGCGAAGAGGAACAGCGCTTCGCCATTCAGTCCGGCGGCAAGGTTCTCCCCGCCCAGCTGGATGATATCGTGCCGCTTGCCCTGACTCTGGCTGGCGTGTAGTCCTTCAGGCAGCGTCGCCAGGGTAAAGCCCAGCTGCGAGAGCAGCTGCCCCTGGGCCGAGTCCGCGGTCCACAGGTTGGCACTGTGCGCCGCCGGGTTATAGACCAGGGCGCTGACCGGCTGCGGCGTCAGCGTCATCTGCTGCTTCACCTTCGCCAGCTGCTGATTAAAATCGCTAATGCGGGCTTTGGCCTGCTGCTCCTGACCGGTGATCTCCCCGAGCTGGGTGAGCAGCGTCTGCCAGCTCTTATCGTCGTAATTGATGATCAGCGTCGGGGCAATAGCGGAGAGCTGATCGTAAAGTGCCAGCGCTGAGTCGCCTCCGGTGGCGCTGATGAGGATCAGATCCGGCATCTGGGCGGCGACCGCCTCCGCATTCGGCTCACCAATATAGAGCCGGGCAAGCTTGCGCTGCTTAGCGATCTCGCCCCACTGACGCAGAAAACCGTTCTCGTCGGCAACGCGGTTATTTGGCGCGGTTGCGCCGCTGGCCACCACCGGGGCGTCAATCGCCAGCAGCGAGCCGGTGAGAGTGACGCTGGTTGAGACAATGCGCAGAGGTTTATGATCGAGGGTATGAACGCCCCGGCTGTCAGCGATCTGGCGCGGCCAGTCGGCGGCGTGGGCTACAGAAAATCCTAAAACAAAAAGGCCCAGCATGAGCAGGGACTTAAGCGAAAGCGGGGGGAATCTCACGGCGTGCATCCTGTTATTGTGCGGCTAATGCTTCTCATTTTCATCATTGCGCCGCCGGATGCAAGTTTTTAGCCGCACAAAACTGCGCTCTCTGAGGTTGACATCGCCCGGGATAACTCTTAGCTTACCGACCAAAATATAAATGATAATAATTCTTACTACCTTTATCGTTTCGGAGAGGGATATGGATTTGTCAATGGCAGAGGAGACTCAGCTTACCGTGAACACGCTGGCATCAGACCAATTTTTCTTTATGTCGCCGTATCGCAGCTTCAGCACCTCGGGCTGTTTTATGCGCATCAGCGAACCGGCTAACGGCGGGGACGATCTCAACGGCGCCTTCCAGCAGCGGCTGGCTCAGGCGTTCAGCGAGGCCAAAAAGCAGGGAATTGCCAGGCCGATTGTGGTGGGCGCTATTCCGTTTGATACCACTCAGCCCTCGGCGCTGTTTATTCCCCGCGCCTGGGAGCGTTTCTCCCGTCCCGAGAAGCAGCACTCCGCACGCTACGTCCAGGGGGGCAATGCCCTCAGCGTGGTCACCCGCAAGGCGATCCCCGAGCATCCGGTCTTTACCGATATGGTGGCCCGCGCTGCCGCGCTCACCGCCACTCCGCAGGTCGATAAGGTTGTGCTTTCCCGCCTGATCGATATCACCACCGACAAACGCGTAGACGGCGGGGCGCTGCTGGAGCGGCTGATTGCCCAGAACCCGGCCAGCTTTAACTTCCACGTGCCGCTGCCCGACGGCGGCGTGCTGCTGGGGGCCAGCCCGGAGCTGCTGCTGCGTAAAGAGGCGGCGCATTTTAGTTCCCTGCCGCTGGCCGGCTCTGCCCGTCGTCAGCCGGATGACATGCTGGATCGCGAGGCGGGCAACAAGCTGCTGGCCTCTGAGAAAGATCGCCACGAGCATGAGCTGGTGACCCAGGCGATGAAAACCGTGCTCGCCCCTCGCAGCCGTGAGCTGACCCTGCCGGACTCACCCCAGCTGGTAAATACGCCCACCCTCTGGCATCTGGCAACCCCTATCGAAGGGGTAGCGCAGGCGGAGGAGAATGCCCTGTCGCTGGCCTGTCTGCTGCATCCAACCCCGGCGCTGAGCGGCTTCCCGCATCAGGCAGCAAAAGATCTCATTGCCGAGCTGGAGCCGTTTAACCGCGAGCTGTTTGGCGGCATCGTCGGCTGGTGCGACGCCGACGGCAACGGCGAGTGGGTCGTCACTATCCGCTGCGCGCGCCTGCACGACAACCAGGTCCGCCTGTTTGCCGGGGCCGGGATCGTTCCGGCCTCGTCGCCGGAGGCCGAATGGCGCGAGACCGGCGTAAAACTCACCACCATGCTCAACGTTTTTGGTTTGCATTAAGGAGCAATCATGACAATTCCTTTTACCCGCTGGCCCGATGAATTTGCCCGGCGCTACCGCGAGAAAGGCTACTGGCAGGATCTGCCCCTGAGCGATATTTTGACCCGCCATGCCCAGAGCGATGCGCTGGCGGTGATCGACGGTGAACGCGAGCTGAGCTATCGCCAGCTGAACCAGGCGGCGGATAACCTGGCCGCCTCGTTGCAGGCAAAGGGGCTGCGGGCGGGGGAAACCGCGCTGGTGCAGCTCGGCAACGTGGCGGAGTTCTACATCACCTTCTTTGCCCTGTTGAAAATCGGCGTCGCGCCGGTGAATGCGCTCTTCAGCCATCAACGCAGCGAGCTAAACGCCTACGCGCTGCAGATCAAACCGGCCCTGCTGGTGGCCGACCGCGACCATAGCCTCTTTAGCGACGATGGTTTTCTTAACGGCTTCGTCGAGGAGCATAGCTCGCTGCGGGTGGTGCTGCTGCGTAACGAACCCGGCGAACATGCCCTGGAGGCGGCCATTGCCCGTCCGGGTGAGTGCGTTGCGAGCGCGCCGACGCCTGCCGATGAGGTGGCGTTCTTCCAGCTCTCCGGCGGCAGTACCGGCACGCCGAAGCTGATCCCGCGCACCCATAACGACTATTACTACAGCATTCGTCGCAGCAATGAGATCTGCCATTTCGATAACAGAACGCGCTACCTCTGCGCCCTGCCGGCGGCGCACAACTACCCGCTGAGCTCTCCCGGTGCGCTCGGCGTCTTTCTGGCCGAAGGCTGCGTGGTGCTGGCCGCCGATCCCAGCGCCACGCTCTGCTTCCCGCTGATTGAGAAGCACCAAATCAACGTCACCGCGCTGGTGCCGCCCGCCGTTAGCCTCTGGCTGCAGGCGATCCACGAGTGGGGCAGCAACGCCCAGCTGGCCTCGCTCACATTGCTGCAAGTCGGTGGTGCGCGGCTCTCCGCCACCCTCGCCGCGCGTATTCCGGCAGAGATAGGCTGCCAGCTTCAGCAGGTGTTCGGCATGGCCGAGGGGCTGGTGAACTATACCCGCCTCAATGACAGCATGGAGCGCATCAACAATACCCAGGGCTGTCCGATGAGCCCGGATGACGAAGTGTGGGTAGCGGACGCCGACGGCAATCCGCTCCCGTGCGGCGAGGTAGGTCGCCTGATGACGCGCGGGCCCTACACCTTCCGGGGCTACTTCAATAGCCCGCAGCACAACGCCAGCGCCTTCGACGAGAACGGTTTTTACTGCTCCGGCGATCTGATCGCGATTGACGAGGCGGGCTACATCACCGTTCAGGGGCGCGAGAAGGATCAGATCAACCGTGGGGGCGAGAAGATCGCCGCCGAAGAGGTTGAGAACCTGCTCCTGCGCCACCCGGCCATTATTCATGCCGCGCTGGTGAGCATGGAAGACAGCCTGCTCGGCGAGAAGAGCTGTGCGTATCTGGTGGTATCCCATCCGGTGCGCGCCGTAGAGATCCGCCGCTTCCTGCGCGAGCAGGGCGTTGCCGAATTTAAACTGCCCGATCGCGTGGAGTGCGTGGACGCGCTGCCGCTGACGCCGGTCGGCAAGGTCGATAAGAAAGAGCTGCGCCTGCGGCTGGCCGAACGGTCCCAGGCGTAACAAAGGAGAGAAGTATGGCAATCCCAAAATTAACCGGCTACGCGCTGCCTGCGGCCACCGAGATCCCGCAGAATAAAGTTAGCTGGGCCTTCGAGCCTGAGCGCGCCGCGCTGTTAATTCATGATATGCAGGACTATTTCATCAACTTCTGGGGCGAAAACTGCCCGATGATGGCCCAGGTCGTGGCGAACATCGCCGCCCTGCGTGAATTCTGCAAGCAGCACAACATCCCGGTCTACTACACCGCCCAGCCGAAAGAGCAGAGCGATGAAGATCGTGCCCTGCTGAACGATATGTGGGGACCAGGCCTGACCCGTAAACCGGAGGAGCAGCAGGTCATTGCCGCCCTGGCCCCGGACGAGGAGGACTCCGTGCTGGTGAAGTGGCGCTACAGCGCCTTCCACCGCTCGCCGCTGGAGCAGATGCTGAAAGAGAGCGGGCGCAACCAGCTTCTGATCGCTGGCGTCTATGCCCATATTGGCTGCATGACCACCGCCACCGATGCCTTTATGCGCGATATCAAGCCCTTTATGGTGGCCGACGCGCTGGCGGACTTTAGCCGCGACGAGCACCTGATGGCGCTTAACTACGTGGCCGGACGTTCCGGACGGGTAGTGATGACCGAGGATCTGCTCCCGGTGCCGGTCAGCAAGGCGGCGCTGCGTGCCGTGGTGCTGCCCCTGCTCGATGAGTCCGACGAGCCGATGGATGATGAGAACCTGATTGACTACGGCCTCGATTCGGTGCGGATGATGGCCCTGGCCGCGCGCTGGCGCAAGGTCTATGGCGATATCGATTTTGTCATGCTGGCGAAAAATCCCACCATTGATGCCTGGTGGGCGCTGCTCTCCCGTGAGGTGAAATAGTGGCCGGGCTGGATTTTAGCGGCAAGACGGTGTGGGTTACCGGGGCGGGGAAGGGCATCGGCTACGCAACGGCGCTGGCCTTTGCCGAGGCGGGGGCACTGGTTACAGGCTTCGATCGTGACTTTACCCACGCTACCTATCCCTTCGCCTGTGAAACGCTGGATATCGCCAACGCCGACCAGGTGGCGGCGGTGTGCCAGCGCCTGCTGGCAACCACGGCCCGTCTCGACGTACTGGTGAACGCGGCGGGGATCCTCCGCATGGGGGCAACCGACCAGCTGTCGCTTGACGACTGGCAGCAGACGCTGGCGGTTAACGTCGGCGGCGCGTTTAACCTTTTCCAGCAGACCATGGCCCAGTTCCGCACCCAGCGGGGCGGGGCGATTGTCACCGTCGCCTCTGATGCTGCCCACACGCCGCGTATCGGCATGAGCGCCTACGGAGCCTCGAAGGCGGCGCTGAAGAGCCTGGCCCTGACCGTAGGGCTGGAGCTGTCCACCAGCGGCGTGCGGTGTAACATTGTCTCGCCGGGCTCTACCGACACCGATATGCAGCGCACGCTGTGGACCCGCCCGGACGCCGAGCAGCAGCGCATTCGCGGCTTTGGTGAGCAGTTCAAGCTGGGGATCCCTCTGGGCAAAATTGCCCGCCCGCAGGAGATCGCCAATACCATTCTGTTTCTCGCTTCCGATCTCGCCAGCCATATCACGCTACAGGACATCGTGGTGGACGGCGGCTCGACGCTGGGGGCCTGATCGTGATCTGGAAACGTCATCTCACCCTTGCTGAACTCAATGCCACCAGCAGCAACACCCTGGTCGCCCATTTGGGGATTGTCTATACCCGGCTGGACGACGACCTGCTGGAGGCGGAGATGCCCGTCGACGCCCGCACCCATCAGCCGTTTGGCCTGCTGCACGGTGGCGCCTCGGCGGCGCTGGCCGAAACGCTTGGCTCAATGGCGGGTTACCTGATGACCCGCGACGGTCAGTGCGTGGTCGGCACCGAGCTGAACGCCACCCACCACCGTCCGGTATCGCAGGGGAAAGTGCGCGGCGTCTGCCAGCCGCTGCACCTCAGCCGTCAGAGCCAGAGCTGGGAGATTGCGGTTTTTGACGAGCAGGGCAGACGGTGCTGCACCTGTCGTCTGAGCACCGCGGTCTTAGGCTAAGGTATTGCCGGGCGGCACCGCGTTTGCCCGGCCTACAACTTCCCTCACGTTTCATCCCGCATAAGTGATCTCCATTACAGAGTGTTGTAAATAACCGGTTGCCCCTCTGCTTTCTGACGTAACAACATTGTTAAAACCCGCCGCCTGATCTAGAAACAAAATGTAACATCTTCCTGCCTCAGCCAACGGAAAACGACTATGCAAAACTCAGGGAAATACCTTATTTGGGCATTACTCGCGGTAGTAGGAGCTTTTGCCCTCGGCTATATCGCACTTAATCGGGGTGAACAGATTAACGCCTTATGGATTGTAGTGGCAGCCGTCTGTATCTATCTGATCGCCTATCGCTTTTATGGGCAGTACATCGCCCGCAACGTGCTGGCGGTGGATCCGACCCGCATGACACCCGCCGTACGCCATAACGACGGGCTGGATTACGTTCCCACGGATAAGAAGGTGCTGTTTGGTCACCACTTTGCGGCGATTGCCGGAGCGGGGCCGCTGGTGGGACCGGTGCTGGCGGCGCAGATGGGCTACCTGCCGGGGATGATCTGGATCCTCGCCGGGGTGGTGCTCGCTGGGGCAGTGCAGGATTTTATGGTGCTCTTCGTCTCCACCCGCCGCGACGGCCGTTCGCTGGGGGAGCTGGTGAAAGAGGAGATGGGACCGACGGCGGGCGTGATCGCCCTGGTGGCCTGCTTTATGATCATGGTGATCATCCTGGCCGTGCTGGCGATGATCGTGGTCAAGGCCCTGACCCACAGCCCGTGGGGTACTTACACCGTGGCCTTCACCATTCCGCTGGCGATCTTTATGGGGATCTACATTCGCTATCTGCGTCCCGGACGCATTGGTGAAGTCTCGGTGATTGGCCTCGTGCTGCTGATTTTCGCTATCATCTCCGGCGGCTGGGTGGCGGAAAGCCCAACCTGGGCACCGATGTTCGACTTTACCGGCGTGCAGCTGACCTGGATGCTGGTGGGCTACGGCTTTATCGCGGCGGTGCTGCCGGTGTGGCTGCTGCTGGCCCCGCGTGACTATCTCTCTACCTTCCTGAAAATCGGCACCATTATTGGCCTGGCGATTGGTATCCTGATCATGCGTCCAACGTTGACCATGCCCGCGCTGACCAAATTTGTCGACGGCACCGGCCCGGTGTGGACCGGTAACCTCTTCCCGTTCCTGTTTATCACCATCGCCTGCGGGGCGGTGTCGGGCTTCCATGCCCTGATCTCCTCCGGCACCACGCCGAAGATGCTGGCCAATGAGGGCCAGGCCTGCCTGATTGGCTACGGCGGAATGCTGATGGAGTCCTTCGTGGCGATTATGGCCCTGGTCTCCGCCTGCATTATCGATCCGGGCGTCTACTTCGCGATGAACAGCCCGATGGCGGTGCTGGCGCCTGCCGGTACGGCGGACGTGGTCGCCTCGGCGGCGCAGGTGGTGAGCGGCTGGGGCTTCAGCATTACGCCGGACACCCTCAACCAGATTGCTAACGAGGTGGGCGAGCAGACCATTATCTCTCGTGCGGGCGGGGCACCGACCCTGGCGGTAGGGATGGCCTATATTCTCCACGGCGCGCTGGGTGGGCTGATGGACGTCTCGTTCTGGTACCACTTTGCCATCTTGTTCGAGGCGCTGTTTATCCTCACGGCGGTGGATGCGGGCACCCGTGCGGCGCGCTTTATGCTGCAGGATCTGCTGGGGGTGATAAGCCCGGGGCTGAAGCGTACCGACTCGCTGCCCGCTAACCTGCTGGCAACGGCGCTCTGCGTGCTGGCATGGGGCTACTTCCTCCATCAGGGAGTGGTGGATCCGCTCGGTGGCATCAACACTCTCTGGCCGCTGTTTGGTATCGCCAACCAGATGCTGGCCGGGATGGCGCTGATGCTCTGCGCAGTGGTGCTGTTCAAGATGAAACGCCAGCGCTTCGCATGGGTCGCCCTCGTGCCTACCGCATGGCTGCTGATCTGTACCCTGACCGCAGGCTGGCAGAAAGCCTTTAGCCCGGACGTAAAAGTGGGCTTCCTGGCGATCGCTAACCGCTTCCAGGGCATGATCGACAGCGGGAGTATTCCGGCCCAGTACACCGAGTCGCAGCTGCGCCAGCTGGTGTTTAACAACCGTCTCGACGCCGGGCTAACCATCTTCTTTATGGTGGTTGTGGTAGTGCTGGCGGTCTACTCGCTGAAAACCGCGCTGGCGGCGCTAAAAGAGTCTCAGCCGACGGCGAAAGAGACCCCGTACGAGCCGATGCCAGCCAGTGCTGAGCAGGTTGTGGCCCAGGCGAAACGGGCGCACTGAGTTTAATCATGCCCCTCTCCTGTGTGGGGAGGGGCAAGGAGCCTACGATGTTTGATACCCTTGCTAAGGCCGGAAAGTATTTAGGCCAGGCCGCGAAAATGATGGTTGGCGTGCCGGACTACGACAACTACGTCGCCCATATGCAGCTTAACCATCCGGACCAGACCCCGATGACCTATGAGGACTTTTTCCGCGACCGACAGGATGCGCGCTACGGCGGCAAGGGCGGAGCGCGCTGCTGCTAATTCAGTGGTTAAACGTCTCTACCTTCTCGAACGCCGCACGCAGCGTCTCGGGCGTTAACGTCACCGGCAGATAGTGAATCGACTCCACCGGGCGCAGGGTATGGGCGATGACCCGATCCAGCTCGTCACGGTTATGGATATCGACCTCCAGCGCCGCCAGGGTGGTCGGCAGATTGAAGCGCTGGAAGGCATTGACCAGCTGGGCTAACACCTCATCCTGGCCGAGCAGGGCGCTCTGCACCAGAATGCCGTAGGCCACCTTGGTGCCGTGCAGGAACTTATCGGTCTGCGGCAGCACCGTCAGACCGTTGTGCACCGCATGGGCTGCGGCAACGCGGGTGTAGCGCTCGCCGAGTCCGCCCACCATTCCACCTCCGGCAATAATCGCATCTACCACGTCACGGAATGCCTGGGTCAGCTCCCCGCGCTGCTGGTCCGCCAGCGCGGTTTCACTGCTCTCCAGCAGCACGTCGCGGATCGCCAGCGCGCCGTTAATCCCCAGCCGCACGGTCAGCGGCAGGCTGGCCGGATCCGGGGCCAGCACCACCGCCTCATACCACTTCGCCAGCGTATCGCCGATGCCCGCCAGCAGATACGCCACCGGCGCGTCGAGAATAATCTGCGGCTCCACCAGCACCAGGAAGTTGGCGTCATCGAAAATTTCAAAGTGCAGCGCCTGACCCGCGTCGTTATACCAGACCGAGAGCGGCGTCCAGGCCGCGCAGGTGGCGGCAATGGTTGGGATCGCCACGACCGGCAACCCTAAGCGGCGCGCCACCGCCTTCGCGGTATCCAGCAGTGCGCCGCCGCCGATGCCAATCACCACGCTGCGGTCGCCGCCCGCATCGTTCACCAGCGCGGTTACGTCATGCTCGCTGCAGTGGCCCCTAAACAGCAGGTGCTTCACCCCTGGGGCGTTAACGCTCTCCGGCAGGTAGGGGCGGGCGGCCGCAATAGCGCGTTCGCCATAGATCAAAACCGCGTGGGAGAGCTGCTCTGGCGTATAGAAATCGTTCAGACGCGCCAGGCTACCGCTGTGGGAGTAGTAGTTGGCCGGGCCGGGTACAACGCGGATATCGGTGTTGCTCATGACTGTGTCCTTGTGCAGAATCGCTAACCCGATGTTATGTCTGGACATCCGGATGGCTAATAATATTTCGCTTTATCTTATGCCTTTTCTGCTGTTGCCAGTCAAGCGCGGCTATGAAAAATTCGCTAAATCAATCTATTAATCCCAGGAAAGCCTCACAGATGAGCGTAAACCATCTCGAGATGCGTGCGATCGGCCTCGCCTTTGCCGGTGTTAATGCCCTGACGCAGGTGAATTTCAGCCTGCGCGGCGGATCGGTGCATGCCCTAACCGGAGCCAACGGCGCGGGAAAGTCTACGCTGATGGCGGTGCTGTGCGGCACCTGGGCAGGCTATGAGGGTGAGATCGTCATTGATGACCAGCCGGTCGCCATTCGCTCTCCGCTGGATGCCAAACGCCTCGGCATCCATCTGGTGCAGCAGGAGGTCGACGTGGCGCTGGTTCCCGGTCTTAGCATCGCGGAAAACATCATGCTCGATAAGCTCGCCGAGCCGGGCTACGCCTGGCGCTGGTCTACCGTACGCCAGCATGCGCGGGATGCCCTGGCCCAGCTTGACGTCTCTCTCGACGTAAGACGCGCTATCGACACCTGCACCCTTGCGGAGAAGCAGCAGATCCTGCTGGCCCGCGCGCTCTCCCATCGCTGCCGCTTTTTGATCCTCGATGAGCCTACCGCGCCGCTGGATCAGCACGAGAGCGAGCGGCTGTTTACCGTGGTAAGACGCCTGCAGCAGCAGGGAATTGGCGTGGTCTTTATCTCCCATCGCATTCACGAGCTGAAAGCCATCTGCGACACCCTGACGGTGCTGCGCGACGGCAGGCTGGTGGAGTCCGGCCCGATGGCCGCTCTCAGCGGGGAGGAGATCGTGGAGAAGATGCTCGGCCATCAGCTGAACGATATCTATCCCCCGCGCCGTCCGCCGCACGGAGAAGAGACCCTGCTGCGCGTGGAGGGGCTGCACGACGAGAAGCTACTGAAGGATATCTCCCTGCACCTGCGCAGGGGCGAAATCCTCGGTATCGCCGGCCTGGCGGGCGCGGGCAAAACCGAGCTCTGCAAGGCGCTGTTTGGCGCGGAGAAGAGCCGCGTCGCCCAGGGCGAGCTGAACGGCCAGCCGTGGCGGCCTCGGGATCCGGCGGATTCAGTGATTCGCGGGATGGCGCTGATCCCCGAGGAGCGGCGCAAAGAGGGCATCTTTATTGACGAGCCGGTTGCCATGAACCTGGCGGTCAGCGCGGACAGCAGCTTCTCTCGCTGGAGCCTGTTCGGCCATCGCAAAGCCTGGCGCTGGGCGCAGACGGTGATTGAGCGCGTGGGCGTACGCACCACCGACCCGGGGCAGATCCTGCGCCGCCTCTCCGGCGGTAACCAGCAGAAGGTGGCGATAGGCAAATGGCTGCGCGGCAACGCCAGCGTGGTGATTTTCGACGAGCCCACCAAGGGCGTCGACGTGAAAGCCAAAACCGATCTCTTCCGCCTGATTGACGGCCTCGCCCGGGAGGGCAAGGGGATCGTCTACGCCTCCGGCGAGTTTGCCGAGCTGGTGGGCCTCTGCGATCGCATCTGCGTGCTGTGGGATGGCCGCATTGTGGCGGAGATAGCCGGAGCAGAGGCCCGGGAAGAGACACTACTTTACTATTCGACCGGAGGAGCGGCGGCGTGAGCAAAGCCCTGTCAGTAAAAGCGGCGGCGTCGGGCCGTCAGCAATTTTTCGATTTTCTCTATAAGTGGGGCATGCTGCTGACCGTGGTGCTGCTGGTGGCTATCTTCGGCATCGCCTCGGATAACTTCCTCGACCCCTTTAACATCATCAATATTTTGCGTTCGATTGCCATCGTAACGGTGATTGCCGTCGGCGTCTCGATTTCACTGACCATCGGCGGGTTCGATCTCTCCGTGGGGTCGACGGCGTCGCTGGCGAACGCGCTGGTGATCTCGCTCTTTGTCTGGCACGGCTTTGGCACTACCGAAGCGATCCTCGTGACCCTGGCACTCTGTACGCTTGTCGGCCTGTTTAACGCCTTCCTGATCGTTGTGCTGCGCATTCCCGATATGCTCGCCACCCTCGGTAGCCTGTTTGTGATCCAGGGCGTGGCGATGACTTACAGCTACGGCGGATCGATCACTGAAAACATGCTGCTGCCGAGCGGCGAGATGGCGGAGGGGCTGATCCCGCCGGGCTTCAGCCTGCTCGGCCAGGTGCCGATCATTGTCATTGTAATGCTGGTGGTCACGGTGGTAGCCCAGCTTGGCCTGTCGCTGACCACCCACGGACGGCGGATGTACGCCATCGGCGGCAACCCGGAGGCGGCACGCCTCTCCGGGATCCGCACCACCCGCTACAAGGTGGCGGCCTACGTCATCGCCTCGCTGCTGGCGGGACTCGGCGGCATTCTGCTGGCCTCGCGCATCGGCTCTTCGCAGGTCAACGCCGGCGGCGGCTACCTGATGGACGCGGTGGCGGCGGCGTGGATCGGCTTCTCGCTGGCTGGATCCGGCAAGCCTAACGCGCTCGGCACGCTGGTGGGGGCGGTGATCCTCGGGGTGCTGTCAAATGGGCTGGTGATGCTCTCCGTGCCCTACTACGCAATGGACATTATTAAGGGACTGGTGCTGGCCGGTGCTCTGGCGTTGACCTATTTCCAGCGTCGTTAATTTACTTTTATCAGGGGAAACAGAGATGAAAAAATTTGCACTCTCACTGCTGGCGCTGGGCCTGCTGAGTTCTGTTCCGGGCTACGCGGCGACGCCTGCACCGGTTCCGGCCGCGCTGGCTAACCACAGCGGACCGGTACGCATCGCGCTGATCCGTAACCTGGGCTCGGACGATAACACCACCCAGTTCGTCTCCGGCGCGCTGACGGAGGGCAAAAAGCTTGGCTTTAAAGTCAGCACCTTCCTCAGCAACGGAGACGACGCTAAGTTGCAGGACTTTGTTAACCAGGCTATCAGCCAGAAGTACGACGGCATTATTCTCTCCCAGGGCCGCGATCCTTACTCAACCGAGCTGGTGAAAAAAGCGGTAGATGCAGGTATTGCCGTCTCGGTATTTGATACCGCTATTAACGGTACTATCCCCGGCGTGACCGTAACCCAGCAGGATGACGCCTCGCTGACCACTCTCTCCTTTGGCGAGCTGGTGAAGGACTTCAACGGCAAGGCCAACATCATCAAGCTGTGGGTGGCCGGCTTCCCGCCGATGGAGCGCCGCCAGGCGGCCTACCAGGCGCTGCTGAAGCAGAACCCAGGCATTAAAGAGCTGGAGTCCATCGGGGCGGTCTCTTCCGACGTGCAGGGTGATACGGCGAATAAAGTCGGCGCGGTGCTGGCGAAGTACCCGAAAGGGCAGATCGATGCGATCTGGGGCACCTGGGACGCCTTCAGTCAGGGCGCGTACAAGGCGCTGAAAGAGAATGGCCGCACCGAGATCAAACTCTACAGTATTGACGTCTCCAACCAGGATCTGCAGCTGATGCGCGAGTCCAACAGTCCGTGGAAGGTAAGCGTGGCGGTGGATCCGAAGCTGATTGGCGCGACCAACGTGCGTCTGATCGCCAATAAGCTCGCCGGGGAGCAGACGCCAGCCACCTATGACTTCAAAGCCGCTGCCATTCCGCAGGCGCTGCTGGCTGCCCAGCCGGGCGCGGTGAACGTCGCTACGCTGGGGAAAATCATTCCGGGCTGGGGCCAGACCGAAGATTTTATCGCCCCGTGGTTCGCGACTCTGCAAGCGAAAAACAAATGAGTGCGCTGCCTGTGCCTGACTACAGCCGTAATATGCGGCTGATTGGTCACTCGGATCAGGGCGGACGGCCCGACGGCGTGCAGCTGATGGTGCACCGTGGCTTTGCTTACATCGGCCATATGGTCTCCCAGGGCTTCTCGATTGTTGACGTGCGCGACCCGAAAAATCCACGTCCCGCAGGCTACGTGCCCGCGCCGCCGGGGACCTGGAACGTTCACCTGCAGGCCCATGACGATCTGCTGCTGGTGATCAACGCCCGGGATCTCTTTGCCGATGCCCGTTTCGCTGACGAGAAGGTCTACTACACCCGCTCGGTAGGGGAGACGGTGAGCGACGTGCAGGACAAGGGCTGGAGCGCCGGGCTGCGCGTGTTTGATATCTCTACGCCAGACCAGCCAAAAGAGATTGGTTTTCTGGGGCTGGACGGCATCGGCATTCACCGCATCTGGTACGTGGGCGGCCGCTGGGCCTATGTCTCCGCCCTGATCGACGGCTTTAGCGACTACATCTTCCTGACTATCGATCTTGCCAATCCACATAAGCCCGAAGTGGCGGGACGCTGGTGGCTGCCAGGGATGAACCAGGCGGCAGGCGAGACGCCGACGTGGCCGGAGGGCAAGCGTTACGCCCTGCACCACGCCATTATTGCCGGAGATACCGCCTACGGCAGCTGGCGCGACGGCGGCCTGACGCTGCTGGATGTGAAAGATCGCAGTGCGCCGAAGCTCATCAGCCATCGTAACTGGAGCCCGCCATTTGGCGGCGGAACCCATACCGCGCTGCCGCTGCCGGACCGGGATCTGCTGGTGGTGCTGGACGAGGCGGTGCTGGATAACCAGCAGGATGGCGAGAAGCTGATCTGGCTGTTTGATATTCGCGAGCCGGCTAATCCGGTAAGCATCTCTACCTTCCCGCAGCCGGAGGAGATCGACTATGTCGCGAAAGGCGCGCACTTCGGGCCGCACAACCTGCATGAGAACCGGCCGGGGAGTTTTGTCAGCTCGACGCTGATCTTTGCCACTTACCAGAACGCCGGAGTACGGGCCTACGATATCTCTAACCCGTACCGCCCGGTAGAGACCGGATCACTGGTGCCCGCCGCGCCAGCGAAGATGATGGATACCCGCCCTGGTCGTCCGCAGGTGATCCAGTCCTGCGACGTGTTTGTCGACGCGCAGGGGATCATCTACAGCACCGACTACAACGGCGGATTGTCGGTAATAGAGTATTTGGGCTAACTGTACTGCCGAACCCGGGCAATGAGTTCATCAACGTTGTGGATACGGTCGGCAATGACGATCAGCGCCTTGCCTAAATGGATGGCGTGGCGCAGGCATTCGTGGCGCATCTCGTCGTCAGCGATGGTGTCGATATCCGCCACGTGAGAGAGGCCTACGCTGCGGCGGATCAGCTCCGTGCCGCAGAAGCCTATGGCATCGTGCCACACCTTCTGCAGGAACTGAGCGGCATAGCCTGGATGGGCCAGCGTCACGTCGCGGGTCTTCTCTGCGGCCAGGGCAAGGAATGTCTCTGCGAAGGTGTTCCATAGCTCCTGAATATCGTTCAGGCGCTGCTCGCGGGCGGCGGCGGCATCGCGGATACCCAGATGCCCCGGCAGGCCGCAGTAGTTAAGCAGCAGGTTGCCGATAGCCGTGCCAAGGTCAAAGCCCATGGGCCCCACGTAGCCAAACTCGGCGTCAATCGCCTTCAGGCTGCCTTCGGCAACAAAAATCGAGCCGCTGTGGATATCGCCGTGCAGGAGCGCTTCGGCATGGGAGAGAAAACGCTGTTTAAGCCCGGCCACCGCCAGCAGCAGGGCGTTATCGTCACGCAGAGCGACCACGTCAGCGTCAATCGCCGCCGGGTAGCTGTTGCGCTCGTGAACGCGGTACGGGTCGTCAAAGAAGAGATCTTCGGTAATGCCGCACATCTCAGGGTTGATAAACTGCGCCACCTGCGCTTTTTTCTGCGCCGGGGTGAGATAAAAATCGCTGGTGTGGAACAGGGTCTGGGCCAGGTACGCCGCCAGCTGGCGGGCGGCCTGCGGATAGTATGCGCCTTTGATCAGCTCCCCGCGCCAGATGCGGTGGTCGGAGAGATCCTCCATCACCATCACCGACAGGTCAGGATCAAAGTGGTGGATCTTTACCGTATGCGCCGGGCAGTGCCGATAGTGCTCTACCAGCGTCTGCGCCTCCAGCCGGGCGCGGTCCAGGGTCAGCGGCCAGGATTCGCCCACGCAGCGCACGTAGGGCAGGGCCTGCTTGACGACGATCCGGCTTACGCCCTCGGCGTCGAAAATTTTAAACACCAGATTCAGGTTGCCGTCACCGACTTCATGCGCGCTAACCAGTTCGGATGACTGCTCCAGACCAGCACATTGCCGGGCATAGGCCACCGCGTCGGCGGCGTTGAAAGTTCGGTATTGCGACATTGCCGGTATCCTCAATTTTCTGTTTATAAAGCCATTCAGACGTCTATACATCTGTAATTCATCCTGACACAATACGATACATCAACGCAACAGGGATTTAACGCTATGCAGCCACTCCAGACCACCAGCCTGCGCGTCACCGATAATCAGCTTTTTATTCTCGATCAGCAGGCGCTTCCGCAGGAGAAGCGCTGGCTGCCCGCCGACAGGGTGGAGACGCTGGTGGGCCATATTCACGCCCTGCGGGTGCGCGGTGCGCCGTTGATTGGCCTCTCCGCCAGCCTGCTGCTGGCGCTGCTGGCCGAGCGGGGCGAAAGCCAGACCGCTCTGGCCCAGGCGCTGGAGACGCTGCGCGCGGCGCGCCCAACGGCGGTGAACCTGATGAACAACCTTGACCGCATGAAGCTGGCCCTGACGGAGGTGGATTTTGTCCCGGCGCTGGTGGCCGAAGCCGAACGGCTGATTGCGGAGGATAAGCAGCTTTGCGCTCGAATTGCCGCGGCGGGCAGTGCGCTGGTGACGCCCGGCAGCCGCCTGCTGACGCACTGCAATACCGGCGGGCTGGCGACCGCCGGCGTGGGTACGGCGCTGGGGGTGATCTCGCAGGCCTTTACCGACGGCAAGGTCGTCAACGTCTGGGTAGGGGAGACGCGCCCGCTGTTGCAGGGAGGCCGTCTGACGGCATGGGAGCTGGCGGAGCTGGGTATTCCCTGCCAGCTGATCACCGACTCGATGGCGGCCAGCCTGATGGCGCAGGGGCAGGTGGATGCGGTGTGGGTCGGCGCGGACCGTATTGCGGCCAACGGCGACGTGGCGAATAAGATCGGCACCTACTCGCTGGCGGTGCTGGCCCGCTATCACGGGATCCCGTTTTACGTGGCTGCCCCGCAGACCACGCTGGATCCGCTCTGTCCGAACGGAGAGGCCATTCCTATTGAGCAGCGCGCGGCCAGCGAAGTCACCGGCGTAGCGGGCAGCTTCGGGGCGGTGCAGTGGGCCCCCGAATCGACGCTGGTCTATAACCCAGCGTTTGACGTTACCCCCGCCGCGCTGATTAGCGGCTGGGTGCTGGATACCGGGGTTGTCACACCGGACGAGGTGGCGGCGGGATTTTTCAGATGATAAATAACGCCTGGCGCGGCCTACGCCAGGCGAGGATAGCCCTCGGCAATGGCGTCGCCGGTGAACTGGGCGATCCACCCCTCGGGGTTGTCGAAGATACGAATGGCGGTAAAGTTCGGCTCGGATCCCATATCAAACCAGTGCGGCGTGCCTGCCGGCACTGAGATCAGATCGTTTTTCTCGCACAGCACCTGATAAACCTCATCACCAATGTGCAGGCAGAACAGGCCCGCGCCCTCGACAAAAAAGCGCACTTCGTCCTCGCCGTGGGTGTGCTCACTGAGAAACTTTTCCCGCAGCGCCTGCTTGTTAGGGTTATCGGCGCGCAGGCTGATCACATCCCAGCTTTGATAGCCTTTCTCGGCAACCAGCCGATCGATGGCGTGCTGATAGGCGTTGATTACCGCCTCAGGGGCAGGATCGGCACCGAGATCGCGGTCGGCCTGCCAGCGCTCAAAGCGTACGTTTTTGGCGTTCAGCTGCTGCTGGATCTCACCCGCGTCGGTGCTATGCCACGTAGGCTGGCGGGTATCATTGACGGAATAGATGGTTAACGCGCTCATGAGGGGATCTGCTCCGGGTTAATGTCGTTAAAACTGTGCACCTGGTGATGCTGGCTGGCGGCATCATCATCGCCACGAATCAGCTGCACGGTACGTAAACCGGCCTCTGCGGCGGCGTCCAGCTCCTGATGAATATCTGACAGGAAAAGGATCGACACCGGCGGCAGCGCGAGCTGCTCGGCAATGCTGCTATAGGAGCACGCTTCACGCTTGGCACCGATACGGGTATCAAAGTAGCCGCTAAACAGATGAGTAATATCACCTTCGTCGCTGTAGCCAAATAACAGTTTTTGCGCAGCCACTGACCCCGAGGAATATACATAGAGATCAATTCCCTGCGACTTCCATTTTTCCAGCGCCGGCAGCACGTCGGGGTAGAGATGGCCGGTAAAGTCGCCGTTGACGTAGCCGTCGTGCCAGATAATTCCCTGTAATGCCTTCAGCGCCGTCGACTTACGATCTTCATCCATAAAGCGGAACAGCGTCTCAATGAGATCGGCAGTGGAGGTATCCGGTTGGGCGATCTCATCCCGCAGATTATCGAGAATGGATTTCACCGGCTCGGCATACTGCTGGGCAGTGACAAATGCCTCCAGCCGCTCGCGGGCGTAGGGAAACAGCACGTTATGCACGAAGCGGATATCGCTGGTCGTGCCCTCAATATCAGTAACGATGGCGCGGATCATGATCTCTCCAGCAGGCGACGCTGCATTTCACACTCAAATAAAAACTCCAGCCCTTCAAGGTGGCGACGGGCTTCCGCCACGCTGCGTCCCCAGCAGGTGAGACCGTGTCCGCGCAGCAGGAAGCCGTAGTTTAGCGGCGTCTGGCGGGCGTATATCTCAATGCGCCGGGCAAGGGCGGGGATATCCTGGTCATTATCAAACAGGGGAATGGAGACCGTGTCGAGGTGGCTGGTCTGTCCGCTAAGGGATTTCTGCATCTCGTAACCCGTAAGCTTGAGCATCGCCAGTTTCTCAACGCGTGACAGCACCGTGGCGTTGACGGTATGCACATGCAGCACGGCGTTCGCCTCCGGGTAGAGGCGATAGATCAGCGTATGCAGGCCGGTCTCGGCGGAGGGCTTCCGTCCTGACGGGGCGCGATCGGTGGCGATCTCAACCTGCAAAAAGTCGTCCACCGTCAGGCTGCCCTTGTCTTTACCGGACTCGCTGAGCCAGCACCAGTCGGCATTTTCCCGTACCGACATGTTGCCGCCGGTGGCCGGTGCCCAGCCTTTAGCGCCCAGCCAATGGCAGGCTTCAACCAGCGCCGGAAGTTGCAGAGGGTATGTCATAACGTTCCTGAATAGCGTGAGCAGAGTAATACCATTATAGTTTAGACGTCTAAGCGTCTTGATTGCCAAAGACTAGCATCTTGTTTAACAAAACAGAAGGGTAAAAACAGGGGTAAACCTTGTTCAATGCATGATACCTGTGAAAAACGTTTTACAGCCAGTAAAAAAGGTAGGAATAAAAAAGACTTTATTAGATAATTCTTCTACAGATCTCATTAGCTCTCTTTTTAAAGAATTATATAAGGATGATGAATGTTTTTGGTACCTCTTGTCGTTCTTATAGTCTTAACTTACGCATCACGAAAAATGCTATTAGTTAAAACTATATTAACATGCCTAATGATATTGGTATTTGGTTTTTGGTTTGTTTCAGACATGTTTACAGGTCATGGTGTAACCGATGCTGTTTATTATCAAATACTTAACTCAGCTAAAGGCTCATCAATTCACGACATTATTTGGAAGGTTGTGGCGGCTGGCCTGTTTTTTGCGGTTTTCCTCTCATTACTGGTAACGTCTTATTTTTTAAGGAAGAAACCTTATAAATCAAGAAAGTTTATCACGCCAATCTATTTTGTTTTATTTGCGCTCACCCTCTTTTACTCTGTACCTGCTACAAATGTCTATAGCTCGCTATCGAATCTAAAGTATAGCAATAGCGTATATGCCTCAAAATTTTATGTCAAACCGGCCAAAAGCAAAGATAACTACAATTACGTGGTTATTTATGCTGAGAGTCTCGAGAGAACGTTCAGGAACTTAGATGGCGTCAACTATATCCCTCGTTTAAGTAAAATTGCCGATTCCTATGATGATTTTACAAACCTGATACAAACTGAGGGTGCCGGATGGACGATGGCTGGGCTGGTCAATACTCAGTGCGGCATTCCTCTTTCTCTGCCTCAGGGTAATTCAGCCAATAATTTATCCGCTTTTTTAGAAGGCGCAAAATGCATAGGCCAGAAGTTCCAGGAGGAGGGATATCAAAGCCTTTTTATCAGAGGCAGCGATAAAGCCTTTGCCGGAGGCGATAAGTTTTTATCCCAGCATGGATGGGGTACTCTTCAGGACAAGGAGTACTTTTTAAAAAACAACATTGTCGATCCGAAAAAGGTGCAAGGGTGGGGAGTTGAGGATGATGCACTACTGTCTCATGCCTGGGATGAATTCAACAGGCTCTCACAACACGAAGGTAAGTTTGTGCTTTCGCTGCTTACAGTTAATACTCATGCCCCGTCAGGTATGGTATTAAAGTCTTGTGAACCTGAAATCCCGAGTAACATAAAAAATAATATGCTTCGTGCAGTTTCGTGTTCAGATTATCTCCTCTCTAATTTCATTGAGAAGATTATAAATTCTGACCATTTTGATAATACTATCATCGTTCTGACCTCTGATCATCTGATGATGGCTAATGATGCGAGCAGTATGCTTAATAAGCATCAAAATGAGCGACGCAATAATTTCATTGTGATAAAAAAAGATCGCCCGGCAATGAAAAATAGTAAGTTGGGAACGTTGATGGACGTATGGCCGACCGTATTTGATATTGCAAACCAGCAGGATGTAGGCGTTGGTTTTGGCGTTAGCCTGCTCAAAAAGGAGAGTAGCGGTCTGGTTGACTGGTTCCTCAAAAATAAAAATATTGCACCCTTTATCGGTTTCTCCTCTACGCTTTGGAATAATCCAAGCCTCAGTGACAGGATGGTGTCAGATGGTAATACGATTAAGATAGGAGACAAGCAGTATAATTTGCCTCTCTATGCTTCTGTTGGTAAAGATAATAAATTCATGGATGTATATTTTGACTCTTTTGCAATAGATGCTGAGGATTTAATCAATAAAAATGAAAAGATTGTCTATGCAACACAGTGTTACGTTGTGAATGGTAAATCAGATGGAACCTGTTTATATATCATGACTAAAGATAGGATTGTTAAGAGGACAATCAATGAGAAAGGCATCACATCTGAAAAAGCGAGCCGTTTTACTTCGCCGTTATATATCGATGAGCTTTCTGGGTTCTCATCGGGGGGGCCGTTAAAAACGACGGGCACTACGTTAAATCCCCATGGAAGAGTGATGCCGCGGGGGATTACTTTTTACGGCTTTAATCATGGGGACGTGACGCATTACGAATCTATCAACTTTGACACCTGCGCAGGCAAATCAATTGATATCGATGGGCTTTATGCATTTATGAAAAAGCATCAGCACATTATTTTTGCGTCTAACGATTCGCCGGTTTGCGATGGCATAAACGTGCTGGATTCAGTTAAAAATTTATTTAACTCAAATCAATTAATGACTCTGGCCTTTAGACAGCAAATTGGTGGTGTCATAAATGGTAATAACGCGAATGCTGAAACTCTTGTTGGCTACCCGCTTAGGCAGTTAGATTTCTTTGTGAATTTGAAAAACAACCAGCTTTTTTCGTTGTGCAGTGTCCTCAATGACTGTTAAATAACCGGCAGCGGGCAATAAGAAATGAGCCAGACTTATTGCCCAACGCCGTAAAAGAGAGTCATCCATGTGCAACTGTCATATCCATATGCTTCATCGATTTAAAGCGTCTTTTAAGATCGTGATATAGTGGCAGCAACATCAGTATTACACGCAGGCACCCATCCATGAGCAATAACACACTGATCCCGCAGAGTAAACTGCCCAATCTGGGCACGACGATTTTTACCCAGATGAGCGCGCTGGCGCAGGCGTACCAGGCGATTAACCTCTCGCAAGGGTTTCCTGACTATGATGGTCCACGCTATCTGCAGGAGCGACTGGCGTTTCACGTGGCTCAGGGAGCAAACCAGTATGCACCCATGACCGGGGTGCAGGCGCTGCGGGAGGCCATTGCCGAGAAAACCGCCGACCTGTATGGCTACCAGCCGGATGCTAACAGCGACATCACCGTTACCGCCGGTGCCACCGAGGCGCTTTATGCCGCAATTACTGCTCTGGTACGCAGCGGCGATGAGGTAATCTGCTTCGATCCAAGCTACGACAGCTACGCTCCGGCGGTTGAGCTGGCGGGTGGCGTCGTGAAACGCATTGCGCTGCAGCCGCCGCACTTTGACGTGGACTGGCAGGCCTTTACCGCGCTGCTGAGTGATAAGACCCGGCTGGTTATTCTTAATACGCCGCATAACCCGTCGGCCACGGTGTGGCAGCGAGCGGATTTTGCCGCGCTGTGGCAGGCAATTGCGGAACGTGAAATCTACGTGCTGAGCGAT
The DNA here is from genome assembly GCF_024656065.1 of Pseudescherichia sp. L3. Classification (NCBI taxonomy): domain Bacteria; kingdom Pseudomonadati; phylum Pseudomonadota; class Gammaproteobacteria; order Enterobacterales; family Enterobacteriaceae; genus Pseudescherichia; species Pseudescherichia sp. L3. The sequence goes on from NZ_JANKYC010000001.1 coordinate 331,221, forward strand.
GAGGTCTACGAGCACATCTGCTTTGCTCCCGAAGGGCATGCCAGCGTGCTTGCTCACCCCGCGCTGCGTCAGCGGGCGGTGGCCGTCTCATCCTTTGGTAAAACCTATCATATGACGGGCTGGAAGGTGGGCTACTGCGTTGCGCCAGCGGCTATCAGCGCCGAGCTGCGCAAGGTGCACCAGTATCTGACCTTTGCGGTCAACACCCCGGCCCAGCTCGCGCTGGCGGATATGCTGCGGGCAGAGCCTGAGCACTATCGTGAGCTCCCTGCTTTTTATCAGGCCAAACGCGATCTGCTGATTGATGCCCTGAGTCAGAGCCGGCTGAAGATCCTGCCCTGTGAAGGGACCTATTTCCTGTTGGCGGACTATAGCGCCATCTCCGATCTGGATGACGTCAGCTTCTGCCAGTGGCTAACCAAAGAGGTCGGCGTAGCGGCTATTCCGCTGTCGGTCTTCTGTGCCGATGCCTTCCCGCACAAGCTTATTCGCCTCTGCTTTGCCAAGCAGGAAGCGACGCTGCGCGCTGCCGCAGAGCGTCTCTGCACGCTCTGACTGTCGAGCTAATATTAGCGATCCGCCAGCTTTATCAACTCAATTAAGCTGGCGAAGGCGCTGCCGTTTAGCGACGCCCGGTTGTAAAGCATAAATATATCAAAGGTGGGCAGGGTGATATCGATGTCCACTATTTTTAAATTCATTATCTTTTTATAGTGATTAAAGGTAGACAGCGGCATCAGACCAATAAGCTCAGTCTGGCTAATCATATTAATGATAGAAATATATGAGTCGCTACTGAACACAATATTGCGCTGTGGCAAAACGGTTTCAATCTCTTCCTGTAATGCCAGCGCCCCCTTTTCCGGCGTGCTGTAGAAGGTAAACCCCTCAGCCAACACATCACTAAGGGTTATTTTACCATTAAGGCGTGGATGGTGTTCGCTGCAAATCAGTGCCAACGACTCGCATGACAGTTTTTCGCAGACCACCGCAGGGTTAACGATAGGAAAAAGCGAGAGGATGAGATCGGCTTTGCGGTAGGTCAGCAGCTCTTCAGCCGACTGCGGGGTAATAAAAATATCATGGTGTTCAATCGCGTAGCTAGCCTGCTGGCGTAGCGCCTTGACCAGCGCCGTGCTTCCTTCGCTCATCAGCAACTGCGGCGTATAGAGAACAAACTTTTTACTCAGCTCGTTTCTGTTCATCATATTAATTGTCTGTTCGAGCTGGCTAAGATTCACCTCCAGATGCATATGCAGGTTAATCGCCACCGTCGTGGGCGTCACGCCTTTTCCGCTGCGAATGAACAGCGGATCGTCAAGATGCGCGCGCAGCCGCTGTAGAGACTGGCTTACCGCAGAGGGGGTAATAAATAGCGCTTTAGCCGCTTTACTAATGCTTTGATGCAGATAAATACACTCAAAAATAAGCAGCAGATTAAGATCGAATTTTTTTAAATCGTATAGGTTAGTCATTTTTTATCTCAATATATTGCTGCATATTAATGTGCATAACCAGGCTTTCAGGCTTGCTGAAATATATCATAAACTGCCCGGCATTAAACGACGCGACACACAGAATGCTTAAAACGGTCGAACCTATCACAGTCATAGGCCACACCTTACAGCGTTGCATTGCCCTTTGATCGGGGGAGTGATGTAATCCCCGACGCCATTACGGCTTTTAGGTTGTTAGATATCGCTGATTGATTTGATAAAGCAAACGCATTAGCCGTTGCCATCAAAATTCGGTACCTTACATCTCATCGAAACCACGGAGGAAGTATAGATGTCCTTAATCAATACCAAGATCAAACCTTTCAAAAACCAGGCGTTCAAAAACGGTGAATTCATCGAAGTGACCGAGAAAGATACCGAAGGCCGCTGGAGCGTCTTCTTCTTCTATCCGGCTGACTTCACCTTCGTTTGCCCGACCGAACTGGGCGACGTAGCCGATCACTACGATGAGTTGCAGAAACTGGGCGTGGACGTGTACTCCGTCTCCACCGACACCCACTTCACCCACAAAGCGTGGCACAGCAGCTCTGAGACCATCGCTAAAATCAAATATGCGATGATCGGCGACCCGACTGGCGCGCTGACCCGTAACTTCGAAAACATGCGTGAAGACGAAGGTCTGGCTGACCGCGGTACCTTCATCGTTGACCCGCAGGGCATCATCCAGGCGATCGAAGTGACTGCAGAAGGCATTGGCCGTGACGCATCTGACCTGCTGCGTAAAATCAAAGCGGCTCAGTACGTTGCTTCTCACCCAGGTGAAGTGTGCCCGGCTAAATGGAAAGAGGGTGAAGCGACCCTGGCTCCGTCTCTGGACCTGGTTGGTAAGATCTAAGTCTCAAAATCTGCCAAGCCCGGCGGCGCTGCGCGTGTCCGGGCCTACATATCACGGGTGCGCTATGCACCCGTTTTTCCCTAACAACATGATTCAAGTTGCATCCAGGCAGCCCTATTGAGGCAGCTTGCATGATGATGTTTTTAACTCAGAGGTGACCCTAATGCTTGATACTACAATGAAAACCCAGCTTAAGGCTTATCTTGAGCGTCTGACCAAACCCGTTGAGCTGATTGCCACGCTGGACGACAGCGCTAAATCGGCAGAGATCAAGGAACTGCTGGCTGAAATTGCCGAGCTGTCTGACAAAGTCTCCTTTAAAGAAGACAATCAGCTGCCGGTACGTAAACCTTCGTTCCTGATCGCTAACCCAGGCTCTCACCAGGGCCCGCGCTTTGCTGGCTCTCCGCTGGGACACGAATTTACTTCCCTGGTGTTGGCGCTGCTGTGGACCGGCGGTCACCCTTCTAAAGAAGCGAAAGAGATGCTTGAGCAGATCGCCGCGCTGGAAGGGGATTTTGAGTTTGAAACCTACTACTCGCTCTCGTGCCACAACTGCCCGGACGTGGTCCAGGCGCTGAACCTGATGTCCGTGCTTAACCCACGCATCAAGCATACGGCGATTGACGGTGGTGTGTTCCAGAACGAAGTCACCGATCGCAACGTCATGGGCGTGCCGGCGGTGTTCCTGAACGGCGTTGAGTTTGGTTCAGGCCGTATGACCCTGACCGAAATCGTCTCTAAAGTGGATACCGGCGCTGAAAAACGTGCGGCGGAAGAGCTGAACAAACGTGACGCTTACGACGTGCTGATCGTCGGTTCCGGCCCTGCCGGCGCGGCAGCGGCAGTCTACTCGGCGCGTAAAGGTATCCGTACTGGCCTGATGGGCGAGCGTTTTGGCGGTCAGGTGCTCGACACCGTGGACATCGAAAACTACATCTCCGTGCCGAAAACCGAAGGTCAGAAGCTGGCCGGTGCGCTGAAAGCCCACGTTGATGATTACGATGTGGACGTTATCGACACCCAGAGCGCAACCAAACTGACCCCGGCGGCAGAAGAGGGCGGCCTGCATCAGATTGAAACCGCCTCTGGCGCGGTGCTGAAAGCACGCAGCGTGATCATTGCTACCGGTGCCAAATGGCGCAACATGGGCGTGCCGGGTGAAGAGCAGTACCGTACCCGCGGCGTAACCTACTGCCCACACTGTGATGGCCCGCTGTTTAAAGGTAAACGCGTAGCGGTCATCGGCGGCGGTAACTCCGGCGTCGAAGCGGCTATCGACCTGGCCGGTATCGTTGAACACGTGACGCTGCTTGAGTTTGCGCCAGAGATGAAAGCCGACAAGGTTCTGCAGGATAAAGTGCGCAGCCTGAAAAACGTCGACATCATTCTGAACGCTCAGACCACTGAGGTGAAAGGCGACGGCACCAAACTGACCGGCCTTGAGTACCGTGCCCGCGTGAGCGGCGATGTACACCACATTGAGCTGGAAGGTATCTTCGTACAGATCGGCCTGCTGCCGAACACTAACTGGCTGGAAGGCGCGGTTGAGCGTAACCGTATGGGTGAGATCATCATTGATGCCAAGTGTGAAACCAGCGTGAAAGGCGTATTTGCGGCGGGCGACTGCACCACCGTACCGTACAAACAGATCATCATCGCCACTGGCGAAGGTGCGAAAGCCTCTCTGAGCGCGTTCGACCACCTGATCCGTACTACCGTATAATAAGCAAGTAAGACACCTGCACTGTAAGCAGCGAGGCTACCTTCGGGTAGCCTCTTTTTTTATCACCTCTTTTTCCCGCTAAGATTACTCTCAAAACCGCTGTCGATTCGCCTGGCCGCCCAGATCGGCGTCTGAACTGACTAACCTTGATCCGTGCAAGCCCAATTTTCACTCTCCCGATCTCAGGGGAGTAGCGGAGGTCTGAATGAAAGCATTGACGTATCATGGTCCCCATAGCGTTCGCGTCGAGAGCGTGCCGGATCCGATTATTGAACAGCAGGATGATATTATTCTGCGTATCACCGCGACCGCCATCTGCGGTTCCGACCTGCACCTCTATCACGGTAAGATCCCTAAAACTGAACACGGGGATATTTTCGGTCATGAATTTATGGGCGAAGTGGTCGAAGTCGGCCGTGACGTAAAAAATATTCAGAAAGGCGAGCGGGTGGTGATCCCCTTCGTGATTGCCTGTGGCAGCTGTTTCTTCTGCCAGCAGCACCAGTATGCCGCCTGCGAGACCACTAACGGTGGACATGGCGCAGCCCTGAACAAAAAGCAGATCCCACCGCCGGCCGCGCTGTTTGGCTATAGCCACCTCTACGGCGGCGTGCCGGGTGGCCAGGCAGAGTATGTCCGCGTACCTAAGGGTGACGTTAACCCCTTCAAGGTGCCGCAGCTGCTCTCCGACGATAAGGCGCTGTTCCTCTCTGATATTCTGCCCACCGCCTGGCAGGCAGCAAAAAACGCCGAGGTGAAGAAAGGGTCGCGGATCGCTATCTACGGGGCCGGTCCGGTAGGCCTGCTTACCGCCGCCTGCGCCCGACTGCTGGGTGCTGAGCAGATCTTTATGATCGACCACAACGACTATCGTCTGCGCTTTGCTGAAGAGCGTTACGGGGTGATCCCAATTAACTTTGATAAGCATGACGATCCGGCCGAGGTCATCATTGAAAACACCCCGGGCAATCGCGGCGTAGATGCCGTGATTGATGCCGTTGGCTTCGAGGCTAAAGGCAGTACCACCGAAACGGTGCTGACTAACCTTAAGCTAGAGGGCAGTAGCGGTAAGGTACTGCGCCAGTCCATCGCCGCTGTCCGCCGGGGCGGGATTGTCAGCGTGCCGGGGGTCTATGCGGGCTTTATCCACGGCTTCCTGTTCGGCGACGCCTTCGATAAAGGTATCTCGTTCCGCATGGGCCAGACCCACGTTCACGCCTGGCTGCCAGAGCTGCTGCCGCTGATCGAGCAGGGTCTGCTGAAGCCAGAAGAGATCGTGACCCACTATCTGCCGCTTGAAGACGCGGCCCGTGGCTATGAGATGTTTGATAAGCGTCAGGATGACTGCCGCAAAATCATTCTGGTGCCCGGGGCGCAAAGCCCGGAAGCGGCGAGAGCCAGCGTAACGGCACTGAGCAACGGTAATATCAACCTTCCGCCAGCGTAACGCGTCCTCTACTCAGCCTACCCTCTGCTAACATCCAGAGGGTAGGCTGTTTCTTGTTAATATCCTACTTCATCCAGAACAAACTCTTTGCCACAGTTGCCAGGGTGCGGCTGAGCAATAAACGAGGTGGCGGAGAGCGGCTGATTAATTGCGCTCGCCTTCAGGGTGAGCTGCACTTCCGTCAGATAGGCCGGGTTGCCGTTGCAGGTTAGCTTCATGGCTTTGACGCTATCGCTGCCGTAGGTCCGGGCAAAGGCGGCATCAAAATCGCTGCGGCTGACGCGCTCCCCATAGTTGGCTGCAATGAACTTACCGAGGGCGCTCTGCTTGATCTCGCTGGCCATGCGCACCATTACGCCAAAGTAGGCATCCGGATCGAAGCCGAAGCAGACCCCGTGCTTGGCATATTCGTAGCGCTCGAGGCAGGAGTTTGCACCCGCGCCCGGCATCACGCTGTTAAGCTTTGCTGCGCTCTCCAGCGACAGGCCGGTCTCGGCGCTGGCGCACTTCTGCCCGACGCGGGCCTCTGGCATGTTGGGTATGGGGCGGGTAGCACAGCCGTAACGCATCCAGCGGCGATCGTCGACTCCGCGAGCGGCAATTGATTTCGGCAGGCCGGGCCACAGGCCGTGAACGGTCAGAAAATCGTCTTTGTTGTCGCTCTCTTTTTGCAGGCGACACTCGTCCGGCTCGCGCTGGCGGCGATCGTGCTGGCTCTGGCAGAACCCGGTTTGCCACGAGAGCGCCAGCACATAGCGATCGAAATCACCGTATTGGGTAGCGCTTAGCGGGGCGGCAGGCGAGGCGGCGGCCCAGAGCATGGCCGCTGCGGCGGCGAGCAGGGGTACGAACTCCTTTCTGAACATTTCAATTCCTGATGAATATATTTAAATAGTTCCAGAAAGTTATTAAAGCATAAAAAAAGCGCCGAACAGGCGCTTTTTCGTGTGGTGCTTAGCGGAGGGCTGTCCCAGGAACCAGGATTTCCGTGGCAACGATCACCACAATTAAGCCTACCAGAACCGGTACCGAGGTGCGCTTTACCACCTCGAAGGGGGAGATTTTTGCCATCCCCGCCACGGCAACCACCACGCCGGAGACTGGGGATATGGTGCGTCCGAGGTTAGAGGCCTGCAGCATGGGAATCGACAGGTAGGCCGGATTAATACCCGCCTCGCTGGCCAGCTTAGGGATCATCTCCACAAAGGCGTAGAAGGGCGCATTGCCCGAGCCGGTGGTCATCGCCGCCAGCATGGTCAGTGTCACCAGCACCAGCATCAGGATAATACTGGCCGAACCGAAGGAGGTGGCAATGGAGATCAGGCTCTGGATAAAGCCGATAGCGCTTAACCCCTGGGCAAAGACCCCGGCGGCAACCAGCAGGATCACCACTCCCGCAAAGGCGTCCGCCATCCCGCGATACGCCACCTCCAGCCCGGAGAAGACCCGCTGGGTATTGAAGCCGCGCAGAAATTCCAGTACCGCCGACAGCAGCATGCAGATCACCAGGATGGTAATGATGTGCAGCTCTGGCCCCCATTTGCCATCAAAGATCAGCACGCCAACGATGGGCGTAAAGGGCAGGATGGCGTAAAACGACGGTGCGCTGGTGGTGATATCATTCACGTCCAGCTTCTCCTGGGAGATATTCTCTTTTTTGTCCAGCCAGCGCTGCCAGAAGAAGTGGGCGATCGCCATCGCGATAATCGCGGCGATAGAGATCGGCAGCGTGGTTTTAAAGGCGAAGTCGATCAGCGGCATCTCTGCGGCCTTGGCCGCCAGCACCACGTCCCCGGAGGTAGGAGAGAGGATAATTGCCGCCGGTGAGGCACAGATAGCCGCCGCCGCGCCACGGCTGATGCCGACGTTGACCATGACCGGGAACAGGGTTGCCATCAGCAGCACCCCCAGACCCGTTGCCGAGGAGACCGCCAGCGACATCAGGCAGGCCACGAAGTAGGCCGCGATCATCAGGATATAGGGCGAGTTGATATAGCGCAGCGGTCTGGAGGCCAGCTTGACCACCATATCGTTTGCACCGATATGGGTCATATAGGCGGCAAACCCGCACAGCATCATGATCATCATGCCGAGATCGCCGCCGCGGCTCATCAGCAGGATCTTGATATACTCAACAATATCGGTAGCGCTGTAGCCGGTGCTGGAGGCACTCGACGGCAGAATTTTATGCCCCATCAGCGCGCTGGCAATCAGCAGCACCAGACCGCCCACAAAGAGCACGCCGGTCGCCGAGTAGCCTTTGATGATATAGCGCGCAACGCCAATAATCACTACCACGCCCAGCAGGAGTTCAATAAACGTTAACATGGTTCCCTCTCATCATTTAGGCATGCAATGTGCCCAACAGAAGCGAACCGGTAGCTGACTAAAATCAATAAATAGCTAATTAACCGCTCATAAATGCTTTAATTGTTAAGCTATCGCTGTCTATACTCGACAACCTCTCACTTTTTGTGGGTTTTTATGCACGCACCCTGGATTCGGCGGCTACGCTTTCTCAAACGGCATCTTCTGATGCTGTTGATCGCGTTCGGCTGGCTGCTGTTCCAGAGCCAGCTAGCGATTGCTTCCCACGACTGCACGCTGGATATGCAGGGTGAAAGCGCCATGCTCCAGCATGTGAACCATATGCAGATGCCGGAGATCGCAACGACCCACGCGTTTCAGGCTCCTCTGTGCGATAAGCACTGCGTGCCGGATGCAATGCAGAAGGATCCCGGACACGGATCGCTGGCGGCCTTGCCGGTGGATATCGCTCTTGCCATTAATTTACCCCCCTGCGTTGAGACGCCTTCTACCGCATGGTCGCTCACCCCACCCGCAGCAGGGCCGCCGGCAACGATCCGTTTTTGCCGGTTCCGCGAGTAGATACCTGTTAATTCGTTGAATTTACCCAATTTACGATTAACTGAGGTTCTACTATGTTCTCTTTTACATCCAGTACGCTCTCTGGCGTGCTGTTTATGCTGTTTGTCTCCGCCGCACAGGCGGAGTCGTATACCCTCACGCAAACCCTCGCCGCCGCCCAGCGCTACTCCGCTGAGCTCTCTGCCAGCCGTAACGAGGCGCAGGCCCTTAACGCCATGGCGGAATCTGCCCGCGAGCTGCCCGATCCCAGGCTGAAATTTGGTCTCGAAAACCTGCCGGTGCAGGGCAGTAACGATCGCCGCTTCACTCGGGAAGGAATGACCATGCAGCGCATCGGCGTGATGCAGCAGTACGTCAGCGCGGATAAGCGCGAGCGGAAAGCGCAAACCCTGCTGGCGGAGTCGCAAAGCGTTAATGCGCAGGCCCAGGCCATTCGTGCCGCACTGCAACGGGATACTGCCCAGGCGTGGCTGGATCTGGCTATTTCATCTCGCGCCCTTACGGCGGCCCGGCAGCTGCTGGCCGAAACCGCACGCCAGCAGAGCGTGCAAAAAGCCAGCGTAGGTGCAGGCAGCGCCGCGCCAGAGAGCGTGCTGGCGCTGCGCATCACCGAAAGCGCCATGCGCGATAACATCACCCTTGCCGAACGCGACGTGCAGATCGCGCAAACCCGCCTGTTCGAGCTTACCGGACGCACCATCACCACCGCTGCCGGAAAAATGCCTGCCTACCAGCGGCTTCCCGCAGAGGAGCAGGCATTGGAGGAGGGCGTCGCTCTGCATCCAGAGGTGCTGGCCGCCACGCGGGAGGCTAATACCGCAAAGGCCCGCTCCGCTGAATCTGCCATTGCGGCGATCCCAGACGTTGAGGTGGAGGTCTACTACGGACGCCGCTCGGAAGGCAATGACGATCTCGCGGGCGTAATGTTTACCGTCGATCTGCCGCTGTTCCAGGCGCACCGGCAGGACAAGGATCATGCCGCCGATCTCTCCCGCACGATGCAGGCCAACGATCGGCAAGCGCTGACCCAACGCCAGCACATTGCCCAGCTCCGCACCTTGATAGCCAACTACCGGGCGGCGCAGATCCGCTGGTCGCGTCAGCTGCACGACGTGGTCCCCCTGCTCAGGCAGCGTCTGACTCTGCTGGCAGCCCAGTACCGTGCCGGACAGTCCGACCTGTCGGCGCTGCTGGAGGCCCGGCGCAGCGTGCTGGATAGCGAACTGGCCGCCACCCAGGCGGAAAAAGAGATGGCGCGGACGTGGGCCGCGATCCACTGGCTGATTCCTGAGGAGCTGGCACAATGAAAAAGCGAGTGATTCTGTTTGTTCTTATAACAATGCTGGCCGCCGGGGCGGGCTATTTTGCTGGTCAACGTCCACAGGCTCCCGCAGCAGAGGCTCCTCCCGCCCGTAAGGTACTCTACTGGTACGATCCAATGGTGCCCGACCAGCGATTCGACAAGCCGGGCAAATCGCCCTTTATGGATATGGATCTGATGCCCCGCTATGCCGACGACGCACCGGAGGAGGCCGGCGTGGCGGTGAGCGGCCGCCAGCAGCAAAACCTCGGCATGACCACCGCTCAGGCACAGATGCGTGCGTTGACGCCTGCATTTTCTGCGTATGCCAGCGTGACCACCGACGAGCGCAGCATTCAGATTGTGCCTGCGCCCGCCTCGGGAGTAGTGGAGTCGCTTTACGTACGCGCTCCCCAGCAGTGGGTAAAGGCGGGCGATCCGCTGGCTCGCCTGTGGATCCCCGAGTGGACGGCAGCGCAGCAGGAGTACCTGGCCGTGCGCCAGCTGGGGGATGCCACCCTGACTCAGGCTGCCCGGGCGCGACTGGCCCTGCAGTTTATGCCCGACGCAATTGTGCGCGAGCTGGAGCGCAGCGGCAAACCGCAGACGCGGCTGACCCTGCACGCAACGCGTGACGGCTATGTTGTAAAGCTTGATGCGCGGGAGGGGGCGAGAGTAGAAGCGACGCAGCCCCTGTTTGAGCTGGCGAGCCTTGACCCCGTCTGGCTGGTGGTGGATTACGCACCAGCAGAGATGCAGATCCTGAGCGTGGGCAGCGAGATTACCGCCACTGCTGACGGTCTGCCCGGCGAGATGTTTCATGGCCGGGTGAGCGAGCTACTGCCGCAGCTGGAGACCGCCACCCGCACCCTGAAGGCGCGCATCGTGCTGGACAACCCGCAGCAAAAGCTGAAGCCTGGCATGTTTCTGACGGTAGCGCTGGCGGAGGGTGCTGCCCGTCCGCCGGTGCTGGCGGTGCCAGAGGAGGCGGTGATTGATACCGGTACCCAGACCCGACTGCTGCTGGCGACCGGTGAAGGCCACTTCCAGGCGGTTAAGGTGACGACCGGCCTCACCTCTGACGGCTGGACGCAGATCCTTTCCGGCGTGAAGGCTGGCGACAGCGTGGTGACCTCCGGCCAGTTCCTGATTGATTCCGAAGCCAGCCTGCGCAGTGCCCTGCCGCAGGCCACGGCGGAAGCGCCGCCGGTTGCTGACCCAGAGACAGAGCATCAGCATGACCACGCTATGCACGACGGGGAGGTGATGCCATGATCGCTGCCATCATTCGCGCCTCGCTGCGCAACCGCCTGCTGATCCTGCTTGCGGCGGTGGTCATGGCGGGCTGGGGGCTGTGGTCCCTCCAGCGCGCGCCGCTGGATGCGCTGCCCGATCTCTCTGACGTGCAGGTCATTGTACGGGCCAGCTACCCTGGCAAAGCACCGCAGATTATTGAGGATCAGATCACCTATCCGCTGACCACTACCATGCTCTCGGTGCCGGGAGCGAAAACGGTGCGCGGCTACTCCATGTTCGGCGATGCCTACGTCTACATCCTGTTTGAGGACGGGACGGATCTCTACTGGGCCCGATCACGGGTGCTGGAGTATTTAAGCCAGATCCAGGGACAGCTGCCTGCCGGTGTTAACGTCGGGCTGGGGCCGGATGCCACCGGCGTCGGCTGGATCTACGAATATGCCCTTGTCGATCGCAGCGGTAAGCATAGCCTTGCCGATCTGCGGGCGTTGCAGGACTGGACGCTTAAGTTTGAGCTGAAAACTGTCCCCAACGTGGCGGAGGTCGCCAGCGTCGGCGGCATGGTACGCCAGTATCAGGTCGTCCCCGATCCGATACGGATGCGGGCGCTGAATATTACCCACCAGCAAATAATTGATGCGGTGCAGGGGGCGAACCAGGAGAGCGGCGGCGCGCTGCTGGAGATGGGGGAGGCCGAGTATATGGTGCGCACCACCGGCTATCTTAAAAGCCTTGCTGATTTTCGCCAGATCGTCATCGACAGCCGTAGCGGCGTGCCCGTGCTGCTGGGCGACGTTGCCAGCATCCGCAATGGGCCGGAGATCCGTCGGGGCGTGGCGGAGTATAACGGCGAAGGCGAGGTGGCCGGGGGCATTATCGTCATGCGCTACGGTAAAAACGCGCTGGAGACCCTGCATGCGGTGAAAGATAAGCTGCGCGATCTCCAACGCAACTTGCCGGAAGGCGTGGAGATTGTTCCGGTTTACGATCGCTCGGGGCTGATAGAGCATGCCGTAGAGACCCTCAGCCATAAGCTGGTAGAGGAGTTTATTGTCGTCGCGCTGATCTGCACCCTGTTCCTGTTCCATTTCCGCTCGGCGCTGGTGGCCATCGTCTCGCTGCCGCTGGGCATCCTCGGGGCATTTATCATCATGCACTACCAGGGGATCAACGCCAACATCATGTCCCTGGGCGGCATCGCCATTGCTATCGGCGCGATGGTTGACGCTGCTATCGTGATGATCGAGAACATGCATAAGGTGCTGGAGCAGTGGCGGCACCAGCATGCGGGACGTCAGCCCGCGGGGGCGGACTACTGGCGGATCGCCGAGCAGGCGGCGGTGGAGGTGGGCCCGGCACTCTTCTGTAGTCTGCTGATCATCACCCTGTCGTTTATTCCGGTCTTCTCGCTTGAGGCGCAGGAGGGGCGGATGTTCTCTCCGCTGGCCTTCACCAAAACCTGGTCGATGGCGGTGGCGGCGGGGCTGGGGATCACCCTGGTGCCCGTGCTGATGGGCCTGTTTATTCGCGGACGTATCCCTGACGAGCAGGCCAACCCGCTCAACCGCTGGCTGATCCGGGCCTACGCGCCGCTGCTGGACAACGTGCTGGCGTGGCCGAAAACCACCCTGGCGCTGGCCCTCTTGCTGCTGCTGGCGACGCTCTGGCCGCTCAGCCGTCTCGGCAGCGAATTTATGCCGCCGATGGACGAGGGCGATCTGCTCTATATGCCCTCTACGCTGCCGGGGATCTCGGTCCGTGAGGCGTCAAGGCTGCTTCAGCAGACCGATCGGCTGATTAAAAGCGTGCCGGAGGTGGCGAGCGTCATGGGCAAGGCGGGCCGGGCGGAAACGGCTACCGATCCCGCACCGCTTACCATGATCGAAACCACCATCCGCTTTAAGCCGCGCGATCAATGGCGGGCAGGGATGACCCCGGCCAGGCTGGTAGAGGAGCTGGACAACATCGTCAGCGTGCCGGGGGTGGCCAACGTCTGGGTGCCGCCGATCCGCAACCGACTGGATATGCTGGCAACCGGGATCAAAAGCCCGGTGGGCATTAAGGTGAACGGTAATTCAATTGCCGATATCGAGAGGGTGGCGCAGCAGATTGAGCAGGTGGTAAAAACCGTGCCCGGCGTGACCTCAGCGCTGGCGGAGCGGTTGGCGGGCGGGCGCTATATTGATATCAACATCAACCGCCAGCAGGCAGCGCGCTATGGGGTTTCGGTAAAGGCGCTACAGTCGCTGGTGTCGACGCTGGTAGGCGGAGAAAACGTTGGTGAGGTGCTGGCCGGACGCGAGCGCTATCCGATCAATATTCGCTACCCGCGCGATCTGCGCGACAACGTGAGCAAGCTGCGTGCTCTGCCGGTGGTGACCGAAAACGGCAGCCAGGTGGCGCTGGGCGAGCTGGCGGATATCGTGGTCAGCGAGGGGCCGCCGATGCTGAAGAGCGAAAACGCACGCCTGTCGAACTGGATCTATGTCGATCTGCGCGGGCGCGATCTGAAGTCCGCCGTGGCCGAGATGCAGCAGCGGGTGATGGAGCAGGTCACGCTGCCGCAGGGGGTAACGCTCTCCTGGTCCGGGCAGTTTGAGTACCTTGAGCGAGCGACGGCGACGTTAAAAATGGTTCTGCCGGTGACGCTGGCGATTATTTTTGTTCTGCTCTATCTCACTTTTAAGCGGGTGACCGATGCGCTGCTGATCATGGGCACGCTGCCCTTTGCCTTGATCGGCGGCGTCTGGCTACTCTGGCTGCTGGGATATAACCTGTCGGTGGCGGGGGCAGTAGGGTTTATTGCCCTGGCGGGGGTGGCCGCCGAGTTTGGCGTCATCATGGTGCTCTACCTTAACCAGGCGCTGGCCCGGCATGGTATCTATGCCGGAAAGGCTGAGCATCAGCTGTTGATGCAGGCGATCCACGAGGGGGCAGTGCTGCGCGTACGGCCCAAGGTGATGACCGTTGCTACCATCATGGCGGGGCTGCTGCCAATCATGTGGGGAGACGGCACCGGCGGGGAAGTGATGCGGCGAATTGCCGCGCCGATGATAGGCGGCATGCTTACTGCGCCCCTGCTGTCGATGTTTGTCGTCCCGGCGCTCTACTTTTTAATGCATCGCACTTCCGCGTTGAAAAAACAGCAAATATTGCAGCTGGATAAAAAAAGATAGCGACATTTATCACTTTTTAACGAATATCGACTGGACAAAAGTCATGACAATTGTTGTACTGATACCCGACACAGCATTTGTGTCGTTTTTCATGTAAAGGTAATTTTGATGTCTAAGATTAAAGGTAACGTTAAGTGGTTTAATGAGTCCAAAGGATTCGGTTTCATTACTCCGGAAGATGGCAGCAAAGACGTGTTCGTACACTTCTCTGCAATCCAGAGCAATGGTTTCAAAACTCTGGCTGAAGGTCAGCGCGTAGAGTTTGAAATCACTAACGGTGCCAAAGGCCCTTCTGCTGCTAACGTAATGCCTATCTAAGTTAGCGATAAGACAGAACTCTAAAACCCGCTGAAAAGCGGGTTTTTTTTCGTCTGAACTCCTGCATAACGCCTGATGGCGCTACGCTTATCAGGCCTACCATGAGGGTCCTGTAACATTTACTACTGCGCGTGCGTGGCAGAGACCAGCCAAAAGGCCAGCGCCGTCATGGCAAACGAGCCCAGCAGGTTCACCGCGACATTCAGCAACGCCCAGCCTGCGCGTCCATCCTGCAACAGGAATACCACCTCAGCGGAAAATGTTGAGAAGGTGGTTAAGCCGCCGCAAAAGCCGGTAGTGATGAGCAGCTTCCATAGCGGATCGATATGTGTCATTCGGTTAAACCACGCCAGCCCCATTCCGATAATAAATGCTCCGGCCAGGTTAGCTGTCAGCGTGCCGATAGGGATCGCATGATGTAAGGGATTAAGCTTCATACCGAGAAACCAGCGCAGCACGCTGCCGGTCCCGCCGCCGATAAAAACCGCAAAAAACAGTTGTATCACCGCCAATTCCTGCTATTTGATGTGTCAGGTCGCTAAGTTTAACGCAACGGACAGAGGGGCGAGAAGATGATTGTGGCAGCGGGACAGTTTGTAGTGACGCCGGAGTGGGAGAATAATGCCCGGACCTGCGTCGCGCTGATGGCGCAGGCGGCAAAGCAGGGGGCCGCGCTGCTGGTGCTGCCCGAGGCGCTGCTGGCCCGCAGCGACAGCGATCCGGGCCTCTCGGTGGCATCGGCCCAGCCGCTGGACGGGGGCTTTTTGACGCAGCTGCGGGCAGAAAGCCGGAAGAACGCGATGACCACGGTGCTGACTATCCATGTGCCGTCTACCGAAGGCAGGGCGGTAAATACCCTGGTCGTACTGCGGGCAGGGCATATCATTGCCCGCTACGCCAAGCTGCATCTCTACGATGCCTTCAGCATCCTTGAGTCGAGCCGGGTGGATGCAGGCAGTGCTATCCCCCCGCTGATTGAGGTGGCGGGCATCAAGATTGGGCTGATGACCTGTTACGATCTGCGCTTTCCTGAGCTGGCGCTAACTCTGGCCTTGCAGGGTGCCGATCTGCTGGTGCTGCCCGCGGCATGGGTACGTGGGCCGTTGAAGGAGCATCACTGGGCAACGCTGCTGGCGGCACGGGCGCTGGATACCACCTGCTACCTGGTGGCCGCTGGCGAGTGCGGGAATAAAAACATTGGCCAGAGCCGCATTGTCGATCCACAGGGCGTCACCGTCGCGGCTGCGGCCCAGGAGGCGCAGCTGATTTTCGGCGAAGTGAGCGCCGCACGCGTGCAGGAGACGCGGGAGAAATTGCCGGTGCTGCGCAATCGCCGCTTTGTCCCCCCACAGTTATTGTGATGTTTTTTTAAACAACACTTGATTCACCTTGTTACAGATTGCTATTGTGTGCGCGCGCCGAATGTCCGTTAATAGGTCAGGTTTCCACGGCGCATTTCGCAGCCTGTTTTCAGTAAAGAAGGTATTTATGGGTGAGATTAGTATTACTAAGCTGCTGGTAGTGGCCGCACTGGTTGTTTTGCTGTTTGGGACGAAGAAGTTACGTACCCTCGGCGGTGACCTTGGCGCAGCCATTAAAGGCTTTAAGAAAGCGATGAATGACGATGACACCAGCGCGAAAAAGAGCGCCGACGGTGACATCGCGGCAGAGAAGCTCTCTCACAAAGAGTAATGGCAATGCCGGATGGCTTGCGATAAAAAAAACCGGCGCACAGGCCGGTTTTTTATTGCGATAGTGTAAGCAGTTATTGCTGAACTATTTTACTTCGATCCCTTTTGCCTGCAAATCAGCATGGTAAGAGGAGCGCACAAACGGGCCGCAGGCCGCGTGGGTGAAGCCCATCGCCAGCGCTTCGGCTTTCATCTCATCAAACTCTTCTGGGCTGACATAACGCTGTACCGGCAGGTGGTGACGGCTTGGCTGCAGATACTGGCCGAGGGTCAGCATGGTCACACCGTGGCGGCGCAGGTCGCGCATGACATCAACGATCTCTTCATTGGTCTCGCCCAGGCCAACCATCAGGCCGGATTTGGTCGGGACATCCGGATGCGCCTCTTTAAAGCGCTCCAGCAGCTTCAGGGACCAGTTATAGTCCGCGCCTGGACGTACCTTGCGGTAGATACGCGGCACGTTCTCCAGGTTGTGGTTAAAGACGTCTGGTGGCGTGGCGGAGAGGATATCCAGCGCACGATCCATACGGCCACGGAAGTCAGGAACCAGGGTCTCAATGCGGATGCTCGGGCTTTTCTCGCGAATAGCGCTGATGCAGTCGGCAAAGTGCTGAGCGCCACCGTCACGCAGATCGTCGCGGTCAACGGAAGTGATCACCACATAGCGCAGCGCCATATCGGCAATAGTTTGCGCCAGCTTCACCGGCTCGTTGGCATCAGGCGCGACCGGGCGACCGTGGGCAACGTCACAGAACGGGCAGCGGCGGGTACAAATAGCACCCAGGATCATGAAGGTCGCCGTACCGTGATTGAAACACTCCGCCAGGTTCGGGCAGGACGCCTCTTCACAGACAGAATGCAGGCCGTTTTTACGCATGGCCGCTTTAATACCCTGGATGCGGGAGGAGTCTGCCGGCAGTTTGATCTTCATCCACTCCGGTTTTCTTAACAGGGCTTCGCGCTCTGTTACCACGTTTTTAACCGGGATAAGGGCCATTTTATCGGCATCGCGGTATTTAACACCGCGTTCCATCACAATGGGTTTACTCATAGCGTGCGTGTTCCAGTTGCGAATAACGAAGGGAGCGTTTCAATTCAAGGGAATGTTGTACTTCTCAACTATTTTTGAATCAGCCGGGCGGCAGTATATCATCTCTGGAGGCGATAAAGCAGCCTACCGGCCCGGCAAATTGTAAAATAGTTGTTGTTTTGTGCCCTATGTCCAGCCATCGTCGGGCATCAGCCCTGGCGGCTATTCCTTCTCAAAGGCATTTCGAATCACGCTAATAACGTTCTCCAGCACCGGATCGCGCAGGCTTAACTTGTTATAATAGAGGGAAACCTCTACCGTGGCGGTGTGCAACGGTGGGAAATCGATTTCCGTCAAAGGCCAACAGGAGTTAAAGAAGCTGAACAGGCGTGACGGCATCAGGCCCAGCATGTCGCTGTGGCTAATGAGTGCCGCGATTGTAAACATATTGTAACTGCTAAAGCTTACTGGCTGCTCCGGAAAGAGCTCTCGCACCTTCTGTCGCATGGTGCTCATGCTTTGCCCCTCCAGCATAAGCAGCGTATGTTCATACTGGCTCAGCGTCTCTTCCGTCAGCGGCTGCTGCAGGCAGGGGTGGTCTTTCCGACAGATCAGTATCAGCCGGTCGTGATATAAAACGTGGTGGTTAAGCGTCCGGGTACCCGTAACATGCGTATCGATGATCAGATCCGTCTGGAACTGGCCGAGCTGATTCTCCGCGTCCAGAATGGGAATATTACGGATCAGCAGGTGCGGATGCGCCGCCTTGATCGCCTTGTAGATGGGCGGGATCAGCAGGGTGCCTAGAGAGGGAGGCGTGCCGATAGTAATGGTACGCTGTTTATCATAGCTGCCGGTAAGATCCAGTGCGCCAAGAATCGACTCCAGTCCAAGGCTGACGTATTCATGCAAATGCGTAGCATACGCCGTAGGCGTGACTCCCTGACCTTTACGGATAAACAGGGGATCGGGAAAGATGGCGCGTAGTTTCTGGATAGACTGGCTAATCGCTGATGGCGTCAGGTTAAGCACCTTCGCCGCGTTGACAATACCTTTGTGAACATATACGGCTTCAAAGATCGTCAATAAATTGAGATCGATATTGCGCAGCGTACGGAAGATTTGGGGTTTATCCTCTTCGCGACGCTCGGCTATTCGTTTATTCGACAGATCGTTATCATCCACGCTCAAACTCCATATCCATTCACATTATGAATGATAGTTGAAATTATATTCTTGTGTCATTAATGTACCCACATACCGCGTGGATACGCGCATTCCATTGTATTTCAACAAGTTAATAATAAAGCAGGCCGTTTTATCGCCTGCCAAAGGGTCACCTGGCGACGTAGCATGTCCGGTGTCACCTAAATTACCCTTTAGTAACAGGGGCATGAACGACAGGATCGGTGTTTTTATTGGGAGGGTCAATGAGATTTTTAGACCGCCGATAAAAAAGTTATCGGCGGATATAGGATATATTTTCAGCTAATATATTGATGTGCGGGATTATTTAGCAGCGTGAGTAAGTTTGCAATAAGTCGCGGGGCAAGCGTAGCCGGCGTTGCTGCGTTAATCCATTCGCTGACCTGAGCCATCTCCATGCCCGCATAGCCGCAGGGGTTAATCCGCCGGAACGGCGCAAGATCCATGGCGATGTTGAGCGCCAGGCCATGAAACGAACAGCCTTTGCGGATCCGCAGACCCAGCGAGCAGATCTTCTTCTCACCAACGTACACCCCAGGCGCATCCGCACGCGGATGGGCATCAATATCCAGTTCGGCCAGTGTGTTTACCACGGTCTGCTCAAGCACGGTCACCAGCTCACGCACGCCCAGCTTGCGGCGTTTAAGATCCAGCAGCACATACATGACCTGCTGGCCAGGACCGTGATAGGTCACCTGACCACCGCGATCGCTCTGAATAACGGGAATATCACCGGGCATCAGCAGATGCTCCGCTTTACCGGCCTGTCCCTGGGTGAACACTGGCTCGTGTTCGACCAGCCACACCTCATCGGGGGTGTTGGCATCACGGTTATCGGTAAAGGTGTGCATCGCCTCGGAAACTGGCGCGTAAGGTTGCAAGCCCAGATGGCGGATAAGGATCGTATCCTGAAGCAAAACAGCATCTCCAGAGGAGAACAAAAGGTAGGGGGAGTATATCACAAGGAGGGTGTTCCCCGGCCAGCGCCGGGCAACACGTCAGCAGATTGGCGCGGGACGGTTACAGCACCATACGAACGATTTCGATATTGCCGAGCTCTTCGTACAGCGTTTCGACCTGCTCAATGTGCGTGGCGGTGATGGTGATAGAGACCGAGTGGTAGTTGCCTTTGCTGCTCGGTTTTACCTGCGGAGAGTAATCACCTGGCGCATGGCGCTGTACCACTTCCACCACCTGATCAACCAGCTCAGGTTTCGCCAGACCCATCACTTTGTAGGTAAAGGAGGTCGGGAATTCAAGCAGTTCGTTAAGTTTGGTTTTCATGTCAGCTCCGGCGTTAAAAAAGAACAACTCCCGCCAGGGGCGGGAGTGTTTAAGATGCATAGTATATGGGGATGGAAATCACACTTTCAAGTGTCTATTTTTTAACCAAACCAGTGGTGGAACATCAGCTTGATATAGTCGATGATTTTGCCGAAGAAATTCCCCTCTGGGATCTCCTGCAGAACCACCAGCGGACGCTGCTCAATGGTTTTGCCATCAAGCTGGAAGTTGATGGTGCCCACGACCTGGTTTTTTGCCAGCGGGGCATGCAGCTCGCTGTTGCTCAGCACATAGCTGGCCTTCAGATCCTTCATCCGGCCGCGCGGAATGGTCAGATAGACGTCTTTATCGACACCCAGCGAGGCACGATCGCTGTCGCCAAACCACGCTGGCTCAGAGGCAAACTCTTTGCCTGCTTTGATCGGGTTAACGGTTTCAAAGAAACGGAAGCCCCAGGTCAGCAGCTTTTTACTTTCAGCTTCACGGCCTTTGAAGGTGCGGCCACCCATTACGGCGGAGATCAGGCGCATCTGGCCTTCGGTTGCCGACGCCACCAGGTTGTAGCCCGCCTTGTCGGTATGACCGGTTTTGATTCCGTCAACGTTCAGGCTGTTATCCCACAGCAGGCCGTTGCGGTTGGTCTGGCGAATACCGTTGAAGGTGAACTCTTTCTCTTTGTAGATGGTGTACTCGTTCGGTACATCGCGGATCAGCGCCTGGCCGATCATCGCCATATCACGCGCGGAGCTGAACTGACCATCAGCATCAAGACCGTGCACCGTCTGGAAGTGGGAGTTTTTCAGCCCCAGCGCGGTCACGTAGCTGTTCATCAGGCCAACAAAGGCGTCCTGGCTACCGGCGACATAGTCAGCCATTGCCACGCAGGCGTCGTTGCCGGACTGCAGGTTGATACCACGGATCAGCTGGGATACCGGCACCTGCATGCCAGGCTTCAGGAACATCAGCGATGAGCCTTTAAAGACCGGGTTGCCGGTAGCCCAGGCATCGTTGCCGATGGTGACCAGGTCCGTCTCTTTGAATTTACCCGCTTTCATGGCCTGGCCGATGACGTAGCTGGTCATCATTTTGGTCAGGCTGGCCGGATCGCGTCGCGCGTCGGCGTTCTGTTCCGCCAGCACTTTGCCAGAGTTGTAGTCGATCAGGATATACGACTCTGCGTCAATTTGCGGAACGCCCGGGATCATGGTCTTGATGTTCAGATCATCAGCATGGGCAGCGGAGAGCGTGGCGGCGGCCAGCGCGGTGGTGAGCGCCAGGCGCTTCACGAAACGAACGGAAAAAGTGGTCTTCATGGTCAGAACAACGACATCCGTGATGAAATTAAAAAAAGTGCCTTACTATAGCAAAAGCTATACAGGCAGGCATCTGACTTTCAGCATGACTTTGTGACTGAAATTGACACAAACTGACAAAGCCAGACGCCCGATGAAGCGCTTACTGCGCGCTGGTGATAAATGATTGCAGCTGCGCTTCGCTCTGCAAACGCTGCTGGAGCGCGCTGGCATCGGCTTTGCTGCTGAACGGGCCAAGCTGGATACGCCAGACTGCACCATTCTGCGTTACGCGACCCGGCACGTCGAACTGCTGGACCAGACGCTGCTGATACTGTTCGGCGCGCGCTTTATCGCTTACGGCACCCACCTGCACAACGTAACCACCGGCGGTGGCCGCAGGCGCTGCTGGGGCAGGGGTAGCCGCTGTCGGCGCGCTACCCTGAACGGAGCCAGGGGCGGTCACCGGTGCCGCTGTTGCAGGGGCAGCAACGACGGGGGCAGCCGCGGGGGCCGGGGCAGTGACGGTCGGCTGCGGCTGTACTGGCGCAGCGGGTTCGTTGCTCTCCAGTACGCCAGACGCCAGCGTGGTTGGTGCGCCGAGGAAGCCGCTGCCGCCAACCGGTGCGCCAGCCGCGCCATCGCTTTGCAGCGTGTCGTTACTGATAGGGCGAACCTCTGCCGCAGGCTGGGCAGGCTGCGGCGTGGAAGAGGCGCTGCCCATGCCGCCGCTCAGATCGGGACGATCGGGCAGGGCATAAGTCTGCTGGGCAATGGTGGTACACACCGTGCCCGGACCTGAGAACGACCCGTCCTGAGAGACAATAATCGGATCGATCCGCACTTTAGTGTTGTTGGAGTTGTTCAGCCTGTCGGCCGCGGCGCGGGAGAGGGAGATCACCCGGTCGTTGCCGTAGGGGCCGCGATCGTTGATGCGCACTACCACCATCCGGCCGTTAGACAGGTTGGTAATACGCGCGTAGCTGGGGATCGGCAGCGTCGGGTGGGCCGCCGTCAGCTGCATCGGATCAAAAGCTTCGCCGGAAGCGGTCAGGTTACTGCCTGGCTCGGCATCGTAGATAGCGGCGAGACCGGCCTGGGTAAAGCGCGAGGTATCCTGCACAATCTTGTAGGATTTTCCATCACGCTCGTAGTCCTGATTCGCCGAGGGGTTCAGCGGCTCGTAGCGTGGTTCGGCCCCGCCGATCTCCACGGTCGGGCCGTTACAGACCGCAGGCTGCGGCGCAGCGGCAGTGGGCTGCTGGCTCTCGTCGTTACTTGAACACGCTGTCAGTAATCCTGCTGCTACGCAAACTGCAAGGCAAAGCTTCCGCATTGCGAACCTCTTATACGCTTTTCGACAACATTTTTCTGTGGGTATGGATCGACATCACGATACCAAACCCGGCCATAAGCACAATCAGGGCTGAGCCCCCGTAGCTTACCAACGGTAAGGGCACCCCTACCACCGGTAAAATACCGCTCACCATACCAATATTAACAAACACATAAACGAATAAAATCAGCATTAAGCCCCCGGCCATCACGCGGCCAAAGGTGGTCTGCGCATGGGCGGCGATCCACAGGCCGCGCATAATCAGCAGCAGGTAGAGCGTGAGCAGGATCAGGATCCCTACCAGGCCCAGCTCTTCGCCCAGTACGGCGAAGATAAAGTCGGTATGGCGCTCGGGCAGAAATTCAAGCTGCGACTGGGTGCCGTGCAGCCAGCCTTTGCCGCGCAGGCCGCCGGAGCCAATAGCAATTTTAGACTGAATAATATGATAGCCTGCGCCCAGCGGATCGGTTTCTGGATCGAGCAGCATCATGACGCGCTGGCGCTGGTAGTCGTGCATCAGGAAGAACCAGAGGATCGGGATAAACGCTGCCAGCAGCAGGGCAGCAATGCCAATCAGCCGCCAGCTCAGGCCCGACAGGAAGAGCACAAACAGGCCCGAGAGCGCGATCAAAATCGAGGTCCCGAGGTCTGGCTGCGCGGCGACCAGCAGGGTAGGCATGAAGATCAGCACCAGCGCAATACCGGTGTTTTTCAGCGAGGGCGGGCAGACGTCGCGGTTGATAAAGCGCGCCACCATCAGCGGAACGGCGATTTTCGCAATCTCCGAGGGCTGGAAGCGCACGATACCTAAATCGAGCCAGCGCTGCGCCCCTTTCGAGATGGCACCAAAGGCGTCAACCGCCACCAGCAGGATCACGCAAAAGATGTAGAGATAGGGGGCCCACCCCTCATAAACCCGGGGCGGGATCTGCGCCATCACCACCATCACCACCAGGCCCATGGCAATCTGGCCGATTTTGCGCTCGGTCATGCCGACATCCTGGCCGCTGGCGCTCCAGATCACGATGGCGCTGTAGAACAGCAGCGCAAGGATGATCAGCAGCAGCGCTGGATCGATGTGGATTTTATCCCAGAACGATTTTTTGTTCGGATTATCCGTCATGGTTATTGGTCCTCAGCCGCCGTTGCCGCTGGATTCTCGGCGGGCAGGTCGGTGTTGTTATCGCCCAGCATAATGTGGTCGAGGATCTGGCGCATGATGGTCCCGACCGCTGGGCCTGCACCGCCGTTTTCCAGAATGATCGCCACCGCTACCTGGGGATGGTCATAGGGAGCAAACGCTGTCATCAACTTATGGTCGCGCAGGCGTTCAGCAATTTTATGCGCGTTATAGGTTTCGTTGGCCTTCAGGCCAAACACCTGTGCCGTACCGGATTTCGCCGCCACTTTATAAGGCGCGTTAGCAAAATATTTGTGCGCCGTGCCGTTGGCCCGGTTGGCCACGCCGTACATACCGTCTTTGGCAATCTCCCAGTAACCGGAGTGGATATCGCCCACCGGCGGCTGCTCGGGCTGCTTCCAGGGCACCTGCTGGCCGTTCTGCGCGGTGCTCATCAACAGATGCGGTACTTTGACGATGCCATCGTTAATCAGGATCATCATCGCCTTGCTCATCTGGATCGGCGTTGCCGTCCAGTAGCCCTGGCCGATGCCCACCGGGATGGTGTCACCCTGGTACCATGGCTTCTTAAAGCGTTTTAGCTTCCACTCGCGGGTTGGCATGTTCCCGGAGCGCTCCTCGGAGAGGTCGATGCCGGTATAGTGGCCGTAGCCAAATTTACTCATCCACTCCCCAAGGCGATCGATACCCATGTCGTAGGCGACCTGGTAGAAGAAGGTGTCGGCGGACTCTTCCAGCGATTTGGTCACGTTCAGGTGGCCGTGGCCCCACTTTTTCCAGTCGCGATAGCGTTTCTCAGAGCCGGGAAGCTGCCACCAGCCGGGGTCAAACAGGCTGGTATTGCGGTTGATCACGCCCGCGCTCAGCGCCGACACCGCGACATAAGGCTTAACGGTTGATGCCGGGGGATAGACGCCCTGAGTAGCACGGTTAATCAGCGGGGTGTTGGGATCGTGCAGCAGGCCGTTGTAATCCTTGCTGGAGATACCGTCAACAAACAGGTTTGGGTTATAGCTTGGCATGGAGACCAGCGCCAGAATACCGCCAGTACGCGGATCGGTTACCACAACCGCCGCCCGGCTCCCCTCCAGCAGGGTTTCAATATAGGTTTGCAGCTTGAGATCCAGCGTCAGGTAGATGTCATGCCCGGCCTGGGGCGGCACCTCTTTCAGCTGGCGGATCACCCGGCCACGGTTGTTAACCTCAACCTCTTCGTAGCCGGTCTGGCCGTGAAGGACGTTCTCGTAGTAGCGCTCAATGCCCAGCTTGCCGATATCGTGCGTGGCCGCATAGTTGGCGAGGATCCCCTCTTTATCGAGGCGTTCAACGTCTTTATCGTTGATTTTCGATACGTAGCCGATAACGTGGGTCAGGGCAGAGCCATAGGGGTAAAAGCGGCGCTTATAGCCTTTGACTTCCACGCCGGGGAAGCGGTACTGGTTAACGGCAAAGCGCGCCACCTGGACTTCCGTCAGGTTAGACTTCACCGGAATAGAGGTAAAACGGTGCGAGCGGGCGCGCTCTTTTTTGAAATTGGCGATGTCATCATCGTTGAGATCGACCACGTCACGCAGCGCATCCAGCGTCTGCTGCACGTTATCCACCTTCTCAGGCATCATCTCAACCTGGTAGATAGTCCGGTTGAGCGCCAGCGGCGTACCGTTGCGGTCATAGATAATGCCGCGGCTTGGGGCAATCGGCACCAGCTTGATACGGTTTTCGTTGGAGCGCGTCTGGTAGTCGGTGTGACGGACGATCTGCAAATTATAGAGGTTGGCGACGAGCACGCCGCTGAGCAGCAGGATCCCTGTAAAGGCGACAATCGCCCTGCGCACAAACAGCGCGGACTCAGCCGTATAGTCGCGAAAAGAGTTCTGTAATTTCATCCGCTGCTTAATCTACCTAAGGCTCTTCGTTACTCACGGTGATAGGGATGGTTGGTCGTAATGCTCCATGCGCGGTAGAGGCTTTCAGCCACCAAAACCCGGACCAGCGGGTGGGGGAGCGTTAACGCAGAGAGTGACCAACTTTGTTCTGCTGCCGCTTTGCAGGCGGGGGATAACCCTTCCGGACCGCCGATCAGCAGGCTGACGTCGCGTCCGTCCTGCTTCCAGCGCTCCAGCTCGATGGCCAGCTGCGGCGTATCCCAGGGCTTGCCTGGAATATCGAGGGTGACGATGCGGTTTTTCCCGGCCGCAGCGAGCATAAGCTCACCCTCTTTATCAAGGATACGTTTGATATCGGCATTTTTGCCGCGCTTGCCGGCAGGGATCTCTACCAGCTCAAACGGCATATCTTTCGGGAATCGACGCAGATATTCAGTAAAGCCGGTTTGTACCCAGTCGGGCATTTTCGTGCCGACGGCGACCAGTTGCAGCTTCACGCATTAGCCCCAGAGTTTTTCCAGCTCGTAGAGACGGCGGCTCTCTTCCTGCATAACGTGGACAATCACATCGCCCAGATCGACCACGACCCAGTCGGCAACGTTTTCGCCTTCTACGCCAAACGGGATCAGGCCGGCAGCGCGGGATTCCTGAACCACATGGTTAGCAATAGAGACAACGTGACGCGTTGAGGTACCGGTGCAGATGATCATGCAGTCGGTGATGCTTGATTTACCTTTAACGTCTAAGGTGACGATGTCCTGACCTTTAAGGTCATCAATTTTGTCGATAACAAAATCCTGGAGTGCTTTACCCTGCAAGTGTTCCCCCTGGGTGGATGCAAATAACGATATTCAATAGATAGTCAGCCAGTATACCTGAAGCCCGGCCTTTTCGGGACAAGAGTTGCCCATATGTGTCTGAAAGTGGGCTATCATCCCACCCTCCGCACAAGATTGCATCGCCATTTTTGTAAAACAATTTCTATGGAACAGCTGCGGAGGGAAAAGTCTGGCAGCGGAGAATAGCAGTCTTGAAGATCGTGTCAATCTTCTAATGCGTTAATCACAGGCTTAGCGATACAGTCCCTGCTGCACAATGTAGTCGAGCACGGCGGGCGGGAGCAGATCGTCACAGGGCTGGCTCTGCCGCAGCCGCTGACGGATTTGCGTGGCAGAGATGTCAAACCACGGAGTCTGCGCGAGAAAAATCTTTCCGGCGGGCAGGGTATGCAGCTCGCGGGCATCGGGGGTGAGATGCTGCTCTAGCCAGCGCTGGTGCGCTGCATCGCGCATCGCCAGCGCATAGCCGGGACGGCGGCAGACAATCAGATGACAGTAGTTAAGAATCGTGTCGTAGCGGTACCAGGTCGGGAAGCTGAGCAGCGAATCCTGGCCGATAATAAACGCCAGCGGGCGGGATGCGCCGCTCTCCTGACGCCATTTCTCCAGCGTTTCCGCCGTGTAAGAGGGCGTGTCGCGCTGCAGCTCCCGCTCGTCGAGGGTAAACAGCGGACGGTCGCCTATCGCCAGCGCCAGCATGGTTTTACGCTGCTGGCTGGTGGCCTCCGGCTGCGGGCGGTGGGGCGGCACGTTATTGGGCATAATGATAACCCGTGCGAGGTTAATGGCCTCTGCCAGCGCCTCCACAGGTAGAAGGTGGCCGTAGTGGACGGGATCGAAGGTCCCGCCAAACAGCGCCTGCAGCGAGTTCATATCATCCATCGATAAAAACGTCCGCCAGTGTCTTATGACAGAGTAGCAGAGAGAGCCCTTCCAGCTCGGCCCAAACCGACTGACCGTAGTCCTGCTTTACGGTGAGCTCGGTGCGGCTCAGGAGATGCACAGCCTGGCGAAGCTGGGCATGGCTCAGGCGGTTTAGCGCCTCGGTGGTGACGGCGCGGCGGTTCTGCCACACCCGGTGTTTATCAAAGAGAGTACGCAGCGGGGTCTGCGCCATCTGGCGCTTTAAGGTCACCAGCTGCAGTAGCTCACGCTGCAAGGTACGCAGGAGGATAACCGGCTCGCTGGCCTCAAGCTTCAGCTGCTGCAAAATATGCAGGGCGCGCTTGCTCTTGCCTGCCAGCAGGGCGTCCACCCAGTGGAACGGGGTAAAGTGTGCGGCATCGTTCACCGCCTGCTCAACGCGGGGCAGGGTGAGCTTGCCATCGGGCCAGAGCAGGGAGAGACGATCCAGTGCCTGGGCCAACGCCAGCAGGTTACCCTCGTAGCAGTAGCAGAGCAGCTGGTTCGCAGCGTCATCAAGCTGAAGATGGTTCTGTTTTGCGCGGTTGGCGACCCAGCGCGGCAGCTGCGCCTGCTCCGGCGTCTGGCAGGTGACCAGCACGGCGCGGTTAGCTAAAGCGGTAAACCAGGCGGCATTCTCCTGCGCCTTAGTGAGCTTATTGCCCCGAACGATCAGCAGCAGATCGTCATGCAGCAGCCCTGTCAGGGTAGCGAGCTGTTCATTGATGGCCGCATTGGGCCCGTTGTCCGGCAGCTGAAGTAACAGCGTCTGGCGGCTGGCGAACAGGCTCATGGCCTGGCAGAGGGAGAAGAGCGCGGTCCAGTCGGTGCTGGCATCCAGCGTAACGGTGTGGTGCTCATCAAAGCTCTGGGCAGCGGCGGCCTGACGCACCGCATCCTGGCTCTCCTGCAGCAGCAGCGGATCGTTGCCAAGCAGCAGATACGCCGCGCGCAGCCCTTCATTGAGCTGCGCGCGGAGCTGTTCAGGGTACAGCTTTAACATCAGTTACCCAGCGTGGTTGAGACGCGGGAGGAGGTGTCGGTCGCTTTGGCTTCTGCTTTGGCTTCCGCAATCTTCTCCTGCTTCTCCGCCGTTTGCACGCTTGGCAGCTGACGGATCAGCTGCTGGGCGGCTTTATCGTACATCTCCGAAATAATCATCTCCTGCTCGGCATCTTTCGCCAGCGCGGTCTGCGGGTTATCGAAGAATGAACGATAAACTTTGGTATGCAGCGGATAGATCCCCTGACCAGGGATCAGCACCGAGGCCTGGACGCTCATTACCATCTGGTACTCAGCCGTACGGCCGTCGCGGAAGATGGACGCGGTGTCCTGACCTACAGACGAGCCCAGCAGACGGAAGGAGGGAATATCCTGACGTACAGAGCTCTTCTCTACCAGCGTCACACCGTTCAGGCGCAGCTGCGCGCGTATCGCGCGGCTGAGCGGGCCGTTAGGATCCCCTGAGTCGAAAATCATCGTTTTCATCTCATCAGGAATGGCTGAGTTGTTGCGCAGGTGCCAACCACATCCAGCGGTGGCCAGCACCGCCAATGACAACAAGAGTGTTGTTAGAAATCGCACGCTTCCTCCCGCGCTTAGCCAACGACCAGATTAAGCAGTTTACCTGGCACGTAAATCACTTTACGTACGGTAACGCCATCAAGATATTTTGCTACCAGCGGCTCCTGACCTGCACGCTCGCGCACCTGCTCTTCGCTGGCGTCGACCGGCACGGTGATTTTACCGCGTACTTTACCGTTCACCTGTACGACCACCAGGGTGGTGTTCTCGACCATTGCCTGCTCATCCGCCACCGGCCACGGCGCGGTGTCGATATCGCCTTCGCCTTTCAGCTCGTGCCAGAGGGTGAAGCTGGCGTGCGGGGTGAACGGATTCAGCATACGCACCACAGCCAGCAGCGCCTCCTGCATCAGGGCACGATCCTGCTCGCCTTCCAGCGGGGCTTTTGCCAGCTTGTTCATCAGCTCCATGATCGCCGCAATGGCGGTGTTGAAGGTCTGACGGCGGCCGATATCGTCGGTCACTTTAGCAATGGTTTTATGCACGTCACGGCGCAACGCCTGCTGATCTTCACTCAGCGCGGCAACGTCCAGCGCCGGGGCATCGCCCTGCGAAGTGTGCTCGTAGACCAGTTTCCAGACGCGCTTCAGGAAGCGGTTTGCCCCCTCTACGCCAGATTCCTGCCACTCAAGCGTCATATCCGCCGGGGAGGCGAACATCATAAACAGACGCACGGTATCCGCGCCGTAGCGCTCTACCATCTCCTGCGGGTCGATGCCGTTGTTTTTCGACTTGGACATCTTGCTCATGCCGGTATACACCAGCTCATGACCCGCCGCGTCCTGCGCCTTCACGATGCGGCCTTTCTCATCGCGCTCGACGATGGCCTCTTTCGGGGAGACCCAGTTACGCTCGCCGTTTACGCCCACGTAGTAGAAGGCATCTGCCAGCACCATGCCCTGGCAGAGCAGCTGCTTCGCTGGCTCATCAGAGTTCACCATGCCTGCATCGCGCATCAGCTTGTGGAAGAAGCGGAAGTAGAGCAGGTGCATGATGGCGTGTTCGATCCCGCCGATGTAGATATCTACCGGCAGCCAGTAGTTGGCGGCGTTAGGATCCAGCATCCCCTCGTTGTACTGCGGGCAGGTGTAGCGCGCATAGTACCAGGAGGACTCCATAAAGGTGTCGAAGGTGTCGGTTTCACGCAGCGCAGGCTGGCCGTTGACGGTGGTTTTCGCCCACTCCGGATCGGCTTTGATCGGGCTGGTAATGCCGTCCATCACCACGTCTTCCGGCAGAATAACCGGGAGCTGATCTTCCGGGGTCGGCAGCACGGTGCCGTCTTCCAGGGTCACCATGGGAATGGGTGCGCCCCAGTAACGTTGACGGGATACGCCCCAGTCGCGCAGACGGAAGTTAACCTTACGCTCGCCGACGCCGTTAGCCGCCAGCTTGTCGGCAATGGCGTTAAACGCGGCTTCGAAGCCCAGACCGTCAAACTCACCGGAGTTAAACAGCACGCCTTTTTCAGTCAGCGCCTGAGCGCTGAGATCCGGCTCGGTGCCGTCGGCCGCGAGGATAACCGGCTTGATCTCTAAGCCATATTTAGTGGCAAACTCGTAGTCGCGCTGATCGTGGCCCGGAACGGCCATCACTGCGCCGGTGCCGTACTCCATCAGTACGAAGTTCGCTGCCCAGACCGGGATCGCTTCGCCGGTCAGCGGGTGAATAGCGCGCACGCCGGTGTCGACGCCTTTTTTCTCCATGGTCGCCATGTCCGCTTCGGCAACCTTAGTATTGCGGCATTCGGCAATGAAGTCACCCAGCGCCGGGTTATAGGCCGCCGCCTGGGTGCTCAGCGGGTGGCCCGCGGCAACCGCCAGGTAGGTAACGCCCATAAAGGTGTCTGGACGGGTAGTGTAGACCGTCAGCTTGTCGTCGCTGTTCTCGACGTCAAAGGTGATCTCAACGCCTTCAGAGCGGCCGATCCAGTTGCGCTGCATGGTTTTAACGGTGTCCGGCCACTGGTCCATATGGTCCAGGTCGTTCAGCAGCTCGTCAGCGTAGGCGGTGATTTTGATAAACCACTGCGGGATCTCTTTACGCTCAACCTTGGTGTCGCAGCGCCAGCAGCAGCCGTCGATGACCTGCTCGTTAGCCAGCACGGTCTGGTCATTCGGGCACCAGTTCACCGCTGAGGTCTTCTTATAGACCAGGCCTTTTTTATACAGCTCAGTGAAGAACTTCTGCTCCCAGCGATAGTATTCCGGGGTGCAGGTCGCCAGCTCGCGGCTCCAGTCGTAGCCAAAGCCCAGCATCTTGAGCTGGTTTTTCATGTAGTTGATATTGTCGTAGGTCCACGGCGCGGGCGCGGTGTTGTTCTTCACGGCTGCACCTTCCGCCGGCAGGCCGAACGCATCCCAGCCGATGGGCTGCAGAACGTTTTTGCCCAGCATGCGCTGATAGCGGGAGATCACGTCGCCAATGGTGTAGTTACGCACGTGGCCCATGTGTAGCCGGCCAGAAGGATAGGGAAGCATAGAGAGGCAGTAATACTTCTCTTTGCTCTCATCTTCAGTGACTTCAAATGTGCGCTTCTCTTCCCAGTGAAGCTGGACTTTGGATTCTATCTCTTCCGGGCGGTATTGCTCTTGCATGGCAGCCAGTGGTCCTGTTTTCGATACAGCTACAAGCGTAGCATTAAGATGTGTTGTTCAAGATCCGCATAGCATAGCCCAAACGCCAGTTTCAAAACAGCCTTTCGCGCTGACGGTGATGAAAAGGGCTGACGGGCATCCTTGCACGAATTTACACAGGCTGTGGCAAAGGTAGCAAAGCGGCGGAAAAATAAGGTCTATTATTAGAAGACGTTACCCAGCCCGGAGGCGAAAGGATGAACAAGGTTGCTCAGTATTATCGTGAACAGGTTGCGACGCTGACCGAGCGTTTGCGCAGTGGTGATCGGGATATCGATGCGCTGGTAGAGCAGGCGCGGCTGCGCGTCACCCAGACGGGCGAGTTAACGCCAACCGAGGTCGAGGAGCTGACGCGTGCCCTGCGTCGCGATCTCGAAGAGTTTGCCCGCAGCTATAGTGAAAGCCAGGGGGAGGTCACTGACAGCGTCTTTATGCGGGTGATTAAAGAGAGCCTGTGGCAGGAGCTGGCGGACATCACCGATAAAACCCAGCTGGAGTGGCGCGAGGTGTTTCAGGATCTGAACCATCACGGGGTCTATCACAGCGGCGAGGTGGTGGGATTAGGAAATTTAGTGTGTGAGAAGTGCCACTATCACCTGGCGGTCTACACCCCGGATGCGCTGCCGCTCTGTCCGAAGTGTGGCCACGACCAGTTCCAGCGTCGGCCGTTTGAACCATAATGGAGAGTAGGTAGGCCGGGCAAACGCAGTGCCGCCCGGCAATTACCCAGATGAATTACCCAGATTAGTGCAGGATCTTAGCGAGGAAATCTTTTGCCCGCTCGGATTTAGGATTAGCGAAGAAATCCTCCTTAGCGGAGTCCTCGACGATTTTCCCCTCGTCCATAAAGATCACCCGGGTCGCAACCTTGCGCGCAAAGCCCATCTCATGGGTCACCACCATCATGGTCATCCCCTCCTGCGCCAGCTCCACCATGACGTCCAGCACCTCGTTGATCATCTCGGGATCGAGGGCAGAGGTGGGTTCGTCAAACAGCATCGCTACCGGATCCATGCACAGGGCACGGGCAATGGCCACGCGCTGCTGCTGGCCGCCTGACAGCTGGGCCGGGAACTTATCGGCGTGGGCGGAAAGACCGACGCGCTCCAGCAGCTTGAGGCCTTTCTCACGTGCCGCCGCCTTGTTGCGCTTCAGAACCTTTACCTGGGCGAGAGTCAGGTTTTCGATAATCGACAGGTGCGGGAACAGTTCAAAGTGCTGAAACACCATCCCGACGTGAGAGCGCAGCTCGGCAAGATTGGTTTTCTTATCGGTGACCCTGGTGCCGTTTACCAGGATCTCCCCCTGCTGTACCGGCTCCAGACCGTTGACGGTTTTAATCAGCGTTGACTTACCGGAGCCGGACGGCCCGCAAACCACCACCACTTCACCTTTTTTCACTTCCGTGGAGCAGTCGGTTAGCACCTGAAAGTGACCATACCATTTTGAAACGTTTTTCAGGGAAATCATTAAACTGTCCTTTTCTTCAGATAGCTGACCAACAGTGAAGCACTGAGACTAATTGCAAAATAGACGACGCCGGCAAAGAGGATCATCTCTACCTGAGTACCATCACGCTCACCAATGGTGGATGCGGTACGGAAGAAGTCTGCCAGGCTGAGCACGTACACCAGCGAGGTATCCTGGAACAGGACGATCCCCTGGGTGAGCAGCAGCGGCACCATGGCGCGGAAGGCCTGCGGCAGGATGATAAGCTTCATCGACTGCCAGTGGGTCATCCCGAGTGCCAGCGCCGCGCTGGACTGCCCGCGAGAGATACTTTGAATACCGGCGCGGATGATCTCCGAGTAGTAGGCAGCCTCAAACATCGAGAAGGCGACCATCGCCGAGATCAGGCGGATATCGGTGGTCGGCGACAGCCCGAGCACGTTTTGCAGCAGTCCCGGCACAATCAGATAGAACCACAGCAGCACCATTACCAGCGGAATAGAGCGGAACACGTTGACGTAGGCGGTGGCAAACCAGGCGAGCGGCTTAAAGCTCGACAGGCGCAGCACGGCCAGAATGGTGCCCCAGACAATGCCGACCAGCACTGCGGTAATGGTAATTTTCAGCGTGATGACCAGCCCGTCCAGCAGGTAGGGCATCGCCGGGATAATAGAACTCCAGTCAAATTCGTACATGGTTATTTGCTCCCCATATTGCCCGGCAGGCGAACTTTACGTTCCACCAGATTCATTACCAGCATAATGAAGGCGTTAATCAGCACGTAGGCGAGGGTGATCGCGGTAAAGGATTCCCAGGCGTGGGCAGAGTAGTCCAGCAGCTTGCCCGCCTGCGCGGCCATATCCACCAGCCCGATAGTCGAGGCGATGGCGGAGTTTTTCACCAGGTTCATCATCTCGGAGGTCATCGGCGGCACAATTACGCGGTAGGCGTTGGGCAGCAGCACGTAGCGGTAGGTTTGCGGCAGCGTCAGCCCCATTGCCAGCCCGGCGTTCTTTTGCCCGCGCGGCAGCGACTGAATAGCGGCCCGCACCTGCTCACAGACGCGCGCGGCGGTGAACAGCCCCAGACAGATCATCGACGAGAGGAAGAACTGAATATTCGGGTCGAGCTCTGACTTAAACCACATACCGAGATCTTCCGGCAGCAGCTCAGGCACCACCAGGTACCAGGTGAAGAACTGTACGATCAGCGGAACGTTACGAAACAGCTCAACGTAGAGGGTACCGAGCCCGGAGAGGAAACGGTTGGGCACGGTGCGGAGAATACCGAACAGCGAGCCGACAAGAAAGGCGATGATCCAGGCGGTAATCGACAGCGCGACCGTGACCTGAAAACCGCTCCACAGCCAGCCTAAATAGGTGGTGTTGCCGAACGGGGCCTGTTGCAGAAAAATACCCCAGTTCCAGTCTATTGACATACATGTACCTCAGAAAAAAAAGGGTAGCAGCGCTACCCTCGAAGATTGGTGAGAAGCTTTACGCACCTTTTTATGCGTAAGCGTCGCGCCGGATGGGGGAACGACCCTCCAGCGTCTAGTCTGTCCGTGCTTCCCGTCAATCGAGAGGGCGATAGTCGCCCTGTGTTTCTAGTTAGTTAAGTGCTTTATCGTTTGGCGTTTTGAACAGGGTCTGCATCTCGTTAGAGAGCTCGAAGTTCATGTTCAGGTTTTTCGGTGGAATTGGGTTCTTGAACCACTTATCAAACCACTTCGCCGCTTCGCCGGAAGTCTGCGCCTGGGCGATGGTGTCATCCATCAGCTTTTTGAACTGCGGGTCATCTTTACGCAGCATGCAGCCATAGGCTTCTTGAGACTGCGGCTTGCCGACGATCTCCCAGTTGTCCGGCTTCTTCGCTTTCGCGCGCTCGCCAGCCAGCAGGGCATCATCCATCATAAAGGCCACTGCGCGACCGCTCTCCAGGGTACGGAAGGAGTCGCCGTGATCTTTCGCGCTGATGATGCGCATATCCATCTTCTGCTCGTCGTTGAGCTTGTGCAGCAGCACCTCAGAGGTGGTACCGGAAGTCACCACCACCGCTTTGCCTTTCAGATCCGGGAAGTCCTTAATGGCTCCGCCTTTTTTCGCCAGCAGACGGGTGCCGACCACGAAAATGGTGTTAGAGAAAGCGGCCTGCTTCTGACGTTCAAGGTTGTTAGTGGTGGAACCACACTCAAAGTCAAAGGTGCCGTTCTGCAGCAGCGGAATACGGTTCTGGGAGGTGATCGGGATCAGCTTGACCTGCAGATCGGGTTTGTTCAGCTGTTTTTTAACCGCTTCAACGATTGCGTTGGAGTAGTCCTGTGAGTAGCCAACCACTTTCTGCTGGTTGTCATAGTAAGAGAACGGGACGGAAGACTCACGGTGGCCGACCACGATCACACCGTTTTTGGCAATTTTATCGAGCGTGCTTCCGGCAGCTGGCGCTGCTGCGTCTTCGGCATGGGCCAGACCGGCGCTCATTCCCACTAACAGCATTGCCGCGGTCAGTTTACGTAATTGCATATCCAACTCCTTCGTCATCAGCGCCAGGGACGCATTGATACCCAGTGTGTGTGTTTGTGTTGTTATATCCTGCAGCACAAGCATGCAGTGTTATGCGTGTTTGTTAACATTTAGTGTGGCTTGGTGTAAACATTTTGCTGCTTTATTGTTTCGTTTTGCGAAGCGCACCGCACCATTTCGAGGCAGAAAACATCGCTTGCACCTTTTTAGTGCTTTGGATGTTCACGGCTGGTGCACCGTAATAGCGCATCGGCAACAATTCGCAGCTGCCTGATATTAATAAGCAATTGCTGTGCCAGATTGGAATATGCAGAGGTGATGATGAAGGGGTGGGCCCGGCAAGCGGAGTGCCGCCGGGCAATGAGAAAGGATTATTTAACGCGACGCTGACGCAGGCTCATCACCACTGCGCCAAAGCCGAACAGCGCGGTGAGGATCCACACTGGCCAATTGCCCATACGGGCATACGGCGTCAGGCCAGTGGTCGGCGTAACCTTAGTGGTCAGCACCTGGCGGGTGAACTGCGGCAGCATGGCCTGAATTTCACCCTGCGGGCCAATCACGGCGGTAATGCCGTTGTTGGTGCTGCGCAGCAGCGGCCGCGCCAGCTCCAGCGAGCGCATTCTCGCCATCTGGAAATGCTGCCACGGACCGATGGACTTACCGAACCAGGCATCGTTGGAGATGGTCAGCAGGAAGTCGGTGTTTGGCCGGAAGTTGTCCCGCACCTGCTCGCCGAGGATGATCTCATAGCAGATGGCCGGGGTCAGCGCGAAGCCGTGGGCCGAAAGCTGCGGCTGCACGTAGGGACCGCGGCTAAACGAGGACATCGGCAGATCGAAGAACGGCGCCAGCGGTCGCAGAATAGACTCCAGCGGCACGAATTCGCCAAACGGCACCAGATGGTTTTTGTTGTAGCGATTCGTGGAGTTGTAGCTATACGCGCTCTCTTTGCCCAGCGTAATGATGGTGTTATAGGTGTCGTAGCGGTTCTGCTTGTTCAGGCGCGCGTCGACGATGCCGGTAATTAGCGTCGTGTCCTTGGCTCGCAGCAGATCGTCCATCGTGCTTAAGAAGCGCTGCTGGTTGATCTCCAGATCCGGAATGGCTGACTCCGGCCAGATAATCAGCTGCGACTTGCCCATCTCCCGCTCGGTAGCGTTGAGATAGATATTAAGCGTATTCTCCAGCTGCCCCTCATCCCACTTCAGTGACTGTGGAATATTGCCCTGCACCAGGGAGACCTGGGTGGTGCGCTCCGTTACCGGCGTAAACCACTGGATGTAGCGCAGCGGGAAGGGCAGGGCAAAGAGCACTACCGCCACCGCCAGGGTGCGCCAGCTGCGGTGAGCCGCCACCAGCACCAGCAGGCCACTGACCACCATCAGCAGGAAGGTGATCGCCTCGACGCCCATCACCGGGGCCAGCCCCTTCAGCGGGCCGTCAATCTGGCTGTAGCCAAACTGCAGCCACGGGAAGCCCGTTAATACCCAGCCGCGCAGGAACTCGGTGAGCTGCCAGACCACCGGCGCAGCGATGGCGACGCGGATGACACTGGTACGCGGCCACAGGCGAGAGAGGATCCCGGCGAACAGCCCGGTATAGAGCGACAGATAGGCCGCCAGCAGTACCACAAGAAAGACGTTGACCGGCCCCGGCATGCCGCCAAACTGGGCGATGCTAACGTAGACCCAGTTAATCCCGGTACCAAAGAGACCAAATCCCCATGCATAGCCAATCGCCGCCGCCTGTAGCGGGCGACGGTTAAGCGTCAGCCCTTGCAGGCCGATAAGGGAGATAAGCGCGGCAGGCCAGAAGTCATAAGGAGAAAAAGCCAGCGTTCCGCTGGCTCCTGATATTAGCGCCAGCAGCAAACGCATGCGCTGACGCTCAAACAGTGAGGCAAATACCATTTACATTACTCGTCCAGGTGGATTACTCGTCCAGTTTAGGCTGCGCTGCGTCTTCTGGCATTTTTACGTGAACCTGAATAATACGACGGCTGTCGGCCATGGCGACCTTAAACTGGTAACCATCGATGTCGATGGATTCGCCCCGCGCTGGCAGATGGCCAAAGGCCTGCATCACCAGCCCGCCGATGGTGTCTACCTCTTCATCGCTGAAGTGGGTACCAAAGGACTCATTGAAATCTTCAATAGAGGCGAGGGCGCGCACCGTCCAGGTGTGACGGCTCAGCTGACGGAAATCGATATCTTCCTCTTCGTCGTACTCATCTTCAATTTCGCCGACGATCAGCTCAAGTATATCTTCGATGGTCACGAGGCCCGAGACGCCGCCGAACTCATCAATAACGATAGCCATATGGTAGCGCTGTGAGCGGAACTCTTTCAGCATCCGGTCAACCCGTTTGCTCTCCGGGACGACAACCGCCGGACGTAGCACTTTCTCCATGCTGAAGGATTCGGCATCGCTGCGCATAAAGGGCAGCAGATCCTTGGCCATCAAAATCCCTTCGATGTGATCCTTATCTTCGCTGATCACCGGGAAGCGGGAGTGGGCAGACTCGATAATCACATCGAGACACTCATCCAGCGTCTGGTTACGTTTCAGGGTGATCATTTGCGAGCGGGGGATCATGATGTCGCGAACGCGCTGGTCGGCAATATCCATCACCCCTTCAAGCATGTCGCGCGTATCTTCGTCGATAAGCTCGTTCTGCCCGGAGTCACGGATCAGCGCCAGAAGTTCGTCACGGTTTTTAGGTTCGCCGTGAAAGAGCTGGCTCAGTAAGAGGGAGAAGAATCCCTTTTTGCTGCTGTTAAGTGGGTCGCTACTGTGTGAATTGTCGTCGCTCATGGCGTCGTATGGGTTCTCATGTTAATAAGTGTGTTGTCCGGCGCGCAAACTCAGCGCCAGACGGCTCAGGCGTAGCCAGGCTACTCCTTCTCGGCAATGTACGGATCCTCATAGCCCAGAGCAAGCATTATCTCTGTTTCCAGGCTCTCCATCTCTTCGGCTTCGTCATCTTCAATATGATCGTAGCCCAGCAGGTGCAGACTGCCATGCACCACCATGTGCGCCCAGTGCGCCTCCAGCGGCTTTTCCTGCTCGCGGGCCTCCTGCTCAACCACCTGGCGGCAGATGATCAGGTCGCCGAGCAGCGGCAGCTCGATGCCCGGCGGTGCCTCAAACGGGAACGAGAGCACGTTGGTGGGCTTGTCCTTGCCGCGATAGGTCAGGTTAAGATCGTGGCTCTCCGCCTCATCCACGAGGCGGATCGTCACTTCGGACTCCTCCTGAAACTGCGGGATCACCGCGTTCAGCCAGCCCTGAAACTGTGCTTCGTCTGGCAGGCCGCTCGCGTCTTCACACGCCAGCTGTAAATCGAGGATCACCGAACTCATTTTTGCTCATGCTCCTGATGCTGGGCTTCGCGCTTACGCTCGGCGGCCAGCTCGGCTTTACGTTTCTGCTCTGTCTCTTCCCACGCCTCATAGGCGGTCACGATGCGGGCAACCACCGGGTGGCGTACCACGTCTTCGCTGTGGAAGAAGTTAAAGCTAATCTCATCGACCTCTGCCAGCACTTCAATAGCGTGGCGCAGGCCGGATTTGGTGCTGCGCGGCAGGTCGACCTGGGTAATATCCCCGGTGATCACCGCTTTCGAGTTAAAGCCAATACGCGTCAGGAACATCTTCATCTGTTCGATGGTGGTGTTCTGGCTCTCATCAAGGATGATAAACGCATCGTTCAGCGTGCGGCCGCGCATGTAGGCCAGCGGCGCAACTTCAATCACGTTACGCTCCATCAGCTTCTCGACTTTCTCAAAGCCCAGCATCTCAAACAGCGCGTCGTACAGCGGACGCAGATACGGGTCAACCTTCTGGCTGAGATCCCCCGGGAGGAAGCCAAGCTTCTCACCAGCTTCTACCGCCGGACGGGTCAGCAGAATACGGCGAACGTCCTGACGCTCCAGCGCATCCACCGCGGCGGCAACGGCAAGGTAGGTTTTCCCTGTCCCTGCTGGCCCAATGCCGAAGGTGATGTCATGGTCGAGAATATTGGCAATGTACTGCGCCTGGTTTGGCGTACGCGGTTTGATCACGCCGCGCTTGGTTTTGATATTGACCGCTTTACCATACTCCGGCACGCTCTCGGCGCTCTGCTCAAGCACGCGGGCCTCTTTGATGGCGAGATGGATCTGCTCGGGTTCAATATCCTGCGTTTGGCCGCGCATCGGGGCGGTATCAACGTAGAGGCTGCGCAGGATATCTGCGGCGGCATTCACGCTAATGGTGCGTCCGGTGAGTTTAAAGTGGTTATCGCGGCGGTTAATTTCGATGCCCAGTCGACGTTCAAGCTGTT
Source organism: Pseudescherichia sp. L3 (assembly GCF_024656065.1). NCBI lineage: Bacteria > Pseudomonadati > Pseudomonadota > Gammaproteobacteria > Enterobacterales > Enterobacteriaceae > Pseudescherichia > Pseudescherichia sp. L3. The sequence continues at coordinate 370,811 of NZ_JANKYC010000001.1, forward strand.
TGATGTTGTCGTCAAACGGGCCGCATAAACTCAGCAGACGGGCATTGTCAGCTGGTTCGAGATTGATTTCACGGGTTTCAGTATTCAATCGATTCCTCTTTTACCTGACGGGCCGGATGGAGTAGTGATATGGGGGCAACGGGCGGAAAAAACAAGGCCCGCCGGAGGGGCAGGCCGAGGGGATTAGGGCTGGTAGAGACCGACGCCCAGTTCGTTCTCTTTACGGGTGCGGGCAATGACCGATTCCGGCGTTTCGGTTACGCGCAGGCCCATCTCCGCTTCGGTGCGCACAACGTTACCGCGCAATGAATTAGTATAGACATCGGTGATCTCAACGTCCACGAACTTGCCGATCATGTCCGGCGTACCCTCAAAGTTGACCACGCGGTTGTTTTCGGTACGGCCCGACAGCTCCATAATGCTCTTGCGGGAGGTGCCTTCCACCAGGATACGCTGGGTGGTGCCGATCATTTTGCGGCTCCAGGCCATCGCCTGCTGGTTGATACGCTCTTGCAGAATGTAGAGACGCTGCTTCTTATCCGCTTCCGGCACGTCATCGACCATATCGGCGGCGGGCGTACCCGGACGGGCAGAGAAGATAAAGCTGTAGCTCACGTCAAAATTCACCTCGGCAATCAGCTTCATGGTCTGCTCGAAGTCCTGGGTGGTCTCCCCTGGGAAGCCGACGATAAAGTCGGAGCTGATCTGGATATCCGGACGCGCCGCGCGCAGCTTACGGATAATCGCCTTATACTCCAGCGCGGTATGGGTCCGGCCCATCAGGTTCAGGACGCGATCCGCACCGCTCTGTACCGGCAGGTGCAGGAAGCTCACCAGCTCCGGCGTATCGCGGTAGACCTCAATGATATCGTCGGTAAACTCAATCGGGTGGCTGGTGGTAAAGCGGATACGGTCGATACCGTCGATGGCGGCCACCAGGCGCAGCAGCTCGGCGAAGGAGCCGGTGGTGCCGTCGTAGTTCTCTCCGCGCCAGGCGTTCACGTTCTGGCCCAGCAGGTTAACTTCACGCACGCCCTGCGCCGCCAGCTGGGCGATCTCAAACAGGATGTCGTCGCAGGGACGGCTGACCTCTTCACCACGGGTGTAGGGCACCACGCAGTAGGTACAGTATTTATTGCAGCCTTCCATGATGGAGACGAAGGCGGTCGGGCCATCGGCACGCGGCTCCGGCAGGCGGTCAAACTTTTCGATTTCCGGGAAGCTGATATCGACGATCGGGCTGCGGTTGCCGCGCACGGAGTTGATCATCTCCGGCAGACGGTGCAGGGTCTGCGGCCCAAACACGATATCGACGCAGCGGGCGCGCTGGCGAATAAGATCGCCCTCCTGGGAGGCCACGCAGCCGCCGACGCCAATAATCAGATCCGGGTTCTTCTCTTTCAGGAGCTTCCAGCGCCCGAGCAGATGGAACACTTTCTCCTGAGCCTTCTCGCGGATAGAGCAGGTGTTAAGCAGCAGTAAATCCGCCTCTTCCGCCACCTCCGTCAACTGATAGCCGTGAGTAGCATCCAGCAGATCGGCCATCTTCGATGAATCGTACTCGTTCATCTGACAGCCCCAGGTTTTAATATGGAGTTTTTTGGTCATCGACTTGCTCTATTAAACGCGAGGATTTCAGGCCGCGTATTGTAATGCTTTGGTCGGGCGCTGACCATAGTTCATCTCCCGACCCCATAAAATCGAAAATCCTGTAAACTTAAGGGAATTATAAATAAGGACAATTGACCATGGTAAATCAACCCACTGAAGTAGCCGTCGTTGGCGGCGGGATGGTCGGCGGCGCTCTGGCCCTTGGCCTGGCGCAGCAGGGTTTTGCGGTCACGGTGATCGAGCAGGCCGCACCGCCCGCGTTTGACGCCAGTATAGCGCCGGACGTGCGCATTTCTGCGATAAGCACCGCATCTGTGGCACTGCTGCGCGGGCTGGGCGTCTGGGACAGCGTGCTGGCGATGCGCTGCCATCCGTGGCGTCGGCTGGAGACCTGGGAGTGGGAGAACGCCCACGTGGTCTTTGACGCCAGCGATCTTAAGCTACCGCACCTCGGTTATATGGTTGAGAACACTGTGTTACAGCGCGCGCTGTGGGATGCGCTGGAGGCCCATCCGCAGGTAACGTTGCGGGCGCCGGCAATGCTCAAGGCGATGCACACTCATGGTCATCAGCATGAGCTGGTGTTTAACAATGACGAGACGCTGCTGGCAAGGCTGGTGATTGGCGCAGACGGTGCAAACTCGCAGGTGCGGCAGTGGGCGGGGATTGGCGTCCACGCCTGGCAGTATCAGCAGTCCTGTATGCTGATCACCGTTGAGTGTGAAAACGCCCCCGGCGACAATACCTGGCAGCAGTTTACCCCGCACGGGCCGCATGCCTTCCTGCCGCTGTTCGACCGCTGGGCATCGCTGGTGTGGTACGACACGCCAGCGCGCATTCGCCAGCTTCGCACCCTGACCATGCCGCAGCTGCAACGGGAAATTGAGACCTTCTTCCCGGCCCGGCTGGGCAAGGTGACGCCGGTCGCGGCGGGTGCCTTCCCGCTGACTCGCCGCCATGCCCTACAGTATGTGAAGCCGGGGCTAGCGCTGGTGGGCGATGCCGCCCACACGATCCATCCGCTGGCGGGGCAGGGGGTAAACCTTGGCTATCGTGACGTAGACGCACTGCTGGAGGTGTTGATTAATGCCCGTAGCCAGGGCGAGGAGTGGGCCAGCCAGCGCGTGCTTAAGCGCTACCAGACGCGACGGATGATGGATAACTACATTATGCAGAGCGGTATGGATCTCTTCTACGCGGGATTCAGCAACAATCTTGGTCCGCTGCGCGTGCTGCGCAACATGGGGCTGATGGCCGCCCAGCGTGCAGGGGTGCTAAAAACCCAGGCGCTGAAGTATGCGCTAGGGCTGTAACGCCGGTGCCGGGGCAGCCCGGCACGCTAATTTTATGGCGGTACAAAAACAAAAAAGCCCGCCGAAGCGAGCTTTTTTGTTTTATGTGGCTGGGGTACGAGGATTCGAACCTCGGAATGCTGGAATCAGAATCCAGTGCCTTACCGCTTGGCGATACCCCAACAGGGTGCGTTCGCGTGAGCAAACGTCTTTTTAAATTGGCTGGGGTACGAGGATTCGAACCTCGGAATGCTGGAATCAGAATCCAGTGCCTTACCGCTTGGCGATACCCCAACAATTTTTTACGTCATAAGCATCTTAAAGATACTTATCAGAATAGAGTGGCTACTACGGGAATCGAACCTGTGACCCCATCATTATGAGTGATGTGCTCTAACCAGCTGAGCTAAGTAGCCAAATTGTACTGCTAATTACTCAAGACAACCGTGATAACACGAGAGTCGAAAAAAATGGCTGGGGTACCTGGATTCGAACCAGGGAATGCCGGTATCAAAAACCGGTGCCTTACCGCTTGGCGATACCCCATCCGTGCAACGCTTACTGGGAATGGTGCGGGAGGCGAGACTTGAACTCGCACACCTTGCGGCGCCAGAACCTAAATCTGGTGCGTCTACCAATTTCGCCACTCCCGCAAAAAAAGATGGTGGCTACGACGGGATTTGAACCTGTGACCCCATCATTATGAGTGATGTGCTCTAACCAGCTGAGCTACGTAGCCCTCTTTTTTTCGCGTTACCTTATCGGCGTTGCGGGGCGCATTATGCGTATTGGGCCTTTCAGCGTCAACACCTTTTTCAACGAAAATTGCCGGAATGTGACTGTTTGGTTAGGTTGCGAACAGCCTGACGTATTATTCGGCAATTATTGGTTATATCTTGATTTTAATTGAGAGATAACGGGAGTAAAACCAACAGAAACGGGCCCCGCAGGACCCGTTGTCATCATACCAGTTTATCCGTTAATAGGCGGACTGGTGAACGCCTACCGCACGGCCTGATGGATCGTTCATGGTTTTGAACGCTTCATCCCACTCAATGGCTTTTGCGGAGGAGCAGGCAACGGACGGACCGCCCGGCACGCACTCGGCTGCGCTGGCAACCGGGAACAGCTCTTCAAAGACTTCACGGTACAGATACGCCTCTTTAGAGGTTGGCGTGTTGTACGGGAAGCGGTAGCTGGCGGTTTCCAGCTGCTGGTCGCTAACCTGCTGCGCCGCCACCTCCTTCAGGGTGTCGATCCAGCTGTAGCCTACGCCATCAGAGAACTGCTCTTTCTGACGCCATGCCACGCTTGCCGGGAGATAGGACTCGAAGCACTCACGCAGCACATGTTTTTCCATTTTGCCGTTGCCGCACATCTTGTCCTGCGGGTTGATGCGCATCGCCACGTCGAGGAAGTTTTTATCCAGGAAGGGCACGCGAGCCTCCACGCCCCAGGCCGACATCGCTTTGTTAGCGCGGGCGCAGTCAAACATATGCAGCGCCTGAAGCTTACGCACGGTCTCTTCATGCAGCTCTTTGGCATCCGGCGCTTTATGGAAGTAGAGGTAACCGCCAAACACTTCGTCAGAGCCTTCGCCCGACAGCACCATCTTGATGCCCATTGCTTTGATCTTGCGCGACATCAGGTACATCGGCGTTGAGGCGCGGATGGTGGTCACGTCATAGGTCTCAATGTGGTAGATCACGTCGCGGATGGCGTCCAGACCTTCCTGCACGGTGAAGTGGATCTCATGGTGCACGGTACCCAGATGCTCAGCAACCGCCTGGGCCGCTTTCAGATCCGGCGCGCCTTCCAGGCCAACGGCAAAAGAGTGCAGCTGCGGCCACCAGGCTTCTGACTGCTCCTGATCTTCCACGCGGCGTGCGGCAAACTTTTTAGTGATAGCTGAGATGATAGAGGAGTCCAGACCGCCGGAGAGCAGCACGCCGTACGGCACGTCTGACATCAGGTGGCTCTTCACCGCATCTTCCAGCGCCTGACGCAGCTTGGCTTTGTCAGTCACGTTGTCTTTTACCGCGTCGTACTCAAACCAGTCGCGCTGGTAGTAGCTGCGGATCTCGCCGTCCTGGCTCCACAGATAGCTGCCCGCCGGGAACTCTTTAATGGTACGGCAGACCGGTACCAGGGCTTTCATTTCAGACGCCACGTACATGTTGCCGTGCTCGTCGTAGCCCATGTACAGCGGGATGATACCGATATGGTCGCGGCCAATCAGGTAGGCATCTTTTTCGCTATCGTAGAGCACGAAGGCAAACATGCCCTGCAGCTCGTCGAGGAACTCCGGTCCTTTCTCCTGATACAGCGCCAGGATCACTTCGCAGTCGGAGCCGGTCTGGAAATCGTAGCGATCGCCGTACTCGGCGCGCAGGGCCTGGTGGTTATAGATTTCACCGTTAACGGCCAGGGCATGGGTTTTTTGGGCGTTGTAGAGTGGCTGTGCGCCAGCGTTGACGTCAACAATAGAGAGACGTTCGTGGGACAGAATCGCTTTATCGCTTGCGTATACACCGGACCAGTCAGGACCGCGGTGGCGCATCAGGCGGGAGAGCTCCAGCGCTTTCTTACGCAGTTCACCTGCATCCGTTTTAATATCCAGTACGCCAAAAATTGAACACATAACCTTCTCCGTTAACCCTGTTAGTTTGCCGACGTTGCGTCATCGCGTTGTCTTATTGCTTGATTAAGAAAATGCCGTAAAGCAGGGGCAGGCGCAAGGGTTTTAGCGAGGTGAAATTAAAAAGTGCAATCGCGATTGCCGAATAGTGAAAAAAGCACAGAGTTAGGCGTCGGTTATTGATGATTATGCATTTTTAAGCTGCTTTTTTTGATGTTGGTTATCTTATGGATAGATAAAAATGAAAAAACCACGCCAGGAGACGTGGTTTGCTCTGGTAGGCCCGTGCAAGCGGAGCGCTGCCGGGCGATACGCAGAGTTACTCCTCCAGCAGATGCTGCAGCAGCGAGCCGTTGAGCATGGCGCGCTTCACCAGCGCAAAGGCACCGATGGCCGAGCGGTGATCCAGCGTAGAGCGCACCACCGGCAGGTTTTTGCGAAATGCCTTCAGCGCCTGGGTATTGATGCAGCCTTCGATGGCGGGCAGCAGCACCTTCTCCGCCTCGACAATCTCACCGGCAATCACAATCTTCTGCGGATTAAACAGGTTAATAGCGATGGCAATGGTTTTGCCAAGGTGGCGGCCTACGTGCTCAATGACCTCGCAGGCCAGCGCGTCGCCTTTGTTGGCCGCTTTGCAGATGGCTTTAATCGAGCAGTCGTCCAGCGTGATGCGGCTCTGGTAACCCTGCTCCAGCAGGTGGCGCACCCGCTGCTCAATCGCGGCATTTGCCGCCACGGTCTCCAGACAGCCAAAGTTACCGCAGTGGCAGCGCTCTCCCAGCGGCTCGACCTGAATATGGCCAATCTCGCCGACGTTGCCGTTGCGGCCAATAAAAATGCGTCCGTTAGAGATAATGCCCGCTCCGGTACCGCGATGAACGCGCACCAGAATAGAGTCCTCACAGTCCTGACTTGCACCAAAGTAGTGCTCGGCCAGCGCCAGGCTGCGGATATCGTGCCCGACAAAACAGGTCACCTTAAAGCGTTTTTCCAGCGCGCTCACCAGGCCCCAGTTCTCGACCTGAATATGCGGCATATAGCGGATCACGCCGCTCTCTGGATCCACCAGCCCCGGCAGGATCACCGAGATTGCAATCAGCTCGCGGGTTTTACGCTGGCAGGTATCAATAAAGGTGGCGATGGTGTTCAGCAGGGCGTGCTCTAACGTCTCTTGGGTGCGCTCCGGCAGGGGATAGTGCTCTTCCGCCAGTACCTTGCTGCTCAGATCGTAGAGCGTCAGGGTCGTATCGTGACGACCCAGGCGCACGCCAATGGCATTGAAATTACGCGTCTCGGTAATAATAGAGATGGCGCGGCGACCACCGGTCGAGGCCTGCTGATCGACCTCTTTAATTAAACCGCGCTCAATAAGCTGTCGCGTGATTTTCGTCACGCTGGCGGGGGCAAGCTGGCTCTGCTCGGCAATCTGGATCCGCGAGATAGGCCCAAGCTGGTCGATCAGGCGGTAAACAGCCGCGCTATTAAGTTGTTTTACGAGGTCAACGTTACCAATTTGAGCTTGTCCGCCTGATGTCATACTTTTACTTACTCAGTCATGACCTCGTTACCATTAACGATGGTCTTAATTACTTTAAAGTCGTGGGTAAACGCGGTCAGGTTCGCCACCATGCCGGGGGCGATACTGCCTAACTGTTTATCAACGCCGATGGCGCGGGCCGGGTAGAGCGTGGCCATACGCAGCGCTTCATCCAGCGCAACGCCGACATGCTCGACAAGATTCGCCACCCCTTCGATCATGGTTAATGCCGAACCGCTAAGGGTACCGTTCTCGTCTACACAGAGTCCATTACGGTAGTATATTGTTTTACCAGCAAAAATGAATTCGTCAATGACCGCACCTGCTGCCGCGGTAGCGTCGGTGACCAGGCAGAGCTTATCGCCCTTCAGGCGTTTTGCCATCCGAACGTTAGTGAAATCAACGTGTAAGCCATCAACGATAATGCCGCAGTAGACGTCAGCATCGTCGAGAACCGCGCCGGTAAGACCCGGTTCACGTCCGGTGATATAGGGCATGGCGTTGAAAAGGTGGGTGGCAAAGGTGATACCTGCGCGGAAACCGGCCTTCGCCTCGACAAGAGTCGAATTAGAGTGGCCAGCCGAGACCACAATCCCGGCCGCCGCCAGTTTGCGGATCACGGCAGGATCGACCATCTCCGGCGCCAGGGTCAGCTTGGTAATCACATCGGCATTCGCGCAGAGGAAATCTACCAGATCGCTGTCCGGGCGGCGCACAAAGTCAGGATCGTGGGTGCCTTTTTTCACCACGTTGAGCCACGGTCCTTCAAGATGCAGACCCAGCGCCTGGTGCGGATATTTCGCTAAATAGTCGCGCATTACCTGCACGCCCTGTTTCATCAGGTCATCGCTGGTGGTGATCAGCGTCGGTAAAAAGCTGGTGCAGCCCGATCGCTCGTTGGCGCGCTGCATGATCTCCAGCGTCTCTACGCTGACGGCTTCGGCAGTGTCGTTAAACTGTACGCCACCGCAGCCGTTCAGCTGCAGGTCGATAAAACCGGGGGCCAGATAAGCGCCGTTGAGCGAGCGCTGCTCAATCGTTGGCGGCAGGTCTGCCTGCGGGCAGAGGCGGTCGATAAGACCATCAACGACAATCAGCGCGTGATCGTCCAGAACGTCATGGCCGGTAAAAATACGGCACTGGGTTAAAGCATACATAACAACCCCCGGGTAAAAATGTTACAGACCTTTGATATTTTCCGCTTCTAGCTCAGTGAAGTATTTGAGCGTCTTCACCTTTAGCTCCATGGTTGACGGTTCGTCGCACACCACCACCGCTTTCGGATGCAGCTGCAGGCAGCTAATCGTCCACATGTGGTTAACGTTGCCTTCCACCGCCGCCTGCAGGGCCAGTGCCTTGACGTTGCCCAGCACGAGGATCATCACCTCTTCAGCATCCAGCAGGGTACCCACGCCCACGGTCAGCGCATATTTCGGGACCTGATCAACGTCGCCGTCAAAAAAGCGGGAGTTTGCCACGCGGGTGTCATGGGTCAAGGTTTTAATGCGGGTGCGGGAGGCCAGCGAGGAGGCCGGTTCGTTAAACGCAATATGCCCGTCGTTGCCTACGCCACCCATGAACAGGTGAATTTTGCCGTAGGCGCGAATTTTTTCTTCATAACGGCGGCATTCTGCGTCAATATCCGGCGCATTACCATTGAGCAGGTTGATGTTTTCTGCGGGAATATCAACGTGATCGAAAAAGTTGCGGTGCATAAAGCTGTAATAGCTCTCTGGATGCTCTTTTGCCAGGCCGACATATTCGTCCATGTTAAAGGTTACGACGTTCTGAAAGCTAACCTGGCCCGCTTTGTGCATTTCAACCAGCGCTTTATAAGCGGTAAGCGGGGTGCCGCCGGTAGGCAGGCCCAGAACAAACGGACGATCCGCCGTAGGTTTAAATGCGTTGATGCGGTTAACGATATGGCGGGCTGCCCATTTACCGACCTGTTCGGCACTCGTCAGGGGGATCAGTCTCATTGTTTACCTCTACAAAGGGTGAAATTAACATTGGCGAACTGCAGCCTGTACGCTGTTAAGCGTAACTCAGATTGCGTCATAAGCGGCGGCAGTTCGCTCTGATTTTTTGAATCATAAAATAAGTTTTCGTTCTTAGCCAGTAACAAGGAGTGCAAATAACGATATTTGGTGATTGTAATCACAAAAAATGCGCGTTTAATTTGCGAGGCGAATTAAATTTCCACACACTTGAAAAGTCTGCGTAAAACGACCGCGTTACAGGGGTTGGTTTAACTATAAAAATGGTTAGTGATGAGGCTCAGCGGAGTTTCACAGGGGGGTATAAAATGAATATTCTTGGTTTCTTCCAGCGACTGGGGCGAGCATTACAGCTTCCTATCGCTGTACTGCCCGTCGCGGCGCTGCTGCTGCGATTCGGCCAGCCCGATCTGCTTAACGTCCCGTTTATCGCCCAGGCGGGCGGGGCAATCTTTGACAACCTCGCCCTGATCTTCGCTATCGGTGTGGCCTCGTCGTGGTCGAAAGACAGCGCGGGCGCGGCGGCGCTGGCGGGTGCGGTAGGCTACTTTGTGATGACCAAAGCGATGGTCACCATCAACCCGGCCATCAACATGGGCGTGCTCTCCGGTATCATCACCGGTCTGGTGGGCGGCGCGGTTTACAACCGCTGGTCCAACATCAAGCTGCCTGAGTTCCTGAGCTTCTTCGGCGGCAAACGCTTTGTGCCGATTGCTACCGGCTTCTTCTGCCTGATCCTGGCGGCGATTTTTGGCTATGTCTGGCCGCCGGTACAGAACGCTATTCACGCGGGCGGGGAGTGGATCGTCTCCATGGGCGCGGTTGGCTCCGGCATCTTCGGCTTCGTTAACCGTCTGCTGATCCCGACCGGCCTGCATCAGGTGCTGAACACCATCGCCTGGTTCCAGATCGGCGAATTTACCAATGCCGCAGGCACCGTCTTCCATGGTGATATCAACCGCTTCTACGCGGGTGACGGCACCGCAGGCATGTTCATGTCCGGCTTCTTCCCGATCATGATGTTTGGTCTGCCTGGCGCGGCGCTGGCGATGTACCTTGCTGCGCCGAAAGCGCGTCGTCCGATGATTGGCGGCATGCTGCTCTCCGTGGCCATCACCGCGTTCCTGACCGGGGTCACCGAGCCGCTGGAATTCCTGTTCATGTTCCTGGCACCGCTGCTGTATCTCCTGCACGCCGTGCTGACGGGTATCAGCCTGTTTGTTGCGACCGCGCTGGGGATCCATGCCGGCTTCTCCTTCTCTGCGGGCGCCATCGACTATGCGCTGATGTACAACCTGCCTGCCGCCAGCCGTAACGTCTGGATGCTGGTGGTGATGGGCCTGATCTTCTTTGCCATCTACTTCGTGGTCTTTACCTTCGTCATCCGCGCGTTCAACCTGAAAACGCCGGGTCGTGAAGAGAGTGATGATGCCGTGGTCACCTCTGAAGCCAACAGCAATACCGATGAGGGTCTCGATCAGCTTGCAACCAACTACATTGCCGCCATCGGTGGTAGTGACAACCTGAAAGCGATTGACGCCTGTATCACCCGTCTGCGTCTGACGGTAGTCGACTCCGCGCGCGTTAACGACGTGCAGTGTAAGCGTCTGGGCGCATCTGGCGTGGTGAAGCTGAACAAGCAGAGCATTCAGGTGATTGTGGGGGCAAAAGCGGAATCCGTAGGCGATGCCATGAAACGCGTGGTCGCCCGTGGCCCGGTGGCCGCAGCTGCCAGCGTCCAGCCTGCTGCGAACGCCCCGGCCGCTGCGGTTAAACCGCAGGCCGTCCCGAACGCCGTCACCATTGCTGCGCTGGTGTCGCCGGTAACCGGTGAGGTTGTTCCGCTGGAGCAGGTGCCTGACGAAGCCTTTGCCAGCAAAGCGGTTGGCGACGGCGTGGCGGTAAAACCAACGGGTAAAACCGTGGTCTCCCCGGCTGCCGGTACCATCGTGAAAATCTTCAACACTAACCACGCCTTCTGTCTGGAAACCGAAAAAGGCGCAGAGATCGTGGTTCACATGGGCATCGACACCGTTGCGCTGAACGGCCAGGGCTTTACCCGCCTGGTAGAAGAGGGCGCGGAAGTGGTCGCGGGCCAGCCGGTGCTGGAGATGGATCTCGACTATCTCAACGCCAACGCGCGCTCGATGATTAGCCCGGTAGTGTGCAGCAACATCGACGATTTCAGCGGTCTGGTCTTCCAGGCGCAGGGACAGGTCGTTGCTGGCCAAACCCCGCTGTTTGAGGTGAAGAGTAAGTAGCCGTAAACTGCGGTTAATACGCGGCGGAGCCTGTCTCCGCCCTTTTTTTTGCCCTTCTTACGCTAATCCCCTCGCCATTCACGCTTTTTGTTGATCTAAGGGTTGTCTCCGCGTCCCGCTTATAAGATCATACTCCGTTATACGTTGTTTACGCTTTGAGGAACCCGCGATGAGTGAGGCAGAAGCCCGCCCGACTAACTTTATTCGCCAGATTATTGATGAGGATCTGGCCAGTGGTAAGCACAGCACGGTTTGCACCCGTTTTCCGCCGGAGCCGAACGGCTACCTGCATATCGGCCATGCAAAATCTATCTGCCTGAACTTCGGTATCGCCCAGGACTATCAGGGGCAGTGCAACCTGCGCTTTGATGACACCAACCCGGTTAAAGAAGATATCGAATACGTTGATTCGATCAAAAACGACGTCCAGTGGCTGGGCTTCCACTGGTCGGGTGACGTGCGCTACTCCTCTAACTATTTCGACCAGCTGCATAGCTACGCCATTGAGCTGATCAACAAAGGCCTGGCCTACGTTGACGAGCTGTCGCCGGAGCAGATCCGCGAATATCGTGGCACCCTGACCGCACCGGGTAAAAATAGCCCGTTCCGCGATCGTAGCGTGGAAGAGAACCTGGCGCTGTTTGAGAAGATGCGTGCCGGTGGCTTCGAAGAGGGCACCGCCTGCCTGCGTGCTAAAATCGACATGGCATCGCCGTTTATCGTGATGCGCGATCCGGTTCTGTACCGCATTAAGTTTGCCGAGCACCACCAGACCGGCAACAAGTGGTGCATCTACCCGATGTACGATTTCACCCACTGCATCAGCGATGCGCTGGAAGGCATTACCCATTCACTCTGTACGCTGGAGTTCCAGGACAACCGCCGTCTCTACGACTGGGTGCTGGATAACATCACTATTCCGGTTCATCCGCGCCAGTACGAATTCTCGCGCCTGAACCTGGAATATGCCGTGATGTCCAAGCGTAAGCTGAACCTGCTGGTGACGGATAAAATCGTCGAAGGCTGGGACGATCCGCGTATGCCGACCATCTCTGGTCTGCGCCGTCGCGGCTACACCGCCGCCTCTATCCGCGAGTTCTGCAAACGCATCGGCGTGACCAAGCAGGACAACACCATCGAGATGGCATCGCTGGAGTCCTGCATTCGTGAGGATCTCAACGAGAACGCCCCGCGTGCGATGGCGGTTATCGATCCGGTGAAACTGGTGATCGAGAACTACCCGCAGGGTGAGAGCGAAGTGGTAACCATGCCGAATCATCCGAACAAACCGGAGATGGGCAGCCGCGAGGTACCGTTTAGCGCCGAAATCTGGATCGATCGCGCTGACTTCCGTGAAGAAGCGAACAAGCAGTATAAGCGTCTGGTGCTGGGTAAAGAGGTGCGTCTGCGTAACGCCTACGTGATCAAAGCCGAGCGCGTAGAGAAAGATGCGGAAGGCAACATCACCACCATCTTCTGCTCCTACGATGCCGAGACCCTGAGCAAGGATCCGGCCGACGGTCGCAAGGTGAAAGGGGTGATCCACTGGGTAAGCGCCGCTCATGCGCTGCCGGTTGAGATCCGTCTCTACGATCGCCTGTTCAGCGTGGCAAATCCGGGTGCGGCGGAAGATTTCCTCGCCACCATCAACCCGGAGTCGCTGGTGATCAAGCAGGGCTACGCCGAGCAGTCCCTGAACGCCGCCGAAGCCGGTAAGGCCTACCAGTTTGAGCGTGAAGGCTACTTCTGCCTCGACAGCCGCTACTCCACGGCGGAGAAGCTGGTGTTTAACCGCACCGTCGGCCTGCGCGATACCTGGACTAAGATCGGCGAGTAATTTGCTCCCGCTCTGAAAAGAAAAACGCCGCGCATGCGGCGTTTTTTATTGGTGACGTCAGCGTATTACGTTGCTTCAGCCTGCAATTTTTTATCGTGACGGCGCAGCAGCACGACCTTGCTTTGCAGACGCTGCTGGAACTGATCGATCACCACCGCAGTGACAATCACCAGGCCCTTAATCACCATCTGCCAGAAGTCGCTGACTCCCATCATCACCATCCCGTCTGCAAGGAAGACGATGACGAAGGCACCGATGATAGAGCCGGAGACCCTGCCTCGTCCGCCTGCCAGCGCGGTTCCGCCCAGCACGGTTGCGCCGATAGCGTCCATCTCAAACATATTCCCGGTCATTGGGTGGGCAGTTTGCAGCTGAGATGCCACAATCAGCCCCACCAGCGCCGCGCACAGGCCTGAGAAGGCGTAGACAAACACTTTAACCTTGATGATAGGCACGCCCGCCAGCCGCGCGGCAGATTCATTTCCGCCGATGGCGTAAATGTAGCGGCCCAGCGGGGTTTTACGGGTCATGTAGAGGCCCAGCAGCAGGAAGCTCACCATCAGCCAGATCGGAATATAGATGCCGAGGATCGTGCCGGAACCTAAAATCGCGAAGCCGGTATTGCCTAACTCAGGCATGCCTACCAGGTTGGCATAGGTGCTGCCATCGTTAAACAGCAGCGCCGCGCCGCGGGCAACGTACATCATGCCGAGGGTACAGATAAAGGGCGCAACGCCCAGGCGCGTGATCACCGCCCCGTTGATCAGACCCAACAGAATGCCGAATCCCGCCACCAGTAAGATCACTTCCGGCACGTTAAAGAAGATAATCTGCGAGCCCCAGATCGGCAGGCCGTTGGTTAACAGCGCCCCGGCAACCATGCCGCACATGCCCGCCACCGCACCAACCGAGAGGTCGATCCCGCCGGTGAGAATGACAAGGGTCATGCCAATCGCCAGCAGGCCGGTAATCGCCACGTGCTGGGTCATGATCAGCAGGTTCGACATGGTCAAAAAGTTAGGCACCATCACGCTGAAGAAGCCCATGACGATCAGCAGGGCGATGAAGGTGCGCGCTTTGAGCAAATACATGTAGATCATATACTTTTTGTTCATTTCTCTCTCCAGCAGAGATCACTCCTGCGGTGTAGAAGCGCTGATTAATTTTTCCCGCGTCACGGAAGCACGCGGCAAATCTGCGGTGATACGGCCATCGGCCATAACCAGAACCCGGTCAGCCAGGGCCATGACCTCATCCAGCTCGGAGGAGGAGAACATAACCGCCAGCCCCTGATGCGCCATTTTGCCAATCAGATGATAAACATCGGTTTTTGCACCCACGTCGATGCCGCGCGTTGGCTCATCCAGCAGAACCACTTTGGGTCCGGTCATCAACGCCTTACCCAGCACCACCTTTTGCTGGTTGCCGCCGCTTAGCGAGGTAATGGGCAGCTCCGTATCACCTGCTTTAATCGCGAGCTGTTCCACCATGTGGTTGACCTGCTGCTCCTCTTTCACCGGGCTGAGCAGGCGCAAGGCGCGGCGAAAGCCCAGCAGGCTCAGGTCGGTTAGCGTCATATTGCTTTTGATCGACATAAGCTGCACCACGCCTTCACCCTGACGATCCTCCGGCACAAGAGTAATGCCGCGCTTAAGCCGCTGCTGGAACGAGCGCTTGTCCAGGCTTTCACCATCCAGCCTGATGGTGCCCGACTGGCAGCCCATCATCCCCACCAGGCCTTTAAACAGCTCGGTACGTCCCGCGCCGAGCAGGCCATAGATGCCAATAACTTCCCCTTTACGCAGATCAAAAGTGACATCGTTTAATTTATACCCCCCGTTCTGGTGCAGGGCGGTCAGGCCGTTCACCTTCAGGATGGTCTCCCCATGTGCGGCAGGGCTGTAGTCAAAGTGCTTTTTCTTGTCACCCACCATCTGCTCGATGATCCAGGGCACGCTGGCCTGCTGAACGGGACGCTCGCTGATAAAGCGGCCATCGCGGAAGATGGTGATGTGATCGCCAATCTCCATCAGCTCTTCCAGCCGGTGAGAGATGTAGATAATGGTCACGCCACGGCGCTTAAGCTGGGCGATAACGTTAAACAGCACCCGTACTTCCGACTGGCTCAGCGCGCTGGTGGGCTCGTCCATGATCAGCACCCGGGTATCTTTAGAGAGTGCGCGGGCGATCTCCACCAGCTGCTGATGACCAATGCCCAATTCGCCTAAAGGGGAGTAGGGATCAACGTTCAGCTCCAGCCGTTCAAGCAGGGATTTAGCCAGCTCGTACTGGTATTTTTCGTTAATCACGCCGCGCTGGAAGAACTCATTGCCAATGAAAATGTTGTCCATCACGTTCATATTGGGGAAGAGGTTCAGCTCCTGGAAAATAATGCTGATGCCGTGCTTTTCCGCCTGGTGAGTGGAGCCGAGGGTGACCCGCTCTCCGTCCAGCAGGATCTCGCCAGAGGAGGGCGTCTCAACGCCAGCCAGCATTTTCATCATCGTCGATTTGCCCGCGCCGTTCTCGCCAATCAGCACGTTGACCTGATTACGGTATACACGGTAGTTAACGCTATCGAGCGCGACTACCCCAGGGTAAATACGGGAGAGGTCGCGCGTTTCAATAATGACCTCATCCGGCTGGGTCTGTTGCTCATTCATAGCCCTCTCCTCACTGCCGTACGATATGTGCCGCGGTAACATCCGGGATGGTTTGTGGAATATCCCAGGCGGCAAATACCCCGGAAACAGTGACCTTATCTCCGACGACGGGCTTAAAGTTGATGATCATCGTCGACGCTTGCTGATTAATCGCTTTGCCATAGTCGCCGTACAGCACCTGGTCGTTAAAGTCCTGGTAGCTCGCGCCTTTATACCCGTCCCGTAAGCTGGTACCGCGAATAATAGGGCCCATCTGCACCACGATGTCGCCGCCTTGCTCATCGCGTACCGTCATCTTCCCGCTGCGGGATTTTGTATTCACCTTGATCACTTCCCCGCTGATACGAACGCTAAAGACGCAGGGGTTTTCGCTCTGGCTGCGGTAGCCGTCTTTGTTACAGGCCTCATCAAAGCTCTTTTCACCCTGCAAGGTTTTCAGTAACTCAGCGACAGGCTTCGCCTCACGCACATACTGCGGCACAATCTTTTGCTGCCAGGTTTGCTGAATATTGGCCATTTGTGGATTGGGGGGATGTTTAAGATCGGCCAACTCTTTCTGCGATACGATGCGGCAACCGCCAAGCGCTAAAACGATCGCTACCAGCGCAAGTTTTCTGTGCATTATGTCCTCCTTTGCGCCCGCCGAAGCGGGCGCTGCAACGTGTCATCAGGATTTGAAATTGAAGTCTTGCACTCCGGAGGCGTTGTCGGGGGTAATCAGAATGCCGCGGAACATCACGCGCTGTTTCTCAGGCTTGGTGCCTTTTTGGATGAAATTATCCAGATCGGTAACGCCCTGGGCGGCAATGGCCTGGGCCTGCAGCATCACCGTGGCTTTCAGGGTGCCCGCTTTAACGGCTTCGCGCTCGTCGTTGCTGCCGTCGATGCCGACGACAATCACATCATCGCGGCCAGCGGATTTCAGCGCGGCAATTGCGCCCAGCGCGACAGGGCCGTTACCGCAGATAACGCCTTTCACGTCCGGGTGCGCCTGCAGGATGCTGTCCATAATGCGCTTGCCGTCAATCAGCGTGCCTTTCGCATCCTGTCTCGCGACGCTCTGCATATCCGGATACTGATCCAGCACCTGATGGAAAGATTTCGAGCGCGTCACGCAGTTGTTGTCGGCCAGGTTACAGGTCAGCTCGGCGTATTTGCCTGCCTCTTCCATTTTTTCGACGAAGACGTTAGCCACGTCAGAGCCTGCCTGGAAGTTGTTATGCGTGATCTGTTCGAGGGCAATGTTATCAACCGGGATTTCACGGTTGATTAACACCACGGGAATACCCGCGTCTTTGGCTTTTTGAATGGCCGCCACGCTGGCGGTTGAGTCGGCGTTATCCAGAATAATGCCCTGAACTTTTTTACCGATCGCGGCGTCGATAAGCTCGCTCTGTTTTTTAACATCTTCGCCGTGCGACAGCACGCTGGTGGTGTAGCCCAGCTCTTTCGCTTTCTGATCGGCCCCTTTTGCCTCTGCGGCGTAGTAGGGGTTATCCAGCGAGTTGACCATAATCATGATGGTGCCTTTTTCAGCGGCAAACGCATTCACCGAAAATGCACAGGCTGCTGCCACACCTAAAAACAGTAATTTCGCTTTCATAAGATGTTCTCTCTAAATGTTATGTAGTGGTTCAACAGGTGTAGGGGTAACGCTATTTATTAACTATTTATTTATTAATCAGGGCCAGGGTCTGATTCACGATCCCGGCTACATCAAGGCCATGATATGCCCGCATATCTTTGCGATCGGCGGCGATGGCATAGTCACCGTCAGGAATGCCCAAACGTTTAAGCACCGCACCATGGCCGTTCTCTGCCAGAACCTCCGCGACAAGGCTACCCACGCCGCCATTCACGTTGTGCTCTTCAACGCTGATAATATGTTTGACGCTTTGTAACGCGGCGAACAGCGCGTCGCGATCTAAGGGGCGAATTGAAGGGACGTTGATGACCCTTGCAGAAATGCCCTGTTCCGCCAGCTGTTCGGCGGCATCAACGGCTTCGTGAACGGTAGAGCCCATGGCGACCAGCGCGATGTCATTGCCTTCGCGCAGCACATCTATCGCACCGGGTACGAAGGTGTAACTTTCATCGTGCAGCTCGGGTAGCGCTTTACCGTCCATACGGATATAGACCGGGCCGACATGCTCAAGCGCGTACTCAATAATCTGGCGGCACTCCAGCGGGGAGGAGGGGGCAAAGATCTGGATATTACCGAAGCCGCGCATCACGGAGATATCATCAATGGCGTGGTGGGTACTGGCCAGCGGCCCATAGCTGGCTCCGGCGTTGAGGCCAAACAGCTTCACGTTAGTGTTGTTGTAACAGATATCAACTTTAACCTGCTCGTTGGCACGCGAAACGAGAAACGGCGCGGCGTTACAGGTTACGGCGATTTTTCCGCCCAGCGCCAGCCCGGCGGCTGCGCCCACCAGGGTCTGCTCGGCGATCCCGACGTTAACGATCCGATCCGGGTACTGTTTTATGAAGGGGGAGATCTTGGCGGTCGAGGTCGAGTCGGCTACGACGGGAACCAGATCGACGCCTCTCTCAACCGCATCAATGAAAGCTTCAACCATCACGTTTGCAAGATGTTCTGAATTACTCACTTTTCATGCCCTCTTCGATCAGATCGTTCAGTTCGCTCATTGCCAGCCCGATTTCGTCACCCTTCGGAACGCGGTGGTGCCATTCTGGCTTGCCAGCGATAAAGGAGACGCCTGCACCCTTGGTGGTATGGGCGATAATGACGTTCGGTTTGCCAGTCTGGGGAAGGTTCTCCAGCGCATTGACCACGGAAGCCATATCGTTGCCCTCGCATTCGGTCACTTCCATACCAAAAGCGCGCCATTTTTCGTCCAGCGGATCGGTACACATAATGTCTTTGGTGGCCCCCGCCAGCTGCAGGCCATTTTTGTCATTGATAATGACTAGGTTATCCAGCTTGTAATGGGCGGCTACCATGGCGGCTTCCCAGTTGCTGCCTTCTGCCAGTTCACCGTCGCCGGTGATCAGGAAAATACGGCGTTTGCTATTGCTGCGCTTGGCCGCGAGTGCCAGACCAACGGCCACCGGGAAACCATGCCCCAGCGCACCAGTATTGAGCTCAATCCCTGGGGTCTTCTGCTTAACCGGATGTCCTGGCAGATGAGAGTTGGCGTGCTGGTAGGTGGCAAGCCACTCCACCGGAAAATAGCCCGCCTCGGCGAGAACGCAGTAGTAGCAACCTACGGCGTGGCCTTTGGACTGGATGTAGATATCACGCTCCTCATCATCCTGGCGGTTAGCAGCGCAGTCCAGTACGCGAAAATAGAGCGCCGTTAACAGCTCTACCTGCGAGAGATCGGCCCCGGTATGGCCGCCAGCGGGGCTGTTGGCATTCAGGGAGATGATGTGACGGCGCACCGCACGGGCTTTGTTTTCAAGTTCGGGTACAGAAAGTAAGAACGGATTCATCGAGCTCCTCCGAATTAATATGCGACACTGAATATATATTCAGGTTGGTTCAAAAAAATGGAATCCTGGCTGTTGCTCCAGGTTTCCCTGACCGTGAGTGAATAGGCTCTCTGAGTGTTCAGAATATATATTCACGTATGACTTTATATTCATTAATACTAGCGCCTCTGTTGTTGAGTTGTCCAGAGTGAATGAGTGATTTGTGATGACCTACACATTTGCTGCGTTTGCCTGTAGATGCGGAAAGCAATCCTCGCTATCGTTTACAAAATAAATAATCAGTGTTGAATATATATTCATGGAAGGCCTCACTTCCGGAGAACCCTATGTCTTCGCACAAAAATATTATTATTGCTCTCGACGAGGGCACGACCAACGCCAAGGCCGTAGCCCTGGACGCAGCAGGCAAAGCGCTCGTTAAATTCAACCAGCCGCTCTCAATCCAGACGCCTCGCGAGGGGTGGGTGGAACAGTCAGGCTCGGCGCTGATGGAGGCCTCGGTGAAGGTGCTCGCGCAAGCGATTGAGGCGGTCGGCGCTGAAAACGTGGTGGCGCTGGCCATCAGCAACCAGCGTGAGACGACGATAGGCTGGTACCGCAGCAACGGCACGCCGCTGCATGCGGCCATCAGCTGGCAATGCTCGCGCACGGCGGATTTTTGCGAAGCGTTGCGGCGCGATAATAAAGAGCAGACGATTAAAGCCGTCACCGGTCTGCCGGTCGCGCCGCTTTTCTCCGCCTCCAAGATGCGCTGGCTCATTGAGTCGACGCCAAACGGCCAGGCGCTGGCGGCTAACGGTGACATTTGTCTGGGTACTATCGACAGCTGGCTGCTCTGGAATCTGACCGCGGGTGAAAGCTTCTATTGCGACTACTCAAACGCCGCCCGTACTCAGCTCCTTGATCTGCAAAGCGGACGCTGGAGTCCAGAGATGCTGGATATCTTCCAGATCCCGGCCGCCGCGCTGCCGACGATCAAACCCTCCAGCGGCCTTTTCGGCTACACCAAAAACGTGGTGGGCATTCCAGACGGCATTCCGATCATGTCGATGGTGGGAGACTCGCACGCCGCGCTATTCGGCCATGCGCTGGGGGAGGCGGGCTGCGTCAAGGCCACCTACGGTACGGGCTCATCGGTTATGGCGCCGGTGACCTCGGCCCAGTGCAACATCCACTCTCTGGCAACCACCCTTGCCTGGCACGATGGCGAACAGCTGATCTACGGCCTGGAGGGCAACATCCCCCATACCGGAGACGGCGTCGCGTGGATGGCTGACAGCACGGGCCTGAGCGAACTCCCCGAGGCCGAGCTGGCAGCAGAGCTGAATTCACTGCCGGCCTCGGTGGAGTCAACGCTGGGCGTCTATTTTGTTCCGGCGCTAACGGGATTAGGTGCGCCCTGGTGGGATGAAAATGCCCGCGGGGTGATCTGCGGCCTGAGCCGGGGCGTAAAACGCGCGCACCTGATTCGGGCTGCGCTGGAGGCCATTACCTACCAGATCGCCGACGTGGTCACGGCGATGCGGCAGCACAACGACTTTACGCTGACCGCGTTGATGGTCGATGGTGGGCCAACCAAAAATGACTGGCTGATGCAGTATCAGTCAGACCTGCTGGGTTGCCCGGTTATGCGCAGCGACGTGCCTGAACTCTCTGCAATCGGTGCGGCACTCTTAGCGCGCAAAGCCGTGGGGCAACTCTCACTCGATGAGCTCAAACAGTACCTTTACCCGCACAGTGAATTTCGCCCCAACATGGAGCGTCATGGCCGTTTACAAAAACGCTGGCGGGAGTGGCAACAGGCCGTCGAAAGAACCCTACACAAATTTTGAATAGCGGGTGAGGAGAGAAGTATGGGCTATGTATTCGAAAATAAAACGGTTGTCATTACCGGGGCTGCCAAAGGCATCGGCGAGGGCATCGCCAGAAAATTTGCCGATGCGGGCGCAAATCTGGTGCTGTCGGACTACTCGGCTGAGGTGACAGAGACCGCCGAGCGATTGAGAGAGGAGTACCATGAAAATATTATCTCCTTCGTCGCCGACGTCACCAATGAAGAGCAGGTCACCGAGCTCTACCGCCTCGCGCATCGTACCTTTGGCAGCATTGATGTCTCTATCCAAAACGCCGGCATTATCACCATTGACCGCTTCGATAAAATGACGCGTCAGGAGTTCGATAACGTACTCAGCGTGAACACCACCGGCGTATGGCTATGCTGCCGCGAGGCGGCAAAGTATATGGTCAAGCAGCAGAGTGGGCGTCTGATCAACACCTCTTCCGGCCAGGGCCGGGTTGGCTTTATCTACACCCCGCACTACGCGGCCAGCAAAATGGGCGTAATTGGCATTACCCAAAGCCTCGCGCTAGAGCTGGCCCAGCACAACATTACGGTGAACGCGTTCTGCCCTGGGATCATCGAGACCAACATGTGGGACTACAACGACCGCGTGTGGGGCGAGATCCTGAGCACGCCAGAGAAGCAGTATAAAAAAGGCGAGCTTATGGAGGAATGGGTGCAGGGGATCCCCCTCAAGCGGGCGGGCAAACCTGCCGACGTTGCCGGGCTGGTGGCATTTCTGGCGTCCGAGGATGCGGCCTACATTACGGGGCAAACCATCAACGTTGATGGCGGCTTGATCATGTCGTAACACATTTTGGAGTGAAACCATGGATAAACACTTTTCCCAAAGACTGTTTGATTTAAGCGATCGCGTCGCGTTTGTCACCGGGGCAGGCAGCGGTATTGGTCAAATGATTGCTTACGGCTTTGCCAGCGCGGGGGCGAAGGTGGCCTGCTTCGATCTACGCGAGGATGGCGGCCTGCTGGAAACCGTAAACACGATTCAGGAGATGGGCGGCAGCGCCTTTGCCTATACCGGCGACGTACGCGACATTGCGCACCTGCGCGCTGCTATCGCGGAGGTGAAGACGCGGTTTGGTCGTCTTGATGTAGCGCTCAACGCCGCCGGGATTGCCAACGCTAATCCGGCGCTGGAGATGGAGCCAGACCAGTGGCAGCGGGTTATCGATATCAACCTGACCGGCGTCTGGAACAGCTGTAAAGCCGAGGCCGAGCTGATGCTGGAGAGCGGCGGCGGCTCGATCATCAATATCGCCTCTATGTCCGGCGTGATTGTTAACCGGGGGCTGGAGCAGGCCCATTATAACTGCTCGAAGGCAGGGGTGATCCACTTAAGCAAAAGCCTGGCGATGGAGTGGGCGGAGAAAAATATCCGCGTTAACACAATTAGCCCAGGCTACACCGCGACCCCGATGAATACCCGTCCAGAGATGGTGCACCAGACAAAATCGTTTGAGAGCCAGACGCCTATGCAGCGTATGGCAAAAGTTGAGGAGATGGCTGGCCCGGCGATTTTCCTTGCTGCGGATGCCTCGTCGTTCTGCACCGGTGTGGATCTGCTGGTCGATGGCGGGTTTGTTTGCTGGTAACAAACGGCAGGCCATAGATAAAAAAAGGGTCACCCTGAGGTGACCCTTTTTCGTTACCGTATCAATTACAGCTTACGCGGCGTGGTCTCATGCGCGTGTTCATTTTCACGGCAGTCGCCTTCGGCGCAGTGACCGTAAAGATAGAGGCTGTGGTTCGTCAGGCGGATGCCGTGCTTCGTAGCGATTTCACGCTGGCGAGCTTCGATAGAATCATCGCTAAACTCGATCACCTTGCCGCAGTCGAGGCAGATCAGATGATCGTGGTGATGCTGCTGGGTCAGTTCGAAAACGGACTTGCCGCCCTCAAAGTTATGACGGGTGACAATCCCGGCATCATCAAACTGGTTAAGCACACGATACACGGTAGCCAGACCAATTTCCTCGCCCATGTCGATCAGTCGCTTGTATAAGTCTTCCGCACTGACATGATGGTTATCCGGTCCCTGAAGCACTTCCAGAATTTTTAAACGAGGAAGCGTGACTTTCAAGCCGGCCTTCTTTAATGCGGTGTTATTGTCAGTCATGCGGAGTCTGTCCTGTTGCTAATCGATTCACTTCCGAGGCGGAAGTTAATGAGAATGACCTTGAGTAAATGCGTCTCATTATAGAATTGCCACTTCTTAATGAAAACTACAAGTCCTCAAGTAAAGTATGCGTATAAAAACGTGGCCTCGCCAACAAACTATCGTTGTGCAACCCGTTTGACCAGGGGATATTGTACAGGTATGTACGCGAAAGTTAAAAATTTGTAGCAATTATTTCTATTGCTTTTATCTATCAATAGCAGCGCAGCACATAGGCTGCGCCGTCTATCATCAGGCGTTAACGATCTCGTCCAGGTGCAGCTCTTCAGAGATCTGCTTCACCCACTTCTCAACGCGCTCGGCGGTCAGTTCCGGCTGGCGGTCTTCATCAATGGCGAGACCCACGAAGTGATCGTCATCGGCCAGGCCTTTAGACGCTTCGAAGTGGTAACCGGCGGTTGGCCAGTGGCCGACGATAGTCGCCCCGTTGGGTTCAATGATATCACGAATGGTGCCGAGGGCATCACAGAAGTACTCTGCGTAATCTTCCTGGTCGCCACAGCCGAACAGCGCCACCAGCTTACCGTTGAAGTCTACCTCTTCCAGCGTTGGGAAGAAGTCATCCCAGTCGCACTGCGCTTCACCATAGTACCAGGTTGGGATGCCCAGCAGCAGGATATCATAGCCTTCCAGATCTTCTTTGCTGCTCTTGGCAATGTCATGCACGTCAGCAACGTCTGGACCAAGCTGCTTTTGGATCATCTTTGCGATATTTTCGGTGTTACCGGTGTCGCTACCGAAAAAAATACCTGTAATTGCCATGAGTAAAATAACCTCTTGAAACTTAATGATATGGTGGTGGAGCACGGCCCACGGATAAGGGCAATAATAGCAGAACAGCGGCGTACGCGAAATTCGTAATCGCCCAGACTGCACTCTGTGCTACATGAAAGTGTGATTTGATGTGTTTTTCAGACGTCGCCCTGGCAGTGCAGGGCCTTGAGCTGGGTAAGCAGCAGCTCTTCGATCAGTTCGCTACGGCTCATCTGCCGGGCATCGGCCAGCGCGTTGAGCGCCTCAACGGCGTCGGCGTTCATCTTCAGCTCGACGCGCTTAAGCCCACGAACTTTATCGCGTTTAAGCTGGTTGCGCTTATTGATGCGTAGCTGTTCGTCACGCGAAAGCGGATTCGTTTTCGGTCGTCCCGGGCGACGCTCGTTCGCGAACAGATCTAGTGTCGTACGGTCCGTTTGTTCTTTTGCCATGATTTAGGGTGACGTCGAGGGAAAACAGGCTGCCAGGGTATCCCTGCGCGATTAGCGCGCCATCATACATCAGCAGAGCAGGGACGCCAACGACCGTAAGCCTTGCCGCGTCCGGTCGCCGGGTTTTTAATCAGCCTGCATCGTGCGCCAGATAGCGGCGGATCGCCCGCAGCACTGCCTCGGGCTTTTCAGCGTGTACCCAGTGGCCAGCACCGGCAATCACGTGCGCCCGTGCCTGCGGGAACTGAGCAAGCAGCGCATCGCGATGCACCTCGGTGACGTAGGGCGACTGGCCGCCGCGCACAAACAGCGCCGGGCGATCCCAGGCGGGCACGGTCTGCCAGCCAATAATCTCTTCGTAGCGATCCCACAGCGCCGGCACGTTGAAGCGCCATTCGCCGTCGATAAACGATTTCAGAAGAAACTGAATAACGCCCTCTTCGTGCAGCGTCTGGCGCATCAGGGCGGCGGCCTGCTGGCGGCTGGTGGCCCCGGCAGCCGTCACCGCGTTGATAGCGGCAAAAATGTCGTCGTGGCGGCGTACCTGATAGGCAACGGGGGCAATATCAATGGCGACCAGCTGGTCAATGCGTTCAGGGGCGAGCGCGGTAAGCGCCATGACCGCCTTGCCGCCCATAGAGTGGCCGATAAACGTCGCCTTCTCCAGGCCCTGTGCGTCGAGCGTATCCAGCAGATCCTGCGCCATGGCCGGGTAGTTCATCTCCGGCGAGCGGGGAGAGAGACCATGGTTGCGCATATCAACCTGAATGATATCGTGATCGTTTACCAGATCGCGCGCCAGCACGCCGAGGTTGTCCAGGCTGCCAAACAGACCGTGGACCAGGACGATGGGAGAATTGTTGTGCGGATGTTGTGCAGATTGCGCTCGGGTATTCAATTTCATGGCAAAGTTCTTTTTTTCGCTCTGTCGGGTTAGGGTATTATGTTGACCATTCTACCGCCTGGCTGCAAGGGGTCGACGCGAACCGACTTTTGCCTGACGTTAACCGTTGTTGAGATTTCGCCTATAATCCCAACAGCTTGTATTCAGATAAGATACTCCACTGGATTAAAATGAAAACGATCGAAGTTGATGATGAGCTTTACAGCTATATTGCTAGCCACACCAAACACATCGGCGAGAGCGCATCCGAGATTTTACGCCGGATGCTGAAGTTTACCGCCAACGGCAGCAGGCCAGCGGCCACCGCCCCGAAAGAGGCCGTCATTGTCAACGCCCCAGCCGAGGTGAAGCCGGCTAATCCTGTGAAAGACAAAGTCCGTGCCATGCGCGAGCTGCTGCTGTCTGATGAATATGCAGAACAGAGAAAAGCGGTTAACCGCTTCATGCTGGTGCTGTCTACACTCTATTCATTGGATGAGAAAGCGTTTGCCGAGGCGACGGAGTCCCTGCACGGCCGTACCCGTGTTTACTTTGCCGGCGATCAGCAGACGCTGCTGCAAAACGGGGCGCAGACCAAACCTAAGCACCTGGCAAATACGCCATACTGGGTGATCACGAATACGAATACGGACCGCAAACGCAGCATGGTGGAGCATATCATGCAGTCGATGCAGTTCCCGGTGGAGCTGATTGATAAGGTTTGCGGCACAATCTAACCCTTGCATAAGAAGGATCAGGCAATGGCAAATCATGAACGCGCAGGACAGCCTGCACAACAGGGCGATCTGATTAACGTCGCTCAGCTTACCGCGCAGTACTACGTGCTGAAGCCGGAAGTGGGCAATAGCGAACATGCGGTAAAATTTGGCACCTCCGGCCACCGCGGCAGTTCGGTACGCCATAGCTTCAACGAACCGCACATTTTGGCTATTGCGCAGGCGATTGCTGAAGAGCGCGCTAAAAACGGCATCACCGGGCCGTGCTATGTCGGTAAGGATACTCACGCGCTCTCCGAGCCGGCGTTTATCTCCGTGCTGGAAGTGCTGGCTGCCAACGGCGTCGATATCATCGTGCAGGAGAACAACGGCTATACGCCAACGCCTGCGGTATCGAATGCTATCCTCGAGCACAACAAGCAGGGTGGCGCGCAGGCTGACGGCATCGTCATTACCCCTTCGCACAACCCGCCGGAAGATGGCGGCATCAAATATAATCCACCTAACGGGGGGCCAGCCGACACCAATGTGACCAAGGTCGTCGAAGATCGTGCCAACGCTCTGCTGGCAGCGGGTCTCGAAGGGGTTAAGCGCATGACGCTTGACGAAGCCATGGCCTCTGGCCGCGTGACCGAGAAAGATCTGGTTCAGCCGTTTATCGAAGGGTTGGCCGAGATCGTCGACATGGCCGCAATCCAGAAAGCCGGGCTGAAGCTGGGCGTCGATCCGCTGGGCGGCTCCGGTATCGAGTACTGGAAACGCATTGCCGAATTCTACAAGCTGGATCTGACCATCGTTAACGATCAGGTCGATCAGACCTTCCGCTTTATGCACCTCGACAAAGATGGCGCGATCCGTATGGACTGCTCCTCCGAGTGTGCGATGGCTGGCCTGCTGGCGCTGCGCGACAAGTTCGATCTGGCCTTTGCTAACGATCCAGACTATGACCGTCACGGCATCGTTACCCCGGCAGGGCTGATGAACCCGAACCACTACCTGGCAGTGGCGATCAACTACCTGTTCCAGCATCGTCCGCAGTGGGGCAAAGAGGTAGCGGTAGGTAAAACGCTAGTCTCCTCCGCGATGATTGACCGCGTGGTGAACGATTTGGGCCGCAAGCTGGTAGAAGTGCCGGTTGGCTTCAAGTGGTTTGTTGACGGGCTGCACGACGGCAGCTTTGGTTTCGGCGGCGAAGAGAGCGCCGGGGCCTCCTTCCTGCGCTTTGACGGCACGCCGTGGTCCACCGATAAAGACGGTATCATCATGTGCCTGCTGGCTGCGGAAATCACCGCCGTCACCGGTAAAAACCCGCAGCAGCACTACGATGAGCTGGCCGAGCGCTTTGGCGCGCCGAGCTATAATCGTTTGCAGGCCGGGGCGACCTCTGCCCAGAAAGCGGCGCTGTCGAAGCTGTCGCCAGAGATGGTCAGCGCCAGCCAGCTGGCAGGGGATCCGATTACGGCACGTCTGACGGCAGCACCGGGTAACGGCGCCTCTATCGGCGGGCTGAAGGTGATGACCGACAACGGCTGGTTTGCCGCACGTCCGTCCGGTACGGAAGATGCCTACAAGATTTACTGCGAAAGCTTCCTCGGTGAAGAGCACCGGAAGCTGATCGAGAAAGAAGCGGTAGAGATTGTTAGCGAAGTGCTGAAAAACGCCTGATGCTGTTAAGCGCCCGGCGGCATCGCGCTGCCGGGCGTTACTCTTTGCGGATAATGTTTACTGCTTGATCACGTTACACCACACCGCCTTACGCCCCTCATGCTCCTGAATGTAGACCCCCTGTAGCTCCGGCGCGAAGCCTGGCAGCAGATTGATCCCCTCCTCAAGCGCGGTAAAGTAGCGCAAGACGGAACCTCCCCACACCTCACCCGGCACGACGCACAGTACGCCCGGCGGGTAGGGAAGCGCACCCTCGGCGGCAATCCGTCCTTCGGCCTCGCTCAGCAGCACCAGCTCGCTCTCGCCGCGAATAAAGGCGTAGTTGGCCTCTTGAGGCGACATGCGCACCGATGGTAAGCAGGCTTTACGGAACATCTCTTTCTGCAGCTGCTTAACGTTATTGCGCGCATAGAGGTCGTGCATCTCCTGGCAGAGCTGACGCAGGGTATAACCGGCGTAGCGCTCCGGGTGCTGATGATAGATCGACGGCAGCACCTCTTGCAGCGGCGCATCGCTGGCCAGCAGCGTCTCAAACTGCGCCAGCCGGGCCACCAGCTGCTGCAGCTTGCCCATATCTTCCGCAGGCGTAAGCAGGAAGAGGATGGAGTTAAGATCGCACTTCTCCGGCACCACGCCATTTTCACGCAGATAGTTGGCGAGAATGGTCGCCGGAACGCCAAACTCCTCATATTCGCCGGTCGCCGCATCGATTCCCGGCGTGGTCAGCAGCAGCTTGCAGGGATCGATAAAGTACTGGTGCGGGGCATAGCCCTCAAAGGCGTGCCAGTTCTCGCCGGGTACGAAGTGGAAGAAGCGCAGATCGCGAGCGATCTCGGCGGTTTTGTAAGAGTCCCACGGACGATTGTCTACGGTCGTTGGCACGAAAGGACGGATAAATCGGCACTGATCGAGGATCATCTTACGGGCCTCGATGCCTTGCTCAACGCAGCGCATCCACATCCTTTTCCCGCTCTCACCCTCGTGCATGCGGGCGTTAACATCCAGCGCGGCAAAGAGTGGATAGAAGGGGCTGGTGGAGGCGTGCATCATAAAAGCGTTGTTCAAACGCTTGTGCGGAACGTAGCGCGGCTGCCCCTTGATGTGGCTATCTTTTTTGTGGATCTGTGAAGTCTGGGAGAAACCCGCCTGCTGCTTGTGCACCGACTGGGTAACCAGAATGCCGGGATCGTTCTCATTGAGATCCAGCAGCAGCGGTGAGCAGTCGGCCATCATCGGGATAAACTGCTCATAGCCCACCCATGCCGAGTCAAACAGGATGTAATCGCAGAGGTGGCCAATGGTGTCCACAACCTGACGGGCGTTGTAAATGGTGCCGTCGTAGGTGCCAAGCTGGATCACCGCCAGACGGAACGGGCGCTGCCGCTGGTTATGTTCAGGGGAGACCTCTGCCACCAGTTCGCGCAGATAGGGCTCTTCAAAGCAGTGAGCGTCGATGCCACCGATAAAGCCGTAGGGATTACGCGCCGTCTCCAGATAAACCGGCGTGGCTCCCGCCTGCAGCAGCGCGCCGTGGTGGTTAGACTTGTGGTTGTTGCGATCGAACAGCACTAGATCGCCCGGTGCCAGCAGGGCATTAAGCACCACCTTGTTAGCTGACGAGGTGCCGTTGAGAACGAAGTAGGTCTTATCGGCGTTGAACACTTTGGCCGCATGCTGCTGGGCCAGGCAGGGGGCTCCCTCGTGGATCAGCAGATCGCCCATCGCCACGTCAGCATTGCAGAGATCGGCCCGGAACAGCGCTTCGCCAAAGAAATCCACAAACTGGCTGCCGGTAGGATGGCGGCGGAAAAATTGTCCGCCCTGGTGGCCCGGACAGTCAAAGGCGCTGTTGCCCTGCTTGACGTAGTCAATGAGGGCGCTGAAAAAGGGCGGACGCAGCCCACGCTCATATTTCAGCGCGGCGGTTTCAAGCTGACGGCTATAATATTCACGGTTGGCGTTACCGTATTGAAAGACACCGTAGATGTCGGGCAGGTAGGTTGCGGGAACACATTCTGCCTCGTGGGTCATTACGAAAATGGGAATGTTAAACCCGGTCTCTTCGATTTTCTCCACCATCCCTTTATGGATATCATTAATAGAGAGCACGGCGGCGGCAACATCAATAAAGTTACTGCCGTGCAGATCGATAATATCACGGCGGGTAGAAATAAAGTCGTGGCAGGCCCGGCTGGCCGCTATTTTCAAGCGTTGCATAGTACGTCCTTATTTTAGGTAAAAGCCATCCCTCAACTCTTATAAGGAGTTGATTTTACAGGGTGGGATATAGCGTGAAGCTAACTGATGTCGGGGGCCATTCTATCGGCGGAATTAATTTTCACCGTGAGATTGATCAATAAAAATAGCGCTGACAGGGAATGTTTTAATTTAATTTGGCGTTATTATGCCGTTATTTAAAAGGCTGGAATTAACCTGTGGAATTAAATATAAGCGTAAAAAGAAAATAACTATTTACAGCATAAAGCGGTAACCAATTCCGGTTTCGGTAATAAAGTGACGCGGGCGGGCCGGATCGTTTTCCAGCTTTTGCCGCAGGTGGCCCATATAGATACGTAAATAGTGGCTGTGTTCGACCGCATTTGGGCCCCACACCTCGCGCAGCAGCTGTCGCTGGGTGAGCACCTTACCGTGGTGGCCTATCAGCACCGCCAGCAGACGGAACTCGATTGGCGTCAGGTGGATCTCCTCCTCGCCGCGCTGAATGCGCCTGGCGGCCAGGTCAACGCGCACATCAGAGAAGGTTATCAGCGGATCGCTCTGGCTGGCGCTGCCGTGGCGGCGAAGCGCGACCCGCAGGCGCGCCTGTAGCTCTCCAATGCCAAACGGCTTGCTGAGATAGTCATCCGCGCCCGCATCGAGGGCGGCGATTTTATCCTGCTCCTCGGTGCGGGCCGAGAGCACGATGATCGGCGTCTGGCTCCACTGGCGCAGATCGCGAATAAAATCGAGGCCGTCACCGTCGGGCAGGCCAAGATCGAGGATAATCGCATCGGGTTTACGCGTTGCCGCTTCCAGCAGGCCGCGCTGTAGGGTCTGCGCCTCGTGTACCCGCAGGCCATCGGCCTCCAGCGCGGCGCGCACAAAGCGAACGATAGCCTGCTCATCCTCTACGATTAAAATGTTGATCACGCTTCTCCGGTTAACTCGTCAAGCCCTGGCGGCGCTGATTGCGGGAGTGTAACACGAAAGCATGCTCCCCCCTCGGGTCGGTTGACGACGGCGATCGTGCCGCCGTGAACCTCTACAATCGCTTCGCAGATAGCCAGCCCCAGCCCCACGCCTGGAATAGCCGACTCTTTGTTACCCCGGGCAAATTTAGCAAAAATGGCCTGCTCTTGCCCCGCCGGGATCCCCGGCCCGCTGTCCCACACCTCCAGCCGAAGCTGGGTCTCCTCTCGCCAGGCGTTAATGCCGATGGTCGCCGCAGGCCCGGCGTACTTCATGGCATTCTCCAGCAGGTTGACCAACACGCGCTCAAACAGCGGGCCGTCGACCCGCACCAGCATCAGCGGATCGGGCAGGGCCAGCTGGACCGGACGCCCGCCGCTGATCGTATCCAACGCCTGCAGGGCGCTACCGACGATCTCCTCCAGCGTCAGCCACTCCAGCTTCAGGCTGAAACCGCCGGACTGGATGCGCGCCATATCAAGCAGGTTATTCACCAGCCGGGTCATGCTCAGCACCTGCTGGCGGATCTCGCTGGCCTGCGGAGCATGTTTTGAGCCGTCGCTGGCCAGATCGAGGGTCAAAATTTCCGCCTGACCAAACAGCACGGTGAGCGGAGTACGCAGATCGTGAGAGAGCGCCGCCAGCAGCGAGTGGCGAATGCTCTCCCGCTCGCTGGTGAGCCTGGCGTGCTGTTCACTGGTGGTTAATGCCAGCCGCTCCAGCGCGCTGGTCACCAGCAGGGCGAAGGTCTCCAGCAGCCGCTGCTGCTCGGGGATCATCAGCTGACGCAGGCTGGCTGGCTCGACGATGGCCACTCCCCGGGTTTTATCCCCGTTTTTCAGGGGCAGTATAAGATAGGGCACGCCGGGCAGGGTATCGGTGCCGGCTCCGGCGGGCAGGCCTTTGCTCAGGCTCCACTGGGCGATGGCCTCATCCCACGGGGTTAGGCTTTGCACAGGCGTTACCGCCCGCAGCTTACCGCTCTCGTCCGGGAGCAGGATCTGACTGCGGGCATGAAAGGTCGACTGGATAAATCTCTCGCCGGTGAGGGCGATATCCTGCTCGCTACGGCCCACCGCCAGCGCTTTCGACATCTCATACAGGTGACGGGTCCGCTGCTCGCGGTAGCGGGCGATGCGGGCCTGATAGCGGACCCCGGCGGTCAGGTTGCCGATCACCAGCCCCACCGTCAGCATCACGCCAAAGGTCAGCAGATACTGGACGTCGGAGACCGCCAGCGTGCCGCGCGGAGCGATAAAAAAGAGATCGAAGCTGATGACATTAATGACGGTCGCCAGCACCGACGGCCAGCGACCGTAGAGCAGAGCCACGATCACGACCCCGAGCAGGTAGAGCATCACCAGGTTGGCGGCGTCGAAAGCGATCAGCCACTGACTGGCAATGAAGGTGATCAGGGCGCAGAGCGCAATCGCCACCAGACCACCGGTGATCTGTACCCGCCACTTCTCCATCAGCGGACGGGCATCGACGGCGCGCGCAGAGTAAGAAGAGGCGCTCTCTTCAACGGCAACGACGAGCAGATCGAGGTCGGGCGCGTGGCGAGCAAGGCGCTCGGCGAAAGAGGGGGGGTGCCACCAGCGGCGCTGGCCCTGGCGGCCAATAACGATTTTGCCCAGGTTATGCTCCCGAGCGTAGCGCAGCACGGCCCGCTCCTCCGCCGGATCGGCAAGGGTGGCAGTCTCGGCCCCCAGCGACTGCGCCAGCCGCAGGGCGCTTAAAATGGCTCGCCGCTGCTGGGCGGGCAGCTTGTGCAGGGTAGGTGTCTCAACGTAGACCGCATGCCAGACGCTGCCCAGCTTCGCCGCCAGCCGCGCGGCGGTACGCACCAGCTTCTCATTACCCCGGCCGTGACCGATACAGAGCAGAATGGCGTCGCGGGTATGCCAGACCTTCTCCAGGCCCTCGTTGTCGCGCCAGGCGCGCATCTGGGAGTCAACGCGGTCGGCGGTGCGCCGGAGAGCCAGCTCGCGCAGGGCGATCAGGTTGCCCTTGCGGAAAAAGTGCTCGATAGCGCGCTCGGCCTGGCCGCCCATATAGACCTTGCCCTCGTGCAGGCGCTGACGAAGATCGTCCGGGGGCAGGTCAACCAGCACCACGTCGTCGGCGGCGTCAAAAAAGGGATCCGGCACGGTCTCCCGCACCTGGATCCCGGTCACGCCGCTCACCACATCGTTCAGGCTCTCCAGATGCTGCACGTTAAGGGTGGTAAAGACGTCGATGCCCGCCTCAAGCAGCTCATCGACATCCTGCCAGCGCTTCGGGTGGCGGGAGCCGGGGGCGTTGGTGTGGGCCAGCTCATCCATCAGGATCAGCGCCGGACGCCGGGCCAGCGCCCCGTCGAGGTCGAACTCTGCCAGACGCCGCCCCCGATGGTTAGTGACGTTGAGCGGTAGGATCGCCAGGTTTTCCAGCATCGCCGCTGTCTCCTGACGGCCGTGGGTCTCAACCACGCCCGCCACGATATCCAGCCCCTGCGCCCGCAGCCGTTGCGCTTCGGCGAGCATAGCGAAGGTTTTGCCCACCCCCGCGCAGGCCCCGAAAAAGATCTTCAGCCTGCCGCGATGCGTGCTGCTGGCCTGCTCCAGCAGGCGATCGGGATCGGGACGCAACGGCTCGTCTGTCATTTAGGTGTGTCCTTATACGCATCAAGGGCGAGATTTAGCTCCACAATATTCACTCCCGGCTCGCCGGTAAAGCTCAGCAGCGGTTTGTGGGTGTGTTTGGCGACCAACTCAGCAACCTGCGCAGCGGACAGGTTACGCGCCGCCGCCACACGCGGGATCTGCCAGGCCACCGCCGCTGGCGACAGACTGTAATCCAGCCCGCTGGCAGAGGCGGTGACCAGTTCCACCGGCACGCGCGGGTTAGCCTGCGGGTTGGCGGCGCGTAACGCCGCGATGCGGGCAGCGATCGCCTCATCAAGCGCCGGATTACTGCCGGCCAGGTTGCTGCCCCCCGACGCCTGCGGATTGTAAGGGGCGTCGGCGGTAGCGGAAGGGCGGCCGGAGAAGTAGCCCGGCGCGCTAAACGCCTGGCCAATCAGGCGCGACCCACGGATCTGGTTATCTTCCAGGATCAGCGAGCCGTTGGCCTGCGCCGGAAACAGACCCTGGCCGAGCAGGGTAGTCACCAGCGGATAGAGCCCGCCGGTGATCAGCGTTAACAGCAAAAACAGAAAAAGAGCTGGACGAAATATAGTCATGTTACGATCCTCTTACACCAGGCCGAAAAGCGTTAACAGCAGATCGATCGCTTTGATGCCGATAAAGGGCACGATCAGCCCGCCCAGGCCGTAGATCCACAGATTACGGCGCAGCATCGCCTGAGCCGAGAGCGGCGTATAGCTCACCCCTTTCAAGGCCAGCGGGATCAGGACGATAATGATCAGCGCATTAAAAATCACCGCGCTGAGGATCGCCGAGCTGGGAGAGTGGAGGTGCATAATATTCAGGGCGTTAAGCGGCGGGTAGGTCACCGCAAACGCAGCAGGAATAATGGCAAAGTACTTCGCCACGTCGTTGGCGATGCTAAAGGTGGTCAGCGAGCCACGGGTCATCAACATCTGTTTGCCAATATGGACCACCTCGATCAGCTTAGTGGGGTTGGAGTCGAGATCCACCATGTTGCCCGCCTCCTTGGCTGCCTGGGTACCGGAGTTCATCGCCACCGCCACGTCGGCCTGGGCCAGTGCTGGGGCATCGTTGGTGCCGTCCCCGGTCATCGCCACCAGCCGACCCTCGGCCTGGTACTGGCGAATCAGTGCCAGCTTGGCTTCTGGCGTCGCCTCGGCCAGAAAGTCATCCACCCCCGCCTCGGCGGCAATGGCGGCGGCGGTCAGGCGGTTATCGCCGGTGATCATCACCGTTTTGATGCCCATCTTGCGCAACTGGGCAAAGCGCGCCTTGATCCCGCCTTTAACTACGTCCTTCAGGGGGATCACCCCCAGCACCCGGTTGCCCTCGGCGACCACCAGCGGCGTCGCCCCCCGGCTCGCCACCTGTTCCACCAGGGCGTCAACCTCGGCAGGAAACTCGCCGCCGTTGGCAGCAATGTGACGGCGCAGAGCATCGACCGAGCCCTTGCGGATCTGCCGATCCTGAATGTTGATGCCGCTCATCCGCGTCTGGGCGGTGAAGGGGACAAAGGTGGCGTTCAGGCTCTGGACGTCGCGCTCGCGCAGATTAAACCGCTGCTTCGCCAGCACCACGATGCTGCGCCCCTCTGGGGTCTCATCCGCCAGCGACGCCAGCTGTGCCGCATCGGCCAGGGTTTGCTCGTCCACGCCCTTAGCCGGTAAAAATTCAGCGGCCTGGCGGTTGCCAAGAGTGATGGTGCCGGTTTTATCCAGCAGCAGTACGTCGATATCCCCCGCTGCCTCTACCGCCCGGCCGCTGGTGGCGATGACGTTCGCCCCGAGCATCCGGCTCATCCCGGCGACGCCGATGGCAGAGAGCAGACCCCCGATTGTCGTCGGGATCAGACACACCAGCAGGGCTACCAGCACGGTGACGCTCACCGCTGTTCCACCCCAGGCAGAGAAGGGCCAGAGGGTCGCGGTGGCCAGCAGGAAGACAATCGTCAGAGCCACCAGCAGAATGGTCAGCGCGATCTCGTTCGGCGTTTTCCGTCGCTGCGCGCCTTCCACCATGGCAATCATCCTGTCGAGGAAAGTCTCGCCGGGGTTGACGCTGCAGCGGATCACCAGCCAGTCAGAAAGGATGCGCGTGCCGCCGGTGACCGAGGCAAAATCACCCCCGGATTCACGGATAACCGGGGCGGATTCGCCGGTAATGGCGCTCTCATCTACCGACGCGCCTCCCTCAATGGCCTCGCCGTCGCAGGGGATGATATCGCCTGCTTCGACCAGCACCACGTCGCCCCGGCGCAGGTCGGCGGCGGGGATACGATCGGTTGGTGCACCATACTGCGGTGCGCGCAGTTTGCGGGCGAAAGCAGTTTTGTTGACGCCTTTCAGGCTGCTGGCCTGGGCTTTGCTGCGCCCCTCGGCCAGCGCTTCGGCGACGTTGGCAAACAGCACGGTAAACCACAGCCAGAGGCTAATCGCGCCGGTAAAGGCCGCGCTACCGCTGAGATAGCCTGCGGCCATGGCAATCGCCAGCAGGGTAGTGAGCAGGCTGCCGATCCAGACGATAAACATCACCGGGTTACGCCACTGCACCCGTGGGCTGAGTTTTACAAAAGAGGCTAATAGTGCCTCGCGAACCAGCGCGGGTTCGAACAGGGCAAGTTGCTTACGACTCATAAAGGCTCCCGCAAGGCTTAGCGTAAGGAAAGGTGTTCCGCGATTGGACCTAAGGCCAGCGCGGGGATAAAGGTCAGCGCGCCAACGAGCAGCACGGTGCCGATCAGCAGACCAACAAACAGCGCGCCGTGGGTGGGCAGCGTACCGGGGCTGACGGGCTGGCTCTTTTTCATCACCAGCGATCCGGCGATGGCCATGACCGGGACAATCACGCCGAAGCGACCGACAAACATGCAGAACGCCAGCAGACAGTTCCAGAACGGGGTGTTGGCGCTGAGGCCGGCAAAGGCGCTGCCGTTGTTGTTGGCTGCGGACGAAACGGCGTACAGCACCTCACTAAAGCCATGGGCTCCAGGGTTAAGCATGCCCGCGCGTCCGGCGTCGGTCATCATTGCCAGCGCCGTGCCGAGCAGCACCAGCGCAGGGGTAACGAGGATCGCCAGCGCGGTCATCTTCATCTCCCGTACGTCGATCTTTTTCCCCAGATACTCTGGCGTGCGGCCGATCATTAGCCCGGCGATAAACACCGCCAGCAGCACAAAGAGCAGCATGCCGTAGAGGCCCGATCCGACCCCGCCGAAGACCACTTCGCCAATCTGCATCAGCCACAGCGGCACCATGCCGCCCAGCGCGGTAAAGGAGTCATGCATCGCATTGACCGCCCCGCAGGAGGCCGCCGTTGTCACTACCGCAAAGAGGCTGCTGGCGAGGATGCCAAAGCGGCTCTCTTTCCCCTCCATATTGGCGGTGCCGTCCGCCCCCAGCGTCAGCAGATGCGGATTGCCGTTTAGCTCGGCCCACATCACCAGCCCGGCACAGATGACAAAAATAATCGACATCGCCCAGAGAATAGCGTGGCCCTGGCGACGATCGCCTACCGCATCGCCGAAGGCGAAGCAGAGCGCCGTAGGAATAAGGAATATGGCCAGCATCTGCAGAAAGTTGGTTAGCGCCGTCGGGTTCTCAAACGGATGTGCGGAGTTGGCGTTAAAGAAGCCCCCACCGTTGGTCCCCAGCATCTTGATCGCCTCCTGGGAGGCGACCGGCCCCATCGGCAGCAGACCCTTGACGCCCTCCAGCGAGGTGTAAGGCTGATACGCGTTGAGGTTTTGCAGCGCCCCCTGTTGGATAAAAATCAGCGCCAGCAGCAGGGCGAGGGGCAGCAGTACCCACAGGGTGATACGGGTGATATCTACCCAGGCGTTACCCAATGTATTAACGCTTTTGCGGGAAAAGGCGCGGATCAGGGCGAAGATCACCGCCATTCCGCTGGCAGCAGAGAGAAAGTTCTGCACCGTCAGGCCGGCCATCTGGCTAAAGTAGCTCAGGGTGCTCTCGCCGCTGTAGGATTGCCAGTTAGTGTTCGCCACAAAGCTCACGGCGGTATTCAGGGCCAGGTGCCACGACAGTCCAGGCAACTGCTGCGGGTTAAACGGCAGCTGCGCCTGAAAGGTCAGGATCAAAAACAGAACCAGCACGCCGAGCAGGTTGATGGCGAGGATCGCCAGTAAATAGTGACGCCACGTCATCTCCTTCGGCTGGATGCCGGTGATGCGCCAGATGCCACGCTCAATCGCTGCGGTGCCTGGCAGAGATCTGTCAGCAATCAGCCTCGCCAGCAGCGTCCCCAGCGGACGCGCCAGCAGAAACAGCACCAGTAAAAAGCTGGCTATCAGTAAAAACGCCTGTGCCGCCATCAGAAGGCCTCCGCGTTAATCAGGGCATAAACCAGATAGCCCAATAACAGGAAAACCAGTACCACACCGGTTATCACGCCTGCACTCACACTCCACCTCCGTGGTGTTCTTAGGATGTGCAGTGAAGGTAGGATTTTCGGCGCAAAGATTTTGCAAAAATTGGCGAGGCGGGTGTAAAAAAAGTATAAAAATCACAAAGGCACAATTTAACTAATGTTTAGTATTAATTTAACTATTTTGTAACTTTACTACGCGACAAAGGTAAATAT
Source organism: Pseudescherichia sp. L3 (assembly GCF_024656065.1). Taxonomy (NCBI): domain Bacteria; kingdom Pseudomonadati; phylum Pseudomonadota; class Gammaproteobacteria; order Enterobacterales; family Enterobacteriaceae; genus Pseudescherichia; species Pseudescherichia sp. L3. The sequence continues at coordinate 409,075 of NZ_JANKYC010000001.1, forward strand.
TTCGGCAACGGTGAAAAAATAGTGGTCGGATGAGTAGTAAAATTACAGACAAAGCGGTACTATTTTAACCAGTGAAGTAAATTGATTATTTCGGTAAACATTACCGACACGCCAGCCTCGTGAAGGACGACGGGGTAAAAAGGGGGAAAAACGTATGTCTCTATATCAAGATTATCCAGTGCATGTGATCCTTGCCCGTCGCGTTTTTGCCGTGGTGGTAGGTGTAGCGGCGCTGCCGTTTATGCTGTTCTGGAAAGATCGCGCCCGTTTCTACAGCTATCTGCACCGCGTCTGGGCGAAAACCAGCGATAAGCCGGTATGGATGGATCAGGCCGAAAAAGTGGCCTGCGATTTCTACTAAAAGGGCGAAGCCCACACAGCAGCTAAGCCAACCGCCTCTCGGGGCGGTTTTTTTATGCGTGGAATGTGAAAAACCTTAGACGCTGTAGGCCTGATAAGCGTAGCGCTATCAGGCGTTTCGCGCGTTTCCAGAAACGACAACGATGCTACACTTACGGAGAGTCTATAAGGAGCCGCTATGAGTGAAAAAATCCCTGTTGGCATCAGTGCCTGTCTGTTAGGGGAAACCGTGCGTTTTGACGGCGGGCACAAGCGACTGGCCTTTGCCGTTGAGGAGCTGTCGCCGTTAGTTCGTTTTGAGCCGGTCTGCCCGGAAATGGCCATTGGCCTGCCGGTTCCCCGTCCGGCACTGCGGCTGGTTAAAACGCCTGAAGGCGATTCGGCGCTGCGCTTTAGCGATGGGCGCGAGGGCGATCTGACGAAGTCAATGCAGAGCTATGCGCAGAAGCGCATCAGCCAGTTTGAACATCTTTGCGGCTATATCGTCTGCGCTAAATCACCCAGCTGCGGCATGGAGCGGGTGCGCGTCTACGATGCCGACGGCAAAAACAACCGCAAGGCCGGGCGCGGGATCTATACCGAAATATTAATGCAAACTTATCCCTGGCTGCCCGTGGAAGAGGATGGTCGCCTGCACGATCCGCTGATCCGCGAAAACTTTGTCGAGCGTATCTACGCCCTGCACGAACTTAACGGCGTACGCGAGCGTGGGCTGACGCGCGGGGAGCTGATTGCCTACCACAGCCGCTACAAGCTACTGCTGCTGGCTCACTCCCAGCCAAAGTATCGCGAACTGGGGCGCTTTGTAGCAGCGATTCACGAGTGGGAATCACTCGACGAATGGTTTGTTGAGTATCGCCAGCGGCTGATGGATCTGCTCTCTCACCAGGCCACCCGACGCAACCATACCAACGTGCTGATGCATGTTCAGGGCTACTTCCGCAAGCAGCTAAACGCTCGCCAGCGCGAGGAGCTGTCGTCGCTTATTGAGCGTTATCGGCAGGGTACGCAGCCGCTGCTTGCCCCGGTGACGTTGCTCAAGCACTACATGGCCGAATTCCCCGATGCATATCTTGCCGGGCAGCGCTACTTTGACCCGTGGCCAGAGACTCTGCGCCTTCGTTACGGACACTAATTCAGGAGCTGTATGACCACCCATCTGGTCTGGTTTCGCGCGGATCTTCGCGTGAAGGATAACCTTGCCCTCGCCGCCGCCTGCCGGGATCGCCACGCCAGGGTGCTGGCACTCTTTATTTCGACCCCCAGGCAGTGGGAAAAGCATGACATGGCGGCGCGGCAGGCGGCGTTTATGCAGGCCCATCTTCACAGCCTCCAGCATGGGCTGGCGGAAAAAGGGATCCCGCTGCTGTTCGTTGAGGTGGATGATTTTCACGCCAGCGTGGCGGCGGTAAAAAAGGTCTGTGAAGAGCACGGCGTTTCCCACCTTTTCTACAACTATCAGTATGAGATTAACGAACGTCAGCGCGATGCCGCCGTTGAGCGGGCGCTCCCGGAGGTCACCTGCCAGGGGCTGGATGATAGCGTCATGCTTGCTCCCGGCAGCGTGATGACCGGCGACCGGCAGATGTATAAAGTATTCACCCCCTATAAAAACGCCTTTCTGCGCCGACTCAGGGAGGATCTGCCCGAGTGCGTGCCTGCGCCCGCCGTGCGCGAGGGTGGGGCGCTAAGCGAGCCCCTGAAGCCGCTGACTATCAACTACCCACAGCAGGACTTTGATCCCAGCCTCTTTCCAGCAACCGAACAGGCGGCCGTTGAGCGACTGCGCGAGTTTTGCCGCAATGAGGTAGGAGCGTATGAGGCCCGGCGTGATTTCCCCGCGCTTGATGCCACCAGCCGGCTCTCAGCCTGTCTGGCGCTGGGCGTCATCTCTCCGCGCCAGTGCCTGCACCGGCTGCTGGCGGAGCAGCCCGATGCCCTGAACGGCGGTGCGGGCGCTGTCTGGCTGAATGAGCTTATCTGGCGCGATTTCTATCGCCATCTGATGACCTGGTATCCCGATCTCTGCAAACACCGGCCCTTTATCCCCTGGACCGAACGCGTGCAGTGGCAACGTGACCAGGCGCATCTTCAGGCCTGGCAGACGGGGCGCACCGGCTATCCCATTGTCGATGCGGCGATGCGACAGATGAATAACACCGGCTGGATGCATAATCGTCTGCGAATGATTACCGCCAGCTTCCTGGTAAAAGACTTACTGATCGACTGGCGCATCGGAGAGCGCTATTTTATCTCTCAGCTTATCGATGGCGATCTGGCTGCCAACAACGGCGGCTGGCAATGGGCGGCGTCAACGGGTACCGATGCCGCACCCTATTTTCGCATCTTTAACCCCACCACCCAGGGCGAAAAATTTGATAAGCACGGCGAGTTTATCCGCCAGTGGCTGCCTGAGCTGGCAGAGGTGCCTGCGGCATCGCTGCATGAACCCTGGGGATGGGCGGATAAGCAGGGCGTGACGCTGGACTATCCCCGCCCGGTGGTCGATCATAAACAGGCTCGCACGGCCACCCTGGCCGCGTATGAAGCCGCAAGAAAATCGTAGAGAGAGATGATGAATAACAGCGAACTGGAACGCCTGATTAACGACAAGCTTAACAGCGCGACCTTCAGTGACTATGCGCCCAACGGCCTGCAGGTCGAGGGCCGTGATGAAGTACAAAAAATTATTACCGGCGTGACCGCCAGCCAGGCGCTGATCGATGAGGCCGTGCGCCAGCAGGCCGATGCCATCATCGTCCACCATGGCTACTTCTGGAAAGGCGAATCTCCGGTAATCCGCGGCATGAAGCGCAATCGCCTCAAGACCCTGCTCGCCAACGATATCAACCTCTATGGCTGGCACCTGCCGCTGGACGCTCACCCGGAGCTCGGGAATAACGTTCAGCTGGCGGCGCTGCTGGGCATTACCGTGAAGGGCGAAATTGAGCCGCTGGTTCCCTGGGGCGAGCTGGCGATGCCGGTTCCAGGCCTGGAGCTGGCGTCGTGGATTGAAGCCCGGCTTGGCCGTCGACCGCTGTGGAGCGGTGATACCGGCCCGGCGGAAGTCCGGCGCGTGGCATGGTGTACCGGCGGCGGGCAGGGCTTTATCGACAGCGCCGCGCGTTTCGGCGTCGATGCCTTTATCACCGGTGAGGTCTCCGAACAGACCATTCACAGCGCCCGGGAGCAGGGGCTGCACTTCTACGCGGCGGGGCATCACGCGACCGAGCGCGGTGGCATCCGCGCCCTCAGCGAGTGGCTGACCGAAAATACAGATTTAGACGTCACATTTATCGATATTCCCAATCCAGCATGATGCAAGGGGGACTTAGTGCAGCGAGCACGTTGTTATCTATTAGGTGAGACCGCCGTGGTACTGGAGCTTGAGCCTCCGGTGACCCTGGCTAGCCAGAAGCGTATCTGGCGACTGGCTCAGCGGGTGGTTGAACTGCCCAATGTTGTCGATGTGATCCCCGGTATGAACAACGTGACCGTTGTGCTGGCGGATCCGCAGGAGAGAGCGCTGGACGCCATTGAGCGACTCCAGCGCTGGTGGGAGGAGAGCGAGGCGCTTGAGCCTGAGTCGCGCTTTATTGAGATCCCAGTGGTTTACGGTGGCGCGGCGGGGCCGGATCTGGCTGTAGTGGCAGAGCACAGTAATCTCAGCGAAAAGCAGGTGGTTGAGCTGCATGCCTCCGTTGACTATGTGGTCTGGTTCCTTGGCTTCCAGCCCGGCTTCCCCTATCTGGGCGGGCTGCCGGAAAGACTGCATACCCCGCGCCGGGCGGAGCCACGTCTCTCAGTACCTGCCGGATCGGTAGGCATCGGCGGCGAGCAGACCGGGATCTACCCGCTGGCGACGCCAGGAGGGTGGCAGCTTATCGGCCATACGTCGCTGGCGCTGTTCAACCCTGATAACAACGATCCTGTGCTTTTGCGCCCCGGCGACCGGGTGCGCTTTGTCCCGCAGAAGGAGGGCGTATGCTGACGGTAATTCGTGCCGGGATGTACACCTCGGTACAGGGTGGCAAACGCAAGGGGCTGCGCCAGTCCGGCATCAGCTACTGCGGCGCGCTGGATGCACCCGCGCTGGAAATTGCCAATGCGCTGGTAGGCAATGCGCCTGACGATGCGGCGCTGGAGATGGCGCTCGGCCAGTGCGAATTTGAGTTTGCCCATGACGGCTGGTTTGCCCTTACCGGAGCAGGCTGCGACGCGACGCTGGACGGCCAGGCCGTGTGGACCGGCTGGCGGCATCAGGCCCGCGCCGGACAGCGGCTGGTGCTTAAGCGTCCCCGGCACGGGATGCGCAGCTACCTGGCGGTAGCCGGCGGTTTTGACGTGCCCGAGGTGATGGGCTCCTACAGCACCGACCTGAAGGTCGGTATCGGCGGCTTTGCTGGACGGCTGTTGCAGGATGGCGATCGGCTGCCGATCCGCGCCTGCGAGCGCCATTTCTCTGGCCCGCAGGGGGTCAAGCAGCTCCTGTGGGGCAACCGCATTCGTGCCCTGCCGGGGCCAGAGTACCAGTCATTCGATACTGCCTCGCAGGAGGCCCTGTGGCGGCTGCCGTGGCAGCTTAGCCCGCAGAGTAACCGCATGGGCTACCGGCTTCAGGGGCCGCAGCTCAAGCGCCGTGAAGCGCGGGAGCTGCTCTCTCACGGGCTGGTTCCCGGGGTGATTCAGGTGCCGCATAACGGCCAGCCTATCGTGCTGATGAATGACGCCCAGACCACCGGCGGCTACCCGCGCATCGCCTGCATTATCGAGGCGGATATGTATCACCTGGGACAGATCCGTCTTGGCGATCCTATCCACCTTGTCCCTTGCACTCTGGAAGATGCGCTCCGGGCCCGCCGCGAGCAGCGGCTGTTCCTCGACCAGCTAGCGCGGGGGCTACGTGCTCAAGATTGATCTTAACGCCGATCTCGGGGAGGGAAGCGCCAGCGACAGCGCCCTGTTACAGCTTGTCTCTTCGGCCAACATCGCCTGTGGTTTTCACGCGGGCGATGCGCAAACCATGCTGGCCTGCGTGCGCGAGGCGCTAAAAAACGGCGTGGCGGTGGGGGCGCATCCCAGCTTTCCCGATCGGCAGAACTTTGGCCGTACGGCGATGGATCTGCCGCCCGAGACCGTCTATGCGCAAACGCTCTATCAGGTCGGCGCGCTGGCGGCTATCGTTCACGCTGAAGGCGGCAGGATGCGGCACGTTAAGCCGCACGGCATGCTCTACAACCAGGCGGCGAAGGATCCGGCTCTCGCCGAGGCGATTGCCCGAGCGGTGCACGCCTGCGATCCCGCTTTGATTCTGGTTGGGCTGGCGGGCAGCGAGCTGATCCGCGCCGGGGAGCGCGCTGGTTTGCCCACCCGGGAAGAGGTCTTTGCCGACCGGGGGTATATGAGCGACGGCTCGCTGGTGCCGCGCTCGCAGCCAGGGGCGCTGATCGGCGACGAAGCGCAGGCCCTGACGCAAACCTTAGAGATGGTGCAGGCCGGACGGGTAAAGAGCATTCAGGGCCAGTGGACTCGCGTTAACGCTCAGACGGTATGCCTGCATGGCGACGGCGAACATGCCTTGCTGTTTGCTCAACGCCTGCGCGAGGCCTTTGCCGCCAGCAATATTGCTGTCACCGCCAGTTAATTGAGTAAGGAGAAGCTATGCCGGAAGGCCCCGAGATCCGCCGGGCGGCGGACAGTCTTGAGAAAGCCATTCAGGGCAAGCCGCTCACCGAAGCCTGGTTTGCCTATGAACATCTGAAGCCCTGGGAGGCAGAGCTTGCCGGGCAGCACGTCGATCGTATCGAAACGCGCGGTAAAGCGCTGCTGACGCACTTCTCCGGCGGCATGACCCTCTACAGCCATAACCAGCTCTATGGCGTCTGGCGAGTCGTAAAGGCGGGTGAGGAGCCGCAGACCAATCGGATCCTGCGGGTCAAGCTGGCTGCCGCCGATAAGGCTATTTTGCTCTACAGCGCCTCGGATATCGAGATGCTCACCCCTGAGCAGCTGGCCGCCCACCCATTTTTACTGCGCGTGGGGCCGGACGTGCTCGATCCCGATCTGGATGCGGCGACGGTCAGAGAGCGGCTTATCTCGCCGCGTTTTCGCCGTCGTCAGTTTTCGGGGCTGCTGCTGGATCAGGCATTTTTAGCCGGGCTGGGTAACTATCTGCGGGTCGAGATTCTCTGGGCGACCGAGCTTGCTCCCACCCATCGCGCCGCCGATCTCAGTGAGACACAGCTGGATGCGCTGGCCGCCGCGCTGCTGGACGTACCGCGTCTCTCTTACCGCACGCGCGGCAAGGTCAATGAGAAGCGTCACCATGGGGCACTTTTTCGTTTTAACGTATTTCATCGGGCGGGAAAGGCGTGCAGTCGCTGCGGGGGAACGATCGAGAAGACGACCCTGTCGTCGCGGCCGTTTTATTGGTGTCCGGGATGCCAAAAATAAAAGGCCCGGCAGCGTAGCGCCGCCGGGCAGAGCAGAAGAGCAGATTAGCGGTTCTGCAGATCGGATTTGAAATCGCGCTGTTCGTAGCCGGTATAGAGCTGACGCGGACGGGCGATTTTGATGCCGTCGTCGTGCATTTCGTTCCAGTGGGCGATCCAGCCAACGGTACGCGCCATCGCGAAGATAACGGTAAACATGGATGACGGAATACCCATCGCTTTCAGGATGATGCCGGAGTAGAAGTCCACGTTCGGGTAGAGTTTCTTCTCAATGAAGTACGGATCGTTGAGCGCAATGTGCTCAAGCTCCATCGCCACCTGCAGCAGATCGTCTTTGGTGCCCAGCTCTTTCAGCACTTCATGACAGGTTTCACGCATCACGGTGGCGCGCGGGTCATAGTTTTTATAAACACGATGACCGAAGCCCATCAGGCGGAAAGAGTCGTTTTTATCTTTGGCACGACGTACGAATTCCGGAATGTGCTCAACGGTGCTGATCTCTTCCAGCATCTTCAGCGCCGCTTCGTTCGCGCCGCCGTGTGCCGGTCCCCACAGGGAGGCGATACCGGCCGCGATACAGGCAAACGGGTTAGCACCCGAGGAGCCCGCGGTACGTACCGTAGAGGTCGAGGCGTTCTGCTCGTGATCGGCGTGCAGGATCAGGATGCGGTCCATGGCGCGTTCCAGCACCGGATTGACCTCATACTTCTCACACGGCGTAGAGAACATCATGTTCAGGAAGTTGCCCGCGTAGGAGAGATCGTTGCGCGGATAAACAAAAGGCTGTCCGATGGAATACTTGTAACACATTGCCGCTACGGTTGGCATCTTGGACAGCAGACGGAAGGCGGCGATCTCACGGTGGCGCGGATTATTGACATCCAGCGAGTCGTGATAGAAGGCCGCCAGCGCGCCGGTCACGCCGCACAGCACCGCCATCGGGTGAGAGTCGCGACGGAAGCCGTGGAACAGACGGGTGATCTGCTCGTGGATCATAGTGTGACGCGTGACGGTGGTTTTGAACTCGTCAAACTCGGCCTGAGTTGGCTTCTCACCCTTCAGCAGGATGTAGCACACTTCCAGGTAGTTTGATTCGGTTGCCAGCTGGTCAATGGGGAAACCGCGATGGAGCAGAATGCCTTCGTCACCGTCGATAAAGGTGATTTTAGATTCGCAGGATGCGGTAGAGGTGAAACCCGGGTCAAAAGTAAAAACTCCTTTCGAGCCGAGCGTGCGGACATCAATGACGTCCTGACCGAGCGTGCCCTGTAGCACATCCAGTTCAATAGCATCGCCACCATTGTAGGTTAGGGTAGCTTTCTTATCAGCCATTTACGGTCTCCTTAGCGCCTTATGCTTAAGACTGTTGGGAAGAAGCCGAATTTGCATTCATACAGAAAATCAATGTTACCACTTTGTTATTTGGCGCGTGTCTCTGTTGAGCGGAGTAAGCAGGGTACAGAGCGATGAGCGCTAGCAGGCAAACATTAAAATACCGTGAAAAATCAGCAAATCAGCCTTTTTAACAGTCCGAATTTGTCAAACCTATCTATCACTAATAACTGTCCTGATAACGGCGGTCAATCCTTCTCACTGTTACATAACTAATTCTCAGGTGAAAGAGAGACCCCATAACTTTTACGAATTATATGACTTTTCCGCTGACGTTTGTAACAATAATGTTTAAGTTTTGTCAAATCTCATGGTTAAAAATTAAAAATATGTTGGTATCGTGATGGAGCTCACTGTTCAGCATAAAACCCGACAAAGTGTATGTAGGTTAATTGTAATGATTTTGTGAACATCCTATACTGCCGCCAGGTCTCCGGAATACCCTGCCGTCCCGAGCCACCAGCGTTGTAATGCGTCGTTTAGCCTACGAAAGCATGAAATTTTGCATGACGAGCAGTTATACAAATGGACGCTGTCTGACCCGCCTGCAGACCGGAGGAAGGAAACTATAAGAACAGCATGTGGGCGTTATTCATGATAAAAAATGCTAAGAAACAAAGACCTGTCAATCTGGATCTCACAACGATCCGGTTCCCTGTTACGGCTATAGCGTCCATCCTCCACCGCGTGTCCGGCGTCATCACCTTCGTGGCGATCGGCATTCTGCTGTGGCTGCTGGGCCTGTCACTCTCCTCACAAGAGGGCTTCCAGCACGCCTCTGCCATCATGGATAGCTTTTTCGTTAAGTTCATCATGTGGGGCATTCTCACCGCACTGGCCTATCACGCCGTGGGCGGTATCCGCCACATGCTGATGGATGTCGGCTATCTGGAAGAGACGTTCGCAGCAGGTCAACGTTCTGCCTATATTGCTATCGCAATTACTGTCGTGCTTTCAATTCTCGCAGGAGTCCTCGTATGGTAAGCAACGCCTCCGCATTAGGACGCAACGGCGTACATGACTTCATTTTGGTCCGCGCTACCGCTATCGTTCTGACGCTGTACATCATCTATATGGTTGGTTTTTTCGCCATCACTGGCGATGTCACCTATGAAGCCTGGACGGGCTTTTTCTCCTCCGCCTTTACCAAAGTGTTCACCTTGCTGGCGCTCGTTTCCACGTTGATCCACACCTGGATTGGCATGTGGCAGGTGTTTACTGACTACGTAAAATCCACGGCGCTGCGCCTTGGTTTACAGCTGCTCACCGTTGTGGCGCTGCTGGTATACGTTATTTATGGATTCGTTGTGGTGTGGGGTGTGTAATGAAACTGCCAGTCAGAGAATTTGATGCGGTTGTAATTGGTGCCGGTGGCGCAGGTATGCGCGCGGCGCTGCAAATTTCCCAAAGCGGCCAGAGCTGTGCGCTGCTGTCTAAAGTTTTCCCAACCCGTTCCCATACGGTCTCTGCGCAGGGCGGTATCACCGTGGCGCTGGGCAATACCCATGAAGACAACTGGGAATGGCACATGTATGACACGGTGAAAGGTTCCGACTATATCGGTGACCAGGACGCCATTGAATATATGTGTAAAACCGGCCCGGAAGCGATTCTGGAGCTGGATCATATGGGCCTGCCGTTCTCCCGACTGGAGAATGGCACCATTTATCAGCGTCCGTTTGGCGGCCAGTCGAAAGATTTCGGTGGCGAGCAGGCGGCACGTACCGCGGCGGCGGCGGACCGTACCGGCCACGCCCTGCTGCATACCCTTTATCAGCAGAACCTGAAAAACAAGACCACCATTTTCTCTGAGTGGTATGCGCTGGATCTGGTGAAAAACGCAGATGGCGCGGTGGTCGGCTGTACCGCCCTGTGCATCGAAACTGGGGAAGTGGTTTACTTCAAAGCGCGTGCAACGGTGCTGGCCACCGGCGGCGCAGGCCGTATCTACCAGTCCACCACCAACGCTCACATCAACACCGGTGACGGTGTCGGTATGGCGCTCCGCGCAGGCGTGCCGGTGCAGGATATGGAGATGTGGCAGTTCCACCCAACCGGTATCGCCGGTGCGGGCGTTCTGGTCACCGAGGGCTGCCGCGGTGAAGGCGGCTATCTGCTGAACAAGCACGGCGAACGCTTTATGGAGCGTTACGCGCCGAACGCCAAAGATCTGGCGGGCCGCGACGTGGTAGCACGCTCTATCATGATCGAGATCCGTGAAGGCCGCGGCTGCGACGGTCCGTGGGGTCCACATGCCAAGCTGAAGCTTGACCACCTCGGTAAAGAGGTTCTTGAGTCCCGCCTGCCGGGCATCCTTGAGCTCTCCCGTACCTTTGCCCACGTCGATCCGGTGAAAGAGCCGATCCCGGTTATACCGACCTGTCACTATATGATGGGCGGTATCCCAACCAAAGTGACCGGCCAGGCGCTGACCGTAAACGCCCAGGGCGAAGACGTGGTGATCCCGGGTCTGTTTGCGGTGGGTGAGATCGCCTGCGTATCGGTACACGGTGCTAACCGCCTCGGCGGTAACTCGCTGCTGGACCTGGTGGTCTTTGGTCGTGCGGTAGGTCTGCATCTGCAGGAGTCTATTGCCGAGCAGGGCGCACTGCGTGATGCGACCGACGACGAAATTGACGCCTCGCTGGCGCGCCTGAACCGCTGGAACAACAACCGCGATGGTGAAGATCCGGTGGCGATCCGTAAAGCATTGCAGGAGTGCATGCAGCACAACTTCTCGGTATTCCGCGAAGGCGATGCGATGGCGAAGGGTCTGGAGCAGCTGAAGGCCATCCGCGAGCGCCTGAAAAACGCCCGCCTGGACGACACCTCCAGCGAGTTCAACACCCAGCGCGTCGAGTGTCTGGAGCTGGATAACCTGATGGAGACCGCCTTTGCTACGGCGGTGTCGGCTAACTTCCGTACCGAGAGCCGTGGGGCACATAGCCGCTTCGACTTCCCGGACCGCGACGACGAGAACTGGCTCTGCCACTCTCTGTATCTCCCTGAATCGGAATCCATGACGCGCCGCAGCGTGAACATGGAGCCTAAACTGCGTCCGGCGTTCCCGCCGAAGATTCGTACTTACTAAGCGGAGACCGGAAAATGAGAATCGAATTTTCAATCTATCGTTATAACCCGGATGTCGACGACGCGCCGCGTATGCAGGACTACACCCTGGAAGGGGAAGAGGGTCGGGATATGATGCTGCTGGATGCGTTAATCCAGCTGAAAGAGAAGGATCCGACCCTGGCGTTCCGCCGCTCCTGTCGTGAAGGGGTTTGCGGCTCCGACGGCCTGAACATGAACGGCAAAAACGGTCTGGCCTGCATCACACCGATCTCGGCGCTGGGCAACGGCACCAAAAAAATTGTTATCCGTCCGCTGCCTGGATTACCGGTTGTACGCGATCTGGTGGTAGACATGGGGCAATTCTATGCACAATATGAGAAGATTAAGCCTTACTTATTGAATAATGGGCAAAATCCACCCGCTCGCGAGCACTTACAGGCTCCTGAGCAGCGTGAGAAACTCGATGGGCTCTATGAGTGCATTCTTTGCGCCTGCTGTTCCACCTCCTGTCCGTCATTCTGGTGGAACCCGGACAAGTTCATCGGCCCAGCCGGCCTGCTGGCAGCGTATCGTTTCCTGATCGACAGCCGCGATACCGAAACCGAGAGCCGTCTCGACGGGCTGAGCGATGCTTTCAGCGTATTCCGCTGTCATAGCATCATGAACTGCGTCAGCGTGTGTCCGAAGGGGCTGAACCCAACGCGCGCCATCGGCCATATTAAGTCGATGCTTTTACAGCGCAGTGCATAAGTAAGTCGTTTTGCCTGCTGTCGCTACGGCAGCAGGCAAATAACATGCAGGAGATCTTTAAAAACTGCCTGACAGACAGTTTTTAAAGGTTCCTTAGCGGGCCAGAGAGCTCGCTTGTGAACCCCGGTACGTGCGCTATACGGTGTACGTTGTAGTTATCCACGGCGAAGTAAGCATACAAATGCTTAAGGGATCACGATGCAGAACGGCGCAATGAAAGCCTGGCTGGACTCTTCTTACCTCTCTGGGTCTAACCAGAGCTGGATAGAACAGCTCTATGAAGACTTCTTAACCGATCCTGATTCGGTAGACGCAAACTGGCGTTCCATGTTCCAGGAGCTGCCTGGCACCGGCGTTAAACCGGATCAATTTCATTCCAAAACACGTGATTATTTTCGTCGTCTGGCGAAGGATGCCTCACGTTACACCTCCTCACTTTCCGACCCTGATACCAACGTTAAGCAGGTAAAAGTCCTGCAGCTCATCAACGCCTACCGCTTCCGCGGTCACCAGCAGGCGAACCTCGATCCGCTGGGACTGTGGCAACAGGAGCGCGTTGCCGATCTCGATCCGGCTTATCACGACCTGACCGAAGCGGATCTGCAGCAGAGCTTTAACATCGGCTCCTTTGCCTTTGGCAAAGACACGATGCCGCTGGGCGAACTGATCGACGCCCTGAAGCAGACCTACTGCGGCTCTATCGGCGCTGAGTATATGCACATTACCAGCACCGACGAGAAGCGTTGGATCCAGCAGCGCATTGAGTCCGTAGCGGGCCGCGCGGCCTTTAGCGCTGAAGAGAAAAAACGTTTTCTCAGCGAGCTGACGGCAGCCGAGGGGATGGAGCGCTATCTGGGGGCGAAATTCCCAGGGGCGAAACGCTTCTCGCTGGAGGGCGGTGATGCCCTTGTCCCGATGCTGAAAGAGATGATCCGCCACGCCGGTAAGAGCGGCACCCGTGAAGTGGTGCTGGGTATGGCACACCGTGGTCGTCTCAACGTTCTGATTAACGTGTTGGGTAAAAAGACTCAGGATCTGTTCGACGAGTTTGCAGGCAAGCATAAAGAGCACCTTGGCACCGGCGACGTGAAGTACCACATGGGCTTCTCGTCCGATATCGAAACCGAGGGCGGTTTGGTTCACCTGGCGCTGGCGTTTAACCCGTCGCACCTGGAGATCGTCAGCCCGGTAGTAATGGGCTCCGTGCGTGCACGTATCGACCGCCTTGATGAGCCAAGCAGCAGCAAAGTCCTGCCAATCACCATTCACGGCGATGCGGCGGTAGCCGGACAGGGCGTGGTGCAGGAAACGCTGAACATGTCCAAAGCCCGCGGCTACGAAGTGGGCGGCACGGTGCGTATCGTCATCAACAACCAGGTAGGCTTCACCACCTCTAACCCGCTTGATGCGCGCTCTACGCCGTACTGCACCGATATCGGTAAAATGGTGCAGGCACCGATCTTCCACGTTAACGCTGACGATCCGGAAGCAGTGGCCTTTGTTACCCGCCTCGCGCTGGATTTCCGTAACACCTTTAAGCGCGACGTCTTTATTGACCTGGTATGCTACCGCCGTCACGGCCACAACGAAGCCGACGAGCCAAGCGCAACCCAGCCGCTGATGTACCAGAAGATCAAAAAGCACCCGACGCCGCGTAAAATCTACGCTGACCGTCTGGAGCAGGAGAAGGTCGCCTCTCTGGAAGATGCCACCGAAATGGTCAACCTCTACCGCGACATGCTCGATGCCGGTGAGTGCGTAGTAAAAGAGTGGCGTCCAATGAACATGCACTCCTTTACCTGGTCACCGTACCTGAACCACGAGTGGGACGAGAGCTACCCGAACAAGGTAGAGATGAAGCGCGTCCAGGAGCTGGCGAAGCGTATCAGTACCGTACCAGACGCTATCGAAATGCAGTCGCGCGTAGCGAAAATCTACGGTGACCGCCAGGCGATGGCCGCAGGCGAGAAGCTCTTTGACTGGGGCGGCGCGGAAAACCTGGCCTACGCTACGCTGGTAGACGAAGGGATTGCGGTACGTCTGTCTGGGGAAGACAGCGGTCGTGGCACCTTCTTCCACCGTCATGCGGTGATCCATAACCAGGCTAACGGCTCTACCTACACGCCGCTGCACCACGTTCACAATTCGCAGGGCACCTTCCGCGTCTGGGACTCGGTGCTCTCTGAAGAGGCGGTACTGGCGTTCGAATATGGCTATGCCACCGCCGAGCCGCGCACCCTGACCATCTGGGAAGCGCAGTTTGGTGACTTCGCTAACGGTGCGCAGGTGGTGATCGACCAGTTCATCTCCTCCGGCGAGCAGAAGTGGGGCCGTATGTGCGGTCTGGTGATGCTGCTGCCGCACGGCTACGAAGGCCAGGGTCCGGAGCACTCCTCTGCACGTCTGGAGCGCTATCTGCAACTCTGCGCTGAGCAGAACATGCAGGTTTGCGTGCCGTCCACGCCGGCGCAGGTTTACCACATGATCCGCCGTCAGGCGCTGCGCGGTATGCGCCGTCCGCTGGTGGTGATGTCGCCGAAGTCTCTGCTGCGCCATCCGCTGGCAGTATCGACGCTCGACGAGCTGGCAAACGGCACCTTCATGCCGGCCATCGGTGAGGTTGACGATCTTGATCCGCAAGGCGTTAAGCGCGTTGTCCTCTGTTCTGGTAAGGTTTATTACGACCTGCTTGAGCAGCGCCGTAAGAACGACCAGAAAGACGTCGCCATTGTGCGTATTGAACAGCTGTATCCGTTCCCGCATCAGTCGGTGCAGGAAGCGTTAAAACCTTATGCCCACGTACATGATTTTGTCTGGTGCCAGGAAGAGCCGCTGAACCAGGGCGCATGGTACTGTAGCCAGCATCATTTCCGTGAAGTGATTCCGTTTGGGTCCGCTCTGCGTTATGCAGGTCGCCCGGCCTCTGCCTCTCCGGCGGTAGGCTATATGTCCGTTCACCAGAAGCAGCAGCAAGATCTGGTTAACGACGCGCTGAACGTCGATTAATTAAAGGATAAATAATGAGTAGCGTAGATATTCTTGTTCCTGACCTGCCTGAGTCCGTAGCCGATGCGACCGTGGCCACCTGGCATAAAAAACCGGGCGATAGCGTCCAACGTGATGAAGTTCTGGTAGAGATCGAAACTGATAAAGTGGTACTGGAAGTACCGGCGTCAGCGGACGGCATCCTGGATGCCGTATTGGAAGAGGAGGGCACCACGGTGACCTCTCGCCAGATCCTTGGCCGCCTGCGTGAAGGCAACAGCAACGGTAAAGAGAGCAGCGCGAAATCTGAAAGCAAAGAGTCGACTCCGGCTCAGCGTCAGCAGGCGTCTCTCGAAGAGCAGAACAACGAGGCGTTAAGCCCGGCGATCCGTCGTCTGCTGGCAGAACACACCCTTGATGCTAACGCCATTAAAGGCACCGGCGTCGGCGGCCGTCTGACCCGTGAAGACGTTGAGAAGCATCTGGCGAAATCGTCAACGGCAACCGCAACCGAAGAGAAAGCACCGGCTACTGCCGCTGCCGCCCCTTCTGTTACCCCGGTAGCGGGCAACCGTTCCGAGAAACGCGTGCCGATGACCCGTCTGCGCAAGCGCGTGGCCGAGCGTCTGCTGGAGGCAAAAAACTCCACCGCGATGCTGACCACCTTCAACGAAGTGAACATGAAGCCAATCATGGATCTGCGCAAGCAGTACGGCGACGCCTTCGAGAAGCGTCACGGTATCCGTCTGGGCTTTATGTCTTTCTACGTGAAAGCCGTTGTTGAAGCGCTGAAACGCTATCCGGAAGTGAACGCCTCCATCGATGGCGAAGATGTGGTCTACCACAACTACTTCGACGTCAGCATGGCGGTCTCCACCCCGCGTGGTCTGGTGACCCCGGTGCTGCGTGACGTCGATGCGCTGGGCATGGCCGACATCGAGAAGCGCATCAAAGAGCTGGCGATCAAAGGCCGTGACGGCAAGCTGACCGTTGAAGATCTGACCGGCGGTAACTTCACCATCACCAACGGCGGCGTCTTCGGCTCGCTGATGTCTACGCCGATTATCAACCCGCCGCAGAGCGCCATTCTTGGCATGCACGCAATCAAAGATCGCCCGATGGCGGTGGATGGCAAAGTAGAGATCCTGCCGATGATGTACCTGGCGCTCTCCTACGATCACCGTCTGATTGATGGCCGTGAATCGGTAGGCTTCCTCGTGGCCATCAAAGAGCTGCTGGAAGATCCGACCCGTCTGCTGCTGGACGTGTAGTTTTCGCACGCTTGCCCGGCGGCGCATAGTTCGCCGGGCCGATAAAATCATGACCTGACGATTACCTGAAAAATGGACGGAACAGATGAACTTACATGAATACCAGGCAAAACAGCTGTTTGCCCGCTACGGTTTACCCGCGCCGGTAGGCTATGCCTGCAATACGCCACGCGAAGCAGAAGAAGCCGCCTCTAAAATCGGCAGCGGCCCGTGGGTAGTCAAGTGCCAGGTACACGCCGGTGGCCGCGGTAAAGCGGGCGGCGTTAAAGTCGTTCACAGCAAAGAAGAGATCCGTGCGTTTGCTGAGCACTGGCTGGGCAAGCGTCTGGTGACCTACCAAACGGATGCCAACGGCCAGCCGGTTAACCAGATCCTGGTAGAAGCTGCGACCGATATCGATAAAGAGCTCTATCTGGGCGCGGTTGTTGACCGCAGCTCTCGTCGCGTAGTGTTCATGGCCTCTACCGAAGGCGGCGTGGAAATTGAAAAAGTGGCGGAAGAGACGCCGCACCTGATCCACAAAGTCGCTCTCGATCCGCTGGCCGGCCCAATGCCGTACCAGGGACGCGAGCTGGCATTTAAACTGGGCCTGGAAGGTAAGCAGGTTCAGCAGTTCACCAAAATCTTTATGGGTCTGGCGACCATCTTCCTTGAGCGCGACCTCGCGCTGATCGAGATCAACCCGCTGGTGATCACCAAGCAGGGCGACCTGATCTGCCTCGACGGCAAACTGGGCGCTGACGGCAACGCGCTGTTCCGCCAGCCGGATCTGCGCCAGATGCGCGACCACTCTCAGGAAGACGCCCGTGAATCACAGGCGGCACAGTGGGAGCTGAACTACGTTGCCCTCGACGGCAACATCGGCTGCATGGTTAACGGTGCGGGCCTGGCAATGGGCACCATGGATATCGTTAAGCTGCACGGCGGCGAACCGGCTAACTTCCTTGACGTGGGCGGCGGCGCAACCAAAGAGCGCGTCACAGAAGCGTTCAAAATCATTCTCTCCGACGATAAAGTGAAAGCCGTACTGGTTAACATTTTCGGCGGTATCGTGCGCTGCGACCTGATTGCCGACGGTATCATTGGTGCGGTGGAAGAGGTAGGCGTTAACGTTCCGGTCGTGGTTCGTCTGGAAGGGAACAACGCCGAACTGGGCGCACAAAAACTGGCTGACAGTGGCCTGAACATTATCGCAGCGAAAAGTCTGACGGACGCAGCACAGCAGGTTGTTGCCGCAGTGGAGGGGAAATAATGTCCATTCTGATCGACAAAAATACAAAGGTAATCTGCCAGGGCTTCACCGGTAGCCAGGGGACCTTCCACTCAGAGCAGGCTATCGCCTATGGTACGCAGATGGTTGGCGGCGTGACCCCAGGCAAGGGCGGCACCACGCACCTCGGTCTGCCGGTGTTCAACACCGTGCGTGAAGCCGTTGAAGCCACTGGCGCAACCGCCACTGTGATCTATGTTCCGGCTCCATTCTGTAAAGACTCGATTCTGGAAGCCATCGATGCAGGCATTAAGCTCATCATCACCATTACCGAAGGTATCCCGACTCTGGATATGCTGACGGTAAAAGTGAAGCTGGATGAAGCAGGCGTGCGGATGATCGGTCCAAACTGCCCGGGTGTGATCACCCCAGGCGAGTGCAAAATCGGCATCATGCCGGGCCACATCCACCAGCCGGGTAAAGTAGGCATCGTTTCCCGCTCCGGTACGCTGACCTATGAAGCGGTTAAGCAGACCACCGACTACGGCTTCGGCCAGTCTACCTGCGTTGGTATCGGCGGTGACCCGATCCCTGGCTCTAACTTTATCGATATTCTGAAGCTGTTCGAAGCTGACCCGCAGACCGAAGCGATTGTTATGATCGGTGAGATCGGTGGCAGTGCAGAAGAAGAAGCAGCTGCTTATATCAAAGATCATGTGACCAAACCGGTTGTCGGCTACATTGCCGGCGTGACCGCGCCAAAAGGCAAGCGTATGGGTCACGCAGGGGCGATCATCGCCGGTGGTAAAGGCACAGCAGACGAGAAATTTGCCGCGCTGGAAGCCGCAGGGGTGAAAACCGTGCGTAGCCTGGCTGATATTGGCGAAGCGCTGAAATCTATTATTAAGTAAATAAAAAAATCTCGACATGGTTGGCCACCGCAAGGTGGCCTTTTTTATTGTTGGCATAAATGTTTTTTAAAATATTATATCTTTCTCAAATATGTCCGAAGAAATAATCGATAGCGATCACGATATGACGAATATTTTTGCTAACAGTTCGGGCGTAATGATAAGGAGTGGTAGGATATCGCTCAAAAGCAGCAGGGAGGGGGTATGCGAGGGAAGTTACCGAAAACAGAGCTATTGATTACGTTCGAGGCCGTAGCGCGACATGAGAGCTATACCCGTGCGGCAGAAGAGCTGGCGTTGACGCAGAGTGCGGTATTTCGCCAGATGGCAGCGCTGGAGGCATTTCTTAATACCGAGCTGTTCAGCCATGCTAAAAAGCGTATTTTCCTCAATGACGCAGGGAGATATTATCTCGACATGGTGCGGGATACATTAAATAAATTCGAGCGTGACACGCATGCTATTATGACCTGGCAGCCAACCTCACGGGTCATAGAGCTGGCGGTTAATCCAACGTTAAGCACCCACTGGCTTATTCCAAAGCTTGGAGAATTTAATAAAAGCTATCCCGACGTCGTCATAAATATTAACTCGCTGGCAAGCGTAGGTGATTTTCTTAACAGAAACTATGATGCGGTCATCATGCGGGAAGATTTCTGCGCCCCCCTGGCGCGGGTCGACTCTCTCTTTGAGGAGGCGCTGCTGCCGGTTTGCAGCAGAACGTTACCGGGTTACGCCGGGAGAAAGATAACGGTCGAGCGCCTGCTTGATAACTTTACGCTGCTGCATCAGAGCACGCGTATTGAGAGCTGGGTCGAGTGGTTCGCCCTCTCCGGTATCAGCAGCCCCAGAGTAAAGCAGGGGCCGCGTTTTGATCTTATCTCGATGCTGATTGCGGCTGTTCACTCGCGGCTGGGCGTCGCGTTGCTGCCGCGCTTTTCCGTCCAGCACGATCTTGATAACGGCAGCATGGTTATTCCCTGCGACGTGCCCATGCGTACCGGCAACCGCTTTATTTTGACCTGGCGGGACGACGGCGTGGAGTCAGGCGGAATGCCACTCTTCCGCGACTGGTTGCTCAAACAGTCAGCGGTCGAGCGGCATGCGCTACTTCAGACTCTGTGACGGGCAGTGGTGGCAGCAGTGATGCTGTTCAAACTGCTGATAAAAGTTGTTACCTTTGTCATCCACCAGGATAAAAGCAGGCATATTTTGTACCTCCATCATCCATACCGCCTCCATGCCCAGTTCGCCATACTCCACGCAGCGTAAACTCTTGACATACTCCTGCGCCAGCAGCGCCGCTGCGCCACCGATGCTACCCAGATTAAATCCACCGTGTCTGGCGCAGGCGTCGGTAACCTGCTGGCTGCGATTACCTTTCGATAGCATCACCAGGCTTCCGCCTGCGGTCTGAAAGGCATCGACATAACTGTCCATCCGGCCACCGGTTGTTGGCCCCAGAGATCCTGCCGTGCCGCCCTCCGGCGTTTTAGCGGGGCCAGCGTAGTAAACAATATAGTTCTTCATATACTCCGGCAGGGCCACACCTGCATCAAGCCGGGCTTTTAGCCTGGCGTGGGCGATATCCCGGGCGACAATCAGAGGCCCGCTCAGGGAAACGCGTGTGCCCACCGGATGGCGCGAAAGCTCGGTCATGACTTCATTTAGCGGCCGGTTCAAATCAATTCTGATTTCGTTGGTGTGGTGAGGAACGCGTAGCTTCTCAGGGATAAATCGTCCCGGATCGCGCTCCAGCTTCTCCAGCCAGATCCCATGACGATTAATTTTAGCTTTGATATTACGGTCGGCGGAGCAGGAGAGGGCTAGCGCAATCGGGCACGAGCCACCGTGACGTGGCAGACGAATGACCCGGATGTCGTGGGCAAAATATTTACCGCCAAACTGCGCACCGATGCCCAGCTCACGGCTGGCGTTAAGCAGCGTTGACTCCAGGTGCAGATCGCGAAAAGCCTGCCCAAGCTCGTTGCCGCTGGTGGGCAGCGTATCGTAATACTTTGTTGATGCCAGTTTAGCAACTTTCAAGGCCTGGTCGGCAGAGGTGCCACCCACGACGAAGGCAATATGGTATGGCGGACAGGCGGCGGTGCCGAGAGCCTGCATTTTGGCTACTAAGAAGGGAATAAGCTTTTCTGGATCAAGAATAGACCGGGTCTCCTGAAACAGCGCTGTCTTGTTAGCAGAGCCGCCGCCCTTATTAATAAACAGAAATTTATACTCCTCCCCTGAGGTTGCTGCGATATCAATCTGCGCAGGAAGGTTAGTACCGGTATTCACCTCGCTGTACATATCCAGCGGGGCGTTTTGTGAGTAGCGTAGGCTATTTTCCTGAAAAGTTTCATAGATCCCCTGGCTTAACGCCTCAGCATCGTTGTTGCCGGTCCAGATCGACTGCCCCTTTTCGGCCACGATGGTCGCAGTGCCGGTATCCTGGCAGTTAGGCAGAACCCCTTTGGCCGAAACCTCGGCATTGCGCAGGAGTTGCAGGGCAACGTAGCGATCGTTGTCGCTGGCTTCCGGATCGTGCAGGATCGACGCAACCTGCTTAATATGCGCGCTGCGTAAGAAAAAAGAGGCCTCATAAAAAGCCTGCTTCGCCAGCAGCGTTAATCCCTGCGGCTCTACGCTAATAAGGGTTTTATTATCTGCTTCGTTGACCGACACATACTGGTCGCTAAAAAGATAATACTCGGTTGGATCCTTATCATGTGGAAAAGGTTCTTGCCAGATAAAAGGTTTAGCCATTTTTAGTTCTCATGTATAGAGAGGATTAGACCGCGCTGGCGCGCGGTAGTATTTATTGCATATGGGTAAACAGGCTAGCCCGCGTTGCATCGGCAATATGGCGGATAACTTTTTGTCCACGAACGCTATTGCCTGCTCTATCAAGAGGCGGCGAATAAACGGCAATGGCGAATTTCCCCGGCACCACGGCAACCATTCCTCCACTGACACCGCTTTTAGCCGGTATGCCCGCTGTATAAAGCCATTTACCGCTGCCATCGTATAAGCCAGCAATAGCCATTTCTGCCAGCACCTGAGGGACATATTTCGCGTTGAGTAGCTGTTTGCCGTTAAAAGGCGATCTACCCTGGTTTGCAAGAACCGCCCCCATTTTTGCCAATTGAATAACGTTAACGTCAACCGAACACTCACGGGTATAAATCTCTACCGCCTCGCGGGGATCGCCATAAAAAACGTCATAGGACAACATCAGTTGAGCCAGCGCCTGGTTGTGTTGATTAGTTGCCATTTCTGAAGCAAATACTGGCTCGTTGACTGTCAGGTTGGCATCGGCATAAGCACTAAGATTATTGAGGATCCTGTGCCAGCGTTCGGTTTTATTCTCTGCTTTAACCAGGCTAACGGTGCTGATTGCGCCTGCGTTGACCAGTGGGTTTTGCGGTTCGCCAGGATTCAACTCTACTGCCAGGGCAGAGTTAAAGGGTAATCCCGTAGCATTAGCACCAAGCTTTGCCAGTACCTCATCGCTTCCGCGCTGTTCCATGACTAACGCAAGGGTAAATACTTTACTAATTGACTCAAGCGGGAAGGTTTTATCGCTATCACCGGTAGCGTAAACTTTGCCATCAGCGGTCACGATGGCAATGGCAAAATTATCGGGACTATAGGCAGCAAGTGCTGGAATATAATCAGCTACTTTTCCTTCATTTGCTGTTTTGTACTGCTGGTGCGCCTGCTTGATCAGCACATTATAATCAACGGAGTTAGCTGAAGCAGCCACGCTTAATAGCAGTAGCGTCGCTAACACACTTTTTAAGATGTTATTAAACATTTTCGCTCCTTAATGTCTCTGCAGGCTGGGACGCTTTTCCACGGCATCCTTCGCCAAAGTGTTCACCCTCCCAGCGGCTAACAAGGGCAGCACCCATGGCGTTGCTCATTACGTTGGTGGCGGAGCGGCCCATATCAAGGAAGGGATCGACACCCATCAGTAGAATTAACCCGGCTTCAGGAATATTGAACTGATTGAGGGTAGCGGCGATAACCACCAGCGAGGCGCGCGGCACCCCGGCCATGCCTTTAGATGTCAGCATCAGGATAAGCAGCATGGTGATCTGCTCCCCCATGCCAAGGTGAATATTGCACGCCTGGGCGATAAAGATGGTGGCGAAGGAGCAGTACGCCATCGAGCCGACGAGGTTAAATGAGTAGCCAATCGGCAGGACAAAGCTGGCAATTTTTGGCGAGACGCCAAACTTTTCCAGCGCCTTCAGCGTGCCGGGAAAGGCTGCTTCTGAACTGGAGGTGGTAAATGCCAGCAGGGCAGGCTCGGAGATCCCCCGGGTTAAGCGGATAACGCAGGGACCAATAATGGCGAAAGAAGCGCCGATTAAAATCACCCATAGCAGCGCGAGCGTCATATAAAACTCGCCCATAAAGATACCGGCGCTAACCAGCACGCTCAGCCCGCGCTCTGCGATCATGGCGGAGATAGCGGCAAACACCGTAAAGGGGGCGAAGAGCATAACGTAGCCGGTAATTTTGAGCATTACCTCAACCAGCGAGTCCAGTACATGGACGATGGGAGCACCCTTATCGCCTATAGCCGCCAGCCCGCAGCCTAAGAAAATAGAGAAGACAACGATCTGCAGCACTTCGTTGCGTGCCATGGCGTCAACGATACTGGTGGGAATAGCGTGCGAAATAAAGACCTTAAAAGTAAACGGTTCAGCCTTTAGCGCAGCGACGCCGGCAGCATCATGGGCAACAAAGTTAATTCCGACACCGGGCTGGAAAATATTGACAATAATCAGGCCTAAAGCAATGGAGATTAGCGAGGCGCAGATAAACAGAAACAGGGTCTTGGAAAAAATTCGCCCTAGCGTTGTTGCATCGCCCATTTTTGCTATCCCAACGACCAGCGTAGAGATAATTAACGGCGCAATAATCATTTTTATTAAGCGCAGAAATATCGCGGTTAGGATAGATATGTCCTGTGAGTAGGCTTTAGCCGTCGCAGGTGAGGCAACCATATTAACAAAAAATCCGGCAATAATACCCAGTACCAGACCCGCGATAATCATCGTGGTTAAGCTTTTCGACTTCATTGTCACTCCATCGGATTGAGGCGCTGGTAGCGCGAAGATTAGGTTTTCAATTTTTTCTAATGACCAGCAAGTTTTAGAAAGGGGTACGCAGCGGCGTACCCGTGGAGAGTTATTGTTATTTCTGTTAAATATCTAAAACGATGTTTAATAACGGCGCGTGCTGCTGAGCGCCATATACGTCGTTGTCTCCTCTGTTACCTGAAACGGTACTTCTCGGTAAAATGGCTTTGACAGCGTTCGCCGGATCGAACCAGATAAGGCGGGGGATCTGCCGTTGATCAAGGTTGTACAGATCTGCAATCAGCTGCGCGGTAAACTGCCCCGAGGCTTTCACCGCCAGATAGTCGCTTTGCTGTTTGAAGAGAATATCCAGCACCAGCTCATAGGGTCCGGCGTTTTTAGAGCGAATAACTAAGGCCAACGAACGAATGGACTGTTTCATGCCACTACTCCTTCCGGCGTGATCTGCTCAAGGACGAAGGGGAACTGCAGCGCCTCGCTGGCCTCAATAAGGTGGTAGACAGAGAACTCATAGACCGGCCCGCAAGGGACATCCGAGGGCGAAAAGGGGAATGCCAGGTTACCCGCCGTAGCTATCCTGCCTTCGTAGCCATAGTGCAGCAGCGTTGAGCGCACCAGCGAGCAGACGCTGTTAGCAAGCTGCTGGTCCGGGGCTACCACGTCGAGAACGATCCCCAGCTCGTGTGCGGCCTGCGGTACCGGCTCATGCTCGCCCATCACGCCATTTTTGCCATAGAGATGGAAGGTAATACGGATCTCTTGCGCATTAAGGCTCAGATTGCTGACGACGCTGGACTTAACCTCTTCCAGGATGGTTTCAATCCCGGCGATCATAATGGGATCGCGGACCCCCGCAATGGTCAGGCAGCGGGAGCCCACCCGCCGGGCGCCCTCCAGTTTTAGCCGGTAGGGCGTGGTCTCGTGGCGGGAGCCGCTGACGTAGACCTCTCGCTCATTGACCGCTTTAAAAGTGCAGGCCTGCAAATTAAGCACGCCGCCAGGACCCGGCAGAAAATAGGGGTCAGACTTTTCATACAGCGTATGGGCTGCCGCAGAGGTTTCGGTAAACTTCCGCTTGGGGTTAAACACTTTCAGGGTGAAGCCCTTGTCGTCGAGGATCCCCATAGCGCAGTCCGATCCCGAACCTGGCGTAGCGGCAATCGCGGCGCATTCAAGGATCTTCCCGCAGTGCAGCGCCAGCCCCTCGTCAAAGCCCTGCATGATGGGCAGAGCCGCAAAACAGGCAGGATCGTAAGCGCGTCCGCCTAATACTACCTGTGCCCCGGCTGCCAGCGCCCGCTGGAAAGGCTCTATGCCCATCTGCGCGACAATAGAGGTGCTGTCATCAATATCCTGATGGGTTAACGGCGGCACAAAGTCGAGGGCCGTGATGTTGCCCGCATCCAGCGCCTGATGAACGATCTGCTTGTCGACATCGGCGGGGATAGTTGCCAGAGTGAATGAGAGCTGCTCTTCACGGGCAATCTCTAGCACGATCTCACGACACCACGCGAGATGGGGAGCTGCACCCGAGCCGCCCGCCGTGCCGATAACCACCGGGATGCCCTGTTTAACCCCGGCTGAGATCATATAGCGCAGGTCACGCTTCACTCCGGCGCGATCGGTAAAAGGCTTTCCCGCGCCGAGATAGTGCGGGCCCGGATCGGACGAACCTGCATCCACGGCGATCAGATCCGGGGATTCAGCCAGCGCGCTTAAAAAGCTCTCTTCTGGAAAGCCGTAGCCGAGGATGGCGGTCGGCGACAGGATCTTAAAGGTCTTAGCCATCGCTTATCCCTTTGCCTGCAGGAGCGCAAGGGTGCGCTGCATTTCGTTAAAGACAATATTAAGACCCTCGTCAAATCCCATGCCGGGTTTGACTAGCATGCGCATGGGGCGGGCGGCGAGGGCGACATGCACGCAGGTTCTGGCGCTCACCTCTGTTTCATTACAGGTGCCGCCCTGGTAGGCCTCCATGCCATGCTTGTTGCAGTAGAGCACCGCATCAACAATGTTGTGGATACTGCCCAGATCGGGCGTCTTGATTTGCACCATGTGACAGCTGCCAGCGTCGGTAAAGTCGACGATATCCTGATAGGTGTTACACCACTCGTCGGCAACGATTTTGACCCCAGAGCCGAGCTTCGTCAGCTCGCGTGTGATTGCCGTCAGGAGAAAGATCTGATCGGCTTTGTTACCTGCATCAACCGGCCCCTCAATATAGAGCGGCAGACCCTGCGTCTCTTTCTCCAGGCTGGCGATATAGTGCGCACAGCGCTGTGGATCCTGGCTGAAGATAAGGCCGATAGTGCCGTAGACATCAATGTGTAGCGTAGGGTGGTAACGCGGACTGGTACGTAACGTCATCACACGGTTTGCCAACCAGCGCACATATTCGCGCAGCTTCTCACCGTCATGGCCTAGCTTCTCTTCAACGTTGTTAATCAGCGCATGGGGCAGGACGTTAACGCCCTTGAGGATCATTTTATCGACGGCGATGTAGCGGTCATCTCCGCTCTGGCCAAACAGCGGGATCGGCTCGGCAATCGTCGGCAGCTGCCATTCGTCGGCGATAACCTCTGCTTTGAGTCGGCCCGTTGCTAGCGCGGCAGCGTCCAGCAGTGCCTGCGAGAGGCCATAGCGTACGGCGGTATGCAGCGGTTTACCCTCGATGCGCAGTGTGTCAAAAAAGCGGGCATTGGGCAGGAAAGCCTGTACGTCGCGGCCCTCCAGTAGCGGCTTAATATGATCGTTGAGCCACGGAATAAAGGTTGCTGCCAGGAAGAGCGGGTCGCGCCCACCGGCTCCAGAGTACTGCACCGCCGCACAGTCTCCCACGGCAACGGCCCCGTTCTCCAGGATCAGCTGCACGCAGACACACTCACCGGCCTGGCGCACTGAGGTAAAGCCCGGCGTTACCGGTTGACCGGTATAGATAAAGCCGTCATGGCCTGCGCCGTCTTTAATGGCCTGCTGATCGTCAAAGTAGAAGGAGGAGTAACCTGCGGTAAAAATTGCCTGTTTAATTTTCATTCTGGTCTTCCTATTAACTTGCTGTGGGATACGGCATTGATATCGTCAACCACCATCTGGAATGAGGCGGGGCGGCGTTCAACGCTGGCGCGCGCGGCAACAAAGTCGTGATGCATAGCCAGGATGTCATCCGGTAGCGGAACGGCACCGGCCTCTAAGATGCGGATAGCGCCAGCGTTGTCGCGTACCGGCGTCATCTTGCCTGCGTTACAGGCTGCCGGAGCGAAAGGGATGTCCAGTACGCCAGCTTCAAAGGCCAGCACCGTACCGCGGGCGATATCCCCTTTACCGAGAGCAAAGACGTGGTCCAGTACGGCACGCACTTCGCGTTTGATGAGTTCAACCTCAAGATCGACGGCATGACAAGCTGGGAAGGGCTGATCGCGAACCATGTTAAGCATCTGGCGCGATGCCTTAAGCCCCTGGGCATTAGCGGCAGCGGTAGGAATGCCGAAGGCTTCATGTGGGCTTTTGGTAATGACTTTGGTTGCGCCCGCCATGCCGGCGACGGCAGCGCCCCAGGCGATCACGGAAAACGCTTTTGCTTCATCCTCCGGGAAGCCGCCCATCCACTGATGGAAGACGGTACTGAGCTCATAATCTTCATAGCCTTGCTGGCGGAAATAGTCATGAGAGAGTTCGCGCAGCGCTTTAATGGCGGCAACGTCCTGCGTAAGGCTGCCCACCTGGCCATAGCCAACCGTAATGGAGCGCACACCCTGCTCCAGTGCCAGTAAGCCTTCAATGATGGCAACCGCGTGCGACATAAACGGCGGGATCAGCGTGCCGGTCAGGGGGCCAAAAGGTTCGCGGTTAATGCGGATGCCATGCTCTTCATACAGGCCAATCAGGCGATCGCAGTACTGCCAGTCGCGCAGGGATTTTTCGAGCGTGACGCGTTTTGCGTAGGGAATGTTGTAGGAGATGCCGCCCCCTTCATAGCTGGTAAACCCGCTAGCGATGGAGATCTCAGCCAGCAGCCGGGCATCAGGGGTCCCGTGCCTCACCTGGAGCGGTTTCTGCAACGATTCGGTCAAGCGACGGCAGGCAGCAACGCCGTGGTTAACGACCGGTAAACCATTAAGTTTTGAGGTGCCTGCTTCGATCGATTTTTGAATGCCCACCGCGGCCTCTTCGTAGCGGTTCAGGCGGGTGTAGGCATCAATGGTGGTGGGCAGCAGATCGCACTCCTGCTCAAGTACTTTAAGCAGCGCAATATGCTCGTCCAGCAGCGCCACGCCGGCACGAGGCTGGCTGAGAGTAATGCCCTCCTCATCCGCTATGCGCAGCGCACGGGCGAAGTTTTTGGCCTCCGGGATGGTCTGCTGGTACTTTACGCCATCTTCAAAATGGGTAACGTCTTTCCCGGTAGGCCAGGTGTCCAGAACGCCTTGCCGCTCAGACATAAAATCGTCATGGGTTATCTTTTTATTGCTGAGTTCCATTCGTTGCTACCTTGGGTTTGGGGTTAAACAGTGAATGCTGGCGAGCGCAGCCGCCTGGGGATAGAGTCTTGCGGCATTAGCCAGCAGGGGGATCAGGCCTTTTTCATCACGGTAGTAATCAAACTGCGCGGGCAGCAGGATCCGGTTGCCGCGAGCATCAAGATCGCGATATTTAAGCCAGCGGTGAATATCAAATGACGCTGCGCGCGATAGCCAGCCGCCGGAGCCGACAACTTTGCGTACGGGAGTTAGATCGCGCCCGGTTTGCAGATCGACTGTCCCCACGCAGGTAGCTACCGCTTTTTTTGTTCCCGCATGGCGTTCACTGGCATAGGCTACGCAGAGCCCGGCCAGCAAGGTATCGAAGCGCTGCTCTTCAGGGCCTGCAGGCAGGGAGCCGGGGCAGGCAACAAGTTTGTCGAGATAGCGATAGAACGCGGTGTGCAAGTCGGGCTGCGAGGCAAAAAGCGTATCGATAAGTGCTCTGGCACTTTCGCCCACTACCGCAGCAGAGACCCGCATTCCTAAATCGCCCTCAACGGTGCGTTTGATAAAGGGCTCAGGCAGGCCGTGTAGAACGGTATCCGGAGGGAGGGTATTGGTGCAGGCGGAGTAGACGTCAGTGGTTGCGCCGCCCATATCAATCAGCATGAACGACTGCCAGGCATCATCATGCTGGCTCATCAACTTAACCAGCTCAAACACCGTCCACGGCGTAGGCATAGGGGCTTCGCCTGTCTCGTCAACGATGACATCCAGCCCTTTTCCTTTCACGATGTGAGAGAGGAAAATGTCACAGATCGCCTGACGGGCGGGGAGGGGATTAGGTGAATCCAGCTCGGGCAGAATGTTATCCACCACGGTGAGCTGCTTATGAGCCAGTAGTTGTTCAACTTCAAATTGAATATCACGATTGCCGGCGTAGACAATCGCGCACTCCAGTCCGGACGCAGCGAGCAGCCGTGCATTGTGCAGGCCATAGCGCGTCTCTCCGCCATCTGTTCCTCCGGCGAACAGCAGAATATCGGGCGAGGCGGTCTCAAGCTGGCGTATATCCTGTGGTGTCAGCTTGTAGGAGTAATAGTCGGTGATTTTAGCCCCGGCTGAATGGGCAGTCACCTTCGCTGCTTCAAGGGTAATAGAGGGCACTAAACCCATTGCGGCGACGGCCAGTCCACCTTTAGCCGAAGAGGAGTATTTAAGCGTAACGTCGCCGCGTCTCAGCAGCGGTCTGGCATCCTTGACCTCCAGCAGCTGGTTGAGGTTGGCAAAAAAACCGTCGGCAAGATGTCGGGTAGTGGTAGGTGTGACCGCCTGATTAAGAAGTCTGAGGGCGTTATTACCGCTTATTTCAAAAAGAGCAGCCTTGGTCCAGGTTGAACCAATATCAACGGATACCGTACGCATCACACAACCTCTTCTGGCTGTGGAGGGCAATTAGTTAATTTATTGTTAATGTCGGTGGCAATTAATTCACAAACGTCTTCCAAATCGTGACTCGGAGAAAAAACACGGTCAAAGCCCATGTCTATAAATTTGTGCTCTATTTCAGCAAAATCATGTTTGCCGACCACGAGGTTGCCCCCGACATAAAGTAAAATCTCACCAACCCCACGCTCGATGCAGCGTTCACGTAAGCCGAGACAGTCAATATCGCCGTGACCGTAAATAGAGGAGACAACAATGGCATCGGCCCCGGTTTCGATCGCGGCATCAATGTACTCATCCTGACTGACCATCACGCCGAGGTTGATCACCCGAAAGTCATGGGTGGTAAAAACGCGATCCAGAACCTTGTTGCCAACCGCATGGCAGTCGGCACCAATTACGCCAATAACGAGCGTTGCTTTTTTCATGGGGCATCCTCAATTAATTTATTGCTAACATTTGTGTCAGTCAGACTTGAAAGTACAAAGGTATAGAATAGTGAGGAGTGTGAGGGGAGGGGGGGAGGGAGGCAATTGATCTATTTTCAATAGCTCTTTCTTTAAAAGAGTGATTTATCTTTTTATCCTTTAAAAATATAACAAAATCAATTGGTTATCATTGCTTCCTGCCATGACTCTAATATTTATACGAGGTTTTAGCGAATTAACCGTTATGATGAAATGTGAGCCTGTTCTAAAATATAGCCGCAGTTGACTGTGTCTGTTTAAATATTCAATAAAGACAGGATGGAAATATAATTAAATGGTATACATTAAGATATCGCATTATTAATACGTGATTGTGGACACGTTTTTCCGGTGGCGAGACACTGTTTTTTAACCACAATGCTTGTTTTGGAACATATTTTTAACATGTTTTTTACCATACGAACCGCAGAGACACATTATTAACAATTGCGGCAAAAATTGATTTAGATCAATATTTAAAGCGTGGAAAAAATTTCTTAAAAGCGTTAAATTGTCGCTGATCAAAATGGTCCGAAAGTTGTAAACTGGCGATAAATTGATCCCCGTCGAAAAACATAAAAAAGGTTTATTAAAAACCTATTTATTGTAAGGGATTTGCGGCGTAATATATCGCGAGATCAATTTGGGATTTTATTAACCTGTCTGTAACTTTTCTTTGCGGCTGTCTGCTCTCATGCGCACCAGTCCCAGTGAAAAGCAATAGATAATTTTGTATTGGGGCATGTGTGTGGACCCTCTCTAACGGGGTTTGCTCTCGAAGTCTTCATGCGATGCGCAAGGAGTCATGATGTTAGATATAGTCGAACTGTCACGCTTGCAGTTTGCCTTAACCGCGATGTACCACTTCCTGTTTGTTCCGTTAACGCTTGGTATGGCGTTTTTACTGGCAATCATGGAAACGGTCTACGTTCTGTCCGGCAAACAAATCTATAAAGATATGACCAAGTTCTGGGGCAAGTTGTTTGGTATCAACTTTGCGCTGGGCGTGGCCACCGGTCTGACCATGGAGTTCCAGTTCGGGACTAACTGGTCCTATTACTCTCACTACGTAGGCGATATCTTTGGTGCCCCTCTGGCCATTGAAGGCCTGATGGCGTTCTTCCTTGAGTCCACCTTTGTTGGCCTGTTCTTCTTTGGCTGGGATCGCCTGGGCAAAGTGCAGCATATGGCGGTGACCTGGCTGGTTGCGCTGGGCTCTAACCTCTCGGCTCTGTGGATCCTCGTAGCAAACGGCTGGATGCAGAACCCGATCGCGTCGGATTTCAACTTTGAAACCATGCGTATGGAGATGGTGAGCTTCTCTGAACTGGTGCTGAACCCGGTTGCTCAGGTGAAGTTCGTTCACACCGTGGCAGCGGGCTACACCTGCGGCGCAATGTTTATCCTTGGCATTAGCTCCTACTACCTGCTGCGCGGCCGCGATATGGCGTTCGCCAAGCGCTCCTTTGCGATTGCTGCCAGCTTCGGTATGGCTGCCGTGCTCTCTGTTATTGTTCTGGGCGATGAGTCCGGCTATGAGATGGGCGACGTGCAGAAAACCAAACTGGCTGCTATTGAAGCCGAGTGGGAGACCCAGCCAGCACCGGCAGCATTTACCCTGTTTGGTGTGCCAGATCAGGATAAGCAAGAGAACAATTTTGCTATCCAGATCCCGTATGCGTTGGGGATTATCGCCACGCGCTCGGTTGATACACCGGTTATCGGTCTGAAAGATCTGATGGTGCAGCATGAAGAGCGTATCCGTAACGGGATGAAAGCGTACCAGCTGCTGGAAGAGTTGCGTGCTGGCTCCACCGATCAAAACGTGCGCGACCAGTTCAACAGCATGAAGAAAGACCTCGGCTACGGCATGCTGCTGAAACGCTATACGCCTAACGTCACCGATGCGACCGAAGATCAGATCAAGCAGGCTACGCAGGACTCCATCCCGCGCGTTGCGCCGCTCTACTTTGCCTTCCGTATCATGGTTGCCTGTGGCGTGCTGATGCTGCTCATCTTCGCTGTCTCCTTCTGGACCGTTTGCCGTAACCGTATCGGCAGCAAATCCTGGCTGCTGCGCGCTGCGCTGTACGGTATTCCGCTGCCGTGGATCGCTATCGAGACCGGCTGGTTTGTTGCAGAGTATGGCCGTCAGCCATGGGCGATCGGTGAGGTGCTGCCAACCGCCGTTGCTAACTCCTCGCTGACAGTAGGTGACCTGCTGTTCTCTATGATCCTTATCTGCGGCCTCTACACCCTGTTTATGGTGGCGGAAGTCTTCCTGATGTTTAAGTTTGCTCGCCTTGGGCCGAGCAGCCTGAAAACGGGTCGTTACCACTACGAGCAGGCTAACGTTGAGACCGATACCCAGTATGGGCAGTCCACCGTTGCTTCTCAGCCGGCACGCTAAGACAGGAGTCGTCAAATGATCGATTATGAAGTATTACGTTTTATCTGGTGGCTGCTGGTTGGCATTTTGCTGATTGGCTTTGCAGTCACCGACGGCTGGGACATGGGCGTGGGGATGTTAACCCGCTTCCTGGGTCGTAACGACACCGAACGCCGTATTATGATCAACTCTATTGCGCCGCACTGGGACGGTAACCAGGTGTGGCTGATCACCGCCGGCGGCGCGCTGTTTGCTGCCTGGCCGATGGTCTACGCCGCTGCCTTCTCTGGCTTCTATGTGGCAATGATCCTGGTGCTGGCCTCGCTGTTCTTCCGTCCGGTGGGTTTCGACTACCGCTCGAAGATTGAAGATCCGCGCTGGCGCAACATGTGGGACTGGGGCATCTTTATCGGCAGCTTTGTACCGCCGCTGGTGATTGGTGTGGCCTTCGGTAACCTGCTGCAGGGCGTACCTTTCCATATGGATGAGTACATGCGCCTCTTCTATACCGGCAACTTCTTCCAGCTGCTGAACCCGTTTGGTCTGCTGGCTGGCGTGGTGAGCGTGGCGATGATCCTGACGCAGGGTGCAACCTACCTGCAGATGCGTACGGCGGGCGAAGTGTATGTCCGTTCACGGACAACGACTCAGGTGGCGGCGCTGGTGACTATGGTCTGCTTCGCGCTGGCAGGCGTTTGGGTGATGTTCGGTATCGATGGCTATGTGGTCACCTCGGCTATCGATCATCACGCGGCGTCTAACCCGCTGACCAAGCAGGTAGCACGTGAGGCGGGAGCCTGGCTGGTGAACTTCAACACCACCCCGATCCTGTGGTTGATCCCGGCGCTGGGCGTTGTGCTACCGCTGTTTACCTTTGTTGCGGGTCGTCTGAACAGATCGGCATGGGCGTTCTTCTTCTCGTCCCTGACGCTGGCCTGCATCATTCTGACCGCCGGTATTGCGATGTTCCCGTTCATCATGCCGTCCAGCACGGTAATGAACGCTAGCCTGACCATGTGGGATGCAACGT
Source organism: Pseudescherichia sp. L3 (assembly GCF_024656065.1). Taxonomy (NCBI): domain Bacteria; kingdom Pseudomonadati; phylum Pseudomonadota; class Gammaproteobacteria; order Enterobacterales; family Enterobacteriaceae; genus Pseudescherichia; species Pseudescherichia sp. L3. Next base: position 442,384 of record NZ_JANKYC010000001.1, read on the forward strand.
CGAGCCAGATGACGCTGAACCTGATGACCTGGGTTGCTGCGGTGTTCGTTCCGATTATTCTGCTCTACTCCACGTGGTGCTACTGGAAGATGTTCGGTCGCATTACCAAAGAGCATATTGAAAGCAACACGCACTCTCTGTACTAAGTAAGGAGCATACAATGTGGTATTTCGCATGGATTTTAGGAACGCTTCTTGCCTGTGCATTTGGCGTGATTACCGCCCTGGCGCTAGAGCACGTTGAAGCGACTCAGGCAGGTAAAGAAAAAGCCTGATGGTAAGTCTTATCGCAAAACTGTATGCGGTAATGGATAAGGGCCCGCTCAGGGCCCTTTCACTGGTGATGGCGCTGGTACTGGCAGGGTGCATGTTCTGGGATCCCAGCCGCTTTGCGGCAAAGACCAGCGACCTGACCGTCTGGCACGGTCTGCTGCTGATGTGGGCCGTCTGTGCAGGCGTGATCCACGGGGTAGGGTTTCGTCCGAAAGCCGTTCACTGGCAAGGGATCTTCTGCCCGCTCATCGCCGATATTGTCCTCGCCGCAGGGCTCTTCTTTTTCTTCTTTTGAATAAGAAATGTCCGTTAACGATATGGGCTTGCATAAGCCCATAAATTTTTACGCTGCGTTTACTCTAACCCATTCCAAACCACCATTCCCCCGCGTATAGTAGCAGCGTTTGAACGCTCTACTTATATTGCATTACCGGGATGTAAAGTGAATACAACGTTATTTAAGTGGCCGGTTCGAGTCTACTATGAAGACACCGATGCCGGTGGTGTGGTTTACCATGCCAGCTACGTCGCTTTTTACGAGAGAGCACGCACGGAGATGCTGCGGCATCACCACTTTAGCCAGCAGGTTTTGTTGGCAGAGCGTGTAGCATTCGTAGTGCGCAAGATAACGCTGGAGTATTTTGCACCCGCCAGACTCGACGACATGCTCGAAGTCCAAACGGAAATTACATCAATGCGTGGAACCTCTCTGGTGTTCACGCAGCGGATCGTCAATGCAGAGAATAATGTGCTGAACGAAGCTGAGGTACTGATTGTCTGCGTTGATCCACTCTTAATGAAGCCTCGTGCGCTTCCCAAGTCTATTGTCGCGGAGTTTAAGCAGTGACTGACATGAACATCCTTGATTTGTTCCTGAAGGCAAGCCTTCTGGTCAAACTTATCATGTTGATTTTGATTGGTTTTTCTATCGCATCCTGGGCAATCATTATTCAGCGAACGCGTATTCTTAACGCTGCTACCCGTGAATCCGAAGGATTCGAGGACAAATTCTGGTCCGGTATTGAGCTTTCCCGCCTCTATCAGGAGAGTCAGGGACGCCGTGAAAACCTGTCTGGCTCAGAGCAAATTTTCTACAGCGGATTTAAAGAGTTTGCCCGCCTGCACAGGGCGAACAATCATGCGCCGGAGGCGATCGTAGAGGGTGCAGCCCGTGCGATGCGTATCTCCATGAACCGCGAGCTAGAAACGCTGGAGACGCATATTCCGTTCCTCGGCACCGTCGGTTCTATCAGCCCGTATATCGGTCTGTTCGGCACGGTGTGGGGGATCATGCACGCCTTTATCGCGCTGGGCGCGGTGAAGCAGGCAACTCTGCAGATGGTTGCACCGGGGATCGCGGAAGCGCTGATTGCGACTGCTATCGGCCTGTTTGCCGCGATTCCTGCGGTCATGGCCTATAACCGTCTGAACCAGCGCGTTAATAAGCTTGAGCTGAACTACGACAACTTTATGGAAGAGTTCACCGCAATTCTGCATCGTCAGGCGTTTACCAGCACCGAGAGCAATAAGGGGTAAGCCATGGCCAGAACACGCGGTCGGGGTCGTCGTGAGCTAAAGTCCGAGATCAATATCGTACCCTTGCTCGACGTACTGCTGGTGCTGCTGCTGATCTTTATGGCGACGGCACCCATCATTACGCAGAGTGTAGAGGTTGATCTGCCGGATGCGACCGAGTCGCAAACCGTCAGCTCTAATGACGATCCGCCGGTTATCATTGAAGTTTCCGGCGTGGGTCAATACAGCGTGGTAGTGGAAAAAGATCGCATGGATCAGCTACCGCCGGAGCAGGTGATTGCTGAAGCGCAACGCCGCCTGCAATCCAATCCGAAAACGGTCTTCTTAATCGGTGGCGCGAAAGAAGTGCCTTACGATGAAATAATTAAAGCGCTGAATCTGCTCCATAGCGCGGGCGTGAAGTCGGTTGGCTTAATGACCCAGCCTATCTAATCCGCTGCTGAGCAGGCAGACAGTTTTTGGGAACCGAGAGTGTCAAAGGCAACCGAACAAAACGACAAGCTTAAACGAGCAATCATTATTTCAGCGGTGCTGCACGTCATTCTGTTTGCAGCGCTGATCTGGAGCTCGTTTGATGAGCATATAGATGCCTCTGCAGGCGGCGGCGGTGGCTCGTCCATTGACGCCGTTATGGTCGATCCCGGCGCGGTAGTGCAGCAGTACAACCGTCAGCAGCAACAGCAGGCAAGCGCGAAGCGTGCAGAAGAGCAGCGTGAAAAACAGGCGCAACAGCAGGCGGAAGAGCTGCGTGAAAAGCAGGCCGCCGAGCAGGAGCGTCTGAAGCAGCTGGAAAAAGAGCGTTTGCAGGCGCAGGAGCAGGCCCGCGAGCAGGCCCAGCAGCAGAAACAGGCTGAAGAGGCGGCGAAGCAGGCGCAGGAGAAACAGAAGCAGGCTGAAGAAGCCGCGGCGAAGGCGGCGGCTGATGCGAAAGCGCAGGCTGATGCTCAGGCGAAGGCAGCAGAAGAGGCGGCACAAAAAGCCGCAGCGGATGCGAAAGCCAAAGCCGTAGCCGAGGCAAAAGTAGCGGCAGACGCGGCGAAGAAAGCCGCAGCGGACGCCCAGAAGAAAGCCGAAGCCGAAGCGGCGAAGAAAGCGCAGCAGGACGCCGAGAAGAAAGCCGAAGCCGAGGCCGCTAAGCAGGCAGCGGAGAAAGCTGCAGCTGAAAAAGCGGCCGCTGCTGCCGAGAAGGCTGCCGCTGCGAAAGCAGCAGCGGCAGAAAAAGCCGCCGCTGAGAAGAAGGCTGCTGCTGAAAAGGCCGCTGAAGCGAAAGCGGCCGCTGCCGCCGAGAAGGCCGCCGCTGCGAAAGCCGCCGCGGCAGAAAAAGCCGCCGCTGAGAAGAAAGCCGCCGCAGAAAAAGCCGCTGCCGATAAAGCTGCGGCAGCCAAAGCGGCTGCGGCGAAGAAAGCTGCCGCTGCGGAGAAAGCCGCTGCGTCAGACGTTGACGATCTGTTCGGTGACCTGAGTTCAGGTAAGAATGCGCCGAAAACCGGCGGCGGCGCGAAAGGAAATAACGCAGCCCCGGCAGGAAGTGGTAGTACTAAAAACAATGGCGCGTCGGGTGCGGATATCAGCAACTACGCCGGGATGATCAAATCAGCGATCGAGACTAAGTTCTATGACGCATCGTCGTATGCAGGGAAAACCTGTACGCTGCGCATAAAACTGGCCCCGGACGGTTTGCTGTTGGATATTCAGTCTGAAGGTGGCGATCCTGCGCTCTGTCAGGCTGCATTAGCGGCAGCACGTCAGGCCAAGATCCCGAAACCGCCGAGCCAGGCCGTTTACGAAGTGTTTAAAAATGCTCCACTGGACTTTAAACCTTAGGTTACACTTTCCCCACGTAAAGGTGGAAAGGGTACTACTGTTTCCACTGGGCTGTGGTCATTTTGGATATTTAGTTTGTTAACATTCTGCTAAATTATCGCGGGTTTACCGCCCGGATAAGGGAGATGAGATGAAGCAGGCATTACGTGTAGTGTTTGGTTTTTTAGTGCTGTGGGCGGCCGTGCTGCACGCGGAAGTGCGCATTGAGATTACCCAGGGCGTGGATTCAGCGCGCCCGATTGGCGTTGTTCCTTTCCAGTGGGCGGGGCCTGGCGCTGCGCCTGAAGATATCGGCGGCATTGTCGGCGCTGACCTGCGCAACAGCGGCAAGTTCAACCCGCTGGATCGCTCTCGTCTGCCGCAGCAGCCGGGCAGCGCTCAGGAAGTTCAGCCTGCAGCCTGGTCTGCGCTGGGTATCGATGCCGTGGTTGTTGGGCAGGTTACGCCTAACCCGGACGGTGGCTATACCGTGGCGTATCAGCTGGTGGATACCGGCGGCGCGCCGGGTACCGTGCTGGCTCAGAACTCCTATAAGGTAAACAAGCAGTGGCTGCGCTATGCGGGCCATACTGCCAGTGATGAAGTATTCGAGAAGCTGACCGGTATTAAAGGTGCGTTCCGTACGCGTATCGCTTACGTGGTTCAGACCAACGGCGGCCAGTTCCCATACGAACTGCGCGTCTCTGACTACGACGGCTATAACCAGTTCGTGGTTCACCGTTCACCGCAGCCGTTGATGTCACCGGCCTGGTCTCCGGACGGCAGCAAGCTGGCCTACGTAACCTTTGAGAGCGGTCGTTCTGCACTGGTTATCCAGACGCTGGCTAACCGCGCCGTACGTCAGGTGGCTTCGTTCCCGCGTCACAACGGTGCACCGGCATTCTCTCCGGACGGGTCTAAACTGGCGTTCGCACTGTCGAAAACCGGTAGCCTGAACCTCTACGTGATGGATATCGGCTCTGGCCAGATCCGTCAGGTCACCGACGGACGTAGCAACAACACCGAGCCGACCTGGTTCCCGGATAGCCAGAACCTGGCCTTTACCTCTGACCAGGCAGGTCGTCCGCAGGTGTATAAAGTGAATGTAAACGGCGGTGCTCCGCAGCGTATCTCCTGGGAAGGTTCTCAGAACCAGGATGCTGACGTCAGCAGCGACGGCAAGTTTATGGTAATGGTCAGCTCCAACGGTGGGCAGCAGCACATTGCCAAACAAGATCTGGCAGCGGGTGGCGTACAAGTCTTGTCGTCAACGTTCCTGGATGAAACGCCAAGTCTGGCACCTAACGGCACTATGGTAATCTACAGCTCTTCTCAGGGGATGGGATCCGTGCTGAATCTGGTTTCTACAGATGGGCGTTTCAAAGCGCGTCTTCCGGCGACTGATGGACAGGTCAAATTCCCTGCCTGGTCTCCGTATCTGTAATAATAATTAAGTGATTACTAAAGGAATCAAAGAAATGCAACTGAACAAAGTGCTGAAAGGGCTGATGCTGGCTCTGCCTGTTATGGCAATCGCAGCGTGTTCTTCTAACAAGAACGCAAGCAACGACCAGAGCGGCGAAGGCATGCTGGGTGCCGGCACTGGTATGGACGCAAACGGCAGCGGCAACGCCTCTTCCGAAGAGCAGGCACGCCTGCAGATGCAGCAGCTGCAGCAGAACAACATCGTTTACTTCGATCTGGACAAGTACGATATCCGTTCTGACTTCGCTGCGATGCTGGATGCGCACGCTAACTTCCTGCGTAGCAACCCGTCCTACAAAGTCACCGTAGAAGGTCACGCTGACGAACGTGGTACTCCTGAGTACAACATCTCCCTGGGTGAACGTCGTGCTAGCGCCGTTAAAATGTACCTGCAGGGTAAAGGCGTTTCTGCTGACCAGATCTCCATCGTTTCTTACGGTAAAGAGAAACCTGCAGTACTGGGTCACGACGAATCAGCTTACGCTAAAAACCGTCGCGCCGTACTGGTTTACTAAGAGAATTGCATGAGCAGTAACTTCAGACATCATCTGTTGAGTCTGTCGTTACTGGTTGGCATAGCGGCCCCCTGGGCCGCTTTTGCGCAAGCGCCAATCAGTAGTGTCGGCTCAGGCTCGGTTGAAGACCGGGTCACCCAACTTGAGCGCATCTCTAACGCTCACAGCCAGCTTTTAACCCAGCTTCAGCAGCAGCTCTCTGACAACCAGTCGGATATCGACTCTCTACGTGGTCAGATCCAGGAGAGCCAGTATCAGCTTAATCAGGTGGTTGAACGCCAGAAACAGATCCTCCTGCAGATTGATAGCCTGGGCAGCGGCGGTGCAGCAGCAGCGCAGCCAGCGGCAGGCGATCAGGGTGGGGCGGCTACCGCTACACCTGCACCAGCGCCCGCAGCAGGGGCAGCAGCGGCCCCCAGCGCGCCGGTACAGAGCGGTGATGCGAATACCGACTACAACGCAGCCATCGCGCTGGTGCAGGATAAATCCCGCCAGGACGACGCTATCGCCGCGTTTAGCAGCTTTGTTAAAAATTACCCGGACTCCACCTACGTTCCTAATGCGAACTACTGGCTGGGTCAGTTGAACTACAACAAGGGTAAAAAAGACGATGCGGCATTCTATTTTGCCTCCGTTGTCAAAAACTATCCGAAATCTCCCAAGGCACCAGACGCGATGTTTAAGGTCGGGGTGATCATGCAGGAGAAAGGGGATACTGCCAAAGCCAAAGCGGTTTATCAGCAGGTTGTAAGCAAATATCCTGGCACCGACGGTGCAAAACAGGCGCAGAAAAAGCTCAGTGCGATGTAATGAATACGGCATGACCAGATATCGCTCTATTTCTGGTCTTGTCGGGTGAATCATAAGCAGTTAAGTGATCTCGCTCGAAATTTTAGTTGCGCCAACTTCATAAATCAGTAATATATGCCGCCGTTGCCACGGGATATCGCACAGCCCGAAAGCAGCGCAAAAGCGGTAAAATAGTGGGTCGTTAGCTCAGTTGGTAGAGCAGTTGACTTTTAATCAATTGGTCGCAGGTTCGAATCCTGCACGACCCACCACTTAAAGCCGTTTCAGCAGTAAAGAGTGGGTGATTAGCTCAGTTGGTAGAGCATCTCCTTTACACGGAGGGGGTCGGCGGTTCGAGCCCGTCATCACCCACCACTCGGGTCGTTAGCTCAGTTGGTAGAGCAGTTGACTTTTAATCAATTGGTCGCAGGTTCGAGCCCTGCACGACCCACCACTTTCTGGTGGTACCGAGTAAAATAATCTTCGAAGTCAGCACCCGAATGGGTCGTTAGCTCAGTTGGTAGAGCAGTTGACTTTTAATCAATTGGTCGCAGGTTCGAATCCTGCACGACCCACCACTTCGAAGAGAGTTCCCCAAAAGGGGTCGTTAGCTCAGTTGGTAGAGCAGTTGACTTTTAATCAATTGGTCGCAGGTTCGAATCCTGCACGACCCACCAATGCAAAAAAGCGCCCTAAAGGCGCTTTTTTGCTATCTGCCGTTTTCGAAAGATTCGAGCCTGCGGCAGGTTCGGGTCGAACGAAGTGAGTCATCCTGCACGACCCACCAATGCAAAAAAGCGCCCTAAAGGCGCTTTTTTGCTATCTGCGATATGCCGTTTTCACAGCACTGCTTTTGTAGGTCGGGCAAGCACGGCGCCGCCCGACACAGCGACATACTGCCGGGTGGCGCTACGCTTACCCGGCCTACGATGTATTATCACCGGTCATCTGCCAGCGGCTCATTGTATGGACTCTGTGACAGCTGTACAAAAACCTCTTTTGGCGACATGAACTTAGCAATTGTAACTAAATCGCTGTTCTTATGGCTTCGCCAGCATTCCGCCTCAACGTCACAAACGTTTTGTGGCTCATACCCCTGAGCTTTTAGGTAGTCCCGGATTTTGCTACTGTCCGTTGTACCATAGATATGAACCGTAAAAACATGCGCTTCTGGGCCTGTAACATTGCCATATTCGAATCTGTAATCGGTTGTGAGCCTGGGCATGTTTTTCAATAGATCCGGCGTGAAGTATTCATACTCGCGTATGTCTTGCTCGGTGTAATGCGCAGAGCTGGCAAACTCCATTTTTACGTAAGGCCAGACAACAGCGAGCACGATGACGCCCACGAAGACAGCTATGGCAGTGGCTTTAATAAATTTTCGTGTGCTTAACAAGATCAAATGCACCATTACTCTTTGTTAGGCCGACGGTAGATATCAACCCCCACTACCTGAAGAGGGAGTGATTGATTCAACGTCACAATATCTTGCTTAGAGTGGCTTGATATCCAACATTCAGCTTCGATATCACAGGATCTTTGTAGCTGATATCCAGCCTGACTTAAGTAACCACGGATTTTGCTCGCATCAGTAACACCTTTGAACTCTATGCTATAGACAAAAGCCTGGGGCCCGCTGATATTCGCATAGCGAAACTCATAATCATCTGAAATACGGGGCATTTGTTTCAATAATGCAGGTGTATAATACTCATACTCTTGCCTATCGAGTTCGGTGTATTGTGCAGAGCTAGCAAACTCCATTTTCACGTAAGGCCAGGCGACAGTAAGCGCGATGATGCCTATGAGAACAACAACGGCCAACCCTGTTAAAATTTTCTTCATAGTCCTTCTCTACCGTTACTGGCACCTAAAATCTCAAAGGTCTTGCCATGTTGTGGCAGTATCACATTACCTGACTGAAAATCGTTATAAGGAAAAATGGTACGCATAAATGGCGGAAGCAGCCCTTTACGTGGACGTGTATGAGGAAATTTTTCCGGATCGGGAAACAGCAGAGGCTGGAACGTCTCATTTTTCCAGGAGCCAATTTTGCCATAGTAATCCCAACGTTTCAGTGCCTCTGCTTTGCTGATTGGGCGAAGTATGCTGAAGGGGTTTTGAATAGATACCACGCGATAGAATCCCAGCAAGTCAGACACTAGATCTTCGCCGCTAAAGCTACTATCAGTTACCCAGTTATTGGGAAACTGACCTTGGAAGGCTTCGAATTTTCTCGCCACCGTCATCATCATTGCTAACGCTATACTTTTTTGCTCCCAGTCAGGCCTTCCATGTTTGATTCGCCAGGTTACCACCTTCCCAGAACGGAGAATACCGTATGGGGAGGTCATTCCCTGGGAATATCTTACCTCATAGAATTCCTTTCCTGATGCTTCCCCCTGCTGAATATTTCTTAATAAGTCACGAATATCTACACCACGGGCATGGCCTAGGTCTATCCATCCTAAAACTTCCGTATATATTAATCCGGCAGGTAACTCTGCCGCGCGTGCCCCATCAACTATATCCTTACGTTTACTCATCCTGGTTATCTCCATCCGCTGCTAAAACCCTTCGCTCTACCCATCATGCCCATTACCCGCACACATTTACCTACTTTTAGTGCGGTCTTTGCGAGCAATTTTCAAAATAAAGGGTGTTAGCGTTCCGCTTAATTGATGTGACTTTTCCCTGGCAATCCGCTATCTTGTTTAGTATATAAAACACAAATGCCTCATCCTCCGTCAGACAGCGTTGGTCAGGGTATTATTGTTAAGTCAGCAAAACGAGAAAGCATGATGAGCGTAATGTTCGATCCTGAAGCTACGATTTACCCCTTCCCGCCTAAGCCGCGCCCGCTGAGCCTCGACGAAAAAGCGTTTTATCGCGAAAAGATCAAAAGGCTATTGAAGGAGCGCGATGCGGTTATGGTGGCCCACTACTATACCGATCCAGAGATCCAGCAGCTTGCCGAGGAGACCGGCGGCTGTATCTCTGATTCCCTGGAGATGGCGCGCTTTGGGGCGAAGCATCCTGCCTCCACGCTGCTGGTGGCTGGGGTTCGCTTTATGGGCGAGACCGCTAAGATCCTCAGCCCGGAAAAAACCATTCTGATGCCCACGCTCGATGCCGAGTGCTCTCTCGATCTTGGCTGCCCCATTGAAGCGTTCAGCGCCTTCTGCGATGCGCACCCGGACCGCACCGTCGTGGTCTACGCCAATACCTCCGCTGCGGTTAAGGCGCGCGCGGACTGGGTCGTGACATCCAGCATCGCCGTCGAGCTGATTGAGCATCTGGATAGCCTTGGTGAGAAGATCATCTGGGCGCCAGATCGCCATCTCGGCAGCTACGTGCAGAAACAGACCGGGGCCGATATCCTCTGCTGGCAGGGTGCGTGCATCGTCCACGACGAGTTTAAAACCCAGGCGCTGGCGCGCATGAAAGCGCTCTATCCTGACGCGGCTGTTCTGGTTCACCCTGAGTCACCGCAGGCGGTAGTGGATATGGCAGACGCCGTGGGCTCAACCAGCCAGCTGATCAACGCGGCCAAAACGTTGCCGCATCCGCAGCTTATTGTCGCCACCGATCGCGGTATCTTTTACAAAATGCAGCAGGCTGTTCCAGGGAAAGAGCTGCTGGAAGCGCCTACCGCCGGTGAGGGTGCAACCTGTCGCAGCTGTGCACACTGTCCGTGGATGGCCATGAACGGCCTTCAGGCTATCGCTGAGGGGCTGGAGAAGGGCGGCGCGCTACACGAGATCCATGTCGATGCAAAACTGCGTGAAGGGGCACTGCTGCCGCTGAATCGCATGCTGGATTTTGCTGCAACGCTACGTTAATTACGTACCGTGCGATAACGGCTATGATTGTTAAGACAATTTCACTTTTCAATATGCGGGGCAGAAATGGATTTTTTTAGTACGCAGAATATCTTGGTTCACATACCGCTGGGGGCAGGCGGTTACGATCTCTCGTGGATCGAAGCGGTGGGTACCCTTGCCGGACTGCTGTGTATCTGGCTCGCCAGCCTTGAGAAGATCAGTAACTATGCCTTTGGCTTAATCAACGTGACGCTGTTTGCGGTGATTTTTTTCCAGATCCAGCTCTACGCTAGCCTGCTGTTACAGCTCTTCTTCTTTGCGGCCAACATCTATGGCTGGTATGCCTGGTCGCGGCAAACGACGCAGAACGAGGCCGTGCTGCAAATCCGCTGGCTGCCGCGCGGCAAGGCGATTGTCTGGCTGGTTGTCTGCGCCCTGGCGATTGGCCTGATGACCCTGTTTATCGATCCGGTGTTTACCTTCCTGACCCGTATTGCGGTCTCGATTATGCAGGCGCTGGGTTTAAACGTGGCGATGCCTGAGCTGCAACCCGATGCCTTCCCGTTCTGGGACGCCTGCCTGATGGTGCTGTCGATCGTGGCAATGGTGCTGATGACCCGCAAATACGTTGAGAACTGGCTATTGTGGGTTGTGGTAAACGTGATTAGCGTGGTGATCTTTGCCCTGCAGGGGGTCTACGCCATGTCGCTGGAGTATCTGATCCTGACCTTTATTGCGCTAAACGGTAGCCGGATGTGGATTAACAGCGCGCGGGAACGAGGCTCACGCGCGCTGGTCGGCTAGTGGTGATGATGATGGGCGTGACCGGAGGGCAGGGTATTGAGATCGCACTCCGGTCCGCTGCAGGGACGGTACTCCATCTGGATCGTCACGTGTGAAATCTCATAGTGATGGATCAGAAAGTGCTGGATGCGTTCCAGGAGCGCATCATGATCGTGCGGGGGGATCACCTGCACGTGCAGGGTCATCACCGACTTCTCTCCTACCGTCCAGACGTGCACATGGTGCACGTCACGCACTTCCGGGATATCACGGCGCAGATGGCGGCGCAGCGCGGCAATATCCAGCGATACCGGTGCGCTCTCCAGCAGTTCATTTACGCTCTCTTTAAGCAGCGTCCAGGCGCTGCGCAGCACCAGGCAAGAGACCAGCACCGAAAGTATCGGGTCGACCGGCGTCCAGCCTGTCCACAGGATCACCAGCGCAGCCACAATCGCTCCGACCGAGCCGAGCAGATCGCCTAATACATGGAGCGCGGCGGCCCGCACGTTCAGGTTTTTCTCTTCACTGCCGCGATGCAGGATCCAGAAAGAGACGATGTTAGCGACGAGTCCCGCTATGGCAATGCCCAGCATCGTGAAGCCCGCCACCGGCTGCGGATGATAGAAGCGCACAATCGCTTCCCAGACAATCATAAAGGTGATGACGACCAGCGCCAGGGCATTAACGAACGCCGCCAGGGTAGTGAGCCGCAGCCAGCCGAAGGTGCGTTGGTCGCTCGGGGGACGACGGGCAAAGCGCACGGCCAGCAGAGCAAAGAGCAGGGCAGCTGCATCGGTAAGCATATGACCTGCGTCTGCCAGCAGCGCCAGCGAACCGGAGACAAGGCCGCCAATAACCTCGACCACCATAAACAGAGCGGTAACGCTAAAGGCCAACAGCAAACGACGAGCGTTGCCATCATGATGTTCAGAAGGGGAAGCGTGTGAGTGGTGATGCGCCATGAGTTTTATTCCATTTTATATATTCTCAGCGACTTACATCATTGCAGATTTTTATTTCCTCGCCACAAAAAAATAAGGAGAGCCTTAGCTCTCCTTATCGTCACATCAGGGGAATTACTGTGAAGTGCCGTCGGTTTTAGTATCAACGTCGTTGTTCATACCATCACCCGTTTCGACTTTTTTATTCACGTCCGGGCAGCGACCGTCTTTACACATGCTGTTTTTATGGATGTCGTCTTTATCCATATGCTGGCCGTCAGCGCTGGTTGACGCTCCGCCGTTGGAGTGCAGCATACCGCCGGTAGAGGTGGTGCCGGTTGTGCCGGTAGTATTAGTGCCGGTAGAGCCGGTCGCGGCATTGGTGTTGCCGGTATTGATATCGTTATTATTTACGTTATTAGGCTGCAGATTCTCTTTTGCGCCCGGTGCTACGGCCCCGGCGTCTGCGGCAGCGTTAGCTGCACCGTTGCTGTTGGATGCTGCAAGTGCTGCGCCGCTAGCCAGAGTCAGGGTAGTGGTCAGTAAAATTGTGGCCAGTTTATTCATTTTCATAATCGTGCTCCTGTTCTCGTCATTACATTGGATAGCGATATCCAACAGTGCAGATGCGAAACGGAATATTCGCTCAGTAGTGAAAGATGCCAATTCTTCCTGAAAAGGTAGAGTGGAATCTGGATAAAAAATAAAAACAAAGTGGTTACAGGTAAAAAGTTTAGCCACGTTGCCGGCGTTCGCTAGCGGCTAGCCCTTTTTTATCACTTTTCAGGAATATTCCGTACTGAGTGTAAAAGCCCGTTTACACTTCCTGACTGAGCCGTTAGATTGGAGGGATTGCACTCTCTGACATAAGTATGGCAAACGCTGGAACGATCATGAATTATCAGAACGACGATTTACGCATTAAAGAGATTAACGAACTGTTACCCCCTGTCGCGCTACTGGAGAAATTCCCGGCGACGGAGACCGCAGCCAATACGGTTTCACACGCCCGTAAGGCTATCCATAAGATCCTCAAAGGCAGCGACGACCGCCTGCTGGTGGTGATCGGGCCATGCTCTATTCATGACCCTGCCGCGGCCAAAGAGTATGCCGCCCGCCTGTTGACGCTGCGTGAAGAGCTGAAGGGCGAGCTTGAGATCGTAATGCGCGTCTATTTTGAAAAGCCGCGCACCACCGTGGGCTGGAAAGGGCTGATTAACGATCCGCACATGGATAACAGCTTCCAGATCAATGACGGTCTGCGCATTGCTCGCAAGCTGCTGCTGGAGATTAACGACAGCGGCCTGCCTGCGGCGGGGGAGTTCCTCGATATGATCACCCCGCAGTACCTTGCCGATCTGATGAGCTGGGGGGCAATTGGCGCACGCACTACCGAATCTCAGGTGCATCGCGAGCTGGCGTCCGGGCTATCCTGCCCGGTGGGCTTCAAAAACGGTACCGATGGCACTATCAAGGTGGCGATTGACGCGATTAACGCTGCCGGTGCGCCGCACTGCTTCCTCTCCGTCACTAAGTGGGGCCACTCGGCGATTGTGAATACCAGCGGCAATGGCGACTGCCATATCATTCTGCGCGGCGGTAAAGAGCCGAACTACAGTGCGAAGCACGTTGCCGACGTGAAGCAGGGGCTGGAAAAAGCCGGTCTGGCACCGCAGGTGATGATTGACTTCAGCCACGCTAACTCCAGCAAGCAGTTCAAGAAGCAGATGACCGTGGGTGAAGATGTCTGTCAGCAGATTGCTGGCGGCGAGAAAGCGGTGATTGGCGTGATGATTGAGAGCCATCTGGTTGAAGGCAACCAGAGCCTGGAGAGCGGTGAGCCGCTGGTCTATGGCAAGAGCGTGACGGATGCCTGTATCGGCTGGGAAGATACCGACGCTATTCTGCGTCAGCTGGCCAACGCGGTGAAAGCGCGTCGCGGTTGATAATCATGCCCGGCAGCACTATGCCGCCGGGCAAGCTTGCATTACTTCGCTTTACCCTGGTTTGCTACCGCCGCCGCTTTTGCAGCGATTTCGTCAGCGTTGCCCAGATAGTAGTGTTTGATCGGCTTGAAGTTTTCGTCAAACTCATACACCAGCGGTACGCCAGTCGGGATGTTCAGCTCAAGGATCTCATCTTCACCCATGTCGTCCAGGTACTTCACCAGCGCACGCAGGGAGTTACCGTGAGCGGCAATGATCACGCGCTCGCCGCTTTTCAGGCGCGGCAGAATGGTTTCATTCCAGTAAGGGATCACGCGATCGATGGTCAGCGCCAGGCTCTCGGTCAGCGGCAGCTCCTGCTCGGTCAGGGATGCGTAACGCGGATCGTGACCCGGGAAGCGCTCGTCGTCTTTGGTCAGCGCCGGCGGAGTCACCGCGAAGCCGCGACGCCACTGCTTAACCTGCTCGTCACCGTACTTCTCAGCGGTTTCCGCTTTGTTCAGGCCCTGCAGCGCACCGTAGTGACGCTCGTTCAATTTCCAGGATTTCTCTACCGGCAGCCAGGCCTGATCGAGTTCATCAAGGACGTTCCACAGAGTGTGGATGGCGCGTTTCAGCACGGAAGTGTAGGCAAAATCAAAGCTGAAGCCTTCTTCTTTCAGCAGCTTACCTGCTGATTTTGCTTCGCTCACGCCTTTCTCGGACAGGTCAACATCGTACCAGCCGGTGAAGCGGTTTTCGTTGTTCCACTGGCTTTCGCCATGACGAACCAGAACGAGCTTAGTAACAGCCATACTCTCTCCTTAATAAACCTGATTGAATGATAACAATTCTCATTATATTGCCGAGGCGACGCCAGCAGCAACGCATAACCATTACCATAGCGAAAATAGTGGCGCAGTGTAAGGTGCTTGTGAAATCGGGGTTAGGATTTTGTCGGTAAACGGTGCTTATTTCAGCAGGATGCGCAAAAAAAGCCCCGTTAAAACGGGGCTGTACGGTTACTGCGGAATAAACTGATATTCGGTAACGCTCACGTACTCCACGCCGGGGTGCAGGGTGACATCAGGCTGCGGATACTCCGGGTGGTTCGGGCTATCCGGCAGGAATTCGCTCTCCAGAGCAAGCCCCTGATACGCGCTGTACTCGCCCTGCTCGCGGGCTGGGGTGCCTTCCAGATAGTTGCCGGAGTAGAACTGCAGCGCTGGCGCGGTGGTATAGACGCTCATCTGCAGCTTCTTATCCGCCGACCAGAGGTGCGCCGCGGGCTGGCTGAGATCGCCCTTCGCCTGGAGCAGGAAGGCGTGATCGTAACCCTTCACCTTCCGCTGATCGTCATCCTGTAAAAAATCATCCGCGATGGTTTTCGGCTGGCGGAAGTCGAAGCTGGTACCTTCAACCGCTTTCAGCTCCTGGTAAGGAATACCGGTCTCATCCACGGGCAGGTACGCATCGGCCAGCAGCTGCAGCTGGTGGTCGCGCACGTCCGACTGCACGCCGTTAAGGTTGAAGTAAGCGTGATTGGTCAGGTTTACCGGGCAGGGTTTATCCACTGTGGCGCGGTACTCAATCGCAATGCGGTTATCCCCCGTCAGGCGGAAGAGGGCGCTGGCATTCAGGTTGCCAGGATAACCCTGGTCGCCGTCGGGGGAGGTCAAACTCAGCAGCGCTTCGCTGTCATTCTTACGCACGATGCGCCAGCGGCGCTTATCAAAGCCTTCTGGCCCGCCGTGAAGCTGGTTTTCGCCCTGGCTCGGCAGCAGCGAGTAGCTCTGACCGTCAAGGGTGAAGCGGCTTTTGGCGATGCGGTTGGCGTAGCGGCCTACCGATGCGCCCAGATAGGCGGTCTGCTCCACGTAGCGCTGGGGCGTATTGCAGCCCAGCAGCGTTTCACGCACCGAGCCGTCCGGCATCGGCACACGGGCAGAGAGCAGGGTCGCGCCCCAGTCCATCAGGGTAACCACCATCCCCGCGTTGTTACGCAGGGTGATTAAGCGGTATGCCAGCCCGTCCGGGGCCAGCGCAGGGGTTTCGTTTAGCACTGTCCGGCCCCCTCTGATGCTTTGCAGACGTAGAAGGTCTCTTTGATGCCGGTTTTGGCTTCATACTGTGCCGCCACCGCGTCCTGAACCTGGGAAACCAGCGCTTCCGGCACCAGCGCCACGATGCAGCCGCCGAAGCCGCCGCCGGTCATGCGCACGCCGCCTTTGTCGCCAATGGTCTCCTTAACAATCTCAACCAGGGTATCGATCTGCGGCACGGTGATCTCGAAATCATCGCGCATAGAGGCATGGGAGGCCGCCATCAGCTCGCCCATCCGCTGCAGATCGCCTTTTTCCAGCGCGTCGGCCGCTTCCAGGGTGCGCTGGTTTTCAGTCAGCACGTGGCGTACGCGTTTGGCGACAAGCGGATCCAGCTCGGCGGCTACGGCGTTGAACTGCTCCAGGGAGACGTCGCGCAGGGCAGGCTGCTGGAAGAAGCGCGCGCCGGTTTCACACTGCTCGCGGCGGGTGTTGTACTCGCTGCCAACCAGGGTGCGTTTGAAGTTGCTGTTGATGATGATCACCGCCACGCCCTGCGGCATGGAGACCGCGCGGGTGCCCAGCGTGCGACAGTCGAGCAGCAGAGCATGATCTTTTTTGCCGAGGGCAGAGATCAGCTGATCCATGATGCCGCAGTTGCAGCCCACGAACTGGTTCTCTGCCTCCTGGCCGTTGAGGGCAATCTGCGCTCCGTCCAGCGGCAGGTGATAAAGCTGCTGGAAGACCGTACCCACGGCAACCTCCAGCGAGGCCGATGAGCTCAATCCCGCGCCCTGCGGTACGTTGCCGCTGATCACCAGATCTGCGCCGCCAAAGCTCTTATCGCGGTTGAGCAGGTGCTTCACCACGCCACGCACGTAGTTCGACCACTGTTGGCTGTCGTGAGCGAGGATCGGTGCATCGAGAGAGAACTCGTCGGTCTGGTTGTCGTAGTCGGCGGCGATAACGCGTACGGTGCGATCCGTACGCGGCGCGGCGCTGATCGCCGTCTGGTAGTCGATGGCGCACGGCAGTACGAAGCCGTCGTTGTAGTCGGTATGTTCGCCGATCAGGTTGACGCGGCCCGGAGCCTGAAACGTATGCGTGGCAGGGTAGCCGAATTTCTCAGCAAACAGAGATTGTGTTTTTTCTTTCAGACTCATGGTTAAACTCCTGATTCGCGAAAATGGATATCACTGACCGCCCGCAGGCGCTCGGCGGCCTGTTCCGCCGTCAGATCGCGCTGGGTCTCCGCCAGCATCTCGTAGCCGACCATAAACTTGCGCACCGTCGCGGAGCGCAGCAGAGGCGGATAGAAGTGGGCGTGCAGCTGCCAGTGTGAATTCTCTTCGCCGTTAAACGGTGCCCCGTGCCAGCCCATGGAGTAGGGGAAGGAGCACTGGAACAGGTTGTCATAGCGGCTGGTTAACTTTTTCAGGGCCAGGGCGAGGTCGCTGCGCTGATCGTCGCTGAGATCGGTAATGCGCAGCACCGGGGCTTTCGGCAGCAGCAGCGTCTCGAACGGCCACGCTGCCCAGTAGGGCACCACCGCCAGCCAGTGTTCGGTCTCGACCACGGTGCGGCTGCCGTCGGCCAGCTCGCGCTTCACATAGTCCAGCAGCATCGGTGCGCCGTTGGCGGCAAAATAGTCCCGCTGCAGGCGGTCCTCACGCTCAATTTCGTTGGGCAGGAAGCTGTTGGCCCAGACCTGACCGTGCGGATGGGGGTTAGAGCAGCCCATCGCCGCGCCTTTATTCTCAAACACCTGCACCCAGGGGTAGGTCTCACCCAGCTCGGCGGTCTGCGCCTGCCAGGTCTGGACGACCTCTTCCAGCGCCGGGAGGCTCAGCTCCGGCAGGGTTTTGCTATGATCCGGCGAGAAGCAGATCACCCGGCTAACGCCGCGGGCGCTTTGGCAGCGCATCAGCGGATCGTCGCTCTCAGGCGCATCCGGCGTGTCGCTCACCAGGGCGGCAAAGTCGTTGGTGAACACGAAGGTGCCACTGTAGTCCGGGTTTTTATCGCCGGTTACGCGAGTATTGCCAGGGCAAAGGAAGCAGTCCGGATCGTGCGCGGGCAGCGTCTGCTGGGACGGTGTCTCCTGCGCGCCCTGCCACGGACGCTTGGCGCGGTGGGGGGAAACCAGGATCCACTGACCGGTCAGCGGATTGTAGCGACGATGGGGGTGATCGACCGGGTTAAACTGTGTCATAGGATCCTCCTTAATCCGCATAGCCCTGCGGGTGACGGGACTGCCAGCGCCAGGTGTCCTGCGCCATCTCATCGAGAGAGCGGGTAACGCGCCAGTTCAGCTCTTTATCGGCGCGGCTGGCGTCGGCCCAGTAGGCAGGCAGATCGCCTTCGCGGCGCGGGGCAAAGTGATAGGTAATAGGTTTGCCGCAGGCTTTGCTGAAAGCGTTAACCACGTCCAGCACGCTGCTGCCCACGCCTGCGCCCAGGTTATAGATATGCACGCCAGCTTTACCGGCCAGCGTCTGCATGGCGGCTACGTGACCGTCGGCCAGGTCCATCACGTGGATGTAGTCCCGTACGCCGGTGCCGTCTTCGGTTGGGTAGTCGTTGCCGAAGATAGCCAGCGACTCGCGACGGCCTACCGCCACCTGAGCGATGTAGGGCATCAGGTTATTTGGAATACCCTGCGGATCTTCGCCCATATCACCCGACGGATGCGCGCCAACCGGGTTGAAGTAGCGCAGCAGGGCAATGCTCCACTCCGGGTCGGCTTTTTGCAGGTCGGTAAGGATCTGCTCCACCATCAGCTTGCTTTTGCCGTAGGGGCTTTGCGGCGTACCGGTGGGGAAGCTCTCAACGTAAGGGATCTTCGGCTGATCGCCGTAGACGGTAGCCGAGGAGCTAAAGATAAGGTTTTTGACGTTAGCTGCACGCATGGCAGCCACCAGGCGCAGGGTACCGTTGACGTTGTTATCGTAGTACTCCAGCGGCTTCGCGACGGATTCGCCTACCGCCTTCAGGCCAGCAAAATGGATCACCGTATCGATAGCCTGCTCGCGAAGCACATCGGCCAGCAGCGCTTCGTTGCGGATATCGCCCTCGATAAAGGTGGCCTCTTTACCGCCCAGGCGGGCGATGACCGGCAGGACACTTTGCTTACTGTTGCAGAGGTTGTCGAGAATAACGACGTCGTGACCGTTTTGTAGCAGCTGTACGCAGGTATGACTGCCGATGTAACCGCTACCACCTGTAACCAGAACTCGCATGTTTGGCTCCATTAACCATATGTTATCTAATAACGATAGCATAACAGAGATGTAAAAAGTGTGACATGAACGAAAGTAGTGGAATCGCTTACACTAAAAGCACGTAACGGAAATGGCGCTTTAAATGCTATTAAAAATCAAGCAATTAAAGCGCGATTATGCGCCTGGTCTGAAAAATGCCAGCCAAACGGTCTAAGCTGGCTGGTCAATCAGGTAGGTATAGCCATCACCCTCGGGTACAAAGTGCAGCCGGTGGGTAATACAGGCGGGAGCGTCCTGGGCGTGATGGGAGACGAACAGCAGCTGGGTTTCGCCCTGGCCTATCAGCACGTCAACAAAGCGGCGGATCAGCTGGCGGTTAAGCGGATCGAGCCCCTGCAAAGGTTCATCGAGGATCAGCAGGGTAGGATGTTTGACCAGCGCCCGGACGATCAACGCCAGCCGCTGCTGTCCCCAGGAAAGACTATGGAAAGGGGCGTCGGCGGTGCGGGCATCGATGCCTAAAATATCTAACCACTCCTGAACCAGCTTCTGCTGTTTATCCGACACCGCCTGGTAGATACCAATCGAGTCAAAGTAGCCGGAGAGGATCACGTTACGCACCGTGGTGCTGACCCGGTACTCCAGATGCAGGCTGCTGCTGACGTAGCCGATATGCTTTTTGATATCCCAGATGGTC
Source organism: Pseudescherichia sp. L3 (assembly GCF_024656065.1). Classification (NCBI taxonomy): domain Bacteria; kingdom Pseudomonadati; phylum Pseudomonadota; class Gammaproteobacteria; order Enterobacterales; family Enterobacteriaceae; genus Pseudescherichia; species Pseudescherichia sp. L3. The sequence continues at coordinate 462,217 of NZ_JANKYC010000001.1, forward strand.
TCCCCGCTGCCCCGGCGTATGCCAAACAGGATCAGGTCGTTGCTGTAACCCTGCGGATGATCGCCGGTGATCAGGTTAAGCAGGGTCGATTTTCCCGCCCCGTTGGGGCCAACGATCTGCCAGTGTTCGCCGGGGTTCACGGTCCAGCTTAGGTGGTTAATGATGGGTCGATCGTTGTAGGAGACCACGCCATCGTTAAGCACAATGCGCGGCCTATCCGCGGCCAGCAGGTGGTGGGCGGGGGGCGCATCCGGCGGCGGCAAAGCCACGCCCGCCAGCGTCTCGCTGTGCGCCAGCTGGGCAATCAGGGCCTGCTCCAGCAGGGTCTGCTTCGCGCCGGTTTCGCTCAGCGTGCAATCCACCAGCACTCCGGCGTTAGCGACAAAATCCGGGATCTCGTCGAAGCGGTTAAGCACCAGCACGAGGGTGATGCCCTGGGCACTGAGCTGACCCAGCAGATCCGCCAGCTGGGCGCGAGAGGCAACGTCCAGCCCGTCAAAAGGCTCGTCCAAAATCAATAGCTCGGGATCGGTCATCAGCGCCTGGCACAGCAGGGTCTTACGCGTCTCGCCAGTAGAAAGATATTTGAAGCGGCGATCGAGCAGAGCGCTAATGCCGAAGCGGGCGGCCAGATCGGCGCAGCGTGCCGGATCCTTGACCTCATCCTGGATAATCTGCGCCGTAGTGCGGCCGGTATCCTCTTCGCCAGGGCTGAGCAGATCGGTGTTGTTCCGCTGCCACTCGTCGCTGACCAGCTTCTGCAGCTGCTCAAATGAGAGACGGGTGACGCGGGCGAAGGTGCTTTCGCGCGTGCCTTTTAGCAGGGTAAGCTCACCGGCCAGCGCTCTGGCGAGGGCCGATTTGCCGCTGCCGTTGGTGCCGACAAAGGCCCAGCTCTCTCCGGCGCGCAGGGTAAGGTCGCTGATAGCGAGCGTGCGTGTATCGCTAAGACGAAACGTGCCTTGCGAAATATGCAATAACGACATGACGTATCCCATTTTTTGCAGCAGTAGTGCACAGAGATACGTGCTGCCGACGGGATTGTCAATGCCAGCGGCTTAGCAGAGTGTGGCGACGATAACCCGGTCAGCGCTGAAGTAGGCGATCGCGTCGCTCTCTACCACCAGTTGGTCCGCCTTCTCTCGCGCGACGGTAGCACACAGCGTCTGCCCGTCCGGCAGGGTCATCAGCACTTCACTGTGCGCCTCGCCGTGTTCAACGTGGCTGATGCGTCCCGGCAGCTGGTTATCGGCCCCGGCGGCAGCGGCGCTCTCCTGGGTGATGTTCACCCACGGCGCTTTTAACAGCACCAGCACCTCTTTGCCTTCGTCCAGCCCAAGACGCTCGCCGCTGCGGGCGGTCAGGGCAACCTTCAGCCGGGTCGTGCCATCCGCCAGCAGAACGTCGACGTGCTGCTGGACGTGAGAATTATCCCGGCCGATGACCGTGCCGAACCATTGATTACGGGCGCTGGTCTGCAATGAGAAGCGGGAGATGGCCGCCAGCAGGCTGTTAAGGGGGAGGGCATCGTCATCACTGAGCACGTCAAAGGCTTTCTGCTGGATCTGCGCCAGCAGCTCGTAAAGCTGGATCAGCCGCTGGCCGTAGCGTGTCAGCTGCGCACCGCCGCCGCCTTTACCGCCGGTTGCGCGGTCAACCAGCGGCTGCTCGCTGAGCTGGTTCATCTCGTTGATGGCGTCCCAGGCGCTTTTATAGCTGATGCCGGCGTTCTTTGCGCCCTGGCTTATGGAGCCGGTCTGTTCTATCTGTTTGAGGAGAGCAATGCGTCGGGGATCGGCAAACAGCCGCTGCTGGAGCCGGAGGGTAAGGAGGATTTCAGCCTGCATAGTCAATCCTTGCAAAAGGGGTATTGTGCCGTAAATGCGCACCGGCGCAATGGGCATCGCACAAAAGGGACGTGTAATTCCGCGCCACCAGGTTAGAATGATAACTTCACTATATCTGGAGTAGACCATGTTAGAGTTACTGAAAAGTCTGGCATTCGCGGTGATCATGGTACCCGTTGTGATGGCCATCATTCTGGGGGCAATCTACGGCCTCGGCGAAGTGTTCAACATTTTTTCCGGCATTGGTCACAAAGATCGGTCCAGAGAGTCCCGTTAGTTTCTTAAAAACGCCCGCAGCCGCGGGCGTTTTGCTATTCAAGCTTTTTTATCCGTTGCCGATATCTGTTTTATACCGGGGTTACCGCTTAAGCGGTACAAATTATCCCTGTAAAAACCCGAGGGTTATCGTTATATTGTGAAGTATATAACGATACTTACAGGAGTCAGATATGGCACGTTCGGGATTACGCTTGTTAGCAGGCGCAACATTAACGCTCACGCTGGCAGGGCATGCTCTGGCGGATGAGGGAAAAATCACGGTATTTGCTGCCGCGTCGCTGACCAACGCGATGCAGGATATCGCTACCGCCTATACGAAAGAGAAAAAAGTTAAGGTCGTCTCTTCGTTTGCCTCCTCCTCAACGCTGGCGCGCCAGATTGAGGCCGGTGCGCCTGCCGATCTCTTTATCTCTGCCGATCAGAAGTGGATGGATTACGCGGTAGAGAAGAAAGCGATTGATACCGCCAGCCGTGAAACGCTGCTCGGTAACAGTCTGGTGGTAGTCGCCCCAAAAGCCAGCGCCCAGGGTGAGATCGCAATTAACGATAAAACCAACTGGACCCGCCTGCTGAACGGGGGCCGTCTGGCAGTAGGCGATCCAGAGCACGTTCCGGCAGGCATCTACGCCAAAGAGGCGTTACAGAAGCTGGGTGCCTGGGATACGCTGTCGCCGAAGCTCGCTCCGGCAGAGGACGTCCGTGGCGCACTGGCACTGGTAGAGCGCAACGAAGCCCCGCTGGGCATTGTCTACGGCTCTGATGCAGTGGCCAGCAAGGGCGTGAAGGTGGTCGGCACCTTCCCGGAAGATTCACATAAAAAGGTGGAATACCCGCTGGCTATCATCGACGGGCATAAAAACGCCACGGTAAGCGCGTTTTATGACTATCTGAAAGGCCCGCAGGCTTCTGAAATCTTTAAACGTTACGGATTTACGACGCACGAATGATATTGACCGATCCCGAATGGCAGGCGGTGTTGCTGAGCCTGAAAGTCTCCTCCCTGGCTGTTTTCTTCAGCTTGCCCTTTGGGATCTTCTTTGCCTGGCTGCTGGTCCGCTGTACGTTTCCAGGCAAAGCCCTGCTCGATAGTCTGCTGCACCTGCCGCTCGTGCTGCCTCCGGTAGTGGTGGGTTACCTGCTGCTGGTGGCGATGGGTCGCCGGGGTTTTATCGGCGAGTGGCTCTACGACTGGTTCGGCCTGACCTTTGCCTTTAGCTGGCGTGGCGCGGTGCTGGCAGCGGCGGTCATGTCGTTCCCGCTGATGGTGCGGGCTATTCGCCTGGCACTTGAGGGGGTCGATCTCAAGCTGGAGCAGGCGGCGCGTACCCTTGGGGCCGGGCGCTGGCGGGTCTTTATGACCATCACCCTGCCGCTCACCCTGCCCGGTATTATTGTCGGGACGGTGCTGGCTTTTGCCCGCTCCCTCGGCGAGTTTGGTGCAACCATCACCTTTGTCTCTAACATCCCCGGCGAAACGCGCACTATTCCATCGGCGATGTACACCCTGATCCAGACCCCCGGCGGCGAAAGCGCGGCGGCGCGGCTCTGCCTGATCTCTATCGTGCTGGCGCTGATTTCGCTGCTGGTGTCCGAGTGGCTGGCGCGGCTTAGCCGCGAGCGGACGGGGAGATAGATCATGTTGGAACTCGATTTTACCCAGACGCTGGGCACGCACCGGCTGCGCGTTGCGGCGAATTTGCCCGCCAGCGGTATCACCGCCATCTTTGGCGTCTCCGGAGCGGGGAAAACCTCGCTGATTAACGCCGTCGGCGGCCTGACGCGCCCGCAGCAGGGGCGCATCGTGCTCAATGAGCGGGTGCTGAACGATACCGAAAAAAACATCTGCCTGCCGCCAGAGAAGCGCCGGATCGGCTACGTCTTCCAGGATGCGCGTCTCTTTCCCCACTATAAGGTGCTCGGCAACCTGCGCTACGGCATGGCGAAAAGCATGGCCGGACAGTTTGACCGGCTGGTGACCCTGCTGGGCATCGAGCCGCTGCTCGACAGACTGCCGGGGAGCCTCTCCGGCGGGGAGAAACAGCGGGTGGCGATTGGCCGGGCGCTGCTTACTGCCCCCGAGCTGCTGCTGCTCGACGAGCCGCTGGCCTCGCTGGATATCCCCCGCAAGCGCGAGCTGATGCCCTACCTGCAACGGCTGGCGCGGGAGATTAATATCCCGATGCTCTACGTGAGTCACTCGCTGGATGAGATCCTGCATCTTGCCGATAAGGTGATGGTGCTCGAGGCGGGAGAGGTAAAAGCCTTTGGCAACCTCGAGGATATTTGGGGTAGCCGGGTGATGAACCCGTGGCTGCCGCCAGAGCAGCAGAGCAGCGTGCTGAAGGTCAGCGTGCTGGAGCACCATCCGCACTATGCCATGACCGCGCTGGCGCTGGGAGATCAGCACCTGTGGGTCAACAAGCTCGATAGCCCATTACAGACGGCGCTGCGTATTCGCATCCAGGCCTCGGACGTGTCGCTGGTGTTGCAGCCGCCGGTCAACAGCAGCATCCGTAATATCCTGCGGGCGAAGGTGGCCCAGTGCTATGACGACCAGGGCCAGGTTGAGGTTCAGCTGGAGGTGGGCAGCCGCACGCTCTGGGCGCGCATCAGCCCATGGGCGAGGGATGAGCTAGGCATCAAGCCTGGCCTGTGGCTCTACGCGCAGATCAAGAGCGTCTCGATCACCACCTGATCACAGCAGGTGGGTATAGATAAACTCGGCGATGGTATCGGTGGTGTTATCGCCAATCACCACGTTGGCGTGGGCTTTCACCTCGTCTGCCGCATTACCCATCGCTACACCCATGCCCGCCGCCTGCAGCATGCTGATATCATTAAAGTTATCGCCAAAGGCCACCACGTCCTGCATTGACAGCCCCTGAGAAGCAACCCACTGAGCCAGGCGCTTGCCTTTGCTGTTGCCCTGGCGGGCAATATCGATCTGATCGTGCCATGAACGCTCACACTCCAGGCCAAGCTGCTGTTCAACCTCAAGGGCGAAGGCGTTAAGTTTGGCGCTGTCCTCATCGGTAAGGGCAAACTTCCAGACCGCGTTCACCTCGCGGGCGGTCTGCGCCAGCGAACCGACCTGGGTAAAGACCGGGCGCTGCTCCGGCGGCAGGGACTGCGCCCAGTTCATGGTGCGCAGCACGTGTCCGGTAGGCGTCTCGTACACCATGGCATCATCAACATACATCAGGGCGTGAACATTATGCTCATTGAGCATATCAATGAGTTGCAGCGCCTGATCCACCGGGAGCGGATCGGACTCAAGCACCTTTTTTGCCTGATAATCATACAAATAGGTGCCGTTACAGCAAATTGCAGGTGTATCGAGGGCCAGTGCCTGATAAAAAGGATGAATGGCAACATGGTGTCGGCCGGTCACAATCAGTGGCGTGAAGCCCGCTTCCCTGGCGCGCGCCAGCGCCTGAAGCGAAGAGGGGAGCAGGGTCTTTGTGGGGGTCAGCAGCGTGCCGTCTAAATCCAGGGCTATAACTCGCGAGGTCATGTCGGGTTCCAGGTAGAGAATGAAATTCAACTCGTTACGCATGGTACACCGGCATGACGGCCTGGCAAAACGTCGGGCAGAAATAGAGCATTCAGCGCTAAAAAAGACTATCGTGGTTATCTACTTCACTGCTTTTGCGATCAAGGAGAATTTATGCAGCAAACCGTTTATACCGCCAGCCCCGAGAGCCAGCAGATCCACGTCTGGCGTCTGAACGACGAAGGTGCGCTGACTCTGGTGCAGGTCGTTGACGTCCCGGGCCAGGTGCAGCCGATGGTGGTTAGCCCAGACAAGCGCTTTCTCTATGTTGGCGTGCGTCCGGAGTTTCGCGTGCTGGCCTACCGCATCGCACCGGAAGATGGCGCGCTGACCTTTAACGCAGAAGCGCCGCTGTCCGGTAGCCCGACGCATATCTCCACCGATCGCCAGGGCCGCTTTCTCTTTACCGCCTCCTACAACGCGGGCAGCGTCAGCGTTACCCCGCTCAATGACGGCCTGCCGGGCGAAATTACTGCCCTGGTGGAGGGGCTGGACGGGTGCCACTCGGCCAATATCTCCCCGGATAACGCCACCCTGTGGGTACCGGCGCTGAAGCAGGATCGTATCTGCCTGTTTACCCTTGGCGATAACGGCCAGCTTACCGCGCAGACCCCGGCTGAAGTGACCACCGTTGAAGGGGCCGGTCCGCGCCATATGGCGTTCCACCCGAACCAGCAGTACGCCTACTGCGTTAACGAACTCAACGGCTCGGTAGACGTGTGGCAGCTTAGCAATGCCCACGGTCAAATCGAGTGCGTGCAGACCCTGGATATGATGCCTGCCGACTTCGCTGATACCCGCTGGGCGGCGGATATTCACATTACGCCGGACGGACGTCACCTCTACGCCTGCGACCGTACCGCCAGCATCGTGACGATCTTTAGCGTCTCGGAAGATGGTAGCGTGCTGGCCGTAGAAGGCTACCAGCCGACCGAAACCCAGCCGCGCGGCTTCAACATCGACCACAGCGGTAAGTACCTGATTGCCGCAGGGCAGAAGTCGCACCATATCGCGCTGTATGCGATTCAGGGCGCGCAGGGTCTGCTGGAAGAGAAGGGCCGTTATGCCGTCGGGCAGGGGCCGATGTGGGTGGTGGTGCACGCACACTAACGGGTTAGCACCGTAACGCCGGGCGGCACTGCGTTTGCCCGGCCTACACGAATAACGCTATTGCGGTTTGGTCGGCCCGGCAAGCGTTGCACCGCCGGGCGACTTCTCATTTCTGTCGCCATACAGGACAATACGGGATGTATCGATCTGATTTTCGAGCTGGCGAAGATCGTAAGCACTCTGCAGGCGCAGCCAAAATTCAGGTGTACTGCCTAGCGCGGCAGCAATACGAATTGCCAGCGAAGGCGTTATGGCGGTTTTGCCAGCCAGAAAGCGCGATACCGTAGCGGGAGTTACACCGATATTAAGCGCAAACCGACGACCACTAATGCCCAGTTCCTCTAACTCTCTAGCGATAATTTCGCCCGGATGGGAAATTTTAAACTGTCTCATTAGTGATAATCCTCATAATTCAAAATATACGCATCCCCGTTAATAAATTGAAATGTGATGCGCCAGTTTGCTCGCACTGTAATTGACCAGTAGCCCTCGCGCTCCCCTTTCAACGGGTGCAGCTTATAGATCTGACGGTTCAGCTCGCCAATCTCGTTGGCCGTGTCGATAGCCTGCAGGCGGTCATTAATTCGCTCAGCATCCTGTGCTGGAATTCCAGAAACAATCCCCTTTTCAAAAAGTTGTTTCAGCCCTTTGTGTTTGAATGACGTGATCATGATCCTATCCCTGTTACATGACGTGTAATATTCTAGATCGGTGTTACACGACGTGCAATACCTAAAAGGATAGAAATGGGAGAGGTTACGTTCAGACTGAGTAGGCCCGGCAAGCGTTGCGCCGCCGGGCGTTAAGGCGGGTTACTGCTTCGGTGCTTCGACAACCTGGCTACCTACGCCGCGGTTGTTGAACTCCCACATGCGGTTAAAGCTGGCGTCGTTCAGGTTACGTGTGACGTTGCCTTTATCGTCCACCGCGCCGGTGTTGCCGGAGAACGGACGTTTAGACACGGCGGCATCGCCCCAGGGTTTGGCCATGTTGAAGCCTTCGTTGATCACGCTGTCGCGGATCACCACCTGGCCGTTGGTCGCCTGATCAACGTCCATCGAGCGGCCGAGCTGGGCTACGCCGTCACTGGCCGCGGTAAAGCGGCTGTTGGTAGCCAGGAAGCCGTAGAAGATATTAGAGAGCGTAGCCGGGGCAAAGACGTAGGCTTCCTGCTGGGTGCGGGAGTTCACTACGCGGAAATCGGTGTTATCAAAGACCACCGCGCCACGGCCAGCAACGATATCCACATCGCCCTCAACGTAGCTGTTGGTGACCAGGGTACGGGTCTGACGATCGTTCCGCAGGGTGTTATCCACGCTGCTGTTGGTCACGAAGAAGGTGTTCTGGCGACCCAGAATGTTGACGTTGTTGATCTGTACCTTATCGCCATCGCTGCGCAGGGCCACGGCCTGGTGGTTACCGGCATCAACGCTGTCGCCAAGGTTGTTCTCAATGGTCAGGTTCTGCAGCTGCAGACCGTTATTCTGCGACCAGAAGACCGCTGAACACATCACGCCTACGCTGGCGCTGCCTTTACGCTGGCAGGTATCAAACATATACCACGCCGGTTTACCCGGCATATATTTCCCGCCTGGGTTAACCAGACGACGCCAGCTGTTGCCATCAATTTCGGAATCCACGGCCAGGCCAATCTTCACCTCGGCGGCTTTGTCGCCGGTACCGTAAATCGTCAGGCTGCCCGGTGCAGCGGGAACAAATACGGTGCCTTCATACTCACCCGGCAGAACGGCAATGTACTGGCGTTCGCTGGTGTGCTTGTTGATGGCTGCATCAACCGCCGCCTGGATAGAGGTGTGCGTCACGCCCGCGGTGCCCGCCGGGCCAACAACGAAGGTCGGCTGTGCAGGCAGACGAATAGCGGACGGGCTCCACGGGGCCGCGTTCTGATCCATCGATGAGAAGTAGTGAGCTGGGACAAAGTTCTGCGCTTCGTTAGCAGACAGCACCGGACGCGCTGCGTTACCGGGGGCGGCCTGCGTGGAAGGACGCTGATCCGGCGGCGTTGAGCTGCAGGCAGTCAGCGTCACGCCAAAAGCCAGGGCCAGCGTCAGACGGGAAACCGAAAATGTGTTCAAGAGGTACTCCAGACGTAATAGTTAAATAAGTTGCTATCAAGCCTGCTTTTTTATACTAAGTTGAGCGAAACGGGAAGCCGATTGTGTGAATCGGCTTCAATATCGTGTTGATTAGCTATAAAGGGCGGTGATCGATGCACGATCGAGAGAGTGAAAGTGGATATTAAATCCAACCATCGCCCCGCTGGCATCGGCATCGACGTCCAGCTTCTCTACGTCCAGGGCGTGAACGGTGAAGATATAGCGGTGGGTTCTCCCCTTCGGCGGTGCCGCGCCGCCGTATCCGGCCTTACCGTAGTCGGTGCGGGTTTCCAGCGCGCCCTCGGGCAGTGGAACCAGCGACGAGCCGGATCCCTGTGGCAGCACGCGGGTATCGGCAGGCAGATTGACCACCACCCAGTGCCACCAGCCGGAGCCGGTAGGCGCGTCGGGATCGTAGCAGGTGACGGCAAAGCTTTTGCAGCCCGGCGGCACCTCGTCCCATGCCAGATGCGGCGAAATATTGTCGCCTTCGTAGCCCATGCCGTTAAAAACATGGCGATTATGTAGCTTTTCGCCCTCGCGAATGTCCTGGCTGATAAGTCTCATTGTCGTTCCTCTGTGAGTGGTCAACCCTAAGGCTAGAATAGCCCGTGCGTTCTCAGGGCGCAAAATGTGCGGGATGAGCCACCGCCGCCAGCACCGCGTCCGTTAGCTTACTGAGCTGTTCCGGTGAGATAACATAGGGCGGCATCAGGTAGATCAGCTTGCCAAAGGGGCGGATCCACACCCCCTGCTCGACAAAAAAGCGCTGCAGAGCGGCCATGTTCACCGGCTGGTGGGTTTCGATTACGCCAATAGCTCCCAGCACCCGCACGTCGGCCACCGTCTCTGCGGCTCTCGCCGGAGCCAGCTCGCGTTTCAGCTGCGCCTCGATGGCGGCAACCTGCACCTGCCACTCGCCGCGCGCTAGTAGCTCAAGGCTGGCGTTCGCCACTGCGCAGGCCAGCGGATTACCCATAAAGGTCGGGCCGTGCATAAAGCAGCCTGCTTCGCCGTTGCTAATGGTTTCAGCCACCGCGCGGGTGGTGAGCGTCGCCGACAGGGTCATCGTTCCGCCGGTCAGCGCTTTGCCGAGGCAAAGAATATCCGGAGTAATGTCCGCATGCTCGCAGGCAAAGAGTTTGCCGGTACGGCCAAAGCCGGTGGCGATCTCATCGGCGATCAGCAGGATCCCCTCCCGGTCGCACATCCGGCGGATGCGCTTAAGCACCTCTGGATGGTAGAGGCGCATCCCGCCCGCGCCCTGCACAATCGGCTCGAGGATAACGGCGGCAATCTCATGGCGATGGGCGGCCATCAGGCGGGCAAAGCCCACGATATCCCGTTCGTCCCACTCGCCGTCGAAGCGGCTCTCCGGCGCGGGGGCAAAGAGGTTGTCCGGCAGGTAGCCTGCCCACAGGCTGTGCATGGAGTTATCCGGATCGCAGGCCGACATCGCACCAAAGGTATCGCCATGATAGCCCCGGCGGAAGGTCAGAAAGCGACGGCGCGACTCCCCCTTTGCCTGCCAGTATTGCAGGGCCATCTTCATCGAGACCTCTACCGCTACCGAGCCAGAGTCGGCCAGGAAGACGCACTCCAGCGCCTCGGGTGTCATTGCCACCAGCTTACGGCAGAGCGACACCGCCGGGGCATGGGTAATGCCGCCAAACATCACGTGCGACATCGCCTCGATCTGCGTTTTCATCGCTGCGTTGAGGTGCGGGTGGTTATAGCCGTGGATGGCCGCCCACCACGAAGACATGCCGTCCACCAGCTGCTCGCCGGAAGCAAGCTGAAGCTCGCACCCCTGCGCAGACTGTACGGGATAGACCGGCAGCGGGGAGGTCATGGAGGTATAGGGGTGCCAGATATGGCGGCGGTCAAAGGCGAGATCGTCCTGGGTCATAATCGACTTGTAAACCAAATTAAAAAGATTTAGGTTTACGATCATAACCCAAACATGAACTCATTTCACCTTTTGGAGAAGCCCCATGGCTCACCACGCACGCTGGACACTGTCGCAAGTTACCGAGCTGTTTGACAAACCGCTGCTCGACCTGCTGTTTGAAGCGCAGACCATTCATCGTCAGCACTTCGACCCTCGCCAGGTTCAGGTCAGCACCCTGCTGTCGATCAAAACCGGGGCCTGTCCGGAAGATTGCAAATACTGCCCGCAAAGTTCGCGCTACAAAACCGGGCTGGAGACGGAGCGCCTGATGGAGGTGGAGCAGGTGCTGGACTCGGCCCGCAAGGCTAAAAACGCCGGGTCGACCCGCTTCTGTATGGGCGCAGCGTGGAAGAACCCGCACGAGCGCGATATGCCTTATCTGGAGCAGATGGTGCAGGGCGTCAAAGCGATGGGCCTCGAAGCCTGCATGACCCTCGGCACCCTTGACGAAACTCAGGCTCAGCGGCTGGCGTCGGCGGGGCTGGACTACTACAACCACAACCTCGACACCTCCCCGGAGTTCTACGGCAACATCATTACCACCCGTACCTATCAGGAGCGTCTCGACACCCTCGATAAGGTACGCGACGCGGGGATCAAGGTCTGCTCGGGCGGCATCGTCGGCCTGGGCGAAACGGTCAAGGATCGCGCAGGCCTGCTGCTGCAGCTGGCTAACCTGCCGACGCCGCCGGAGAGCGTGCCGATCAACATGCTGGTGAAGGTCAAGGGCACTCCGCTGGCGGATAACGACGACGTCGACGCCTTCGACTTTATTCGCACCATCGCGGTGGCGCGTATCATGATGCCGACCTCGTTTGTGCGCCTCTCCGCCGGTCGCGAGCAGATGAACGAGCAGACCCAGGCGATGTGCTTTATGGCCGGGGCCAACTCCATTTTCTACGGCTGCAAGCTGCTTACCACCCCGAACCCGGAAGAGGACAAAGACGTTCAGCTGTTCCGCAAGCTTGGGCTGAACCCGCAGCAGACTGACGTGATGACCGGCGATAACGAGCAGCAGCAAAAGCTGGAGGAGCAGATCTTTAACGCCGACACCGACCAGTTCTACAACGCGGCGGCACTATGAGCTGGCAGCAGCGCATCGATACCGCGTTAGCGACCCGGCGGGCCGCCGACGCCCTGCGTACGCGCCGGGTGGTCGAGCAGGGCGCGGGGCGCTGGCTGACGGTGGGCGACAGCCGCTACTGCAACTTCTCCAGCAATGATTATCTTGGCTTAAGCCAGCACCCGGCTATCGTGCGTGCCTGGCAGCAGGGAGCGGAGCAGTACGGCGTGGGCAGCGGTGGCTCCGGGCACGTCAGCGGCTATACCCGGGCGCATTATGCTCTGGAGAGCGAGCTGGCGGAGTGGCTGGGCTACCCTCGGGCGCTGCTGTTTATCTCCGGCTTTGCCGCCAACCAGGCGGTGATTGCCGCCCTGACCGGCAAAGAGGATCGCATCGTGGCGGATAAGCTCAGCCACGCCTCTCTGCTGGAAGCCGCCAGCTTCAGTCCGGCTCAGCTGCGGCGCTTTGCTCATAACGACGTCAGCCAGCTCGCCGCGCTGCTGGATAAACCCTGTGACGGCCAGCAGCTGGCGGTGACCGAAGGCGTCTTCAGTATGGATGGCGACAGCGCGCCGCTGGCCGCTATTGCCGAGCAGGTACGCCGCGCCGGGGCCTGGCTGCTGGTAGATGATGCCCACGGCATCGCCGTCACCGGTCATAAAGGGCGCGGTAGCTGCCAGCAGCAGGAGGTGAAGCCCGAGCTGCTGGTGGTCACCTTTGGCAAAGGCTTCGGCGTCAGCGGCGCGGCGGTGCTGTGCAGCGAGGCGGTTGCCACCTACTTCGAACAGTTTGCTCGCCATCTGATCTACAGCACCTCTATGCCTCCCGCCCAGGCCGTGGCCCTCAGCGCCGCGCTGAGCGTGATCCGGGGAGAGGAGGGCGACCAACGCCGGGCGGCGCTCGCCGGGCTCATTCAGCGCTTTCGCCATGGCGCAGCGGCGCTGCCGGGGCGCATCACCCATTCCCAAAGCGCCATCCAGCCGCTGATCGTTGGCGATAACAGCCGGGCGCTGAGCCTGGCGGAGCGCCTGCGACAGAAAGGGTGCTGGGTGACCGCTATTCGTCCTCCCACCGTCCCCGCAGGCACGGCGCGCCTGCGTCTGACCCTGACGGCGGCCCATCAGCCCGAGGACATCGATCGTCTGCTGGAGGTCCTGCATGAGTCTGGTGAATAAGCGTGCGGTAGCAGCGGCCTTTGGCCGGGCGGCACAGAGCTACGACAGTCATGCTCAGTTGCAGCGCCAGAGCGCGGATCTGCTGCTGGCGAAGCTGGGTGAACGCAGGCCTGCAAGCGTGCTGGACGCGGGCTGTGGGCCGGGCAGCATGAGCCGCTACTGGCGGGACGCGGGGGCTGAAGTCACCGCCCTCGATCTCTCCCTGCCGATGCTCAGGCAGGCGCAGAGTCAGCAGGCCGCCCAGCACTATGTTGCAGCGGATATTGAGGCGCTGCCTCTGGCCGACGCCCGGTTCGATCTCGCCTGGAGCAACCTTGCTGTGCAGTGGTGCAACGATTTAGGCCAGGCGCTGAAGGCGCTGCATCGCGTCGTGCGCCCCGGCGGGGCGGTGGCCTTTACCACCCTGGCGAGCGGATCGCTGCCGGAGCTGCACCAGGCCTGGCAAGCGGTAGACAGCCGACTTCACGCAAATCGATTTTTAGCAGAAGAGACGCTGGCGGAAACCGTTAGCGCCTGGCGCGGCCAGTGGGGCATTGAGCCTGTCACGCTGGCCTTTGACGATGCCCTGGCGGCCATGCGCTCGCTAAAGGGCATCGGCGCGACGCACCTGCACGCTGGCAGGCATAACACGCCCCTGACCCGCGGTCAGCTTCAGCGCCTGCAGCTGGCGTGGCCGCAGCAGCAGGGCAGATGCCTGCTGACCTATTCACTTTTTTGGGGAGTTATTGAACGTGACTGAACGTTACTTTGTTACCGGCACGGATACGGAAGTAGGGAAAACGGTAGCCAGCTGTGCGCTGTTGCAGGCCGCCGCCCAGGCAGGATGGCAAACCGCAGGCTACAAACCGGTCGCCTCGGGCAGTGAGATGACGCCAGAGGGACTGCGTAACAGTGACGCGCTGGCCCTGCAGCACAACAGTACCCTGGCCCTGCGCTACGAGGCCGTGAACCCGTATACCTTTGCTGAGCCCACGTCGCCGCACATCGTCAGCGCCGCCCTCGGACAGCCTATTGAGGCCGAAACGCTCTCGGCAGGGCTGCGCATGCTGGAGGCGCAGGCGGAGTGGGTGCTGGTAGAGGGGGCCGGGGGATGGTTTACGCCGCTCTCAGAAACCCTGACCTTTGCCGACTGGGCTACTCAGGAGCAGCTGCCGGTGATTTTAGTGGTGGGCGTTAAGCTTGGCTGCATCAACCATGCGGTACTGACCGCCCAGGCGGTGCAGCAGGCCGGGCTGCGGCTGGCGGGCTGGGTTGCTAACGATGTGGTGCCGCCAGGACAACGCCACACTGAGTATCTGGCAACGCTTAAGCGCATGCTGCCCGCGCCGTTCCTCGGGGAGATCCCGTGGCTGGAGAACGTCGCGCCTGAGAGTGACATCGGCCACTGGCTCGATCTCAGTGCGTTAGGTTCGGCGTCATCCACTGGGAAAGCAGCGGATCGTCCAGCTGTGTAACGCTTCCCTGGGCCACGTTGCGACCCTGATGCAGAAGATAGAAGCGGTCAGCGACGCGGCGTACAAATGTCAGGTGCTGCTCCGCCAGCAGGATAGTCATGCCGAACTCCTGGTTCAGGCGCACCAGCAGGTTACCCAGCTTATGGACAAAGGCCTGACCCAGCCCGCGGGTTGGCTCATCCAGGATCAGCAGGCGCGGACGGGTCACCAGCGCCCGGGCCAGCGCCAGCTGATGCTGGTTATCCTCTGATAGCCCGGCGCTCTTAACCTGGCGCAGGGCATACAGTTCGGGAAAGAGATCGTAGATATCCCGTGTCACCGCGCTCCCTGGCTCGCCGACCGCTAGCCAGGCGATCTGTAAATTCTCCTCCACCGTAAGCTGGGAAAAGATCCGCTTTTCCTGCGGTACGCAGGCAATGCCCATCGCCGGACGATCCTCCATCTTTACCTGCAACAGGTTCAGCGGGGCCGCCCCGACCTCCTGCCAGGTCATGCTGCCGCTCTCCACAGGCAGATAGCCAGAGATGCAGTTGACCAGCGTCGTTTTCCCCATACCCGGCAGCCCCATTACGCAGGTGCAGGTGCCCGGGATAAGATCGAGATCGACATTCCAAAGCGTATGCCGATCGCCGTAATAATAATTCACTGCACGTAAGCTCAACATCGGTTTATCTCCCGGACCTGGTCTGTAAATGATATGTTGCAAAAGCCTTGCCAGAAGCGTGTTATGCTCTGTTTTTCAGAGCAGGATGACGAAAAAACGCTAAATTCCTCTTTTCCACCGGTCTGCCTGATTGCATCTGCACGCTGTTAGTGCTAGATGCAGGCGGATCTGATTTTTGGTGGTGCAGTCACGTCGGAATGCGATAAAAAATGGTGGGAAAATTTTTTTACCTGCGTGCCGTTTCGCAAAATGCGATTTTCGCTGAGTCACAGGGGGTACGGGCTGGCGACAGTTATCCACTATTCCTGTGGATAACCTTGTGCATTAGAGTTAGAAAACGCGTGCAAAGCGAGAGAACACGCGGCTTAGGCATGAATTGATGCGAAACGCGGCTTTTTAGATAACTATTATAAAATCAATACGTTAAATAAAAGCAATGCGTGTAAGAAAAGTGTCATCCACTGACACAAAACTTTCACCACCCGACTTGACAAATGTTAAATCGCAAAAAGTTCTGGGGATAAGATATTTTTTTTAGTTTTTAATTCTGCGCCAGACGCAAATTTTCCTTACGGCACTTGAAATTGCCTTATCTAACACAGATATTCCTATCTGCCACTGGGTTTTCATCCAGTATAATTTATTGGCAAAATCCGCCGCCGCGAGTAAAATTACTCACCTGCCCGCTCATTCCTTCATCAGGTAGCCATTCATGAGTAAACCATTCAAACTGAATTCCGCTTTTCGTCCCTCTGGCGATCAGCCAGAAGCCATCCGCCGCCTGAAAGAGGGGCTGGAGGACGGACTGGCGCACCAGACCCTGCTCGGGGTAACCGGTTCAGGGAAGACGTTTACCGTTGCCAACGTGATCGCCGATCTACAGCGGCCGACGATGGTGCTTGCGCCGAACAAAACCCTGGCGGCACAGCTGTATGGCGAAATGAAGGAGTTTTTCCCGGACAACGCCGTGGAGTACTTCGTCTCCTACTACGACTACTATCAGCCCGAAGCCTACGTGCCGAGCTCCGACACCTTTATCGAGAAGGATGCCTCGGTAAACGAGCACATCGAGCAGATGCGTCTCTCGGCAACCAAAGCGCTGCTGGAGCGCCGTGACGTCGTGGTGGTGGCTTCGGTGTCGGCTATCTACGGCCTCGGCGACCCCGATCTCTACCTCAAGATGATGCTGCACCTGACCATTGGCATGATCATCAACCAGCGCGATATTTTGCGCCGCCTGTCGGAGCTGCAATATACGCGTAACGATCAGGCCTTCCAGCGCGGTACCTTCCGCGTGCGCGGCGAGGTGATCGATATCTTCCCGGCGGAGTCAGACGACGTGGCGCTGCGCGTTGAGCTGTTTGACGAGGAGGTTGAGCGCCTGTCGCTGTTCGATCCGCTGACCGGCCACGTTGAGTCCACTATTCAGCGCTACACCGTCTATCCGAAGACCCACTACGTGACCCCGCGCGAACGCATCGTGCAGGCGATGGAAGATATCAAGGTCGAGCTGGCGGACCGGCGTAAGACGCTGCTGGCCAACAATAAGCTGCTGGAAGAGCAGCGCATTACCCAGCGCACCCAGTTCGATCTTGAGATGATGAACGAGCTGGGCTACTGCTCGGGCATCGAGAACTACTCCCGCTACCTCTCCGGGCGCGGGCCGGGCGAAGCACCGCCGACGCTGTTTGACTACCTGCCTGCCGACGGCCTGCTGGTGATTGACGAGTCCCACGTCACCATTCCGCAGATTGGTGGCATGTACCGCGGCGACCGGGCGCGTAAAGAGACGCTGGTAGAGTATGGTTTCCGCCTGCCGTCGGCACTGGATAACCGTCCGATGAAGTTTGAAGAGTTCGAAGGGTTAGCCCCGCAGACCATCTATGTCTCAGCGACGCCGGGCAACTACGAGCTGGAGAAATCCGGGGAAGAGATTGTCGATCAGGTGGTGCGCCCCACTGGCCTGCTTGACCCGATTATCGAAGTCCGCCCGGTGGGTACCCAGGTGGACGATCTGCTGTCGGAGATCCGCAAGCGCGTCGCCATTAACGAGCGCGTACTGGTCACCACGCTGACCAAGCGCATGGCCGAGGATCTTACCGAGTATCTGGAGGAGCACGGCGAGAAGGTGCGCTATCTGCACTCGGATATCGACACCGTTGAGCGTATGGAGATCATCCGCGACCTGCGTCTGGGCGAGTTCAACGTGCTGGTGGGCATCAACCTGCTGCGCGAGGGGCTGGACATGCCGGAGGTGTCGCTGGTGGCGATCCTTGACGCCGATAAAGAGGGCTTCCTGCGCTCGGAGCGCTCGCTGATCCAGACCATTGGCCGTGCGGCGCGTAACGTGAACGGCAAGGCCATCCTCTATGGGGATAAAATCACGCCGTCAATGGCGAGGGCCATCAGTGAAACCGAGCGGCGTCGGGCGAAGCAGCAGGAGTACAACGAAGAGCATGGCATTACGCCGCAGGGCCTGAATAAGAAAGTGGTCGATATTCTGGCGCTGGGCGAGAACATTGCTAAGACCAAAGCCAAAGGACGCGGTAAGTCCCGTTCGCCAGTGGTGGTGGACGAGTCAGAGCTGGCGCTGACGCCGAAGGCGCTGCAACAGAAAATCCACGAACTGGAGGCGCAGATGCTACAGCACGCGCAGAACCTGGAGTTCGAAGAGGCGGCGCAGCTGCGCGACCGCCTCCATCAGCTTCGCGATCTCTTTATTGCCGCCTCCTGATCTGCCTAAACAATCTGCTTAAACAACAGGCGGAAACTGCACCCAGGCCCGCACGCCGGGTTTGGGTGCGCGGTTATGCAGGTAGAACTGCGCATCGTGCAGTTGGGCGATGCGGCTGACGATGCTCAGCCCCAGTCCGATCCCGCCGTAGCGGCTGTCCATCCGCACAAAGGCTTTGCTGAGCTCTTTGCTTTTCGCCTCGTCCACGCCGGGGCCTTCATCTTCCACCGCCAGCACCGGCGCAGGCGTCTGCTCAAGTTTGAGGGTAATCACGCTCTTCTCCGGGCTGTAGCGGTGCGCATTCTCCACCAGGTTCCTGAGCAGCACCCGAAGTTGAACGGCGTCCCCCCGTACCGCCACGTCCTCTTGATCCTCGGGCAGCACCAGCGTCTGCTGGTGAGTGCCCAGCATCGTCTGTAGCTCATCCTGCAGAGGCAGCATGACGTCGCGGATGAGCATCACCTGCTGGTAGCTGCCCGCCGAGAACGACTGCGCCATGCGCGCCAGCTGCAGCAGCTGGGAGACGCTCTCCGTCATCTGGTCAATACGTAAGATCAGGCGGCTGACATCAACGGAAGGGTGGCTTTTTGCCAGCAGCTCCAGGTGCAGACGCAGTCCCGCCAGCGGGGTGCGCAGCTCGTGGGCCACGTCGGCTGTGAAGAGCCGCTCGCGATCGAGCGTCAGGTTCAGGCGCGCCACCAGCTGGTTAATGGCTGAACTGACCGCTTCCACCTCCGCCGAGGTATTATTGAGCACAATCGGCTGCAGGTTATCAGAGGTACGGATCTCCAGCTCCCGCTGCAGATCGCGCAGCGGACGGGTGATGAGCTTTACCGCCTGCATGCAGATGAGCAAGGCCATGCCGATAATAAACAGGCTCGGTACCAGCAGGCTAGCAACCGCCTCATGCACCTCGCGCTCAATATGCGCATGGTTGTTGTGCTTGTAGATAGCGCTCTCCACCAGCAGCTGGATCTGCTCTTTGCTCTCATGCCATAGCCAGAAGACGCTGATGAGCTGAAACAGCACCAGGATTGAGCCAATGGTCAGCAGCAGGCGTCCGCGCAGGGTCCAGCGGACAGGGGAGAGCCTCTTTTTTATCTTCTCTGGCATAGGGTTAGGTTGTCTGCTCCATCTTAATCAGCTGATAGCCAAAACCACGCACCGTGCGGATGCGATCTTTACCAATCTTATCCCTCAGGTTATGGATATGTACCTCAAGGGTGTTGGTGGCCGGCTCGTTATCCCAGTTGTAGATGTCATTGTAGAGGATCTCCCGATGTACCGGGCAGCCCGCCTTGAGCATCAGACGTGACAGCAGGGCATACTCTTTTGGGGTCAGATCCATCGAGTGCCCGGCCAGCCACACCTGACGGGTATTGACGTTCAGGCGCAGATCATCCACGACAACTTCACTGTCGCCCTGGTTATTATGGCGACGCAGCAGCGCGCGGATACGGGCGTTAAGCTCCTCCAGCGCAAAAGGCTTAATCAGATAGTCATCTGCGCCAGCGTCCAGCCCGGAGATGCGATCCTCCACTGTATCGCGGGCGGTCAGGATCAGCACCGGCAGAGAGACCTTCTCCCGCCGCAGCCGCTGCAACAGATGCAGGCCATCTTCATCCGGTAACCCGAGGTCGAGGACAATCAGGCTATAGTGCCCAGACGCCAGGCTGAGCATGGCCTCCCGGCTGGTGCTCACGCCGTCGCAGGCGTAGCCCTCTGACTGCATGGCCAGCATCAGCCCCTGCAACAGCAGGGTATCATCCTCTACGATTAATATTTTCATACACTATGACTCCCTGCAGGCGGCCAGAATATCATCGGCTGGCTGGTATACGTGGGTTTGCACGCCCGTAATGCCCAGCATGGTTGAAAACAGATTGTCCTGCGAAAAAGATTCGCTGGCAGCACGTTTTTGCAGGCACGACTCACTTACCCGGTAGCGCTGCTTGAAATCGGGCGATAGCCAGATCAGCATCGGCACATGTTTCTGTGACTCCGGCGCAATGGCGTAAGGCAGGCCATGCAGATAGACGCCATTTTCGCCTAAGGACTCGCCGTGATCGGAGAGGTAAACCAGGCTGGTGGTAAACTTATCCTGCTGCGCCTGCAACAACTTTATTGCTTTATCGACGACATAATCGACATACAGTACCGTATTATCGTATGTATTTTTAAGCTGTTGTTGCGAACAGGTCTGGATTTCGTTGGTATCGCAGGTCGGAGTAAATTTTTTGAACTGCGGCGGATAGCGTTCGTAATAGGTTGGGCCGTGGCTGCCGATGGTATGCAGAACGATCAGCCCGTCGCCCTGTAACGTATCGATGTACTGCGCCAGACCGTGGAACAGAATATCGTCCTCGCACTCCCCCGCCTTGCAGAGGTCGGCCAGATTAAGCTGGGTAACGTCCTGATGAGGAACCCGATCGCAGGCCCCTTTACAGCCGCCGTCGTTTTCGTTCCACAGCACCTGAACACCCGCGCGCTGGATGATATCTAAGAGCCCTTCCCGGTGGTGAGCAAGCTGCTCATCGTAGTTTTTGCGCGCCATCCCGGAGAACATGCAGGGAACGGAGACCGCCGTCACCGTGCCGCAGGAGCTGGTCTGTGGGAAATAGACCACGTTATCCTGCTTAAGCCGTGGATTTGTTTCACGCCCGTAGCCGGAGAGAGAGAAATCTTCTGCCCGTGAGGTTTCGCCCACCACCAGAATGGTTAAATTCTTCTTCGTGCCCTGATGCATCTGCGGCACCCGCGTGGCATCTCCTCCGAGCTTCACCAGCGGCAGGTTATCCATGCGGTGGTGCTTATAGTAGGAGTAAGCGGCGGTAATGCTGTTAGATGGCCCAAGGGACTTCACCAGCTCGCGGTTGTTACGAAACAGCGAGGCGTAGTCCTTATAGAAAAAGAGCGCTATCACCAGCACCACGGCGACCGACACGAGAATATTCGCGCCGCGGATCAGCACGCTACGCCAGCCGGAAGGGGATTTTTTGATCCGCAGCCAGCAGGCCAGTATGGCCATCAGCACCCCGGAGATGCCTACCGTCAGCAGCAGCTGCGGCGTCATCAACGCAAAGCTCTCTGCGGGAGTGGTATCAAGAATGTTGGCGATCATCGTCCGGTCGATAATCACGCCGTAGGTCCAGATAAAGAACTGGGTTGCCGCGCAGAGCACAACAAACAGGCAGATCAGCAGCCGATCCAGCCAGATAAACGAGGCCAGGGTGGTCAGGATGTTGATCACGCAAAAGGTCACGATCGGCATCGATAAGAATACCGCCAGCGACCACGGCGAGTGCACCGCCAGCAGCGTCCAGGCCTGATGATAAAAGACAAGGTTCAGCGCAACGGCGATATAAAATGAGAACAGGATGATAAAGGTCATGCGCCCTAAGGCTGGCCTGTAGAACGGGAACATACGCATACATAACTTCCTGAAAAGAGTATGCTGCGTATGCTCACAGAAGAGGGTTAAGGCAACCTTAAGATCTTCAGAAAAGTCTGGAAGGGGTAAACGTCACCCCAGCCGCTGGACGGCCTGCTCCAGCGCAACGCGTAGCAGATGGCGATCGTGATGATGGGGAACATCGCTGGCCTCCAGCGCCTCCTGCACCACAAGGCGATCGCTGAGCGCCGCCGTTTCCGCCTCGGGCCCGACCACCACGGCATCCACAATCCGCTTGCCAACGCGCTGCTCCAGCAAGGACAGCTTGGCGGACAGATCCATCCGCGCCGCCTCGGCGCTCTGCTCTCTGCCAAGATTGTCGATATAGACCACCGGGGCAGGCGTGCGGCGCAGCGCCTGGGCCAGATCGCCAAGCAGCACCAGCGGCATCAGGCTGGTGTAAAAGCTGCCGGGGCCAATCAGGATCAGATCCGCTTCGGCAATGGCCTCTATCGCTTCGCGGGTAGCGGGCACGGAAGGGAAGAGCATCAGCTCCTGAATCGGCGTTGTCAGCCCGTCGACGTTCACCTCGCCGTAGACCGTGTGCCCCTCGCTGTCGATAGCCATCAGATCTACCGGCTGCTCCGACATGGGGATTAGAAACGCATCGACCTTAAGCAGGTTACGAATTAAATTGATCGCCTCCAGAGGCCGGACGCTAAGGTGATCCAGCGCCTTTAGCATCAGATTTCCGAGGTTATGCCCGGAAAGCTCGCCATTGCCGGTAAAACGGTACTCAAACATCGCCGAAGCGACGCTCTGCTCGGTAATTAACTGGTTCAAACAGTTACGCATATCGCCCCAGGCGATGCCGCCCTCGGCGCGACGAATACGCCCGGTTGACCCGCCGTTATCAGTGGTGGTGACGATCCCCGTCAGCCTTGAACCCAGCGACCCCAGCGAGGACATAACGCGTCCTAACCCGTGTCCGCCGCCAAGGGCAACGACCCGGTCAAGATCCGCAAGCGTACGACTACGCATAACTCTTCCTTAATGGCTAAAAAACTGCGCTACGTTAACGTAAATACCACTAAAAGACGATGGCCCAAGCGGGTGAAAATGATGCATATCAAGGCAAGAGGCTGATTTTCACGTATTCTGTAACGAAAATGCACGATCAGGACGCTATATAGTAATTTATATAGCGATAGGCGGGGATGGCGAAAATCACGTTATCGCGCTACTATCGCTACTTATAGCGTTACAAACACACACTCTAGCCTCTGCGTCTACGTCCCCGGATATGATGCTTTGGCCGTGGCAATTGCCACCAGGGTGCAGGAAGAAATGACTGCATCTCCCGTATTTGGAAAGGTGTACATGGCCTCACAGCTTACCGATGCATTCGCGCGTAAGTTCTATTACCTGCGTCTGTCTATTACCGACGTGTGCAATTTTCGTTGCACCTACTGCCTGCCCGATGGCTACAAGCCGGGCGGGGTAACCAACAAAAGCTTTCTGACCCTCGATGAAATTCGGCGGGTGACCCGCGCCTTTTCTGCGCTCGGCACCGAGAAGGTGCGGCTGACCGGCGGGGAACCCTCGCTGCGCCGCGACTTTACCGAGATCATTGCGGCGGTGCGGGAGAATGCCGCCATCCGCCAGCTGGCGGTGACCACTAACGGCTACCGCCTGGCGCGGGACGTGGCCAGCTGGCGCGACGCCGGGCTGACCGCGATCAACGTCAGCATTGACAGCCTCGATGCCCGCCAGTTTCACGCCATCACCGGGCAGGATAAGTTCCACCAGGTGATGCAGGGTATCGATGCCGCTTTCGAGGCGGGCTTCGAGAAGGTCA
This sequence comes from Pseudescherichia sp. L3, assembly GCF_024656065.1. Lineage (NCBI taxonomy): Bacteria > Pseudomonadati > Pseudomonadota > Gammaproteobacteria > Enterobacterales > Enterobacteriaceae > Pseudescherichia > Pseudescherichia sp. L3. The sequence continues at coordinate 485,413 of NZ_JANKYC010000001.1, forward strand.
AGGTCAATACCGTGCTGATGCGCGACGTTAACCACCATCAGCTTGATACCTTCCTGGCGTGGATCCAGACCCGTCCCATCCAGCTACGCTTTATTGAGCTGATGGAGACCGGCGAGGGGAGCGACCTGTTCCGCAAGCACCACCTCTCTGGCATGGTATTGCGCGATGAGCTGCTGCGTCGCGGCTGGATCCAGAAGCTTCGCGGCCGCAGCGACGGCCCGGCGCAGGTCTTTTGCCATCCGGACTACACCGGGGAGATCGGCCTGATCATGCCCTACGAGAAAGACTTCTGCGCCAGCTGTAATCGTCTGCGCGTCTCGTCGGTGGGCAAGCTGCATCTCTGCCTGTTTGGCGACGGTGGCGTGAGCCTGCGCGATCTGCTGGCGGAAGATACCCAGCAGGCGGAGCTGGAGGCACGCATCGCCGCTGCGCTAACGCACAAGAAGCAGACCCACTTCCTGCATCAGGGCAATACCGGTATCACGCAAAACCTTTCCTATATCGGCGGATAGACCTTACAAGGAGGCAGTTTATGAGTCAGGCCAGCGCAGAGTTTATCCCGGCACGCATTGCCGTGCTGACCGTTTCCAGCCGTCGCGGCGAAGAGGAGGATACCTCCGGCCACTTCCTGCGCGACGCGGCCCATGACGCGGGGCATCTGGTGGTGGCGAAAGCCATCGTCAAAGAGAACCGCTACGCCATTCGGGCTCAGGTTTCGGCGTGGATCGCCAGCGACGAGGTGCAGGTTATTGTGATCAACGGCGGCACGGGCTTTACCGCCGGTGACCAGACCCCAGAGGCGCTGCTGCCGCTTTTCGATCGTGAAATTGAAGGCTTTGGCGAGGTGTTCCGCATGCTCTCTTTTGAAGAGATCGGCACCGCCACGCTGCAGTCCCGCGCGGTGGCCGGCATCGCCAATAACACGCTGATTTTTGCGATGCCCGGCTCGACCAAAGCCTGCCGAACCGCATGGGAGAATATCATCGCGCCGCAGATCGATGCGCGCACCCGCCCGTGCAATTTCCACCCTCATTTAAAGAAATAGACTATGTCTCAACTGACCCACATTAACGCCGCGGGCGAAGCGCACATGGTTGACGTCTCGGCAAAAGCAGAGACCGTGCGAGAAGCGCAGGCGGAAGCCTTTGTTACTATGCTCCCTGAGACACTGGCGATGATTATCGACGGCAGTCACCACAAGGGCGACGTCTTTGCCACCGCGCGTATTGCCGGTATCCAGGCGGCGAAGCGTACCTGGGAGCTGATCCCCCTGTGCCATCCGCTGATGCTCAGCAAGGTCGAGGTGAATCTCGAGGCGCAGCCGGAGCAGAGCCGGGTGCGCATTACCACTCTATGTCGTCTGACCGGGAAAACCGGCGTCGAAATGGAGGCGCTGACGGCGGCCTCGGTGGCGGCGCTGACCATTTATGACATGTGCAAAGCGGTACAGAAAGATATGGTGATTGGCCCGGTTCGTCTGCTGGCGAAGAGCGGTGGCAAATCCGGTGATTTCAGGGCGGATAACGATGATTAAAGTGCTCTTTTTTGCCCAGGTACGGGAGCTGGTGGGCTGCGATAGTCTGACGCTGGAGAGCGAGTTTCAAAGCGTTGAAGCCCTGCGTCAGGCGCTGGCCGCCCGGGGCGATCGCTGGGCGCTGGCATTGGAAGAGGGGCGTCTGCTGGCGGCGGTCAACCAGACCCTGGTGAGCTTTGACCATCCGGTGGTGAGCGGCGATGAAGTCGCGCTCTTCCCGCCGGTAACCGGAGGCTAAGATGAGCGAAACGCGCATTCGCGTAGGCCATGCTTCCTTTAGCGTTGGCGAGGAGTATTCCTGGCTGGCGGAACGCGATGAAGACGGGGCGGTGGTGACGTTCACCGGCAAGGTGCGTAACCACAATCTCGGCGATAGCGTGCACGCCCTGACCCTGGAGCACTACCCTGGCATGACTGAAAAAACGCTGGCGGATATTGTTCAGCAGGCCCGCGATCGTTGGCCGCTGGGCCGCGTCACGGTGGTTCACCGCATCGGCGAGCTGTGGCCGGGAGATGAGATTGTCTTCGTCGGCGTCACCAGCGTTCATCGCGGGAGTGCTTTTGCCGCCGGGGAGTATATTATGGACTACCTGAAGACCCGCGCCCCCTTCTGGAAGCGAGAGGCAACGGAAGAGGGCGATCGCTGGGTCGAGGCGCGGGAGAGCGACCAGCAGGCAGCGAAGCGCTGGTAAGTCGCTTTTTCCCGGATGTGTTACCCTTAGAAGCGTGTTCACTTAACAGGAGTTAATCATGGACCGATTCCCACGATCCGATTCAATTGTCCAGACCCGCAGCGGGCTGCAAACCTACATGGCCCAGGTCTACGGCTGGATGACCTGCGGGCTGTTCCTGACGGCGTTTATCGCCTGGTTCGCGGCCAACACCCCCGCGGTGATGATGTTTGTCTTCTCCAGCAAAATCACCTTCTTTGGCCTGATCATCGCTCAGTTGGCGTTGGTGTTTGTCCTCTCCGGGCTGGTGCACAAGCTTAGCGCGGCGATGGCCACCACGCTGTTTATGCTCTATTCGGCGCTGACCGGCCTGACCCTTGCCAGTATCTTTGTGGTCTACACCTACTCATCCATCGCCAGCACCTTTGTGGTGACCGGCGGCATGTTCGGTGCCATGAGCCTCTACGGTTACACCACCAGGCGTGATCTGAGCGGCTTCGGCAATATGCTGTTTATGGCGCTGATTGGTATTGTGCTGGCCTCGCTGGTCAACTTCTGGCTGAAGAGCGAAACGCTGATGTGGATAGTGACCTACATCGGGGTGATTGTCTTCGTGGGTCTGACGGCCTATGACACGCAGAAACTTAAGCGTATCGGCGAGCAGATCGACGTGAGCGACAGTGGCAACCTGCGTAAATATGCCATCCTCGGTGCGCTAACGCTCTATCTGGACTTTATCAACCTGTTCCTGATGCTGCTGCGGATTTTTGGCAACCGTCGGTAAGTAAAACGCCGGGTGGCGCTACGTTCACCCGGCCTACACTCTCTTCTCTCGTTACTTCTGCATCGCCTCTTCGTTCTTCGCCCGCAGCTTTTTCGCCCGGCTCTCCAGCACCAGATAGCACACCAGCGCCAGCATCAGCGGCAGGAAGTAGTAGAGCATGCGATAGGCAAGCAGGGCGGCGATGATCTTGCCGTGCGAGACGTGCTCCCCCGCCAGCAGCGCGATAAACACTGCCTCCAGCACGCCAATCCCCGCCGGGATATGGATAATGACCCCTGCAATACTACTCACCAGCAGCACGCCCAGCACGAAGAAGTAGTTCACCTCCTGGCCCAGCAGCAGCCAGATAATCGCCCCCATCGCCATCCAGTTAGCGCTGGAGATCACCATCTGTGCAATAGCAAATTTAAACGACGGCAGCACCAGCTTCTGGCCCTTCACCGTCATATGCCGACGTTTGGCAAAGGCGCAGAACCAGAGGTAAGCGGCGATCATCAGCAGCAGCACGACGCCAACGATACGCAGCGTGCCCTCGTCGATGTACCAGTGCGAGGGCAGCTGAACAATGCCAAAGGAGAAGATGATCCCCCCCAGCAGAATGTAGCCCAGCCAGTTGGTGGTAATGCTTAGCGAGAAGATGCGGGTGATAGTGCTGCTGGGCAGGCCGAGGCGAGAGTAGAGGCGATAGCGCATGCCAATGCCGCCCACCCAGGTGCTGAGGGTCAGGTTAAAGGCATAGCAGACAAACGACACCAGCATCACCTGGCGCGCCGCCAGCTTGTGTCCGCAGTAGGCGCGAGCCAGCAGGTCATAGCAGCCGTAGAGCAGGTAACTCACCACCACCAGCGCGACGGAGATCAGCAGCGGCGTGCGGTTATAGTTGCGGATAACGTTCCACACGTCGCCCCAGTCCACCGTACGGGCATAGACCACCAGCAGCACCGTCACGGCAATAAAGAAGACCCAGGTCAGGATTTTTTTCGCCAGCCGCCAGCGCGGATGTGATTTGCTCATCAGGGATTAACCTCTCTGCTTTCCGTATCGACGCGATCCTGCGTCTCCATCTCCGGTTGAACCGGCGGCTTTACCAGCGAAAGCTTAGGCGTATGCGCCGGCAGCCAACCCACCATGGCCGGGAATTTTCGCAGGAAGTGGAACACCACCACGCTTTTAGCCAGGTTCCACCAGGTGCGTTTTGGCACCATGGTTTCATCAACCCGCACGCAGTCGTGCTGCAAAATGCCGTTCAGGTTGTCGCGCAGGGTCTGGTTAAAGGCACGGTCATGAATAATCAGGTTGGCCTCCAGGTTAAGCGACAGGCTGAGGGGATCGAGGTTGCTGGAGCCCACGGTGGCCCAGTGATCGTCCATCACCGCCACCTTGCCGTGCAGCGGACGGCGACGGTATTCATACACCTGCACGCCGCCCTTCACCAGGTAGTTGTAGAGCAGGCGCGCACCCACGGTAACAATGGGCATGTCCGGCTCGCCCTGGACGATCAGCTTGACCGTTACGCCACGACGGGCCGCATTGCGCATCGCATGCAGCAGACGGTAGCCGGGGAAGAAGTAGGCGTTGGCAATGATCACTTCGCGTTTGGCATTGGCCAGCATTTTGAGGTAGTGGCGCTCAATGTCGTCCCGGTGATCGTCATTATCGCGCCAGACAAACAGCGCCTGCGCCTCGCCGGGCTTGCGGTTATCCGGAGCCTGGTGACGGCGGCGCTGCTGCCACCAGCGGCGGGTCTGGGCGTGCTCCGGCAGGTTCTCCAGTTCGAACTGAAGAATATCTTCAACTACCGGGCCTTCAACCCGCACGGCGTAGTCCTGCTTGGCCTCCGGGCCGTAGTCGCTCATATGCTCAGCGGAGTAGTTAATGCCGCCGACAAACGCCACGGTACTGTCGATCACCACAATCTTACGGTGCATCCGGCGGAACACGTTGGTGCGCATCCCTAACAGCGGCGGGCGCGGATCGTAGTAGCGGAACACCACGCCAGCGGCGGTGAGCTGGCCGACGAACTCATCGCTGAGATCGGGCGAGCCGTAGCCATCCAGCAGCACCTCAATATTCACTCCGCGCTGGGCAGCACGCAGCAGCACCGCGTGCAGCTTGCGGCCCACGTCATCTTCAAACCAGATAAAGGTTTCCAGGATCACCTTACGCTGTGCATTGTCGATTGCCTTGAACACAGCCGGGTAGTATTCGTCACCGTTCTCCAGCAGCTGGATGCGGTTTCCTTCTCGCCATCCGCATTTCATAAGTGAATCTCCGCGCTCAGTGGGGCATGGTCAGACAAATGACGCCAGTTACGCAGCGGCAGTGCTTCTGGGGCGCTGGCGTTAGCGTTTTTAACGTAGATACGGTCAAGACGCAGCAGCGGCAGGCTGACCGGAAACGTACGCGCCGGGCGGCCCTTCGCCCGGGTGAAGATCTCCTCCAGCCCGGCCTGTTTTTTCAGCGGGTGGTTGGCTTTCACCCGCCAGTCGTTAAAGTCGCCCGCCACCAGCACCGGCTCCCCTTCAGGGAAGGAGTTTACCCACTCGGCCAGCATCGTGAGCTGAGCCTGGCGGTGGGCCTCACGTAAGCCCAGGTGGACGCAGATAACGTGAATCGGGCGGTTGTGCTGCGGCGGCACAATGCGGCAGTAGAGCAGGCCGCGTTTCTCGCTGCCATCGACAGAGACGTCGCGGTTCTCATAGTGCACTATCGGATAGCGGGAGAGCACGGCGTTGCCATGATGTCCTTCAGGATAGACGGCGTTACGACCGTAAGCGAAGTCGCTCCACATCGTATCGGCCAAAAATTCATAGTGGGTGGTATCGGGCCAGTTTTCCACATGCAGCGGATGCACCTCGTGCGCGCCCATCACCTCTTGCAGGCAGACGATATCTGCGCCGACGGTACGAACCGCGTCGCGTAGCTCTGGTAAAATAAAGCGTTTGTTAAACGCGGTGAAACCCTTGTGCGTGTTAATCGTAAGTACTTTTAAAGAGAATGGCTGATTCTGTTCTGTCATCTTGTATCCCGCCAGTGACGCTGTCCTGTTGGAAATAAAGTGTAGTATCTGTCACAAAAAGATGCGGCCTTACGGATTTTTCCGTAAAGTCCGGTACTCTCAATTACAGATAAAATTCTTCAGGAGTAAATCCATGAAGTGGCAACAGCGTATTCGTGTGGCAACCGGCCTCGGTTGCTGGCAGATTGTGTCGCATTTCATCGTCGTGGCGGCGCTGGTAATGGGCTGGATGAGCGGGGCGCTGGTGCGCGTCGGCTTGAGCCTGTGCGTGGTTTACGGCGTCACGGTGCTGCTGATGCTGGCTCTGCAACGTCATCATGACGGGCGCTGGCGTGAAGTAGGCGATTTTCTTGAGGAGCTGACCACCTCCTGGTATTTCGGTACCTCCATCATTGCGCTGTGGCTGCTCTCCCGCGTTCTGCACAACGATCTGCTGCTCGCGCCGGTAGGGCTGGCGATCCTTGCCGGGCCAGCGGTGCTCTCCCTGCTGACCAAAGATAAGAAGCTACGCAACGTTCCGCCTGAACATCGCGTAGGCCACTGATCCCGTTGTGGCCGCGATAACCAGCAGCGGCCACAGGCTTCCCCAGACAATATCCAGACTCGCATCCTTCAGATAGATCTGCTTGGTGATATCGGTGAAGTGGCGAATCGGGTTCACCCACGTCAAATGCTGCAGCCAGACCGGCATATTCTCCACCGGCGACACGTAGCCGGAGAGCAGGATCGCCGGCATCATAAAGACAAACACGCCGATAAATGCCTGCTGCTGCGTTGCGCATAGCGCGGAGATCAGCAGGCCAAAGCCTACCAGCGACAGGCCGTAGATCAGCATCGTGAAATAGAAGAGCATCAGCGATCCGGCGAAGGGGATCTGATAGGCCCAGATGCCTATCCCCAGCACGATGCTGGCCTGGAAGGTGGCGACGATCAGGGCCGGGACCGCCTTGCCGACAAAAATCTGCCAGGTGGCGAGGGGGGAAACCAGCAGCTGATCCAGCGTTCCCTGCTCCCGCTCGCGGGCCACCGACAGCGAGGTGACAATCATCACGCCGATGGTGGTGATCATGGCGATCAGCGACGGTACCACGAACCATTTATAGTCGAGGTTGGGGTTATACCAGTTACGCACCACCAGCTCGCTGTTGTTGGGCTTCACTTTTCCCGCCATCAGCTCCTGCTGATACTCTTTGACCACCTGCTGAAGATAGTTAGCGGCAATCTGCGCGCTGTTGGAGTTACGCCCGTCGAGCAGCAGCTGCATCGGCGCAGGCTGGAAGGTATCGAGATTGCGTGAGAAGTCTGCCGGGAAGCGTACCAGCAGCAGCGCCTTTTGCGTATCGAGGGTGGGCCGGATCGCCTGCGGGCTGTGTAGCAGCAGAACGTGGGTAAAGGCTTTGGCGCGGGCAAAGCGCTGGGTCAGCTCCACCGAATGCCTGCCGCTATCTTCGCTGTAGATGGCGATGGTGGCGTTGGTCACCTCAAGGGTAGCGGCAAAGGGGAACAGCAGCACCTGGATCAGCACCGGAACAATCAGGATCGCCCGCGTCTGCGGCTCCCGCAGCAGGGATTGCAGCTCTTTGCGAATCAGCGTCCATAAGCGGTGAAACATATGTGCTCCTTAATCCAGTCGCCGTTTGGTTTTCAGCCATGTCAGGCCGATAAACATCACCGCCGACGCCAGCAAAAACAGCGTATTTACAATCAGCACCACCGGGATATTGCCAGCCAGAAACAGGCTTTGTAGGGTGCTGACGAAATAGCGCGCCGGAATAATCCACGTTACCGCGCGGATCACCGCCGGCATGCTGTCGATCTGAAAGATAAAGCCCGACAGCATAATCGACGGCAGAAACGCGGCGTTGAGCGCCACCTGCGCGGCGTTAAACTGGTTGCGGGTCACGGTGGAGATAAGCAGCCCCATCCCCAGCGTGCTGAGCAAAAACAGGCTGCTGATAAAAAACAGCAGGATCAGCGAGCCCCGGTAGGGCACGCCGAGGATAAACACCGAGACCAGCATGCAGAGCAGCATCGCCAGCATGCCGAGGAAGTAGTAGGGGATCAGCTTGCAGAGCAGCAGCTCTACGCGGGTCACCTCCGTCGAGAGCAGGGCCTCCATGGTGCCACGCTCCCATTCGCGGGCGATCACCAGCGAGGTCAGGATGGCCCCGATCACCGTCATAATGATGGTCACCGCGCCGGGAATAATAAAGTGCTGGCTGATGGCGGCGGGGTTAAACCAGTAGCGGGTCTGGACGTCGATCAGCGGCTCAAACGTTTCGCCCCGATCTTCCGCCCGTTGCATCTGCCACAGCTGCCAGATCCCCTCCGTGTAGCCCTGCACGAAGTTGGCGGTGTTCGGCTCGCTGCCGTCGGTAATCACCTGAATGGGAGCATCAACGCCAGGGCGTGCCATGTTGGCGGCGAAATCCACCGGGATCACCACCATGCCGCGTATGCGTCCGGCCTGCATTTTGGCAATTAATTCCTGACGGCTGTCGCTGATAGTGGCATCAATATAGGGTGAGCCGGTCATGGCGTGAGCGAAGTCTAGCGCCTCTTCGCTGCGCTGCTCCAGCAGGATCCCAACCCGCAGACGGCTGGAGTCGAGATTAATGCCGTAGCCGAAAATAAACAGCAGCAGGAGCGGGATCAGCACTGCAATCAGCCAGCTGCTGGGGTCGCGGACGATCTGCCGCGTCTCTTTAACGCACAGGGCGCGTACCCGCCGCCATGACACTGCGCTAGCGCTCATCGGTATGCTCCTTATCCCAGCGGTTGATCAGCCGAATAAACGCCTGCTCCATGGTTGGGTCCGCCTGTTCAGCGTCTGCGGCCTGGGCTTTCAGATCGTCCGGCGTGCCATGGGCGATCAGCTTCCCGCGATAGACCAGCCCGATGCGGTCGCAATACTCTGCCTCATCCATAAAGTGGGTGGTCACCATCACGGTAACACCTTTCTCTACCATGCTGTTGATATGCAGCCAGAACTCGCGGCGGGTAAGGGGATCGACGCCGGAAGTCGGCTCGTCAAGAAACAGGATGTCCGGCTCGTGCATCAGCGAGCAGGCCAGCGCCAGCCGCTGCTTGAAGCCCAGCGGCAGGGCGTCAGTGGCGTGGGAGGCGATGCTGGTCAGGCTAAACGCCTCGCTCATGCGGGCGATCTTCTCGTTCTGCGCCCGCCCGCGCAGGCCGTAGACCCCGGAGAAGAAGCGCAGGTTCTGCTCCACGGTGAGGTTGCCGTAGAGAGAGAACTTCTGCGCCATATAGCCCAGCCGCTGGCGGGCTTTGCCAGAGCTGACCTTGAGATCCATGCCCAGCACCAGCGCCTTACCGGCGGTGGGAACCAGCAGGCCGCACATCATCTTAAAGGTGGTGGATTTGCCTGCACCGTTTGGTCCCAGCAGGCCGAAGATCTCGCCGCGCTTCACGGCAAAATCGACGTTATCCGTCGCCGCAAAATCACCAAATTTTTTGGTCAGCGATTTTGCCTCAATCACCGTCTCCTCCGGCGATCCCTCCACGGTATGCAGGATCGCCCCGAGAGGTGACTCCTGGGTTCCCGCCCCGCCAAGCAGGTCGATAAACGCATCTTCAAAGCGCGGCGTGGTTTCGGCTATCTCAATCTCCGGCATCCCCTCCGCGCGGCGAATATCCTCTGCGCTGGCCTCTTTCTTGAGGATCAGGCGCACCGAGCGACCCTGGATCATACCGTCGCTCACCTGGGGCAGCCTCAGCACCCGCCGCAGCAGCCTGCGGTTGGACTCCTGCGGGCTGTGCAGCAGAAAGCTGCGCCCGGCCATGCTCTGGGTCAGGGTGGTGGGCTGGCCCTGATACAGCAGCTCCCCTTCGTTGAGCAGCAGCACGTCGCGGCACTGCTCGGCTTCATCAAGATAGGAGGTACTCCAGAGGATCAGCATCCCTTCGCCCGCCAGCTCGTGTACCATCTGCCACAGCTCGCGGCGGGAAATCGGATCCACGCCGACGCCGGGTTCATCCAGCAGCAGCACTTTCGGTTCGCCCACCAGGGTACAGGCCAGGCCCAGCTTCTGCTTCATCCCGCCGGAGAGCTTGCCCGCCAGCCGGTTGGTAAAGGGACCGAGGGCGGTAAATTCCAGCAGCCGGGCAAAGGTTTTCTGCCGCGTCTCACCCACCACGCTGCGCAGATCGGCGTACAAGGTCAGGTTCTCCATTACGGTCAGATCTTCGTACAGGCCGAACTTCTGCGGCATATAGCCCAGCGAGGCGTGCAGGGCGCGATCGTCGTGAATGGGATCGAGACCCAGCACGCGGGCGCTGCCCGCGTCGGGCTTGAGCAGTCCGGCAAGCATGCGCATCAGCGTGGTTTTACCCGCCCCGTCGGGGCCGACCAGCCCGGTGACGTACCCGCTCTGGATGGTACAGGTCAGGGGCGCGACGGCGGGCTTCTCCATGCCGGCAAAGCGTTTTACCAGGCCATTAAGCTGGATCGCCGTGTCACTCATTGCGCTGCCCATCGTTAAACCGAACGGTGATTGGCATCCCCTGGCGCAGGGCGTCATCGGCGTCGGTAACAATAATGCGCAGGCGATAGACCAGATCGGTGCGCAGATCCGGCGTTTCCACGGTTTTCGGCGTGAATTCGGCGGTGGGGGAGACGAAACCTACCTTGCCGTGATATGGCCTGTCCGGGCGGCCGTCGGTATAGAGCAGCAGTTCGCTGCCGGGTTTAGCCCGGCCCAGGTTAGGTTCATCAATATAGGCACGCACCCATACCGGGCGGGTGAGCGACAGGGTCAGCACGGTGCTACCCGCATTGAGCATGCTGCCAGGCTCCACGGCGCGCGTCATCAGCGTGCCGTCAGCAGGCGCGACCAGGGTGGTATCATGCAGATCCAGTTCGGCCTGTGCCAGCTGGGCCTGGGCCTGTTCCAGGCTGGCCTTCGCCTGAGCGATATCCTGCGGGCGATTGCCGGTGCGGTACTGGCTCAGCTTATCCTCGGCAGATTTCAGCGTCGCCCGGGCCTGATCCCGGGACGAGCGAGCGTTTTCCAGATCGTTGGCGGAGATGGTGCGGCTTTTCCATAGCCCCTGCTGGCGGGCATAGAAGTTCTGTGCGTAGTCGTAGGCGGCTTTGGCCTGTCGCACCGCCGCCTCGGTCTGGGCGATCTCCTCGTCGCGATAGCCCGCCTGCATCAGGTCGTACTGCGCCTGGGCAACGGCGACGCTCGCTTTGGCCTGCATCAGCGCATTTTCATAGGGCGCTTTATCCAGCGTTCCCAATACCTGACCAGCTTTAATCGCATCCCCTTCGTCAACGGCAAGGGACGCGAGGCGGCCGCCCACGCGAAAGCTCATATTGACCGTGCGGATATCGACGTTGCCGTAGAGGGTCAAACCGCGCTCCTGCTGGCTTTGATACCACAGCCAGCCGCCGACGGCGGCAGCGATGACAACAACCACCGCCAGCAGGGCGATGACGGGTTTTTTCATGGCTTCAGGCTCCTTTGCGTTAGTCCAGACAGGATCAGATCAAGATGGCAGGCGATAACCTCATTAATCTGCGCGACGCTACTCTCATCAAACTGTGTCCAGCCGGTACGGAGCAAAATGGTCTCCCGACCCAGACGGAAGGCGAGCACCTGCCCCAGCAGGGCGTGGGTGTGCAAGATGGTCTGGGTATCAGCGGGATCGCGGCCGGTATAGGCGGCGATAAGCTCGGTCAGGTGGGTGTGCATAGGCGCAATGACGCGATCGTGAACCCGCTGATAGGCCGCGGTGGGGGAGAGCTGTTCCCGCGAGATAAACTTGCTCAGGCTCAGCGTATCGTCCTGGGTCAGGAGCTGGATCATATTGCCGCAGGCGTTAAGGATCAGCTGGCGAATAGCATCCCGATCCGGCACCGGGGCGCTAAGCAGCGCGGCGGCGGCCTCCACCATCGGCTGAAACTGGCTGCCAATAAAGTCGGCGATCCAGTCGGCGCAGGCGAGATAGAGATCCTCTTTCGACCCGAAGTAGTAGGGGATTGCCGCGATGTTCTGTCCAGCCTGCGCGGCGATATCGCGGGTCGTGGCGTGCAGACCGTATTCGCCAAACTGGGCAAGGGCGGCGGCAATAAGCTGACGCTTCGCGTTCTCACCTTTCGTTGTGGTCGGGATAGTATTCATAGCGTCGCAAAAAATTAATCAATCGATTGATTAATATTATGTCGGTTTTTTGAGCATGTCTATGCAGCCGGAGAATTATTTTGTTAATGAATGGACACGGGATATTTTATGCGCCGCATCACAAAAGCTGCTACACTGCGCCCCTTCATGACACTGTGGTTTTTGTCATCTGTTTCGTTACCTATCTCCCTGAAAACTACACCTGAAACGGTCGGGGCGGTTCGGAGTTGTTATGTCTTTTGAAGCACTGGGTTTAGACCCTGAGATCCTGCGCGCCGTTGCCGAGCAGGGCTACCGCGAACCTACCCCTATCCAGCAGCAGGCGATCCCCGCCGTGCTGCAGGGGCGCGACCTGATGGCCAGCGCCCAGACCGGTACTGGTAAAACCGCTGGCTTTACCCTGCCACTGTTGCAGCGTCTTATTTCCAGCGAACCCCATGCCAAAGGCCGTCGCCCGGTGCGGGCGCTGATCCTCACCCCAACCCGCGAGCTGGCGGCCCAGGTGGGTGAGAACGTGCGGGAGTACAGTCAGTACCTCAACGTGCGTTCGCTGGTGGTTTTCGGTGGCGTGAGTATTAACCCACAGATGATGAAGCTGCGCGGCGGCGTTGATGTGCTGGTCGCTACCCCAGGCCGTCTGCTGGATCTGGAGCACCAGAACGCCGTTAAGCTCGACGGCATTGAGATCCTGGTGCTGGACGAAGCTGACCGCATGCTCGACATGGGCTTTATCCACGATATTCGCCGCGTGCTGGCGAAGCTGCCGGCCAAGCGCCAGAACCTGCTCTTCTCTGCGACCTTCTCGGATGAGATCAAAACCCTGGCGGAGAAGCTGCTGCATAACCCGCTGGAGATCGAAGTGGCGCGTCGCAACACCGCTTCCGAGCAGGTCACTCAGCATGTGCACTTTGTTGATAAGAAACGCAAGCGCGAGCTGCTGTCGCAGATGATCGGCGAGGGTAACTGGCAGCAGGTGCTGGTCTTCACCCGCACCAAGCACGGTGCCAACCACCTCGCAGAGCAGCTGAATAAAGACGGTATTCGCAGCGCCGCGATCCACGGTAACAAGAGCCAGGGTGCACGTACTCGCGCGCTGGACGATTTCAAATCCGGCGACATCCGCGTGCTGGTGGCAACCGATATTGCGGCTCGTGGTCTGGATATTGAAGAGCTGCCGCACGTGGTTAACTACGAGTTGCCGAACGTGCCGGAAGACTATGTGCACCGCATCGGTCGTACCGGCCGTGCCGCGGCTACCGGTGAAGCGCTGTCGCTGGTCTGCGTCGATGAGCACAAGCTGCTGCGTGACATCGAGCGCCTGCTGAAAAAAGAGATCCCACGCATTGCCCTGCCGGGCTATGAGCCGGACGCCTCTATCAAAGCCGAGCCGATCCAAAACGGTCGCCAGCAGCGTGGCGGCGGCGGCGGTGGACGCGGACAGGGCGGCGGTCGTGGTCAGCAGCAGCCGCGCCCTAATGAAGGACGCAGCGAAGGTCGCAGCGAAGGTGGTGCGCCGAAATCAAGCCAGCCGCGCCGCAGCGGCGATGCGAAACCCGCCGGGGAGCAGGCGCGCCGTCGCCGTCCGCGTAAACCCGCGGCATCGCAGTAATAATCCTGAAGCCCGGCCGCAAAGCCGGGCTTTTCTTTTGCCGCAGACCGGCGATCGTGAGACAATAGTGGCTGTTTATACAGTATTTCAGGTCTCCCGATGGCTCTTTCCGCCGCGCTGAAAGCGCAGATTGCCGCCTGGTATAAGGCGCTACAGCAACAGATCCCCGACTTTATTCCGCGCGCACCGCAGCGGCAGATGATTGCTGACGTCGCCAAAACCCTAGCTGGGGAAGAGGGGCGGCATCTGGCCATTGAGGCGCCCACCGGCGTCGGCAAAACGCTCTCCTATCTTATTCCCGGCATCGCCATCGCTCGCGAAGAGCAGAAGACGCTGGTGATCAGCACCGCCAACGTGGCGTTACAGGATCAGATCTTCAGTAAAGATCTGCCTCTGCTGAAGAAGATCATCCCCGATCTGCGCTTTACCGCCGCCTTTGGCCGCGGGCGCTACGTCTGTCCGCGCAATCTGACGGCCCTTGCCAGCAGCGAGGCTACCCAGCAGGATCTGCTGGCCTTTCTCGACGACGAGCTGACGCCGAACAGCAAAGAGGAGCAGCAGCGCTGCGCCAAACTCAAGGCCGATCTCGACAGCTACCGCTGGGACGGCCTGCGCGATCACACCGATCAGAACATTGAAGATAACCTGTGGCGGCGGCTCAGCACCGACAAAGCCAGCTGCCTGAACCGCAACTGCCACTACTACCGCGAGTGTCCGTTTTTTGTCGCCCGCCGGGAGGTGCAGGAGGTCGAAGTCGTGGTGGCCAACCACGCCTTAGTCATGGCGGCGATGGAGTCCGAAGCGGTGCTGCCGGAGCCGAAAAACCTGCTGCTGGTGCTGGACGAGGGCCATCATCTGCCGGACGTCGCCCGCGACGCGCTGGAGATGAGCGCCGAGATCACCGCCCCCTGGTATCGACTCCAGCTCGATCTCTTTACCAAGCTGGTGGCGACCTGCATGGAGCAGTTTCGTCCGAAGACCACGCCGCCGCTGGCGCTGCCGGAGCGGCTCAACGCCCACTGCGAAGAGCTGTATGAGCTTATCGCCTCGCTGAATTCTATCCTCGGGCTCTACATGCCTGCCGGCACCGAGGCAGAGCATCGCTTTGCCATGGGCGAGCTGCCTGACGAAGTGATGGAGATCTGCCTGCGGCTGGCGAAGCTGACCGAGATGTTGCGTGGGCTGGCAGAGCTGTTCTTAAACGATCTCAGCGAAAAGACCGGCCAGCACGATATCGTCCGCCTGCACCGGGTCATTTTACAGATGAACCGCGCCCTGGGTATGTTCGAGAGCCAGAGCAAGCTGTGGCGACTGGCCTCGATGGCCCAGGCGTCGGGCGCGCCGGTGACCAAGTGGGCCACACGTGAGCTGGTTGAGGGGCAGATGCACCTCTTTTTCCACTGCGTCGGTATTCGCGTCAGCGACCAGCTGGAGAAGCTGCTGTGGCGCAGCGTGCCGCATATCGTCGTGACCTCGGCCACCTTACGCTCCCTGAACAGCTTCTCCCGTTTGCAGGAGATGAGCGGCCTGAAAGAGAAGGCCGGGGATCGCTTTGTGACCCTCGACTCGCCCTTTAACCACATTGAGCAGGGCCAGCTTGTGATCCCGCAGATGCGCTACGAGCCGCTGATGGAGCATGAAGAGAAGCACATCGCCGAAATGGCGGCCTACTTCCGCGAGCAGGTTGAGAAAAAAGTGCACCCCGGCATGCTGGTACTGTTTGCCAGCAATCGCGCTATGCAGCTCTTTCTGACCTTTGTCACCGATCTGCGCCTGATGCTGCTGGTGCAGGGGGATCAGCCCCGCTACCGGCTGGTGGAGCTACACCGCAAGCGCATCGACGAGGGCGGGCGCAGCGTGCTGGTCGGGCTCCAGTCGTTTGCCGAGGGGCTGGATCTGAAAGGGGACTACCTGACCCAGGTACACATCCACAAGATCGCCTTTCCGCCTATCGACAGCCCGGTAGTGATCACCGAAGGTGAGTGGCTGAAGAGCCTCAACCGCTACCCGTTTGAGGTGCAGAGTCTGCCGAGCGCCTCCTTTAACCTGATCCAGCAGGTGGGACGGCTGATCCGTAGCCACAGCTGCCGGGGCGAAGTGGTGATCTACGACCGGCGGCTGCTCTCGAAAGGCTATGGAAAACGGCTGCTCGACGCCCTGCCTGTTTTTCCTATTTCCCAACCGGACGTGCCTGACGTTATAGTAAAAAGTAAACCAAAACAGAATCGTCGTCGGCGACGCTGACCATCACCTATGACGCAAGGAGTTAGCTATGGATTTCCGCCACATCATCAAAGAGGTTGGGCGCGGTAAAAATCACGCCCGCGATCTGGATTTTGATACCGCACGCGCGTTATACACCCACATGTTGAACGGCGAAGTAGCGGATCTGGAGATGGGCGGGATCCTGATCGCCCTGCGCATTAAAGGTGAGGGCGAGGCGGAGATGCTGGGCTTCTACGAGGCGATGCAGGCCCAGACCATGCGCCTGACGCCGCCGGTGGCGAAGCCGATGCCCATCGTCATTCCCAGCTATAACGGCGCGCGCAGGCAGGCGAACCTGACCCCGCTGCTGGCGATGCTGCTACAGCGGCTGGGTTTTCCGGTGCTGGTTCACGGCGTGAGCGAGGATCGCGATCGCGTGATCTCGGAAACCATTTTTACCCTGCTGGGTATTGAGCCGACCCTGACCGCCGGGCAGGCGCAGGCGAAGCTGGAGGGGCGTAACCCGGTGTACGTGCCCGTTAGCGCGCTCTGTCCGCCGCTGGAGAAACAGCTGGATATGCGCTGGCGCATGGGAGTGCGTAACAGCGCCCACACCCTGGCCAAGCTGGCAACGCCCTTTGCTGAGGACGCCGCGCTGCGCCTCTCCAGCGTCTCCCATCCTGAATACGTCACGCGGGTAGCGAAGTTCTTTGGCGATATCGGCGGGCGCGGGCTGCTGATGCACGGCACGGAGGGGGAGGTGTATGCCAATCCCCAGCGCTGCCCACAGCTCACGCTGATTGATGCCCAGGGCACGCGCGTCTTAAGCGAGCGGCAAGATGAAACGGCGCTCCAGCCTGTGCTGCCCGCCAGCAAAGATCCCGAGGTGACCGCCCGCTGGACAGAGCGCTGCCTGGTCGGCAGCGAGCCGGTGCCGGAATCGCTGAAGCGTCAGATCGCCTGCTGTTTTGTGGGAACGGGGCAAGTAGAAACCCTGGAAGAGGGTCTGGCACGGGTAGCGAGCGCTTTTTAATAAACCGCGGGCAAAAAAAAGCCCGTCCAAACCGGACGGGCAACAAGGGTAACAACAAACAGGGTCAATGCAGTAATAATGAGGGGTAATACAACCCGCCGATGATGAGCCAGCGGGGCAGACACGGTAAGGCGATTACTGATAGATAACCGCAGTACCGCTCATTTTGTTGTAGGCGTTAGCAGAGGTGATGCTATAGCCTTTTGCGCCTGCGGCAGCGGCTTTCTCAGCCAGCTGTGCTTCCAGGCCATCCAGCGTAGTCGCGCCCTGCGCAGTCACAACGCCCATTTTGTGCATGCTCTGCGCCTGCTCAGCGGTCACCGGCTGGGCAGCGAATGCGCCGAAGGAGAGGGTAGTCAGGGCCAGAGCAGCAACAGCATATTTAATGGTTTTCACGGTTCGATTCTCGCAGTTTATTCTGTATGGGGGACGATGTTCCGTCGATGTGATGAGTATCACGTTTTTTTGCGAGAGATTAAATCGAATAGAATTGACGACCTTCATCTAAAATTTTGAACGATCGTTAATATATTGAAAACGAATGATTTTTAACAAGAATTATTCAAGTGAAAGCGAACCGTCGCCGTGCCGCTGCGTTAGCGGCACGAAATGCCACTTCTTTCCCTGTTTTTTGTGATGCGGATAGCAACCGCTTGCCCTGGGCTAACCCCTGTTCTGTGGTCAACGAAGCTGGCTGTCTTTCGAACCCCTACGGTTATATCCTGAAAACGAGGCATTTTTCAAATCTTTCTTCTGCTGGCACGCCACGCACAGGCGTACGCCTGGGATCGCTTTGCGGCGCGCTTCGGGAATAGTTGCGCCACACTCATCACACTCGTGCAGGCTCTCACCCTTCGGCAGTTCGCGGCGCGCGCGGGCGACCGCATCGTCAATGGTGCTGTCGATCTGGTCCTGAACAGCACCGTCGTTTGCCCAACCTGAAGCCATAGCGCTCTCCTTAGTGAGAAGTATGACTTAAGTTTAGACTATCTCCCGGCTTCCTCACGCAGCCACTGCTGGAGCAGCTTACCCTCGTGGGTCATCTCCACGTCCTGGCGCACGCAGAGGTAGTAGTCGCGACCGTCGTCAATGGGCAGGTCGAAGATCTTCACCAGCTCGCCGGTTTGCAGATAGGGCAGGATCATCGGCTCACGCATCAGGGCGCAGCCCAGACCGGCCTGCACGGCGGCCAGGGTCAGCAGCCCATCTTCAAACATCGCCCCGTCCCGGCGCACCCGCTTCACCTGCTGCTCGCTAAACCACTGCGTCCAGGTGGCGCGCTCTTCGTCGTGCAGGAGCGGCATCTGCGCCAGCTGCGTAGGCGTCTCGATGTAGCCATGCAGACGAATAAACTCCCGGCTGCATACCGGGATCATGCGCCCGGAGATCAGCTTCTCGCTGCGGTAGCCCACCCACTGCCCGGTACCAAAGCGGATCGACATATCCGAAGCGTCGCTCAGATAGTTGCGATGGTTGGCGTAGACCACGTTGATCTCCATCTGGGCGTGGGCCTGGATAAAGCGCGGCAGGCGGGGAATAAACCAGCCCATGCCGAAGAGCGGGATCAGGCTGATCGTCACCTGACGCGAGCGGCCCTGCTCAAACAGCTGACCGGTGGCCTGGCGCAGCACGCTAAAGGCGGCGCGTATCGAGCGGTAATACTCGCGCCCCTCGCTGCTGAGGACCAGATGGCGTCCCTGACGATGGGTCAGCGGAAGCTGGAGAAAGCTTTCCAGCACCTTGAGCTGGTGGCTGACCGCCGAGGGAGAGACGTTCAGCTCCTCCGCGGCGGCGGAGACGCTGCCCAGCCGGGCGATGGCCTCAAACGCCCGTACCGCACGCAGGGGCGGATCGTCCGCCAGCCCGCTTTCACCTGACTCTTCTGTTTTTTTCATATGTTGAAGCAAACCCTGTCTGATTCCTAAAAAACGTTTTTATTTTATAATTGAATATCAGTAAGTTAATGAAATACGCTTTTATAATAAGAAAGAATATATCCGTATTTCAAAATTAAATTCAATTGTTGGATGCTTACGCTGAAAAAATTCTCAGCAGGCACGTATTGTGGACACACTAATTCAGCAATTGATCAACGGTATGATGCTGGGCAGCATCTATGGCCTGATTGCCCTCGGCTATACCATGGTGTATGGCATTCTGCGCATCATCAACTTTGCCCACGGCGACATCTTAATGGTCGGCGCGCTTACCACCCTTTCAGGGATCACTCTTCTCTCCCAGTGGTTTCCCGGCATGAACCTGCTGGTGCAGCTCACCCTTGCCCTGCTGGCGGCGATGGTGGTCTGCGCGCTGCTGGCGATGGCGGTAGAGCGTTTTGCCTATCGTCGCCTGCGCAACGCGCCCCGGCTGGCCCCGCTGATCAGCGGGATCGGCATCTCAGTGCTGCTGCAAACCGTCGCCATGCTGATCTGGAGCCGTAACCCGCTGATGTTTCCGCAGATCCTGCCTATGGATCCCATTGCGATCACTGCGGGCAGCGCCGAGCATCCGCCCGCGATTATCACCGTGACCGGTATAGTGACTCTGGCCGTCACCTTTCTGGTCATGTTTGGCCTGTGGCTGCTGGTGGAGTACAGCCGTCTGGGGCGCGGGATGCGCGCCGTCGCGGAAAACCCGCAGGTTGCCAGCCTGATGGGCGTCTCACCCAACCGGATTATCACCCTGACCTTCGCTATCGGCGGCGCGTTTGCCGCCCTGGCGGGGGTAATGATGGCCAGCAACTACGGCAGTGCCAGCTTCTCTATGGGCTTCCTGCCGGGCATCAAAGCTTTTACCGCCGCGGTGCTGGGAGGTATCGGCAACATTCGCGGTGCCATGCTGGGTGGGATCCTGCTCGGGCTGATCGAGGCGCTGGGCGCTGGCTACCTGGGCGATCTCACCGGCGGCGCGTTCAGCAGTAACTATCAGGACATTCTGGCGTTTATCGTGCTGATCCTGGTGTTGGTTTTCCGTCCCGCTGGCCTGTTAGGCGAGCGGGTTGCACAGCGTGCCTGAGGATCCTATGACTATTTTAACCTCCGAACGCAGCGCACCGCGTCTTAACCTTGGCATTATTCTGCTGGTGGCCGGACTGCTGCTTGCGCCGTGGCTGGCCTCTGCCGCCGGTGGCAACTACTGGGTGCGGGTGATCGACTTTACCCTGCTCTACATCATGCTCGCCCTGGGACTGAATATTGTGGTCGGCTTTACCGGTCTGCTGGATATGGGTTTTATCGCCTTCTACGCTGTCGGGGCCTACCTTGCGGCGCTGCTCGCTTCCCCGCACCTGCTCGATGCCTTCCCGGTATTGCAGGGCTACTTTAGCGATGGGCTGCACGTCTCCTACGGGGTACTAATCCCGCTGGCGGCCTTCATTGCCGGGATCTGCGGCATCCTGCTCGGCGCGCCGACCCTGCGCCTGCGCGGGGACTATCTGGCGATTGTGACTCTCGGCTTCGGGGAGATTATCCGCATCCTGATGCGCAACCTCGATCGCCCGGTCAATATTACCAACGGCGCGAAGGGCATCTCGGGTATCGACTCCCTGAGCCTGTTTGGCCTGCAATTCCGCGGCGTCTACCACCTGCTGGGGGTGAAAATTCCCGCGCTCTATCTCTGGTACTACCTGTTTGCCGCGCTGATTGTGGCGATCGTCTTTATCTGTATCCGTCTGCAACGCTCCAGGGTAGGGCGGGCCTGGCACGCCATCCGCGAGGATGAGGACGTGGCGCGGGCGATGGGCATCAACGTGCGCAACTTTAAGCTGCTGGCCTTCGCAATGGGCGCTTCTTTTGGCGGCGTCGCCGGGGTGATGTTTGCTTCATTCCAGGGCTTCGTCTCCCCGGAATCCTTTACGTTGCAGGAGTCCATCGTCGTGCTGGCGATGGTGGTGCTGGGGGGCATCGGCCACGTGCCGGGCGTGATCCTCGGCGCAGTGATGCTCTCGGCGCTGCCGGAGCTGCTGCGCAGCCAGGCCGTGCCGGTGCAGGAGGCGCTGTTCGGTACCGTGCTGGTGGATCCGGAGATCCTGCGTCAGCTCTTCTACGGCCTGGCGCTGGTGCTGGTGATGATTTTCCGTCCGGGGGGCGTCTGGCCCGCTAAACACGCGGGGGTAAAAGCATGAGCTTGTTAACGATCCGTAATCTGAACAAACGCTTCGGCGGCCTGGTGGCGGTCAACGACGTCAGCCTGTCGGTGAAGGCGGGGGAGATCTACGGCCTGATTGGCCCCAACGGCGCGGGCAAAACCACCTGCTTCAACCTGATCACCGGTCTTTATACCGCTGACAGCGGCGAGTTTAGCCTGGCCGATGCGCCTTACTCGCCAAAGGCGATTGAGAAAGTGACCCAGGCGGGCATCGCCCGCACCTTCCAGAACCTGCGCCTGTTTAACGACATGAGCGTGCTGGAGAACGTGATGATCGGTCGCCACGTCCGCACCCGCAACGGTCTGTGGGCCGCCATCACCCGGCATAAGCGGGCGAGGGAGGAGGAGGCCGAGACCGAGCGCCAGGCCTGGTACTGGCTGGAGTACACCGGCATTGCCCAGTTTGCCCACTACCGCGCCTGCGATCTCGCCTATGGCCATCAGCGTCGTCTTGAGATTGCCCGCGCGCTGGCAACCGACCCTAAGCTGCTGGCCCTCGACGAGCCGGCGGCAGGCATGAACGCGGCGGAGAAAGTCGCCCTCGGCGAGCTGCTGCGCCGTATTCGTGACGATGGCAAAACCATTTTAATTATCGAGCATGACGTGAAGCTGATTATGAGCCTCTGCGACCGCATCAGCGTGTTGGACTACGGCAAAGTGATTGCCGAAGGAGAACCGGAGGCCATTCGTCGCCATCCGGAAGTGATCCGCGCCTATCTGGGAGGAAACGCCCATGTCTGAACCTGTTTTGCAGGTGCGCAACCTCTCCGTGCACTACGGCGGCATTCAGGCCGTTCGCGGGATCGAATTTAGCCTCAACGAAGGTGAGCAGGGCACGCTGCTGGGCGCCAACGGCGCGGGCAAAAGCTCCACCGTGCGGGCCATCGCCGGGCTGCAACCCTACGGCGGGGAGATCTTCTGGCGCGGCAAATCGATTCACCGCCGCGCCCCGCAGGATCTGCTCCGCGACGGGATTGTTCTTGTGCCCGAGGGACGGGGCATCTTCACCCGTATGACGGTAGAGGAGAACCTGCTCATGGGGGCCTGGCAGCGCAAGGGACGCCAGGCGGTGAAGCAGGAGATGGCCCAGCTCTACGCGCGTTTCCCCCGCCTCGGTGAGCGCAAAGATCAGCTGGCCGGGCTGCTCTCCGGCGGTGAACAGCAGCTGCTGGCCCTCGGCCGGGCGCTGCTCAGCCAGCCGCGCCTGCTGATCCTTGACGAGCCGTCGATGGGGCTGGCCCCGATCATGGTCGAAACTATTTTTAAAGAGATTGCCGCCCTGCGTGATGCCGGCGTCACGCTGCTGCTTATTGAGCAGAACGCCCGGCTGGCGCTGGAGGTCACACACCGCGCGTGGGTGATGGACAGCGGCTCTATCGCCCATCACGGCGACTCTGCTGCACTGCTGGCCGATAACCGAATTCAGGAAATTTATTTAGGCGAAGTTGCCGTTTAAAACACCACCAACATCAGGGAAACAATAATGAAAACTAATCAGCGTAAAACCATGCGATATAAAGTGCTAAGCGCCACGATCGCACTCGCCGCCCTCGGCGGAGCAGCGGTAAATCCGGCCCAGGCCGATGACACCGTGATTATCGGTCTGGCTGGCCCGCTGACCGGCCCGTCGGCGCGTATCGGCAAGGATCTGGAGAACGGCGCGCAGCTCGCTATCGACGACGTGAATAAAACCCACCCGACGATTGGCGGCAAAGCGGTGACCTTTAAGTTGCAATCCGAGGACGACCAGTCCGATCCGCGTACCGCCGTCGCTGTGGCTCAGCGCCTGGTCGACAGCGAAGTGGCAGGGGTCGTCGGTCACTGGAACACCGGGACCAGCATTCCGGCAGCGCGTATCTATCACGATGCGGGCATCGCCCAGGTTGCCCCGGTCGCCACCGGTCACGCCTATACCCAGCAGGGTTTTGACACCAGCTTCCGCGTGATGGGCCACGACGATGACGGCGGCGACTACGCGGCAAAATATGCCGTGCAGACGCTGAAGGCGAAGCGCATCGCGGTGATCGACGATCGTACTGCCTTCGGTCAGGGCCTGGCCGACGAGTTCATCAAGTCGCTGGAAGCGCAGGGCATCAAGCCGGTTGACCGCCAGTACGTTGATGAGAAGACCGTGGATTTCAACGCCGTGCTGACCGCCATCCGTAGCAAAAATGCTGACCTGGTCTTCTTCGGCGGCGTGGATAGCCAGGCGGCTCCGCTGGCGCGTCGTCTCAAGCAGCTGGGCATGAAGGCCACGCTGATGGGCGCGGGCGGCTTCGTTAGCCAGACCTTCCTGAGCCTGGCGCAGAAAGAGGGCGAAGGCGTCGTGGCCCTGGAGCCGGGTCTGCCGGTGGATCAGATGCAGGGCGGGAAAGCGTTCGAGCAGGCCTACCAGTCTAAATACCATACCCATATCGAACTTCATGCGCCGTTTGCCTACGACGCCACCCGGGTGCTGATTGCTGCGATGCAGAAAGCCGACTCCGTTGACGCCGGGGACTATCTGCCTGCGTTGCGCGCCATTAACTATACCGGCGTGACCGGCAATATTGCCTTTGACGAGCAGGGCAACCTGAAAAATCCATCCTTTACCGTCTACAAAGTGGTGAACGGTAAGTGGGAACCCCAGACCGTGCTGGGCGGTAGCGCGAAGTAATTTGTGAGGCAATGATGAGCTGTGAGCAAAAACAAGAGCTGGGCATTCTCGCCCGCCGTAAAATTGAAGCTGAAATAATTAAACCTATCTATGAGATCCTGGTGCGTGAGGTGGGTAAAGCCCGCGCCCAGGCGGTGATTGGCGAAGCCATCGAGCAGGCGGCCATCCAGGCCGGGCAGAACTTTGCCGCTGCGGAGCCGAAAAAAGCGGATCTGCGCAGCTTTGTCGATCTGCAATATCTCTGGGAGAAGGATAACGCCCTCGACGTGCGGGTGATTGAGGACGACGGCCAGCGCTACGACTATGATGTGACGCGCTGCCGCTACGCCGAGATGTACCACGAGATGGGGCTCGGCGAGATCGGCCACCTGCTCTCCTGTGCCAGGGACGACAAGTTTATCGTTGGCTACGCGCCGGACGTTGAGCTAACCCGCACCCAGACCATTATGTCCGGCGCGCCGTGCTGCGATTTCCGCTATCGCGTCAAAGACAAGGAGGCGTGATGGCCTCTCCTCTACAGGTTGATAGCGCGCGTCTGTGGCAGACCCTCAACGAGTTTGCCACGCTTGGCGCAACGGCGGGAGGCGGGGTGACCCGGCTGGCGCTGAGCGATGAAGATCGGCGCGGGCGCGACCTGCTCGCCACCTGGGCACGTGAAGCGGGTTTTAGCTGTGAAGTTGACCGGCTGGGGAATATGTTGATGCGCCGGGCGGGCAGCAATCCCCATCTGGCCCCGGTGCTCACCGGCTCACACGGCGACTCCCAGCCGCTGGGCGGCAACTACGACGGTATCTACGGCGTGCTCGCCGGGCTGGAGGCGCTGCGCACCCTTAACGATCGCGGTATCACTACCGAGCGCGACCTCATTCTGGTGAACTGGACCAACGAAGAGGGGGCGCGTTTTGCCCCGGCGATGCTGGCCTCCGGCGTCTGGACGGGCGTATTCAGCGAAGCCTATGCCCTGGCGCGGGAGGATCGCGACGGCATCAGCGTGGGCCAGGCGCTGGCGGCTATCGGCTATCAGGGCCTGCGTCCGGCGGCAGCTATTCCGCTGCACGCCTGCTATGAGCTGCATATTGAGCAGGGGCCGCTGCTCGAGGCAGAGGAGACGGATATCGGCGTGGTTCATGCTGCCATGGGTCAGCGCTGGTACGAGATCAACCTGACCGGCTTTGCTGCCCACGCGGGCACCACGCCAATGGATCTGCGTCGCGACGCCCTGTGTGCCTTTGCCGAGCTGACCCTGGCGGTTGAGGCCATTGGCCGCCGCTTTGCGCCGGACGGGCGTGCCACCGTAGGCAGCGTGCAGGCAACGCCTAACTCGCGCAACGTTGTACCGTCAGCGGTCTTCTGCACCGTGGAGTTTCGCCATCCAGAGACCGCTGCGCTGGTGGCAATGGAGGCGGCGCTGATCGAGGCGCTGAACGGGCTGCTGGCCCGCAGTATCGACGTCGCCTGGGAGCGCATCTTTGATTACGCCCCGGTGGACTTTGATAAGCACTGCATCACGCGCATCGAGCAGGCTACCCGCGAGCTGGGCTACTCCCAGCGCCGGATGGTCTCCGGTGCCGGTCACGACGCCTGCTACGTTAACCGCGTGGCACCCACCGCGATGATCTTTATCCCCTGTGAAAGGGGCATCAGCCATAATGAGGCAGAAAACATCACCCCGCAGTGGGCAGAGCGCGGGGCAAACGTGCTGCTCAATACCCTGCTGCTGGCGGCTAACGAACGCTGACAGCCGTTCAGCGCAACGCCCCGTAAAAGTCATAGTGGCTTTTCGGGGCGAGGTGAAGGTAACTCATTTGTAGATGGTTGCCGTGCCGTACATCTGGTTTTCACCGCCAGCAGAGTCAATCACAAACCCTTTTGCGCCTTGCTCGCGGGCTTTTTGCGCCAGCTCGTCCTGGAGATCGTCCAGGCTTAGCGCGCCGTGGGCAGAGACCGTGCCCGCCGGGCGCAGCGTCCCGGTATCGTCTCTCATTAGCTGCTGTGGTGCGGCAAAGGCGCTGACCGTCATGGCGGAAAACGCCAGGGCGGCAGCCAGTGCCAGATATTTTTTCATATGACATCCTCTAATAGGGGAACCGCAGCTTAAGTTTAGGCGTGGCGAAGAGAGGCTTACGGGCAAAAATTTCGGCAACATGCTGCGCTTTTTTGCATGAATGGCTGTTTACCGCGCTGGCTTCAGGGGGTATCTTACGCCGCTTATTACAGGAGAATGCCATGAATGCCCAGAAGCCGGGGTTACACCCGCGTAACCGTCACCGCAGCCGCTACGATCTCGACGCCCTTTGTATCGACGAACCCAACCTGCGCGGTTTTATTATCGCGACGCCTGCGGGTGAGCCGACGGTGAATTTCGCCGATCCCGAGGCCGTCAAGGCGTTAAACAAGGCGCTGCTGGCGCACTTCTATGGCGTGAAGCACTGGGATATTCCTGACGGTTTTCTCTGCCCGCCGGTACCGGGGCGCGCGGATTATATCCACCATCTGGCGGATCTGCTGGCCGAAACCAGCGTCGACGGTGCGATCCCACGCCAGACGAGCGTGCTGGATATCGGCACCGGTGCAAACTGCATCTATCCGCTGATTGGCCACCACGAATACGGCTGGCGCTTTACCGGCACCGAGGTCGGTGATGCGGCCTTTAGTAGCGCCCAGGCGATTGTGACTGGCAATCCGGGTCTGACCCGTGCGGTACGCCTGCGTCGGCAGAAAGATCCGGCCGCCATTCTCAACGGCATGATCCACAAGAACGAGCAGTACGATGCCACAATGTGCAACCCACCGTTCCATGACTCGGCGGCAGCGGCGCAGGCGGGCAACGACCGCAAGCGGCGCAACCTTGGCCAGAGCGAGGCGAGCGGGCTTAACTTTGGCGGTCAGCAGCAGGAGCTGTGGTGCGAGGGTGGGGAAGTGGCGTTTATCAGCAAGATGATTGCCGAGAGCCAGGCCTTTGGCCGTCAGGTGCTGTGGTTCACCTCGCTGGTGTCACGCGGCGAGAACCTGCCTCCGCTCTATCGCGCTCTGACCGCTGCCGGCGCGGTGAAGGTAGTGAAAAAAGAGATGGCCCAGGGGCAGAAGCAGAGCCGCTTCATTGCCTGGACCTTTTTAGATGAGGCCCAGCGTCGCCGCTGGGCACAGACGCGATTTAAAGCGTAGGTTGCGCAGGGGGCAGGGCCTGTCCGCCCCCTGGCTCTGCGGCCCCCGGCTGCGCGGCCGCTGGGTTAGTCAGCATCTGGTAGGTCTGCACCGGCGGGCGCACATCGGCAAGGTCAAAGTGCTTTTTCACCATGCTGTCGAGAGCAAAGCGCACCGTCCACTGCTTCAGCGGCTGGGTGGTAAAGGTCACCCGCAGCGTGAAGGCGGTGTTGGTCAGACCCACAATACCCACGAAGGTCGGCTCGCCAATGATCAGCTTGCGGATCTCCTCCTGCTCCATCAGCTCACCCACCGCTGCCTTCAGCGCGTTATTGGCTTTCTCTGCATCCTCATGGCGATCGACATCGTAGTTCGCCACTATCGAACCAATCCCGCGGACAAAGTTGGCAAAGGTGGTAATCGACGACCACGGAATGATGTGGTAGGCCCCGGTATCCTGACGCACCCCGACGGAGCGGATCGACATTCGCTCTACCGTGCCGGTTAGCGGCCCGATGGTGACCAGATCCCCGGTGTTCATCCCGTTCTCAAACTGAATAAAGATGCCGGTGATAATATCTTTTACCAGGGTTTGTGCCCCGAAGGAGATAGCCAGACCCAGTGCCCCGGCCCCGGCCAGCAGCGGGGCGATGTTCACCCCGATCTCGGAGAGCACAATCATCACCGTAATGGTGCTGATCACCACCGCCAGCGCGTTGCGGAACAGGGTGAGCAGGGTGCGAGTACGGGCGCTGGGCAGCGGCCGACCGTGAATATCAGAGGAGAGCCGGTTTTCGATCAGGCTCGCCAGCACCGTCCAGCCCACCGCTGAGAAGAAGAGGATCAGCGCGATACGGATCAGAATATCAACGGTTTTCTCTCCCGCCCCATAGTGCAGCCAGTTCCAGAAATCGAACAGGCCCCACGCGCTGAGCAGCAGCATGATAGCAACAATCACGGTAAGAAAACGCGCCACCTTTAGCGCCGTCGACAGCCAACCGTTGACCCGTTTCTGCAGTTCAGGGTAGTTACGCTGCACCTGAGCGGAGAGGGTGATCCGCTTGGCAATCCAGCGCGACAGCATGCCGGAAACAAAGGCCGCAATGCCGATAATCGCCAGGCTACGCACCGTCGCGCCCATCATAAACTTCAGGCTGTTGCCCGGATCGAACAGCGAAAAGAAGAACAGCACCACGAAATAGGCGCAGGCCAGCCAGTGCCAGATCAGTGCAAAGGCGCGAATAAACAGGCTAAAGAAGGCCAGCGAGCGGTCGGCAAGCTGGGTAAGGTGCTCCTGGATCTGCATCTTGTTGTGAAAAATAAGATAGAGCGCCCAGGTGGTGATACAGAGCATGATCAGCACGTTGGCCAGTGCGCCAAACTGGACGTTAACCTGGTTAGAGATAATCGGCACGGCTACCAGCAGCCCATAGCCAATCAGGCTGCTCAGCGCGCTCAGGCGCAGGTGCCAATACTTCGCCGCCTCGTTTTTCATCGAGAAAGGCCGCAGATCGGGGATGTGCGGGCAGAAGATCAGGCGCAGGATCGCTTTGAAGAACTCAATAAGCGCAAAGGCGTTGAGAAACAGGCTCTGCTGAAAGGCAATGGTGCGGTTGCCACCGTTGAGGTTATCGCTGAGTAGCTGGCCGACAAAAAGGGTGAGCGTAAGCAGCAGCAGGTCGATAATAAATGCCCCGACGATCATCGCGGGCAGCTGTAACCAGTTGGCCCTGTCATGATTCTTACGGCGTCCCCATTTGCCCATCCTGCGGTAGAGCGGGAAGGCGCAGAGGCGCACCAGCCAGTAGAAGACAAAGACCAGCCCGGCAAGCAGCAGGAAGTGCCCGGCGGCGTTGATAAACGTCTGGGGGTTGAAGGTCTTGTGCGGCGAGCCGGTAATGTTGCGGTAGAGCTGGGCAAAGCGCGACGACAGCGCCTGACCGTAGTGTCGGCCAACGTCCTGGACGTTCTCCAGCACCGTCTTCTCTTCGCCGACCTCTTCCGGTGGAGCGATGGTCGGTACCGGCTCCGGTGGCGGCGTGGCGGCAACCTTACGCAATTGGCCGATCAGCTCTTCCCGGGAGCTGGTGTTCTCCAGCACGTCCGCCAGCGCGCCGTAGGCGGCTTTCTTCTGCTCCAGATCCGGCTCGGCGGCAGGTGCTGTCTCGCTGGTAGCAGGCGCTGCGGATGTGGAAGTGACGCCAGGGATGCTCGCCGCATGGAGCGGCATGATGAACAGGCTAAGCAGCAGCAGTAACCAAGGCACGGTCTCTCTCCTGAGAAAATAGTGCAAAAAGATAAGTATAGATGCTGCCAGCGCTGCGTCTGGAAATGGGAAGAATCCGGGGAGAAGAAAAAAACGCTCCCCGGAAGGAGAGCGTTGATAACTCAGGAGACGTGCTGGAGGAACTCTTGCAGACGCGGGCTGGGCGGGTTTTCGATCAGCGACTGCGGGTTGCCGTCTTCGGCAATGCGGCCCTTATCAATAAAGATCAGCCGCGAGGCAACCTTCTCTGCAAAGCCGATCTCGTGGGTCACGATCACCATCGTCATGCCCTCTTCGGCCAGGTCCTGCATCACCTTCAGCACCTCGTGGCGCAGCTCCGGGTCAAGGGCAGAGGTTGGCTCATCAAACAGCATCATCTTCGGCTTCACCGCCAGCGCACGGGCAATCGCTACGCGCTGCTGCTGGCCGCCGGAGAGTTCAGACGGATAGTGGTGCGCACGCTCAGCCAGACCAACCTTCGCCAACAGCGCATTCGCCAGCGTCTCCGCCTCGCTTTTACTTGCCCCACGCACGCGCAGCGGGCCAAACATCACGTTTTCCAGCGCCGTCAGGTGCGGGAAGAGGTAGAACTGCTGGAACACCATACCCGCTTCCTGACGGATCAGGCGCTCGTCGACTTTCGGATCGTTGACCTTCAGACCGTCGACGATCAGATCGCCGCTGGTGATCTCTTCCAGCTTATTAATGCAGCGCAACAGCGTCGACTTACCGGAGCCGGAAGGGCCAATGATGACCACCACTTCGCCCTGGGTGATGTTCAGGTCGATGTTGTGCAGCACCTGGGTTTTACCAAAGTGCTTGGAGACGTTTTTAAATTCAATCACAGGATTTTCATCCTTCTTTCAAGACGACGCAAAATAAAGCTCAGTACCAGAGTAATGATGAGATAGAACACCGCCACGGCGCTCCAGATCTCCAGTGCACGGAAGTTACCGGCAATAATCTCCTGGCCCTGGCGAGTCAGTTCGGCCACGCCGATAACAATAAACAGCGAGGTATCTTTAATGCTGATGATCCACTGGTTACCCAGCGGCGGCAGCATACGGCGCAGCGCCAGGGGCAGGATCACCCGGCGAATGGTCTCGCGCTTAGAGAGCCCCAGCGCCAGGCCCGCTTCGCTAAAGCCTTTGTGGATCGAGAGCACCGCGCCGCGGGTAATTTCAGCGATGTAGGCCCCGGAGTTGATCATGATGGTGACAACGGCGGCGCTGAATGGGTCGATGCGCAGATCGTTGAAGGCCATCGGCAGGGCGAAGTAGATAAACATCACCTGAACGACGATAGGCGTTCCGCGAATAATCTCGATAAATACCAGTGCAATGTGGTTTGCTATCCAGCCGCCGAAGCTGCGGGCGAAACCGGCTGCAAGGCCGATAAGTAAACCGCCCGCCAGACCGAGGACCGAGATCCACAGGGTCATTTTGACGCCTTCAAACAAAATGGGAATGGCAGGCCAGATGGCACTCCAGTCAAACTGCATGATGAATTCCTGTATACCGTGGTGAAAAACTAAAAATGTAGGCCCGGTAAGCGCGAGCGCCACCGGGCGTTACAAGCCTGAATTCAGGCAAAATTATTTAGGTTCAGTACCGAACCATTTTTTATAGATTTCGTTATAGGTACCGTTCTCTTTCAGGGTTTTCAGCGCGCCGTTCACTTTCTCACGCAGGTCGCTGCCTTTCGGGAAGGCGATACCGTACTGCTGCGCTTCCAGAGAGTCGCCAACCGCTTTGAACTGGCCTTTGCCAGCGGTCTGAATGAAGTAGAGAATGTTCGGCGTATCGTGCAGTACCGCGTCAGCGCGATTAGTGCCCAGCTCCATATAGGCGTTGTCGATGTTCGGGAACTGGCGCAGATCTTTGGTTTTGATATTGGCTTTCGCATAGTCAACGGAGCCGGTACCGCTCTTCACCGCAACCACTTTACCGTCGAGGTCTTTTACGCTTTTAACGTCGTTGTTATTGGCTTTGACCATTACCAGCAGACCGCTCTTGTAGTAGCCGTCAGAGAAGTCGACCGCTTTTTTACGCTCGTCGGTAATGGTGATCCCAGCCAGCGCCAGGTCAACGTTTTTGGTTTGCAGCGCCGGGATAATGCCGCTGAAGTCCATCGGCTTAAGGGTGTAATCCAGCTTCAGCTCTTTCGCTACGGCAGCCCACAGGTCCACGTCAAAACCAACGTATTTATCGCCCTGTTTAAATTCGAACGGAACAAACGCGGTATCGGTCGCGACCACCAGTTTATCGGCGGCGTGGGAAGAGACCGCAAAAGCCAGGGTAAGTGCAGCAAGGGAAACTTTAAACACAGACTTCATAACATTTCCTTTTATATCCACGGGGCGATCCCCTGAGAGAACGTACGCAGTATGAAAAAATCGTGCCAGGTTTACAACCCATTGTTTTGTAAAGACGATATATTCCATCGCAGTACAAAAATTATGCTCTGTCAGCCGTAATGCACCATGTTGGGGCTCCATGCTGGTGCGTTGCTGACATGTTGCACAATATGCTGCTATTAAGCGCAGAAAGCGGCGATAAAACAACCCTTGATTAACGATTGTGTGAGGTAATTATTACAAGTGATTTACTTTGTAGAGTGGGCAGAGCGCGGCAGAACAGAGGGGTTGCACCAGAGAAGTGCAAAACCCTCTCCCGGAGGGGAGAGGGTCATAAATAAAACGTATGCTTTATTCGATGTTCGATTCGATGAACCACAGGAATTTATCCAGGTCGCGGGATGCCGCGGTCAGGATGTCAGCGGTATCTTCGTCTTTCGCTTCTTCGATAGATTTACGCACGTCGTTAGCAACGATGGCATAGCGATCGGCCAGCTCTTTCAGGTGGTCCTGAACGCTGTGAATATCCAGCGGGTAGCTTTTCAGCGGGGTCTTGCTGTTAACAACCTGGGTAGTACCCAGTGCAACGCCACCTAACTGAACCGCACGCTCGGCGATGGTGTCCAGATGATCGGTCAACGTAGTGCGGAAGCCGTCCAGCATCTCGTGCACGCCAATAAAGTTAGCGCCGCGCATATTCCAGTGGGCCTGTTTAGTGATCAGAGACAGGTCAATGAACTGGGTCACCTGGCGATTCAGCAGCTCAATAGTCGCTTTTTTATCGTTATCCGCTACATCGTTGCGAGTATAAAGCAGATCGGATGATTTCGTTTTTACCAGTTTAGCGGTACTCATAATCTCATATCCTCTTGATGTGTGTTCCCAGGTAATTACTGGAGCTAAGTATAGCACCGGTTTTCGACTCTGCTGACGAGTATATACCTATCGGTTCGATAGAAATAAAGAGGGGTAAAAATTAATCTTTTAATTATCAGTATCTTATATTGCTGTCGGGAGATGATTCTTAATTTTCAGGCAGGCATTGAGAATGTAAATGAATATTAATTAGCAAAATAAGCGAGGCAGGAAATGATATTCTGCACGACGCAACGCCGTGCAGATAAATAATCAACCAATATCAACTTCTTTAATTTTACTCTCACGGCGCAGGGTGAGCGTAGAGCCAATGGATGCGGCAATAATGGCCGACAGGGCCAGCCACTGCACAAGCGTCAGCGTTTCGCTCAGGAAGATCATTCCGGATATCGCCGCCATCGCAGGCTCCATACTCATAAGAGTACCGAAAGTTCGGGTGGGCAGGCGCGTCAGGGCCATCATCTCCAGCGAGTAGGGCAGGGCGGTAGAGAGAATGGCCACGCCCAGGCCCAGCGGCAGGATCGACCAGTGCCAGAGCGCATCGCCTGCCTGAATCGCGCCAAGAGGCACAAACACCACGGCAGCGATCAGAGAGCCCAGCGCCACGGTGGCCGGGCCATGATCCTCTCCGGCGCGCTGGCCGCAGAGAATGTAGATGGCCCAGCAGGCACCTGCGCCAAGCGCACAGGCTGCCCCGGTAAGGTCGACATGGGAGACATCCTGCCCCAACGGCAAAAGGAACCACAGCCCCAGCACGGCCAGCACTACCCAGATAAAGTCTATCGGACGCCGGGAGGAGAACAGCGCGACCGCCAGCGGGCCGGTAAACTCCAGCGCCACCGCAATACCCAGCGGCACTGTCTGGATAGAGAGATAGAAGAGATAGTTCATCGCTCCCAGCGACAGCCCATAAAATAGCAGCGGCTTACGCTGCTCGGGCGTGAAACGCAGCCGCCACGGCCGGAAAACAATCACGAGGATAATTGTCCCAAGCGCCAGACGCAGGGCGGTCACACCGGGCGCGCCGACCAGCGGAAAGAGCGATTTTGCCAGCGAGGCACCGCTCTGAATCGACGCCATCGCGACAAGCAGTATGAATATAGGTAACCAGGTGGGCAACTTCCGGGGTAAAGCAGGCATCCTTTCTCCTGTCAATTTATGTCAAACCGAGTAAAGAGGGCAGTGTAATGGAAATAGATGTCAGCGGTTGAGACGCCGTTGAAAATAAATGTCACGAAAGCAGTACAATGGCGACAAGTTGCTGGATTAATCACCGTATCTTTAGGAATAATCTGGATGAATATGTCGCTTTTATGGCGGCATAATAGCGGCATTAGCGGAAAAAAGGCTTTTTTTTGAAAGAGATACGAGCAAGAGGAAACGTTCTGTTACATCAAAAGGCCCGTTAGACAGCGTGATGCGCAAAGAGTTTCTCACTTTTTTTTGTTATATTTAATACTTAGGACTTACTTGAAGCACATTTGAGGTGGTTATGAAAAAAATTGCATGTCTTTCAGCACTGGCAGTTGTTCTGGCTGTATCCGCAGGTTCCGCTGTAGCGGCAACCTCTACTGTTACCGGCGGTTATGCTCAGAGCGACATGCAGGGCGTGGCGAACAAAGCTAACGGTTTCAACCTGAAGTATCGCTACGAAAACGACACTCCGCTGGGTTACATCGGTTCCTTTACCTACACTGAAAAAGATCGTACCGAAAGCAACGTGTACAACAAAGCCCAGTACTACGGCGTAACTGCTGGTCCAGCTTTCCGTCTGAACGACTGGGCAAGCGTGTACGGTGTAGTGGGTGTTGGCTACGGTAAATTCCAGCAGTCTCAGGATGTTGTAAACCATTCTGACAACAGCGACTACGGCTTCTCCTACGGTGCGGGCATGCAGTTCAACCCGATCGAAGACGTTGCTATCGACGTTTCCTACGAGCAGAGCCGCATCCGTAGCGTTGACGTTGGCACCTGGATCGCAGGCGTGGGTTACCGCTTCTAATCACTCCGGTGATAGTCTAGACACAAAAACGGCCCTCAGGGGCCGTTTTTTTATGGGTGCAGTTTATTGGCAAGCGGAGCGCCGCCGGGCGTGGCTATCCCTTACCGGGAGCGGGTCTCAAACAGGTCCGTGCCCAGATGGTTGTAATCCACCTTTTGCAGCTTGAAGTTGGTCACCCAGGTTGGCCCGGCTTTATCGTTAGAGACAAAGCGGTAGCGGGTGGCGATCTCTTTGGCCGTGATGCCGGTCCACTGCGAAAAGAAGCTGAGGAAGTCGTTGGCCGAGCGGCGGGCTTTGATCAGCCGGTGGCGGGTGTCGTCGCTGGAGATCACCATAAACGGCACCTGGAAGTTCTGCTGGAACTTATCGTCATGAGCCAGATACTGCACCTCTTTGCCGCGCTCCTTAAAGGCCAGACCGTGATCGGAGAAGTAGACCATCGAGAAGGTGCTGCCGCTGTTGCGCAGCTGGTCGTAAAGCTTGCTGAGCAGGGTATCGGTTTGCGTAATCGAGTAGAGGTAGCACGAGGTCTCCTTCGACTGTACAAAGTCCGTGTATTTGCCGCCGGTGCGATCGCAGGCCTGTGGGTGAGAGCCCATCAGATGCAGGACGATCAGCTGCGGCTGGCTACGGGTAGTGCTTAACACCTGCTCGGTCATCTTCAGCAGCGCCTCGTCGCGGGTGTTCTTATCGGCCTCGAAGTCACCGCTTTTTAAGAACTGCACCTCGTCGGCGCGTTTGGCAATACTGGCGATGGCGGTATCGTACTCGCCAATTTGCCCCTGATTAGAGAACCACCAGGTCTGGAAGCCCGCCCGGTTGGCCAGAGTAACAAAGTTATCCTGATACTGGGGCTTGTTGTCCATTACCCGGTTCAGGGTCAGGCCTAACGATTTTTGCGTCGAGCCGCTGGCTGCTACGTAGTCGGTAAAAAAGGTGCCGTTGACGCTGCTGGCGAAGGGGGTGTTCTGCCAGTGGCCGCCAAATGCCCCCACTGCATCGCGGCGCACGCTCTCGCCGATCACTACTACATAGGTGTGATACTTCGGCTTAACGCCCATCACGTTCCAGCTGTCTTTCATGCCGGCCAGCTGCGCCATTCGGCTCTGCTCGTCCAGCACTTCCTGATTGTTAACCACCACGTCCTTCACAAAGCGAAACACCGGGTAGCCGGTATCTTTCAGATTAAAGATGCCGCCATACGCCAGGTTCTGCACCGGGGCAACAAAGACGGTAGCCAGACAGAAGGCGACGCCAAGGTGATCCCATTTTCCCCAGGTGGCGCGTTCGCTCTGCTTACGCCGGATAGCCATCACCCCAAGGCCAAAGATAAACAGGCCAATCACGTAGTTGTACCACGGGAAAATGGTCAGGATCTCCGTGGACTCCTCCATGTTAGTGGAGTGCAGCGCCAGCAGCGTATTGAAGTTGGGTGCGCCGTAGGCCTGGCCAAACGGATAGTAGGAGGCGGCAAGCAGAGAGAAAACCGCCACGATTGCCTTCTGCGCACGCGGGGCATGACGCCACAGCAGCAGCAGCAGGCAGGCGAACGCCGTGGTATAGAGCAGGCTAAAGGGGTAGCCAAGCGCGTAGTTAATCAGTAACGACTGAAGAAAATAGAAACCCGTCCACGGGCTAAGAGCCTGGCTACGGGCAGCAAGCGTTTCTTTTATAGTTAAATTCATATAGCTGTATCACAAAACGCCATGTGCTCACCCTGGCGTAGAGGGTCAAAACCTGCTGGAGAGGGCGTGGAGAAGAGGAAGAGTTCCGCATCCGCGAGCCGCATTTGTGCAGGGCTGCGAGAAGATAGAGCGAGAGCAGACGGAGATCAACAGATTACGGGGCAATCTTTTGCGAGGATGGTTGCAAAATCAGCAAATAGTAAGGTTTTCTATGGCAGAGAGACAGTATGACGAGAGAATGTGACAGAAAAATGAAGCGGCGTACCGCGACGCCGCATTAATGGGATTTTTTATCGTCCTGCTGCGGTTTGCCGTTAAACATATCGCACAGCATATTGAGCAACTGCAACCGGACCTGGAATGGCGAGTGGGTAAACACGGTTAGGCACCTCTTGAGTTCGTTCATATCAACCTCCTCATGCATGATATCGTGACGTTCAATCTACGAAGGTTGTCTGCATTACATACAGATATAGCACAGGCTATATTGTATAGCTACGGCTATTAGCCAAATTTTTTGTGCTGGTCTACTTATGGTTTACACTGAGCGCAACCGTATATGATGCATTTATCGCGTTACCCATGAGGAAGTCCAATGAGCCGTCGCGTAGGCAAGACAACAACAAAAAAAGTGACGCAGCTGGTGAATGTCGAGGAGCACGTTGAGGGCTTTCGACAGGTGCGGGAAGCGCACCGGCGGGAGCTGATTGATGACTATGTCGAACTGATCTCCGATCTGATCCGCGAGGTAGGGGAAGCCCGTCAGGTGGATATGGCTGCCCGACTGGGGGTGTCCCAGCCGACGGTGGCAAAAATGCTTAAACGTCTGGCAACGGTAGGGCTGATCGAGCAGATCCCCTGGCGCGGCGTATTCCTGACCCCGGAGGGGGAGAAGCTGGCTCAGGAGAGCCGGGAACGGCACCAGATCGTCGAGAGCTTTCTTCTCGTGCTGGGCGTAAGCCCGGAGACCGCGCGCCGTGATGCCGAAGGCATGGAGCACCACGTTAGCGAGGAGACGCTGGAACGCTTTCGCCTCTTTACCCTTCAGCAGGAGCATCCTGCGGAATGACCCTGCCGTTCGTGCGCGCGCTGGCGCGCGATCGCTTTTTCCAGCTGCTGATCCTGATCGGCATTACCCTGAGCTTTTTCGTTCCCTTTCATCCGGCCGCGTGGCCCAGCGCGATCGACTGGCACACCATTCTGACGCTAAGCGGACTGATGATGCTCACCAAAGGGGTAGAGCAGAGCGGCTACTTTGACGTCGTGGGGCGTCGAATGGTCCGGCGCTTCGCCACCGAGCGGCGGCTGGCCATGTTTATGGCCCTGGCGGCCGCGCTGCTTTCCACCTTCCTGACCAACGACGTAGCGCTGTTTATAGTTGTGCCGCTCACGCTGACGCTCAGAAAACTGTGCGAAATCCCGGTTAACCGGCTAATCATCTTTGAAGCGCTGGCGGTAAATGCCGGGTCGCTGCTGACCCCTATTGGTAATCCGCAAAATATTCTGCTGTGGGGGCGATCCGGCCTCTCATTTGCTGCCTTTACCGGGCAGATGGCGCTGCTGGCGGTAGTGATGATGGCAAGCCTGCTGCTGCTCTGCTGGCTCTTTTTCCCTAATAAAGCCCTGAACTACCACAGCGGCAGCCAGGCCCCGTCATGGCAGCCGCGCCTGCTCTGGACCTGCCTGGCGCTGTATGTAGTGTTCCTCATCTCGCTGGAGCTAAAGCATGAGGGCTGGGGTGCTCTGATCGTCGCCGCAGGCTTTGCGGTCGTGGCCTTTAAGGTCCTGAAGAGCGTGGACTGGACGCTGCTGCTGGTGTTTATGGCGATGTTTATCGACGTCCACCTGCTGGTACAGCTTCCCGCTCTCCAGGGATCGCTCAACGGCGTAGAGCACCTCTCTCAGCCCGCCCTGTGGCTCACGGCTATCGGCCTGTCGCAGGTCATCAGCAACGTGCCGGCGACCATTCTGCTGTTGAACTACGTCCCGCCCACTCAGCTGCTGGCCTGGGCAGTCAACGTCGGCGGTTTCGGCCTGCTGCCCGGCTCGCTGGCGAACCTGATCGCCCTGCGCATGGCCAACAATCGCCGCATCTGGTGGCGCTTCCATCTCTACTCTATTCCGCTGCTGATCTGGGCCGCGCTGGTAGGGTATGGGTTACTTATTATCAGTTAATGCGAATTTGTCAGTTTTTCCTGGCAAATGTATAGCAACCTCCTAACTTTAGATAACGGCGCACATGTCGCGCCGTTCATCGACAGGACTGTTGCAACGCTATGGCTGATAACGAAAAGAATCCTGACGCAGCTCAGGAAGAGAACAATACCGATCGGAAAGATCAAAACGATACTCAAAACGATACTCAAAACAAGGAACGTAAGCGCCCCGGTAAGAAGCCGCTTATTATACTGGGGGTAGTCGTTGTGGTGATGGTGATCGTAGCGCTGGTGTGGTGGTTAATGACCCGCAACCAGGAGACCACCGACGACGCCTTTACCGAAGGCGATGCGGTTACCGTCGCGCCCAAGGTGGCGGGCTACGTCACCGAGCTGCGGGTGAAGGATAACCAGCGCGTGAAGAAGGGCGATCTGCTGGTGCTGATCGACCCCCGGGACGCCACCGCCCAGCGCGATCAGGCTCAGGCTCAGCTTGGGCTGGCTACCGCCCAGCTGCATCAGGCTCAGGCCCAGCTGGCGCTCTCAAAGGTGCAGTATCCCTCTCAGCGTGAT
The DNA here is from genome assembly GCF_024656065.1 of Pseudescherichia sp. L3. Lineage (NCBI taxonomy): Bacteria > Pseudomonadati > Pseudomonadota > Gammaproteobacteria > Enterobacterales > Enterobacteriaceae > Pseudescherichia > Pseudescherichia sp. L3. The sequence continues at coordinate 524,274 of NZ_JANKYC010000001.1, forward strand.
GAAGCGCAGGCGCAGGTGCTTAAGGCCAAGGCTGACTTAGCCAACGCTGAAGCCGCCTATCGCCGCCAGCGCGGTGTTGACCCGCGGGCGACCACCCAACAAAATATCGACAGCGCCAACGCCCAGCTGCGCAGCGCTCAGGCCCAGCTGGCAAGCGCCAATGCCCAGCTTGAGGTAGCAAGCCAGATTAACCTGCAGATCCGCCAGCAGGAGACCAACGTCGAAGCGCGTGAGCAGCAGGTTGAGCAGGCCCGCGCCCAGCTGGAGACGGCGAACCTTAACCTCTCCTATACCGAAGTGCGCGCCCCCTTTGATGGCTTCGTCACCAAACGTAACGTGCAGACCGGCACCCTGGTGCAGGCGGGCACGGCGCTCTTCTCGCTGGTCTCGCCTGATATTTGGGTGGTGGCGAACTTCAAAGAGTCGCAGCTGGAGCGGATGCGCCCCGGTAATAAAGTCACTATCGGCGTGGATGCCTACCCGGACCTTGAGCTGGAGGGGCATATCGACAGTATCCAGCAGGGGAGCGGATCGCGCTTCTCCGCCTTCCCGTCGGAAAACGCCACCGGCAACTTCGTGAAGATCGTCCAGCGCGTGCCGGTGAAGATCGTCATTGATAAGGGCCTTGACGCGAACCAGCCGCCGCTGCCGCTGGGCCTCTCCGTGGAGCCGAAGGTGACGCTGGAATGACCGATCACAGCCATGAGAGCTGGCGTCCTGCCAGTAACCCGTGGGCGGTGGCGATTGTCGTCACCCTCGCGGTGTTTATGGAGATCCTCGATACCACCATCATCAACGTGGCGCTGCCCCATGTTGCCGGCTCGCTATCGGCGAGCTACAGCGAATCCACCTGGGTGCTCACCAGCTACCTGGTGGCGAACGGCATCGTGCTGCCGATCTCGGCCTTCCTGAGCCGCGTCTTTGGCCGCAAGCGCTTCTTCCTCATCTGCATCGTGATGTTCACCGTCTGCTCGTTCCTGTGCGGTATCGCCACTGAGCTGTGGGAGATCATCCTGTTCCGCATCCTGCAGGGCTTCTTCGGCGGGGGGCTACAGCCGACCCAGCAGTCGGTGCTGCTGGACTACTTTAAGCCGGAGGATCGCGGCAAGGCCTTTGGCCTGTCGTCAATTGCGATCATCGTTGCCCCGGTGCTCGGCCCGACCCTCGGGGGCTGGATCACCGACAACTACTCCTGGCGCTGGGTCTTCTTTATCAACATCCCGGTGGGGATCGTCACCGTGCTGGCGATCTACCAGCTGCTGGAAGATCCACCCTGGGAGCGCAAATCGGAAGAGAAGCTGACCATCGACTGGACCGGCATCGGCCTGATTGCCCTGGGTCTGGGCTGCTTGCAGGTGATGCTGGACCGTGGCGAAGACGACGACTGGTTCGCCTCGGGTTTTATCCGCACCTTTGCCGTGCTGACCCTGATTGGCATTATCGGGGCCATCTACTGGCTGATGTACGCTAAAAAGCCGGTGGTAGATCTGCACTGCATGAAAGATAAAAACTTTGCCGTCTCCAGCCTGCTGATGGCAGGGATGGCAATGATCCTCTACGGCAGCTCGGTGGTGATCCCCCAGCTGGCGCAGCAGGATCTCGGCTACACCGCGACCTGGTCCGGGCTGGTGCTCTCGCCGGGGGCGGTGCTGATCGTACTCACCATCCCGCTGGTGCTGAAGCTGATGCCGGTGGTGCAGACCCGGTGGATCATCGCCTTCGGCTTTACCTGCCTGGCGGTGGCCTTCTTCTGGTCGCGCAATCTGACCCCGGACGTTGATTTTGAAACCCTGGTGCTGTTCCGCAGCGCGCAGTCGATTGGTCTCGGCTTTCTGTTTGTGCCGCTTACCACCATCGCCTTTGTCACCATTCCGCGCCAGCTCAACGCCGACGCCGCCGCGCTGTTTACCATGTTCCGTAACGTCGCCGGATCGATCGGTATTTCGCTCTCAACCGCCGCCATTACCGAACGTGCCCAGGTGCACAGCGCCTATTTAAGCGCCCATACCACCCCCTTTAGCGAGCAGTTCCAGCTGGCGGTGCGCGAGACGGCCGAGGCGATCCGCAACTTCACCGCGCTGCCGGGGGATCCGCTTGGGCTGGCAACCGGGCAGATGTATCGAACCATGATTGAGCAGTCGCGCTTTCTCGCCTACGTTGATGTCTTTACCATCCTCAGCGCCGTGGCGTTTTTACTGATTCCGTTTTGTCTTCTGCTTTCGCCGATCAAGAGCGAAGGCAGCGCAGGAGCACATTAAGATGCACAGGATACATACCCCGACGCTGTCGTTACTCACCCTGCTGCTGACGGGCTGCGCCGTGGGGCCGGACTACCAGCAACCCGTTCCGCCTGCGGTAAGCCACTGGAACGACGCCGGGGATAAAACCGTGCCGTCGCAAACTTCCAGCCAGGCGGTAAATCCACGCTGGTGGACCACCTTTAACTCGCCGCAGCTCAACAGCCTGATCGAGCGGGCGATCGCCGGCAACCTCTCCCTGCAGCAGACCGTGCTGCGCATTGCTGGCGCACGCGAGCAGATCAACCAGGCGGGCGGGGCCTTCCTGCCAGCGGTAAACGGCAACCTTCAGGCCACCCGGCAGCAGCTGGGGCTGGAGGGCGAGCTGAAATCCCACGACGTTTATGGCCAGCTGCAGGACGTCGATCCCGAGATAAACAACGCCCTTGGGGTGCTCACCCAGCCGGTGAATCTCTACCAGGGCAGCTTCGACGCCCAGTGGGAGCTGGATCTGTGGGGCAAGGTGCGCCGCCAGGTCGAGGCGGCCAACGCTCAGCAGCAGGCGGCTATCGAACAGCGTAACGACGCGCTGGTGTCACTGGAGGCGGAAGTGGCGCGCGCGTGGCTCCAGCTGCGCGGGGCGCAGAGTATCCTTGCCACCATGAATACCCAGATCGACACCGCAAAGGAGACGCTTAGCCTGACCGAGAGTCGCCAGCGTGGTGGTCTGTCGCCGCAGCTGGACGTGGAGAACGCCCGTGCACAGCTCGGCAGCCTGGAGGCGCAGCTGCCGCAGTACCAGGCCCAGGAGCAGCAGGCGATGAACGCCCTGGCTATTCTGATCGGCAAGCCACCCGGTGCGCTGAATGCAGAGCTACGGTCGGTGCAGCCCCTGCCGAAGCTGCCGGATATCATCCAGACCGGCATTCCTTCAACGCTGGCCCGCCGTCGACCGGACGTGCGTGAAGCCGAGGCCAACCTGCACGCGGCCACCGCGCAGATCGGCGTCTCGGTGGCTCAGCTCTTCCCGAGCCTAACCCTGAGCGGCCAGTTTGGCCTGCGCAACAGCGAAACCGACTGGCTGACCGACTGGAGCAGCCACTTCTACAGTTTCGGGCCGCAGGTGTCGATTCCCATCTTCCAGGGCGGACGACTGGTCTCCAGCGTCAAGCTGGCGCGAGCGCAGCAGGGCGCAGTGGCGCTCAACTATCGCCAGACGGTGCTGAGCGCGCTGGGTGACGTAGAGAACGCGCTGGTCAGCTACCGCACCGATCAGCAGCGCGAAGCCGGGCTGAGCAAAACCATTGAGGCGTTGCAGAGCGCGTTCGATCTCGCCAGCGACAGCTACCGCCAGGGGATCGCCACCTTCATTGACGTACTTGATGCCCAGCGCCAGCTGGCGCAGGCCGAGCAGCAGCGTGCCCAGGCGCGGGTGCAGAGTAGCCTCGACCTGGTGGCGCTCTACAAGGCGCTGGGAGGCGGCTGGGAGCCGTACCAGACCGTGCAGCTGCCGGACTATCCGGTCTTTGGTGAAGCGACGCGAGGATAAAGTTCAGAGGATTGGGCAAGAAACGCGCAGGATCCTCACATTCGCGATCCGGCGCGTCGGAGTATAACTACTGAACACTCATCGACACCCAAAGGAGCGTTCTATGCGTTATCAAAAACTTGGCAATACCGGTCTCTTTGTCTCCGAGCTGTGCCTGGGCACCATGACCTTCGGCGGCGAAGGCGGCATGTGGGGCAAGATTGGTCAGCTGCGGCAGAACGACGCTGAGCGGCTGGTGGGCGACGCCCTCGCGGCGGGCATCAACTTTATCGATACCGCCAACGTTTACTCGGAAGGGCGTTCGGAAGAGATCACCGGCCAGGCGCTGAAAAACCTCAAGATCCCTCGCGAAGAGGTGGTGGTGGCGACCAAGGTGTTCGGTGAAACCGGCACCGGCGGAGTCAACTCGCGCGGTAGCTCCCGCTACCATATTATCGGCAGCGTCAAAGAGAGCCTGCGCCGACTCCAGCTGGATCATATCGACCTCTACCAGCTGCACGGCTTCGATCCGGCCACGCCCATTGAAGAGACGCTCTACGCCCTCGATAACCTGGTTCAGCACGGTCATGTCCGCTATATCGGCGTCTCCAACTGGGCGGCGTGGCAGATTATGAAGGCGCTGGGCATCTCCGAGCGCCTGGGGCTGGCCCGTTTCGCCTCGCTACAGGCTTACTACACCATCGCCGGGCGCGACCTTGAGCGTGAGCTGGTGCCAATGCTGCAAAGCGAAGGCGTGGGGCTGATGGTCTGGAGCCCGCTGGCGGGCGGCCTGCTGAGCGGCAAGTATGACCGCAGCGGCAGCGGAGAAGCGGGCGGGCGCCGACTAGAGTTTGACTTCCCGCCGGTAGAGAAAGAGCGCGCCTTCGACTGCGTAGACGTGATGCGTAACATTGCCGACAGCAAAGGCGTGTCGGTAGCGCAGATCGCCCTGGCGTGGCTGCTGCATCAGCCGGTGGTCAGCAGCGTGATTATCGGCGCTAAACGTCCGGATCAGCTGGCGGATAACATTGCCGCGACGGAGATCCGCCTGAGCGAAGAGGAATTGAAACAGCTGGATGCGGTCAGCGCGCTGCCGCGTGAGTATCCAGGCTGGATGCTGGAGCGGCAGGGGGAATATCGCCGCAACCAGCTGGCACAACAATAAACGCAAAATAAAAAAGCCCGGCGATTGCCGGGCTTTTTACTGACTGCTGAAAATTTTAGTTCAGACGAACCGGCATCCCGGAACGGTTCTGAATCGCCTGCTCAACGACGCTCTGGTCGGCGTCCGGCTGGCTGGTGATGCTCTGCACGCTCTTGGTCAGCGCGATCGGCACAATCTCTTTGCCGTCAAACTGCGCTTCGGTGGTAGAGAGCGGGTTGTGAACCTCGATATAGCGGCTACCGTCTGGCTCAGTAGTCGCTTTTACCGGCTCATCGATAAACTGTACGCGGGTACCGACCGGCACGTTCTGGAACAGGAACTTGATGTCGTCGTTACGCAGACGCACGCAGCCGTGGCTCACGCGCAGGCCGATGCCGAAGTTAGCGTTGGTGCCGTGAATAGCATACAGGCGGCCAATGTACAGGGCATAGAGGCCCATCGGGTTATCCGGACCGGCAGGCACCACGGCTGGCAGCGGGTTACCGGCGGCAATGTACTCCTGGTGCATCTTCGCGGTTGGCGTCCAGGTCGGGCCGGCTTTCTTGCGCTCAACCTTGGTAGTCCAGTTGATCGGGGTGTCTTTACCCAGCTGACCGATACCGATCGGCAGTACGATCACGGTGTTGGTGCCTTTCGGGTAGTAGTAGAGGCGCATCTCGGCGCTGTTGATCACAATGCCTTCATGCACGGTGTCCGGCAGGATCAGCTGCTGAGGAATGTTCATCACGCTACCGCCCTTCGGCAGATAGGGGTCAATACCTGGGTTAGCTTCCATCAGGTTAGACAGCCCCATCTGGTACTGGGCCGCGTAGTACTCCAGCGGCTGGCTGTTGTTCTCTGGCAGGGTGATGACCTGGTTCTGGCCAATCAGACGGCTACCATCAGTCGGCAGCGGATAGGTTACAGCAGACGCGGATTTGCAAAACCCTACTACAGCGAAAGCCGCCGCTAAAATTGTTGTTAATTTCATATTCATGGTATGCGAGGTTTCTGTGCCACAGGCCGTTTAGTTAAGAATGCTCAAAAGGATGGGAGCGCATTATATGTGCATTCCCACGCGCATGGAATTGAGATGTGTACGAAATCACATTTTTTTCTCTCACCCTATTGTAGCAACTGTTCACACCTGCGCGATTTCGATTCGGAATTGTGGCATAATGCAGAGTTTGTCACACATTTTCAGGATAACACCGTGTTAGTTACCAGCAACGTCACCATGCAGTTTGGCAGTAAGCCGCTGTTTGAAAATATCTCCGTCAAGTTTGGCGGCGGCAATCGTTACGGCCTGATTGGGGCGAACGGTAGCGGAAAATCCACCTTTATGAAGATCCTCGGCGGCGACCTTGAGCCGACGCTGGGCAACGTCTCTCTCGATCCGAACGAGCGTATTGGTAAGCTGCGTCAGGATCAGTTCGCCTTTGAAGAGTTCAGCGTGCTCGACACGGTGATCATGGGTCACGGCGAGCTGTGGGAAGTGAAGCAGGAGCGCGATCGCATCTACGGCCTGGCCGAGATGAGCGAAGAGGATGGCTATAAAGTGGCCGACCTCGAAGTGCTGTACGGCGAGATGGACGGCTACTCCGCCGAGTCCCGTGCGGGCGAGCTGCTGCTCGGCGTCGGTATTCCGGTAGAGCAGCACTACGGCCCGATGAGCGAAGTGGCTCCCGGCTGGAAGCTGCGTGTGCTGCTGGCCCAGGCGCTGTTCTCCGATCCGGATATTCTCCTGCTCGATGAACCGACCAACAACCTGGACATCGATACCATTCGCTGGTTGGAGCAGGTGCTGAACGAGCGTAACAGCACCATGATCATCATCTCGCATGACCGTCACTTCCTGAACATGGTCTGCACCCATATGGCGGATCTCGACTACGGCGAGCTGCGCGTTTATGCGGGCAACTACGACGAGTACATGACCGCGGCGACTCAGGCGCGTGAACGCCTGCTGGCCGACAACGCCAAGAAGAAAGCGCAGATCGCTGACCTGCAATCCTTCGTCAGCCGCTTTAGCGCCAACGCCTCGAAGTCTCGTCAGGCGACCTCCCGTGCGCGTCAGATCGATAAGATCAAGCTGGATGAGGTAAAAGCCTCCAGCCGTCAGAACCCGTTCATTCGTTTTGAGCAGGATAAGAAGCTGTTCCGTAACGCGCTGGAAGTGGAAGCCCTCACCAAAGGCTTCGATAACGGTCCGCTGTTTAAGAATTTCAACCTGCTGCTGGAAGTGGGCGAGAAGATTGCTATTCTCGGTGCCAACGGCGTGGGTAAAACCACCCTGCTGAAAACGCTGGTGGGCGATCTGCAGCCGGATAGCGGCACCGTGAAGTGGTCAGAAAACGCCAAAATTGGCTACTACGCGCAGGATCACGCCGCCGACTTTGATAACGATCTCACCGTCTTCGACTGGATGAGCCAGTGGAAGCAGGAGGGGGACGATGAGCAGGTAGTGCGCAGCTTCCTGGGTCGTCTGCTCTTTAGCCAGGACGATATCAAGAAGCCAGCGAAGGTGCTCTCCGGGGGCGAGAAGGGGCGTATGCTCTTTGGTAAGCTGATGATGCAGAAGCCGAACATTCTCGTAATGGATGAACCGACCAACCACCTGGATATGGAATCGATCGAGTCGCTGAACATGGCGCTGGAGATGTATCCGGGCACGCTGGTCTTCGTCTCCCACGACCGTGAGTTCGTGAGCTCCCTGGCGACCCGCGTGATTGAGATCACCCCTGAACGCGTCGTAGACTTCAGCGGGAACTACGAAGACTATCTGCGTAGTAAAGGTATTGATTCGTAAATGGTTAAGCCCGGTGGCGCTGGCGCTTACCGGGCCTACGAGCCATGTTTTGTAGGCCGGGCAAGGCGGAGCCGCCGCCCGGCATTGTTCAGATCATCCACGCATCCCCTTCAACACCATTCACCAGCAGCCTACGTTTTTCTCCTGCCGGTAGTGACACCTTTAGCACTTTCCATGCCGGACGGTAGTCCCCATGCGCCTTGACCTTCAGGTTAATCGTTGCCGCATCGCACACCATCTGCCACTCTATCCACAGCGCATTGCCACTCTGGTAGCCCCAGCTCTCACCATCATCTTCAAACAGCAGGCCGCAAGTACTGCCAACGCCTTTCAGCGGAAACAGCTTCAGCTCACGTGCGTTATCTTTTTCGGCGCTCACGTGGGTGATGCGCTCGCTGAGCGGCAGGCCTGCCCCGGCTCGTACCAGGAGGGGTAACTTCTCCAGCGGCGCGTCGCGAACGATCCACTGACCGCCGGAAAACCATTCGTGGGTATAGAAATCGTACCAGCCGTATTCATTTGCCGGTAGCCAGACACGGCGTTCGCGCGCGCCAGGCTCTACCACACTGGCAACCAGAAGATCGCGTCCCAGCAGAAAATCGTCACACTCCTCGAAGGTCTGTTCGTCATGCTCGTGATCGAGGAAAGTCGGGCGCAGCATCGGCTCATCGTCAGCATGTGCCTGCCACAGCAGGGTATAGAGATAGGGCAGCAGACGATAACGCAGTTCGATAGCGCTGCGAATGGCTGGCGTCACCCCTGAATACATCCACGGTTCATTCACCGTATGGTCATCATTCCACGAATGGATAGTAAAGCGCGGATGCATCACGCCGTTTTGTACCCAGCGGACAAACAGCTCTGCATCTGGCTTATCCCCAGAGAAACCGCCCACGTCGTGGCCGACGTTATATAACCCCGACAGGCTCATCCCCAGCCCCATCCGCGTGTTATAGCGCAGCGTCTCCCAGCTGGTGCGATTGTCCCCGCTCCAGGTTTGCACATAGCGCTGCATCCCGGCGCAGCCAGAGCGGGAGATAAGATACGGGCGCTTATGCGGGGCAAAGCGCTGCTGCGCCTCCAGCGAGGCGCGCATCATCAGCAGTGGCATTACCGGGCGAATATGCTTGATCGCAATTTCCCGGCCAAAGCCGTGGCAGCGCGCTTCGCCGTCCCAGACCTCGAACTCGTTATTGTCGTTCCACGTTGAGTCAATACCCATTTCCAGCAGCTGGCAGGTTACCCCCTCCTGCCACCAGGCAACGGTTTGCGGATTAGTGAAGTCGAGGTGCGAGCCTTCGTCATCCCAAAAGCTCGAACGCTCTGGGGCATCGGCTTCGGAATCGCGAATAAACAGGCCGCGCTCGGCGACCTCGCTATAGCGGGGATGATCCTGAAGCAGGCACGGCTTAATGTTGGCGGCAAGCTTTAGCCCGGCATCGTGAAACGCCTGGCTCATCGCCTTCGGCTGCGGCACCTTGTCGTAGTTCCAGTTAAAAACGTAGCGTTTGCCGTTAATTGAGGTGTAGCCGGACGATAGCTGGAACGAGTCACATGGAATAGCGTGCTCGTTACAGAGACGGATAAAGTTCATCAGCTGTTGCTGCGCGTCCGGCGCATCGGTGTAGTGCATGGTCGAACCGCTGTAGCCCAGGCTCCATTTTGGTCCAAACAGGGTTTTGCCGGTCAGGCGCACAAACGCTTTGGTCACGTCGAGCGCCCGTTTTCCAGTAAACAGGTAGTAATCAATATCGCCCGCCTCGGCCTGCCAACGGCGATAGGGCGTGTGGTAGTTATCAATTTCGTTACCGAGATCGAGCCAGCAGCTGCTCAGATTGTCATAAAACAGGCCATAGCTGATATCGTCGCGGCGGGTGAGGGTAAACGGAACGTGCTTGTACAGCGGGTCGGTACTCACCGCGTTGTAGCCCATAGCATCAAGGTTGCGCATTTCATAGCGCTTGCCGGTGCGTTGCAGAGTGCCCGCTTTTTCGCCAAGGCCATAGACGCGCTCATCTTTACGGCGGCTTTGATAGTGGGCCACGCCGTCGCCGTGAGCGTTCAGCAGATAGGCGCTGGTCGGCCGGTCGCTGACCAGCGCCTGCCACTCGCCTTCCGCGTTACGGTAGTGCCACTCCAACCACAGCGGCTGGTGAACGGTCACGCGCAGCTGTTCGCTGGCGATAGTTAACTGCTCGTCTCGCTGCTCCAGCGTCCACGCGGGGAGGGTGAAACCGCTCAGATCGTCGCGGGAGCGGCCTTCCCACGGCACGTCCTGCCCCGGGGCGATACTCCAGGTGCGGTCCAGCGCCAGCTCGCCTTTGCGTTTAACCAGCACGCGGAACAGATCCTCTTCCAGAACGTAGAGGCACAGCGTGTGCTGGCCGTCGATGGTCAGTTCCACGTGATGGGCCGACTGCGTGTTAAAAACCCAGTTTTTAAGCGTCTTCATAATTTATATCCACTCTCAGGTGCGCTTTGCGCGACGTTCAGCAATAAAGGTGACGAGGAAAAGGGCACCAATCAGGTCAAAAAAGCCCATCGCAACGAACAGCGGGTTGAAGCCGATCTTGTCGGCGGTCACCCCGATAAGCAGGGAGAAGAGAAAGCTGGCGATCCAAGCGGCGGAGCCGCGCATACCGTTAACGGTGGCCATCTGCCCCTTATCGAACGACTCCACCACCAGCGCGCTGAGCATGCAGGAGATGATCTGATGGCCGAAGCCACCTATCGAGATCAGGCCAATGATGATGTAGGGATCGCGGGTCAGGGTGACGATAGCCAGCGAAATCATCAGGAACGCGCCGGTGACCGAGCTGGCAACGATAGCGTTAATGCGCACGCAGCCAAACCAGCGGGTGTAGAGTTTGGTCAGGTAGCCGCTGGCGATGCTGCCGAGATCGGCGGCGAGAAACGGTAGCCAGGCGAACATAGCGATCTGCTTAAGATCCATTCCATGCTCTTTCGCCAGATAGAGCGGCACCCAGAAGCTCATGACCGCCCAGGCTGGCTCTGCCATAAAGGCCGGGATGGCAATACCATAAAAACGCCTGTTTTTTGACACGGTTTTCAGGGCGGTTAAAAAAGGGAGCCTGATGGCTGGAGGTTCATTATCCCGCTTGATCCAGGCCAGCTCCTCGCGATCCAGATTCGGGTGTTTTTCCGGGCTGTTGTAGAAGATCCACCACAGCACGACCCACAGCAGGGCCAGCACCCCGGTAAACATAAACGCCCCCTGCCAGCCGAAAGAGGCGTGGGCAAAATAGATAATGGGTGGGGCCAGCATCGCGCCGATTGAAAAGCCAACGCCAGCCCAACCGGCAGCGATAGGCCGCTCTGATTTTGGAAACCATTCGCCAATGGTTTTGGCATTTGCCGGGGTTGCCGCCGCTTCCGCGCCGCCCATAAAGAAACGCAGTATTGCCAGATGGAGCCAGTTACCCGCCCCGGCGTGGGCGATACAGGCGATTGCCCACAGGGTGGCACAGATCATAAAGCCCAGCTTGAGGCCAATAACGTCAATCAGCCAGCCGCAGAGGGGCTGGAAGAGGGTATAGGCTAGCTGGAATGCGCCGACGATCCACGAATACTGTTCGGTGGTAACGCCGAGGCTATCTTTCAGTTCTGGGGCGATAATGCCCAGCGAATTGCGGGTGATATAGTTCACGGTGACGCCGAGCAAGAACAGGATCAGCATCCACCAGCGTAGTTTTTTGATTACCCGGTGGCGCTTTGTTACCACCCCATCATTGTTGTTAATTCCCTGGCTCATCTGTTTCTCCGCACACGTTCTGTAGGGACGTTATGACGCGCCATGAGGGGTGTTATACCGAAATGGCCCGTCTGAGAATGTCTATTTTTTGCCTGGATTTTGTATACAACTAGTATGGAAGTTGTACGACAGGTTTACGTTAGGAGAGAAAAACGGAGAGCCATAGCAGATTTTGTGCAAGGATTCTCATCAATGTGCAGAATTATGCGGCACTATTGGAGCGTAACGGCTGTTCATCAGGTTTTAAACTCATGAAAATTTTCTCATGAGGCAAACGGAGCCAGATCACAAAATGGATAAAAAGCTCAAAATCAGTGAAATCGCGTGCCGAACTAACCTGTCGACCAGTACCGTGTCGAGGGTATTAGCCGGGAAGGCGAACACCAGTGAAGCAGCACGCCATGCCGTACTGGCCTGCGCCCGTGAGCTGGGCGTTATGGAGGGAATGGCGGCGGGCCGACTACTACTCAACAACCTGGTTATTTTCGCTCCACAGCGCGCGTTCGATGAGCGCTCCGATATTTTTTATTACCGGGTGATCCAGAGCATTAGCAAAGCGGTCAGCGCGCATGAGGTCAGGCTACGCTACTGCGCGTTAGAGGAGCTGGGCAGTGATGCCAATGCCTTTATTACGCGAATGAATACCCCGGAGACCCAGGCGGCAATTCTGCTGGGCATTGACGATCCGCATATTCATGAGCTGGCAGCGGATTTAGCCAAACCCTGCGTGTTAATCAACTGCCGTGACAGGCGGATGCGTCTGCCAACCGTGGCACCAGACCACCGTGCAATAGGTGAATTTGCGGCTGATTATCTGTTTGATCTTGGCCATTGCAAGGTGGTGAACGTTCTCTGCCTGCGCCGCTACACAATGGATCTGCGCCTGGCTGGGATCAAAGAGGCCTGGCAGCGGCGAAACCTGAAGTTTCATAACCAACGGGATCTTATTACTGTTCCTCGCTTTAGCGCTAACGAGGCTGAGATACGGGTTGCGGAGTGGCTGGATAATCCGGCACATAAAAACACCCCGACGGCCTTCCTGGTAGGGGGGGATTTTATGGCGGAGGGAACCGTGCGGGCACTACAGCGCCGGGGCCTGCGCGTGCCGCAGGATGTATCGGTAATGAGTATTGATGCCTTTAATCTGGCTGCAATACAGGATGTGCCGCTGACGGCGGTGCATGTCCCCCGTGACGAGCTGGGGGTTGAAGCAGTACAGCTTTTACAGCAACGGCTTATTCGCCCACAGGCGGCGACTGGATCGCTATTGATTAACGGCACGCTGGTGGTGCGGGAATCGGTACGGCGGATACGGCCGGGCCAGCGCCGTACCACCATCGAGGAGGAAGGACTTTACGACGTTTAAGCCATCAAACTGATTCAGACTATTGTTCTACGTATGGAAAGCTACCTTCCCAGAGGTATAACTTATGCTTTTAACGACCAATCTCGATATCCTGATCGAAGGCACGCTCAATCAGGATTTTGATTATATTACCGGCGCTGAATCTATAGATGATGCTATTGATATTTATACCAGCGAGCTGGCAGCGAATGACCGGGCTGATTTAAAAAAAGAGGTATTAGCTTTTCTTGCCTACGATGAAAAAACAATCGAGTCTGAGTTCAGGGCGCGCTACATAAATTCTTTTGCACCAGAAGAGGGGAAAGGATTGTTATTGCGCATCCTTGAAGGGATAAACAACGCATGAAAAGCCATGAAACCTCTGCGTAAAGGCGGATACGACCGGGACAGCGTCGTACCGCCGTAGCGTACAGGAGCTAAGCCATGCCCAACGCGCGCTTGCCGTGCTCGTTTAAATCCGCCACCGTAAAGCGGTTCTCCCACGTCGCTTCATAATCCTCACGCGGGAAGTCCCCCGGCGACGCGCCGTTCTCTAATGCCACCTTGACCTTCTGGGCATAGGCGAGGTTCTTCTCGCACAGCGGCGCGGCGGGAATATACATCACATTGCCCCAGCCCTGCTGGTTCTCTACCGGTGCCACAGAGTGGATAACGTCACAGTGCCACCACACCGAGTCCCCGGCCTCCAGCGCCGGAATGCTGGTTAGCGCCTCGATCAGCAGCGGGTGCCACTTCTCAGAGACAGGCAGCACACGCCCAGGCGCAACGCCGCACAGCTCATCCTCCGGCACGTCGTCCAGCAGCGGGCGCAGCAGAACATAGGCCATCGCCTCGGGGATCGGTACCACGTGCAGCAAACCCTGGCCCGGCAGCATATCCGACAGCGCCGTCCAGCCCTGGAAGGTGCGGAACACCGAACACTTGGTGGTGTTATCCACGGTGTACTCTTCCACTTCGGTACGGTGCGCAGCGTGCCACGGATCGTAGCTGTCAATATCGCCGTTAAACACCGAGGCGAAAACCTGCTGGTAGGCGGGCAGCAGCCAACGCTCCAGCGCCCCGGAATCGGTATGCGCGCCCAGCCCTTTTGAGGTCGTACCCGGTGGACGACGACGAATGCGGTCCGGATAGATCACGCTAACATCCGGATCGAACCACTGCTTGCCGTCGCTCTCAAAAGTCCAGAGGCGGTTTAGCAGGGACTGCACCTGCGCCATCTCGCTGCTCTGGCGGGCCTGCATCTGCGCCTGCGACCAGTAGATGGGATAGATCTCCGGGCGTGAGGCCTCAAGCGTACCAAAGAAGCTATCACCCGGCCCTCTATAGACGTCGTCGAAACGGTTTTGATCAAGGTAGGCCAGCATAGATTGATCCCAGCCCAGTGCCTGCTCGCGCGGGAAGTGGCCCTTAATCACCGCACAGCCCCGGCGCTTGATCGCCGCACGCTGCGCCTCGCTAACATGGCCGTTCTTCACATCTTCAAAAGGGATCACCGGCCAGACCGTTTCGCCTTTCGCTTTCAGGGCGTTGATCTCGGCTACCTGAGCGGCAATGCGCTCCTCAAGGCGGTTAAAGACAGCCTGCACGTCACCAATCTGCGCTCGCAGGGCCTGTTTTACCTGACGAATCGCCGCCTTGTGGTCGGCAGGCAGCGTTTCGCTTGCATACATTTTAGTCATATAACCCTCTCGTGTCTTTCATTCGAAAGTAATTAACTTACATATGCTAATTTAAGTTAAAAAAAAGTTAATGCAAGTTTAAAAAGATGATGGGCTGCACAAAAGAGAGAAGAGGCTAACGCCAGCCGCGAGCGTGCTGGCGTAGAGGAGCTTAGGCGTTAAAGGGTGGGGTGGCGTCGAGCACAGCCTGGATCACGTTCAGCGCGCCCTGCTGGTTGTTATCGTCGGTCTGGAAGTTGGCAATCGCTTTAATGGCCTCGCCAGCGTTGCCCATCGCAAAAGAGAATTTCGCCATGCGCAGCATCTCGGCATCGTTGCCGCTGTCGCCGATGGTGACGCAGTCGCTGGGCGAAAGCTGCCAGCGCTTGAGCAGGCGAGTGATGCCGTTGGCCTTGTGCAGGCCGGGAATGATCAGATCCACAAAGCCGAAGCCGCTGGTGACCGGCTTCATGATGCCGTCGAGGGAGACATGCAGGGCGTCCACCAGCTGCGGGATCTCGCTGTCCGGCAGGTTGAGTGAGAACTTAAACATCTTGTCGTTGATCTCGCGATAGTCATCCACCTGCTTCAGACGATGATAGTGGTGCGACATTAGCTCGACAAACTCCGGCGGCGCGTTTTTGCTGACGTAGGCGCTCTCCAGGCCGCAGGCGACAAAGTTCAGGCCTTCGCTCTTGAGCAGCTCGCCCAGCACAATCTGGTACTCGTGGAGGGTCAGCTCGCCATGGAAGATCTCTTTGCCATGCTCGTAGACCAGCGCGCCGTTTTCGGCGACGAAAGAGATGTCGTCTTTGATTTCCGGAAAGAAGGAGATGAGCTGGTAGAACTGATTGCCGCTGGCGACCACAAACTCAATGCCGCGCGCCTGAAGCTCACGGAACTGGCTGAGGAAACGGCTGCGGTCGTAGGCTTTGGCATCGTCAAGGAAAGTTCCGTCCATGTCGGTGACGATAACTTTTACGGTCATACGTTATGCTCCCAGGGTAAAAACATTCAGGAGCATTCTAGTAATGATGTGAGCAAATGCACACATTTAATTTCATATGAAAGTTGACCGTAGGCCCGGCAAGCTTGCGCCGCCGGGCGTTGCTGGTTACAACGTGTGCTCAGTACGGGCGATGATATCATCCTGCGCATCCGGCGACAGGGCGGTAAAGAATGCCGAGTAGCCCGCCACGCGCACCACCAGATCCCGATACCGATCAGGGTGCGCCTTCGCCGCCAGCAGCGTCTCGCGGGAGACGATGTTGTACTGAATATGCCACCCTTTATGCACCTCGAAGAAGGTGCGCAGCAGCAGCATCAGCTTCTGCCGATCGCTGTCGTTTTCCAGCGTGGTTGGGTTGAGCTTCTGGTTAAGCAGCACGCCGCCGAGAATCGATCCCACCGGCAACTTGCCGACGGAGTTGATCACCGCCGTGGGGCCGAACCGATCCGTCCCGGACGCCGGGCTCGCTCCCTCCGCCAGCGGGGTCATGGCTTTGCGTCCGTCTGGCGTCGCCATCGTTGCCGCGCCAAACGGCACGTTAGCCGAGATGGACGAGGTGCCCGCGTAGTAGTTGCCGCCGATGGGGCCGCGCCCGTAGCGTGGATTGTGATACTGCTTCAGCTCGTTAATATAGGTTTCGTAGGCGCGATTCAGCAGCAGATCGACGCTGTCATCGTCGTTGCCGTACTTTGGTGCGCCGTTGATTAAGCGCTGGCGCAGCTGTTCGTGGGTCAGCCCATCGAAGTCATCCGCCAGCGCCTCGGCGAGCTGCTGCTGGCCGATAGCGCCCTGGTCAAAGACCAGCTTTTTCACTGCCGCCAGGCTGTTGCCGAGGTTGGCGATCCCTACCTGTAATCCCGATACCCAGTCGTACTTCGCGCCGCCCTGTTTAATGCTCTTTGCCCGCTCAATGCAGTCGTCCACCAGCGCCGAGCAGAGAATGTCGTGGACGTTCTCCTCCAGCATGGTGTCCACCACGTATTCGATCTCAATGGATTTGCGGGTGTAGTAGCGGATCTGCGCGTCCCAGGCTGCCATGACCTCGCTGAAGTCGGCGAAGTTACCTTTCGAGAGCGCCTTCTCCTGAGGCAGGAACACCTTGCCGCTGGTGGCGTCGCGTCCTCCCTCCAGCGCGGCGAGCATCACCCGGGCGAAGTTGATAAAGCTCATCCCGGTGCAGCGGTAGCCCCACTTGCCGCCCACGGCGGTTTCGATACAGCCAATCGCCGCGTAGTCCCAGGCATCCTCCGGCGTAATCCCCAGCTTAATAAACTCAGGAATAACAATTTCATCGTTATTAAAGGCGGGCATGCCGAAGCCGCAGCGAATCACCTGTACGCAGGCATCGAGGAAATCGTTGCTCATTCTGGCGTGGTAGCGCACGCTCAGGTTGGGCTGAGTCGAGCGCAGGCGTCCACAGGATTCAAGAATGGCATACGAGAGCGGGTTGACCGCATCCAGCGCTTTACCGTCTACCCATCTCTGGCCGCCGATGGTCACGTTCTGATACAGCGGGCTCCCGGCTGACGCCTTCGAATGCGATCCGGAGCGGATCTTGTTCACCTCCAGCAGCTTCAGCCAGCAGCCATGCAGCAGCTCGATGGCCTGTTCCCGGGAGAGGGTCTGATTCAGCTCGACGTCGCGGCGGTAGTAAGGATAGAGATACTGATCCATGCGACCAAACGAGACC
Organism: Pseudescherichia sp. L3; assembly: GCF_024656065.1. Taxonomy (NCBI): domain Bacteria; kingdom Pseudomonadati; phylum Pseudomonadota; class Gammaproteobacteria; order Enterobacterales; family Enterobacteriaceae; genus Pseudescherichia; species Pseudescherichia sp. L3. The sequence continues at coordinate 541,487 of NZ_JANKYC010000001.1, forward strand.
GAATGGCCGTTGGATTCGATCTGCAAAATCAGCTGGATGAAGTAGCAGAGCTGTAACGCCTGCCAGTAGGTTTCCGGTGGACGATGGGCGATGATGTCGCAGTTCTCGGCTATTTGCAGCAGCTCATCCCGGCGGCTGACGCGCGGCTCGGCGTTGGCCATCTCACGGGCGAGGGCGGCAAAGCGGGCGATATGGTCGCTGACCGCATGCAGAACAATATCAATCGCCTTCAGGAACTGCTCTCCGTGCAGATCCTCCAGCACGGTGAGGTTGATGCGCGACCGACGCTCGGCCACCTTTGCGCGCAGACCGTCCAGCCCTTTCTCCAGCAGCAGCGGATAGTTAACCGCCAGGTGCGCATCGCCGGAGGTCATATTGCCCTCCGCCTTGACGATGCCGGTCGCTAGCAGGGCTTTCTGCTCGTCGGTAAACATGCCGTAGCAGCGATCCTGTACCGTCTGGCCGCGCCACCACGGGCAGATCTCATGCAGCACGCGCTTGTTCTCTTCGCTCACCGCAAAGCCCGCGCCAGGGCGATCGGCCAGGTCGTCAATCTCCTTTTCGATCCACGAGACGGTGTATTCCGGGAAGATAGGCGCGGCGCGGAGCTCGCTTGCCTGGTTGCCGATAATCAGCTCATCATGCTTAATCCAGATTGTGCGCTCGGCAAGATGGTGGGCGAGGGCCAGCGCTCGGCGCACCGCAATGGGCTTATCGAGATGCTGCCGGTAGGCCTCGGTATAGTGCCGGGCGCGCTCGGTACAGACCGGGGGCTTAACAATGTGCACCAGCGCATCTTTATGCGCCTGAATGCGGCGGGTCAGCGTATCAAGACGTAATTCGGTCATGGCATTATCCTCGTAGGGTTGCGGTCAGGCCATACTCGCGGGCGGACGCTTCGGCGAAGGCCAGCAGGCCCGGCGCGTCGAGCGGCTTTTCGGGCGCGGTATAGGGCTGATTCAGCAGGTGATATTTGTTGATGCCCAGCGTGTGATAGGGCAGAAAGTGGATCTCCTCGACGTTAAGCTCGTGGGCGGCAAAGCGGGTAATCGCTGCGATGGAGGCCTCATCAGCGTTAAAGCCGGGGATCAGCGGCACACGGATAATCAGCTGTTTACCCCGCGCCGCCAGCCGTTTTAGGTTCTCCAGCACGCGCCTGGCCGAGCCGTCGGTCCAGGTCTTAAACACCCTGCTGTCGACGTGCTTGAGATCGGCAAGAAAGAGATCGGTATAGGGCAGGGAAGGTTCGATGTAGCGCCAGGGCACGTGCAGGCAGGTTTCAACCGCCGTGTGAATGCCGTGCTCAACGCTGGACTTCAGCAGCGCGGCACTGAGCGCCGGCTGCATAAAGGGTTCGCCACCGGAAAGCGTGATCCCGCCCCCGCTGCGCTGGTAAAAGGGTTTATCCCGCAGCACGATGGCCATAATCTCCTCTACCGGTTGGTTTTCGCCGCAGACGGTCAGGGCCTGGGTGGGGCAGCAGGTTTCCAGCGCAGCAAGATGCGCCTCACTGAGCTTTTCCCGATGGATCAGCAGGCCATTGAGCGCCCGGTCAATTATGCCCGGTGCGACCTGCTGGCAGAGATCGCATCCGGCGAGACAGAGGCGGGCATCAAAAAGTATTTCCCGCGTCTGGGCGCGGCTCTCCGGGTTTTGGCACCAGCGACAGGCCAGCGAGCAGCCTTTCAGGAACACGACGGTGCGAATGCCGGGGCCGTCGTGGGTAGAGTAGCGCTGAATATTGAAAATCATAATCTGCCCTCATGTTTCATATGCAGATTAAATTACTTTCGAATGAAAGTTATTTTGACGCAGGTCAACATATTGGCAGGTTGAATTAGTTAAGTTCTAAACCATGCTTAATCTCTCACTTTGAGGAGTTCATATGGAACTGTACCTGGACACCGCCGATGTGGCGGCAGTAAAACGGCTGGCCCGCAGCTTCCCGCTGGCCGGGGTCACTACCAACCCGAGCATCGTGGCGAAAGGCAACCTGCCGCTGGTGGAGCTGCTGCCGGCCCTGCATGATGCCCTGGGTGGAAAAGGGCGGCTCTTTGCCCAGGTATTAGCGAACAACGCCGAAGAGATGGTGGCCGAGGCGCATAAACTGCGCGCTATCATCGCCGATATCGTGGTGAAGGTGCCGGTAAGCGCGGAAGGGCTGGCGGCGATCAAGCTGCTGAAAGCCGAGGGGATCCCGACGCTGGGGACGGCGGTGTACGGCGCGGGACAGGGCCTGCTGAGCGCGCTGGCCGGAGCCGAGTATGTGGCACCCTACGTTAACCGCGTGGATGCTCAGGGCGGAGACGGTATTCAAACGGTGACGGATCTACAGCGTCTGCTGACCCTGCACGCGCCGGGCTCAAAGGTGCTGGCGGCGAGCTTCAAGACCCCGCGTCAGGCGCTGGATTGCCTGCTGGCTGGCTGTGAGGCGATTACCCTGCCGCTGGACGTGGCGGAGCAGTTTATCGCCGCCCCTGCGGTAGAGGCGGCCATCGTTAAGTTTGAGCAGGAGTGGCAGACGGCGTTTGGCCGGACAGGTATTTAACCGTTATCCGCCGCACACCTCGCACTGCGGGTTGCGCATTAACTTCATCTCGCGGAACTGACAGGTCATGGCGTCGTACAGGACAATTTTCCCGGCGGCGCTCTGGCCAAACCTCGTCAGCACCTTGATCGCCTCCATCGCCTGCAGTGCGCCAATCACCCCGACCAGCGGCGCCATCACCCCCGCCTCAACGCAGGTCAGCGCCGTATCGCCAAACAGGCGGCTCAGGCAGCGGTAGCACGGCTCTCCCTCCTGCCAGGTAAAGACGCTAATCTGCCCCTCCATGCGGATCGCGGCCCCGGACACCAGCGGCACCCTGGTCTTGAAGCAGCCAGCGTTAAGCTGGTTGCGGATCTCGACGTTATCGGTGCAGTCCAGAACCAGATCGTGGGCGGCAATCTGGGCGTGCAGCGCCTCGCCTTCTAATTGCGCATTGAGCGTGGTGAAGCTCACTAGCGGATTGATCCGCGCCAGCGACGCCCGCGCCGAGACGACCTTCGGCTGGCCAATGGTTGCGTCGCTATGCAGGGTCTGGCGCTGCAAATTCGACAGCGACACGGTGTCGAAGTCCAGCAGCGTCAGGTGACCGATGCCCGCCGCCGTCAGGTACTGGGCAGCGGCGCAGCCGAGTCCGCCCAGGCCCACCACCAGCACGCGGGAGGCTTTCAGCGCCTCCTGCCCGTCAAAATCGAAGCCGCGCAGGACAATCTGCCGGTTGTAGCGCAGCATCTCGCTATCGCTCAGCTCGACGGCCATCACAGCCCCCCAAACAGATGGTTAAACGGCTCGATCTCTACCCACTCCCCTGGCTCGACGCTGCCGCGCTCGCGCTCCAGCACGATAAAGCAGTTGCCCTGGCTAAAGGAGCTGAAGATGTGCGAACCCTGGTGACCGGTCGTGCTCACCTGCAAATTCCCCTCGGCGTCGCGCTCAACGATACCGCGCTGGAAGTCGAGACGCCCCGGCGTTTTCTTCAGCCGGGTAGCGGCGCGGACCCGCAGGCGCGGCGGCAGGGCGCTGCCAGGCTTGCCGCTCAGGCGGGCCAGCAGCGGCTGAACCAGCTGGTAGAAGGTGAGCGCCGCCGAGACCGGGTTACCCGGCAGGCCGCAGAACCAGGCGCGGCGGAGCTTGCCGAAGGCAAACGGCTTGCCTGGCTTAATCGCCAGCTTCCAGAAGGCGATCTCCCCCAGCTCTTCCAGCAGGGTTTTGGTGTAGTCCGCTTCGCCCACCGAGACGCCGCCGGAGCTGATCACCACGTCGGCCTGCTGGTCAGCGGCAATAAACGCCTCGCGCAGCCGGGCGGGGTCGTCCGGAATGATGCCGAGGTTGATCACCTCGCAGCCGAGCTGCTCCAGCATGATGTGCACTGCCAGCCGATTAGTGTCGTAGATCTGGCCATCGCCCAGCGGCTGACCCGGCAGCTGAAGCTCATCGCCGGTGGAGAAGAGGGCCACCCGCACTTTGCGCACGACCTCAACCTCGGGAATGCCGAGGGAGGCCAGCACCGGCAGCTCCGCCACCGTCAGAGTGGTGCCCGGCGCATAGACCACGGCACCCTGGGTAATATCCTCCCCGGCGCGGCGAATGTGCTGTCCAGGACGCACGTCACCGGTAAACAGCACCCCGGCGTCGCTCTGTTCGGTCTCCTCCTGCATCACCACCGCATCGCAGCCCGGCGGAATGGGCGCACCGGTCATAATGCGGATGCAGCTCCCCGCAGGCCACTCGCCGTGGAACGGCTGCCCGGCAAAGGCTTTGCCCGCCACCGGCTGCGGCACGCCTGCCCGTAGCGCATCAAGGCGCACGGCGTAGCCATCCATCGCGGCATTATCGAAGCCCGGTACGTTAAGCGGGGAGACAATCTCTCGCGCCGTCACCCGACCAAAGCAGGCGTGCAGGGGCAGCGTTTCGTAGTCGGTGAGGGGGGTAATGTGCGACAGCATCTGAGCGAGCGCCGCGTCAAGCGGGATCAGCCCGGCGGTATGGTCCATGAGTTCACTCCTGGGAGGGCAATCTGGGAAATCAATGCGCCATTATGGCAGAAAACCGGGCCAGACTGTATGTACCCATTATGTGCCATTGCCGCGCGCGCTCTTTACATCATCGTTTCGACTTTCTATAGTCAAAATTCGTATGAAACTGCGGCGACGATAATGATATTTATAGAAAAAGCTGCCAGCCGAGCAAAAGATAATGACTAAGCCGCAAATTCAGCAAACTGAAAATAGCCCCGTGCTGGAGGTCAGCAACCTGAACATTCGTTTCGAAAACGAAGGCCAGGTGACGCAGGCGGTGCGCGATCTGTCGTTCAGCCTGCAACGCGGCGAGACGCTGGCCATCGTCGGGGAGTCCGGCTCGGGCAAATCGGTCACCGCCCTGGCGCTGCTGCGTCTGCTGGAGCAGCAGAGCGGGGCCAACGTGCAGTGCGATGGGATGCGGCTCCAGCGGCGCAATCGCCAGATAGTGGATCTCAACGCCTTAAGCCAGGCGCAGATGCGCGGCGTGCGCGGGGCCGATATCGCGATGATTTTCCAGGAGCCGATGACCTCTCTCAACCCGGTGTTTACCGTGGGGGAGCAGATCGCCGAATCGATCCGCCTGCATCAGAAGCTGGGGCGCGAAGCGGCGCTGACCGAGGCGAAACGGATGCTGGAGCAGGTGCGCATTCCTGAAGCCGACGCGATCCTCGCCCGCTACCCGCACCAGCTCTCCGGCGGCATGCGCCAGCGGGTGATGATCGCCATGGCGCTCTCCTGCCGTCCTGCGGTGCTGATCGCCGACGAGCCGACCACTGCGCTGGACGTGACAATTCAGGCGCAGATTCTACAGCTCATTAACGTGCTGCAAAAAGAGATGGCAATGGGGGTGATCTTTATCACCCACGATATGGGCGTGGTGGCGGATATCGCTGACCGGGTGCTGGTGATGTACCAGGGCGAGGCGGTCGAGACCGGCCCGGTGGAGACCGTGTTCCACAGCCCGCAGCATGCCTACACCAAAGCGCTGTTGGCGGCCGTGCCTAAACTGGGGGCGATGAACGGTAGCGATCTGCCTCGCCGCCTGCCGCTGGTAAGCAAGGAGCGTCCGGACCAGCACGAAGCTGAGATCGAGCAGGATACGGTGGTTGACGGCGATCCGATCCTCCAGGTGCGCGACCTGGTGACCCGCTTCGGTCTGCGCAGCGGTATTCTCAACCGCGTCACCCGCGAGGTACGCGCCGTAGAGCATGTTAGCTTCGACCTTTGGCCTGGCGAGACGCTGGCGCTGGTAGGGGAGTCCGGCAGCGGAAAATCCACTACCGGCCGGGCGCTGCTGCGGCTGGTGGAATCCCAGGGCGGGTCTATCCTGTTTGAGGGCAAGCGGATCGATACCCTGCCAGACAGCAAGCTGCAGCCGCTGCGTCGGGATATCCAGTTTATCTTCCAGGATCCCTACGCCTCTCTCGATCCGCGCCAGACGGTGGGTTACTCGATTATGGAGCCGCTGCGCGTGCATCGGCTAATGGGGGTGGAGGATGCCCAGCGCCGGGTGGCCTGGCTGCTGGAGCGGGTAGGGCTCAAGCCCGAGCACGCCTGGCGCTATCCCCATGAGTTTTCCGGCGGCCAGCGGCAGCGCATCAGCATCGCCCGCGCGCTGGCTCTCGATCCCAAAGTGGTGGTCGCCGACGAGGCGGTTTCCGCCCTGGACGTCTCTATCCAGGCGCAGATTATTAATCTGCTACTCGATTTGCAGCGGGAGATGGGCATCGCCTTTCTGTTTATCTCCCACGATATGGCGGTGGTGGAGCGTATCAGCCATCGGGTAGCGGTGATGTACCTTGGACAGATCGTGGAGATCGGTCCCCGGCGGGCGGTGTTTGAGAACCCGCAGCACCCCTATACGCGCAAGCTGATGGCCGCCGTGCCGGTGGCCGAGCCGGGGCATCCTCGGGCGCAGCGCGTGCTGCTCTCTGACGATATGCCCAGCAATATCTATAAGCCGGGTGAGGATCCACACCGCGTGGAGCTGCACTGCGTCGGGCCTGGCCACTATGTTGCCCGCTCGACGCCCGGCAGCACGCAATCTCGTTTTTAATCGTTAACAGGCAGGGAACTTCAGGAGAATAAGATGACACAATTTGTTGCGCGTAAATGGCGACTGGCGCTAGGCGTTGCCGCCGCGCTCGCCGTGGCACCCGCCTTCGCTGCCAAAGACGTGGTGGTGGCCGTCGGGTCGAACTTCACCACGCTCGATCCCTATGACGCAAACGACACGCTCTCCCAGGCGGTAGCGAAGTCGTTCTATCAGGGGCTGTTTGGTCTTGATAAAGACATGAAGCTGCAAAACGTCCTTGCCGAGAGCTACACCGTCTCTGACGACGGGCTGGTTTATACCATTAAGCTGCGCAGCGGCGTCAAGTTCCAGGACGGCACCGACTTTAACGCCGAGGCGGTAAAGGCCAACCTCGACCGCGCCAGCAATAAAGAGAGCGGGCTGAAGCGCTATAACCTCTACAAAAATATCGCTAAAACCGAGGCGGTGGATCCCACGACGGTGAAGATCACCCTCACGCAGCCCTTCTCGGCGTTTATTAATATTCTCGCCCATCCGGCCACGGCGATGATCTCTCCCGCCGCGCTGAAAAAGTATGGCAAAGAGATTGGCTTCCACCCGGTGGGCACCGGCCCGTACGCGCTGGAGACCTGGAACCAGACTGACTTTGTGAAGGTGAAGAAGTTTGCTGGCTACTGGCAGGAGGGTCTGCCGAAGCTGGATACCATCACCTGGCGTCCGGTGGTGGACAACAACACCCGCGCGGCGATGCTTCAGACCGGCGAGGCGCAGTTTGCCTTCCCGATCCCCTACGAGCAGGCCGCCGTACTGAAGAAGAACCCCAGGCTGGAGCTGGTCGCCAGCCCGTCAATCATGCAGCGCTACATCAGCCTCAACGTAACGCAGAAGCCGTTTGATAATCCGAAGGTGCGCGAGGCGATCAACTACGCCATCAACCGCCAGGCGCTGGTGAAGGTCGCCTTTGCTGGCTACGCCACTCCGGCCACCGGCATCGTGCCGCCGTCTATTGCCTACGCCCAGAGCTACCAGCCGTGGCCCTACGATCCGGCCAAGGCGCGGGCGCTGCTGAAAGAGGCGGGCTACCCGAACGGGTTCACCACCACGCTGTGGTCTTCCCATAACCACAGTACCGCCCAGAAGGTGCTGCAGTTTACCCAGCAGCAGCTGGCCCAGGTTGGCATCAAAGCGCAGGTCACGGCGATGGATGCCGGGCAGCGTGCCGCCGAAGTTGAGGGCAAGGGGCAGAAAGAGAGCGGCGTGAGGATGTTCTACACCGGCTGGTCGGCGTCGACCGGCGAAGCGGACTGGGCGCTGTCGCCGCTGTTCGCCTCGCAGAACTGGCCGCCAACCCTGTTCAACACCGCGTTCTACAGCAATCCGCAGGTTGATAAGGATCTCGCCGCCGCGCTGAAGACCACCAGCAACGAGGAGAAGGCGCAGCACTATAAGGCGGCGCAGGATACCATCTGGAAAGAGTCGCCGTGGGTGCCGCTGGTGGTAGAGAAACTGGTTTCCGCACACAATAAAGATCTAAGCGGTTTTTATATCATGCCGGATACCGGCTTTAGCTTTGACGACGCAGACTTAAAATAGTCGTGCATGGCCTCCGTCCAGCGCGGCGGGGGCCAGCAACAGGGTAGAAGATGCTTAACTATTTTTTTAAACGCCTGCTCGGCCTGATCCCCACGCTGCTGATTGTGGCCGTGCTGGTGTTTCTGTTCGTGCATATGCTGCCGGGGGATCCAGCGCGGCTGATTGCCGGACCCGAGGCCGATGCGCAGGTGGTGGCGCTGGTGCGCCAGCAGCTGGGCCTTGACCAGCCGCTGTGGCAGCAGTTCTGGCACTACATCAGCAACGTGTTGCAGGGCGACTTTGGCATGTCGATGGTCTCCCGACGTCCGGTGGCAGAGGAGATCGCCAGCCGTTTCATGCCCACCTTCTGGCTCACCATTGCCAGCATGGTCTGGGCAATGCTGTTCGGCCTCGCCGCGGGCATTGTCGCCGCGGTCTGGCGCAACCGCTGGCCGGATCGCATCGGCATGGCGCTGGCGGTGACCGGTATTTCGTTTCCGGCCTTTGCCCTCGGCATGCTGCTGATGCAGGTCTTCTCCGTTGAGCTGGGCTGGCTGCCCACGGTGGGGGCGGATAGCTGGCGACACTACGTTCTACCGTCGGTAACCCTCGGCGCGGCGGTGGCGGCGGTGATGGCGCGCTTTACCCGCGCCTCCTTTGTTGACGTGCTCAACGAGGACTACATGCGCACCGCGCGTGCCAAAGGGGTGAGCGAGAAGTGGGTGATCCTCAAGCATGGCCTGCGCAACGCCATGATCCCGGTGGTGACCATGATGGGCCTGCAGTTTGGCTTCCTGCTCGGCGGCTCGATTGTGGTCGAAAAGGTCTTTAACTGGCCCGGCCTTGGCCGTCTGCTGGTGGACTCGGTGGAGATGCGCGACTATCCGGTGATCCAGGCCGAAGTGCTGCTCTTCTCGCTGGAGTTTATTCTTATCAACTTAGTGGTGGATATGCTCTATGCCGCCATTAACCCGGCTATCAGGTACAAGTAAGGATGCGACTTTTAAACTGGCGTCGCCAGGCACTATTAAATACCCTGCCGGGGATCAAGCCGGCGCGTATCCGCACCCCGTGGCATGAGTTCTGGCGGCGGTTTCGCCGTCAGCCGATGGCGATGGCCGCAGGGCTGTTCGTGCTGCTGCTGATTATCGTCGCTGCGCTCGCGCCGTGGATCGTGCCCTTCGATGCCGAGAACTACTTCGACTACGACCGGCTCAACGACGGGCCGTCGATGGTGCACTGGTTCGGCGTTGACTCGCTCGGGCGGGATATCTTTAGCCGCGTGCTGGTCGGGGCGCAGATCTCGCTGGCCGCCGGGGTGCTGGCGGTGCTGATTGGGGCTGCGATCGGCACGGTGCTCGGCCTGCTGGCGGGGTACTACGAGGGCTGGTGGGATCGCATTATCATGCGCATCTGCGACGTGCTGTTTGCCTTTCCCGGCATTCTGCTGGCGATTGCGGTGGTGGCGGTGATGGGCAGCGGCATGTCTAACGTGATTATCGCCGTAGCGGTCTTCTCAGTGCCGGCCTTTGCCCGGCTGGTGCGCGGCAACACGCTGGTGCTCAAGCAGCAGACCTTTATCGAGTCGGCGCGCAGCATTGGCGCAAGCGATGCCACTATCCTGTTCCGCCACATTCTGCCGGGAACCATCTCATCTATCGTGGTCTACTTCACCATGCGCATCGGCACCTCGATTATCTCCGCTGCCAGCCTCTCGTTTCTTGGTTTAGGCGCGCAGCCGCCGACCCCGGAGTGGGGGGCCATGCTCAACGAGGCGCGAGCGGATATGGTTATCGCCCCGCACGTGGCACTCTTCCCGAGCCTGGCGATCTTCCTCACCGTGCTGGCCTTTAACCTGCTGGGCGACGGCCTGCGGGACGCGCTGGATCCGAAGATAAAGGGCTGAGGTTAATGCCGGGCGGCGCTACGCTTGCCCGGCCTACGCTGGGTACGGTGCGAGTTTGTAGGCCCGCGTAAGCGAAGCGCCACCGGGCATTCTGTGCGCATCCCCACAAAAGCATAAATTCGACGCCGTTGCTTTCCCCGGCGGTCTCGGTTTGCGGGCATCATACTCGCAGAACGAGGCATTAAGGGGAAAGCAATGCGCGATGAATTACTGACGTTTTTGGCAAATCAAACTGACTTTTTCGATCCGGAAAAGCTGAGCGAGGTGTTTACCGCCAGCTATCTGGCGCAGCGCTTTTCGCTGAAGAGAAACACCGCCAGCCACTATCTGAACCAGCTTGTTGCCCAGGGTGTGCTGGTGAAGATCAACACCCGCCCGGTCTACTTTCTGCATAAAAAAACCTTCAGCCAGCAGTTTTTCCCCCTGGCCGCCAATGAGTATGAGAGTGTTGCCCAGCTGCTCGGCGACGGCGGACCCGAGCCGGAACGCCCCGATCACTTTTCGCTGCTTATCGGTCACGATGAGAGCCTGAAAAAGCCTATTGAGCAGCTTAAAACGGCACTCTTTTATCCGGACGGTGGCCTGCCGCTGCTGATTACCGGCGACAGCGGCACGGGCAAAAGCTATATGGCGAATCTGATGCACGAGTTTGCTATCTCCGAGGGGCTGCTGGCGGACGATGCGCCTTTCATCAGCTTTAACTGCGCCCAGTATGCCAGCAACCCGGAGCTGCTGGCGGCTAACCTGTTTGGCTATGCCAAAGGCGCGTTTACCGGAGCGCAGACGGATCGCCAGGGGGCCTTTGAGGCGGCCAACGGCGGTATGCTCTTCCTCGACGAGGTGCACCGGCTCAACGCCGAGGGGCAGGAGAAGCTCTTTACCTGGCTCGACCGCAAAGAGATCTACCGGGTCGGGGAGACCGCACAAGGCCGCCAGGTTTCAACGCGGCTGGTTTTCGCCACCACCGAGGAGCTGCACAGCACCTTTTTAACCACCTTTTTACGCCGTATCCCCATTCTGGTGACGCTGCCCGATCTGCAAAGCCGCTCCCGGCAGGAGAAGGAGGCGCTGATCCTGCTCTTTTTCTGGCAGGAGGCGAAAAAGCTGGCGGTGCGTCTGGCGTTGACCCCCCGGCTGATGCAGGTCCTGAACCACTTTGTCTATCGGGGCAACGTCGGCGAGCTGAAGAACGCCGTGAAGTACACGGTGGCGGCATCGTGGGCCAAGCAGCGGGGCGGCGAGGAGCTGGTCGTGGGCATTCAGCATCTGCCGGAGAAGATTGCCGCGGCCATTCCCGCCTCTGGCGAACCGCTGGCGGCAGAGGAGAACCTGATCGTCGAGCCGCAGACCAGCCTGGTGTGGCTCCTGCGCTCCCGCGATCCTACCCGGGGCGTGATCTATGACGCCCAGTGCCAGGTGCTGGCGCTCTACGAGCAGTGGATGAGCGGCCACGCGGATTGGGAAGAGGCCCGCAAGCGCATGGGGGAGGCGATCGAGGGGCTTTTCGACCGGCTTATTTTCGATAATCGCGACGCCACAGACTCGCCGATGCTGCTCCTGACCACCCAGCAGGTGCGCGAGGAGTTCTACCGCCTGGAGAAGCAGTTCAACATTCAGTTTAACGGCAACTGCATCTACGCCCTGAGCCACTATCTGGTGCACCGCTCGCGGAGCACGCCCTCTCGCCTGAGCCAGGAGCGGATCCGCAGCCTCGACGATTTTCTCGCCCAGAAGTACCCGCTGCTCTACCGCTTTTGCCAGGCGATCATTACTGCGCTGGCGCAGAAGCTGGATATCGAACCGCAGCGGATCGATGCGCTGCTGCTGGTGCTATGGCTGCATCAGTCCGGAGCCGTCAGCCAGCCGCACGTTACCCGCGCCGTGATCCTCGCCCACGGCTACGCCACTGCCAGCAGCATTGCTAACGTCGCCAATCGGCTGTTAAAAAATCACCTGTTTGAATCTTTTGATATGCCGCTGGATGTCACCCCGGAGGCCATTGCCCGTCAGGTGATGGACTACATCGAGAGCAATACCCTGGCCTCGGGCGTCATCATCCTCGTCGATATGGGATCGCTCAACGCTATCCATCACCATTTCCAGCGCCGGGTCGCAACGCCGGTGGCGATCGTCAATAACGTCTCTACCAGCATGGCGCTCTACGTAGGCGAGCGGATTTTACGCGGCGATATGATTGAGGATATTGCTCGCGAGGTCAGCGGCGATCTGCCGGTTGAGCATCAGATCTTCTGGCCGCAGGCCAATCGCCCCCGGGTGATCCTCACCACCTGCGTCACCGGCCTTGGCGCGGCAACCAATCTCTGCGCGCTGCTGAAGGCCAGTATCCCGGAGACGTTGGGCATTGATGTCATCGCCTGCGACTACGACACGCTCAGCAACGGGCAGGAGAGCGCGCTGGCGTTTAATCGCTACGAGATGCTGGCCGTGGTCGGCACCTTTGATCCGCACCTGCCCGCCGTGCCGTGGATCTCGCTGGATTCGCTGATCGCCGGGGACGGCCACGGCCAGCTGATGCGTATCTTTGGCGATATTGCTACGCCTGAGCAGATCGACGAGATCAACAACCTGCTGCTGAAGAACTTCTCCCTGCGACGGGTGATTGAGTCGGTCACTATTCTCGACACCAGCAAGGTGCTCAACCAGGTGGAGCAGTTTGTCCTGCGCTATGAGCATCTGGCTGGCTGCCAGATCCCCAACGACCGCAAGGTGGCGCTCTACGTACACATTAGCTGCCTGATAGAGCGGCTGATCCGTAATGCCTCTCCTGCCAGCTATTCGGGACGGCAGTGTCCGGAAAGCGAGCTGGCCGATATTAAGCAGGCCTTTAGTGTCATTGAGAGCAGTTATAGTGTCAAAATCCCCGCAGTAGAACTTTGTTACATCCATAATATTCTCACGCTGGAAACGGAATTTATTCAGCAAGATCAAGAGTTTTAACCCTCACACTCTCCTGTCGTGGCGCATTTTATCGTACGCCACTTTTTCGTGGCACGCCGGTTGCAATACCTCCGGTAGTGGAACGCATTTTCGAGGACAGGATGAAACGACACTACATATTTGCCAGCCATGGCACCCTTGCCCGGGGCGTGCTCGACTCTGTTGAGCTGATCCTCGGTAAACAGGCGGATATTTCGACGCTCTGCGCCTACGTTGAGGAGCAGCGGGATTTAACCGAGCAGGTCACGGAGTTAATGCAGCAGATCCCTGATGAAGACGAAGTGGTGGTCATCACCGATATCTTCGCTGGCAGCGTAAATAACGAATTTGTTCGTTTTCTGCAGCGGCCCCGTTTCCATCTGGTGGCGGGCCTCAATCTGCCGCTGGTGATCGATCTGCTTATTTCCAGCGACGAGCCTGATACCGGGAAGCTTATCGAGGAGGCGTTAATAAGCTCCCGGGAGAGCATTCAATACTGTAACTACACCATCTCCAGCGCAATGCAGGCGGATAAAGATTTCTAAGAGGGAGGAAACAGGATGATTACGTTAGTGCGGGTAGACCATCGTTTATTGCACGGCCAGGTGGCGTTCTCATGGACGCAATACGTGGGTGCAGACTGCATTCTGATTGCTAACGACAGCGTCCCTAATGACGAGCTGCGTAAAACCACCATCAAGCTGGCTAAGCCGCCGTCGGTGAAGCTGGTAATTAAGAATATCGCTGACTCGATAGAAGCCATTAAAAGCGGCGTTACCGACAAATATACGCTGTTTATCGTCGTGGAGTCGGTAGAGGATGCCTGGCGCCTGGCCCGCGAGATACCGGAAATTAAAAGTATCAATCTCGGCGGAATAAAGGCCAAAGAGGGCAGCAGAAATATCTCGAAGGCGGTGAATCTGCTGCCTGACGAAATTACCAGGCTCAATGAACTGGTGGAACAGGGGGTTGAAATTGAGATCCGCCAGGTTCCCAACGATCGCAAGCAGCTCATAACGGAATGTTTGTAATTCCTGAGGATTGACTATGGTAGAGGCACTTTTACTCGGACTGGTGGCGTTTATCGCCCAGTCGGAATATGCCCTGGGCACCTCGTTAATATCCCGGCCCATTGTCACCGGCTTATTAACCGGTCTGGTGCTGGGTGATGTCCAGACAGGCATTATCATGGGCGCGACGCTGGAGCTGGCTTTTATCGGCTCCTTCTCCGTGGGCGCATCCATTCCGCCGGACGTCGTGACCGGTGGCGTGCTGGGCGTGGCGTTCGCCATCACCTCCGGCGCGGGGACTGAAACGGCGCTGCTGCTGGGACTGCCCATCGCCACCCTGACGCTGGTGTTAAAAAACGTCTATCTCGGGATGTTTATCCCAATGCTCAACCAGAAGGCCGATGCCTATGCCGACGAGGCTGATACCCGTGGCATAGAGCGGATGCACCTGATCGCCGGGTTTGGCCTGTCGCTGATGCTGGCCACGGTGGTGACCGTCTCCTTCCTGGTGGGCAGCAGCGCGGTCAAGTCCCTGCTGGACGCCATTCCGGAGTTTATTAAGCACGGCCTGAGCGTGGCAACGGGCATTATTCCGGCGCTGGGCTTTGCCATGCTGGCCCGGCTGCTGATCAACAAAAAGGTCGCGCCTTACTTTTTCCTCGGCTTTGTCCTGATGGCCTATCTGAAAATTCCGGTCACCGGCATTGCGATCCTCGGCGCTATCGTGGCCGTGATTATGGTCAACGTCACCGCCTTTACCACGCCTCGCGCCACCACAGAGCAAGGAGTCAGCCATGACGACGAAGATGATTTCTGAAGAGACCCTGCCTGACCTGCAGGATGAGAAGGTCATCACCGCCCGGGATCTGCGCCGCGTCTTTTGGCGCTCCTTCCAGATGGAGTTCTCCTGGAACTACGAGCGGCAGATGAACCTGGCCTTTGTCTACACCCTCATTCCGGTGCTGAAAAAGCTCTATCCGCAGAAAGAGGATCTCAGGATTGCCCTGAAGCGTCACCTGGTGTTCTTTAACACCACGCCGCACATCGTCACCCTGCTGCTGGGCATTACCACCGCGATGGAGGAGAAGAACAGCCAGCAGAAAACCATCGATGCCGGGGCGATTGATAACGTAAAGGCGTCACTAATGGGACCGCTGGCGGGATTAGGCGACTCCTTTTTCTGGGGCACGCTACGCCTGATCGCGACGGGGATCGGCACCAGCCTGGCGCTGCAGGGCAGTATTCTCGGGCCGATCCTCTTTCTGCTGGTGTTTAACGTCCCGCACATTCTGGTGCGCTGGTTCTTTACCCGCTGGGGCTACGTGCTCGGTACCGGGGTGCTTCAGCGCGTTCAGCAGAGCGGCATGATGGAGAGCCTGACCTACGGCGCATCGATAATGGGGCTGATGGTGGTGGGGGCGATGACCGCCTCGATGATCAACATCACTATCCCCATCAGCTTTGGCACGGGAGAGGCGAAGACCGAGGTACAGGACATTATCAACAACGTCATGCCCTGCCTGCTGCCGCTCATCAGCTTTGGCATCGTCTACTGGCTGCTGGGCCGCAGGGTAAAACCGCTCACTATTATCGGTGGGATGGCGCTGGTGGGCATTTTCGGCTCGTGGATTGGCCTGTTTTAACTGGAGAAACCTATGTTACCTACCATTATGTTACCAACCATGATGACCTATATCGAAGAGGAGCCCGCGGCGCTGGAGACGATCCTCCGCGAGCATCGGCATAGCCTGGCGGCGATTGAGGCCTTTGCCCGCGAGCGCCCGGTGCAGCGCCTGCTGCTGCTGGCGACCGGCTCCTCGTTTAACGCCGCCCTCTGCGCGCGGGATCTTTTCGAGCGGCGCTACGGTCTGCGGGTGGAGATCAAAGAGCCGTATAACTTTGTCCACTATGAAACCGTCGATCCGCACACCGATCTGGTGATTGCTGTATCCCAGAGCGGCAAGAGTGCCTCGACGCTGGCGGCAATGGAGAAGGTTCAGGCGGCGGGGCTACCGGTATTTGCCCTGACTTCAGATCCGCAAAGCCCCATCGGCAAGGGCAGCGATTACGTGCTGGATATCAATACCGGCATCGAGCAGGTGGGCTTCGTCACCCGGGGTTTCAGCGCCACGGTGCTGAACCTGCTGCTGATTGCGCTTACCCTCGCCCGGGCGCAAAAGCAGATTGCGGACGAAGAGGCGCAGGCTACGCTGCATCAGCTAAGCCAGCTCGCCGCCGCCATTCCTCAGGCGATAGCCCAGACGGAGGCGTTTTTCGATCGCCATCAGGCCACCTTGCAAAACGGGACGCGTTTTGTGGCTATCGGCTACGGGGCGTTGACCGGCGTGGCAAAAGAGTTTGAGACCAAGTTCACCGAAACGGTTCGCGTGCCGTCCAGCGGCTTTGAGCTGGAGGCCTACATGCACGGCCCCTATCTGGAAGCCAATGCCCAGCACGTGATGTTTTTTATTGAGGATGCGCCAGACAGACGCCTGCGGGCGCTGCGGGACTACATGACGCCGGCGGTAAACCAGTCCTTCCTGGTAACCCTGAGCGAGGCACAGGATCCCCAGACGCTGGCCCTTAACTTCCCGCTTGAGCACGACCTCGCCTCGCTGCTGCTGATTGTGCCGATGCAGGTGCTGGCCTGGCGTACGGCGTGTGCCAAAGGGATCGATCTTTCGGTGCGTATTTTTGATGACTTTGACCGCGTATTAAAAAGTAAGATCTAATTAATCAGGAGAGAAAATATGTTGGGTTTTAATCAGGACGAGTACCTGACGAGTGCTCGTGAGATCGTTGCTGCGCGTAAACAGGCTGAGCAGGCCGCTGATGAGATATTTCAGCAGGAATATGATGCCCTATTTTTTGCGTCGGTCGGGGGCTCTCTGGCACCAATGATGGCTATTAATGCCTTTGCCAAAGAGATGACCACGCTGCCGGTTTACCTTGAGCAGGCCGCGGAGTTAATTCATACCGGCCATAAGAAATTAACTAAGCAATCGGTGGTGGTCACGCTCTCTAAATCCGGTGATACCAAAGAGTCCGTAGAGCTTGCCGAATGGTGTAAGGCGCAGGGGATCCGCGTTGTCGCCATTACCAAAAACAGCGACTCGCCGCTGGCCAGCGCGGCAGGCTGGCATATTCCGATGCGCCACAAAAACGGCGTGGAATATGAGTATATGCTGCTCTACTGGTTCTTTTTCCGTCTGGTTAACCGTAACGGTGAATTTGCAGACTATGACCGTTTTGCCAGCCAGCTGGAGTTATTACCGGAGAACCTGTTACAGGCGAAAATAAAGTTTGATCCACAGGCAGATGACATCGCGCGTAAATACCACACCAGCGACTATATGATGTGGATTGGCGGCGCGGAGATGTGGGGCGAAGTCTATCTCTTCTCAATGTGTATTCTCGAGGAGATGCAGTGGAAACGCACCAAATCCGTCACCTCAGCCGAGTTTTTCCACGGCACGCTGGAGCTGCTGGAGAAAGAGGTCCCGCTGTTTCTGGTGAAGGGGGAGGGGAAATGTCGGGCGCTGGATGAGCGGGTTGAGCGTTTTGCAGCGAAGATCACGGACCATCTGGTGGTGATTGATCCGCGGGACTATGCCCTTGATGGGATTGATGATGCGTTTCGCGGGATCCTTGCCCCTTGCGTAGCATCGACGCTGCTGGTGGATCGACTGGCGGCCCATTTTGAGCACTACACCGGCCACAGTCTCGATATTCGCCGCTACTACCGGCAGTTCGAGTATTAATAGAACGAACGCCCGGCGGCGCAAGCTTGCCGGGCCTGGAGTTTTGTAGGCCTGATAAGCGCAGCGCCATCAGGCGTTATGCACAGGGTCGATTAAACCCGGGTACCCCACAGGTCGTATTCGTCGGCGTTTTCAACCTTCACGCGGACAACGTCGCCCGGCTTCACGTTGGTTTCGCCGTTGAGGTAGACCGCGCCGTCGATCTCCGGGGCATCGGCCATGCTGCGGCCAATCGCGCCTTCTTCATCGACTTCATCGATAATCACCAGGATCTCACGGCCCACCTTCTCCTGCAGACGCTCGGCAGAGATCTGCTGCTGCAGCTGCATGAAGCGGTTCCAGCGCTCTTCTTTTATCTCTTCCGGCACCTGATCCGGTAATTCGTTAGCGGTCGCACCTTCCACCGGACTGTATTTGAAGCAGCCCACGCGGTCCAGACGCGCTTCAACGAGGAAGTCGAGCAGCATCTGGAAATCTTCCTCGGTTTCACCAGGGAAGCCGACGATAAAGGTCGAGCGCAGGGTCAGCTCAGGGCAGACTTCACGCCACTGCTTGATGCGGGCCAGCTGACGATCCACCGAGCCTGGGCGCTTCATCAGCTTGAGGATGCGCGGACTGGCGTGCTGCATCGGGATATCCAGATACGGCAGGATCTTGCCTTCGGCCATCAGCGGGATGACGTCGTCAACGTGCGGGTAAGGGTAGACGTAGTGCAGACGCACCCACACGCCGAGCTTAGACAGCTCTTCGCACAGGCTGACCATGCTGGTTTTCACCGGCGAGCCGTTGTAGAAGCCGGTGCGGTGCTTAACGTCAACGCCGTAGGCGGAGGTGTCCTGCGAGATAACCAGCAGCTCTTTCACGCCCGCGTCAACCAGACGCTTGGCCTCGGCCAGCACGTCGCCAATCGGACGGCTGTCGAGATCGCCACGCATGGACGGAATAATGCAGAAGGTGCAGCGGTGGTTGCAGCCTTCGGAAATTTTCAGGTAGGCGTAGTGGCGCGGGGTCAGCTTGACGCCCTGTTCCGGCACCAGGCTCAGGAACGGGTTGTGCTTTGGTTTTGGCACATAGTGATGCACGTGCTCCAGAACCTGCTCATAGCTGTGCGGACCGGTGATCTCCAGCACCTTCGGGTGCACTTCGCGGATCTGATCCACTTTTGCCCCCAGACAGCCGGTGACGATCACCTTGCCGTTCTCATTCAGGGCTTCGCCAATCGCCTCCAGCGACTCCTGCACGGCGCTATCGATAAAGCCGCAGGTGTTAACGATCACCATATCGGCATCGTCGTAACGCGGCACCACATCATAACCCTCGGTGCGCAGTTCGGTAAGAATGCGTTCGGAATCCACCAGGTTTTTCGGGCAGCCCAGGGAGACAAAGCCAATACGCGGTTGTTGTATGCTCATACGCTCACAAAGTAAACAGAAGAAAAAACCGGGCGATTTTACACGGGTTTGCGGCGACTCTCTACTGCTAACTCAATTGGTTAGATTTTGTGAAGGTTGTCGCACTGTAAAAATTGTTAAAGGCTGGATAAATATTGACCCAGCTCATAATTTTGCACAAAAAATGAGCTTATGCTTAATTTGTGATTAGGCCGACAAGGGAGGATCTAGCATGACCGTTGACAGACAGAAACGAAGCCTGCTGAGAAAACTTGCAAACGCCAGCATCGATCTTGCAGCGTACGTCCAGCTCAGAAAGGCGAAGGGTTACATGTCAGTCAGCGAAAGCAACTATCTGCGTGACAGCTTTTTTGAATTATCAAAACAAATACGCGGCCTGGAGCGACATGCGTATGTCGTGCCGGATGCCAGAGAACGTGAAGCGCTGTGCCGGGCAGAGGGAGCACTCTCCGCTGCGGGTATCTGCTTAATGAGTGGGCACCATGACTGCCCGAACTATATTGCTGTAAACGTAGAGACGCTTGATCGCTGTCTTAAAACCCTCAACGTATGTATTCAGAACCTCAGCGAGCAAGCACCGCTGGCAATGGAGTCCTGAATCCCCGGGGGGAGGCAACTCCCCCTTATCTCCCTGGTTAAAGATACCTCTCTTAAAAACAGGCGCGGTCTTCTCTGTCAGCGAATGGGCGGCGGCGAGGTATTTCCAATCCAACATATATGATTTAACATATGTGTATTCTGCGAGAGAGGGAGCGATCGATGCTACAGCCTGTTCAGCTTTTCAAAATATTGTCGGATGAGACACGCCTCGCTATTGTCATGCTTCTGCGGGAGTGTGGCGAGCTGTGTGTCTGCGATCTCTGTGCGGTTACCGCGCAGTCCCAGCCTAAAATCTCGCGGCATATGGCAATCCTCCGCGAGGCGGAGCTGGTTTTTGACCGGCGTGAAGGCAAATGGATCCACTATCGTCTGTCGCCCCACATGCCGGCGTGGGTGGCGGAGACGATCGCCACCTCCTGGCACTGTCTGCGGGAAGATGTGCGTCACTGGCTGGCGAAATCGGCCTGCACCGCCTGCTGACACCATCAATAACATATACCTAACCATATATAATGGAGTCTGGAATGCTTTTGGCAGGGAGTCTTTTTTTGCTGACGCTGGTGTTGGTCATCTGGCAGCCCAGAGGCCTCAGTATCGGCTGGAGCGCAAGCATTGGGGCCGCGCTGGCGCTGGCGACCGGCGTCATTCACATTGATGATATCCCTGTCGTCTGGAACATCGTCTGGAACGCGACGGCGGCATTTATTGCGGTGATCGTTATCAGCCTGCTGCTGGATGAGTCCGGTTTCTTTGAATGGGCGGCCCTGCATGTTGCCCGCTGGGGTAACGGGCGCGGTCGGCTGCTGTTTAGCTGGATTGTTCTTCTTGGTGCTACCGTCGCCGCGCTGTTTGCCAACGATGGCGCAGCGCTGATCCTGACGCCGATTGTGATTGCGATGCTGCTCGCATTAGGGTTCAGCAAAGAGACCACGCTGGCCTTTGTGATGGCCGCGGGGTTTATTGCGGATACCGCCAGTCTGCCGCTGATTGTCTCTAACCTGGTCAATATTGTCTCGGCGGATTTCTTCGGTCTGGGCTTCACCCGGTACGCCTCTGTCATGATACCCGTGGACCTGGCTGCCATTGCGGCCACGCTGGTTATGCTGCATCTCTTTTTCAGGAAAGATATTCCGGTGACCTATGACGTTTCACTCCTGAAGGCACCCGCCAGTGCGATAAAGGATCCGGCGACGTTCAGGACAGGCTGGATTGTGCTGGTGCTTCTTCTGATCGGTTTCTTTGTTCTGGAGCCTCTGGGGATCCCCGTCAGCGCGATAGCGGCAGCGGGCGCGGCGGTGCTGTTTGTAGTGGCGAAAAGAGGGCATGCGATCGACACAGGAAAAGTATTACGCGGTGCGCCCTGGCAGATCGTGATTTTCTCGCTGGGTATGTACCTGGTGGTCTATGGCCTGCGCAATGCGGGACTCACCGCTACACTCTCCGCCGTGCTGAGCCAGATGGCAGACAGGGGCTTATGGACAGCCACGCTCGGTACCGGCTTCCTGACGGCGTTCCTCTCTTCGGTGATGAACAATATGCCGACGGTGCTGATTGGTGCCCTGTCGATTGACGGGAGCGCAGCGACCGGCATCGTCAAAGAGGCAATGATTTACGCTAACGTCATTGGCTGCGATTTAGGCCCCAAAATTACCCCGATTGGCAGCCTGGCGACCCTGCTGTGGCTGCACGTGCTGGCGCAGAAAAATATGACCATCGCCTGGGGGTATTACTTCCGCACCGGCATTATGATGACCCTGCCCGTACTGTTCGTCACGCTGGCCGCGCTGGCGTGGCGGCTCTCTGTCACTGTGTAATGAGATACTGATATGAGCAATATTACCATTTATCACAACCCGGCCTGTGGCACCTCACGTAACACGCTGGAGATGATCCGTAACAGCGGTACTGAACCGACTATTATTTACTACCTTGATACGCCACCGACCCGCGATAAGCTTATTAGCCTTATTTCAGATATGGGGATAACGGTACGTGATTTATTGCGTACCAACGTTGAGCCTTATGAGCAACTTGGCCTTGATGAAGAGGCATTTTCTGATGAGCAGTTGATCGGTTTTATGCTTCAGTATCCGATTCTGATTAATCGACCGATAGTCGTAACGCCGCTTGGCACACGTCTTTGTCGCCCCTCAGAAAGGGTGCTGGATATTCTGCCTGAAGGCCAGAAAGGCGCTTTTACCAAAGAGGATGGTGAAAAGGTCATTAACGAAACGGGGACACGGGTTAAATAATCTACCCACTTCACATTGTCCGACGGCTAAACGTATATTCAGCTAAGTAAATATTCACGGGGCGTAATTTATTAAGAATCGACATGTATCTTAATCCCGTCTTAAGACTATTCTACTAACCTGAGCGCTACGTTAGCCCATCCCGGGCTTTTGCGGAGTGCATTTTTATGCCATATAAATTCACAGAATCCTCTTCTCTGAGTAAAGTTCCTGCGGTAACCCTGGCGTTTTGGTTAACCAAGATTGCAGCCACCACGCTGGGTGAAACCGGTGGCGATGCAGTGACCATGTCAATGGATCTAGGCTACCTTACCGGTACGTTGATTTTTGCCGTTATCTTTCTCATTGCTGTCATGGTGCAAATTAAACGCGACAGTTTTAATAAGTGGATCTACTGGTTTACCGTCATTGCCACCACTACCGTGGGTACGACGCTGGCGGACTTTGCCGATCGCTCATTGGGAATTGGTTACCTCGGCGGAACGTTGCTGCTGAGTACGTTACTGATACTCTCTCTTCTTATATGGCGTGTATGCTGCGGCACTATTGCCGTGAGCTCCGTAAACAACGTACGAACAGAAAGTTTTTACTGGGTCACCATTATGTTTTCACAGACGCTGGGAACTGCATTAGGTGACTGGACCGCAGATAGCGAAGGGCTGGGCTATGGCGGCGGTATTCTGCTGTTTGTTGGGGCACTGGCTATTATCTGGGCCGCCAGCCGCTTTACCTCACTTTCACGCACTGCGCTCTTCTGGGCTGCCTTTGTTTTGACCCGTCCTTTGGGCGCGGTCGTAGGCGATTTTATGGATAAACCGGTGGCGGAGGGTGGGCTGGCGCTTAGCCGCTACAGTGCCTCACTGGCGCTGGTGCTTATTATTATTGGGTTTATCTGGTTCATACCGCAGCGTCCGGCAATGAAAACTGCGGCAACGAATTAATCAATAATCGCTCGCCCTTAACGGGGGCAGCGAAAATACCTTTACAGGAAAGCAGAGTTCGCTCTGCTTTCCTGAGGTTATTCACCTGCTTAAGCGTCAGGCAGGCAATTTAAAGCTTTTGTAAAACCCGATGCATGCGGCCTCGTGCTGGCTAACCTTTATGCCAGAGACCCTAAAAGGAGTGCCCCATGCGTCGCAACGTTATAATTGCTATCCCCGCGCTGTTTCTCTCCGCTTCGATTTTTGCCGCGCCTGTGCCGGTAGCGGTCGAGGTGCTACAAACTAAACTCGATCACCCCTGGTCGCTGGCCTTTTTGCCCGACGATAAAGGCATGCTTATCACCCTGCGTGGCGGTCAGCTGCGCCACTGGCAGGCGGGAAGCGGACTATCCGATCCCCTCTCTGGCGTACCGAAAGTGTGGGCCAACGGGCAGGGCGGCCTGTTTGACGTTGTGCTGGCCCCGGATTTTGCCCAGTCGCGCCGGGTGTGGTTGAGCTATGCCGAAGCGGGTAATGACGGCCGGGCCGGGACGGCGGTGGGCTACGGACGCTTAAGCGACGATCTCTCCCGGTTGGAGGCGTTTAAGGTGGTCTTCCGCCAGACCCCTAAGCTCTCTACCGGCAACCACTTTGGCGGACGACTGGTCTTTGACGGCAAGGGCTACCTCTATATTGCGCTGGGCGAAAATAATCAGCGTCCTACCGCCCAGGATCTCGATAAGCTTCAAGGGAAAGTGGTGCGCCTGACCGATGAAGGCGCGGTGCCAAACGATAATCCTTTCGCCAACAACGCCAACGCGCGCAAGGAGATCTGGTCCTACGGCATCCGTAACCCACAGGGGATGGCGATGAATCCATGGACCGACGCGCTATGGCTGAACGAGCACGGCCCGCGCGGCGGCGACGAAATTAATATCCCGCAGAGAGGTAAAAACTACGGCTGGCCGCTGGCGACCTGGGGCATTAACTACAGCGGGATGAAGATCCCCGAGGCGAAGGGGGAGATTGTGGCCGGAACCGAGCAGCCTGCGTTCTACTGGAAAAACTCCCCGGCGGTCAGCGGCATGGCGTTCTATAACGCATCGACCTTCCCACAGTGGCAGCGCAAGCTGTTTATCGGCGCGCTAAAGGACAAGGACGTCATTGTCATGAGCGTAAACGGAGATAAGGTCACCGAGGACGGGCGCATTCTGGGCGATCGCAACCAGCGCATCCGCGACGTGCGGGTTGGCCCCGACGGCTACCTCTATGTGCTCACCGACGAGTCCGACGGCGAGCTGTTAAAGGTGAGTCCGGCAGGGGCACAATAAAGACCGGGTTAGGTTACCGGGATCATCACGACTTTACGGAAGGCGGGGCGCTCGCTGAGGGCGTCATACCAGCGCTGGATATGCGGACGTGGCGTCCACGTCAGGCCTACGTTCCACAGGCTATAGACGAAAGGCGCAACGGCGATATCCCCGAGGCCAAACTCCTCGCCGGAGAGCCAGGGTGAGGTCGCCAGGGCGTTATCCAGAATCTCAAACAGCGGCTCGCAGGCGGCAATGCCCGCCTCAATCACTGCCGGATCGCGTTTTTCCACCGGTGTGCGCACCAGGTTCATCAATAGCACCCGGTGAGCCGGGGAGAGCGTGCCATTGGCCCAGTCCATCCACTTCTCTGCTTGCGCACGGGCGGCGGGTGACTCAATCCACAGTCGTCCCAGGCCATACTGCGCTGCCAGGAAGCGCACGATG
Organism: Pseudescherichia sp. L3; assembly: GCF_024656065.1. Taxonomy (NCBI): domain Bacteria; kingdom Pseudomonadati; phylum Pseudomonadota; class Gammaproteobacteria; order Enterobacterales; family Enterobacteriaceae; genus Pseudescherichia; species Pseudescherichia sp. L3. Next base: position 566,215 of record NZ_JANKYC010000001.1, read on the forward strand.
GTATTTGACTCCCACAGCACGCTATCGGTCTCATCGTCGCGGAACAGCGGCACCAGCCCATTGGGATTCAGCGCCAGATACTCCGGGCTGTGGTTCAGACCGTGCTCCAGGCCAGCCAGAATTTGCGTATACGGCAGCTCCAGCTCTTCCAGGGTCCATAAGACTTTTTTAACGTTAGTCGAGTTGTTTCTGCCCCACAGCGTGATCATAAAAACTCCTTCTTCTCGTCAGCAACCGGGCGCTGTTATCAGCACCTTATGGCTGACATAGTGAGATAAAGTGAACATTCAGGCAACGAATAACAAAAAAATCCCACTCGCAGCAGCATGGGAATGTGATTTTGCGTAAACTTTAAAAAACTTTACCAGCTGGCGGTTTTCTTCACGGCTTTTGTACGTTACTACTCACCGTTTAGCGCGTAGCGGTGAGCTAACGCGGTTTTTTAGAATGGATACTCGGGTGGCCTTTATGACGCATTTTTCTCTGTCCCTCCGCAGCCTGGCTACGGCCTCGGCGCTTGTGGTTCTTTTTTCTCCCTCGCTGTTTGCCGCCGAGCAGGTCGCGGCCCCGGCAGCCCCTGCGGTTGATGCCCGGGCATGGATCCTGATGGATTACGCCAGCGGCAAAGTGCTGGCGGAAGGTAACGCCGATGAGAAGCTGGATCCGGCCAGTTTGACCAAGCTGATGACCAGCTACGTCACCGGCCAGGCGCTGAAGGCGGGAAAAATTCACCTCACTGATATGGTCACCGTGGGTAAAGATGCATGGGCGACCGGCAACCCGGCCCTGCGCGGCTCGTCGCTGATGTTCCTCAAGCCTGGCGACCAGGTCTCGGTCGCGGATCTCAATAAAGGGGTGATCATCCAGTCGGGGAACGATGCCAGCATCGCCATTGCCGACTTCGTGGCGGGGAGCCAGGACGCCTTTGTCGGCCTGATGAACAACTACGCCCAGCGGCTGGGGCTGACCAATACCACTTTTAAAACGGTGCACGGCCTCGACGCGCCGGGGCAGTTCAGCACCGCCCGCGATATGGCTCTGCTGGGCAAGGCGCTGATCCACGACGTGCCGGAAGAGTATGCCATTCACAAAGAGAAAGAGTTTACCTTCAACAAGATCCGCCAGCCGAACCGTAACCGCCTGCTGTGGAGCACCAATATCAACGTCGATGGGATGAAGACCGGCACCACCGAAGGGGCGGGCTACAACCTGGTAGCCTCGGCCACGCAGGGGGATATGCGGCTCATCTCGGTCGTGCTGGGCAGTAAAACCGATCGTATTCGCTTTAACGAGTCAGAGAAGCTGCTCACCTGGGGCTTCCGCTTCTTTGAAACCGTGACCCCTATCAAGCCGGATGCCACTTTCGCCACTACCCGCGTGTGGTTTGGCGACAGCAGCGAGGCGAAGCTTGGCGCAGGCGAGGCAGGCTCAATCACCATTCCCAAAGGGCAGCTGAAAAACCTGAAGGCGACCTGGAAATTAAACGATCCGCAGCTCACCGCGCCGCTGAAAAAAGGCCAGGTGGTGGGGGCTATCGATTTCCAACTTAACGGTAAATCCATTGAGCAGCGTCCGCTGATCGTCATGGAGGCGGTAGAAGAGGGCGGGTTCTTGAGCCGGATGTGGGATTTCGTGCTGATGAAACTCCACGGCTGGTTCGGCAGCTGGTTCTCGTAGGCCAGCCGCCTGCCTTAGTAGAGCAGGGCGATATGCTGGGCTTTTGCCAGCGCGCTGAGGCTATCGTCAGGGCGTACGTCGCTGGCGATAGCATCAAACTGGCTCAGGTCGCCCATGCAGGCCGGGCGTACTTTGCCAAACTTGCTGTGATCGACCACCAGCACGTGATACTGCGCCCGGCTCATTGCCCAGTGCTTTACCGGCAGTTCCTCAAGGTTAAAGCAGGTCGCGCCCATCTCCGGATGGACGCCCGCCGCGGAATAGAAGGCGAGATCCGGACAGAGATTGTTTAGCGTCTCTTTAAAGTTGAGCGGGTTGAAGATGCCGTTGCTGGCGTGGAACTCTCCGCCGCAGAGAATCGTCCGGCAGAGCGGCTTCTCCTGGAGCGCGAGAAAGGTATTCAGGGCGTAGCAGACGGCAGTGAAGGGCAGCTCGTCGCTGATGGCGTCGATAATCCACGGCGTCGTGGTGCCGCAGTCGAAAAATACCATCTGGTGGGCCTGCACCAGCGTTGCCGCATGGCGGGCAGCGAGGCGCTTCTCCTCCACCAGACGCGTTTTCTGATCGCTCAGCAGATAGTGGCTGGCGGTGCGCGGCTCCAGCACCAGGTAGCCCCCCAGCAGCACCACCGGTGCGCTTTTGGCGTTCAGATCGCGACGAATGGTCATTTCAGACACGCCAAGCAACGTTGCTGCCTCTTTCAGATGCAGCTTGTCGCTCCGCTTCAGGGCCTGTAGCAGCTGGCCGATCCTTTCGTCACGTTTCGTTTCCATAAATCCCCTGGCGCATTATCCTTGGCACATTAGTAAAACCCTGCCTGGGGCAGGGCGTCCAATATTACCTGCGCGGCCAGGTTAAGTCACCCACGCACCCAGCCTTTACGGATAGGCAGAGCAAAACAGCGGCGGTAGACGAGGTGCAGGGCCCGCAGCACACCCCTCCCGCAAACCTGCCAGAGCATCTGCGCGGCCAGGCAGCCGCTGAGGGCAATCAATAATCCGCCCAGCATATCCAGCGGCCAGTGAATGCCTAAATAGACGCGTGACCAGGCGATGCTCAACGCGATGGCCAGCAGCGCGCAGCCAGACCAGAGCCGATGCCAGAACAGAAACGCCAGCGCGAAGGTAAACGCCACTGTACCGTGATCGCTGGGGTAGGAGTAGTTCGCCGCGTGATGTAAAAAATTATAGCCCGCGTTCTGGGCAAAGGGTCTTTCGTGGGGGAAAAGATGACCTGTCAACCAGGAGAGGCTCATGCTTACCACCAGCGCCATTACCGTTTTGATCACCAGCTGGCGCTGGGCGCTCACCCGAGCGTGCGGGCCCCAGAGCCACAGCGCCATCACCAGCAGCGGCAGCAGGGTAATCAGATCCTTGGCAATATATATCGCTAAGGCAATCAGCCAGGAAGGGGAATCAGGGGTGGCGTTCAGCCAGTAAAAAAGCGTGTGGTTGAGATTTTCCAGCATGGGGTGTCGTCACTCCTGTTGACCGTAAAAGAGGGCACCCATTGTGCAGCGCGTACCTTAAACAAACCTTAAGCATTTAAAGCGTATTAAACGTGCGCTGCCACAGAGAATTCACTACCGCCAGGGCGACGTTTTCACTACACTCTGCGCGATCTTAAGGATAAAGAGGCTACATGCAAAATCGTTCATCTTCCAGAGGCCGTTTAGGCCGCCAGGCACTGATGTTTCCCCTGTGCCTGGTGCTCTACGAGTTCTCAACCTATATCGGCAACGACATGATCCAGCCGGGGATGCTGGCCGTGGTTGCGCAGTATCATGCTGGCATCGAGTGGGTGCCCACCTCCATGACCGCCTATCTGGCCGGGGGGATGTTTTTACAGTGGCTGCTCGGGCCGCTGTCGGACCGCATTGGCCGCCGTCCGGTAATGCTCACTGGGGTGGTGTGGTTTATTGTCACCTGTCTGGCAACTCTGCTGGCGCAGAACATTGAGCAGTTCACTCTCCTGCGCTTCTTGCAGGGCGTGAGCCTCTGCTTTATCGGCGCGGTGGGCTATGCCGCCATCCAGGAGTCGTTTGAGGAGGCGGTGTGCATCAAAATCACTGCCCTGATGGCGAACGTGGCGCTAATCGCCCCTCTGCTTGGCCCGCTGGTGGGAGCCGCGTGGGTGAACATTGCCCCCTGGGAGGGGATGTTTGTGCTTTTCGCAGTGCTGGCGGCCATCGCTTTCTTTGGCCTGCAACGGGCGATGCCGGAGACCGCTACCCGTCTTGGGGAGAAGCTCTCCCTGAAAGAGCTGGGCCGGGATTATAAAGCGGTGCTGAAAAATGGTCGCTTCGTCGCCGGTGCGCTGGCGACGGGCTTTGTCAGCCTGCCGCTGCTGGCGTGGATCGCCCAGTCGCCGATCATTATTATCAGCGGCGAAGGGATGAGCAGCTATGAGTACGGCCTGCTGCAGGTGCCGATCTTCGGCGCGCTGATTGCGGGTAACCTCGTGCTGGCCCGGCTGACTTCGCGGCGCAGCGTGCGGTCGCTGATCATCATGGGCGGCTGGCCAATTGTTGCCGGACTGCTGCTGGCAGCCGTGGCGACAATGGTCTCCTCTCACGCCTACCTGTGGATGACCGCCGGACTGAGCCTCTACGCGTTCGGGATCGGCCTCGCTAACGCCGGGCTGGTACGCCTGACGCTGTTTGCCAGCGATATCAGCAAAGGAACGGTATCCGCCGCCATGGGCATGTTACAGATGGCGATATTTACCGTTGGTATCGAGCTGAGCAAGCACGCTTACCTGAGCGGTGGCGAAGGGCTGTTTAGCCTCTTCAACCTGCTCAACGGCCTGCTCTGGCTGGGATTGATGGTGATCTTCCTTAAGGACCGGTCGGTGGGGCGCTCTCTGAACGGTTAGTGCAATCCTGGCCCGGTTTCGCAACCGCCCGGGCCACGATGACCGCAACCACCATCAACGCCAGCACCACCATCATGGCGCTGCGCAGGCCGTAGTGCTCGCCCAGGAAGCCCAGCAGCGGCGGCCCCACCAGAAACGCCAGGTACCCGGTTGTCGCCACCACGCTTACGCGGGTTGCGGCGTCCGGCCCGGTATCGCTGGCGGCAGAGATGGTCAGCGGGAAGCCAAGGGACGCCCCCAGGCCCCACAGCAGAACAGAGACGCCAGCTACCCACGCGCTGTCGACGAAGATGATCAGCGCGATCCCCAGCCCGCCCATAATCGCACTGGCCCGCACCACCGTGACGCGGCTATAGCGATCGATAAACCAACCCCCGGTGAAGCGTCCGACGGTCATGCCGAGGGTGAAGCCGGTGTAGATCAGCGATCCGGAGGTGGGGGTAAAGCCGTGGCCGTCCACCATCAGCAGCGGCAGCCAGTCGTTGGCGGAGCCTTCGGCAAAGGCCATAGCCAGTACCACCACACCAATCAGCAGCAGCTGGGTATCGCGATAGAAGGGACGCCCTTTCTGCTTTTTCTGCGTATCGCTGGCATCGTTGCGTCCGGTGCCGTCGGGGATAGCAGTAATGGCGATCAGAATGGGCACGATGGCCACCAGCCCGGCCAGCAGAACGTGCAGCGTGGCGGTCACACCCCAGGCGGTGAGCGTCATACCAATACCCGCGCCCACCAGCGTGCCGAGGCTGTAGAAGCCGTGCATCATTGGCAGCACGGTTTTGTTCATCTTCTGCTCTACCACCGCGCCTTCAATATTAATCGCCACTTCGGCTGCCCCAAGGCTGCTGCCGAACAGTGCCAGCCCGATGGCAAACAGCAGCGGCGAGGCAAACCACAGGGCGAGGCTCAGCGCCATCATGCCGCAGACCGACAGCGCCATGCAGGCGCGAATAACGTTGCGGGTGCCGAAGCGTTTGACCAGCCACGCGGAAGAGAGAATGCCGCTCATTGAGCCGATGGAGAGGCCAAACAGCACCGCGCCCATCTCGGCGGTAGAAACCGACAGAAGGTCGCGGATCGCCGGGGTGCGCGATGCCCAGGAGGCCATCAGCAGGCCAGGGATAAAGAAGAAGGTAAATAGAGCCCAGAGGCGATGATTAAGGGCAGAGCGAGAAGAGGAGGTCATAGCGTCTTATCTGTCGTTATGGTTTTGGCGTCGGTTAACAGTAGCAAGATTTGGCGAGGATTGCAGGGGAGATGTCGGAGGTTCCAGCCCGTAGGCCCGGCAAACGTCAGTGCCGCCGGGCGGGTTAGAACCGAGCCCATATTACTGAACTCAATCGGATTTTGGGCTATCACTATTTTTGGCTAATTTTTGTGCAATAAGCATAATGACAACATAAGCAGCAATGCCCACGGCCAATGCGATAAGGGGACCTATTATTCGCATTATGCCTTCATTAAGGAAAGCAGTATAAAAAATACCAAAAATAGTAGCAGTTAGGATGAGTGTGCCGAAGAGTTCCGAGGTGAATTTAATGATTAATTTCAATATGTTCGATAGCATGTACTAGTTCCTCTGCTCTTTCTGGATTTTTACGTAAAACTTCTCCCATTGCAATAAAATGTTGTAAAGGTTTCTCGAGCAGAAAATAGAGCATATCATAATTATGTATATAGAGGATCCTCCAAAGTCGAGGGTTTTCAAGACTTAATCTTCGCGAAGCATCACATGCTCGTGCTATCACCCCTTGAGTAATAATGCCCCCAAACATAACCCCAGTTAGGCCCTTTATTGCAAGTCGAGTCATAAAGGTTGCCATCATGCCGCTCAGTACTTTCACACCGAGATAAGATGAAATACTTATTTGTAGAGCAGTACGTGAGCTCATGGTTGTTGCGCTAGCAATAAGGGCTTCGTGAATCTTTTTTAGTGCTGGTTCTGGCAGATGGCTTAGAACGTCGTTGATAATAATTTTCGCGACTTGAATGATGGTATTTCTATCTCTGATTAACGCTCTGATAGCTAGTAAAACCCGTCTATCATCATTGAAGTTACGCCTCTGTATTCGGTAGCCTCCATCGGAAAGATTAAGATCCTGAAATGTTCTTTCAAGCCCTAAATAAAAGTCACAGGGGAGGGATACGACACCTTTTACTACAGCATTCGCTATTAGTGATACATCCATTAACAACTGTTCCTTGTGCAATTTTTAACGGATCATACCCCTATAGAATTGAGGGTTGAAGCAAATATAAGAGCGCGGATTTAAAAATAGCATTTAAAGTATATTATTAATACATTCGCGAATGTTAATACAATCAGTAAAGTAATTGAGCATCTTAGATGTTCATGTTAACGGAAAGATAAGTTTTGGTTCCAGTCTTTATCAAGTGGTAATTTTTAAAGATATGCGATGAGAAGAAAATACTATATTATATCTAGATCTATATTCAATAATTAAAAGTTCTTAGAATGTTTTTTCCGAGAGAAAAAATTTGATTAATGTATAAAACATGAACAATTTATTCTGCGAGCAATATTGTATAAGGGGAGCCCTAACAACCCCTTTGTTTCTTATATTAAAATCCATTTTTAGGTAAATGAAAATTTGTCTTCTCAAGATGACCAAACGTTCGCACTTTGAGCATCAAAGAAAAAAACCTCAAGGTTTTTTTTGCTTCTATTAAGGCTCATTCGTTTTGCCCTATTAATTATCTGCATATTAGACGGAGATCCTGGATCTCCATAAATCCCAATATAGAGTTGGCGTAATTTTCCAGTTTCAATTTTAGTAAGTATATGTTCATCATTGTCTGCTAACGAATGACCATATATAAATAAACAACCACTTATACTACTAAAACTGCGTAGAGCTTTTGCTAGATAATCATTATGTCTGATTTTTTCTAGCTTCTCTGAGCTTTTACCTTCTGAAACAAATATTGGGAAAAGATTTTTATTCAAAGCACCTCGAATCTGCTCTATCAATCTTATACTAGTATTGCTCCATGTGAATTTCCGCATTTCGTAACCAGCGTCATAAAGATGCAAAGCGCCATGTAAAAACCACAGGTTTTGATTTCTATTATTATCAGGTTCCCATGTGACGTATGAAGCATCATAATTATCTTCAGGTTTGCGAAATCCATCATCTGAACTTGGATGCTCTCCTTCCGATATATGCATACAAACCCAATAAAGTAATAAGTCATAATTAAGCGTATATGTAGTATTAAAGTTTTCTAAAAATGATTTACAGTGCTGATATTCTGATTCCGTAAGTTCACCTGGCCAGCCAGGATGGCTAACCGCAAGAGTTTGCACTAGTAATTCGCGTAAGGAGGAAGCATCATTTCTTAAAGTAGCTAATAAACTTTCATCGTTTGTATAGGCTCTAAGTGCTACTTCTGAATCAGAGAGAACCGAAATGACTTTTTCAAAATCTTCAGTTCTTAACTCTTTGAATACCTGAGTAATTGACGGTGAAAGATTTGAGAAATCAGCCTGTTCAAATAATTTGCCATAAAGAAAAATATTTGGGCGGCATGCTATACTAAATCCGTTTCCCAGTAACAAATGTCTTTTATTTTGGCTGCTAGAATTTAATATAGCTTCTTGAAATGATAACAAAGTCATCGTGATCCCTTAACATTTTAATTGCCCTAAAAGTATTAATGTGGTACGGATTCATTAATGCACTAATCGAGCTTTTTAGCAATATGTATAGGGAACTTATTAAATACAAATATCAGTAAGTTATTTATAAGTTATGTTAAAATATTGGATTTACCTTTGTTAAATTTGTGAATGTCAAAAGTTACAAGTAGTGAGACAAGCACAATCTATAGCATACATTGCTATGAATCAGGCTATCTTAAGATTTTAGCAAATGCTCAATGTCGTACTGGGTATCGCTTTAGCGCTAGTAGGCCGCTATACGTTTTGCTTAACAAAGCAGAACAAAGATACCTGTGTAAACATTTAGTCAGAATCGCCATCCCCAAAAAACAAAAAACCCATCAACCTTGAACCAAAGATGGCGGGGTTGATGGGCTCCACAAAATGGGGACATCAAAGAAAAGCAGTGGCACTAGTTATGACTGGCACTTCTATAAAAAGTTCGCGTAGTGCCAGAAATTTTTTTGCGCAACCGCCTATCTTCAGAGTTATCCGAGGCCAGGCCAGATAATGATGATCAGCGTCCCGGCCAGGGTAAGCAGCACGTTGGCGATGGCGTAGGTGCCCGCGTAGCCGAGCGCGGGGATGTTGCTCCGCGCGGTGTCGCTGATGATCTCCATTGCCGGGGCACAGGTACGGGCCCCCATCATCGCGCCGAAGAGCAGAGCGCGGTTCATGCGCAGCACGTACGCGCCGAACAGGAAGCAGATCACCACCGGCACCAGGCTCACCAGCAGCCCGGCCACCAGCATCTGTCCGCCCACCGCGCCCAGACCGTGGCCGATACCGCTCCCGGCGCTCAGGCCAACGCCCGCCATAAAGACCATCAGGCCAAACTCCTTCACCATGTTCAGCGCCCCCTGCGGGATGTAGCCAAAGGTCGGGTGGTTGGCACGCAGGAAACCGAGCATGATCCCGGCGAACAGCAGACCTGCCGCGTTGCCGATGCCAAAACTAAATGAGCTGAACTGGAAGGTTATCATGCCGATCATCAGGCCGACGATAAAGAAGGCACAGAACGCCAGTAGGTCGGTGACCTGGCTGTGGATCGAGATAAAGCCGATGCGGTCGGCGATGGTTTTCACCCGTCGCGCGTCGCCGCTGACCTGCAACACGTCGCCTTTGTTGAGCACGATGCTGTCGTCGATTGGCATCTCGATCTGGCTGCGGATCACCCGGTTTAAAAAGCAGCCGTGGTCGGTGAGCTTGAGCTGGGCGAGACGGCGGCCCACCACGTTGTGGTTCTTCACCACGATCTCTTCGGTGACGATGCGCATGTCGAGCAGGTCGCGGTCAAACACCTCTTTGCCGTTACGGAAGCTAGGGTCGAGACGGGCATGGGCGTCAGGGTAGCCCACCAGCGAAATCTCATCTCCCATCTGTAAAACCGCATCGCCGTCCGGGGTGGCCAGAATGCCGTTGCGGCGAATACGCTCGATGTAGCATCCGGTCTGACGGTAGATGCCCAGCTCGCGCAGGTTTTTACCGTCGGCCCAGGCCACCAGCTCCGGCCCCACGCGGTAGGCGCGGATCACCGGAAGGTACACTTTGCGGTTAGCGTCGGTGTCGAGGCCGCGCTCGCGGGCAATCTGCTGGGCGCTGGTCTGTAGATCCTGATGCTGTAGCTTCGGCATATAGCGCGCGCCGAAGATCAGGCTAACCAGGCCAATAAGGTAGGTCAGGGCGTAGCCGAGGCTCAGGTTATCGAGAGCGGAACTTAGCTGGTCACCGGCCATCCCGGAGTGGCGCAGGGTATCGCCCGCGCCCACCAGCACCGGCGTAGAGGTCATCGAGCCAGCCAGCATCCCGGCGGTGAGGCCAATATCCCAGCCAAACAGTTTGCCCAGCCCCAGCGCAATCAGCAGCGCGCTGGCAACCATCACCAGCGCCAGCATCAGGTAGTTTTTGCCGTCGCGAAAGAAAATCGAAAAAAAGTTCGGCCCGGCTTCTACGCCGACGCAAAAAATAAACAGCATAAAGCCGAGATTGAGGGCGTCAGTGTTAATGGCGAAATGCTGCTGGCCTAATAATAGCGAAACCACTAAAACGCCAATGGAATTACCGAGTTGTACTGAACCTAACCGTAATTTTCCCAGGCACAGGCCTAACGCCAGCACCACAAATAATAACAGTATGTAATTCCCATTTAACAAATCTGCGACGTTTATATTCACGGAGGCTAACTTCTTGTTTACTAGTAAGCTGTTGAAAGAAATAGTGATTTACGCTAATGTTTTCCTTAACTCAGCGGGCCTGAAGGTCGCGCTGCAGCAAAACAAAACAATAATCGCAAAACAGATCAGGCCGGTAGTTTAATCGTATTGATAAACAACGGCTAGCTAAGAATCGTGCATTCGCGTGGGTGCTTTTTGGGCAGGGATTGCCACACTGCTTTATCAAACCGGACGTTCCTTTGGGGCGAAGAAATGTTCGATAGAGACGATGTCAGGAGGATTATTTGAAGTCTAAACGTGGTTGGGCGGGCGCTTTTTGCTGCTTCCTGCTTTTTATTGTGGTCTACCTGTCACATATATTGAACGTGAGAGGGGCATTTCAGCAAGCTGGCCATCCTGAGCTGGGGCTGCTCTTTTTTATCATTCCCGGCGCGGTAGCCAGCTTTGTCTCGACAAAGCGTCGCGTGGTGCTGCCGGTAGTCGGGGCGATGCTGGGGGCAACGGTCTGCTTTGTGCTGATGCTGTTTTTTATCACGCCGATACGTTCAGTCTGGCAGGAGATGGCGTGGCTGTTTAGCGCGGTGTTCTGGTGCGCGCTGGGGGCGCTCTGCTATCTCTTTATTCGCAGCCTGTTGGGAAGACGGGGGCGCAGCTAACGCCCCCTGGCGTGCTTACTGCTCGGCAAAGAGGCCCAGATGCGCTTTAGCATAGGCTTCAAAGTCGGTGCAGCCACCGATGTGCTTCTGATCGAGGAAGATCTGCGGCACGGTTTCAACCGGTTTGCCAACGGTCTTTTCCAGATCGGCTTTGGTGATCCCTTCCGCATGAATATCGACATAGCGATAGCTAAAATCGTCACGCTCGGTGCTCAGTTTATCTGCAAGTTCTTTTGCGCGTACGCAGTAGGGACAGCCGGGGCGTCCAAAGATTACAGCAAACATACTCTCTCCTTAACGTTAAACCAGACAGCGACCAGGGCTATGATGCCGATTACCTCCGGTAATAGAAAGAAGGTTTTACCTGTCGTTTCGATGCCAAAAGGCTATGTTTCGCCAAACCAGGGCGAGGCGATAAATCCCGTTCATCCTGCGTCTCGCTGCGTGTATGATAGTGATGCGGCTGCGACACCGTTATTGTAGAGAGGTGCAGGGTGAAAATTGCCATATTGTCCCGGGATGGAACGCTCTATTCGTGTAAACGGCTGCGTGACGCGGCGGTACAGCGGGGCCACACCCTCGAGATCCTCGATCCGCTCTCCTGTTATATGAACATCAGCCCGGCAGCCTCCTCGATCCACTACCAGGGCCGTCAGCTCCCCTATTTTGATGCGGTGATCCCGCGCATTGGATCGGCCATTACCTTCTACGGCACGGCGGCGCTGCGTCAGTTTGAAATGCTCGGCAGCTATCCCCTCAACGAGTCCGTAGCCATCACCCGTGCCAGAGACAAGCTGCGCTCGCTGCAGCTGCTGGCGCGCCAGGGGATCGATCTGCCGATCACCGGCATTGCCCACTCGCCGGATGACACCAGCGATCTTATCGACATGGTCGGCGGCGCGCCGCTGGTGGTCAAGCTGGTCGAGGGAACCCAAGGCATCGGCGTCGTGCTGGCGGAGACGCGCCAGGCGGCAGAGAGCGTGATCGATGCCTTTCGCGGTCTCAATGCTCACATCCTGGTGCAGGAGTATATTAAAGAGGCGAAGGGGTGCGATATTCGCTGTCTCGTAGTAGGGGATGAGGTGGTGGCTGCTATCGAGCGGCGGGCGAAAGAGGGGGATTTCCGCTCTAACCTGCACCGCGGCGGCGTGGCAACGGAGGCCAACATCACCCTACGCGAGCGGGAGATCGCCCTGCTGGCGGCGCGCACGCTGGGGCTGGAGGTAGCGGGGGTCGATATTCTACGCGCCGATCGCGGGCCGCTGGTGATGGAAGTGAACGCCTCGCCGGGCCTGGAGGGCATCGAGAAGGCAACAGGGGTGGACATCGCCGGGCGGATGATCGCCTGGATCGAGCAGCAGGCCACCCCCGGCTTTTGTCTGAAAACGGGCGGCTAGGCGCTTTTCCGGCAGTATAAATGGTATACAGGGCGTTTTTTGCGTAAGCTATGCCCGCAAATTTTTTTACAGAGGTCACCCCCTATTATGGATTCACTCGTCGTACCCAGTCTGGACACCTTGCGTCATTGGCTTGACGAGCTGGGCATTAGTTTTTATGAGTGTGACACCTGCCAGGCGCTACACCTGCCGCATATGCAAAACTTTGACGGCATCTACGACGCCAAAATCGATCTGGTTGATGATATTGTTCTCTTCTCAGCGATGGCAGAGGTCAAGCCCACGGCGCTGCTGGCGCTGGCGGCCGATCTCTCTGCAATTAACGCCAGCTCGCTGACGATCAAAGCCTTCCTCGATATTCAGGATGATAATCTGCCGAAGCTGGTAGTGTGCCAGTCGCTGTTCGCCGCCCCTGGCGTGAATCTGAAGCAGTTTGCCTGGTTTATGCGTCACAGCGAGGAGCAGGTCTCCATGGTGATCCTCGAAGTCTGCGCGCAGCAGCTGCTGTTTAATACCGAGGAAGACGAGGCCGCTGTCGGTGAAACGGTGCGCAATTTTCTTCACTAAAGCCTGACGTCATTAGCGCAGTCGCTGCCATAGCGGCTGCATTCTTCCCCGCTTTTATTCTGCATTTTCTGCCTCCCACCAGTTTTATTCACCGCCATGATGGCGCTATCGGGCTATCGTATAGACAAATAGTGAATAAAAAATTGATAAAACCCGGTTTTTAACCTGACCTATAGCCTCTAACCCTGGCTACAGTTATTCTTGCGCTGCTTTAAAAAGCTTGCAGCGTCTGCCGGGTGGCGTCTCATACCCGATGCTGTGCAGAGTGATAAAGTATGCACGATTCTTGCATATCTTTAATGCGTACATTTAGTTCGTCTATTCACGAACTTTCCAGAAGGAATGAGATATGACCACCCTGAATAAAAAATGGTTGTCCGGTCTGGTAGCAGGCGCGCTGATGGCGGTCTCCGCCGGCACGCTGGCCGCCGAGCAGAAGACGCTGCACGTCTATAACTGGTCTGACTATATTGCCCCGGATACGGTGGCAAACTTTGAAAAAGAGACCGGTATTAAAGTTGTTTACGATGTGTTTGACTCCAATGAAGTGCTGGAAGGCAAACTCATGGCGGGCAGCACCGGCTTCGATCTGGTCGTCCCCTCCGCCAGCTTCCTGGAGCGCCAGCTGACCGCAGGCGTGTTCCAGCCGCTGGATAAGAGCAAGCTGCCGAACTGGAAAAACATGGATCCAGACGTGCTGAAGATGGTAGCCAAGCACGATCCTGAGAACAAATATGCGATGCCGTACCTGTGGGCAACCACCGGCATTGGCTATAACGTCGATAAGGTGAAGGCCGTACTGGGCGACGTGCCGGTGGACAGCTGGGATCTGGTTATGAAACCGGAGAACCTTGAGAAGCTGAAAAGCTGCGGCGTCTCCTTCCTCGATGCGCCGGAAGAGATCTTCGCCACCGTGCTGAACTATCTGGGTAAAGATCCCAACAGCAGCAAGGCAGATGACTATACCGGCGCGGCCACCGATCTGCTGCTGAAGCTGCGGCCAAATATCCGTTACTTCCACTCTTCCCAGTACATTAACGATCTGGCCAACGGCGATATCTGCGTGGCGATTGGCTGGGCAGGGGATGTCTGGCAGGCGGCGAACCGCGCGAAAGAGGCGAAAAACGGCGTTAACGTCTCCTATATCATTCCAAAAGAGGGGGCGCTGGCCTTCTTTGACGTCTTCGCCATGCCAAAAGATGCCAAAAATAAAGAGGAAGCCTATCAGTTCCTCAACTACCTGATGCGTCCGGACGTTATCGCCCACATCAGCGACCACGTCTTCTATGCTAACGGCAACAAGGCCTCCGTGCCGCTGATCAGCGCTGAAGTTCGCGATAACCCGGCGATTTTCCCACCGGCAGATGTCTTCGCCAAGCTCTTTACCCTGAAGGTGCAGGAGCCGAAAATCGATCGCGTGAGAACCCGCGCGTGGACCAAAGTGAAGAGCGGTAAATAAGACCCTCTCCGGTGGCGTTCGCGCCACCGGAGATCAGGCACCGTTTTAGTGCATTTGCACCTGTTTATCTGTATGCCGGAGAGCACCCCGTGAATGACGCAACCCCCCGCCCACAGGCGAAACCTCGTAAGGCGCTGACGCCGCTGCTGGAAATTCGTAACCTGACCAAATCGTTTGATGGTCAACACGCCGTGGATGACGTCAACCTGACTATCTACAAGGGTGAGATTTTTGCTCTGCTGGGCGCGTCCGGCTGTGGGAAATCGACCCTGCTGCGTATGCTTGCGGGCTTCGAACAGCCCACCACCGGGCAGATTATGCTCGACGGCGTCGATCTGTCCCACGTGCCACCCTACCTGCGCCCCATCAATATGATGTTCCAGTCCTACGCGCTCTTCCCGCACATGACCGTAGAGCAGAACATCGCCTTCGGCCTGAAGCAGGACAAGCTGCCGAAGGCGGAGATAGCCAGCCGGGTCGCGGAGATGCTGGGCCTCGTGCACATGAGCGAGTTTGCTAAGCGCAAGCCGCACCAGCTCTCTGGCGGCCAGCGTCAGCGCGTGGCCCTGGCCCGCAGCCTGGCGAAGAGGCCGAAGCTGCTGCTGCTCGACGAGCCAATGGGCGCGCTGGACAAGAAGCTGCGCGACCGGATGCAGCTGGAAGTGGTCGATATTCTTGAGCGAGTGGGGGTGACCTGCGTGATGGTCACCCACGATCAGGAAGAGGCGATGACCATGGCCGGGCGTATCGCGATCATGAACCGAGGCAAGTTTGTGCAGATCGGCGAGCCGGAGGAGATCTACGAGCATCCGACCACCCGCTACAGCGCGGAATTTATCGGCTCGGTGAACGTCTTTGAAGGCGTGCTGAAGGAGCGCCAGGAGGATGGTCTGGTGATTGACTCGCCGGGGCTGATGCATCCCCTGAAGGTTGATGCCGACGCGTCGGTGGTGGACAACGTACCGGTCTACGTGGCCCTGCGCCCGGAGAAGATCATGCTCTGCGACGAGCCACCTGCCGACGGCTTCAACTTTGCCGTGGGAGAAGTGGTGCATATTGCCTATTTGGGCGATCTCTCTATCTACCACGTTCGCCTGAAGAGCGGACAGATGATCAGCGCCCAGCTGCAGAACGAGCATCGCTACCGCAAAGGCCAGCCGACGTGGGGCGACGAAGTCCGTCTCTGTTGGGATGCCGACAGCTGCGTTGTGCTAACGGTTTAAGGAGCGGTGATGAGCACATTAGAACCCCCGGCCCGCGTAGAAAAAACGTCCCGCTTTACCCTCTGGCTGGCGCGGATGCAGATGAAGCACGGGCGCAAGCTGGTGATCGCGCTGCCCTACATCTGGCTGTCGCTGCTGTTTTTACTGCCGTTTCTGATCGTCTTTAAAATTAGCCTGGCCGAGATGGCGCGAGCGATCCCGCCCTATACCGATCTGATGGAGTGGGCCGATGGCCAGCTCTCGATCACCCTTAACCTGGGGAACTTCCTCCAGCTCACGGACGATCCGCTCTACGTTGAGGCCTACCTGCAGTCGTTGCAGGTGGCGGGCATTTCGACGATCTGCTGCTTGCTGCTGGGCTACCCGCTGGCCTGGGCGGTGGCGCACAGCAAGCCGTCGACGCGCAACATCCTGCTGCTGCTGGTGATCCTGCCGTCGTGGACTTCGTTCCTGATCCGCGTCTATGCCTGGATGGGGATTTTAAAAAACAACGGCGTGCTGAATAACGTCCTGCTGTGGCTGGGGGTCATCGATCAGCCACTCACCATTCTGCACACCAACCTCGCGGTCTATATCGGCATTGTGTACGCCTATCTGCCGTTTATGGTGCTGCCGATCTATACCGCCCTGACGCGCATCGACTACTCGCTGGTGGAAGCCTCGCTGGATCTCGGTGCCCGCCCGCTGAAGACCTTCTTTAGCGTGATCGTGCCCCTGACTAAAGGCGGGATTATTGCGGGCTCGATGCTGGTGTTTATCCCGGCGGTGGGGGAGTTCGTGATCCCGGAGCTGCTCGGCGGCCCGGATAGCATCATGATTGGCCGCGTGCTGTGGCAGGAGTTCTTTAACAACCGTGACTGGCCGGTGGCCTCGGCGGTCGCCATTATCATGCTGCTGCTGCTGATCGTGCCGATCATGTGGTTCCATAAACATCAGAGCAAGGCGACGGGAGACCACGCATGAACAATTTACCGGTAGTGCGCTCTCCGTGGCGGATCCTGATCCTGGTTCTCGGGTTTACCTTCCTCTACGCGCCAATGCTGATGCTGGTGGTCTACTCGTTTAACAGCTCGAAGCTGGTGACGGTGTGGGCCGGGTGGTCTACCCGCTGGTATCGTGAGCTGTTCCATGACGATGCGATGATGAGCGCGGTAGGGCTGAGCCTGACCATTGCCGCCTGCGCGGCAACGATGGCGGTGATCCTCGGGACCATCGCCGCCGTAGTGATGGTGCGCTTCGGACGCTTTCGCGGCGCCAATGGCTTTGCCTTTATGATCACTGCCCCGCTGGTGATGCCCGACGTGATCACCGGCCTGTCGCTGCTGCTGCTGTTTGTCGCCCTGGCCCACGCCATTGGCTGGCCTGCGGATCGCGGGATGCTCACCATCTGGCTGGCGCATGTGACCTTCTGTACCGCCTACGTGGCGGTGGTGATCTCCTCCCGCCTGCGCGAGCTGGATCGCTCCATTGAGGAGGCGGCGATGGATCTCGGTGCTACGCCAGTGAAGGTCTTCTTTATCATCACCCTGCCGATGATCATGCCCGCGGTGATCTCCGGCTGGCTGCTGGCCTTTACCCTGTCGCTGGACGATCTGGTGATCGCCAGCTTTGTCTCCGGGCCGGGGGCCACAACGCTGCCGATGCTGGTCTTCTCCAGCGTACGCATGGGGGTAAATCCAGAGATCAACGCCCTGGCGTCGATTATCCTCGGCGTGGTGGGTATTGTTGGTTTTATCGCCTGGCTGTTGATGGCGCGTGCAGAAAAGCAGCGAACGCGCGATATCCAGCGTGCAAGGCAGGGCTGATCCCACTACTATTTGCTGAGGTCATGGGTCACTGATGCCGCGCCGGTCGCGGCATCGTTTCGCAGGGAAGGCTACGCCGTGGGATTTTTCAATAAAACGCAGCAGGGTCATGCGCGGCTAAACGTGCCGGCGCTGGTTCAGGTCGCGGCTATCGCTATTATTGCGATCCGCTGCCTCGACCTGCTGCTGCTGTTTAACCTGCTGGGGCTACGCGGGACGATGGACTTTATCCACCGCAGCGCCCAGACGTGGAACCTGACGCTGATTTTTCTCGGTAGCCTGCTGCTGCTGTTCCTCGAATTTCTCTGCGCCTTCTCGGTCATCAAAGGCCGCAACTGGGCGCGCTGGCTCTATCTCCTGACCCAGGTGGTGGCCGCAGGTTACCTGTGGGCGGCCTCGCTGGGTTACGGCTACCCGGAGCTGTTCAGCATTGCCGGTGGCTCGAAACGGGAAATTCTCCGCTCGCTGGTAATGCAAAAGCTGCCGGATATGCTGGTGCTTGGCCTGCTGTTTATCCCATCCCCCTGCAGACGCTTTTTCCGCTTCCAGTAACGGTGGTACAATCCCCGCCCCGCAAAAAAGAAGGTTTCTATCATGCAGTGCGCCCTTTATGACGCCGGTCGCTGTCGCTCCTGTCAATGGATCGACCAGCCGGTCCCGCAACAGCTTGCCACCAAGACGGCGAGCCTGCATGCGCTGCTGGACGGTCTGCCCGTCGCCGAGTGGTGCACGCCGGTCAGCGGGCCGGAGCAGGGGTTCCGTAACAAAGCCAAGATGGTGGTGAGCGGCAGCGTGGAGAAACCGCTGCTGGGGATGCTGCACCGCGACGGCTCGCCGGAGGATCTCACCGGCTGCCCGCTCTATCCGGCGTCGTTCTACCCGGTCTTCGCCGCCCTGAAGCCCTTTATTGCCCGGGCGGGCCTGACGCCCTATAACGTGGCGCGCAAACGCGGAGAGCTGAAGTACCTCCTGCTCACCGAGAGCCAGCTCGACGGCGGCCTGATGCTGCGCTTTGTGCTGCGTTCAGAGGCCAAGCTCGACCAGCTTCGCGCCGCGCTGCCTGCGCTGCAGGCCGAACTGCCGCAGCTGAAGGTGATCTCGGTAAATATCCAGCCGGTGCATATGGCGATTATGGAGGGGGAGCAGGAGATATGGCTCACCGACCAGCGGGCGCTGGCGGAGCGCTTTAACGGCGTGCCGCTGTGGATCCGCCCCCAGAGCTTCTTCCAGACCAACCCCAGCGTAGCGGCGAGCCTCTACGCCACCGCTCGCGACTGGGTGCGGGCGTTGCCGGTGACGCACATGTGGGATCTCTTCTGCGGCGTGGGCGGTTTTGGCCTGCACTGCGCGACGCCGGAGATGACGCTAACCGGAATTGAGATTGCTCCGGAGGCCATCGCCTGCGCGAAACAGTCTGCTGAAGAGCTGGGTCTGCATAATGTGCATTTTCAGGCGCTGGATTCCACCGCGTTCGCCACAGGGCAGGGGGCGGTGCCGGATCTGGTGGTGGTGAACCCGCCGAGGCGCGGCATCGGTAAGCCGCTGTGCGACTACCTGAGCGCAATGGCTCCGCAGTGGATTATTTACTCCAGCTGCAACGCTGAAACGATGGCGAAAGATATTCGCGCGCTGCCAGGATACCGCATCGAACGCGTGCAACTGTTCGATATGTTCCCGCATACGGCGCATTATGAGGTGTTAACGTTGTTGGTGCGGGAAGTAAAGTAGTCGAGTAGGCCGGGTAAGGCGGAGCCGCCACCCGGCGTAGGCAATTATACCGTGATTATTGCGGGAACCACCGATCGCTGATTTTCTGGTAGGTGCCGTCGGCTTTGATGGCCTTCAGGGCGGCATTCAGTTTTTCCAGCAGGGCTTTGTTATCCGGACGCACCGCGATACCCAGGCCGGTCCCGAAGTACTGCGCATCGGTCACTTTCGGCGTAGCGGTACCCAGCTGCGGGTTACTCTTCAGCCACTCGTTCACTACCGCAGTATCCCCGAATACGCCGTCGATACGGCCATTTTTCAGGTCGAGGATCGCGTTCTGGTAGCTGTCATAGGCCACGGTCTTCACTTCCGGGTGCTTATCCTGGAGGTACTTCTGGTGGGTCGTACCGTTCTCCATGCCGATGCGTTTGCCCTTCAGATCGTCAAATGATTTAAACGCGTCTTTCTTGGCGATCACCACCGCCGAGTTGGCGTAGTACGGGTCGGTAAAGGAGACCTGTTTGCTACGCTCTGGCGTAATGTCCATGCCGGAGATCACCGCGTCATACTTCTTGAACTTCAGGGCCGGGATCAGCGAGTCAAACGCGTGGTTGGTGAAGGTGCAGTCGGCCTGCATCTGCTTGCACAGTGCTTTCGCCAAATCGATATCAAAGCCTACGATCTGGTTGTTGGCATCCAGCGACTCAAATGGCGGATAGGTAGCAGACGCGCCAAAGCTGATTTTATCTGCTGCGCTGGCACCGGCGGCAAAGGTGGCGAGAATAGCGGCCAGAATTAACTTTTTCATTGTGGAACTCCTGTCTGTCAATCTTATCGTTTTCACCGTGTCTGCGGCATGGAATTACAATGCCATCTAATGCATTAGTATGCAATATTATTGATTAATTATATTTATTCGGGCGTAAAAAAGGCGGGTTGCCCCGCCTCTGTTGTGTTTTAACTGCGTCGTTCAAACGCCAGCGCCCGCCGCTCGATTAACCGCATCAGCAGCGTCAGCAAACCGTTGACTATCAGGTAGATAACCCCTGCCGCGCCGAAGACCATGACGTCGTAGGTGCGGCCATACAGCAGCTGTCCGTGGCCCATGACCTCCATCAGTGTGATGGTGTACGCCAGCGAGGTACTTTTGAATACCAGCACCACTTCGTTGGAGTAGGAGGAGAGGGCGCGCTTGAACGCATACGGCAGCAGGATCGCCAGCGTATCCTTCTTGCTCATCCCCAACGCGCCGCAGGATTGCCACTGCCCCTCCGGGATTGCCCGAATCGCGCCGTAGAAGAGCTGTGTGGTGTACGCGGCGCTGTTCAGCGACAGGGCGATCAGCGCACAGAGCCACGGCTCAGAGAGCAGGTGCCACAGCCACGGATAGGCCTGGATCGACGGAAACTGACCCGGCCCGTAGTAGATCAGGAAGATCTGCACCAGCAGCGGGGTACCGGTAAAGAGCGTGATATAGCCGCGCACGATCCACACCAGCCCCGGCGTTTTCAGCGTCAGAACGATGGTGAAAATCAGGGAGAGGATTAGCGCCACCACAATCGATGCCACGGTAAGCGTCAGACTGGTGTGCAGCCCCTTCATCAGTTCAGGTAAATACTCAAGCATCAGCCTGGCCTCCGTTCGAAACGTGTCGCGCGTTGGTCAATGCGTTTGAGAATGTACTGACTGAGAAGCGTAATCACCAGGTAGATGGCCGCCGCCACCAGAAACCAGGTAAACGGCTCCTGGGTACGGGTCGAAATACTGCGGGTTTGCAGCATGAGATCGTTAACGCTGATAAGCGATACCAGCGCCGTATCTTTCAGCAGCACCAGCCACTGATTGCCCAGCCCCGGCAGGGCGTGACGCCACATCTGCGGCATGACCAGCCGGAAGAAGATGGCGCTTTTAGACAGCCCCAGCGCCTGACCGGACTCCCACTGTCCCTGCGGCACGGCCTTCAGCGCCCCGCGTAGGGTCTGAGAAGCATACGCCGCGTACAGCAAGGAGAGGGCGATCACCCCGCACAGGAACGGGCTGACGTCGAAGTTTTCAATCTGCATCTGCACCGGGATCTGCACAAACCCCAAATTCAGGGTAAAGCCATCCGAGAGCACCAGCAGCAGCTGTGACGAGCCAAAATAGATAAAGAGCACCACCAGAATTTCCGGCAGGCCGCGCAGGATAGTCACCAGCCCCGATCCCAACCATGCAACAGGTCGCCACTTAGCGGACTCCCAAACGGCAAACAGCATGGCCAGCACCAGGCCAATGGCCAGCGCACAAACGGCAAGGCCGACGGTCATCCCGGCGGCGCTTGCTAAAGGAAAAAATTCATTCATCAAGGATTACTTCTGGAACCATTTTTTATAGATGGTCTCGTAAGTCCCATCCTTCTTCACTTTTTCCAGCGCGGTATTAAATTTCTGCTGCAGCTCGGTATTGCCCTGACGCACCGCAATGCCGAGACCCGTGCCGAAATACTCTTTATCCGTCACCTTCTCGCCGACCGCTGCCAGCTTGTCGTTGGCCTTCAGCCACTCGGTCACCACGGCGGTGTCGCCGAACACGGCGTCAATGCGGCCGTTCTGCAGATCCAGACGCGCGTTCTGGTAGCTGTCGTACGGTACGGTGGTGATTTCCGGATGCTTGTCGGTGATGAATTTCTGATGGGTGGTGCCGTTCTGCACGCCAACGCGTTTGCCTTTCAGCGCATCGATGTTGGCATATTTACCCTGCTGGCCGATAAACAGCGCCGAGTTGTCATAGTATGGGGTGGTGAACAGCACCTGCTTCTGACGTTCGGGGGTAATATCCATACCCGCCATCACCGCATCAAAGCGGCGGAACTTCAGGCTTGGGATCAGGCTATCAAACGCCTGGTTAGTGAACGTACAGGTCGCATCAATCTCTTTACACAGCGCGTTCGCCAGATCGACGTCGAAGCCAACGATTTTGTTATTGGCATCGGTAGATTCGAACGGAGGGTAGCTCGCTTCGGTGGCGAAACGAATGGTTTGGGCTGCTGTAGCAGAGAGGCTAACGCTGGCGAGCAGCGCGGCAATCAATACTTTTTTCATTGTCACTTCCCAAAAAAATATCAGTGAGATAAGTAGTTTTTAAACGCATCGGTCTGCGGTGCGGTAAAGGTGCTGGCATCGCCCTGTTCGACAATATACCCATTTTCCATATACACCACACGGCTGGCGGTTTTACGCGCCACTTCAACTTCGTGAGTCACAATAACCTGGGTAATTTTGGTCTGCGCCAGCTCGCGAATAATGCTGACGATCTGCGCGGTAATCTCGGGATCCAGCGCTGCCGTCGGCTCGTCAAACAGCAGCACCTGCGGCTCCATCATCAGCGCTCGGGCAATGGCCACGCGCTGCTGCTGACCGCCGGAGAGGTGCAGCGGATAGCGATCGCTGTAGGGTTTCAGGCGCAGGCGCTCCAGCAGCTTATCGGCGCGGGCATGGGCCTGCTCTTTGCTCAGTCCCAGCACGCGGCAGGGCGCTTCAATCAGGTTCTGCACCACGGTCAGATGCGGCCAGAGGTTGTACTGCTGAAACACCATGCCGACGTTTTGCCGCAGCTCGCGGATCGCTTTATCAGAGGGCGTTTTGGCAAAATCGAAATTGTTACCCGCAATGCTCAGGGTGCCGGAGCGCGGCATCTCCAGCAGGTTAAGCACGCGCAGCAGCGAACTCTTGCCCGCGCCGCTTGGGCCGAGCAGTACCAGCGTCTCGCCCTCTGGGCAGTCGAGTGTGATATCAAACAGCGCCTGATGTGCGCCGTAGAAGCAGTTAATGCCGTTTAATTTAATACTCATCGAGGCAATCTGATAGCAATTGAGGCCGCAAATAGTAACGTTGACAGAATAGTTATGCAATATTTATGCGTTAAAACTTAACTACAGGCCATCTTCCACCTTAAAAATAGCACAAAATCGCGGAGGTCCGGCCTGTACAGAAGATTAGCGATGTTCGATTGACTGGCGCAGAGAGCCTGCCGGGGCGTGAACGCTGCCGCCGAGATAGCGCACGTCATCTACCGCCCAGCACTGACCTTGACGCACCATCAGTACCTCATCCAGCCAACGCTGGTTGCCCTGGGTCAACTCCACGCGCAGAGGAATATTGCGCGCGTCGGTATTAGGGATCGTTGAGGCGCTGGCGACCGTGGCCGTTTGGGCTGGTGTAGCGCGGCTGGAGAAGGGATCGGCACTCAGCAGGGCGCTATTGCGGCTGTCGCGGGAGGCGGCGGTCAGCATCGCGGCGAGGTCGTCGCTGAGGTAGGGACGCAGCGCCGTCAGATCGTTACTGCGGTGCTGGATGCGGTAGTCGTAAAACTGCTGCGCAACGGCATCAGGACCGCCTGCCACGCAGGGGCCGCTGCGCGTGCCGATATCCTTAAACGCGGGCGTCACGGGAGTGGTGCAAGCGGTGAGCACCAGCGCACAGGGCGCAATGACGGATAGAAAAGAGTAGCGCATAATGATTTCCTTATAAGCTAACGACATGTGTATAGTTTTATCAATCATAGCCCTGGCTGTTTGATTATGCATCGCTTGTGGCATCGAAGGTTAAAAAGGAGAGTAAAGATGCGGCTATTTCCCGCCCCTATGCCGCAGCCGGCGTGGCAACGATTCTGGCTGTTGGTGTTGGCCCTGCTGCTTACTGGTTGTGCAAGCAAGAAGAGCGAGATAAGTGACAAGGGCGTGGTGAAGAAGGTGAGCTATGAGCTGGATACCCAGCGTCGGGCTCAGGCGGCTTACCCACGCATAAAAGTGCTGGTGATCCACTACACGGCGGGCGATTTCGATACCTCTCTTACCACCCTGACGGATAAAGATGTCAGCGCCCACTACCTCATTCCCGAACATCCGCCGGTTCACAACGGCAAGCCGCGTATCTGGCAGCTGGTGCCCGAGGATCAGCTGGCGTGGCACGCCGGGGTGAGCTACTGGCGGGGCGCAACGCGCATCAATGATACCTCTATCGGCATTGAGCTGGAGAACCACGGCTGGCAGAAGATAGGCAGAGAGAAGGACTTTACCCCCTTTGCTCCGGATCAAATTGCCGCGCTGATCCCGCTGGCGAAGGATATCATTAATAGTTACAACATACTGCCAGCTAACGTCGTGGCACACTCCGACGTCGCCCCCCAGCGTAAAGTCGATCCCGGTCCGCTGTTTCCGTGGCGTGAGCTGGCCGCGCAGGGGATTGGTGCCTGGCCGGACGCCCAGCGCGTGACCTTCTACCTCAACGGGCGCGCGCCTTCGCAACGCGTCGATAGCGCAACCCTGCTGGATGTGCTCTACCGTTACGGCTATGAGGTGGTGCCGGGCATGACGTTAGCCCAGCAGAAGCGGGTGATTATGGCCTTCCAGATGCACTTCCGCCCGGCGCGCTATGACGGTGTCGCCGACGCGGAAACCCTGGCCATTGCCAATGCGCTGCTAGAGAAGTACGGTCAGGGCTAGCCAGCTTCGCCCGGCATGGCTAATACCGCTCCGGAAGACGTGCAACGTTGAGCAGCTTTCCTTTTTTGATCAGGATAAATTTTCCCTTACGCAGCTGCGAAAGGATGCGGAAAACAGAGCTGCGTGACAGGCAGGTATGCTTGCGAATATAACTCTCAACCGGGGTGGTAATGCGAATATCGTAGGGCAGCTTCATCAGGTTAAGCAGCTGCCGCCTGACCATCAGGTACGCATCGCCAGAGGAGACCCAGCGATCCCTGAAAAGCAGCAGCTCCAGAAGCCAGTCCTGGATATGTGCCACCTCCTGCCAGAGATTATTTTGATCGATACATTGAAAAAATAAATCCCGCTCCACGCTTATGCCCTGGCAGCTATTTTGCGCGATCAGGGTATAGCTACCCTTCTGCTGAGAGAATAGTCCGCTCATCCCCATAATAAAGGGCGCGGAGGCGGTTCCCAGCCAGCTTTCGTCTGATTGTCTGACCACCGTAATTACGCCTCGGGTAACCAGCCAGAGTCGACCTTCATCGGCTATGCTTTTTCCTGCACACTCTCCCGAGGCCAGGCTAAAGGGGACGCCTTTCTCTTCCAGCGCGGATATGATTCTTTGGTAAGCGTGAAACGGACGGCGGGAAAGAATACCCGTGAGATTACTTTCAGGCGCAATGCTCATTTTTATACTCCCTGTTTGGATATTCCGAAAACCTGTAATTCATGCCGTTAATAAATTAAATCTTTTAGATATTAAACATGACACTTTATGGTGGTTAGGCAACCCAGGCAACATTAACGGCTAAGTCAATAAAAAACCTTTATTATCAGTGTGATATGACAGTCCCAAATGGAGCACTTTTTTCGTTTTTCTTTAAATAAAATATAATAAATAATTAGCGCAAACTTGGGATGGTTTAACTCTTTTCGCTTTTCAGTGCGTTGAAAGAGGGTGCCACTTATCCAGTAGGGGGATGCGTTACTCATTTAATATCTAAATGTAAACATACATTTCAATTAACGTGAAAAGTGCAAGCATTCGTGTTGTGCACGCTTTTTGGCACTGTGAAAAGAGACTTTTTAATGAAAGTAAAATCGAAACCAAAAAAGCTTGTTCAGGCGCAAAAAATGCGCCTGATGGCGAGGATACACCGCGCCAGCTGGCAGCAAAAAATTATTCTCTCGTTTATATTTATTTTTTCATTGATAACCTTTCCGGTTTCAGCTTCATTTCTCCTCAGTAGTCCCCCGGCCTCTGCTACCAGCAGCGAGCCGCAGACGGATACTGGCACGCTACCCGGTAGTGATACGCTCAGCTCGACGGCCTCCGCGCTCTCTTCTTCCGGTACGGATGGCTTAAAAGGGGCGGCCGCTTCGGCGGCAACCGGTTATGCGGCTTCCTCAGCCGAGGACTGGCTGAGCCAATTCGGCACGGCTAAGGTGAAGCTGAACGTTGATGACAACGGTAACTGGGACGACAGCTCTCTGGACTTCCTGCTGCCATTGTATGACAACCAGCAGCAGCTCCTCTTTACCCAGCTCGGCTATCGTGCGCCGGACGGCCGCAACACCGGTAACTTTGGTCTGGGCGTCAGGGTGTTTAACCTTAAAAACTGGATGTTCGGTGGAAACGTCTTCTTTGATGATGACTTCACGGGTAAAAACCGCCGCGTCGGGGCCGGTGCTGAGGCCTGGACAGACTTCCTGAAGCTGGGCTTTAATACCTATGCGGGCACGACCGACTGGCACACCTCTCGCGACTTTGCCGATTACAACGAAAAGCCCGCTGACGGCTTTGATATTCGTGCTGACGGCTACCTGCCCGCCTACCCACAGCTGGGCGGCAAGCTGATGTATGAAAAATACTATGGCGATGACGTTGCCCTGTTTGATAAAGACACGCTGCAAAACGATCCTTCTGCGGTGACCGTTGGGTTTAACTATACCCCTATTCCGTTAGTGACCGCTGGCGTTGACTATCGTCGCGGCCAGGATTCAGTGGATGAGACCGAATTTAGCCTTAACTTCCGCTATGCTCTGGGCCAGTCTTGGGGCGCGCAGATCTCGCCCGATCAGGTGGCGATTCGCCGCAGCCTGGCCGGCAGCCGCTACGATCTGGTCGATCGTAACAACGAAATCGTGCTGCAGTATAAAAAGAAAGAGCATAACGACGTCCTCGCTGATATGAAGTTGACTCCACTTCAGGATCATAGCCCTGCCGATGGCGCGACCAACAACTCCGTAGTGGTGCAAGCGGTCACCTCAGACGGCACGGGCGTTAAAAATGTCGCAATTACCTGGAGCGTCAGCGGAACGGGTAAACTGAGCGCCACCTCAGGGGTGACCGACGACAACGGTTACGCCACCGTCGGCATTACCAACACCACCGCCGAACAGGTTACGGTGAGCGCCACCTCCGGCTCCCTTACCCGCAGCGTGCCGAGCAACTTTGACGAGTCGGTCAGTTCACTGAATCTCGAGATGACCGATAACAACAGTAAAGCGGACGGCGTCGATACCAATAGCGGCAAGGTGACCGTGCTGGATGCCAGCGGTAAGGCGATGTCGGGCGTATCGGTGAGCTGGAGCGTAGATCATAGCGCAACGATTGTGCACAGCGACGCCGTGACCGACGCTAGCGGCCATGCCAGCGCTGAGTTCACCGATACCAAAGCGGAGTCGGTGAAGCTGAGCGCCAGCGCCTCGGGTAAAACGGAATCAACAAATTCTCTCTTTGTTGCTGCCGCAACGAAAAATAATATCACTGTCAGCATGACAACGGACAACTCGCCGGCCGATGGCGTCACGCCGAACGTCGCCCATGCGACGGTGACGGACAGCACTGGCAAAGCGGTTTCAGGCGTGACCGTGAACTGGAGCACGACTGGCAGCGCAAAACTGGCTGCGACCTCCTCTGTCACTGACGCCAGCGGCAATGCCAGCGTTAGCCTGACGGACAGCGTCGTGGAGAGTGGCCTGACCGTTACCGCCACGGCGGGTGATGCTTCCGGCTCCACCACCACAACCTTTGTCGGCGTTCAGCAGAACATTGCCGTGGCGATGGCTACCGACAACTCCCCAGCCGATGGCGTGACGCCGAACGTCGCCCGCGCCACGGTAACGGACGGTAACGGTAAAGCCCTCTCAGGCGTGACCGTGAACTGGGCTGTCACCGGTAGTGCAAAACTGGCTGCCACCTCCTCAGTAACCGATGCCAGCGGTAATGCCAGCGTTAACCTGACGGACACGGTTGTCGAGAGTGGCCTGACGGTGACCGCCACGGCAGGGGATGCGAAAGCATCGACCACAACGGCCTTCAAGGGCATTCAGCAGAACATCGCTGTCACCATGACGACGGACAACTCACCGGCTGATGGGGTAACGGCAAACGTCGCTAGCGCCACGGTTACGGACAGCAGCGGCAAAGCGCTCTCAGGCGTGACCGTGAACTGGACGACCACCGGCAGTGCAAAACTGGCGGCAACCTCCTCTGTTACCGACGTGAATGGTAATGCCAGCGTTAACCTGACGGACAGCGTCGCGGAGAGCGGCCTGACCGTTACCGCCACAGCGGGAGATGCGAAAGGATCAGTCACGACGACGTTTGTTGAGATCCAGAAATCGATCGCCGTCACTATGACCACGGACAACTCTTTTGCCGACGGCGTGACGCCGAACGTGGCTCGTGCCACGGTAACGGACAGCAACGGTAAAGCGCTCTCAGGCGTGACCGTAAACTGGACCACCACCGGTAGTGCAAAACTGGCTGCAACCTCCTCTGTCACTGACTTCCGGGGTAATGCCAGCGTTAACCTGACGGACAGCGTCGCAGAGAGTGGCCTGACGGTGACTGCCACGGCAGGGGATGCGTCCGGCTCGGCCACCACCAGCTTTAAGGCGCTTCTGGATAATATCACCGTGACCACCGCCACAGACAATGCCCCGGCGGACGGCATGTCAACCAACGTGGTTAATGCGCTGGTTACAGACGGTAACGGCCAGGCGCTGAAGGGCGTTACCGTAAACTGGACCACCACCGGCAGCGCTAAACTGACCGCCAACTCATCGGTAACCGACCTAACTGGTAAGGCGAGGATGAGCCTGACGGATAACGTTGCAGAGAGCGGCCTGACCGTCACCGCAACGGTGGGTGAGGCAACAGGGACTACCCAGGTGTCGTTTACCGAACTTCAGCAAACCGTTACCGTGACGATGAAGGTCGATAACTCTCCGGCCGATGGTAAAACGCAAAACATTGCTCAGGTGGCGGTTATGAAAGACAACCGGCCAGTTTCCGGGGCGGCGGTGACCTGGAGTAAAGACTCCTCCAACGCAATGAACGCCTCTTCACCAACGGCTACAACCAATGATGAGGGTATCGCCACTATGGCCTACACCGATGACACGGCTGAAACATTCAACGTTGTGGCGACGGTAGGCAATGAGACCGGTAAAGTGCAGTCAACCTTTGTTACCCCTGAGTTCGGGCCGATTGATTTTGATTTGCCGGAAGTGCCTGGCAACAATATTAACTACAATATTGCACTTGAGGGCACCCCGGTTTTGACCCTGCACTATAACGGTATGGCAGCGGGCGATCAGATTGCCCTTAGCTCTAACGTAAGTGGGGATAAAAATGGCCAAACCCTGGACTATAGCGCGCCGGTCCATACGGTTACCGCAGGCGAGGTGGGTCAGGACATTAGCATAACGCTGCCGGAAAGCGCGATGATGGGCGTAGAGGGACCAAACCCCGATGATGCGGCAAGGTTAAACCTTAAGGTTGTTGTTACCCAGGGTGACAAAACCCAAACCGCGTCGCAATCCCATCCGATTGATACCGTTCCTTAAATCTTAAGATATGCCATTAACTTTATCCCTGCTCTGCAGGGATATTTTTTTGATAAATAAAAAAATTTTAACAATGCGCAATCATTGCTGCCCTCGTTACTCAATAAGGAACAATTACCTCACTGCCACACGGGTACGCTACTCCTGTCGATAAGACAAACCTGTTAACACTATGAGGTAATAAATATGACTAATAAATTAACTGCGATTGACACGCCTGCCGCCCCGCGCGTACTCAATGCCAGCTCCGACGATAATTACACTATTGACCAGTATGATATTAAGTCGGGTCTGGTTCTGGTTATTCCAGATTATACTGATGCGCAGCCTCAAGATCTTGTAATGGTTCACTGGGGCGACTACCAGCAGGAGTATCAAATCGCTGATACAGATCAACTGCCGCTGGAGATTGACGTGCTCAATGATTATCCGCCCAGCAACCATGAGGATGGTACCTACGATGTCTACTATGTGGTTACCGACCACCTTCAGAACCAGAGAGAGTCCGACCATATCTCTCTGATTATTGATGCGGGACAGTATGTAGCGACGCTGCCTGCGCCGGTCGTCCCGGATGCTGCACCGGGCTACATCAACTATAATGCCGCGCTTGATGGTGTTGCAGTTGACATCACCTATTCCCCGATGACTGCAGGCGATGTCATTACGCTGATCATGAAGGGTTACGACAATGCGGCGAGCCTTGAATTAGCCGATATTGAGTACACCTACATCGTGACGGCAATTGATGCGCGGAAGGGCACGGTTGAGATAGATAAAATCACTCTGCAAGATATGCAGCAGATTGGCGAAAATGCCTATGCGCTGTTCTGGTACACCGTGGCGCCGGCCGATGGCTCTGCCGTTGAAACCTCAGAGACGTTCCGTACCGAGGTTGACGTGGTCCCACCGGGTGGAAATTAATTAGCTTTGTTAACAAGGCTTCCTTCGGGAAGCCTTTTTTATTACCTGCTAAAGCCACCAATAAAAAAGGCGGCCTCTTATTAATTGAACGCGCTAAATACAACAGAGCTGGAAATATACGCGCCCGAGACGTTCAGTAGCGATAGCGTGAATGAAACACTTTCCGCCGTCGCATCGATAATATCGAAACCGCCTGCATGGGTAGCGCCAATATTAATATAGGCCGTTTGTCTGCCGCTGGTGGTAATAGTGGCGCTGCTGGCCGTATTCAACGTCAACGTTGCCCGGGTAGCGGCAGAGAAGGCGCTGCTGCGAAGATAGACGCTACAGAGGCTTCTGCCATCAGCCGCTGCGCCGGTAGAGACACCGTAGTAGGCCAGTTCACCCTGGCCATAGAGCCAGAAGGTAAAAGTCATGCTGGCTCTGGCGCTCAGCTGCGGTTCGCTAATGACATAAGCGTTGATCGGCACGTTCCCGGTGGCGTAAGAGTAGACCTGTGCAAATCCAAACCCCGTTTCATCCAGCCGAACCGTTAGCGTATTGGCGCTATTAGCGTTAAACAAGGCGCCAGAGGTCGCCGAAACGGAAAGCTCTACGTCTGCGCCTGCCGGCCCCTGGAGGGTTACCGAATTCATGGGGCGAACGGGAATTGACGGCGTGTAGAGCGGTGCGCCGGTTCCGCATATCATCCTTAAACCTGCTGCCGCTGCCGTAGCGATTGTGACATCGGTAGTGGTAGAGGAGGCGATCCCCCCTTCGTTGCTAAACAGCACCTGGTAGCGGCCTTCACCATAGCCAGGCTCTACCGGAGCCATAAAGCTGGCGGGAATATGGAATATGGCCTGCTGCGCCAGGGCCTCGCTGGCACCAAGCGTGCGGGTTTCGGTCCAGGCAGTGCCTGGGATCGGGGAGGCAGGCGAGGTGATATAGCCAAACCAGAACGCCGTTACCGTATCGCCTGCCACCATGCCAGGGTAGGAAACCGTCATCTCCGTACCGTTATCGGCGTCGATCTCACTCTCGGTAATCACGCCATCATCTTCTGCCGCCGGAAAGTCGGGGGCGGGCAGCAGGGAGCAGTGCTCGGTATCCACGTTGACCTGCGCCAGCTCAGAGATGCCCGGCTGTGAGGGCGAGGCAACCTGATACCAAGCCTGTGCATAGCCGATACCTATCGGCGTGACATAGGTCGATGGCACCGTGACGGTGAAACCGGTGGTTATCTCAGTAGAGGCCACAACGTGAGCAATAACGTCATAGGCAGCCGCAATGGCCGTTCCGTTTGCAGTATAACCTTGCCAGTAGAGGGTAACGACGCTGTTGGCAACAAAGCTGCTGTTCCCCGGAACGGTAACGTCGACACCCTGGCTACATTCGGCGCAGTCAAGCCAGCCGTCGCCGCCTGCCGGAAAGAGGGGGGCTGGGTAGAGCACTGACGGTGCCATATCAATATTCACCGAGGCGCTGTCAGAGTTTTGACTCTCACCGGAGGGGCTGGCCACGGAGTACCATGCCTGAACGCTGCCTTCGCCTATCGGCATAATGTATGGTGGGGCGATAAGTACCTCGAACCCCTGCAAATCTGCGCTGGTGACGGAGTGCGTCACGCTGGTGACGCTGGCGGGTACGGCGACCCCCGTTTGATCAAAACCGACCCAGTAGAGCGTGACCAGATCGCCAGATGCAAGCCCATCGCCGGGCACTTCAACATACGTACCCTTGTTGAGCATGACGGAGCTGTAGGTAATGACATTGTTTACCGCATCGGTGAACACCGGCGGTGGCAGCGAGCCGGTATGGTTGCGATCAACAATTGCCGTGGTGATGCCTGAGGCGGCAATATTTTGATAGGCGTCGGTTGAGGTATACCAGACGCTGTGGCTGCCGTCTGGCACCAGCTTTTCTGGAACGATCACCTGCCAGGGGAACGCCGAGTCAATGTTATTTTTGGTAAGCCAGAGCGTACTGACGACCTCACCATCCCAGAACAGGCCCAGATAGTCACCCACGGCGGCATTGTTATAGCGGTTGACCTGAATATCAACGCCGCCGGACGATAAAAGCTCTACCTCATTGATATAGCCGTCATCGCTCATTTGGGGTAACGCGGGAGAGGGTAGTGCTGCTGATGTACTCATGATGCCTCCTGTTTATATAAATAGACATAAAGGTATCAGCAGCAAAAGGTGCGGAAATGGCAAAGGGTGACTGACAACGACTATAAAAAACAGCGACTAACGGTGTAGTTTGCCGTGATCCTTGAGCCACAGGGCGGTGCGCCGTATCCCCTCATCCAGCGTCACCAGCGGGGCATAGCCCAGCTCGTCGCGAGCGCGGCGGGTATCAAGGGTGAAATCAAAGTTCAGCTTTGAGACGCCGTAGTGAGTCAGGGCGGGCTCTTTAGCCCGCTTGTCACAAAAGCGCTCCATGCTGCGCGCGATGATATCCAGCATCGGGTAGGGCACCGAGCGAATACGGCAGTGGATCTCCAGCTCGTCGATCAGCCGCTGGACGATGCTGCGCAGGGTACGCCGCTCGCCGTTGGTAATGTTATAGGCGCGCCCGGACGGCAGTGCGTCACAGGTCTCCTGGCTGGCGAGCCACATAGCATGCACCGCGTTCTCGAAGTAGGTCATATCCACTAATGCATCGCCGCCGCGCGGCAGCAGCACGCTGCGGTAGTGGTGCATCATCTGCGCCAGCCGGGGAATAAACACCTTGTCGTGCGGGCCAAACAGGCTCTGCGGCCGCAGAATAGTAAAGCGGGTGTTGGGATTGGCCTGGGCCAGGAGCTGGATCACCTCTTCCGCAGCGGCTTTGCTGCGGGCAAACTCGTTGGCAAACCGCGCCGGGCGAAAGTTCTCGTCAATATCATGATGGTGATGATAATCGAAATAGAGCGACGGCGAGGAGACGTGGATAAAGTTGCGCACGCCCCATGCCACGGCCCACTCACCGAGGCGGCGGGTCGCTCGCACGTTGGCGAGGTCGAACGCTTCCTGCGTGCCCCAGGGGGAGGTAAAGCTGGAGCAGTGCCAGAGCGTGTCGACGCCAGCCAGCATCACCTTTGCCTGAGAGGAGACAAGCTCGGTCAGATCGGCCTGGACGAACTCCGCGCCCATCTTTTGCAGCAGCTTGCCCATCGCCTCATTGCGACCGCTTGCTCTGACGCTCACGCCTCTCTGACGCAGATACTCGACCGCGTTGCGGCCTAAACCGCTGGTTGCGCCGGTGACCAGAACCTTCATAGCAATCCACTGTGTTGAAAAGAATTTCGTGCGCATTCTTCCGTGAATTACGCCGCTATGCAATGGAAAGATGACAGATAAAAGCCCGATTTCGGACTTTATCTGTCAAATATTCTACATCTTGCACAATCTTAAGCGGTGTTTAACGTTTCAGGAACGCCTGCCAGTGGTTAACCAACTCTTCCAGCTGTGCGCGACTGACGTCGAGATGGGTAACGATGCGGACGATCGGTGACGCGTTGAGCAGCACGCCGCGCGCCTGCATAAACTCGCCAAGAGCCGCGGCGTTCTGCTCGCCTACGCGGACAAACAGCATATTGGTATCGTGACGCATAACGTCAGCGCCAATTTCCCGCAGCTGCGCCGCCAGCCATGCGGCATTAGCGTGATCTTCTTTCAGACGCTCGACGTTGTTCTTCAGCGCAAACAGGCCCGCCGCTGCCAGGAACCCCGCCTGGCGCATGCCGCCGCCGGTCATTTTGCGCCAGCGGTTAGCGCGCTTGATATATTCATGGCTGCCTACCAGCAGCGAACCAACCGGCGTGCCGAGGCCTTTTGAGAGGCAGATGGTAAAGGTATCGCAGTATTGGGCGATCTCTTTTAACGGGCAGCCATACTCCACCACCGCATTGAAGATGCGTGCGCCGTCAACGTGCAGCGCCAGGCCTTTCTCACGGGTAAAGTGCCACGCCTCAGCGAGATAGTCACGCGGCAACACCTTGCCGTTGTGAGTGTTCTCTAAGCTCAGCAGGCGGGTACGGGCAAAGTGAATATCGTCCGGCTTGATCTTCGCCGCTACCTTATCCAGCGGCAGCGAGCCGTCCGGGCTGGCGTCGATAGGCTGAGGCTGAATACTGCCCAGCACCGCCGCGCCGCCAGCCTCATAGAGATAGTTGTGTGCTCCCTGACCCACGATATACTCCTCACCGCGCTCGCAATGGCTAAGCAGCGCCACCAGGTTGGCTTGGGTGCCGGTAGGCAGAAACAGCGCTGCCTCTTTGCCGGCAAGCTCGGCGGCGTAGCGCTGTAGTTCATTAACGGTGGGATCGTCACCATACACGTCGTCCCCGACCGGGGCGGCCATCATCGCTTTCATCATGGCGCGGCTCGGTCGGGTCACGGTATCACTACGTAAATCAATCACGGCACTTCCTTATCATCTTCAGGATCGTGCCATCTGTTTTACCTGAGCCAGTTGGTTTTCGCCAGTTCCACGACCTCATCGCCGCGACCGTTGATGATGGCGCGGAGCATATAGAGGCTGAAGCCCTTGGCCTGCTCAAGCTTGATCTGCGGCGGAATAGAGAGCTCCTCTTTTGCCACCGTCACGTCCACCAGCACCGGTCCCTCGGTGGCAAACGCACGCTGCAGGGCGCTGTCGACGTCAGCGGACTTCTCGACGCGGATGCCGGTAATACCGCACGCCTCTGCGATGCGGGCGAAGTTGGTCTCATGCAGGTCGGTTCCGTCCGTCAGATATCCTCCGGCCTTCATCTCCATCGCCACGAAGCCCAGCACGCTGTTGTTAAAGACGATGATTTTTACCGGCAGGTTCATCTGCGCCAGGGAGAGAAAATCGCCCATCAGCATGCTGAACCCGCCGTCGCCGCACATCGCCACTACCTGACGGCTGGGATGCGTCGCCTGCGCTCCCAGCGCCTGCGGCATGGCGTTGGCCATTGAGCCATGGTTGAAGGAGCCAAGCAGGCGGCGCTTGCCGTTCATCTTCAGGTAGCGGGCGGCCCACACCGTTGGCGTTCCCACGTCGCAGGTGAAGATGGCGTCGTCATCAGCAAAATCGCTGATCCGCTGGGCGAGGTATTGCGGGTGAATGACCTTGCTGCTGGGCTTCGCCAGGTCGTCCAGGCCCTTGCGGGCGTCGCGGTAGTCTTCCAGCGCTTTATCAAGGAAGCGGCGGTCGGTTTTCTCCTCCAGGTGCGGCAGCAGGGCAGCCAGCGTGGCTTTGATATCGCCCACCAGAGCCATGTCTACTTTGCTGTGCGCGCCAATGCTGGCCGGGTTGATATCGATCTGGATAATTTTTGCATCGGTGGGGTAGAAGGCCCGGTAGGGGAACTGGGTGCCGAGCAATATCACCGTGTCAGCGTTCATCATGGCATGGAAGCCGGATGAGAAGCCGATCAGCCCGGTCATGCCCACGTCGTAGGGGTTGTCATACTCCACGTGCTCTTTGCCGCGCATGGCATGGATAATCGGTGCTTTCAGCTTTTCGGCAAAGGCAAGCAGCTCGTCATGGGCCCCGGCACAGCCGCTGCCGCACATCAGGGCGATATTGCTGGAGTAGCGCAGCAGCTGGGCGAGCTTGTGCAGCTCTGTTTCGGTGGGGGTCACCACCGGCTGCGGGGCGCTATACCAGTGGCTGCTGGCGCTCTCCGGCGCGGGCTTCAGCGCCACGTCGCCGGGCAGGACGATCACCGAGACGCCGCGATTGAGGATCGCCTTACGCATGGCGATGGCTAACACCTGCGGGATCTGCTCCGGGCTGGAGACCAGCTCGCAGTAGTGGCTGCACTCGCGGAACAGCTCCTGCGGGTGGGTCTCCTGGAAGTAGCCGCTGCCAATTTCGCTGGAGGGAATATGCGCCGCAATCGCCACCACCGGCACGTGGTTGCGGTGGCAGTCAAAGAGGCCGTTGATCAGATGCAGGTTGCCTGGCCCGCATGAGCCTGCACACACCGCCAGCTCGCCCGTCAGCTGCGCTTCTGCCCCGGCGGCAAAGGCGGCGACCTCTTCATGACGGGTCGACATCCATTCGATAGTGCCCATCTTGTTGAGGCTATCGCTCAGCCCATTCAGTGAATCACCGGTAACGCCCCAGATGCGTTTTACCCCGGCTTGCTCAAGCGTTTTGGCGATATAAGCGGCGACGGTTTGTTTCATCTTGTCATCTCCATTTTGTGATGTTGGTAACAAGCTTAGATGAAAAAGCGCAAACGAAGCGCCGTTGCCCCTTTATTTGCTGTGGCTTTTCGGTAACTAAACGTAAGATGATTTTTGCCAATGGGTAATGAAAACAGGAATCATTTCAAATGGTTAAATCAATGTTAAATGCGGTTAATAGAATGTGTGCACATGAAGATGCAGGCCGTTTTTTACTGCGTCTGACGGTGGGTGGGCTGATGCTGTTTCACGGCCTGCACAAGCTGATTGACGGTGTGGATGGCATCAGCGGCATGCTGGTGGCGAAGGGGCTGCCGGGGTTTATCGCCTACGGCGTGCTGGTTGGGGAGGTGGTGGCACCGGTGCTGATTATTCTCGGCATCTTCACCCGCCCGGCGGCGCTGGTGCTGGCCTTTACGATGATCGTTGCCTGGATGATGGTAGGGGTGAATATTACCGGACAGCTGGATAAAACCGGTGCCTGGGCGATTGAGAGCATGGTCTACTTCTTTATCGCGGCGCTGGCGGTGGCTTTCTTAGGCGCCGGACGCTACTCCGTGGCACCAAAATATTCATAATTCTGCAAGGCCCGGTAAGCATAGCGCCACCGGGCATTTACCTTACTCAGGCAAGCACTAAATCACTCTGCGGCTGGCAGGAGCAGGCCAGCACGTAGCCCTCTGCAACCTCGGCATCGGTCAGCGTCATGGTGCTGGTCACCGCATACTCCCCGGCGACCACCTTCGTTTTACAGCAGCCGCACACGCCTGCCCGGCAGGCCACGTTAACCGGAACCTTATTGCTCTCCATCGCCTCCAGCAGGGTCGTACCGACCGGCGCGTAAAATTCCCGCGCCAGCTGCAAGGCGCTGATCTTCAGCCCACTGCTGGCCGCCGCTGTGACCGGCACAAAGAACTGCTCTTTGTAGAAACGCGTTACGCCCAGCGATTTCACCGTGTTTTCCACCCACGCCATGTAGGGCGCAGGGCCGCAGGTCATCACGGTGCGCGAGGCGAGATCCGGCACGCTCTGCAGCAGCTCGGTGGTCAACCGACCGGGAATAAACCCTGAAGTGGCGTTGTGCTCGGCCAGCAGGGTGACCGGATAGTCACGCCACTCGTCGGCGAAGATGACGTCCTGCGGCGAGCGCACGCTGAAGAGAGTCTGCACGTCGGCCTGCGGGCGGTGTTTCGCCAGCCAGCGGCGCATCGACATAATCGGCGTAACGCCGCAGCCTGCCGCCAGCAGTAGCACCCGGTCGCCAGGCTTATCGTCACAGGTAAACTCACCCTGGGCGTCAGAGAGCCAGATATAGTCCCCGCGTTTTACCTCCTGCGTCAGCCACTGCGAGCCTACGCCGTCGTCAAGACGGCGCACGGTCAGCGTAATGTACTCGCTTACCCCCGGCGTAGAGGAGAGCGTATAGGCGCGTAGGGTATCGGCGGCGTTGCCGATGCTGACCAGAGCATACTGTCCGGCACGGTACGGATAGTAGTCGTGGCACAGCAGAGAGAGCGTCCAGACATCCGGCGTCTCCTGGTGAATGTGGTGAACCTGCATCCGCCACGGACACTGTGAGGTTGGCATCGTCATTATCTCCTCCTTACGCGCTCAGCAGCTGCTGCATATCTTGTTCAACGGTGGTGACCGAACGCAGGCCAAACTTCTCGTTCAGCACCGCCAGCAGATCCGGGGTCAGGAAGCCCGGTGCGGTTGGACCGGTAACGATATTGGTGACGCCCAGAGAGAGCAGGGTCAGCAGGATCACAATCGCTTTCTGCTCGAACCACGAGAGCACCAGCGACAGAGGCAGGTCGTTGACTCCGCAGCCCAGCTTCTCTGCCAGGGTCACCGCCAGAATAATCGCCGAGTAGGCGTCGTTGCACTGACCGGCATCCACCAGGCGCGGCAGCCCTTCGATGTTGCCAAAGTCGAGCTTGTTAAAGCGGTACTTACCGCAGGCCAGGGTGAGGATCAGGCAATCTTCCGGCACGCTGGTGGCGAAGTCGGTAAAGTAGCTACGCTCCCCGCGTGCGCCGTCGCAGCCGCCCACCAGGAAGATATGGCGAAGCTTCTCCCTGCTCACCAGGTCGATCAGCGTATCGGCCGCGCCGAGCAGGGTTTGACGGCCAAAGCCGACGGTGATCAGGTGTTCAATTTCGCTGTAGGGGAAGCCCGCCATCTGCTGGGCCTGGGCGATCACCGGCGCAAAATCATCACCTTCGAGGTGGCTTACACCCGGCCAGCCGACGATGCTGCGGGTCCAGATACGATCGTCATAGGCACCCGGAGCCGGGTCAATGATGCAGTTGGAGGTCATCACGATGGGGCCAGGGAAGCGGGCAAACTCCACCTGCTGGTTCTGCCAGCCGCTGCCGTAGTTACCTACCAGATGTTTATACTTACGCAGTTCCGGATAGCCGTGCGCTGGCAGCATTTCGCCGTGGGTATAGACGTTCACGCCTGTGCCCTCGGTCTGCTGCAACAGGTTGTGCAGATCCTTCAGATCGTGGCCGGAGATCAGAATAGATTTCCCGGCTACCGCCTTGACGTTAACCTGGGTGGGGGTCGGATGGCCATAGGCGTTGGTCTCTCCGGCATCGAGGATGCTCATCACCTGGAAGTTCATCTGGCCGATCTCCATGGCGCACGCCAGCAGAGCATTCATATCCGCAGGCCAGGTGCCCAGCCACGCCATGATTTTATGGTACTGAGCGTAGATGGCGTTGTCGTACTGGCCGAGCACGTGGGCATGCTCCATGTAGGCTGCCGCCCCTTTCAGGCCGTAGAGGCAGAGCAGGCGCAGGCCAAGAATATTGTCGCCGATTTCGGCTTTGTCTTTGTTCGGGGTAAAGACAGCGGCCTGGCGCTGAAGCTCGCCCAGGTCGTCGCTGATCAGCTGTAATCCCGCCATCGGGTTATCAACGGAGGCGGTGGGATCGATGCTCAGGCACAGCGCTTTCAGCGCCTCGCGTTTGGCGATAGCTTCCTGGGCATAACCGACGATGCGCG
This sequence comes from Pseudescherichia sp. L3, assembly GCF_024656065.1. NCBI lineage: Bacteria > Pseudomonadati > Pseudomonadota > Gammaproteobacteria > Enterobacterales > Enterobacteriaceae > Pseudescherichia > Pseudescherichia sp. L3. The sequence continues at coordinate 605,842 of NZ_JANKYC010000001.1, forward strand.
GTGAATCAAAGTTCACGTTGGTGAGGGTGGAGAAGAAGGCGCGCGGGGAGAAGCTATCGATCTCATGATCGATCAGATCGTAGTCGCGGGCTTTCAGCGCCCAGGCGGACAAGCCTTGCAGCGCTGCGATCAAGAGATCCTGTAGGTCAGAGGTCTCTGCGGTTTTACCGCACATACCCTGCGCATAGGAGCAGCCGTTGCCAGCCGGGGTACGGATAGTTTGTTCACATTGCACACAAAACATAGTCACACCTATAAAGTTATATTTTAAATACATGTTTAAGATTATGCCCCGGCGAAAGGCGGTGAAAGCGATATTTATGCTATCTGAAGGGAGATTGATTTAGCGCAATTTTATTGACGGGCAGCTAAGCCTAAAGGGGTATCAGGGGGAATAATATCGTTAAGCATCCCGCAAATTTATGTAATGATTAAAAAACACTCTGTGGGAGGCGAAATGCGACTTGAGCGGGTAGAGATTGTAGGGTTTCGCGGCATTAATCGTTTGTCGCTGATGCTGGAGCACAATAACGTGCTGATAGGGGAAAATGCGTGGGGAAAATCGAGCCTGCTGGATGCGCTCACGCTTCTGCTCTCACCGGAAACAGAACTGTATACGTTTACCCGCAATGACTTCTGGTTTCCCCCCGGTGATATGCAGGGTCGCGAGCGCCACCTGCATATCATTCTGACCTTTTGTGAAGCCGAGCCGGGTAACTATCGTGCCCGTCGCTATCGCCCGCTGGCGAACTGCATGGCTCAGGGAACGGATGGCTATCGGCGGATTTTCTATCGTCTCGAAGCAGAGCAGACTCATGAGGGTCATGTCACCACCCGCCGCAGTTTTCTGGATGCCGAGGGCCAGACGCTGACGCTGACGGAAGCCGATGGCCTGGCACAGCACCTGGTCCGGCTGATGCCGGTTCTGCGCCTGCGCGATGCCCGTTTTATGCGCCGTATTCGCAACGGTAGCGTGCCGGATCTGCCGGAGGTGGACTTCACCGCCCGTCAGCTCGACGTGCTGGCCCACGATCTGGTTTCGCGCCCGCAAAACCTCAGCGACGGGCAGATCCGTCAGGGGCTATCGGCGATGGTGCAGCTGCTGGAGCACTATTTTGCTGAGCAGGGCACCGGTGAATCGCGCCAGCGCCTGATGCGCCGCCGCTCCCACGATGAGCAGCGCAGCTGGCGCTATCTTGATATCATCAACCGAATGATCGACAGGCCCGGCGGCCGCAGCCATCGGGTGATCCTGCTGGGCCTGTTCGCCACCCTGTTAAAAGCCAAGGGAACCGTGCAGCTGGACAGGGACGCGCGCCCGCTGCTGCTAATTGAAGATCCCGAGACACGCTTGCACCCGATTATGCTCTCGGTGGCCTGGCACCTGCTCAACCTGCTGCCGCTCCAGCGTATTACCACCACCAACTCCGGGGAGCTGCTCTCCCTGACGCCCGTCGAGCACCTCTGTCGGCTGGTGCGCGAGGCCTCGCGGGTCGCTGCCTGGCGGCTGGGGCCGGGCGGGCTAAGCGCGGAGGATGGCCGCCGCATCGCCTTTCATATTCGTGCCAACCGTCCCTCGTCGCTCTTTGCCCGCTGCTGGCTGCTGGTAGAGGGGGAGACCGAGACCTGGACCATCAGCGAACTGGCCCGTCAGTGCGGTCACCACTTCGATGCTGAAGGGATTAAGGTGATTGAGTTTGCTCAGTCCGGCCTCAGGCCGCTGGTAAAGTTTGCCCGGCGGATGGGCATCGCGTGGCATGTGCTGGTCGATGGCGACGAGGCGGGGAAAAAATACGCCGCCACGGTGCGCAGCCTGCTCGATAATGACAAGGCGCTGGAGCGGGAGCATTTAACGGTGCTGCCCGCCCTTGATATGGAGCATTTCATGTACCGCCAGGGCTTCGCTGATGTCTATCACCGCGTGGCCCAGCTGCCTGAGGGGATCCGCATGAACGAGCGGCGGGTGATCGTTAAAGCGATTCACCGCTCCTCCAAGCCGGACCTGGCCATCGAGGTGGCGCTGGAGGCGGGACGGCGCGGCGTAGAGGCGGTTCCGCCGCTGTTACGCAGCATGTTCTCCCGCGTGCTGTGGCTGGCGCGTGGACGGGCAGACTAATCCTGAAACGTTGAGGCAAAAAAAGAGAGGGTTTCAGCGGCAGGCGGTTCATATAGAATTGTTTCAGTGTAGTCAGGTTAACTATCCGGAATTTTTATGAATCTTAAGGGAAAACGCAGGAAGATTTACGTCGCGCTGGCGCTGCTCCTGCTGATCGTTGCCGTTTGGGGATGGCAGAAGCTCAACGCGCCGATCGCGCAATACCAGACGCTGATCGTCCGACCTGGGGAGCTTCAGCAGAGCGTGCTGGCGACAGGCAAGCTGGATGCCTTGCGCAAGGTTGACGTAGGTGCCCAGGTGAGCGGGCAGCTGAAAACCCTGTCGGTTAACATCGGCGACAAGGTGAAAAAGGATCAGCTGCTGGGGGTGATCGATCCCGAGCAGGCGCAGAACCAGATCCGTGAAGTAGAGGCAACCCTAATGGAGCTGCGGGCCCAGCGCCGTCAGGCGGAGGCGGAGAAGCGGCTGGCGGCGGTCACCCTCTCCCGTCAGCAGCAGCTGGCCAGGACCCAGGCGGTATCACGCCAGGATCTCGACAGCGCCGCCACTGAGCTGGCGGTAAAAGAGGCGCAGACCGGTACCATCGAAGCGCAGATCAAGCGTAACCAGGCCACGCTCGACACGGCAAAAACCAACCTCGACTACACGCGGATTATCGCCCCGATGGCGGGAGAGGTGACGCAGATTACGACCCTGCAAGGCCAGACGGTGATCGCCGCCCAGCAGGCGCCAAACATTCTCACCCTGGCGGATATGAGCACCATGCTGGTCAAAGCCCAGGTTTCAGAAGCGGACGTTATTCACCTCAAGCCGGGGCAGAAGGCGTGGTTCACCGTACTGGGGGATCCGCTGACGCGTTACGAAGGGGTGCTGAAGGATATTCTGCCGACGCCAGAGAAGGTTAACGACGCCATCTTCTACTATGCGCGTTTTGAGGTGCCGAATCCGCAAGGGGTACTGCGTCTGGAGATGACCGCTCAGGTCCATATTCAACTCTCGACGGTGAAAAACGTGCTGACCATTCCGCTGGCGGCGCTGGGTGAACCCATTGGCGATAACCGTTACAAGGTCACGCTGCTGCGCAACGGTGAAACCCGCGAGCGGGAGGTAACGCTTGGGGCGCGCAACGATACCGACGCTGAAGTCGTGAAAGGCCTGGAGGAGGGCGATGAGGTCGTCATCGACCAGGATAACGCCGGAGCCGCACCATGACGACCCTGCTTGAGCTGCGGGATATTCGCCGCAGCTACCCCTCAGGCGAAGGCATGGTTGAGGTGCTGAAAGGTGTCACCCTGGATATCGTCGCCGGTGAGATGGTGGCCATCGTGGGCGCATCCGGCTCGGGTAAATCGACCCTGATGAATATCCTTGGCTGCCTGGATAAACCCACCATCGGCAGCTACCGGGTGGCGGGAGTGGACGTCGCCACGCTGGACGGTGACGCGCTGGCCCGCCTGCGCCGGGAGCATTTCGGCTTTATCTTCCAGCGCTACCATCTGCTCTCCCACCTGACGGCGGCGCAGAACGTGGAGGTACCTGCGGTCTACGCGGGTACCGAGCGCAAAGCACGGCTGGCCCGCGCCAATGCGCTGCTGAAGCGGCTGGGGCTGGCGGAGCGGGAGAGCTATCAGCCTTCTCAGCTCTCCGGCGGCCAGCAGCAGCGCGTCAGTATTGCCAGGGCGCTGATGAACGGTGGGCAGGTGATCCTCGCCGATGAGCCCACCGGGGCGTTGGATAGCCATTCGGGAGAGGAGGTCATGGCTATCCTCCATCAGCTGCGCGATGCGGGCCACACGGTGATTATCGTCACCCACGATCCGCAGGTGGCGGCGCAGGCTGAGCGGATCGTTGAGATCCGCGACGGCGAGATTATCCGCAATCCACCGCCAGCGGTGAAGCCGGAAGCCGTCCGCCAGCAGCCCAGCGTCCAGCCCGATAACGGCTGGAAGCAGTTCAGCAGTGGTTTTCGTGAGGCATTGACCATGGCGTGGCGGGCGATGGCGGCCAATAAGATGCGTACCCTACTGACCATGCTGGGGATTATTATCGGCATCGCCTCGGTGGTGTCGATTGTGGTGGTAGGGGATGCCGCCAAACAGCTGGTGCTGGCAGATATCCGCGCCATCGGGACCAACACCATTGACGTCTATCCAGGGAAAGATTTTGGCGATGACGATCCGCAGTACCAGCAGGCGCTGAAATATGACGATCTGATTGCTATCCAGAAGCAGCCCTGGGTTCGCTCGGCGACCCCGGCGGTATCCCAGAACCTGCGCCTGCGCTACGGCGGGACCGACGTGGCCGCCAGCGCTAACGGCGTCAGCGGGCAGTATTTTAACGTCTACGGGATGACCTTCAGCGAGGGGACCACCTTCAACGATCAGCAGCTTACCGGCCGCGCCCAGGTCGTGATCCTGGACGAGAATACCCGACGTCAGCTCTTTCCCAATAAGGCCAAAGTCGTGGGTGAAATTGTGCTGGTGGGCAACATGCCAGCGACGGTGATCGGCGTAGCCCAGGAGAAGCAGAGCATGTTCGGCAGCAGCAAGATCCTGCGCGTCTGGCTGCCTTATTCCACCATGTCAGGACGCATTATGGGCCAGTCCTGGCTGAACTCCATCACCGTGCGGGTGAACGAAGGTTACAGCAGCGAACGTGCTGAACTTCAGCTGACGCGACTGCTTACCCTGCGTCATGGCAAAAAAGATTTCTTCACCTGGAACATGGATGGGATCTTGAAAACCGCAGAAAAGACCACACGTACTCTTCAGCTTTTCCTGACGCTGGTGGCGGTGATCTCCCTGCTGGTGGGGGGCATCGGTGTGATGAATATCATGCTGGTTTCGGTCACCGAGCGCACCCGGGAGATTGGCATCCGCATGGCGGTGGGGGCGCGTAAAACCGACGTGCTGTCACAGTTTTTGATTGAGGCAGTACTGGTCTGCCTGGTGGGGGGCGCATTAGGCGTCTGCCTGTCGATGCTCATTGCCTTTACGCTTCAGCTCTTTTTACCCGGCTGGGAGATCGGCTTCTCCCCGGTTGCGCTGATTACGGCGTTTGTCTGCTCAACCTTTACCGGGGTGCTGTTTGGCTGGCTGCCGGCGCGCAACGCCGCCCGACTCGATCCGGTTGAGGCGCTGGCGCGGGAGTAGGGTGATAAAAATGCCAGCGTGTGGCTGGCATTTTAGGTGCAGGATGTACACAATTAAACTAAGCGGCGTCAGGCAACGGCCTCGACGAACGCCACGGCTTCAACGGGCACGATGACGCTGGCATGATTGCCTTTCGGCCCCTGGTGTACATCAAACTGGACGGTTTGTCCTGCCTTGAGCGTTCTGTAACCCTCCATCTGGATGGTAGAGTAGTGGGCGAAGATATCTTCGCCGCCGCCCTCAGGGCAGATAAAACCGAACCCTTTAGCATTGTTGAACCATTTAACAGTACCCGTTTCCATGCTTCGACATCCTTCGTTAATCTTCTTTGAGTAAGATGGAATGAACCGGTGGCAGAGTCTGGGTTTGTTCAAAACCTCGCCAACTCTCGCCTGTACAATTTAGATAAATCGGGGTTAGCGTCAAGCGTTTGGCAGCGTCCAGCAGGATGATTCACTCGAAAATTTGAAGCAGTTAACGCTATTGCCTGGGTTTGTGACAGGCCTCGCGAATAGCAATGATAGATGTTAGTTATTTGGATCCTGATGTAGATTCAAAATGCATCTAGACTCAAGTCAACGACAGGGTGCACTCTGTCGGAAATGGCAACCTTAGATGAAAGCGAACAACGATGGGTAAGTCTAATAATTGGCTGGATTTTGACCAATTGACGGCGGATAAGCTGCGCGAAGGGCTAAAACCGCCATCTATGTATAAAGTTATGTTAATGAACGATGATTACACGCCGATGGAATTTGTTATTGACGTGCTACAAAAGTTCTTTTCTTATGATGTAGAACGCGCTACGCAATTGATGCTCACGGTTCACTATCACGGGAAAGCCATCTGCGGCATTTTCACTGCTGAAGTAGCAGAGACCAAGGTGGAGATGGTGAACAAATACGCCCGGGAGAACGAACATCCGTTGTTGTGTACGCAGGAACTCGCCTGATTAAGGCAAACTATTGAGGGGGTGCCCAATGCTCAACCAGGAACTGGAACTCAGTTTAAATATGGCTTTCGCCAGAGCGCGCGAGCACCGACATGAGTTTATGACCGTAGAGCACTTATTGCTGGCTCTGCTCAGCAACCCATCGGCTCGCGAGGCGCTTGAAGCGTGCTCTGTCGATCTGGTGGCGCTGCGTCAGGAACTCGAAGCCTTCATCGAACAAACCACACCGGTGCTGCCCGTCAGCGAAGAGGAGCGCGATACGCAACCGACGCTCAGCTTCCAGCGTGTACTGCAGCGCGCGGTATTCCACGTTCAGTCCTCCGGCCGCAGCGAAGTGACCGGCGCGAACGTCCTGGTCGCCATCTTTAGCGAACAGGAGTCTCAGGCTGCCTATCTGCTGCGTAAGCATGAGGTGAGCCGTCTCGACGTGGTGAACTTTATCTCCCACGGCACGCGGAAAGATGAACCGAATCAGGCTTCCGATCCCGGCAGCCAGGCAAATCACGAAGAGCAGGCAGGCGGGGAGGAACGTATGGAAAACTTCACCACCAATCTCAATCAGCTTGCTCGTGTCGGCGGCATTGACCCGCTGATCGGTCGCGAAAGGGAGCTTGAGCGAGCTATCCAGGTGCTGTGCCGTCGCCGCAAAAACAACCCGCTGCTGGTGGGTGAGTCTGGCGTCGGTAAAACGGCGATTGCCGAAGGCCTTGCCTGGCGTATTGTGCAGGGCGATGTGCCGGAAGTGATGGCCGACTGCACTATCTACTCGCTGGATATTGGCTCGCTGCTGGCCGGCACCAAGTACCGCGGTGACTTTGAGAAACGTTTCAAGGCGCTGCTGAAGCAGCTCGAACAGGACAGCAACAGCATTCTGTTTATCGACGAGATCCACACCATTATCGGGGCGGGTGCCGCGTCGGGTGGACAGGTTGATGCCGCAAACCTGATCAAACCGCTGCTCTCCAGCGGCAAGATCCGCGTGATGGGCTCTACCACCTATCAAGAGTTCAGCAACATCTTTGAGAAAGACCGTGCTCTGGCGCGTCGCTTCCAGAAAATTGATATCACCGAGCCGTCTGTCGAAGAGACGGTACAGATTATCAACGGCCTGAAGCCGAAGTATGAAGCGCACCACGACGTGCGTTATACCGCGAAAGCGGTGCGTGCGGCGGTGGAGCTGGCGGTGAAATACATTAACGACCGCCATCTGCCGGATAAGGCTATCGACGTGATTGACGAGGCCGGAGCGCGTGCGCGTCTGATGCCGGTTAGCAAGCGTAAAAAAACCATCAACGTGGCGGATATCGAAACGGTGGTGGCCCGCATCGCACGTATTCCTGAGAAGAGCGTTTCCCAGAGCGATCGCGATACGCTGAAGAGCCTCGGCGAGCGCCTGAAAATGCTGGTCTTTGGTCAGGATAAAGCCATTGAGGCCTTAACCGAAGCCATTAAGATGAGCCGCGCCGGACTCGGTCAGGATCACAAGCCAGTAGGCTCGTTCCTGTTTGCCGGACCGACCGGGGTCGGTAAAACCGAAGTCACGGTTCAGCTCTCCAAAGCGCTGGGTATCGAGCTGCTGCGCTTTGATATGTCCGAGTATATGGAGCGTCATACCGTGAGCCGCCTGATTGGTGCGCCTCCGGGATACGTAGGTTTCGATCAGGGCGGTCTGTTAACGGACGCGGTGATCAAGCATCCGCATGCGGTACTGCTGCTCGATGAGATCGAGAAGGCGCACCCGGACGTCTTTAACCTGCTGCTGCAGGTGATGGATAACGGTACCCTGACCGATAACAACGGGCGCAAAGCGGACTTCCGTAACGTGGTGCTGGTGATGACCACCAACGCCGGGGTACGCGAAACCGAGCGTAAATCTATCGGCCTGATCCACCAGGACAACAGCACCGATGCGATGGAAGAGATCAAAAAGATCTTTACGCCGGAGTTCCGTAACCGTCTCGACAACATTATCTGGTTCGATCACCTCTCTACCGAGGTTATTCATCAGGTGGTGGATAAGTTTATCGTCGAGCTTCAGGTGCAGCTGGATCAGAAAGGCGTCTCGCTGGAGGTCAGTCAGGAAGCACGCGACTGGCTGGCAGAGAAGGGTTACGATCGCGCCATGGGTGCACGTCCAATGGCACGCGTGATTCAGGACAACCTGAAAAAACCGCTGGCCAACGAGCTGCTGTTTGGAACGCTGGTGGACGGTGGTCAGGTGACGGTCGAGCTGGACGCCGAGAAAAACGAACTGCTCTACGACTTCCAGGGTGCGCAGAAGCACAAGCCGGAAGCGGCGCATTAATCTCTCACTTATGCCAATAAAAAGGCCGGGATAATTCCCGGCCTTTTACTATTCATAATCTGTGCAATTACCGCACAGTAGCGATGCGATTAGCGACTACGGAAGACAATGCGGCCTTTGCTCAGGTCGTACGGGGTCAGCTCAACAGTCACTTTGTCGCCCGTCAGAATGCGGATATAGTTTTTACGCATTTTACCGGAGATATGCGCAGTTACCACGTGACCGTTTTCCAGTTCTACGCGAAACATGGTATTAGGCAACGTATCAAGTACGGTACCCTGCATTTCAATATTGTCTTCTTTGGCCATCTAGTCCTCGGGGGTATCACTACCAAAATTTTTGAACCGGCAAGATAATGCCGAAGTTCGTCTGTTAAGTAAAGATTTGTGCTGATAAAACGCAGCAAAGTAACCTTGGCGTATTACCCTCGCGCCAGCGAAGCGGCGCAAAACGCGCAAACCTAAAGGGGAGCGATAAGATAAACGATGGGCGTTACCTGATTCGAGCTATTCCCAAGCGGCGGCGGGGCAACAGGCAGAAGCTACTCTGCGCCGCTATTATAGCACTCTGAAAGAAAATATGCCGAAAACATTCATAGGGCTGGCATAAATAAGGTGCGCGGCAGCCAGCAACGTGGAGAAAGCGGCTGATGACGCAGGCGCTCCAGATGCTGAAGGTAGTCCCGACGCGGCATTTCACCCACCCCCAGCGAGGCGGTATGCTCGTTCAATACCTGACAGTCGATAAGCTCGCCTCCCTGGCGCAAGAACTCCGCGCAGAACACCAGCAGAGCGGTCTTCGAGGCGTTGACCCGGCGGCTAAACATGGATTCGCCGCAGAACAGCGCCCCCTGAGCAACGCCGTACATGCCGCCAACCAGCTCCTCTCCCTCCCAGACCTCAATTGAATGAGCATGGCCCAGCTCGTGCAGACGCAGGTAGGCCAGCACCACCGCGGGGGTGATCCACGTTCCTTCGTTGCGATCGGCCGCGCAGCCGTCGATCACCCGGCTAAAATCGTGGTTCAGCGTCACGCGGTAGGGCGAGTTTTTATGAAAGCGCTTCATGCTGCGGCTGACGTGAAAGCGGGCAGGCCACAGTACCGCCCGGGGATCGGGGGACCACCAGAGGATCGGATCGCCGGGAGAGAACCAGGGGAAGATGCCTCGCTGATAGGCCATCAGCAGGCGAGCCGGACTGAGATCGCCTCCCAGCGCCAGCAGTCCATTGGGTTCACGCAGCGCGCCCTCAGGGGAGGGAAACGCAAGCGAGTGATGAGATAGCTGAGCCAGGCGCATAGCGATAACGCTCCGCAACGCAACAATAGTTAATCCATTGAACCAGGCACCCTGTGCCTGGTCAGTCCTCTACAGCCGTTGCTTAAACTGGTAATAACGACCCTGTTTGGCCAGTAACGCTGTATGATTACCTTGCTCAATTATTTGACCATTGTCCATCACAATAATGCGATCGAAACGCGATAATCCACGCAGGCGGTGGGTCACCATCAGCACGGTTTTGCCCTGGGTAACGCGCTCAAGTAAATCAAGAATTTGACGCTCGGTGGTCGCATCCAGCCCTTCGGTAGGCTCATCCAGCAGCAGCAGCGGCGCATCATGCAGCAGCGCACGCGCTACCGCCAGCCGCCGCAGTTCGCCGCCGGAGAGTTGACGGCCACCTTCGCCGAGCCAGCTGTTTAGCCCGCTCTCGTCCAGCAGCTTCTCCAGCCCCACCTGAGCGAGCACCGCCGCGAGGGTGTCATCCGTTGCCCGCGGCGAGGCCAGCAGCAGGTTATCGCGTAGGGTGGCGCTAAACAGATGCACGCGCTGAGGCACGACGCTAACTGCCGCCCGCAGGGCGGATTCGCTCAGGGACGCAAGCGGCTGGCCGTTAAGGGCAATCTCGCCTGCGGCAGGATCCCAGGCGCGCGTCAGCAGCTGCAGAAGCGTGGATTTACCGCAGCCGGTGCGTCCCAGAATGGCAACGTGCTCCCCGGCGTTGATCTGTAATGAGAGGTCATCCAGCGCCTTTTGCGGCTGCTGGGCATAGCTAAAGCTAACGTTAGTCAGGGTCAACGCTACCTGAGCAGGCGGCGGCGTCTGGTTTTCACTGAAGCGCACCTCGGGAGGATGCTGGGTAATCTGCGTGATCCGCATCGCAGAGGCAATGACCTGCCCCAGATGCTGAAACGCCCCCGTCACCGGCGCCAGCGCCTCAAAGGCAGCCAGCGCACAGAAGACAAAGAGCGCAATCAGCGCCCCCGGCTGGGTATCACCCCCGACGCCACCCGCCGCGAGCCAGAGCATGGCGAGGACGGCGACGGCGTTGATCAGCAGCATCACCGCCTGCGACAGCGCGGTAAGCTCTGACTGACGGCGCTGGGCATCGTGCCAGCTTAGCTCGGTGTTCTCCATCTGCGCCCGGTAGCGTTCGCTTGCGCCGAAAATCGTCAGCTCCGCCTGGCCCTGCAGCCAGCTCGTTACCTGCTGACGATACTCGCCTCGCAGGGTAGTCAGCTTCTCGCCGGTGGGTTTCCCGGCGCGATAGAACAGGGGCGGGAGCAGCAGCAGCGTCAGCAGCATGATACCGCCAAGGGTCAGGGCCAGGGTGACATCCAGAATGCTCAGGCCTATCGTCACCACCACAATGGTCACCAGCGCCCCCACCAGCGGGGAGATCACCCGCAGGTAGAGATGGTCCAGGGTATCCACGTCCGCCACGATGCGGTTAAGCAGATCGCCCTGGCGAAAGCGCGCCAGCCCGGCGGGGGAGAGCGGCAGCAGCTTGCTGAAGGTCGAGACGCGCAGATGCTGAAGCACGCGGAAGGTCGCATCGTGGCTTACCAGCCGTTCGAAGTAGCGTCCTGCCGTACGGGTAATCGCCGCGCCGCGCACCCCGGCGGCAGGGAGCATGTAGTTAAAGCTGTATAGCCCGCTCACGCCAACGACCGCTGAGGCGGAGAGGAACCAGCCTGAGAGCGTGATCAGGCCAATGCTCGCCAGCAGAGTGACGATCGCCAGCACAACGCCCAGCGTCAGCAGCCAGATGTGGCGCTTATAAAGCGCAAGAAAAGGGATAAGCGCGCGCATTTAAATCTCCTCCTGACGATGAGCGAGCAGGGCGGCAAAGGCCCCGTTGGCGGCGGAAAGCTCGGCAAAGGTACCCTGTTCGACAATCGATCCATCCTGCATTACCCAGACGGCATCCCAGTCGGCAAGCCCCTCCAGCTGGTGAGTGACCATCAGCGTGGTCTGGCGCAGGGAGGCGGCGTTTAATGCCTGCATCACACGCTGTTCGCTGTGCGCATCCAGGCTGGCGGCAGGCTCATCCAGCAGCAGCAGCTGGCAAGGGTTGAGCAGGGCACGCGCCACTGCCACCCGCTGGGCCTGGCCGACCGAGAGCCGTGCCGCCTGATCGCCAACCGGCGTGTCGATGCCCTGCGGCAACAGCGGCAGGAATTCACTCACCCAGGCGCTATCCAGCGCGGCGTTAAGCTCCGCTTCGCTGGCATCGGGACGCGCCAGCAGCACGTTTTCACGCAGCGTGGCCGCCGGAAGCTGCGGGTTTTGTCCCACCCAGCTCAGGCGCTGACGCCAGGCCGCGGGGTTAAGATCGCGCAGCTCGGTACCGTTAATCTGCAATGATCCCCGGTAGGAGAGGAAGCCGGAGAGAGTATTAATAAGCGAGCTTTTACCCGAGCCGCTCTGACCTACCAGCACCACGCGCTGGCCTGCGGGCAGGGTAAAGTTCAGCGGACCGGCCAGCACCGCACCTTCCGGCGAGGTGATCCAGAGATCGCGGGCACAGAGGCCGATGCCGTTGCTATCGTCAGGCACTGCCTCACCACGCTCTGGGTGGGCGAGCGGCGTCTCCAGGAAGGTTTTCAGGCTATCCGCCGCGCCAACGGCCTGCGCTTTCGCATGGTAAAAGGTGCCTAAATCGCGCAGCGGCTGGAAAAACTCCGGAGCCAGGATCAGGGCCAGAAAACCAGAGAACAGCGTTACGCCGGTGCCATAGTGGCCGAAGTTCAGCTCACCAAGGTAAGAGAAGCCAAAGTAAACCGCCACCAGCGCAATGGAGAGCGAGGTGAAGAACTCCAGTACACCAGAGGAGAGAAACGCCAGGCGCAGCACTTCCATGGTGCGGCTGCGAAAATCCTCCGACGCTTTACGAATATTGTCCGTCTCTGCCGCACCGCGGCCAAAGACGCGCAGGGTCTCCATTCCGCGCAGGCGGTCAAGAAAGTGGCCGCTCAGACGGGCCAGCGCCTTGAAGTTGCGGCGGTTAGCATCGGCGGCACCCATGCCTACCATCGCCATAAAGGTGGGGATCAGCGGGGCCGTGGCCAGCAGGATCAGTGCCGCAACCCAGTTAAAAGGGAAGATGACAATCACAATCAGCAGCGGCACGCTCACCGCCAGCGCCATCTGCGGCAGATAGCGGGCGTAGTAGTCGTGCATATCGTCAATCTGCTCAAGGATCAGCGTGGCCCAGCTGCCAGCCGGTCGCCCCTGGATCCAGGCGGGCCCAGCCTGCTGCAGGCGGTCGAGCACCTGGCGGCGGATCTCATACCGGATGTGCAGGCCCGCGTGAAAGCCGACGCGCTCGCGCAGCCAGACCACCCAGGCGCGCAGGACAAACACCAGCACCAGCTGGACAAACGGCAGCAGCAGCGCCTCGCGCGGAATATTTTCAATGATCAGGTAGTTGAGAATGCGCGCCAGCAGCCAGGCCTGGGCGACAATCAACAGACCGCTAGCCAGGCCCAGCAGGCGTGACGCCAGCAGCCAACGGCGGGAGAAAATACTTTGCTGTTTTAACCAGCGGGTTAATTCTTGTTGACGGGTTTTATTCATTGCGCGCTTAGCAGGTGGCTTGTCAGATTTTTGTGCTGCGCAATGTTACAACGGGATAAAAATAAAGGCGACTTATAGTCGCCTTTTTTACCTTTGTTACTGACTTGTAAAGATTATTTAGACAGTTCAGCCAGTCCGTCGAGATAGCGCTCTGCATCAAGCGCGGCCATGCAGCCGGTGCCCGCCGAGGTGATCGCCTGACGGTAGATGTGATCCATAACGTCACCCGCAGCAAACACGCCTGGGATGCTGGTCTGGGTGGCATTGCCATGAATACCGGACTGTACCTTGATGTAGCCGTTTTCCAGCTCTAGCTGACCCTCAAAAATTGCCGTGTTCGGGCTGTGGCCGATGGCCACAAACAGGCCTGCAACCTCTAACGACTCTACGTTGTCGGCATTCTGCGTATCACGCAGGCGCAGGCCGCTAACGCCCATCTGGTCGCCAGTGACCTCTTCCAGAGTACGATGGGTATGCAGCACGATGTTACCGCTTGCTACTTTGTCCATCAGACGTTTGATGAGGATCTTCTCCGCGCGGAAGGTGTCGCGACGGTGGATCAGGTGCACCTCAGAGGCGATGTTCGCCAGGTAGAGCGCTTCCTCAACCGCCGTGTTGCCGCCGCCAATAACCGCGACTTTCTGGTTACGGTAGAAGAAACCGTCGCAGGTGGCGCAGGCAGAGACGCCGCGGCCTTTGAATGCCTCTTCAGAGGGCAGGCCCAGGTAGCGGGCAGACGCGCCGGTCGCCACGATCAGCGCATCGCAGGTGTACTCGCCGCTATCGCCGGTCAGGCGGAAAGGACGGTTCTGCAGATCGACCTTGCTGATGTGGTCAAACAGAATTTCGGTCTCAAACTTCGCAGCGTGCTCGTGCATACGCTCCATCAGCAGCGGCCCCGTCAGATCGTGCGGGTCGCCCGGCCAGTTTTCCACTTCGGTCGTGGTAGTCAGCTGACCGCCTTTTTCCATACCGGTAATCAGTACCGGCTGAAGGTTAGCGCGTGCGGCATAGACCGCAGCGGTGTAGCCGGCAGGTCCAGAACCAAGAATAAGCAGCTTAGAATGTTTAGCTGTGCCCATGAGATCCCCATTGTTGGTGGCAGAGACTGCTGTTGGCAGACAATGAGCAGGATTGTAGGGAATTTACGGCGTTAAAAAAAGAGCATGACGGTTTTGTTAACGATATGTGTAATAGGCGCGGCCAATGGCGTAGACCCTTTTACTCTCTGTGGCTATAACAAAATCTACTGAAATTGGTAGTGTTATAAGAAGATTACATGAGGTTTAGGGAGGGTCGATGATGAATATCTGGCATGTTGTACTAAAAAACGATGTTTTACTTTGACAATCCGCTGCGCATTTGCGAAAACATTCGAAGAAGACAAGAGCAGCGTTTCGCGCGTGGGACAATATCACGCATAAAGATGCCCTTAACAGGGCCAGTGAAATAGTACAGGGCGTGGACAGACACTCTGTGCAATCTTACTGGCTGCGGCTGGCAACCGTCTTCTTAATGCAGGCCCCGTTATGCTCCGCGCAAATAATGATAATGCGGAACGTATAGCGACGGGCAAAGACTCTGAACAGTGAAGTGCACAGGGTCAAGACAGGAGTAGGGAAGGAATACAGAGAGACAATAATAATGGTAGATAGCAAAAAGCGCCCTGGCAAAGATCTCGACCGCATCGATCGTAACATTCTGAATGAATTGCAGAAGGATGGACGGATCTCCAACGTCGAGCTTTCAAAGCGAGTGGGACTTTCTCCGACGCCGTGCCTTGAGCGCGTGCGCCGACTGGAAAGACAGGGTTTCATTCAGGGCTATACCGCGCTGCTGAACCCGCATTATCTGGATGCATCACTTCTGGTATTTGTTGAGATTACTCTGAATCGCGGCGCACCGGATGTGTTTGAGCAATTTAACGCCGCAGTGCAAAAACTTGAAGAAATTCAAGAGTGTCATCTGGTTTCCGGTGATTTCGACTACCTGTTGAAAACCCGCGTGCCGGATATGTCGGCCTACCGCAAACTGCTGGGTGAAACCCTGCTGCGTCTGCCGGGCGTCAACGACACGCGTACCTACGTGGTAATGGAAGAGGTCAAACAGAGCAATCGTCTGGTGATTAAAACCCGCTAACACGGAACAGGTGCAAAATCGACGCAGTTTGATTACACTCCTGGTAATCCATACAGCAGCAGTGTCAGGGCAACCTGACACTGTTCTCCGTTTTAGCATCAAGGACCTGGAGAGCCTTTCTTGAGCCAGGAATATACTGAAGACAAAGAAGTCACATTAACCAAGTTAAGCAGTGGACGCCGGCTCCTTGAGGCGTTACTGATACTTGTCGCCCTGTTTGCAGTCTGGCTGATGGCCGCACTGCTCAGCTTCAACCCTTCCGATCCCAGCTGGTCACAAACCGCATGGCACGAGCCTATCCATAATTTGGGTGGCGCGCCGGGCGCGTGGCTTGCCGATACGCTATTTTTCATCTTTGGCGTAATGGCCTACACCATCCCGGTGATGATCGTCGGCGGCTGCTGGTTTGCCTGGCGGCACCGCGCCAATGAAGACTATATCGACTACTTCGCCGTCTCGCTGCGTTTGATTGGCGTGCTGGCGCTGATCCTGACCTCCTGCGGGCTAGCCGCCATCAATGCCGATGATATCTGGTACTTTGCCTCCGGCGGGGTGATTGGCAGCCTGCTGAGCACTACCATGATGCCGCTGCTGCACAGCAGCGGAGGCACGATCGCGCTGCTCTGCGTCTGGGCTGCCGGGCTGACGTTGTTTACCGGCTGGTCGTGGGTCAGCATCGCCGAGAAGATCGGCAGCGTGCTGCTCAATATTCTCACGTTTGCCAGCAACCGTACTCGCCGGGATGATACCTGGGTCAATGACGAAGAGTATGATGACGAAGAGTATGACGACGAACAGGAGTACGACGAGCCGGCTGCCCAACGGCGCGAGTCTCGCCGTACCCGCATTATGCGTGGCGTTCTCGCCCGCCGTAAGCGTGTAGCAGAGAAGTTTGCTAATCCGCTCGGCCGTAAAACCGATGCAGCGCTCTTCTCGGGCAGGCGCATGGACGATGAGGAAGAGGTGCAGTACAGCGCCCGTGGCGTCGCCGCCGATCCTAACGACGTGCTCTTCTCCGGCCACCGGGCAACCCAGAGCGAGCAGTATGACGAGTACGATCCGCTGCTGAATGGCCCGAGCATAGCAGAGCCGCTTGCCGCCGCCGCGCTGGCAACCGCCGATGCCCAGGCGCACGTTGCGCCATCGCAGCCGGTTATGCCTACACCACCGGTTACACAGACGCCGCCTGTCCCGGCCGCAGCGACCTTCTCTGAGCATGCACCTGAAACACAGTGGCAGCCTGCCGCTGCAGAGCCGCAGCAACACTATGTTCCGCCAATGCAGGCGCAGAATCCCCCCGAGATGCACGTCGCTAACGTTGCGCCGCAGCCGGAGCCGGTCTGGTCTCCTGAGCCCGTCTGGCAGCAAGAGCCTGTCGCCGCTGCGCCCGCACCGATGCCTGAGCCTGCTGTGGCAGCGCCGGAGCCAGAACCAGAGGAAGAGGTTAAGCATACCCGTCCGCCACTCTACTATTTTGAAGAGGTTGAGGAGCGACGTGCCCGCGAACGTGAGCAGCTTGCTGCCTGGTACCAGCCGGTACCTGAACCCGCTGCGCCAGAGCCATTTGTTCCGTCACCCGCCGCGCCTGTGACGCCGCCGCCGGTTGCAGAGCCGACCTTTGCGCCAGCCGTGCCCGATGTTAAACAGGCCGCAGCCGCTGTCACTGCCGTTGCCGCGTCCGCCGCTACGGCACCCGCGTTCGGACTGGCCGACGGTGGTGCGCCGCGTCCGCAGGTTAAAGAGGGTATTGGCCCGCAGCTGCCGCGTCCGAACCGTGTACGCGTGCCGACCCGCCGCGAGCTGGCCTCTTACGGTATCAAGCTTCCTTCACAGCGTATCGCTGAGGAGCGCGCCGCGCGTGAAGCCGAGCTTCAGCAGCCTGAGTCGTTTGGCGATGACGAGGCGGATACGCTGCATCAGGACGAACTGGCGCGCCAGTTTGCCGCTTCCCAGCATTCACGCTATGGGGAAGAGTATCAGCACGAAGTGCACGCCGACCCAGCACATGATAATGCATGGCAGGATGAAGAAGACGATGCCGCCGAAGCGGAGCTGGCCCGCCAGTTCGCTGCCTCGCAGCAGCAGCGCTATTCATCTGAGCAGCCGCCGTCGGCAAATCCATTCTCGCTGGCCGACTTTGAGTTTTCGCCAATGAAAGTGCTGGTAGACGATGGCCCGAGCGAGCCGCTCTTTACGCTGCCGCCGGAAGAGCCTGTTCAGCCGTCGGCTCCTGTGCAGCAGCAGTATCAGCAGCCTGCTGCACCCGCGCCGGTACAGCAGTATCAGCAGCCTGCTGCACCCGCGCCGGTACAGCAGCCACAGCCGCACTACCAGCAACCTGTCGCGCCTGCGCCGGTACAGCCACAGCAGCATTATCAGCCCGCGCAGCAGCCGGCGCCGCAGGATAGCCTGATCCATCCGCTGCTGATGCGTAACGGCGACAGCCGTCCAGCCCAGCGCCCAACGACGCCGCTGCCGTCGCTGGATCTCCTGACCCAGCCGCCGTCAGAAGTGGAACCGGTAGATACCTTTGCTCTGGAGCAGATGGCGCGCCTGGTAGAGGCTCGCCTGAACGATTTCCGCATCAAGGCTGACGTGGTGAACTATTCCCCGGGTCCGGTGATCACCCGCTTCGAGCTTAACCTTGCGCCAGGCGTGAAAGCGGCCCGTATCTCTAACCTTTCCCGCGATCTGGCCCGTTCCCTGTCAACGGTGGCCGTCCGCGTGGTGGAAGTGATCCCCGGTAAGCCTTACGTCGGCCTGGAGCTGCCGAATAAAAAACGTCAGACCGTCTATCTGCGTGAGGTGCTGGACTGCGTTAAGTTCCGTGAGAGCCCGTCGCCGCTGACCGTGGTGCTGGGGAAAGATATCGCCGGCGATCCGGTTATTGCCGACCTGGCAAAAATGCCGCACCTGCTGGTCGCGGGGACCACCGGCTCGGGTAAATCGGTGGGGGTCAACGCCATGATCCTCAGCATGCTCTACAAAGCTTCGCCGGAAGAGGTGAAGTTCATCATGATCGACCCGAAAATGCTGGAGCTGTCGGTCTATGAGGGTATTCCTCACCTGTTGACCGAAGTGGTAACCGACATGAAGGACGCCGCCAACGCCTTGCGCTGGAGCGTCAACGAGATGGAGCGTCGCTACAAGCTGATGTCTGCGCTCGGCGTGCGTAACCTTGCAGGCTACAACGAGAAGATCGCGGAAGCCGCACGCATGGGTCGCCCGATCCCGGATCCATACTGGAAGCCGGGCGATAGCATGGACGCCACCCATCCGGTTCTGGAGAAGCTGCCGTACATCGTTGTGCTGGTGGACGAATTTGCCGATCTGATGATGACGGTAGGTAAAAAAGTTGAAGAGCTGATCGCCCGTCTGGCACAGAAGGCGCGTGCTGCCGGTATTCACCTGGTACTGGCTACTCAGCGTCCTTCGGTGGATGTGATCACCGGCCTTATCAAGGCCAACATCCCGACGCGTATCGCCTTTACCGTATCCAGCAAAATTGACTCCCGAACCATTCTCGATCAGGGCGGCGCGGAGTCGCTGCTAGGCATGGGGGATATGCTCTACTCCGGGCCTAACTCCTCCTCAGCGCCGGTACGTGTGCACGGTGCCTTTGTTCGTGACGAAGAGGTTCATGCCGTGGTGCAGGACTGGAAAGCGCGCGGTCGTCCGCAGTATGTCGAGGGGATCACCTCTGACAGCGAAAGTGAAAGCGGCGGAGGCGGGCTGGATTCCGGTGAAGAGCTGGATCCGCTGTTCGACCAGGCGGTCAACTTTGTCACCGAGAAGCGTAAAGCCTCAATCTCTGGTGTTCAGCGTCAGTTCCGCATCGGCTATAACCGCGCGGCACGTATCATCGAGCAGATGGAAGCCCAGGGTATTGTCAGCGAGGCGGGCCACAACGGTAACCGTGAGGTGCTTGCACCACCGCCGTTTGAGTAGCGCTTTAGAGTGCAAATTTGGGTAAATTCGTCAAAAATCAGCTTTTTCCTCTTTCACTCTTTGCCGGTTTAGCCTGCAATGAGTGTCAGAGGTTCTCCCGGATCGGGAGTGACGTAGCAGACGTAGCAAAAGGAATAACAATGAAAAAAATCGCAATGACCTGTGCATTACTCTCTTCCCTGGTGGCAAGCAGCGTCTGGGCTGACGCCGCCAGCGATCTGAAAAGCCGCCTCGATAAGGTGAGCAGCTTCCATGCCAGCTTCACACAAAAAGTGACCGACGGCAGCGGCGCGGCAGTGCAGGAAGGTCAGGGGGATTTATGGGTTAAGCGCCCGAATCTGTTTAACTGGCATATGACACAGCCGGATGAAAGCATCCTGGTCTCCGACGGCAAAACCCTGTGGTTCTACAACCCGTTCGTTGAGCAGGCGACGGCGACCAACCTCAACTCGGCAACCAGCAACACGCCGTTTATGCTGATTGCCCGTAACCAGACCAGCGACTGGCAGCAGTACAACATCAAGCAAACCGGTAACGACTTCGTGCTCACGCCGAAAAGCAAGAATGGTAACCTGAAGCAGTTCACCATTAACGTGAGCCAGAACGGTACCATTAACCAGTTCAGCGCCGTTGAGCAGGACGATCAGCGCAGCCTGTATCAGCTGCAGTCTCAGCAGAATGGCGCTGTGGATCCCTCTAAATTTACCTTTACCCCGCCGCAGGGCGTAACGGTGGACGATCAACGCAAGTAGAGGCCTGAGTGAGCAACCTGTCGCTCGATTTTTCAGACAACGCGTTTCAACCTTTGGCCGCCCGTATGCGGCCAGAAAACTTAGCGCAGTACATCGGGCAGCAGCATCTGCTGGCGCCCGGTAAGCCGCTGCCGCGTGCTATCGAGGCCGGGCAGCTGCACTCGATGATCCTCTGGGGGCCGCCCGGCACCGGCAAGACGACCCTTGCTGAGGTCATTGCCCACTATGCCAACGCTGACGTTGAACGCATCTCGGCGGTCACCTCTGGCGTGAAAGAGATCCGCGAAGCCATCGAACGTGCACGCCAGCGCCGCAATGCCGGTCGTCGCACCATTCTGTTTGTGGACGAGGTCCATCGCTTCAACAAAAGCCAGCAGGATGCCTTTCTGCCGCACATTGAAGATGGCACTATTACCTTTATCGGCGCCACCACCGAAAACCCCTCGTTCGAGCTTAACTCAGCGCTGCTCTCCCGCGCCCGCGTCTATCTGCTGAAATCTCTCTCCGTTGAGGATATCGAGCAGGTGCTGGATCAGGCCATCAGCGACAAAACGCGCGGCTACGGCGGGCAGAATATCGTCCTGCCGGACGAGACCCGGCTGGCCATCGCCCAACTGGTCAACGGTGATGCCCGGCGCGCCTTGAATACGCTGGAGATGATGGCTGACATGGCCGAGGTCGACGAGAGCGGCAATCGGGTGCTGAAGCCTGAGCTGCTCACGGAGATTGCCGGGGAGCGCAGCGCGCGCTTCGATAATAAAGGCGATCGCTTCTACGATCTCATTTCGGCCTTGCACAAATCCGTCCGCGGCAGCGCGCCGGATGCGGCCCTCTACTGGTATGCCCGCATTATTACCGCCGGTGGCGACCCGCTCTACGTCGCGCGCCGCTGCCTGGCGATCGCCTCTGAGGATGTCGGCAACGCCGATCCCCGTGCGATGCAGGTTGCGCTCTCGGCCTGGGACTGCTTTACCCGCGTCGGGCCAGCAGAAGGGGAGCGCGCCATCGCTCAGGCAATTGTCTACCTTGCCTGCGCGCCAAAAAGCAACGCCGTCTATACCGCCTTTAAAGCGGCAATGGCCGATGCCCGCGACAAGCCGGACTATGACGTACCCGACCATCTACGCAATGCACCAACCAAGCTGATGAAAGAGATGGGGTACGGCCAGCAGTATCGCTATGCCCACGACGAGCCTAACGCCTATGCCGCTGGCGAAGAGTACTTCCCGTCCGAAATAGCACAAACGCGCTATTATCATCCCACCAGCAGAGGTCTTGAGGGCAAGATTGGCGAAAAGCTCGCCTGGCTGGCCGATCAGGACAATAAAAGCCCCACAAAACGCTATCGCTAATTGAGGCGTTGCGGTAAGGTTACCTGTGAATTCTTGTGGCTGCGTCTGCGGCCACTCCCTCTAATATCAATTCGATAAGCACAGGATAAGCATGCTCGATCCCAATCTGCTGCGTACCGAGCCAGACGCAGTCGCAGAAAAACTGGCACGCCGGGGCTTTAAGCTGGATGTAGATAAACTGCGCGCTCTTGAAGAGCGTCGTAAAGTTTTGCAGGTCGACACGGAAAACCTGCAGGCGGAACGTAACTCGCGATCGAAATCCATTGGCCAGGCGAAAGCGCGTGGGGAAGACATTGAGCCGTTACGTCTGGAAGTGAACAAGCTGGGCGAAGAGCTGGATGCCGCTAAAGCCGAGCTTGAGACGCTGCTGGCGGAGATCCGTGACATCGCGCTGACCCTGCCGAACCTGCCGGACGACTGTGTGCCGCTCGGTAAAGACGACAGCGAAAACGTGGAAGTGAGCCGCTGGGGTGAGCCACGTAAGTTTGATTTTGAAGTACGCGATCACGTCACGC
This sequence comes from Pseudescherichia sp. L3, assembly GCF_024656065.1. Taxonomy (NCBI): domain Bacteria; kingdom Pseudomonadati; phylum Pseudomonadota; class Gammaproteobacteria; order Enterobacterales; family Enterobacteriaceae; genus Pseudescherichia; species Pseudescherichia sp. L3. Next base: position 627,928 of record NZ_JANKYC010000001.1, read on the forward strand.
TGGGCGAGATGGCTAAAGGCCTCGACTTTGCCGCGGCGGTTAAGCTGACCGGCTCCCGCTTTGTGGTAATGCAGGGGCAGATTGCCCGCCTGCACCGCGCCCTGAGTCAGTTCATGATCGATCTGCATACCGAACAGCACGGCTATATCGAGAACTACGTGCCGTACCTGGTTAACCAGGACACGCTGTACGGTACCGGCCAGCTGCCTAAATTTGGTGGCGATCTCTTCCATACCCGTCCTCTGGACGAAGAGGCGGAGAGCAGCAACTATTCGCTGATCCCAACGGCAGAAGTGCCGCTGACCAACCTCGTACGTGATGAGATCCTTGAAGAAGAGGCGCTGCCGCTGAAGATGACGGCCCATACGCCGTGCTTCCGCTCAGAAGCGGGCTCCTACGGACGCGATACTCGCGGCCTGATCCGTATGCACCAGTTTGATAAAGTTGAGATGGTGCAGATCGTGCGTCCGGAAGAGTCCATGGACGCGCTGGAAGAGATGACTGGCCACGCTGAGAAGGTGCTGCAGCTGTTAGGCCTGCCGTACCGTAAAGTGCTGCTGTGCAGCGGCGACATGAGCTTCGGCTCGCGCAAAACCTACGATCTGGAAGTGTGGCTGCCGGCGCAGGATACCTACCGTGAAATCTCCTCCTGCTCTAACATGTGGGATTTCCAGGCGCGCCGCATGCAGGCTCGCTGCCGTAGCAAAGCCGACAAGAAAACCCGTCTGGTGCATACCCTGAACGGCTCTGGTCTGGCAGTAGGGCGTACGCTGGTCGCTGTGCTGGAGAACTACCAGCAGGCTGATGGCCGCATCGAGATCCCAGCGGTGCTGCGTCCGTACATGAAAGGTCTGGAGTACATCGGTTAACTCAAGTCACACTCCCTCCTAAAAAAGCGCCTACGGGCGCTTTTTTTATGCATTTTTGACATCAAGCAACAATTCATACCTCTTTCGGGGTAATACTGCCTTCATATGAAGGTCGGAGCTTATTACTGGCATCACCAAAATTTTCTCTATAAAAAACTACATAACGGCACTTTTCTTTTTTTTACTACAGGCAGCAAAGTGAGTCCCTATGAAAAAGAAGATCTCCGATGCAGTACTGGCAGCAGAGGTAAGCCGGCGCAGTTTAGTCAAAACCACGGCATTAGGCGGTCTGGCGCTTGCCAGCACTACCTTCACCGCTCCTTTCACCCGTATAGCGAATGCCGCTGAAAGACTCAGTCCGAGTAATGAAAAAATTATCTGGAGCGCCTGTACCGTCAACTGCGGCAGCCGATGCCCATTGCGTATGCACGTTGTCGACGGCGTGATCAAATATGTTGAGACCGATAATACTGGTGACGACAACTATGAAGGATTGCACCAGGTTCGTGCCTGCCTGCGCGGTCGCTCTATGCGCCGCCGCGTCTATAACCCGGATCGCCTGAAGTACCCGATGAAGCGCGTTGGCCTGCGCGGCGAGGGTAAGTTCGAACGCATTAGCTGGGATGAAGCCTTCGACATCGTCGCCGACAATATGAAACGCCTTATTAAAGATTACGGCAATGAATCTATCTACCTGAACTACGGCACCGGCACCCTCGGCGGGACCATGACGCGCTCGTGGCCACCGGGAAAAACTCTGATTGCACGCCTGATGAACTGCTGTGGCGGCTACCTGAATCACTACGGGGACTACTCCTCGGCGCAAATTGCGGCGGGCCTGAACTACACCTACGGCGGCTGGGCCGATGGCAATAGCCCGTCAGATATTGAGAACAGCAAGCTGGTGGTGCTGTTTGGCAATAATCCAGGCGAAACGCGGATGAGCGGCGGCGGCGTAACCTACTATCTTGAGCAGGCCCGCGAGAAGTCAAACGCCAGAATGATCATTATCGATCCGCGCTATACCGATACGGGCGCGGGACGTGAGGATGAGTGGATCCCTATTAAGCCGGGCACGGATGCCGCGCTAGTCAACGGCCTGGCGTGGGTATTGATCACTGAAAATCTGATCGATCAACCTTTTCTCGATCGGTACTGCATCGGCTACGATGAAACAACCCTTCCCGCCAGCGCGCCAAAAAACGGTCACTATAAAGCCTATATTCTCGGCCAGGGGAGGGACGGGATCGCGAAAACGCCAGCGTGGGCCGCGCCGATCACCGGTATTCCCGCCGATCGTATCATCAAGCTAGCCCGTGAAATTGCCAGCGCTAAACCCGCTTATATCAGCCAGGGCTGGGGGCCGCAGCGTCGTGCTAATGGTGAAATAACGACCCGGGCTATCTCGATGCTGGCCATTCTCACCGGCAATGTGGGCATCCACGGCGGCAACAGCGGCGCGCGAGAAGGCTCCTATGAGCTCCCCTTTGAGCGTATGCCAACCCTGGAGAACCCGGTCGCGACGAGTATCTCCATGTTCATGTGGACGGATGCCATAGAGCGCGGTCCGGAAATGACCGCCCTGCGCGATGGGGTTCGTGGAAAGGACAAGCTCGATGTGCCGATCAAAATGATCTGGAACTATGCAGGTAACTGCCTGGTTAACCAGCATTCAGACATTAACCGCACTCATCAGATCCTACAGGATGATAAAAAGTGCGAGATGATCGTTGTTATCGACTGCCATATGACCTCTTCAGCAAAATATGCCGATATTTTGCTGCCGGACTGTACTGCATCGGAGCAGATGGACTTCGCGCTGGATGCCTCCTGCGGCAACATGGCCTACGTCATCTTCACCGAGCAGGCGGTCAAGCCGCGCTTTGAGTGCAAGACAATCTATGAGATGACCTCGCAGCTGGCAAAGCGGATGGGCGTGGAACAGCAGTTTACCGAGGGGCGCACTCAGGAGGGGTGGCTGCGTTATCTCTATGAAGCGTCGCGAAAAGCCATACCTGAGCTGCCCACCTTCGAGGCGTTTCGCCAGCAGGGGATCTTTAAAAAACGCGATCCCGAGGGACATCATGTTGCTTATAAAGCTTTCCGCGAAGATCCGCAGGCTAACCCACTCGCTACCCCCTCCGGTAAAATTGAGATCTACTCTGAGGCCTTAGCAGAGATCGCGGCGACATGGGATCTGCCGGAAGGAGACGTTCTCGATCCGCTGCCCATCTTTACGCCCGGGTTTGAAAGCTATGACGATCCTCTAATAAAAAAATATCCGCTCCAGCTCACCGGCTTTCACTATAAATCCCGCGTTCACTCAACCTACGGCGACGTTGATGTGCTGAAGGCCGCCTGCCGCCAGGAGATGTGGATCAACCCCATCGATGCGCAAAAACGACAAATCAGCAACGGAGACAAGGTGCGCATCTTTAACGGTCGTGGCGAGGTGCATATTGAGGCGAAGGTGACGCCACGCATGATGCCCGGCGTTGTTGCCTTAGGTGAGGGAGCCTGGTACGACCCGGATGGCCAGGGGGTAGATCGCGGCGGATGCATTAACGTGCTGACTACCCAACGCCCCTCTCCGCTGGCGAAGGGGAATCCGTCCCATACCAATCTCGTTCAGGTCGAAAAGGTTTAAGGAGTGACTGATGGCAATCCAGTATGGATTTTTTATTGATACAAGCCGCTGCACCGGATGCAAAACCTGCGAACTGGCCTGTAAAGACTATAAAGATTTAACCCCGGAGGTCAGCTTCCGCCGCATCTATGAGTACGCGGGCGGCAGCTGGCAAGAGGATAACGGCGTCTGGCAACAGAATGTCTTCGCCTACTATCTCTCTATCGCATGCAACCACTGCGAAGATCCCGCCTGTACCAAGGTATGTCCGACCGGGGCGATGCACAAACGAGAAGATGGTTTTGTCGTCGTCAACGAAGAGGTCTGCATCGGCTGCCGTTACTGCCATATGGCCTGTCCCTACGGCGCACCGCAGTACAATGCCAGTAAGGGGCATATGACCAAATGCGATGGCTGTCACGACCGCGTGGCTGAGGGGAAAAAACCGATCTGCGTTGAGTCCTGCCCGCTGCGCGCGCTCGATTTCGGCCCTATCGAGACGCTGCGTAAGCAGCACGGTGAACTGGCCGCCGTTGCCCCTCTGCCGGGCGCACACTTCACGAAACCCAACATCGTTATTAAACCCAACGCCAACTGCCGCCCGATCGGGGACACCACGGGCTATCTGGCGAACCCGGAGGAGGTGTGAGATGGGAAGCGGATGGCATGAGTGGCCGTTGATGGTCTTTACGGTCTTTGGGCAGTGCGTGGTGGGCGGTTTTATCGTTCTGGCATTTGCCCTGCTGAAGGGAGGGCTTACCCCCGAGGCGCAGCAGCGGGTTACTACCGGTATGCTGTGGCTGTGGGTGCTGATGGGCGTGGGTTTCATCGCCTCGGTGCTCCACCTTGGTTCGCCGCTGCGCGCCTTTAACTCCCTTAACCGGGTAGGTGCGTCTCCCTTAAGCAACGAAATCGCCACCGGTTCGATCTTTTTTGCGGTCGGTGGGATCGGCTGGCTTTTGGCGAGGGTACGCAAGCTGGCTCCAGGGCTACGCACGCTCTGGCTGGTGGGCACGATGATCCTGGGCATCGTTTTTGTCTGGATGATGGTGCGTGTCTATAACAGCATCGATACGGTGCCGACCTGGTACGGCATCTGGACACCGCTGAGCTTCTTCCTGACCCTGCTGATGGGAGGACCGTTGCTGGGCTATCTGCTTTTGCGTATTGCCGGGATCGATGGCTGGGCGATGCGCCTGCTGCCTGTGGTTTCCGTGCTGGCCTTAATCGCAAGCGCAATCGTGTCGATTATGCAGGGCGCAGAGCTGGCGACGATCCATAGTGCGGTGCAGCAGGCGTCTGCCCTGGTACCTGACTACGCCTCGCTGATGGCCTGGCGTACCGTGGTGCTGGCGGCGGCCCTCTGCTGCTGGATCGTACCGCAGATGGCAGGAAAAGCCCCCGCGGTGCCGCTGCTCTCGGTGGCATTTATACTGCTGCTGGCCGGGGAGCTGATTGGTCGCGGCGTATTTTATGGTCTGCACATGACTGTAGGCATGGCGGTTGCGGGTTAAAGATAAGGAAGCCGCAAAAAAGAGGCGTCTTCAACCATGAAATTTTTCTACTAAACGCAGGCCCGGGATATTTCGTTATTTATAATATAATCATGTGATTAATGATTTTATCCCGCTGCGTTTCATTTCTGATAATCAGTATTTCAAATCGATCGTCGCAAAAGGGCCTGCTGCGGCTATCCAGGCCGATTGACAATGTTTTTGCCGGTGGCATGATGCGCTCGAAATCAGAACTTCCTCACGGTTTATATCCATGCCTATCTATACCCGCCCGGTGCTATTGTTGCTCTGTGGCCTGTTGTTGTTGACCCTGTCGATCGCGACGCTAAACACGCTCGTGCCGCTTTGGCTCGCCCATGAAAACTTGCCGACGTGGCAGGTAGGTATGGTTGGCTCCGCCTTTTTTACCGGTAACCTGGTGGGCACGCTGCTCTGCGGTCGCCTGATCAAACGCTTCGGTTTTAACCGCAGCTACTACATCGCCTCGCTGATTTTTGCTACGGGCTGCGTGGGAATGGGTCTGATGGTGGGCTTCTGGAGCTGGATGGTATGGCGCTTCGTCGCTGGCGTCGGCTGTGCAATGATCTGGGTAGTGGTTGAGAGCGGCCTGATGTGCAGCGGCACCTCCCGCAATCGGGGTCGCCTGCTGGCTGCCTATATGATGATCTACTACGTAGGTACGGTGCTGGGCCAGCTGATGGTAAGCAAGCTGCCAACCGGGCTGATGCAGGTTATGCCGTGGGTTACCGGCCTGATCCTGGCTGCGATCCTGCCGCTGCTCTTCACCCGCATTGTGAACGAACATAGCGAGCATCAGGAGGCGACATCGATGTGGCCGATGCTGCGCCTGCGTCAGGCGCGTCTGGGCATCAACGGCTGCGTTATCTCCGGCATTATTCTTGGCTCGCTGTATGGCCTGATGCCGCTGTGGCTGAACCATCACGGGGTGAGCGATGCCGGAATTGGTTTCTGGATGGCGGTGCTGATTAGCGCCGGTATTTTCGGCCAGTGGCCGGTGGGCAAGCTGGCGGATCGCTTTGGTCGCCTGCTGGTTCTGCGCGTGCAGGTGTTTGTGGTGATCGTCGGCTGTCTGGCGATGCTGGGCAACGCCGCGATGGCACCGGCGCTGTTTGTGTTGGGCGCGGCAGGCTTTACGCTCTACCCGGTGGCGATGGCGTGGGCCTGTGAGAAGGTTGAGCCACACCAGCTGGTGGCGATGAACCAGGCTTTGCTGCTTAGCTACACCGTCGGCAGTCTGCTGGGGCCGACCCTGACCTCAATGCTGATGCAGAGCTACTCTGACAACCTGCTGTTTGTGATGATCGCCAGCGTGTCATTTATCTACCTGATGATGCTGCTGCGCAAAGCAGGCCAGCATCCGACGCCTGTGGCACACGCTTGATACTGAAATGAGACTTGCCCCATTGAGCCGGAGAGAGGCGTACGATAACCTGTCCGGGTCTGATAGAGAAAAGGCAAAAACTATGTCAAAGCGCTGTTTTAGCGTTACCGCACTGGCGGTAATGTTATCTTTATCTTTTGCATCGGCACCTGCCATGGCTAATCCCGGTAACGGCAACGGTCATGGTAATTCGGGTAATCACGGTAGCAAACAAGATAACGATCATGCAAAGCACAACCAGTCGGGTAATAAGGGCGGCGATACTCTCTCTATGAATGTGAGCTATGACCGCGCTCGCGCCCTGGCGCTCGATTATGGCCTGACAGGCTATCAATCACTGCCGCCGGGTATTGCTAAAAACCTGGCGCGGGGCAAACCGCTGCCGCCTGGGATTGCGAAAAAAGCCGTTCCGGCTTCAATGCTTGGGCAGTTGCCATCCTACCCGGGTCACGAGTGGCGCATCGTCGGTGACGATTTGGTCCTGATTGCTCTCAGCACAGCCATCGTCACGTCGGTGATAAACGGCGTATTCAAATAGGTAATAAAAAGCCCGGCTCAGACCGGGCTTTTTATTAATACATTACCTTGTGACCGTACTGCTCCAGGATACCTTTCACGCGATCCATGGTCTCTTTCTTCGGTGGATGGATACCATCAAGCTTGTACTCTTCGCCCATCGCGACCCATTTGTGCTTACCCAGCTCGTGATAGGGCAGCAGCTCAATCTTCTCAACGTTGCCCATATCGCGGGTGAACTCACCCAGGCGATGCGCAGAGTCGTCATCGTCTGACCAGCCCGGCACTACCACATAGCGTATCCAGACCTTAATGTTCTTCTTCGACAGATACTGGGCGAACTCCAGCGTGCGGTGGTTAGAGACGCCAACCAGATTCTGGTGGATCTCATCGTTCATCTGTTTGAGATCGAGCATCACCAGGTCGGTGACTTCCAGTAGCTCGTCGATCACCGGATCGTAGCGGCGAACAAAGCCGTTGGTATCCAGACAGGTGTGAATGCCTTCCTGATGGCAGGCGCGGAACCAGTCGCGCACAAACTCGGCCTGAAGGATAGCCTCACCGCCGGAGGCCGTTACGCCGCCGCCGGAAGCGTTCATAAAGTGGCGATAGGTCACGACCTCTTTCATCAGCTCGTCAACGGTAACCTCTTTGCCGCCATGGGTGTCCCATGTATCACGGTTATGGCAGTAGAGGCAGCGCATCAGGCAGCCCTGAAAGAAGGTGATAAAGCGGATCCCCGGGCCATCAACTGTGCCACAGGATTCAAAGGAGTGAATGCGACCGATAACTGACATTGCGAGGTTCTCCGGATATGGCCCGTCCCGGGCCTGTATTTGCACAGCTTTCCGCTATGTTTAAGTCTGTTTTGCCAGCTGCCCGTAAGCAGGACAGTTGGCAAAGCAGGCTCGAAGGAGAGGGCGCGTTTACTAAAAAGGCCCCACGATTGTGGAGCCTTTATTGTACGCTTTTTCAGTCAACCATTACATGGTTTGCGTGAAGGTACGGGTGATAACGTCCTGCTGCTGTTCTTTGGTCAGGGAGTTAAAACGTACCGCGTAACCGGAAACACGGATGGTCAGCTGCGGATATTTTTCCGGGTGCTCCATTGCATCAAGCAGCATTTCACGGTTCATGACGTTCACGTTGAGGTGCTGACCGCCTTCAATGGAAGACTCGTGATGGAAGTAACCATCCATCAGGCCTGCCAGGTTGGTTTTACGCACTTCATCGTCTTTACCCAGCGCGTTCGGAACGATAGAGAAGGTATAAGAGATACCATCTTTAGCGTAGGCAAACGGCAGTTTAGCAACGGAGGTCAGAGAGGCAATGGCACCTTTCTGATCGCGACCGTGCATCGGGTTAGCACCTGGGCCAAACGGCGCGCCAGCACGACGACCGTCCGGGGTGTTACCGGTTTTCTTACCATACACGACGTTAGAGGTGATGGTCAGAACGGACTGGGTCGGGATAGCGTTGCGGTAGGTAGTCAGTTTCTGAATTTTCTTCATGAAACGTTCAACCAGGTCAACCGCCAGGTCATCAACGCGTGAATCGTTGTTACCAAACTGCGGGTATTCACCTTCGATTGCAAAGTCAGTCGCCAGACCGTCTTCGTCACGAATCGGTTTAACTTTCGCATATTTGATAGCGGACAGGGAGTCAGCCGCAACGGACAGACCTGCGATACCACATGCCATGGTGCGAACAACGTCACGGTCGTGCAGCGCCATCAGAGAAGCTTCGTAGCTGTACTTGTCGTGCATGTAGTGGATGATGTTCAGGGCAGTCACGTACTGCTTAGCCAGCCAGTCCATGAAGTGATCCATGCGCTCCATGACTTCGTCGAAGTTCAGGACATCGCCTTTGATCGGTGCAGATTTCGGACCCACCTGCATTTTCAGTTTTTCATCAACGCCGCCGTTGATCGCGTACAGCATGGTTTTCGCCAGGTTAGCACGCGCGCCGAAGAACTGCATTTGCTTACCAACAACCATCGGGCTTACGCAGCAAGCGATAGCGTAATCGTCGTTGTTGAAGTCAGGACGCATCAGGTCATCGTTTTCATACTGCAGAGAAGAGGTGTCGATAGAGACCTTCGCTGCGTATTTTTTGAAGCCCAGCGGCAGTTTTTCAGACCACAGTACGGTGATGTTCGGCTCCGGAGACGGCCCCATGGTGTACAGGGTGTTCAGGAAGCGGAAGCTGTTTTTAGTGACCAGCGTACGGCCATCAACGCCCATACCGGCGATGGATTCGGTTGCCCAGATCGGGTCACCGGAGAACAGCTCATCGTACTCAGGGGTACGCAGGAAGCGAACCATACGCAGTTTCATGACCAGGTGGTCGATCATCTCCTGCGCGTCCTGCTCGGTGATTTTACCGGCTTTCAGGTCGCGTTCGATGTAAACGTCAAGGAAGGTAGAGACACGGCCAAAGGACATGGCTGCACCGTTCTGGGATTTCACCGCGGCCAGGTAGCCGAAGTAGGTCCACTGAACCGCTTCCTGAGCAGTAGTTGCCGGACCGGAGATATCGCAGCCATATTTCGCTGCCATCTCTTTGATCTGGCCCAGTGCGCGATACTGTTCGGAGATCTCTTCACGCAGACGGATAGTCGCTTCCAGATCTTCGCCGTTTTCCAGTTTATCTTGCAGAGAGAGGAACTGAGCGTATTTGTCTTTCATCAGGAAGTCGATACCGTACAGCGCAACGCGACGGTAGTCACCGATGATACGGCCACGGCCGTAGGCGTCCGGCAGACCGGTCAGCACGCCAGACTTACGGCAGTTCAGGATGTCTTTGGTGTAGACATCAAAAACGCCCTGGTTGTGGGTCTTGCGATATTCAGTGAAGATCTTTTTCAGCATCGGGTCCAGCTCGCGGTTGTACGCTTTGCAGGAACCTTCAACCATTTTGATACCACCGAACGGAATAATCGCACGTTTCAGCGGCGCTTCAGTTTGCAGACCAACGATTTTCTCCAGCGCCTTGTTGATGTAGCCGGCGTCGTGAGAGGTGATGGTGGACGCAACGGAGGTGTCGAAGTCAACTGGCGCATGGGTGCGGTTCTCCAGTTTGACGCCTTCCATTACTTTGTCCCACAGCGTGGTGGTAGCTTCAGTGGCACCGGCCAGGAAAGATTCGTCGCCCTCGTAAGGAGCGTAGTTTTTCTGGATAAAGTCACGGACGTTGACCGCTTTCTGCCAGTCACCTTCAACGAAACCTTCCCATGCTGTTGCTAACTTTTCATTAAGCTCGGACATGTAACACCTACCTTCTTAAGTGGATTTTTTATTTACTGCCTGGAACAGCCATCAATGATGGTTATCGCCACGCAGGTAAATGACCCAGTATGTCAACCCAACCAGTAAACCCCCACCGATAATGTTCCCGATCGTTACGGGGATCAGATTATCAGTGATGAAGTTCATCACGGTCAGATGAGAAAAATTGGCTGGAGATGAACCGACTGCGGTCCAGAACTCCGGCGAAGCAAAATCACGAATCACGATACCCAGTGGGATCAGGAACATGTTTGCGATGCTGTGCTCAAAGCCGCTGGCAACAAACATGGCAACCGGCAGGACCATAATCATGGCTTTGTCCATCAGGCTGCGGCCTGAGTAGCTCATCCATACGGCCAGACAGACCATCAGGTTTGCCAGGATGCCGAGTGCGACGGCTTCAATAAAAGTATGGTGCATTTTATGGTCAGCGGTTTGCAGGACGTTGAGTCCCCAGCCGCCGTTAGCGGTCATGTACTCACCCGAGAGCCACATCAGTAGCACAAAGAGCAGACAGCCGACCAGGTTGCCAACGTAAACGTTGATCCAGTTGCGAGCCAGCTGGCCCCAGGTGATTTTGCCGCTGGCCTTTGCCACTACGATAAGTACCGTCGAGGTAAAGAGATCTGCACCGCAGATAACGCACAAAATCAGGCCCAGTGAGAAGCAGATACCGCCAATCAGTTTAGCAACACCGTACGGCATCGCGGCGGTGCCGGTGGTGGAGGTAATATAGAAAACAAAGGCGATGGAGATGAACACCCCGGCGGTAATCGCCAGGAAGAACGTCGTCATCGGACGCTTTGTGGCTTTATAGACACCCGCCTCTTCGGCAACTTTTGCCATCGCAGGGGGAAGTATCAAATCAAAAGGGTTGTCAGCTTTCACACTAACTCTCTCTTCATTAAGTTGGCAATGAGATACTAACAAAGCATTATAGGAGAGAACTTGATATGGATCATATCTCACCCGTCTTATAGGCCTTTTGATGTTGTGGTTTTAGGTTTTTTTATGCGTAACTAATTGATTTTTATAAAATAAATAAAGTTTAAAAATTATAAAATGTTTTGAATCTTTTTTTGGACTCGTCGCTGGCGCGTTAATTACAATGGAGTAATTCTGCCAAAAAGTAACAATACGCCTGAGTTTCAATAAAGAATATTACTTATGAGTAACCTAATTATTACATTTATAATTCTTTGCAAAAATATATAAAAAACGGGGCAATGAAATTGCCCCGTAATATAGCCTGGCTGTCGCAATACGCCTACAGCTTATGGTGTTATTTACGCTTCTTTTGGCCAGAAAGCCTGTTTCGCCCGCTGCAGCTTCTCGTAGGCTGCCAGCAGGGAGCGGTGAGCCGGGAACGCTTCCAGCGTACCGTCTGCCGCCTGTAGACCGTAGAACGGCGCTTCACCGCTCATCGCTGCACTGGCTGCTTCCACCGCGTCCGCGCCATACATGCGGACAAAGGCGTTGAGGTACTGCAGCGGCTGGCGCTCTTCTTCCTGAGCCAGCAGCAGAAGGGTCTGCAGGCAGCGGTAGTAGTTTGCTCGCGCCGGGGAAAAGACGGAGGCATTAAACTCCATTGTCCATTCGGTCCAGATCAGGGCCTGCTCAAGATCGCCCCCCGCTAGCGCCAGCATCGCCTTCAGCTCGCCAATGCGCAGCGTGTACCAGCCGTTGTCTTTCCCGGTAGCAATGCCTAACAGCTCACGCACGCGGGTAAAGTCATCGTGACCCTCGTCGTCCAACTGGGCGATCAGATCGAGGTACGCCTCTTTCTCCCACTCGCTGCCCGGCAGGGCAAGAATGGTTTCGCGCAGGTGGCTCCCCATGCTGTTGTTCGCCAGCCAGAGATCCTCTGCCGGATAGATGTCGGACATGCCCGGCACGATAATACGGCAGGCGTAGACGCTCAGATGCTCGTAGTCAGCGATGTAGACCTCTTTATCCTCCTCACGGAAGATGGCCATCAGGGTCGCGAACTCCTCTTCGGTGGTGCCAGAGAAGCTCCAGTCCACGAACGGATAGTCGGCGTCCTGCTTGAACATATCCCAGGAGATCAGACCGCTGGAGTCGATAAAGTGGGTCTCCAGGTTGGCATGCTCGGCGACCTCTTCATCATCAAAGGTCGGCGGGGTGAAGACGTCGAGATCCTTCAGGCCACGGCCCTGTAGCAGCTCGGTTACGGTACGCTCCAGCGCCACGCCAAAGTCCGGGTGTGCGCCGAAAGAGGCGAAGCAGGTGCCGTTAGCCGGGTTAAACAGCACGACGCAAATCACCGGGTATTTGCCGCCCAGCGAGGCGTCGTAGGCAAAGATAGGGAAACCTTCAGCTTCCAGGGTAGCAATAGACTCTACCACGCCTGGATAGCGAGCCAGCACCTCCTGCGGGATCTCCGGCAGGCTGATGCTTTCCGCAATAATGCGGTTCTTGATGTGGCGCTCAAACACTTCCGACAGACCCTGTACGCGGGCTTCGTTGCGGGTGTTACCGGCGGACATGCCGTTGGAGACGTACAGGTTGCCGACGATATTCATCGGAATATAGACCGTCTGCTGATCTGACTGACGGGTAAACGGCAGACCGCAGATGCCGCGTTCTTCGTTGCCTGACTGCAGGTCAATCAGCATGCCGGCGGCCAGCTCGCCTTCTGGATCGTAGAACGCACGCAGGCGGGCGTCGAGAATACCTTCCGGCAGCGAGTCGTCTTCCGGCAGTGGGAACCACTTCTCGTTCGGATAGTGCACAAACGGGCCATTAGCGATCTCATCGCCCAGCCAGAAGTCGGCAAAGAAGTAGTTAGTAGAGAGACGCTCGAAATACTCGCCAAGGGCGGAGGCCAGCGCGGCTTTTTTGGTTGCGCCTTTACCGTTGGTAAAGCAGAGGGCGCAGGCTTTATCGCGGATATGCACGGACCAGACGTTTGGCACCGGGTTCAGCCAGGAGGCCTCTTCGATATCGAAGCCAAGATCGAGCAGTTTCTGCTGGAAGCGGGCGATGGAGTCTTCCAGAGCGGCATCTTTGCCGGGGATAAATGTTTGCGTCATGAGCGTCACTTTATTCGTACGGAAAGCGCGCAATGATACGGGTTTTAGGTGAACGGCGCTATCTTCCTGCGCCAGAGGACGAAAATAAAAGCGCGAGCTATGCTTGTAGAAACTAACGTCCTGTTTAGGCAAAAGAAAATGAAAGCATTCGATTTGCATCGTATGATGCTGGACAAGGCGCCGCTCGACTTTTTAGGTGAGGTCGCGCTGCGAAGTCTCTATACCTTTATCCTCGTTTTTCTGTTCCTGAAGATTGCCGGACGGCGCGGCGTGCGCCAGATGTCGCTCTTTGAGGTATTGATCATTCTGACCCTCGGCTCGGCGGCAGGGGACGTTGCCTTCTATGACGACGTGCCGATGCTGCCGGTGCTGGTGGTGTTTATCTCGCTGGCGCTGTTCTACCGGCTTGTCATGTGGCTCATGGCTCACAGTGAACGGCTTGAGGATCTGCTGGAAGGTAAGCCGATTATTATTGTTGAAGAGGGCGAGCTGGCGTGGGACAAGCTTAGAGCGGCTAACCTGACCGAGGTCGAGTTCTATATGGAGCTGCGGGTGAGCGGCGTAGAGCAACTGGGGCAGATTCGGCTGGCCATCCTGGAAACCAACGGGCAGATCAGTACCTACTACTATCGCGATGAGGACGTGCGCCCTGGGCTATCGCTGATGCCGGCGGGGCTGGTACCGCGCTTTATGGTCGCGCCAGAGGCGGGCGACTACGCCTGCGTAAAATGCAGCGAGGTGATTGCGATGCAGGCAGGAGATAAACAACCCTGTCCGCGCTGCAAAAGTCCAGAATGGACGAAGGCCAGCCGGGCAATTCGCATTACCTGACAGGGTTTTTCGCCACCGTCGCAGAACAGCACAAAATAATCTGCTATGTGACTGAGCGCACATTTCTTCCCGTCTTCGGAATACCCGTTGCGGCGGGTGACGTGCAATGGTACAACCGATGTCACAGGAATAACTTATTGCTTTCAGCGTGGTGAGAGGAAATGACACAGGTCTTTAATTTTAGTTCTGGTCCGGCGATGTTGCCGACAGAGGTGCTTAAACAGGCTCAGCAGGAGCTCTGCGATTGGCAGGGTCTTGGCACGTCGGTCATGGAGATTAGCCACCGCGGTAAGCCGTTTATCCAGTGCGCAGAAGAGGCGGAGCAGGATTTTCGCGATCTGTTAAGCATCCCTGAGAACTATAAGGTTCTGTTCTGCCACGGTGGCGGTCGCGGTCAGTTCGCGGGCATTCCATTGAACCTGCTGGGTGATAAAACCACGGCGGATTACGTTGATGCCGGTTACTGGGCGGCCAGCGCGGTAAAAGAGGCGCATAAATACTGTACGCCGAACGTGATTGATGCCAAAACGACCGTTGACGGACTGCGCGCGGTGAAGCCAATGCGTGACTGGCAGCTCTCTAACGATGCGGCCTACCTGCACTACTGCCCGAACGAGACCATCGACGGCATCGCTATCCATGAAGAGCCTGAGTTTGGCGATAACGTCGTGGTAACTGCCGATCTCTCGTCGACTATTCTTTCCGCGCCGCTTGACGTTAGCCGCTACGGCGTTATCTACGCCGGTGCGCAGAAAAACATCGGTCCGGCAGGCCTGACGCTGGTGATCGTGCGCGACGATCTGTTGGGTAAAGCCCATAAGTCCTGCCCGTCAATTCTCGATTACAGCGTGCTGAACGAAAACGACTCTATGTTCAACACCCCGCCGACCTTTGCCTGGTACCTCTCTGGCCTGGTGTTCAAGTGGCTGAAGCAAAACGGCGGCGTTGCGGCGATGAATGCCATCAACCAGCAGAAAGCCGAGCTGCTCTACGGCGTTATCGACGGCAGCGACTTCTACCGTAACGACGTGGCGGTCGCGAACCGTTCGCGCATGAACGTACCATTCCAGCTGGCGGACAGCACGCTCGACAACCTCTTCCTGGAGGAGTCCTTCGCCGCCGGTCTGCATGCCCTGAAAGGCCACCGCGTCGTCGGCGGAATGCGTGCCTCTATCTACAACGCCATGCCGCTGGCGGGCGTCAAAGCCCTGACCGATTTCATGGTCGACTTCGAACGTCGCCACGGTTAATTGCGCTTTTTTCACCCCCGCACGCCTGCTGCGGGGTTTTTATTATGTTGAGTTGAGAGTTTAGTTTCATGGAATCCCTGACGTTACAACCTATTGCGCGCGTAGATGGCACCATTAATCTGCCTGGTTCCAAGAGTGTCTCGAACCGCGCTCTGCTGCTGGCAGCGCTGGCAAACGGCACCACCGTCCTCACTAACCTGCTGGACAGCGATGACGTGCGCCATATGCTCAATGCGCTGAAAGCGTTAGGCGTTCATTACACGCTCTCTGACGATCGTACCCGCTGTGAAGTCACCGGCAACGGCGGCGCGTTACGGTCTGCTGAAGAGGTTGAGCTGTTTCTCGGCAATGCCGGTACTGCGATGCGTCCGCTAGCGGCCGCGCTGTGTCTCGGCAGCAGCAACGTTGTGCTGACTGGCGAACCGCGCATGAAAGAGCGCCCGATTGGCCATCTGGTGGATGCGCTGCGTCAGGGCGGAGCCCAGATCGACTATCTTGAGCAAGAGAACTACCCCCCGCTGCGCCTGCGCGGCGGCTTTACCGGCGGCCAGGTGGCGGTAGACGGCAGCGTCTCCAGCCAGTTCCTTACCGCGCTGCTAATGACCGCGCCGCTGGCATCAAAAGACACAGAGATCGCTATTAAAGGCGATCTGGTTTCAAAACCCTACATTGATATCACGCTGCATCTGATGAAGACCTTTGGCGTCGAGGTCGAGAACCAGCAGTACCAGCGCTTTGTGGTGCGCGGCGGGCAGCAGTACCGCTCTCCGGGTCACTATCTGGTAGAGGGCGATGCCTCGTCTGCCTCCTATTTCCTGGCAGCGGCGGCCATTAAAGGCGGCACGGTGAAGGTGACCGGCATCGGGCGCAACAGCGTGCAGGGCGATATTCGCTTTGCCGACGTGCTGGAGAAGATGGGCGCGACTGTGACCTGGGGCGAGGATTACATCGCCTGCACCCGCGGTGAGCTGAAAGCGATTGATATGGATATGAACCATATTCCGGATGCGGCGATGACGATTGCTACCACCGCGCTGTTTGCCAGCGGGACGACGACCCTGCGCAACATCTATAACTGGCGGGTAAAAGAGACCGATCGCCTGTTTGCCATGGCGACCGAACTGCGCAAGGTGGGGGCAGAGGTGGAAGAGGGCGAGGATTATATCCGCGTCACGCCGCCTGCGGTGTTGCAGGAGGCGTCCATTGCCACCTATAACGATCACCGGATGGCGATGTGCTTCTCTCTGGTGGCCCTGTCGGCAACGCCGGTGACGATCCTTGACCCGAAGTGTACGGCGAAAACCTTCCCGGACTATTTCGACCAGCTGGCGCGTATTAGCACCTTCGCATGATTATCTCTGCCGCATCCTGCGATGCGGCATTTCCTTACGCTTTCTCACACTCATCCCTGCCCATTTCTTCTACACTCTGTCTCATTAATTCCGTTATTTACACGCAAAGATAACAGTTGCGTACGTTGGCGCGTATAATGCGCGGCGTTTACGTTCATGGTAAGCCTTTAATAAGGAGCAAAAGATGGCGGCAACTGCCCCGGTAATCACCATTGATGGGCCAAGCGGTGCGGGCAAAGGGACTCTGTGCCAGGCGATGGCGGAAGCGCTGCAGTGGCATCTTCTCGACTCGGGTGCGATCTATCGCGTGCTGGCGCTGGCTGCGCTGCATCATCACGTTGACGTTACCTCGGAAGAGGTGCTGGTCCCGCTGGCTGCACATCTCGACGTACGCTTTGTATCCACTAACGGCCAGCTAGAGGTGATCCTTGAGGGCGAAGACGTGAGCGGTGAGATCCGCACCCAGGAAGTGGCGAATGCTGCATCCCAGGTGGCCGCGTTTCCTCGCGTACGTGAGGCACTGCTGCGTCGCCAGCGTGGGTTCCGTGAGCTGCCCGGCCTGATTGCCGACGGTCGCGACATGGGTACGGTGGTATTCCCCGACGCGCCGGTGAAGATTTTCCTCGACGCCTCCTCGGAAGAGCGCGCGCATCGCCGCATGCTGCAGTTGCAGGAGAAGGGCTTTAGTGTTAACTTTGAACGCCTTTTGGCCGAGATCAAAGAACGCGACGATCGCGATCGTAATCGCCCCGTAGCGCCGCTGGTCCCCGCTGCCGATGCATTAGTCCTGGATTCTACCAGTTTAAGCATTGAGCAAGTGATTGAAAAAGCGTTACAATACGCGCGCCAAAAGTTGGCTCTCGCTTAAAGCGACCGAATTTGTAGTAGCACGATTATGTAGTAGTAAAATTATGTAGTAGCAAGATTATGTAGTACCCCCGCTGCAACGGAGTGACAGCGGGTATGTGAAACAACCCCATCCGGCATGGAGCCAGGTGGACGTTATATTAACCTGAAGATTAAACATGACTGAATCTTTTGCTCAACTCTTTGAAGAATCCTTAAAAACAATCGAAACCCGTCCGGGTTCCATCGTTCGTGGTGTTGTTGTTGCTATCGACAAAGATATCGTACTGGTTGACGCCGGTCTGAAATCTGAGTCTGCCATTCCGGCAGAGCAGTTCAAAAACGCCCAGGGCGAGCTGGAAATCCAGGTTGGTGACGAAGTTGACGTTGCACTGGATGCAGTAGAAGACGGCTTCGGTGAAACTCTGCTGTCCCGTGAGAAAGCTAAGCGTCACGAAGCTTGGATCACGCTGGAAAAAGCTTACGAAGACGCTGAGACTGTAGTTGGTGTTATCAACGGCAAAGTTAAAGGTGGCTTCACTGTTGAGCTGAACGGTATTCGTGCGTTCCTGCCAGGTTCTCTGGTAGACGTGCGTCCGGTACGCGATACGCTGCACCTGGAAGGCAAAGAGCTTGAGTTCAAAGTGATCAAGCTTGACCAGAAACGCAACAACGTTGTTGTTTCCCGTCGTGCGGTTATCGAGTCTGAAAACAGCGCAGAGCGCGATCAGCTGCTGGAAAACCTGCAGGAAGGCATGGAAGTTAAAGGTATCGTTAAGAACCTCACTGACTACGGTGCATTCGTTGATCTGGGCGGCGTTGACGGCCTGCTGCACATCACTGATATGGCATGGAAACGCGTTAAGCACCCAAGCGAAATCGTGAACGTTGGCGACGAAATCACTGTTAAAGTGCTGAAGTTCGACCGCGAGCGTACCCGTGTATCCCTCGGCCTGAAACAGCTGGGCGAAGATCCGTGGGTTGCTATCGCTAAACGTTACCCGGAAGGCACCAAGCTGACCGGTCGCGTAACCAACCTGACCGACTACGGCTGCTTCGTTGAAATCGAAGAGGGCGTTGAAGGCCTGGTGCACGTTTCCGAAATGGACTGGACCAACAAAAACATCCACCCGTCTAAAGTTGTTAACGTTGGCGACGTAGTGGAAGTAATGGTTCTGGATATCGACGAAGAACGTCGTCGTATCTCCCTGGGCCTGAAACAGTGCAAAAACAACCCGTGGCAGCAGTTCGCGGAAACCCACAACAAGGGCGACCGTGTTGAAGGTAAAATCAAGTCTATCACTGACTTCGGTATCTTCATCGGCCTGGACGGCGGCATCGACGGCCTGGTTCACCTGTCTGACATCTCCTGGAACGTTACAGGCGAAGAAGCAGTTCGTGAATACAAAAAAGGCGACGAAATCGCAGCGGTTGTTCTGCAGGTTGACGCAGAGCGTGAGCGTATCTCCCTGGGCGTTAAGCAGCTGGCAGAAGATCCGTTCAACAACTACGTTGCCCTGAACAAGAAAGGCGCAATCGTAACCGGTAAAGTGACTGCAGTTGACGCGAAAGGCGCAACCGTAGAGCTGGCCGACGGTGTTGAAGGCTACCTGCGCGCTTCTGAAGCGTCCCGTGACCGCGTTGAAGACGCAACTCTGGTTCTGAGCGTTGGCGACGAAGTTGAAGCTAAGTTCACCGGTGTTGATCGTAAGAACCGCGCCATCAGCCTGTCTGTTCGTGCTAAAGACGAAGCTGACGAGAAAGATGCAATCGCTACTGTTAACAACAAACAGGAAGAAGGCAACTTCTCTAACGCTATGGCTGAAGCGTTCAAAGCAGCGAAAGGCGAATAAGTTACCCTCGGGTAGCTTGACAGATTACAAGATTAGTCCTGTAATCAATAACAAAGGGCGGCTACGGCCGCCCTTGTCTAATCTGCTGTTAGTAAATATTCCTGATTAAGGAAACCGGAGGAATCATGACCAAGTCAGAATTGATCGAAAGACTTGCAAGCCAACAATCTCACATTCCGGCTAAGTCTGTAGAAGACGCTGTGAAAGAGATGCTGGAGCATATGGCCTCGACCCTGGCCCAGGGCGAGCGCATTGAGATCCGCGGTTTCGGCAGTTTCTCTCTGCACTATCGGGCACCACGCACCGGGCGTAACCCAAAAACAGGTGATAAAGTGGATCTGGAAGGCAAATATGTCCCACACTTTAAGCCGGGTAAAGAACTGCGCGACCGCGCCAACATTTACGAAGAGTAGGTTTTACGCCGTACCGGCGAAAACGTACTTCTCTGAAGAGAGCACCTGCGGGTGCTTTTTTCATTTCTGTCGTTCGCGATTTTTCTATCGCTTCTGAAGCTGCCTCGTAAAACCGAAAAGCCATAGCCGACAGCGCCGCCCGATGCCTGCATACTCGCGGCACAAGGAGGTGGCTATGAGTCTGCCCGCCGTTGCATGTTGTCTGATTACTGCCGTTTTGCCCCTGCTATGGCTTCCAGCCCTGCCAGAAATCAGTGGAGTCGTGGCTATCATTGTTGCTGGCTGCCTGATGGGAGGCTGGCCGCGAGTCCGTTGGCTGGCGCTATGGCTGCTCTTTTTTGCCTGGGGAGTGCTGGCCGCACAGGAGGCCGTCTGGCCAGCAAAATCGCTGCCGGGGGCAACCCAGCGGGCGGTGGTAAAGATTGTCGCCACCGACGGTATGACCGCCCATCGGGGCATTATCGAGCAGCTGGACGGCAGGCGGCTCTTCCCTGCGCCAGGGATTAGACTGTACGGGCAGTATCTGCCTCAGCCAGGCTGTGCCGGACAGCGCTGGGAGATGACGCTGAAAGTGCGTGCCGTACACGGACAGCTTAACGATGGCGGCTTCGATACCCAGCGCTATGCTATAGCCCAGCATCAGCCGGTAAGCGGGCGGTTTATTCATGCCACGCCGATCGATCTTCGCTGCGACCTGCGCGCCCGCTATCTCGCCTCTCTGAGCGAGACGCTGGCACTTTACACGTGGCGACCGGTCATGCTGGGGCTAGGCATGGGGGAGCGCGCCGCGCTAAGTGCCGATGTTAAAGCCCTGATGCGCCAGACCGGCACCGCACACCTGATGGCCATCTCCGGTTTGCATATTGCTCTGGCGGCGTCTTTGGGCTGGCTGCTGATGCGCGGCCTACAGTTTTTCTTGCCTGGCAACAGGATCGGCTGGCGGCTGCCGCTGCTGTTTGGTCTTGCCTGCGCGATTTACTATGCCTGGCTTACCGGTATGCAGCCGCCAGCCCTGCGTACGGCGGTGTCTCTCGTCGTCTGGGGCGCGCTACGCCTCTCGGGTCGACAGTGGTCGCCCTGGCAGGTCTGGCTCTGCTGCGTAGCCGCGATCCTGTTTATCGATCCCGTAGCTATTCTCTCCCAGAGTCTGTGGCTCTCCGCGTTTGCCGTCGCCGCGCTGATCTTCTGGTATCAGTGGCTGCCGCTGCCGCCCCTGCCAGGAGGGCATATCGTGCGCAGCGTCCTGAGCCTGCTGCATTTGCAATTGGGCATGATGATCCTCCTCCTGCCCATTCAGGTAGCCATTTTTCATGGCATCAGCCTGACCTCAATCGTTGCCAATCTCATTGCCGTACCGCTGGTGACCTTTGTCACCGTGCCGCTGATCCTCACTGGCATGCTGCTGCATCTGAGCGGCCCCGCGATCGTCGAGAGCGGCAGCTGGCTGCTGGCGGACAGAACCCTGGCGTTGCTGTTTTGGTTTTTACGCCAGCTGCCTGACGGCTGGTATGACATTGACCAGCGCTGGCAGGGACTGGTCTGGCTCCCGTGGGTGGCGATAGCGCTTTGGCGGCTACGCATCTACACCAAAGCGCCGTTCCTTGGCCTGACGATTGTTGTGCTGCTGGCGCTGCCGCGCAACCGCGCTGCCCGCAGCGATGAGTGGGCCGTACACATGCTGGACGTAGGGCAGGGGCTGGCGATGGTCATTGTCCGCAATCAGCGCGCCATGCTCTATGACACCGGACTGGCGTGGCCGGGCGGGGACAGTGCCCAGCAGCTGATCGTTCCGTGGCTACGCTGGCATCATCTTAAACCTGATGGCGTTATCCTCAGCCATGAGCACCTCGATCACCGGGGCGGGCTGGAGACGCTGCAAAAAGCGTGGCCGGAGATGACCGTGCGCAGTCCGCTGGGGTGGGGCGGACATCTGCCCTGTTTTCGCGGCCAGCGCTGGCAGTGGCAGGGTCTTAACTTTACCGCACACTGGCCGCTGGCGGGGGAGGTGGCGAAAGGAAACAACGGCTCCTGCGTCGTTAAGGTCGATGATGGTCAACAGAGCATCCTGCTTACCGGCGATATCGAAGCCCCTGCCGAGCAGCGCATGCTGAGCCGCTACTGGCAGCATCTACAGGCTACACTTATCCAGGTTCCACACCACGGGAGCAGCACCTCTTCGTCGCTGCCGCTTATTCAACGGGTCAACGGCGAGGCGGCGCTGGCCTCCGCCTCGCGCTATAACGCCTGGCGACTCCCCTCAGCAAAAGTGATTCGCCGCTACCGGCAGCAGGGCTACCGCTGGTACGACACGCCGCATGCAGGGCAAACGAGCATCTACTTTTCTACCAAAGGCTGGAAGATCCTCAGCCTGCGCGAACAACTTTTCCCCCGCTGGTATCATCAGCGGTTTGGCGTCCCTGCAGATAACGGGTAGAATATGCGGCTATTTCAACAAGTGCTGGTTTTTTGAATGCATAACGACAAAGATCTCTCTACGTGGCAAACGTTCCGCCGCCTCTGGCCAATGATTGCACCTTTCAAAGCGGGTCTGTTCGTGGCGGGGGTCGCACTGATCCTTAACGCAGCCAGCGATACCTTTATGCTATCGCTTCTGAAACCGTTGCTCGATGAAGGTTTTGGTAAAACGGACCGCTCCGTGCTGCTGTGGATGCCGCTGGTGATCATTGGGCTGATGATCCTGCGTGGGATCACCAGCTACATCTCTAGCTACTGTATCTCATGGGTTTCCGGCAAAGTGGTGATGGGCATGCGCCGGCGCCTGTTCAGCCACATGATGGGCATGCCCGTCGCCTTCTTTGACAAACAGTCCACCGGGACGCTGCTCTCCCGTATCACCTATGACTCTGAGCAGGTTGCCTCCTCCTCATCTAACGCGCTGATTACCGTCGTGCGTGAAGGGGCGTCAATTATTGGCCTGTTTATCATGATGTTCTACTACAGCTGGCAGCTGTCGGTGATCCTGATCGTGCTGGCCCCAATTGTCTCGATTGCCATTCGTGTGGTATCGAAGCGTTTTCGTAACATCAGCAAGAATATGCAGAATACGATGGGGCAGGTGACCACCAGCGCAGAGCAGATGCTCAAGGGCCACAAAGAGGTGCTGATGTTTGGCGGCCAGCAGGTCGAAACCGAGCGCTTTGACAAGGTGAGCAACAAGATGCGCCTGCAGGGGATGAAGCTGGTCTCCGCCTCCTCGATCTCCGATCCGATCATTCAGCTGATCGCCTCTCTGGCGCTGGCCTTTGTGCTCTATGCGGCGAGCTTCCCCAGCGTGATGGAGACCCTGACCGCCGGGACCATCACCGTGGTCTTCTCCTCGATGATTGCCCTGATGCGTCCGCTGAAGTCGCTGACCAACGTTAATGCCCAGTTCCAGCGCGGCATGGCTGCCTGTCAGACGCTGTTTGCCATTCTCGACAGCGAGCAGGAGAAAGACGAAGGCAAGCGCGACATTGAGCGTGCCGAAGGCAACCTGGAGTTCCGCAACGTCACCTTTACCTATCCTGGGCGTGAAACCCCAGCGCTGCGTGACATCAACCTGAACATCGCCGCAGGCAAAACCGTGGCGCTGGTGGGGCGTTCAGGCTCGGGTAAATCAACGCTTGCCAGCCTGATCACCCGCTTCTATGACACAGACAGCGGCGAGATCCTGCTGGACGGCCACGATCTGCGCGAATACAAGCTGCACTCCCTGCGTAATCAGGTGGCACTGGTATCGCAGAACGTGCATCTGTTTAACGACACGGTGGCGAATAACATCGCCTATGCGCGCACGGAAGAGTACAGCCGGGAGCAGATCGAGACCGCTGCCCGTATGGCCTATGCCATGGACTTTATTAGCAAGATGGATAACGGTCTCGATACCATTATCGGCGAGAACGGCGTGCTGCTCTCCGGCGGCCAGCGCCAGCGTATCGCTATCGCCCGTGCCCTGCTGCGCGACAGCCCGATCCTGATCCTCGACGAGGCCACCTCAGCGCTGGATACCGAGTCTGAACGCGCTATCCAGGCCGCGCTGGACGAGCTGCAGAAAAACCGCACCTCGCTGGTGATCGCTCACCGTCTCTCTACCATTGAGAAGGCGGACGAGATCGTGGTCGTTGAAGATGGTCGCATCGTTGAGCGCGGTAGCCATGATGAACTGCTGGCTCAGCAGGGTGTTTATGCCCAGCTGCATAAGATGCAGTTTGGCGCATGATAGCCCGCATCTGGTCAGGCGAATCACCGCTGTGGCTACTGCTGCTGCCGCTCTCCTGGCTCTATGGCCTGGTGAGCGGGGCAATTCGTCTCTGCTACCGGCTGGGCATTAAAAAAGCCTGGCGCGCACCGGTGCCGGTGGTGGTCGTGGGTAATCTCACGGCGGGCGGCAACGGCAAAACGCCGGTGGTGATCTGGCTGGTTGAGCAGCTGCGGCAGCGCGGCGTGCGGGTTGGCGTGGTCTCTCGCGGCTACGGCGGCAAGGCGGATAGCTATCCGCTGGTGCTGGACCCACAGACAACCACGGAGCAGGCGGGCGACGAGCCGGTGCTGATCTATCAGCGTACCGGTGCACCGGTAGCGGTCTCCCCGGTGCGCAGCGACGCGGTGAAAGCCCTGCTGGACGCGCACGATCTCCAGCTTATTGTGACCGACGACGGACTCCAGCACTACCGTCTCGCCCGCGATAAAGAGATCGTGGTGATCGATGGCGTACGCCGATTTGGCAACGGCTGGTGGCTGCCTGCCGGACCGATGCGCGAGCGGGCCTCCCGTCTGCGCTCCGTCGATGCGGTGATAACCAACGGCGGTGAGGCGCGGGCGGAAGAGATCCCGATGCGCCTGCAGCCGGGTCTTGCCGTGAACCTCAAGAGCGGCGAGCGCCGTCCGGTTGCTGAACTTCCCGCCGTGGTCGCTATGGCCGGGATTGGTCATCCGCCGCGCTTTTTCCAGACTCTGGCCGACTGCGGCGCAGCGGTAGAGAACACCGTTGCGCTGGCCGATCATCAGGCGCTCAGCTATTCACAGGTGAGCGGGTTTATTCAACCCGGCCAAACGCTGATAATGACCGAGAAGGACGCGGTCAAGTGCCGCGCCTTTGCCGACGAGAGCTGGTGGTATCTGCCTGTTGACGCCCGTCTGGAGGGCGACAAACCGGAACGCCTGCTACAGGATCTGCTCACTCTTGTGCGCTAGCGGCACAGTGCCGACAGCGCCCTGTTAACCACGGGAACCCGTATGTCTGTGCCGCAACTCTCGCTTACCGCCGCCCGTCATCTCCATCTTGCCGCCCAGGGCCTGCTGAAAAAGCCGCGCCGCCGCGCCAGGCCTGCCGATATTCTGTCTACCATTCAGCAGATGTCGCTTCTGCAAATCGACACTATTAATATCGTGGCCCGTAGCCCCTACCTCGTACTGTTTAGCCGCCTCGGCGACTACTCGCCGTCATGGCTCGATGAGGCGCTGCGCCGGGGGGAGCTGATGGAGTACTGGGCGCACGAGGCCTGCTTTCTGCCGCGTGAGGATTTTGCCCTGGTACGCCACCGCATGCTGGCCCCGGAAAATATGGGCTGGAAGTACCGCGCGGCCTGGATGGATGAGCACGCGGCTGAAATTGAGCAGCTTATTGCCCATATCCTTGAGAATGGCCCGGTGCGCTCGGCGGATTTCGCTCATCCGTGCAAAGGCAGCAGCGGCTGGTGGGAGTGGAAGCCGCATAAGCGACACCTTGAGGGGCTGTTTACCGCCGGTAAGGTGATGGTGGTTGAGCGGCGCAACTTTCAGCGCGTCTACGATCTGACCCACCGCGTGATGCCCCACTGGGATGACGAGCGGGATCTTCTCTCCCAGGCGGTGGCGGAGGATCGGATGCTGGAGAAGAGCGCCCGCAGCTTAGGTCTTTTTCGCCCCGCCTGGCTGGCGGACTACTATCGTCTGCGCCAGCCGGCACTGCCCGCGCTGATGGCGCGCTGGCAGGCTGAGCAGAAGGTGGTGCGCGTAGAGGTTGAAACTCTGGGGGAGGCGTTTGTGCATACCGACCTGCTGTCCGAGCTTGAGCTAGCGCAGGCGGGCAGGCTGAACGCTACCCACAGCGCGGTACTCTCGCCTTTCGATCCGGTGGTGTGGGATCGCAAGCGCGCCGAGCAGCTCTTTAACTTTACCTACCGGCTGGAGTGCTACACCCCGGCACCAAAACGGCAGTATGGCTATTTTGTCCTGCCGCTGCTGCACTGCGGGCAGCTGGTCGGGCGGATGGATGCCAAGATGCACCGTAAAACGGGCGTGCTAGAAATTATCGCCCTTTATCTGGAGCCAGACATCAAGCCGGGCCGCAGGCTGGAGAGCGGCCTCACAACGGCCATTGAGGATTTTGCCCGCTGGCAGGGCGCGCGGCAGGTGGTCTGCAAACGCCTCCCGGACGGGCTCTTTACCCACAGGCAAGGCGAATGGGAAATTGCCGCTGTGGATTAGGGGAATATGATAACATTTAAGGCATACCACTTTCGGTCCCTCAGGAGGAACTATGGATCACCGTCTACTCGAAATCATTGCCTGCCCGGTCTGCAACGGTAAGCTCTACTACAGCCAGGATAAACAAGAGCTGATCTGTAAAGTCGACAGCCTCGCTTTCCCGGTGCGGGAAGGTATTCCGGTACTGCTGGAAAACGAAGCTCGCCCGCTCGCAGCCGAAGAGAGCCGTCCATGAGTTTCGTTGTTATCATTCCTGCGCGTTATGCTTCAACCCGCCTGCCGGGTAAGCCGCTGGTGGATATCAACGGCAAGCCGATGGTCGTGCACGTACTGGAGCGGGCGCGCGAGTCCGGGGCGGCGCGAATTATTGTTGCTACCGATCATCCTGACGTGGCGCTGGCCGTCGAAGCGGCCGGGGGCGAAGTGTGCATGACCCGCGCCGATCACCAGTCGGGCACCGAGCGGCTGGCAGAGGTGGTGGAGACGTGCGGCTTTAGCGATGACACGGTCATCGTTAACGTCCAGGGCGACGAGCCGATGATCCCACCGGCGATTATTCGCCAGGTGGCGGAGAATCTGGCCCAGCGCCAGGTTGGGATGGCGACGCTGGCTGTGCCGATCCACAGCGCGGAAGAGGCGTTTAACCCTAACGCGGTTAAAGTGGTGATGGACAGCGAGGGCTACGCGCTGTACTTCTCCCGGGCGACCATTCCCTGGGATCGCGACCGCTTCGCCCAGTCGCGCGAGGCTATCGGCGATAACTTCCTGCGCCATATCGGTATCTACGGCTACCGGGCCGGGTTTATCCGCCGCTACGTCACCTGGCAGCCAAGCCAGCTGGAGCAGATCGAGATGCTGGAACAGCTGCGTGTGCTCTGGAACGGGGAAAAGATTCACGTTGATGTGGCGCAGGCCATCCCCGGCACCGGCGTGGATACCGCAGAAGATCTCGCCCGCGTGCGCGCTGAACTCCGCTAGTTCCTCTCTCCCCTCCGCCCGGAGGGGAATTTCTACACTTTCTACCGCTGTTTTGATCTTATCAGGATGACATCTCTGTGACGGAAGCCCATTATAAAAAGTAAGGGTATTCGTAAGGGGGAAACGTGAATGGAACAACTACGTGCCGAACTGAGCCACCTGCTGGGGGAAAAACTCAGCCGCGTGGAGTGTGTTAACGAGAAGGCGGACACCGCGCTGTGGTCACTGTACGACAGCCACGGCCACCCCATGCCCTTGCTGGCGAGAAGCTTTACCACGCCGGGTCTGGCGCGGCAGCTGGCGTGGAAGATGTCGATGCTGGCCCGCAGCGGTACGGTTCGCATGCCGGTGGTCTACGGGGTGATGACCCATGACGAGCACCCCGGCCCGGACGTGCTGCTGATCGAGCGGCTGCGCGGCGTACCGGTTGAGGCTCCGGCCCGCACGCCGGAGCGCTGGGAGCAACTCAAAGATCAGATCGTTGAGGCGCTGCTCGCCTGGCATCGGCAGGATAGCCACGGCTGTGTCGGCGTGGTGGACAGCACCCAGGAGAACATCTGGCCCTCATGGTATCGCCAGCGGGTTGAGGTGCTGTGGAACACCCTCAATCAGTTTAAAAACACTGGCCTGACAATGCAGGATAAACGGATCCTGTTCCGCACCCGGGAGTGCCTGCCCAAACTCTTTGAAGGCTTTAACGACAACTGCGTGCTGGTGCACGGCAATTTGAACCTGCGCAGCATGTTAAAAGATGCCCGCACCGATCAGCTGGTGGCGATGGTAGGGCCAGGCGTCATGCTTTGGGCGCCGCGGGAGTACGAGCTGTTTCGCCTCTCCGACAGCGCGCTGGCAGAAGGGCTGCTGTGGCACTATCTCCAGCATGCCCCGGTTTCCGAGTCGTTTATCTGGCGGCGCTGGCTCTACACGCTGTGGGACGAGGTGGCGCAGCTGGTGAACACCGGCCATTTCAATCGCGCCAATTTTGACCTCGCCTCAAAATCACTCGTGCCGTGGATCGCCTGACGAACCCTTAAGCCACTGCCAGACGCGCCCCAGCGTCTCATAGCCGACTCGGTCGCTGTGCATCAGCCACACCGGGGAGGGGATAATGCGCTCCCAGGGGTTAAGCGGTGAGTCGATCGCCAGCTGGTTAGCCGGTGCGGGCAGGGGATGTAAGCCTGCGTGGCGGAAAAAGATCATCGCCCTGGGCAGATGCGACGCCGAGGTCACCAGCAGAAACGGCGTCTCACCGATAGCCTGCTTCACCGCGGCGGCCTCCTCTTCGGTATCTTTGGCACTGTCGAGTGTCATAATGTCGCTACGCGGGATGCCCAGCGTTTCAGCCACCCGCGCCCCGGCCTCGGCGGTGCTGACCGGGTTGGTGACCGCCGGTGCCCCAGTGAAGATCATTTTGGCGCCTGGATTTTGCCGCCACAGGCGTACCGCCTCGGTCAGACGCGGCAGGCTGTTGTTGATGAGGTTGGAGCTGGGTGCCCACGTATCGTTCCAGGTGTAGCCCCCGCCGAGCACCACAATGTATTTCACCTGCTGGGTGCCGCGCCAGGTAGGGTAGGTCTGCTCTATCGGCCTGAGCATACCGTCCGCCACCGGTTGAAGGCTGATCAGCACCAGCGCCAGCCAGCCCGCGCTCATCAGCGCCTTACCTGACTTCTGATAGCGGGTAAACCAGACCAGCGCCAGGCCAATCCCCATCAGCAAAAGCAGCAGCGGCAGGGGCAGCAGCATCCCACCAATGTATTTCTTCAGCGTAAAAAGCATGGCTTCCGTTTCCTTTTTGACCATACAGCAGGTTATTCTGTGGATCTTACACCAGATAGGTTCCTTCTTAACGTGGCTGTGACAAAATAGCGGTTTTGCCAGGATCGCGGAGTAGCAGATGCAGGATCGCAATTTCGATGACATCGCGGAGAAGTTTTCCCGCAATATCTATGGCACGACGAAAGGGCAGCTTCGTCAGGCGATCCTGTGGCAGGATCTTGACGCGCTGCTGGCGACCTTTGGCCCACGACCGCTGCGTATTCTCGATGCTGGCGGCGGAGAGGGGCAGACGGCCATCCGGCTGGCGAAGCTCGGTCATCACGTCACCCTGTGCGATCTGTCGGGTGAGATGGTTGCCCGGGCCAGCGCGGCGGCGGAGGCGGAAGGTGTGATCGACAACATGCATTTTATCCACTGCGCCGCTCAGGACATTGCCCAGCACTTGGAATCGCCGGTCGATCTGATATTGTTCCATGCCGTGCTGGAGTGGGTCGCCGAGCCGGTTGCCGTACTGCAAACCCTCTGGTCGGCGCTGCGTCACGGCGGCGCGCTGTCGCTGATGTTTTACAATGCCAACGGCCTGCTGATGCGGAACGTGCTGGTCGGCAATTTTGGCTATGTGCAGCAGGGCATGTACAAAAAGAAACGGCGGACGCTTTCACCGGACTTTCCGCGCGATCCGCAGCAGGTTTACGGCTGGCTCGAAGAGATGGGCTGGCAGATCACCGGTAAAACCGGTATCAGAGTTTTTCACGATTATCTGCGCGATAAGCAAAAACAGCATGACTGTTTTGCTGCACTCGTGGAGCTGGAGACGCGCTACTGCCGTCAGGAGCCCTACCTGAGCCTGGGCCGCTATATACACGTTACCGCGCAGAAGCCGCAGGTAGATACAAGGATTAACGATGAGTGAATTTTCCCAGACAGTCCCCGAACTGGTTGCCTGGGCCAGAAAAAATGATTTCTCGATCGCGCTGCCGGTGGACAGACTCTCCTTTTTGCTGGCTGTCGCCACCCTCAACGGCGAGCGACTCGATGGCGAGATGAGCGAAGGGGAGCTGATTGACGCGTTTCGTCACGTCAGCGAGGCGTTTGAGCAGACCAGCGAAACCATCGGCGTGCGCGCCAATAACGCCATCAACGATATGGTGCGCCAGCGCCTGCTGAACCGCTTTACCAGCGAGCAGGCCGAGGGGAACGCCATCTACCGTTTGACACCTCTCGGGATCGGCATCACGGACTACTACATCCGTCAGCGCGAGTTCTCTACGCTGCGCCTCTCGATGCAGCTCTCTATTGTTGCCAGCGAACTGAAACGCGCGGCTGACGCGGCGGCGGAAGGCGGAGACGAGTTCCACTGGCATCGTCACGTCTATGCCCCGCTCAAGTACTCCGTTGCGGAGATTTTCGACAGCATTGATTTGACCCAGCGGATTATGGACGAGCAGCAGCAGCTGGTGAAAGATGACATCGCCCAGCTGCTGAACAAAGACTGGCGGGCGGCGATCTCCAGCTGTGAGCTTCTGCTGTCGGAAACCTCAGGTACCCTGCGTGAGCTGCAGGATACGCTGGAGGCGGCGGGGGATAAGCTGCAGGCCAACCTGCTGCGCATCCAGGATGCGACCCTTGCCCATAACGATCTCGAGTTCGTCGACCGGTTGGTGTTCGATCTGCAAAGCAAGCTGGACCGCATCATCAGCTGGGGTCAGCAGGCAATCGATCTGTGGATCGGCTACGACCGCCACGTGCATAAGTTTATCCGTACCGCCATCGATATGGATAAAAACCGCGTCTTTGCCCAGCGCCTGCGCCAGTCGGTGCAGTCTTACTTCGATGCCCCATGGGCACTGACCTACGCCAGCGCCGATCGTCTGCTGGATATGCGCGACGAAGAGATGACGCTGCGCGATGAAGAGGTCACCGGCGAACTGCCACCGGCTCTCGAATTTGAAGAGTTTAACGAAATTCGCGAGCAGCTTGCCGCCATGATTGAAGCGCAGCTGGCGGTATATAAAACCAGAGAAGTGCCACTGGATCTCGGTCTCGTAGTACGCGAATATCTGGCGCAATATCCGCGGGCGCGTCACTTTGACGTTGCGCGAATTGTGGTTGATCAGGCGGTACGCCTCGGCGTAGCGCAGGGCGATTTCACCGGGTTGCCAGCAAAATGGCAGCCAATTAATGATTACGGAGCCAGGGTACAGGCGCATGTCATTGACAAATATTGAACAAGTGATGCCAGTCAAGCTGGCGCAGGCGTTGGCTAACCCGTTGTTCCCGGCGCTGGACAGTCAGCTGCGTGCCGGTCGCCACATTGGTCTTGATGAGCTGGACAATCACGCATTTTTGATGGACTTCCAGGAGTATCTGGAGGAGTTTTACGCCCGCTATAACGTGGAGCTGATCCGCGCGCCAGAAGGGTTTTTCTACCTGCGCCCGCGCTCCACGACGCTGATCCCGCGCTCGGTGCTTTCAGAGCTGGATATGATGGTCGGCAAGATCCTCTGCTACCTCTATCTTAGCCCGGAGCGCCTGGCCAACGAGGGCATCTTTACCCAGCAGGAGCTCTACGACGAGCTGCTGGCGCTGGCAGATGAGAGCAAGCTGCTGAAGCTGGTTAACAACCGCTCCACCGGCTCTGACGTCGATCGCCAGAAATTACAGGAGAAGGTGCGCTCCTCCCTGAACCGTCTGCGCCGCCTGGGCATGGTCTGGTTTATGGGGAACGACAGCAGCAAATTCCGCATCACCGAGTCGGTGTTCCGCTTCGGCGCTGACGTGCGCGGCGGCGACGATCTGCGTGAAGCACAGCTGCGCATGATCCGCGACGGCGAGGCCATGCCGATAGAGAACAACCTGCAGCTCAATGATGAGCAAGATGAGAACCAGCCGGACAGTGCGGAGGAAGAGTCATGATCGATCGCGGTAAATTTCGCTCGCTAACGCTGATAAACTGGAACGGCTTTTTTGCCCGCACCTTTGACCTTGACGAGCTGGTTACGACGCTGTCAGGCGGTAACGGGGCCGGTAAATCCACTACCATGGCGGCGTTTGTCACGGCGCTGATCCCGGATTTAACCCTGCTGCACTTCCGTAACACCACCGAAGCGGGGGCCACCAGCGGCTCGCGCGATAAGGGCCTGCACGGCAAGCTGAAGGCGGGCGTCTGTTACTCGGTGCTGGACGTGATCAACTCGCGCAACCAGCGCGTGGTGGTAGGCGTGCGCCTGCAGCAGGTCGCCGGGCGCGATCGCAAAGTCGATATTAAACCCTTTGCGATTCAGGGCCTGCCGACCAGCATTCAACCGACCCAGCTGCTGACCGAGACGCTCAACGAGCGTCAGGCGCGGGTGCTGAGCCTGACCGAGCTGAAAGAGAAGCTGGATGAGATCGAAGGCGTTCAGTTCAAGCAGTTCAACTCAATTATCGATTACCACGCCCTGATGTTCGATCTGGGCATCGTGGCGCGTCGCCTGCGCTCCGCCTCGGATCGCAGCAAGTTCTACCGTCTGATTGAGGCCTCGCTCTACGGCGGGATCTCCAGCGCCATTACCCGCTCGCTGCGTGACTACCTGCTGCCGGAAAACGGCGGGGTACGGAAGGCATTCCAGGATATGGAAGCCGCGCTGCGGGAGAACCGTATGACCCTGGAGGCGATCCGCGTCACCCAGTCGGACAGGGATCTCTTCAAGCACCTGATCAGCGAAGCCACCAACTACGTGGCCTCGGACTACATGCGCCACGCCAACGAGCGTCGGGTGCATCTCGATCAGGCCCTGGCCTTCCGTCGGGATCTCTTTACCTCCCGGTCGCAGCTGGCTGCCGAGCAGTATAAGCACGTTGAGATGGCGCGGGAGCTGCATGAGCACACCGGGGCGGAGGGCGATCTCGAAGCGGATTACCAGGCCGCCAGCGACCACCTGAACCTGGTGCAAACCGCGCTGCGTCAGCAGGAAAAAATTGAGCGCTACGAAGCGGATCTCGACGAACTGCAAATCCGTCTGGAGGAGCAGAACGAGGTGGTGGCAGAAGCCGCCGACCGCCATGAAGAGAACGAGGCCCGGGCGGAAGCCGCCGAGCTGGAGGTGGATGAGCTGAAGAGCCAGCTTGCCAACTATCAGCAGGCGCTCGACGTGCAGCAGACGCGTGCCATCCAGTATAACCAGGCGCTGGCCGCGCTGGAGCGCGCTCAGGCCCTGTGCCACATTCCGGATCTGACGCCGGAGAGCGCCCAGCAGTGGCAGGAGACCTTCCAGGCCAAAGAGCAGGAAGCCACTGAGAAGCTGCTCTCGCTGGAGCAGAAGATGAGCGTGGCCCAGACCGCGCACAGCCAGTTTGAGCAGGCGTATCAGCTGGTGGCGGCCATTAACGGTCCGCTCGCGCGCAGCGAGGCCTGGAGCGTCGCCCGGGAGCTGCTGCGTGACGCCGTTAACCAGCGCCACCTGGCAGACCAGGTGCAGCCGCTGCGGATGCGTCTTAACGAGCTGGAGCAGCGCCTGCGCGAGCAGCAGGAGGCCGAGCGTCTGCTGGCCGAGTTCTGCAAGCGTCACAACAAGCGCGTCGACCCCGATGAGCTGGAGGCCCTGCACCAGCAGCTGGAGGCGCAGATTGCCGCCCTCTCTGAGACCGTTGCCAACGCCGGTGAGCAGCGCATGGCCCTGCGTCAGGAGCTGGAGCAGCTGCAGGCACGTATTCAGCGCCTGCTGAAGCGTGCCCCGGTCTGGCTGGCCGCGCAGAACAGCCTCAACCAGCTCTGCGAGCAGAGCGGGCAAGAGTTTGAATCAAGCCAGGACGTAACGGAGTTTCTGCAACAGCTGCTGGAGCGCGAGCGCGAAGCCATTGTTGAGCGTGACGAAATCGGTGCCCGCAAGCAGGCGGTAGACGACGAGATCGAGCGTCTGAGCCAGCCAGGCGGGGCAGAAGATGCCCGTCTCAACGCCCTGGCGGAACGTTTCGGCGGCGTGCTGCTCTCTGAAATCTACGATGATGTCAGCCTTGACGATGCGCCGTACTACTCGGCGCTGTATGGCCCATCCCGTCACGCTATCGTGGTGCCGGATCTCTCTCTGATCGCCGAACAGCTGGAAGGATTAACCGACTGCCCGGAAGATCTCTACCTGATCGAAGGGGATCCGCAGTCCTTTGATGACAGCGTCTTTGCTGCCGACGAGCTGGAAAAAGCGGTGATCGTTAAGGTCGCCGATCGCCAGTGGCGCTACTCTCGCTTCCCGTCGCTGCCGCTGTTTGGCCGTGCCGCACGCGAAAGCCGTATTGAGAGCCTGCACGCCGAGCGTGAAACCCTGGCAGAGCGCTTCGCCACGCTGTCGTTTGATGTCCAGAAGACCCAGCGTCTGCATCAGGCCTTCAGCCGCTTTATCGGTAGCCATCTGGCAGTCGCCTTTGAGGACGATCCGGAAGCCGAGATCCGTACCCTGACCAGTCGTCGGGGCGAGCTTGAGCGCGCCCTCAGCGCTCACGAGAGCGACAACCAGCAGAGCCGTGCCCAGTACGATCAGGCCAAGGAGGGCGTCAGCGCCCTTAACCGCCTGCTGCCGCGCATCAACCTGCTGAGCGACGATACCCTGGCCGACCGCGTGGATGAGATCCGCGAGCGCCTTGACGAAGCCCAGGAAGCGGCACGCTTTATCCAGCAGTTCGGTAACCAGCTGGCGAAGCTGGAGCCGGTGGTCTCGGTGCTGCAGAGCGACCCGGAGCAGTTTGAACAGCTAAAAGAGGACTATGCTTACTCGCAGCAGGTGCAGCGTGAAGCGCGCCAGCAGGCGTTTGCCCTCACCGAGGTGGTGCAGCGCCGCGCCCACTTTAGCTATAGCGATTCCGCCGCGATGCTCACCGGCAACAGCGATCTTAACGAGAAGCTGCGCCAGCGTCTGGAGCAGGCGGAGAGCGAACGCGCCCGCGCCCGTGAGGCGATGCGCAGCCACGCCGCCCAGCTTAGCCAGTACGGCCAAGTGCAGGCATCGCTGAAAAGCTCTTATGACACCAAAAAAGAGCTGCTGAACGATCTGCATAAAGAGCTGCAGGAGATTGGCGTGCGGGCAGACAGCGGCTCGGAAGAGCGGGCGCGCATTCGTCGGGATGAGCTTTATGCCCAGCTCTCCGGCAACCGCGCGCGTCGCAACCAGCTCGAGAAAGCCCTGACCTTCTGCGAAGCGGAGATGGATAACCTGACCCGCAAGCTCAAGCGGCTTGAGCGTGACTACTACGAGAAGCGCGAGCAGGTGGTGACGGCCAAAGCGGGCTGGTGCGCGGTGATGCGGATGGTGAAAGATAACGGCGTTGAGCGTCGTCTGCACCGTCGCGAGCTGGCCTATCTCTCTGCCGATGAGCTGCGCTCGATGTCGGATAAGGCGCTGGGTGCGCTGCGTCTGGCGGTGGCGGATAACGAACACCTGCGCGACGTGCTGCGCATGTCCGAAGATCCGAAGCGCCCCGAGCGTAAGATCCAGTTCTTTGTCGCAGTCTACCAGCATCTGCGCGAGCGTATCCGTCAGGATATTATTCGCACCGACGATCCGGTTGAAGCGATTGAGCAGATGGAGATCGAGCTGGGCCGTCTGACGGAAGAGCTGACCTCCCGCGAGCAGAAGCTGGCGATCAGCTCCCGCAGTGCGGCAAACATCATTCGTAAAACCATCCAGCGCGAGCAGAACCGTATCCGCCAGCTCAACCAGGGGCTACAGAGCGTCTCCTTTGGTCAGGTGAACAGCGTACGTCTGAACGTGAACGTGCGGGAGACCCACGCTACGCTGCTGGACGTGCTCTCCGAGCAGCACGAACAGCATCAGGATCTCTTTAACAGCAACCGTCTGACCTTCTCGGAAGCGCTGGCGAAACTCTATCAGCGCCTGAACCCGCAGATTGATATGGGCCAGCGTACGCCGCAGACCATCGGTGAAGAGCTGCTCGACTACCGTAACTATCTGGAGATGGAGGTCGAGGTTAACCGTGGATCCGACGGCTGGCTGCGTGCCGAGTCCGGCGCGCTCTCTACCGGGGAGGCGATCGGTACCGGGATGTCGATTCTGGTGATGGTGGTGCAGAGCTGGGAAGACGAAGCCCGTCGTCTGCGTGGGAAAGATATCTCTCCATGCCGCCTGCTGTTCCTCGATGAGGCCGCCCGTCTTGATGCCCGCTCTATCGCCACGCTGTTTGAGCTGTGCGAGCGGCTGGAGATGCAGCTGATTATCGCTGCGCCTGAAAACATCAGTCCGGAGAAAGGTACCACCTATAAGCTGGTGCGTAAGGTGTTCAACAATCAAGAGCACGTGCACGTGGTGGGCCTGCGCGGCTTTGCCCCGCAGCTGCCTGAGCCGCTGCCCGGCACGGCGGATGCCAGCGTAACCTGACGGTTAATCGAGCAAAAGGGCGGCAGCATAGCCGCCCTTTTTTATTGCCTGCTGGCCCAACCAGCACCAGATCAATCTTTAATCTTCTTTACATTTTGCCGGGCAAATGTATTTTTGTCTTTATATACTCATAGAACCAGACGGATTAATCGATTCGTTTTTAAACAGGGGGCAAGGGATGTTGCTGAAGAAAAAAGAGAGTCGTCGGGTATCCGCGTTGAGTTTGTGCGTGGCCCTCACGTTTGCTCCGCTGTTTAACGCTATGGCCGATGAGCCAGAAGTTATTCCAACCGACAGCTCTGCCAGCATGGGCGTACAGCCTACGGCGCTGGCCGAGCCGCTGGTGCAGTCCCACGCTACCGCGGTGCTGGCGGGCGTAGAGGCGCTGGCCGATGCTGGCCTGATGGCCAAAACCCGTGCTGAAATCCAGGCTCAGCTGCCGGCAGGCTATACCCCGGTCTATATGAACCAGCTCGTTGCGCTCTATGCCGCCCGCGAGCAAAAAGCCATGTGGGACGATCGCGAGGCGGTTAAAGCGTTTCAGCAACAGCTGGCCGAGGTGGCAATCGCCGGTTTCCAGCCCCAGTTCACGAAATGGGTAGAGCTGCTGACCGATCCTGCTGTAACCGGTCAGGCCCGGGACGTGGTGCTTTCTGATGCCATGCTGGGCTACCTGCACTTCATCGCTGGTATTCCCGTTAAGGGCAATAGCTGGCTCTATAGCGCCAAACCCTATCAGCTGGCGACGCCGCCGCTGACGGTGATTAACCAGTGGCAGATGGCGCTGGATAACGGCCATCTGACCCCCTTTGTTGCCAGCCTTGCACCGCAGCATGACCAGTACTCTTTGATGCACACGTCGCTGCTGAAGCTAGTGAGTGATACTCAGCCGTGGCCGACGCTAAAGAGCACCGCCACGCTGCGTCCGGGACAGTGGAGCAACGATATTCCCGCCCTGCGCGAGATCCTCTCCCGCACGGGGATGCTGGATAACGCCGAGAACATCGTTCTGCCGGGGGATAAACCTAAAAAGGCGAAGTCTGCGCGCGGCGGCACCTACGATCCCGAGCTGGTGGCGGCGGTGAAACGTTTCCAGACCTGGCAGGGGCTGGGGAGCGATGGCTCTATCGGTCAGTCCACCCGCGACTGGCTTAATGTGACCCCCGCCCAGCGCGCAGGGGTGTTGGCTCTTAACATTCAGCGTCTGCGCCTGCTGCCGGGCACGATCTCTACCGGCATTATGGTTAACATTCCGGCTTACTCGCTGGTCTATTATCAGCAGGGTAACGAGGTGCTGGCCTCGCGGGTGATCGTCGGTCGTCCCGACCGTAAAACGCCGATGATGAGCAGCGCGCTCAATAACGTGGTGGTCAATCCGCCGTGGAACGTCCCGCCGACCCTGGCGCGCAAGGACATTCTGCCGAAGGTGTGGAACGATCCCGGCTATCTGGAGCGACATAACTATGTTGTGCTGCGCGGCTGGAACAGCAAAGAGACGATCGATCCGTGGCGGGTCGACTGGGGCACCATCACGCCGTCTAATCTGCCATTCCGCTTCCAGCAGGCTCCGGGCGCGCATAACTCCCTGGGCCGCTACAAGTTCAATATGCCCAGCTCGGATGCTATCTACCTGCATGATACGCCGAACCATACTCTGTTCCAGAAGAACGAGCGTGCGCTCAGCTCCGGCTGCGTTCGCGTGAATAAATCCTCCGAGCTGGCCAGCATGCTGCTGCAGGACGCAGGCTGGAACGATACGCGCATCTCTGACGCACTGCAGGAAGGAAACACGCGCTACGTGAATATTCGCCAGAATATTCCGGTGAACCTCTACTACCTGACCGCCTTCGTCGGCAGCGACGGGCGTACCCAGTATCGTACAGATATTTACAATTACGATCTGACCGCCCGTTCAAGCGCTGACGTTTTGCCGAAGGCGGAACAATTAATCAAATAAATGAAGTAGTTCAGATTAATCCATTCCCCAAATCACTGGTAAAAACGGGCTCTCCAGGCTACGCGGCCCGTCTTTACCACGCTTGACCTTCCTTGACGTAAGAATTTTTGCCCGGTAAGGTGCTTTTTCACGCGCCAGAAGTGCATTAATTAAGCAACCTTTTTACCTGTAGACCTGATTATCATGGATAAATTTGACGCTAATCGCCGCAAACTGCTGGCGTTAGGTGGCATTGCACTCGGTGCAGCCATCCTGCCAACGCCTGCGTTCGCTACCCTCTCTACGCCACGCCCACGGATCCTGACCCTCAGTAATTTACATACCGGAGAGTCAATCAAAACCGAGTTTTTTGACGGCAAGGGCTATATTCAGGATGAATTAGCTAAACTTAACCACTTTTTCCGCGACTATCGCGCCAATAAAGTGACGTCCATTGACCCTAAGCTTTTCGACCAGATCTACCGCCTGCAGGGCCTGCTCGGCACGCGTAAACCGGTTCAGCTTATCTCTGGCTATCGCTCTGTCGATACCAACAATGAGCTTCGCGCCCACAGCAGCGGCGTCGCCAAGCACAGCTACCACACTAAAGGCCAGGCAATGGATTTCCATATTGAAGGCCTCGCATTAAGCAATATTCGCAAAGCTGCGTTATCTATGGGAGCAGGTGGTGTAGGATATTACCCGCGCAGCAACTTTGTACATATTGATACCGGGCCGGTTCGGCACTGGTAACAGGGCTTAATGAAAAGGAGCAGTATGAACTATCGTCTTATTCCGGTTACCGCGTTTTCCCAGAACTGTTCTCTGATCTGGTGTGAGGAGACGCGTCAGGCCGCGCTGGTGGATCCCGGTGGTGATGCCGAGCGTATCAAAGAGGTGGTTGCCGCCTCTGACGTTACGCTGACGCAGATTTTGCTCACCCACGGTCATCTCGATCACGTGGGAGCCGCCGCCGAGCTGGCGCAACACTACGGTGTGCCTATTGTCGGCCCGGAAAAAGAGGATGAGTTCTGGCTGACGGGGCTTCCTGCCCAAAGCCGTATGTTTGGCCTGGAGGAGTGTCAGCCTCTGACGCCCGACCGCTGGCTGGATGAGGGCGAGAGCGTGAGCGTCGGCAATGTAACGCTGGCGGTGCTGCACTGCCCGGGCCATACGCCTGGCCACATTGTCTTCTTTGATGCGCAGTCGCGCCTGCTGGTCTCTGGGGATGTGATCTTCAAGGGCGGGGTAGGGCGCAGCGATTTTCCGCGCGGCGATCACGGTCAGCTGATCGACTCTATCAAGCGCAAGCTGCTGCCCCTGGGCGACGACGTGACCTTTATTCCCGGTCACGGGCCGATGTCGACCCTGGGCGAAGAGCGACTGCACAACCCGTTTTTGCAGGACGAGCAGCCGATCTGGTAGTTCGTCCCATAAAAAAGGGTCGCTTCGGCGACCCTTTTTTTTTGCGCTACGCTTACAGCACGGCGACGATAGCTTCACACAGCGGAGCCATATTGTCCGGGGTCATGCCCGCCACGTTAACGCGACCGGATGCCACCGCATAGACGCCAAACTCTTCGCGCAGACGCTGAACCTGCTCTTTGGTCAGGCCGCTGAACGAGAACATGCCGTTCTGCTTAATGATAAAGCTGAAGTCACGGTTAGCCCCTTTCTCCTGTAGCGTATTAACAAACAGCAGACGCATGCGCTGAATGCGCTGGCGCATATCGGTCAGCTCTTGCTCCCAGATGGCGCGCAGGGCGTCATTGCTGAGAATGGTGGCGACGACAGATGCACCGTGCGCAGGCGGGTTGGAGTAGTTGGCTCGGATCACGGACTTCAGCTGGCTGAAGGCGCGATCGGCTGTGTCCGCATCGGCAGTCACCAGGGTGCAGGCCCCGACGCGCTCGTTATACAGACCAAAGTTTTTCGAATAGGAGCTGGCAACGATCAGCTCCTTATGCAGCGCGGCAAAGGCGCGCAGTCCTTCAGCATCCTCCTCCAGACCACGGGCAAAGCCCTGATAGGCGAAGTCAAACAGCGGCAGCCAGCCCTTCTCAACGGAGAGCTGCGCCAGGGTCTGCCACTGATCCAGGGTTGGATCGATGCCGGTTGGGTTGTGGCAGCAGCCGTGGAACAGCACTACGTCACCCGCCTGGGCGTCGTTGAGGCTAGCCAGCAGGCCGTCAAAGTCCAGCGTATGGTTAGCCGCGTCATAGTAAGCATATTCGCGCACCTCCAGCCCGGCTGCATTAAACACGCCTTTATGGTTCGGCCAGCTTGGGTTGCTCACCCAGATGCGCTTAGCGTCGGTGTTTTTCGCCAGGAAGTCTGCCGCTACGCGCAGCGCGCCGGTGCCGCCCGGGGTCTGCGCCGTACGGGCGCGCTTGTCGTTAATGACCGCATTGCCTTTGCCAAACAGCAACTCCTGAGTGCAGCGGCCAAACTCCGGGATCCCGTCGATGCCGAGATAGTTCTTCGTCGTCTCGTTCTCCAGCAGATACTGCTCGGCTTTCTTCACGCTGGTCAGCACCGGCGTTTTACCGGTTTCATCTTTATAGACGCCGATGCCAAGGTTAATTTTTGTCGGACGTTGGTCGGCACGAAACAGATCGGCTAACCCCAGAATAGGGTCAGCAGGGGCTGCAGTAATATTCTCAAACATGACGAGGTTCCATTTTGATGACAGAAGGGCGTTGCGTATCAGGGTAACGGGAGATTTATCAATTGCCAACCGTTTGCGACAAAAAGAAACAGAGTGTGACCGCAAGCAGCGTTGACGGGCTTTTCAGGCATAAAAAAACAGGGCCGTAGCCCTGTTTTTATCAGCATATAACGAGGAGGTCGTGCAATTAGAACTGGTAAGTTACCGCTACAGCAACCTGGTCGTCTTTGCCGTTGACGATGCCAACGTTGCGGCTGTAGTCGCTGTCGTCGATCAGGTTCAGCTGGTAGTCAACCCAGATGTTGAAGTTTTTGTTGAAGTAGTAAGTAGCACCAATTTCAACAAACTTCTGCAGGTCTTCGCTGC
Organism: Pseudescherichia sp. L3; assembly: GCF_024656065.1. Taxonomy (NCBI): domain Bacteria; kingdom Pseudomonadati; phylum Pseudomonadota; class Gammaproteobacteria; order Enterobacterales; family Enterobacteriaceae; genus Pseudescherichia; species Pseudescherichia sp. L3. The sequence goes on from NZ_JANKYC010000001.1 coordinate 669,302, forward strand.
CGCCGCCGAACGCGCCGTCGGTAGTTGCTGCCAGGTCTTTACCGCGAGACTGCACGTAGGCCAGGGACGGACGCAGACCGAAGTCGAACTGGTACTGAGCGATGGCTTCGAAGTTCTGCGTTTTGTTAGCAAAGGTGCCGTCCGCTTCACGGGTAGTGTTGCGGGTTTCAGCGTAGGTGGTCGCCAGGTAGATGTTGTTGGCGTCATATTTCACACCCACACCCCAGGTTTCCGCACGGCTACCGCGGGCGCTGCCACGAGTGATGTCGCCAGCGGCGTTACGCAGGTTCAGGCCTTCCTGGTTGTTAGTACGGTCAGCGTTGGAGTAAGCACCGATTACACTGAAGCCTTCTGCGAAGTCATAACCCAGAGAGTAACCTACGCCGTCGCCGTTAGAGGTCAGCGGGTTAGCACGGTCGTTTTTACCCTGGTACTGCAGGCCGAAGTTCAGGCCATCAGCCAGACCGAAGAAGTTGGAGTTACGGTAAGTCGCAACGCCAGAGGTACGGCCGGTCATGAAGTTGTCAGCGTAGTTCGCCCAGGTCATACCGGAGAAGGACGGTGCCATATCGGTGTAAGCGTCAACGTCGTACGCGATACCGTAGTTACGGCCGTAGTCGATGGAGCCTGCGTCAGCAATTTTCAGGCCGGCAAATGCCAGACGAGTACGCTGGGACTGGCCGCCGCTCTCTTCGCCGCTTGCCAGAGCACGGTATTCCCACTGGCCGTAACCGGTCAGCTGGTCGTTGATCTGAGTTTCGCCTTTGAAGCCAATCTGAGCATAGGTGCTGTCGTTGCTGCCGGTGTCATCACCAGAGGTTACGAAGTCATGCTCACCTACAACTTTACCGTACAGGTCTAATTTGTTACCGGCTTTGTTATAGATTTCTGCAGCGTTTGCTGCACCGGCTACCAGCAGAGCAGGGATAACCACTGCCAGAATATTGCGCTTCATCATTATTTATTACCCTCATTAGGTTTTTTATAACACCTGCCACTGCCGTCAATGAATTCCGTCAATAAATATTTACGGAACTATTGCTGAGAGTTTGGTGTCTTTTTGTGTCTGAGAGCATCTTTCCATTCATAAAACCGTTTCGCTACCTTGAAAGTGCTACAAATGTCTTAAAGAGGTAACAAAAAGAAATAATGTGTAAGAATTTATGTATTTTAGGGAACTTTGTGAACCACTTCATGTTTCCAATAGAGTTGCTGATAAAAACAGCGGATCCATTCCTATATATATGAATTACTTATGTTTAATAGTGATATAGGATTAACTTATTCAGAAAAGAGGTGAGTGAGACATTTTCTCATTTCTGTGTTTAGACATCTGGATAGCTGTGCGTGTTTTATCCAAATGTGCTAAAGCCAAAAGAGAATTTTTTGTGCAAGTTTTAGTCAGTATGATTTTTGTACAAAATTATTTCTGAAAAATACGCTTACAGACGCTAATGGGGAAAGGGTTGATTAGGGGAATAACTAACGATTTGTTAACAAAAGTTGACAAGGGGAAGGGAAGAAGGGCCAGCATAAGCTGGCCCAGAGAGGATTAGAACGTAGCGTTACGCGGCGTGCGTGGGAACGGAATCACATCGCGAACGTTCTGAACGCCGGTCACGTAGGCAATCAGGCGTTCAAAGCCGAGGCCGAAACCGGCGTGCGGTACGGTGCCGTAGCGACGCAGATCGCGATACCACCAGTAGTCCTCTTTATTGAGGCCCATCTCAGCCATACGCGCATCCAGCACCTCCAGACGCTCTTCACGCTGGGAGCCACCGATGATTTCACCGATGCCCGGTGCCAGGACGTCCATGGCCGCAACGGTTTTGCCGTCGTCGTTGAGACGCATATAGAACGCTTTGATCTCTTTCGGGTAGTTTTTCACGACCACTGGCGCTTTGAAGTGCTCTTCAGCCAGATAGCGCTCGTGCTCGGAGGAGAGATCCACACCCCAGTAGACCGGGTTCTCAAACTGCTTGCCGCAGTTTTCCAGAATAGTCACTGCGTCGGTGTAGTCTACCTGCGCGAAGTCCGCCTCGATAAAACGCTCCAGACGCGTCACCGCATCTTTATCTACGCGCTCGGCAAAGAACTTCATGTCGTCTGCACGTTCGGTCAGCACTGCTTTAAAGGCATACTTCAGCATCGCTTCCGCCAGCGCGGCGTTATCTTCCAGATCGGCGAAGGCGATCTCCGGCTCCAGCATCCAGAACTCAGCCAGGTGACGGCTGGTGTTGGAGTTCTCTGCACGGAAGGTCGGGCCAAAGGTGTAAATTTTTGACAGGGCGCAGGCGTAGGTTTCGCCGTTCAGCTGGCCGGAAACGGTCAGGAAGGACTCTTTGCCAAAGAAGTCTTTGTCGAAATCGACTTTGCCCTGGTCGTTGCGCGGCAGGTTTTCCAGATCCAGCGTAGAGACGCGGAACATCTCGCCAGCACCTTCGGTATCGGAGGCGGTGATCAGCGGGGTCGAGACCCAGAAGAAGCCCTGCTCATCAAAGAAGCGGTGCAGCGCCTGCGCCAGGGTGTGGCGTACGCGAGCCACCGCGCCGATCAGGTTGGTGCGCGGACGCAGGTGCGCCACTTCACGCAGGTACTCGATGCTGTGGCGCTTGGCCGCCATCGGGTAGGTATCCGGATCCTCGACCCAGCCGGTCACTTCAACGTGGCTTGCCTGGATCTCAAAGCTCTGGCCCTGGCCCGGAGAGGCAACAACCTTGCCGGTCACCACCACGGAGCAGCCGGTGGTCAGATGCAGGACTTCATCATTGTAATTGGGCAGAGAATTATTAATAACGGCCTGTACAGGATCAAAGCAGGAACCGTCATAGACGGCCAGGAAGGAGATGCCAGCTTTTGAATCTCGGCGGGTACGTACCCATCCGCGCACGGTGACTTCTTGGTCAACGGCGACGCGGCCCTGGAGTACGTCGGCTACAGGCACAACGCTCATAATATTCTCTCTGTTAATTGTCCGAAAAATACGTTTTCCACCCAAAGAGGGGGTTTGCCTATGTTACCTGGCGTGCGCCATCAGACAAGCAGAATTAACAGTAAGAAGGGAAGAAATAAGAAATTAATAAAGAAAAGGGAGCCGAAGCGGCTCCCTGCGTGGATTAGCTGGCTTTTTTCACCTGCGGCAGATCGAACGCCTCACGCAGCGCCCGGACAAACGCTTTATCGTGACAGATGGTTTTACCCGGGCTGTCAGAGAGTTTTGCCACCGGTTTGCCGTTACACTCAACGAGCTTAATAACGATGTTCAGCGGCTTCACCTGCGGAATGTCGCAGGTTAGGCGCGTGCCGATGCCAAAGCTCAGATTCACCCGCGCGGAGAAGTGGCGGTAGAGATCCAGCGCTTTTTTCAGGTCGAGGTTGTCCGAGAACACCAGCACCTTACTGAGCGGATCGATCCCCAGCTTTTGATAGTGGGCAATCGCTTTTTCACCCCACTCAACCGGATCGCCCGAGTCGTGGCGCAGGCCCTGGTAGCGGGAGGCAAACTCTGGGCCAAAGTCGCGCAGGAAGGCGTCCATAGTAATGCAGTCGGTCAGGGCAATGCCCAGCTGATCGGGGTATTCGGTTAGCCAGGCGGCAAGGGCGGCGCGCTGGCTGGTGGCCAGCTCAGGACTGATCTGCTGGTGGGCCTGGAACCACTCGTGTGCCTGCGTCCCCATCGGGGTTAAGGTCAGGCGGCGAGCAAGATCGTAGTTGCTGGTGCCGACAAACCACGGCTCCTGCTGCAGGCGCTCAACGATAGCCTGCTGCACGTCGCGGGAGAAGCGGCGGCGGGTGCCGAAGTCCATCAGACGGAAGCGGGACATATCCAGTCCGGCGGTCATCTGCGAGAAATTCGCCAGCTTCTCTTCGAGGGTTGCCAGCGCTTCACTGACGCCCGCATCCGGCGAGCGGTAGCGGTGCACCACCTCGCTGATGACCGCCAGCAGCGGCACTTCCCACATGATCACCTCGCGCCATGGGCCGGCGAGGCGAATAGAGAGCTTACCCTGGTCATTGGTAATGACAACCTGGCTTGGGTCATAGCGGAACGTCCGCAGCCAGTCGAGATAGTCGGCACGGAAGAAGGGCAGGCTGGAGAGCCACTGGTATTCATCATCCTGCAGGCGCAGATGCTGCATGGCATCAACCTGCTCGCGAATGGCATCTGCATAGATACCCAGCAGGTCATCGCCCCGGCAGCGAAACTCAGCCGACACGTGGACATCATGATATTGATGAAAAACCGCCTGCTGCATATGCAGCTTATAGGCATCGGTATCAAGCAGCGTTCGCAGAATAGGGTTCGCGAGTTGTGTCATGGTGCGCCGTAGCATCCTCTCACTGGAGCGTATCCATCAAAGCCAAAGCAGATAAAGACGCAGGAGTATACCTTGATTATCGGTTTAATGAACCTGGATCACAACACAACCGCGTAAGATGTACGAGGGCAATTTGTGCCTCTGTTATCAAAATGTAGCAAACAGGGCTTTTTGCCTTGAAAAGAGTGCGTTTCCGCGTAGCGCGAATGAGGCAACAGGAATAGACTGAGTCGTTACCCTAATGAGATGCTAAAGGTTTTTTATGACTCAACAGCCCCAAGCCAAATACCGCCACGACTACCGTGCGCCAGATTACCTGATTAGCGATATTGACCTGACTTTCGATCTTGATGCTGTTAAAACCGTCGTTACGGCTGAGAGCAGCGTCTCTCGCCATAGCGCAACGGCCGAGCCTTTACGTCTTAACGGCGAAGATTTGACTCTCGTCTCTCTCCACGTAGACGGGCAGCCGTGGTCTGATTACCAGATCGCTGAGAACGCGCTGGTCATCAATAACCTGCCGGAAAGGTTTACCCTGCGCATCGTCAACGAGATTAGCCCGGCCACCAATACCGCGCTGGAAGGGCTCTACCAGTCAGGCGAAGCGCTCTGCACCCAGTGTGAAGCCGAAGGCTTCCGCCATATTACCTGGTACCTTGACCGTCCGGATGTGCTGGCGCGCTTTACCACTAAAATCATCGCCGATAAAAGCAAATACCCGTTCCTGCTCTCCAACGGTAACCGCGTAGGTGAGGGCGAGCTGGAGAACGGTCGTCACTGGGTACAGTGGCAGGATCCGTTCCCGAAACCCTGCTACCTGTTTGCGCTGGTGGCCGGTGATTTCGACGTGCTGCGCGATACCTATACCACCCGCTCCGGCCGCGAAGTGGCGCTGGAGCTGTTTGTCGATCGCGGTAACCTTGACCGCGCCCCGTGGGCGATGACCTCCCTGCAAAACTCCATGAAGTGGGATGAAGAGCGCTTTGGTCTTGAGTACGACCTCGACATCTATATGATCGTCGCCGTGGATTTCTTCAACATGGGAGCAATGGAGAACAAAGGCCTCAACGTCTTTAACTCCAAATACGTGCTGGCCCGCACCGACACCGCTACCGATAAAGACTACCTCGATATTGAGCGCGTGATTGGCCACGAGTACTTCCATAACTGGACCGGCAACCGCGTGACCTGCCGCGACTGGTTCCAGCTGAGCCTGAAAGAGGGGCTGACCGTGTTCCGCGATCAGGAGTTCAGCTCCGATCTCGGCTCCCGCGCGGTGAACCGCATCAGCAACGTGCGCACCATGCGTGGCCTGCAGTTTGCGGAAGATGCCAGTCCGATGGCGCACCCGATCCGTCCGGACAAAGTCATCGAGATGAACAACTTCTATACCCTGACGGTGTATGAGAAGGGATCAGAGGTGATCCGCATGCTGCATACCCTGCTGGGGGAAGAGAACTTCCAGCGCGGGATGCAGCTCTACTTTGAGCGCCACGACGGCAGCGCCGCCACCTGCGACGATTTCGTGCAGGCGATGGAAGACGCCTCTAATGTCGACCTCTCTCATTTCCGTCGCTGGTACAGCCAGTCCGGTACGCCGATTGTGAGCGTGCGCGACGACTACAACCCAGAGACCGAGCAGTACACCCTGACCATCAGCCAGCGCACGCCGCCGACGCCGGATCAGGAAGAGAAGCTGCCCCTGCACATTCCGTTTGATATTGAGCTGTACGACAACGAGGGCCAGGTTATCCCGCTGCAAAAAGAGGGACATCCGGTACACAACGTGCTCAACGTCACTCAGGAGGAGCAGACCTTTGTCTTTGATAAGGTCTACTTCCAGCCGGTGCCGTCTCTGCTGCGCGAGTTCTCCGCGCCGGTGAAGCTGGAGTATAAGTGGAGCGATCAGCAGCTGACGTTCCTGATGCGCCATGCGCGTAACGACTTCTCCCGCTGGGATGCGGCCCAGAGCCTGCTGACGACCTACATCAAGCTGAACGTGGCCCGCCACCAGCAGGGTCAGCCGCTGTCGCTGCCGCTGCACGTGGCCGATGCCTTCCGGGCGATCCTGCTGGATGCCGATATCGATCCGGCGCTGGCGGCAGAGATCCTGACCCTGCCTGGCGCAGGCGAAATGGCCGAGCTGTTCGACATCATCGATCCGGTGGCGATCGTTGCCGTCCGCGAGGCGCTGACCCGCACCCTGGCGACCGAGCTTTCCGACGAGTTCCTTGCGGTCTACAACGCGCATAAGCTCGATGCTTACCGGGTTGAACATGCGGATATCGGCAAGCGTTCGCTGCGCAACACCTGCCTGCGCTATCTGGCGTTTGCCGACGCGAAGCTGGGCGATGCCCTGGTTACTCAGCAGTATCACACTGCGGACAACATGACCGACGCGCTGGCGGCGCTCTCTGCCGCCGTCGCGGCGCAGCTGCCGTGCCGTGACGCGCTGATGCAGGAGTACGATGATAATTGGCATCAGGACGGTCTGGTGATGGACAAGTGGTTTATCCTGCAGGCCACCAGCCCGGCCAGCAACGTGCTGGAGACGGTGCGCGGCCTGCTTAACCACCGCTCCTTTACGCTCAGTAACCCGAACCGCGTGCGCTCGCTGATTGGTGCATTCGCTGGCAGCAACCCGGCGGCGTTCCATGCTGAAGACGGCAGCGGCTACCGTTTCATGGTTGAGATGCTGACCGAGCTTAACAGCCGTAACCCACAGGTGGCGTCGCGTCTGATTGAGCCGCTGATCCGCCTGAAACGTTACGATGAAGGGCGTCAGACCCAGATGCGTGCCGCGCTGGAGCAGCTGAAAGGGCTGGAAAACCTCTCCGGCGATCTCTACGAGAAGATTGCCAAGGCGCTGGCCTGATGTAAAAAAGCCCGGTGGCAGGTGGCCCCGGGCTAACGGTTTCGCTCTCTCCCGGTGGGAGAGAGCATCAGGCGTGGGCGGTTATCAACGTCCGTTCGCTCACCCCGCGCTGCATCACCCGATCCAGTACCTCTGCCTCCAGCTCTGCCAGACGTGCTGAACCAACGCGGCGAGGTCGCGGGATATCCACGGATAGATCCAGACCAATTTTCCCCTCTTCTATTAACAGGACGCGGTCGGCCATGGCGACGGCTTCGCTCACATCATGCGTTACCAGAAGCACCGTAAAGCCATGCTCCTGCCACAGGGATTCGATTAGCGCCTGCATGTCGATACGGGTCAGAGCATCGAGCGCGCCGAGCGGCTCATCCAGCAGCAGCAGGCCGGGGCGGTGGATCAGGGCCCTGGCAAGCGCCACGCGCTGTTTTTGCCCCCCGGAGAGTGCCGCTGGCCACTCACCCCCGCGGTTTTCCAGACCGACGGCGGCCAGCGCCTGACGGGCACGCTCGCGCCAGCTCCCCTTCAGCCCCAGGCCAACGTTATCGACCACTGTTTTCCAGGGCAGCAGGCGCGCGTCCTGAAACATCATCCGCGTGTCGTCCTGAATCGTGGCCAGCGGCGTCGTCCCCGCCAGGATTTCGCCGCCGTCGGGTGCCTCCAGCCCGGCCAAAAGGCGCAGCAACGTACTTTTCCCGCCGCCGCTGCGACCCACAATGGCCACAAATTGTCCCGCAGGAATATGCAGATCCAGCTCGTTGAGAACGGTGTTATCGCCATAGCGTTTGATAATGCCGTTCAGTAGCAACGGCGTACCTTGATTAAGCCGGGCAGTATTCATGCTTTCGCCTCCTGATGGGTATAGGCCGGATTCCAGCGCAGCCAGACGCGTTCCAGCCCCTGGGCGCTGACGTCGGCAAGCTTGCCGAGCAGGGCATAAAGAATGATGGCCACCACTACTACGTCCGTTTGCAGAAACTCACGGGCATTCATGGCCAGATAGCCAATGCCGGAGTTGGCCGAAATCGTTTCAGCGACAATTAGCGTCAGCCACATCAATCCCAGTGCAAAGCGCACGCCCACCATAATGGAAGGGAGAGCGCCCGGCAGGATCACATGGACAAACAGGGCGAAACCGGATAAGCCGTAGCTGCGCGCCATCTCTACCAGCCCGCGGTCAATATTACGAATGCCGTGCCAGGTATTGATGTAGATTGGGAACAGCGTGCCCAGCGCCACCAGGAAAATTTTTGCGCTCTCATCGATACCAAACCACAAAATCACCAGTGGGATCAGTGCCAGATGCGGCACGTTGCGCAGCATCTGAATAGAGGTATCCAGCAGTCGTTCGCCCCAGCGGGAGAGGCCGCTGATAAGCCCCAGCGTCAGGCCAATACTTCCGCCAATGGAAAAGCCAATCACTGCGCGCCAGGAGCTAATTGCCAGGTGCTGCCACAGCTCGCCGCTAACGCTCAGCGACCAGAAAGCCTCTACAACCCCCTCAGGAGAGGGCAGAATGCGGCTCGACAGCCAGCCTGTTGACGACGCCAGTTGCCATATCGCCACGATGCCGACGGGTAAAAACCAGGGGGCAGCACGCAGCAGCCATTTTTGTGAGGTGGCGGACATCGTGACTCCTTAGCTTTGCGCCGCTTTTTGCGGGATAAAGGTGTTGGCCACCGCTTCGCCCTGAAGCGGCAGCGGGCGCGGCTGCGGTACCTCAGGGATAGCAACATCAAGGTGCGGGAATAGCAGCTCGCCGACTTTATACGCCTCCTCCAGATGCGGGTAGCCGGAGAGGATAAAGCTGTCGATACCGAGTCCGGCATACTCGTTAATCCGCGCCGCCACGGTTGGGCCATCACCTACCAGGGCGGTCCCTGCGCCGCCGCGCACCAGTCCCACCCCTGCCCACAGGTTCGGGCTGATCTCCAGATTTTCACGCTTGCCGTTATGCAGGGAGGCCATCCGGTGCTGCCCGACGGAGTCGGTTTTGGCAAAGGCGGCCTGCGCTTTGGCGATAGTGTCATCATCCAGATGCGCGATCAGACGGTCAGCCGCCTGCCACGCCTCTTCATTGGTTTCGCGCACAATCACGTGCAGACGAATACCAAAGCGCACCGTCCGACCCTGCGCGGCCGCTTTGGCACGCACCTGAGCAATCTTCTCCTTAACCAGCGCCGGCGGTTCGCCCCAGGTCAAATAGAGATCAACCTGCTCAGCCGCCAGATCCTGTGCCACGTCCGACGACCCGCCAAAGTAGAGGGGAGGGCGCGGCTGCTGTACCGGCGGAAAGTAGAGTTTCGCGTCCCGGACATGAATATGTTTGCCTTCAAACGTCACGGTGTCGCCCTCCAGCAGACGACGCCAGACGCGGGTAAACTCGGCGGAAGCCTCGTAGCGCTCAGTGTGATCGAGGAATACACCGTCGCCTGCCAGCTCCTGCGGATCGCTGCCGGTCACCAGGTTAAAGAGGGCGCGGCCATTAGAGAGCCTGTCCAGCGTCGCAGCCTGGCGGGCGGCCACGGTAGGCGAGACCACGCTCGGGCGCAGCGCAACGAGAAACTTTAGCCGCTGTGTCACGGGGATCAGGGAAGCGGCAACCAGCCATGCGTCTTCGCAGGAGCGCCCGGTAGGGATCAGCACACCGCTAAAGCCGATTCGGTCCGCGGCCTGGGCAATCTGCTGCAAATAGCCATGATCGACCGGGCGGGAACCCTCTTCTGTGCCAAGATAATGCCCATCACCGTGGGTAGGTAAAAACCAGAAAAGATTCAGGCTCATGATTTAGTTCCTTTAGTGTCTGCGGGTTGCCAGATACGGTCGCGAATGTTCACCTGTTTTGGAACGAGGCGATTTTGATAAAAGAGATCGGCAGTTTGTTGCTGCAGCGCCGCGACGTGGTCATTGACCGGAACAATCGTGGTCGGCGGACGGTGGTCAAGATAGGTGGCGATCACCGGCTCAGGTAAACCCATTGTTTTCGCCAGCAGAGCGATGCTCTCAGGCCGCTGGCTCTGCGTCAGAGCATCCGCCTGGGAGAACGTATCGAGTACGCTCTGAATAAACGCTCCGTTCTTTTCGGCATAGGGGCGGGCGGCCAGATAGAACGAGCCGGTCTGCTTCAGCGTTGTGCCATCCTTCAGCACCCGTACACCGCCCTGCAGCAAGGCGGCGGAGTAGTACGGATCCCAGATTGCCCAGGCGTCCACGTTTTTCTGTTGGAATGCCGCGCGAGCATCGGCAGGCGTCAGATAGACAGGTTGAATATCTTTGAACGTAAGCCCGGCCTCCTGTAACGCGCGCAGCAGCAGATTGTGTGAGCTGGAGCCTTTCTGGAACGCGACCTTGTGACCTTTCAGATCGGCGACGCGTTTAATGGCGCTGTTTTTAGCCACCAGGATCACCTCAGCCTTAGGCTTGGCAGGCTCTACGCCTACGTAGACCAGATCCGCGCCCGCAGCCTGGGCAAAGATAGGCGGGATATCGCCGGTGCTGCCGAGATCGATACTGCCGACGTTCAGCGCCTCGAGCATCTGCGGCCCCGCCGGGAATTCGACCCAGGAAAATGTTGTAGTAGGGAAACGTTTTTCTAAAAGCTGGTGGCTTTTTGCCAGCACCATGCTGACGCTCCCTTTTTGATAGCCGATGCGCAGACTTTCCGGAGAGGTTTCCGCGGCATGACTCAGCGATGAGAGTGCCAGCACGCCAGCCAGCCCGATGCGGGACAGAATTTTAAACATGGGCCACTCCTTGCGGTTGGCTAAATGCAGGCGCCTGAACATCGCGGCGGTGCAGAGCCTGCCAGAAGGTTTCCAGCGCCTCATCAAGACGGTGATGTAAATTTGGCGTGAAATGGGGGGTATGCTGATAGTCGATGACCTGCGAATCATCAGCAAAGACACCATGTAAAATCTCCTGCGCCTTGAGGGCGTTGAGCACCGGTTTCAGGGCGTAATCCACTGCCAGCAGATGGGCAACCGTACCTCCCGTGGCCAGCGGTAACACCACCTTGCCAGCCAGGGCACGTTCAGGAAGAAGATCGAGTAAGGTTTTAAGCGCGCCGGAAAATGAGGCTTTATAGACAGGTGTCGCCACGATCAGTCCGTCAGCGTCCTTAAGTTGTTCGGTCAGGGCGTTGAGCGCCGGACTATCAAATCGGGCGTAGAGCAGATCTTCAGCGTCAAAGTTATGAAGGTGCCAGTGACAAACTTCCACATCCAGGGCGGTGAGCTTTTCGCGGGCATAGTCCAGTAATGCGCTGGAACGAGAGGGAAAGCGTGGACTTCCGGCCAGGGTAATAACGCGCATGCTTGCTCCTTATAACTAATTGTTTGCTTTTATCTAACATTGATAACAATTTTCAGGAGTGTGGCACCGAGCGGGTTATTCCCTAAATAATTTATTCGAGACTACATAGCTAAAAACTAGATAAAGTGGGAGCAGAGAAGAAAACGTTTGCGTTTTATCCGAATTATTTGCCTCAGGTCAATTCCCTTTCGCCTCGCAATCGCAGATAATACGCCCCCGGTTTGCACACCGGGAATCCAGGAGAGTTCATGTACTACCCCTTCGTTCGTAAAGCCCTTTTCCAGCTCGACCCTGAGCGCGCTCATGAATTGACGTTTCAGCAATTACGCCGTATTTCCGGCACGCCGCTAGCCGCGCTGGTACGCCAGAACGTGCCGCAAAAACCGGTCTCCTGTATGGGGCTGACCTTTAAGAATCCGCTCGGCCTGGCAGCGGGTCTGGATAAAAACGGCGAGTGCATCGATGCGCTGGGCGCAATGGGCTTTGGCGCGATTGAGATCGGCACCGTGACGCCGCGCCCTCAGCCGGGTAACGATAAGCCGCGTATCTTCCGCCTGGTCGAGGCCGAGGGGTTAATTAACCGCATGGGCTTCAATAACCTTGGCGTGGATAACCTGGTAGAGAACGTCAAAAAAGCCCATTTTGATGGCGTGCTGGGCATTAATATCGGCAAAAATAAAGATACACCGGTAGAGCAGGGGAAAGATGACTACCTGATCTGTATGGATAAAGTCTATCCCTACGCGGGCTATATTGCGATTAATATCTCCTCGCCCAACACCCCAGGCCTGCGCTCACTGCAATACGGTGAGGCGCTGGACGATCTGCTCTCCGCCATCAAAAATAAGCAGCGCGAGCTGCAGAATATTCATCATAAATATGTCCCTGTGGCGGTGAAAATTGCTCCCGATCTCTCGGTTGAAGAGTTAATTCAGGTAGCTGACAGTCTGCTTCGCCATAATATCGATGGCGTGATCGCCACCAATACCACGCTCGATAGGGGGCTGGTACAGGGAATGAAGCACTGTGATGAGACCGGAGGCTTAAGCGGCCGGCCATTACAGCTGAAAAGCACCGAAATTATTCGCCTTCTTGCCCAGGAGCTGAAGGGTCAGCTGCCGATTATCGGCGTCGGCGGAATCGACTCCGTTATCGCCGCCCGGGAGAAAATAGCGGCCGGTGCAACGCTGGTGCAGATCTATTCCGGCTTTATATTTAAAGGCCCGCCGCTGATTAAAGAGATCGTTACCCATATCTAATCCTTTGCGTCTAAATGTTAACCAGGGCTTTATTTCCCGCCCTGGTTGTTTTATATTCCCCCGGTTGTTGTTAATTTAAACGTTCTCATTATTGACATTTTGTGGTAAGCGAAGCGGTAGCAACGGACACAAACGCAGCAGGATGCTTAAGGGGAAGCGGAGAGGACTATGCGAATTAAACCTGACGATAACTGGCGCTGGTATTACGACGAAGAGCACGACCGGATGATGCTCGATCTTGCCAATGGGATGCTGTTTCGCTCCCGTTACGCCCGTCGGATGCTGACGCCGGACGCGTTCGCACCCTCTGGTTTCTGTGTGGATGATGCCGCACTCTACTTCTCCTTTGAGGAGCGCTGCCGCGAGTTTGATCTCTCCCGGGAGCAGCGGGCCGAGCTGGTGCTGAATGCGCTGGTGGCGATCCGTTTTCTCAAGCCGCAGATGCCAAAGAGCTGGCACTTCCACTCCTACGGCGACAGCTGGCAGCCCGATCTGGGCGAAGCGGCCAGCGTCTGGCTCAGCGATACCGCAGAGCAGGTCAATTTGCTGGTGGTTGAGCCGGGTGATAACGCCACGCTCTGCCTGCTGGCCCAGCCCGGCGTGGTGATTGCCGGGCGTACGATGCAGCTTGGCGACGCGATCAAAGTGATGAACGATCGGATGCGACCGCTGCCCCAGATGTATAGCCTGGAGCAGGCGGTTTAAGGCGCCAGCACCAGCGGCGTTTTGGGAATACAGCTGCAGCTCAGGATGGTGCCGTCGTCGCCAATGGCGGACTGCTTCAGGGCGCTGACTTCCCCCTCTATCAGACGTACGCGGCAGGAGCCGCAGATCCCAGCCCGGCAGGAGTAGGGCACGCGGATCCCCTGACTCTCCAGCTGCTCAAGCAGCACCTGCTGGTTATTGCCCGTAAAGGTCTCTCCCTGCCAACCAATGGTCACCGTTGACGCAGCCTGCTTCTCAATCTCCAGCGTTTCAACCGGCTCCCCGGCACCGTACACTCTCGCCGGACCGCTCGCCAGCACGCTCACCTCGTCACCGACGCGGATCACGCCGCTGTTACGGGCGATCAGATTTTGACCGAAATCGACATCGCCATTATCAACGGCGGTGCGGAACTGTTGCAGGGTGTGCAGCGGTTCTCCGGCCGGGTGCTTCTGCCCACGCTCGGGGCTGATGGTGGTAAATACGCAGCGGCTACAGGGTTTAACGACGTCAAAGATCACCTCGCCGATGCGCACGGTTTTCCAGCTATCCTCTTCCCATGCCTGCGCCCCGGTCACCACCAGGTTCGGACGAAACTGCTCCATCTGGATGCTGGCCGGGCAGCGGTTTTGTAGATCGCGCAGCGAGGCCTCGTTGGTGAGCAGATAGGGGAAGCCGTCAGCAAAGGAGAGCGGCACGCTCTCAAAGCGCTTCACCCGGCGGGTGGGCTCTTGTCCTACCCAGCGCAGCTGCACCTCGCGATTAAAAAAGCCGCTCAGCCACTGGTTAATCGCCGCCGGGGCAATTAATGCGGTAAAATGGTTGCCCCATACCTCCGTCGGCTGGGCATCGCTGATGAAATCGGCAAAGCGGACCAGCGCGCTGCTGCCGTCGGGGGCGGTGAGATGGAGACCGTCATGCAGCGGCGACGGGATAAAACGCACCAGCTGTGGAGACTGACGAGCGGTAATAAAGGTACCGTCGGGTTCAGTAAGCATAAAGATGCGGTCAAAGGCCAGACCGCTGATGTCGGCCAGAGCGTGCGTGAGGCCAATTCCGCGCATCGATTTGACCGGATGTATAAAAAGCCGCGACAGGGTAGCCACTGCGCCCTCCATGGGTGTGAAAATAGGGTCTCAACTTTATGACATCCCACTTATATTGGCTATAATGCGCAACAATTTTATTAGAGTAAAAGTGACGATATGAATTCTCTGTTTGCCAGTACGGCCCGTGGGCTGGAAGAGCTGTTAAAAACTGAACTGGAAAACCTTGGGGCGCAGCACGTCCAGGTGGTTCAGGGCGGTGTCCATTTTGAGGGGGACACCCGGCTCATTTACCAGAGCCTGATGTGGAGTCGTCTGGCTTCGCGCATTATGCTGCCGCTGAACGAGTGCAAGGTCTATAGCGACCTCGATCTCTATATGGGCGTGCAGGCGATTGACTGGACGGAGATTTTCAATCCTGGCGCGACCTTCGCCGTGCACTTTAGCGGGGTGAATGAAGAGATCCGCAACAGCCAGTACGGTGCTATGCGGGTAAAAGACGCCATCGTCGACAGCTTCACGCGTAAGAATATGGAACGCCCGAACGTCGATCGCGAGCAGCCGGATATGCGCATTAACGTCTGGCTGAATAAAGAGACGGCGCATATCGCCCTCGATCTCAGCGGCGACGGCCTGCACCTGCGCGGCTATCGCGACCGGGCCGGGCTGGCCCCCATGAAAGAGACCCTGGCGGCGGCAGTGGTGATGCGCTCCGGCTGGCAGCCGGGTACGCCACTGCTCGATCCGCTCTGCGGCTCCGGTACCCTGCTGATTGAGGCGGCGATGCTCGCCACCGATCGCGCACCGGGCCTGCATCGCGGGCACTGGGGCTTTAGCGGCTGGGCGCAGCACGATGAAGCGCTGTGGAAAGAGGTGAAAGCCGAGGCCCAGACCCGCGCCCGTCAGGGGCTGGCGGACTACGGCTCACGCTTCTACGGCTCCGACAGCGATGCCCGGGTTATCGATATTGCCCGCAGCAACGCCCGTCGCGCAGGCGTCGGCGAGCTGATTGATTTTAACGTCAAAGATGTCGCCCAACTGACCAATCCGCTGCCGGAAGGGCCGCACGGTACCGTCCTGAGTAACCCGCCGTACGGTGAGCGTCTGGAGAGCGAGCCGGCGCTGATCGCCCTGCATAGCCTGCTGGGCCGCACTCTGAAAAACAACTTTGGCGGCTGGAACGTCTCCCTGTTCAGCGCCTCGCCGGAGCTGCTCAACTGCCTCCAGCTGCGCGCCGACCGCCAGTTTAAAGCCAAAAACGGCCCGCTGGACTGCGTACAGAAAAACTACTCTATCGCAGAAAACTTTGGTGATATTAAAGGCAGCGGCATGGCGGAAGATTACGCCAACCGCCTGCGCAAAAACGTCAAAAAGCTGGAGAAGTGGGCGCGCCAGGAGGGGATCGAGTGCTATCGCCTCTACGATGCTGACCTACCGGACTATAACGTGGCGGTAGACCGCTACGCCGATTGGGTAGTAGTGCAGGAGTACGCTCCGCCGAAAACCGTTGATGCGCAGAAGGCCCGTCAGCGCCTGCTGGATGTCATCGCCGCCACCATCACGGTGCTGGGCATTGCGCCTAACAAGCTGGTGCTGAAAACCCGCGAGCGGCAGAAAGGCAAGAACCAGTACCAGAAGATGAACGAGAAGGGCGAATTCATGGAGGTGAGCGAATACAACGCCCGCCTGTGGGTTAACCTGACCGACTACCTGGATACCGGCCTGTTCCTCGATCACCGTATCGCCCGCCGGATGCTCGGCCAGATGAGCAAAGGCAAAGATTTCCTCAACCTCTTCTCCTATACCGGCAGCGCCAGCGTGCATGCGGGGCTGGGCGGCGCGGCGTCGACCACCACCGTCGACATGTCGCGCACCTACCTGGAGTGGGCCGAGCGCAACCTGCGCCTGAACGGCCTCACCGGTCGTCAGCATCGCCTGATGCAGGCCGACGTGATGGGCTGGCTGCGGGAAACCGACGAGCAGTTCGATCTGATCTTTATCGATCCGCCGACCTTCTCTAACTCCAAGCGAATGGAAGAGGCGTTTGATGTCCAGCGCGATCACCTGAGCTTGATGAAAGACTTAAAACGGATGCTGCGTAAAGGCGGCACGATTATGTTCTCAAACAATAAACGCGGTTTCCGCATGGATCACGACGGGTTGGCTGAACTGGGGCTGAAAGCACAAGACATTACCCAAAAAACACAGTCGCAGGATTTCGCCCGCAACCGTCAGATCCATAACTGCTGGCTGATTACCGCAGCCTGAGAGGAATAGAACAAGATGTCATTAATTAGTATGCACGGTGCCTGGCTGTCGTTCAGCGACGCGCCGCTTCTGGACAACGCCGAGCTTCACATCGAAGACAACGAGCGCGTCTGCCTGGTCGGACGTAACGGCGCGGGGAAATCTACCCTGATGAAGATCCTCAATCGCGAACAGGGTCTGGACGATGGCCGCATCGTCTATGAGCAGGATCTGGTTGTGGCGCGTCTGCAGCAGGATCCGCCGCGTAACGTCGCTGGCAGCGTTTACGATTTTGTTGCCGAGGGTATCTCAGAGCAGGCGGAGTATCTCAAGGGGTACCATGAGATCTCCCATCTGGTGATGACCGATCCAAGCGAGAAGAACCTCAACGAGATGGCGCGCCTGCAGGAGCTGCTGGATCACTACGGCCTCTGGCAGATGGAGAACCGTATCAACGAGGTGCTGGCCCAGCTGGGTCTGGAGGCCGATATGGCGCTGGCCTCGCTCTCCGGCGGCTGGCTGCGTAAGGCGGCGCTGGGACGTGCGCTGGTGAGCAACCCGCGCGTGCTGCTGCTGGACGAGCCGACTAACCACCTGGATATTGAAACCATCGACTGGCTGGAAGGGTTCCTGAAAACCTTCAACGGCACGATTATCTTCATCTCCCATGACCGTTCGTTTATCCGCAATATGGCGACGCGCATTGTCGATCTCGATCGCGGCAAGCTGGTGACCTATCCAGGCAACTACGATCAGTACCTGCTGGAGAAAGAGGAGGCGCTGCGGGTCGAAGAGCTGCAAAACGCCGAATTTGACCGCAAGCTGGCCCAGGAAGAGGTGTGGATCCGCCAGGGCATCAAAGCGCGCCGTACGCGTAACGAAGGGCGCGTCCGGGCTCTGAAGGCGATGCGTCGCGAGCGTAGCGAACGCCGTGAGGTGATGGGCAGCGCGAAGATGCAGGTTGAAGAGGCCTCCCGCTCCGGTAAAATCGTTATTGAGATGGAGAACGTTCACTACGCCGTGGACGGCAAAAAGCTGGTTACCGATTTCTCTGCTCAGGTACAGCGCGGGGATAAAATTGCCCTGATTGGCCCGAACGGCTGCGGGAAAACCACCCTGCTGAAGCTGATGCTCGGCCAGTTACAGGCTGACAGCGGACGTATTCATATCGGGACCAAGCTGGAAGTGGCCTATTTTGACCAGCACCGTGCTGAGCTGGATCCGGATCGGACGGTGATGGATAACCTCGCCGAAGGCAAGCAGGAGGTGATGGTCAACGGTAAGCCGCGCCACGTGCTGGGCTACCTGCAGGACTTCCTGTTCCACCCGAAACGCGCTATGACCCCGGTTCGGGCGCTCTCCGGTGGGGAACGTAACCGTCTCCTGCTGGCGCGCCTGTTCCTCAAGCCCAGCAACCTGCTGATCCTCGATGAACCGACCAACGACCTCGATGTTGAGACGCTGGAGCTGCTGGAAGAGCTGATCGATGGTTACCAGGGCACGGTTCTGCTGGTGAGCCACGACCGTCAGTTTGTCGATAACACCGTGACCGAGTGCTGGATCTTCGAAGGCCAGGGGCGGATTGGTCGCTACGTGGGTGGTTACCAGGATGCGCGTGGCCAGCAGGCCGCATCTCAATCGTATAAACAGTCTGTTACCAAAAAGGTGACCGACATTCCGGTAGCAAAAGGGGATACTGTTAAACGCGGCGGGAGCAAACTAAGCTATAACCTGCAGCGGGAACTTGAGCAGCTTCCTCAACGGCTTGAAGAGCTGGAGGCAAACCTTACTGCGTTGCAGGCACAGGTTGCCGACGGGGCCTTTTTCAGCCAGCCTCACGAGCAGACACAAAAGGTGTTAGACGAGATGGCTGCCGCAGAGAAGGCGCTGGAAGAGGCCTTTGAGCGGTGGGAGCATCTTGAGGCGCTTAAAAACGCAACGTAATTCAGGGAGTGCGCATGTGCGAACAACATCATGACGCCCGGCACATTTTGTGTTCGCAGTGCGACCTGCTGGTGGTGCTGCCATCGCTCGCACACGGGCACAAGGCAGCCTGTCCGCGCTGCGGCCATACGTTGACCACCCGCTGGGATGCACCCCGGCAGCGCCCGCTGGCCTACTCGGTGATGGCGCTGTTTATGCTGGTACTGGCTAACCTGTTCCCCTTCGTTAACATGAAGGTGGCAGGGGTCACCAGTGAAGTGACGCTGATGGAGATCCCGCGCGTCATGTTCAATGAAGACTACGCCAGCCTTGGCACCTTCTTCTTGCTCTTTGTGCAGTTCGTGCCCGCGTTCTGCCTGGTCACCGTCATTCTGCTGGTGAATCAGGTTCCGCTGCCGGATCGCCTGAAGCGCAGGCTGGCCCGCATCTTTTTCATGCTCAAAAACTGGGGGATGGCCGAGATCTTCCTCGCCGGGGTGCTGGTCAGCTTCGTGAAGCTGATGGCCTATGGCGATATCGGCGTCGGTAGTAGCTTCATCCCCTGGTGTCTGTTCTGCATTCTGCATCTGCGCGCCTTTCAGTGCGTCGATAAACGCTGGCTGTGGGACGACATTGCTCCCGCGCCGGCCCTGGCTCAGCCGCTGCACGTCGGCGTGCCGGGGATTCGCCAGGGGCTGCGCTCCTGCGCCTGCTGCACGGCGGTACTGCCCGTAGATCAGACGGTGTGCCCCCGTTGCTACAGCCATGGCCACGCCCGGCGCAGAAACAGCCTTCAGCTAACGATGGCGCTGCTGGTCACCTCCATCCTGCTCTATCTGCCAGCCAATATTTTGCCCATTATGATCACCGATCTGCTGGGGGATAAAATGCCCTCGACCATTCTGGCCGGGGTGATCCTGCTCTGGAGCGAAGGCTCCTATCCAGTGGCGCTGGTGATTTTTATCGCCAGTATCATGGTGCCAACCCTGAAGATGATCGCCATCGCCTGGCTCTGCTGGGATGCGAAAGGGCACGGCCGACGCGACAGCGAGCGTATGCACCTGATCTATGAAGTCGTTGAATTTGTTGGCCGCTGGTCGATGATAGACGTCTTCGTCATTGCCGTACTCTCTGCCCTGGTACGTATGGGCGGATTAATGAATATTTACCCCGCAATGGGCGCGCTGATGTTTGCGCTGGTTGTCATCATGACGATGTTTGCGGCCATGACCTTCGACCCACGCCTGTCGTGGGATCGCGAGCCAGAATCAAGCCAGGAGGAGTCGTAAAACATGGAGACCAAAGGTGGGGAAGCCAAAGTGCAGAAGGTGAAGAACTGGTCACCGGTGTGGATCTTCCCGATTGTCACGGCGCTGATCGGGGCTTGGATCCTCTTCTATCACTATAGCCATCAGGGGCCGGAGGTGACGCTGATCACCACCAATGCTGAAGGCATTGAAGCGGGTAAAACCACCATCAAAAGCCGCAGCATTGACGTCGGCGTGGTGGAGTCTGCAACGCTGACCGACGATCTGACCCACGTTGAGATCAAGGCCCGGCTGAATGCCAATATGCAAAAGCTGTTGCACGGCGATACGGTGTTCTGGGTGGTGAAACCGCAGGTCGGCAGGGAGGGGATCAGCGGGCTGGGTACGCTGCTCTCCGGGGCCTATATTGAACTTAAGCCGGGATCCAAAGGCGGCGTGCGTGACGACTACCAGCTGCTGGACTCGCCGCCGCTGGCACCGCCGGATGCAAAAGGCATCCGCGTGGTGCTCGACAGTAAAAAAGCGGGTCAGCTTACCCCTGGCGATCCGGTACTTTTCCGCGGCTATCGCGTCGGCTCGGTAGAGACCAGCGTGTTCGACCCGCAGAAGCGCACCATGAGCTATCAGCTGTTTATTAACGCGCCTAACGACCGTCTGGTGACCAGCAACGTCCGCTTCTGGAAGGATAGCGGTATCGCTGTCGATCTCACCTCGGCAGGCATGCGCGTCGAGATGGGGGCGCTGACCACTCTGTTTGGCGGCGGCGTCAGCTTTGACGTGCCCGACGGCATCGATTTAGGCCAGCCGGTAGCCGAGAAGGCCGAGTTCGATCTCTATGATAACCAGCGCAGTATTCAGGAGTCGCTCTATACGCAGCACCAGGATTTCCTGCTGTTCTTCAAAGATTCTATTCGCGGCCTGCAACCTGGCGCACCGGTAGAGTTCCGCGGCATGCGTCTTGGGACCGTCAGCAAGGTACCGTTCTTTATGCCGGGCCTGCGTCAGGCATTGAACGACGACTACCGTATTCCGGTGCTGATCCGTATTGAGCCAGAGCGGATCGCCAGCCAGATGGGGGAAAGTCCGGATATCCTGACGAATCTGCCTGAGCTGCTTAAGCAGGGACTGCGCGGCTCGTTGAAAACCGGTAACCTGGTGACTGGCGCGCTCTACGTAGATATGGATTTCGTCTCGAAACCGCCGCCGATCACCGGCATCCGTGAGTTTGGCGGCTACAGCATTATTCCGACGGTCAGCAGCGGTCTGGCGCAGATCCAGCAGCGCCTGATGGACACGCTGGATAAGATCAACAACCTGCCGCTGAATCCGATGCTTGAGCAGGCTACCGGCACGCTTGCCGAGAGCCAGCGCACCATGCGCCGTCTGCAAACCACGCTGGATAACCTGAACAAGCTGACAGCCAGCCAGTCGGTACAGCAGCTGCCGCAGGATATGCAGAAAACGCTGCGCGAGCTGAACCGTAGCATGCAGGGCTTCCAGCCGGGATCGGCAGCCTATAACAAGATGGTGGCGGATATGCAGCGCCTGGATCAGGTTCTGCGCGAGCTGCAGCCGGTGCTGCAAACGCTTAACCAGAAGAGCAACGCCCTGGTCTTTGAGGCGAAGGGCAAAAAAGATCCTGAGCCGAAGGGGGTTAAACAGTGAGAAAAGGGATAATGGTCATTGCGGTGCTGTTGCTCAGCGCCTGCAGTAGCGGTAGCGAGGAGCCACGCTACTATCAGTTGCCGAACAATCAGCTATCAAACGCTCAGCTGTCGCAGGCTGCCGCGTCGCAGAGCATGATGGCAACCAACCCTGGGCAGGCACAGCGTCAGCTGTGGGTGGAGCAGGTGTCGGTTCCGGACTATCTCGCGGGTAACGGCGTGGTCTACCAGACCAGCGACGTGCAGTACGTCATCGCTAACAACAACCTGTGGGCCAGCCCGCTCGACCAGCAGCTGCGTACTTCGCTGGTGGCGAACCTTAGCCGCAATCTCCCAGGCTGGGTGGTCGCCTCTCAGCCGATGGGCAGCGATCAAGATACCCTTAACGTTACCGTGACCGGTTTTCATGGCCGTTATGATGGGCACGTGATTGTCAGCGGCGAGTGGCTGCTTAATCACCAGGGCACGCTGATCAAGCGTCCTTTCCATGTGGAGATGACGCAGCCTCAGGATGGCTATGACGCGATGGTAAAAGTGCTGGGCGAAGCGTGGGCGCAGCAGGCCAGCAACATGGCCCGGGAGATAAATCGCTTACCCTAATTTGTACCTGAGTCTGCAATTAATCCTAAAAAACCACGCTGTCTTTCCCGGTAGCGTGGTTTTTTTTCGCCTTCTAAGCGGGATAAAACCTGTGCCTGCTCACACTTTTTGTACAAATGAACTCTCGCATATCTCACATTTATGACATTGGTATGAATTTTGTGCATTGACTGTCTGCGTCTATCGCGCTATTTCTTAGACGTGGTTGCACATTTAGTAGCCACTGTTTTCTTTTCCACCAGACATAAATAATGAGGGAAACGAGGCATGAAGAGACAAAAACGAGATCGCCTGGAACGGGCACATCAACGTGGTTACCAGGCCGGCATTGCCGGACGCTCAAAAGAGTTGTGTCCTTACCAGACGCTGAATCAGAGATCATACTGGCTTGGAGGCTGGCGAGAAGCCATGGAGGATAGGGTAGTTATCGCCTGATTCTGTCTCTTTAAATGAAACCTCCGCCTGGCGGAGGTTTCGCCTGTCAGGGGGATCAGAACGCAGAGGTGTCCTTGAACAGACCCACTTTCAGATCGGTTGCGGTGTAGATCTGACGACCGTCAACCAGCACTTCACCGTCCGCGATACCCATGATCAGCTTACGGTTGATCACGCGCTTGAAGTGAATGCGGTAGGTAACTTTAGCGGCAGTAGGTAAAATCTGGCCAGCCAGTTTCACTTCGCCTACGCCGAGGGCACGGCCTTTACCTTCGCCGCCGAGCCAGCCGAGGTAAAAACCAACCAGCTGCCACATGGCATCAAGGCCCAGGCAGCCAGGCATTACTGGATCGCCGATGAAGTGGCAACCGAAGAACCACAGATCCGGTTTGATATCCAGCTCTGCTTCAACGTAGCCTTTATCGAAATTACCGCCCGTCTCGCTCATTGTGATCACACGATCCATCATCAGCATGTTTCCTGCTGGTAACGGCGGGCCATTTTCGCCAAACAGTTCACCACGACCAGAGGCAAGAAGGTCTTCTTTCGTATAAGAGGATTTGCGTTTATCTACCATGTTCTCAGTAAGCCTTATTTTAGTGAAGCACGCAGGATAGCTAACACGTGTACGCTGAACAACTCCGATCAGTTAGGCGTAAACCAGCCGACCCAGCGTAGCGGCCACGGATAGCGATGACGCGCTTCCTGCTGCGTCGCCTGCGTAATACGTTCCTGAATAGTCTGGACCAGCGTGGTTTGCCCTTCGCCATCCCAGACCAGGTCTGTCAGTAAGGGTAGTGCATCGGTTACATCATCAATGGCCCAGATGAAAAATTGTTCTGCCTGGACCGCGTCCAGCAGCTCCTGATGCAGGCAAAGGTGACGGACATTGGCCGCCGGGATGATCACGCCCTGCTTGCCGGTCAGACCCCGGTGCTGGCAAATGGCGAAAAAGCCTTCGATCTTCTCGTTCAGACCGCCTACCGGCTGTGCCCGTCCAAACTGATCCACCGAGCCGGTGATAGCGATATGCTGATGCAGCGGGACATCGGCCAGGGCGCTAATTAGGGCGCAAAGCTCGGCCATTGAGGCGCTGTCGCCGTCTACTTCACTGTAGGATTGCTCGAAGGTCAACGACGCCGTGAACGGCATCTGCTGCTCCAGCTCCAGCTCGGCCATCAGGAAGGATTGCATGATCATCATGCCCTTCGCATGGATGTTGCCCCCCAGCTCGGCTTTCCGCTCAATGTCATGAAACTCGCCGTCGCCGATGTGTACCACGCAGCTAATGCGTGACGGTTCGCCATAGGGGCGAGGGTGACCGGGAAACTCAACCACCGACAGGGCGTTAATTTGCCCCACGCGATCGCCTTCGGTCTCAATCAGGATCTGCTCCAGCAGGATCTCATCCAGCATACGCTCCGGCAGATAGCCTTCACGCCACTCGCGCTGGCTCAGCATGGTTTGCAGCTGCTCCGCGTCGAAGGTGCTTCCCTCGGTAAAGGCAGAGACCTCGCGCAGCTGGCGCGCCAGCCACAGCGGGCTGAGCGGCAGCGTCTCCTGATCGTCGGTGTAGCGTACCGCGGCACGGATAAATATCGGCCAGGCATCCTCTGCCGGGGTGGGAAGTCCGGCCTGCTCGGCGTTAAGAATGACCCACTGACGCCAGGTAGCAAGCGCGTCCAGATCGGTGATCTGGATCGTCTCTTCATACTCGCTGTAGATAGACTGGGCGGCCAGATCCGGCTCCATCTCCTGGAAATCTGCCAGCGACTCGCGCTCGCCGACCAGAATAACCTTCAGCGTCAGCGGCATTGCGGGAACGCTAACGGGTAGGGGACGCGACTCGTCAAAGGAGACCCAGTCGAAACGCTGGCGAGTCACGATGGATTTCAGGCGCATCCAGAGCAGGGGCTGACTCAGCAGGGTACGCAGCGACACCACCAGCACGCCGCCGTTGGCCTGGTGTACCAGCCCTGGCTCAAGGGTGATCTCATTATTGAACTGGCGCAGGCAGCCAAAGAGCTGCTCGGCTTCTACCCAATCGGCAACCACCACTTCACTCTGGCCGGCAAAGTTTGCCTCTGCACTGGCGGCAGGCTTAACGCTTACCGTGCGGCCAGCGACGCTATATTCGACGCCAACAACCGGCGACGTTGCGGGCTGAAGCTCACGGGCGGCGGCGGCGATCAGGGACAGATACTCCGGCTCTTCCGGCGCTTTGGCCAGTAAGAAGCGTGAAGAGGCAGACGGATGCAGCAACTGCTCCAGCGCGTATTGCAAACGAGGTTGCGTGTCACCAAGAGAAAGCTCAGACTCAAGGTCAACGTCAGACGGTGTAAACACCTCCTGATAGCTATCGGTATCAGGAACAAGGTCTTGCCAGGCTAGTTTAGTTATGGTCAAAGTCGAGGTTTTATCATCAGCTGTAAAGGGCGAAATTATAGCGTAAGCGGCAATTCAGCACACGCGGAATAGATGCTTTTACCGCTATCCGGGCACCGCTTAGCTCACAGGATGTGATTTCTTTTCAGCAGATTGGCAAAAAACTGATATTCTGAACTAAGTTACACGGTAACACTGAGATCGCAATGAAATATCAACAACTGGAAAATCTCGAAAGCGGCTGGAAATGGAAGTACCTGGTGAAAAAGCACCGTGAAGGTGAACTCATCACGCGCTATTTAGAAACCAGTGCGGCTAAAGAGGCCGTCGATCTGTTGCTGAAGCTTGAATACGAACCGGTTCGTGTTAACGACTGGATTGCGCAGCATATGAATGCCGCATTAATGAACCGCATGAAGCAGACCATCCGCGCCCGGCGAAAACGGCACTTCAACGCCGAGCACCAGCACACGCGTAAAAAATCAATCGATCTAGAATTTATGGTCTGGCAACGTCTGGCCGGTCTTGCCCAGCGGCGGGGAAAAACGCTGTCAGAGACGATTGTGCAGCTGATTGAAGACGCCGAGCATAAAGAGAAGTATGCCAGCAAAATGAGTACCCTGAAGCAGGATCTGCAGGCGCTGCTGGGCAAAGAGTAACGCATAACCTCAGCCCATCAGCAGAGAGCAGGCAATAAAAAACCCCGCAGAGCGGGGTTTTTTTATAAGACGTAAACTTAAGCCTGCGGCTGAGTTACAACGTCTTTGATACCTTTAACTTCGATCTCTACGCGACGATCCGGAGCCAGGCAGTCGATCAGTGCCGGACGTGCTTTCACGTTGTCACAGGTGTTGCCAGTAACCGGGTTAGACTCGCCCATACCACGTGCGGAGATCTTGTTGGACGGGATACCTTTAGAGATCAGGTAGTCAACAACAGACTGAGCACGTTTCTCGGACAGACCCTGGTTGTAGGCGTCAGAACCGATACGGTCGGTGAAGCCCAGAACAACAACGGAACCGTCTTTCGGATCCAGGTTGCTCAGCTGGCTGTACATCTGATCCAGAGCCTGCTGGCCTTCTGGTTTCAGAGTCGCTTTGTTGAAGTTGAACAGTACGTCAGACTTCAGAGTGAAGTGCTTGGTAGAAACCTGCGGAGCCGGAGCCGGAGCCGGTGCAACAACCGGAGCTACGTCTTCCTGCTGGCCGAAGCGGTAGGAAACACCTACGCTCAGCATACCGTTGTCTTGACGGGTGCCCAGAGTTTTAGCATCGCCAATGTTGTTAACCCACTGGTATTCCAGACGGGTAGCGATGTCACGGGTCATTGCCCACTCTACGCCACCAGCGAATACTGGGGAAACACCGGTATCGTGGTCTTTGAAGTTCGCACCAGCAACGCCAGGAACCTGAGCTTTAGCATCTGCACGCCATACCATACCACCCAGACGGGTGTAGATATCAACGTCGTCAGTGATTGGGTAGCCCAGTTTAGCGGTCAGCTGAACGCCCTGAGATTTGAAAGCACCGTTTACGTTGTCGCCTTTGTACGGCTCACGACCTAACCAGTCGTAACCCAGCTCAAAACCAACGTACGGGTTAACCTGATAGCCGCCGTATGCGCCAGCGCCGAGCTGGTCTTCACGGGTCGGGCCATTGTTGTCAATGAAACCGTTGTCGTGGTACTGGGACCAGCCCAGTTTAGCACCAGTGTACCAGGTATTATCTTTCGGAGCGGCCTGCGCTACGGTAGCGAAGCCAGCCAGTGCCACTGCAATCGCGATAGCTGTCTTTTTCATTTTTGCGCCTCGTTATCATCCAAAAATCGCCATGAACTTCTCGCCAGAGAAAACACGGTTAAATCCTTCACCGGGGGCATTGCTCAATATTAACTCTACCGATATCTTCGGCTTATGCCGAGCACCCCTGGCGATGTAAAGTCTACAACGTAGTTGGAAACTTACAAGTGTGAACTCCGTCAGGCATATGAAAAAAAAAGAGTTGTAGACACAATATTTAACATTTATGACGATAAAATCGCCGTCAAAATATCGTGGTTGCCCCGCCAGACAGGCTTCGCGAGCGAATTTAGCTTAATGACCAATAGCCTGGAACCGGCGCAAAAAAGATCCCAGGAATTATCTTAAATTTACTTAATGAAACAAATTCGAGTGAATTTTTAGGCCCGATGACTGTCCTGAAGCCTGAGGGTCGAAGCGAACCGGTCGCATAATAAACCCCATTGCATTCCCTTCCTGGGCTGCATCAACGAGGCGGCGATGCTCATCTGCCGACAGCTCCTGCGCATGCCAGCCAATCACCACGCTGTAGTTCCCCGTCTGTAATGCTTTAATCATGGAATCTAACGTACTCTCTGGGGAGAGCTGGCTGATGTGCATCAGTTTGCTTAAAGGCAGACCTGCGGACCGTACCCACGCCCGGCTCAACTTCTGCTGCGGCGTCAGCCAGAGCTGCCAGCGAGACTGCTGGCTAAGCTGCTGTAGCAGAGGCAGCAGCAGCAGCTGCGTCATCATCGGCTGGTCTTCACGGTAGACTACCTCACTGATGAGGCCGGTGGCCGCAGCAGGTGCATTAACCTGCGTGCGGTTGCCTGCAAAAGAAGTATATTGAGATGAGCGGTTAGCAAAGCCTGAAGCGTACATAGTCATCCAACCCTGAGAGTTACTGTATATCTATACAGTACCTCCGGCGCGTTTAAAGATCAACCTCATTTTCTGAAAGCGTCTCGCAAATATGACCCGATCGTGCGGTGAGAGAAAAAATCATCTTGCTGATGCCGGGTAACTTCCCTATGTTCCTTTTTAACGGATGGCTTAATAAACAGAAGATATATTACGCCTTGATTTCAAAGGGATAAGTATGAAAAACGTATCGTATCAAAGGATCTATCAATCTCGGGAATATCTTTCGTCGCTGGGACATATTCGCCACCGCGCACTGTTTGGTGGTTACAGCCTCGCCATAGAAGATACCGTCTTTGCCATGGTTGCCGAAGGGGCGCTCTACCTGCGTGCTTGTGAAGAGAGTGCCTCCTACTGTGTCAACACGCAGGCCCCGTTCCTGACCTTTGTGAAGCGGGGCAGGCCGGTGCTGCTTAACTACTACCGGGTCGATGATAGCCTGTGGCAGGATCGCGAAACGCTGCTCACGCTGGGCAACTACTCTCTGGCGGCAGCGCGGCGCGAAAAGGTCGCAAGGTATGCGCAAAAGCGGCTCAGAGATCTGCCCAACCTGAATTTTCAGCTGGAGACGCTGCTGTGGGAAGCGGGCGTTAAGGATGAACACAGCCTGAAGCTGCTGGGAGCGAAGGCATGCTGGCTCAGGTTAAAGGAGCGCAGCCCGCTGCTGAGTATCCGGGTGCTGTTTGCGCTGGAAGGGGCCATCGCTGGCCTGCATGAGGCCGCGCTCCCGGCAGAAATACGCCGGGAGCTGACCGTCTGGTATAAAGAGCTGGAGGCAGAGAGCCGTGTAAATCAGCGGGGAACCTGATGCTGCAGCTGGCAGATCTCCGGCAGCAGCCCAATTAGCAGGCCTACCTGCTGCAGAACCAGCGGGGCCTTGCTTTTAGGATCGGGTTCAAGCTGGCGAATTCGCTCTGAGAGTGCCGCAAGCTGCTGCCCAACCCGCACCTCATCAGCAGGCTGGTGGTGCAGGGCATCATCGACATAGCAGACGGCATCATCCAGCAGTTGCAGTATCTCCGGCTGCTGGAGCTGTTCCCGGTGTGCCCCCAGCGTAGAGATGTAGCTAGTAAAGGTGTGGTTCAGGCAGAGCAGGCGGAACGCGACGTCGCGCGTCTGCGGCGTGGCGTTCGGCTCGGTGGACATGTTTGAGACCACTGATGCGAACTCTGCATCGCCATTGTGGGCGTAGCGCCGGGCAATGCGATATGCCAGTCGGTTATCGCGTCCCTGATGATACTGCTCCAGAATGGCATCCAGATAGCGGCAGTTAGCGTCAAGCGCCCGCTCCAGCACGCGTGGGAGGTTACGAAAACGCCAGTCCGGCCAGATAAAGCTCACCGCTGCCCAGGCGATGGCGCAGCCGATCAGCGTATCGATAATACGCGGGATCGCCACCTCAAAACCCTCCCCGAGCAGGTTGAAGCAGAGCAGCACCAGCAGGGTGATAAACATCGTGGCATGAGCATACTGCACGTTGCGAAAGGCAAAAAAGAGCACCCCGGCAATGACGATCAGCACCAGCTGCCCCTCCAGCGACGGGACAAAAAGCAGTATCGGTAGACCCACCGCCACGCCCACCAGCGTGCCAATGATACGCAGCGTTAAGCGGTGGCGGGTGGCGTTATAGTTTGGCTGGCAGACAAACAGGCTGGTCAGCAGGATCCAGTAGCCATGCTGGAGCCCGGTGACCTGTATAAAGGCATAGCCCAGGCAGAGCACCACCGACATTCTTACCGCATGGCGAAACAGGGCCGACTCTGGCGTCAGGTTGCGCTTCAGGCGCTGCCAGATATCGTCCAGCCCGGTCAGGCTGTCATCGGCAAGCTCATTCTCGGTACTCTGCGGCTGCTGCATCAGCGCCTGCTCAGACTCTATCGTCGCCAGCTGAGCGTCGATAGCCCGCAGGTTATCGCGCACAAAGCCCAGCGACTCAATATAGTCCATAGAGGTGCCCAGGGCGCGGGCGTGCTCAAGGGCCGTGTCAAGATGGGCAAAGGCACGCTCAAACTGAGGATCGTGCTGATAGGGTTCGCGCAGCAGAATAGCCCGTGAGAGTCGGGCGCAGGCCTGGGCCTGCATAGAGAGCATCCGCTGAAAGCGAAACATCAGGGAGCTGTGGCGAAAGCGCTCGCGCAGGGCGTGGTACTGGATATGCGACGAGCTGGCGCGCTCGTGAATATCCTGGGCAACAAAATAGTAGTGCAGCGTGCGTCGGGTACCGCGCTGGCCACGATCTCCCCGTAGCCTTGTCAGCAGCGAGGCCTTGGTCTGGTTGAGGGTAGTGACCAACTGGCCGTTAGCCTGGGCCAGATCGTAGAGCGGCGCTTCACTTTCACTCTCATCATCATAGTCGGGGTCGAAGAGGCGTGATTTCTGCTCCAGGTAGTTCGCCAGCTGCGCATAGCAGCGTGAGAGGTTGTCCTGCAGCGGGCGCACCGGAAACACCAGGTGCCCCACTAGCGTCAGCAGGCTAAACCACACCGCGCCCGCCAGCAGCAGCAGCGGCTGCTGGTACCACTGGTCGAAAAGCGAGATACCCAGCATGGTATAGATGGCAATCAGCAGCGCACCAAAGGCGATGGTGGCGTAGCGCTGACCGAGACCGCCCAGCAGGATAAACCCGCAGGTAGAGACGATAAGCCCGAGGGCAAACAGCCACGGCCAGGGAAAGAGTAGCTCCACCGAGGCCGAGGCAATAAAGAACGAGACCAGGGTGATAACCAGGTTGCGCAGCCGCCCGGTAAGGCGGTCATCTAAATCCGCCAGCGCGGCGGCTACCACGCCCAGGGTCAGCGGGATGGTGAGCTTCACCTCGCCCAACCACCAGGGCAGGGCAACCGTACCGCTCAGGGCGATAAAAATCCTGACGTTATAGAGCCAGGCACTGTTCCATGTGTAACGGCGAAGCAGGGGGCTTAGCATGAGTGACGCGTCCTTCAGATTAGAAACGGGCCCGGGCGTTGGCTTCGCGGGCGGCCTGCGCCGTTTCCACCGACACGACCCGCCGTCCAACCGGCCACAGAGCAATGGCTGCGATTTTAAAGTTGGCGATACCCACCGGAATACAGATGATGGTCAGGCACTGGGTGATACCCGCGAGGATATGCATTATGCATAGCCACCAGCCGAACAGCACCAGCCAGATAATATTCAGCAGCGTGCCGCCGGTGTTCATTATGACGTTACGGCGGGAGGGATCGAGCTCATCCACATGGATCGCCTCGTTGCCATACGGCACCAGCGACAGCTTCGCGATCTCCCAGCATGAGCGGGTCAGCGGCAACGTGATGACAAAGACAACGCTCATCATCGTTGCCAGGATCCAGGCCAGCGTCGTCATGAAGCCGCCCAGAAAGAAGTTAAGAATATTCAGTACAGTACGCATACATCCTCAAAGTTATTTGCCATAGGAAAAGGCTTGCTAAGTGTAACGTCTTTTTACGCTGGAGCGTAAATTCTCTGACGGGTACACTGACGGGCAACGTTATGACCAGAGAAACGGCACATCATGGAACTGAAAGCGACTTCACTCGGAAAACGTCTGGCCCAGCA
This sequence comes from Pseudescherichia sp. L3, assembly GCF_024656065.1. Taxonomy (NCBI): domain Bacteria; kingdom Pseudomonadati; phylum Pseudomonadota; class Gammaproteobacteria; order Enterobacterales; family Enterobacteriaceae; genus Pseudescherichia; species Pseudescherichia sp. L3. Next base: position 700,592 of record NZ_JANKYC010000001.1, read on the forward strand.
CCCCTATGACCGGGCGGTCATGCTCCACGCGGGCGTGAAAGTTTCCGGCGATCGCCATGAGTATCTTATTCCCTATAATCAACTTTTGGCGATTGTCTGCAAGCGCGGGCTGGTCTGGGGCGAGCTGGAGTTCGTGCTATCCGATGCCAAAGTGGTGCGCCTGCACGGTACCGAGTGGGCGCAAACCCAGCAGTTCTATCAACATCTCAACGCCCACTGGCAGGCATGGAGCAGCCAAATGAGCGAGGTGGCCGCAGGGGTGCTGCAGGAGACGGTAGAGACCCTCTCCAGCGGCATGAAGGCCAACAGGTGGCTCACCCGCCAGCAGACCACGGGCCTGCAGGATCGGATCCGTCACGCCTTTGCGGCGCTGCCGCTGCCGCAGGCCCGTCTTGATGAGTTCGATAACTGCCGCGAAGCGTGGCAGCAATGCCAGCGCTGGCTGGTAGACGTTGAAGCCAGCCGGGCAGCACATAATCGCGAGTACACCCGCAAAATGCTGGTGCAGTACGCGCCTTTCTTTGCCAGCGTTGAATCCTCCCCGCTTAACCCAGCCCAGGCAGAAGCGGTGGTGAATGGCGAGCAGTCGCTGCTGGTGCTGGCCGGAGCGGGCAGCGGCAAGACATCGGTGCTGGTGGCCCGCGCGGGCTGGCTGCTGATGCGCGGTGAAGCGGCAGCGGATCAGATCCTGCTTCTGGCCTTTGGCCGGAAAGCGGCCCAGGAGATGGACGCGCGTATTCGCGAGCGGCTCAATACCGATGAGATCGCTGCCCAGACCTTCCACGCTCTGGCGCTCGCCATTATTCAGCACGGCAGTAAAAAGGTTCCCACCATCAGCGCGCTGGAGAACGATACCGACGCCCGGCAGGCGCTGTTTATCGAGGCCTGGCAGCAGCAGTGCAGTGAGAAAAAAGCCCAGGCGAAGGGCTGGCGGCTGTGGCTGGAAGAGGAGCTGGAGTGGGAGGTACCGGAAGGGAATTTCTGGGACGATAAAGCCCTACAGCGCCGCCTTGCCGGGCGGCTCGACCGCTGGGTGAGTCTGATGCGCATGCACGGTGGCGCGCAGGCCGAGATGATCGCCTCCGCGCCAGAAGAGGTGCGTAACCTGTTTTCAAAGCGGGTGAAGCTGATGGCCCCGCTGCTCAAGGCGTGGAAAACGGCGCTGAAGGCAGAAAACGCCGTCGACTTCTCTGGTTTAATCCACCAGGCGATCAATATTCTGGAGAAAGGGCGCTTTATCAGCCCGTGGAAGCATATTCTGGTGGATGAGTTCCAGGACATCTCTCCCCAGCGTGCGGCGCTGCTGGCGGCGCTGCGCAAGCAGAACTCAAACACTACGCTCTTTGCCGTCGGCGATGACTGGCAGGCGATCTACCGCTTTAGCGGGGCGCAGCTCTCTCTGACCACCGCGTTTCATCACTATTTTGGCGAGGGGGAAAGCTGCGTGCTGGATACCACCTATCGCTTTACCCATCGTATTGGCGACGTGGCCAACCGCTTTATCCAGCAGAACCCGCACCAGCTCAGAAAGCCGCTTAACAGCCTGGCGGCAGGCGAGAAGAACGCCGTGACGCTGCTGGCTGAGGATCGGCTCGATGCCCTGCTGGATAAGCTCAGCGGCTATGCTAAGCCGGACGAGCGGATCCTGCTGCTGGCGCGCTATCACTACCTCAAACCCGCCGTGCTGGAGAAGGCCGCAACTCGCTGGCCGCAGCTGATGCTGGACTTTATGACCATCCACGCCAGCAAAGGACAGCAGGCGGACTATGTCATTGTGTTGGGGCTGCAGGAGGGCAAAGAGGGCTTTCCGGCCCCGGCGCGGGAGTCGGTGATGGAGCAGGCGCTGCTGCCTGCGCCGGAGGATTATCCGGACGCCGAGGAGCGCCGCCTGCTGTACGTAGCCATGACCCGCGCCCGCAAGCGCGTCTGGCTGCTGTTCAGCAAAGAGGCGCCGTCGCCGTTTGTAGAGGATTTAAAGCAGCTGGGCGTGACGGTCGTTCGCAAACCGTGATTTTACCCGGCGGCGCTGCGCTTGCACGGGCCTACAAAACGCGTAGGCCGGGTAAGCGTAAGCGTCACCGGCGATGCATTATTTAAGACGATCGGCGAGGTAGCGCTGATAGTCCGGGATCTGAATATCAAAGCTGTCGCCGAAGTGCGCTGACTCAATAATAAAGTCGGCGGTAGAGACGTTGGTGGCGACCGGGATATTCCACACCGTTGCCAGGCGCAGCAGGGCCTTGACGTCCGGATCGTGTGGCACGGCGTTGAGCGGATCCCAGAAGAAGATCAGCACGTCGATTTTGCTTTCAGAGATTAACGCCCCTACCTGCTGATCGCCGCCCATCGGCCCGCTCAGCATTGCGTTTACCGGCAGGCCGGTGGCGCGCTGGATCAGGTTGCCCGTGGTGCCAGTGGCATACAGCTCATGCTGGGCCAGCAGCGCGTGGTGGCGCTCTACCCAGTTCATCAGCATGGTCTTGCAGTGATCGTGCGCCACTAGCGCAATGTGTTTTCGTGCCGGAAGCGTACGTGTCGTCAGTTCCATAATCCGATTCCATTATTAAATTTGCTACAGATTACTGGAAGCGTTTGATGCTGCAAGAGAAAGGCGTAAAAAAAGCGCGACTGGAAAAGGGAATGTGATTTAACGCACCCTCAGGAGGGAGGCTGCTGTTTCACCCACTCCATAAAGCGGCTGCGGGTTTGCTTATCGGCCTGTTGATACCAGTACTTTAACCGCTGCTCGGTCAGATCCTGCGACGGCGGGACGTCCAACTCCGATACGCTGGAGAGCAACGTTCTGTCATCCGCCATTTGCGTGGCGAACTGGGATAGCGAGGCGTGCTGTCCCTGTTTGTTATAGCGTTCGGTATCACGCTCATAGTCGATCCCCTCTGACGTCTCGGTTATCGGCAGAATATCTATCATGGCAGGGATAGCGACCGCGTGACCATCCAGCAGCGAAATCTGCGGCGAGGCATCAAACATCTCTGATTCTCTCTGCGTCTCCAGTCGGGGCAGCGTCACGTTGACGAGATTGATATCGCGGGTATTAAAACTGACGATCAGTGGCGGAGAGATCCACATCCGCTGCTCGCGATTGGTCATGCGGATACTTTTCTCCACCCGAAATACCAGCTGATGCGGGCCGTTCTCCAGTTCAATACTGCCCGCACCACGCAGCAGGGAGCTGGAAACCTTTTTGCCGTCAAGGATCAGGAGATCGATCTCCGTTGCCAGGCGCAGGGTCGTTGCGAAAGCGGTAACCGGCATTAAGCAGACAATCAGTGCGGTGGCAAAGCCGGCTCTCATAAAATCTCCGCTGTTTTTAAGGGTTAAAATCGTGTCTGAACATGTCTAACGGTATGTTTAGTAACATATAGAGTTATGCTTCTGATTACCCTCATGCAGAGGTATGGGATAGATGGTCGGGGAGCCGGGTTTGGCATACACTTGAGAAAATAGCCTGGAGATGATTATGAAAGAGACCGATATTGCTGGCATTCTGAAATCAACCCACACCATTGCGCTGGTAGGCGCAAGCGACAAACCTGACCGTCCTAGCTACCGGGTCATGAAATACCTGCTCGATCAGGGCTACCATGTCATCCCGGTCTCGCCGAAGGTGGCGGGAAAGACGCTGCTGGGTCAACAGGGCTACGCGACGCTGGCGGAAATCCCTGAGAAGGTCGATATGGTGGACGTGTTCCGCCAGTCGGAGGCGGCCTGGGGCGTGGCGCAGGAGGCGATTGCCATCGGGGCGAAAACCCTGTGGTTACAGCTGGGCGTGATCAACGAGCAGGCAGCGGTGCTGGCTCGCGAGGCGGGGTTAAACGTGGTGATGGATCGCTGCCCGGCGATTGAAATTCCACGCCTGGGGCTTACCCGCTAAAAAAAGACCCCGCGCTGGCGGGGTCCTGTCAGTTGCGCAGCCGGGGCGCCTGGAGCTGCTTACGGATGGAGCGTGCGAGCTCATCCATAGAGGGTTGTTCCGGATGTTCATCCTGCACTTCGCCGCTGAGCTGAGCTTCGGCCAGGTAAGTGTGCACCGGCTGTCCGTCATCATCTTCCATCACCACGTGATACCACGGGGCGACACGCAGATCCGGGTTAACGGCCAGCTCGTCAGCTGAGGGTTCATCAAGAGAGTATTGCGGATCGATATCCACCACTACGCCCAAAAATCCCAGCAGAGAGTGGCGCACCTGCTGGCCAATGCCGTATTTGCTGGCAATCATAGTCACCTCCAGGAAACAGTACTTATCCCCGATATGGGGATAAGTTTCCAGAACTCAAGCTACATGACGCGACAGGCAAACCCTTTAAGATACAGTCCTTCCGGGTAGGGAGCGATCACCGGGTGATCTGCGGCCTGACGGAACTGCTCTATAAATTGTACATCACGACCCGCATCTATTGCGGCATCAGCGATGATTTTCTGAAATAAATCGGTGGTCATCAGGCCGGAACAGGAGAAGGTCAGCAGCACGCCGCCGGGATTCAGCAGCTGGATCGCCAGCATGTTGATATCCTTATAGCCACGGCACGCACCCATCAGCTGGCTTTTGTTCTCAACGAACTTCGGCGGATCCATCACGATAACGTCAAACTTCTCGCCGTTGTCACGATACTTACGCAGCAGCTTGAAAACGTCATCGCGCACAAATTCTGCTTTGCTCAGGTCGAGCTTGTTGAGTTCTACGTTTTGCCGGGCCACGTCCAGCGCCTCCTGGGAGGTATCGACGCTCACCACCTGGGCACAGCCGCCCATTAGCGCAGAGACCGCAAAGCCACCCGTGTAGGAGAAGCAGTTCAGCACGCGCTTATCCGCTACGTACTGGCGGGTCGCCAGTCGGCTGTCGCGCTGGTCAAGGTAGTAACCGGTTTTGTGTCCGGCCTGGATATCCACCAGCAGCTTCATGCCGTGCTCTTCGATCGGCAGCAACGGCGGCGGCAGCTCACCGCTCACCGGGCCCTGAGTCAACTCTAGCCCCTCTTTCTTACGTACCGCCACGTCGCTGCGGTCGTAAATGGCGCACTCGGGGTAGCGCTCCTGCAGGGCCGCCACCAGCGCCGGGCGCTGATACTCTGCGCCTGCGCTCAGTAGCTGCAGCACCAGGAAGTTGCCGAAGCGGTCGATGGTAATGCCGGGCATACCGTCAGACTCACCGGCGATCAGGCGATAGCTATCCAGACCATCACGCTTCGCCAACCAGTCGCGCCACTGCTGGGCCTGCGCCAGGCGGCGGCTAAAGAAGGCGATATCTACGCTTTCGTTTTTATCGAACGTCCAGACGCGGGCGCGGATCTGCGAAGCAGGGGAGTACGCGCCGCGAGCTAACCATTTTCCCTGATGGTCAACGATATCAACGGTTTCACCGAGGTTGGCTTTGCCTTCCATGCGGGCAACCGCACCGGAGAAGACCCAGGGATGACGGCGCAGCAGAGACTTCTCGCGCCCTTTGGCTAACACTAAACGTACGCTCATAATAAATTTGATCGTCTTTATGAAGAAAATGGCCGCCATTTTCCTGGGTTAGCGCAGGAAAAGCAATTCGGCAGATGGGAAGATAAAAAAATGCCAGTACCATCAAGGTACTGGCAAGACAGACAGGCAATGAGAGTTAATACTTTTAGTCTGGTATACAGAAGCGAAGCGGTATGTAGGGAAAAGTCTGATAGTGGCGGCGGCATACGCTACCCTTAGTGAATCAGAGAAGGAGGGGCACCATGACTGACGAGAACAGAACTAATGAAAAAGCGTCCGCCTGCATTAAATGCTGGGTTCACGGCAGCGTGCAGGGGGTTGGGTTTCGCTACAGTACGCAGCGCGAGGCGCATCGCCTTGGCTTGACCGGCTACGCGCGCAACATGGATGACGGCAGCGTTGAGGTTCTTGCCTGCGGTGACGAAGAGAAGTTAGCCGAGCTGATTGAGTGGCTGAAAGCAGGGGGGCCGCGCAGCGCTCGGGTCGACAACGTCTTAACCGAGCCGCATCAGCCCACCCGAGAGTGGACCAACTTTGGTATCCGCTACTAGATGCACTTCACCGGTTTAGGCAGGCCAGCAATCTTGGTGGCCTGTTTGGCCGGGCCTTTCGGAAAGAGGCGGTAGAGGTAACGGCTGTTGCCTTTCTCCTCGCCAAACTTGTTTGCCATCGCCTTTACCAGCATGCGGATCGCCGGTGAGGTGTTAAATTCCAGATAAAAGTCGCGCACGAAGCGCACCACTTCCCAATGCTCAGGCGAGAGGGTAATAGACTCCTGCGCCGCAATCACTTCTGCCAGACCTTCGCTCCACTGGCTGCTCTCTTTCAGATAGCCGTCGTTATCGGTCTCTATCTCTTTACCTTCAAAGCTCAACATAATTATTCACGGGTCAGCTAAAAACCGCTGCAGTGTAGCAAAAAACAAAGCCCCGCATAAGCGGGGCCTTGACGTGATGCTTAAGCGGTTAGTCCCGACTGGAGAAGCCCAGGATGCTCAGCAGGCTGACAAAGATGTTGTACAGCGAGACGTAGAGGCTGACGGTGGCGCGAATGTAGTTGGTTTCGCCGCCGTGAATAATGTTGCTGGTTTCATACAGGATTGCGCCGGTAGAGATCAGGATAAACACCGCGCTAATCGCCAGATGCAGGGCCGGCAGCTGCAGGAAAATGTTGGCAACCATCCCGATCAGCACCACCACGATGCCCGCCATCAGCATTCCGCCGAGGAAAGACATATCCTTGCGGGTGGTGAGCACGTAGGCCGAACAGCAGAAGAAGGTCAGGGCGGTACCGCCCAGCGCCAGACCAATCAAATCGCCCATGCCCGCCGAGAGGTAGGCGTTAAGCATCGGCCCGAGGATGTAACCCAGGAAACCGGTAAAGGCAAAGGCGGCCAGAATGCCGGCAGGCTTATCCGCCAGCTTATAGGTCAGGAACATTAAGCCGTACATGCCTACCAGGGTCAGGATCAGCCCCGGTGACGGCAGGCCCAACACCGTACTGGCGGTCGCGGTAATCGCGGAGAACGCCAGCGTCAGGCTGAGCATAAAATAGGTGTTTCGCAGCACTTTGTGCGTGCTGAGCAGCGATGTACGCCCGCGTGAAGCGCTAACAATACGATCCATGAGTCACTCTCTTATGACAGATGTAATTAAGGATGAAGGATAGGTAAACAGAACGGTAGCTTAAAGCGGTTTTACCCATCTTTACCCAAACAACAATAACTTACCCTCAGCAGAGGCTGCTTTAAATTTCACTTTTGGAAGTGCGATCGCATTTTCGCCGGAACTAAACAGATCAACCTCTTATAGGTGCCTGAAAAGTATTGCCTTCTTGTCAGACGAGCGCTAAGAGTGTCAGGGATAACGTTAATCAGTACACAATTAAGGCATGATATGAAACCACAGACAGGTCCCCGTTTTGCCCTCTCGCTACTGGCAACGGGCATTATAAGCATAAGTACCGCTGCCCTGGCAGCTCAGGTTCCAGCTGGAACCACGCTGGCGGAGCAGCAAACGCTGGTGCGCAATAACGGCAGCGAGCCGGCCTCCCTCGATCCGCATAAGGTAGAAAGCAACGTCGAATTCGATATTATCAGCGACTTATTCGAGGGGCTGATCGCGATCGGAAAAGATGGCAGCGCACAGCCACGATTAGCAGAGAAGTGGGAGAATCAGGATAACACCGTCTGGACCTTCCACCTGCGTGCGGGTATCACCTGGTCGGACGGGACGGCCATCACCGCTCAGGACGTGGTCTGGAGCTGGCAGCGTCTGGTGGATCCAGCTACCGGCTCCCCGTACGCCACCTATCCAGGCAATATGCATATCGTTAACGCAGCGGATATTACGCAGGGTAAAAAGGCCCCGGATACGCTAGGCGTGAAGGCGCTGGACGATACCACGCTGCAGGTTACCCTCAACCAGCCCACGGCGTCGTTCCTGCCCATGCTGGCACACCCGTCGCTGGTGCCGGTTGATAAGGTACTGATTGGTCGCTTTGCCGATAAGTGGACCAAGCCGGAGCACTTTGTCGGCAGCGGGCCGTACAAAATCACCGACTGGGTGGTGAACGAGAAGATTGTTGCGGTGCGCAATCCGCGCTACTGGGACGATAAGCACACCGTGATTAACACCGTCACTTATCTGCCTATCAGCTCTGAGACTGCCGACGTCAACCGCTATAAGGCGGGTGAAATCGATATGACCAACACCATTCCGGTAAACCAGTTTGCCCAACTGAAGAAAACCCTGGGCGCAGAAGTGCATATCACGCCGCAGCTGGCGACGTACTACTACCAGTTCAATACCACTAAGCCGCCTTTTAACGATGCGCGGGTACGCCGGGCGCTGAATATGGCGCTGGATAAAGATATCATTGCCGACAAGGTGATGGGGCAGGGGCAGCGCCCGGCATGGGTCATCAGCCAGCCGGAGATTGGCGGCGTGAAGATCGCCTCGCCGGACTACGCCGCCTGGCCGCGAGATAAACGCATTGCCGAGGCGAAAAAGCTGCTGGCCGAGGCCGGGTTCGACGCGGCGCATCCGCTCACCTTTAACCTGCTCTATAACACCATGGAAACTCACCAGCGCATCGCCATTGCCGCCAGCTCGATGTGGCAGAAAAATCTTGGCGTGACGGCGAAGCTGCAAAACCAGGAGTGGAAAACCATGCTTGATACCATGCACACCGGCAACTTCGACGCCGTGCGCTATGCGTGGATAGCAGACTACGACGATGCGGCGACCTTCCTGAATACGTTCCGCACCGGTGACAGCGAGAATACCACTCTCTACAGCAATCCGGCCTATGATGAGCTGATGCACAGCGCGGCAAAGGCGAAGGACGCTAACGAGCGCGGCAAGGACTATCAGCAGGCGGAAGCGATTCTGGCCCAGGACGTGCCGGCGATCCCGGTTTACCACTATGTCAGAGCGCGTTTGGTAAAACCATGGGTAGGTGGGTTCGATCCCAGCAACCTCGGTTACGTCTATACAAAAGATCTCTACATCACCAAACACTGAGTATTGTGCTGATTTAATGGTCAATATGCTGTTCTTTCAGCCGATTAGCAGCATATTGCTTGTTTTTCAGGCAAACAGATATCACAGGGGTTTACACGACGCATCGAGGTGTTTATAGTGCGCCTCATTCCGGAAGTGTGGCCGAGCGGTTGAAGGCACCGGTCTTGAAAACCGGCGACCCGAAAGGGTTCCAGAGTTCGAATCTCTGCGCTTCCGCCAAATGCGGAACAGCCCTGCGATAGCAATATCGCGGGGCTTTTTTCTTTGGGCGTCTCCCTTCCTTCAGACGCGCGGCGCTGCTTTTACCGCATCGACAAACAGCCGTAACGCAACGGGCATATGACGATTTTGCGGAAAGTAGAGCGCAATTCCTTGCGATGCAATTGCCCAGTCGTCCAGTAGCGTCACCAGTTGCTGGCTAGCCAGCCACGGCTGCGCATAGAGCTCTGGCACATAGGCTATGCCTAATCCGGCGACCGCAGCCTCTACCATGAGCGCGCTGCTGTCGAGAGTCAGACTGCCCGGGACATCCAGCGCAAGCTGCTGCTCATGCTGCTGATATTCCCAGTGATAGCGTTTGCCGCCAGGCAAGCGCTGCCGCAAACAGATGTGCTGCATCATATCCTGAGGATGTTGGATTTTCGGCCGCCATGCCAGGTAATCGGGCGATGCCACGGTGACAAAGCGCAGGGGGCCGCTCAGGGGAATGGCGACCATGTCTTTGGGTACATCTTCAATCAGCCGAATGCCCGCATCAAACCCTAGCGCGACAATATCCACCAGCTGACCCTGTGCGACTAAGTCAATTTCAATCCCCGGCTTCTGCTGAATAAACGTCGGCAATACCTTTTCCAGTAGAAGGCGGATCGCGGCATCGCTGGCGCTGATACGCAGAGTGCCATAGGGTTGATGACCGCTCGCCGTCACGTCATTAAGCAGCTCATCCATCTCTGCCAGCAGCGGCGTCAGGCGCGCAATGAGCATTTCACCTGCTTCGGTTAGCGCCACGCTCCGTGTTGTTCGATGGAAAAGGCGTACGCCAAGCGTAGCCTCCAGCCCTTTGATGGTATGGCTGAGCGATGAACGTTTAAGCCCGAGCACCTCAGCGGCACGACGAAAGCTACGCTGCTCGGCAATGGTTTTCACAGCCTGCAGTTCGTTCCAGGAGGGGCGTTTCATTGTTGAATATTTCCCACTATCCCATGCCAGTTTGTGGAGATTATGCCACCAATGATTGGGTTTATGATGAACGTCGGTTCACTAAACGGAGAAGACAATCATGAAAACCTGGCTAATTACCGGTGCATCCAGCGGCCTGGGGCGTTTGATGAGTGAAAAATTACTGGCCCGTGGCGACAGGGTAGTGGCAACCGTTCGCCGTGAGGCTGCATTAGATGATATACGCACGCAGTACGGCGATCGTTTACAGGTAGTGGTGCTCGATCTCAGCATGACGTCCACCATCAGGCCCGCTGTTGACGCTGCGTTTGCTCAGGCGGGGCGGATCGATATTGTGGTCAGTAATGCGGCTTACGGGCTGTTTGGCGCAGCGGAAGAGCTGAGCGATGGGCAAATTGACCGGCAGTTAACCACCAATCTTATGGGCTCAATTCAGCTGATTCGTGCGGCAATTCCCTTTTTGCGCCAGCAGGGAGGCGGGCGCATCGTGCAGGTCTCTTCGGAAGGTGGCCAAATTGCCTATCCCAACTTCAGTTTGTATCACGCCAGTAAATGGGGAATTGAGGGCTTTGTCGAAGCGGTTCGCCAGGAAGTTGCCGCGTTTGGCATCGACTTTTTGTTGGTAGAGCCGGGGCCTACGGCAACCCAGTTTGGCACCGGGCTGGATGTGGCTGATGCTTTGCCTGAGTATCGGGATACGGCGGCGGGGAAAATGCGGGAGGCACTCCTCTCTGGTGAGTTTGTCATTAAAGGCGATGCGGAGAAATGCGTGACGGCGATGATTGCCGCGGCTGATCTGGACAGCCCACCCCTGCGTCTACCCTTAGGCAGCACCGCCTATGACAATATTGAAGCAGCACTCAACGCCCGTCTGGAGGCGCTGCACGACATGAAAGCCGTGGCCTATAGCGCGGATCGCAACGATGTGTAGGCAGGTATGAGCTGATGTAAGTCAGAGAGTAATCTTTGCCCGGCCTAATGTGCCCGGATAGCCGCGCAGAAAATTCGGTCGTACAATCAAGGCACACTCACACAGGAGATCACCATGTCAAAACCCATTATGCGTTACCGCCTGGGCGACCGTGAAGTAAACCGTCTGGGCTATGGTGCCATGCAGTTGGCAGGGCCGGGTGTTTTTGGGCCGGTTAAAGATGAAGCGCGGGCGATTCAGGTTCTGCGTGACGCCGTTGCCTCTGGCGTTAATCACATTGATACCAGCGATTTTTACGGACCACATGAAACCAACCGGCTGATTAAAAAAGCGCTACATCCTTATCCTGACGATCTGTGCATCGTGACGAAAGTGGGCGCGCGGCGTGATGAAAAGGGCGGATGGCTTCCAGCATTCAGCCCGCAAGAGCTGACCCAGGCGGTAGAAGATAACTTACATAACCTGGGGCTGGATGTGATACCGGTGGTCAATCTGCGCAGCATGTTCAATGTGCATCATCCGGAGGAGGGTTCTCTGGAAAAAGAGCTGGAGACGTTGATCAAACTGAAGGAGCGCGGGCTGATCCAGCATATTGGTCTCAGCCATGTCACTGCTAAACAGGTCGCTGATGCACAAAAAATGACGCCGATTGTCTGCGTCCAGAACATGTACAACCTTGCCAACCGGCAGGACGATGCGCTTATCGATGAGTTAGCCGCCCAGGGCATTGCCTACGTCCCGTTCTTCCCGCTCGGCGGTTTCTCGCCGTTACAGTCGGAACAACTCAATGACATCGCCAGCGAGTTACAGGCAACGCCGATGCAGGTTGCACTGGCCTGGCTACTGAAACGTTCACCCAACATTCTGTTAATCCCCGGCACGTCATCGCCGCAGCATTTGCAGGAGAACCTGGCCAGCGAACAGTTGATCCTGTCGGACGAGGTGATGAACAGGCTGAATGGGCTGAGTATTTAAGCCACAGCAGGCTTCACCAGGAGTGATCCTTTCAGCGCACAGGACAGGGGCGGCGAAGAAAAACTGATGAAAAAATTTCTGGTGATTGCTTTTACTCTTTTGGCCTTCGCCGCGAACTCTGTTCTGTGCCGTATTGCGTTGCGCGAAGGCCATGCCGATCCCGCAACATTCAGTACGTTACGTCTGCTGGCAGGCGCGGCTGTGCTGCTTCTCCTCCAGCTGGTATCGCGTGGATGGCATAGCATTCGCTGGAACGTGGTAAACGCGGGCCTGCTCACCGCCTATGTGTTTCTGTTCTCGTTGGCCTATGTTCACCTTGATACCGCTACCGGCGCGCTGCTGCTTTTCGGTGCCGTTCAGGTCTGTATGGTGCTATGGGGAGCATGGCAGGGAGAAAAAACGGGGCCGCGTAAGCTGTCGGGTATTGCTGTCGCCGTTGTGGGCATCGCGCTGTTACTCCTGCCGGGTGCCAGCATGCCCTCTGCTGTGCCTGCCATCATGATGATCGCTTCCGGGCTGGCATGGGGCGCTTATTCAGTGAGAGGCAAGCGCGTATCTGACCCAACCGGTGCCACCACTGGTAACTTTCTCCTGAGCGTGCCGATTATCACTACGCTGTTTCTGCTCTCATCGGATCACGCCTTAGCGGATAAGTGGGGCATCCTGCTGTCCCTGGTTTCAGGCGGGATTACCTCCGGGCTGGCCTATGTGCTCTGGTATGTCATTGTCCGTGACATCTCATCGTCAACGGCCAGTACCTTACAGCTCAGTGTGCCCTGTCTGGCCGCGCTGGGAGGCTCGCTGTTTCTGGGAGAGGTGCCAGGCATCCGCATGCTTATTGCCGCCGTGCTGGTGCTGGCCGGGATCCTGATAGTGATTGCAGCCGATCGGCGGATTTAGTTATTACTCTATTCTCACTGTTGCCCGTCTTTCCAGGCTGTCAGAACGTGTTATCTGAGCAACTGCCGCAGGGTGAGTGCAGGGTTGATATGATAAATATTAGTATTAATAATATTATTGGTCAATGCTAATATATTAACAATGGCACTATTTATTGTATTTTATTGATTAATAAGAGCAAATAAATCCCAGCGCCGGGATAGGGGGCAGGGAGGTCAGATTACTGTTTCCGGGTAGCCAGCAGCTCTTTAAACAGCCTGTCGAAGCCAGCTACTTTTTCTTTTAAATCAGCTAAATGCCGCTCTTTTTCACTTTGCGGCAGCCTGTCGTACAGGTTAACCAGCTCCGTGTGCTCAGCGCCCAGCAGCGTCCAGCCTGGCCCGGTGCGGTCCTCAACATACTCCCCTGACTTTCTCACGTAGTTCATGGCTTCTGCCAGATCCGGACGGATCTCTTCCGGCTTGACCCCCAGTAGCGCAGCAAACTTCAGCGTCGCATCGGTATTAAGCGGCGTCGTTCCGTTGAGGTAGTGGCTTATTGACGCCTGCGTGCTAAAGCCAAGCGCCTCTGCGGCCCTCTCTTGCGTCAGGCGCAAAGTCACTTTCTTCTCGTTCCAAATGTCACGAAGACGTTTGGCTGCGTCAGCCTCAGCTGCATCAAGGGTTTTCTTTCTCATGAGTGCATATTATTCGCAAAATTAATGAAGTTCTAAGGTCAACGTTATTGACCAATAATATTAGCATAACTAATATTATTGGCGAGGGGTAGTGCAAAGAATAGCTCCTCATGACCTGTTTTTGCCCAACTGGCACTTCATTGGTACAGAGGAGAGATCGTAATGCACGCTGAATACCCGTTAATGGCTACTGCTCAGAGGCTGTGATTATGAGCATGACGCTTATGGCCAGAGCAATGGCGATCAAAACAGGCAACCCGCTGCGTAAGCTGGTCCTGATTAAATTAGCCGACAACGCTAACGATAGCGGTGAATGCTGGCCATCTTACCGCCACATAGCCGATCACTGTGAATGCAGCAGAAGCGCGGTTCGCGAGCACGTCGGCGCGTTAATCGCGCTGGGGCTGCTGGCGAAGGTTAACCGCATCGGGACCAACAATGGCAAAGGGAACGCATCGAATGTCTATACGCTAAACCTTGATGCCCCTGTGTCGTCAAAAAACATACCTCCTGTGCCGGTAAAAACCACGCCTGTGCCAGCAGAAAGCACACCCCCTGTATCAGGTGACGGCACCAGAACCAATCACTCTTTTGATCCGATCATTGATCCTAAGGCGGTGATTGAGGGCTATAACGACATTTTTGCCGATCTGCTGCCTGTCGCTACGCTCGATGCCGATCGCCGTAGCATGATTAACCGCCTGGCTACCCACATGATGAGTAAAAGTACCGGCGCGTTTCTGGGCTATTTTGAAAAATTCCGTAATACCGCCCCGGATTTCTACTTTGGTGGCGAAAACGGCACCGGCTGGCACGCCAGCTTTGACTACCTGATGAAGCCTGAAACGCTGCGCAAAACGCGTGAGGGGGCGTTATGACGCCGCAAGAGCTGGAAGCCTGCGTGCTGGCGGGGCTGCTTAACGGCGGTGCGACGCCAGATGCGTTTGACGTGCTGGCGGGCACCCCGGATGAGGCCTTCTGCACGCTCTTTTATCGCCGTACCTTTCGTGAAATCAAAAAGCAGGCGCTGGGCAGCGGACTGATCGACATACTGTTTATCAGCGAAGCGCTGGGCGGCACCAGCCTGGCCGATTTATCAGAGATAGCCCGGCTTCCCGCCACGGTTCCGAACCTGAAGGGGTATGCGGGGAAAATGGTCAAAGCGTGGCGCAGCCGCAAGGTAGCCCGCCTGCTACAGGAGAGCGCCGAGGCTATCCGCACTGCCGTCAACCAGGCGCAACGGGATTTGTTCATCGATAAAGCCGTCGCCCAGCTGCTGGATATGACCGCTGATACCGGGAACGTCCTGCCTCTGCATATCGCCGATCTCCTGCCGCGTTACCAGGATACGCTGCTCAAACGTCTGGATGGCAGCGCTTCATCGTCTAATTTGCTGACCGGTATTAGCGCACTGGACGATGCCATGGGAGGGATTAACCCGCAGGACCTGATCGTCGTGGCCGGGCGTCCCGGCATGGGGAAAACCGAGCTGGCGCTTAAAATCGTCGAGGGCGTCACCGCAGCCGGCGGCGGGGCGTTGATCTTCAGCATGGAGATGGCCGCACTGCAGATCGCCGAGCGTGCTCTGGCGGGGTCGCAGGCGATGCCGGTCTCTCGTTTACGCAATCCAAAAGAGATGCATGACGACGAGTGGGCTGGTTTGACGGCAGCAATCAGCAGGCTGGCGAGCCGGGATATCTGGATAGTAGACGCGACGGATCTGACTATTGAGCAGATCAGAGCCATTGCGGAAACCCATAAGCGGCGCTATCCGCAGCTGGCCACCATTGTGGTGGATTACCTTGGACTTATAAAAAAACCACAGGCGGAACGCAACGATCTTGCCGTGGCCCATATCTCCCGCAACCTGAAAACCATGGCGATGCGCCTGCATACGCCCACGTTCGCGTTAAGCCAGCTATCGCGCGCGGTGGACTCCCGCCCGGCGGCACAGCGGCGGCCCGTGATGTCCGATCTGCGGGATTCTGGCGCAATCGAGCAGGACGCGGACAGCATTCTTTTTCTCTATCGGGATGAAGTCTACAACCCAGAAACACCAGCCGCAGGCGTGGCCGAGATTATCCTTGGCAAATGCCGCTTTGCCGCTGCCGGAACCATTATCTATCAACAGTTTACCCATGGGCACTTCGTGCCTATCGATCGGCATATTGCCAAGGAGAAAACGCGCCTGCGGTTGGACGCAGAACGGCCGCGCAGGCCACCGCGGAAGTATTCCGAGCTTTACAGCAGTGAGAAATTTTAAATGCGCCTGACCAGCGCTAAACAGACCGAGGAAAGACCCATGACCGAAACAATCTTAACCCCTAATTCAGCGTATGCTGATGACGGCTGCGACTGGACTGAAACCATCCTCTGGCGGATGAACGCCGGGGCCCGGGCCTGCAGTCGCTCCGTGTTTGTACCCGCTCCGCACCGGGTACAGGTGGTGCAGCCGCGCATTTCAGCTACGCCTAAAAAATGTCCTGCGCCTGCCAGGAGGGCGGTAGAGCCAGAAGCTGAGACGGCAAAAACTACGCTGTCGGCGCAGGCGCTGGTGGCCATTATGCTGGGCCGAACGCTGTCGTATCAGGCGATACTCGCCGCCATTGTCAGGGAGCACGGTGAAATAACCATCACGCTGCCGCAGCTACAGAAGCGGGTGTTTGCGCTGCTGCAGTCCAACCTGGTGGAAATTCACCGCCACGACGATATGCCCGTGACGCACTTCACGCTTATTAACGTCGATCCGCGTTTTTACGCTCTCTCAGATAAAAACGCCAGAGCCTAAATCTTCACCGGGCAGGGGATCTCCCTCTGCCCGGTAACAGCACGCCTCTTCCACCATCGCTCATCGCCCGCCTGCCAATAAAATAACCAGCACTGCTTATTTTTTGTTAACTCCATGGATACCAAGGGAAAATAGAGGACGTTTTTTTATTTCTTTTATCTAAAAGTTTGCACTTATTGGGAGGTGAGGGTATAACTACTGTAGATTTGTACAGTATTATTACCTGGAGGTGAACATGCTCGATAAGACGGAGGCCGGAAGATATCTTCCTGAGGACGGCCGCGTACTGTTCACCTGCAAAAACGGTAAGATCACGTCAGCCAGAGTCATCTACGACGACGAGCACGTCGCCTCACTTAAGGCGCTGATCGAGCTGGTAAAAATGGCTGGCTATACCGTGGAACTGGAAGACGATCCTGAGATGTAACCCGCGGCGGGCGTGAACACCCCGACGCGCTATTTCTGAGCAACTGCGGCGCTAATAAGGATAATGTATGTTGCGCTTTTTATTATCACTTTGCCCGCAAGGCATATTTATCCCGCGACATCTTATCCCCTTGGTTAATTCTGACACGCCCGCGCCGTACCGCTCCGGGTGTGTTTTGTATACCGCACATCTGCAAGAGGAGATATTACGATGATCTATCCAAATACCACCGGAAAAACCGCTGAGTCAGCGCGCCTGTTAACTCTGGAATCGGTCTGGATCCAGGGCAAGCTGCGTATGTGGGGGCGTTGGTCTGTTATTGGCCACGGTCGGACCGGCAATATGTTTAATGCTCTGCTGGCCTCGACAAAAATATCTAAAACAGCTATTCAGCAGGTATTATCACATTTAAAAGCCTCCGGCATGGATGAGCAGGAGCTAAAAACCTATTTTCTCGATCTGCTGAGCGGCAAGCATAAATCCAGCCTGGCGTTCTGTACGGATAGCGAAGGGTTAATAATAGATAACGTTATCGCCGAGGTGCTGGTGCGTGGCGGCCACGACGGCCTGTTTAAAGTGATTAACGATCGCTATCGTCACCGGCTGAGTAAAAAAGAGATGGCTCGCCAGCTGCAGGCAAAACACCCTGAATGGAGCCTGCGCACCTGCGAAAATCGCATTGATGTCTATCTGCAAGTCGCTGAATTTATGCTCTATTCTCCTATGTGCATTCAATTTGATAAAAATCCGCAAAGATTTCGTTTGCAAAGTTGCGCGGGTGTTGGTTGAATTCAGATAAGCTTGTGAAGTTTTACCCGCTGCGACAAACAGCGACAGCATAATTAAGGCAGATGCCTCTCTCGTCTCCGCCTAAAATAACCCGCCATCGTGCGGGTTTTTTTATTTCAGGCCCTGGGGATCACTATCAGACGATCTCGTTATCAACAGAGCCCGCGGGCCTGACCCCTCTCTTACCCCTACAACGCCCTCTTTTATGCGGGCGTGGAAATACAGCGTATGAACCCTACAGATGGTCACCACCTGCCTTATTGGTGGTCGTCGATGCTCGGTGTTTTTTCGCTTCTCTCTTTGCAGGATTACGTTTTTATCGTCGGGGCAGCGATCTCGGCCTGGTTCACGATTAAAACGTATTACGCGAAGCGGCGCGACGAGCGTAATCGACTGGCAGAGGAACAGAAACGTACCCGGCTGTTGGCAGCCTATCTTAGCGAGATGACAACCAGACCAGCCCATGAGCGACCGGCAACGGCCGAAGTGATTACCGAAGCAATGAGGAGGATAGGCCATGACCCAGCTGATTAAAAAAGCAGGCGGTGCGGCCGGTATTGTTTGCTCTGTCGGGATGATTATCACGATGGTGCTCAACGCCGGGCATGTCCGAACCAATGAGCGTGGATTGAGGCTGATCGGTAACGCCGAGTCCTGCCGCCGGGATCCCTATCTCTGTCCGGCAGGCGTACTCACTGACGGCATCGGCAACACCCATAACGTCAGCGCTGGTGTGCAGAAAACAGATGCGCAGATTGCCGCTGACTGGGAGAAAAACATCCTGGCGGCAGAGCGGTGCGTCAATGCCTGGGCCGCTGGAAAGCGCCTGAGCGATAACACCTTCTCCGCCGTTACCTCTCTCACCTTTAACGTTGGCTGCGGCGCAATGCAGCGTTCCACGCTGTTCAGGCTGCTGCGTCAGGAGAGCGTGTCCGAGGCCTGCGCGCAGTTTACGCGCTGGATCTATGCCGACGGCGTGCCGCTGGCGGGGTTGAAAACGCGTCGCAGCAATGAGCAGGCGCTCTGTCTGGAGGGGGTGCCATGAGCCGCTTTGTCGTCCTGTTCTCTGGCGCAGCGTTAGCGCTGCTGGCTGCGGCACTCTTCGCCATTGTTTATTACAGCGGCCAGTATGCCAGGGAGAAAAATCGGGCCGATAACGCCGAACGCCTTGCAAGCAGCGCCGCTGCGGTAGTCACCCATCTCCAGCGTACCGTAGCGCTTATCAACACCGTCACCGAGGCCAATCAGCATGCGAAAAACCAGATTACCCTGGACGTCCAAAACGCGGCGCGTGATGTCCACTCGGCTATGGCGAACGATGAGTGTGCTCAGCGCGCTATTCCTGCTGATGCAGATAGTCGGCTGCGGCACTACGCAACCCGCCTGGGTACCCGCACCGCCGCTCCCGGCAAGCCTGACCGCTGAAACGCCTCAGCCCATCATCCCACCCGGTAGATTGCGCTGGGGCCAGAGCCTCGATCTGAACCTCTCTCTGCTTGCCGCGTTAGGCCAGTGCAACCGGGATAAAGCCGATATCAGAGATATCGAAATTCAACGGCAAACCAGCCAGAAGTGAGGAATTTACTTTGAGTAATGACAGCACCACGCGTGGCTACCTGACACCGGTGGGAGACGGCCCTGCGTATGACGAAGCCTTAGAGCAAGAGATTGGCCGGTGGATAAGCGGCGTTGCCGGTCTGCCAGCCGGGCAGGTTCTGCCGCTCTGGAATGCGCCGCAGCCACCCGCCCAACCCGACGGCACGACCTGGTGTGAATTCAGCATCGCTGCCGTACCGCGGCCCTTAAGCCAGTCTGATGTCCAGGTTTCAGACGAGCAGTCTGAGCAGTGGACATGGGAAGAGATCGCGGTGAGCGGCAGCTTCTATGGCCCGCTTAGCGCCACCACCTGCGCAAACTTTCGCGCCGGAATGTTTATCGAGCAAAACAACGCCGAACTGAACCTGTCCGGGCTGTCGCTGGTTGATGCCGGCGCCATTAAGAGCCTGCCTGCGCTTATCGATAACCAGCGGGTGCGGCGTTACGACCTTAGCGTAACGCTCTCCCGCAAAAACACCCGGACCTACAACATCCGGACACTTAAATCTGCATCTACACACTACTTCGGAGAGTAAATTATGCCACAGGGATTACCTGTATCTAACGTTGTTAACGTCGACGTGATCATGTCGCCGCGCGCGGCCGCTGGCCGTAACTTTGGTGCGCTGCTGATCCTCGGCTCCTCGACGATCATCCCGATCAGCGAGCGTATCCGCCTCTACCCCTCGGCTGAGGATATCGGCAAAGATTTTGGCCTGGACAGCCCGGAATATCAGGCGGCGACCGTCTACTTCTCGCAGTCGCCGACCCCCCAGGAGGTCTACGTCGGCCGCTGGGCGAAAACCCTTGCCACCACCGAGAGCGGAGAGACGGAGACGCTCACCGAGGCCGTTAACGCCGTGCTGCAGTATACCAACTGGTACGGCCTGGGTGTGGCAGACAGTGAGGCTATCGACGACGCCGAGTGGCTGGCTGTCGCATCAGCGATTGAGTCCGCCAGCCTGAGCCGTATTCTGGCGATCACCGTCAGCGACCCGCAAACCCTCGATGCTGCGTCTACTGCCGATCTCGCTTCCCGCCTGAAAGCGGCGAAGTATGCCCGTACTTTTGTACAGTTCTCTGCCAGCAGCAACTATGCGGCGCTCTCGGCCTTTAGCCGGGCGTTTACCGTTAACTTCAACGGCAGCAACACCACCATCACCCTGAAGTTCAAGCAGGAGCCGGGCGTTACCTATGAGGCGCTGACCGTGAACCAGGCGGCGGCGCTGGACGCCAAAAACTGCAACGTCTTCGTCTACTACCAGAACGACACGGCCATTCTGCAGCAGGGCGTGATGGCCAACGGCGACTTCTTTGATGAACGCCACGGGCTGGACTGGATGCAGAACTATGTCCAGACCAACCTGTTCAACATGCTCTACACCAGCACCAGCAAAGTACCCCAGACCGATGCGGGCGTAACGCGCCTGCTCGCCAATGTCGAACAGTCGATGGATCAGGCGGTGACCAACGGTTTGGTTGCACCGGGCATCTGGAGCGGCGGCCCGGTCGGCCAGCTGGCGTCCGGGGAGACGCTGACCAAAGGCTATTACGTGTATGCCCAGCCGCTGGCAGAACAGGCCCAGGCCGATCGCGAGGCGCGCAAAGCGCCACTCATTCAGGTTGCGTGCAAACTGGCGGGTGCCGTGCACTACGCCGATGTGCAAATTAACGTTGTTCGATAAGGAAAAATTCAATGGCTACTTACTCTTTTATGGATGTTACCGCCTCTCTCGTTGGACCTACCGGCGAAATCGATTTCGGCTACGGCTCAGCTAACGCCGACGAGGGGATCGTTGTGTCGATGGGTGAATCAAAAAACACCATGACCGTGGGTCTGGATGGCGAAGTGATGCACAGCCTGCATGCCAATAAGAGCGGCACCATTGCCGTCAGCCTGCTGAAAACCTCCCCGGTTAATAGAAAGCTGTCGCTGATGTATAACGCCCAAAGCCTCTCCACGGCGGCCTGGGGCAAAAACGTCATCGTGATCCGCAACAAGGCCAGCGGCGAAACGGTGACGGCCCGCAGCGTGGCGTTCTCGAAACAGCCGGACGTGTCCAATAGCAAAGATATTGGCGTGGTGAAGTGGGAGTTTAACTGCGGCAAAATCGATCAGCTGCTTGGGGAGTTTTAACCGATGGAGTTTGAAATCAAAGGCCACGCGTATCGCGTGGCAAAACTCACCGTCTTCGATCAGTTGAAGGTTACCCGTAAACTGCTGCCGGTGCTGGCTGGCATGATGACAGATGTGGGCAGCCTGCGCGCGCTGCTGCCCGCTGAGGGAAAAATGGACGGTGCACAGGTGGATGCGCTGGCACCGGTGTTTGAAAAGGTGCTGCCGCGCCTTGCCGATGCGCTCTCCTCGCTGAGCGAAGAGGATACCAGTGCCATTATCCATCCCTGCCTTGGCGTCGTTGCGCGCCAGAACGGCAAGAGCTGGACGGCGGTGTTTACCGGCGGCGAGCTGATGTTTGACGATATCGACCTCTTCACCATGCTCCAGCTGGTGGCGCGGGTGGTCGCCGACTCGCTGGGAAATTTTTTGCCCGCACTCCCTACCAGCGCGACGCCGGGCCCGCATCAAGCCTGACGCTCAATAGCCTGCCGGATGGGCTTTCATACCTTCTTGACCCGGTTGACGCCGGGTTAATTCCCTACAGCGCGTTGAAAGATGGATCGATCGATCTGTGTGACGTCGCGCTGATGAATGACCATCTGGCCGTCAAAGCGGATAACCATTATCGCATTGAGAAATGGAGAGAGAGTAATGAATCCTAATATGATTGTGGCCCTCCTCGGCTCTCTCGGCGTGCCGTCCGGGGAGGGCGGCGGGCAAAACCTGGGGGCCATGCTGGCCGGTGCGGCAGAGGGCGCGCTTAAGCTAGGGCTGGCGGTAAAAGACGCTGCGCTGTCGATCTATGATTTTACGCTCACCACCGCAACCGGGCTGGATCATCTCTATGCCCTCTCCCAGCGCACGGGGGCTAGCGTAGAGGGGATCGAATCCATCGGCTATGGGGTATCGCAGGTGGGCGGCAACGTTGATGACGCACGCGGCTCGCTTGAGAACCTGTCACGCTTTGTGCAGCAGGCGCCTGGCGCAGAGCGTTTCCTCAGCCAGCTCGATATTCAGGTGCGCGATGCGTCGGGTCACCCACGGGATACGGCGGTTATCTTTACCGAAGTGGGCCAGAAGCTCAGCGCGATGCCGATGCCCCTCGCCAGCCAGAGCGCAAAAACGTTGGGTATCAGTGATGATACCCTGGCGGCGATGCGCGGCGGGGCAGGCAGCTTCTCAACGCAGCATAGCGTCATGGCGAAGACCATTGGCTTTAACGCTGATGACGCTGCCGCAGACGCGAATCGGTTTATGACCTCCCTCCGGGAGGTCAGCGCCGTGGTTGACATGGTGCAGGAGAAAATCGGCTCCCGCCTTGCCGGGGGAATGGCGGGCTGGCTCGACACCCTGAGCCACTTCATTCTCGATAACTATCCGCGTATTGAGCAGGCGCTGCTCGGGATTGTCGACGGGATCGTGGCGCTGGGTGATACCCTCATACCGCTGTTGCTGGGGATCCTCGAGGGCGCATTAGATCTTGCTGAGTGGTGGGGGGCGCTTGATGGGCAGACCCAGGATCTCATTACGCTGCTGGGCGGGCTGGCCCTTGCTCTCAGCGCGCTGAACAGCGCGTTTCTGCTCTCTCCTGTCGGGCTTATCCTCGCCCTGGCGGCGGCCATTGCGCTGCTGTGGGACGACTACAAAAAATGGACCGAAGGCGGTCAGAGCTTTATCAACTGGGGTGAATGGCAGCCCGTGATTGATGATGCGATAGCGCTTATCAGCGATTTTAAAACCGCCATCAGCAGTCTCGTACACGCCGTCGCCGGGCTGCTTAACATTGACCTGGGCTCGTGGTCACTGAAATGGGACTTCAGCAACGCCATTGCGCAGCTGGGTGAGTTCAACCAGATGCTTAAAATGCTCGCCGAACTGCTGAAAGCCGTGGGTGAAAACCGCTGGTCCGATGCCGTTGAAATCGGTAAAAGCCTGTTTAAGCAGGGCAACGATAAGCCTGATGCGCTGCCTTGGGTCACAAAGAGTGCGAACGAAGTTGCTGATTTGATTAAAAAGCATTTACGCGTTGATCCTCGAAACGTCGGTAAATACTTCAAAAATCTGAGTTGGGCTGACACTGTCAACGTTCTCCACCCGGAGAATAGCCAGAGTATCTATTCTCGCGATCTGATCGAGCGGGAACGGAACACAACCGCCGCGTCGAACGTGGCAGGACCGCAGCTTGATCAGCACAACAGCTACCACATCTATGGCAACAACGCGCAGGAGATCGGGGCCGAGGTAGAGCTTCGCCAGCACTCCGCCAACGCCCAGTTTATGCGCGTCAACCAGGTAAAGGTGGGCTAATGGATTATCTTTCCACGCTGTTTCATCAGCATACGCGACAAATTGGCGTGATTATTCCCAGCGTCGTCACCTCTGAAATTCACACCGATACGCTGACGATTACCGAGCATCCTATTGAGGATGGTGCGGTAATTGCCGATCACGCCTACAAAAATCCGGCAGAGCTGAAGATGAAAGTTGGTTTTGCCGGCGGCGGCACGCTGCTGGACTTTGCCGGCAGCCTTACTGCTACCAGTCTGTTAGGGCTGAGCCCACAGGAGACCTACCAGCAGCTGCTGGATCTGCAGGCACGTCGAATGCCCTTCAGCGTCACCACCGGAAAGCGGCAGTACAACAATATGCTGATCGCTACGCTGAGCGTGACTACGGAAAGCGAGAGCGAAAACGTCCTCTTTGCTGACCTGACGCTGAAAGAGGTCATTCTCGTCCAGACCAAAGAGGTCTACGTGGCAGAGAAAAGTGAGATGAAGATGGGCGTCAATACCGCCGAGGTGCGCAATACCGGCACCAAAACCACGAAACCGGCAGGCGGCATTGCGTTAACGTCGGGAGGGCAATGATGACAATTGAAGAGATCCCCCTTACCGCAGATAACCAGCAGTTCAGCATCACCCTTGCTGGCACGGCCTGGCAGGTGCGTATCATCTGGCGGGGCAGCTGCTGGGTTATGGATCTGCAGGATGAGAGGGGAGAAGCGTTAGTTTCCGGCCTGCCTCTGGTCACCGGGGTGGATCTGCTGGCGCAGTATGCCTGGCTACAGCCCGGCGTTAAGCTGATCGTCGTCTGTGATGCCAACGGTCAGGACTATCCCACGCAAACCGATCTGGGCAGCAGCAGCCACCTACTGGTTATCACGGAGTAAGCAGCATGGCACAGAACTGGATGCGTCACTTCGAACTGCAGCTCAAGGACGACAAAGGGAGGTGGATCGACTTTAGCGAGTTTAAAGTCTATTTCACCATCAGCTGGTACAACACCAGCAGCGTGTCCCGGTCGGCAGAGATAAAAATTTTTAACCTGTCGGCACCAACCGTAAGCCGGATCGCCCGGAAGGAATTTACTCACCTTCGGCTTATTGCTGGCTACGACGGCATCGCCCCGGACGTAGCGGCCAGCAGCGTGGGTAAAGTGCGCGTGGTTGACCCAACAGCGGTAGAGCAGAGCGACGGCCGCAACTACGGTATGATCTTTAGCGGTCAAATCGACTCAACGCAGACCGGAAGGGAGGAGGATAAGCTCGCCACCTGGGTGCAGATTAAGGCGGCGGACAGTATCAAAGCGCTTATCACTACCACTAGCGCGCAGACACTGTCAGCGGGCTACACGCCTGCGGATTTCAACCGGCTGTTAATGAAAGATTTTTCCCTCGAGGGTATCACAGAGGGGCTGACGCCAAAAATGCCCGATACGGTCTTTCCCCGTGGTCGGGTGCTGTTTGGCATGACCCGGCACCTGATGGATAACCTGGCTGCCCAGTGCAACGCCACATGGCAGTTCGTGGATGGCAAACGGCAGATGGTTGCCGATCATGAGTACGTGCATAAGGCTATCCTGCTGAGCAGCGCTACCGGGCTGATTGGCTCCCCGACGGCGATTGACGACGGCATAAAGGTAAGGGTGCTGATTAACCCCAACATCCGCCTGTTAGGGTTGGTGCAGCTTGAGCAGCGCATACCACTTCCCGCAGTATCGAACGGCGTCTATAGCGTGCGCGAGATTATCTATACCGGCGATACCCGGGGCCAGCAGTGGTACATGGAGATGGTCTGCAGGCCGCCTGGCGTAGCGGATCCGGTTGCGAAAAAAACGCCGCAAGAGAGCGCTTAAGTAGCGCTTGCCTGTGATAAACAGCCCGCCATCCGGCGGGTTTTTGCTTTCTGGAGCCTATCCTATGTCCATATCAGATCAGACCCGCAGCGGCGACCTCTCCGACGTCTTTAAATCCGAGCGGGAGAGCCTCAAAAACCAGCTCCGCGTCGCCATGCCAGGCATTATTCACTCTTTCAATCCTGACGCCGTCACCGCGGTTGTGCAGCCAGCAATTCGCTATGTGCATATCGACATCGACGGCAAGCGGATAACGCAAAACTATCCTCTGCTGGTGGACGTGCCGGTAGCGTTTCCCCGCGGCGGCGGCTGTACCCTGACTTTTCCGGTCCGGCCTGGTGACGAGTGCGAGCTGATTTTTAACGATCGCTGCATCGATTTCTGGTGGCAGAGCGGCGGCGTACAGGAGCCGGTAGACGATCGCATGCACGATCTTTCTGATGCGATCTGCTTTGTTGGCCCGATGTCGCAGGCGCAAAAGATCGGCAATATCAGCATCCGCGCCGCACAGCTGCGCACCGACGATGGCGCGGCGTTCGTCGAGGTGGCGGCGGGTCATGACATCACCCTCACCACGCCCGGAAAGCTTACCGCTACCGCGCAGGGGGGCACCGTCGTAACCTCACCTACGATCACCCTTAACGGCAATGTGACAATCAACGGTAGCCTCTCCCAGGGAATGGGAGCCGCAGGCGGCACGGCAACGCTGCTGGGTCCCGTCACGGTATCTAACGATGTGAAGGCGGGAGGGAAAAGCCTGATGACGCACACCCACAGCGGGGTGCAGACCGGCGGCGGCAATACGGGAGGACCTAACTAATGCAGTACCGACAGGAAGATGCTGACGGTGACTACACCTTCGGCAACGGTGACGACAGCTGGCTCGTTGATTCACCGGAAACGGTAGCCCAGGCGGTTAAAACCCGCTTTATGCTCTGGTATGGGCAGTGGTTTCTTGACGTCACCGAGGGAACGCCGTGGATCCAGTCCGTGCTGGGCAAGCAGAGCCCGGACGTCTACAGCCTGGCCATTCGCCAGCGCATACTGGAAACCCAGGGCGTAAACGCCATTCAGGCGTTCGATACCACCCTCAACACCTCATCCCGCCGCGTGATATTCACCGCGACAATTGACACCCGCTACGGGATCACTACCGTCACAAGCGAGGCATAATGGCACTTAATCTCGACACGCTGGGGTTATCCGCAAGGGTAACTGACCAGGGGATCAGCGCGCCTGATTATCAGGCAATTCTCGCTGGCATTACTGGCTACTTTCAGCAGATTTACGGTACGGATGCTTACCTGGCGCCGGACAGCAAAGATGGGCAGATGGTGGCGCTCGTTGCGCTGGCGGTACACGATGCCAACAACACGGCTATTCAGGTCTATAACTCTTTCTCACCAGCCACCGCCATGAGTGATGCCCTGACGCGTAACGTTAAAATCAATGGGATCGTGCGTAAGGCGGCTACCCACTCGACGGTGGACGTTACGCTCACGGGTCAGACGGGAACCACCATTACTCACGGTTCCGTAAAGGATACCCGGGGCGTTGCCTGGTCTCTACCCGCCAGCGTAACCATTGGCAGCGGCGGAGCCGTCACCGTCACCGCCACCTGTGCAACCGCCGGGGCTGTCGAGGCGCTAGCGGGCAGCATTACCCGCATCGCTACTCCCACCCTGGGCTGGGTGGCGGTATCGAACGCCATGTCGGCCACGCCGGGCGTAGAGGCAGAGCGGGACGCGCAGATCCGCATCCGCCAGGCGCAGAGCGTGGCCATTTCATCCATTACTCCCTTCGAGGCGCTGGAGGGGGCGATTGCTAACGTGGCCGGGGTAACTCGCCATAAGCTGTATGAAAACGATACGGGCGTGACGGATGGCAACGGGCTACCGGCGCACTCTCTGTCGGCGATCGTTGACGGAGGAGACGTGACGGCGATCGCTCAGACCCTGCGCGGCAAAAAAGGGCAGGGCGTCAGCACGTTTGGGTCGACTTCCGTTACCGTTGCCGATCTCTACGGCAACCCGCACGTTATTCGCTTCTCGCGTTCAACCAACGTGCCCATTTACGCCGCAATAACGCTAAGTGTCTTTCCGGGCTATACCACCCAGGTAGGGGAGCAGATTAAACAGGCTATCGCTGACTACGTTAACAGCCTGAGCATTGGCGATGACGTGCTGCTTAGCCGCGTTTACT
The DNA here is from genome assembly GCF_024656065.1 of Pseudescherichia sp. L3. Lineage (NCBI taxonomy): Bacteria > Pseudomonadati > Pseudomonadota > Gammaproteobacteria > Enterobacterales > Enterobacteriaceae > Pseudescherichia > Pseudescherichia sp. L3. The sequence goes on from NZ_JANKYC010000001.1 coordinate 728,323, forward strand.
CTCCAGCTAACCTCGGCGTCGTCAGCGGAGGGAGCAGCCGATTTTACGACATCAATTCGCTGCGGATTGGCAGATCGCCCACCAGCGCGGCGGCAGCCAACATTGCCATTGCCTATAACGAATCGGCCTCCTGCAGCACGGCCAATATCGCGATAACGGTGGCGTCATGAGTAAATACACCGAACTCATCACCAACTATCACGCCACCCGACCTCGGTTTGTAAACCATATCGACCTCAGTACGCGGCCGCTGATTGACACGTCGGCTGCGGTTGAAGGCCTGATTGAGGCGTTTGACATAGATCAGGCGACCGGCGCACAGCTCGATATTTTGGGGCTGTGGATCGGCAGGTCGCGGCAGGTTAGCGAGCCGATATCCGGGGTCTACTTCTGCTGGGATACCGATGGCTTAGGGTATGAGCAGGGCGTATGGCAGGGCCCCTTCGATCCCGACGCGGGCTACACCACCCTTAGCGATGAGACCTATCGCATCATCCTGAAGGCCAAAATTGCCATCAACAGCTGGAATGGGCAGAACGACACACTGCCCGCCATTCTTGATGCGGCCACCGCTGGCTCCGGGCTGCGTATGCAGATTGTTGATAACCAGGATATGACCATCGCGGTATGGGTTTTTCCAGAGAGCGATATAGCAAACGTCTCGCTGGAGCTTATTGCCGCCATCAAACAGGGATATTTAACCGTAAAGGCCGCCGGCGTCTGGGCTGGCGATATTTTGACACCATCCATTCTCACTCCATCCGTTGGCCCGACATTTTTCGGCTTCGACATGGATAACGACTATATCGTCGGCTTTGATAGCGGCGCATGGGGAGTAAAACTCTAATGGCAACAAATGACTTCAAGCCCTTCGCAACAGGGGCAGGTGCTAACGTAACGGCGCAGGCAGAGTGGGCATCGCTCCCGACGCTGTTTACCGGTTTTCAATCTGGCAAAGCCTCCAGCGCCCAGGTGAATAAAGCGATTCGCCAGGCCAGCTTTATTTCGGCCGCTCTGGCGCAGTACGTCACTAATAAAACCGGGCAGAACGTGCTGGACGACGGCGACATGGCAGGTTTCATCACCAAGCTGGTGAGCGGCCTTGGGAAAGATTTCCAGCCCACGGACGCCACGCTGACCAATCTTAGCGGTAAGTCAGTGGCGGGGCTTCTCTCATACCTTGGTCTCCAGGAAGGAAATGACTGGGTAAAAATGCCCAGCGGCTTAATCATCCAGCGCGGCACGTTTGGTTATAACCCTGGCATTATTGAACAGAACGTAACGCTACAACGCGCTTTTACAAGTAATAATTATGGCGTGACTATGACGTGGTCAGACAGAAACTTTGACGGTACTTCTACAAGCCCGGCGCCGGCTTCAGTAGCTATAGTCGCCACCTCAAAGAAGCCTACTGGGTTTAGAGCATGGCAGAATGGAGCCGGCGGATACAACGTTGATTATATTGCGGTGGGGTACTAAGTATGAATTATTTATATAGCCCGTCAGCGGGCGGATTTTTTCCACTGTCGGATAAAGACATTTTTATTGCGGCCAATCTCTGGCCGTCAGACGGCATCGACATTACGGAGAGTGAACACGATGCGCTCTTTCCTGTACCAAACGATAAAATTATTGGGTTGAATAACGGTAAGCCTGCCTGGCTCGACTTACCGCCGCCCACTGACGCACAGCGTATTGAGCAGGCGGAACTGTATCGGCAAGCACTGTTAAAACAGGCAGATGATATGACCGCCGACTGGCGAACAGAGCTGTTACTGGATGAAATCAGCGCGGTGGACAGAGAAAAGCTCTCCGCATGGATGGCCTATAAAAGGGCAGTCAAAGCTGTGGATATTGCTACGGCTCCTGAGATCGCCTGGCCAGCTCTTCCAGCCAGTTAAAGGCCGCCCGGGTGATAGGGCCTGCGGGTCGGAGCATGACGCGGTGACTGCCCTGGCGAGGGCAGTCTTTACCTGAGAATGATTCTTAAGGCTGGCAGAAACGGGGAGGGAGGCTACACTGTCGAGGATACCTTTTTTACCCGCATATCTGTTTCACGGTATCGCCATAACGAAAGCCGCACGATCGCTGTGGGGTGTACGATGATGAAATCAGGGTGTTATAGATGAAAACCCCTGTACATTGCGGGCTAGATTGTTTAGCGTCGTACCGTTTTAGATTTCCGGCAAAAGAAGCAACTGGCACAGATATGAATAGATTTAATGATAAAAGATTGACTGATATTGTGCTGGGAGAAGCCATTCTTGCTCTTTTGAGCGAAGGCGATCCCATAACGCCATACAGCCTGATGGAAAAACTTCAGCTTATGGCCATTTCAGAGAAAATGGCGTTCAGAAAGCAGGCGTGTACCAACGCCGTCGTTGAAGTGCAAAGCAGCCTTATGGCGCAATCCTCGGAGTACGGCAGCGTTCAGGCAGGCAGTGAATATCCTCCCAGCAGTAAGATGATCCACTGATAGTCTGACGTTACTTCAATCCACACTCACTTCCACAGGAAGTCCGCCGCAGGGATCATCGTACCCTGTCGGCGATTGCGCGCATGGCCATAACGTAGTCCTGCTTACGCATGCCGTCAGCGGTCTGCTGTGCCTGTTCCTGGAGAAACGCCATCATGTTTTGTGCCTCCAGCGGCTTACCGGTATTCAGCATCTGTGACGCCATCTGTCCTATCAGCGCGTGAATATCGTCACTGCTCTCAAGCTGTAAGTTTTCCAAAGCGTTTACTCCGACCGGCCCTTAAGGGATAGCGTTAATCAATTTCTGCCGCAGTGCGGCTACCCTAACCGTTAGATCGGACAGCTCTTCAATTGGCGTATCCATCACGGAAATCATGTCTGCCGGAACGCCGGCGGCGCGAATCTTTAACGCCTCTCCCTGCCCGGTGAGCGAGATCAGTACCTTGCGCTCATCGCGGCCCACGTCACGCCGTCTGCTAATCAACCCCGACTCTTCAAGCCGCTTCAGCAGTTGGCTGAGGGTACCGGAGTCGAGCTGCACGCGCGCACCAATCTCAGAAACCGTCACGTTATCCTTTTCCCATAGCGCCAGCAGAACTAAATACTGCGGGTAGGTCAGCCCCAGAGGTTTCAGCCGCGACTGGTAGAGCTTGGTCATGGCCAGAGAAGCGGAGTAGAGGGCAAAACAGAGGAACTGATCCACTGTTACAGGTGCTTCGCTCTGCGGCGGAACGCCACAGGCCTCGATTTTATCGTGTTCCATATCATCACTATGTTCAGTCAGCGTTCGGTTTAGAAACAGCAAGCTAACCGTCTCGTTACATGGATGTAAATATTGATCTAAATACAATTGATGTCAATTTAATATCCTCTTTTCCACCCTGAATTGTTATGTTATAACATCAACAAAATAACGAAGGGTGAGTAAAATGGCAGAAGCACGGATAACAACAGGCGAAGTAAAAAGATTACCGGTCACCGTACTGTCCGGTTTTTTGGGCGCAGGGAAAACCACGCTGCTTAACCATATCCTGAACAACCGGGAGAGCAGGCGCGTCGCTGTTATCGTTAATGATATGTCGGAGGTCAATATCGATGCCGCGTTGGTCAGAGGCGGAGGAGCCGAGCTGTCGCGCACCGATGAGAAACTGGTAGAGATGAGTAACGGCTGTATCTGCTGCACGCTGCGGGAAGATCTGCTGATTGAGGTGAACCGGCTGGCACGAGAAGGGCGGTTTGACCAGCTGGTGATCGAGTCCACCGGTATCGCTGAGCCGCTGCCGGTGGCGGAAACCTTTACTTTTGCCGACGATGAGGGGCGAAGCCTCGCGGACGTCGCCCGCCTCGACACCATGGTTACCGTTATTGATGCCTTTAACTTTCTCAATGACTACGGCTCTGAGGAGAGCATCCACTCGCGGGGAGAGTCATTAGGAGAGGACGATACCCGTAGCGTGGTGGATCTGCTGATCGAGCAGGTGGAGTTTTGCGATGTGCTGGTGATTAACAAGATCGATCTGATCGGCGACGAGCAGCAGCGTAGGCTGCTGGCCATTCTGCGCTCCCTCAACCCTGGGGCAAAAATAGTGAGGGCGCAGTTCGGTCAGGTGCCGCTCAGCGAGGTATTGAATACCGGCCTGTTTGATTTCGCCAAAGCCGCCCAGTCACCGGGCTGGCTCAAAGAGCTACGCGGGGAGCATACCCCAGAGACGGAAGAGTATGGCATCACCAGCTTTGCCTATCGCGCCCGTCGGCCTTTTCACCCGGCCCGCTTCGCACAGGTTATGGAAAACGAACTCACGGGCGTAGTGCGCTCGAAAGGCTACTTCTGGCTGGCTAGCCGACCAGAGTTTGCTGGCTCATGGTCGCATGCGGGAGGCGTAGCGCGTCAGGGGTTGGCTGGCAGCTGGTGGACAAGCATCCCCCGGGAGCGCTGGCCGCAAGACGAGGAGTCGTTGCAGTTTATTATGGCTAACTGGCTTGAGGGCGTCGGCGATGCCCGCCAGGAGCTGGTGTTTATCGGCATGGAGATGGACGAGGCGCGGCTGCGGGCGCAGCTGAATGCGGCCCTGCTGACGGATCGGGAGATGGCCGAAGGCCCGCAGCGGTGGACTCATTACGAGGATCCTATCGACCCGTGGTTTGGAGATGAAGATGAAGATGAAAAATGAGGATTAACGTTTTATGCCGGGCAAGCGCCCGGCATAACCCTGACTCCTAACGGTGCAGATAGGTGCTGACCCCAAGGTAGCGGGTGAAGGCCTCCTGCAGAATCTCGGCGCTGGCGGAGTGGTTCATGGCGACGTGATGCTCGAAACCGTTGCGGCAGATCCACGCCAGCAGGTTCTCCAGGTGCGGAACCTGAATCACTGCCCGGCAGCCGACGGTATCCAGCGGATCGTCCACCGACTGGCCCTCGCCGACGTAGGCTTTGATCTCGCCGGTGAGATCGTCCGTGCTCAGGCGGAAGTAGGTCAGATTGCCACTCTTCAGCCGACCATGCACCGCCCCGCAGGTGTTCTCCTTCCCAACGGTGGTACCGATGATGTCGGCGGTGCCCATATGCGGATCCTCAAGGCTGGCCGCAGCGAAGTTACCGCAGTGGAACAGGACGCATTTGTCGCGATCGTCGCCAAAGTTGTTGTTCCAGTCGGCAATTGAGGCGGGGCTCATGTTGCTGCTGGCGAGGGCGTACATCGACAGCGCCCCCATCACATCCACCTCGCAGGCGCTGGGCATCAGCTGTCCGGACATAATGCTCATGATCGAGCAGACGTTGATGCCCAGGTTCTCCTGCAGCGAGGTCCAGCACTGGATAGCGGTAGTATCGATATCATTAGCAATCACCCACTCGCTGATCACCACAAACAGCTTCGCCATGGTAACAATTTTATCTGCCGGGATGCCGCTGGCGTCGGCGTTGTCGAGCAGCAGGCGGCGCTTCTCATCGACACGGATATCGTCATCGCGCAGCTGCTTAACCCGGGTAAAGACCTCGGAAAGATCCAGCGTCTCTACGGCGATGCCCAGCCGCTCAAGCAGCTTCTCGCTGTAGCGCACGGTGTTGAAGCCCGCCGGGCGCGCGCCGATGGCCCCAACGCGCACGCCGCGCATGCTGCTCACCACGCGGCAAATCTGCTCGAAGCGACGGAGATCTTTTTCAAACACCTCGCCGCTGAGGGCACAGACGTGCTGAGTAGTTAACGTAAAGGGGATGCCGTACTGGCGCATGTTGTTGCAAAGGGAGATCTTGCCGCAGAAGCTGTCCCGGCGGGTGGCGAGCCCCATTTTATCGAGGTTGTCCTCTTCGGCCTGGATCAGCACCGGCACGTTGAGGCCCGAAAGACGCAGGGTCTCCGCCACCGCCTTCTCATCACCAAAGTTAGGCAGCAGCACCACCACACCGTGAATGTCATCCCGGTGGGCGCGAAACAGCTCGGCGCAGATCTTCGCATCCTGGCGGGTTTCAACCCCGCCCAGCTCGGTCTGCGTCTCATCCAGCATAATGGTGTTAATGCCCAGGCGGGCAAAGAGCGCGGTGGCCTGCTCGCGCGCTTCGGCCACCAGATAGCTGGGGAAGAATCCCCGGTTACCAATAATAACGCCCATGGTCAGGTTCTGCGGAATTCGGGACATTGTTCTCTCCAGTAATCGGCTTGAATATATATTCATTTATGATTTATTATTCATTAGAGTAAGATATGCGCTACTTTTCCCTTTGTCACCACGCGCATAGCCTATTTTCTGAGAAAGGAGAAAACGATCACAGTTGGTTCAGCAAGCGAAAGCAAGGCGTGCTTGTTATCTATTCAGGTATGCATAAAAATAACAGACAGAAAATCAAGGGGAACGCTATGTCTAAGCAGGATGAACAACGCTTGCTGGTGAAGATCGCCACGCTCTATTACAGCGAAAACAAAAAGCAGTCTGAAATTGCCTCGCTGCTGCACCTGTCACAATCTTTTGTCTCACGCGCGCTGACGCGCTGCCAGAAAGAGGGCCTGGTTAAGATCACCGTTGTCCAACCGACCAATATTTTTGTCGAACTGGAGAAGGCGATTGAGGAGCGCTTTGGCATTCGCCAGGCCATCGTGGTGGATATCGGCGAGAACGCCAGCAACGGGCAGCTCAAACACGCCATCGGCAGCGCGGCGGCGCACTATGTTGAAACGCGCCTGCGGCCGGAGGATCTGGTGGGTATCTCCTCCTGGAGCAGTACCATTCGTTGCATGGTGGACGAGATGCACCCGCAGAATATCCGGGCGGCAGGGGTGATCCAACTGCTGGGCGGCGTTGGCCCCAACGGCAACGTGCAGGCGACGATCCTCACCCAGCAGCTGGCGGCGCACCTCGGCTGTCCGGCGTGGCTGCTGCCCTCTCAGAGTATTGAACACTCGGTGGAGGAGCGCGCCCGGCTGGTGAACAGCCCGGATGTGGCGGCGGCGGTAGCCAAATTTGACGAGGTGGATGTCGCCATCGTCGGCATTGGCGAGCTTGAGCCGTCTCAGCTGCTAAAAAATTCCGGTAACTACTACAACGAAGAGATGCTGACGCTGCTGGCAGAGCGCGGGGCGGTGGGGGATATCTGCCTCCACTACTACGATGCCGCCGGTAACCCGGTGCTGAGCCAGGAGGAGGATCCGGTTATCGGCATGGAGCTGGCGCAGATGCGCGCCTGCCAGCACGTGATCGCCCTGGCGGGTGGCCTGGAAAAAAGCAACGCCATTCGCGGCGCGCTGGAGGGAAACTATATCGATGTGTTAATTACCGACTTCGCCACCGCTCGCAGCCTGATGAAGAAGTAATCCGCCTCTCCCGGGCAGACACGCCCGGGGTAGAGGTGCAGGGGCTACTTACCTTCCATTACCGCTTTCTGCGCCACCACCGCGGCTTTCTGCTGCATGCGGTTTTGCATCTGGTCGATGATAACCGCCACGATAATCACGATGCCTTTAATCACCATCTGCCAGAACTCGCTGACGCCCATCATGACCAGCCCATCGGCAAGGAAACCGATCACGAAAGCGCCGATCAGCGTGCCGAGAATGGTGCCGCGCCCGCCTGCCAGCGAGGTCCCGCCAAGCACCACCGCCGCGATAGCGTTCATCTCAAAAGCGGTGCCGTTAGCCGGATGGCTGGCCACCAGCTGCGCGGAGACCACGATCCCGGCAATCGCCGCACACAGGCCGGAGAGCATATAGACCAGGATCTTAACCTGCTTGACCTTGACGCCGGAGAGCTCGGCGGCGCGCTCGTTATCGCCAATGGCATAGACGTGGCGACCAAAGGGCAGGCGGCGTGCAACGTAGGCGATAATCAGCGCCAGCACGATCATCATCCAGATCGCCCACGGAATGCCGAACAGCGTTCCGGCTCCGATCTCATCAAAGCCGGTATTGCCCAGCAGCGGGTTTCCGGACAGACCGGGAAAGGTCTGTCCATCGGAGGTCAACATTGCCGCCCCGCGCAGGACGTACATTGTGCCAAGGGTGCAGATAAAGGGCGCGACGTTGTAGCGGGTGATGATCCAGCCGTTGGCCGCGCCGATCAGGGCGCCGATCAGCAGCACCACGGGTACGATCACCCAGACGCTGGGGAAGATGGCAATACCAAACATCGGCAGCACGATGCCTTTAGTGATCATCCACCCGGCAATCATTCCGCACAGGCCCAGCGTCGCGCCGATAGAGAGGTCGATCCCGGCGGTGATAATCACGAAGGTGATCCCGAGCGCCAGGAAGGCGTTGATAGCGATATGCTTGATCATGATCACCATGCTGCCTGCCGACAGGAATCCCGGCACCATCACCGTAAAGAAGCCGACAATAAGAAAAAGGGCGATAAAGGTACGTAGCTTCAGCAGAATAAGCAGGATATTTTCGCGGGACAGCGAGGCCGCGCCGCGCGGTGTTAACGTAGCCGACTGGACTGTTTTCATCTTAAAACCCCTGAGCACTTGCTGTGACCAGCGCTGATTCTTCGGCCCGATCGCGAACGATATCGGCGGTGAGTTTGCCGCCGGACATCACCAGAATACGGTCGGAAACCGCCATAATTTCTTTTAAATCCGAGGTGGAGAAGACCACCGCGATACCCTGCTGCGAGAGCTGGACCATCATGCGAAACACATCCGCTTTCGCGCCGACGTCAATGCCCCGCGTCGGCTCATCAAGAAACAGCACCCTGGGATTGGTCAGCAGCGAGCGGCCAATCACCACCTTCTGCTGGTTGCCGCCGCTCAGGGCCTGGATCTCTACCTGCGGGGAGGAGACCTTGATCGACAGATCGCCGATGGTGCCTGCCACGACGGCATCCTCCTCTTTGCTGGCAATGGTGAGCCCACGCTGCAGGCGTCGCCACAGGCTGGCGATGGTCAGGTTGCTTGCCACTGAGGAAATAGGGAAGATCCCGGTCCGCTTGCGGTCTTCCGGCACCAGGCTCATGCCCATCCGGATGCGATCGGCGGTCGCCAGACGCTGGGGCACCGGCTTGCTGTCGAGCCAGAGCTTGCCGAAGTAGTTGCGCTCGGTGCCCAGCAGGCACTCGAACAGCTCGGTGCGTCCGGCCCCCATCAGGCCGTAAATACCGACGATCTCTCCGGCATGGACCTTAAAGCTAACGTCGTTAACCACCGTGTTGCCCGCGGCGTTAACGCAGGTAATGTGCTCAGCCTCCAGCAGCGGCGGCCCAAAGGTGCGTCCCGGTTCGAGAAAGTTACTCACCGGATCGCTACCGAGCATCTCACGGACAATCCACGGCACGTCGATATCTTTTACCTTCGCTTCCGCCTGGAACTTGCCGTCGCGCAGGATGGTAATGACGTCGCCGATGGCCATCAGCTCCTCCAGACGGTGCGAAATATAAATGATCGTCACCCCCTGGCGAGTCAGCTCGCGGATCACGCGAAAAAGGATCTCTACTTCGGTTTTACTCAGCGCCGAGGTGGGTTCGTCAAGGATCAGAATATCCGCATCCTCCGCCAGCGCTTTGGCGATCTCTATCAGCTGCTGCTGGCCGACCTTGAGGTTACCGACCAGCTCACGCGGGGAGATGGGCTGGTCAAGGCGCAGCAACAGCTCGGCGGCGCGACGCTCCTGCTCGCCTTCATTGATGGGGGCAACGCCTTTTTGCAGTTCGCGGCCAAGAAAAATATTCTCGGCCACGTTAAGGTTTTCAAACAGATTTAGCTCCTGATGCACCATGCCGATCCCGTGGGCCGCCGCTGCGCGAGTGCTTGGGAAGTGCACCGGCTCGCCGTTCAGCAGGATCTCGCCAAGGCTGGGCTGCTGGACACCGGCCAGGATCTTCATCAGCGTCGATTTACCGGCCCCGTTCTCGCCAATAATGACGTTAACCTTGCCGCGCCAGACGTTGTAATCAATGTTATCCAGCGCCACGGTGCCGGGAAAGAGCATCGAGATACCGCGGGTGCGCAGGATAATGTCATCCACCGGAGTAACGCTCATTATGGGGCCTCCTGTTTGACATCCAGAGCGGCAGCATCCTGGGCTTTGCCGTTGGCCAGCGTGACGGCAAACAGCACGGTTGCAGGCTTACCGTTCCAGCTGGCGTCGATTTTCGGCAGATGCTTCGCGGCCTCGCGGTTATAGGCGCGAGAGAGCTGGGCGAACTGAACCTGGTTAGTAAAGTCTTCAAACTTAAAGCCGGTGGCATCGCGAATGGCGTTGCCACGCATCACCGGCCCAAGCTGGATCGTCAGCGGCTGGTTGTCGACCGTGAACGTCAGCTTCTGCTCGCGCGCGTTGCTGATATCAACGGCGGTCACCTGGCTAGTCAGGCGAACAAAAACGCTCCTGGGTGCGCCGCTGGCGGCTTTCAGCTGGCTGGCAAACGCGCTGGCATCCAGCGCATGTTGGTTAGCGGCATCCATAACACGGGATTGCCAGGTCTGTTGCGCGATCTGCTGCGGGGTCAGATTGTCGAAATTCTGTTTCGCATTTGGATCGACAGGCATGATTGGCTTGCCGTTTTCATCCAGATCCACCACCGTGCAGGCCGTCAGCAACAGGGTGGTGCACCCTATCAGCGCGACACCCCATTGTTTTACGCCCATAGCGCCTCCGCCTTACTCGCTGAGTTTGAACATGTTGAGTTTTTTAGCGTTTGACTCATCGATCAGGACGCAATCCATCAGCTGTTTTTCGTCTTTCTGCGCTTTGCCGTTTTTCAGGAAGTAGTCCGCCTGTTCAACGGCCATCTGCGCCTGCTCCCAGCCCGGCTGCAAAACGGTGGCTTTGATATTGCCTTTGTTAACAATGGAGTCGCGGGTATAGTCGCTGCCGTCGAAGCCAACGACGATAACATTGGTCTTACCGGCGGCCTTCAGTGCGGCCTCGGCACCTAATGCCATGGTGTCGTTGCCAGAGATCACACCAACGATGTCTGGATTCGTCTGCAGAATGGCTTCCATACGGTTAAAGGCTTCGGTCTGGCTCCAGTTGGCGGTCTGCTGTGCCACCATCTTCATGTCTGGGTAGTCGTCCAGAATGTCGTGATACCCCTGAGAGCGGACGCTGGCGTTGGTGTCCGACTGGCGACCCAGCAGCTCTACATAGGTACCTTTGCCATCCAGCAGCTTGGCAAACTTCTCGGCACCCAGCTGCGCGCCCTGGTAGTTGTTAGAGACGATCTGCGCCACGGCGATGCCGGTTTTGTTAATCTCGCGATCGATCAGGAAGGTCGGAACGCCTGCGGCCTTGGCTTTCTCCAGCGGCCCGACGGTGGCATCTGCGCCGGCATTATCGAGAATAATCGCTTTCGCCTTACGGGCGATGGCGGTCTCGATCAGCTGGTTTTGTTTGTTTACATCATCGTCATGCGAGGCGACAAGGGTGGTGTAACCTAGCTCTTTGGCTTTCGCCGCCGCGCCATCGGCCTCTGCTTTAAAGAAGGGGTTGTCGTGGGAAGGGGTAATGATAGCAATCAGTCCGTTATCAGCAGCAAACAGCGAACCGGAAGCGGCGATCATAGAAGCGAGCAGTACGGATTTAACAAAGGTAGCGTTCATCGTTTTCTCCACATTGAATATTTATTCAATAATGATTTATTATTCATGTTAACGATAAAGCCGAGTTGTAAAACTGTCTACGGTTTGCGCAGGTAATTTCTTAAAAGGAGAAAAGGATCACGGTCTATAGCATGAAAGGCATGAAGCCGGGGAGGAGGTACATGCAGGCTGCTATTTTGTCGCCAGCAGCATGCGGAGACGCTTATGGCATTTTTGGCCGCCTTCACTGCCTGCGCTACTGCTTGCCATTCGCAGGCAGGCTTCACGGCGCAGGGCAATTCGCTCCCGCGCACGGTCAGTCTCAACGCAATCAAAAATATGCAGCCAGCGGGTGGCGGCCCGACGCCAGAGCCCTGCACGCTCAAGCGCTTCAGCAATAGCGTCGTTCAGCAGCATAGCTTCGGTTAGGGTCGATGATTCTGTTTCGGACATAGTTAATAGCCGTTAAATCAGTGAGAAAGCGCGGCAGATAAAATCCGCCGCGTAGAGAGGGGCTTAGCGTTTAGCCGCATTTTTGACGTCAGCTTTCGCGTTATCGCAAGCGGCCTGATTGTTAGCGCAGGCATCTTTCGCCGCCTGGGCCTGTTTTTGTGCAGTGGCTTTAGCGGTTGATTTTGCCTGAGTGCACTGGGTTGGGTTATCCTGGCAGGCGGTTTTGGCATTTGCCGCAACCTGACCGTTCGCAGCGCTGGCCGCGCCGCAGACCAGTAATGTACAGACACCCAGCATCATGGCTAACTTTTTCATCGTAATACCTTTTGTTAAAAGATTTTTTCGGTAAAGCACAGCCAGGCTGCGCTGTATTTCCTTGCGCCAGCGATAATACAGGGATATGGCATCCCATAGTCTTGCTAATTAATTTCAACGCGTAACAATGTGCCAGCACTTTTTAATAATGTTACTTTTTTGGCAGCTATTAACTGAAAGGATCGCTAGAGGGGCTTGTTAATAGTGAGGTACATCGCGTTGAGCTGCTGTAAACGGCTATTATAGGCGTTAGTTAAACAGGTAATATTGCCGCCACACTGCCGTCGATGGTTAAGCCACGCCTGCTGGGCATCCTGCATATCACCCTGTGTACCCATGGCAAACAGGCCGCGCAGGAGTCGGTATGTCGTTGTCATTTCTACATCTTTGTCGTTGAGCATCAGGTTAGTGCAAATTGCCTTTTCATCTGCTGATCTGGCTTTTGTGCAGTCGAAGCTGGCAGCGCTGGTGGTAAAAGAAATAAAAAGAGCACAGCTCAGTACTGCTTTTTTCATCTCGGGTCCTTTCTCATTTTTAAAATGATATATGGTGTCTGATTAATAAGTTGAGTTAATGTTATTTGGTTGGTGAATATTTAAATCAGCGTGGTGCGGATAAGTATGGCATATATAAAAAAACCGCCGAAGCGGTTTTTATTCTGCGACTAGCCACATATCGGCTTCGTCAAACATCTCTTCCAGCATGCGGTTCAATTTCTCTCTGTCGCTTTTACTGGCGTCGCTGTTTAGCCCATTGGCCTGCATGGGTTTGACGCGTACCTCGGCGTCCGGGAAGATGCGGTGAACCCGACGCGTTAGCTCGTCCAGGATAATTTCACGCGCGCCCGGCAGCCCGGCCACGTTTCGCTTGTCATACACTAATTCAACAAACACACATCTACCCTCGAAGCCTGGTTATATATACAGGCGTTACTATAGAAGGCTTGCCAACCAAGGTAAAGCAAAATACGTCGCTGCCGGGTTGCGCTTTATCATATTCATAGTTAAAGCTTTAGTGTGGGGTGTAAGCATATACAGGAGTAATACCGATGAAAATTGTTTGTCTGGGGTGGGGATCGCTGGTCTGGAAGTCTGGCGCTCTGCCAGTGGCAAGTGAGTGGCACGCTGATGGTCCTGAGCTGCCCATAGAGTTTACGCGCGTCAGTGACGGCGGTGAACTGGCTACCGCCATCTGCATTAACGCTACGCCTGTCCCGGTGCTCTGGGCAACGTTGGCAACCCACTCTCTTCGCGAAGCGTGTCAGGCGCTTCGCGAGCGGGAGGGGATCCCCGAGGAGCGGGTGGACGGCGTAGGGTCGTTAACGCTCTCTTCTCAGACCACAGGACTGCTCGCCGACTGGGCCCGCGGGCGCGGCATCGAGGCAATTATTTGGACGGCACTGCCGGCACGCATTGATGACATTGAGGGCAAAGTCCCCACGCCGGAAGCGGCGATCGCTTATCTGCGGGGCCTGACGGGAGAGGAGGGGGAACATGCCAAAAGCTATATTCAACAGGTACCGGAACAGATTGATACGGGCTATCGGCGAGAAATCAGAGCGGCATTAGGCTGGTAAGACATGACTAACACTCCCCCGCACAGGCGGGGGAGGCGAGGGAGTTAAACGTTTTTACGCTCGATGGTTTGTTCACCCCAGAACAGTGAATCTGCATCGGTTTTCTTGAAGGCACGAATCAGCACTTCGTCATTTCCCTCTTCCCAGATCTTTTCTGCCAGCTTCTCGTCGTAGTTGGCAACTTCAAAAATGGCTTCGGCAATTTCTGGCGAAGTATTACGGATACTTGCCCATTCGCCGACGTGATGAGCTTTTGCTTCCTGATTTGGCATCTTACTTCTCCTGTTAGGGTTAACCTTTTAACTTAACGGCCAGGCCGGCCACGTATTCGCCCTGATAGCGGGCAATAGCCAGCTCTTCCTCGCTGGGCTGGCGGGAACCGTCGCCACCCGCAATGGTCGTCGCGCCGTATGGCGTACCGCCGCGAACTTCAGAGATATCGAACAGCTCTTTTGTGCCATAGCCAATCGGCACAATCACCATCCCATGATGTGCAAGCGTAGTCCATGTCGAGGTGATTGTGTGCTCCTGCCCGCCACCCGTACCGGTGGAGCTGAATACGCTGGCAACCTTGCCATAGAGGGCTCCGGACGCCCACAGGCCGCCCGTCTGATCAAAGAAGGTGCGCATCTGCCCAGACATGTTGCCGAAACGCGTCGGCGTACCCACGATAATGGCGTCGTACTCAGCCAGCTCCTGCGGGGTAGCGACCGGGGCGGACTGTGCCTTACCGCCTGATTTCTCAAACAGCTCCTGCGGCATCGTTTCTGGTACGCGCTTAATCACTACCTCAACGCCTTCCACCTTTCCTGCGCCTTCAGCCACGGCGTGCGCCAGGGTTTCAATGTGCCCATACATGGAATAATAAAGAACCAGAACCTTTGCCATCTTTTCACTCCTCGGTTGCCATCAGGGTATAGTTAAAGATATGCCGTCAGGCTGAGAGTGCAAATCGGATCGCGCTTATTTTACAGCGGGATTAGCATGCCACAGGGGCAAACTAATCCCGGAAGGCAGAGAAAACGGGTAATTTATTATGTCATTTTCTGTAACAAATTTACCGCGTGCGCTTCTGAGCGGGTGCGATATTTAATATCGATATCCAGTGAGAGGTTTGCTGTGACATTAAACACTGTCGTCTGGCCATAACACTCCATATTACTGTTCAGGAGATCGCCAGATAATACTTTGCAACCCGTTAACGTGGTAGCAAGCGTAAATTCTCCTTTTTCATTAAGGGTACACAGGCAGCCGGTATTGACATTGTAGTGGATAATAATGCTGCACAATTCACTCCTCCTGTAAGGCGTATTTTTGCTGATTCATGGCTGTTTAACCGGACGCAACGCCGGGAAAAGGATCACATCGCGAATAGAGGGAGCATTAGTAAACAGCATCACCATGCGATCGATACCAATACCTAACCCGGCGGTAGGAGGTAACCCGTACTCAAGCGCCGTCACGTAGTCCTCATCATAAAACATCGCTTCGTCATCCCCGGCCTCTTTCGCCATCACCTGCTCTCTAAAGCGCTCGGCCTGATCTTCGGCATCATTAAGCTCAGAGAAGCCGTTGCCAATCTCTCTGCCGCCAATGAAAAACTCAAAGCGATCGGTGATGTCCGGATTGGCGTCGTTTCTGCGCGCCAGCGGCGAGACCTCTGCCGGATACTCGGTAATGAACGTAGGCTGGATAAGGTGCTTTTCGGCAACCGCATCGAAGAGTTCGGTAATAATACGGCCATACCCCCAGCCCGCCTCAATCTTAATATCCAGGCGCTCGGCAAGACGCAGCGCCGCCTCCAGCGTGGCCAAATCCTCAGCGACGATGCCCTCCCCGTAGCGGAGGATCGCCCCGGTCATGGTCAGGCGGTCAAAGGGGCGGCCAAAATCAAACGTCCAGTCGCCGTACTGAACGGTCGTCGTGCCCAACACCGTCTGGGCAACGTGCCGGAAGAGCGATTCGGTAAAGGTTATCAGGTCGTTGTAGTCAGCATAGGCCTCGTACATCTCCATCATAGTGAACTCAGGGTTATGACGGACGGAGATGCCCTCGTTGCGAAAATTGCGGTTGATTTCGAATACCTTCTCGAAGCCGCCAACCACCAGCCTTTTAAGATAGAGCTCTGGCGAAATACGCAGATACATCTGCTGATCAAGGGCATTATGGTGGGTCATAAACGGCCTTGCTGATGCGCCGCCGGGAATGGCCTGCATCATTGGCGTCTCTACCTCCAGAAAGCCACGGGCCTGCATGAAGGCGCGAATGGCGCTGAGAATGTGTGAACGCGTAACAAAGGTGCGTCGCGTGCTATCGTTGACGATCAGGTCCACGTAGCGCTGGCGATAGCGCATCTCGCGATCCGCCAGGCCATGAAACTTATCGGGGAGCGGCCGTAGCGCTTTGGTTAGAGGGGCGATCCGGCTGGCGTGCAGGGTGAGCTCGCCGGTCTGGGTTTTAAACAGCGTGCCCTCAACGCCGATGATATCGCCCAGATCGCAGCGTCTGATGTGCTGCTGATACTGCACCTCCCCCAGAGAGGATTGGGCGGCATAGATTTGGATCTTACCGCCGCAGTCCTGTAAAACCAGGAAGGCCGCTTTGCCCATAATGCGGCGTGACATGACGCGCCCGGCAATAGCGACCTGAACATTTTCGGCCTGTAGCGTCGCGGTATCACACTCTGCATAGCGCGCATAAAGCGCGTCAGCGGTTCTGTTCCGGCGAAAATCGTTTGGGAAAGCGATCCCCTCTTCGCGTAGCTGCGCCAGCTTCTCGCGACGTACTTCCCGCTCACCCGTTAACGCTTGCTCAAACACTGCTCTCTCTTCGCTCATAGCCGCTCCTTGTGTATCGCTGTTTTCACAACAATTGTTTTCACAACAATCGTTTTCGAAACAATCTACGACCAGGCAGCCAGCAAAAGCAAGCGTTTTTCTCTAAAATGAGATCATGTTGATCTTAATTGGGGTTACGTGAACCGCTAACAAACGCCCTGTTCAGGCGTCGCGCTTAATCTTACTGATAATGGCCATCGCTTCCTGCATAAACCGGGCTTTTTCGCTGGTAGAGAGTGAGGCGATATGTCGGGCCAGCGGACCAAATATTTCGGCATGGTTCATTATCCCCTGCACCCCCTCTTTATGAATAACGCGCAGCAGCGCCTCACGTTCGCTGTCATCCAGCGACGAGTAGACCATTGACCAGGCAAACTGCAGCGGATCGTCTACCGGCTTAGGCGTGGTATGCCATTTCGCCTCGGTCTCTTTAAGCTCGCGTGGGTTACGCTCGCTGCCGCCGTAGGCCAGCCACTCCAGAGAGACGTTCTCCCGCTCAGCAATTTTTATTGCCACGTTAAACGAAGGGTCGGTTCCCCGGCTGATGTAGTTATTTAGCGTGGAGTAGGGAAGCTGCCACTCTTCGGCCGCCGCCCGGGTACTGCGGTTACCAATCAGTAGCCTTAGCCTGTCCGCCAGCGTCTCCTGCCCGGCTGTACGGTATGAAATTGTCTCTTCGCCTTCCATTTTTAGTCCATCCGCGACGGTGTAGGTAGTCTGATCTTCATAGAGATCACAAAACGAGTTTAGAATCACAAATTCTTCAGATAACGCTTTTATTCATCTCAAAAGAGATCAATGATACTACCACGTTATCACCAGGTGATTAGCGTTCGGGATTATCCCATAGGGTTGAAGAAGAGGTTAGATGAATTATGAGTAAAGTTGAAGCCACGCAGATGGACTGGTGTCGTATCGACATTGTCGCCGCGCTTCACAAGCGCGGGTACTCGATACGTGAACTGTCGATCCAGGCCGGTCTCAAACCGGACACCTTAAAAAACGTGCTCTCACGAGCCTATCCGAAAGCAGAGCGCATCATTGCCGACGCCATTGGCGTAGAGCCTGCACAGATCTGGCCAAGCCGTTATGCCAAGCAGAAGGATACGCACTAACAGAGGCACTCGCTGGCGGAAAATAAACTCCGCCGTGCCGTTAACTATTCCGCGTAATAGAACAGACGCTTTATCAACAGGACAGTAATTAACCATTACTGGCAATCTATTTTTATATCTGTAAGAGGGTGTTATGAGTCAGCCTGGAAATAAAATGGGTGTACTCCAGCTCACCGTATTAACTGCGGTTAACATGATGGGCTCAGGGATTATTATGCTGCCGACGAAATTAGCCGAGGTCGGGACAATATCTATTCTGTCATGGTTGGTCACGGCATTAGGCTCGCTGGCGCTGGCCTTCGCTTTCTCTAAGTGTGGCCTGTTTAGTCAAAAGAGCGGCGGCATGGGGGGCTACGCAGAATATGCATTTGGTAAGTCAGGAAACTTTATTTCCAACTATACCTATGCTATTAGCCTGTTAATTGCCAATATTGCCATCGCTATTTCCGCAGTGGGTTACGGCAGCGATCTTCTCGGCGTCGTCCTCTCGCCGGTGGGCGCGTGCGTGGCGACCATCGGCGTGATATGGGTGACCACCATCTGTAACTTTGGCGGGGCAAAAATCACCGGGCGTATTGGCTCCGTGACCGTCTGGGGCGTGATTATCCCGGTAGTCGGCCTGAGCATTTTTGGCTGGTTCTGGTTCAAGCCCTCGCTCTATATCAGCGCCTGGAACCCTAACCACAGCAGCTTCTTCTCTGCGGTCTCTACCTCTATTTCCATGACGCTGTGGGCATTTCTCGGTCTGGAGTCAGCCTGCGCCAACATGGACGCGGTTGAGAACCCGCAAAAGAATGTCCCTATAGCCGTTTTCGGCGGAACCCTGGCCTGTGCCGTCGTTTATATCCTGTCGACGAATGTCATCTCCGGCATTGTGCCTAATGCCGACCTGCTGAACTCCACAGCGCCTTTTGGCCTCGCTTACGCCAGCATGTTTACCCCCTTCGTGGGTAAAGTCGTGATGTTGCTGATGACCCTGGCCTGTATTGGTTCCCTGTTGGGGTGGCAGTTTACCGTGGGCCGCGTTTTTAAATCATCGGCGGATATCGGTTATTTCCCGCGGATTTTCTCCCGCGTCACGAAAGCCGACGCACCCGTGGTTGGCATGATCGTTCTCGGCATTATCCAGACCCTGCTGGCGCTAATGACCATTAGCCCATCCCTGAATAAACAGTTTAACAGTTTGGTTAATCTGGCCGTTATAACCAACCTCATCCCCTATGTGCTCTCAATGGCAGCGCTTATTCCCATGCAGCGCCTGGCCGGGGTCACCAAGTCCCAGTTCCGCATCAATACCTGTACCGCCGTGATTGGCACCGTCTACAGCTTCTATGCCCTCTACGCATCTGGCGAAGAGGCGATGATGCTCGGCGCACTTACCACCTTTGCGGGCTGGTCGTTCTGGGGAATTTTTATTGATAAGCAAGACAAACACACACTGATAAATAAATAAGGATATTAAGATGAAGACCATAGCAATAATGAATCACCCTGGCGTTATTTTTAAAGAGACCGCACTGCAGGAGCTGGGCCAGCGCTTAAGTGCCATGGATTTCCGTATTCTCTATCCCGAGAATACTGACGATCTGTTGGGGCTCATTAACAATAACGCCAAAATCTGTGGCGTGGTGATTGATTGGGATAGCTATAATCTCAGTCTGACCCAGCAGATCGGCGCGCTTAACGATCGGCTCCCGATCTATATGTTTGCCAATAAGAACAGCGCGCTCGATCTGACGCTGCGTGACTTAGAAGCTAATATTCACTTCTTTGAGTACGCCCTCGACGTTGCCTGCGATATTGCCAATAAAATCCAGCAGGTAACGGAAGCTTATTACGACAAAATTCTGCCGCCGCTGACGAAGGCACTTTTTAACTATGTGAACGCTGGGAAATATACCTTCTGTACGCCCGGCCATATGTCGGGAACCGCGTTTCAGAAGAGCCCGGTGGGTAGCCTGTTTTACGACTTCTTTGGTGCCAACACTATGAAGTCGGACATCTCGGTATCGGTGACGGAGCTAGGCTCGCTGCTGGATCACTCGGGTCCTCACAAAGAAGCAGAGGAGTATATCGCCCGTACCTTCAATGCCGAGCGTAGCTATATGGTGACCAACGGCACCTCTACGGCCAATAAAATTGTCGGCATGTACGCTGCGCCGGTGAAAAGCACGGTGCTGATCGATCGTAACTGCCATAAATCCCTGACGCATCTGCTGATGATGAGCGACGTTACGCCGATCTACCTGCGGCCTACCCGTAACGCCTTCGGCATTTTAGGGGGCATTCCGCAGAGCGAGTTTTCACACAGGGCGATCCAGCAGAAGGTTAACGCTACGCCGGGAGCGAGCTGGCCGGTGCACGCGGTGATCACCAACTCTACCTACGACGGCCTGCTGTATGACACCGACTATATCAAGCAAAACCTGGAGGTGAACTCGATCCACTTTGATTCTGCCTGGGTGCCCTATACCAATTTCAACCCTATCTACAAAGGGCTGTGCGGCATGAGCGGCGAGCGCACAGAGGGTAAGGTGATCTATGAAACGCAGTCGACCCATAAGCTGCTGGCGGCATTTTCCCAGGCGTCCATGATCCATATTAAGGGCGACTTTAACGAGGAGACGTTTAACGAATCCTTTATGATGCACACCTCCACGTCGCCTCACTACGGTATCGTCGCCTCCATTGAGACCGCGGCGGCGATGATGGAGGGGAGCGCGGGTAAACGGCTGGTGCAGGACGCTATCGATCGCGCTATCTCCTTCCGTCAGGAGATCAAAAAGCTTAGCGCCGAGAGCGACAGTTGGTTCTTTGATGTCTGGCAGCCTGAGGATATCAGCACCACCGAGTGCTGGCCGCTGAAAGGGGAGGAGACCTGGCACGGCTTCAGGAATATCGATGACGACCATATGCATCTGGATCCGGTGAAGGTGACGCTGTTAACGCCGGGGATGAATAAGCAGGGCGAAATGACGGAGCGCGGTATTCCAGCATGGATCGTCTCGAAATACCTCGACTATCATGGCATCGTTGTTGAGAAGACCGGCCCCTACAATCTGCTATTCCTGTTCAGCATCGGGATTGATGAAACCAAGGCGTTGAGCCTGCTGCGTGCCCTGACAGACTTCAAGCGCGAGTACGACAGTAACAAGCGTATTAAAGAGATGATGCCTGCGCTCTATGCCCTTGATCCTGAATTCTATAAGGAGATGCGTATTCAGGAGCTGGCCCAGGGTATGCACGAGGTGATCAGTAAGCATAACCTGCCTGAGCTGATGTATCGCGCCTTTGAGACCTTACCAAAAATGGTGATGAACCCGTGGGCCGCGTGGCAGAAAGAGATAAACGGTGACATTGAGGAGGTCTACATCGATGAGATGATTGGTCGCGTCAATGCCAATATGATCTTGCCCTATCCGCCGGGGGTACCGCTGGTTATGCCAGGTGAGATGCTAACGGAAGATAACCGTCCGGTGCTGGAGTTTATTCAGATGCTATGCGAGATCGGCTCACACTATCCTGGTTTTGAGACTGATATTCACGGCGCGTATCGCAAGGCAGACGGCAGATACACGATTAAGGTCTTAAAAAATAATCACTAATCCTTGATTTTGGGTCATGAGCGGCGGGCGCAAAGCCCGCCGATGCCAGCGAGCTAACAGGCTGTAGCAAATTGACACACTTTTGGTCAGCTTCATTTCTCAAGATATAAGAAAGGCTTATTAATTGAAAGCCGCACAAACCCTACTTTTGCCTGATATCCTGTTGCAGAATATTACTGTCTGCTGGCCGTCGATGCCGTTTGCACTAGGCTTATCTCTACGCGGCGACGAAATATCTACTTTTTATACGCCGTCAGGTGAAAGAATTGTCTTTTACTGAATGCAGTATGATGTCTAATGTATTGATTCTGGAGGTCAGAAATGGCAGAACATCGTGGTGGTTCTGGTAACTTCGCAGAAGATCGTGAAAAAGCATCAGAAGCAGGTCGTAAAGGTGGCCAGCACAGCGGGGGTAACTTCAAAAACGACCCTGAGCGCGCATCCGAAGCTGGCAAAAAAGGGGGCAAAAGTAGCCATGGTGGTGGCGGCCAGGGCGGCGGCAATAACCGCTAAATGCCAGTACCATCGCAGCGTAAGATAAGTTAATAGTATGACCTCTTACGTTTGTCCCGCCGTCGGGTTCGCCCGGCGGTTTTTTTATGCCTTTTTTCTGCCAAATCGTTGAACTGACTCCTCTACCATCGCACACTACGGGGCTTCGTCCTGGGCTGGTGGTAAAATGACCCCGTTTTTCTCTCGCTATAAATTCTCTGTTAAGCCGCAAGAGGCACTCCTGATCCTCATCACAATGTTCTGGGGCGGCACGTTTTTGGCCGTTCAGTACGCGGTGACCCTGAGCGGTCCGCTCTTTTTTGTCGGCCTGCGCTTTGCCACGGCGGCTATTGCGGTTGCGCTGCTCTCCCTTAAGGTGCTGCGCGGCATAACCTGGCTTGAGATCAAGGCCGGGGTGGCCATCGGTGTCTCTATCGCCTTCGGCTATGGCCTGCAAACCTGGGGACTGCAAACCATCTCCAGCAGCAAGTCCGCTTTTATTACGGCGATGTATGTGCCACTGGTGCCGCTATTGCAGTGGCTTTGCCTCGGCAGGCTGCCGGGCCTGATGTCCTGCGTGGGCATCGCCCTGGCCTTTGGCGGGCTGGTTTTGCTGGCGGGGCCGGAGGGTAACATGCTGGCGATGGGGGAGGGGGAGTGGATCACCCTGGTCAGCGCGGTCGCCATTGCCGCTGAAATTATTCTCATCAGCGCCTGGGCGGGCAAGGTGGATATCCGGCGGGTGACCGTCATTCAGCTAGCTACCGCCTCGGTGGTAGCCTTTGCCGCCACAGGTCCGGCGGGCGAGTCCGTGCCGTCGTTCTCTCCTGCGCTGCTGCTGGTGGCCGCCGGGCTGGGTATCTTCAGCGCGATTATTCAGGTCACTATGAACTGGGCCCAGCGCAGCGTATCCCCAACCCGGGCAACGGTGATCTATACCGGCGAACCGGTGTGGGCAGGTATTTTTGGACGTCTGGCAGGGGAACGTCTGCCGCTGCTGGCGCTGTTCGGTGGGGCGCTAATCGTGCTTGGGGTGCTGGTGAGCGAGCTTAAGCTCAGCAGAAAAAAAGCGCCGTCGGCGACGGCGTCGTTAAACGAAGAGTAGCGTGACGCGGTCAGTTCGCAGGCGGCAGCGGGCAGCTGAGATCGCCCTCTTCGCACTGCATCAGCGAGGCCAAAAAGGCTTCGCGCTCGGCGGTTTTATCATGCAGGCACTGGTTATGGATCATTGGCTGCACGCTTCCCCCTTCGGTACCCGAAGCGATCAGCGCGCAGTCGGCGTCGCGCACGCTAATCCACGTCTGCTGTGCCTTCTTCAACAGCTCGCGCTGGGGTGCGGCGGCCCGCTGCAGGGCGGCCTGATACGTCTCATTGAGCTTTTTATCCGCTGCCTGATACTGCTGCGCGGTACAGCTGTTTAGATCGGACTGGGTGCTGGCATTGTCACACTCGTCCGCCAGCGCGCCGGTGCTTAACAGCAAAGCCACGCCTGCAATAAATAAAGGTTTCATTTTGCCTCCAAATGAAAAAGCCGGATACGCTGTGCTTATCCGGCCCACGGTTACACTGTATCCCCGGTAAGCGTAGCGCCACCGGGGAATATTACACTATTACCCGATTGTCATCAGGCTGGCGTTGCCTCCGGCAGCGGCGGTATTGACGCTCAGGGAGCGCTCCAGGTAGAGACGCTCCAGCACGATCGCCGTTTCGCCCCGCGCAAAGCCCTGCACCGAGATAATCGCGCCGTCGCGGGCGGCAACCTGCTCGCAGATTGCCCGCAGCTGGTCGGAATCACCGTGGTAGATCACCGCGTCAAACGCCTGAGCCAGCAGCGTATCCGGCTTGGCGAAGGCGATGCGCTCTGCCACCGCAGGCGGCAGCTGCTTCGCCAGATCGCGATGCAGCCCATCCTCCGGCCACAGTACCTTGCTGCCCACCGCCAGCACCGCAGCCAGCTGTACCAGCGCATCCTGCTCGTTGTCCGCCATGCAAAGCACGCTATCACGCGGCAGCAGCGTCCAGGTGTTGCGCTCGCCGGTAGGGCCAGGCAGCAGGCGCTGGGTACCGCTCTGCGCCTGCTCGCCAAACTGCTGGCAGAGTTCAACCAGTTCAGGACGGCTGGTAGCCCAGGCGCTTAACGCCTCCAGCGGCTGAGCCAGCACGCTGCGCAGACGGGCATCCACTGGGCGCACCGCGTCATGGCGTGCCAGGGTCACACCCAGCGCATTTTGCGGTCGGCTTGCCAGCAGGCGGTAGAGATAGAGCGGCCCGCCCGCTTTAGGCCCGGTGCCCGAGAGCCCCTCTCCGCCAAACGGCTGGACACCCACTACCGCGCCCACCATGTTGCGGTTGACGTAGAGGTTGCCCACATAGGCGTTGCCGGTAACCTGAGCAATGGTTTCGTCGATACGGGTATGCACCCCGAGGGTCAGACCGTAGCCGGAGGCGTTGATCTGGCGGATCGTCTCATCCAGCTGGCTGCGGCTGAAGCGCACCACGTGCAGCACCGGACCGAAGACCTCTTTTTTCAGCTCATCGATGCTGTCCAGCTCGATCAGAGTTGGCGCAACGAAGGTGCCGGTCTGCCACTCTTTCGCATCCTCGCTGTTTTCGCGCACCGCCTGGAACACCGGACGGCCTTTGGCCCGCATCGCCTGGATATGGCGCTCGATGGCATTTTTCGCTTCGGCGTCGATCACCGGACCGATATCCGTCGACAGGCGGCCAGGGTTACCCATTCGGCTCTCTGCCATCGCACCACGCAGCATTTTCAGCGTGTGGTCAGCGATATCCTCCTGCAGGCAGAGCAGACGCAGGGCCGAGCAGCGCTGGCCCGCGCTATCAAACGCCGAGGCCATCACATCGACCACGACCTGCTCGGTCAGCGCCGAGGAGTCAACGATCATGGCATTCATACCGCCAGTTTCGGCGATCAGCGGGGTGGGACGACCCTGCGCGTCGAGGCGCGGAGCAATGCTGCGCTGCAGCAGGGTCGCGACCTCGGTCGAGCCGGTAAACATCACGCCGCGCACGCGGTTGTCGGCGGTCAGCTGCGCGCCAACGGTTTCGCCCCGGCCTGGCAGAAGCTGAACCACGCCAGCAGGAACGCCCGCTTCCCGCAGCAGGGCTACGCTCTGGGCAGCAATCAGCGGCGTTTGCTCCGCCGGCTTCGCCAGCACGCTGTTACCCGCCGCCAGGGCTGCTGCAACCTGTCCGGTAAAGATAGCCAGCGGGAAGTTCCACGGGCTGATACAGACCACCGGGCCCAGCGGGCGATGGGTCTCATTGTCGAAATCGTCCCGCACCTGGCCCGCGTAGTAGCGCAGGAAATCAACGGCTTCGCGTACCTCGGCAATGGCGTTGCTGAAGGTTTTACCCGCCTCGCGCACCAGGATGCCGATCAGCTGCTGGGTCTGATCCTCCATCAGCATGGCAGCACGTTCCAGGATAGCGGCGCGCTCCTGGGGCGGGGTGGCAAACCAGATAGGCCCGGTATTTACCGCGCTCTCCAGCGCCTGCTCCACCTCCGCAGAGGTCGCTTCCCGTGCGTAGCCGACAATATCTTTCGGCTCGGCTGGGTTGATCACGGCAACCCTCTCGCCGTCCTCAACCGGTTGCTCCAGCAGCGGCCCGGCCTGCCAGGTGTGCAGCGCGCTGTTGAGTAGGGCAGAGGAGAGCGACGCCAGACGGTGCTCGTTCGCCAGATCCAGCCCGGCGGCATTCACCCGACCGTCGCCATAGAGATCCACCGGCAGAGGGATCTTCGGATGCGGCAGGCCAATCTGACCCTCCTGGGCCGCCAGCTTTTCAACGGCGCTCACCGGATCGGCCACCAGCTCGTCAAGAGGCAGGGTGGTGTCGGCGATGCGGTTAACAAAGGAGGTATTCGCGCCGTTCTCCAACAGGCGGCGGACCAGGTAGGCCAGCAGCGTCTCATGGGTGCCGACCGGAGCGTAGATACGGCAGGGGCGGTTCAGCTTGCCGTCGGCAATATTGCCCACCACCTGCTCATAGAGCGGTTCGCCCATGCCGTGCAGGCACTGGAACTCATACTGGCCCGGATAGTAGTTCTCCCCGGCAAGCTGGTAGATGGCGGCCAGGGTGTGGGCGTTGTGGGTCGCAAACTGCGGGTAGATCAGATTCGGTACGCTGAGCAGCTTTTTCGCACAGGCGATATAGGAGACGTCGGTATAGACCTTGCGGGTATAGACCGGGTAGCCCTCAAGCCCCTCAACCTGGGCGCGTTTGATTTCGCTGTCCCAGTAGGCACCTTTCACCAGACGGATCATCAGGCGGCGACGGCTGCGGGAGGCGAGATCGGTCAGGTAGTCAATGACAAACGGGCAGCGCTTCATATAGGCCTGGATCACGAAGCCGATGCCGTTCCAGCCCGCCAGATCCGGATCGAAGCAGAGTTTTTCCAGCAGATCGAGAGAGATCTCCAGCCGGTCCGCCTCTTCGGCGTCGATGTTGATCCCGATATCGTACTGGCGCGCCAGCAGGGTTAAGGACTTCAGGCGCGGATAGAGCTCGCTCATCACCCGGTCATACTGCGCCCGGCTGTAGCGAGGGTGCAGGGCCGACAGCTTGATGGAGATCCCCGGACCCTCATAGATGCCGCGGCCGTTGGAGGCTTTACCAATGGCATGGATCGCCTGCTGATAGGAGACCATATAGGCCTGTGCATCCGTAGCGGTCAGCGCCGCCTCGCCCAGCATATCGTAAGAGTAGCGGAACCCTTTCTCCTCCAGCTTGCGCGCGTTCGCCAGCGCTTCGGCAATGGTTTCACCGGTAACAAACTGTTCGCCCATCAGGCGCATCGCCATGTCGACGCCTTTACGGATCAGCGGCTCGCCGCTCTTGCCGATGATACGGTTCAGCGAGCGCGAGAGGCTGGCTTCATTATGGGTAGACACCAGGCGGCCGGTAAACAGCAGGCCCCAGGTCGCGGCGTTAACAAACAGCGAGGGGCTGCGTCCGATGTGCGACTGCCAGTTGCCATTGCTGATTTTGTCACGGATCAACGCGTCACGGGTGGCCTTGTCCGGAATACGCAGCAGCGCTTCGGCCAGACACATCAGGGCGACACCCTCCTGGGAGGAGAGAGAGAACTCCTGAAGCAGGCTCTGCACCATCCCTGCACGGCCGGTGGCGGTTTTCTGGTTACGCAGCTTTTCCGCCAGGCGGTAGGCCAGCTTTTGCGCTCGCTCGCCCACCGGCTCTGGCAGGCGCGCCTGCTCCAGCAGCATCGGGACGGCGTCGGTTTCCGCACGACGCCAGGCGGCGGTGATGGCCGCGCGGCTCACGGACTGAGGCAGGATCTGCTCGGCAAATTCCAGGAAGGGCTGATGCGGCTCGTCTTTTGGTACGTTGGCCTCGGCGGGCTCGCTCTCTGTACCGTTGGTCTGGCCCGGTAGCTCCGGCAGCGCGTCACCGCTCTCAACGCGCTCAAGATAGTTAAAGATGGCCTGCTTAATCAGCCAGTGCGGCGTGCGATCGATCTGCGTCGCGGCCTGCTTAATACGTTCCCGCGTGGCATCATCAAGCTTAACCCCCATCGTGGTGCTACCCATGCATCTACTCCTCAATATTATCGTCACTCAACTCGTTAGCGAGGAATATCTACCATGTTGCAACTTTGTGCAACCATGTTAATTGTGACGCGGCCAGCAAGCTGAAAAATGAATGGATTGTTAAAAGAGATCCCGCTCTCATAATCAGCGCTAGCATGCTGAAAAGCCAGGAACCATGCGGTGCTTAACACTTTTGCACGGTGTTACCTTGCAAAGCGTGAGCGAGTGCAACCTATTAGAAAATGGTATCGTAACGGGGATGTAATTCATGTGAATGCCATGTTAAATCGATTGTGGTTAGAAATCGCTTCCGGCAGGATACGGTCGCCCAACACAACAACGAGACTTTTTCCCCGTTCCGGAAAAGGTCAGCGCAGCAGATATGACGTTTGCTGACGAAGAGATCTGGAGACTTTTGAATGGCAATGAGCACACCGATGCTGGTGACGTTTCTTATTTACATCTTTGGCATGATTTTGATTGGCTTTGTCGCCTGGCGATCGACAAAAAACTTTGACGACTATATTCTCGGCGGGCGCAGCCTGGGGCCGATGGTAACTGCCCTCTCTGCGGGCGCATCCGATATGAGCGGCTGGCTGCTGATGGGCCTGCCTGGGGCAATTTTTATCTCTGGTATCTCTGAAAGCTGGATCGCTATTGGCCTGACGCTGGGGGCCTGGATCAACTGGAAGCTGGTGGCGGGCCGCCTGCGCGTGCACACCGAGGTGAACAACAATGCCCTGACGCTGCCGGACTACTTCACCGGCCGCTTTGAAGATCGTAGCCGCGTGCTGCGCATCATCTCTGCGCTGGTTATCCTGCTCTTCTTCACCATCTACTGTGCCTCTGGCATCGTGGCAGGGGCGCGTCTGTTTGAAAGCACCTTTGGCATGAGCTACGAAACGGCGCTGTGGGCCGGTGCGGCAGCAACCATCATCTATACCTTCGTGGGCGGCTTCCTGGCCGTAAGCTGGACCGACACCGTGCAGGCCAGCCTGATGATCTTCGCCCTGATCCTCACTCCGGTCATGGTGATGGTCTCCGTGGGCGGCTTCGATGAGTCGCTGATGGTCATTAAGCAGAAGAGCATTGAAAACGTCGACATGCTCAAAGGGCTGAACTTCGTGGCTATCGTCTCGCTGCTGGGCTGGGGCCTGGGCTACTTTGGCCAGCCGCATATTCTGGCGCGCTTTATGGCGGCGGACTCCCACCACACCATCGTTCACGCTCGGCGGATCAGCATGACCTGGATGATCCTCTGCCTGGCCGGTGCGGTCGCCGTAGGCTTCTTCGGTATCGCTTACTACAGCAACAACCCAGGGCAGGCTGGGGCGGTAAACCAGAACGCCGAGCGCGTGTTCATCGAACTGGCGCAGGTGCTGTTTAACCCATGGGTTGCCGGCGTGCTGCTCTCTGCTATTTTGGCAGCGGTGATGTCGACCCTGAGCTGCCAGCTGCTGGTCTGCTCCAGCGCCATCACAGAAGATCTCTACAAGGCGTTTCTGCGTAAACACGCAAGCCAGACGGAGCTGGTGTGGGTCGGACGTGTCATGGTGCTGGTGGTCGCGCTGGTGGCTATTGCCCTGGCGGCTAACCCGGAAAACCGCGTGCTGGGTCTGGTGAGCTATGCCTGGGCTGGTTTTGGTGCCGCCTTTGGTCCGGTGGTGCTCTTCTCGGTGCTGTGGTCGCGCATGACCCGTAACGGCGCGCTGGCAGGGATGATCATCGGGGCGGTAACCGTTATCGTCTGGAAGCACTTTGAGCTGCTGGGCCTGTATGAGATCATTCCAGGCTTTATCTTCGGCAGCATCGGTATTGTGCTCTTCAGCCTGCTGGACAAAGCGCCGTCCGCAAGCATGCAGGCGCGCTTTGCCGAGGCGGATGCGCACTACCACACCAAGCCGGAACCACGCGTAGCAAACTAACCGTTATACACGCACCGGAGCCGCTTTCCGGTGCGTTTTCTCACTTCTTATTTACAATTCTCCAACCTTTGGTTCACCGTCCAGTGCGTGGCCTGTTCTGCGTAACATTCTGAGAAACTTCCGTGCAGAAATTACTTGTGTTTCTTGCTGCCGTAATGATAATCACTATCATTGAAATTTACTTTTCTTTGCATCATTTGACGCTGATTAACATTCAAAGGTTTACCGCATGTTTGTGCCATTTCTCATTATGTTACGCGAAGGTCTCGAAGCGGCGCTGATCGTTAGCCTCATCGCCAGCTACCTCAAGCGTACCCAACGCGGCCGCTGGATAGGTGTGATGTGGATCGGCGTTTTTCTCGCCGCCGCGCTCTGCCTCGCGCTCGGTATCATCATCAATGAAACCACCGGCGAGTTTCCTCAGAAAGAGCAGGAGCTGTTTGAGGGCATCGTCGCGGTCATCGCCGTGGTGATCCTGACATGGATGGTTTTCTGGATGCGCAAAGTGTCGCGCAACGTCAAGGTGCAGCTTGAGCAGGCCGTTGATAACGCCCTGAAGCAGGGCAATCATCACGGCTGGGCACTGATTATGATGGTCTTCTTTGCTGTGGCGCGGGAAGGGCTGGAGTCGGTCTTCTTCCTGCTGGCGGCGTTTCAGCAGGATGTGGGTATCTGGCCTCCTGTGGGGGCCCTCACCGGGCTGGCGACGGCGGTGGTCATCGGCTTCCTTATCTACTGGGGCGGTATTCGCCTTAACATGGCCGCGTTTTTCAAATGGACCAGCCTGTTTATCCTGCTGGTAGCCGCCGGGCTGGCCGCGGGGGCGATCCGCGCCTTCCACGAAGCGGGCCTGTGGAACCATTTCCAACAGGTGGCCTTCGATCTCAGCAACACCCTGAGCACCCATACGCTGTTTGGCACGTTGCTGGAGGGCATTTTTGGCTACCAGGAAGCCCCCAGCGTCAGTGAGGTGGTGGTCTGGTTTGCCTATCTTATTCCGGCGCTGGTGCTGTTTATGCTGCCGCCGCGCCCAGGGGCGCAGATGTCGCCCGGGGCTTCCTGATGTTTACTCAGCGTGACAATAATAGTTACAACATACTTTTAAAGGGAAAGGTCATGGCAACGCATTTTCGTCATAGTGCTTTACAGGTTGGTATTGCCGCGCTGCTCGCCTGCGCGTTTAACGCCCAGGCGGCGGATGTTCCTCAGGTGAAGGTTACGGTAACGGATAAACAGTGTGAACCGATGAACCTCACGGTCAACGCGGGCAAGACGCAGTTCATTATCCTCAACCACAGCCAGAAAGCGCTGGAGTGGGAGATCCTGAAGGGCGTCATGGTGGTTGAGGAGCGGGAGAACATCGCGCCGGGCTTTAGCCAGAAGCTGACCGCTAACCTGCAGCCGGGTGAATATGAGATGACCTGCGGCCTGCTGACCAATCCCAAGGGCAAGCTGATTGTCAAAGGTGCCTCCACGGCGGATGCGGCTAAAGGTGACGCACTGCTGAGCCTGGGCGGAGCTATTACCGCGTATAAAGCTTACGTGACCCAGGAGATGACGGGACTGGTGGCGAAGACCAAAGCCTTTACCGATGCGGTGAAGGCGGGCGATATCGAGAAAGCGAAAGCGCTCTATGCCCCGACGCGTCAGCACTACGAGCGTATTGAGCCTATCGCCGAGCTCTTCTCTGACCTCGACGGCAGCATTGATGCCCGTGAAGATGACTACGAGCAAAAAGCCGCCGATCCGAAATTTACCGGTTTCCACCGCCTCGAAAAAGCGCTGTTTGGTGATAATTCCACTAAAGGCATGGAGCAGTATGCGGAGCAGCTCAACAGCGACGTGCTGGAGCTGCAAAAACGCATCAGCGAGCTGGCCTTCCCGCCGTCAAAAGTGGTGGGTGGTGCGGCAGGGCTGATTGAAGAGGTTGCGGCCAGTAAAATTAGCGGTGAAGAGGATCGCTACAGCCACACCGATCTGTGGGACTTCCAGGCGAACGTCGACGGCGCACAGAAAATTGTCGATCTACTGCGTCCGCAGCTGCAGAAAGGCAACGCCGATCTGCTGGCGAAGGTAGACGCCAACTTTAAGAAGGTCGATACCATTCTCGCGAAATATCGCACCAAAGATGGCTTCGAAACCTATGACAAACTGACCGACGCCGATCGCACGGCGCTGAAAGGACCGATCACCACCCTGGCGGAAGATCTGGCCCAGCTGCGCGGCGTACTCGGACTGGATTAAGCATGACAGAGCATGATGTAGACGGCGTGAGCGAGCCTTCACGCCGTCGTTTACTAAAAAGTATGGGCGCGCTAGGTGGCGCGCTGGCGCTGGCGGGCGGCTGTCCGGTTGCCCACGCGGCCAAACCGACAAGCGCGCCGGGCACCCTGTCGCCGGATGCGCGGATGGAGACCCAGCCGTTCTATGGCGAGCATCAGGCAGGGATCCTGACACCGCAGCAGGCCTCAATGATGCTGGTGGCGTTTGACGTGCTGGCCAGCGACAAATCTGAACTGGAGCGGCTGTTTCGTCTCCTGACCCAGCGGATTGCGTTTTTAACTACCGGCGGTCCCGCGCCACAAACGCCGAACCCACGTCTACCGCCAATGGACTCCGGTATTCTTGGCGGCTTTATTGCGCCAGATAACCTGACCATCACCGTCTCGGTAGGGTCATCGCTATTTGATGAGCGTTTTGGCCTGGGCCCGCAGCGTCCTGCCAAACTGGAGAAGATGACGCGCTTCCCCAACGACTCCCTGGACGCTGCCCTGTGCCATGGCGATCTGCTCTTGCAGATCTGCGCTAACACCGGGGATACGGTGATCCACGCCCTGCGCGATATCATTAAGTACACGCCGGATCTGCTTAGCATCCGCTGGAAGCGGGAAGGGTTTATCTCCGATCACGCGGCGCGCAGTAAAGGCAAAGAGACGCCGATCAACCTGCTGGGCTTTAAAGACGGCACCGGCAACCCGGACAGTGGAAACAGTAAGCTGATGCAGAGCGTGGTCTGGGTCACGCCCGACCAGCAGGAACCGGCCTGGACGGTGGGCGGCAGCTATCAGGCGGTACGCATCATCCAGTTCCACGTTGAGTTTTGGGACCGCACGCCGCTCAAGGAGCAGCAGACTATCTTTGGCCGGGACAAGCACAGCGGGGCACCGCTGGGCATGAAACATGAGCATGACGTGCCGGACTATAGTCGCGATCCAGAGGGTGAGGTCATTGCTCTCGACAGCCATATACGTCTTGCCAACCCGCGTACGCCAGAGACCGAGGTGAATCTGATGATGCGTCGCGGCTACAGCTACTCGTTGGGGGTGACCAACTCCGGCCAGCTGGATATGGGCCTGCTGTTTGTCTGCTTCCAGCACGATCTGGAGAAGGGGTTCCTGACGGTGCAGAAGCGGCTCAACGGCGAAGCGCTGGAGGAGTACATCAAGCCGATCGGCGGGGGTTACTTCTTTGCGCTGCCGGGCGTCAAGGATACGCCGCACTATCTGGCTCAGTCACTGCTTGAGGCCTAGCCCGCTCTCCTCTGTCCTGCGGGGCAGGGGAGAACTATCATTTTTTTCTATGAACGCGATCCTGTTATATATTTGTAATATTAATGTCAGAAACTGGCTCGGTATGAGCGCGCTGGCACGTTATATTTAGGTAAATATAATGTTGCTTTTATGAAAATTTTTGTTTTACTTATATCAACAGCGGTAGTTCCCGGCAGTGAACGATTCACTATGGAGATCGCGAATGGTAGCATCCGGCTCAGGCCAAACACTCAATTCAAACCGTCAGGCTCGGTACGGGCAACACGCCACCGACAGCGATCGTCTCACCGCCAAAATCTCCTCTTTCCTCATCAGAAAACTTGAATTTACCGACGTGGCAAATGACACAGTGGGTGGGTTTGCCGCGTCTTTTCATCAGCAAGTCATGGCTTACAAGGAAGCCAAACCTCAGACGTTCGTGCGCATAATCGTGCCGGCAGCGGCGCGTGTGATGTAAACCTACAACTCAAGGTGCTATCCATGGGAAGACAGAAAGCAGTGATCAAAGCTCGTCGTGAAGCTAAACGTGTGCTGAGACGAGATTCGCGCAGCCATAAACAGCGTGAAGAAGAGTCGGTCACCTCGCTTGTGCAGATGAGTGGCGTTGAATCAATTGGCATGGCGCGGGACAGCCGTGATAACTCGCCAATTGCCGCGCGGAATGAAGCTCAGGCGCACTACCTCGATGCAATTGAGCGTAAACAGCTCATTTTTGCTACAGGTGAAGCAGGATGCGGTAAAACTTGGATCAGCGCAGCGAAAGCGGCGGAAGCCCTGATCCACAAGGATGTGGACAGAATTATCGTCACTCGTCCGGTCCTGCAAGCCGATGAAGATCTTGGCTTCTTACCCGGAGATATCTCGGAGAAGTTCGCTCCTTACTTCCGGCCCGTCTATGACGTGCTGGTCAAACGCCTGGGAGCGTCCTTTATGCAATACTGCCTGCGGCCAGAGATTGGTAAGGTAGAAATCGCGCCGTTCGCCTATATGCGCGGACGTACATTTGAAAATGCGGTCGTGATCCTTGACGAGGCTCAGAACGTGACCGCTGCGCAAATGAAGATGTTTTTGACACGCCTCGGGGAGAACGTGACCGTGATTGTTAACGGTGATATCACCCAGTGCGATTTGCCGTCGGGCGTTCAGTCCGGCCTGAGCGATGCGCTGGCACGTTTTGAAGAAGATGAGATGATTGGCGTTGTCCGCTTTACCAAAGATGACTGCGTGCGCTCGGCCCTCTGCCAGCGAACACTGCAGGCGTACTACTGATGAAATAGCGTGATTAAGAATATGATTGCAAAGCCCGGGTGACCGGGCTTTGTTTTTTAGGGCGTCGTTTAGCGGTAATAATTCTCGGGATTCGCATCGTTATCACCAGGCCTGGCTGCACAATGTTGCGCATATTTTCCCGGTGAGGTACCTACATACCGGGTAAACGCCACGCTGAATGCACTGGCAGATCCATAGCCAATGCGCTCTGCTACCGCTGCGATAGTGATACCGGTATGGCAAAGCATCTGTTTGGCCAGGGCCATTCGCCAGGCGAGAAGGTAACTCATCGGCGTTATGCCAATCATTTCTGTAAATCGTTCAAACAGCGTCGATCGCGATAATGCGCAGCCGTTGGCCAGCGCTTTGACTGTCCACCGCCTGGCTGGATCCTGATGTATCAGCCGAATAGCTTGAGCGATACGGGGATCTTCCAGGCCGCGTATCAGCCCGGGCGTGATAAGAGCATTACCAGACCGAATAGCTTCAATAAAAAGCAATTCAGTTACCCGCGCCAAAATGAACGCTTTCCCTGCACGCTGCGCCTGCGTTTCATCTTTCAGCAACCCCATCAACAGCGCCAGGCGTTTTTCATCACGCACGCAAACAAACTCTGGCAGAAGCGAAACCAACAAGCCTGAATCGGAAGAATCAGATACGCAGTGGCCTACCAGCGCCAGCATTTCAGGTGCTGCGAGCGGATCGCCAACCCTGAAGTGTCTGTCTGCCACCTCTATCGGTGGGGTGTTAATGGTTTGTGCCGCAGGGGGAGTAAGGCTGGTGAGGGCAAAATGGTAAGCCGCAGGTAGCAAAATAAAATCACCGGCGTGAAGCGTCAGCGGCTCGTGCTTTTCAATCTCAAGGCGGCATGAACCTTCCAGCACTGCGCAATAGAATGACAGCCCCTCGTCTGAACGACTGACTCGCCAACGGCCTGCGCCCGTCACCGTTTTTGTCAAAACCGATCTGAGCTTTAGCATGGCAATAACTTCTGCGAGCGGATCGCTCATTTCCGGACTCCTGCTAAAGAATGGCGGATTTTTGATTATATATCGTCCAGCCATTCAGGGGTATTGTTTATACAGGTAAACAACAACGGAGTTAACATGAAAACGATTATGATCACCGGCTGTTCATCTGGTTTTGGTCTGGAGACGGCACGTTATTTTCTTGAGCACGACTGGAATGTGATTGCGACAATGCGCACCCCTCAGCGCGATCTCTTGCCTAAAAGCGATCGTTTACGGCTCTTAAGTCTTGATGTTACCCAGCAGCAAAGCATTGAGCATGCCATTGAAGACGCTGGCGATATAGATGTTCTGGTAAACAATGCAGGCGTCGGAATGTTAAACGCGCTTGAGGGTGTTTCCCCGCAGGCGTTGAGAGAGGTGTTTGAAACAAATACGCTTGGAACTATCGCAATGACCCAGGCCGTACTTCCACAATTCAGACAGCGGCGTTCAGGGTTGATCGTTAATATCACCTCTGCTGTTACCCTAAAACCGCTTCCGCTACTCGCAGCTTATACCGCCAGCAAGGCGGCAGTGAATGCGTTTACTGAATCGCTGGCTCTTGAGCTAAAGCCGTTTAATATCCGCGTGGGCCTCATCCTGCCAGGACGTGCGCCAGAGACCCGTTTTGGCGAAAATGCTCAACGTATCATGGGGAACATTCCTGCGGATTATGCAGAGCTAAGCCAGCAAATCTTTAATAACATGCGGGATGCTAGCGCGAGGGTAACCTGGCCTATCGATGTGGCAAAAGCGGTCTGGCAAGTTGCAAACGATCCCAGTGCACCGATGCGTTTGCCAGCAGGAGAAGATGCGCTGTACATGGCAAGTACACATTGAAAAGTGACAGGCGAAAAAAAAGCTCGCATTTGCATGCGAGCTCTTCTCTAAATGTGGCGGTGAGAGAGGGGTTCGAACCCTCGATACGTTGCCGTATACACACTTTCCAGGCGTGCTCCTTCAGCCACTCGGACACCTCACCGTATTGTTTTTGCTGCCTTCCTCTCGGGGGCAACGGGGCGCTACTATAGGGAGTTGTGCTAAAACGGTCAAGCTTAATTTCTGCTTTAACGTGCGTTCGGTTAAGCCGTGAGCAAATGCAAGAGACAGGCACAAATCGTAGCCCCGGTAAGCGAAGCGCCACCGGGGGATCAGGAGCGGATCACGGCTCTCCATCGGGAGGGATTGACTCGCTGCGCTCCCGGTCTGTCCAACGGGCAACTGCCCGTTGTCGAACCCCGGTCGGAGGTTCTCATCCCCCCCGCTGGGTGCTACATGCGAAAAAAAAGCCCGCATTTGCATGCGAGCTTCTCTTCAAATATGGCGGTGAGGGGGGGATTCGAACCCCCGATACGTTGCCGTATACACACTTTCCAGGCGTGCTCCTTCAGCCACTCGGACACCTCACCATATTGTCTTCCCAGCATCGCTGGGACGGCGCTAATGTAGGGAAATCCGGCTCTACCGTCAATCCTCTTTTTCAATAATTTAGCGCGTTTAGACAAACTTCAAGCAACGTGCTTTCTAAATATCCAGGAACTGTTTTTTTTATCATCAGCCACCTTTATCCCTGTCCCTGGAACAAATTTGTTATCCTCATCAATAGATAACGCTTTAACTAAACCATCGCATGAATGCATCTGGAGTCAGTATGGATATCATCTTCTATCACCCGTCTTTCGATACGCAATTTTGGCTGGATAAACTCGCTCAGACACTTCCCCATGCCCGAGTCCGTGAGTGGAAGCCGGGCGATAATGAACCCGCAGACTATGCCCTGGTCTGGCATCCGCCAGTTGAAATGCTTCAGGGCCGTAGCCTGAAAGCCGTGTTTGCCCTCGGCGCAGGCGTTGACTCTATTCTGAGCCAGCTTAACGCCCACCCGGACATGCTCCCTGAAAGCATTCCGCTGTTTCGCCTCGAAGATACCGGCATGGCATTGCAGATGCAGGAGTATGCCGTGAGCCAGGTTCTGCACTGGTTCCGCCGCTTTGATGATTATCAAGCCCAGAAGCAGCAGGCCCGCTGGCAGGCGCTGGATGAGTATCAGCGCGAAGATTTTACCATCGGCATTCTTGGCGCGGGCGTGCTGGGAGCGAAGGTGGCCGAAAGCCTTCAATCATGGGGCTTTCCGCTGCGCTGCTGGAGCCGTAGCCGTAAATCCTGGCCTGGCGTCAAAAGCTTTGCTGGCGAAAACGAGCTGAGCGATTTCCTGCAAGGAACCCGCGTCTTGATTAACCTCCTGCCTAATACCTCAGAGACTCGAGGCATCATTGACGTATCGCTGCTGAACCAGCTGGCGGATAACGCTTATCTGCTTAATCTGGCGCGTGGCGTGCACGTGGTGGAAGACGATCTCCTCCAGGCTCTGGAGAGCGGCAAGCTGAAAGGGGCCATGCTGGACGTCTTCAGTCAAGAGCCGCTCCCAGCCAGCAGCCCGCTGTGGGCGCATCCCCGCGTGGCAATGACCCCGCACATCGCTGCGGTCACGCGTCCCAATGAAGCGATCGAGTATATTGCCCGTACGATTACCCGGCTGGAACAGGGCGAGCCGGTAACCGGCCAGGTTGACCGGACCCGCGGCTACTAGCGCCGGGTTTTCATTATAAAGGGTAATAATTCCTGTTATCCTTGAGCGTCATTAACAGAGGAGAGCGCCATGTACCCCGTTGACCTGCACATGCACACCGTCGCCAGCACCCACGCCTACAGCACCCTCCACGACTATATTGCGATAGCCAAAAGCAAAGGTCTTAAGCTTTTTGCTATCACCGATCACGGCCCCGATATGGCAGATGCTCCGCACTACTGGCACTTTGTGAATATGCGTATCTGGCCGCGGCTGGTGGATGGGGTAGGGATCCTGCGCGGTATCGAGGCCAACATCAAAAATATCGCCGGTGAGATTGACTGCTCTGGCCCTATGCTTCCCGCGCTGGATCTGATCATTGCCGGGTTTCATGAGCCGGTATTCGCGCCACAGGATCGGGCAACCCACACCGAGGCGATGATCGCTACGATGGCCAGTGGTAACGTGCATATTATCAGTCATCCGGGCAACCCAAAGTACCCTGTTGATATTCCGGCGATTGCCGCTGCCGCAGCGAAGTATAATGTCGCCCTGGAGATCAACAACTCCTCTTTCCTTCACTCGCGGAAGGGCAGCGAGGCGAACTGTCGCGCCATTGCCGCAGCCGTGCGTGATGCGGGAGGCTGGGTGGCGCTGGGATCCGATTCGCACACCGCCTTTTCGCTGGGTGATTTTACCGAGTGTCGCAAGGTGCTGGATGACGTTGATTTTCCGGAAGATCGGATCCTTAACGTCTCGCCGCGCCGCCTGTTAAACTTCCTTGAATCGCGCGGGATGCCGCCGATCGATGAGTTTGCCGAACTTTAATTTTTATCACGGAACCTATAATGAACGAGTTTTCAATCCTCTGCCGCGTGCTTGGCTCACTCTACTACCGCCAGCCAGAGGATCCGGTTTTAGTCCCACTCTTTGCGTTGATCCGTGACGGTAAGCTGGCGGCAAACTGGCCGCTGGAGCAGGATGAGCTGCTTGCCCGCCTGCAAAAAAGCGTTGACGATCCGGCCTTAGTGACGGATTACCAGGCCCTGTTTGTCGGCGAGGCATGCAGCGTCGCGCCGTATCGCAGCGCGTGGCAGGAGGGGGCAAACGAGGCAGAGGTGCGGGCCTTTTTAACCGCCCGGGGCATGCCGCTGACCGATGCGCCAGCCGATCACTTTGGTACGCTGCTGCTGGCCGCCTCCTGGCTGGAAGATAATGCCGCTGAGGATGAGAGTGAGGCTCTGGAGGCCCTGTTTGCCGACTACCTGCTGCCGTGGTGTGGCACCTTCCTTGGCAAAGTTGAAGCCCATGCGGTAACGCCGTTTTGGCGCACCATGGCAGGGCTTACCCGCGATGCCATCGCCGCCATGTGGGATGAGCTTGAGGAAGAGTCCGCCGATTGATGTGATGTATATCACAAGAAAAATGTAACTTGTGTCGATCGCTTGCAAATAACGTGCGGGCGATCTCATTTCAATGGCGCGCTTCTGCTAAGATGCGCGCCATGAACATACTCTTCTCAATTGCATTAACAACGGGCATTCTCTCCGGCCTTTGGGGCTGGGTTGCCGTCTCGCTGGGCCTGCTGAGCTGGGCCGGCTTCCTTGGCTGTACAGCCTATTTCGCCTGTCCACAGGGTGGGGTAAAGGGCCTGTTGATCGCCGCTTTTACCGTAATGAGCGGCGTCGCCTGGGCGCAGGTAATTATTTACGGCAGTGCGTTAAGCCCACATCTGAGCATTGTCAGCTATATGCTTACTGGTATCGTGGCCTTCCTGATGTGCATTCAGGCGAAAAATCTGCTGCTCTCCTTTGTTCCCGGCACCTTTATCGGTGCCTGTGCCACCTTTGCCGCCCAGGGCGACTGGCGAACGGTGGTTCCCTCGCTGGCCGTTGGGCTACTGTTTGGCTATGCCATGAAAAATAGCGGTCTGTGGCTGGCGGCCTGGCGCGACAGAGCGGCAAATCCCAGCACAAAAAAAAGCGCGGCGGAGTGATCCGCCACGCTGGATAGTGCTGAGGAGCGATTATGACTCTGGCGGTGTCGCCATATGGCGGTATTTCACCAGAACCGGATCTTCGCTCTCCGCCTTGTTTTGCAGATCCCACAGCCCACGATCGATGCCATCGTTGATCAGGTAGATTACCCCAGTTTCAATCGCAGACATCAAACACAGCATAACGGGTTCGTTCGCGGTAAAGCCGACTTCACCTTCCAACAGACGCTGGTAGTCAATGAAGCGGAACACCCCGGCCTGTACCTCATAAGAGAGGATCGTCTTGCTGGTGTTGACCGACGACAGGATCTCCCCGGTACTCACGTTGACCACGCGCAGGTTAACGGCGACCTGGTCAAGCTGGTACTGGGTGTCGGCCCCGATGCCAAAGTAACGCGCGCCCACGCCGCCGGACTTCACGTTACTCTCATAGCCGATAATCGAGCCTTCGACCATTACGTTAGCCGCAGTCAGAGACTGGAGTGGGAAACGGTTATTGACCGCCACCGTACCGTTCTCCTGTGCAGCACGGATGATCTTCCGCTCGTTAAGCAGGTTCTGTAGCCCCTGACGCTCAAGCGGAATAAACCAGCGCGAATCCTTCAGTGCCGTGACCAGCATAGACGTGGCGCTCTGCGGGACGGCGGTAGAGAAGTTACTCGCCGGATAGGCTTTAAACTGTCCGGTTTCATCCTGAATATTATAAACAGAGACAAATATCTTACCGGTTGGCATCGGTAGATGGGTTAAATCTTGATAACTCTGAGCCCGAGGCATTAATGTTGGTTTCGCTGCTTCTTTCGGTGGAGCCGTTAAGCATCCGCTGAGTAAACAGACAGCCAGTATGGTGAGTAAGCGCTGCATAATTATTATTCCTGTAGAAACGATAGCTGTGCTTTAAAAGTCGGTTGAACCATTTTGTAAACCCGACACCTCTATAGTGGATGTTTTGCCGGTTTTTCGATCCGTGACGTTGAGCTGAAGCTGCCCGTCGTTATTAGCGATATCAACAATAAAATCACTGGTGATCATTCTTCCCGGTTTGCCAGTATTGATATTGGTCAGTAGTCCTCCCAGCACCTGTGATTGGATTGCCTGGGTAAAGTTATCCAACGCCGACGGTGTCTCTATTCCATAATTAGATCCATAGTCCGGATCTTTATAGGAGTTTTGTGCCTGGGCGCTATTTAATAAAAAAGCGCCGTTATTGGGGTTGCCCCCAAAATTAGGGTTACGAAACTGAAATGTCATATTTGCAGCAAATAGTGACGGTGACACAAGCAAAAGCGTGACTACGGCACAGGCGATACGCATGTGAGCCTCCGAAAGAAATTTATCGTGTTTTAGAATTCATCTCGCGCCAGATCGCCAGTACCAAGCAGAGCTTGATCGATCTGCCGGCGATCCAGTGCTTCATGGGTTTGCGCTACCGCGGCATTAACATTGCTGTCAAAGTCGCGTTTAGTGGGAAATAAAAACGTTTGAAACACGACATCCTGATTAACCGTAATCGTGATCCAGCTTCCCCACCGCGCGCTGGGACGTTCATTGATACTCAGGTTCCCTGTATAACTGCTTTCCCATTTATCACTAAAAGCACGATAAAAATCGTGTCCAACAGAAGAGACCGTTCGATCGGTCAGTAATCCGGGAACTTCCACCTCGACAGCACGCAGGTTCCCGGCAGCCAGCAGAAGACCTGCAGCTGCAAACCATGCAACGAACCGTTTCATGGTGTTATCGCCTGAGGTTATCGTTAGCCCAGGAGACGGCCTGCGTACGATTTTTTACGGATATCTTCTTGAAAAGATTGTAAAGATGGGTTTTTACCGTGTTTTCGCTGATAAACAGCGAGCGGGCGATCTCGTTGTTCGAGGCGCCAATGCGTAGCTTATTGAGGATCTCCTTCTCCCGGTGCGTGAGCAGCGCGGCTTCGGAGCTGTTGTAACGGTAGTTGCCGGAGTGGGTAATGAGGTAGCTGGCGAGCTTTTGTGAAAAGTAGCACTCGCCGCGCTGTACGCTAAGAAGGCCATCCACCACCCGGGACTGATCTTCCGTCACATAGAAAACGCCGTTGATGTGCGGCCAGCTTTCTATGTCACGGAACGGGTATTCGTCAGGCGTATTCAGCAATAGCAGCTTAACGGCGTTGTTTTTCCTGCCTAAATTATCCTGCCAATAATGGATCAGTTTTTTATCTGCCTCCATCATGTCAAACAGGATCACGCTTCCGGGCGATATATCATCCAGAGAACGCTGAATATTATGCACTTTCCCCGAAAGAGAGAGGGACTGCTTCAGATGCTGCAGTAACGCGGCAGCCTGTAAGGAAGGTTTAGTAATCAACAGAATAGATTGACTTTGAAAACTCTGGACTTCATTAAACATAATAAACCCCGCTTGTTGGTACACCTGTCTTTTTCCCCAGGTATTACTGGGCATCCAGAAGTACTGACAGATGTTGCACTGCTGTGTGTAATCAATAAGAGTGAGCCCTATGGGCAAAATTTAACAAAAACTCAAACATACTGCTGATTTCAATCTAGCTATTACCAATCTTAAATCAAGTGTTAAACATGTAACAAAATGTAAAAATAAATTTTAAAATGTTATTTTGTGCTTTTTTTGATGTTTAATTTTCATGGAAAAGTTGTACAAACTAATACTTTTGCATCACATTTAAAAATCATACAAATTATTTTAAATATTTGATTTATTTATAAATATATCTTCTTTTGTCGGATTTTGCTTTTTTTATGTGTTAACTTTTTATGAGCCTCTGTTATCAAAGCCGAGGAGAGTAAAGAAAAAATTTCTTTGATGATCGCAAAACCACAAATTTTTTACGCCTACCTTTGGGAGGATGCGAGTAAGGCATAACTCATTCTCGGTTGCTATAACGCTCAAACCTGTACCAAACCAAGGCGACGTAATTAGTTTTATACATTATCCATCCTTTTTTTAGACCGTTAGCACTTTAAGGTGAACATAGAAATAAAAATACCACTGGCGGGTGAGATATTATTAATATTTACCGTTACATACTCTTTTCCGTAACGCAGCGTTAACGGATGTAAAAATACGTTAATAACGGCGGAGCATAATAGTCATCACTGAAAATAGTCCAGGTCCAGGTGACAACATGAAAAACAGAACGTTGATTATGGTGTTAACAATGCTGGGTGCGCCTGGGATAGCCACCGCGTCAAGTTATGATCTGGCTGTGTCAGAATATAACTTTGCGGTAAATGAATTGAGCAAAACGTCTTACAATCAGGCTGCGATAATTGGCCAGGATGGTACCAATAACAGCGCCCAGCTACGTCAGGAAGGATCTAAAATGCACGCTGTTATCTCCCAGGAAGGGGCGAGTAACCGGGCAAGAATTGATCAGGCAGGAGCCTATAACTTTGCGTATATCGATCAGTCAGGCAGTGCTAATGACGCAAGTATAACGCAAGGTGCATACGGTAATACCGCAATGATTATTCAGAAAGGTTCGGGTAACAAAGCGAATATTACGCAGTATGGTACGCAAAAAACGGCAGTTGTAGTGCAGAGGCAATCACAAATGGCTATTCGCGTTATTCAACGCTAAATCCGTTGTGAAACTAATATATCAATCCGATGGGAGTTAACCATGAAATTCATTAAAGTGGCAGCATTGGCAGCGATCGTTATTTCCGGCAGCGCTTTCGCAGGTTCCGTTGGTCAATATGGCGGCGGCAGCTACGGCGGCCCGAACTCTGAATTAAGCATTTACCAGTACGGTAGCAACAACTCCGCTCTGGCTCTGCAGACCGATGCTCGTGACTCCGATCTGACCGTGACTCAGCATGGCTCACGCAACGCCGCAGACGTAGGCCAGGGTTCTGATGACAGCTCTATCAGCCTGTCCCAGAACGGTTCTCGTAACAACGCCACTATCGACCAGTGGAACAGCCGCCACTCTGATATCGACGTACGTCAATACGGTACCGCTAACGGCGCGCTGGTTAACCAGACCGCGTCTCAGTCTTACGTAGAAGTACGTCAGGTTGGCTACGGCAACAACGCCACGGCTAACCAGTACTAATTCTATCTGGTGCGAAAAAACAGGGCTACGGCCCTGTTTTTTTTATCAGGAGGTCGCTATGCACCCCTTCCTCTTCGTTGCCGCCATGGCCAGCCAGATTACTTTCCTGACCGAGCGGCAGCAGGATATCTATACCATTACCCCCCAGGTCGTTGTCACCCAGCCCTGTGTATGCCAGATCCAGATCCTCACCGTTCATGCGGGCGTAAGCGGGCAGAGCAATACCCAGCAGCGAAAGACCCTGACGCTGCAAGCTAACCAGCCCACAAAACTTGCCCGCCTGAGCATAAATATTTCGCCCAAAGACACGGTCAAAGTCGTGGTTACCGTGACCGACGGCGATGCCCTGCACCTCGTACAGCAGTGGCCCTCTGAGCAATAACGCAGCAAGATCCGGTGTAAAATCAACCTGCTGTAGTGCTGTGCCGTCTGACCGAGCGCCGTGTTATTTCTCCCACCTGCCATACCCTGCTATACACTTAGTTGAAAGCGATGAGACAAGAGAGGCAAATATGCAATCGCGTATGGAGGTTATTCACGGTGACATCACCACGTTACAGGTCGATGTCATCGTCAATGCGGCTAACCCTTCCTTAATGGGCGGGGGCGGCGTCGATGGCGCTATCCACCGTGCCGCCGGACCGGCGCTGCTGGCCGCCTGTAAAACCGTGCGGGAGCAGCAGGGTGAGTGTCCGCCGGGCCATGCGGTGATCACCCTTGCCGGGGCGCTACCGGCAAAGGCGGTGATCCATACCGTAGGCCCCATCTGGCGCGGCGGCGCGGAGCATGAGCAGCGGCTGCTGGAGGATGCCTACCGTAATAGCCTGAAGCTGGCCGAGGCCAACGGCTATCACTCGGTGGCGTTCCCAGCCATCAGCACCGGCGTATACGGTTTTCCTAAGCCCGCGGCGGCGGAAATCGCTGTCGCTACGGTTTCGGATTATCTAACCCGTCATCCGTCGATTGGTCAGGTATACTTTGTCTGTTATGACGATGAAAATACCCGGCTTTATCAGCGACTACTCACCCAGCAAGGTGACGAACCAGACGC
This sequence comes from Pseudescherichia sp. L3, assembly GCF_024656065.1. Classification (NCBI taxonomy): domain Bacteria; kingdom Pseudomonadati; phylum Pseudomonadota; class Gammaproteobacteria; order Enterobacterales; family Enterobacteriaceae; genus Pseudescherichia; species Pseudescherichia sp. L3. The sequence continues at coordinate 773,218 of NZ_JANKYC010000001.1, forward strand.
CTAGTACGCGGCTGGGGCGCGCTATCGCCCCCGCCCGTGCGGCCCATCCCGACGCATGCGGCATTCTGGCGTTGGATGACAGTCTTGATGCCTTTGCCGCTCGCTACCGGCTGATTGAGATGGCCGAGCGTACCCTGGACATACAGTACTATATCTGGGAAGACGATATGTCCGGGCGGCTGCTGCTGTCCCAGCTGCTTAAGGCGGCCCGGCGAGGGGTGACAATCCGCCTGCTGCTGGACGATAACAATACCCAAGGGCTGGATGATATCCTGCGTAAGCTAAATGCCCATGCCAATATCGATGTTCGGCTGTTTAATCCCTTCTCGTTTCGCCTCTTTAGATCGCTGGGCTACCTAACCGATTTTGCTCGCCTTAACCGGCGCATGCACAATAAAAGCTTCACCGCCGATGAAGAAGTGACTATCGTGGGTGGCAGAAACATTGGTGACGCCTACTTTGGCGCGGGGGAGCAGCCGCTCTTCTCCGATCTTGACGTGCTGGCGATTGGCCCGGTGGTAAGCGACGTCGTAGCTGACTTTGAACGCTACTGGACCTGCCAGTCGGTTTCCACACTTGAGAAAGTGCTCGATATTAAAGATGACGATATCGACGGCAAGATTCAGGTGCCCGAGTCCTGGTATAATGATGAGACGGCGCGGCGCTACCTCTCCAAGCTTGAAACCACCCAGTTTTCCACCCGGCTTGAGGCGGGGACACTGCCTATGCTGTGGGCCAAAACGCGTCTGCTAAGCGACGATCCGCGCAAGGGGCAGGGCAGGGCGCGTGAGCATACCCTGCTACCGCAGCGTCTGGTAAAGGTAATGGGAATGCCGCAGGAGCAGATCGATATCATCTCCGCCTATTTTGTCCCGACCCGTGCGGGAGTAGCGCAGCTGCTGCAGATGGTGCGTAAAGGGGTGAAAATTGCCATCCTTACCAACTCGCTGGCGGCGAACGATGTGGCAGTGGTGCACGCGGGCTATGCGCGCTGGCGTAAAAAGCTGTTGCGCCACGGCGTAGCCTTATATGAGCTAAAACCTACTCGGGAAGGTGGCCGACATATTCACGATCGCGGCCTGACGGGTAACTCCGGTTCCAGCCTGCACGCTAAAACGTTTAGCATTGATGGGGCGAAGGTATTTATCGGCTCGTTTAACTTCGATCCCCGCTCGGCCATGCTCAATACCGAAATGGGTTTTGTCATCGAAAGCGAGCCGCTGGCGAAGGTGATCCATAAACGTTTTCAGCAGAGCCAGCGCGATGCGGCATGGGAGCTGCGTCTTGACCGCTGGGGGCGAATTAACTGGATCGACACCCATGACGGTCAAGAACACGTATTAAAGAAGGAGCCGAAAACGCGCTTCTGGCAGCGGATGCTGGTGCGATTAGCCTCCAGGCTGCCGGTAGAGTGGCTCCTCTAAGATTAGTTTCGCACCTCTTTGGGCTGCGCTTTGTTCACCTCAGGCTTGCCGGAGAAGAGAAAACGCAGCAGCGGAATACGCAAATGCACTTCATAGAGCGCAATTGCACAGCCCACCACGAAGATCAGCCCACAGATAAAGCCCAGCGTATTGGAGTGAATATGCGGCGTGATCCATGCGCCAAAAAGCAGCGTCAGCGGATGGTGCACCAGGTAGATAAACAGTGACGCATTCACGAAGTAGGTTACGCGGGCCGACTGGAAGTTGAGCAGCCGATGCCCCAGCGAGAAGACCACGTTGACCATCCACAGCCCCATCACCATGGTGATGACACTCTCTGTTTCATACATCCACCCGTCACCGCTGCCATAGCGCTGGTTAAGCAGATAGGCCACGAAAGCCAGCGCCGCGCCCAGGGTGCAGCCCCACGACGGGGTGATAAAGAGCGCCTTGAGCCGAGGCGTAATAAAGGTGAGCGCCCCCAGCACAAAAAACGGCAGGTAGAACAGGGTCTGCATAACGGCAAAGTTAAACAGGCCATCGCTGAGAATAGGTGGGTAGAGAACCAGCAGCGTACGGCGGAACGCGGCATACAGCACGCCGAGCAGCAGAAATATTAGCGTCAGCTTTGGCAGAGTAAGCTGGCTGAGTAGCGCGTCCGGCTTAACCGCGACAGCCTGCTTAAGCTTGCGAAACAGCACCAGCCCAAGCGTAGTGAGCACCACTAGCACCAGGAGAAACCAGAGGTGCGAAACCAGATCCCAGACTAAAGTATTATACTTGTCGTAAACAGAGAGGGTATGCCAGCTGTCGGCCTTGCCCTTGACGTGCTGCAGCATCAGAAACTGCGGCAGCGTTAAGAGCGGGATAGCGGTCAGCATCGGGATGCCCACGCGCTCGACGCGCACTTTCCACCAGCGCTTCATGGGATAGCGCAGATAGAGCATATAGGAGAAATAGCCCGAGATTACAAAGAAGACCTGCATCCGAAAGGCGTGGATAAAGTCATTGAACAGGGTCAGCCACCACGAAGGCGCAGCGCTGTTCACATGCCAGACGTGGCTTGAATAGATTAATGAGATATGAAAGGGGATGCCTAGCAGCATCAGCCACGCGCGAATGGAATCAAGGAAGTATTCGCGCTGTGCGGGTAGTTTACTCATATCACTCCGTGCAATATCAGACTTATCGTCTTATCCCTAAGACCAGTTATGATTACATTCGTTGGCAACCCTACACTAAGCGTCGCAGCCTGTCTCCAGGATAAACACGCAATTGGCAAGGTGTTGCTTTCATTTGCTTATCCACTGAGCCAGCGGCTGAACAAAGCGGGGATTAAGTTGTCGGATTGCCTGAAATACCATTAAAATAGATCGGATCGATTTAAGCACACAAAGGGGGAAGTGCTTAGTTACTATGAAACATAATCTACAAGTGATGAAAATGCGTTGGTTAGGCGCAGCGGTGCTGTTATCCCTGTACTCTTCATCGGGTTGGGCCTTTAACATCGATGACGTAGCAAAACAGGCGCAGTCATTAGCCGCAAAAGGCTATGAAGCCCCAAAAAGCAACCTGCCCTCTGTCTTCCGCGACATGAAATACGCGGACTATCAGCAGATTCAATTCAATCACGACAAAGCGTATTGGAACAACGTTAAAACCCCATTCAAGCTTGAGTTCTATCACCAGGGTATGTACTTCGACCTGCCCGTGACCGTCAATGAAGTGACGGCGTCGGCCGTGCATAAGATCAAGTACAACCCGGACTATTTCAATTTTGGCAACGTCCAGCATGACAAGGATACGGTCAAAGATTTAGGCTTTGCCGGCTTTAAGGTTCTCTATCCCATCAACAGCAAAGACAAGAACGATGAAATTGTCAGTATGCTGGGGGCGAGCTACTTCCGCGTGATCGGTGCCGGCCAGGTCTATGGTCTCTCCGCCCGTGGTCTCGCCATTGACACCGCGCTGCCGTCCGGCGAAGAGTTTCCACACTTCCGCGAGTTCTGGGTTGAGCGTCCGAAGCCTACCGACAAGCGCCTGACTATCTACGCACTGCTGGATTCACCGCGCGCAACCGGCGCTTACCGGTTTGTGGTGATCCCGGGCCGTGACACCGTGGTGGACGTGCAGTCAAAAGTCTACCTGCGCGATAAAGTCGGCAAGCTGGGCGTCGCCCCGCTGACCAGTATGTTCCTGTTTGGGCCAAACCAGCCGTCACCGGCGACCAACTTCCGTCCGGAGCTGCATGACTCCAACGGCCTCTCGATGCATGCCGGCAACGGCGAGTGGATCTGGCGTCCGCTGAACAACCCGAAACACCTGGCCGTGAGCAGCTATGCCATGGAAAACCCGCAGGGCTTTGGCCTGCTGCAGCGTGGTCGCGAGTTTAGCCGCTTCGAAGATATCGACGATCGCTACGATCAGCGTCCGAGCGCCTGGGTGACACCAAAAGGCGAGTGGGGCAAAGGTAAAGTTGAGCTGGTAGAGATCCCGACCAACGATGAGACCAATGACAACATCGTGGCCTACTGGACGCCGGATCAGCTGCCGGAACCCGGTAAAGAGATGAACTTCAAGTACACCATCACCTTTAGCCGCGATGAAGACAAACTGCACGCCCCGGATAACGCCTGGGTTACGCAGACGCGCCGCTCTACCGGCGATGTTAAACAGTCCAACCTGATCCGCCAGCCGGACGGTACTCTGGCGTTTGTTGTCGACTTCACCGGGGAAGAGATGAAAAAACTGGCGCAGGATACCCCGGTTACTGCCCAGGTCAGCATCGGTGATAACGGTGAAATCGTTGAAAACGTTGTGCGCTATAACCCGGTCACTCAGGGATGGCGTTTAACCTTGCGCGTCAAGGTTAAAGACCAGAAAAAGACGACCGATATGCGTGCTGCGCTGGTGAATGCCGAGCAGCCGCTGAGTGAAACCTGGAGCTATCAGCTACCTGCCAATGAATAAGACAACTGAATATATCGACGCGCTGTCGCTTTCCGCTGAGGGGAAAGCGGCGCTGCCGACAACGGATCTGCGCGCCGTGCACGAAGCGCTGGATGCTGAGCATCGTCGCTATGAGCGGGACGATGACAGCCCGCTGGGTTCAGTGCAGGCGCGTCTTGAACATAGCTGGCCGGATTCGCTGGCGGAAGGCCAGCTGATCAAGGACGATGAAGGGCGTACCCAGCTGAAGGCCATGCCTGAGGCGAAGCGCTCTTCTATGTTCCCCGATCCGTGGCGCACCAACCCGATCGGCCGCTTCTGGGACCGTCTGCGCGGTCGCGATGTGCCGCCGCGCTACCTCTCCCGTCTGACCAAAGAGCAACAGGCCAACGAGCAGAAGTGGCGCGCGGTGGGTTCTATCCGCCGTTACATTCTGCTGCTGCTGACTATTGCCCAGACGGTGGTGGCCACGTGGTATATGAAAACCATTCTCCCGTATCAGGGCTGGGCGCTGATCGCCCCGGAAGATATGATGGGCCAGGATCTGCTTGTCTCCTTTATGCAGCTCCTGCCTTACGTGCTGCAAACCGGGATCCTGATCCTCTTTGCCGTGCTCTTCTGCTGGGTGTCGGCCGGGTTCTGGACGGCGCTGATGGGATTCCTCCAGCTGCTGATCGGCCGCGACAAATACAGCATTTCAGCCTCTACGGTGGGGGATGAGGCGCTTAACCCGCAGCACCGCACCGCGCTGATCATGCCGATCTGTAACGAAGACGTCGATCGCGTCTTCGCCGGTCTGCGTGCGACCTGGGAGTCAGTGAAGGCAACGGGTAACGCCGAGCACTTCGACGTCTATATCCTCAGCGACAGCTACAACCCTGATATCTGCGTGGCAGAGCAAAAGGCGTGGATGGAGCTGATTGCCGAGGTACAGGGCGAAGGGCAGATCTTCTATCGCCGCCGCCGCCGCCGCGTGAAGCGTAAAAGCGGTAACATCGATGACTTCTGCCGCCGCTGGGGCAGCCAGTATAGCTACATGGTGGTGCTGGATGCGGACTCTGTGATGACCGGCGACTGCCTGTGCGGTCTGGTGCGTCTGATGGAGGCTAACCCGAACGCCGGTATTATCCAGTCGTCGCCGCGTGCGTCCGGCATGGATACCCTTTACGCGCGTTGCCAGCAGTTTGCCACCCGCGTTTATGGGCCGCTGTTTACCGCCGGTCTGCACTTCTGGCAGCTTGGGGAGTCGCACTACTGGGGGCACAACGCCATTATCCGCGTGCAGCCGTTTATTGAGCACTGTGCGCTGGCTCCGCTGCCGGGCGAGGGCTCATTTGCTGGCTCTATCCTCTCTCACGACTTCGTAGAGGCGGCTCTGATGCGCCGCGCCGGTTGGGGGGTGTGGATCGCCTACGATCTGCCTGGTTCCTATGAGGAGCTGCCGCCGAACCTGCTGGATGAGCTGAAACGCGATCGCCGCTGGTGTCACGGTAACCTGATGAACTTCCGCCTGTTCCTGGTGAAAGGGATGCACCCGGTACACCGTGCGGTGTTCCTGACCGGGGTCATGTCCTACCTCTCTGCACCGCTGTGGTTTATGTTCCTTGCGCTCTCGACGGCGCTGCAGGTGGTTCACGCTCTGACCGAGCCGCAGTACTTCCTGCAGCCGCGTCAGCTGTTCCCGGTCTGGCCGCAGTGGCGTCCCGAGCTGGCGATCGCCCTGTTTGCTTCGACCATGGTGCTGCTGTTCCTGCCGAAGCTGCTGAGCATCATCCTTATCTGGTGTAAAGGCACGAAGGAGTACGGTGGATTCCTGCGCGTAACGGCCTCGCTGCTGCTGGAGGTGCTCTTCTCCGTGCTGCTGGCTCCGGTGCGTATGCTGTTCCACACCGTATTCGTGGTCAGCGCGTTCCTCGGCTGGGAAGTGGTCTGGAACTCACCGCAGCGTGACGATGACTCCACCCCGTGGGGTGAGGCGTTTATGCGTCACGGCTCGCAGATGCTGCTTGGCCTGGTCTGGGCAATCGGCATGGCGTGGCTGGATCTGCGCTTCCTGTTCTGGCTGGCACCGATCGTTGTCTCGCTGATCCTCTCTCCGTTTGTCTCGGTCATTTCGAGCCGGGCGACGGTAGGCCTGCGTACCAAGCGCTGGAAGCTGTTCCTGATCCCGGAAGAGTATTCCCCGCCGCAGGTGCTGGTGGATACCGACCGGTACCTGACGCTGAACCGTGCGCGTTCGCTGGAAAATGGCTTTATGCATGCGGTGTTTAACCCGTCGTATAACGCGCTGGCCACCGCCATGGCAACCGCCCGTCACCGGGCAAGCCAGGTGCTGGAGATTGCCCGCGATCGCCACGTTGAGCAGGCGCTGAACGAGACGCCGGACAAGCTTACCCGCGACCGTCGTCTGGTACTGCTGAGCGATCCAGTGACAATGTCACGTATGCACTATCGGGTCTGGTCTTCGCCGGAGCGCTACTCCTCATGGATTAGCGAATACGACGCGCTGAAGACAAAATAACGGCTTAATGTTTAATGAATAAATACCGGCTCATCAGCCGGTATTTTTTTTATAAGGAGAGGTATGCGGATAATCACTGTGGTGATAATGGCGATGCTGCTTAGCGGGTGCGGCAGCATTATCAGTCGTACTATTCCGGGGCAGGGTCATGGAAACCAGTACTACCCCGGCGTCCAGTGGGACGTGCGCGACTCAAAATGGCGCTACCTCACCGTGCTGGATCTCCCTTTCTCGCTGGTCTTTGACACGCTTCTGCTGCCTATAGATGCGCATCACGGACCCTACGAGTAGTTAACGCTCGTCCCACTCGTCCGCTGCGGTGCGACCCTCTTCGGTATCCAGCGGCGGTTGGAGCTGGTATTCACCCTCATCCCACTCATGAAGGGTATTCTCCTCCAGCCACTCCTGACGCAGCTCGATCTCATCAAAGTCACCGTCGAAAACGCTCTGCGCGGCTTCACCGGTCAGCAATGGCAGACACTCCCCGTCTTCGCCCTCATCGGCAAAAAATTCCACCTGCCACATGATCTCGCCATCCTGTAGCACATACTTCTGCATATTAAACTGCTGAATATTGGCGGTCTCTTCGTCCAGCTCCGGACTGTTGGCCAAAAACTCTTCACGAGCAGCATCAATGGCTTCTTCCAGCGTGGCGTACATGGTCATTGGTTTCTCCCTGTGAAATTGACATGTTGTTCAGGGAAAGAATAGTTGAATCTGAGATTTTACAAGAATGATTGCGGAAAATAATTCACGGGCGGGCGCTGAAGATCGTAGGCCGGACAGGGCATTATGCCGCCATCCGGCGTTACGAGACTTAAAAATCAGTAGCGTGAAGGCACGCCTTCAGGGCGGGTTTTAAAGCGGCGGTGCAGCCACATGTACTGCTCCGGGGCCATCAGAATGCACTTCTCGACAACTTTGTTCATCCAGGCGGCGGTGGTTTCAGCATCGTCCAGGGGCGGGGACAGCTCAGGATCCAGCATCACCAGCTCGTAGCCTTTGCCGTCGGCTTTGCGGCGTGGGACAAAGGGAACCAGCGCTGCGCCTGAGAGACGCGAGAGCATCCAGGTTCCTGAGGTAGTAGCAGCCTGATCGACGGCGAACAGCGGCACAAAGACGCTGGCACGCGGGCCGTAGTCATGGTCCGGCGCGTACCAGACAACTTCACCGTTCTTCAGCGCCTTCACCATGCCTTTCAGATCCTTGCGATCGAGCATGCTTTTATTGGAGCGCAGGCGTCCCCATGTTTGCAGCCAGTCGATCACCGGATTATCGTTGGGGCGATAAACACCAATGCCCGGCGTCTGCATTCCAAACATGCGTGCGCCCAGCTCCAGGGTTAAAAAGTGTACGCCGATCAGCAAAATACCGCGCTTTTGCCGCTGTAGCTCGTACACAGGTTCAAAATTGATGACCTCCATCCAGCGGGCAAGACGTTTATCTGACCAGAACCAGGCCATGCCGGTCTCCAGCAGGCCCATACCGGTGGACTCAAAGTTCTTTACCGCCAGCGCATGGCGCTCATTGGCGCTCATCTCAGGAAAGCACAGCTCAAGGTTGCGTATAGCAACGTGCGCCCGGCGCTTCATAAAACGCATGGCCAGCCGGCCAAGACCCGAGCCCAGGCGATAGAGGAACGGGTAGGGAAGCTGGACGATAAGCCATAAAATCCCTATGCCGAACCACGTCAACCAGTAGCGAGGGTGCAGCAACGCTGCTGAAAATTGGGGTAAATGCGTTTGGTCTTTCCTGTTCTCCAACGCCTGTTCTCCTTTTTGATCGTTCTGGTGTGCAAATGTAACGTAAACGCCGGGGATGTAAATTAACAGTAATTGCTTTATGATGCTGCCCGATTTTCATTCATCATTCACCGATTGCAGGAAACGTACACCATGCCAGTGTTACACAACCGCATTTCGAATGAGGAGCTGAAGGCGCGTATGCTTGCTGAAACCGAGCCGCGCATCACTGTCTCATTCTATCAATACTTTACCATTATCGATCCTCAGACCACTCGCGATGCATTATACAAGGCATTAACCGCCCTGAACGTTTTTGGTCGCATCTATCTGGCTCATGAAGGCATTAATGCGCAAATAAGCGTCCCGGAGAGCCAGTTTGAGGCCCTGCGTGCGTGCCTCTACGCCTTCGATCCGGCGCTGGACGGCCTGCGTCTGAACGTCGCGCTGGATGACGACGGTAAATCATTCTGGGTGTTGCGCATGAAGGTACGTGACCGCATTGTGGCCGACGGTATCGACGATCCTACCTTTGACGCCAGCGACGTCGGTGATTACCTGAAGGCCGCCGAGGTCAACGCCATGCTGGACGATCCCGATGCGATCTTTATTGATATGCGTAACCACTATGAGTATGAAGTGGGGCATTTCGAGCGCGCGCTGGAGATCCCGGCGGACACCTTCCGCGAGCAGCTGCCGAAGGCGGTCGACATGATGCAGGAGCATAAAGATAAAAAGATCGTGATGTACTGCACTGGCGGCATCCGCTGCGAGAAGGCCAGCGCGTGGATGAAGCACAACGGCTTCAATAAGGTCTGGCATATCGAAGGCGGTATTATTGAGTACGCGCGCCGGGCGCGGGAGCAGGGTTTGCCGGTACGCTTTATCGGTAAAAACTTTGTTTTTGACGAGCGGATGGGAGAGCGCATCTCTGAAGATGTGATTGCCCACTGCCACCAGTGCGGGACGCCGTGCGACAGCCATACTAACTGCCTGAACGACGGCTGCCATCTGCTGTTTATTCAGTGCCCGTCATGCGCGGAGAAGTTTAAAGGCTGCTGTAGCGAGCTGTGCCAGACGGAGCGTGAGCTGCCGGAAGAGGAGCAGCGTCGTCGCCGGGCGGGGCGTGAGAACGGAAATAAGATCTTCAATAAATCCCGCGGGCGTCTGAATACCAAATTAGGCATTCCGGACCCCGAGTAAGCGTTGCAACCCTGCCGGGAGCGATCCCGGCAGGGTCTCTGCGAGGCGGCGCTATTTCTGGCGCACGCCCTCAACGGAGATAATCAGATCCACTTCCTGCGCTGCCGGACCCAGATCGGTATTGATATTGAAGTCCTTCAGCTTGATTTTGCCTTCGGCTTCAAAGCCTGCGCGTACGCCGCCCCACGGATCGTCACCCTGGCCAATCAGCTTCGCTTCGAGAGTTACCGGCTTGGTCACGCCGTTAAGGGTCAGGTTGCCGGTGATATCCAGCTCGTCGCCCTCTTTCTTAACCCCGGTAGAGGCGAAGGTTGCCTGCGGGAATTTCGCTACGTTCAGGAAGTCCGCGCTGCGCAGGTGCTTATCGCGCTCGGCGTGGTTGGTATCAACGCTGTTGGTATTGATAGTGACGTTGACCTTATCCGCCGCAGGATTCTTTTCGTCAAAGGTAAAAGTCCCGTTAAAGTCCTTAAAGGTACCGTACAGCCAGCTGTAGCCAAGGTGCTGGATACGGAAATTAACGAAGGCGTGCTGGCCCTCTGTATCGATTTTGTAATCAGCGGCTACGGCGGAACCGGTGGTGAACAGCAGCGCGCCGAAGGTTAATGCCAGCAGGTTTTTCTTCATCTTATGCTCCAGAGTCAGGGGACGATTTACCCAGCATACGTTTGAGGGTGTCGTCTTTATCAATAAAATGGTGTTTAAGGGCGGCCAGGGCGTGCAGTACGGAGAGGATCACCACGCTCCATGCCAGCCACAGATGGAGGGTACCCGCAAGATCCGCCTGCGCACCGGCGTCGGCCAGGGTAGCGGGGACCTCAAACAGGCCAAACACGCTAATGGGTTGACCGTCAGCGGTAGAGATCAGATAGCCGCTGATCACAATGGCGAACAGCAGGGCGTAGAGAATAATGTGCGCACCAATGGCGGCGACATGCGTCAGGCGCGAGTAAGAGGCTAACGCTTTCGGCGGCGGAGAGACATGACGCCAGATCAGGCGAACCACCAGGCCCATCATCAGCAGTACGCCGATGCTTTTATGCAGCTCCGGGGCCTGATGATACCAGCCATCATAATAGCTCAGCGTAACCATCCACAGGCCAAGGGCAAACATGCCGTAAACCACAAGAGCAACCAGCCAGTGTAACGCAATAGAGACCGCACCATAGCGGCGAGCAGAATTACGCATTTGCATAGAGTTAACCATACTCAAATATAAAGTTAACTTAAAATGGCCTGCAAAAAATATTAATGCAACTTAAAAATAACAAAACCAGAGGCTATTTAATTTCCTTCAGTTTTTTTGCTCTGGTTTGCCTTATGACCTTCAATGATTTCGTCTCACATCGCAAGAAATGGTGCGTGTCGCTGAGCTCGCAGGCTGAACAGCCTGCTTACGTTCATTCAAAAAAACTGCGCACAAATTAGGTTTTATTAAAGTAATGTCAACTTTTGTCAATATTACTTATCCGGCATAGAGTATATAAATAAAGTCAATTAAGGCCAGCAGCGACCAGAAGGCAATATAGGCCATCAAATGTTCACGGACGTTTTCTGTAAGGTAAGTAAATAGCCGGCGCATTATATCTCCAGGGATAATTAAGCGTGAAGAGGCCCGCGCGGGGCCTTCTGCTTATCCTGCCATGAAACGTCGTAGTGAAAAGGGGGTTAAGTCAAACGCTGGCGTTTTATCTGCGGCAAAGTCAGCGACAATCTCTCCCAGTACCGACGCAAACTTAAACCCGTGTCCGCTGAGGCCGGTGATGACCATGGTGCTACTGCTGTCTGGCAGCGTATCGATGATAAAGTCCTCATCCGGCGAGTTATCATAGGTACAGGCGGCACCGTACAGACAGCCGCCGATGCCGGGAAGGCACTGGCGAAGGAACGGGAAGCTCTCTGAGCCGTCGGTAGCGACGCGGCCAAAGGGCAGGCGCTCGTCTTCGCTGCTGATCGGCTGCCCGCCGTTGTGCTTGCCTATCTTAAACGCATCGTCTTCTGCCGGAAAACCATAGTACTGGTCACCGTTGGCCAGCTCGCCGGTAAAGGCCGGGAAGTTATTTTTACTGCTGTAGCGGCCATCGGCCTGATACCAGGCAAACACCTTGCGTACCGGCTGAATGGGCAGGGCGGGAAGCAGCTGCTTAACCCAGGTTCCAGCGCTGACCAGCAGCTTCGCACCCTGATACTCGCCATCAGCCGTCTCAATGGTCACGCCATCATCATGATGATGGATCGCCGTCACCGGACAGTTGAACAGCTGCGCACAGCCGGCTTCCCGGGCGAGGCGGATCCAGGTTTTAATCGCCAGCTCGCTCTTCAGCACGCCGGAGTTGGCTTCAAACAGGGCGATATAGTCATCCGGCACGCGAAATTCAGGCCAGCGTGCCATCAGCGCCGCAGCGTCGAGTTGCTCAACGTTAAGGTTAAACTGCTGCGCGCTCTGGGCAACGTTGCGTAGAAAATCAGAGTTGGCGGGCCCCAGGTTAACCACGCCGCTGCGGATAAACACCTCTTCGCCGCTCTCTGCTGCCAGCTGCTCCCACAGCGTCTGTGCTCTGAGCACCAGAGGGACATACTTTTCGCCCTCGCCGTAGGCGTGGCGGATAAGCCGCGTATCGCCATGATGGCTACCCTGCTGGTGTGGCGGCATATAGGCATCGGTCATCAGCACCTTCAGCCCCGCGCGGGTAGCATAATAGCCCGCCGCCGCGCCCACTGAACCGCTACCGATAATAATAAGATCGTATTTCATAAGCTCTCCTGGCAAAAACGCGTGCTCAGGAGAGTAATTAACCCGCCGACGTTATACAAGCCACAAATAAATAAGGCACCCTATGGGTGCCTGTTGGTTGAAAAATGAGCATTCATTAATGCCGCCTGTACTCGTTTTCCTGGTAGTCGCCAGATTCGATCTTGGCAATGCCGGCTTCTAGAATCGATATAAATTGACGAGCAACATCGGTCGTTAACCACAGAGTCTGTCCGACCTCGGTATCGTCACGGTCGGCGTGGTTTGGGGTCTGGTAGTGCAGGCGCAGCATCAGCGCATCGTAACTGTCCACGGTGCTGATGTCCCACCCTACGAGCGGATGGGTTTGAATGACTTCATTATTTTTTACCATTTTAACCCCCTAAATGCGTGTGTAGTGACAACGACTCTTGAGGTTCAATGCGTGTTTTTTGAAGCAACTTAAGTATATCAATAATTAAGCAGATTGCGCCAATAAAAAAAATAGGGGCATTTTTTCTGAACTTTCTTAGAATTTTTTGAACAAGAAAAGGGCTAATTACGGCTTATTTATTACAGAGATAAGCGGCACCATCAGAATAATGCCTAAAAGTGAAAAAAAGCCGGGGCGACCCGGCAAAAGCACAATAGGGAAACAACCATTAATCCTGCGTAAACCAGTCGTCCGCGCTCTCCCAGGTTTGCTGGAGGATCTCGCTAACGCGTTCTTTATCACCTTTGGCACCGCCGAGAACAGACAGATTGTTGGCAGCTGCATAGCGGACGGTCACCTTGCCTTCGGTGTCGGGATAGTCGCTCTGCAGACGGCGGGAGAGTTCGCTTGCCAGCGCATCAATCGCGCCCGGCGGTAAGGGTGTTGTTTTAGCGATAGTCACTTCAATACGCATGATTGCCCCCTGAGTAATGTACTGTATTTTTATACAGTATAGACGCAGAACTTACAACAGGGAGCAAACTCTTTTTTAGCGACGGATCCGCCAGTTAACGCGTTCGCCTGCCAGGAAAGGGATCAGCGTATCGTCACTGAGGGCGATGCTTTCTGGCACCTGCTCCTCTTCGCGCACCAGCTCTACGTAACCCTCGTTGACCGGCAGGCCGTAGAAGCGTGGGCCGTTAAGCGAGCAGAAGGCTTCAAGATGTGCCAGAGCGTTCATCTCTTCAAAGACGGTGGCGTAGCTGGCCAGCGCCGACGGGGCATTGAAGCAGCCTGCACAGCCGCAGCTGGTCTCTTTACGCAGGCGCGCATGCGGGGCGGAGTCGGTGCCAAGGAAAGCACGGTCGAAGCCGCTGGCGACCAGTTCACGCAGCGCCTGCTGGTGAACGTTACGCTTGAGGATCGGCAGACAGTAAAGGTGCGGGCGCACGCCGCCCACCAGCATATGGTTACGGTTAAACATCAGATGCTGCGGGGTAATAGTCGCTGCCAGCAGCTCATTGCCCTCGCGCACATAGTCGGCGGCATCTTTAGTGGTGATGTGCTCAAACACCACCTTCAGCGCAGGCAGGCGCTGGCGCAGCGGCTCCATCACCGTTTCAATAAAGCGCGCCTCGCGATCGAAGATGTCAATCTCGGCGTGGGTCACTTCGCCGTGCACCAGCAGCGGCATACCCAGCATCTGCATCCGCTCCAGCAGCGGCATGATAGCGTCAATGCTGGTCACCCCATGGCTGGAGTTCGTTGTGGCATTGGCCGGATAGAGCTTGGCTGCAGTAAAGACCCCTTCGCGAAAGCCGCGCTCGACCTCGTTGGGATCCAGCGAGTCGGTAAGGTAGCAGGTCATCAGCGGGGTAAAGTCGTGTCCGGCAGGGACGGCGGCAAGAATACGCTGGCGGTAGGCGATGGCGGCTTCGACGGTGGTCACCGGCGGTGCCAGGTTTGGCATCACGATAGCGCGGCCATAGGTTTCACTGGTGTAGGGCACCACAGTCTTCAACATATCGCCGTCGCGCAGATGTACGTGCCAGTCGTCAGGGCGGCGAATTTTTAAAACCTGGGGTTGTGCTGTCATGGTAGTGCTCCGGCTAAAGTGAAGTCAATAATGGCTGGTTTTATGCCGGGCACTAAGCATAGGCGTAAACGTTTTCGTTTGCACCACTTTCCTGACCGCAGAGCAAAAATTACGGTGCGCCTATCGGTCAGTTAATAAAGGGGATCACAATTTCGCCCTCTTTAATCTCCAGCCCTTTGGCATACTTTTTCGCCAGCGCTTCGCCCTTGCTGCTGTCTTCGCTTAAGACGTAGGCAGGCTGCTGGTTAAAGTAGTTCTGCAGGGCCTGGTTCAGGTAGGGGATCAGGGTCTGTACGACCGGCTGCATCTTCTGCGGCATTACCGAGGCGTCAACCACCTCCATCTGCTGGAGAAAGATCGCTCCTTTCTCCTTATTGAAAACCGGGAGCGCCTTGAGCTTCAGCTTAACCGTGGCCTGCTGGCTACCAAACAGGGAGTTAAGATCCAGTCCGGCGTCGCCAGAGAGCGTAACTTTGCCCGGATCGTCACGCCCGATAGCGCTGACCAGGTTATTTAGCACAATATGCGCATCCGCCACGCCCGGCAGGCCAATATCGCGGGAAAAATTGTTGTGCTTTTGCAGCGCCTGGTTGATCTCTTGCTCGCTGACGGTGTACTGGGTGAGCTGGTTACAGCCTGCCAGCAGGCCGCCTGCAACAAGGGCTGCGGCAAATAAAATCTTCTTCATGGGATCCCTCAAAAGCCATCCATTTATGCCATCGTGACATAAAGCAGCCTGGCGCACCAGCGGGAGGCGTAACAGCAGAAAAGGCTGAAAGCGGTGGCGGAAACCTACGCTTCCGCCGAACCAGAGGTTAAATTGCGATAGAGGAGAGGAGGTTAATTTGCGTCTGCTTGGCCATATTGTCGCGATAGTCGGCGACGCGGGTTGGCCAGACAATACCGGGCACAATCGTCAGGTTACGCAGCAGCGGGAAGAGGTGGATATCATCCTCAGAGAGTTCACCGTTAACCGCGTTGGGCTGGACAATATGCTTATCCAGATCGCGCAGATCATCGCTGATTTTTTTCACCAGCCCCGGCGTATGGGCAAGATGCTCGCTAAAGTCGCCGATAGCGGCCTCTTTTTTCTTGATGAAGTAAGCGCGCGCCTCGGGCGTTGCAAACTCATCAAACGGTGCTTTGGCAAAGCGCGGGAGCAGCAGGCGGTTCGTGTACTCATTAACCTTGCGCAACCATGTCTCGATGGCTGGCTTGCGTGCGCCGGTCAGCAGCGGCTCGCCGTCGAGCTGGTCAACTTACTTCACAATGTCCAGGCTCTCGGCCATGTAGCGGCTGTCATCTTTTTGCAGGATTGGGGCCATCTTCTGGCCAATCATACGGGTGGGCGTGGCTTCATCATCGTTGAGCAACACGTTAAGTTCGACCGGCAGATTTTTCAGGCCGAAGATCATGCGGGCTTTCAGGCAGTACGGGCAGTGGTCGTAAATATAGAGCTTCACGTTTCCCCTCCAGGTGATGGTTGTCCGTAACCATCAGTATGGAAGAGAAAAAAGCGCCTTTCAAATCAGGCCCCCGGTTCGAGCACCCCTGTCCGGGGATGACGGGGGCTGAACTGCCACCACAACGCAAACAGCGTCACCAGGCCAATCGCCGACAGCATCATCCACGGCAGCTCGGGCTGGCTGAAGGCTTTTCCGGCGTCGAACAGCCAGCCACCCCCCGCATAGCCAAGGAATCCGCCAAAGGCGAGGCCCAGGCGGCTGAAGCCCATATAGCTGCCCCGCGCCCGGGCATCGGCCAGCTCAGCGCTCAGCGTTTCCCGCGCCGGTTCGGCAATAATCGAGCCGATATAGAACGTGCAAATTAATGTAAAGAGCTGCTGCAGCGAACTCACCATGCCAATCGGCAGCAGGCTGAAGGACATAAACAGCAGGCCGGCCATCAAACGCTGCTCAAGGCGAAAACGTTTTTCGCTCCAGCGGGCGAGCGGGTAGAGCAGGGTCAGCGAAAGACTTGCCTCAATGGCATACATCCACTTCACTGCTGCGGGCGAACCGGCGATGTCGTTCACCATGATCGGCAGCATCAGCATCACCTGTACGGCCAGCATGTAGTAGCCGGTTAAGGTGAGAACGTAGGTCACGAAGCGTTTGTCGGCCACGACCCGGCTAAGCCCCTCCCGCACCGGGATTTTCACCGTCGAGAGCCGCCACGCGGGCAGCAGCCAGGCATTGAAGGCGGCACAGAGGACAAAGATCACCGCGCCGGTAGCGCACACCAGGCGGAAATCGTACTGCAGCAGCCAGCTGCCGAGCAGGGCACCGATCACCGCCCCGGCGCTGTCCTGCATCATCAGTAGCGAGAAGAAACGTCCGCGCAGGTGCGGGCGGATCAGCTTGACCACCAGCGCCGAGCGCGGTGGATCGAACAGCGTCCCGCCGAGGCCAGAGAGGATGCACGAGCTCCAGAGCAGCCATGGCTCCTGCGCTACCGCCATGGTGGCGAACCCGGCGGCCCGCAGCAGCATGCCGGTGACGATCATCGGCTTAGCACCAAAGCGGTCGGCGATAGCACCGCCGAAGATCCCCAGCCCCTGCTGGATAAGCTGGCGCAGGCCGAGGGCAATCCCCACCATCAGGGCGGCCCAACCGAGCTGATCCACAAAGCGAATAGAAATAAGCGGGAAGACAACAAAAAAACCGAGCACAACCAGCATATTATCGATGAGCAGGAAATATTTACCCAGGCGCCTGGCCTGCGATACGCGGGACATCTCCCCTCCTGGGAATGTCAAAATAGTTACCCTGCTATTTTGCGTGGTTGCTGACCATTTTCCCACCGCTGCGGCGACGATATTTTTTTATCAAAGCAACGCTTTGATTGATGCTCTTTATCGTAATAGTGGCCTGGCGCAGGTATAGTTATCCGCAGGGGTAACAAGATGTTTTGACAGGAGTGGTGATGAATGTTCGGCTATCGTAACAACGTTCCAAAAGTGCGCTTGACGACGGACCGGCTGGTGGTACGTTTAGTGCATGAACGCGATGCATGGCGTTTAGCAGACTACTACGCAGAAAACCGCCAGTTTTTAAAGCCCTGGGAGCCCATACGCGATGAGAGCCACTGCTATCCGTCCGGCTGGCAGGCGCGCCTGAGCATGATTAACGAATTTCACAAGCAGGGAAGCGCTTTCTACTTTGCGCTGTTCGATCCCGACGAAAAAGAGATCGTTGGCGTCGCTAACTTCTCTAACGTGGTGCGCGGCTCGTTTCACGCCTGCTATCTGGGCTACTCCATCGGACAGAAGTGGCAGGGGCAGGGGCTGATGTTTGAGGCGCTGACCGCCGCGATCCGCTATATGCAGCGCACCCAGCATATCCACCGCATTATGGCTAACTACATGCCGCACAATCAGCGCAGCGGCGGCCTGCTGGCGCGGTTGGGTTTTGAAAAAGAGGGCTATGCCAAAGCCTATCTGCTGATCGACGGCGAGTGGCGCGATCACGTCCTGACGGCGCTGACCACCCAGGAGTGGACCGCTGGCCGCAACTAAGGAAAGACGAAAATGAAAATCCTGTTAAGCCCCGCCGAAGCGCGGATTATTGGCTGTCTGCTGGAGAAGCAGGTGACGACGCCTGAGCAGTATCCCCTCTCTCTGAATGCAGTGGTCAGCGCCTGCAATCAGAAAACCAACCGTGAACCCGTTATGTCTCTCAGCGACGCCGAGGTGCAGGATCTCCTCGACACGCTGGTCAAACGGCACTATCTGCGCAACGTCAGCGGCTTCGGCAATCGGGTCACGAAATACGAACAGCGCTTTTGTAATTCCGAGTTTGGTAACCTCAAGCTCAGCAGCGGCGAGACGGCGCTCGTCACCACGCTGCTGCTGCGCGGCGCACAGACGCCAGGCGAGCTGCGGATGCGGGCGGCAAGAATGCATGAGTTTGCCGACGTGCCGGAGGTCGAAAAGACGTTAGAAGCGCTGGCCGACCGGGAGGATGGGCCCTTTGTGGTTCGCCTGCCGCGCGAGCCGGGCAAACGTGAAAGCCGCTACATGCACCTGTTTAGCGGCGAGGCGGCCCCGGAGGCCGCCTCCGCGGAGCGCGACGAGCCACAGCCAGACGATCTCGCGGCGCGGGTGACGGCGCTGGAGGGCGAGGTCGCCGAACTGAAGCAGCGTCTCGATTCGCTGCGGGCACATCTGGGAGATTAACCATGACACAGTTACGCATAGGCGTAGTGGGGCTGGGTGGTATTGCCCAGAAGGCCTGGCTGCCGGTACTGGGCGCCGCCACCGACTGGACGCTGCAGGCGGCCTGGTCGCCGTCGCGGGAAAAGGCGTTAGACATTTGCCAGCGCTGGCGGATGCCCTACGCCGGATCGCTGCCGGAGCTGGCTGCCCAGTGCGATGCCGTGTTCGTTCACACCTCTACGGCCTCACACTACGCGGTAGTCAGCGAGCTTTTAAATGCCGGCGTGCACGTCTGCGTTGATAAGCCGCTGGCGGAGAACCTTGCCGACGCCGAGCGGCTGGTGGCGCTGGCTGCGCGTAAAAAGCTGATCCTGATGGTCGGCTTCAATCGCCGCTTTGCCCCCCTGTATCGCGACCTGAAAACCCGCCTCGCCAGCGGGGCATCGCTGCGCATGGATAAGCACCGGAGCGACAGCGTCGGGCCGCACGATCTGCGCTTTACGCTGCTGGACGACTACCTCCACGTGGTGGACACCGCCCTGTGGCTGGCGGGGGGCGAAGGGCAGCTTAACGGCGGCACGCTGCTGACTAACGACGAGGGGGCGATGATCTACGCCGAGCACCACTTTAGCCACCAGGCCCTGCACATCACCACCAGCATGCATCGCCGGGCGGGCAGCCAGCGCGAGTGGGTGCAGGCGGTGACCGATGGTGGCCTGTATGACGTGACCGATATGCGCGAGTGGCGGGAAGAGCAGGGTAGCGGCATTACGCTGCGTCCGATCCCCGGCTGGCAAAGCACCCTTGAGCAGCGTGGCTTCGTGGGTTGCGCCCGGCACTTTATCACCTGTGTGAAAAATCAGACTGCACCTGAAACCTCCGGGGAGCAGGCGGTGCTGGCCCAGCGCATCATCGACAGGCTCTGGCGCGAGGCGATGGTTGAATAACTCGCTGTCGTATCTGGTAATAGTTTCTGGATGTAGTATTTCATCGCAATCCAGGTAGACTAAGCGCTTCTTCTAACGCCTGCTATGCAGGCGTTTTGCCGCAGGGTTCGGATTAATACGGTAATGAATTTATTAAAATCGCTGGCTGCGGTCAGCTCGATGACTCTCTTTTCCCGCGTGCTGGGTTTTGCCCGCGACGCCATCGTGGCGCGGGTGTTTGGCGCAGGGTTGGCAACCGACGCCTTCTTTGTGGCGTTCAAGCTTCCTAACCTGCTGCGCCGTATCTTCGCGGAGGGGGCATTCTCTCAGGCGTTTGTGCCTATTCTGGCCGAGTACAAGAGCAAGCAGGGGGAAGATGCGACCCGCGTCTTTGTCGCCTATGTCTCCGGTCTGCTGACGCTGGTGCTGGCGATTGTGACCATTGCCGGGATGCTGGCCGCGCCCTGGGTGATCATGGTCACCGCGCCGGGCTTTGCCGATACCGCCGACAAGTTTGCGCTCACCACCCAGCTGCTGAAGATCACTTTTCCCTACATTCTGCTGATTTCGCTAGCCTCACTGGTGGGGGCGATCCTGAATACCTGGAACCGCTTCTCGGTGCCGGCCTTTGCGCCCACCCTTTTAAACGTCAGCATGATTGGCTTTGCGCTCTTTGCCGCACCGCTGTTTCACCCGCCGGTGCTGGCGCTGGCCTGGGCGGTGACCGTCGGGGGCGTGCTGCAACTTTTTTATCAGCTGCCGCACCTCAAAAAGATTGGCATGCTGGTACTGCCGCGCATCAGCCTGCGTGATGCAGGGTCAATTCGCGTTGTTAAGCAGATGGGGCCCGCGATCCTTGGCGTCTCGGTCAGCCAGATCTCACTGATCATCAACACTATTTTCGCCTCGTTTCTGGTCTCCGGCTCGGTGTCGTGGATGTACTACGCCGACCGTCTGATGGAGTTTCCCTCTGGCGTGCTGGGCGTGGCGCTGGGCACGATTCTGCTGCCGTCGCTCTCTCGCAGCTTCGCCAGCGGCAACCACGACGAGTACTGTCGCCTGATGGACTGGGGCCTGCGCCTCTGCTTCCTGCTGGCGCTGCCGAGCGCCGTGGCGCTGGGGATCCTCGCCAAACCGCTGACGGTCTCGCTGTTCCAGTACGGCAAATTCACCGCTACCGATGCGCTGATGACCCAGAAGGCGCTGGTAGCCTACTCTGTGGGGCTGATGGGGCTGATTGTAGTGAAGGTGCTGGCTCCGGGTTTCTACTCGCGACAGGACATCAAAACGCCGGTCAAGATCGCTATCGTCACGCTGATTATGACCCAGCTGATGAACCTGGCCTTTATCGGCCCGCTCAAGCACGCCGGACTGGCGCTGTCCATTGGCCTGGCGGCCTGCCTCAACGCCAGCCTGCTCTACTGGCAGCTGCGCAAGCAGAAGATTTTTACCCCGCAGCCGGGCTGGCAGCGTTTTCTGCTGCGTCTGATTATTGCCGTTGTGGTAATGGCCGCCGCGCTGCTGGGGGTGCTCTCGATAATGCCGGAGTGGTCGCAGGGCGCCATGGCCTGGCGACTGCTGCGCCTGATGGCGGTGGTAGCGGTGGGGGGCATTGCCTACTTCGCCACGCTGGCGCTGCTGGGCTTTAAGGTGAAGGAGTTTGCTCGCCGGACGGCGTAAAACAGAACAGGCCTGGGCAGCGGTGCCCGGGCCTGTGCGGTGCAAGATCAGATGGAGATTTTCTTGCCGCCGCGGTGGGTAACCGAGGTTTGGCCATTCGCGCCGTAGAGGGCGGGCTCCTGATGCGGTTTTAGCACCTCCAGCGCCTGCCTGTTGCGCTGGATCTGATCTTCCAGCAGCCAGCCGTTGTGCTGGTTAAGCTCGCGTAGGTGCTGCGTTTTTTTAGTGATAGTCAGCCAGCGGCCTGCGATATCATCATTTGCGCTCTGCTGCATATTCTGTTCGGCACGACGCTGCTGTTCAAGATAGTCCAGCGTGGCGAGCAACGAACTCTTCTCTTCGGTAATACGCTGTAGCGCGCTGCCGTTAATCTGGCCCGCAGAAAGATGTTGTTGCTCAGCATCCATCACGCCTTTCAGCGCGTTCAGGATAACTGTCATTTGATCAAGAACTTCTGACAGTTTGCTCATACGCTCACTTACTCTGTAGGAAACTCTGCGCTTCGCTAATCAGGGCGTCGGCAATTTTGCCGGTATCCATTTTCAGCTCGCCGTTACGGATTGCGGTTTTCAGGGCTTCCACGCGCTCCATATTAATATCTTCACTGCCCGCCTGGGTCAGCTTGGTTTGCGCATTGCTAATCGTGACGCTGGTACTGTTCGCGGTAGCGGATTTTTCCAGACGCGCTTTTGGGGTCTGAGTATCGTGAGTTTCGCGCGGTTGGACAGTGCTAACCGACTTTAAAGGCGATGTACGATCAATGCTCATAGTGTTGTCCTCATCGAGGGTTCGCGGCCGTTGTGGCTTGCCATCATCATATATTGCTTAATTATCGGCAGGTGCCGCAAATTCTTTAAAAAGATTACAGGTTAATCAGAATATTCCCATCAGGCGCTACCGTTCCGCTAACCACCTGCCCCGAGGTCATGCGCACGCGGGCGTTTTGCGCCACCGAGGCGTTGTTCAGCGCCTGGCCTTCACCGTTTACGCTAAAGCCGTCGCCGCTGGCGATCACCTGCACCCGCTGTCCGGCTTTTACGCGCCACGACTGGCGCAGCATCGAGAGCTGAATCGCCTGGCCTGGGGCGAGATCGCGCAGGCTAACCGCATCCTGGGCCTGGTTAATATCGAGCATGGTGCGCGGCGGCAGCCGATCCAGACGGCCACGCTTAAGGGTCACGCTGTCCGGTGCGAGCGTGCTGCCGCGGGTGATGGCCTGGGCCGCCACCACGTAGTTGCCGGTTGCCTCTACCGTGACCTGCAAATAGCGTTTCTCATTGGCGCACTGGGCCAGCACGTTAACGTTGCCCCACAGCTTCGCGCTACCCGCGACGCTCAGCGCCGGTTGTTCACAGGCAGGCAGCAGGTTAGCTGGCGTGCGCACGGTGACGGCGACCTCGTCGCTAAAGCCAGCCAGCCGCTGGGCAAAAAAGGTGGTCAGCTGGGCGGTGAGATCCTGCGCGGCCGCAAAGGGGCTAATCAACAGCAACATGGCAGCGCAGAGGCTTTTCACACTGTGCATGGCGAACTCCTGCCTGGATGAGAAAGTGAGAGGATTTTACCCGCAGTGCAAATCTATCAACGCAATAAATAGCGACGCATTTTGCGTTTATTCCAACGATAAGGCGTGCCCTCTGCCCTTTAAGCTGTCATCTGTCAATTTCTCATCAGCATAATAGTCATCAGCGGGGGAGACATGCTCGATAAACTCGATGCCGCGCTACGATTTCAGCAAGAAGCATTAAACCTGCGCGCGCAGCGCCAGGAAGTTCTGGCTGCCAATATTGCCAACGCCGATACCCCGGGGTATCAGGCGCGCGATATGGATTTTGCCAGCGAACTTAAAAAAGTGATGGAGCGCGGCCGGGCCGAAACCAGCGGTGTATCGCTGGCACTGACTTCCGCCCGCCATATTCCTGCCCAGACCATCGCCGCACCGTCTACTGAACTGCTCTATCGCATTCCCGATCAGCCGTCGCTGGACGGTAACACCGTCGATATGGACCGGGAACGTACCCAGTTTGCCGATAACAGCCTGCAATACCAGACCGGGCTGAGCGTTCTGGGTGGACAGATCAAAGGCATGATGAGCGTGCTGCAGGGGGGGAATTAATCGATGGCATTACTGAACATTTTTGATATCGCCGGATCGGCGCTGACCGCCCAGTCACAGCGGCTGAACGTGGCGGCCAGTAACCTGGCGAACGCCGACAGCGTCACCGGCCCCGACGGCCAGCCCTACCGTGCCAAGCAGGTCGTGTTCCAGGTGAATGCGGCCCCGGGCGCAGCCACCGGCGGCGTCAAGGTTGCCAACGTCATTGAGAGCCAGGCGCCGGAAAAGCTGGTCTTTGAGCCAGGCAACCCGCTTGCCGATGCTAAAGGCTACGTGCGGATGCCCAACGTAGACGTCGTCGGCGAGATGGTTAACTCCATGTCCGCTTCACGCAGCTACCAGGCAAACGTTGAAGTACTTAACACCGTGAAGAGCATGATGCTGAAAACGCTCACGCTTGGTTCGTAAAGGAGAGTCGCATGTCTATCGCTGTAAATCTCAACGACACCACCAGCACTACCGCCACATCGAAAGCGACCAGCGCGACCTCCGGCAGTAGCGCAACGGATCTGCAGAGCAGCTTCTTAACGCTGCTGGTGGCTCAGCTCAAAAACCAGGATCCCACCAATCCGATGGAGAACAACGAGCTGACCACCCAGCTGGCACAGATCAATACCGTGAGCGGCATTGAGAAGCTCAATACCACCCTCGGTGCGATCTCCGGCCAGATCGACAACAGCCAGTCGCTGCAGGCGAGCACCCTCATCGGCCACGGCGTGATGATCCCAGGCACCACCGTGCTGGCAGGCAGCGAAACCACCACGCCGTTTGGCGTTGAGCTGACCCAGCCTGCGGACAAAGTCACCGCCACCATTACCGATAAAAATGGCCTGGTCGTACGCACTATTGATATTGGCGGACTGAGCGCGGGTGTTCACACCTTTAGCTGGGACGGCAAGATGACCGACGGCACCGCCGCACCGGACAGCGCCTACACCGTTTCCATTGGTGCCAGCAACGGCTCTACCCAGCTCGTGGCTCAGCCGCTGCAGTTTGCGCTGGTGCAGGGCGTCACCAAAAGCAGTACCGGTAACACCTTAGATTTGGGTACCTACGGTACCACCACCCTCGACGAAGTACGGCAGATTATATAAGCCTTTACACTTATCAGGAGTAAGTCATGGCCTTCTCACAAGCGGTCAGCGGCCTGAATGCTGCGGCCACCAACCTCGATGTCATTGGTAACAACATCGCCAACTCCGCCACCTATGGCTTTAAATCTGGCACCGCGTCCTTCGCCGATATGTTTGCCGGTTCTAAAGTCGGTCTCGGCGTGAAGGTAGCGGGTATTACCCAGGACTTCACCGACGGCACGACCACCAACACCGGTCGCGGCCTGGACGTCGCTATCAGCCAGAACGGTTTCTTCCGTCTGGTGGACAGCAACGGGTCGGTATTCTACAGCCGCAACGGCCAGTTCAAGCTGGACGAAAACCGCAACATCGTTAACATGCAGGGCCTGCAGCTGACCGGCTTCCCGGCCACCGGCACCCCGCCGACTGTTCAGCAGGGCGCGAACCCGACGGCGATCTCTATTCCCAACACGCTGATGGCGGCGAAAACCACCGATACAGCGGCGATGCAGATCAACCTGAACTCCACCGACGCTGCGCCGACCGTGGCCTTTGATCCGACCAACGCCGACAGCTACAACAAAAAAGGCTCGGTGACGGTCTTCGATAGCCAGGGTAACTCTCACGACATGAACGTCTACTTCGTGAAGAGCACGGCGAGCAACACCTGGAACGTCTACACCCAGGACAGCAGCGTGGCGAACAGCCCTGCGACGCTCTCCACCACGCTGGGCTTCAGCAACACCGGCGCGCTGACCTCCGGCGGCACCGCCAGCGTGACGACGGCAACGATCCCGGGCGCAACCCCGGCGACCTTCAGCTTGAGCTTCCTGAACTCGATGCAGCAGAACACCGGTGCGAACAACATCGTGGCCACTAACCAGAACGGTTATAAGCCGGGTGACCTGGTGAGCTACCAGATCAACGACGACGGCACCGTAGTGGGTAACTACTCTAACGAGCAGAACCAGCTGCTGGGCCAGATCGTACTCGCTAACTTCGCTAACAACGAAGGCCTGGCCTCTGAAGGCGACAACGTCTGGACGGCGACCCAGTCCTCTGGCGTGGCGCTGCTGGGCACCGCAGGCAACGGTAACTTCGGTACCCTGACCAACGGCGCACTGGAAGCATCCAACACCGATCTGAGTAAAGAGCTGGTCAACATGATCGTCGCGCAGCGTAACTATCAGTCAAACGCGCAGACCATCAAAACCCAGGATCAGATCCTTAACACCCTGGTTAACCTGCGCTAAGCGCCTGACGGGACGGCTTCATGGATCACGCAATATATACCGCGATGGGCGCGGCCAGCCAGACGCTCAACCAGCAGGCGGTTACGGCCAGCAACCTCGCGAACGCCTCTACGCCGGGCTTCCGCGCGCAACTCAACGCGCTGCGCGCCGTGCCGGTAGAGGGCCTGTCGCTGCCTACCCGTACGCTGGTAGCGGCGTCTACCCCCGGCGCGGATATGACCCAGGGCCAGATGGACTACACCTCCCGCCCGCTGGACGTTGCCTTGCAACAGGACGGCTGGCTGGCGGTGCAGACCCCGGACGGCACCGAGGGCTATACCCGCAACGGTAATATGCAGGTGAGCCCGACCGGTCAGCTGACCATCCAGGGTAACCCGGTAATGGGCGATGCGGGTCCGATTGCCGTGCCGGAAGGGGCGGAGATCACCATTGCGGCGGACGGCACCGTCTCGGCGCTGACCCCCGGCGATCCGCCGAACACGGTATCACCGATTGGTAAGCTGAAGCTGGTTAAGGCGACCGGGACTGAAGTGGTGCGTGGCGATGACGGCATGTTCCGTCTCAGCCAGGCCGCCCAGGCGACCCGCGGCGCGACCCTGCAGGCCGACCCCACCATCCGTGTGATGTCGGGCGTGCTGGAGGGGAGCAACGTCAAGCCGGTGGCCGCGATGACCGATATGATCGCCAGCGCGCGTCGCTTTGAGATGCAGATGAAGGTCATCAGCAGCGTTGATGAAAATGAGCAGCGTGCTAACTCACTGCTGTCGATGAGCTAATACAGGACTAACTATGATTAACTCTTTATGGATTGCCAAGACCGGCCTCGACGCCCAGCAAACCAATATGGACGTCATCGCCAACAACCTGGCGAACGTCAGCACCAACGGTTTCAAGCGTCAGCGTGCGGTCTTTGAAGATCTGCTCTACCAGACCGTTCGCCAGCCCGGCGCGCAGTCTTCCGAGCAGACTACGCTGCCGTCAGGCCTGCAAATTGGTACCGGCGTTCGTCCGGTGGCCACCGAGCGCCTGCACAGCCAGGGTAACCTCTCCCAGACCAATAACAGTAAAGACGTGGCGATCAAAGGCCAGGGCTTCTTCCAGGTGATGCTGCCGGACGGCACCTCGGCCTATACCCGCGACGGCTCGTTCCAGGTGGATCAGAACGGCCAGCTGGTGACCGCCGGCGGTTTCCAGGTGCAGCCAGCCATTACCATTCCGGCGAACTCCCTGAGCATCACCATTGGCCGTGACGGCGTGGTGAGCGTGACCCAGCAGGGCCAGGCCGCACCGGTACAGGTAGGGCAGCTCAACCTGACCACCTTTATGAACGATACCGGTCTGGAAAGCATTGGTGAGAACCTCTATACCGAAACGCAGTCTTCCGGCGCGCCGAACGACTCGACGCCTGGCCTGAACGGTGCAGGGCTGCTTTACCAGGGGTATGTTGAAACCTCTAACGTGAACGTGGCTGAAGAGCTGGTGAATATGATCCAGGTTCAGCGCGCTTACGAAATTAACAGTAAAGCCGTATCGACTACCGATCAGATGCTGCAAAAACTGACGCAACTCTAAGGCGCGCTCCGGCGCGGCAGTAACCGCCGCGCCGGGCCCCTGATTTCGAAGATGAAAGCAATGCATAAATCCGCCGCGTTTCGTTATCCGCTTATGGCTTTGGTGGCACTCACCCTCAACGGGTGTGCCTGGATCCCCTCGACGCCGCTGGTGCAGGGCGCAACTACTGCGCAGCCCACGCCCGGCCCGCAGCCCATTGTCAACGGCTCCATTTTTCAGACCGCCCAGCCAATCAACTACGGCTATCAGCCGCTGTTTGAGGATCGCAGGCCGCGTAACGTAGGCGATACGCTGACCATCGTGCTGCAAGAGAACGTCAGCGCCAGCAAAAGCTCGTCGGCGAACGCCAGCCGCGACGGCAAAACCAACTTCGGCGTCGGTACTGCGCCGCGCTACTTAGAAGGCCTGTTTGGCAACGGCCGGGCGGATGTCGACGCCTCAGGCAGCAACGGCTTTAACGGTAAGGGTGGGGCCAACGCCAGCAACACCTTCAGCGGAACGCTGACCGTGACGGTTGACCAGGTTCTGGCCAACGGTAACTTACACGTCGTGGGTGAAAAACAGATCGCCATTAACCAGGGCACTGAGTTCATCCGCTTCTCCGGTGTCGTGAACCCACGCACCATCAGCGGCAGCAACTCCGTTCCGTCCACCCAGGTGGCGGACGCGCGCATCGAATATGTCGGCAACGGCTATATCAATGAAGCGCAGAATATGGGCTGGCTGCAGCGTTTCTTCCTTAACCTCTCGCCGATGTAACGGGGTGACCAATGTTTAAATATCTGGCAGGGATCGCGCTGGTACTGGTAGCAACCATTGCCCAGGCCGAGCGCATCCGCGACCTCACCAGCGTACAGGGCGTACGACAGAACTCACTGATTGGCTACGGGCTGGTTGTCGGCCTGGATGGGACGGGCGACCAGACCACCCAGACGCCGTTTACCACCCAGAGCCTGAACAACATGCTCTCCCAGATGGGGATCACCGTCCCTGCCGGGACCAACATGCAGTTGAAAAACGTGGCGGCGGTGATGGTTACTGCCCAGTTCCCGGCGTTTGCCCGCCAGGGGCAGACCATCGACGTGGTGGTCTCCTCGATGGGTAACGCCAAGAGCCTGCGTGGCGGTACGCTGATCATGACGCCGCTGAAAGGCGTCGATAACCAGGTCTACGCTCTGGCGCAGGGCAACGTGCTGGTCGGCGGTGCGGGCGCAGCGGCAGGCGGTAGCAGCGTGCAGGTTAACCAGCTCAACGGCGGCCGTATTACCGGCGGCGCGGTGGTAGAGCGTGAGCTGCCTAGCCAGTTTGGCTCCGGCAACACCATCAATCTGCAGCTGAACCAGGAAGATTTCACCCTGGCGCAGCAGATCACCGACACCATCAACCGCTCTCGCGGCTACGGCAGCGCCACGGCGCTGGATGCGCGAACCATCCAGATCCGCGTTCCGAGCGGCAACAGCTCGCAGGTGCGTTTCCTGGCTGATATCCAGAATATGGAAGTTGGCGTGACGCCGCAGGATGCGAAGGTCGTGATCAACTCCCGTACCGGATCGGTGGTGATGAACCGCGAAGTGACGCTGGACAGCTGTGCGGTGGCCCAGGGCAACCTCTCGGTGACGGTAAACCGCCAGGCCAACGTCAGCCAGCCGGATACGCCGTTTGGCGGCGGTCAGACCGTGGTCACCCCGCAGACGCAGATCGACCTGCGCCAGAGCGGCGGTTCGCTACAGAGCGTTCGCTCCAGCGCCAACCTGAACAACGTTGTCCGGGCGCTGAACGCGCTGGGCGCGACGCCGATCGATCTGATGTCGATCCTTCAGTCAATGCAGAGCGCAGGCTGCCTGCGCGCGAAACTGGAAATTATCTAATGCTAACCGACAGCCGGATGATGGCGAGCGCGGCATGGGATGCGCAATCGCTGAATGAACTGAAAACCCAGGCCGGGCAGGATCCGCAGGCTAACCTGCGCCCGGTGGCCCGTCAGGTGGAGGGGATGTTCGTGCAGATGATGCTGAAAAGCATGCGTGAAGCCCTGCCAAAAGACGGCCTGTTTAGCAGCGACTCTACCCGCATGTACACCAGCATGTATGACCAGCAGATTGCCCAGCAGTTGACCGCTGGCAAGGGACTGGGGCTGGCGGAGATGATGGTGAAGCAGATGTCCGGTGGTCAGAGCGAACCTGCTGAGGCACCTTCACAGGTGCCAATGAAGTTCCCGCTGGAAACGGTGACCAGTTATCAAAACCAGGCCCTGACCCAGATGGTGCGCAAGGCGATGCCGAAAACGCCCGACGGCGGGGGCAACGATGCCGCCCTGTCCGGCGATAGCAAGGATTTCCTCGCTCAGCTCTCCCTGCCGGCGCGACTGGCCAGCGAGCAGAGCGGGGTGCCGCACCACCTGATCCTCGCCCAGGCGGCGCTGGAGTCTGGCTGGGGGCAGCGGCAGATCAAGCGTGAAAACGGTGAGCCGAGCTTTAACCTGTTTGGCGTCAAGGCCAGCAGCAGCTGGAAGGGGCCGACCACCGAGATCACCACCACCGAATATGAGAACGGTGAGGCGAAGAAGGTGAAGGCGAAGTTCCGCGTCTACGGCTCCTATCTGGAGGCGCTGTCGGACTACGTTGGCCTGCTGTCGCGCAACCCGCGCTATGCCGCCGTCACCACCGCGGCGACTGCCGAGCAGGGGGCGCAGGCGCTGCAGAGTGCGGGCTACGCCACCGATCCAAACTATGCCCGTAAGCTTACCAGCATGATCCAGCAGCTGAAATCCCTTAGCGATAAGGTGAGTAAAGCCTACAGCAACGATATTGAAAATCTGTTCTGACAGCACTCAAGTTCAGCCTGGCGCTGCCGATAATCGTTAGCAGGACTTATGTCTAAAAGTGTATAAGGAATCTCCATGTCCAGTAGCTTGATTAACAGCGCCATGAGCGGGCTGAATGCAGCCCAGGCCGCGTTGAATACCGTCAGTAATAACATCTCCAGTTATAACGTCGCGGGCTATACCCGTCAGACGACGGTGCTGGCACAGGCAAACAGTACGCTGGGTGCAGGCGGTTGGGTTGGCAACGGGGTGAACGTCACCGGCGTCCAGCGTGAATATGACGCCTTCATCACCAATCAGCTGCGCGCCGCGCAGACCCAGAGCAGCGGCCTGACCACGCGCTATGAGCAGATGTCTAAGATTGATGACATGCTCTCTGGCTCGACGAATACCCTGGCCACCACCATGCAGGGCTTCTTTACCAGCCTGCAAACGCTGGTCAGCAACGCAGAAGATCCGGCCTCCCGCCAGACCCTGCTGGGCAAAGCCGACGGGCTGGTAAACCAGTTCAAGGTGACCGATCAGTATCTGCGCGATCAGGATAAGCAGGTTAACCTGTCTATCTCCTCCAGCGTGGATCAGATCAACAACTACACCACCCAGATCGCTAACCTTAACGATCAGATTTCCCGTCTGACCGGCGTGGGCGCAGGCTCCTCGCCAAATAACCTGCTGGATCAGCGCGATCAGCTGGTGAGCGAGCTCAACAAGATTGTTGGCGTGGAAGTGAGCGTCCAGGACGGCGGCACCTATAACATCAGCATGGCTAATGGCTACACCCTGGTTCAGGGCAGCTCTTCGCGTCAGCTGGCTGCCGTGCCGTCCAGCGCGGATCCGTCCCGTACCACCGTGGCCTACGTTGATGCCACCGCGGGCAACGTGGAGATCCCAGAGAAGCTGCTCAACAGCGGTTCCCTTGGTGGCCTGCTGACCTTCCGCAGCCAGAACCTCGACCAGACCCGCAACTCGCTGGGCCAGCTGGCGCTCTCCTTTGCCGACGCCTTCAACACCCAGCATGCCAAAGGCTATGACGCTAACGGCGATAAGGGCGGCGACTTCTTTACCATTGGATCGCCTTCCACGCTGAGCAACGCACGCAACACCGGCGATGCGGCGCTGACCACCACGGTGAGCGACAGCAGCAAGGTGCAGGCCACCGACTATAAGGTAGTTTACGACGGCTCGAAGTGGCAGGTCACTCGCCTGTCAGACAACACCTCGTTTACCGCCACGCCGGATGCTAACGACGGCAGCCTGAACTTTGACGGCCTGAAGGTCAACATTAGCGCTACCAACGGTGCGGGCAATAACGACAGCTTTATTATCAAGCCGACGGCCAATGCCATCGTCAATATGGATCTGGCCTTCCAGGACGAGTCAAAAATTGCCATGGCGGCGTCCGCCACCAGCGGCGATAGCGATAACGTCAATGGCCAGGCGCTGCTGGATCTGCAAAAAAGCAAAAGCGTCGGCGGCAACAAGAGCTTCAACGATGCCTATGCCGCGCTGGTCAGCACCGTGGGCAGCACCACGGCCACGCTGAAGAGCAGCAGCACCACCCAGGATAACGTGGTGACGCAGCTGAGCAACCAGCAGCAGTCTATCTCCGGCGTTAACCTCGACGAAGAGTACGGTAACTTACAGCGTTACCAGCAATATTATCTCGCAAACGCACAGGTCTTACAGACGGCGAGCTCGCTGTTTGATGCGTTACTGAACATCCGCTAAGCAAGAGGTTGATGATGCGCGTTAGCACTCAGATGATGTATGAACAAAACATGCGTGGTGTCACCAGTTCGCAGAGCAAGTGGCTAGGCTACGGGGAGCAGATGTCTACCGGCAAGCGCGTCAACCGCGCTTCTGATGACCCTATCGCCGCCTCGCAGGCGGTGGTGCTCTCCCAGGCCCAGGCGCAGAACAGCCAGTATCAGCTGGCTCGCACCTTCGCGACGCAGAAAGTCTCGCTGGAAGACAGCATCCTGGACCAGGTCTCTACCGCGATCCAGTCCGCGCAGTCCAAGGTCATCAACAGCGGCAACGGCTCCTTGAGCGATGACGACCGTGCCTCGCTGGCAACCGATCTGCAAGGTATTCGCGACCAGATCATGAACCTTGCCAACAGCACCGACGGCAACGGTCGCTATATTTTTGGCGGCTACAAAACCGAAAGCGCACCGTTCAATCAGGCCACCGGTCAGTACGGCGGCGGCGCGCAGCCCATTACCCAGCAGGTAGACGCCGCGCGGTCAATGGTGATTGCCCACACCGGCACCCAGGTTTTTGACAGCGTAACCAGCAACGCGGTACCCGAGCCAGACGGCACCGCCCCGGAAACGAACCTGTTTGCCATGCTGGATTCGGCTATTGCCTCGCTGAAGACCCCGGTAAGCGGGGATGAGACGGCCCAGACCAAGGCGCAAGACGTAATGGATAAAACCAACCGTGGCCTGCGCAATTCACTTAACAACGTGCTTGCCGTACGTGCTGAAGTCGGAACGCAGCTTAACGAGCTGGACAACCTTGACGCGCTGGGCACCGATCGCGCCCTGGGTCAAACCCAGCAGATGAGCGATCTGGTTGACGTTGACTGGAATGCGGCTATCTCCTCCTACACCATGCAGCAGGCAGCGCTTCAGGCATCCTATAAAGCGTTTTCCGATATGCAGGGCATGTCGCTGTTCCAGATTAACTCTTAATAAAAAGAAAACCTGTCCGGTTAAATGGACAGGTATGCACTCTCTTTGCAGACCGCCCTCATTGACCGGGGCGGTTTTTTTTATCCAACGTTTGCTACCTCTGGGCGACGCGTACCCGTTGTCAGGCGGATTACCAGGGCAATAATGCCTGAGACCGTCGCCAGGGCCACAACGCCAGGCCAGCCCGCCAGGGTGTAGATTTTACTGCCGAGGGCAGAGCCAGCCGCCATGCCGATAAACACCACGGTAAACAGCAGCGCATTGAGACGACCCCGCGCCTGCGGCTCAAGGCTATAAACCAGATTCTGGTGAGCAACCAGGCTCGACTGTAGTCCCAGATCGAAACCTACCGCCGCAATGGCAATCACAACCAGCTGCATCTGGGTAGAGAGCAGCGGCAGGGCAAACATCAGGGCAAAGGAGACGGTGACCAGCGCCGCACCCAGCTGGGTGACTTTCGCTGCCCCGACCCGATCGGCCAGCCCCCCGGCCAGCGGTGCAGCCAGCGCACCCGCCGCGCCAGCAATCCCGAAGGTACCTGCTGCTGCGCTGCCAAGGTGAAAACGATCCAGCAGCATGACCGCCAGGGTAGACCAGAAGGCGCTAAAGGCTACCGAGAGAAAGCCTTGCGCCAGCGCGGCGCGGCGCAGGGCAGGGTAGCGCCCCCACAGCTGGGCTACAGAGCGCATCAGCGCCGGATAGCGGAGGTCGGAGTGGGTAGCAAAGCGCGGCAGCACCGCCCACATCACGACGCCAATAAACGCGATGCTCGCCGCTGCCAGCTGGTACATCACCCGCCAGCCAAAGGCCGCACCCACGAAGCCGCTTACCGTACGGGAGAGCAGGATCCCCAGCAGCAGACCTGTCATCACGGTGCCTACGGTTTTTCCCTGTTTGCCTTCTGGCGCAAGTATCGCTGCGGCAGGCACGATATCCTGCGCCATCGTGGCGGCCATCCCCAGCAGCAGGCTTACCGCCAGCAGCGTATTGAGATGGCTGGTCAGGCTACAGATCAGCAGGAAGAGGGCCAGCGCGGCGCATTTTATCAGGATTAGCATACGGCGATCGTAGCGGTCCCCCAGCGGCAGCAGGAACAGAATGCCCAGCGCGTAGCCTGCCTGGGTCAGCGTCGGCACGAGACCCATGCCGTTAACGGTTAAATGGAGATCGCGACCCATCAGCGGCAGCAGAGGCTGAGCATAATAGATAGCGGCAACGCTGAATCCGGCTCCCATCGCCAGGATAAAGATAATCCAGCGCGGTACGTCCAAGGGTGATGCCTGACGGTTCATAATAGAGTCCTCAAAGGTGGTGTGAAGACATTTTTGCTGAAGATGGCGTGACGCGGTAGCCGGTCCAATGGTAAAAGAGCTATACGCGAAACGTATAGGCAAAAATAAAATGAAGCGAACTGAGCGTATAGACAGGGTCGATCTGATGCACACCTTTGTCCGCATCGTTGAGAGTGGCTCCCTGTCAGCCGCCGCGAGGCTGTTGGAAACCACCCAGGCGACGGTAAGCCGCCGTCTTCAGTCGCTGGAGGCGCTGCTGGGGGTTAAGCTGATCCTGCGCACGACCCACGCCATGAAGCTGACCGATGACGGCGAACGCTGCTACCAGCATGCCAGGCGGCTGCTATCGGCCTGGTCCACCCTGGAGGATGAGGTGAGCCACGCTGGCGATGAGCCGGTCGGTACGCTGCGGGTGCGTGCCCCGCACGCTTTTGGCCAGGAGCAACTGCTTGCGCCGCTAACCCGGTTTCTTAGCCAGCATCCACAGCTCTCGGTTGAGTGGATGCTAAACGATAAAAACGTCGATTTTCTGAGCACTAACATCGACTGCGCGATTCGCGTCGGCGCGGAGATCGATCCGAGTACGGTGTCGGTGCTATTGGCGGAGGTGCCGCGTAGCGTTGTGATTGCGCCTGCGCTGCTCGCTGACTACCCGGCGGTGACCGGGCCACAGCAGCTGGCGGCGCTGCCGTGGGTGGCGCTCAGCACTTTCTACCAGCACAGCATTAGCCTGACCCATACCGCCGGGACGGTTGAGCAGGTGACTATCGCTCCGCGGCTCTATACCGACAGCCTCTATGTTGCGCGCAGTACGGCCCTGCAGGGATTAGGCGCGGTGATCATCTCAAGCTGGGCGGTGGCGGAGGATGTCCGTGAGGGGAGGCTGGTCAGGCTGCTGCCCGACTGGGAGCCTGCCCCGCTGCCGGTGCACCTGGTTTACCCGTGGGCGCGTTACTATCCGGCCCGGCTGCGGGCCTTTTTGCAAATGATGCGCGAGGCGGTTCCTGACATTACCGGTATGCGCCTTCCCGCCTCCGGGGCATAAAAAAAGCCGACCCGGAGGTCGGCTTATTACTCGCAGCGTGCGTTATTCAGGCTGCTGCGGGCGCGTTGCCGGGGCGGTAGCCTGATGGGTAGCGCTATGGCCGCCCGCAGAACCTTTGCCATCGAAGTCAAACGCCGGGCGAACCCAGTCGCTGTGACGCGGCGGCTCAGGAACGTATTCCGGGGCTGGCGCGCGAGTCATCGGCGCGGTGGCAAAGCTGTGCAGTGCCTTAGCGGCGACAGGTTGAGCGGCAACAGCAGGCTTAACGTCTGCTTCCGGCTTCGGCTCGACAGCAGGCTTCGCTTCTGGCTCAGGCTGGGCTTCAACCACAGGCTGCGCTTCCACGGCTGGCTTCACCTCAGCTTCTGGCTGCGCTTCCGCGACAGGCTCAGCGGCTTTCACCTCTTCAACCACTTCGGCTGGTGCTTCAGCAGGCTCTGCGATCTCCGCGATGTGCTCAGCAACCGGCACGTCTTCCGGGGCGATCAGCTGCGGCTGCTCGTCAACCGGCGTCTCAATCGCTTCAGGATGCGTAGTGTCTACTGCGGCAGGCTGCGGCTCGCTCACGGCGGCTTGCGGCTCGACAACGGTAGGTTCAACGGCTGTCGGTTCAACTACTGTCGGTTCAACTACAGCAGTTTCAACAACTGTCGGTTCAACTACAGCAGGTTCAGCGCTAACAGATGCCGCAATCGGCTCTGCTACTGGCTCAACGATCGGCTGCTGGATAGCTTCCGGTGCGGTTTCAACGGTGGTCTCATCCTGTACCGGCTCAACGTTCTGCGCGACCGGGTAGCGGATCCACACTTTACCTGACGCCATCTCCGGCGATGCACAGGCTACGGTCAGCGGCATCGGGGACTGGGTCGGGTAGCGCTCGTCACGGTAGCGACGACGGCGCTGGCCGCTGACGCGCAGGTGACGCGGAGAACGACGTGAACGGCGCGGCATCCCGGCGTTATCACGATTCTCGCTGGGCTCTTCCTGCTCCTGAGCCGGCTGCTCAACAACCGCAGGCAGATCTACCTTCGCCAGCTCAGTATGGGATGCCTGGGCATCTGTTACCGGCGTCGCGGCAGCGATCTCATCAACAGCGGCATCGGCAGACGGCGCAGACTCAAAGCGAACCTTCTGGCTCAGCTGGCGCTGTTTACGGCGCGGCATCACCTGAACGCGATCTTCCTGTTCCGCTTCGACTTCCGGGAGTGGCTGCTCTTCGCGGTTCAGCACTTTAACTTCTTGCTGAGCCTGACGTTTTTCGTCGTTGCGACGACGGTTGCGCTCGCGGCGGGACTGCTGCTGCTCATCGCGGGATTTAGACTTATCTGCGTCCTCAACAACGGCCTGCGGCTGGCGAACTTCGCGAACTTCACCGTTCGGCTGCTGTTTTTCACGGCGACCACGGCGATTCTCGTCGCGCTCACGGTTGTCGCGGTTATCACGATTGTCGCGGTTATCACGGCCTTCGCGCGCTTCTGCGCCTTCGCTACGGCTGTCACGGCGTTCGTTACGATCGCCACGATCTCCGCGGTCGTTGCGGTCACGGCGGTTGTTCTGGCGCGGCTTACGACGCTCCTGGGAACGGGCCGGTTTCTCTTCTTTAACTTCTTCTTCCGCTTTAACCTCAACCGGCTGGCTGGCAGGCTCGCTGGCGAATACCTTCTTCAGGGCGCCAAAGAGACGGCCCAGCAGGCCCGTTTCCGCCGGAGCGGCAGGCTGTGCAGCGGCTGGCTGTGCTTTTTCTTCAGCAACCGGCGCGGACTGTGGCGCAGGCGCAGGCGGAATGTCAGGCATCACGAAGGTGGCCAGCGCAGGCTGTTCAGGCTGTTTGCGCTCGGCGTACTCCTCTTCGGACGGCAGCGCCATCGCCTCTTCATGCAGCTTCGGCAGCTTATAGCTCAGGGTCGAGGTCTCTTCGCCTTTACGCACGCGCAGTACGGAGTAGTGCGGGGTTTCCATCTGGTCATTCGGCACAATAACGCACTTAATGCCGCCCTGACGCGCTTCGATCGCGCTTACCGCAGCGCGTTTCTCGTTAAGCAGGTAGGAGGCAATCGGCACGGGAACAATCGCGTGAACTTCCTGAGTGTTCTCTTTCAGCGCTTCCTCTTCAATCAGGCGCAGAATAGAGAGCGACAGGGATTCGTTGTCACGGATGGTACCGGTACCGCTACAGCGCGGACAGACGTGATGGCTGGACTCGCCGAGGGACGGGCTCAGACGCTGGCGGGACATCTCCAGCAGGCCGAAGCGCGAAATATGGCTGATCTGAATACGGGCGCGATCCTGACGCACGGCTTCGCGCAGGCGGTTTTCAACCGCACGCTGGTGGCGAACCGGGGTCATATCGATAAAGTCGATAACGATCAGGCCGCCGAGGTCGCGCAGGCGCAGCTGGCGGGCGATTTCGTCTGCCGCTTCCAGGTTGGTATTAAACGCCGTCTCTTCGATATCGCCGCCGCGGGTTGCGCGGGCGGAGTTGATATCGATCGCGGTCAGCGCTTCGGTGGAGTCGATAACGATAGAGCCACCAGAAGGCAGGCGCACTTCGCGCTGGAAAGCGGACTCGATCTGCGATTCAATCTGGTAGTGGCTGAACAGCGGGATTTCACCGGTGTAGAGTTTGATTTTGCTGCTGAAGTCAGGACGGCCCAGCGCAGCGATATGCTGGCGTGCCATCTCCATCACTTTCGGGTTGTCGATGAGGATCTCACCGATATCCTGGCGCAGATAGTCGCGGAAGGCGCGAACGATAACGTTGCTCTCCTGGTGGATCAGGAAGGGAGCAGGGCGGTTTTCAGCGGCTTTCTTGATCGCTTCCCAGTGTTTCAGGCGGAAGCTTAAGTCCCACTGCAGCGCTTCGGCAGATTTGCCTACGCCTGCGGTACGAACGATCAGCCCCATGCCGTCCGGCATATCCAGGCTCGCCAGCGCCTCTTTCAGCTCGGTACGGTCATCGCCTTCAATACGGCGAGAGATGCCACCCGCGCGCGGGTTGTTTGGCATCAGAACCAGATAGCTACCGGCCAGGCTGATAAAGGTGGTTAAGGCTGCGCCTTTATTACCGCGCTCCTCTTTGTCAATCTGGACAATGACCTCCTGGCCTTCGCGCAGCACATCTTTGATGTTCGGGCGGCCATGGGCACTGTAGTTAGCAGGGAAGTATTCGCGGGAGATCTCTTTCAGAGGTAGGAAACCGTGACGCTCAGCACCGTAGTCAACAAATGCGGCTTCAAGGCTCGGTTCAATACGGGTAATTTTACCTTTGTAGATGTTCGCTTTTTTCTGTTCGTGTCCCGGGCTTTCGATATCCAGGTCGTACAGGCGCTGCCCATCAACAAGGGCGACGCGCAACTCTTCCTGCTGAGTTGCGTTAATTAACATTCTTTTCATCGTAACTTACTCATTATTCTTACATTGACGACTAGGCTGCGGGCATAGTTAACGCCTTTCCGGGGTGAACCGATGGCCTCGTGTCTGTTCACGTCGCCAACCTCACGGTTATCGCACGCTTAAGAGGCGCAGAGTGTCGGTTGCCTGTATTTCATACGGAAAAACAGCGCAATTATCAGGGGAACTGCCTGGGTATTACTCTCCAGGGTCGATCCCTCTACCGGTAAGGACTGCAACCCGCAGCCCGCTAAGTGCCTGAAGGATCAATACGTCTTACGCCATTGCTGCGTGGATGATCGGACAGGCAAAACTGGTCATTCCGCAAATTTCCTTGTTTAACAAGATTCAAGCGGAAAACAGCCTCATTATTCCTTGCTAAATCTGTTATAGCAAGATGACTTTTGCCATTTATCACCCGGTTACTAACAGTTTTTTCACGTTTGCCCAGGGATTGTGCTAAAACCCAGCGAAAAGCGTGATGACGGTCAACATGACACCGATAGAGATAAATATAAGCACATAAAAATGAGTGGCGCGAATCGGGCGAGGCTTTTAGAATCGCCCCCCATGAAAACTGAGACTCCATCCGTAAGAATTGTTGCTATCGCGGCCGACGACGCCGGGCAACGCATCGATAACTTTTTACGCACCCAGCTGAAGGGCGTGCCGAAAAGTATGATTTACCGCATCCTGCGTAAAGGCGAAGTGCGGGTTAACAAGAAGCGCGTGAAGCCCGAGTATAAGCTGGAGGGCGGGGATGAGGTGCGTATCCCGCCGGTGCGCGTTGCCGAGCGTGAAGAGGAGGCGGTGTCACCGCATCTGAATAAGGTAGCGGCGCTGGCGGATGTCATCCTTTATGAAGACGATCATATTCTGCTGCTGAACAAGCCGTCAGGCACCGCTGTCCACGGCGGCAGCGGGCTGAGCTTCGGCGTCATTGAAGGCCTGCGCGCCCTGCGTCCGGAAGCGCGCTTCCTGGAGCTGGTGCACCGTCTGGACCGGGATACCTCCGGCGTGCTGCTGGTGGCCAAGAAGCGCTCGGCGCTGCGCTCCCTGCATGAGCAGCTGCGCGAGAAAGGCATGCAAAAAGATTACCTGGCGCTGGTGCGCGGCCAGTGGCAGTCGCATGTCAAAACGGTACAGGCTCCGCTACTGAAAAATATTCTGCAGAGCGGGGAGCGGATCGTCCGCGTGAATAGCGAAGGCAAACCGTCAGAGACGCGCTTTAAGGTTGAGGAGCGCTATGCGTTTGCTACCCTGGTGCGCTGTAGCCCTATTACCGGCCGTACTCACCAGATCCGTGTTCATACCCAGCACGCCGGGCATCCCATCGCCTTTGACGATCGCTATGGCGACCGCGAGTTTGATAAGCAGCTGGCGGGAACCGGGTTAAACCGGCTCTTCCTGCACGCGGCGGCGCTGAAGTTTACCCATCCGGGAACCGGCGAAACTATGCGCATTGAAGCCCCGCTGGATGAGCAGCTCAAACGCTGCCTGAAGGTACTGCGCGGCTGATTACGTGCCGGGTGGCGCTGCGCTTACCCGGCCTACAAAACCTGCAGGCCCATGCAAGCGAAGCGCCGCTGGGGAAACATCACACCGTCAGTGGATTACACGCTTCGCGTCTTAACATCTGGCACAGCGCAATCAGCGGCAGCCCCACCAGCGTGTTGGGGTCACGGCCATCCAGCTTGTCGAACAGCGCAATGCCCAGCCCTTCACTTTTAAAGCTTCCCGCGCAGTTCAGCGGCCTTTCACGACGCACGTAATCCACAATCTCTTGCTCGCTGAGGTGGCGGAAATGCACGTCGAAAGGCTCGCATTCGGTTTGCAGGTGGCCCGAGGCCGAGTTGTAGAGGGCAAGCCCCGTATAAAAAGTCACAATGGTGCCGCGGGCACGCATCAGCTGCTGGCAGGCTTTTTCTTCGGTATGGGGCTTGCCGGTGATTTCCCCGTCCAGCACGCAGACCTGATCGGAGCCAATAATCAGGTGATGAGGGTAGCGTTCTGCCAGCGATTGCGCCTTCGCCTGCGCCAGGCGCAGCACCAGATGACGCGGCGATTCGCCAGGCTCTGGGGTCTCATCCACGTCCGGTGCGGCGCACTCGAAGGCAATGCCGAGTTTTTCCAGCAGCGCGCGGCGGTAAGAAGACGTGGACGCAAGAATAATATTCGACATATTTTTTCTACCCTATATGGCATAACGAGGTCAGGCATTTTAAACTACAGGCCGCAATGTGTGCGAATAATTGGCAAAAGGCAATCACAGACTGCCTTTTTCTTTGACTCCAGAACGTTACAAAGTTAATATGCGCGCCCTATGCAAAAGGTAAAATTACCCCTGACTCTTGATCCGGTTCGTACCGCTCAAAAACGCCTTGATTACGAGGGTGTATACACTCGTGAGCAGGCCGAGCGCGTCGCTGAATCCGTAGTCAGTGTAGACAGTGATGTGGAATGTTCCATGTCGTTCGCTATCGATAACCAGCGCCTTGCGGTTTTAACCGGCGATGCAAAAGTTTCGGTAACGCTCGAGTGTCAGCGCTGCGGCAAGACGTTTGCCCATCAGGTCTACACGCAATATTGTTTTAGCCCGATCGTCAAAGACGAGCAGGCCGAAGCACTCCCGGAAGCGTATGAACCGATTCAGGTTAACGAATTCGGTGAAATCGACCTGCTGGCACTGGTCGAGGATGAAATTATCCTCTCCTTGCCGGTAGTGCCGGTGCATGATTCTGAACACTGTGAAGTGTCCGACGCGGACATGGTCTTTGGTGAACTGCCTGAAGAGGCACAGAAGCCAAACCCATTTGCCGTATTAGCCAGCTTAAAGCGTAAGTAACAGGTTTCTCCGTAGTAATGGAGTTACCGTAATTGAGGAGTAAGGTCCATGGCCGTACAACAAAATAAACCAACCCGTTCCAAACGTGGCATGCGTCGTTCCCATGACGCGCTGACCGCAGTCACCAGCCTGTCTGTAGACAAAACGTCTGGTGAGTCTCACCTGCGTCACCACATGACCGCTGACGGTTTCTACCGCGGTCGCAAGGTTATCACTAAGTAATCACGCGCAAGCGTGATGAAGCTTAGTGAGGAAATCCCCGTGTAAGCGGGGGTTAACCGAACCAGGCACGATGATACCTTGACACGTCTAACCCTGGCGTTAGATGTCATGGGGGGCGATTTTGGCCCTTCCGTGACAGTGCCTGCAGCATTGCAGGCACTGCATTCTAACCCTCAACTCACACTTCTGTTAGTCGGTCATCCCGACGCTATCACGCCATTACTTGCCAAAGCCGATTTTGATCAGCGCTCGCGCCTGCAGGTTATTCCTGCCCAGTCGGTTATTGCCAGTGATGTCCGTCCCGCCCAGGCCGTGCGCAACAGCCGGGGTAGCTCTATGCGTATCGCGCTTGAGCTGGTCAAAGAGGGGCGTG
This sequence comes from Pseudescherichia sp. L3, assembly GCF_024656065.1. Lineage (NCBI taxonomy): Bacteria > Pseudomonadati > Pseudomonadota > Gammaproteobacteria > Enterobacterales > Enterobacteriaceae > Pseudescherichia > Pseudescherichia sp. L3. Next base: position 815,278 of record NZ_JANKYC010000001.1, read on the forward strand.
CCGAAGCCTGCGTCAGCGCAGGCAATACCGGGGCGCTGATGGGGCTGGCTAAGCTACTGCTTAAGCCCATTGACGGTATTGAACGTCCGGCGCTGATGACGGTGCTGCCGCATCAGCAGAAGGGCAGAACCGTGGTGCTGGATCTCGGCGCTAACGTTGACTGTGACAGTACCATGCTGGTGCAGTTCGCCATTATGGGATCGGTGATGGCTGAAGAGGTCATCGGTATTGAACATCCGCGCGTGGCGCTGCTCAATATCGGGGAAGAAGAGGTCAAAGGCCTCGACAGCATCCGCGATGCGTCGGCGCTGCTAAAATCGATCCCATCGATCAACTATATTGGCTATCTTGAAGCCAATGAGCTGCTCACCGGCAAAACGGACGTGCTGGTCTGCGACGGCTTCACCGGCAACGTGACGTTGAAGACGATGGAAGGCATGGTCAGAATGTTCCTGTCGTTGCTGAAATCGCAGGGCGAAGGCAAAAAACGGTCGTGGTGGCTGCTTTTATTAAAGCGTTGGTTACAAAAAAGCCTGACAAGGCGATTCAGTCACCTCAACCCCGACCAGTATAATGGTGCCTGTCTGTTAGGATTGCGCGGCACGGTGATCAAGAGTCATGGTGCAGCCAATCAGCGCGCGTTTGCAGTCGCGATTGAACAGGCAGTGCAGGCGGTGCAGCGGCACGTCCCCGAACGGATTGCCGCTCGCCTGGAATCTGTGTTACCGGAAAAAGACTGAGCGTATATGTATACGAAGATTAGTGGTACCGGCAGCTACCTGCCCGAGCAAGTGCGAACCAACGCCGATCTGGAAAAGATGGTCGATACCTCTGACGAGTGGATTGTCACCCGCACAGGCATTCGTGAGCGCCGCATTGCCGCCCCGGATGAGACCGTGGCAACCATGGGTTTCGAAGCTGCTAAGCGCGCCATCGACATGGCGGGCATTGATAAAACTGAGATCGGTCTGATCATCGTCGCCACCACCTCGGCGACCCATGCTTTCCCCAGCGCGGCCTGCCAGGTGCAGAGCCTGCTGGAGATCAAAGGCTGCCCGGCATTTGATGTGGCTGCCGCTTGCGCAGGCTTTACCTATGCCCTGAGCATTGCCGATCAGTATGTCAAAAGCGGTGCGGTAAAGCATGCGCTGGTGATCGGCGCTGACGTGCTGGCCCGTACCTGCGATCCGACCGATCGCGGAACGATCATTATCTTCGGTGACGGCGCGGGCGCGGCAGTGCTGAGCGCATCCGAAGAGCAGGGTATCATCTCTACCCATCTGCACGCGGACGGGAGCTACGGCGAGCTGTTAACGCTGCCGAACCTGGATCGCGTCACGCCGGACAGCCCTACCTACCTGACCATGGCGGGTAACGAAGTCTTCAAAGTGGCCGTGACCGAGCTGGCGCACATCGTTGAAGAGACGCTGGCGGCGAATAATATCGATCGCGCCGAGCTGGACTGGCTGGTTCCGCACCAGGCGAACCTGCGCATTATCAGCGCGACGGCGAGAAAGCTGGGTATGGAGATGGACAAAGTGGTCGTTACCCTTGACCGTCACGGCAATACCTCTGCGGCGTCGGTGCCTTGTGCGCTGGATGAAGCCGTGCGCGACGGACGTATCAAGCCGGGCCAGCTGGTGCTGCTTGAGGCCTTCGGCGGCGGTTTCACCTGGGGCTCTGCGCTGGTTCGTTTCTAGTATTAAGGATAAATAAGATGACGCAATTTGCTTTTGTGTTCCCGGGACAGGGTTCTCAGACCGTGGGTATGCTGGCCGATGTGGCAGCACAGTTTCCCCTGGTGGAAGAGACGTTCCGTGAAGCTTCTGCGGCGCTGGGCTATGACCTGTGGGCTCTGACCCAGCAGGGCCCGGCAGAAGAGCTCAACAAAACGTGGCAGACCCAGCCCGCGCTGCTGACGGCTTCCGTCGCACTGTGGCGCGTCTGGCAGCAGCAGGGCGGTAAAACCCCGGCGCTGATGGCAGGCCATAGCCTGGGCGAATACTCTGCGCTGGTGTGCGCGGGCGTGATCGATTTCGCCGATGCCGTACGCCTCGTTGAGCTGCGCGGCAAATTTATGCAGGAAGCGGTACCGGAAGGCACCGGCGGCATGTCGGCGATTATCGGCCTTGACGATGCGGCGATTGCTAAAGCCTGTGAAGAGGCTGCTGAAGGCCAGGTTGTCTCTCCGGTGAACTATAACTCGCCGGGTCAGGTGGTCATTGCCGGGCATAAAGACGCGGTTGAGCGTGCAGGCGCGGCCTGTAAAGCAGCGGGTGCTAAACGCGCGCTGCCGCTGCCGGTAAGCGTGCCGTCCCACTGCGCGCTGATGAAGCCCGCAGCAGAGAAGCTGGCCGCCGAGCTGGAAAAAATCACCTTCAACGCGCCGGCTATTCCGGTGGTAAACAACGTTGACGTGAAGTGCGAAACCTCGCCGGAAGCTATCCGTGATGCGCTGGTCCGCCAGCTCTACAGTCCGGTACAGTGGACTAAAAGCGTTGAATTTATCGCTTCTCAGGGCGTTACGCACCTGTATGAAGTCGGTCCGGGCAAAGTGCTTACTGGCCTGACCAAGCGTATTGTTGACACCCTGACCGCCTCGGCTATTAACGAGCCTGCGGCACTGTCAGCGGCGGCTGAGCAATAAACAAGGAACCCAAAACCATGAGTTTTGAAGGAAAGATCGCACTGGTTACCGGTGCAAGCCGTGGCATTGGCCGCGCAATTGCTGAAACCCTCGTTGCCCGCGGCGCGAAGGTGATCGGTACCGCGACCAGCGAAAGCGGCGCGCAGGCCATCAGCGACTATTTAGGTGCAAACGGCAAAGGTTTACTGTTAAACGTGACCGATCCTGCATCTATTGAATCTGTGCTGGAAAATGTCCGTGCAGAGTTTGGCGAAGTGGATATTCTGGTCAATAATGCCGGGATTACCCGCGACAACCTGTTAATGCGGATGAAAGACGACGAGTGGAACGATATCATCGAAACCAATCTCTCTTCTGTTTTCCGCCTGTCAAAAGCGGTAATGCGGGCTATGATGAAGAAGCGTCATGGTCGCATTATCACTATCGGTTCTGTGGTGGGTACCATGGGAAATGCTGGTCAGGCTAACTACGCTGCGGCGAAAGCAGGCCTGATCGGTTTCAGTAAGTCGCTGGCGCGTGAAGTTGCGTCCCGCGGTATTACTGTAAACGTTGTTGCTCCGGGTTTTATTGAAACGGACATGACGCGTGCGCTGACCGAAGATCAGCGTGCGGGTACGCTGGCAGCGGTTCCGGCGGGTCGTCTTGGCGATCCAAAAGAGATTGCCAGCGCGGTAGCATTTTTAGCTTCTGACGAAGCGGGTTACATCACTGGTGAAACCCTGCACGTCAACGGCGGAATGTATATGGTTTAACCACGTTATTTCCTAAAGCATCAAATGGAAATAATTTTATTTGCGTTATCAGCCCAATTGGCCTCAAAATAGCGCAAAATCGTGGTAGGACCTGCCGGGATTTAGTTGCAAATTTTTCAACATTTTATACACTACGAAAACCATCGCGAAAGCGAGTTTTGATAGGAAATTTAAGAGTATGAGCACCACTATCGAAGAACGCGTTAAGAAAATTATTGGCGAGCAGCTGGGCGTTAAGCAGGAAGAAGTGACTAACAATGCTTCTTTCGTTGACGATCTGGGCGCGGATTCTCTTGACACCGTTGAGCTGGTAATGGCTCTGGAAGAAGAGTTTGATACTGAGATTCCGGACGAAGAAGCTGAGAAGATCACTACTGTTCAGGCTGCCATTGATTACATCAACGGTCACCAGGCATAAGTGAACATCTCCAGGCGGTCATTCGACCGCCTGAGTTTTATCTTTTTCTCCCACCCATCTCTTTTTTATCCCTCCCTGGAGGACAAACGTGTCTAAGCGTCGTGTAGTTGTGACCGGACTTGGCATGTTGTCTCCTGTCGGCAATACCGTAGAGTCTACCTGGAGTGCTCTCCTTGCCGGTCAGAGTGGCATCAGCCTGATCGACCATTTCGATACTAGCGCCTATGCAACAAAATTTGCTGGCTTAGTAAAGGATTTTAACTGTGATGACATCATCTCGCGCAAAGAGCAGCGCAAGATGGATGCCTTCATTCAATATGGAGTTGTTGCGGGCTGGCAGGCCATGCAGGATTCTGGCCTTGAGGTCACCCCAGAGAACGCTCACCGTATCGGGGCCGCTATCGGTTCAGGTATCGGCGGTCTTGGCCTGATCGAAGAGAACCACGCCTCGCTGGTTAACGGCGGCCCGCGTAAAATCAGCCCGTTCTTTGTGCCCTCTACCATTGTTAACATGGTAGCCGGTCATCTGACGATTATGCTTGGTCTTCAGGGCCCGAGCATCTCCATCGCTACGGCCTGTACCTCTGGCGTGCACAACATCGGCCATGCGGCGCGTATTATCGCCTACGGCGATGCTGACGCCATGTTGGCAGGCGGCGCTGAAAAAGCCAGTACCCCGCTTGGCGTGGGCGGCTTTGGCGCAGCGCGTGCGCTCTCTACCCGTAATGATAATCCGCAGGCGGCAAGCCGTCCGTGGGATACAGATCGTGACGGTTTTGTGCTGGGCGACGGCGCGGGTATGGTCATGCTGGAAGAGTACGAGCATGCCAAAAAACGCGGCGCGAAAATCTATGCCGAACTGGTTGGCTTTGGTATGAGCAGCGATGCCTACCACATGACCTCGCCGCCGGAAAACGGCGCGGGTGCGGCGCTGGCGATGACCAATGCGCTGCGTGATGCCCAGCTGGATCCGGCGAAGATTGGCTACGTTAACGCCCACGGCACCTCCACACCGGCCGGCGATAAAGCCGAAACCCAGGCGGTGAAATCCGTGTTTGGCGAAGCGGCAAGCCGCGTTATGGTCAGCTCCACCAAATCCATGACCGGTCACCTGCTGGGCGCAGCGGGCGCGGTAGAGTCTATCTACTCCATCCTGGCCCTGCGCGATCAGGCGATCCCGCCGACCATTAACCTGGATAACCCGGATGAGGGTTGCGATCTGGACTACGTTCCGCATGTCGCACGCCAGGTGAGCGATCTGGAGTACACCCTGTGTAACTCCTTTGGCTTCGGTGGTACTAACGGCTCGCTGATCTTTAAACGGATCTAACGCCGTATGACCGGGTAGCCTCTGTGCTGCCCGGTCCGTTCAACATGTTTTCCCTTTCAATTCAGCTTTCTCCGCTTGTCCTGCGTTTCGCATCCTGCCAGACTACCCGGCCACGGATAGAGGAGCCGCTATGTTCTTGATAAATGGCTGCCAACAGCAGACGCTGGCGGCGAACGACAGGGCTGTACAGTTCGGCGACGGCTGCTTTACCACCGCCCGGATCCAAACCGGTGAGATCCAGCTGCTTCAGGCCCATCTTGCGCGCCTGCGCGATGCCTGTGAGCGCTTATTTATCCCGTTTACCGACTGGGCTATCCTCGAGCAGGAGATGATCGCTCTGGCAGGTCGTCAGCAGACGGGCGTGCTGAAGGTGATGATCACCCGGGGTGCGGGCGGGCGCGGTTACAGTGCCGCGGGTTGCCAGACGCCTACGCGCATCCTGAGCCTGTCAGCGCTGCCTGCCCACTATGCCCGCTGGCAGCAGGAGGGGATCACCCTCGCGCTCAGCCCGATCCGGCTGGGGCGTAACCCGCATCTGGCAAGTGTAAAGCATCTTAACCGCCTGGAGCAGGTGCTGATTCGTACTCATCTTGAGCAGACGGCAGGCGACGAGGCGCTGGTTCTTGACAGCGACGGGTTGCTTACGGAATGCTGTGCCGCGAATTTATTCTGGCGTCAGGGCATGAGGGTATTTACGCCCTGTCTTGACCAGGCAGGCGTGAAGGGCATTATGCGTCAGTTTATTATCGACCGGCTGACCGCCTCGGGCTTTACCTTCGCGGAAGTTGCCGCGCGGCCGAAGGCGCTGGCCGATGCCGATGAGGTGCTGATCTGTAACGCGCTGATGCCTGTCGTGCCGGTTAACGCCTGCGGCGAGTGGGAGTGGACATCCCGCGAGCTGTATTCCTTTTTATCTCCCCTTTGTGAGCGTGCGATCTCGTCATGAAGAAAATGTTTCGTTTTGTTGTACTTCTGCTGGTGCTGCTGGGCATTGCTGCCGGAGCAGGTTACTGGAAGGTTCGCCAGCTGGCGGAGAGCAAGCTGCTCATTAACGCAGAGACCATCTTTACCCTGAAAGCAGGCACCGGTCGCCAGGCGTTGGGAACCCAGCTCTATAGTGAGAAGATTATTAATCGTCCTCGCGTCTTCCAGTGGCTGTTGCGCGTGGAGCCAGCGCTCTCCCATTTCAAAGCCGGGACCTATCGCTTTACACCGGATATGACGGTGCGCGACATGCTGCGGCTGCTGGAGAGCGGCAAAGAGGCGCAGTTCCCGCTGCGGCTGGTGGAGGGGATGCGTCTCAGCGACCTCCTGAAGCAGCTTCGCGATGCGCCCTATATTCAGCACACCCTGAAAGATGACAGCTACGCCACGGTGGCAGAGGCGCTTAAGTTTGAGCACCCTGAGTGGATCGAGGGGTGGTTCTGGCCCGATACCTGGCTCTACACTGCCCATACCACTGACATCACCATGCTTAAACGCGCCCATGATAAAATGGTCGCCGCGGTGAAAAAGGCCTGGGAAGGGCGGGCGGAGGGCCTGCCGTATAAAGATCAAAACCAGCTGGTGACCATGGCCTCGATTATTGAAAAAGAGACGGCGGTAGCCAGCGAGCGGGATCGGGTCGCCTCGGTCTTCATCAACCGTCTACGTACCGGCATGCGCCTGCAAACCGATCCCACCGTCATTTACGGCATGGGCGACAGCTACACCGGTAAAATCAGCCGTAGCGATCTGGAAACGCCGACGGCGTATAATACCTATACCATTAGCGGCCTGCCGCCGGGACCGATTGCCATCCCGAGCGACGCATCGCTGCGTGCCGCTGCGCATCCGGCTAAAACGCCGTATCTCTATTTTGTTGCTGACGGCAAGGGGGGGCATACCTTTACCACCAACCTCGTCAGCCACAACCGCGCGGTGCAGGACTATCTGAAAGTGCTTAAGGAAAAAAATGGCCAGTAAATACATCGTTATCGAAGGGCTGGAAGGGGCCGGAAAGACCACCGCCCGCGATACCGTCGTGGAGACGCTGACCCAGCTTGGGGTGGGCGAGATGATCTTTACCCGCGAGCCGGGCGGGACGCAGCTTGCCGAAAAGCTGCGCAGCCTGGTGCTGGATATCAAATCGGTAGGCGATGAGGTCATTACCGACAAAGCCGAAGTGCTGATGTTCTATGCTGCCCGCGTCCAGCTGGTGGAGACGGTCATCAAGCCCGCGCTGGCCCGCGGCTGCTGGGTGATCGGCGATCGCCACGATCTCTCTACTCAGGCCTATCAGGGCGGCGGACGCGGTATTGATGCGCATATGCTGGCCACCCTGCGCGACACCGTATTAGGCGATTTTCGTCCCGACCTGACGCTCTACCTCGACGTTGAGCCGGAAGTGGGCCTGAAACGCGCCCGCGCCCGGGGCGAGCTGGACCGCATCGAGCAGGAGTCCTATGACTTCTTCCATCGCGCCCGCGCCCGTTACCTTGAGCTTGCCGCTGCCGATTCGCGGATTAAAACCATCGACGCTACGCGATCCCTCGACGAGGTGATGAGCGACATTCGCCAGACGGTCATCGCCTGGGTGCAGGAGCAGGGCGCATGAAATGGTATCCATGGTTACGCCCAGACTTTGAAAGCCTGGTTGCCAGCTACCAGGCCGGACGCGGACACCATGCGCTACTGATCCACGCTCTGCCCGGTATGGGTGATGAGGCCTTAATCTATGCTTTGACGCGCTATCTGCTCTGCCAGCAGCCCGACGGGCATAAAAGCTGCGGTCGCTGTCGCGGCTGTCAGCTGATGCAGGCCGGAACCCATCCGGATTACTATGTGCTGGAGCCAGAGAAGGGCAAAAGCACGCTGGGTATTGATGCGGTGCGCGAGGTGAGCGAGAAGCTTTACGAGCATGCACGCCTGAGCGGCGCGAAGGTAGTGTGGGTCAGCGATGCGGCCCGGCTGACCGAGGCCGCCGCCAACGCTCTGCTTAAAACGCTGGAGGAGCCCCCGGCCAATACCTGGTTCTTCCTCGCCTGCCGTGAGCCGGCCCGCCTGCTGGCCACTCTGCGCAGCCGCTGCCGCCTGCATCACCTTGCGCCACCGGACGAGCGCTATGCCTGCGCCTGGCTGTCGCGGGAGGTCCAGGCCTCGCCCGAGGCGATCCTGACGGCGCTGCGGCTCTGCGGCGGTGCGCCTGGCGCGGCACAAACCCTGCTCTCTACCGATGCGTGGGCGCAGCGCCAGACGCTGTGCGCTGCCGTGGATGCAGCCCTGACCAGCAGCGACTGGCTCTCTCTGCTGCCCGCGCTTAACCATGACAGCGTTGCCGATCGTCTGCACTGGCTGGCCTCGCTCTATCTTGACGCCATGAAAATCCAGCAGGGAGCGACGCAGATCGGTAACGCCGACGCCTATCCGCTGGTCACCCGGCTGGCGAGAATTATTGCGCCTGCGCGTTTGCGGGCTCTCCTGGCGGCGATCTTTACCTGCCGGGAGCAGCTGCTGACCGTGACCGGCGTTAATCGCGAACTGCTGCTAACCGATTTACTCCTGAGCCAGGAGCACTGGCTGCAACCCGACGCCGTGCTGCCTGTATCCCATCTTTAAGAGAGACATTATGTTTTTAGTCGACTCCCACTGCCATCTTGATGGCCTTGATTATCAATCCCTGCACCGGGACGTGGACGACGTGCTGACCAAAGCGGCCGCCCGCGACGTTAAGTTTTGCCTTGCGGTGGCTACGACGCTGCCGGGCTACCGCGCCATGCGTGAGCTGGTGGGCAATCGTGACAACGTAGCTTTCTCCTGCGGCGTGCATCCGCTTAATCAGGACGAGGCGTATGACGTTGAGGAGCTGCGTACCCTGGCGGCAGAAGAGGGCGTCGTAGCCATGGGCGAGACCGGGCTGGATTACTTCTATACCCCGGAGACCAAACCCATTCAGCAGGAGTCGTTCCGCAACCATATCCGCATTGGTCGCGAGCTGAATAAGCCAGTGATCGTCCATACCCGCGATGCTCGCGAAGATACGCTGGCGATTCTGGCCGAGGAAAAGGTGACGGATTGCGGTGGCGTACTACACTGTTTCACAGAAGACAGAGAAACGGCAGGAAAGCTGCTGGATATGGGGTTCTATATCTCGTTCTCTGGCATTGTTACTTTCCGTAACGCTGAACAGCTGCGCGACGCTGCACGCTACGTACCGCTGGACAGAATGCTGGTGGAGACGGATTCACCCTATCTGGCACCGGTTCCGCACCGGGGCAAAGAGAACCAGCCTGCAATGACCCGCGACGTTGCGGAGTACATGGCAGTGCTGAAGGGCGTATCGTTGGAGACGCTGGCGCAGCAGACCACGCAAAACTTCGCCACGCTGTTCCATATCGACCCCGCGCGTCTCCTATCCCGCCCATAAGTCTGTTTTTTTAAGGCTCGTAATTAATTAACAATGCGAGTACAGTGCACCGCCATAAACTTGGCGGTGAGTCGACTTTTTGATACTTTCAGACTCCGTTTTTGTAAATAAGTGAAAGTTTTCCGGTGACCGCGTTTTGAAACGTGATAACCGTCAAACAAACTTAGGGCGATTTATTTTACTCTGTGTAATAAATAAAGGGCACTTAGATGCTCTGTCCAGGGCGCGGTTCTCCCCCCGTGCCAATGCGTGAAAACGTAAAAAAAGCACAAATACTCAGGAGCACTCTCAATTATGTTTAAGAATGCATTTGCTAACCTGCAAAAGGTCGGTAAATCACTGATGCTGCCCGTTTCCGTACTGCCCATTGCAGGGATCCTGCTTGGCGTCGGTTCGGCTAACTTCACCTGGCTTCCAGAAGTGGTTTCCCATGTTATGGCAGAAGCGGGCGGTTCCGTTTTTGCTAACATGCCTCTGATTTTCGCTATCGGTGTTGCACTTGGCTTCACCAATAACGACGGCGTGTCTGCGCTGGCGGCAGTGGTTGCCTATGGCATCATGGTTAAAACCATGGCCGTGGTTGCGCCGCTGGTGCTGCATCTGCCTGCGGAAGAGATTACGGCGAAACACCTGGCGGATACCGGTGTTCTCGGCGGGATCATCGCAGGTGCGATTGCTGCCTACATGTTCAACCGCTTCTACCGCATCAAGCTCCCTGAGTATCTGGGCTTCTTCGCTGGTAAGCGCTTCGTGCCGATCATCTCTGGTCTGGCTGCGATCTTCATGGGCGTGATCCTCTCCTTCATTTGGCCACCGATCGGTACGGCTATCCAGACCTTCTCCCAGTGGGCTGCTTACCAGAACCCGGTTGTGGCGTTTGGTATCTACGGCTTCATTGAGCGCTGCCTGGTACCGTTCGGTCTGCACCACATCTGGAACGTTCCTTTCCAGATGCAGATTGGTGAATACACCAACGCGGCAGGCCAGGTCTTCCATGGCGATATCCCACGCTACATGGCAGGTGACCCGACCGCAGGTAAACTCTCTGGCGGCTTCCTGTTCAAAATGTACGGCCTGCCGGCTGCTGCGATTGCCATCTGGCACTCTGCAAAACCGGAAAACCGTGCCAAAGTGGGCGGTATCATGATCTCCGCCGCGCTGACCTCGTTCCTGACCGGTATCACCGAGCCGATCGAGTTCTCCTTCATGTTCGTTGCGCCGATCCTGTACGCAATCCATGCGGTGCTGGCAGGTCTGGCCTTCCCGATCTGTATCCTGCTGGGTATGCGTGACGGGACCTCCTTCTCACACGGTCTGATTGACTTCATCGTGCTGAGCGGTAACGGCAGCAAACTGTGGCTGTTCCCGATTGTTGGCCTGTGCTACGCGGCAATCTACTACACCGTGTTCCGCGTGCTGATCAAAGCGCTGGATCTGAAAACCCCAGGTCGTGAAGACGCAACCGAAGACACTAAAGCTGGCGCAACCAGCGAGATGGCTCCGGCACTGGTCTCCGCCTTCGGTGGTAAAGAGAACATCACTAACCTCGACGCCTGTATTACGCGTCTGCGCGTAAGCGTGGCCGACGTGGCGAAGGTTGACCAGGCTGGCCTGAAGAAATTGGGTGCAGCGGGTGTGGTGGTTGCAGGTTCGGGCGTTCAGGCTATTTTCGGTACTAAATCCGATAACCTGAAAACCGAAATGGATGAGTACATCCGCAACAGCTAATTTGCAGTCTGGGGAGACTGAGGGAGCCGTAAGGCTCCCTTTTTTATGCGCTATATTAAGATTTCTATAAATGCTGAAACCGAAAGGAAGTCTTATGCCACAACCCACGCTATTTACCCCGCTACGCATCAGAAATCTGGAAATTGAAAACCGGATCGTGATAGCCCCCATGTGCCAGTACTCCGCTGAAGAGGGATGCATGACTGACTGGCACATGATGCATCTGGGGCAGCTGGCGCAATCCGGTGCGGGTTTGCTGACCATTGAAGCCACTGCCGTCTCCCCTGAAGGGCGTATCACCTTTGCCGACGTCGGTCTCTATGATGATAAGAGTGAGGCAGCCATGGCCCGGGTGCTTGATGCAATCCGTAAATGGTCGGATATGCCCATTGCGATCCAGCTGGCTCATGCGGGAAGAAAAGCATCGACCTACAAACCCTGGGATCAACAGGGGCAAATTCCGCCTGATCAGCAGGGCGGGTGGCAAACGTTAGCCCCCTCCGCCGTTCCCTACACCACGGGCTACACGCTCCCGACCGCCCTGGACAGTGCCGGACTAGACGAGGTTCGCACCCAGTTTGCCAATGCCGCAAAACGCGCTGCCAGGCTGGGTATCGATCTAATTCAAATTCACGCCGCACATGGTTATCTGCTGCATCAGTTCCTGTCGCCGTTATCAAACCAGCGCACCGATGAGTACGGCGGCTCACTGGAAAACCGCGCCAGATTCCCACTGGAAATTTTTGACGTGGTCCGTGAAGCCTTCCCGACAGAAAAAGCGATCAGCGTGCGCATCTCCGCGACGGACTGGGTAGAGGGCGGATTCAGCATTGAGGAAGCCGTGGCGTTTGCAAAAATGCTTGAAGCGCGCGGTGTTGATGCGATCCATGTATCAAGCGGGGGTCTCCATCCCGATCAAAAAATCGATGTCTATCCGGGCTATCAGGTTCCGCTAGCACGAGCAGTGAAGTCCGCAGTCACTATTCCGGTGGTAGCCGTTGGATTGATTACCGAAGCCCAACACGCAGAGTCCATTGTCGCGAGCGGCGATGCAGATATTATTGGGATTGCGCGTACGGCGTTGTACGATCCGCGTTGGCCGTGGCATGCCGCCGCAACGCTGGGCGCACAGGTGAGGGCAGCCAGCCAGTATCTTCGCTGCCAGCCTCATACGCTGAAGAACCTGTTTAAGTCCTGATACAGAAAGCGGGGACAACCCCGCTTTTTCAGAGCCGGTGTGGTTGGCGGGGAGATAACCTATGTTTGAAGGATTTACGCATACACAAATTAGCCTTTCCGAAGCCGTGCTTAATGTCCGCTATGGGGGAAGTGGCCCTCCGGTGCTGCTGTTGCATGGCCATCCTCGTACTCACGTCACCTGGTCAAAAGTCGCTCCCCAGCTTGCCAAATCCTTTACCGTGGTTTGCCCTGATTTGCGGGGATTCGGGCGCTCATCTAAACCTGCCGACCAGCCAAATCACGCGGGCTCGTCTAAACGCGCTAAAGCAAAAGATTGTGTTGAGTTAATGAGCCTGCTGGGGTTTGAGCAGTTTGCTCTTGTTGGGCATGACAGAGGGAGCTACACCGCTTACCGGGCCGCGCTTGATTACCCGGAACGGATCACCCGACTAGCCGTACTGGATTGCATTCCAATACTTGAAGCACTTAACCGGTGTGATGAAAAGTTTGCCCGGCAGTGGTACCACTGGTTCTTCTTTGCTCAATTAGAAAAACCAGAGCGGGCAATACTGGCTGATCCTGATAAATGGTATGGAGGCCAGCCTGAAACAATGGGAGACGAGGAGTATCTCGAATTCAGGCAGGCCATACACGATCCGGAAACCGTGCATGGAATGATCGAGGACTATCGCGCCGGTCTGAGCATCGATAAAGAGCACGAGCATCACGATCGTCAGAATGGCAAATTGATTACCTGTCCGACGCTCTGTCTATGGTCAAAATATGACGATCTGGAAGATATATACGGTGACATATTAGGCATCTGGAAAACGTGGGCACCGCAAGCTCAAGGCAAAGCCATAGCCAGCGGTCACCATATGGCTGAAGAAGCGCCTGAAGAACTTACAGCTGAACTCCGGCGATTTCTGTTGCAACCAGGGCAGTAAATCACCCGTACGCTGTTCATAAAATGCTAAAAAAATGGGGCCCGAAGGCCCCACGCAGTTTGCTTAACGGTATGTTAAACGGTTATTCAGGAAGCGCGTAAACGACAACCTGATCGCCTACCTGATCCTTCAGAATAGTATTGCCCCCCGCGACAAAGGCGACATACTGACGGCCTTTGTACTCATAGATCGAGGGGTTCGCTACCGAAGGTGCTTCTACCTGATCGGACCATAGCTCTTCACCGCTATCCACTGAATAGGCGCGAACTTTGGCATCCATGGAGGCACCGATAAACACCACGCCCCCTGCCGTCACGGCTGGACCACCGATGGTCGGGGAGCCCCAGCTCTCTGGCATAAAGAAGCCATACTGCTGCGATGCACCCACTGGACGACGCCACTTCACATCCCCCGTGTGCATATCCAGCGCTACGATTTCACCAAATGGGGGTTGCCAGCACGGCATGCCAAGCCAGTTATTCGCCACCATCAGACGCATACCGTAAGGTGCACCTTCCTGAGGCGCAAAGCCGCTCTCATTGCCGGAACCTTTATCCGCCTTTTTATAATCTTCACGGCTATAGAGCTTCAGGTACTGCACAATATGTGAGGTATTGACGATGGCAATCTGTTTTTTCGGATCGAATGCCACACCGCCCCACTGAACGCCACCGGCACTGTCTGGATAGGTCAGGGCACCTTCTCCCTTGGTTGTTGGCGGCGTGTACATTCCGTCGTAACTCAGCTTATCCCACAGGCGAGAGCACTGGCCCGCACCTACGGCATCTGCCAGTTTCCAGATCTCCGGCTTCTTCGATTGATCGAGCAGCGGCGCAGGCTTCGTCGGGAAGGGCTGCGTTGGCGAAAGCACTTCACCCTGTACCGAACCATCTCCCTGTGGTACCGGACGCTCTTCAATCGGCCAGACATCTTCGCCCGTCAGGCGATTCACAACAAACAGAAAGCCCTGTTTGGTCGCCTGTACCAGTGCCGGGATCTGTTTGCCATCGACGGTGATATCCATCAGGGTCGGCGCAGAGTTGATATCGTAATCCCACACGTCGTGATGAACCCATTGACGAGACCAGACAACTTTACCGGTATTGATATCCAGCGCAGTAGTGGAGGTTGCAAGCGGAATAGGTTTAACACGATTGCCGCCCCAGTAGTTAGGGGAGGGGGACGAGACCGGGAGATAGACCAGGCCATTGGCCTCATCAGCAGACATATGGGTCCAGACGTTGGCTGTACCGGTGCGTTGGCGGATCTCTGCCGGAATCGCGTCAAAGGTCCACTCACGCGCGCCGGTTTGCGCGTTGATTGAGAACACAGTACCCGGAGGTGCCTCGGCATAGGCCCAGTCTTTACCCGCCCAGCCGACCAGCAGATGATTACCTACCACGGTTGGCGGCTGCAGGATAGATAACGGATATTTGGCGTTGACCGTGTTCCACTGATTGATATCCAGCACGCCATTATCAGCAAAGCCTGCACACGGCTTCCCTGAGTCGGCATCCAGCGCATAGAGATGGCCGTCCACGTTACCCATATAAACGATTTTCTGGCATGCCTGTCCGGCGACCGGATTTTTAGCCTGCCAGTAGGAGACGCCGCGGTTCTTGAGAACCGGCTGAGTCAGGGCTTTGCGCGATGATTTAGTATCGTAATGCCATTTCTCTTTCCCTGTACCTGGATCGAGTGCAATCAGGCGATCAAAAGGGGTACCGATATAGAGCGTTTCGTTGGCAAAAATAGGCGTTGCTGACCAGACGGTGGCAGGGGTATCACCTTTGCCATCCGAGACGTCACCGGTATGAAATTCCCAGACTTTAGTTAATTTACTGACGTTGTCCGCCGTAATCTGCGTCAGTGGACTGTATTTCTGGGCGTTAAGCTGGCCATGAAAGCTGTCCCAGGTAGCAGTAGCAGGCACCAGCGGCGTGGCGGGCTGTACGGCAGATTCCACCTTCTGTCCGTCATTTTTGCCGGTTGAGACATCGTCAGTGGTTTTTGTGGTTCCTGGCGCCTGCTGATCGGCGGCATCGACGTTCAGCTTTTCCTGGGTTCCCTGAGAGGCCTCAGCGGCCTTCTCTTGTGCATGCAGCGAGAGCGGCGCAACCAGCAAGGCGAGCGCCGTCATGCTGACTTTCAGTAATGGAGAATGTTTTTCGTTATGCACGGGCGGCTCCTCAGACTCTGGCGCGATGATTGGTACGAACGGAATTGCTGCTCAGCGCAATCAAACCAATCAGGCCGACTACCATTGCTGCAGTAATGAGGTACTGATGCAGCAACGCGCCTGCAAAACCAATACCGAACAACATGACAAGGGTGACAACAATCAGGAAAATACGCGTTCCACGACGAGAGGCAGCACGCAGTATAAAGGTCAGTATCGCCAGAAACACACTGGCAACGGCGACGCCGAGGGCACCGATAGTGCCGGTGACGCCGGTAAGCGGCGTTAGCCACGCATATAAAGCGACTGCGAAGCCAATCACGGCTGATAGCAGCAGAAGTATACTGCCGAAGCGTGAGGGTTGAGATTGCAACATACCAGGAAATCCTCTCTCCAAAATGAACAATAATTAATCTGCTGTCGTAGTAGTCTACTGCTGCTAATCATCACGCAGGGCAATGACAGCCGCACAGCTCACTAAACGTAACTCAGTATAGATGAAGGATATTTTTCTGGGGTGCTAAGTGGTTCGGGGGATCCCTTGCACTATGGGCACAGAGATAACCCGCGCATTAACGGCAGGCGTTAATGCGCGTCTGGAATCAGTGTCAGCTCTGAATGATCTCAACCGTATGGGTTTGCCCATCATCTTGCAGCGGTATTCTGTCATCAGCCAGGATAACGCCATCGAGTGTAAGGCGATATTCTGCATCGCCGCGTGAGACACTAATCTGATAACGGCTTTTGCCATATTGGTAGGCCATAGAAAAAGATGGCCACGCATCCGGCAACCGGGCATGAACAGTTAAGACAGCACCGGAACGTTTTATTCCCAGTAACTCCTCGGTCAGTAAACGCCAGGCCCAGCCTGCGGAACCGGTATACCAGCTCCAGCCCGCACGTCCGGTATGGGGCGCGACGCTGTAGACATCAGCACTCATGACATAGGGCTCAGCTTTATAAATCCCAACCGAGTCTGCATCCAGAGCATGATTTATCGGGCTGAGCATTGACCAGAGTTGCCAGGCGCGTTCACTACTCCCCATTCGGGCAAATGCCATCACTGCCCAGATGGCACCATGTGTATACTGCCCTCCGTTTTCACGCACACCAGGCAGATACCCCTGAATATAACCCGGATTAGGACCATGGCCATCGAACGGAGGCGTTAACAGTTTTATCAACCCCCCCTCGTTATCTACAAGGTGCTGATTCAGTGCCTGCATGGCCTTTGCGCACCGCTCCGGACTTGCGGCCCCGGACAATACAGACCAGCTCTGCGCAATCGCATCAATCCGGCAGTCCTGTGAGGCTTTCGACCCCAGTGGAGTACCATCGTCAAAATAGCCGCGCCGGTACCACTCGCCATCCCAGCTGTGGGCTTCGAGATTTTTTTGCAGGCGCAAGGCCTGTGTACGACACATGGAAGCGACACCCTCATCCTGCCTGCTCTCTGCCAGCGCCGCGAAGCGCTGCAAAATGTCGTACAGGAAGAAGCCCAGCCAGACGCTTTCACCTTTGCCTTCGATACCCACCCGGTTCATCCCGTCATTCCAGTCGCCCGCGCCCATTAGCGGTAGACCATGCTCTCCGAACCGCAGTCCATATTTAATCGCTCTGACGCAGTGTAACCAGAGTGTCTCTTCGGTGCCGCTGATGACCGGCGTGTCATAGACAGACTCTTCCCCAGGCTGAAGCAGACGCCCCTCCAGATAAGGCGAGCGTATTTCAAGGGCATCTTTATCCCCCGTGGTTTCAACATAGTGGCAAACGGCAAGGGGAAGCCACAGGTAGTCATCAGAACAGCGGGTACGAACACCGTTGCCGTGTGGAGGGTGCCACCAGTGTTGCACATCTCCCTCGATAAATTGCCGTGATGCACACAGGATTATCTGTTCACGCATCCGGTTCGGATCGGCATGGCTCAATGCCAACGTATCTTGCAGTTGATCGCGAAAACCAAATGCACCACCTGACTGATAGTAACCACTGCGAGCCATAAGACGACAGGCTACTGTCTGATACAACAGCCAGCCATTAACCAGTAAATTTACGGAGGTGTCGGGGGTGTTAACCACGATTTTATCGAGCACATTATGCCAGTGGGCGTGAACACGGTTTAGCGCCTGACGGACCGTATCCTCATTCATATAGTGGTTAAGCGTCTCCTGAGCACGCACAGGATCCTCTTCTGCGCCAAGGATAAAAATAAACGTCCTCTGATCGCCATCAATTAATGTGACTGCCGATTGTACCGCCCCGCAGGGATCCAGACCGGCTCCCGTCTTACCTGAAAGTCTGCGCAGTTTCATGGAGGAGGGGGCGTGCAGAGAGCCATTACGGCCGATAAATTCCCGGCGGTCACCCGTCAGCGAACAGTCATTACCGCTGACGGCAATAAAAGCAGTACGCTCGCCACCGTTATTACCGTAAAAGTTGTTCGCCAGAACGCTACAGCCGCCAGGAATAGTGGCTGCATGTGTCACAATGTGAGGGGCTGAGCGAGTTCGGGATTCGCCGAGCGTCCACTCCACATAGCCAGTGACGGAGAGTTTACGTGTCCGTCCCGACGTGTTACTGAACGTCAGGATCGCCAGTTTAACCGGCGCCGCTTCAGCAACCAGCACCGTCAGCTCGCTGTCTATACCACTCTCACGATGGGCAAAAACGCTGTAACCAAAACCATGGCGGGTCAGGTAATCACCGTGTCCGCGAACAGGCAAAACCGTCGGTGACCAGTATTCACCGCTCTCTTCATCGCGCAGATAAAATGCCTCGCCGCTGCGATCGCTCACCGGATCGTTCTCCCACGGCGTCAACCGGTATTCATGTGCATTCTCATACCAGGTGTAGGCCTGTCCCGCCTCTGAAATCACGCTGCCAAAACGGGAATTTGCCAGTACGTTTGACCAGGGGGCCGGTGTCGGCGCATTTTCCCGCAGGAGAATCTGGTACTCCCGACCATCCTGCGAAAATCCACCGTAGCCATTAAAATGGCATAACTGACGGGTATCGGGGCTCCAGTCCGTATGTTGATTATGCTCCCGTACAACACGTGGAATGAGTGCTCTGACCGGAGGTTTCAGGGTATGAAGACGCTGGTTAAGCTGCTCATTAATGCCACCTGCGCGGTCATCAATATAAAGACAGGCCACGCTCATCAAAAGCAACTTATCTTCAGTAGAGAGATGCTCGCCATTACGGACAAAAAGCCCGCCCTTTTTGTCCAGCAGACTGGCTTCAGACCCCGCATAAATTAATTCCATAATCTGATTTTGTAATCCCTGCTGGTAGCCGCCGGGGCTGTTATTCAGGATAACCAAATCAACATTCAGTCCTTTCTGTCTCCAGTAACGGTGTGCCTGTATCAGGGTGGTAACGGAGGAGATACTTTCCTCGCTGGTAATACTGAGCAACACTATCGGCAGATCGCCTGAGATTGCCCAGCCCCACAGACTGGACTGTCCACGCCGATTGCGGCCGATCGCCAGACCTTCGGCGCGCAGCTCCTGGACAGGGTAAAGCACCGCGCTGGCGAGACGATTAAACAATGTGGCATCATCTTCACTGGCGTTCATCTGGCGTAGTACTACCAGACTGTGAGACCAGGCCAGTTCAAAGACGCGATCCGCGATAGGGTAATCGCGATACTTTTCCAGCAACGCCAGGCTCTGCTGGCGGGTCTCGCTGATGCCATAAATGATATCAATGGTGATCGGCTGCCCCGGTTGCAGAGTGATGGCGTGGCGTATTGCCAGAATCGGATCCAGCACTGACCCCGACGTGTTGCTGAGCGCTCCTCCAGCCTCTATCGCCAGGGCATCAGCAGGGTTTCTGCCGCGACCAAGAAATTTTGCCCTGTCCGTTTCAAACGAGACGTTATGTCGGTTATCGCCATGCACCACCATCATGTGAAACAGGCAGGGACTGGGTTCATCCGGGGAGCGCGGGCGTCGGTGGCAAAGAATAGCGTCGCGCTCAGGATCCAGCTCAGTTTGAATAAACAGATTGCTGAATGCCGGGTGCGCCAGATCGCTGGCATCAGGTGCTAAAACCACTTCGGCATAGGTTGTCAATTCCAGAGCGCGCGGCTGGCGACCACGATGGATCAGAGTAAGCCGTCGCAACTCAATATCATCCTCCGGGGAGATCACAACCTGCGTTTTGACGCTGAGTTCCCCAAAGGAGCGCCTGAATTCAGCACTTGCATCGGTGAATATAACTTCCTCATCATGTCCTTTGGTGTAGCCTGTCGGTTGCCAGGTATTGCTCCACACACTCCCCGTCTGTATATCGCGGATATAGCAGAATGCTCCCCAGTTATCGCGGGTGGTATCACTGCGCCAGCGCGTAAGAGCAATATCATTCCAGCGACTGTAACCGCCACCCCCTGCTGTCAACATCAGATGATAATGGCTGTTGGACAGGAGCTGAATATCCGGGGTGGGTGTATCCACTCCATTAAAGATTCGGGGTTCATAGCGAACGGGTTTAACTCTGCCCTCATGAGATTCAAAATGACGGCGGGGGCTGTAGAGATCGATCGCATCCGGCACGCGCTCCTGTAATAGCAGGCTCGCTGAGCGGAACACCGTACTGGACATGAATCGCTCAGTCATGGGGGCGTCTAGCAGTACATGAGCCAGTGCCTGAAAAGCCATGCCCTGGTGATGTGCCATCCATGACTTTACCACCGCATAGAGCTGACCGGTTGCAAGGCGCGAAGGGGTATAGTCCAGCGCTTCATAAAAACCATATTCGCCATGGGCACCATTTTTTTGCAGCCTGAACAGATTCTCACAGGCTCTCTGGGGTGAAATCATCAGTGCCAGCAGTGTGGCGTAAGGGGCTACGACCATGTCATCGGCAAGTCCCCTGCGCAGACCGAGACCCGGCACGCCAAATGCCTGATACTGATAATTATGCTGAACATCAAAAGCATGATAACCAGACTCTGATACACCCCACGGTACCCCGCGTTCTTTTCCCCAGTGAATCTGGCGCATAACCGCCGACTTACTCATCTCATCAAGCAGACTACCAGGCCAGGTGGGCATCACCAGATTCGGCATCAGGTATTCAAACATCGACCCGCTCCATGACATCAGGGCGGTTTCATTATCAATCGTGGTAAACAGTCGACCCAGCGCGTACCAGCTTTTAAGAGGCAGCTGATTAGTCGCGATGGCGAGGAAACTGGTCAGGCGGATTTCAGATGGCAGGAGATCGTAGTGGCTCTTGTCAGGCGTATTCGTGTCACAGTTATAACCGACCCTGAGCAGACTGGTGGCTTCGCTATAGAGAAAGGCGAAATCCATCCGGGAGTGCTCATCCAGTCGCTGTTCAAGTTCGGTGATAATATTGAGCCGCATTCTGGCTTGCCCCGTCGCTGACGCCGGAGGTGTTCCTTCTCCGGTAAATGTCGCACGGGCAAGCTCGCTCAGCGTCGGCAGTGTTTGTTCGTTCCAGGAGGCGGGTAACCAGCCAAGCAGCAGCGACCACTCATGGCAAAGCTGAACCAGTTGATGCTCCAGATGTCTTGCCCAACGTACCTGAAGGGGAGACCCCTTATGACTCTGCGTTGTCAGATGGTTGCACTGGGTACGCATGTTTTTCAGCTCGCTAAAAAACGCTTGCGGAGATAGCGACTCGGCGCTCAAACAGTGTTTGCGCAGCAGTTGCAGGCTGTCAGGTCGGTTCTGCCCCCACTGTTTTTCCAGAATATCCAGCGTATCGTTCAGTCCTGCCAGTATCTGCTGTGTGTTTGATACGGGCTGATGACGCATAGCGGACAGCCCTGCCCGCAGCGTCAGCAAATGCCCTGCCATGTTGCCGCTATCGACGCTTGAGACATAGCGGGGGCTGAGGGGGGCCAGCGTACGGGTGTCATACCAGTTATAGAGATGGCCCCGGTAGTGCTCCATTTTATCCAACGTGTCGAGCGTGAGCGATACGCGTCGGAGCACCTCGCCTCCGGGCAGGTAGCCAAAGTCCCAGGCCGTCAGGTTAGCCATAAGGGAGAGGCCTATATTGGTAGGGGAAGTACGATGCGCCACCGTGGGTTGCGGTATTTCCTGGTAATTATCAGGTGGAAGCCAGTTCTCTTTTTCTGTGGCAAAGGTTTCAAAAAATGCCCAGATTTCACGACTTGTCTGGCGTAAGAGTTGTTTTTGTTCCTGATTTGGCGAAAACACCCTGCGAACAGGCTGGCGGCTCAGCCAGCTCATTAGCAGCGGTGCCAGACACCAGAGCAAACCGATCGGCAACGCAATCGCCAGCAGTTGCGGCGCAAGTTGTCCGGTCAGTATGATTAGCGTCACGCCACCTACAACGTTCAGCCACATAGCCAGATAAAAACGCGCAACCGTGGGTCTGGCCTGATGGCTGTCCTGGCTGTGGCTGACCCACTGGCTGAGGTTATGCCTGCTGATCCCCAGTCGCCATAGCGTCACGGCAATCGCTTTCAGCGAGTATCCCGCTTCGTGCGGCAGTATCATGAAATTCAGGCCGATACCTGACAGACGCTTCAGCGCGCTCGTGCCCACCATTAATAGATGCGGCTTCAGGCGACGACGCAGAGGTTTATGCAGAAGATCATGGGCGATGCAGAGGATGGCTGGCAACAGCCATATCAGCGACAGTACGCCCAGCCAATAAAACGGATTAGGCACCCAAAGCAGGGTGAAGAACAGCAATATCAGTAGCGAGGGGGCAACCAGACTGCGGCGCAGATTATCAAGTAATTTCCAGTAAGAAAGCGCGGTCAGCGGATTCTTACCTCGGGTTCCATCGGCTTTTCTGACGTGTGGTTTCAACCAGTTAAGCAGTTGCCAGTCCCCCCGGATCCAGCGTGAACGTCGTGCAACATCCGACAGATAATTATTAGGGTACTGTTCGTAGAGTAACACTTCACTTAGCAGACCTGAGCGTGCATAGCATCCTTCAAGGAGATCATGGCTGAGAACCAGATTTTCCGGGCAGGTGTTGGCAGTGGCCTGCACAAAGATATCGACATCATAAATGCCTTTGCCCACGAAAGATCCTTCCCCAAAGAGATCCTGATAGATATCCGAAGACATCATCGAGTAGGGGTTATTGCCCGGTACGCTGCTACGCAGAGCGGCATAGCGTCCTTGCCCGTTGCGGGGTATCTCCTCTGCAAGCCCGGGTTGCAGAATGCCGTATCCTTTGACGACCCTCTGGCGGATCGGATCGTACTCTGGCGTATTCAGCGGATGCGCCATCGCCGCGACCAGTTTGTGTGCCGTATCGCGCGGCAGCACCGTATCACTGTCCAGGGTAATGACGTATTTAATGTGCCCCGGCAAAAGGTGGGCAGGCATGTCTGCAACGCTGATGAACTGTGTCCCCGGATGGCGTAGCCAGCTATTCAGCAACGCCAGTTTTCCCCGCTTGCGTTCATAGCCCATCCACTTTCCTTCTGTCGGATTCCATTCAGGCTGACGGTGTAGCAGATAAAAACGCGGGCGGCTGGAGGGGTAACGGCGGTTAAGCACCTGCGTATCGGCGATAGCCTGTCTGAGCAGTGCGTTACTTTCCGGCGAGGGTTCATTTTCAGAATCAGCGAAATCAGTGAGCAGAGCAAATCTAAGATTTTCGTTTTGATTCCCCAGCCAGCAGACTTCAAGACTGGTGAGGAGTTTGCAGAAACTTTCGTGGCTGGTTAGCATGCAGGGGATGACGATCATGGTTGCACTGTCAGCGGGAATGCCGGTTGAAAAATCCATGCCTGGCAACGGTCGAGGAACGCGAAAACGCGTGGTTGCGTCACTGAGTAAATCACTCGTTAACTGCGTTAAAGCGATAATCAGAGGCAATATCACTGCGATCGGCAGCCAGTCTGCCCCCTGCATGGCAGTTTCATGCAATATTGCCGCGGTCATTGCGGTGGTCAACAATGCCAGGCTTCCAAGCCAGGAGAGCAAGGTTACTCTATTGAAACTGTGTCGTAATCGTATCAGCCTGGACGTGTCTGCCAACAGATGAATTTCCAGCTGCTGTCGACCTTCTCCCGCGAGATAGTACCCAACGTGATATTCCTGTGTACCGGGCGTCCTGGCCCCTGAAAGCAGCAGAACCCTGTCAGCAACTTCCGGCTCACTGAGACCACTGTCTCTGGCCAGGATCTCTACTACATGGCGGTAGTGATCCCGGGTATTGAAGTGCATCCGGGGATAGATACCAGCAGGATCGTTGCGCAGAGCCTGTTCAACAACGCTTATCGTTTCTGCGAAATCAGCCCAGTCCGTTTCGCTCACTAATCGCAGCCCTGCGATGCTGTTACTAACCGATAGCTGGCTGGCGGCAAGCTGTTGATTGAAGTTATGTATAAGAATATCGGTGGTGACTCCCTGTTCCCGGAGACACTGATCAACCCAGGTCAGAGGTAGCGACAACGCGTTGCCATGGCCCTGCAGGCGCCGCACCAGTTCTGCGACAAAGGCACTGGTTAACGGAGGTTGGGAGCGCGCCATATCGGCAACCATCATGATTAAATCAGCAGGCGCGCGCTCCGCACATTCAAAAAATCGTGTTATCCATGTATCTGCCAGGTTTCGTTCCCGCTGTGCCTTTATCACCTCTGTACTGATACGACGGAGATTTTCAATCAGCGCCAGGCGCAGCATTCCCGGTAAGGCCCAGACTTCACCTAATGTCAGCGGTGTCGCCTGCTGATAGGCGGTGAGATAGCTGGTCAGGCTGGCAGTATCCCAACGGCCATCACCATGAGCGATGGCCTCTGAGGCAATATTGTAAATTCGTGGACAGTTCAGCGGCGACATCAGCGAGGGAAGACCTTTACCGAAACTTTTCGGTAAGTGCTGGCGGACAGTACGGATCTGTTCCTCAATCAGGTAATAGTTGTCCAGCAACCACTCCCCGGCGGGCAAGATAGTGGTCTTTTTACCCGCGTTAAGCTCATAGCAGTTTTGCGTAATAACGGCCTCGTTTTCGCCGAGTCGTTTCAGGAGATAATAAGGAGGCTTATCAGGCGATACTTTATGGGTCCGGGCCAGCTTCTGACCGTAGCGTTCCATCTGGGCGGTCGAAAAAAGTTCTGACCGCGGACTGCTTTCACCAGTAGGATCGTTCGCCGAAAAGGTAACGTTTTCAGCGGCATGCGCAGGAGTATGGGAGCGGTTAAACCACGCTCTTGGGGTCTTTTTCATAGCGTTGCTCTGATGAGACGTTAGCGCGCAGGAGCAGGTGTGAAATCAGTTCAGAAACGTTCTCTCAGGATGGGCGTAAGGCATCAGGGATTTTACATCTGCTGGAATTTGACTTAAGTATAGAATATGGGCTCTGTGCGCGGTGCTGGCGTCGAGAGACAAACAGGGCAGGTAGCAGTGCCGGCAGGCGCACCGCTAAAGAGGTTCATTGCATAATCGATAATGGACATAATCATTAACCTTTCAATGAATGAGCTTCACCGTATCACATGCGGTTAATTTTTAATCTATTTATTTTAATGTCCTGAAATTCAGGAAAGGTAGATGTTTGCAGCCACAGGTCCACTGAGACCGTTGATCCGGCAAAATTCAATACGGCTTCCTGGGATGAGTAATTCTGATTCGCGGGAGTGAACGGCTGAAATGTGAAGCAGAACGTCTTTTCGGCCATCAGAAGGGGTGATGAGCCCTTTACCACTAAGAACGTCAAAACTTTTGACAATTCCTGTCATTTTATGTGACAAGTCAATTCCTTGTTAAAAACACGTGCATATTATACATCGAAAAAATTATATTGCCACTTTTAATAGTGTTTGCAGGAAATATTTATAGTGCTTTTATTATGCTCCCTAAGAAATTGCGACCAACATTATCAACCAGCGGACATACAGATGACCTAAGTCTGATGTAATCCGCTGACAGATTCGCTACGCTCCGCCTGTAAGATAATCACTCACTCCCGGAGGCACCGGGACTGGTCAGCGTCGCCCTGACCTGAGGAAGACTCTGCGGGTAATTTTGTTGAATAAACTCAATCATTTTTTCCCGCACGTAACAGCGTAAATCGAAGGCCGTAGGTGAATTTTGCGCCGTCATTAACAATCTGATGGTCATCGTTTTTTCAGTCGTATCGGTAACCTGAAGGACCTGAGTTTGTTGATCCCAAAGTCTTGTTTCACTGAGCACCTTTTCAAAGTGTTTTCGCAGAGGCTCTAAGGGCATGGAATAATCAACATAAAGAAAAACAGATCCCAAAATTTGTGCATTGTTACGCGTCCAGTTTTGGAATGGATTTTCTGTGAAGTAGGTGATCGGTAAGACCAGTCGGCGCAGATCCCAGAGACGCACTACAACATACGTCAGGTTTATCTCTTCAATCCAACCCCACTCTTTTTCAACCACTACAGCATCATCGATTTTTATGGGTTGTGTAAACGCTATCTGAATTCCGGCAAACAAATTGACAAGTGATTTCTGTAGGGCAAAGCCAATTATAATTCCGGCAACCCCTGCACCAGCCAGAATGGTTGTACCGAATTTTCGAACGCCAGGAAAACTAAGTAAAATCAGTGAAAGACAGAACGTCACCAGCACAACAATAGCGACTTTCTTAACATAGATTATCTGAGTGCGAATTTTGCGGGCGCGAAGGTTATTGGAAATGTTAATGTCATAGCGTATAAAAAGCATATCCTGCGCAACATTAATTAATCGAATCAGGACTGAGCAAAATGATAGTATTATAAATATATTAATTGTCGTTGTAATGAATGTAATGTATTCAGGTTGAACATGGACATAATTAACCCCCACGCGTATCAACAGCAGAGGGATGAAAAGGAACATTGATCCGCGAAGGTGTTTCTCAAGGGATTTAAATAGCTTTCTGTCACGACTTTGCCAGTAGCGAATGAACTGTAGCAGTATAAATCTTGCAAGAAAACCCACCGCGAGCGAGAGCGTCACGACCAATACAGCTGGCACCCATGCCGGAGCGACAGATAACTCACCAAATAAAAAAGGCATTCTTTCCCCTTATACCTGCCAACAACCCTGCGGAGTTAGCTCGGTTAAAAAATCAGTCATTCTTCTCTTAACGCTGTTCTCTATATTAGCCTGCTTTACGCGCATTATTAGAAGAAAAGGATGAAAATCTGGCCTCGTTAGTTTATTAAAATATTTTGCAGCAGCAAGGTGTTATGCGTGGCGCCCCGCAACACAGAGAGCATAGACGCAGTAGAATAGCCGTGGCGCTTGAGGCTTTTTGCCTCATAACGTTGAAGTGGTAAAGATGTGATGAGGCAGAAAGAAGAAAGCCCCGAAGGTCATTTTTCAATTAACCAACGAGGCTTGCTCTTATGCTCGACAACATCAGAGTAGCCGTTTACCCGCCACAAGGCAAGGAGAAGAAGGCTATGAAGCTGCCATGGAACGCTCTCATCTGGTGCGTATTAATTGTCTGTTTAACGCTGTTGATATTCACCTGGCTGACGCGAAAATCACTGTGTGAAATTCGCTACAGAGATGGGAGCAGGGAGGTGGCTGCTTCGATGGCCTGCGAATCTGGTAAGTAGCAACCTGGAGGCGGGGGCAACCCCGCCTTTTCAGGAACGATGTGTCTGAGCATCGCGAGCGCCTTTACAAGGGCTGCTGGTTTAGGCCAGCAGCCTTTTTCTCTAAAGAAGCATAATCATTGATGATAGGGTAATACGTTAACGCGAAAAGGAGATAAATTATGATTGTCCGGACATGGCACGGCTGCGTTCCACTAAAGCATGCTGAAGGCTTTGCAGAGCACCTTGATAAAACAGGCGTCGATCATTCAAAAAGCGTACCGGGAAACCGGGGGGCGTTTGTTCGCCGAGAGACGCAGGGCGACTGGGAGCACTTTTTCCTCGCAACGTACTGGGAAGATCTATCGGCGGTGAAGGCGTTTGCAGGCGAGAATTATCATGTGGCGGTCACCTATCCGGATGATGAACAGTTTGAACTACTCTCCGATCCCTACGTTTTCCAGCATACGGTGGCTGCCGTTTCGCCGCCCAAGTAACTGTCTGTAACTGCTATAAAGGCGGTTATGCATTCAGCTGAGCGGATACGTCCACGGCTATTTCAGTAAATGCCCAGGCTGCAAAGCTCTGATAAGCATCTCTTCGGCGCATCAGGACCGCTGTGCGCGTCAGGCGTTCGGGTTCGAGCGCGATCGCTACCAGATTATCCTGGACAAGGGCGGTCCTGGCGGGCAGCAGCGTGGATAAAGATGTCCTGCGGACAATTTCGATTACCGCCCCGAGAGCATTAGCTTCCATCACGACTTTTGGATGAATGCTGTGTTTACGGCAGAAGCTGTCAATCTGCTCGCGGGTCGCGAACTCCTTGCTGAGTAATACGAGGGACTCGGTATTTAAAGCCCGTAGCCCGGCAGATTTTTCCTTCGCAAGCCTATGCCCGCTATTGACTATGAGGGCAAGCGTTTCGTCCAGCAGCGGTATCGCGTCAATGTCCGGACAGTGAACATCACCGAATGCGATCCCCACGTCCAGCTCCCCTTCCTGAAGCAGCGCTTCGATGCTTTCCTGTGAAATTTCCCGCACGTTGAGGGTGATTTCTGGATAGCGAAGGTGGAATGCCTCGACCAGCGGCCCGACAAGATATGTTGTGAAGGTTGGCGTTACGGCTAAGCGGAGCGATCCACGGCTGAGATCGTTTACGTCGTGGATAGCGCGCGTAGCGTCCCGCAGCTCTTGAGAAGCGCGGCGCACATACTGTAGATAAGCGTGCCCGGTATCAGTCAGACGTGTTGTACGGCCAGACCGATCGAACAACTGGGTGCCCAGCTCCTCTTCCAGCTGCTTTACCAGCTGCGAGAGCGCTGGCTGAGAGACGTGCAGCGCTGCAGCAGCTTTGGTGAAGCTGAGGTGCTCAGCAACCGCCTGAAAATACCGTATGTGCCGCGCAAGCATCGTTTATTCCATAAGATTATCTGAAGCAATCCATAATAATGTAGACTTTTACCTTATACCAGAGGTTGCTTACTCTTTGTCCCACACAACCGACACTGAGGCTGCAACCATGAAAGAGATTATTGAAGGTTTTTTGAAGTTCCAGAAAAACGTCTTCCCCGAGCGCGTCAAGCTGTTCAAAAGTCTGGCCAACCAGCAGAATCCGAGAGCGTTGTTTATTTCCTGCTCCGACAGCCGCCTGGTGCCTGAACTGGTTACCCAGCGCGAACCTGGCGACTTATTTGTGATCCGCAACGCTGGCAACATTGTGCCCTCTTATGGCCCGGAACCGGGCGGCGTTTCAGCCTCAGTGGAATATGCGGTTGCCGCTCTCCAGGTGAATGACATCGTAATTTGCGGCCACTCTGACTGTGGCGCCATGACTGCCGTTGCCACCTGCAAATGCCTCGACCATATGCCCGCCGTATCGAGCTGGTTGCGCTATGCCGACTCCGCCCGTGTGGTGAATGAGGCCCGACAGCATCCTGACCCGTCCGCCAAGGTCGCGGCGATGGTGCGCGAAAACGTCATTGCGCAGCTGGCTAATATCCAGACTCACCCGTCCGTTCGCCTGGCGCTTGAAGAGGGGCGTGTAACGCTGCACGTCTGGGTCTATGACATTGAGAGCGGTCGCATTGATGCTTTTGATGGCAGAGCCGGCACCTTTGTGTCCCTTGCTGAAAATCCAGACGTAAACGCCGTTTCCTCACAAGCCAGGCATGTTGCCTGAACCCCTTACTTCCCAGGAGAAAAGACCATGATCCAGACTCAAGTCACTCAGGCCGCACGTCAGGCACTCACCGAAACCATTATTCTGACTAAGGCACGCAAGGATCTCTCCTTCGCCGACATCGTTGACGGCACCGGTTTATCCGAAGCCTTCGTTACCGCAGCCCTGCTTGGTCAGCATCCGTTGCCTGCCGATGCCGCAGCAGTTGTCGGCAGGAAGCTCGACCTGAATGCCGATGAAGTTAAACTGTTGCAGTCAGTGCCCGTTCGCGGCAGCTTTGCCGATGGCATCCCGACCGATCCGACCATCTACCGTTTCTACGAGATGATGTCAGTTTACGGGCCCACCCTGAAGGCTCTGGTTCATGAGAAGTTCGGTGACGGCATCATCAGCGCTATTAACTTCAAACTGGACATTAAGAAAGTTGAAGATCCGGACGGCGGCCATCGTGCGGTGATCACCCTGGACGGCAAGTATCTGCCAACCAAACCTTTCTGATCCCCTCAACATTAAGCCCGGCAACTGAAAAACCGGGCTGCCTGCGTTTTCAGAAAGAAGATCCCGTGATGCGTCATTCACTTTTCTCGATAAACTCGACTCATGCTACCGCTCTACCGGGACATGACGTCATTATCGCAGCGGAACGACCGGCCGATGAAACCGACCGGTCAGCATGCAGTTATTTCAGGTGTTCTTTTAGTTCATAAGCGGCCTGACCAAGTGCGGTCCGCACGGCGGGCACGTCGCTCAGCGCGTTCAGCAGACCGTAGTCATGAATTAACCCATTGTAGCGGGTAACCGTCACATTGACGCCGGCGGCATCAAGCTTGCGGCCAAACGCCTCACCTTCGTCGCGCAGTACGTCAAGTTCAGCAGTCTGGATCAGAGTGGGCGGCAGTCCCGTCAGCTGTTCAGGCGTTGCGCGTAGCGGCGATGCCAGGATGTTGTTTCGATCGCTCTCTTTAGTGGTGTAGGCATCCCAGAACCACTTCATCATATTACGCGACAGGAAATAGCCGTTCTCATACTGGCTGTAAGAACCGGTATTGAAATTCGCGTCAGTCACAGGCCAGAGCATGACCTCATAGCGGATTGCCGGCGCTTTATGCTGTTTGGCCTGGAGCGCTACGGCGGCAACCATGTTTCCGCCGACGCTGTTACCTACCAGTGCCAGGCGACTACCGTCAACGCCAATTTCGTTACCGTGCTCGGCAACCCAGCGGGTTGCTGCATAGGCCTGATTAATGGCAACCGGGAAATGCGCTTCCGGTGATGGTGTGTAGTTGACAAAGACAGCCGCTGCACCTGACTCACTCACCAGGTCACGAACGAGGCGTTCGTGGGTGGCAAAATCGCCCAGAACCCAGCCGCCGCCATGGAAGAACATAAAGACAGGCAGGGTTCCGTGTGCGTTGTGGGGTTTCACAATATGAAGTTTGATCGCACCGCCATCAACATTGATCGTTTTTTCAGTGACGTCTGCTGCAGGTAACTTTGCGCCTTTCTGGGCGTTGATCAGCACCTGACGCGCATCCTGTGGAGACATCTGCTCCATAGGCTTGCCTCCGGCACCGTTCAGGGCGTTGAGAAACGCCTGCACGTGACGCTCCGGCTGAGGAGCATCGGCAAAGCTGTTGCCTGAAACGGCTGCCATTGCGGCAGTCAGCAATACAGATTTAATATTCATAATATGACCTTAATAATATCGTTTGCTATAAAATAGTGCGCTACTTACCGAGGTAAAATAGATGGACTGTACTTGCCCCGGTAAACCCGCGCTCCGACAAAATTGTAAAAAGCCCCAGTCTCAACTTAACATCGACGGGTTGAGTAAAGCCCCGGCCAGGAGAGGAGTCGTGGGCCTTACGCGGGATAACGTAATAACTTACAGACCCAGATCGGACAGGCTCGGGTGATCGTCAGGACGACGCCCCAGCGGCCAGAAGAACTTGCGCTCGCTCTCTTTGATAGGCATGTCATTGATACATGCGAAGCGGCGCTTCATCAGGCCGTCGGCCTCAAATTCCCAGTTTTCGTTGCCATAAGAGCGGAACCAGTTACCCGAGTCATCACGCCATTCGTAAGCATAGCGGACAGCAATGCGGTTCCCGCCAAACGCCCACAGCTCTTTAATGAGGCGGTACTCGTGCTCTTTTTTCCATTTACGGGCGAGGAAGCCTTCAGCCTCTTCGCGGTTATTAGCGAACTCTGCACGGTTACGCCATTTGGTATCCAGCGAGTAAGCCAGCGCGACTTTTGCCGCGTCGCGGCTGTTCCAACCATCTTCAGCCAGACGGACTTTCTCAATAGCCGTTTCCAGCGTAAATGGCGGAAGCGGCGGACGTACTTGTGTATCAGTCATGGTAAGACTCCTGTTAATTTCGATTTAAAGTAATAGCAATATTTGTTACTCAGGCTCCGGCTGAGAACCTCTCCAGCAAAACTTTTGCAACGTCCCGTGCGTCATCAGCGGCGTTCCGGTCGCCCATTACATATGTCATGGTGATAGCCCCCTCTATCAGAACCAGTAGCTGCCTGGCCAGGACCTCGGGCTGTTCAGTATTCAGCTGCTCGCTAAGTTCGAGGGCATAATCCAGCAGTTTCTGTTTATGCATCTTTGCTATCTGGCGAACGGGATCGTCCGGGTCTCCCACCTCTCCGGCTGTGTTGATAAAGGCACAGCCCCGGAAGCCTTCAGACTCAAACCAGCTCTTCAGGACAGTGAACATGTTCAGAATACGATCCTGAGGCGTTTCGCCTTTATCAGATTCGGTTCTGAACCACTGCATCCACCGTTCGTCACGCTCATTCAACGCGGCCGAAGCCACGTCCTCTTTGTTCGCGAAATGGCGATAAATACTTTTCCTGGCGACGCCGGAGGTCTTCACCAGAAGGTCCATGCCCATGGCGTGGATGCCGTTCTGGTAGATGAGCTGCTCAGCGGTGGCGAGGATTTTTTCTCGGGTATCACTTGGCTTCTTGTTCATGTCTTAAAGGTAGAACGATCGTTCTACCTGGTCAAGCGTTTGTTTTCGCGTATTTCGACACGGGCGGGGTACTAAGGAAATAAATTATTTTAAATCAATAAATAAGAGGTAAATAATTTTTGTACGGCAAAGTGGTTTTCTGAAAAGACAATGCTGTCAGGGATAAAATGAGTGTTGAGGATGGGGTCGCTGCTGGGGAGGGTGGATATAAATGCTAACCGTAGCCGCACTTTTACAGGTGCGGCCTGGTTTGCTAAACGCCTTTTCTGTTGCGGAATGCAGCCACTTTCATGCGATTGCCGCAGGTGGCCATGCTGCACCAGCGGCGGCGATGGGATTTACTTAAATCGTGAAAAAGTAAAATACAGTTGTGGGCTTCACACTGCCGCACGTATTCGAACTTTTCATCGGTGATCAGTTTTACAAGCGCATCGGCAACCGGCCAGAGGAGGCCTTCGGGGCTGTCAGCGTCGGAACGAACATCCACACGATAGCGCTGCGTATCCTGGTCCCATTTCAGCCGCGTCTCAGGACGGCCTTTTTCAAGGATCCTGTTAATGACCGTCAGATCTGCCTCACTGGACTTCATCGCGGCATGCACGACTGCCCGGGCGGCATCGCGGAGCTGGCGAGCCTCCGCCAGTAATTGAGGCGGAGCCACAGCGTCTTTTGGCACAAGTCCCGCCGTTTCCAGCCAGTCGATAACGCTTCGATCGTCATCAAAGCAATCATGTCGGTCGTCACCTGTCCCGTATTCACTGTTGATGAAGTCCAGTGCGAGGTTATCGGCCAGGAAGAGAGGAGGGGAAGAACGCTTATTGATTTCCATACGTACCTGTAACCCGTTAAATAATTTTGACAGGTTACCACAATTGTGTGTAACCTTCAATTAAGCACTTTAACGGTTACAAGGGGTTTGCTATGACATCTTCTCATTTTGGATCATCAGCTGCAGATAACGCGCCTGCCACGCCAGCGGCACAAGTTCATTACCGCTATAAACAGGCGGGCAACGTTAACGTTTTTTACCGTGAGGCTGGCGATCCGGCATCGCCAGTCCTGCTGATGCTGCACGGTTTCGCGGGCTCATCATTTATGTTCCGTGATCTTATTGCGCAGCTGGCAGATCGCTATCACCTGATAGCGCCAGATTTGCCGGCCTTCGGTTTTACCGAGGCGCCAGCACGGGGTGAATACGCTTATACTTTTGACCAGCTTGCTGAAACTATCGACCGGTTTACTCAAGAGCTGGGCCTCGATTCCTATGCTCTGATGGTTCACGACTACGGTGCTCCCGTCGGATGGCGTCTTGCCTTGTCGCATCCGCAGCGGGTTACCGCCATCATTTCCCAGAATGGCAACGCTTACGAAGAGGGGCTGGGAGAGGCCTGGGCACCTATTCAGAAGTACTGGGCCGACCCGACCTCCGGGAACCGGAGCGCGTTGCGTGATTTTCCAACGCCGGCGTCAATCAAATGGCAGTATCTGGAAGGTGTAACCGATCCGAGTCTAGTTTCCCCGGATGGCTATTCACTTGAAGGGATGCAGGTATCACGGCCGGGCAATGCGGAGATCCAGCTTGACCTGCTGCTGGATTATGCTTCGAACGTGAAGATGTACCCTCTGTTTCAGCGCTATTTCAGAGAGTATCAGCCACCCTTGCTGGCGGTCTGGGGGAAACACGATCCGTTCTTCATGGCCGCTGGTGCGGAAGCCTGGAAGCGCGATATCCCGAAAGCCGAGATAAACTTCTATGACACCGGTCACTTCGCGCTTGAAACCCATGCGAAAGAGATAGGGGACGACGTGCGGAAATTTCTTGACCGCCAAAGCATGGCTGTCCGAACATAAAACAGACTTTACCGTTCAGTACATTTAATCCCGCTGCTAAGGAAAATCATGAAAAAAATTGCATTGATATGTTCTCTGCTGGGGAGCCTCGCGGCCCATGCGCAAAACGCGCCGCTTCCTGAACCCGTCAAGCAGATAGAGAAGCAGGGGATTGAGATTATTAAACCCTTTACCGCACCCGGAGGCGTCGAAGGATGGTTGGGCAAATATCAGGATACTGGGGTTACGATCTATCTGACGCCTGATAAAAAACACGCTATTTCAGGCTATATGTACGATGCCCAGGGTAATAACCTGAGCGAGAAAATTATCAATGATGAGATCTATATTCCGGCAGGCCGGGAGATGTGGAAAACGCTCACCCAGGCGCAGGGGATAAAAGAGGGTAGCGAGGAGGCGAACTGCAAGGTGGTGATGTTTGCCGATCCCTTCTGCCCCTATTGCAATAAATTCTGGCATCAGGTGCAGCCGCTTATTAAAGACAAGCGCGTCAGCATGACAACGTTGCTGGTAGGCGTGATCCGCCCTGAGAGTGGACAATATGCAGCGGCCATCCTGGCAGCAGACGATCCCCGTAAGGCGTGGCACGAACTTGAAAACTCTAACGGTAAAAACAAACCGGCGTTAAAAGAAAATACGCCTCGCCCTGTTTTTGAGCAAATTCAGCGTAATCAGCAGCTTATGGATAAGTTAGGGGCAAATGGCACGCCAGCCATTTATTATCTGAATAAAGACCGCGCCCTTCAGCAGATTCTGGGCATGCCCAACGCGCAACAGATGGCTGATTTAGCGGCCTGCAAGTAAGAGGCTGGCTTACAAGCAAATAAAAAGGGAGCCTTTCGGCTCCCTTTTTTACATCACTGCTATCAGAAACTGTAGTTAGCGCTGATAGAGAAGTTACGCGGCTCGCCATAGACAATGGTGCGGCTGTCGATGTCGGTTTCGTAGGATTTGTCGAACAGGTTGTCGACGTTCGCCTGCAGAGAGAACGCTTTAGTGACCTGATAACGGGCAAACAGATCCACCAGCGCATAGCTACCCTGCTCAGCGCGCAGCGTGCCGTCGGCAACGGCAACGTTAGACCAGACGCGGTTCTGCCAGTTAACGCCGCCGCCGAGGGTCAGATCCTGCATCATCGGCAGACGGTAGCTGGTGAACATCTTCACGGTGGTACGCGGCAGGTTCGGGTTAACCGCGTCGCCTTCGGCATCGTTCGCCACGTAGCGGGTTGCGCCAAAGGTCATCTGCCAGTTATCGGTCAACGCCCCGTTGATCTCAAACTCAACGCCTTTACTCACCGTGCCGTCCGCTTCGCGGTAGGCAGTTTCGCCGTTGCTGCCAGGGATCACCAGACCGGTAGACTGCGCGAGGTGATCCTGCTCAATGCGGAACACGGCAAGGGAGGTGGTCAAACGGCTGTTCATCCAGTCCGCCTTCACGCCGGCCTCATAGTTATTACCGGTGATGGGTGACAGATACTTACGCTGCTCATCACGCTGGGTCTGCGGCTTGAAGATCGAGGTATAGCTGGCGTAGGTGGACCAGCTGTCGTTGATATCAAACACCACGCCGGCATAAGGAGAGGTATTGTTCTTCTCCATCTGCTGGTTCAGCGTATCCAGGTTGTATTTGGTATAGCGCGCCCCCAGGATCAGGTGCAGCGGATCGGCCAGAGAGAGGCGGGTCGCTGTATAGACTGATTTCTGGTGGATAGTGTCATCCTGCGCCAGGCTCAGCGGGTTCCAGTTAGTCTGCGGGAAGTTACCGTTATAGTCAGCGTAGTTACCCAGCTGAGTATCGCCAATGTTCTCCCAGGAGCTGTAGTAGATATTGTTCTGACGGCTGTAGTTCGTCCCGATCATCAGCTCGTGCTGACGGCCAAGCAGGTCATAGGAGCCGTTAGCAAAGGTATCGATAGCGTCAACTTTGCGCTTGCCGGTGTTGTAACCGGTGCCGCCCACGAAAGGATAGGATGCGCCGTAGGGGCTGACCATCAGGCCGGTCTCACGATCAACCTGGCCGTCAAGATAGAGCTGCTTGCTGTCGAGATTCTGTTCGGTATGGGTGCCGTTGACGGTCAGCTGCCAGTTGTCCCCCAGCTTCTGCTTCAGGGTCGCGAAGGTACGCTCAGATTTTTTATCAACATAGGCCCACTCCGGTGCGGTGCTGAAGCTGCGATCCGGATTGACGCGGCCGCCATCGGTATACCAGCGTGGAATGCCGCCCCAGGTGGGGCTGTTGGAGTTGGTCTCCTGGTAGTCGTAGCCGACGGAGAACGTCGTCGCGTCGGTCAGATCAACATCCAGCACGCCGTAGAAGAATTTTTTCTCCTGGCTATAGCGATCCAGCCAGCTATCATTGTGCTGGTAGCCCGACACCATGCGGCCACGAATGCGACCGTCGTCGGTGAGCGGGGTAGAGAGATCGGCCACGTAGCGCTGTTTGTTCCAGCTGCCATACTCAGCGGAGACGTTGCCGACAAATTCACGGCTGTCGGCATGTTTACGCACCATGTTAATGGCGGCGGAAGGGTTACCGGAGCCGGTGGTCAGTCCGTTAGCGCCGCGGACGACTTCGATACGCTCATACAGAGCGGTATCAGACAGGGCGTCACCCATATTCCAGCGGGTCTCAAACAGGGTCGGAATGCCGTCGACCATAAAGTTGTCGATCTCAAACCCGCGGGAATAGTAGTTGGTGCGCTCAGAGTCCGTCGCGCTTTGGGTAATGCCGGTGGTGTTTTTCAGCACGTCGCCGAGGGATTCCAGCTTCTGATCCTTAATGCGCTGTTCGCTGATGATGCTCACGGACTGCGGGATATCACGCGCAACCAGCAGCATTTTGGTGCCGGAGGTGGTGGTTTTAACGCTGTAGTCCTGGCGCTCTTGCTCGGCATAGGCGCTGTCTGCTGAGCCATCAACGATAACGGTATCATCCGCGGTGGTATCCGGCGTGGCGGCAACGCCAGCGGCAGGGGTAAGTGCAAAAGCAATACAGACTGCCAGCAGGGATGGCGCGGCGGCAGGACGGTGTCCATCCCTGGCGTGAACGGTGAAAGACATGGTAAACCCTTTTCGCAAGTTAAATAGTGCGCTCTGACCGATACGTTGCCGATGCCGAGCGTGCTGTGTGTTCTTGTCATGCAATTGCGCATGAAAATGCAAATGCGAAATATACGCATTCATCTTATCGCTGTAAACAGATGTAATATTTATTAAGTGAATTATTGCAGGGCGTTAAGTGGTGAAAAATCAGACGTAACGGCAGTGGTTAATCCTAATGCGTGAAGAAAAGCGGCGTAATAGTTGAAACATCAGGAGATTCTCGATCATACTCTCTTGTTGAGTCCCGCAGTTATTCATTAAGGAAGACGTCATGGCCGAAGAAACGATTTTCAGTAAAATTATCCGCCGCGAAATTCCGTCGGATATCGTCTGGCAGGATGAGCTGGTCACGGCATTCCGTGATATCTCTCCGCAAGCGCCGACGCATATCCTGATTGTGCCTAACCTGCTGATCCCAACGCTAAATGACGTCTCTGAGGCGCACGAGCAGGCGCTGGGGCGTATGCTCACCGTCGCCGCGAAGCTGGCCGCTCAGGAGGGGATTGCCGAAGATGGCTATCGGGTGATCATGAACTGCAACCGCCACGGCGGCCAGGAGGTGTACCATATTCATCTGCATCTGCTGGGTGGCCGCGCGCTGGGCCCGATGCTGACACATAAAGGTTAAGCTGATGCTGAGAGGAGGCCTGGCCGCGCTGCTGGCGCTGGCTGTATTGACCGGCTGTAGCTCGCGTCCGTCGATCCCGGTGAGCGATGAGCAGACGCTGGTGATGGAAGCAACCGTGCTGGCGGCGGGCATAAGCGCAGAAAAACCGGTGCTGAATAACGCTGAGATCCAGCCCTCTGCGTCCTCAACGCTCTATAACGAACGGGGCGAACCCGCCACCGTCAACTATCGTTTTTTCTGGTATGACGCCAGGGGTCTCGAAATGCATCCGCTGGAAGCGCCCCGGCGCATTACCATTCCTGCGCATTCATCGGTAACGCTCTACGGCAGCGCTAACTATTTAGGCGCGCGTAAGGTGAGACTCTATCTCTATCTGTAAGGGGTGAATCTTGATTAATAAACTGGGTCGGTATGCGCTACTCACGACCGTAGCGATGATCCTTTCGGGATGTATTATGCGGGGCGAGCAGCAGCCAGCGCCCGTAGAAGAAGCCAAACCGCAGCCGCAGCAGCCGATTGAACAGCCGCAGCCGCAGCCGGTTCCTGAGGTGCCGTCCGTACCGTCTGTCCCTTCCCAGCCGGGGCCGATTGAGCACCAGGATGAAACGGCGCAGCCGACGCCGCGCGAACGTCATTTCGACTGGAGCGGGGCGGTGTCACCGATGGTCAGCAAAATGCTGCAGGCCAGCGGCGCCTCCGGTGGCAGCGTGCTGCTGGTGGACAGCGTCAATAACCGTACCAACGGCTCGCTGAATACCGCCGAAGCGACAGAGGTCCTGCGTGGTGCGCTGGCGAATAACGGTAAGTTTACGTTGGTCTCTGCGCAGCAGCTCTCCGTAGCCAAGCAGCAGCTCGGCCTGTCGCCGCAGGACAGCCTTGGCACGCGCAGTAAAGCGATCGGTATCGCCCGCAATGTGGGGGCGCAGTATGTGCTCTACACCAGCGCCTCCGGCAACGTTAACTCCCCCGCGCTACAGATGCAGCTGATGCTGGTGCAGACGGGCGAGATCGTCTGGTCAGGTAAAGGTGCAGTTCAACAACAGTAATCCTGAGCGTGACGAAATCCTGTCACGCTTCTTTCCCCACGCAACGCTCGTCGCCAGCCCTGAACATACTGGGCTGAGCGGCGGGAGCTGCGTCATTGCCAACGGCCCGCAGCGGCTGGTGCTGCGCCAGCAGCATGCGGCTACCACGCCAGCGCCGTTTCTCCGTCAATACCGCGCCCTTAAGCAACTTCCGCATACGTTGGCACCCCGTCCACAGTGGCTGGGCGAGGGCTGGATGGCCGTAGACTATCTTGCCGGCGAGGTGAAAACCACGCTTCCGGAACCCCAGCACCTTGCCGAGTTGCTGTATCATCTGCATCAGCAGCCCCGTTTTGGCTGGCGCATCACGCTGCTGCCGCTGCTGGAGCGCTATTGGCAGACGTGCGATCCTGCGCGCCGTACGTCGCGCTGGCTGGTATGGCTAAAACGCCTGAAGCGTGAGCGTGAGCCAGGCGTTATCAGACTGGCTCCGTTACATATGGATGTGCATGCAGGTAACCTGGTGCATACCGACTCTGGCCTGCGGCTGATTGACTGGGAGTATGCTGGCGATGGCGATATTGCCCTTGAGCTGGCCTCGGTCTGGACAGCGGATGAGGCTGAGCGTCAGCGGCTTATTAATGCTTACGCCCGCGTGGCAAACATAGAGAACGCGCGGCTGGCGCGGCAGGTTCAGCGCTGGCGGCCCTGGGTGCTGATGCTGATGGCGGGCTGGTACGAGTGCCGCTGGCAGCAGACCGGGGAGCAGCAATTTATTATGCTGGCAGATGAAACATGGTGTCAGTTAGAGACAAAAGGATAAGAGAGGTCAGTGTGGGTCCGGTAATGTTAGATGTGGCAGGCTATGAACTGGATGCGGAGGAGCGCGAGATTCTGGCGCATCCGCTGGTAGGAGGCCTGATCCTCTTTACCCGAAACTATCACGATCCTGCGCAGCTGCGCGAGCTGGTGCGGCAGATCCGCGCCGCCTCGCACCATCGGCTGGTGGTGGCAGTGGATCAAGAGGGAGGCCGGGTACAGCGTTTTCGCGACGGCTTTACGCGCCTGCCTGCTGCTCAGTCGTTTGCCGCACTGCTCGGGATGGAGGAGGGCGGCAGGCTGGCCGAGGAGGCGGGCTGGCTGATGGCCTGCGAGATGATCGCTATGGATATCGACATCAGCTTTGCGCCGGTGCTGGACGTGGGCCATATCAGCGCGGCCATCGGTGAGCGCGCGTACCATGCCGATCCGCATAAGGCGCTGGCTATCGCCACCCGCGTGATCGACGGTATGCACCGGGCAGGCATGAAAGCCACCGGCAAGCACTTCCCCGGCCACGGGGCGGTTGCGGCGGACTCCCATAAAGAGACCCCGCGCGATCCGCGGCCAGAGGCGCTGATCCGCGAGCATGATATGGCGATCTTTAGCGCGCTGATCCGCGACGGCAAGCTGGATGCCATTATGCCCGCACACGTCATCTACAGCGAGGTGGATCCACGTCCGGCCAGCGGCTCGCCGCACTGGCTGAAAACGGTGCTGCGCGGTGAGCTGGGCTTTGACGGCGTGATCTTCTCGGACGATCTCTCCATGGAGGGGGCGGCGATCATGGGTAGCTATGCCGAACGTGCCCAGGCCTCGCTGGATGCTGGCTGCGATATGGTTCTGGTCTGTAATAATCGCCAGGGGGCGGTGAGCGTGCTGGATAACCTGTCGCCGATCAATGCAGCGCGTGTTACAGAGTTGTATCATAGAGGTTCGTTTACGCGTCAGGAGCTGCTTGCGTCTGCCGAATGGAAAGCGGTGAACAGCAAACTGGAACAGCTTCAGGCCCGCTGGCTGGAGCGGCCAGCGGCCCATTAACGCTCCCTGAAAGGGAGATAGCACAGGGTGAGGACAGATGATCATCTACTTACACGGTTTTGATTCAAACAGTCCGGGCAATCACGAAAAGGTTCTGCAACTGCAGTTTATCGATCCCGACGTGCGCCTGCTGAGTTACAGCACGCGCCATCCGAAGCATGATATGCAGCATCTGCTGAAAGAGGTCGATAAGATGCTGCAGCTTAACGTCGATGAGCGACCGCTGATCTGTGGCGTGGGCCTGGGCGGATACTGGGCCGAGCGTATTGGTTTTCTCTGCGACATCCGGCAGGTGATCTTCAATCCTAATCTCTACCCACAGGAGAATATGGAGGGCAAAATCGACAGGCCGGAGGAGTATGCGGATATCGCCACCAAGTGTGTAACCAACTTCCGCGAAAAGAACCGCGACCGCTGCCTGGCGATCCTCTCCCGCCACGATGAAGCACTAAACAGCCAGCGCACTGCCGAGGTACTGCACGACTTTTATGAGATTGTCTGGGACGAAGCGCAGACGCATAAGTTCAAGAATATCTCTCCTCATTTGCAGCGCATCAAGGCCTTCAAAACCCTGGGCTAAGACGCCAGCATAAAAACCAGCCTTTTAATGGCTGGTTTTTTTTCACCCTTCGACTGAAACCTGGTTATCTTTTATGCATCAAAACTTGATATATATCAATTTTGGTATGACCAATG
The DNA here is from genome assembly GCF_024656065.1 of Pseudescherichia sp. L3. Classification (NCBI taxonomy): domain Bacteria; kingdom Pseudomonadati; phylum Pseudomonadota; class Gammaproteobacteria; order Enterobacterales; family Enterobacteriaceae; genus Pseudescherichia; species Pseudescherichia sp. L3. The sequence continues at coordinate 856,717 of NZ_JANKYC010000001.1, forward strand.
CACCGTTCATGTTATTCTCAAGGGGTAGATGAGGTTTTTTGCAGCTAACTTGTTGTTAACTAAAAGCTATTTGCATAACTTTTAGTTAACAATTGGTTAATATTTTAGGGGGTCATGTTGACTACACCATTGAAAAAGATTGTGATTGTTGGCGGTGGAGCTGGCGGGCTAGAGCTGGCCACCCAGCTGGGTAAGAAGCTGGGCCGGGGTAAAAAAGCTAAAATTACCCTCGTCGACCGCAACCACAGCCACCTGTGGAAGCCGCTGCTGCATGAAGTGGCCACCGGCTCGCTGGATGAAGGCGTGGACGCGCTGAGCTATCTGGCCCACGCGCGCAATCATGACTTCCAGTTCCAGCTTGGTTCGGTTGTGGATATTAACCGTGAAGGTAAAACCATTACCCTGGGCGAGCTGCGTGATGAGAAGGGCGAGCTACTGGTGCCTGAGCGCAAGCTGCCTTATGACACGCTGGTGATGGCGCTGGGGAGTACCTCCAACGACTTCAACACGCCGGGCGTAAAAGAGCACTGCATTTTCCTTGATAATCCGCATCAGGCGCGCCGTTTCCATCAGGAGATGTTGAACCTGTTCCTGAAGTACTCCGCTAACCTTGGGGCCAGCGGCAAGGTCAACATTGCCATCGTTGGCGGTGGGGCCACCGGCGTTGAGCTGTCGGCTGAGCTGCACAACGCGGTGAAGCAGCTGCACAGCTACGGCTATAAGGGCCTGACCAACGAGGCGCTGAACGTGACCCTGGTAGAAGCAGGCGAGCGCATTCTGCCTGCGCTGCCACCGCGCATCTCCGGGGCGGCTCACAGCGAGCTGACTAAAATGGGCGTACGCGTGCTGACCCAGACCATGGTCACCAGCGCGGACGAGGACGGTCTGCATACCAAAGATGGCGAATATATCCAGGCCGATCTGATGGTCTGGGCGGCAGGGATCAAAGCACCAGACTTTATGAAAGAGATTGGCGGCCTTGAAACCAACCGTATCAACCAGCTGGCGGTAGAGCCGACGTTGCAGACCACCCGCGATGCGGATATCTATGCGATTGGCGACTGCGCCTCCTGCGCGCGTCCGGAAGGGGGCTTCGTGCCGCCGCGTGCCCAGGCTGCGCATCAGATGGCGACCTGCGCGCTGCACAACATTCTGGCGCAGATCAAAGGCAAGCCGCTGAAAGCCTATGTCTACAAAGATCACGGCTCGCTGGTTTCGCTGTCGAATTTCTCCACCGTGGGCAGCCTGATGGGTAACCTGATGCGCGGTTCGATGATGGTAGAGGGGCGCGTAGCGCGTTTCGTCTATATCTCGCTCTACCGTATGCACCAGGTAGCCTTGCACGGCTACTTCAAGACGGGCCTGATGATGCTGGTAGGCAGCATCAACCGCGTGATCCGTCCGCGACTGAAGCTGCACTAAGCCTGTCGCCCCGTCACGTCTGACGGGGCGTTTAGCATATCCTTCTGTGGATTTCCATCAGGTGGCTCAGATTTCTCTGAATCACCGCGATCTGCCACATAACTCCCCGTTTTTTACCGCCTTTCTGATTGGCATCTTGCCACGCTGATTGCAGAATTATGACATCAGAGCCAACCAGAAGGACTATTCAATGAATAAATCCATGTTAGCGGGTATCGGAATTGGTGTGGCCGCTGCACTGGGCGTTGCTGCGGTGGCAGGCTTAGACGTTTTCAATCGCGGCCCTCAGTACGCGCAGGTGGTTTCTGCTACACCTATTAAAGAGACGGTGAAAACGCCGCGTAAAGAGTGCCGCAACGTGACGGTAACCCATCGACGTCCGGTTCAGGATGAAAACCGCCTCACCGGCTCGGTTCTCGGCGCGGTAGCGGGCGGGGTGATTGGTCACCAGTTCGGCGGCGGACGCGGTAAAGATGTCGCCACGGTCGTTGGGGCGCTGGGCGGCGGCTATGCCGGCAATCAGGTTCAGGGGGCCATGCAGGAGCGGGATACCTATACCAGTACGCAGCAGCGCTGCAAAACCGTCTATGACAAATCAGAGAAGATGCTCGGCTACGACGTTACCTACAAAATTGGTGACCAGCACGGGAAAATTCGCATGGAGAACGATCCCGGTACCCAGATCCCGTTAGATAGCAACGGGCAGCTGGTTTTGGATAACAAAGCATAAAAAAGCAGTACCCTGATTTAGCTCCCCATTCGCTCAGGCTGGGGAGCTTTTTTTATGGCATAAAAAAGCCTCGCTTACGCAAGGCTTTTATGAACGCTCAGATTCAAATCATACTCTGCTGGCGGATCAGCAAGCATCCTGTGATCAGCACAGAGATGAAAGCGAACAGGATCGAACCACCACATACTACCCAGAGACTAAATAACAATGTAATTACTATTAACACTTTAAATAATGGTAATAGCAAAACCATGACCGTTATCCTTCTGCATGTGAATAGTCGTAAAATTGTCCTGAAAAAAACCTGCTAATGGTTAGCAGGGGAATAATCACTTACTAAGCGTAGCAAGAGTCATACAAAAGTGTGAGAAAGTTTTGGCCTATTATTTAAATAGGCCACGGCAATACTATGACTTGATGAATACTATGACTTGATGAGTTCTGGCCACAGGGCGAGGGCGGTGCGGGTAATTTGCAGCAGCTTCTCTTGCGACGCGCCTTCACGCGCGCTGACCGACATCCCCTGGATCACGCAGTTCAGAAACTGGGCTATGGTCTGCGGTGTGGCTGTCGCGGGGATCTCGCCACGCTGCTGGCGCTCCTCAAGAAAGCGCAGCAGAGCCGCTTCCTGCAAAGCGTGACGAGACTTCAGCGTCTGGGCAATCTCATTTGACGAGGCCGCCAGCGCCGCCGAGGTGCTGATTAAGAAGCAGCCGGAAGGCGTCTCTTTGCTGGTGAAGCAGGTCGCGACGGAGGTAAAGTAGTCCAGCAGCGCCTGCTCAACGCGCTTCTCATCGCAAAACAGCTCCGCCTGGTACTTGGTCGCAAACTGCGAAATATAGCGATCGAGCACGGCGCGGAACAGCCCCTCTTTGTTGGTAAACTCGGCGTAGAGCGTCGGGGCTTTCGCACCGGTGGCCTCGACCAGATCGGACAGCGATGTGGCCTCATAGCCATGCTGCCAGAAAAGGGTCATGGCTTTGTCGAGCGCCGCTTCCCTGTCGAAAACTTTTGGTCGGCCACGGCTTTTTTTTGTGCAACTGCTGACGTCAGTGGTCATAGTGGCTCCTCACCCAATGTTGAATTATTGAACAATCATTATAAAAATAATTGTCCCCAAAGGCCAGCAGGGAATAGTTAAAAATAATTATGTTATATCTTAATGACTTTTAACGTTTTGCCTCTTACATGGACTGTATTGATGCGGAGTCATGCTGCGTTACGTCGACCGGCATCCCCGAGCGTACGGCCATTACTTTGTCCATTAGCGCAGCGTCGGTCTCGGCAGCGGATCTAAAGCTCTCCATGCTGGCATTCAGCACCAGCGGCTGCGTTTTTGGATCGTCATTGATGGATTTCGACAGCGGCTGATGCACTTCAACCAGCCGCGTGCCGTCCGGCTCCACCGAGGCTTTTACCGGCGCGTTGATGATATTGACCTTTGTTCCAGGGGTAATCTGACGGAACAGCGTCGCTATGTCGTTATCGCGCAGGCGAATACAGCCCGAGCTAACGCGCATCCCGATACCAAAGTCGGCGTTAGTGCCGTGAATCAGGTAGACGCCGCCGTAGGCTGCCAGGCGGATCGCGTGGTGGCCCATCGGGTTATTTGGCCCAGCCGGCACAACTGCCGGAAGCTCCACGCCCTGCGCCTTATAGCGCGCACGAATGTTGGCCGTCGGCGTCCAGGTCGGGTTGGCGCGTTTATCCGATACGCGGGTGACCATCGTTGGCGTTAAGGTGTCGCCTCCCAGCTGGCCAATGCCGATGGGGTAGACGGTCACTTCGTTCTTACCAGGCGGGAACCAGTAGAGGCGCAGCTCGGACAGGTTAATAACGATTCCCTGGTGCGGCACGTTCGGCAGCAAGGTCTGGAGCGGGATGGTCAACACGCTGCCGGCGCGCGGCACGTAGGGATCAACGCCGGGGTTAGCCTGTAACAGGGCCAGAAAGCCGACGTTATATTTTTTGGCAATCGCTTCCAGCGAGCCGCCGTCGTTTTCGACGAGGTGAAAACGGTTCTCGCCTACCAGGCGGCTGCCGTTAGCGGGAAGCGGCCAGGTATTGGCCTGGGCGGGAAGAGAGAGAAGGGCCGCTGCCGCAAGGGCCAGCAGCATTATCCAGCGAGCAATGCGCATCTGTTTAATCATTGAACCACCGTTCATTCAGCTTATTGTTATTCAAAAGCAAACGTGAAGTATGGACGGAAGGTGTGTCGAAATGTTTCTCAGATGTGCAAGGATTTGTAAAGAGTGGCGCACGCCTTATCGCGTGCGCCTTGAGATCAGGCGATGGCGTTCTCTGCCAGCTCCTTCATAAAGTTACTTACCCACTCCATGCGGGTTTTGCGCTCGCCCAGCTCCTGCATAAACTTCAGCCGGGTAGGGCCATCGAGACGGAAGTGTTGCGGCTGCTTCTGCAGCAGGCCGATAAGCCAGGCCGGATTGACATGGTTCTTCTCGGCAAACTCAATCGCGCCGCCTTTATCGTTGCTCTCCAGCTTGCGGATCCCCAGCTTCTGCGCCTGCTGACGCAGTCGAGCCACCTCAAGCAGGGTGCGGGCTGGATCGGGCAGCAGACCAAAGCGGTCAATCAGCTCGACCTTGATCTCTTCCAGCTCGCTGCTGCTTTTGGCGCTGGCGACGCGCTTGTAGAACGACAGGCGCGTGTTGACGTCCGGGATGTAATCATCCGGCAGCAGGGCGGGCATGCGTAACTCAACCTCGGTCTGCTGGCTGGTCAGATCCTCCAGCGACGGCTCGCGGCCAGCCTTCAGCGCATCAACGGCGTTCTCCAGCAGCTCCATATAGAGCGAGAAACCAATGGTCTCCATAGAGCCGCTCTGATCTTCCCCGAGCAGCTCACCCGCGCCGCGGATCTCCAGATCGTGGGTAGCCAGCGCAAAGCCCGCACCCAGATCTTCCAGCGAGGCGATCGCTTCCAGACGCTTCTGCGCGTCGGTGGTCATTGCCTTCGGGGGCGGCGTCAGCAGCCAGGCATAGGCCTGGTGATGTGAGCGCCCAACGCGACCGCGCAGCTGGTGCAGCTGGGCGAGACCGAAGTGATCCGCCCGCTCGATGATGATGGTGTTAGCGGTAGGAATATCGATCCCGGTTTCGATAATGGTGGTGCAGACCAGCACGTTAAAACGCTGGTGATGGAAATCATTCATCACCCGCTCCAGCTCGCGCTCGCGCATCTGGCCGTGGCCGATGGCGATCCGCGCCTCCGGCACCAGCTCTGCCAGCCGTTGGGCCGCCTTCTGGATGTTCTCCACGTCGTTATAGAGGTAGTAAACCTGACCGCCGCGCAGGATCTCACGCAGCATTGCCTCACGCACCACCAGGCTATCGAACTCGCGCACGAAGGTTTTCACTGCCAGACGACGCGCAGGCGGCGTGGCGATAATCGACAGATCGCGCATGCCGCTCATGGCCATATTCAGGGTACGCGGGATCGGCGTGGCGGTGAGCGTCAGGATATCGACGTCGGCACGCATCGCTTTGATGCGCTCCTTGTGGCGCACCCCGAAGCGGTGCTCCTCGTCGACGATCAGCAGGCCGAGATCGCGCCACTTCAGATCGTTTTGCAGCAGCTTGTGGGTGCCGATCAGAATATCGACCTTGCCCTCTGCGGCATCGGCCAGCACCTGGGTCTGCTCTTTAGCGCTACGGAAGCGCGACAGCAGCTCGATGCGTACCGGCCAGTTGGCGAAGCGGTCGCGGAAGTTATCGTAGTGCTGCTGGGCCAGCAGGGTCGTAGGCACCAGAACCGCAACCTGCTTGTGGTTCTCTACCGCAAGGAAGGCGGCGCGCATGGCGACCTCGGTCTTACCGAAGCCCACGTCGCCGCACACCAGACGGTCCATCGCCAGCGGCTGGCACATGTCGCTCAGCACGGCGTTGATCGCCTGAGCCTGATCCGGCGTGGTTTCAAACGGGAACGCATCGCAGAAGAGCTGGTACTGCTCTTTATCATGTTTAAAGGCAAAGCCGGTCTTGGCCGCGCGTTGGGCGTAGACGTCCAGCAGCTCGGCGGCCACGTCGCGCACTTTTTCCGCTGCTTTCTGCCGCGCCCGCGTCCAGGCATCGCTGCCGAGCTTGTGCAGCGGTGCACTATCCTCCGCGCCGCCCGCGTAGCGGCTGATCAGGTGCAGGGACGACACCGGGACGTAGAGTTTGGCCTCGTTGGCGTAGGTCAGCATCAGGTATTCCCCTTTAATGCCGCCCGCCTCCAGCGTGGTCATGCCCGCATAGCGCCCGACGCCGTGCTCCAGGTGTACCACCGGCTGGCCAGGGTGCAGTTCCGCCAGGTTGCGGATCAGCGTATCCGGGTTGATGGTTCGGCGATTATCCTGACGACGGCGCGCGACGCGCTCACCCAGCAGATCGCTCTCGCAGATCAGCGCCCGGTTGCGCAGGGTATCAATAAACCCGCGCTCGGCCGCGCCGATCAGCAGGTAGCGTCCGCTGTCGGCGGCTTCATCAAGGCGCAGGATCCGCTTCGGTGCGACTTTAATCCGCGCCAACAGCTCTCCCAGCGCCTCACGACGGCCCTCGCTCTCAACGGAGAAGACCACCGGGCCGGTGAAGGATTCGAGGAACTTGCGCAGGCTATCAAGCGGCGCTTTCTGCTGCGCCTGTACGGCCAGATCCGGCAGCGTCTGGTAGCCGAGATTGGTATTAGCGGCTTTCTCCGCCAGCTGTTCGGTTTTCAGCTGAATGCGCGGCCAGCGTTTCAGCTCGGCAAACAGCTCGTCGCTGCGCAGCCACAGCGTCTCTGGCGGCAGCAGAGGACGCATCGGATCGACACCGCGGTTCTCGTAGCGGGCCTGGGTTTCGCTCTGGAAACGCACCGCGCTGGCATCGAGATCGCCGGTGTTAATCACCAGCGTATTGGCCGGGAAATAGCTAAATAGCGGCGGCAGCGGCTCGCTGAAAAAGAGCGGTTGCCAGTATTCGATCCCCGCCGGCAGCGTGCCTTTACTCACCTGCTGATAGATATGCTCGGCGTCGCGCTTCACCTCAAAGGTATCGCGCCACTGGCTGCGGAACAGCTCGATAGCCGCCTTGTCAGTAGGAAACTCGTGGGCGGGCAGCAGGTTAATCGCCTCCACCTCTTCCAGCGTGCGCTGGGTATCGGGATCGAACAGCCGCAGGCTATCGATTTCATCATCAAAGAAGTCGATGCGGTAGGGCTGCGTGCTGCCCATCGGGTAGAGATCCAGCAGCGCGCCGCGGGTGGCGTATTCGCCATGCTCCATTACCTGGTCAACGTGGCGGTAGCCTGCGGTATCCAGCTGGGCACGCAGGGCGTCGCGCGAGAGGCGCTGGCCCTTTTTCATGACCAGCGCATGACCGTGCAGATAGCTGTGCGGGCAGACGCGCTGCATCAGCGTGTTCACCGGCATAATCAGCACGCCGCGCTGCATAGAGGGCAGCTGATAGAGCGTTGAGAGCCGCGAAGAGATGATCTCCTGGTGCGGAGAGAAGCTGTCGTAAGGCAGTGTCTCCCAGTCGGCAAGGTTCATGACCATGCTGTCGGTAAACTGGCGGATCTCATCATGCAGGCGCAGTGCGTTTTGCATATCGGGTGCGATGAGCACCACCGGGCCTGCATGACGCTCAACGATTTCTGCCACTTCTGTGGCACAGGCGCTGCCTGTAAGCTCACCCAGTTGGCGCTGGTCGCCCGCCTTGGCGGGAAGGGAGTAACGGTATTGTTCAGGCATAGCGAATATCGGGATCTCTTGGGTTTATGCCCCCTGATATGGGGACATATCACTGATACACAATGCAGTTTATTATCTTTGATCCCTCAATATTAGCAAAGTTAGACCGCTAGCGCGTGGTGGGAGCCAGACGCAGTTTCTCCGGTGGTGAAAAAAAGAGGTCGCCAAACAGGCGCACGGAGAGACGGCGGATACCCAGCCCAACCAGGGTACACACCAGCAGGCTCAGCAGGGGGTAAACCAGCAGCAGGCCCAGCTCCAGCGTCGGCGAGAGCACGCCCTGACGAAACAGCGGCAGCAGGGCGAGGCTGCTGCCTTCGATCAGGATGCGGTGGGTGGTGTAAATGGCAATGGTGTTGGAGCCAATCACGTTCAGGAGCCGATCCTCACCGGGGGTAAAGCGCTGCTCCAGCCGCCAGAACAGGGACATGATCAGCCAGGCCGACAGCAGAGAGAGCAGTACCGGCACGTTGCAAAACCAGAGCGCTACCGCCACCAGCAGGGCAGGCACCAGGGGTAAAATTTGGCGGCGCAGAGGGATGCTCTGCAGCCAGGTCATAATGGTCACGCCGTACCAGGCCCCCAGGGCATAGTAGATGATGTTGCGCACCACGCTGTTTATTCCCCACCACGGCAGCGGCAGGAAGTTAATGGCCACCGACGCCACCAGCATCAGCGCCAGCGCGGGGCGTTTCCAGCGGCTCAGGAATTTGCAAACCACGAAGTAGATCAGCAGGGCGTAGAGGTACCACAGGCTGGTGCTGGCGGTCAGCATTCCGTGGAGAAACTCACTCAGCGAGTCGGCGTAGGCGGCGTTGGCCGACTGGCTAAGATCGCGCTCGGGAGCCAGCCAGCGGTTGAGAAAGCCGATCCCCTGCCACTGTAAAACGCCCCACAGGGCCAGCACGTAAAAAATTGACCACAGCCGCTTATCAATACAGTTTTTCCATTCCGCCTCGGTGATATAGCGCCGAATCAGGTAGCCGGAGATGAAGAAAAAGACCGGCATGCGGAACGGGGCGAGGTAGAGATTCATATAGAGCCAGCATTTGGCGAGCAGGCCGGAGAGGGGATGTTGCAGCCCCTCAAGATGCGGATAGAAGGTGATCACCGAGTGGTAGATCACCACCAGACTGATGCATAACCCTTTGATCTGGTTAATCCACAATGCTTTTTGCTTCATCGTTAAAACGCCCGTGTTGCGATAAATTTTGCCGTATATAGTGATCGGGGAAGCTGGCGCTGTAATGGGTAACGCTCTGGATTTACCCTGTTATGAGACGTTTTCGGAAAAAGGTGAGGTCCGTTGTCACCCGCATGGGCGAGAAACGCTGTTTTAGCAAATTGATTTTGAACAAATTTTTACCCCAATACCCGACAATTCTTAGCGCATAAGCGATTTACCATCCCCTGTTTCGCTTATATACTCGTGAGTCTGCTAACCGCAACCAGACGGATGTCATGTACCAACCTGTCGCACTATTCATAGGCCTGCGTTATATGCGTGGGCGCGCAGCGGACCGATTCGGTCGCTTTGTCTCCTGGCTCTCGACCATTGGTATTACGCTTGGCGTGATGGCGCTGGTAACCGTGCTGTCGGTGATGAACGGCTTCGAGCGCGAGCTGCAAAACAACATCCTGGGGCTGATGCCGCAGGCGGTTCTCTCCTCGGCCAACGGCTCGCTGAACCCGCAGCAGCTGCCAGCCAGCGCCGCAAAGCTGCAGGGCGTCAGCCGCGTTGCGCCGCTGACCACCGGTGACGTGGTGTTACAGAGCGCGCGTAGCGTCTCGGTGGGGGTGATGCTCGGCATCGATCCCGCGCAAAAGGATCCGCTCACGCCGTACCTCGTTAACGTCAAGCAAACCGATCTGCAGCCGGGCAAATATAACGTGATCCTTGGCGAGCAGCTGGCCGGGCAGTTGGGCGTTAACCGCGGCGACCAGCTGCGAGTGATGGTGCCCTCCGCCAGCCAGTTTACGCCGATGGGCCGACTGCCAAGCCAACGCCTCTTTAACGTGATCGGCACCTTTGCTGCCAACAGCGAAGTCGATGGCTACCAGATGCTGGTGAACATTCAGGACGCATCGCGCCTGATGCGCTACCCGGCGGGCAATATTACCGGCTGGCGGCTGTGGCTCAACGAACCTCTGAAGGTAGACGAGCTGAGTCAGCAGACGCTGCCGGACGGCACTAAGTGGCAGGACTGGCGCGATCGCAAAGGTGAACTGTTCCAGGCCGTGCGCATGGAGAAAAATATGATGGGCCTGCTGCTGAGCCTGATCGTCGCCGTCGCCGCCTTCAACATCATCACCTCGCTGGGGCTGATGGTGATGGAGAAGCAGGGCGAAGTGGCGATCCTGCAAACCCAGGGGTTGACCCCGCGCCAGATCATGGCGGTCTTTATGGTGCAGGGGGCCAGTGCGGGGATTATCGGCGCGCTGCTCGGTGCCGTACTGGGGGCTCTCCTTGCCAGCCAGCTTAACAATCTGATGCCGATCATTGGCGCGCTGCTGGACGGCGCGGCGCTGCCGGTGGCTATTGAGCCACTCCAGGTGGTGATTATCGCGCTGGTGGCGATGGCCATTGCGCTGCTCTCTACGCTCTATCCCTCATGGCGCGCCGCCGCCACCCAACCCGCTGAGGCTTTACGTTATGAATAAGATCCTGTTGCAATGCGACAACCTGTGCAAACGCTATCAGGAAGGGAACGTGCAGACCGACGTGCTGCACGATGTCAGCTTTAGCGTGAACGAAGGCGAAACCGTGGCGATTGTCGGCAGCTCCGGCTCCGGTAAAAGTACGCTGCTGCACCTGCTGGGGGGGCTGGATACGCCTACCTCCGGCGACGTGATTTTTGGCGATCGTCATCTGAGCCAGCTCTCCTCAACGGCGAAAGCCGAGCTGCGCAACCGCGAGCTGGGCTTTATCTACCAGTTCCACCACCTGCTGCCGGATTTTACCGCCCAGGAGAACGTCGCCATGCCGCTGCTGATTGGCAAGCATAAACCGGCGGAAATTACCCAGCGTGCGCGGGATATGCTCCAGGCGGTAGGGCTGCTGCACCGGGCGAACCACCGTCCGTCGGAGCTTTCCGGCGGCGAGCGCCAGCGCGTGGCCATTGCCCGGGCGCTGGTGAACAATCCGCGCCTGGTGCTGGCGGATGAACCTACCGGTAACCTCGACGCGCGCAACGCCGACGCTATCTTTGCCCTGCTCGGCGAGCTAAACGCGTCGCAGGGCACGGCGTTTCTGGTGGTCACCCACGATCTGCAGCTGGCAAAACGCATGAGCCGCCAGATGGAGATGCGCGACGGCCACCTGAGCGCGGAGATGACGCTGATGGGGGCGCAGTAATGGCTTCACCTCTGTCGTTACTCATTGCCCTGCGTTTTAGCCGTGGCCGTCGGCGTGGCGGCATGGTGTCGCTGATCTCGGTGATCTCTACCATCGGCATTGCGCTGGGGGTGGCGGTGCTGATCGTCGGCCTGAGCGCCATGAACGGCTTTGAACGCGAGCTGAATAACCGCATTCTCGCGGTGGTGCCCCACGGCGAGATCGAGCCGGTCAACCAGCCGTGGAGTAACTGGCGCGAGGCGCTGGGCAAAGTTGAGAAGGTGGCAGGCATCGAAGCCGCTGCGCCCTATATCAACTTCACCGGTCTGGTAGAGAGCGGCGTAAACCTGCGCGCTATCCAGGTGAAAGGGGTCGATCCGCAGCAGGAGACGCGTCTGAGCGCGCTGCCGCGCTATGTGCAGAACAGTGCCTGGGCCAGCTTCAAGGCGGGCGAGCAGCAGGTGATCCTCGGCAAAGGCGTCGCCGAGGCGCTGAAGGTTAAGCAGGGCGACTGGGTATCAATGCAGATCCCCAACGCCAGCGCTGACCACAAGCTGCTGCAACCGAAACGCATCAGGCTGCACGTCAGCGGTATTTTGCAGCTCAGCGGCCAGCTCGATCACAGTTTTGCCATGATCCCGATGCAGGATGCTCAGCAGTATCTGGAGATGAACGACGGCATAACCGGGATTGCCATCAAGGTGAAGGACGTGTTTAACGCCAATAAGCTGGTGCGCGACGCCGGCAGCGTGACCGACAGCTACGTCTACATCAAGAGCTGGATCGGCACCTACGGCTACATGTATCGCGATATCCAGATGATCCGCGCCATTATGTATCTGGCAATGGTGCTGGTAATCGGCGTGGCCTGCTTCAACATCGTCTCGACCCTGGTGATGGCAGTGAAGGACAAGAGCGGCGACATCGCCGTGCTGCGCACCCTTGGGGCGAAAGATGGACTTATTCGCGCGGTATTCGTCTGGTATGGTCTGCTGGCCGGGCTGTTCGGCAGCGTGGCGGGCGTGGTGATTGGCGTTGTGGTCGCTCTCCAGCTGACGCCGATTATCAACGGTCTTGAGACACTGATCGGCCATCAATTCCTGTCGGGGGATATCTACTTTATCGATTTCCTGCCGTCAGAGCTGCACGCCCTTGACGTGGTCTACGTGCTGGTCACCGCCCTGGTGCTGAGCCTGCTGGCGAGCTGGTATCCCGCCAGACGCGCCAGCAATATCGATCCGGCCCGGGTTTTGAGCGGGCAGTAACCAGGAGTGGCGATGCATTACGGGCTGGACATTGGCGGCAGTAAAATTGCGCTGGGCGTCTTCGACAGTGACAGAACGTTACAGTGGGAGCGGCGCATCGCCACACCCCATGAGAGCTACAGCGCCTTTTTAGCCGCCATCGCCGGGCTGGTGCACGACGCCGATGCCCGTACGGGTGAACGCGGCTCGGTGGGCATCGGCATTCCCGGTATGCCCGTTACCGCTGACGGCACGCTCTACGCGGCGAACCTTCCCGCCGCCAGCGGCAGGGCGCTGCGGGCCGATCTCTGCGCGCTGTTAGGCCGGGACGTGCGTCTCGACAACGACGCCAACTGCTTTGCCCTCTCGGAAGCCTGGGACGATGAGTTTGCCCGCTATCCGCTGGTGATGGGGCTGATCCTCGGCACCGGCGTGGGCGGCGGGCTGGTGATCAACGGCAAATCCATTCCCGGCCATAGCTATATTACCGGTGAGTTTGGCCACATTCGTCTTCCCGTCGATGCCCTTGAAATCCTTGGGCGCGATATTCCCCTGCTGCGCTGCGGCTGCGGCCAGCTGGGCTGCATTGAGAACTATCTTTCGGGTCACGGCTTTGCATGGCTCTACAATCACTTCTACGATCAATCTCTGAACGCACCTGAAATAATCGCTCTATGGGAACAAGGTGATGAAGGGGCACGTGCGCATGTGGCTCGCTACGTTGAGCTGCTGGCCGCCTGCCTGGGGACGATATTGACCATCGTAGATCCGGATCTGCTGGTCATCGGCGGCGGGTTATCAAACTTTGCCGCGTTGACCACGCTGTTGTCCGACCGTTTGCCGCTGCGTCTGCTGCCGGTTGCTCGCGTGCCGCGCATTGAGCGCGCCCGACACGGCGACGCGGGTGGCATGCGTGGCGCAGCCTTCCTCCATCTCACCGATTAAGCACAAGAGGCCGATATGCAGTCGCGTCGTTTTAGCCGACTAAGCCGTTTTCGCCGCAACAAACGTCGTTTGCGCGAGCGTCTACGCCAGCGCATCTTTTTCAGAGACAGAGTGGTACCCGACGTGATGGAAAAACCAAGAGTGGTCGTGTTGACCGGGGCGGGGATCTCCGCCGAATCGGGCATTCGTACCTTCCGCGCCGCCGACGGGCTGTGGGAGGAGCATCATGTTGAAGACGTCGCCACGCCGGAAGGGTTTGCCCGTAACCCGGAGCTGGTGCAGTCATTCTACAACGCACGCCGTCGCCAGCTGCAGCAGCCGGAGATTGCGCCCAACGCCGCGCATCTGGCGCTGGCTGAGCTGGAAGAGGCCATTGGAGATCGCTTTCTGCTAATCACCCAGAACATCGACAATCTGCACGAGCGCGCCGGTAACAACAACGTGCTGCATATGCACGGCGAGCTGCTGAAGGTGCGCTGCGCCGCCAGCGGACAGGTCCTGGCGTGGACGGGGGATGTTACCCCGGAAGATAAGTGCCACTGCTGCCAGTTCCCGTCACCGCTGCGCCCGCACGTAGTCTGGTTTGGCGAGATGCCGCTGGGCATGGATGAGATCTACAGCGCGCTGGCGCTGGCGGATATCTTTATCGCCATCGGCACCTCCGGGCACGTCTATCCCGCGGCCGGGTTTGTGCATGAGGCGAAGCTGCAGGGGGCACACACCGTCGAGCTGAACCTTGAACCGAGTCAGGTTGGCAGCGAATTCGAAGAGAAGCACTATGGGCTGGCGAGCCAGGTGGTGCCGGAGTTTGTTGAGCGGCTGCTGAAGGGGCTGTAACGGATCCTGTAGGCCCGGCAGGCTCGCCGGGCATTTTACGCTTAACGGCCCGCTTTCAGCTTCTGGTAGTAGCTCTCGTAGAGGGCGCTGGCCTGGCCGACGTCATTCTGCCACTCGCCTTTGCTCACGGTCTCGGCATCTGGATAGAGCGACTTATCGTTGGCCACCGCTGGGGTAAGCAGCTTGCGTGCCGCCAGGTTAGGCGTCGGGTAACCAATGGTCTCCGCGACCTGTTTCGCCACGTCCGGTCGCAGCAGGAAGTTGATCAGCTTGAGTGCGCCGTCCACGTTTTTGGCGTTGGCCGGGATCGCCAGGCTGTCCATCCAGAAGATGCCACCCTCTTTAGGCCATACCACCGTCAGCGGCGTACCGCTCTGGCGCGCCACCCAGGCGGAACCGTTCCAGACCATCCCCAGGTTAACTTCGCCTTCCATATAGGGGTTGGCTGGGTTATCGGAGTTGAAGGCCGCCACGTTTGGCATCAGCTTCTGCAGCTCGTGGTAGGCCGCCTCAATCTCTTTCGGATCGGTAGTGTTACCCGAGTAGCCCAGCTTGCGCAGCGCCATCTGGAACACTTCCCGGGCATCGTCGGTCAGCACCAGGCTGCTCTTATACTCCAGCTTCCACAGATCGGCCCAGCGGGTGACGCTGTTCGGATCGATCGCTTCGCTATTCACCCCAATCGCCGTCGCGCCCCAAATGTAAGGAACCGAGTAGTCGTTGCTCGGATCGAACGGCTTGTTCAGCACCTCAGGATCGAGGTTGCTGAAGTTGGTCAGCTTGCTCTTGTCGATCTTCTGGATCATCCCCTCTTTGCGCATCTTGTCGACAAAGTAGGTAGAGGGCACAACCAGATCGTAAGCGCCCTCTTTATAGGTTTTGAGCTTGGCATACATGGTCTCGTTCGACTCATAGGTCGAATAGATCACTTTGATACCGGTCTCTTTGGTGAACTGCTCCAGCAGGCCCGGCGGCACATACTCGGTCCAGTTATAGAAGTAGAGGGTCTTATTATCCTCGGCATGGGCGGCACTCACGCTGAGCGCTAAAGCCCCCGCAGCGAGCAGGTGGCGTGACCAGTTTTTCATTTTAACGTCCCCTGAGTTTTATCACGTGCAATTAACTGGCTGGCAATCACCAGAACCAGCGAGAGTCCTAACAGAATGGTCGCCAGCGCGTTCACCTCTGGTGAGACGCCGACTTTCACCATTGAGTAGATCTTCAACGGTAGAATTTCATACCCTGGCCCGGTCACAAACGACGAGACCACCACGTCATCCATTGACAAGGTAAAGCTCAGCAGCCAGCCAGCGGCCACGGCGGGCATTGCCAGCGGCAGAATGATCTTACGCAGGATCGTGATTTCGCTGGCACCCAGATCCTTCGCCGCCTCCAGCATCCGCACGTCAAAGCCTTTTAGCCGGGAATAGACTGTCACTACCACAAACGGCAGGCAGAAGGTGATGTGCGAGAAGAGCAGCGACCAGAAGCCCAGCTGGATACCAAGCAGCATAAACAGCACCAGCAGCGAGATCGCCATTACGATATCCGGAGACATCATCACCACAAACAGCATCCCGCTAACAAACGGCTTGCCGCGAAAGCGGTAGCGGTAGAGCGCCACCGCCGTCAGGGAGCCGATCAGCGTAGCAAAGGTTGCCGACAGCACCGCCATGGTCAGCGAGTGCTGGGCTGCCTGTAACAGGCTGTCATTGTTCATCAGCAGGCTATACCAGCTGGTGGTAAAGCCCTGCCAGTTAATGCCAAAGCGCGCCTGGTTAAAGGAGTTAACGATCAGAATAACGATCGGAATATAGAGATAAGCATAAATGGCGGTCATAAAACCGCCGCGCAGCAGTCGACCCATCACTCCAGCTCCACCTTTTTATTCAGCAGGCGCATCGCTCGCCAGTAGACCAGCAGCATCAGCCCCATTACCACCGTCAGGGTGATGCTGGTCGCCGCACCGAATGGCCAGTCGCGAATGTTGAGGAACTGACTCTTAATCACATTGCCGATCAGCAGGTTTTTTGCCCCACCCATCAGATCCGAGACGTAGAACAGCCCCATCGCCGGGAGCATCACCAGCAGGCAGCCGGCGATAATGCCCGGCATGGTCAGCGGCACAATGATGCGCATAAAGGTTTGCAGTTTGCTTGCACCGAGATCCCGCGCCGCCTCCAGCAGCGGCTTATCCAGCTTCTCAATGCTGGAGTAGAGCGGCATGACCATAAAGGGCAGCAGGATATAGACCAGGCCGATGATGACCGCGCTGGGGGTAAACATAATGCGCAGCGGCGTATCGATGATCCCCAGCTCAAGCAGGAAGGCATTGAGATAGCCCTTGGTGCTGAGAAAAAGCTTCAGGCCATAGATGCGGATCAGCGAGTTGGTCCAGAACGGCACGATCAGCAGAAAGAGCAGCAGCGGGCGCACTTTCTGCGGCAGCTTCGCCAGGAACCAGGCGAACGGATAGCCCAGCGCCAGGCAGGCGAGGGTGGCGATCAGCGCCATATTGAGCGAGTGCAGCAGCACGTCAAAATAGAGCGGATCGAGCAGGCGCGTGTAGTTATCCAGCGTAAAGACCAGCTTAACGAAGGAGACGTCGTCGCGGGTCAAAAAGCTGGTGACGATAATCATCAGGTTGGGCAGAAAGACAAACAGCACAAGCCAACCGACGACAGTGGCAATCACCACGTTCTGGAATTTACTTGTGCTCTTCATCAGCCAGTACGACCTCCCAACTCTCTACCCAGTTGATCGCCATCTTCTGATCCAGCGAGTGGTCGAAATCGGGATCGTCTTCGTTAAAGAACTCGCTGACCATCACAATCTTGCCGTTCTCCAGCTCAACCACCGACTCCAGGGTCATGCCCTTGTAGTTACGCTCGCGCACGTAGCCAATCAGTCCTTCGATCTCATTGTCGCCGTTGATCTCATCGACGCGCAGATCCTCCGGACGCAGCAGCACGTTGAGTTTCTGACCCGGCGTGACGGCAAAGTTAACGTAGATATTGCACTCGCGGCCTTCAACGTTGGCCCGCACGCGCTGCTCATCAATACGCTCGATCACCGTCGCGTTAAAGATATTGATCTCGCCAATAAAGCTGGCCACGAAGAGGTTTTTCGGCTCCTCGTAGATCTCACGCGGGGTGCCGTCCTGCTCGATTTTACCGTTCTGCATCACCACGATACGATCGGACATGGTCAGCGCCTCCTCCTGATCGTGCGTAACGAAGACAAAGGTGATGCCAAGCTTGCGCTGCAATGCCTTCAGCTCGTTCTGCATCTGCTTACGCAGCTTGTAATCGAGGGCAGAGAGGGACTCATCTAACAGCAGCATACGCGGCTTGTTGACCACCGCCCGGGCGATGGCTACGCGCTGCTGCTGGCCGCCAGAGAGCTGGTGGGGCTTACGCTGGGCAAACTCTTCCAGTTGCACCATACGCAGGGCATCGGTAACGCGAGGGGTGATCTCATCCGCCGGCGTCTTCTGCATCCGCAGGCCAAAGGCGACGTTTTCGAACACCGTCATGTGTGGGAACAGGGCGTAGCTTTGAAAGACGGTGTTAACATGGCGATGTTCTGCTGGAACGTTCGTTATATCATCGCTATCGAGGATAATGCGGCCTGTGTCGACACTCTCCAGGCCTGCAATAAGGCGCAGGACGGTAGTTTTACCGCAGCCAGAAGGGCCAAGCAGCGTCAGGAATTCGCCGTTGTTGATGGTGAGGTTAAGATCGGAAATAACGGTTTTACCATCAAAACTTTTTCGAATCCCCGCCATTTGTACCAGCGGTGAAAGCGAACGTGGTTGTGTATTCAATTTTTGACTCTGTCCCGTGTAGACGCAGCGGATGGCTTACCGATGCGGGGTTTGTGATTAACCACCTTGGGTTTTGGCACATGAATAAGGCCTGGCATTCTACGGCAAACCACTGAAATCGCCAAACCTTGTTCTTATTTCTTCTCCAGCCTGGGCATTTTCAGCCACTATTAAAGGTGTACTAAAATACAGGGTTTACACGCTAAAAGTGACCTGACGCAATACGCAACCTGTCGCGCGTCTTGATAATGTTGTGACAAAAAGTGAGGGTGGCCGCATGGAAAAATTACTTGAGCGTTTTTTGCACTATGTTTCGTTAGATACCCAGTCAAAACCGGGTGTCAGACAGGTTCCAAGTACAGAAGGACAGTGGAAGCTATTAGAGCTGCTTCGCGATCAGCTTAACGAGATGGGCCTTATCAACGTGACGCTGAGTGACAAAGGCACGGTGATGGCGACGCTGCCCGCAAACGTAGAGGGCGATATCCCCGCCATTGGGTTTATCTCCCATGTTGATACCTCCCCGGACTTTACCGGCAAGAATGTTAATCCACAGATCGTTGAGAACTACCGCGGCGGCGATATCGCTCTGGGCGTAGGGGATGAGATCCTCTCGCCGGTGATGTTCCCGGTGCTGCATCAGCTGCTGGGGCAGACGCTGATCACCACCGACGGCAAAACCCTGCTCGGTGCGGATGACAAAGCCGGCGTGGCGGAGATCATGACCGCGCTGGCGGTGCTGATTAAACAGAACGTACCTCACGGTGAGATCCGCGTGGCCTTTACGCCTGATGAAGAGGTGGGAAAAGGGGCGAAGCACTTCGACGTGCCAGCGTTTGGCGCGCATTGGGCCTATACCGTTGACGGCGGCGGCGTAGGGGAGCTGGAGTTTGAGAACTTCAACGCGGCCTCGGTGACGATTAAAATTGTGGGTAACAACGTGCACCCCGGCACGGCGAAAGGGGTCATGGTGAATGCCCTGACGCTGGCAACGCGTATTCACGCCCTGGTTCCTGCCGATGAGAGCCCGGAAACCACCGAGGGTTACGAAGGTTTTTATCATCTCGCCAGCATAAAGGGGGCGGTCGATCGTGCGGAGATGCACTACATCATTCGCGATTTCGATCGTAAGAACTTTGAAGCGCGCAAACGTAAGATCATGGAGATCGCCAAGAAGGTCGGCAAGGGGCTGCACCCGGACTGCTATATCGAACTGACGATCGAGGATAGCTACTACAACATGCACGAGAAGGTCGCTGAGCATCCGCATATTATCGATATCGCCCAGCAGGCGATGCGCGACTGTGATATTGAGCCGCAGCTTAAGCCTATTCGCGGCGGCACCGATGGCGCGCAGCTCTCCTTTATGGGCCTGCCGTGCCCGAATATCTTTACCGGCGGCTATAACTACCATGGCAAACATGAGTTCGTCACCCTGGAAGGGATGGAGAAAGCGGTGCGCGTGATCGTACGGATTGCGGAGCTGACCGCGAAGCGGGGGTGATAGTGAGGCTGCGGTGGGTTCGTAGGCCCGGCAGGCGCGCCGGGCGTTACGTTACCGAGAACTAATCCTCGA
Organism: Pseudescherichia sp. L3; assembly: GCF_024656065.1. NCBI lineage: Bacteria > Pseudomonadati > Pseudomonadota > Gammaproteobacteria > Enterobacterales > Enterobacteriaceae > Pseudescherichia > Pseudescherichia sp. L3. Next base: position 876,362 of record NZ_JANKYC010000001.1, read on the forward strand.
AGAACCAGTAGCCGCTGTTAACCAGCGCGGCGAGCATGGCGAGGAACGACGGGTCGTCCAGCGCGTCGCCGAGGGTGTCGGCGGTCACCACCATATGGTTTGCCAGCGCGGCGAGGGCCGGGCGGTGCGGGGAATCAACCTTCTCACCGTTAACAAATATCTCTTCGCCGACGCGCAGCACGCGCAGGCCGCCGAGACGCACCAGCTTGTCACCCTGTTGCAGCGCATCGTAGATCTCATCCGGCTGATACGGCGGCTCCGGCGGGGAGACGTCCAGCTCGTGGCGCGACTGAGAGATAAACTCACCGAACCACTGCTGGAACTGTGCCGGCTGGTTAACCAGCTCGAGCATCATTCCGCGCAGCTTATCCAGCTCCTGCGGCAGAATATCCGCCGGGTGCTCACGCGACGGCACGTCCGGATCGCTGTAGCGGTGGCTGCCCAGCTCGCGCTGCAAGACATAGTCCGCAAAGCCGCTGATCATCTCCCGACCGCTTGGCGCACGGAAACCCACCGAGTAGTTCATTGAGTTTTCAAGAGAGTAGCCCTCGTGCGGGAAGGCAGGGGGGATATAGAGGATATCACCCGGCTCCAGCTCCTCATCAATGATCGCTTCAAAGGGATCGACCTGCAGCAGATCCGGGTGCGGACAGTGCTGCTTCATCGGCACTTTATCGCCCACGCGCCAGCGGCGGCGGCCGGTACCCTGAATGATAAACACATCGTACTGGTCGAGGTGCGGACCCACGCCGCCGCCCGGTACGGAGAAAGAGATCATCAGGTCGTCAATACGCCAGTCCGGCAACGCCCGGAAGGGATGCATCAGGGCGGCACTCTGCTCGTGCCAGTGATCCACCGCCTGTACCAGCAGCGACCAGTTGGTTTCACCCAGGTGATCGTAGCTCTCAAACGGGCCGTGGCTGACGTTCCATTTACCATCCTGATGACTGACCAGGCGGCTGTCGACTTCGCTCTCCATCGCCAGCCCAGCCAGCTCGTCCGGCGAGAGGGGATCGATAAAGTTGGCTATGCCACGCTTCAGCACTACCGGGCGCTTTTGCCAGTAACGCTGAATAAAATCGGGCCAGTCGAGTGTTAATTGATATTCCATATGAGTTTCCTGGTCTTGTGTCTGACTCGGATTATAACGGATGGCGGCCTGGCTGGATGCTTAATTCGTTAATTATCCCCGGCGCTCTCCTGCTGGCGGGAAAATATAGCCTCCATCCGCGCGCCGCCGAGCGGGCTTTCTCCAGTAACGATCTCCCCGCCGTACTGCTCCACGATTTCGCGGGCAACGGCTAAGCCTACTCCCTGGCCGGGACGCAGCGTATCGGCGCGCTGACCGCGATCAAAAATCGTCTCTCGCAGGCTAACGGGAATACCGGGGCCGTCATCGTCAACGATGATATGCAAGCGATCGTCAGACTGCCGGGCAGAAACTTCAACAAACTCCAGACAGTATTTGCAGGCGTTATCCAGCAGGTTACCCATCACCTCCATCAGGTCGTTTTTCTCGCCGACAAAGCTAATTTCCGGGGAGATATCGAGAGTGATAGCCACCCCTTTGCGCTGATAGACCTTATTCAGCGCCGAGGTAAGACTGTCCAGCATGGCCGCCACCGGATGCAGCTCGCGGCTAAGCATAATACTGCCGCCGCGCATGCTGGCCCGATGCAGATAGTAGCCAATCTGCTGGGAGATACGGCTGATCTGCTCCAGCATCACCGGCTCGGCATCGTTCACGCTCAGCTTATTGCTGCGCAGCGAGCGCAGCGTGCTTTGCAGCACCGCCAGCGGGGTCTTCAGGCTGTGCGTCAGATCGGTGAGGGTGGTACGGTACTTGTCGTAGCGCTCGCGCTCGCTTTTCACCAGGCGATTGAGGTTGCGCACCAGGCTGACCAGCTCGCGGGAGGTTACCGGATTCAGGCGCTCACGGTGGTGCTCCTCCAGCTCACGCACCTCTTTCGCCAGCGCTTCGATGGGGCGCAGGCTCCAGCGCGCGGCTAGCCACAGCAGGGGAATAACCAGCAGCAGGTTAGCCATCACCACGTAGATAAACCAATTCCACACCTGATGCGCCTGCTTTAGCTCATCGGGCACGGTGTCGATCACCACAATGGTCATCGGTGGCATATGGGCCGTCGCCGGGAAGTAGTTCACCGCCACCGAGTGGGTGGTTTCGCTGTCATTGTCGTCCGCGCGCAGGTCGCTGAGGGCTTTCTGCGCCGAGGGGTCGCCGCTGATCAGGGCGCTGGTGGCGTCGGCGTCGGCCTCAATCTCATGGAAGCCATCGCTCTTCAGCCACTCAGGGCGAATGCGCTGCACCAGCCACGGCACGCTGCGCTGGGACCACAAAAGCTGCCCCTGCTGGTCGTAGATCAGCGCCACGGTAGGACCTTGCAGATTCAGGTTTTCCGGCAGCTCAATACTAAAGCGCTGGTTGTCCCACTTTGACAGCGTATAGAAGAGGTTGCTCTCGCCGCGCAGCAGGCGAAAGGTGGTTTTGTCGAAGCTGACGCTGTAGCCCACCAGCGCCACCATGCCGTAGGAGAGGGAGAGCACCAGCACGACGGCAGCCGTGGCGAACAGAAAACGGACCCGCAGGGAGAGCGGCAGCAGGTGCCGCCGAAGCCTCTTCATGAGGGCAGTTCGAACAGATAGCCCTGACCGCGCACGGTATTAATCACCTCATGGGGATACTGGGCCTGGATCTTTTTCCGCAGGCGACCCATTAGCACGTCGATGGTATGGCTCTCCCGCAGCTCGGCGTCCGGGTAGAGCTGTAGCATCAGGGCATCTTTACTCACTACCTTGCCGCTGTTGCGGATCAGCGTCTCCATAATGGTGTACTCGAAGGCGGTCAGCTTGATCACCTCGTCGTCAATAGACAGCTCCCGACGCGAAAGATCGACCTGGAACGGCGGCATAGAGATAACCTGCGAGGCGTGACCGCCGTTGCGGCGCATCAGGGCCTGCATGCGAGCAGCCACCTCTTCAATATGAAACGGCTTAGTCACGTAATCATCGGCCCCGGCGCTCAGCACCTCGACCTTATCCTGCCACCCTTCACGGGCGGTGAGCACCAGCACGGGTAGGGTGACATCATGGCTGCGCCAGCGGCGGATCAGCGACAGCCCATCCTCATCCGGCAGGCCGAGATCGACGATGGCGATGTCAGGAAGGTGTTCATTTAAGTAGTAATCCGCTTCCTTTGCATCTTCGGCGGCGTCGACCTGGTGCCCCAGCTCCTGCAGTTGAACTTTCAGGTGGTGGCGCAGCAAAGGGTTATCCTCTACGACGAGTACGCGCATTGTCCGAACTCCCATACATTCATGTTGTGAATAGTTTAACGCGAATGCGTGATTATGATGCGAATGAAATCAACAGAGAGTAAACCAGTGGGGAAGCAGCCCGCTCCCTAAACGAGAGCGGGCTAAAAGGCAGGGGGATTATTTCAGTTCATCGACCATGGTGATGGCGCGGCCAATGTAGTTGGCAGGCGTCATGGCTTTGAGGCGGGTTTTCTCTTCCTCTGGCAGCGCCAGGCTATCGATAAACTGCTTCATGCCTTCGGCATCAACGCGCTTGCCGCGAGTCAGCTCTTTCAGCTTCTCGTACGGCTTTTCGATACCGTAGCGGCGCATCACCGTCTGGATCGGCTCAGCCAGCACTTCCCAGTTATGATCCAGCTCGTCGAGCAGACGATCGCGGTTCACTTCCAGCTTGCTAACGCCTTTCAGCGTCGACTGATAGGCGATCAGCGCGTAGCCGATACCTACGCCGAGGTTACGCAGCACCGTGGAATCGGTGAGATCGCGTTGCCAGCGGGAGAGTGGCAGTTTGCTCGCCAGGTGTTGCAGCATCGCGTTGGAGAGGCCCAGGTTACCTTCGGAGTTTTCGAAGTCGATAGGGTTAACCTTGTGCGGCATGGTGGAAGAGCCGATTTCACCGGCGATCGTCTTCTGCTTAAAGTGGTTCAGGGCAATGTAGCCCCAAACGTCACGGTCGAAGTCGATCAGAATGGTGTTGAAGCGTGCCATGCAGTCAAACAGCTCGGCGATATAGTCGTGCGGCTCGATCTGGGTGGTGTAGGGGTTCCACTGGATGCCAAGGGAGGTCACAAACTCCTCGCTGAACTGGTGCCAGTCCACTTCCGGGTAGGCCGCGATGTGGGCATTATAGTTACCCACTGCGCCGTTGATCTTGCCGAGGATCTCTACCTGGGCAAGCTGGCGGAACTGGCGCTCCATGCGGTAGGCCACGTTGGCCATCTCTTTGCCCATGGTTGACGGCGTTGCCGGCTGGCCGTGGGTGCGGGAGAGCAGCGGGATATCGCGATACTGCTCCGCCAGATCTTTTACCGCATTGATAATCTTGCGCCAGTAGGGCATAACCACCTCTTCCCGAGCGGTATGCAGCATCAGGGCGTGAGAGAGGTTGTTGATATCTTCCGAGGTACAGGCGAAGTGGATGAACTCAGAGACCGCATGCAGAGCCGGTACGTCAGCCACTTTCTCTTTCAGAAAGTACTCGACCGCTTTCACGTCGTGGTTAGTGGTGCGCTCAATGGTTTTAATGCGCGCGGCGTCTTCTTCACTGAATTCCGCGACAATCTTATCAAGGTAACCGTTTGCGTCGGCAGCAAAAGCAGGAACTTCCTTGATAGCTGCATGTGCCGCCAGTTTTTGCAGCCAGCGTACTTCTACCTGAACACGAAACTTCAGCAGGCCGAATTCGCTGAAGATCTCGCGCAGCGCGCTGACTTTATCGCCGTAGCGTCCATCGACAGGGGAAACGGCGGTCAGTGAGGATAATTCCATAAGACAAAACTCCGGGACGTTAACAATGAGCAAGAATTTGTTTCGCCTGCGTGGACAGACGATTACGGGAAAACATCAGCTGCAGACGACCGCCGCCCACCTGGTGCCAGAGCACGGCGGCGCGGATCCCGGCAAGCAGCGAGGAGCGAACTTTCGCCTGCACCTGAGCGCTTTGCAGCACCGCCGGGGAGCCGGTGACCTGAATACGCGGGCCAAGAGGGCTAATGACATCGACATAGATCGCCGCCATCGCGCTTAACAGGGTGTCGGAGTGCAGATCGAAGTGTTCAAGCTGGCGTGACAGCCCGGCAATGCGGCTGCCAAGGTTATCCATTGCGCCTTTACTCGCGGCGAGCTTACGCTCCAGCACCATCAGGCTCAGCGTGTAGCGGGTCAGCTCGGCGTTCAGCCCTTCGCGACTGCTGGCGTTGAGCACGCCCAGCAGGGTTTCGAGACCCATGCGCAGGTTGGCTTCGCTACCGCCAAACACCGCCAGCGTGGAGTCCGGATTCTGGTCGATAACGCTATTCAGCGAGACATGCAGGGCGTCGGAATCGCAGGTGCCCTGATGCGCCAGCTGCTGCACCAGACGAGCCGACTGGCAGATCCCTGCCAGTGCGATGGTGATATCATAATAGTTCTTCGCCACACTCACTCCTTGTATCCCCGCAGCCTTACGCCCACGGGGAGAATGTTCTACGTTAAACCGGCAGCGGCAGACGCTGCTCAATAATGCCGCCGCCCAGGCACACTTCCCCGCTGTAGAAGACAGCGGACTGGCCCGGCGTAACGGCAGCCACCGGCTCGTCAAAACGGACTTCAATACGCTCGTCATCCAGTGCGGTGACGGTGCAGGGGATATCCGTCTGACGATAGCGTGTTTTTACCGTGCAGTGCAGCGTGCCGGTAAAGGTTTCGCGATCGACCCAGTGCAGCTGTTGAGCAATCAGGCCCACCGACATCAGGCGCGGATGATCGTGACCCTGGGCGACGATCAGCACGTTGTTTTCAACGTCTTTATCGACCACGTACCACGGATCTTCGCTGCCCTCTTTGGTGCCGCCGATACCAAGGCCTTTACGCTGGCCGAGGGTGTGATACATCAGCCCCTGGTGCTCGCCAATCTCGTCCCCGTCAACGGTGATGATTTTACCCGGCTGGGCAGGCAGGTAGCGCCCCAGGAACTCCCGGAATTTGCGCTCGCCGATGAAGCAGATCCCGGTGGAATCTTTCTTCTTGGCGGTGATCAGACCCAGCTCTTCGGCAATTTTACGCACCTCGGGCTTCTCTAGCTCACCAACCGGGAAGAGGCTCTGGGCGATCTGTTCGTGGCCGAGGGTATAGAGGAAGTAGCTCTGGTCTTTGTTGCCGTCCAGCCCGCGCAGCAGCTGGCTTTTGCCATCGACGTCCGCCCGGCGCACGTAGTGGCCGGTAGCGATATAGTCCGCGCCGAGATCTTCGGCGGCGAACTCCAGGAAGGCTTTGAATTTGATCTCTTTGTTGCAGAGAATATCCGGGTTTGGCGTGCGGCCAGCCTTGTACTCTTCGAGGAAGTGCTCAAAGACGTTATCCCAGTACTCTGCGGCAAAGTTAACGGTGTGCAGCTCAATGCCGAGCTTGTCGCACACCGCTTGCGCATCGGCAAGGTCGGCGGCAGCGGTGCAGTATTCCTCGCCGTCATCCTCTTCCCAGTTCTTCATGAACAGGCCTTCCACCTTATAGCCCTGCTGTTGCAGGAGCCAGGCAGAGACGGAAGAGTCGACACCGCCGGACATCCCGACGATCACTTTTTTTGGGCTTTCAGACATAGAATACTCGCGACATTAAACTTCAAGGCGGCGTATTCTATCATGCAAGCGCGCCTCAGGCATCACTTGTAAAAGGCCAGTTAAATTCGCCGATCAGCGCCAGCGGGTAGCGCTGACCGCTCTGGTAGCAGCGGATACTCTCCGCCACCAGCGGCGATCGCAGGTTAGAGGCGTTTAAAATCTCATCGGCAGTGACCCACAGGCAGCGATCGATATCGCCATCGTTGGGCCAGGTAGCGCACGTTTCGTTAAGCTCGATGGCAAACAGAAAGCGCAGGAAGGGGGTGTTGTCCGGCGCAATCCACTGGTGCATGCGAATAAAATGCTGGGGAATGGCATCAATGCCGGTCTCTTCCCACAGCTCGCGCGCAGCGGCCTGCACCAGGGTTTCATTGGCTTCAAGGTGTCCGGCAGGCTGGTTCCACAGCGCCTTATCGTTGATGGTCTCTTCAACAACCAGAAACTTGCCCTGGGCATGCACTACGCAGGCAACGGTAACGTGCGGTTTAAACATACTTTCATCCTTATTCAGCAATATCTCGCCACTCACCGTTGGCGAGATTATCCAGCGTGTAATTTCCCATAGCGTAACGGATCAGGCGCAGCGTGGGAAAACCTACGTGCGCGGTCATGCGCCTCACCTGGCGGTTCCGCCCTTCATAGAGGGTGATTTTCAGCCAGGCGGTAGGAATGGATTTCCGCTCGCGGATCGGCGGATTACGTGGCCACAGCCATGCTGGCTCACTGACCACCTCGACGCCGGCGGGTAGGGTAGGGCCATCGTTGAGCGTCACCCCGTTGCGCAGCGCTGCTAGCGCCTCCTCGCCGGGTAGGCCCTCTACCTGAACGTAGTAGATCTTCCCGGTGCGCTTGCCCGGCTGCGTCAGCCGCGCCTGCAGTGCGCCGTCGTTAGTCAGTACCAGCAGCCCTTCGCTGTCACGGTCCAGACGGCCTGCGGCGTAGACATCGGCAACGGGGATAAAATCCTTCAGCGTGCTGCGTCCGGCCTCGTCGGTAAACTGCGGCAACACATCGTAGGGTTTATTGAACAAAATCACCCGCTTTGGGTGGGTTTTGCCGTGACGTTTGGTAGGTTGTTGTGAGCTGAATCGCTTAACCCGGTGATCTATAAAAGAAGTTTTGCGCATGGTATTTTCAGATGTTAACAATTGCCGCATTATAGCGGAATAACTTGCGCCTTTCATGCCAGCCGACAATCAGTTAGTATTGACAGGCCCATTACAATTTATTAACAAAACAGCAGAACGAAAACACGCTCGAACTCGAAGGAGAGGTGAATGGAAAGCAAAGTAGTTGTTCCGGCGGAAGGTAGTAAGATCACCCTGCAAGACGGCAAGCTGAACGTGCCAAACAATCCGATCATCCCGTTTATCGAAGGTGATGGTATCGGTGTGGACGTGACGCCGCCGATGATCAAGGTGGTTGATGCCGCTGTGCAAAAGGCCTACAACGGTGAGCGTAAAATTTCCTGGATGGAAATTTATACCGGTGAGAAATCGACCCAGGTGTATGGCCAGGACGTCTGGCTGCCGACTGAGACCCTGGATCTGATCCGTGAGTATCGTGTAGCAATTAAAGGCCCGTTGACGACTCCCGTCGGCGGCGGTATTCGTTCCCTGAACGTTGCCCTGCGCCAGGAGCTGGACCTGTATGTCTGCCTGCGCCCGGTACGTTACTACCAGGGTACGCCAAGCCCGGTTAAACACCCGGAGCTGACCGACATGGTGATCTTCCGTGAGAACTCCGAAGATATCTATGCTGGTATTGAGTGGAAAGCTGACAGCGCTGACGCTGAGAAAGTGATCAAATTCCTGCGCGAAGAGATGGGCGTGAAGAAAATTCGCTTCCCGGAACATTGCGGTATCGGTATCAAGCCGTGCTCAGAAGAGGGTACCAAGCGTCTGGTGCGTGCTGCCATCGAGTATGCAATCACCAACGATCGTGACTCCGTGACCCTGGTGCACAAAGGCAACATCATGAAGTTCACCGAAGGCGCGTTCAAAGACTGGGGCTATCAGCTGGCTCAGGAAGAGTTCGGCGGTGAGCTGATCGACGGCGGCCCGTGGCAGAAGATCAAAAACCCGAACACCGGCAAAGAGATCATCATTAAAGATGTGATCGCCGATGCGTTCCTGCAGCAGATCCTGCTGCGTCCGGCCGAGTACGACGTGATTGCCTGTATGAACCTGAACGGCGACTACATCTCCGATGCCCTGGCAGCCCAGGTTGGCGGGATCGGTATCGCACCGGGTGCAAACATTGGTGACGAGTGCGCACTGTTTGAAGCAACCCACGGTACTGCGCCGAAATACGCAGGCCAGGACAAGGTTAACCCAGGCTCGATCATCCTCTCCGCAGAGATGATGCTCCGTCATATGGAGTGGTTCGAAGCCGCAGACCTGATCGTTAAAGGCATGGAAGGCGCGATTAACAATAAAACCGTGACCTATGACTTTGAACGTCTGATGGACGGCGCTAAACTGCTGAAATGTTCAGAGTTTGGTGACGCGATCATCGAAAACATGTAATCCATACTTTGGATTACATGACAACGGGAGCCAGTGTGCTCCCGTTTTTTATTTATTAAGGCTATTATAGGTAGTTATCTAAATTATATTAAAGTGCATGAATTTTAAGGGGTATAGAAATGAATAATGAAGATTTACATTATATGGATATGTTAAAATTACAGTACGAAAGAATTGCTCATCACGAAAATCAAAGATTAACTTTTAGTAGCCTTGTTCTAACTATAACAGCTGCGATGTTCACGTTTTTTTTATCTGAAAGTAATGATATTTCTCAGGGTGTGAGCGATTTTTTGCTAGGTTTTTTGATTTTGATAAATCTTTTTGCGGCAATATTCATAATAAAGTCTAGGCAATGGGTTAAATTCCATCAGGAAAGAGCTCGCTTTTTACTAAAAAAATATAATGAAGCGCTTTTTAATTCTGTATACAATGACGCTGACACTAAATCAAAAAATACCATTGAAGAGGATGTTTTACCTCATCCGCCATTGAAAAAGAGCAGTAAATTTGATTTTCTAAAGCGCCCTGGCTTACAGTCTTATTTACATGTAAGCATAATTATTATCTTTACGATTATTTCCCTAATAAAATAATGCCGTTCTTTTATATTTTAATCTTTTTGGCTTTAACAAAATGTAATCGTTGTTATGAGTAAAGTAAAAAAAACTGGCTCGCTTTTTTAATTAAGGGAGGGTGGGAGGTGGGTGGCTCCCATCCTTATTGCTAACCTACTGACTAACGAATAAGAGATAAAACGACACCTATTATAGCTGAAATCAGGTAAGCTACCGTTGCCGTAATCCAAATATAGGATAGATAATTCATCCACGGTTGAATTTTTAAGTCATTTTCTTCAAAAAAGCTGTAGGCCGGATCGCTCTGTTTAAGAAAGGAAATTTTTTTCTTCTTACTCAGTTTGATAAAAAACCTGCTTACTGGAAAAACACCGAAAAAACCCACCATATGATAAAATGAACTTGGCGCTGGAAAAGTATATTTTTCTTTGAATAGTGAAACTAAGTTTTCATAGCTCTTTTTGTTAGCCAGGTAAATCAGGAAAGAGATAAAAATAAGAATACTACCGAAAAGCCCTATAAATAACCCTAACCTCGCCAGTACATGTTCAATCACCAGTTGACTCCAAAAATTTATTGACCAGTTTTTCCCCTGCTGCACTACCAGCATAACTCCCTGCGATAGAACCTATCGCAGCACATGCGACACCACCCATACCCATTGTAGTAATGCCGACCATAGCGCAGAGCCCTAACATAGCCCCACCGCCCAATGCTCCAGTAGTTATACCCGAACCAGTGCTAAAAGCAAACTTAGTATATTTTTGAAAAGCAATCTGCTTGCATTCGTTTTCCCGCTTCAGCGTACAGTTATTGATAACCTCACTGCTAACACCAGCGAAAGAAAAAACTATTCCTATATAGCCACCGTACTTCAGGAAACGCGCAGCTTTAGCAGCGTTTCCTATATAGTTTGAATAACCAGGTAAACCCGTAATACCAGTAGTTGACCATTCATGCACAATTGAGCGACTAGAAAGATTCAATGCCCGACGCATATCTTCATAGGGCCTAAATTTCACAGAGTGACGAGCAAGGGACTTGAGCAATGGTTTGTTTACTAAGTCTTTCAACTGATTTAATAGTTGGTTACGCTCAATAAAAAACTGCTGACCAATCAGCGTACCCTGTGTGCGGTATTGATTCTGATAGGTGGCCTCGATCTTTTTCAAGGTCTGCTCAATGGCAGAAAAATATTTTTCTCCAACATCCCCTGTAGTGCCAAAAATTTTATCACCAGCACTAGTTAACCCAGCAATGATGCCATAATGCTTTTGAAGAAAGCTCGCATCTTCAGCACCCACGCCTATAAAGGCATTCTGGATATTTTGTTTTACCTGTCTAAGTTTATATAGTATCTGTGTTGTCGCTGGTGTAACGTTACTTGGGTCGGCAACGATCAATATCTGACCTGGGATGAGCCACTGCGAATCAGCATTGAGTTGCATAAATAGGCTAGCAGCAGGAGAACGGGTATCTCTGAACAGTACTCGGGCCTGAAAATTAAGGTTTCCAGGCTGTTGCACAATACAATAGCCTGGGGCAACTTGGCGTGCCATGCATCCATTCTCCGTTACAGTATGAGTAAAGCCTGCCATTAGCCAGGGTAAATACTCTTTTATGAAAGATAATCAACTGTAATAGTAAAGATAGCATCGGTGTTAAGCAAAAAGTGTGATTTTTATTAAGGGGATTAATAACGACAACCACTAATTATTATGAAAATCCCATTCCCTCGATTCATGTCACCTTCTATCTTTAAAATAAAATTATGTGTATATCTGATTTTAGTCAAGGAATGGGCTGAAAGATGGAGATAACATTAACTTCTATGAAGTACTGAGTAAGAATAACGGCTCGTTGATTTCCATTACAGAAAAAATATCATGCTATTGAAAGAGTAAAATGGCCTCCTTAAGAAAAATCTTATCAATTATTTTATTATTATCAATGCGGCCGCTCTTTGCCGCCGGGATGGAAAAAATTTTGACTGGCCAAGAGAGCGAGCTGTGCCAAAGTAAAAAACTAGCAAATGATGATATATCAAATTATATTGATTGCCTGCAAAAAGAAGAGAGCAAAGTAGATAAAGCAGTGAAGGCCGCTTTTGATAGATCGTTAGCTACCGTTCAGTCGGATGAGTGGCTTCTGCCAAACGTTGATTATGAAAATAGCCACTCTGATATTGTCAAACAAAACAAAGAGGCATTCATCAGCAATCAAAAAAGCTGGCAGAAGGAAAATATGCAATTTTGTGAACTCGCCACGTCCAGAATAAGCGCCTCTGCGCCGTTGCATCCAGCGTTACTTCTTCAGTGCAGAATCAATATGAAAAAGAGAAGAGTTGAAGAGCTGAACTATTTTAGCGTGGAGTGAAACACCCCCATACTGGTCTTAATAATCCTTCAAAGCACCAGGCAGGGCGCTGCGCTGACGGAACCATGCAGCAAAAAAGCCGATGATAATGAGAAACTCGGCAAGATCGCCGCCGTAATACATCCACTGCGCGGCCGCCTGAATCTCCTCAACGCTGGCCGAGGTACCCTGCGGGTATCCATAGCCGTACATCAGCTTGCCGAGGATCGCGTGTGCGGCGGTAGCTAAGAAGATTACTGTCAGCCGTAGATTTCTCGACGGACGATGGGGGGCAGGATCCGGCCCGGCGACAGACCAGGTAAACAGGTAGCCGGAGAGTACAAAATGCACGTGGAGCAAAACAAACAGCACGGGATCGCCCATGCTCAACGTGTAAAAGGGCGTGAGATAGAGCAGATACATGCCGCCTATATCCAGAAACGCAGCGGTAACCGGGTGGATTAAAAAACGTATCGGACGGATGCGGAGAAAATTCATGATGCCGCGAGCCGTTCGGGCTGAAACGCTGCGTAGCAAAAGCGAACCCGGCGCACCAAATACCAGCCCAAGCGGCCCAAACATACCTAAAAACAGATGCTGCATCATATGACCGCGCAGATCGTGATGGGCCCAGCTTGCCAGCGGTGGCAGCATGGCGGCCACAATCAACACGGTTCCGGCGGTAAAGCTGGCGATGCGCCAGCTGCTCCAGCGGGCGGTACGGCGAATTCTCAGGGCGGCGAACAGATACAGGCAGAGCAGCGCCACAGGAATAATGACCAGCAGAATAAACAGCGCGGCTGAAGGTGCGCCGTCTGGATGATGCATCATCGGCTCCACGACTTAACCCCTGGCCGTACGGCGCGCGCGGCGAAACAGCAGATAGCCTGCCAGCAACAACACTACGGCAACCCCGTTCCAGATGACATCGTAAAGCAGAACGTTTTCAACGTAGCGGATCTGATGCAGTCTAAGCAGCTTGTGATCGACAATCCCGTCAAATAGCTGGAAACCCCCCATCCCCAAAACAAAACCCGCCCATGCTGCCGTTCGATTAAGCACGCCGCGGCGATAGAGCCCGGTATACATAAAAAATCCGAGCACAAATAGGATCAGCTCAGCGGAGTGCAGCAAACCATCCGACAGCAGGCTGAAAGCCGGGGTGCCCCAGTCGAAAAAGTGATGCCAGGCCAGAAGTTGATGGAATACCACTTCATCAATTGCTGCCATCATACCGATGCCGAGCGGAACGGTGGCGAGCAGGGATCGTTTTAAGTCGGAGTGAAGCGGGGACGTTAAAGGCGGCATGCGCTCTCCTGAGAAAATTAAAATTTTACTTAAGAAGCGTAGTTGAAAATAACAGGGTTCCGGGCGCATGCTGCGGATGTTGGCAAATATTTCGCTGCGCTCCTGGTGAAAATGCTAATCTGCTGATTTATTAAAGTTGTTTGATAATCAGAGGGAAGATGTTCGCAATGGAGATTACGTTAGTAAGGCATGGCAAACCCGATCTGAAAAAGTCTGGCAGCGTAAATGCGGCAGGTATGCGGGAGTGGGTATCTGCCTACGACGCGTCATCTATTTCTGGATCGCCTGCATCTGCGGCAAAAGTAGCCTGTCAGAATAGTAACCTGGTGGTGAGCAGTCCGCTGCCTCGCGCTGTTTCCTCCCTTCATACGTTGGGCGTAAATCCAGATTTCATTTTGAATGAGTTGAGCGAGGCCCCACTACCCATCTTTAACGTACCGGCGATTAAATTACCGCCCTCACTGTGGCTGGTGCTCTTCAGGCTGCTCTGGTTAGCGGGCGCGTCGTCAAAGAGTGAGTCCTGCGCAGATGCTCAACAGCGCGCGAAAAGAGTCGCGGATCGCCTGACAGCGCTGGCCCATGAGCACGAACAGGTTCTCAGCATGGGGCACGGCATCATGAACAAGCTGATAGCCAAAGAGCTCGAACGCGCAGGTTGGAAAAAAGTTACGGATGGGGAATCAGATTATTGGGGGACGGTAAGATACCGCTATAAAACGTAAGCCAGATAAATCCTCCCTCGTAGCATCAGAGTATAGAGATTGCATAATGCGACAAAATGTCGCATATTAAGCATGCGCACACTTTGCGTAGGCATTCTACACGTAAGGTGATTTAATCCGGGAGACAGGTGATATGGCCATAAGCATTCGTTTAGACGATGACTTCGTTAGCGACGTAAAGATTCATGCTGAAGCTGCAAACCGCAGCGTTCCCAGGCAGATTGAGCACTGGGCTAAAATAGGGCAGATTGCAGAAGATAACCCTGACCTTCCCTACAGCTTTATCAATGAAACCCTGCTGGCGCAAAGCGAAATCAAAAACCAGAAGGTAACGCGATATGCCAGAAGGACAGGGCGTTCAAAAAATTGATGTTTACCAGAGTCGCCGTTTCGAAAAGGCGTTGGACAAACTCCCGACCGCTTTACTGAGGGTGGTAGAGGATGAGATCGATAAAATCATTGATAACCCAGCTATAGGCGAGCAGAAGAGGGGAGACCTCAGCTTTCTCTGGGTGCACAAATTTCCGCTAAACAAACAGCAGGCGCTTCTGGGATACAGTTGGGTCAGGGATAAGCTGGAGCTCTATCTGCTAAGCATAGGCTCGCACGAAAACTTCTATCAAGATCAAAAGAATAACCGCAAAGTCGATTTAAAGCTTACCGGCTAATCAATAAAAAAACGGGAGCCAGTCGGCTCCCGTTTTCTATTATTACCCTACAACCCGCTCTGAAACAGCATCACAACCAGTTGTATTTAGAGTAAAGGGTCAGAAAGAGTCCCGCTGCGGCTAACACATTTAGCAAGACTACCGTTCTGCTTGATACATTCATCGTTGCGTCCTTTCGGTTACGTGACGGAGAGTTTAAACCAATTCAATGAACTAAAAACTACTAAAAATGGTGTGTGCCAGAGGGCAATCATTTCATGAACATTGCCGGGCATTTACAATGAGAGAAGTATAGACCGCGCTCGCCTGACGTAAAGTATGATTAGATATCTTTTACATATTCATGGAGACACTGCTTGACCATTTATGACTCCCTGCTGGCATTTACGCTGGCCGCTGCTCTGCTTACCCTGACTCCAGGGCTGGATACCGCGCTGGTCCTGCGCACCGCCTCGGTCGAGAGTCGGGCCCAGGCGTTTAAAGTTGCGCTGGGTATCAATGCCGGGTGCTTTATCTGGGGAGCGATGGTGGCGTTTGGTCTGGGCGCGCTTATCGCCGTCTCTGAGCTGGCCTATTCCATTCTGAAATACTGCGGCGCAGCTTACCTCTGCTGGCTGGGGGTGAATATGCTGCTGAGTCGCGGGGGTGGGTTAACCGCAGCGGCAGAGGGAGAAACACCCAGGGCAAAGCAGAGCGGGTTTATCAAGGGGCTGCTGGGCAATCTGCTAAACCCCAAAATGGGCGTCTTCTACGTCTCCTTTTTACCGCAGTTTATTCCCCACGGTCAGCCGTTAATCGCCTGGACCTTTGGGCTGGTGGCGATCCACGTTGTGCTGGGGCAGACCTGGTCGACGGTGCTGATTCTGGCCACGCGTCCGCTCGGTCGTTTCCTGAAACGCAGTGCGGTAGTACGCTGGATGGATCGCACCACCGGCACGCTGTTTATTCTCTTTGCCGCTAAGCTGGCACTGAGTAAACGCTAACAGGTTCCATGTCGCAGCAGGCCAGGCAGCTTATCCACCGCGCTGCCTTTTGCCAGCCATGCCGGGATCTCCGCTGGAGAGATTGGCCTGGAGAAGTAATATCCCTGCGCTTCGTCACAGCCATACTCCTTCAGCATCATGGCCGTCTGCCTGTCTTCAATCCCCTCCGCCAGTACCAGATAGTTCAGATCCTTGAGCATCGTAATGACGTTGCGGGCGATAATTCGGCTATCGGAGTCAGAGACAATCTGGCTGATAAGCGAGCGATCGAGCTTTATAACATCGAAGGGAATGCGTCGTAGGTAGCTGATATTGCTGTAGCCTGCGCCGAAATCATCGAGCAGGATTTTAAAGCCCTTATTTTTCAGCTGACCCAGCTCGTACAGTGCCTCATCGCTCTCCAGCACCTTCTCGGTCTCCAGACATTCGATACGCAGATCCGCTACCGTGAGCCCGGCATTAAGCAGGCTCTTCTCCAGCTCGTCGGCAAAACCCTGGCGCGAGAAGTCGCTCACCGTGACGTTAATGGAAACAGGCAGGTCAATTCCGGCTTTGCGCCAGGTCTGAAGCTGCTCAATGACGGTTTTGATTACCCATTGCGTAATATCCGTCATCAGGCTGGTCTTCTCTGCCAGCTGAACAATGGTTGACGGCGGCACGTTGCCCTGTACCGGATGATGCCAGCGAAGCAGCGCTTCACAGCCTTGGGTCAGGCCGGTATGCAGTGAAATTTTCGGCTGATAGACCATATAGAGCTGATCCGGCGCTTTGATCGCCTCGCTCAGATCGTGCAGTAGCCGGAAGTGGTTATTGCGCTTCTGATCGAGAAGAGGATCGAAGGCCAGAACAGGAATTTCCTCGCGCATCGCCTCGTGCAGGGCGCTGATGCCCTGGCGCAGAATTTCATGCGGATCGTTATCCTTCGGAGTGAAGTTGACATAACCGGTACGCACCTGCAGGTTAATACCAACATCGCCACGGATCTGCGCATCGATATCCGGCAGGGAGCCCGCCCTTTGGATTAGCGTCTGGGCTATCGCGGCCTCTACCAGCACGGCATAACGCCCTGGCGCAAAAGCAAACAGCGTTATTCGTGAAGATAGCTTAAGGCGCAGGCGCAGCAGAGGGCCAAACCCACGCAGCATCTTCTCTACTGCGGGTAGACCAAGATAGCGCGACAGCTCATAGGCGCGGGGCATATCAATACAGTCGAAGAGGATCAGCGACCAGGGCTGGGCGTTGTTATCCAGCACCAGGGTCTCTATCTCTTTTAAAAGAGACTGGCGGTTAGGCAACCCGGTCAGGCCATCAATGCGGCCCAGCGAATACCATGCCTCAAGATAGGTGCTGGCAAGTGCGGCAACGCGCAGGAAGTTATCAATCTGCTCCGGCGTTGCCGCGACAGGCTGCGTATGGCTAACGCATAGCGTACCCAGTACAAACCCTTCCTTTGTTTGCAGGGGAGCAGCGGCATAGAAGATGACTTGCCCTGTAGTAACCAGAATATGGTCGGCAAAGCGGCTGTCGGTGCGGGTGTCGGAGCAGATAACCGGCTCGACGCTGGCAACGGCATATTGACACATCGTTTCAGGGATCGCGGTTTTTATTGGCAGCTGGGAGATATTCTTTACATATTTAATATATTGATACTGGTCGTCGAAAATGGTGACGAAGCAGCCATTAACGCCCATGATGTCGCTGGCCAGATTCGCAAATTCGCCAAGCGCGGTATCCCGCGCTTTATCGTACTTGCGTAAGAGGGCAAGCGCCGCCAGCCTTTTTGTTTCGTTCTTGCTGAGTCCACTGAACATGTATGAGCTCCTGCCCAGATGAGGATCTAAAAATTGAACCCGTACCGACACAACATTATTTGCAACATTAAATTAACATGTCAGCGACGTGTTAACCCTGTTTAAAGCATAGTCGATGTCAATACGGTAAAAGCACGCTAAAAATTCGAGAAAGGGGCCTCGAATATATCGTCTACCTCTCCAGTGCGAGTAGACGATATTAAGAAATAGGGTATACGAGAGGGATTACCACCAGCCCAGTTGCGTACCGGCCACGACAACAATCGCCACGATCAGCATAATAACCGTTGTTTTTTTCACGCCTTGCTCCTGAAAGATCGCTAAATAATGAATTAATCCAGAACGATAAAGGGGCTTTTTTGCCGACCTTTTTTCTCCTGGTACATGGCGACATCGGCCATGCGCAGGGCAGTATCGGCGTCGGTCTGCGTGGGGTCAATCTCAACGATACCGATACTGGCACCGGGATAATAGATCCGTATATTCCCCAGGCTATAGTCGCCGATAATGTGACCGCTCAAGCGCGCCTTCAGCTCGCGGAGATAGGCCTCGTCGCTTTTTCCGCGCACGCTGCCCAGACAGGCAAGCATGAACTCATCGCCGCCCAGCCTGCCAGCAATGTCGTTGCCGTCGCACTGACGTATGATCCGCTGGCCCACCTGCACTAAAAAGAGATCGCCCACGTCATGGCCAAAGTTATCGTTTATTGATTTAAAATTATCGAGATCGATAAAGGCAATGATCACCGGCACATTCAGATGGCGCGCCAGCGAGAAAAGAGTAGAGAGGTTGTCGAATATCGCCCGCCGGTTAGGCAAGCCGGTAAGCGCATCGGTGTAGGAGTGGGAAATCAGCGCCGCGTTGGCTTCCCGCAGCTGTGCTACCAGAGACTCCTTCTGGATCGCCTGAGAAATCAGTCCGGCAAAGAGCTGCAGAACCTGATTTGCCCGCACGTTTAGCGCATGGGTTTCGGCGCTGGCAGCGCAAAGCGTGCCGTACAGCGTCCCATCGGCCAGATGAACGGGCGAACTGAGATAGGTTTTGATGCCCAGCGCGCGTGCAGGGCCACAGTCGCCCCAGAGCGTAGCGACATCATTGCTAAAGAAGCACTCATCGTCCAGGGCGCGCTTGCAGAGGGTATCTCCCCAGGGCACGGAAAGCCCCTCCGGAATATTCATCTGCTTGCTGTTTCGGGCATACAGGATGTGCTGCAGGCGGGCATCGGTATCGATTTTGGTCAGGTAGGTTGACTCCATTTCGGACACCAGCTCAAGCATCTCCAGCAGCTGGCGAACCAGACTTTCAACGGTTTGTTCACTTGCGAGCGTTTCCGAAACGCGAGCCAGAATAATATCTGACATGACTCTCTTTTACTCCCGTATAAAGGTAAAAAACCCTTATACGTTATGGTTAATATTTGGGCTATCCGTACAGTAAAACATGAAAAGCGGCGAATTCATATATCATGTTTTCTCGTCTGCCTAAAATCAGCAGAGGTTTTAATCGCAGGCATGAATTACTGTGATGACAATGACCTGTCTCTCAGAGTAAAATTTCGCTTAGGAATTATCCTAACCGCAAATTCTATTTTT
Source organism: Pseudescherichia sp. L3 (assembly GCF_024656065.1). Taxonomy (NCBI): domain Bacteria; kingdom Pseudomonadati; phylum Pseudomonadota; class Gammaproteobacteria; order Enterobacterales; family Enterobacteriaceae; genus Pseudescherichia; species Pseudescherichia sp. L3. The sequence goes on from NZ_JANKYC010000001.1 coordinate 895,559, forward strand.
CTGTGAACGAGAGAGCTATGTTTCAGTTAAAACCGGGCAGCCTGGCAATGGTTATTGGCGCACAAACTCCTGCTGGACGCCGCAACATTGGTAAATCCGTGGAGCTGTTTGCGCTGTGCCAGCCGGGAGATCGTTTTCTGAACCCGGTTAACGGCGTGATGACCGACATGCCGATCGCTGCCCCACGTGCGCTATGGCTGGTAACCGGGGACGTTGTGGCCTTCGATGGCCAGCACGGTTTTGCGTTTGTTCGCGCCGAGCACCTGATGCCGCTTCTGCCGGATTCGTTGCCGGAAGAGGTAGAGGCCCGCGAGTGGTGCTAATCAGCGTCGCCCACCTATTTTAAGGTATTGTGATACCAGTAAAAGATCGGTAATCTGAGGCTCCTTATGTTATCCGTAATTTGCCCCTGACATAAGGACTCCCGCATGGAACACACTCCTTTGAAAAAAACGCTGCGTATTGCCCTCGTAGGCGACTATAACCCTGACGTTGTTGCGCATCAGGCGATCCCGTTGGCGATTGATGATGCCGCCGCCGTGCAGGAACTGACGGCCGACTACGACTGGCTGGCAACCGATGAGATCGCCAGCGAAGAGGATTTGGTAGGTTATGACGCCATCTGGGTCGTGCCGGCTAGCCCCTATAAAAATGCCCAGGGCGCGTTCACGGCGATTCGCTATGCCCGTGAGAACGGCGTGCCGTTTCTCGGCACCTGCGGCGGGTTCCAGCATGCGCTGATTGAGTACGCGCGCAACGTCATGGGCTGGGACGATGCGGCACATGCTGAAACCGACAGCGCAGGACGTATGGTGGTGACGCCGCTGGCCTGCTCGCTGGTGGAGCAGACCGGCACTATCGAGCTGCGTCACAATACCCTTATTGCCCGCGCCTACGGCAAAGATGCCATTGACGAGGGCTATCACTGTAACTATGGCGTGTCGCCAGCGTTTGCCGCCGAGCTGGATAAGACCGATCTGCGCGTCACCGGCTGGGATGAAGAGGGCGAAGTGCGCGCCGTTGAGCTGATCACGCACCCATTTTTTGTTGCGACGCTGTTCCAGCACGAGCGTGCCGCCCTGAGCGGTCGTCCCGCGCCGCTGGTTCATGCGCTGCTGCGCATCGCCAGTAACTAATCTCCGATCGCCCCTCTCTTACCGGGCGTCGATCTCGCGATCGCGCCCGGCAAAAATGCCAAACGCAGCCATCACCACCGCCAGCAGGGCGCAGGCGATAAGCGGAATGCGCCAGTCGCCGCTGGCATCGTGGATCTTGCCCATCAGCGGTGGGCCAAACGCCGCCAGCAGGTAGCCCACCGACTGCGCCATGCCGGAGAGCGCTGCCGCCTGATGCGCCGAGCTGGCGCGCAGGCCGATAAAGGTCAGACCGAGGATCATCGTCGCACCCGAGCCGAAACCAAAGATCACCGTCCACAGCACCGCGTGGGCGGGAACCAGCCACAGCCCGGCGGCGCTGACGGCACACATCAGCGCCACCAGCGCGGCGATGCTGCGCTGATCGCGCAGGCGATGCAGGATCAGCGGAATAACAATGCCTGGTGCCGCGGTAGCCAGCTGCAACAAGCCATGCAGAGAGCCCGCCTGGGTTTCGCTGTAGCCCAGGCTCAGCAGGATCGCCGGCAGCCAGCCGATAATCACGTAGTAGATAAGCGAGTTAATACCCAGAAAGAGCGTCACCTGCCAGGCCAGCGCCGATCGCCAGATCCCACGATTTTGCAGGCTACCCGCCTGGGTCAGGCTGCTTGCTGCCCGACGTCCGGTCTGGGGCAGCCACAGCAGCAGGGCAACCAGTGGGAACGCCATCAGCATCAGTAGCGCCCCTCGCCAGCCAAATCCGTGTAGCGCTAAGGGCACCACCAGCGCCGAACCGAGCGCTGCGGCTGCCCCCATCGTCAGGGAATAGGCACCGGTAAGCTTTGCGACCTGGCCGGGGAAGTCACGCTTGATCAGGCCGGGCAGCAGGACGTTACCCAGCGCAATCCCGCAGCCAACGATCGCCGTACCGACAAACAGCAGCGCGGCGGAAGGCAGCGAGCGCAGGGCAATGCCCGCACAAATAAGGATCAGCGCAGTGGCGAGGCTGCGCTCCATGCCAAAGCGGCGGGCAGCACCGGCCGCCAGCGGGGAGATAAGAGCAAAGGCCAGCAGCGGCAGGGTGGTCAGGAGTCCGGTTTGCGCCGTGGTCAGGCCGTAGTCAGCGCGAATGGCGTCCAGCAGGGGGGCGGCACCGGTAAAGGTCACGCGCAGGGTGGTGGCAATCATTAAGATCCCGGCAATCAGCAGCAGTCCCTGCTTGCGGCCGGAGGAGGTCAGGCTAGTCATTGTTTTCTCAGGTTGAATACGTTGCTAACAGGATAACGCTTTTTCGCTGTGATGAAAGCAGCCGACGAACCCTGAAAAGCTTATGTGCCTATAGCCTTATTCTATTTACGGATATGTAATGCACTTTTTGATATTTGTCTGACGCCAATGCTTATGTGAACGTAGCGCTAAATATTTATAACCAGGGATAACAGGGATTAAGCATGGCAACTTTTACACAAACTAAAAAAGCATGGACCATCTCCACGCTGGCGCTCCTTTCAACGCTCTCTTTTGCCGCTCACGCCGACAAACTGGCCGATATTAAGTCAGCAGGCGTGGTGAAAGTCGCCACTTTTGATGCAAACCCGCCGTTTGGCGCAGTGGATCCAAAAACGCACGACATCGTGGGCTATGACGTCGACTTTGCTAAAGCGCTGGCGAAAAGCCTCGGCGTTAAGCTGGAGCTGGTCGCCACTAACCCGGCGAACCGTATTCCGCTGTTGCAGTCTGGCAAGGTTGACCTGATCGTTGCCGACATCACCATTACGCCAGAGCGTGCCCAGGTCATCGACTTCTCGACGCCGTACTTTGTTACCGGCCAGCAGTTCCTGGTAACGGCAGACGGCGCAGATAAGCTGGACGCCTACAGCAAGTCGCGTATCGGTGCGGTAAAAGGCACCACCGGCGAGCAGGCGCTGCATCAGCGCTTCCCGCAGGCGCGCGTGCTGGCCTATGACGATATCCCGCTGGCCTTGACCGCTCTGCGTAACGGCAACGTGCAGGCGATCACCCAGGACAGCACCATTCTGGCTGGCCTGCTGGCGGAAGCGCCGGATAAAGCGAAGTTTAAAATCCTGCCGGATCTGCTCTCTAAAGAGGAGATTGGCGTGGGCGTACCCAAAGGTGAAACGGCGCTGCTGAACACGGTAAACAGCGAGCTGGTTAAGCTTGAGCAGAGCGGCGATGCGGCCAAAATTTACGCTACCTGGTTTGGCCCGCAGACCAAAACCCCTCAGCCGCGCAGCTTTAAAATAGAAGCGAAGTAATATGTTTGCAGGTCTTTTCTCCGCCTCTGTGGCCAGTGCCACGGAGGCGTTTCCCGTGCAGGCGGGCACGGTCGAATTCCGTCAGGTCAGTAAATGCTATGGCGATCACCCGGTCTTAAAGCAGATCGATCTTCAGGTTCGCGCTGGCGAGGTGCTTGCCGTCTGCGGGCCGTCCGGCTCGGGTAAATCGACGCTGATCCGCCTGATAAACCAGCTTGAAACGGTAAGCGGGGGCGAAATCTACGTTGACGGTAAACCCACCAGTACCCTGAAAGGCAAGGCGCTGCGCGACCTGCGTCGCCATGTGGGCTTTGTCTTCCAGCAGTTCAACCTTTACGCCCATCTTAACGCGCTGGATAACATCACCCTGGCGCTAACCAAAGTGCACGGCCAGCTCCCGCATGAGGCGCAGGAGACAGCGCTGGCGCTGCTGGAGCGGGTCGGCCTGCGCGACAAGGCGCATCACCTGCCGTCCCAGCTCTCCGGCGGCCAGCAGCAGCGGGTGGCCATCGCCCGCACCCTGGCGGCAAAGCCACAGATCATCCTGTTTGACGAGCCTACCTCGGCGCTCGATCCCGAGACGATCGGCGAGGTGCTACAGGTCATGCGTAGCCTGGCCCACAGCGGCATGACGCTGATCGTGGTAACGCATGAGATGCAGTTTGCCCGCGAGATTGCTGACCGGGTAATCTTTATTGACGGCGGCGAGATCCTTGAGCAGGCTGCACCGGAGCAGTTCTTTACCGCTCCGCAGCATCCACGGGCGCAGCGCTTCCTGCAGAAGGTGCTTAACCCGCTGCACGCCGAAAGCAGGGAGCTGTAATGCACATCCATCTCGACTGGGCCGGGGTGCTTACCGGCCAGCCTGCGCAGTGGATCCTCTCTGGTTTTCTCACCACTGTTTGGGTGACCGTCGCTGGCATCGTGCTGGCCACGGTGCTGACCGTACTGCTGCTGGCCCTCCGTCTGGCGGGCGGCGCAGTGGGACGCGGCGTGGTCGCCGTGTGGGTGTCGCTGTTCCGCAATACGCCGCTGCTGGTTCAGCTGCTGTTCTGGTATTTTGCTGCCTGGAACCTGCTGCCGCTGGGTTTTCGCCAGTATGTTAATGCCGATCACGCCTTTAGCATTCTACCGGGCGATGTGTGGTGGTTCACGCCGGAGTTTCTCAGCTCCGCCTGGGCGCTGGGCCTGTTTACCGCGGCTTTTCTGGTAGAGGAGATCCAGGCCGGGCTGCATGCCGTGGCGAAGGGGCAGATTGAGGCGGCGAAATCGCAGGGATTTAGCGAGCTGGCGCTGTTTCGCTGGGTGCTGCTGCCTCAGGGCTTACGCAACGCCTGGCAGCCGGTAGTGGGACAGTATCTGAACCTGATGAAACTCTCCTCACTGGCGACCGGGATTGGTTTTGCCGAGCTGACCTATCAGACCCGACAGATTGAGAGCTACAACGCCCATGCTCTGGAGGCGTTTGCCGTTGGCAGCGTGCTCTATCTGCTGCTGGGGTTGGTGATGAGCCTGCTGTTTAACGCCCCGGTGTGGTGGCGTGCGGCGCGGCAGGAGAGGGCGCTGGCGCGCAAGGAGGTGCAGGATGATCGCTAACATCACGGTGATTACCGATAACCTTGACTATCTGCTGCTGGGCCGTGCTGCTCAGGGCGAGCCGGGTGGGGTGCTGCTGTCGGTGCTGATGACCCTCGGGGCGGCACTGCTGGCCTTTCCTGGCGGGATCGCGCTGGCCTGCTTAGCCTGGCGCTTCAAGGGCTGGCCGCGACGGGTACTGTTTGCCTGGGCGGAGATTATCCGCGGCATTCCACTGATCTTCGTGATCTTCTGGCTATGGTTTCTGCTGCCGATGCTGACCGGAGCCGATCTACCTGGCGCGGTGACTGTGACCCTGGCGCTGGCATGGTTTACCTCCGCCTCGGTGATGTACTCTACGCTGGCCGCCATGGGTTCATTGCCCAAAGGGCAGCATGAGGCGGCGCTGGCGGGAGGCTTCAGCAGTGTACAACTGCTGCGCTGGGTACTGCTCCCGCAGGCGCTGCGCAACGCGCTTCCCTCTTACGTGGGATTACTGATTGCGCTGCTGAAAGACACCTCACTGGCGTTTATCGTCAACGTCCCGGAGCTCACCACCGTTGCGGGGCAGGTTAACAACCGCGTACAGGTCTACCCGGCGGCACTGTTTATCTTTACCGGGTTGGTTTACTACCTGCTCTGTACCCTGCTGGAGCACACGGTTAAGCGCTGGCAGCGCCGCAGCCTACTGGCGGCCAAGCAGCAGTGACACCAGACCCGCCGCAATCAGTGGCCCGACCGGCACGCCCCGGAACAGGGCCACGCCCAGCACTGTCCCTACCAGCAGCCCTGCCACCAGTGAGGGCTGCGCGCTCATCAGCGCCACGCCGCGTCCACCCAGCCATGAGACAAAGATCCCTACTGCAATAGCAATCAGTGACTTCCAGTTTACAAAGGAGTGCAGAAGCGTGGAGGGTGGCAGCGTCCCGCTGGCGATGGGAGCCATCACGCCAATGGTGAGGATGATAATCCCAATGGTCAGGCCCTGTTTTTCAATCCATGGAAAGTAGACGTTCAGCGGGGTGATGCGGATCATAATCAGCACCATGATCGACACGGCCACGGTGGTGTTGTGGCTAATAAATCCGAGGGCCGTCAGCCCTAGCAGAATAAACAGAGTGGTATCAAACATGTAAGATGGTTCCAGGCAGAAATATAAGCCCGCTTACTTTACCTTATCTGCGTGTGCCAGCAGAACTTTTTCACCCCGCTGCGAAAGTTCCTAAAAGTTTCACTTAAAAACACTTTAGCTGTCATTAAATATTCATGTCGCTCTATTATGAATGCTGTATCGCGCAGAAAAGAGACGACAAAATGAACGATCCGATGCTGACCGAGACGCTGATTATCACCTCATCCTTTTTAGCCATCATCGCCGTGCTGGTGGCGTCGGTGCTTATTTTGGAGCGGATGGGGTGATGTTAAGTAGTTAGCGTGACGTCGCAAAAACACCACAGACAACCAGGTAAGCACCAGCGAAACCGCTCCTGAAAACATCATTCCGAGAGCTGCCGCCAGATCATAAATGTTCTCATCACCGTAGATGCATAGCATCCGGGCAAGCGAGTAGACATTTTCAATCGGGAAGATTTCCGCCCAAAGCGTAGCGCAGGCGACAAACCAAACCACGAAAAGTAGGGCTATCGTTACTAACCGAAGAAAGATTACGATCATGATACAGTTATTGTTCCGTAGGCTTTGAAACTACAGCATGGAACTTGAATCATCGTTGTCTTAAGCAGAGCTTTTCTAAGATAGTCAAAATCACTCACATGCGTCAGAGTAATACACCCCTCGCTTAATCCTCTTGGTCCGATTGGATGCAACCGAAACCCTCCACGCTTTATTGTTTCAATGAAAACAGAGTCATCAATTTGCCAGTCATCGCCGTACAATGCAAACCACTCTGATCTGTCTGTGCCATAAAAATTTTTCAAATAAAAATCATAAATACTGCCCAGCCGGCCACCGCTATGACGTCCGACAATAAAATATCTTCCAGGAGGTATTGGGCCGATGTCAACTATACTACTCAACGTTGAATTATTACGGCCACTCTTTTGCCCTGAGAATGCCGGAAAATTACCAACGCCGGGAATAGTTAGTATTGATGTTGGTAAACCATTAAGTGAAAATCTAGCAGCAATCATGCCGTTACTCGCATATTCCAATCATCACTAAATTGAACATTTCCGTCGCAATATTTCCATGTGATTTTTTCATAACGTAACTCTACAGATTCATTATGATTGTGTTTTTCCATTTCAGTGTTTTTTATATTATGCATGACAGGGGTAATGCCAACGATCTTGACATTTTCAAGAAACATATTGAAATATTCTACTTCTTGCCCCGCATCATTAATTTTATACCATTTGATTTCAGCAGACTTTAGCGTTTGACCGGTAGCTACTGCACGATAGAGATAAGGTGATGAACTATCGAACTCTTTTTCAATAGTGAGAGGGGAATGTACACGTGTTCCGGTCAATTTACCTGAGCTGCTGTCGGTTGGGATGTGCAAATTATGACCAAACGATAAAATTTCAATACTACCCTCTCGATTTTTTATGTCAACCGAGCCTTTAATATCTGCACCACCATCATCTTTAAGCCATAAGTAAGAAGGGATCGCCATGTATTATCCTTGGTGATTTATTAACATTTTTTAAGGTTTTCTTATATAAACATAGGCTAGAAGTAATTTCAGCGCAGATTGTGCTATATAAATTATGAATTGATGAGCTCTGATTATATAATAGGTAATGATGCTTTCTTGCTGAAAGGAGGAGCAATGGGGATCTATAAATTAGATAATAAAGGAGAATGTAAGATAGCTTTGGAAGAAGAAGGAAATTAAAAAACATTAGGAGTCATGAAAATATGGTCTGTGACGCCAACTGATGCCTTACCCAGCCTACAGGTTCTATGGTTTTGTAGGCCCGTGCAAGCGGAGCGCCGCCGGGCAGCCGGTAAATTGCTTTACCGGCTGGTTAGGGTTAGCTATGGGAATCTGACGTTTGCTTGTGGAACAGTTCGCGGAAGACCGGGTAGATATCCTCCTGATCGCGGATATGCTGCATAGCAAAGTTCTCAAACGTTGCCTGCAGGTGCTCATACTCACGCCATAAGGTCTGATGCGCCCGACGGGTGATCTCGATATAGCTGTAGTAGCGCACCACCGGCAATATTTTCTTCGCCAAAATCTCATGACACAGCGGTGAATCATCGGCCCAGTTATCGCCATCCGACGCCTGCGCCGCATAGATGTTCCACTGCGCCGGATCGTAGCGCGCCTTAACCACCTCATCCATCAGCTTCAGCGCGCTGGAGACAATCGTCCCACCGGTTTCCTGTGAGTAGAAGAACTCATGCTCGTCCACCTCCTTAGCCTGCGTGTGGTGGCGGATATAGACTACCTCTACGTTCTTATAGGTTCTGCTCAGGAAGAGATAGAGCAGAATATAGAAACGCTTGGCCATATCCTTGGTGGCCTGATCCATCGAGCCGGAGACGTCCATCAGGCAGAACATTACCGCCTGACTTGAGGGCTCTGGTCGTTTCTCATAGTTCTTGTAACGCAGGTCAAAGGTGTCGATAAAAGGCACACGTTCAATCTTCGCCCGCAGCTCGGCAATCTCCTTGCGCAGCCGCTCCTCTTCCAGCAGCTGTGCCGGCTCGCTCTTCGCAACGGTCGTGAGATCCTCTTCCAGCGCCCGCAGCTCGCGCCGTTTACCCGCCGTCATCGCCGTCCGGCGTGCCAGCGAGTTTTGCAGCGAGCGTACCACGCTGATGTTGGCTGGCACCCCGTTAGAGGTGTAGCCTGAGCGGTGCGTTTTGTACTCGTTAAGCTGCCGATGCTGATTTTTTTTCAGGTTCGGCAGGGCCAGATCTTCAAACAGCAGGTCAAGGTACTCATCTTTTGAGATCTGAAAGACAAATTCGTCCTGGCCTTCGCCGTCCTGGCTGGCCTGACCCTGGCCGCTGCCTCCTCCACCGCCACCTTGCGGACGTTCGATGCGGTCATTCTGCACAAAGTGATCGTTCCCCGGATGTACGCGGTTGCGCAGGCCACCACGTCCCTGGTGGAACATCGGTTCGCTGATATCTTCTGAAGGAATAGAGACGGACTCGCCGCTCTCTACGTCGGTCACCGAGCGCTTGTTGATCGCCTCAGAGATCGACTGCTTGATTTGCGATTTATAACGGCGCAAGAAACGCTGGCGGTTAACCGTGCTCTTGTTTTTGCCGTTAAGACGCCGGTCGATGAACCAGGTCATAAGCCCCCCGTACTGCATTTGCCAACTTTATGCTGCGGCGTAAAGCCGGATGCGCTGCGCTTATCCGGCCTACGGTTCGCATCTTTAGTAGGCCCGGCACGCAACGCGCCGCCGGGCTCCGGGCTATCAGGACGATTTACGAACGCGCAGATACCATTCGCACAGCAAGCGCACCTGTTTGCGGGTGTAACCTTTCTCCATCATCCGGTCGACAAAATCGTCGTGTTTCTTCTGCTCATCCGTAGAGGTTTTAGCGTTGAACGAAATCACCGGCAGCAGCTCTTCGGTGTTCGAGAACATTTTCTTCTCGATAACCGTGCGCAGTTTTTCGTAGCTGGTCCAGTTCGGATTGCGACCGCTGTTATTGGCGCGGGCGCGCAGCACAAAGTTGACGATCTCGTTGCGGAAGTCTTTCGGGTTACTGATCCCGGCAGGCTTCTCGATTTTTTCCAGTTCGGCGTTCAGGGATTCACGGTCAAACAGCTGACCGGTATCCGGATCGCGATACTCCTGATCCTGGATCCAGAAGTCCGCATAGGTCACGTAGCGGTCAAAAATGTTCTGACCGTACTCAGAGTAGGATTCCAGGTAGGCAGTCTGGATCTCTTTGCCAATAAATTCGGCATATTTCGGGATCAGGTAGCCTTTCAGGAACTCAAGATAGCGTTCGGCCTGCTCCTGTGGGAACTGCTCGCGCTCAATCTGCTGCTCCAGCACGTAGAAGAGGTGTACCGGGTTGGCCGCAACCTCTGCGTGGTCAAAGTTAAAGACCCGAGAGAGGATTTTAAACGCAAAGCGCGTCGACAGGCCGTTCATCCCTTCATCTACCCCGGCGTAGTCCCGGTACTCCTGATACGACTTCGCTTTCGGATCGGTGTCTTTCAGGCTCTCGCCGTCATAGACGCGCATTTTAGAGTAGATGCTGGAGTTTTCCGGCTCTTTCAGGCGCGAGAGAATAGAGAAGCGTGAAAGCGTCTCCAGTGTTCCCGGCGCGCAAGGGGCATGCGTCAGCTCGCTGTGGTTAAGCAGCTTCTCGTAAATTTTGATCTCTTCCGAGATGCGCAGGCAGTAGGGCACCTTCACAATGTAAACGCGGTCAAGGAAGGCTTCGTTGTTCTTGTTGTTACGGAACGTCACCCACTCGGATTCGTTCGAGTGTGCCAGGATAATGCCGTTGAACGGCAGGGCGGAGATCCCCTCCGTACCGTTATAGTTCCCCTCCTGGGTGGCCGTCAGCAGCGGGTGTAGCACCTTAATAGGCGCTTTAAACATCTCGACGAACTCCATAACGCCTTGGTTGGCGCGGCACAGCGCGCCGGAGTAGCCGTAGGCGTCGGGATCGTTCTGGGCGTGGTTTTCCAGTTTACGGATATCGACTTTACCCACCAGCGCGGAGATATCCTGGTTGTTCTCATCGCCGGGCTCGGTTTTCGCAATGGCGATCTGTTCCAGAATAGAGGGCCATACCTTCACAACGCGGAACTTAGTGATATCGCCGCCGAACTCATGCAGGCGCTTAGCCGCCCACGGGGACATAATCGTGCCGAGATAGCGGCGCGGAACGCCGTACTCTTTCTCAAGGATCTGCGCATCTTCCTGCGGGTTGAACAGGCACAGAGGGTGATCGTTAACCGGGCTACGCTCGCCGTTGGCGCTCAGCACATAAATAGGCACGCGCTGCATCAGAGATTTCAGACGTTCAGCAAGCGAGGATTTACCGCCGCCGACCGGCCCCAGCAGGTAAAGGATCTGTTTCTTCTCTTCCAGCCCCTGTGCGGCATGTTTCAGATAGGAAACAATCTGCTCAATGGCATCTTCCATGCCATAAAACTCTTCAAACGCTGGATAACGTGCGACAACCCGATTCGAAAATAGACGGGAAAGCCTGGGCTCCAGAGCAGTATCTACCATCACGGGCTCGCCGATAGCCATCAGTAGCCGTTCTGCCGCGTTTGCATAGGCGCTGCGATCCTGGCGGCAAATGGTAAGAAACTCCTGCAGGGTGAACTCTTCGTCCTTGGCAGCTTCATAACGCTGGCGATAGTGATCGAATATATTCATGGCATGCCGTCCTATTGTAATCTATGGGAACATTTGAAGTCCTTTACTTTTAGCGTTAAAACCAACGGGATAAATTTCATGCACCGTCCTATTTGTTATGAGCGTGTATCGTCTTTTGATCAAGTCTTGAGCGGAGCAGGATTAGATGATCAGAGGTCAATAATTGATCAATATTTGAAGGAAAATGCTGAAAAATTCACCAATGAAAGGATATACATAACGGATGAAGGCGTTTCGGCCTTTAAAAATGCCAACATATCATCTGAGTCAAATCTTGGAAAATTTTTGCAGGATGTGCGTGATCGCAGGTATGGTAAAGGTGACGCGTTAATTGTCACAAGTCTAGATCGCCTCTCAAGACGTTCCAGCTGGAATGAGAATACAATCCAGTTCATCGTATCTAGTGGAATCGTAGTACATGATATAAGTACAAAATTGGTGTTACAGGAAGATGACAATTTTTCTAAGATACTGATGGAAATCATCTTACAGCGTTCCCATAACGAATCTCTAATGAAATCAGTAAGGTCAAAAGTAGCATGGCAAAACAAAGTACTTAGGGCTGCTAGTAACGGGGAGGTGGTATCGAACCGTATGCCGTTTTGGTTAGAAAACATAGATAACAAGTACTCAATCATTCAGGAACAAGCGGAGCAAATAGTTAAGTGTTTCGAATGGTACAAATCAGGGTTGAGCACTGGTGAGATTGTAAAGAGGATAAACAATCCAAGATGGCAAATGGTAAGAGTCTCTCGCTTGATACGGGATCGCCGTTTGCTAGGAGAACATAAAAGATACAATGGTGAACAAATCCCAAACGTGTATCCAAAAATAATTGACGAAGAATTATTTACGATTGCTAATCGAATGATGGATACCGTTATGGCGGAGAAAAAGAAGCCTGCCGAAGATCTTCTACTGGAGCCAGAAGTAGTTAAACAAATTTTTACATTGTCTGAATCTGGATTAGGTTCAGGGGCAATTGTTAAACAATTACCTGATGGATGGAGTACTGTAAACGTACTCAGAGTGCTTCGCGATAAGCGAGTAGTTGAAGAAAAGATTATAGATAATCTTACATTTGAAAGAGTGAATGCAAAGCTAACTAAAAATGGTGTAGCTAACAGAATACGTAAAGATGTAACTATAGGCCAAGATGACTATATATCAAACTTGTTTCCCAGGATTCTCAAATGCGGGTGTTGCAAAGGGAATATTGCGATTCACTATAATCATGTTCGCACAAAGTATGTGATATGCAGAACTCGTGAAGAGAAAAAGAGATGTGATGCAAAATCTATACAGTACACTCGTATTGAGAAGAATATTCTAAATGTTGTAATGGGCGTGGATTTCAACAAGCTAATGAATGAAAACTCCGCTAATAATGATAGTGTCTTAGAACTACTCAAAGTTGAGTTATCAGCACTTCGTAATGAAGAAGAAACATACCTATCAAAAATTGCAGAACGTAAAGCAACTGGTAAAAAAACTTCCCTACCTCTGATGGAAGGTCTAACCGATGTGCAAGATCGTATAGAAGAAATTCAAAACAGAATTAGTAGTTCAATGGGACAAGAAGATATACCTGTTTTTAACTACGATCTGGATAGCTTGCTGGATCCGATGAATGTTGAATTGCGAGCAAAAGTAAGAAAAGAACTTAAACAAGTACTTTCTAGTATACATTATTGGGTGTTTGATAAACGCATTTTTGTGCATATCAAATACTTCAATGACGTGCTTTCACATACCCTAGTAATAGATAACAAGCGTGGTGGGGGATCTGTACTGCAAGAGATAGCCATTACTGAGCGGGATAAAGAAAGAACATACATTGTCAAAGAAAAAGGTAGTACTGTATTTAAAGTACAATCTGACGGTTCAAATTGGGTATTATATGTCTCAAGATTTAAAACAGTTTCAGATATCTATTACTATCTAGAATTGTTACGGGGCAGAGAACCGGAAAATTTTGATTTGATAGTTAATGAAGACATGATCGAATGGATTGATTAAGCATCCCCCATTAGAAAGTACATTTCAGCCTCGTAGAAAGATTTCTACGAGGTTTTTGTTTATAAATCGTAGGCAGACCTTTTTGTCAACAAAAACATGGGGTTATAATAGTTTAAGAATAAAAAAACGAAAAAAAAAGGAAAACAACAGAAAATACTACATAAGGATTGGGCGAAGGAACAACAAAGATTGATAGCAATCACTATCAAGATTCTAGTGAAAAGTCAACATCTAAGAATGCAACTTTGTACCCGATGGGTTTGAATATTATCCTTGAAACATAATGTTACTACGTAGCCTATAACTCTGTCAAATTTGAGCTTAATTTCACTTAAGTGGCTTTTTGACTGTCCGGCGTTCAGTCTTTAATATTAGAGGCGTGAAAACAACGTTAGTTTCGATAAACGGTCAAAACAGTAGAACAGAGGAGGAAAACGTAATGAGATAAATTTTAATTGAGCCAAAGGGGCATTTATGAAAGCAAAAAAGTTAATCAAGAAACTACTAAGTGACCTTTACGAAGGTACTGGTTATTCTTGCGGCATTCAGGGCATTAAACATAATGATGAATTACCTGTAATACTGGGGATGCATCGTACAGATCACGATATAGTAACAAATTATACTATTGTCGGTGATGTACTGGATGTACACCAAATTCATGTATTACCACGTGAAGTAACTCCAGATTGGGATTCACCTATTACAAGTAGCGTAGAACGAAAGAATTTCCCAATCACTGAGGCTGGTTTACGTGAATGCTCAGAGTACTTTTGTAATCCAATAACGATGGAACTAATTGAACTCTTACACAGTATTCGTGGTTATGACATTAGTTTGATTCATAAACCATCATTTAACATCGCATAAGTACAGCTAGATCCACCTCTTGCTATAAATAAGTCTAGAGAACAACGAGAGGTGGGTAACATCATGCAACTTATAATCGATTTTCTGCTTTTCCCATTTTATGTAGTACTTGTACTGATGTTTATGGTTTTGGTAGTACTGGCACTACCTGTTAAGGTTCCATTCTTTAGAAGGTATCTGGGATTTAGTAACCAGGAACAATCTAGAAAAAATGATAAATAAATACGTAGCGAGATTTATGAAACGCTAAAAATTAATATGGTATAATCATAATATAACCCTTTAACGTCGGGTCAGTACGTTAGCATTATAAACTCCAATCCTTTTGTATAAGAATAGCCCCGCAATGGGGCTACCTTTTGTATAAAATTTATCGAGAAAAGCATGACAAAATGAAAAAAGAAAATAAAGACATTCGTGTGTCTGTACGCCTTAGCGAATCACAGGTACAAGCATTACAGAAACAATTAATAGATACAGGAAAAGCCAAAGGGCAATCTGCCGCAATCCAATATCTAATCAATGAAATGATGATCAAGGGGTAAATGCTACTGGCCTTACAAGTAGTAGCAACGCGATTACAGGAAGTAACGCGATAATATAAGGATATACAAAATGGAAGAGGAACTATTACTACCGCGTGTAGTTGACCGTGCAGCACTTAAAGAAGAGGCAGATAAATTACGTCAGGCTGTGATGAATGGTACGGTGGTTGATAGAGTACTATCAAATGCTCTCAGAGAAGAACTAGCGGGAAATTCATCAATTTATGATGGTGAATGGAACTTAGAAGAGTATCAATACATTAGTGACATCTTTAGCAGGATGGATCTTTCTCATGGTGTAAATCTTATTAATTCATCAGTAGGTACTGGTAAGACTACACAGTTTATTGAGACTAAAGAAAATGAGAGTAGGGCAAAACCAGGTTACATTGTATTAGTACCGTTAACATCAATCCGCTTATCGTTCAATGGCGATAATGATGTATTCAGTACTGGGATTTGTACATGGAACCAGATAGAAACTATTCTACGCCATGATAATCAAGAGTACTTTTCTGATAAGACATTAGTAATTGATGAAGTTCACGGATTCTTCTTAGACTATGGTTATAAGGCTAATGTTATTAACCGCCTGATTGCCGCTTTCCCATTGTTTAAAAGTGTAATTATGATGTCAGGAACGGCTTCACCTGATGATTTCTCTGGTATTCACTTTAACAAAGTATACAAGGTCTATAAAGCGAGTAAGGCACGTAAAGTACTTAGTACTGTAGTAGCTTCAAAGGTTCAGGATCTAGTACTCAATCAGTTGAATACAAGTAATCGCAAAACCATAGTATTACTAAATGATAAAGCACAGTGTGAAGCACTAAATCAAATGTGTAGCCGTACTGGCTTAGTTGTAAACGCTGATAAGAAAAATGATGATGATGTAGTTGATTTATATGTAAGTGGTGAAATGAAATCTGAAGTACTTTATGGTACATACAGTATCGTTGAAGGACTATCAATTGAAAACCAATTAGATGAAGTAGATGTTATTATTGTTGGTGATGAACATCCCGCACGTATTGAACAATTCACAAACCGTTTCCGTAAGATCATAAAGCTAAAAAGCGTTACTTACTACGTGAACAGAAAAGAAGTGGTGGAAGTTGGTTTATTTAATCGTGCTGAAGTAGTTGCTGATGCTAAAGTAATGAAAGAGCTTCTACAAACTACATATGAAGCACTTCAAACAGATGAAGCAAAGTATTCATTTACTAGTCAGTACCGTAAAGATATTGCTGGGAGTATGGTGTACTTCCATGAAGGAAAGTTTGAAGTTTCTTTTACTGGTATTGATTATGCATACTCTGAACACAGAACACGTGAGTACGCTAATGATTTCTCACTCCTTAGCACAGAATTGAAAAAATATGATTTCATCGTTCAACCGCTACGATTTGAAGATGGTGACGGAGAAAATAATGCAGTCATCACCGATACTGCTAAGAAGCTGAAAGAGGCTGCTATAGAAGCAGAGAACGCGATTATAGAAGAGTACCTATCTGATGCCATCAACGGGAACGTGAAGCCCGTAGAAGAGGCTACAGAGCTTTATACAGCGGTTGATCAGAGTGCTGAGAAACTACTAGCACGTGGTCTACACAAGGATGATTTTGAAGCACTAGTGAAAGGGTTCATTGATGATCGTACCTTCTTCTATCGTGCTCACATGGACGCAGATTACTTCCCAACAGGTAACACTATTCGTGAACTAATCGTAGGGATGGTAGCGGATAGAACGAAGCTAGACGCTTTCGCGATCCGTGACATTGCAGATGCCGTGATCCAGAAAGTACTACATGAGTACTTTGCGGGTAATACAGCGTTGATGTTGAAACATCCTATGTGGTCAAAATGCGTAACGATGGGGAGTATTGGGGTAGAAAGCAACTCATCTAAGGGGGCTAAAGCTATTCTAGAGCGTTACATCACTCTTGGTAAGGGTAAGAACGCAAAGGTGAACGGTAGTGTTATCAAGGTATGTGAGGTGATCCACCTATCCCTAACAGGCTTACGTTTCACTAAGCCAGCCTTCACGTTATACGTAGGTGCTACCGAACATGTGGAAGCAAGGCAATCTCTGGAAGGGATCAAAGCGAAACTAAATCAGTTACGTATGTAAGTATAAAAGGTAGCGGTTAGTAATTTAATATTTTATATAATAGATATCCTAACCGCTACCTCTACTAAAAAGCAGTACTAAAAAAACAAAAGGTGATAAAAAAGGCAGCCCGAAGGCCGCCCAGTGTTAGCGTACTATTTATCGCCTCAGTAATGAGGATAAAAAATGGAGAAAGAGCAATTCATCTATATATGTAAAGTAAGGAATGTTCATACTGGATCTTGCTATGTAAAACTAGGATATACCAGTAATATACTGAAACGTATGGATCAACTAGAAAAAAGGAACGTACATTATGAGTACTCACATTTTCGTTTATTCAAGCATGATGTAAAATCTATTGGTTACATTTATGATGAGCAGAAAATACATAATGCTAATCTAAAGTACCGTGCTGCTGTTAAACGCGACTCAATGCCAGAAGGGTATACTGAATGCTATGAATACGGGTTTACAGATGTTCTAGTACGTCAACTTTCTAAACTAAATTATAAATGTGTATTTGACGATGAGGTTTATCAGCAAGAGAAAATACAACCCATGTTTGAATGGGTCTAATTAGATAAACATACTGTCATAACTATAAATATCCATAGAGGTGAAAATCTATGGATATAGAAAAATATAACTACTCATTTGGTACAGAGTACCGGGTGTTTAAAGATAAAATATATTGCAATTAGTTCTACTAAGAAGTACATTACTAGAAACCCTTGATTAAAAGCCGAGGTTATCATGGTAAAGCTTAAAGCCCTCTTAGTACCTAATACTGTTTTTAATTTTTTAGACAAAGAAACATTAAAATTTGATCTGAGTAACTATGATGTTTGCACAGATTTATTTGATAAGTCTATTGCCTGTTTTGAAGACTATTTTTCATGTGTTGAAACTGGAAGTAATAAGCTACCTAAACGTGAAGATATTGGTTTAGCTGGCTATTGGTTATTGACGCTTGCAGGCGATAAAGAAAGCGAAAAGTACTGGAAAGTTGTAGTTAACATCTTAGATTTTGAACGTGGCTTAAGTCTCTTTGAGATTAAACAAGATCTCATTGATTTAAGAGAGCACTCATTGAAGCTAATTGATGATTTGATTAGAAACAATCAGCAGGAAGAAAAACCTTCTAAAGAGGAAGACGATCTATTTTAGTCCCTTGCGAAATATGACCAAAGGGGCTATATTGTCTGCACAGGGTAGCGAATAGTCGCAGCCCGCCAACCCTACAGTGCATCATAAATTATTCAAATAGAAATATACTTTTCAATTGTTTGAACCAATTCTGATTTACTCACACAATAAACTCCTGCCGTACTATTACGCAAACTGATAATATCCCTCATATATTGCTCTGAGTTCATGATGTTTGATATCTGGCGTTTAAATGGTGATTTAATGTAATACATTGCAGAATCTAAATGTTCTTCCCCTCGTAATGCCAACTCACCAGCCTTAGTACCAACACGTTTAATGGCAATATCTGCAACATCTTTAGTGCAAAATGTAAAATAGTCACTTTCATTTTTAATAATATTTTTATCTCGTGAATAGCTACGGCGTTCCCATATCTGAAAACATGTTGGTACGTGATGCTCCCTATCATCAATGAGAAAACATTTTTTAGGACAGTCCTCATCATGAATTAAATGGAAAGATTCATTTAGTTTATTTTGTGTTGCTGCTTTTCTAAAAGTTAAGGGGACAATAAAACAGATAAAATACACATCTGAGAATGATGCACATTTATTAAAAAATTTTACTGCAACTGATGATAACCGCCCAAATGGTGGATTGCTCACAACACAAACTGGTAATTCATTATTAAGTAATGAACGTTGTATGAGGAAATTACGTGCTGGTACATTGGGTACTCTCGGATGAATATCATATCCGCTACGTCGATCAATGGGCATGAGGTTATAAAATGAACCATCACCTACGCAGGGTTCAAAAAAATGCATTTCTGAAGTATCAGTTAGCAATTTAACAACATCCATACAGTACAAAGCGTAATCGGGTTTTGTGTAAAATTTATCCATTTAAAACTAATCAATAAATAAAGTTTAATTTTTATCACCATAGCTCATTATGATCTATCAATCCAGATGTTAAAGCATATATCATCGAAGTTCTATTAGATCGGGCTTATCGTGAGGTATTCAAGTACGAGCCGGATAACGATTTTGTACTTGAACAGTTAGCATTGAATGAAGAAGAACTTGATAAAGTACTGTCCAAGATGAAAGAGATTGGGGCAGAGATTCAGTAAAAAAAGCCAGTGCCTTACGGCACTGGCTAAAACTCAATATGAACAAGGGAACTTCCAATTTGAGTTTAGTACAATATTGTGAAATTCCCATTGCACGTATTACTGTTTATCATTAGAGTTAAGTGGTACTACTCTTACACCAAATGGGTAGGTTTGTTGGTGGTGTGGGGGTAGTACAATTTGCCAGTACTGCAATGTACTGGCATTACTTAATTAGAACCAAGAATCAAAGAATCCAGAGATTTTATCGCAAATATAATTCTTTGCTGCTTTTAATGGCTCTCTCACGATTTTGGGTAGAGGAGCATTATCAATTACTGCATCAAGAACGTCTTTTACGGCTTCTGCGAACCCCTTTTTTGATTCTTTCTTAACCTCTTCAGTTTTATTCTCTTCACGAAGGGTACTATATACTGCTGCTTTCGAATGTTTTGGTAATTTCAATATCATTTTTTTAACTAATAAATCGATATTGAATTTACGCTTTGTAGATACTGCAATACATCCATTATTCGGCTCGAATAGTCTGCTATAAATATCAACTTCTTTCCGCTCTAAACTTTCACGTTGTTCGTTCGAGGGACGGTTAGATTCGAAATTCCATTCATCAGATGGTTCAATTTTATCTGCCTGATTTATGACAAAGAGAATTTTCTCTTCAGCATCCAATTTTTTTAATACTTGATTATAAAATTTCTCATCAGGTCCAAGAGCACGGTCGTCTGCCTTGATTACCCATAAAATCAGATCGAGATTTGGGATTTGTTCTTCGTACAGGGCAGCATATTCATCATCCCGAGCCTCACCTTCACCAACACCAGGCAAATCTACAATTGTTAAATGACGACCACCTACATCAATACGAAGTTCTTCAACAGTGCGAGTACATGCCTCAACATGGCTTATCTTGCAAACATCTTGCTGGAAAATAGCATTACATAGAGAAGATTTACCAACGCCAGTTTTACCCATTACACCAATACGAGGCTCATAATCAATAACCTCTGTTAATTTCTTTTTGGTATATTTTGCTATTTCTGGAGGCAATTTAGAAAACAAGTCATCTAAAATTTTAGTTTTAGATGAAGGTTTTGTTTTATTTTTAATCTCATTTTCATTTTTTTGATAAGAATTATTAGACTCTTCAATTCTACTTGTTGCATTCTGAAGCACCGATAATGCTATTTTAGAAATATTGTTGTAAGAACTCATTTGCATCCCTTATTATCAATAAACAATGAATAGGAAAAATCCCATTTTGTAATATTTGTTTTTTTTTGTAAAGAAAAAGATGCAGTACAGCGGCTTATAAAAGTAGCTCTCCCTGCTCGCAGAACCAATCATACCCTACCGCCGCAAGTACCGAATCGAACAACCCATCACCAACGAACATGAAACAATCCCTCTCTATAGTACCGATCCAATACATCCCCGCCTCGTTTTGAAACAATACCTTCTCACCTATTAGCACATGTTCCAGTACCGATCCGTAGTAACACACACGATACCAATGGCCCAGATATTCGAACGCCTGTACACCACGTGTCTGTGATGGATCAAACCCTGTCTTACTTGTCATTATCATCCCTCCCTCTATAACTGTATGTATGTACAGTATTACACATCCTTTCATAGCAAAGGCAAATAAAAAATTTATTCCTATTGAAATCATTGGCTTAAGTGATATCTCAAAAAGTTATGGAAAAATTAATATTGATATCTATTTGAAATTGATCAATAAAATGATCATTTTCAATAACTTAGCGGATTGACACAACCTGGCACAGCCATTCGTACAATCTCGCTATTGCACATATCAATGGATGAAAAATGAAAACTACACAGCAGCCATACCAGTTTGTCGCAGAACCGATTACCTCCGTAGCAGGACAACTTCTGGGAGTATCAGTACAGACGGTGCTACTCAATGATGGGGTACATGTACAACATCCAGAGTTGGTGATCAGAACCTGGAGTACGGATGAGAAACGTAACTACCTATATGAGCAACTATCGACAATTACTAAACAAGCAGCCTGGATACTCAAACGTGGCGTAACAGTATCGTTACCCGTATGTGATGAAGAATCTGCCGTGCTACTGAGCCATGATAATGCACTGCGTTATGCACTAAGTTCATTACCATTCGTAAGACTCGAACTCTCAGAGAGTATCAGTACGGTACGGGATGAGTTGAGGGGCATACGTAATGCTATGTGGCTGTCTGACCTTGGGAAGGGGGATAGTGATGTATCTGGCCTCGTTACTCATAACTATGATGTAGTGAAGCTGGATAACGGTTTTTTCAATAATGAGGTAAACAAGCCTACATTCCCCGTCCTCATTAAAAACCTGCGAGAGTATTGTGATCGGATCATTGTTCCCTCCTTTGAGGACAGGAGACATGTACCAATGTTACGGGAAGCAGGTATCTGGGGAGTACAGGGCCAGTACCGTACCGTGCCATTCACAAAGGTTCATACCCTGATGTAAGGAAACATACATATGAAGGTATGGCTCATGATGGTGATAGTACTTACTGGTTGCAATACTCATCACAGTTTCATGGATAAGGCGTTAGTAGGGTATGTAGACAGTCAACACGCCGTTGTAGTATTCCCTGCTGGCGAGCGTAACGGGGTGAAGTACTACCGCTCACAGTTTGCAAGTGATTGCCATTATAACAAGTACTATCAGGATGATGATAGCAGTATTGGCTGTATGATACGTGAGTCACGACTTGTTGATCTCAGGCCATATAGGCAGCATATACCGACAGTAACTGCAAAAGATAGTAGTACTATTCACGAGTCCTTAAATGATGTTAATTCATCAAATCATATTCCCGATAATATTTAACAACAATGCCGTAAATCTTTAGAACTTACGGCATGAAATTTATTTACGGTACTCATAGTATAACTTTAAGTGCTTACCTTTATTGAAATACTTATACCATAAAGTATTGGAAAAGGTATATGGAGTCTCACTTCCAACATCATATAAAGCTTTTTGATTCTTAATTAAATTCGCTGAAAGATCATCAATAGGCTGTAAAAATGGAGGTAAATATTTTGAGCCAAACCGGCCATCATTTTCCTCTAACACTTCAAACTGCGGAGGGTTTCTTTTAAGTATTTCTTCTAAATACAAAGTGATATTGTGAATACGGGAAAACGTAGCTTTATGAGCATTGAGCAACTCAATAAGAATCTGCTTGCGATCATTTTTTAAGTGCCAGCCATAGATTTCCAAATCATTTAAAATAGCAAGAATTTCTCTTTCAAGTTTATAACTAGTAGAAAGCCTTTGCTTCAAATCTTTTAGATCTCGATTTAATGTCACATTCAAATTGCTTTCTTCGTCTTCATCTTGAAATACTCCATTTTCTCCCGCTATATAACTTGGAACTTCAATGTCCAGTACATTAATAGATGAAAGATTAAGGTTGCTTTGAAGCTGAGGCAATAATTCAAGGTGCAGTTTCTTAACAAGATCATAACCATCTTTCTTAATGATATCAGAAAAATAATCTCTAGCTAGAAAATAGCCTCCTAGAGCTGCTCCAGCCATTACCCAATCGGCAGCATTACCTGTGTAGTTATACCATTCCATAAATGTTCCATTGTGGTGATAAGTATTATGAGATTAATGTAAATATCGATAAAATGCAACTGGGGGAGAGGGGCTTTAAAATATTTAGTTGGAGTTTATATCCCTCATATTCATATAAGGGATATTAGTAGAGTATCTATTATCTAAGATCAAAAGGTTTTATTTTTTATCAAGTGATATCTCTTCATATAGAGATGCAACTAATATGTTAATATTATCCTTTATTTGTTCAACACTACTGGTTGCTTGCGTAGCTACTTGATAAGCATTGTCATAGTCGTTGAGTCCCGGTGTATATATACGATTTTCCCATTCTTCTAATAATAAAATACTTTCATGAAGTTGCCAAATATCTCCCTTCAACTTTTCATTTATAAAAATTGAGTAGTTGACTAAAAAATTGGAAATTTCTTTTTTTATAATGTGACTTTTTTGTACTAAACAAGTATTGAAATCATCCACATCAGCAGGAAAAGATATGCTAGCGGGATGAACAATAGACTCAAAAAATTGTAATAGGGGTCTAATTAACTCACGCTTTTCTTTAAGGTCTTGCTCAGTAATCTTGAATAGAAACTGTTGCTTACTCTCTATCAGCTTGCTTCTGTTATTGTTTGACTGAATGAGGTAAGACACCAGGCCAGTAATAAGTGAACCTAGAATAGTACCTATTACACTCATGTTCTCAGATAAGAAATCCAAGAAAGATTTATCAGTAATATCATGTGCAGTCATTTTGCTTTATCCATCATTTCGATAATAAGCTTTTTAGTTTCAATAGAGCAAAGTGCTACATAAGCTTCTTCATCATCAGCTTGTATCTTTTCAATACGATTACCCAACTCACTGATAAAATCGTTACTCCTAACAAGTTCGATGATTGATTGTGCAAATTCTGCTTTCTTCTCAGATGAGTACAATGAAGGTACATAAGAACGAACGGCTAAAGTAGTTGCATTCCACTGCTTTGGTGTTACAGCTTCATCGGTTGCTTTCTTTAAATCCTCTTTGCTTTTAGTTTTGAAAAGACGACGGTAGGCGAAAGAAAAAGCGAAAATGATAGCGTCAATGATTTGAACTTGAACAGACTTAGGTAACTTTAGAAATAAGTCAAAGAACTTACGAATATAGGAAAACATTTAGAGGGCCTCATATGTATGGGAAAGTTAAAGATTATCATGAAGTACTTTGTAATGCTATTACAAATGATAAATATCATAAACAGATCGCATTCAATTAATGAAAAGGTTCTCCCATGAATTTTGAAAAGACCGCGTAGATTTCGCCACGCGATCTTTAATTTGTATGTGACATTATAACAATACCCACGACAGGTATTAGGGTAGCAAAGGAATAAAAATGACTAAAAAAGCAAGAACAACGGGCTTAACAATAAAGTACGCCGAACTTGCCGCTATGTATGGTTACGATCCCAGTGTTGTTAGCCGTGACTGGGTGGCACGTGGATTAGATTGCACAAAGACAATGCCCGAAATAACCCAATGGGTAATAGAGAATATCCTTAACCCTCTTAGAAATACAGATACCAAAGAACTAATTGAGAAAGAAAGATATCGTAAGTTGAAAGCAGAAGCTGCAATAGCTGAAATAGAGTTAGAAGAGAAGAACGGCGAGGTGGTCAGTACTATCTATATAGAGCAAGTGTTAACAGCATACTTATTCCAAGTGAAAACAGCAATGCGTGCAATACCATCAAAAGTATACCTGGAATTATTTGCACAGACTGATGCTAAAGATTTAAGGGACAGATTGAAACAAGAAATAGACAGTACTTTGTACCAATTAGGCTCGATGGAATTTGAGCTACCGGAAGATTTGGAAATCATGGAAGATGAATACGAACAAGATAAAAGTAACAAGGATATTAGCGAAAATATTACCGACGATTCGCCCGCCGAAGATTCAGAAAACGAGTGAATGGATTAGTAACGGTGTAGTAAAGTTTGTCGATGGGCCTAATATGGGTCTTGATTGGGTTCCGTTTAGTTTTCAAAAAGAGCCAATGGATATCGCACAGGAGCGATCCACAAAGAAGATTGTACTTCAGAGTTGTAGCCAGCTACTTAAAACTACTGTTCTTCAATCCATTGCATTTGGAATAATGGCAAATGATCCATGTAACTTTGCTTTCGGTTCCAGTAGTGAATCTGAAGTGAAGAAATTCAAGGATGGAAAGTTTCTTCCTGCCATTGAAACCAGTGAAGTACTTGCACCATTAGTGACAGACAAAAATGATAAAAATGCTGCAAACAATGCAAAACAAACGCAGCTCGTTAACGGTACATTCATCTATTGGTTGAACCTCAACACGCCAGGTAATCTTCGGGGTATCACTTGCCGGGTGGTTTTGCTTGATGAAGTTTCAAACGTAGAAATTACTGATGAAGGAAATCCAATCAAGTTGGCAGAGGCGAGAACAAGTACCTTCGGTGATGATGCTCTTGTAGTTGTTTCGAGTACTCCCCTCTATAAAGATGATTTGATTAATGCTGAATATAATTTATCAGATCAAAGAAGATACTTTGTCACTCATACTTGTGGTCATGAATATACCTTTGAATGGGAGCAGGTAGCATTTAGCTTTAAGCAATTAGAGAATGGAAGATCAATACCAGACAGTACTACTACTCGTTTGATATGTCCACATTGTGAGGTTGAAATAGACGAACATACACGGCATCAGATGGTTAATAAGGGGCGATGGATCGCAACTAATCCAAATGGTGAGAAAGGTGTAGTAGGGTATCAAATTAGCCGTATGTATTCACCGCTGAACACTATCGAAGAAATGGTAAGTAAGTTTGCAGAAGCACTTTATAGCTTCACGATGCAAACTTTCTTTAACAATGAATTAGGTTTGCCGTTCGAAGATGAATACCAGAAAGAATTAGATGTAATCCAATTAGAATCATTACGTGAAGATGAATTTAACTTACAAGCAATACCTGATAGCGTACTTGGGATATGTATTGGCGTTGACCAGCAATTAGACCGCCTGGAAGCAACAGTATTAGGGTTTGATGAGAAGAATGTTTATGTGTTAAGCCATGAGTTCTTCTATGGTCACGATTGTACTAAGATCGAATCACCTGCATGGGCAGAACTTGATGTGTATTGTAGGCAACAGTTTAAAACAGTAAGCGGTAGAGATACACCAACATTAGCAGTATTCGTTGACAGTTCTAACGGTAATGCAACAGCTACAGTACGGACATGGGTAAGAAAATCTTCTAAGTATCACTCTATCAAGGGCAGATCTACAACTACAGGCGAACTATTCAAGACCAGTACAGAAGCAAAGTATCCTCTACTTTTATTAAACGTACATGAAGAGAAAAATAATATACGCAAACTGCTTAATTTAATGTTATCTGAGAATCCCGAAGACTCACCAACTCAGTTACGTTTTAGTAGTTCGCTACCTTCAGATTATTTTGAACAGCTTAGTGCCGAAGAGTTGAAGCCAGCCGGGGGTAAATTAGTTTGGCGACTCAAGAAAAGCCAGAAGCGTAACGAAGCATTAGACTGTTTAGTTTATGCAATGATAGCGATCAGCTATTCCCTATCTGCACCAGTGATAGGTACTAGCCAACCTTTCAGAAGATTACGTGATCACAAATCTAAAGCAGAGAAAACTATAACTAAAACTATAAATAAAGCAGAAGAACCAATTCCCAAAACAGAAAAAAGAAAAAAGTCTAGACGTACTGGAATGGGTAGTAACTGGTTCGGTAAATGATAAGGATATCGAATGGCATTATTACCAGAAAAGATTTATATGGTCACACAACCATATGAATTTACGGTAATGGTTCCCGCTAAAACAATTCTTGTAGTTAGTTTTACATCATCCGGTCTTAGTACTTCACTAGATAATTTACAGTCTGATACTTCAAAAGAATTTACTCTCCCATTAACGATTAGTACAGCAAGCGAAATGCTATTCTGTACGCAAATCACTAATAACAATGTGAGTAATTTTACTTCTGAAGTTATCAACCCTGTATTGCATACTTCTGAATATGCCAAACTAAAACTAATGATTGATGAAATTGATGCAGTAATTGCCAATAAGATTAGCGGTGGGGCTAATTACAGTATAACAATCAATAATAAAACATTAGTAAGTGAATCTCTTAACTCCCTTGAAACCATGCGTGAACGCTACGTAAAGCGTGCTAATGCCTTATGGGCAAAGATGAACGGTCTTAACGTATCGGGTAATGGCAGGCCATTCAAGAGTATCACCGTGTTTAAGCCTAACACATGGAGGACTCGCTAATGTTTTGGAATAATAAAAAACAAAAAGAAGTACTTCCAGAGATTAAACCAACTGCACAGAATCAACGCTCTGTAAAATCCAGTACTTTAAAGAAGGATTTACAAGCAGTACGTAACACCTCTGTACTGAATTTTGGATTTAATTCAAATAGCGGTACAAACATCAACTACATTCTGATGAGATCGTTAGCTACCTTTAGGGCTTTTAGCAGGGATGCAGTACTGAAAAATCCTATTGGACGAAAGTACATGAATTTATCGGTAGATGGTGTAGTTGGTAGTGATGGCATCTACCTTAAGCCTGCTGTAGAGCTAGATAAAGATGAAGAAGAACTTCATCACATCAACAATACTTTAGAAAAGCTTTTTGACCGATGGGCATATAACGCTACTAACTTTAGCCTTGATGGTTCAATGTCTTTTGACAATTTTCAGCAAGTTTGTGAAAAGTTACGCATTCAGGATGGTGAAGTATTTGTAAGGATTCATAATATTGACGGCATTGTCAAGATAGAAATCATCGATGCAGCTCGTTTAACACAGGCTAATAATCAGTGGCTACCATCCGGTAACTTTATCAGTAACGGTATCGAATTTGATAAGTATCATCGCCCCATTAACTACTATTTCTGTGCATACAATCCAGTAACTTATAACTATGACACTACTAATTATGAAGTAATTCCTGCTTCTGAAATCTGCCATTACTTTATTGCTGATGGGATTCAGGAACGCGGCATTCCAGATATGGTAGCAACGAGTAAGCTTATGGAAGATCTTAAGAACTTCACAGAGGCAGCATTAACGGCGAAGCGTGTTAGTGCTTCAAGTATGGCATTCATAACCAATAATAGTGATACCTCACAGGTCGATCTGGTAGATGGTAGTCGCGATGAAGTTACGCCTGTTTACACCGAGTACTTTGAAGCGGGTTTTATAGGTGAATTAGGGGAAGGGCAGGACATTAAAACAGTCACCCCAACTAATGGCGTAGACGGTATAGATCAATTTACAAATGAATTAATGAATCAGATTAGTATGGGTTTAAATGTTACTAAGCAAGCACTTCTATCTGATACTTCAAATGCATCATTCAGTGCTGCACGTTTAACTGAAAAGTTACAGCAAACTACATTCCGTACCCGTACTAATGTTCTCATTAGTAAAGTACTAAAACCGATTTATATCGCCTGGTTGAAGAATGAGATGCTAAATAATACCAAATTAAACTTAAGTTTCTCAGATTTTGATGATCTATGTTGTGCTCGTTATATCCCACAGAAGCCTATTTCTCTTGATCCTGTTAAGGATATTGAAGCAGAAGTTATGCAACTGGATGCAGGACTAAAGAGTAAAACACAAGTAATTGCAGAGTTAGGAGGTGATCCACGCAAAGTAATGGAAGAAATCGCAAAAGAGAAAGGTGATAAGGAAGATATCCAGGATGGAAATCAAGAACAACAACAAGAGGGAACTAACGATACCCCTACAGGCGATTGATATTGAATCGCGAACCGTTGAAATTGCATTTTGTAGCGAATTGCCAGCAAAGCGTAAAATCAATGACAAAGACTATAATGAAATTCTTTTATGTAGTACTGAAAACGTAGATCTTCGTAGATTAAATCAAAATGCTGCATTGCTCTGGAATCATGATCCTAATGCTATTATTGGATCGGTACTTAGTGCACGCATGGATGCTGATCGTGTAGGTCGTGCTACTGTTCGTATTAGTAATACTGCTGAAAATATTTGGCAGATGATTTTAGAGGGAACACTAACACATATTAGTGTTGGGTATTTTATCAATGATTTTCGTATTGATGGTGATAATATCATTGTCACAAGTTTTACTCCTTACGAAATTAGCTGGGTAACTATTCCCGTTGATCCTACCGTTGGAATAGGCCGTAGTCTTGATCCAAATGAAAACCTAATTGAATTGGAAACACTAAATAGTCCTAGTGAAACAATTCAAGAGGGTGAACTCATGGAAGAGAATACTCAGGATATTAATGAACCTGAAAATGAACACGTAGAAGCTGAAGTAGTTCGAGAAGAAGTACAGGAAGAAGCACTCGAAACCGAACAAGAAGAAGCTGAAGTAGTTCTAGAAGAACAAACACGTGCATTACACAGTGATGATGAACTATTAGCAATCATTGCAAGTCGTCCAGATCTGCTAAATAAGCTTAACAGTACTGAAGAACCACTAATTAGTAATGAATTAATTAATACTGAAAATGAACGTCAGCTAGAGCTAACTTCTATCGGTAAAGTACTAAATATTGATGTGTCGGATGCAATCGCTAAAGGAATTAGCGTAACCGACTTCAAACGTCAAATTAATGAAAATAAAAATATCAAGGATGATAAAATGAAAAAAGATTTTACTCTAAAAAATGGCCTACGTTCATTTGCAAATGAAGAAGATATGTCTGCATTCGAACAGGGCAAACGTGGTTTGGTAGTTCCTACTAGTGCACTACGTGCTGTTAATACTACTGTCGGTGCTAATCTAATTCAAGAAACTATTGATTACGATTCATACATCGATATCCTTCGTGCTAATTCAGTACTTGCAAACTTCCCAATTACTGTGATCAGTGGTCTTGAAGGTGACGGAAAACTATCCTTACCTGCTCTTAACTCTGATTTTACTGATGCTTTCGGTTTTATTGAAGAAGATGGTAAATCGCCAGAAGCAACCCCAGCATATGGTAAAGTTACACTAGAGCCTAAAGATTTCACCGGTTCTGTTTATCTAACTCGTATTATGATGAAATCTTCCAATGCTGCTGAACGTTATACTACTGATGCAATGATTAAAGGTGCGTCCTCAAGTCTTGAAAAAGATGTAATGGCTAAAGTAGTTTCCGAAGCGGTTAAAGAAGGTAATGTTAAAGAAGTTGCAGCTCTATCAAATATTGATTTCGATGCAGTAGTGGATGCAATGGGCGAACTAGGTTCTAATAATGTAGTTAGTTCTAAAGTTGTTGCTGTTATGTCACCAAAAACACGTGCAGCTCTACGTAAGCAGGTAATTAAAGGTAATACCAGTGCTAAGTTCCTAGTAGAAGGCCAGGGTTCTTCACAATTACTAGCGGGTGAGATTCCAGTAATCGAAAGTACTCTAGTAGCAGATGATCAAGTAATTTTGGGTGATTTTTCCCAAATCGTAATCGCACAATGGGGTTCAGATGTTGAGCTGGATAAGGATGAAACTACTTCACGTGATCGTGGTGGTCTTTATTTGCGAATCTGGGCAACTATCAACTATGCCCTAGCACGTCCAGAAGCATTCTACGTTCTACGTGTTGGAGCATAATGAATGAGAGCATTTCAGAGCACACAATGTGATGTGTTTCTGAATGCTTTCGGTCAAACGA
The DNA here is from genome assembly GCF_024656065.1 of Pseudescherichia sp. L3. NCBI lineage: Bacteria > Pseudomonadati > Pseudomonadota > Gammaproteobacteria > Enterobacterales > Enterobacteriaceae > Pseudescherichia > Pseudescherichia sp. L3. The sequence continues at coordinate 925,982 of NZ_JANKYC010000001.1, forward strand.
TCCAAACTTCTACGGGAAGTACTTTTACTGGAATTGTAGAAGTACTTCCCGTTTCTATTGATGTGGTGGGTGGATTTATTGAAAGCACAGAAACATATGTAAGCATGAAACATGAAGATTTAACTACAGCGAATGTAGCCCTTAATACAATTCTTATTATTAATGGTGTGCATTATGTGGTTTACAATATCGAAGATGATCATTCAGGAATGGTAAACGTATTCTATCGCACTGAACAAGGTCAATCCTTCGCAGAGGATTACTAATGGAACTAGTAAAAAAAGTCCGGCAGGTAATGAAGTTACTAATCAATGCCGATAAAAATATGACTACATCAAGGGATAAAGATGTTTTCAATGAGATAGCATTTAATTTCAGTTTTGAAAGTTTAGCTTTTGGTTCATCCCGCAAATCGGGATTATTTACTATTCAGTACTTGGTAAGTCCAAAACCAGATAGTGGTAATACTGCACCATCCGTACAATATGATCAGATTATAAGTACTTTCGATAATGAGAAAGCTAAGGCTTTTAAAGATGCAGGTTTAATTATCTTTTCATGCACATATGAGCAAGGGGATATTGTGACCGATCCAGTATCTGGCTCTGTTAGTCTTGCCTTTACCATAAATATTCATGTTGCAGAAAAATCAAAATAATAAGGGAATATTCATGGCAGACATTTATACGGGTAATGGTCTTACATTATCCTACAACACAGATACGGGTAACCGTTCACCACAGGGAATAGGTAACGTAACAATCAATAACGTAGCTGTATTCCCCTCTCTACAAATTCAATCAAGAACAACAGAAGTTGAGACATACGATAGTGAATACAGTTCTATACTCCTAGCTGAACAAGATACTGCACCATTAGATATTGTCGTTAATTATACTGGAGATGAATCACAGCTCTTTCTGGATGAATGCACAGAAAATCAGGATGAATTTCAGCTCATTATTAATTATCGGCAGAGTGAAGGTACTGTAGATTACGCGATCCTAAACGGGGTTATCAGTGCGTTTATGCTCAATGGTGATAAAGAAACGGTATTAACTAAGACCTACACTTTCCAGCCTACTGAAGTTGTCAGCCGGGTAGTAACGGCAAACTCTCTACAGCCTCTTATACAGGGTGATTATGGCATTGGCAGTAATGGTAGTGATGTTCCTCAATATGAGACTGACGTAGTAACCGGGAACGGCTTTATCAAAGTACCTTCAGGTATGCCAGGAAACCCAGCCAGTACGGATCTCATGGGTGTAGGTTTCGTTGATGCGGGAAGCACAGCAGCCATTGCAATGACAAAAGCCGGTAGTTTAGGGATCTTTGCACGTAACCAGAATACTGCATGGACTCGTATCTATACGGCTACACAGATGGATGCACGGTATGTACCTCTTACCAGAACAGTAAACCGTAAGCCCCTAACTACTGACATTGTACTGACGCCTAGTGATGTTGGGGCAGTACCAGTAGAGCGTTCCGTGAATGGATATGATCTGAGTAAGGATGTAGCACTAAGCAAAAGTGATGTAGGACTATCTGAGGTACTAAACGCGAAGCAGCTCGTGCAGGCCAGCAATCTTAGTGATGTACCTGACGTTCCCACAGCACGTAATAATCTGGGCTTGGGTTCGATGGCTATACAAAACGCAGACCAGGTATTGATCACCGGGGGCAATGCAACGTTCAACAGTAATGCTAACAATCCTCTTACGCTCATATCAGCTAACCCTACTATCAAGTTCCAGGATACAGACGCTGGCAGTACTCCCTATGTGATCGTTAATGATCTGCAATCATTCCGTATTCAGGAAACCAATACCGGCGGCCCTAACGTTTTCACCTATGATGCAGGAAATAAAACATCTGTTATCAACAAACTAGTATTGACTAATGCATTAGGGATTGAATCTGGCGGTACTGGAGCCACTACCGCAGCGGGGGCACGAAGTAACCTTGACGTGTATAGCAAGTATGAGAGTGATGTACGCTACGTAGATGGTACTGGCGATACCATGACCGGGCAGTTAGTTGTGCCAGCAGCTCAGGGATTACGTACTGCTTCAAATGCCGGAATGTGTGCATCACTATCAAGTGAATCAGCACATGCGATGATCTGGCGTCATAACAATGATAAGTCGGTCAAAGCAGATGAGTTTTTCGGTATCAATGGCAGCTCTCAATTATTATTCCGTCAGGCAGTTGATAGTGTTGGTAATTCGATTGATCGTCAGATATATCATACCGGGTTCAACCCAACTGCAAAAGATGTTGGAGCATTCAGTAGTAATGTAAATGCACTACAGGCAGGAAATAATTTAAATTCATTTGATGGTACTAAAGAAGGCAAATATTACTGTAATTTTAACTCCAGTGCTACTCCTTCCAATAACTATCCAGTTCAGGTTGCAGGCGTATTAATTGTTTATCAAAATAATGCAATTACACCTAACTCATGTACCCAACTGTATTACCCATTTGAACGTGATGATGTATACATGCGTCGTTGCTATTATAGTTCTGCTACATCCAGTAATGTATGGAGTCCCTGGGTTCGTACATATGGTACAGCAGCAGACAGACGTAATGATATGGGACTGGGTAATAGTGCAGTACTTAACGTTGGTACAGTAGCTGGGACCGTAGCAGCAGGTAATGATATCCGTTTATCAACAATTGATGGTAAATCTGGTGGAGCAATCAGTGGGAACATTTACGCCTCGCAGAGTAATGCGATAGGGGTATTAACACAGGTTGGTGGTAATAAAACAATTATTCTCCAAAATTCTCCTAATGACGGGGTTACTGGAGGTTATGTAAATAATATTTCTGGAAACTGGTACAGAGATTATTGGCAGTTGGGACTTGTTCGATCTGCTACGGCAGCAATGACTACTATTCAAATGAACGTTGTTTCACCTGAATTAGGTCAGGCAGCAAGTTTTATGTGGTATCCAAGCGGAGTATCTCATGCTGAAAAACATGACGCATCCGGGCAGATGGGATCGTGGAATGCCCCTGGTGATAGTGGAGTTAGTCCATATTTTGTCAGAACCACCACTAATAATGATTCAGGTTTTGCCGCAGCACTAACTTTTGGCACGTCTTCAACTGGTGGATACGGATTATCCACCTCAATAGGTGCTATCAGTGGAGGTAATAATGCATGGCCAAGTGTTGCTATGTATTGTTATGGAGATAATAGATATGGTCGTGCTTTTGTTTTTAACCCTGTGAATGCTGATATTAGTAGTTGGTCATCAGCTGTCGGCGGTTTTGACGGGCAAAGTTACATTTACCAGAAAAATCCAAATTGTGACATTAAATTAAAAGATGATGTTGATTACACTGATGGTAAAGTAGCTTTTAACAATATTATGCAGATTAAACCTGCCACATATATATATAAAGCAGATGAAAAGCGTCGTGTTCGCCGTGGCGTAATTGCACAGGATATGCAAGCAATTGATCCAGAGTACGTGAAACTTCTCAAATTCAATGAAGAAATTGAAGGGGAAGATACTATTGAACAACTTACCTTAGATAGTAATCCAATCATGCTTGATAATTTACTTGCTACAAACTACCTCGGCGGCCTTGTACTGGAACAACAGAAACAGATTGATGAACTAAAAGCTTTAGTACAGTCACTACTAGTTAATAAATAAATACAATCGGGGTAAATGGATTTACCCCGCAATTAAAATTATATAAGGATATATAAAATGGCAATGGATATTTTTTCTGGTGCAAATCTTGTAGTTGAATTGGGTACAGCAGGTGCTACCGTAGCTACCGATTTTAAACAAGTACCGGAAGTTGCAGCATTTACTACTTCAGGTTTCGAAAGTACTGTAATCGATGTAGTCACTTTTAATAGCAAATACAATCGCAAACTATTAGGTACGAAAAGCATTCCAGATATCGAATTGAAAGTAAATTTCATTCCAGATAATGAAATGCATGAGAAATTAGAGCAATTAGCAGCAGATCAAAAACGCTGCCAGGTTCGCTTAAGTTACTTTGAGGATGAAACCCACACCACAGGATTTTATGTAGTGTATACATGTTTCGTGTCCAGTACTACTCTTGGCGGAAACAAGGATGAAACAATTACAAAGACATTCAACTTAGCTGTAGATGGCGGGGAAGTTAAGAGCGGTATTCTACCAGAAGCTTAATAAACAAATAAATAAAGGGAAGGCGGAAGCTTTCCCTTTTTACTGGAGAATACTAAATGAATTTAAATGAACTAAAAAAGAAACTACAACCTAAACTACATGCTTTTAAGATTGAAGATACAACTATCTATATTCATCGTCCTACTGGTCGAGATTTTGAACATTGTACTGACATCAAAAATACTCTAATTCTGTGTGTGAAAGATGAGAACGGCGATCCGATTTTTTCGGCTGAAGACATTGATGGGCGTATTAACGTTAACGCTATTGATTTTGTAATGCAGAATGAAATCTATGCTGCAATCATTGCACTAGTCAGTAATAGTAATGCAGTAGATGAAATTGAAAAAAAGTAAGGGGTGATGACCAATTAAAGTACTTCTGCAAAATGGTTAATAAGCGAGGTCTATCACCAGAAGAGTACTTTAACCTGGATAGTGAAGTGCTCGATATGCTTATGATTTACGATGCTTATATAGAACCTTCCGGTACTTATGTTGATATGTTGTTTCATGCTCATAGTAGCTATATCACCTCGATCAATAATCCCAATCTGACCAGTGAATCACGTAAAAAAATCACAGTTAAAGATTTTGATTTTCTGGATATTCTCAGTACTGAAAACTTATCAACTCTCGAAAAAGCTGAGAAGCGAGAGGCTGAGAATCAACAGAAGCAAGCTAATAACATTAACGCATTGGGTGAATACATAAAAAGAAAAGCATTAGGAAAAAATAATAATGGCAAATAATAATAGAATCCGATTCGATATTGATGGTGATACGTCCGGCCTGAATCGGGCTTTACGTGATGGTGAGAATGCATTACGTGATTTTGGAGATAATGCGGGTGGGATTGTTGGTGATCTTACAAGCCGTTTCGGCGGTATGGCAGGGGGATTTGCTACTGCAATGACCGGATTAGCCGGGGCTACTGCTATAGGGATCGGCGGTCTAACTGCTATGGTCAATTCCAGTCGTGAATATGTCCGTGAAATGAACGAGATTAGCCGTAGTACTGGATTATCAGTGGTACAGCTTCAGCAGCTCAGTAGTGCTTTTGCAGGACTTGGACTACAGATCGATAAGCTTGGGGATTTCAATAAAGACACCCTTGATAAGCTTGGGGATAGTTTCAGGGCTGGCGGTGGTGTTGCAGATGATTTGAAAGAGTATGGATTAAACCTACAGGACTACAACAAGTATCTGAAACAGGCAGACGGCGGTATGAAAGCAGTTATTCATACCTTCTATGCTATGCGTGATGCTGGTAAGTCTCAGGCTGAGATAGTGAACGTCATGGAAACGCTTGCCTCAGACTCATCTCACATGATCAGTACCTTGCAACAGTTCAAAAATGAAACTGAAGCAATGAACTATGTGCAGAGCCAGAACGCCGCAGTAAGTAACGAGGCCGCCCAGAACTACGCAGAGTTTGATAAGAATCTGGGTAAGCTAACTACCCAGCTCAAGGGAACGGTTGCCGATGGTCTTAACCCTCTTGTCAACGCAATGAATGCAGTAATGGACGCAGCTAACAAGAAACCCCATGAAGCGGGATTATTTGAAGATCTCAACGAGCGTATCAAAACCTCGAAGGGGTCATTACAGGATATGCTAGATATCTGGCAGAAGTTACGGCTTGCGGGTGCATTAAACTATCAGGGTGCAGCTCTTCATACGGGCAGTATGGACAACGGTAAAAGCAACGAAGCTGAGCAGAAGCGAGATAATCTGAAATCTCTGATGAACAGCCTTCAGAATGATATGGCAGTAGTTAATGCCCCGCGTGAAGGATGGAAGGATAAAGCGAAGGAAGCTGAGGATGCAGCTAAGAAGGCAGACCAGGAACGTAAGAAGCGTGAAGCAGCGGAGAAGGCCGCCAACACAAAACGTCTACAGGCACAGCGTAACCTTGAGGCAGCTCTAACACAGGTAGGTGAAACCGGGGCGGAGATACGCTTACAGCAGTTTGACAGACAGCAAAAGGCTCTTATCCAGTCAATCACAGACAGTGCAAAGACTCTTGGGATTCCGGCAGATCAGTTAAAAAATTATATTGATAAAGCAAATGCAAGCGGTCTAACTAAGCGTAACGATTTGGTCAATGGAATGATTGGCTATCAAGATCCCAATCAGAGTTTAAAGGATACAAATAACTTATTAAATTCCGGTGTATTGGGTTCCAGCCAAAAAAATCATCTTGCAGATCAGCAAGCTCAGCGTATCAGTGGTGATAATCCATTTAGCTATAACAACACAGACCAGCAACTTCAGCAAAACAACGAAGCTATGAATCTGGAGTTACAGCAGAATGATATGTTACTCAAAGGTCATGAAGATTATGAAAAGCGAAAAGCAGAAATCACCGCTAAGTATAACGCCCAGGCAATTACAATTAGTAATCAGAATGCACAAGATCAATTAAGTATTTTTGGTAATACGGCTGATTCTTTAGCTAATGCAATGGTTGCAGCATTTGGTGAAAGTAGTGGAGCAGCTAAGGCCGCAGCGGCAGTATCAAGAGGCATTACAATTAGTCAAACAATTTTATCAATCCAGTCAGCACTGGCCCAGGCTTTAGCTACATCATTTCCACAAAACTTAGCGGCGTATGCACAGGTTGCATCTCTGGGTATGTCGATTATCAGTACTGCAAAGGGTGCAAGTGGTCAGTTCCACGGTGGTATAGATGAATTACCTTCCAGCTATGACAATAAATCATTTGTACTGAAGGCTGGCGAACGTGTAGTACAGCCGGAGGCAAATAAGAAACTTACGCAGTTCCTTGATAATCAAAGTTCAGGTAATTCAGCGGGAGAAATCACTATCAACGCACCATTGATAGTACAGGGTGCTGTAGCAGATGATGATGCAAAGTTTCAGGTAATGTTGAAGAAGCACGCCAACAATGTTAATCAGGCGGTTAGGGACGCTCAGAAGCGTAACACATAATTTCGTGTGACTACCTTACGGATTTAATTTTAAAGATATTAATTCTCTAAGGTAGTCACGTAACAATCAAAGAGGGAGCCAGGTGCTCTCTTTTTTTATAAATACCTTATGAAATTAATGAGGTATTTTATGGCAAGTTTTTCAAAGAATGTGAAGGTTAATAACTTTCAAATCAAAAGCGTTGAGCCAATCTATAGTAATAAAACATGGACAGGTCAGCGAATCATGCGAAGTACTGGTATTCAGTACTATGAATTGCAATTCCAGCTTAGCTTTAATGTAGCTGATGTAGGTGAAATTAATAGCTTTCTCGCTCAGTACTCCCAGGGTATGCCCTTCACCTTTTCACTAGGTCATTTTAGTACTTACCGTGGATCACAAACTGGTGCTTTAACTAGTGAAGTGGAAGCTGCTAAGGGTACTCGTGTTATCAGTATTAATAACAATGCAATGGCAGTAGGTGAACTAATTCAGTTTACCAATCACAAGAAAATCTATCGAATCATTGAAAGTACTGGCAATACATTAACTGTCTTTCCGGCACTACAAAACACAGTACAGGCAAGCGAACCGATTATATATGATAACTTAATGATCGAAGCCGTTCTTGATCCAGATAATAATTACTCAATGCCAATTACTAACATCATCACGCTACAGCTAAAGGCAACGGAGAATATTATCTAATGGATGAGAATATTTTAACGAATAAACAATTACTAAGATATTGGAACTTAGTAAGGGGCGGTAACAAACAACGCCTTACAGTAATGGAAGTTATGAGTTTGGGTGTACATGTAACATGTTTTGATGTATTACCTAAAGGTACAAATGGTTTTCACTGGACAGATTCACTTATTGATATTGATCTGGACGGAAACAAGTACATTAGCTTCCCCGATATCATTACCGGTTCATTACCATCTTTTACAGAAGAGAAAGGTATAAGTAATGATTCAATCAATTTCAAGGTTAGCAATGTCAACCAATCAACACGAGCACTTGCTTTTGGTGGATTCCTTAAAGATGCTCAGATGAACATAACCCTAGTAATCCTTAATCCCTATGACAGTACTGTATTGTATTCGATGCGTATGTTTAGTGGTTTTATTGACTACGTACAGGCAGTTGCAGATCCCAATCAGAAAAATAATGAAATGACCATATACGTTAACAGCGTATACAAAAAACTAGACAGACAACCACCCCTAATTGCAGCCAATTCGGTATATCAATCTCTCTATAAAGGTGATGAGTACTTTAGCTTATTAGGCCAGGTGAATCAGGATCAAATCTGGCGGTACAAATGATACATAACAAATTAATGAAAATCATTCAGTACTCGATTGATACCCCCTACCAGTTTGGTGATAACGATTGCAACCTAATTGTACTCCGCATTATCGATTTGTTCGCAGGAACATCATTATCCATACGTGAATATACGAGCGTTAAAGAGGGTATAGCAGGACTTAATAAGGAAGGGTGGAATCATACCGGGGAAATCGTTGAGGCGTACTGTGATGAGGTTACACACGTTATTGATGGTGATATTTGGCTAGATCCAGATAACCTATTAATCATGGCAGTAGTTGTAAGTGGTCGCGTTCTTGGAGTGAATGACGAACATAACGGTTTTGTACTTCAACCAATACCAAAAAAAGGAAAGTATTACAGAGTAAGGAAACAAGATAATGGGTAAAAAAATTGGCGGTTTCGTAGGTGCATTAATTACTGCCGTAGTGGTTGCGGCTGCCGTCTACTTTACAGGTGGAACAGCATTAGCTGCAATAGGATGGGGGGCTGCTGCCGGGGCGATCTCCCTTGTAGCAACAAGTATGCTAGGGCAAATTGGTGTAACGGGATATGGGGACGTAACTGATTCACTTAGCCGAAGTACTTCACCAACAACGGGATTACCCGTAATCTATTCGGGTGAGTTACCGCATAAAAATGGTGTATCCGGTGGCTCGTTTGTACTTACTGGTACTATCTGTACCTGGTACAACATACCTAACAGTGATTCACAATATCTGTTTAGTGAACAGGCAGTATGTTACACAGGCGTGCAAAATCATATTGAGCAAATCTATATCGATAATGAGCCAGTACTTGCCGTTCCAGTTACAAGCGATGGGGTTGTACCTACTGCTAACATTGCAGGTAAGTATCAGGGACTATTGCAACTGGAAGTAACATTCGGTGGTGATTATAAAACTACTAAAACCCTAGCTAAACAATATGCCGGGCCGAAATGGACAGATAAATTCTTAGGGAAGGGTGTTTGCACTATTAGTGCAGTAATCAAGAAAACACAGGATTCTTTAGAGCAAAACCTATTAACAAATGATCAGTTTACGATGCAGGTTGAGCTTAAAGGGCAGGAAATATTATCCCTTGTTACTGGTACTAAATTCGCTACATCAAATCCACCTTCAATAATTTATGATTATCTGACTAATACAATATATGGAATGGGCATTGAGCCAGCACTGATTAATCTCGATACGTTTATTGAAACTGCTGCATATTGTCATCAACTAGAATATTACGCGAATGGTGCGATAAGCTATCAAAATACATATAAAGAAAACATTGAAAGTATCTTGCAAGTTTTTGGCGGTATTATGTATGTACATGCAGGCCAAATATGCATGACCACAGACCGTAAAACACTCTCTGTTGCATCGTTCGATGAACATAATATGGTTGGTTCAGTACAGATTACTACCAGTGGCGGTACTGATTATTTCAACACAGTTGATGCAAAGTTTATAAACCCATTATCGATGTACGCAAGTGATGTGCTACGCATCCCATCAGATATTACGACAGACGAAGCGATCAAAAGTGATGGGCAGGTAATCACCCTTAGCCGGGATTACTCATGGTGTTACGATCAGGATACATTGGCAAGGATGGTAAATGTTGATGTATTAAAAGCGAAGTATGCATTACGTACAATCAGCTTCACTACCAGTGAGGGCTGGGATCTCAAAGTATGGGATGCGATTGATGTTAAGAATGATGAGTTTGCCATTAATGGCAAGTTCAAAGTACTGTCAAAGGATGTAGCAACCGATCAAGAGAACGTAGGCTATGTAACTATCACGGCAGTTGAAGCACCTGATGCTATGTATGATGGCGTCGATGTTGGTATCTGGTCGCCGGGTGGTGTAATTAATTTCCCCCAGCTAACCGTTATACCGCCTACAGAATTAAATGTTAGCCGTATGGGTAACATCACTAGCGGCTCTGTGGTGGAGATGAGCTGGAAGGGCAGTACCGATCCTTACCTACGGGGTTACTATGTCTACTACCGTCTCAGTAATGCTTCAAACTGGACGTATGCGGGTAGCATCTCAAAGTATCAAACCGATTATGAGTTATTCAATCTAAGCGATAGTGACCGTTATGATTTTGCCGTAGCGGCATACTCAAACATTGGGTTAGTCAGTGACAAGTTAACGCTACTGGGGCTAGTACCATCCTACAGCTTTGCCTTAGCCGCTGTAACTGGCCTGCACCTTATGAACAACACAGTTAGTCAGTACGAGACGGATAGTGGCGACTTCAACATTGCCTGGAACGATCAGACAAACCTTAAGGTTAACGGGCGTACCTTTTCTGAGTACTTCAAACAGTACGAGGTAAGGATCTACAACGGTAATACTCTCGCGTATACCTACAATACGCAGCAACCCAGTTTTGATTTTACCTTTGAGAAGAACGCCGCAAGGATTCGTAAACCTACAATTGGGATTATCGCAAGGGGCTATACAAGCGGTACGTACTCTGAAGAGGTTAAGATCACCGTTGAGAACAAGCAACACAAAGCCCCGTCAGGTAGCTATAAGATAGCCCCTGGCTACAAATCTTTGTTCGTCGATTGGGATGATACTAAGTTAGAGCGGGATTATGTCGGTACGTATATCAGTATTCAGAACACAGTGAACAGTACTGTAACGAATATGAATACTGCTTCACCACAGTTCACAAGCTTCAATCTGGTTGAGGGAACATACAAGGTTAAGCTAGCCCATTACGATATATTTGGAATAGATAATCTAAACTATACGCCGGAGAGTACTATCACTGTAAGTGGTGATTATCATTTCTCGGAACAGGATGTTGAGAACATTAATGATATTCTGAATCTCAACACTCGTCTGTCTGATACGCTTGATGATGCAATCGCTGCTGCATATGCGAATACAAATACAGTAGTTACACAGACTAAACAGGAATTTGATAGTAAGATTTCTGCCAGTCAGACACTACTACAGACTCAGATCACTGATAACAATAGTGCCATGAGTCAGCGTATCGGTATTGTTGAATCTAGTGTAGGGGATAATAATTCGAAGATTGTTAATCTTACTCAGACAGTAGCAAATAATAACAGTGCACAGACACAATCAATCTCCCAGTTGCAAAGTACTTTCAACAATCAGATCGGTAGTGTTAATACACAGTTAAGTACTAAGGCCGATGCCGCAACGGTTAACAGTTCCTATACAATGAGTGTAAATGCAAATGGTGTAGTTGCTGGTTTCAAACTACTTGCTAGTACTGGAGCTACTAATACCAGTGCAATGTATTTTGCAGCGGATAGGTTTATTATCTCACCTACGTATGGGGTAACAACTAATGCTGTTGCACCTTTTGCTGTGTATAACGGTATCGCATATCTGAATAATGCAATCATCGCTGATGCCAGTATAGGTACTGCAAAAATTAGTGATGCTTCCATTACAGTATCAAAGATTGTTGATGGACATATTACCAATGCAAAAATACAGGATGGTGCAATTACAAATGCAAAGATAGCCAATACTATTCAAAGTAATAATTACTATCCAAACTATTCAGGTTGGCAAATCAATAAAGACGGTACTTTCTATATCAATGGTAATGGCGGTACAGGTAGACTAATCATCAATAATAACCAGATCCTAATATATGATAATAACAGTGTCTTACGTGTGCGTATGGGATTATGGTAATAAATAGTTGAGGGGATAACCCTCAATATCTTAAGGAATAAGAAATGAATAAGAATTTAATTATCAATAGCAATTGTTGGAAAATAACTAGCGGGGATAGGGTCTTTTATAGCAATGGGTGGAGAGTTAACAATATTGATCCTGAAGGTTACACCTTTAAAATATACAAAGACAAAATTGAAATAAACCTACGCAGTAAGAAGGACTGATTATGTCACAAGGTCTTCAATGCTGGGATGAGTATGGGAGGTTAATAGTAGATGTTGGTGATTACAACATGCGTTATATCGGTACTGTTAATCTTAACGTCGGTCCTGGAGCTAATGCATGGTCTGTACCTGTTCAGGGGATGCGTCCTAATGGATGGTTAGCAGTGTTGCGTACCAGTCTGTACTGGAATGATTACTACTGCATACCGGGCAACAATGCCTTCACAGTACAGTACCTACCAGTCTCATCACCGTACACGGCAACACTCACATTTGATATATATAAGTATGAAGTTTAAGGGGGAACCATGTTAGGTTTCGAGGTTTACAATTCAAACGGTGCACTCACTATTGATTCAGATAACAAATCTATTGTGATGAGTACCGTTAAGGGGATGGGAGGGCTGTCAGATACAGGTTTCTATCGGTTCATTAGCGATTTTGGCGATGGCGGCAATCTGGGTTTTTTGGCAAGTGACTTCTTCCCCGCTACCGGGTTGCGATGGTATCAACCACAGGTGAATGGTAGCTACTGTTTTCCGGGTGCATCTCTCTTTCAGGCCAATACAGGCCGCTTTATGATTTGTTCAAATACTACTGCTATACAGAGTGGGTATCTTGATGTGTTCGATGGAGCAGGTCAACTAATCTGGAGTGCAGCAAGTGCGGGTACTATGCCACGGATAATGGATTTTTTTACAGTACCATCATCCCATGATCTTGCTACAACATTGACGCTAAACACAGCGTTTGCTGATCCGTGGATTTGCATCAGTCAGTGTCCAGGCAACATCTCATCTGATGGTACTCAGGGTGGGTACTCAGGTTTACTAGTTCGCCGTCTTAGTAGTACTCAGTTTCAATTACAGTACATAAACAGGTTTCAGAAACCTTATCGTACTGCGATGGGTAACAGTGGATTGCGTATAGCACTGGCTTACTTCACCGGGTACTAAATAATAATATAATAACAATAATGAGGCAGTTTATGGAAATGGGTGTAATTATTTCTCTCATCATTTCTGGACTTTGTTTACTCTGGACAATCTACCGTGATAAATCAGGTGATACATCTGAACTACTTGAGCGTGTATCACAAGTAGAAACTAAGGTGCTTTTAGCTGAAAGTACTATAGAACGTCTGGAAGCAGAGCAGGACGAAATGAAGAAGATGCTTAGAGGACTGGAATCACAGATCAACCAGTTAAATGTTAAGGTTGAACGTATTCTTGCAATTCTGGAAAGTAACAAAGGGGCATAATAGCCCCTTCGTTATTTGTTTCTAAGTTGTGAAATCATACTATCTATTCGATTAGGTGTCTGACGATACCAGAGAGAATCCTTAGCCTGTTTAATCGCCTCACTATAGTTTTGCGTTTTCAATGCTGCAATCATCTTCTTGAACTTCTGAACGCCACCTAATCCTAACTGAAAGATCATGATAACAATAAAATCATTTCAGTCATCAGGTAGGGTAAGTTGTAGTACTTTCACGTTGGTTCGTGCTATAGCAATATCTTTATCAAGTAATGCATCAGCTTGTGCATCGGTAAGGCCAGTACTGAAATCTTCACCACGTTTGATCAAGTGACCATAGCCAATAGTCGCGAAACCTTCACTATCATAATAAGGGTAAAATTTCCCATTACGGTAGTACTTCATCTTTGCCTGATAAGATGCTGTACCTTCATATTCCTTTAATCTTGTTTTTATATCCATTGAATAAATACCTTATAAATTATTAATAAAGGTATTTATATGTGTGAATGGAATTATGCTGATACCTGGATGGAACAGGATGTAACTAATGGAATGTATGCAGGTTTCGTTTACATGTTTCAGTTTGAGGATGGTACTAGTTATATTGGATCAAAACAGATTTATAAGCGTGTTAAGGATCGTAAAAAAATTAAGAGTACTTCAGTAGAAAATGGGTGGCGTGAGTACACCAGTAGCAGCAAGGTTGTAAATGATAAGATTGATAATGGTGATAACTATACAAAAACTATCCTATGGTGCTTTCCTACTATGAACGAAACGCTATTGGTTGAAACTATTCTTATCCTTTCAGAAGGTCTAAAGCCCCATAATCTTAATCTTGCAGTTATGCATAAAGCAAGATTACCAACTGGTGAAAACAAACGCCGCTTACATGGAATAGTGCAGGAGCTGCTATCATGGTTAAACTGAAGGATTAAATATATATGTTGAAAGTAAAAATAAATGGAATAGATAACTCAAGGGCTTATCTTAATAAAACAGGGGAGAAGTTAGGTAGAAACTTCCAGAATGAAATAATCAAAAGGTCAAGAGAACTATCCATTAAAATGCAAAAAGATTTAAACGATTCTGTAGATAAAGGTGCAGTACCATTTACTAACCGTGCAGTACTATTCCTATACAGAAAAAAGGGTACGGGTGTTAGTACTACAATCATGATCAAAGACATTCAGGCTCATTACCTATATGAAGTACTGGTACAGCCAAAAGCTATTGATAAGTTCATACCTACCAGTAAGGCACGTTTAACCAGTCAGGGGAACATTGCCGGGCTTAAACGAAACCTCTCAAATGGTCGCTTCAAGGTCGTGAAGGGTAAGAATGGTAAAGAACGTTTGATTGATACTAAACAGAAGAAGAAAGAGAAACGTGTGATCGCTGTACGTGAAAACAAGAAGCGAAAGCTAATTTATGATTTCTACAGAAATGCAGAAAAGGGGACAGTACTGATAATGAGTGACATACGTGGCTCATTCATAGTTAAGAAGGGATAAGATGAATTTTGAAGAACACTATGGTGAATTGACTCGAGAAATCGAACTAAATGGCATAGTACCATATGCTAACAGTATGCCAATTCACAAATGCTTTCTAGGTAAGAAATTCCAGAAAGTATTAAAAAAGAAAAATATTAATATTGAATACTTTATGAATGTTTGCTTTGAAACGCAACAGGATTTTACTGAGGGTGAGTTACTAACATGGTCACTACAGGGTGAAGGAATGGACGTTTACGCAATTGAGTGCAAGAAGCTCTTTGTGAAGGGTAAACACTTCTGGGTGTACTGTGTGGGGATCATTGAATGATAAGCGTACTAATTGAACTAATTAAAAATGGTTTTAGCTTTTTCCAGAAAAAAGAGCAGAACAAAGGTGAATTAACAGCACAAACAAATCACGATCAAAATCAGATCACTCTTGAAGAAACGCGGCAAGGATTTACATGGCGTCAATGTTTAGGCTACGTTCTGGCATTCATTCTCGCGTGGAACTATATTTTTGTTCCAGTACTAGACTATTTCGGCATAGTAATTTTTAGTTTGCCGCTAGGTCAGATTTTCCAAGTGCTAATTCTGTTACTAGGCGGCAGTTAAGATTTTGCAGGTGGTCACACCTGCACTTTTTTGTTTGCAATTCAGTGAATTTAATCGGGTTCATTTGGTTTCGTAGAGGAATAATTTTTGATACTTCATTTTCATTATTCCATCCAAGATATAACCTCCTGAATCTATTCTTGAAGAGATTTGTTTTCGTAGTAACTGAGCATATTTTATGATTTCTGGGTCGATGGCTTTACTTTGGTCAGATTTATGTTGATCTAAAATTGAAAGTAAAGCATTACAATAAGAGTTAACGTATACAAAATGTGTTCTTTGTTTCAGGTAATATTTTTTACCAATAAATTTAATGCCCCAATGTGAAAAGCTATGTATAATTAGGATTTGCGAGTGGCTAGAGTCAATAAGTTTTTTTTGCAACTCCTTTAACTCTTCAAACATCAGACTGAATGAATGCTCAGTATATTCTTCTTGGGCTTTCATTCTTAGCATGAAGTTTTGTATATTCGCAGCAGCAAGTATGTATTTTGAAAATTCATCAAGTAATTCTTCAGAACGTTTAAATGCTTTTTCATTTACTTTCGAGTTAATCCATTTTTTAAGTTGAAAGGCAGTGTATAAAGCTAATGAAAATGTACCTATAGCAAATAAAGCTGTAATCCCAGGTGCCGTTATCCATTTAGGGAATTTATATGTTAAAGCTAAAATAGATAAAGTTATAACAACACCTGTAATGAAACCAATGATATGAGAAAGATTCAACTTATCGCGAAAATTCATTAGTGTATCCATTCTGTATAGTCATATAAAAAATAGCTCATAAATACCCGTACTTAAATTGTACAGGTATAGATTATGGGAAAATTAACAAAAAAGGAAACAAAATTACACCAGCAGGTCATGGAGTTAGTACACCCAGATGGAGCACTAACATACGATGAAAAAGAGTTTATCCTCCAGAACTATGCAGGGGATGCAGTAGGTTCAACCGGAGCCTTCTTCACCCCTGAGCTTCTATCAAATGACTTTATCATTGATGCTGGCAGTACTGGACGCTGCATTGAACTGTGTGCAGGTATTGGGCGGCTATCATTCGATCAGTACCAGCGTAACCAACCCGAGCACATTACATGCGTTGAACTCAATCCAGAGTACGTCATGATCGAGAAGAGGGTACTACCCCAGGCAGAGTGGATCTGTATGGATGCTCTCGCTTACACAGCTACTGAACCATTTGATATCGTCTATGGTAATCCGCCCTTCGGAAAGATCAAAACAAGTGAAATGCAGACGGGTAAGTATTCAGGTTTAGAGTTTGAGTACAAAGTGATTGAGCATGGAAGTACCTTAGCCCCGTATGGTGTATGGATAGTTCCACAAAGTTCAGCAGGTTTTGTGTACAGCGGGGTACATTGCTATGACCGTAAAGAATCAGCAAAGTACAAAAAATTTGTGAATGATACTAGCTGGACGTTTGAAGCAGGGTGCGGTATCGATACCTCAATCTACCGGGATCAGTGGCATGGTACTAACGTTGTGTGTGAAGTGGTAACGGTTGAGTACAGAGAAACATGATTTGAAAAGAACCATATAAGCTACTGAAATATATGCATTAAATGTGATGTGAATTTGTCTAATCAAGTCAAATTTGAATGTTCCCATTGATTAAGTTATGCGTCCTTTCGTTTTAGCACAAGAAAAGAGCCGTTCATATGAATAGTGGAGGCTCCCGGAAGAGATAAGCTGAACGACGCTAGCTCTACTTCAGCACCGGAATGCAGCAACCCTTATGCCAGGTTGTGAACGCCAGCAGTTAACGCGCCCGCGATACACCTTCTTAAAATTAAGCGTAGATGGCATTTGCAAAACTTGCATTGGACGCGAATCTAATTTCAATGACATATCAATAACTCATCTGTATTTATTTTCTTTATAGATAAAGGGGGGTGCAGGCGATTCATCTCTCTGTCATCTATCCGTAAGCAGGTTGTCATGCTAAAAAAGCATGCTGTTGCGTTCAGTTATATAATAATCAGCGAAAAAATTTGGGATGACGGAGGCGGGCGGTTACACTGCTCCCGCTGATTATTTGACTACAGGAAGGAAAGGATTGTGACCAAACTCAAATTTCTGGCGCTTGGTGTATTTATCGCATCATGTGCCGCAACGGCAAACGCAGCGGGCCCCTGGTCGATTGGCGCGGGTGTTGGTGTGCTTGAGACGCCTTATAAAGATTACGATCGCGATGTTGCCCCCGTTCCGGTGATCAACTACGAAGGCGAAAACTTCTGGTTCCATGGCCTCGGCGGCGGCTACTATCTCTGGAATGATGAGAGCGATAAGCTCTCTGTCACCGCTTACTACAATCCGTTCCACTTCCGGCCGAAAGACAGCGATGACTGGCAGCTGCGCCAGCTCGATAAGCGTAAATCTACGCTGATGGCGGGTCTCTCCTATGTGCATAACACCCAGTACGGTTTTTTACGCACCTCGCTGGCGGGCGACACGCTTGATAACAGCAATGGTATCACCTGGGATCTGGCCTGGCTCTACCGCTATACCAACGGCGGTCTGACATTGACACCGGGGATTGGTGCCGAGTGGAGCAGCGAAAACCAGAACGAATACTACTACGGCGTCTCGGGCCATGAGTCTCGTAGCAGCGGTCTGCGTACTTACGATCCGGACAGCGACTGGAGTCCTTACCTGGAGCTGAGCGCCAGCTACCAGCTGAACGATAGCTGGAGTGTATATGGCCTGGGCCGCTATACCCGTCTGGGTGATGAGATCAAAGACAGCCCGATGGTTGATAAGTCCTGGGCCGGCGTCTTCTCTACCGGGGTGACTTACAGCTTCTGATGTTTATACTCAGATGATGGTGAATTTAAACAGGGCGCTTGCGCCCTGTTTGTTTTTACGTCAGGAGAATCAACACAGGAGAAAACCATGGCAGAAAAACGTGAGCAGTTTGTCGACGGACAGCCGCTGGCCGCTATCGGCCAGGGCACGTGGTATATGGGTGAGAATCCCCGTCAGCGACAAAACGAGGTGGCAGCGCTTCGGGCGGGGATCGACCTCGGCCTGACCCTTATCGATACTGCTGAAATGTATGCTGACGGTGGCGCAGAGGTGGTGGTAGGCGAAGCTATTATGGGCAGGCGCGACGAGGTGTTTTTGGTGTCGAAAGTCTACCCGTGGAATGCGGGAAGCCAAAAGGCGATTGCCGCCTGTGAAGCCAGCCTGCGCCGTCTCGGCACCGACTGTCTCGATCTCTATCTGCTGCACTGGCGGGGGAACTACTCTCTGGCCGAAACGGTAGAGGCGATGGAGACCCTGATCCGCCAGGGTAAAATTCGGCGCTGGGGCGTTTCCAATCTGGACTATGACGATATGCAGGCACTGTGGCGCGTTGAAGGCGGTCAAGCCTGCGCCACCAATCAGGTGCTGTATCATCTCGCTTCCCGTGGCATTGAGTTCGATCTGCTGCCCTGGTGCCAGCAGCACTCTCTGCCGGTGATGGCCTACTGTCCGCTGGCCCAGGCCGGACGTCTGCGCGATGGCCTGCTGGAAAACGCCACCGTTCGGGAGATCGCGCATGGGCATGGCGTAAGCGCCGCACAGGTGCTACTGGCGTGGGTTATTAGTCATCAAGGCGTGATGGCGATCCCGAAGGCTGCCAGCGTTACGCATGTGAAGGAGAACGCTGCCGCACTTGAGGTAAACCTGAGCGAAGATGAGCTGAACCAGCTCAATCGTGCCTTTCCGGCACCGGGGCACAAAACGCCGCTGGATATGGTCTAGGGAAAACTGCCCTCTCAGGGTGAGAGGGCATAGCGTTTTTAATGATTAACGCTTGCTGACGCGAATGGTTTGCGCCAGGCGGGACGGTTTCTCTTCAGTCGTTTTCTGCGGAACGGTCACGCAGGCAGACTCTACGCACACGAAGGTCTTATACCCATCGTCCGGCATGTCGGTCATGCTGACAGAGAGCGCAGGGCCTGGGTTCCAGCCCACCACGTTGCTGTGATGGTGATGGATCACGTCGATAGTGCGATTCAGCGCGCCATCGTGGATCACGCTGCACGCTTCCGGGTTCAGATAAACACGATCGGTACGGTCCGGGAAGGTCTGCACGCCGTCGGCCAGGACATCTTCCTGCGCGTTATTTACCTTATCGATAAAGCGATCGCCCAGCCCGCTGACCTTCACCGCGCTGATGTCGCCCACGTTAAAGTAGGTATGCAGGGCAGAGGTGGTTTCAAACTCGCCGTGGGCTTCTAACTCAATCTCACAGGTCTGGCAGAGCTTAAAGCGGGCAAAGAGAGTGAAATCGTGCGGCCACTGTTCACGGGTCGCGTCGCTGCTTTGCAGTTCAAAGGTCAGCACCACGCCGTTCTCATCTTCGTTATGGGCTGTCAGCGTCCAAGGCAGGATGCGGGCAATACCGTGAGCGGGCAGCCCCTGCTGCTGCGCCGGGCCAAACCACGGCCAGCACACCGGAACGCCACCGCGCAGCGCCACGCCATTTTTGAACGGCGTATTGTCGCTCAGCCACAGCACCTCCTCTTCGCCTGCCGGTTTAAACGACAGCAGATG
This sequence comes from Pseudescherichia sp. L3, assembly GCF_024656065.1. NCBI lineage: Bacteria > Pseudomonadati > Pseudomonadota > Gammaproteobacteria > Enterobacterales > Enterobacteriaceae > Pseudescherichia > Pseudescherichia sp. L3. Next base: position 946,275 of record NZ_JANKYC010000001.1, read on the forward strand.
CGCGCCCTGCAGGGCAAAAGAGGCTTTCACCTGCGGGTGATCGATGACAATCAACTCCAGCTCGTCCAGCTGGCGGCGGGAAATCACCGGGGTAATGTTTTCGACTACCGGAAGAGCAAAAATTTTATTAATCATATTCGTTTCTCAATCCTCTGTCTTAAGCCAAAAAAAAGAGCGACCGAAGTCGCTCTTAAGTTGAGTGTCACATCTTATTTGGAGATGTGAGCAATCAGGTCCAGTACTTTGTTAGAGTAGCCGGTTTCGTTGTCGTACCAGGAGACCAGTTTAACGAAGTTGTCGTTCAGTGCGATACCTGCTTTGGCATCGAACACGGAAGTGCAAATTTCGCCGTTGAAGTCGGTAGAAACAACGTCGTCTTCGGTGTAACCCAGAACGCCTTTCATGTCGCCTTCAGAAGCGGCTTTGATGGCTTTCTTGATCTCTTCGTAAGACGCTGCTTTTTCCAGACGTACGGTCAGGTCAACAACGGATACGTTCGGAGTCGGAACGCGGAACGCCATACCGGTCAGTTTGCCGTTCAGTTCTGGCAGTACTTTACCTACTGCTTTAGCAGCACCGGTAGAGGACGGGATGATGTTCTGGGACGCGCCACGGCCGCCGCGCCAGTCTTTGTGAGACGGGCCATCAACGGTTTTCTGAGTAGCGGTGGTCGCGTGAACGGTAGTCATCAGGCCTTCGATGATGCCGAAGTTGTCGTTGATAACTTTCGCCAGCGGTGCCAGGCAGTTGGTGGTGCAGGATGCGTTAGAAACGATGTCCTGGCCTTCGTATTTGTCAAAGTTAGCGCCTTTAACAAACATCGGGGTGTTGTCTTTAGACGGACCGGTCAGCACTACTTTTTTCGCGCCAGCAGTGATGTGCTTACGAGCAGTTTCGTCGGTCAGGAAGATACCGGTAGCTTCAGCAACAACGTCAACGCCGATTTCGTCCCATTTCAGGTTAGCCGGGTCTTTTTCAGCGGTAACACGGATGGTTTTGCCGTTAACAACCAGATGGCCGTCTTTGACTTCAACGGTGCCGTTGAAACGACCGTGAGTTGAGTCATACTTCAGCATGTACGCCATGTAGTCAGCGTCTAACAGATCGTTGATACCAACGATTTCGATGTCAGAACGTTCCTGAGCAGCACGGAAAACAATGCGACCGATACGGCCAAAACCGTTGATACCTACTTTGATAGTCATATATTCCACCAGCTATTTGTTAGTGAATAAAAGGTTGGCTGTAAAATTACAAAAACCTTACGCAGCGTCAAGCGGAATCGTGTCAATCATTGCGACAAATCAATCCTGTGCATAACCTTTGCGCGGCGATGTCGTCTCACTATTCCAATCAGCTACAACCCGTATGGGGCCGCCGGCGTGGATTTTAAAGGGCATGCAGGATAAAAACGTGAAATAGATCACAATTCCTCCGCTACATTTTCGCACCGCCTAAGTTTAGAACAAAAGTCAGGACGCCACTGTTAATGTTTTGTTAGAATCAGACAAAAGATGTAAATGAACCTATAGCGAGAAGCAAGCATATGGCTAATGAATCCTCTCAGGATGACCTGAAAAACAGCCTTACTGAAATGCAGTTTTATGTGACGCAAAATCACGGTACAGAGCCACCGTTTAGCGGTAAGCTGTTGCATAACAAGCGCGAAGGCGTTTATCACTGCCTGGTGTGCGATGCTGCGCTGTTCAACTCCCAGAGCAAATATGACTCCGGCTGCGGCTGGCCGAGCTTCTACGAGCCAGTAAGTGAAAATGCGATCCGTTATCTCAACGATTACTCACATGGCATGCAGCGAATTGAGATCCGCTGTGGCAATTGTGACGCCCATTTGGGCCATGTTTTCCCTGATGGCCCGAAGCCAACAGGAGAGCGTTTCTGCGTCAATTCCGCCTCTCTGAGCTTCAACGATGAGGCCGATGGCGAGCAGATCAAGGGCTAGAGAATCGATTCAGCAAATTATTCCACCAAAGCAGGTGAACGATGGAAATTAATGAGCTTGTTGCCAGCATGACGCCAGAGGTGTATCAGCGTTTGGCGACCGCAGTAGAGACCGGAAAATGGCCCGATGGCGTGGCGCTGACTCCGGAACAAAAAGAGAACAGCATGCAGCTGGTGATGCTCTGGCAGGCGCGTCACAACACCGACGCGCAGCATATGACCATCGATACCAACGGTCAGATGGTGATGAAGAGTAAACAGCAGCTGAAAGAGGAGTTTGGCATCACGCCCAAACCGATCGCGACATTCAAGTAGGTAGGTAGAATGTGTAGGCCCGGTAAGCGTAGCGCTACCGGGCGTTAGTTATGCGTGCGTCTCTACCCAATCCGCCAGCGTATAGAGCGTCGCGCCCTCTGATGCCATGTCCATAAACGCCTGGGCGCTATCCTGCTTGCCGATATTGACTCCCCGGCAGCCGTCGGTAATCAGGTTGACCTGATAACCCAGCTGCAGTGCATCCAGCACGGTAAACTTCACGCAGTAGTCCGTCGCCAGACCCAGCACGATAAGCTCGGTGACGCCGCGCATGCGTAGCCAGGCGTCCAGGCCGGTTTTCTGCTTATGACCGTTGTCGAAAAAAGCGCTGTAGCTGTCGATGACCCGGTTTTCACCCTTGTGAAAGATCTCGTCAATGGCTTTTTGCTGAAGCAGAGGATGCAGTTCAGCCCCTTCGCTTCCCTGTATGCAGTGATCTGGCCAGAACGTTTGGGGCAGATTATCCAGCGTTCCCTGAGTATAGGGCTCTACGCCGTGCTGGCTGGCGAAGCTGCCGTGATCGGCAGGATGCCAGTCCTGACTGGCTACCACCGCCTCGCCACGGGCTTTACACCAGTCAATCAGGGCGTTAGCCACGTCTACTACACTATCGCCCTCCGGCACCGCCAGCGCCCCACCGGCGCAAAAATCGTTCTGTATATCCACCAGCAAGAGTGCTCGTTGCGTCATCACAGGCTCCTTATTCGTCGGGGGTTAGCTCGCCGCGCAGGTTCTGGGCCATCGCCTGACGAATGGCGTCGGCATCCAGATCCTGGCTCAACAGCCAGTGTAGCTTAGTCAGGGTCGCCTCAACCGTCATGTCCGCGCCGCCAATGACTCCGGCGTGCGCCAGAGCGTTGCCAGTGGCGTAACCGCCCATATTGACCTTGCCGGACATGCACTGGGTAAGATTCACCACCACGATGCCGCGCGCGCTGGCTGCCTCCAGCTCCCGGAGAAACTCGCCGTTCTGCGGCGCGTTGCCTACGCCGTAGGAGCGCAGGATCAGCGCCTTTACCGGCTGGCGCAGGAAGTTGCGCACCACGTCGGCCGAAATCCCTGGATAGATCGTGACCACGCCAATGGGCTGCGGGGTGATACGGTGAACAATCAGCTCGCCATTGCAGCCTGGCGCGCCAGGGTTGCCGAGGCGGCGAATATGGATGCCCGCCTCCAGCAGTGGCTGCAGGTTAGGGGAGTCGAAGGCGTTAAAGCCGTCCGCGTGGGCTTTCGTGGTACGGTTGCCACGAAAAAGACGGTTGTTGAAGAACAGCGTCACTTCGTTAATCGGGAAGTTCGCCGCCACGTAGAGGGCATTAAGCAGGTTAATCTGCCCGTCGGAACGCAGCTCGGCGAGAGGGATTTGTGACCCTGTCACAATTACCGGCTTGCCAAGATTCTCCAGCATGAAGGACAGCGCCGAGGCGGTGAAGGCCATGGTGTCGGTGCCGTGAAGAATAACAAAGCCGTCGTAGCGATCGTAGTTAGCCTTGATATCGTCTGCGATATGCTGCCAGTCTTCCGGGGTCATATCCGACGAGTCCATCAGCGGATCGTATTCATGGATAGTAAAATCCGGCATCTCCGGGCGATGGAACTCGGGCATCAGCGCCAGCTGGCGTTGCAGGTGACCAGAGACCGGAATGTAGCCCTGCTCTGAGCGCTGCATACCGATGGTCCCGCCGGTGTAGGCGACATAAATTGATTTTTTTTGCATGGTTGTCAGTTCTTGTACCGCAAAGAAAATCCCCCCGATGACGGGGGGAGATGGGTTATTTAATGTTGGCGCAGGTCAGGCAAAACGCGTAGCGGCTTTGCGGATCGTTAAATACCGCCAGCTTGTCGGTCTCAGCTTTTACCGTATCTGCCGCCGCGGCCAGCGGGGCAGGCAGATAGGCCTGCAAGGCCTGCGGCAGCATGGCGCGGATCTCACCGGAGAAACCGTCCATCAGGCGGGCCAGGAAGGTCGGCTCATCCTGGTAGTACTCGATGTGCCACTGCTTCAGCTTCGCCAGCTCGGCGGCTTTCGCCACGGCATCGTCAAAGTCACCCAGCGCATCCACCAGACCGTTGTTTTTCGCATCCTCGCCGGTCCAGACGTGCCCCTGAGCAATCTTATCTACCTGCTCCGGCGTCGACTTACGCGCCTGGGCGACCAGAGAGATAAAGCGCTGGTAGCCGTTCTCGATGCTCAGCTGCATCAGCTGCTGCACCTGCGGCGGCAGGGCTTTAGTGACCGAGACATCCGCCAGCGGAGAGGTCGCCACGCCGTCGGTGTGAACGCCCAGCTCATCAAGGCTCTTCTCAACGGTGTTGATCACCCCGAAGATACCGATGGAGCCGGTAAGTGTGCTGGGGTTAGCCACGATGTAGTTGGCCGGGGTAGAGATCCAGTAGCCGCCCGATGCGGCCATACCGCCCATGGAGACCACCACCGGTTTGCCCGCCGCTTTCGCTGCGGCCAGTTCGGCGCGGATCACTTCCGAGGCGCTGACGCTGCCGCCAGGGCTGTTAACCCGCAGCACGATGGCTTTAACATTAGGATCGATGCGGGCGTCGCGGATCTGCGCGGCGGTAGTGTCACCGCCGACGTTGCCCGCCGTCTCTTCACCGTCCATGATGGCGCCGTTGGCAAAGATCACCGCAACGCTGCTGCCCACCTCGCTCGGTTTTTTCAGCGGATAGTCATACATGCTGATGGCGCGATAGTTTTTATCCACATCGCTCCAGCCAAACTGTTTGACCAGCACTTTTTCAGCATCGGCGCTGCTGCCCAGCGTATCCACCAGCTTGTTGTCCAGCGCGTATTTGGCGGTATCGCCGCCGACCTTGCTCAGGCCATCAAGCACGCCTTGCGCGCCAGGGAAGACCTGCTGCGGGGTGATTTGACGGTTAGCAGCAATCGTGCCGAGATAGTTCTGCCACAGCTCGCCAATCCAGCGGCTGTCTGCTTCCCGCGCGGCAGGGGACATATCGTCACGGATAAACGGCTCAACGGCGGACTTATAGGTACCGACGCGGAAAACGTGAGTCGAGACCTTCAGCTTGTCGAGCAGAGACTTGTAGTAGAGACCGTTGGTGGCAAAGCCATGCAGATCCACCACGCCCTGCGGTGAGAGCCACACTTTATTGGCAAAGCTGGCAAGGTAGTACTGCCCCTGGCTGTAGTTATCCCCGACGGCGTAGACCGGCTTACCGCTGTCGCGGAACGCCTTCAGCGCTTTGCCGATGTACTGCATTGAGGGCTGATCGGCCCCGGCAAAGTTTTTCAGATCGAGTACAATGCCGGTAATATTGCGGTCGGCCTGCGCCTGGCGGATGGTCTCCACGATATCAAACAGAGAGTTCTCCTGCAGGCGATCTGAGCTCGCGCCAAACAGCTGGCGACCCAGCGCGCTGAGCTTGCTGCTGCTGGAGGGTTTGTCCACCACCACGCCCGTGATATCAAGAAGCAATGCCCCCCGACTGGTATGCTCAGCCGGGCCGGAGCTCAGCTGCATCCAGATGCCGACGCCCACCAGAATCAACAAGATGAAAAAAATGTTGAACACCAGTTCGCGCACAAAATTGAGCGCTCGCCACGTCCATTTAAAGAATCCGGCAATAATCCGCCAAAGGGTTCGCATGTCTTCTCCCTAACCTGTTTAACAACCACCGCACCCCGTGCGGGAATGTGCGGTTATCCTAATTACCCGACGGCCTCTTGTCAGCAGGAATCACCGTCGACGCTGTAACAAAGTTCCCGCGCATGTTAATTTTATGCCCAAATTTGATGACAGGAGTTAACTAATGGACGCACTTGAACTGCTCGTTAACCGTCGTAGCGCCTCCCGGCTGGCTGAACCTGCACCGGCAGGCGAGATGCTGGAAAACATTTTGCGTGCCGGCATGCGTGCGCCGGACCACGGCACCTTGCAGCCGTGGCGCTTTTTCATCGTAGAGGGGGAAGGGCGCGAGCGCTTTAGCCAGCTGCTGACCCGGGCGGCCACCGAGGCCGGACAGGATGAGAAAGGTATCGACAAGGCCCGCAGCGCGCCGTTTCGTGCTCCGCTCATCATTGCGGTGGTTGCGCACTGTGAAGCACATCCGAAAGTGCCGCGCTGGGAGCAACTGCTTTCCGCAGGTTGCGCGGTGATGGCGATGCAGATGGCGGCACAGGCGCAGGGCTTTAACGGCATCTGGCGCAGCGGGCCGTTGACCGACAGCCCGGTGGTGCGCGAAGCGCTGGCGTGCCGCGAGCAGGATCAGATCGTGGGCTTCCTCTACCTTGGCACGCCGCAGCTGAAAGCCGCTACCACGGTGAGTATCCCGGACACATCCCCTTTCGTCCGCTATTTCTAAGCGCTACCATAGCGCTATTAATGAGTCAGGAATCGTATTGACAGGAGATGTCCATGAGCGAGCAGGCTATTCGTTTAACACAGTACAGCCACGGGGCAGGCTGCGGATGCAAAATTTCGCCAAAGGTGCTGGAGACCATTCTGCACAGCGAGCAGGCGAAATTTGTCGATCCTAACCTGCTGGTAGGCAATGAGACGCGGGATGACGCGGCGGTGTACGATCTCGGCAACGGGACCTGCGTCATCAGCACGACCGATTTCTTTATGCCGATCGTGGATAATCCCTTCGACTTTGGCCGCATCGCCGCCACCAATGCCATTAGCGATATCTTTGCCATGGGCGGCAAGCCGATCATGGCGATTGCGATCCTCGGCTGGCCGATCGCCACGCTGCCGCCAGAGATCGCCCGGGAGGTGATCGAGGGCGGACGCTTTGCCTGCCAGCAGGCGGGGATTGCGCTGGCCGGGGGCCACTCCATTGACGCCCCGGAGCCGATTTTTGGCCTGGCGGTCACCGGCGTTGTGCCGACCGCGCGAGTGAAGAAAAACAGCACCGCCGAGGCCGGGTGCAAACTGTTCCTGACCAAACCGCTGGGGATCGGCGTTCTGACCACCGCCGAGAAAAAATCGCTGCTGCAACCGGAGCACCAGGGGCTGGCGCGGGACGTCATGTGCCAGATGAACATCGCTGGCGCAGCCTTTGCGAACATCCCAGGGGTGAAAGCCATGACCGACGTCACCGGCTTTGGCCTGCTCGGCCATCTGAGCGAAGTGTGCCAGGGGGCAGGCGTCCAGGCGCAGGTCCGCTATGAGGCGGTGCCCAAGCTGCCCGGTGTAGAAGAGTATATTGCCAGGGGCGCGGTACCGGGCGGTACGCAGCGCAACTTTGCCAGCTACGGCCACCTGATGGGCACGATGCCGCAGGCATGGCGGGATCTGCTCTGCGATCCGCAAACCTCCGGCGGCCTGCTGCTGGCGGTTTCACCGGAGGCGGAAGATGAGGTGAAAGCCACCGCCGCCGAGTTTGATATCTCCCTGAGCGCCATCGGCGAGCTGGTGACTGCCCGTGCAGGTCGCCCAATGATTGAGATTATTTAAGCAATGCGGTTGTTTATTGCCGAAAAACCCAGCCTGGGCCGTGCCATTGCCGACGTGCTGCCAAAGCCGCACCGCAAGGGCGACGGCTATATCGAGTGTGGCAACGGCCAGGTGGTGACCTGGTGCATCGGTCACCTGCTTGAGCAGGCGCAGCCGGATGTCTATGACAGCCGCTACGCCCGCTGGAGCCTGGCGGATCTGCCGATCGTGCCGGAGAAGTGGCAGCTGCAGCCGCGCGCCTCGGTCACCAAGCAGATCAACGTGATCAAGCGTCTGCTTGGCGAGGCCAGCGAGATTATTCACGCCGGTGACCCGGATCGCGAGGGTCAGTTGCTGGTGGATGAGGTGCTCGACTATCTCCAGCTCCCGGCGGAGAAGCGTCAGCGTGTCCAGCGCTGTTTGATTAACGATCTCAACCCGCAGGCGGTAGAGCGGGCGATTGGTCGCCTGCGCGCCAACAGCGAATTTATTCCGCTCTGCGTCTCGGCGCTGGCGCGGGCAAGGGCCGACTGGCTTTACGGCATCAATATGACCCGCGCCTGGACGCTGCTGGGGCGCAACGCGGGCTACCAGGGGGTGCTCTCGGTAGGGCGCGTCCAGACGCCGGTACTGGGGCTGGTGGTGCGCCGCGATGAAGAGATTGAGAACTTTGTCGCCAAAGATTTCTTTGAGGTGAAGGCGCATATCGTCACGCCGAAAGAGGAGCGCTTTACCGCGCTCTGGCAGCCGAGCGAGGCCTGCGAGCCGCATCAGGATGAAGAGGGGCGTCTGCTCAACCGGACGCTGGCGGAGCACGTGGTCAAACGCATCTCCGGCCAGCCCGCGCACGTCACGCGCTATAACGACAAGCAGGAGTCGGAGCCTGCGCCGCTGCCGTTCTCGCTCTCCTCACTGCAGATTGAGGCGGCGAAGCGTTTCGGGCTAAGCGCGCAGAATGTGCTGGATATCTGCCAGAAGCTTTATGAGACCCACAAGCTGATCACCTATCCGCGCTCCGACAGCCGCTATCTGCCGGAGGAGCACTTCGCCGGACGCCATTCCGTGATGAAGGCCATTGGCGTCCATGCCCCGGATCTACTCCCACAGCCGGTGGTGGATACGGATCGGCGTAACCGCTGCTGGGACGATAAAAAAGTCGATGCCCACCATGCGATTATCCCCACGGCGCGCAGCAGCACGGTAAACCTGCATGACAATGAAGCGAAGGTCTATAGCCTGATTGCCCGCCAGTATCTGATGCAGTTCTGCCCGGATGCGGTGTTCCGCAAGTGCGAGATCGAGCTGGATATCGCCAACGGTAAGTTCCTGGCGAAGGCGCGTTTTCTGGCGCAGGCCGGGTGGCGAACCCTGCTCGGCAACAAAGAGCGTGATGAAGAGAACGACGGCACGCCGCTGCCGGTGGTGGCGAAGGGCGATGAGCTGTTGTGTGAAAAAGGTGAGGTGGTTGAGCGTCAGACCCAGCCCCCACGGCCCTTTACCGATGCCACGCTGCTTTCGGCAATGACCGGGATCGCGCGCTTCGTGCAGGATAAGGATCTGAAAAAGATCCTGCGCGCCACCGATGGCCTGGGAACGGAAGCGACCCGCGCCGGAATTATTGAGCTGCTCTTTAAGCGCGGTTTTCTGCATAAGAAGGGGCGGAGCATTCTCTCTACCGATGCGGGACGAGCGCTGATCCACTCTCTGCCGGAGATGGCCGCCAGGCCGGACATGACCGCCCACTGGGAGTCGGTTCTGACGCAGATCAGCGAGAAGCAGTGCCGCTACCAGGACTTTATGCAGCCGCTGGTGGGCACGCTCTATCAGCTGATCGACCAGGCGCGCAGCACGCCGGTTCGCCAGTTTAAAGGGATTGTTGCGCCGGGCGGCGGCACCAAAAAGACATTTAAAAAGAAGAAGAGTTCAGCATAAAAAAGCCCGGTGGCACTGCGTTTACCGGGCCTACAACGGCGCGAACCATAGGCCGGGTAAGGCGCAGCCGCCACCCGGCGTAGCCGTAGAATTAAATTACCCCTTGCCCGATCATCGCGTCGGCCACCTTCACAAACCCGGCAATGTTTGCCCCACGCACGTAGTGGGTCTGTTTGCCTTCCCCACCGTACTCCACGCAGGCGTTGTGGATATCCAGCATGATATGGTGCAGGCGGGCGTCTACTTTCTCCGCCTTCCAGCCCAGACGCGCGGCATTCTGCGCCATCTCCAGACCGGAGGTGGCGACCCCGCCCGCGTTAGCGGCTTTACCCGGCGCAAAGAGCACGCCCGCCTCAAGGAACAGATCGGTGGCGTCGATGGTGGTGGGCATATTCGCCCCTTCCGCCACCGCCTTCACACCGTTGGCGATCAGTTGGCGCGCCGCATCCTCGTCCAGCTCGTTCTGGGTCGCGCACGGCAGTGCGATATCCACCGGCACGGACCACGGCTGCTTGCCTTCCAGCCAGAGCAGACCGAACTCGCGGGCGTAGTCGGCCAGGCGGCCATCGCGGCTGGCTTTGATCTCGCACAGGCGCGCCAGTTTCTCTGCCGTAAAGCCAGCTTCATCGACCATGGTGCCGCCGGAGTCGGAGGCGGTCACCACGCGGGCACCAAACTCCATCGCTTTTTCGATAGCGTACTGCGCCACGTTGCCAGATCCAGAGACCGCCACGCGCATCCCTTCGAAGCTCAGGCCGTGACGCTTGAGCATAGCTTCGGTGAAGTACACCAGGCCGTAGCCGGTCGCCTCAGGGCGGATCAGGCTGCCGCCGAAAGAGAGTCCTTTGCCGGTAAAGACGCAGGCGCTGCTGTTGGAGAGCTTTTTCATCATCCCCGCCATAAAGCCCACTTCACGACCGCCGACGCCGATGTCGCCCGCAGGAACGTCGGTATCCGGCCCCAGGTGTCGGTACAGCTCGGTCATCAGTGCCTGGCAGAAACGCATCACTTCGCCTTCGCTTTTGCCTTTAGGATCGAAATCGCTGCCGCCTTTGCCACCGCCCATCGGCAGGGTGGTGAGGGCATTTTTAAAAGTCTGTTCAAAACCGAGGAACTTGAGGATCGACAGGTTCACCGAGGGGTGGAAGCGCATACCGCCCTTAAACGGGCCGATCGCCGAGTTGAACTGTACGCGCCAGGCGCGGTTGACCTGCACCTGATTCTTATCATCTACCCACACGACGCGGAACTGGATCACGCGCTCTGGCTCTACCAGGCGTTCAAGCAGCGACATGTGGCGATAGCGCGGGTTTGCCTCAAGGAAAGGCCAGAGGGTGGTCATCACCTCGCGGACGGCCTGAGCAAACTCGCTTTGATGCGGGTCGCGGCGTTGGACATGGGTTAGAAATGATTCCAGAGAGCGTGCCTGATCCATAGAGATAAGTTCCTCTTATAATAAATTATGGTTGTTGTGTGAGCGTTTTAGCATCGTTTTCGACTATACCACCCGCACCGCTTTGCCAGGCAAGCGAAAAGTTAACCCCCTAAGGGAAATTTATAAGCGGGCCTGAGTCATAACTAAAAACGATGGGCAGATAAATTAAAGGAACCGGCATGGTTTACCGTTATAGTGATAATCAGCACAAAAAAGGAAACTCGTCGATGAACCGTTACGTGATTGCTCTGCTTGGACTTTTATCCGCCGGTGCACAGGCCGACCGCATCCGCCCCGACGTGGAGGTAAACGTGCCGCCGGAGGTATTTAGCACGGGCGGACAGCGCCCGCAGCCCTGTAATCTGTGCTGTATTTATGAAGATCGGAACTATTCGGAAGGGGCAGTGATCAAGGCGGAGGGCGTCCTGCTGCAGTGCCAGCGCGACGAGCGCACGCTTAGCACCAATCCGCTGGTGTGGCGGCGAGTACGCGAGTAGGCCGGGCAAGCGCTAGCGCCGCCCGGCGTTACGTTAGCCAGGGTTAGAGCTTGAAGCTGGCCCAGACCGGCGCATGGTCGGAGGGCTTCTCCATGCTACGGATATCGTAATCGATGCCCGTCTCCTGGCAGCGGCTGGCCAGCGACTGGCTGGCAAGCAGCAGATCGATACGTAGCCCACGGTTGTCATCGAACCCTTTTGAACGGTAGTCGAACCAGGAGTAGCGATCCTGGGTTTCAGGGTTGGCGTGGCGGAAGGTATCCACCAGCCCCCACCCCAGCAGACGACCCAGCCACTCACGCTCTTCCGGCAGGAAGGAGCATTTGCCGCCGCGCAGCCAGCGCTTGCGGCTCTCTTCGCCAATGCCGATATCGAGATCCGTTGGGCTAATATTCATATCGCCCATGATCAGCACCGGGCTGTCCTTCTGCAGCTCGTTATCCAGATAGCTCTGCAGGTCTGCGTAAAATTTCTCTTTGGCCGGGAATTTTGTCGGATGATCGCGGCTCTCGCCCTGCGGGAAGTAGCCATTGATCACCGTGATATTGCCGAGGGCCGAGGGGATCTCCGCCATGATGATCCGGCGCTGCGCTTCGCCGTCGTCACCGGGAAAGCCACGACGCACCGAGACAGGGGTCTCTTTGGTAAGCAGTGCCACGCCGTAATGCCCTTTCTGGCCATGATAAAAGACGTTGTAGCCCAGCTTTGCGACCTCTTCGAGCGGGAACATATCGTCGTGAACCTTTGTCTCCTGCAGGCCAATCACGTCCGGATGGTGTTTCTCTACAATTGCCGCCAGCTGATGGGGGCGCGCACGCAGCCCGTTGATATTAAAAGAAACAAATTTCATATTTTCTGCCACATAGCAATAAGTAAGCCCAGATGTTAACAGAAAAATCGCAGCGTATCCGCCCTGGATTTCTCATGCCCATCACGCACTAAAAAAGGGCAGTCCGCACCGCATGAGGGCGCGAAACGGCGGTAAGTTTCGCTTGCGATCACACTTCCAGAATTAAATTTTATACCTGCATAAATCCGCTGCTCTCAGACACCGCCATCGGCCTTCTTAATAAAATTATTCACTTTTTATGCAATTTATTTGCATAGCGCTCTGCTGTAACACATTGATATTTCGTCACCGCTCCGGCGTTATGCATTTTTATCGCTGGCTGGCACGATGCGTGCAATCTACATTCACAGGGCCGATGTTCACAATAATTAACATATTAACAACGTTTCATTTACCTGATGAGGTGGCTATGTCTTTGCCCGTTACGCGTGAGAGTTTTGATGAGTGGATGCTGCCGGTGTATGCGCCTGCGCCTTTTATTCCCGTCCGTGGGGAGGGTTCCCGCCTGTGGGATCAGCAGGGGAAAGAGTATGTCGATTTTGCTGGCGGCATTGCCGTTAACGCGCTGGGCCATGCCCATCCGGGGCTGTGTCGCGCCCTGAGCGAGCAGGCGGCTCGGTTCTGGCATACCGGCAACGGCTATACCAACGAGCCAGCGCTGCGGCTGGCAAAACGGCTTATCGACGCCACCTTTGCCGACCGGGTCTTCTTCTGTAACTCCGGCGCGGAGGCCAACGAGGCGGCGCTCAAGCTGGCGCGCAAATACGCGCACGATCGCCATGGTGCGCAGAAGAGTGGGATCGTCGCCTTTAAAAATGCCTTCCATGGCCGGACGCTCTTTACCGTTAGCGCCGGAGGCCAGCCTGCCTACTCGCAGGACTTTGCCCCGCTGCCGCCGGATATCCACCACGCGGTATTCAACGACATCGCCTCCGCCCAGGCATTAATTAACGATGATACCTGCGCCGTGCTCGTTGAACCCATTCAGGGTGAAGGTGGCGTTGTACCTGCGAAAGCAGAATTCTTACAGGCGCTGCGTGAGCTGTGCGATCGCCATAACGCGCTGCTGATCTTCGATGAAGTGCAGACGGGCGTAGGACGCACCGGCGAGCTGTATGCCTATATGCACTATGGCGTTACGCCTGATGTGCTGACCACGGCCAAAGCCCTCGGGGGTGGTTTTCCGATTGGCGCAATGCTGACGCGGGACGAGTACGCCAGCGTGATGACCGTGGGCACACACGGAACCACCTACGGCGGCAATCCGCTGGCTGCTGCCGTAGCGGGAGAGCTGCTGGATAACGTCAACAACAAGGCTTTCCTGGACGGCGTGAAACAGCGTCAGCAGGCATTCGTCGAGCAGCTCGAGGCTATTAATGTTCGCTTAGCGCTGTTTAAAGAGATCCGCGGCATCGGCCTGCTGATTGGCTGCGAGCTGGATCCCGCCTGGGCCGGCAAAGCCAAGCAGATCGCCCAGCTTGCCGCCGAAGAGGGCGCGATGGTGCTGATTGCCGGAGGCAACGTCGTGCGCTTCGCCCCGGCGCTGAATATCAGCGAGGAGGAGATCCGCACCGGCATGGAACGCTTCTCCCGCGCCTGCGAACGATTTCTTGCGGGGTACGCAACATGATGGTGATCCGTCCGATTGAGCATAGCGATCTGCCCGCCCTGATGCAGCTGGCGGGAAAAACCGGCGGCGGGCTAACCTCGCTGCCTGCTGACGAGGCCACGCTGGCAGCGCGTATTACTCGGGCGCGACAGACCTGGCTGGGTGAGCTGCCGAAAAGCGATCAGGGCTATCTGTTTGTGCTGGAAGATAGCGACAGCGGCACGGTGGCTGGGGTCTGCGCCATTGAGGTCGCCGTCGGCCTGAACGATCCCTGGTACAACTACCGCGTCGGGACCCTGGTACATGCTTCCAAAGAGCTTAACGTCTACAACGCGCTGCCTACGCTGTTCTTAAGCAACGACCATACCGGCAGCAGCGAACTGTGCACGCTGTTTCTCGATCCCGAGTGGCGGAAGGAGGGCAACGGCTACCTGCTCTCTAAATCGCGCTTTATGTTCATGGCCGCATTTCGCGATCGCTTCAACGACAAGGTGGTGGCGGAGATGCGCGGCGTGATCAGCGAAGATGGCTACTCGCCTTTTTGGGACAGCCTGGGCAAAACCTTCTTCTCCATGTCCTTCAGCCGCGCCGATCGCCTGTGCGGTATCGGACAGAAGGCGTTTATTGCCGAGCTGATGCCCAAGCATCCGATCTATACCCAGTTCCTGTCGGCGGAAGCGCAGGCGGTGATTGGGGAGGTGCATCCGCAAACCGCCCCGGCGCGTGCCGTGCTGGAGAAAGAGGGCTTTCGCTACCGGAACTATATCGATATTTTCGACGGCGGACCGACGCTGGAGTGTGATATCGACCGGGTGCGCGCCATTCGCAAAAGCCGCCTCGTGGAGGTGGCCGAAGGGCAGCCTGCGCCAGGAGAGTGGCCGCTCTGTATGGTGGCTAACGAGCAGTACCAGCAGTTTCGCGTCATGCTGGTGACCGCTAATCCCGATACCGAGCGGCTGGTGCTGAGCGCCGCCCAGATAGACGTACTTAAATGCCAGCCGGGCGACAAGGTTCGCCTGGTGCGCCTTTGCGCCGAGGAGAAAAGTGTATGAGCTTATGGATTAACGGTGACTGGGTGACCGGTCAGGGCGCTCGACGTGAAAAACACGATCAGGTGAATGGCGATCGGCTCTGGCAGGGGAACGATGCCGATGCCGGGCAGGTAACCCAGGCATGCCAGGCCGCCCGCGCTGCCTTTCCCGGTTGGGCGTCGCAGCCTTTTGCTGCCCGTCAGGCCGTGGTGGAAAAATTTGCCGCGCTGCTGGAGGAGAATAGAGGCGCGCTGACGGAGATCATCGCCCGGGAGACGGGTAAACCGCGCTGGGAGGCGGCGACAGAAGTGGGGGCCATGATTAACAAGGCCGCCATCTCCGTAAAGGCCTGGCACGTGCGAACCGGCGAGCAGCAGACGGCAATGGCGGACGGGGCGGCAACGCTGCGCCATCGCCCCCACGGCGTGCTGGCGGTCTTTGGCCCCTATAACTTCCCGGGCCATCTCCCCAACGGCCATATTATTCCCGCCCTGCTGGCGGGCAATACGCTGGTGTTTAAGCCCAGCGAGCTAACGCCGCATAGCGGCGAAGCAGTGGTGAAGCTCTGGGAGCAGGCAGGCCTTCCCGCTGGCGTACTTAACCTGGTGCAGGGCGGGCGTGAAACCGGGCAGGCCCTGAGTGGCCTGCCGGATCTTGACGGTCTGCTCTTTACCGGCAGCGCCAGCACCGGCTACCAGCTGCATCGCCAGCTGGCCGGACAGCCAGAGAAGATCCTCGCCCTTGAGATGGGAGGAAACAATCCGCTGATCGTGGATGACATAGCGGATCGCGATGCCGCCGTGCATCTGACTATCCAGTCGGCATTTATCACCGCTGGCCAGCGCTGTACCTGCGCCCGTCGCCTGCTGGTGAAGCGTGGCGCGGAGGGTGACGCCTTTCTTGCCCGCCTGGTAGAGGTAGCGGGCCGTATTGCGCCCGGTAGCTGGAACGCCGAGCCGCAGCCGTTTATTGGCGGGCTGATCTCGGAGCAGGCCGCCGATCAGGTTTACAAGGCCTGGCAGGCCCACGAGGCGCGCGGTGGCAGAACCCTGCTGGCACCGAAGCGACTCAAGGCCGGGACGTCGCTGCTCACTCCTGGCATTATCGATCTCACCGGCGTTGCGGACGTGCCGGATGAGGAGGTCTTTGGCCCGCTGCTGGGCGTCTGGCGCTACGATAGCTGGGAAGAGGCGGTTACGCTGGCCAACGCCACCCGCTACGGACTGGCCTGCGGACTGGTCTCGGCGGATCGCGAAAAATTTGACGCGCTGCTGCTGGCGGCGCGGGCCGGGATCGTCAACTGGAATAAGCCGCTCACCGGCGCGGCAAGCACCGCACCCTTTGGTGGCATCGGGGCATCGGGAAATCATCGCCCCAGCGCCTGGTACGCCGCCGACTACTGTGCGTGGCCGATGGCGAGCCTGGAGTCACCCAGCTTAACCCTGCCAGAGACGCTCAGTCCAGGGCTGCACTTTACGCCGGGGGAGGGAGCATGAAAGCGCATGAGGTAAACTTTGACGGCCTGGTGGGGCTGACCCACCACTATGCCGGGCTTTCGTTTGGTAACGAGGCGTCGACAAAGCACCGTAATCAGGTGTCCAACCCGAAGCTGGCGGCGAAGCAGGGCCTGCTGAAGATGAAGGCGCTGAGCGACGCGGGCTTTCCTCAGGCGGTGATCCCTCCTCAGGAGCGGCCCAACGTCGCGGTGCTGCGCCAGCTGGGATTCAGCGGTAGCGATGAGCAGGTGGTAGCGAAAGCGGCAGCGCAGACGCCGGAGCTGCTCTCGGCGGCCAGCTCGGCATCCTCTATGTGGGTCGCCAACGCGGCGACGGTCTGCCCCTCCGCTGACGCCATGGACAGCAGGGTGCATCTCACCGTTGCTAACCTGAACAACAAGTTCCACCGTTCAAGCGAAGCGCCGACCACCGAGGCGTTGCTGCGGGCTATTTTCCGTGACGAGGAACGTTTCGCCGTGCATCCGGCGCTGCCGCAGGTGGCACGCTTTGGCGACGAGGGGGCGGCAAACCATAACCGTCTCGGCGGCGAATATGGTGAGCCAGGTCTTCAGCTCTTTATTTACGGTCGTGAGGAGCATGGTCACGCCGCACCCGAACGCTATCCTGCGCGTCAGACCCTCGAGGCGAGTCAGGCGGTGGCGCGCCTTAATCAGGTTAATCCGGATCGGGTGATGTTCGCCCAGCAAAACCCCACGGTCATTGACGAGGGGGTGTTTCACAACGATGTGATTGCGGTAAGCAACCGTCAGGTGCTGTTCTGCCACGAACGGGCTTTTGTTAAGCAGTGTGGACTGATGAGCCATCTGGCGGAGCGGGTGCCGGGATTTCAGGCCATTCAGGTGCCGGAGGAGGCAGTATCGGTGAAAGATGCTGTGGCGACCTATCTGTTCAACAGCCAGCTCCTGAGCCGGGAGGATGGGTCAATGGTGCTGGTCGTGCCCCAGGAGTCGCAGCAGCATGCAGGCGTCTGGCGCTATCTCAACGGCCTGCTGGCAGAGGATAATCCTATCCATGAGCTAAAGGTATTCGATCTGCGTGAAAGCATGGCTAACGGCGGTGGTCCGGCTTGCCTGCGCCTGCGCGTGGTACTAACGGAGGCGGAGCGGCAGGCGGTTAACCCCGCAGTGATGATGAATGACGCGCTTTTTAATCAACTTAATGGCTGGGTAGATCGCTACTATCGCGATCGTCTGACGCAGGCTGACCTTGCCGATCCGCAGCTGCTGCGTGAGGGCAGGGAGGCGTTAGACCAGCTCTCTCAGCTGCTGAATCTTGGCTCAGTCTACGCTTTCCAGCGTTAAGGGAGATGCAATGCACGATTTTCTCGCTTTAACGTTGGCTGGGACGCATCCCGATAAAACGAAAGGTGACACTGTCACCTTTAGCTGGCGCTGGCACGGTGAGGGGCTGCTGGAACTCACGCCGCATCAGCCCGTGGATCGCGCCATGGTGCTCTCGGTGGGCATTCATGGGAATGAAACCGCGCCGGTAGAGATCGTTGATGACCTGCTGGCCGCGTTGTTCACCGGTTCACTGGCGCTGCGCTGGCGCATGCTGGTGATATTAGGCAACCCCGACGCGCTGCGTACCCATCAGCGCTATCTGCATGTCGATCTCAACCGCCTGTTTGGACAACGCTGGCAGAATTATCCCCCCAGCCTTGAGACCAAACGAGCTGAGCAGCTTGAGCAGGCCGTGGATCGCTTTTTTACTGATAGCAGGACAGAGACGCGCTGGCATCTCGATCTGCATACCGCGATCCGCGGCTCTCACCACCCGCGCTTCGGCGTTTTACCCGCCCGTACAACACCGTGGGATGAAGCATTCCTGCACTGGCTGGAAGGGGCGGGGCTGGAGGCGCTGGTCTTTCACCAGTCGCCGGGGGGCACCTTTACCCATTTTAGCTGCGAGCGCTTTAACGCCCTGGCCTGCACCCTTGAGTTAGGAAAAGCGCTTCCCTTTGGCGAGAACGATCTGAGCCAGTTCGCTGTAACCCGCGATGCGCTGGCAGCGCTGCTCAGCGAAACGCCCTGGACGAGCCCGCATGCGCCGGTGCTGCGCTATCGGGTAGCCCAGCAGATTACGCGCCTCGGGGAGCGTTTCCATCTCTGCATGCCTGCCCAGACGATCAACTTCACGCCGTTTAGCGCCGGTACGCTGCTGGCAGAAGAGGGCGAGACGCGCTACGTGGTTCAACACGAGACTGAGTATGTATTATTTCCGAACCCAAACGTCGCCCCTGGCCTGCGGGCAGGTTTAATGCTGGTGCGGATGGAGTAGAGAGAGTGAAATAGAAAGTCAGCCTAAGATATTATTGCAGACTATTCTTACAAAACTGCTTTATTAATAATCGATGGAGGAGTATGCTCCTAAATATTCCCTTCAAAATCATCCGCTTGAATATTTTTGCTACACCTCTCCATCTTTTTTCCATATTGTCTTCACAATTGCGCAGAAAATGTTTTTTATACTTTCACTGTTTTACCGTTGCACTGATTAATTGACGAAAAAGGTCGTAAAGTTAATCTCGTCAACACGGCAACGTGCCGTAAGTAAGAATAACTGAAAGAAGGATGAAGACTATGCGTAAATTAACCGCTCTGTTTGTTGCCTCTACCCTGGCGTTCGGCGCTGCTAACCTGGCTCACGCTGCCGAAACCACTGCCGCAGCGGACAACGGCGCAGCAATGCACCATAAAGGCAAAATGGGTCCGCATCACGATATGATGTTTAAAGACCTCAACCTGACCGACGCGCAGAAACAGCAGATCCGTGAGATCATGAAGAGCCAGCGTGACCAGATGAAGCGTCCTTCTCTGGATGAGCGCCGCGCTGCCCATAGCATCATTGCCAGCGACACCTTCGACAAGGCGAAAGCTGAAGCACAGATTGACAAAATGGCCGAGCAGAACAAAGCCCGTATGCTGGCGCATATGGAAACCCAGAACAAAATCTATAACATCCTGACGCCAGAGCAGAAAAAGCAGTTTAATGCCAATTTTGAGAAGCGTCTGACAGAACGTAAAGCGCCAGAAGGTAAAATGCCTGAGTCTGCTGAGTAACTCAGCACACTTTCTCAAGACCGCCGGTCTTGTTCACATCCCCCATCGGGCTGTGGACAGGCCCGGCGGTTTTTTCTTTTAAAACGATTGTGAACTCATCTCGTGAATATAGTTTTTACCATTAAGTCCGTATGAGATGGCATAGTTGTAGCCTGTCTTAAAGCTGAATTGAATGCAGTCCCGTGGATAAGAGACATTGAGCCTCTCTTGGCCAGAGTTGGCAACCACTTCATAATGGCCGCTTTCATTTGATTCTATCCGGTAGTAGTCCAACACATCTTTGCTATCGACGCTGAAGCAGAGGGTATCGCCATTGATAAATGTATTGCGTGGCTCAGGTGCCCTTGGCCCTCCTGGGCATCCGGTCAAGAGAATGCATAGAGTAACGACCGTAAGCTGCCGCACTCCGCCAGGAGGTATAGGCGTTCCTGACGTAGGGCGTATCGTAGTATTAACTGGCATCTGTTTTGCTCCATGTAAAGAAACACTATAGGCACACAGATTGAGTGGTTAAAGTTAGTAAAATTAACAATGTTTTTTGTAACGACTAAAAAATCATCATCTTCTTTTATGACCGCCGGTCTTGTTCACATCCCCCATCGGGCTGTGGACAGGCCTGGCGGTTTTTTCTTTGTTCCCCTCTTTGTTAGCCGTTAACGAAACGGTATGCTCATTCAGAACAGCAATCCATAACAAAAAAGCGTGGCGGCCTTGACCGTTGCGCGGACGCGCGTGCGCGTCATTGAGGGTGATAATGGAATACTTTGATATTCGTAAAATGCCGGTCAACCTGTGGCGTAATGGTGCAGGCGAGACCCGTGAAATTTGCTGCTTCCCGGCTGCAACCCGTGATTTCGACTGGCGCGCCAGCATTGCCTCCCTGGCCAGCAACGGCGGTTTTCCCCAGTTTACCGGCGTAGATCGGGTGATCACCCTGATTGAAGGGGGAGAGGTGACGCTCGACGGCGGCAGCGCCTTTAACCACACGCTTAAGCGTCTGCAGCCCTTTACCTTTGCTGGCGAGCAGTCGGTAAAGGCGCAGCTTTCCGACGGTCAGATGTCGATGGATTTTAATATCATGACCCGCCGGGATCGCTGTCAGGCGAAAGTGCGCGTTGCCGATCGCACCTTTACAACCTTTGCCTCACGGGGTGGGGTGGTGTTTGTTTTAAGCGGAGCGTGGCAGCTGGGGGATAAGCTGCTGACTGCCGATCAGGGAGCCTGGTGGCAGGAGGGGCACCACACGCTGCGGCTGTTGAAGTCTGAGGGCCAGCTGCTGTTTAGCGAAATTACCTGGCTGCCGGGCCACTAAGCCATAACCGTTCGCCTGCCGTTGACGCTACGGCAGGCGGGCAGAGGTTATTCTGTGGGCCAGGGCAGCTCGGTAATATCGTGCAGGCCAGTAATCAGCGGCTTGCAGAGGATCTTATAGCCATCCTGATCGAAGCTTGCCTGCGGACGCGGCAGGCTGGCCGCCTCGTCAAGGGAATCTACCGAACCCAGCCATAGCCAGTTATGGATGATATGGTACTGGGTCATCTCTCCGCTGCTCTCTTTCAGCGCAACCGGGCCGCGCCACGGCCAGCACACCAGTCGCGTGCGCTCAAGCGCGTCAATCAGGCGCTGGTTGTGCGCCTCTACGCTCTCTTTACCGCAGCACGCCCCCGCACAGCGGTTGAGCGCTGAGCGGAAACAGCCTCGGCCTCGGGTCAGCGACTCCAGCCCCAGCAGGCCGTAGCAGAGCTTTTGCTCATCGGCGATGCTTTGCAGCGTTTGCAACGCCGCCCGGCGGTTAGCGAAGAGACCGTACAGCCCCGGCTGTGCCGAGAAATCGACCTCGCGAGCATAGACAACCTGCGGTTTTTCCCCCGCCAGCAGCAGAGAGCAGAGCTGGCGATTGCGCCGCAGCCGTTTGTTGAACAGCGGCTGCTGCTCTTTAATCAGCTGCGCTTCCAGCAGTAGCGCACCAATTTCACCGGCGGTACGCACCCAGGTAATGCGCCGGGACTGGCGCAGCATGGCGGCCTCATCGGCAGTGCGCAGATGGGAGAGCACGCGGCTGCGAATATTGATGCTCTTACCGATGTAGAGCGGCATCGCTTCGCTTTCGCCATGGAAAAAATAGACGCCGGGATGCTTAGGTAACGCTTCAAGCCACGGTCGTAAATGTTCGGGATACTCGTAGATAGCCGCCGCCTCAAAATCCAGGCGTGGGGCAGATTGACGCCTTGCCACAGATAAACTCCTGATACTGGTTACTTATCCAGTGTAGCAGGCTATGGCTGGTGAAAAAAGAGGCGGCTTACGCCGCCTGAGGAATTTATTTTTTCCAGAAGTCGTCAAAAACCGTGATCGGCGGACGACGCTTATGCTCGGTTTTCAGGTACCAGCCCTCGATAATGCGGGCGGTGCCTTCATCCAGCGTTTTGCCTTCCAGATAATCATCAATGTTTTCATAGGTAACCCCCAGCGCGGCTTCATCCGGCAGGGAGGGGCGATCGTCTTCCAGATCCGCCGTCGGCGCTTTTTTGTAGAGATGCTCCGGACAGCCCAGATGCGCCAGCAGCTGTTTACCCTGGCGTTTGTTCAGACGGAACAGCGGGTTGATATCCGTACCGCCATCGCCGTACTTGGTGTAAAACCCGGTTACCGCTTCTGCGGCATGGTCGGTACCAATGACGACGCCACCTGTCATGCCAGCAATGCTGTACTGGGCCTTCATACGCTCGCGCGCTTTTTCATTGCCGCGAACAAAATCGCTCAGCTCAATGCCCGCCTCACGCAGGGCCTGCTCGCTGGCCAGCACGGCGGATTTGATGTTAACGGTCAGGACACGATCCGGCTTAATAAAGTTGATCGCGTCCTGGCAATCCTGCTCGTCAAACTGCACGCCATAGGGCAGACGCACGGCGATAAACTGCAGCGCCTCGTTGCCCGTCTCCTGGCGCAGTTCACTGATGGCCAGCTGGCTCAGCTTGCCGGCAAGGGTCGAATCCTGACCGCCGCTAATGCCCAGTACCAGAGTTTTTAAAAACGGGTGCGCTTTCAGATAGGCTTTGAGAAAATCTACACTGCGGCGAACTTCTTCTTCCGCATTTACCGTTGGCTTGACGCCAAGCGCTTCAATAATTTCTTGTTGCAGAGTCATTAATCATCCTCCGTTAGTGGCCTGCCGGGCCAGTGGCAATATCGCTCTCTAATAAAGCTAACCCGTTGGCACTGAAACGACAAGGCTATCGCCATCGAGTGCTGTAATTTGCGTCGGTTTAGTATCTTATAGCAGTTTTATTAGAATTTTCCGAAAGTTATGTCATCGTGTTCGACGGGTTGAAAAAAGTAATTTTATATTCCAGGCTTAGATAACGCGCTGATACAACAGCGGATAACAAGAGGAAGGATTATGAATATGAAACTCGCAGGAATTATGGGTGCAGCAGCAGTTATGGCAATGCTGGCAGGGTGTACTGCTTACGATCGTACTAAAGATCAGGTCACCACGCCGGTAGTGAAAGACGTTAAAAAAGGCATGAGCCGTGCGCAGGTTATGCAGGTCGCTGGTAAGCCGTCCTCAGAAGTGACCATGATCCACGCTCGTGGTACCTGCCAGACCTATATCCTGGGTCAGCGCGATGGTAAAACCGAAACCTACTTTGTGGCCCTGGATGACACCGGCCACGTTATGAATTCGGGTTATCAGACCTGTGCGGAGTACGACACCGACCCGCAGGCCCCGAAAAAGTAATGCTATTTTAGCCTGAGCAAGAAAAAACCGGCCTAAGCGCCGGTTTTTTTATGCCGCGACCTTTATCAGGCCGGGATAGCGCTGATTTTGCCGCTCCGGGACCAGACGCGATGTGCGGCCAGCTGGGTCAGGAAATCATCGATAAAGGAGCCAGCTGCGTTATCCGCTTCGACAATGCCCGCTTCGCCTTGCGCATCGACCTTCAGCGTCTGTTTGAACTGACGCGCATCGCCTGCCAGGGCAATCACCTTCAGGTGCTTATAGGCCTCCAGCAGGTAGTAGGCGACATCACCGTTGTTCAGCAGAGTGCTGACGTCACCGCCGGGAACGATAACTGCATCTACGGTTACCGAGGGCGATCCGGCAAAGGTGCCCGCTACCGACAGGCTTGAACCATCGTCCGCTGTCACTTCTCCCATCCGCGAATAGAGCAGTTTGGCGTGTACGCCTTTCGCCCGCAGCCCCTGCAGGATGCTCAAGAGCTCGCTGGCAACCACCTTATCGTTAAGCAGGATGGCGACTACGCGGCCCTTAACGCTGGCGTCCGGCTGGGCGTAGAGGCTTAGCGACGGATCGCTTGCTACCCCGTTAACCTCTTTGGGCAGGGTAACGTTGAGCTGCTCATCCGTCAGGGAGATACCCAGATTTTTCGCCACCGACAGCGCCAGTGTGGTATCGATGCAGGCCAGCTGATCGACAACCCGCTCGCGAATGTACTCGCGCACCACTTTGCTCAGCTCGAAGCTAAAGGCATCAATAATGTGCTGCTGCTCGTGCGGGGTCTGACTTTGCCAGAACAGGCGCGGGTGGGCATAGTATTCGCCAAACGACGGACTGCGCTCGCGGATCTTATTGCCCTCTATCCGCTCCTGATAGGACTCAAAGCCGCCGCGTTTCGGGCCGGGAGGTGTTTCCCGCGGCCAGTTATCGTTGATTGAGTTCGGCTCGTAGTTCGCCGGGTTGGTGTCGATATCCATGCGGTGCATGCCGTCGCGCTGGAAGTTATGGTACGGACAGGTTGGGCGGTTAATAGGGATCTCATGGAAGTTTGGCCCGCCAAGGCGGCTGATCTGCGTATCGGTATAGGAGAAGAGACGCCCCTGCAGCAGCGGATCGGTAGTAAAATCCAGGCCGGGGACGATATGGCCCGGATGAAACGCCGCCTGTTCGTTTTCGGCAAAGAAGTTATCTGGGTTGCGATTGAGTACCATTTTACCTACCCGCTGAACCGGCACCAGCGCCTCGGGGATCAGCTTGGTAGGGTCGAGGAGGTCAAAATCAAACTTGAACTCGTCCTCTTCCGGGATCAGCTGTAGCCCCAGTTCGTACTCGGGGAAATCGCCCGCTTCAATGGCCTCCCACAGATCGCGGCGATGAAAATCGGGGTCGCGGCCGGTGAGTTTCTGCGACTCGTCCCACACCAGCGAGGCTTTACCCGCCACCGGCTTCCAGTGGAAGCGGACAAAGGTTCCTTTGCCTTCGGCGTTCACCAGGCGGAAGGTGTGGATGCCGAAGCCCTCCATGGTACGGTAGCTGCGGGGAATACCGCGATCGGACATGGCCCACATCACGTTGTGCAGGGTCTCTGGCTGTAACGAGACGTAGTCCCAGAAGGTGTCATGGGCGCTCTGGCCCTGCGGAATGGCCCAGTGCGGCTCCGGCTTCACCGCGTGGACGAAGTCTGGAAACTTGTGCGCATCCTGAATAAAAAATATCGGCGTGTTGTTGCCAACCAGGTCGAAGATCCCCTCTTCGGTATAGAATTTGGTAGCGAAGCCGCGAATGTCACGCACGGTATCCGCCGAGCCCGCGCCGCCCTGCACCGTAGAGAAGCGGACAAAGACCGGGGTGATCTTTTCGGGATCGCTGAGGAAATCTGCTTTAGTAATATCCTTCAGGCTCTTGTAGGGCTGAAAGTAGCCGTGCGCTGCCGAGCCGCGGGCGTGGACGATACGCTCCGGAATACGCTCGTGGTCAAAATGGGTAATTTTCTCCCGCAGGATAAAATCCTCCAGCAGCGTCGGGCCGCGATTGCCCGCGCGCAGGGAGTTTTGATCGTCGCTGATGCGTACTCCCTGGTTGGTGGTCAGGGGAAAACCGTCGCTGCCTTTACGGAAGGTCTCCAGAGCGGTGAGCTTCTCATTATGCGTATCGGGGGCCTTAAGGCTGCCGGGGGCGGTTGGCTGCTCTCCAGGCGGGGTGGGGCGGGGATCGGGGCGGTGGGAGTTATCTTCGGGGGCCAGGGAGTCAAGGCCCGGTCGGGACTCACTGGGATCGTGGACCGGGGATTGATGGCCGTGTGGGTTTTTCTCATTATGCGACATTGTGCTCATCTCCTGTTTTCATTGCTGAAAGGGTGGCCGATGTAACGTCAAAACCCTTATAACTATAGAGCAACACCGTGTTTTTACCGTGAGATCGGCTATCATAGTGGCTGCCCGTATCTGCAATTTGCTTTAGTGAACTCTCGCTTATGAAACCGTTTCGTCAAAATAATCGCCCTGTTATCAGCTACGTACCCCGCGTGGAGCCTGCGCCACCCGATCACGCCAATAAGGTAGAGGGGTTTCGTGATGTCTGGCTGCTGCGTGGTAAGTATGTGGCGTTTGTGCTGATGGGGGAGCATTTCCGTCGTTCGCCGACGTTTAGCATGCCGGAGGCGGCTCAGCGTTGGGCAGAGCAAATGCGTCAGGAAGGGGAGATTGACGAGGCGTAGCGTTGGTCTTGAAAAAAGAAGCCCGGCAGCGAATGCCGCCGGGTGCATGAGGTTTAGCGATGCGCCAGTTCGGCACTCTCTTCGCTATTCAACACCTCTTTATCGGTCTGCTTCAGCCACTGGCTGGTGAGCGTCCCGGCGGTCATTGACCCGCTAACGTTCAGCGCGGTACGACCCATATCGATCAGCGGCTCAACGGAGATCAGCAGCGCCACCAGGGTGACCGGCAGACCCATCGCAGGCAGGACGATCAGCGCGGCAAAGGTAGCACCGCCGCCCACGCCCGCCACACCAGCCGAGCTGATGGTAACCATGCCCACCAGCGTCGCAATCCACAGGGGATCTAGCGGGTTAATACCCACCGTTGGGGCAACCATCACCGCCAGCATGGCCGGGTAGAGACCGGCGCAGCCGTTCTGACCGATAGTGGCACCGAAGGAGGCTGAGAAGCTGGCGATAGACTCCGGCACGCCCAGGCGACGGGTCTGCGCTTCCACGTTCAGCGGAATGGAGGCGGCGCTGGAGCGGCTGGTGAAGGCAAAGGTCAGCACCGGCCAGACCTTACGGAAGTATTTCAGCGGACTCACGCCGTTCACCGCCAGCAGGATCGCGTGTACAACAAACATGATCCCCAGCCCCAGGTAGGAGGCGACCACAAAGCTGCCCAGCTTGATAATGTCTTGCAGGTTGGAGCCTGCCACGACTTTGGTCATCAACGCCAGCACGCCGTACGGCGTCAGCTGCATCACCAGGCGTACTAGCTTCATCACCCAGCTCTGCAGGGTATCGATAGCGGTCAGCACGCGCTGGCCCTTCGGCGCATCGTCCTTCAGCAGCTTCAGTGCCGCCACGCCCAGGAAGGCGGCAAAAATTACCACGCTGATGATGGAGGTCGGGTTAGCCCCGGTCAGATCGGCAAACGGATTTTTCGGAACGAAGGAGAGCAGCAGCTGCGGCACGCTCAGATCGGCGACCTTGCCCGCGTAGTTGCTCTGAATGGCGTTCAGGCGCGCGGTCTCGGCCGTACCCTGTACCAGCCCTTCGGCGGTGAGGCCAAACAGGTTCGTTACCAGCACCCCGACCAGCGCCGCGATCAGCGTGGTAAACAGCAGCGTACCGATGGTTAATACGCTGATTTTACCCAGCTGGGAGGCGTTATGCAGACGGGCCACCGCGCTGAGAATCGAGGCAAATACCAGCGGCATCACGATCATCTGCAGCAGCTGGACATAGCCGTTACCGACTACGTTAAACCACTGGATAGAATCTTTCAGCACCTGGCTCTCTGCACCATAGATTGCTTGCAGCACCAGACCAAACACCACGCCGATCGCCAGACCGACCAGCACTTTCTTTGCCAGACTCCACTGCTTGTGGCGCGTCTGCGCCAGCACAAATAGCAAGGCGACGAACACCACGATGTTCGCAATTAAAGGGAAATTCATTTCAGATCTCCTGAACGGTTTTTTATCAGGCGGCGCGTGCATGCCGCCCTGTTGCCGCCAAGGTTAGCAGAAGTGTGATTTAGGTCTTATATCCAAATGGAATGGGTTATAAGAAAATGGCCAAATTCGTCTGGCTAATGACCGGATTGCTGATTTATAAAGCGAGTGAACTCACCTTGCACGGTATTGATAACCTGAGAAGACCAGCGCACGGCGCTGTTATCGGGTACGCTCTGCGGCATCCAGACGGCATAGGTAAACAACACCATACAGAGCACGCGCTCAAGCTGGTTACCGCGCTGCGGCCGAAGAATAGGCAGGCGGAAGCGCCAGCGACAGGGCCAGAGCAGCGGTACGCCGGCGGGAGTCAGCATATCGGCCAGAATATGGCTCAGGTAGCCCAGCACCATGCCCTGCAAAACATCGGCAGGGATAAACCAGCTATCAGGCACTTTAAGATAGAAAAGCGTTACGGCAATAAACACCGCCAGCAGGCTATGCGTAAAGCCGCGGTGGCCAAAGGCCCGGGCGATCGGTTTCGAGATCCACTTCAGGCGCTGGCCAAGAAACGATTTCGGATGATCGATATCCGGGAGCAGGCAGGTGACAATGGCTGAGGGAATAACATGCCACCAGTCCCCTTGCGCAAGCACAGGGGTAAGCTCGGCGTTTTTGGCAAACACCGCGCAGGCAATGGAAAAAAGGAGGTGTCCTTCCGCCGTCATGATCATACTCACTCAACTGTCGAAGTATACAGTATAGGGTTTTTGTACAGTAGGCGGAAGAGGTGACGGTGTAACACTTTGTCACCGTTTTATATTTTTTTTCTCAGGAGGGCAAAATGCGCGTTATCCGCGCAAATCGTGCTCCGTCAGCTGGGCTAGCGACTCAAGCTTGATGTTTGCCAACGCATAGCGCGGATCGTGGCGGTTCTCCTCCGCAGGCACAACGATGGCGCGCATACGGGCCGCTTTTGCCGCAATCATTCCGTTGACCGAGTCCTCTAACGCTACACAGGAGAGAGGATCGACGCCGAGCTTTGCCGCACAGTCGAGGTAGACCTGCGGATGGGGTTTGCTGTAGGGAAGCGTCTGCGCCGACGCCAGGGCATCAAAGTAGTCGCTCAGCTCGAAAAGCGACAGGACTTTCTCCAGCATATAGAGCGGCGAAGCGGATGCCAGGCCGACTTTTAACCCTTTCGCTTTACACAGCGCCAGCGCCTCACGCACCCCGGGCAGCAGCGGACGTTGCTCATCAACCAGGGAGATAGCGCGCTGGATGATCCTGTCTGTCACCTCCTGTTTCCCCGGTCCGCTCCAGGGCTGCATGGCGTACCAGAGATCGACCACCATATCGATACGCAGGCCCAACGTATCAGGCATCTCATGGCGACGGGTAACATCGACGCCCAGACTGGATATCACCTCCAGCTCGGCCCGGTCCCAAAGCGGCTCGGAGTCGATAAGCAAGCCATCCATATCAAAAATAGCGGCGAGGATCTGACGCGGGGTTGACATAACAACCTCTCCTTATGAGTGGAATAAATAGACAAATGAACGTTCATTATGGCTGTTGGACGAGGATAACGCTTTTAAAGGCGGGCGAAAATCCCGTTCAGAAGGTAGACTTAACCCGCAAATAGAACGTCTTAAACAAGGGGAATTCATGACGTATCAACAAGCTGGACGCATTGCCGTGCTCAAGCGCGTTCTGGGATGGGTGATTTTTATCCCGGCGGTGGTTTCCACCCTGATTTCCGTATTCAAATTTATGTACGATCACAGCGAGAAGCAGCCGGGGATCAACGCCGTGATGCTGGATTTCGCCCATGTCATGATTGAGATGATGCGTTTCAATACGCCGTTTCTCAATGTTTTCTGGTACAACTCGCCGACGCCGGATTTTCACCACCAGCTGAATATCGGCTTCTGGATTATCTACGCCCTGATATTTGTCGGCCTGGCGCTACAGGCCTCCGGGGCGCGCATGAGCCGTCAGACCCGCTTCCTGCGTGAGGGGGTTGAAGATCAGCTCATCCTTGAGAAGGCGAAGGGAGCGGACGGCCTAACCCGCGAACAGATCGAGTCGCGTATCGTTGTGCCGCGTCATACCATCTTCCTGCAAATCTTCCCGCTGTACGTGCTGCCGGTGATTGTCATCATTGCTGGCTACTTCTTCTTTACCCTGCTCGGGTTTATGTAGCCGGGACGTCAATTGGGCTGTTGGCCGCGCCGATTACGCGGCCAGGATCCTGTCCAACGCCTGCTGAGCCGTCACCAGATGCTGCCCGCCAAAGAGGATCGCCCGATTAAACAGCGTGTAGAGCTGGTAGATGGGCTGACGCTCCAGGAAATCGTTTGGCAGAGGCAGCACCGACTGATAGCCATCATAGATCTGTGGCGGCTGCTCCGGGTGCAGCGGCAGCATCGCCAGATCGCACTCTCTGTCCCCCCAGTAGCAGGCTGGGTCAAAAATGTAGGGGCCGTTGGGGCCCAGCGCACAGTTATTTGACCACAGGTCGCCATGCAGCAGAGAGGGCTGCGGCTGGTGGGCGGCAAGGCGCTGCTGAATATGTTCGACGATGGCATCGATATTGCCAAAGGCGAGACCTTTTTCCGCCGCCAGCTCAAGCTGCCAGCCGATCCGTTGCTCGGCGAAAAATGTTGACCAGCGGCGCTGCCAGGCGTTTGGCTGCGGCGTGGTAGAGAGATCGTTGTCGAAGTCGAGACCGAACTGCGGCTGCTCGCTCCACTGGTGCAGCCGGGCCAACTGCTGGCCGAGTAGAAAGGCGTTATGCGCATCCAGCGGGCGGGCAGGGAGGTAGGCCATGATCAGAAAGCTGTAGTCGCGATCGCTGCCTACCGCCGCCACCTCCGGGACGCTGACCGTATGGCTGCGCGCCAGAAGTTCAAGCTGATCCGCTTCGGCGGTGAAGATGGGCAGCATCTCGCGCGCATCACACTTCACAAACAGATCGCGACCACCGAAGCGAATGTGCCATGCGGCATGGATCTCTCCACCCGGCAGCTCATTGCGCAGCTCAATTTCACCTTCACCAAGCTGCTCGTTTAACAGACGATTCACCGCTTGCCACATGCTCTCTCTCCCCTGCAATCTGCCAGATTAAAGGTTAGCGCGCTAACGCAGCATAAAATACGATTTCGCGCACAGCCTGGAAGCCAGGCAGGCGCGATCGCACTTATTGCTGCTGCGTCTTCAGCCAGTTCTCCCAGGTCGTAACGTCAATCTCAGGTCGTTGATCGATGGCGCTTTCCGCCAGCGCTAACGCCTGTTCTTTAATATCATCTTCACTCAGCGGGCTGACCAGGCCAAACGTATTGGTGCCCAGTTCATGAACCTTGCCCTCGTCATCGCTCAGGGTCAGGAGATACCCGGCAAGCGTGAAGGTATTATTAAGCTCGTTGATTTCAGTCAAACTATGCTCGTGAAACTTTACCGTTATTACGTAGCGAGTGATATCCCCACTGGCCATAGCTCACCTCATTGTTATCGCACTATTTTTCAGGATAGACGATTATCATTTCTGGCAAAGATAATCATATATTTTTTGTGTGTCCTCTTGCGCACAGAGACGCGTACCGTGGTTGATGGTGGCGGCACTGCCAGCGGCAACCCCGAAGCGCACCATATCCTCCAGCGAGGCATTTTCCGCCAGCTTCAGGGTCATCGCACCGACCATACTGTCACCTGCGCCCACTGTACTCTGGCTTTTAACCGGGGGAGGAACCACCTGCACGCACTGCTGCTCATCTACGCCCAGCGCGCCCTGCGGACCGAGGGAGACCACCACACGTTTTGCCTTGCCGCTGTTGACCAGCTCCTGGGCGGCCTTGCGGACGTCGTCAGGCTGAGTGAGGTCCCGGTTGACCAGCGCCGCCAGCTCTTTCTGGTTCGGCTTCACCAGCTCGATGCCGCCAATCTCCAGCGCCGCGGCCAGCGCGTCACCGGAGCTGTCAATGATGCAGCGAATGCCGTTGTTCTGCGCAGCCTTAATCAGCTGGCTCATCTTTTCTACCGGGACGCCTGGCGGCAGGCTGCCACTGATCACCAGTAGCGATCCCTGCTCTATAGTCAGCACCTGCTCTTCAAGCTGGCGGAACTCATCGTCACTCAGCGCAGCCCCGGGCATGACAAAGCGGTACTGCTCGCCGCTGGATTCAACATGAACGTGCAGGTTCTGCCGCGTCCAGTCATGGGTCGCGACCTTTATTGTGGTGACCCTTTCATCGGCCAGCAGGGTGGCGAGATGTTCCCCTGTCGCGCCGCCTGCGGGAAAGATGGCCGTGGCGCGTCCGCCAAGATGCACGATGGCGCGCGCCACGTTAATGCCGCCGCCGCCGGGTTCAAAAACCGGCGAGGTGCAGCGTAGCTTGCCTTCGGGATAGATCTGGGGAGTCAGCGTCGCGCTGTCCAGCGACGGGGCCAGGGTCAGAGTATAGACTGCTGTCATTTTCATCTCCTTTCGCATGGTTGCCCTAAGCCTGGCACTAAATTGCGGGAAGGGAAAGTAAATAACAGCATGATTTTTCAAATAAATAATGGCAACAGGTTGGGCAAGCGCATTTTTGAGTTCACCCTCTGAGGTGATGCCTCAATGGCTGGTTTCGAAAAAGTGTTTCATGGTTACAACCTTTAGCTAGTTGGTATAAATTTTTAAATAAATGAATTTAACTCTAATTTTCGGCTTATATGCAGTCAATAAAAAAGGCCACTCTTTCGAGCAGCCTGGAGTTTAATTCGCAGAGGGATTATATCACTCTTTACCGATGATCTGAGCATTCACAACTTTATAGTCCTGCTTAGGATCTACCACTGTTCGCATTTTCCAGCCAGCTTTGGTGTATTCGTGGTCACCGGATAAACGCCAGCCCTGATTAAACAGATATTCATCAGCTACGTTTGAACGTTTTCCGATAACCGAATCAACCTCAGAGCTTATCTGATCGAGGCTGAATTTATGCTTCACAGCTTTCTTCGCAGCAGCAGCATTCTCAGCTTTCGATTTGTGAATGTCGCAACCATTGCCATCAGTCATCTGAGTGCAGCCACTTTTCTGAAGCTGTTGACGGTATCCTTCAGAGATTGCCAGGGCTTGAGAAGAGAACAGCGCCAGCAGAGTAATACATAGAACTTTCTTCATATTTTTAATCACTATCATCATGGCTTATTGGGAAAATCATCAGCATGTAAGCCGCAAGAGCAGCAATTATGACAATACTGATGACGCATATTGTTGTTACGCAGAGCCTATAAGTTAGTACAGAAAGTATTCCAACTCACAGATTGACCAGACGCTCTTCACACCCTTTGGTGAACTTCTTCAGATCAATGCCAGGATGAGCAGCAAACGCTTCTGTATATCTCTCTGTGGTCATTCTCCATAGAGATGAGACAGTAGGATCCACAGACTCTGCTTCGAGTGCCTGAGCAAAGTGCGGAGCGGTCATTTGGTTAATATCGTGACGGTCTCCTTTCAGGAATTGAGCCGCAGCTTTTTCAAATTCTCCTCGGTAGCTGTCGCTATCACCTGTAGAAATTGCACATCCAGCAAGTTCATCAGCTAGCTGAGCAAGGTTTTGCTGTTCAGTCTGAGCATAAGCCGTAGTGCTCAACATCATCAGAGCTATGATCATCGATCGCATAGTGTTACCAGTGACCTATGTTGCGTGAACCAGACTGAGCAGAACCACCACCGACATGATTGTCACCGAATCCGTGAGATACACCTGAACGTGTATTAGCTGCATTCTGACCACCGTTGCCGGTGCCACCACGAACGGATGAAGATTTGTCATGGCCGTTTGCATTGCAGTTAGGGCTGCCAATAATGGCGTCAATATGTGGGACAGAGACTTGTACGCTCGGATCAATTTTGGCGATTTCACCAGCGGTTGTGATCTGAGTTACACCATTCACCGTTACGCTGACAGGAGTGGTCGGTTTCAGAGCGCCAGCATCACTATTTATTGAACCGGTTGCAGCAGGGGTAGCGCTCTTTTCAATGCTGATTACAGATGGGGGCGGTACCGATGGGTTAGACTGAGCAATGTTTGACATTGCAACAGATTGCATTGCCACTATTCCTGAGCGGTAGCTTGTTCCCGTGATCTGCGGTGTTTGCGTCGGCATGGCTGGTGTCTGGCTACCAATCACTTTTGCCTGTGCAGCGATGATGGCATTTCTGTATGCAGACGGGTCAACGGATGGTTGAGCAGCGGGTTGTGAGGCCGGTGCAGGTGGTGTCTGACTATTAATAACTCTTGCTTGAGCATCAGTAACAACACTTCTGTACGTAGCCGGGTCAACGGATGGTTGAGCAGCGGGTTGTGAGGCCGGTGCAGGTGGTGTCTGACTACTGATAACTCTTGCTTGAGCATCGGTCACAACGCTTCTGTACGCAGCCGGGTCAACGGATGGTTGAGCAGGGAGCTGTGAGGCTGGGGTAGGTGGTGTCTGGTTAGACATACCAGAACGCGCTTGCTGCTGTGAAATCTGATCGCGAAGAGAAGAACCGGTCACATTGGCAGATATGTGGTCAGCAATGGCTTGCTTTTTAGACGCATTAATAGCAGCGTCACCATACGCAGACGCGTGATTAGCAGCGATTATCCCATTATTACGGGTAGGGTTGTTAGTGTAATTCTGTTGAGCTGCCGCAGCTCTGAGTGCAGCCTGGTCACGATAAGACTTTGCACCCTGGAGGTTAGTCTGTGCCTGATTGTGAACACTCACAGCAGCATCAAATGTGCTGGCAGTAGAGTTGAAAGACATGGCAACCATTCCGGCAACCAACGTAATTTTAAGCTTCATCATCATTTTCCAGGTTAGTTAAGTGAATAGGCATGTCACTATTCTCTTAGAGGTAAACTCCATCCAGGTTGAGTTGATTAATAAAGACACAATGTCTTTGTTAATATGCGTTTTTGTCACTTATGTGAAATCAAAGGCGTTTATTTTACGAATCGAAAGAAGATAAATATTGATTAGGAACAAAATTTGACGGGTATCACACTTGAAGATTATTCACTATGATTTTTTAGCAATTCGTGCTTGTTTGCCTTCTTTTGTTCTATTGATTTAAGTTTATTAATTGTTTTTTACTATCATTTCACTCGTAATTTACAGGCGAGAAAAAAGATTAAATCACTGTAAATTAATGGATTTATGATGATGTGTTCAGGCTTCGTGATGGTTTTTTGCGACAGCAAACCAGAATACTCATAGCTACCGTTATTTTCCTTGAAAAGCTTCGAATGGAAGTACTCAAGGTTGTGATAGAATAGGCTGTGAGTTTCTCAGTAAAATCTGAATTCTCAATTATGAGGGGAGTGGGCCGAAGTAACGGCGTATGGGCCTGTGAAGGTTGAGCAGCAAGGCTTTTGATCATTACAGCCCAAAAAGCAAGTATAATAATTTTCTTACGAGTAAAAAGAACCTTCATCTTTGTTTCGACTCGGTAGTAGTATATGCCGCAGCAAATATCTGCTAAACCCTTGAGTTGTATTTTAGAGAACCAAAATGAAGCTTTTGAAGACAGTACCCGCTGTTGTTATCCTGGCGGGAGGCGTGCTTGCGTCGATGAATGCTGCCGCAGATGATACCGTTTTTACTGTCATGGACGATCCCTCATCAGCACAGAAACCCTTCGAAGGTAATGTGAATGCAGGCTACCTGAACCAGGCAGGTAATACGAAAAGTTCCTCCCTGACCGCTGACTCAACGCTGACCTGGTACGGCAATACGACCGCATGGTCACTTTGGGGAAACGCCAGCAATACCTCTTCTAACGATGAGCGCTCTTCGGAAAAGTATGCCGTGGGCGGTCGTGCGCGTTATAACGTGACCGACGCTGACTATCTTTTTGGCCAGGCGAGCTGGCTTACCGACCGCTACAACGGCTATCGCCAGCGTGATATTCTCACCGCCGGTTACGGTCGCCAGTTCCTGAATGGTCCGGTGCACAGCCTGCGCTTTGAATTCGGTCCGGGTGTCCGCTATGACGAGTATACCGACGGCGACAGCGAAACCCAGCCGCTGGGCTATGCTTCCGGCGCGTATACCTGGCAGTTCACCGATAACGCCAAATTTACCCAAGGTGTATCGGTATTTGGCGCAGACGATACGACGTTAAACTCCGAGACCGCGCTCAACGTGGCGATCAACGAGCACTTTGGGCTGAAGGTGGCCTACAACGTGACGTGGAACTCTGAGCCGCCGGCATCCGCGCCGGAGCACACCGATCGTCGCACCGTCGTTTCGCTGGGCTACAAAATGTAATTGATTTTGGGCCGGTTATTCCGGCCCGCTTCAGCATTAACACGTCGTGCTATTAAACCCTGCAACAATGTTTTATTTCCCTGGGAAAAGCGTTTCTCCTTTTTCTCTCCTTAATTTCATCTGCAGTAACACCTTCAATTTATTTGACACTTTTTGATAAATAAACTGACTAGGCAAAAGTGTGATCTAGATCTACACTTTACGCACAGGCAAAAAAAAGCCTTCGCAGTAATGTATTAATTCAAATAGAGAAGAAAGATCATGAAAACAATCAAAACACTCGCTGCCGCCACGGTGCTTTCTGCACTCTCTTTTGGCGCTTTCGCGGCTCAGCCAAGCTATAACACTGCCAGTCAAACCACCTACCCAAGCGCAACGTTTAGTGTCACGGATACGGAGGCTGGCTCGAATATTCAGCCTGGTTCGCAAAATACGGGACGCTCTACGGATGATGCCTTCAACGCCAAGACCCTTGTTGCCGGCGAATGGTATTAATATTGTTAGCGTTTAATCTATCCCGCTATTTTATCTTCAGGTATCTGCCTGATTAAGCAAAAAACCGGAGCATGCTGTCCCGGTTTTTTTATATCTGTCATTCTGTGTAAACTTTTCTAATTAGCGTGTTTATCCGCGTAATAATGAAAGTAGATTTTCAGGTGCTTGGTTCGCTATTTTCAGCACCGCATTTTGGCTCTCCTGCAAAATTTGCGCTTTGATCATCTTGCTGGTTTCCAGTGCATAATCAGCATCCTGGATACGGCTCTGCGCGGATTGCGTCGCCACCTTCTGCTGTGCCAGCACCGACTTGCTGGATTCAAAGCGGTTGATTGCCGCGCCATACTGCGAGCGATAACCATCTACTTTAGCCAGCGCATTATCGAGTTTACCCATTGACGAGCGAGCCGACTGGACGGTATCCAGCTGGGCGTCATTGATACCAAGCGTTTTGGTATCCGCAGGAGTAGGCTCCAGCGTTGTTGATCGGATTTCATCGCCAAAGTTGGCACTGGTAACCACCTGATAAGGGATACTCTTTTTCGGCGGCGAAGCAGGCTGGGCCGTCGGCGCTTCCAGATTTCCCCACGTCAGCTTGCTGGTGAACGAACCGTTGCCTACCACGACAACGATCAAATCTTCACTCACATTGTCGATAGTGACCCGTTCCAGCAGGTTTGTACCGTTGTTACCGTCGTTAAAGCCACCGGTAGTGCTGTCCTCATAGCGATCGCCATCGCCGCTATAGGTGATGTTCATACCGTTATAGCTTAGGGAGTCGCTGCCGTTAATATCCCATGCTGCGCCGCCCTCAATCAGCAGAGAGTCATCGTAGGTGGCACCGCTCTGGAAGCCATTGGCCTGGGAGAGCAGGCGCGTATTGGCGCTGGCGGTATCGTTGATGCTGTTACTCACCCAAGTATAGTCCGCATCGCTACCGTTAATTGGCGTGCCTGCCAGATGTTTACCGTCGCGGGTAAAGAGTTGAATATCATCATCTGCACCAAGGGAGTTAATGGTAATGGCGATATTGGTCGAACCGGCCGGAATATAGGCCAGCGGAATAATGCCGGAGGTGAAGGAGTAATCTTTGTTTGCCACCGGGAACTTGGTATTTAACGGTGCAACGTTACCCAGCAACGCTGGCGGCAGCTCAGGGTTTTCCGTCGCCAGCGGATAGAGGCCAAAGATCTCGGTACCTTCAGAGATACTGTCGATCCCGGCAAGAATGCTGGCAAATTCGTTTTGGATACTGGCGCGATCGCTCTCCGAGAGCGAGTCGTTGATCGACTGAATAGCCAGACCTTTGGCGCGAATGAGCATGGAGCTTATCGAGCCGAGACTACTCTCTGCGGTTTGCGCGAGGCTGATGGCGTCATCAAGCCCACGGGAAACCACGGTATCAGCGTTTATGTTTGCGCCCATCCGGTTGGCAATAGCGAGACCTGCGGCATCATCCTTTGCACCATTAATCCGCAGTCCGGACGCGAGCCTTTCGATCGATTGCTGAAGGATCGAAGCGGTTCCCGGCCGGGCTTTCAGATTGAGGCCTGCAATACCGTTATGATTTATCGATTGCATGTGTCGTGTCGCGATGCTGTTTGCCCAATGTAGGCTATATCATCGGCAAAATTTGGCTTAACTTTACACCAATACGACCTATGAAAAACGGTAGCACCGGGATGCAGCCGTCTAAATATCGGTATAGTGCGCTGGATCGCTTGACGTTTGCAGGGTTTTTCTATGTGCTATGCCTTTAAATTCAGCAACAAACAGAGAGAGCACCATGGGTAATCAGGCAAAAGAGAGCGAGCTGTACAATGAGATGTGCCGCGTGGTGGGTAAGGTTGTGCTGGAGATGCGCGATTTAGGCCAGGAGCCGAAGCATATTGTTATTGCTGGTGTGCTGCGTACGGCCCTGGCTAACCAGCGAATTAAACGTAGCGAGCTGACGCGTCAGGCAATGGAGACGGTTATTAACGCGCTTGTTCCTGAGAGTAAAGCCTGAACAGCAAAAGGCCTCTTACGAAGCCTTTATTTAACCTGTCACTTTACTCATTAACCTGGCTGCGGGAATGCACATCGATGCAGTAAGTCGTTCCCCACAGGTTGCACATATTGCGCCATGAGGAAGCTTTTTTTCAGCGTTGTACATTGAAAACCGAAACCTAAAACCCTTGCAGACTGGACACTGAAATTTGAGGTTTGGAATAACCCCTCCGGTCCGTTAAGTGGAAACACTACCCTAGCACGTCTATTTGCGTACCAGGGATATATCGTCCGATAAATAGCGTGTTTTTTTGTCAATCTTTCTCCACGCCAGGCGTAATGCTTTTAGCGGCCTTATTAATTTTATTGCTAAGGCTTTTGCTTATTTAATTTTACACAATTATGACAACTCGCCGGTTGCCTGCTGAAATAGATAAATAGCCTGGTAGAGCAAATTGAATGCAACGCCAGCCTTTTAACTCACTGATTAGACGTGTAGTATCAGGGGTGAGCTTATCAACAGCCGAGTAGGGTGCAGCGTGTTTTCTGTACAAGTTTGTCAGAGTGAAGACGAAAACCTGCTTTAAGTCGTTGATAATAATTTGAAAATAGTTTTGTATGTGACCTTTCGTGCGGGTCACCACTGCAAATTAAGGATCTCACATGCCTGTAATTACCCTTCCTGACGGCAGCCAACGCCAGTTTGATCGCCCCGTTAGTCCAATGGATGTTGCCCTTGATATCGGTCCAGGACTCGCGAAAGCCTGCATTGCGGGTCGCGTGAATGGCGAGCTGGTGGATGCCAGCGATCTTATCGAAAACGATGCGCAGCTGGCGATCATCACCGCCAAAGATGAGGATGGTCTGGAAATTATCCGCCACTCCTGCGCGCACCTGTTAGGTCATGCCATCAAACAGCTGTGGCCCCATGCCAAAATGGCCATCGGTCCGGTTGTTGATAACGGCTTCTACTACGATATCGATCTTGACCATACGCTGACCCAGGAAGATATCGACGCGCTCGAAAAACGTATGCACGAGCTCGCCGAAACGAACTATAACGTCATTAAGAAAAAGGTAAGCTGGCACGAAGCGCGTGAAACCTTCGTTGCGCGCGGCGAAAGCTACAAGGTTACCATTCTTGATGAGAACATCGCCCATGATGATAAGCCCGGCCTGTATCATCATGAAGAGTACATCGACATGTGCCGCGGTCCGCACGTGCCGAACATGCGCTTCTGCCATCACTTTAAACTGATGAAAATCGCAGGAGCCTACTGGCGCGGCGACAGCAACAACAAGATGCTGCAGCGTATCTACGGCACGGCGTGGGCAGATAAAAAAGCGCTTAACGCTTATCTGCAGCGTCTGGAAGAGGCCGCGAAACGCGACCACCGTAAAATTGGTAAGCAGCTCGACCTGTATCACATGCAGGAAGAGGCACCGGGCATGGTTTTCTGGCATAATGATGGCTGGACTATCTTCCGTGAGCTGGAGACGTTTGTTCGCTCCAAGCTGAAAGCGTACCAGTACCAGGAAGTAAAAGGCCCGTTCATGATGGACCGTGTGCTGTGGGAAAAAACCGGCCACTGGGACAACTACAAAGATGCCATGTTCACCACCTCGTCTGAGAACCGTGAGTACTGCATCAAACCTATGAACTGCCCTGGTCACGTGCAAATTTTCAATCAGGGTCTAAAATCGTACCGCGACCTGCCATTACGTATGGCAGAGTTTGGTAGCTGCCACCGCAACGAGCCGTCGGGCGCGTTGCATGGCCTGATGCGTGTACGCGGGTTCACTCAGGATGATGCCCACATCTTCTGTACAGAAGAGCAGGTGCGTGATGAAGTGAACGCCTGTATTCGTATGGTCTACGATATGTATAGCACCTTTGGCTTCGAGAAGATCGTCGTCAAACTCTCCACTCGTCCGGAAAAGCGTATCGGCAGCGACGAGATGTGGGATCGTGCTGAGGCGGATTTAGCAGTCGCGCTGGAAGAGAACAACATCCCGTTTGAGTATCAAGTGGGTGAAGGCGCGTTCTACGGTCCGAAAATTGAATTTACGCTGTATGACTGCCTCGATCGTGCATGGCAGTGCGGAACGGTACAGCTGGACTTCTCCCTGCCGTCTCGTTTGAGCGCCTCCTACGTAGGCGAAAATAACGAGCGTCAGGTGCCAGTGATGATTCACCGCGCCATTCTTGGGTCTCTGGAGCGCTTTATCGGCATCCTGACCGAAGAGTTTGCGGGCTTCTTCCCCACCTGGCTTGCGCCGGTGCAGGTAGTTGTAATGAACATTACCGATTCTCAGGCCGATTACGTTAACGAATTGACGCAGAAACTACAAAATGCGGGCATTCGAGTAAAAGCGGACTTGAGAAACGAGAAGATAGGCTTTAAAATCCGCGAGCACACTTTACGTCGTGTCCCTTATATGCTGGTTTGTGGTGACAAAGAGGTTGAGGCCGGCAAAGTAGCCGTGCGTACCCGTCGTGGTAAAGACCTGGGTAGCCTGGACGTAAATGACGTTATCGAGAAGCTGCAACAAGAGATTCGCAGCCGCAGTCTTCAACAACTGGAGGAATAAGGTATTAAAGGCGGAAAACGAGTTCAAACGGCGCGTCCGAATCGTATCAATGGCGAGATTCGCGCCACAGAAGTTCGCTTAACAGATCTGGAAGGCGAGCCGCTTGGCATTGTGAGTCTAAGAGAAGCTCTGGAAAAAGCTGAAGAAGCCGGGGCAGATTTAGTTGAAATTAGCCCTAACGCCGAGCCGCCCGTTTGCCGTATAATGGATTACGGCAAGTTCCTCTATGAAAAGAGCAAATCTTCTAAGGAACAGAAGAAGAAGCAAAAAGTTATCCAGGTTAAGGAAATCAAATTCCGACCTGGTACAGATGAAGGCGACTATCAGGTAAAACTCCGCAGCCTGATTCGCTTTCTCGAAGAGGGCGACAAGGCCAAGATCACACTGCGTTTCCGCGGTCGTGAGATGGCCCACCAACAGATCGGTATGGAAGTGCTTAACCGCGTGAAAGAAGATCTGGTTGAACTGGCAGTAGTCGAATCCTTCCCTACGAAGATCGAAGGCCGCCAGATGATCATGGTGCTTGCTCCGAAGAAGAAACAGTAAGGCCATCAAGTAATCATACCTGTGGGCCACAAGCTCACGGGTCTGGTTCGCCTTTGTTTCGTTTATTAACAATGCGAAGTGGAAATTATTAAAATGCCAAAGATTAAGACCGTACGCGGTGCTGCTAAGCGCTTTAAAAAAACCGGTAAAGGTGGTTTTAAGCACAAGCACGCTAACCTGCGTCATATTCTGACCAAAAAAGCTACCAAGCGTAAACGTCACCTGCGTCCGAAAGCCATGGTTTCTAAAGGCGATCTGGGCCTGGTCATCGCGTGCCTGCCGTACGCATAAGTCGTTTACCTTTTAACCTTTTTTAAGAATAGATACAGGAGAGCATCATGGCTCGCGTAAAACGTGGTGTAATGGCACGTGCACGTCACAAGAAAATTTTGAAACAAGCTAAAGGCTACTACGGTGCGCGTTCACGCGTATACCGCGTTGCCTTCCAGGCTGTTATCAAAGCAGGTCAGTACGCTTATCGTGACCGTCGTCAGAAAAAGCGTCAGTTCCGTCAACTGTGGATTGCGCGTATCAACGCAGCAGCACGTCAGAACGGTATTTCTTACAGCAAATTCATCAACGGCCTGAAAAAAGCCTCTGTTGAAATCGACCGTAAGATCCTGGCTGACATCGCTGTATTCGACAAAGTGGCATTCTCTGCCCTGGTCGAAAAAGCGAAAGCAGCTCTGGCATAAGCCAGTTAGAGAGAGGGAGCCTGGCTCCCTCTTTTTATTCCTTTCCACACAAGGTAACGCAAGCATGAATGCTGCTATTTTCCGCTTCTTTTTTTACTTTAGCACCTGATCCCAGGGGGCTTGCGCGTGAAAGAAGAAACGAAAAACAGCGCCAGAAAGCCTCCCCAGGGAGGCTTTTTTTATGCCTGTATGTAAAAAATATGAGATCACCATAACGGTGTCTGCACCGACATAATGAGGAAAACCATGTCACATCTCGCAGAGCTGGTTGCCAACGCCACGGCAGCCATTAACGAGGCTTCAGATATAGCCGCATTAGATAATGTGCGCGTTGAATATCTGGGCAAAAAAGGGCAGCTGACCCTTCAGATGACAACCCTGCGTGAGCTGCCGCCTGAAGAGCGTCCAGCCGCCGGTGCGGTGATTAACGAAGCCAAAGAGCAGGTACAGCAGGCGCTCAACGCCCGCAAAGAAGCTCTTGAGAGCGCAGCGCTGAACGCGCGTCTGGCAGCAGAGACCATCGACATCTCTCTGCCGGGCCGCCGCATTGAGAACGGCGGTCTGCATCCGGTCACCCGTACCATCGACCGTATTGAGAACTTCTTCGGCGAGCTGGGCTTTACCGTGGCAACCGGTCCGGAAATCGAAGACGACTACCATAACTTTGACGCCCTGAACATTCCGGGACATCACCCGGCGCGCGCTGACCATGACACCTTCTGGTTTGACGCTACCCGACTGCTGCGTACCCAGACCTCTGGGGTGCAGATCCGTACCATGGAAAACCAGCAGCCGCCAATCCGCATTATCGCCCCGGGGCGCGTCTATCGTAACGACTACGATCAGACCCACACCCCAATGTTCCACCAGATGGAAGGGCTGATCGTTGATAAAAACATTAGCTTTACCAATCTGAAGGGCACCCTGCACGACTTCCTGAATAACTTCTTTGAGGAAGATCTGCAGGTACGTTTCCGTCCGTCCTACTTCCCGTTTACCGAGCCCTCCGCTGAGGTGGACGTAATGGGTAAAAATGGCAAATGGCTGGAGGTGCTGGGCTGCGGTATGGTGCATCCGAACGTACTGCGCAACGTGGGCATCGATCCTGAAGTTTACTCTGGCTTCGCGTTTGGCATGGGGATGGAGCGTCTGACCATGCTGCGCTATGGCGTTACCGACTTACGCGCGTTCTTCGAAAACGATTTGCGTTTCCTTAAACAGTTTAAATAAAGGCAGGAAAAAATAATGAAATTCAGTGAACTGTGGTTACGTGAATGGGTTAACCCGGCGGTCGATAGCGAAGCGCTCTCCGATCAAATTACGATGGCAGGCCTGGAAGTAGACGGCGTTGACGCCGTGGCCGGCAGCTTTAACGGCGTGGTGGTGGGCGAAGTGGTCGAGTGCGGTCAGCACCCGAACGCCGACAAACTGCGCGTGACCAAGGTTAACGTTGGCGGTGAGCGCCTGCTTGATATCGTCTGTGGCGCGCCAAACTGCCGCCAGGGACTGAAAGTCGCGGTAGCGACCATCGGCGCGGTGCTGCCGGGTGATTTCAAAATCAAAGCCGCCAAACTGCGCGGCGAGCCATCAGAAGGAATGCTCTGCTCCTTCTCCGAGCTGGGTATTTCCGACGATCACAGCGGGATCATTGAACTGCCAGCGGATGCACCGATCGGCACCGATATTCGCGACTACCTGAAGCTCGATGATAATACCATTGAGATCAGCGTCACCCCGAACCGCGCCGACTGCTTAGGCATTATCGGCATCGCGCGCGACGTGGCCGTGCTGAACGCGCTGCCGCTGACCGAGCCTGAGATTGCTCCGGTTGCCGCAACGATTAACGATACGCTGCCTATCCGCATTGAAGCCGCCGACGCCTGCCCGCGCTACCTGGGCCGCGTGGTCAAGGGTATCGACGTCACCGCGCCAACCCCGCTGTGGATGCGTGAGAAGCTGCGTCGCTGCGGTATCCGCTCTATTGACGCTGTGGTAGACGTCACTAACTTCGTCCTGCTGGAGCTGGGTCAGCCGATGCACGCCTTCGATCTGGGCCGCATTGAGGGCGGGATCGTTGTTCGGATGGCGCAAGAGAACGAGACGCTGGTGCTGCTCGACGGTAGCGAAGCTAAATTGCAGTCTGATACGCTGGTGATTTCCGACCACAACAAAGCCCTGGCCATGGGCGGTATTTTTGGTGGCGAGCACTCTGGTGTGAATGGCGAAACGCAGGACGTACTGCTGGAGTGCGCCTTCTTCAGCCCGCTCTCTATCACCGGTCGCGCCCGTCGTCACGGCCTGCACACCGACGCCTCCCACCGCTACGAGCGTGGCGTTGACCCGGCGCTGCAGTACAAAGCGATGGAGCGTGCGACGCGCCTGCTGCTGGATATCTGCGGCGGTGAAGCCG
The DNA here is from genome assembly GCF_024656065.1 of Pseudescherichia sp. L3. Lineage (NCBI taxonomy): Bacteria > Pseudomonadati > Pseudomonadota > Gammaproteobacteria > Enterobacterales > Enterobacteriaceae > Pseudescherichia > Pseudescherichia sp. L3. The sequence goes on from NZ_JANKYC010000001.1 coordinate 990,827, forward strand.
GTCCGGTTATCGATGTCACCAGCGAGGCCGCGCTGCCGAAGCGTGCAACTATCACCCTGCGCCGCAGCAAGCTGGATCGCCTGATTGGCCACCACATTGCCGATGAGCAGGTAGGCGACATCCTCAAGCGCCTGGGCTGTGAAGTGACCGAAGGTCAGGATGAGTGGCAGGCCGTGGCCCCAAGCTGGCGTTTCGATATGGAGATCGAAGAGGACCTGGTGGAAGAGGTGGCCCGCATCTACGGCTACAACAACATTCCTGATGCCCCGGTACAAGCAGGTCTGATTATGGGCAGCCACCGCGAAGCGGACCTGTCGATGAAGCGGGTGAAAACCATGCTGATCGACAAAGGCTACCAGGAAGTGATTACCTACAGCTTCGTGGATCCGAAACTGCAGCAGCTGATCCATCCGGGCGAGGAGGCGCTGATCCTGCCAAGCCCTATCTCCAGCGAAATGTCGGCCATGCGCCTGTCGCTGTGGACCGGCCTGCTGGGGACGGTGGTCTATAACCAGAACCGTCAGCAGAGCCGCGTACGTATTTTTGAGACCGGGCTGCGCTTTGTACCGGATACCCAGGCCAATCTGGGGATCCGTCAGGATGTGATGCTGGCCGGAGTTATTACCGGAAGCCGCTACGAAGAGCACTGGAACCTGGCAAAAGAGAGCGTCGATTTCTATGATTTAAAAGGCGATCTGGAATCCATTCTCGATCTCACTGGCAAGCTGGGCGACATTCAGTTTAAAGCGGAAGCCAATCCGGCCCTTCACCCGGGCCAGTCCGCCGCGATTTATCTGAAAGGCGAACGTATTGGTTTTATTGGGGTTGTGCATCCTGAGCTGGAACGTAAACTGGATCTGAACGGTCGGACGCTGGTGTTTGAGCTCGAGTGGAACGCCATTGCAGACCGCGTAATTTCGCAGGCGCGGGAGGTTTCACGCTTCCCGGCAAACCGTCGCGATATTGCGGTTGTGGTCACAGAAAACGTCCCCGCAGCAGATGTTTTGGCTGAGTGTAAGAAAGTTGGCGTAAATCAGGTAGTTGGCGTAAACTTGTTTGATGTGTACCGCGGCAAGGGCGTAGCGGAGGGCTATAAGAGCCTCGCTATCACCCTGATCCTTCAGGATACCGGCCGTACACTCGAAGAAGAGGAGATTGCCGCTACCGTTGCCAGATGTGTAGAGGCATTAAAAGAGCGATTCCAGGCATCATTGAGGGATTGAACCTATGGCGCTTACAAAAGCTGAAATGTCAGAATATCTGTTTGATAAGCTTGGGCTTAGCAAACGGGATGCCAAAGAGCTGGTAGAGCTATTTTTCGAAGAGATCCGTCGCGCTCTGGAAAATGGTGAGCAGGTAAAACTCTCCGGTTTTGGTAACTTTGATCTGCGTGATAAGAACCAACGCCCGGGACGTAACCCGAAAACGGGCGAGGATATTCCCATTACAGCCCGGCGCGTGGTGACCTTCAGACCCGGTCAGAAATTGAAAAGCCGTGTCGAAAACGCTTCGCCCAAAGCAGAGTAATCTGAACTAACCAAAAAGGCCGCCCGTGCGGCCTTTTTTCTTTCCACAAACCGCTCTGCATCTTAAAATCACGTCCACGACGATAAGCAGGATGGATCCTATGCTCGCACTTGCCCACCAACAGACCCAACGCCACGCCCGCTGGCTTGGCGGACTCATACTCCTTCTGCTGTTTGCTATCGTGGTGAGCCTCTGCGCAGGCGAACAATGGATTGCCCCTGGCGACTGGCTCAGCGCCCGCGGGCAACTTTTCGTCTGGCAGATCCGTCTTCCCCGAACCCTTGCGGTGGTGCTGGTTGGTGCGGCGCTGGCGCTGTGCGGTACCGTGATGCAGGCGCTGTTTGAAAATCCGCTGGCGGAGCCGGGGCTGCTTGGCGTCTCGAACGGCGCAGGCGTGGGCCTGATTGCCGCCGTTATGCTGGGGCAGGGGGCGCTGCCTACCTGGGCACTCGGCCTGTGCGCCATTGCCGGAGCGCTGATTATTACGCTGATCCTGCTGCACTTCGCCCGTCGTCACCTCTCTATCAGCCGCCTGCTGCTGGCGGGCGTTGCGCTGGGCATTATCTGCAGCGCGCTAATGACGTGGGCCATCTACTTCTCGACCTCCTTCGATCTGCGCCAGCTCATGTACTGGATGATGGGCGGATTCGGCGGCGTTGACTGGCAGCAGGGGTGGCTGATGCTGGCTCTGCTGCCGGTCATGGGTTGGGTTTGTCTGCAGTCGCAGCCGCTGAACATGTTGGCGCTGGGGGAAACATCCGCCCGCCAGCTTGGTCTGCCGCTGTGGTTCTGGCGCAACGTGCTGGTGGTTGCCATCGGTTGGATGGTCGGGGTCAGCGTAGCGCTGGCCGGGTCAATCGGTTTTATTGGCCTGGTGATCCCCCATATCCTGCGCCTCTGCGGTCTGACCGATCATCGCGTGCTGCTGCCCGGCTGTGCGCTGGCAGGGGCAAGCGCGCTGCTGTTTGCGGATATTGTTGCCCGTCAAGCGCTCAACGCGGCAGAGCTGCCTATCGGTGTGGTCACCGCAACGCTAGGCGCGCCGGTGTTTATCTGGCTGCTGCTGAAGGCCGCGAGGTAAGAGCGCACTCGCACCGCACTTAACTCCCTATCGCGAAGAAACTTTTACGATAAAATTGCGCATGAGTAGACGTCGTCATATTGTCTATTATTAAAGGCCAGCGACTGAACCGCTGGCGCGTTTGATAACTAAGGGGATGCTATGCAACACGATATTCTAAACACTGATGTGACGACGATTGATGGCGAGAAGACCACGCTTGCTGATTACCAGGGCAAGGTGCTGCTGGTGGTCAACGTAGCGTCTAAATGCGGCCTGACGGCACAGTATGAGCAGCTGGAGAACATTCAAAAGGCCTGGGAGAAAGACGGTTTTGTGGTGCTGGGCTTCCCCTGCAACCAGTTTTTAGGCCAGGAGCCGGGCAGCGAAGAGGAGATCAAAACCTTCTGCAGCACGACCTATGGCGTTACCTTCCCGATGTTCAGCAAAATTGACGTCAACGGTGAGAATCGTCATCCGCTCTATCAGAAGCTGATCGCTGCTGCGCCAACTGCCGTTGCGCCGGAGAGCAGCGGATTTTACGAGCGTCTCGCCAGCAAAGGGCGTGCACCGCTCTATCCTGACGATATCCTGTGGAACTTTGAAAAATTCCTGATTGGCCGTGATGGGCAGGTCGTCCAGCGCTTTGCGCCGGATATGACGCCGGAAGATCCTATCGTGATGGAAGCCATCAAGCTGGCATTAGCAAAATAGTGAACGCATTAATGACGCTACAGGATGTAGCGGAATCCGGCAGGCTGGGGCCCGTCACGGTCACGGTCAATGCCGGAGAAATTCTGCATCTGGTGGGACCAAACGGCGCCGGGAAGAGTACCCTGCTGGCGCGAATGGCCGGGCTGACAAGCGGGCCGGGTAGCATCACGCTCAGCGGCATGCCGCTCAATGACTGGCACGCTACCGCGCTGGCCCGGCGTCGCGCCTACCTTGCTCAGCAGCAAACGCCCCCCTTTGCCATGCCGGTGTGGCACTATCTAACCCTGCACCAGCGCGATCGCAGCCACACTGCGTTACTGCATGACGTCGCCGGGGCGCTGGGGCTCGATGATAAGCTCGGACGCAAGGCAAATCAGCTTTCAGGCGGTGAGTGGCAGCGGGTACGGTTGGCCGCGGTGATTTTGCAGATCCACCCTGAAGGCAACCCTGAGGGGCAGCTACTGCTGCTGGATGAGCCGATGAACAGTCTGGACGTGGCCCAGCAGGCGGCGCTCGACCGCCTGTTGAATACGCTCTATCAGGCGGGTATTACCGTGGTGACGAGCAGCCACGATCTGAATCATACCCTGCGCCATGCTCACCAGGCATGGCTGCTGCGCAACGGTGAGCTGATTGCCAGCGGTCCGCGCGATAGCGTGCTAACGCCGCCCAGGCTGGCCCAGGCCTACGGTATGCCTTTTCGCCGTCTTGACGTTGAGGGGCATAGCGTACTTATTTCTACGTTGTAAACACAGAGCATATTGCGCGGCGCTTTCCCGTCACGCTACATTACTGGAAAAATAATAAAGCAGAGGATCCGCCCCGCATGCGCCTATGGTTTTTTTTCGCCGCCGTGCTTTTGTTAGCTGGATGTAGCCACCACCGGGCCCCACCGCCGAATCCACGGCTGGCAGACTCGATCACCGTTATCGCCAACCTTAACGATCAGCTTAGCCACTGGCGGGGCACGCCGTACCGTTACGGCGGTATGAGCCGGGGTGGGATCGATTGTTCTGGCTTTGTACTGATGACCTTCCGGGATCGGTTTGATCTGCGTCTGCCCCGAGAGACGCGCCAACAGGCCAGGATCGGCACCGAGATAGACAAAGATGACCTGTTGCCCGGAGACCTGGTGTTCTTCAAAACCGGGTCGGGGGAGAGCGGCCTGCACGTTGGCATCTACGACACTGATAACCAGTTTATTCATGCTTCCACCAGCCGTGGAGTGATGAAATCCTCGCTTGATAACGTCTACTGGCGTAAAAAATTCTGGCAGGCGCGCCGAATTTAACCGGCACAACCCTGCAGGGTGCTAATAAAAAACGGAGCTAACAGGCTCCGTTTTTTATTAAATAATACTAATTAATGAGGTCACTAATAGTTATCAACTATTTTATTAATCCAGTTTTATCTGCTGGCGCTTATCGTGTTCCCAGGATAATCTTTAATGCTGGCTAAGGATAGTCTTATTCATTTCTGGATTAGGTATAGGGATAATGATTATTACACTCGACAAAACATGGCGCTCAGAGCTGCTTTTCAATCCGGCCCGTAATGCCGAGGGCGAATTGCAGGGACTGGAGATCGCCGTTAACTTTGTAGGCGTCAACCGTGAGGCACAGGCGCCCGCAGAGCTGATTTTGCCTCACTTAACACCACAGCAGTCCGAAATGCTATTTATTGAACAGCTACAATTACTCAGCGTATGTCAGCATTTCTTTATTCAGCATCAGATTGCCGCATGGATTAATATTACACCAGCAGTTGTAGAAAGATTGTTAAAGGATGATGATTTAGCGGCGTCTGTTAATCGGTATCCATTTATTGAGTTTATGGTTAATGAGAATTATCTTAACTTAAACAGTGAAAGTGAGAATAGTTTGCTGTCTCAATTAAGCAGCAGGTTCCCTCTTGTTCTGGCAAATTTCGGCGCGGGAGCGGCATCAACCCGAGCCGTATTTGAGGGTCTTTTTGCTCGCGTTAGGCTGGATAAGCATTTTGTTTCACAGCGTCTTAAGTCGCCATCGTTTCAGCCTTTTATGCAGGCGATTATCACCCAGGTTGAACCCTACTGCCGTTCAATAATGATTGCGGGGATAGATAGTGAGCAGATGCTGAAGAAAGTGAGGCCGTTTGCCTTTAGCGCTATGCAGGGAAGCCTGTGGCCGCCGGTGCTCCCGGAGCAGATTACCGACCTGGTGAAGTGATACCCGTGCACTCTGCCTGTGTTTATTCCTCCTGATACCCTCTACACTACAGTAAAAGGAGGATCCATGACCCTTACGTTTACGACACGCTGGCGCGATGAGCTGCCGGGATTTTACACCTCGCTTTCTCCTACGCCGCTGCGTAACGCGCGCGTGCTATGGCATAACGCTGCGCTGGCCCAGGATCTGGCCATACCCGATGCGCTCTTTACTCCTGAGGAAGGAGCAGGCGTCTGGGGTGGTGAAACGCTGCTGCCGGGCATGTCCCCTCTGGCGCAGGTCTACAGCGGCCATCAGTTTGGCGTCTGGGCCGGTCAGCTAGGTGATGGTCGCGGCATCCTGCTCGGCGAGCAGCTGTTGGCTGATGGCAAAACCGTCGACTGGCATCTTAAAGGAGCCGGAAAGACGCCTTACTCCCGGATGGGCGATGGGCGCGCCGTGCTGCGCTCGACCATTCGCGAAAGCCTGGCGTCAGAGGCGATGCACTACCTGGGGATCCCCACCACCCGGGCGCTGGCGATAGCGACCAGTGATACGCCCGTGGCACGGGAAACCACCGAGCAGGGTGCAATGCTGATGCGCATTGCCGAGAGCCATCTGCGCTTCGGTCATTTCGAGCATTTCTACTACCGCCGCGAGCCAGAGAAGGTTCGCCAGCTGGCAGATTTCGCCATTCGTCACCACTGGCCGCACCTTGCTGATGAGAGCGACAAATATGTGCTCTGGCTGCGGGATGTGGTAGCGCGTACCGCGACGTTGATTGCCCAGTGGCAGGCGGTCGGTTTTGCTCACGGCGTTATGAATACCGACAATATGTCGATACTGGGCCTGACCATCGACTACGGCCCGTTCGGTTTTCTGGATGACTATCAGCCAGGGTTTATCTGTAATCACTCTGACTATCAGGGCCGCTACCGTTTTGATAATCAGCCTGCGGTCGGCCTGTGGAATCTCCAGCGTCTTGCCCAGACGCTATCGCCCTTTATCGATGTCGATACCCTGAACAGCGTGCTGGATGAGTATCAGCAGGTGCTGCTGGAGCAGTACGGGAAGCTTCTGCGTAGCAAGCTAGGGCTGTTCACCGAGCAGCGCGGCGATAACGAGCTGCTGAACACGCTCTTTGCCCTGATGGCGCGGGAGGGAAGCGACTATACCCGCACGTTCCGTATGCTGAGCACCACCGAGCAGCACAGCGCCAGTTCGCCGCTGCGCGATGAGTTTATCGATCGCGGCGCGTTTGATACCTGGTTTAGCACCTATCGTACGCGGTTGCAGGGCGAGCAGATCGACGATGCTGAACGTCAGCGGCAGATGAAAGGCGTGAATCCTGCGCTGGTGCTGCGTAACTGGCTGGCCCAGCGGGCTATCAGCGACGCCGAGAAGGGCGATACCCAGGAGCTGGAGCGGTTGCACCAGGCATTACGCGATCCCTTTAGCGATCGTAGCGATGACTATGTTAGCCGGCCGCCCGACTGGGGCAAACATCTGGAAGTGAGCTGTTCAAGCTAAAAGAGAGTGCCCGCCGCAGCGGTGGCGGGCAGGATGTCAAAGACGGGTGGACACCGCGGCAGAGAGCTTTTCTACCAGCAGAGCCGTGTCTTCCCAGTGCAGGCACGGGTCGGTAATGGACTGGCCATAGGTGAGCGGCTGTCCGGCAACAATCTTCTGCGTTCCTTCCTGCAGGAAACTCTCCGCCATGATCCCAGCGATGGCCGTTGAGCCGTTACGGATCTGCTGACAAATGTCGTCACATACCTCTAGCTGGCGGCGATGCTGCTTCTGGCAGTTGCCGTGGCTAAAATCCACCACCAGATGTTCGGGCAGAGAGAACTCGCTCAACGTATCGCAGGCCTCGGCAATGGCCTCAGCGTGGTAGTTAGGCGTTTTTCCGCCGCGCATAATGATATGCCCGTAAGGATTACCGCTGGTCTGATAGATGGTCATCTGCCCATTCTTATCCGGCGAGAGGAACATATGGCTCGCCCGCGAGGCACGGATAGCGTCAACCGCAATGCGGGTGTTGCCATCCGTACCGTTTTTGAAGCCTACCGGGCAGGAGAGCGCCGACGCCATCTCTCGGTGGATCTGGCTTTCGGTAGTACGCGCCCCGATTGCGCCCCAGCTAATAAGATCGGCAATAAACTGTCCGGTCACCATATCGAGAAATTCGGTGGCGGTCGGAACGCCCAGCTCGTTCACCTGAAGCAGCAGCTTCCGCGCCAGCTCCATGCCGTGATTAACCCGATAGCTGCCGTTGAGATCGGGATCGGAGATCAGACCCTTCCAGCCCACAACGGTGCGGGGTTTCTCAAAATAGGTACGCATGACGATCTCAAGCGTATCCTGATGCTTTTCGCGCAGTGCCTGTAACCGGCGAGCATACTCGAGCGCGGCATCAAGATCGTGGATGGAGCAGGGTCCTACGATCACCAGCAGACGGCGATCTTCACCGTTTAAGATTTTCTCAATTCGCCGACGCGCAGCGTTAACATGTTCCGCAACCTGTCGGGAGAGAGGATACCGCTCGGCCAGTTCGGCTGGCGTCACCAGGCTCTCAATGCGCGCAGTGCGGAGTTCATCAGTTTTGTTCATGACTTATCTCAGAAATTGGCGGCTTCAACGGCAAAAGTGCCGGAAGTAATGGGCATCACGATAAACCAATCCTTGATGTTTTCAAGTATGAGGGTGATGCGCATCACAAATCTGCGGGCAATGATAACGGAAAACGGCGTCCTGTACTAGCTAATTAGTACATGCTGCGATTCAACTTCATAATGTCGAGTATCTTGGTGGCGATCTCCTCAACCGAATAGTTGGTGCTGTTGAGGTAGGGAATATTGTTTTTACGATAGAGGGCCTCTACCTCGGCCAGCTCCAGCCGACACTGCCGCATGGATGCGTAGCGGCTGTTCTCCACGCGCTCCTCACGGATCGCTGCCAGACGTTCTGCGTTAATGGTCAGGCCAAACAGCTTGTGCTGCAGCGGCTTTAGCGCAGCGGGCAGTACCAGGTTATCCATGTCATCGGCAATGAAGGGATAGTTGGCGGCGCGAATGCCAAACTGCATCGCCAGATAGAGGCTGGTAGGCGTTTTACCGCAGCGGGACACGCCCAGCAAAATGACCTGCGCCTGTTCAAGGTTGCGCATCGAGATACCGTCATCGTGGGCAAGGGTGTAATCAATGGCCGCGATGCGGGCATCGTACCGCGTCAGGTTTCCCGGATTGAGGCCGTGGGTGCGGTGGGTGATCGGCGTCGGATCGAGCTTAAGCTCCTGCTGGAGCGGAGCCACCAGCGCCTGAACGATATCCTGGCAGAAACCCTGGCTCTGGGTAATGATGCTGCGGATCTCGGGTGTCACAATAGAGTAGAAGACCAGAGGGCGCACGCCGGTCTGCTGAAAAATGGCGTCAATCTGCTCCTTGACCGCATTTGCGCGCTGGACGTTTTCCACAAATGGCAGCGTGATGCTGTGCACGGCAACGGGAAACTGCGACATGACCGCATGCCCGAGAACCTCTGCCGTAATGGCCGTGCCGTCAGAAATATAAAACACCTGCCGATCCACTGAATTTTCCATTTTTATCCCCCCATAGCATGATGGTGTTAAAGCCTGAATTAATTTATGTACCATACTACTGCGCCACTCGCATCTATAAAAAATGAAATGCTGTTTTTATTTTTACTGAAATGTCCATTTCACTTTTGCTTTTCATGTGCAGAGCACGTTTCAAAAAGAGTGCAAACAAATCATGAAGTTACAAAATAGCGTGAAACTGTCCGAAAAATAGAAAAATAAATTTGCTTGAACGATTCACCGTTTTTTTAAGCGAGCCAGGTATGCCAGGATAAATAGGTACGTCAGGAGTTATTGACTCAATCATATATCAAAAAAGGATTGTCCGATGTCCAACAATGGCTCGTCACCGCTGGTGCTCTGGTATAACCAACTCGGGATGAATGATGTTGACCGCGTGGGGGGCAAAAATGCCTCTCTGGGTGAGATGATCACCAATCTGTCTGAAACAGGGGTATCGGTCCCGAACGGATTCGCCACCACGGCGGATGCTTTTAATCAGTTTCTTGACCAAAGCGGCGTCAACCAGCGTATCTATGAGCTGCTGGATCACACGGACATTGATGACGTTGGTGAGCTGGCGAAAGCCGGGGCGCAGATCCGGCAGTGGATCATCGATACGCCTTTCACGCCAGAGCTAGAACACGCTATCCATGACGCCTATAACCAACTCTCGGAAGGCGACGCCGAAGCATCGTTTGCCGTGCGCTCCTCTGCCACGGCGGAAGATATGCCGGATGCCTCGTTTGCCGGACAGCAGGAAACCTTCCTCAATGTCCAGGGCTACGATGCGGTGCTGGTGGCGGTAAAACACGTGTTTGCCTCGCTGTTTAACGATCGCGCTATCTCTTATCGCGTGCATCAGGGCTATGACCACCGTGGCGTGGCGCTCTCCGCAGGCGTGCAGCGCATGGTGCGCTCCGATTTAGCCTCCTCCGGCGTTATGTTCTCCATCGATACCGAGTCCGGCTTCGATCAGGTGGTGTTCATCACCTCTGCCTGGGGCCTTGGCGAAATGGTCGTGCAGGGGGCGGTCAATCCGGACGAGTTCTATGTTCACAAGCCGACGCTGGCAAACGATCGTCCGGCCATCGTGCGGCGCACTATGGGATCAAAAAAGATCCGCATGGTCTACGCCCCAAGCCAGGAGCACGGCAAGCAGGTGCGTATTGAAGACGTGCCAGAGGCCGATCGCGATCTGTTCTCGTTGACCGATGATGAGGTTCAGGCGCTGGCGAAGCAGGCGGTGCTGATCGAGCAACACTACGGTCGCCCGATGGATATCGAGTGGGCCAAAGATGGCCATACCGGCAAGCTCTATATTGTGCAGGCCCGCCCGGAGACCGTGCGTTCCCGTGGACAGGTCATGGAGCGCTACACGCTTCATGACCAGGGCAAAGTGGTGGTTGAAGGCCGGGCAATCGGCCACCGCATTGGCGCAGGGCCGGTGAAGGTCATTCACGATATCAGCGAAATGAACCGCATTCAGCCCGGCGACGTGCTGGTAACCGACATGACCGACCCAGATTGGGAACCGATCATGAAAAAAGCCGCGGCCATTGTCACCAACCGCGGCGGACGTACCTGCCACGCGGCGATCATTGCCCGCGAGCTCGGCATTCCAGCCGTTGTGGGCTGCGGTGACGCCACCGACCGCATTCGCGATGGCGAGAAGGTTACCGTCTCCTGTGCCGAAGGCGATACGGGCTATGTTTATGCCGAGATGCTCGACTTCAGCGTGAAAAGCTCCAGCGTTGACACCATGCCTGACCTGCCGCTGAAGATCATGATGAACGTCGGCAACCCGGATCGCGCGTTTGACTTCGCCTGCCTGCCAAACGAAGGCGTAGGTCTGGCGCGTCTGGAGTTCATCATCAACCGCATGATCGGCGTGCATCCGCGGGCGCTGCTGGAGTTTGACGATCAGACCCCAGAGCTGCAAAAAGAGATCCGCGAGATGATGAAAGGCTACGATTCGCCTAAGGCGTTCTATGTCGGTCGTCTGAGCGAAGGCATTGCCACCCTCGGCGCGGCGTTCTGGCCGAAGCGCGTTATCGTGCGGCTCTCTGATTTTAAATCCAACGAGTATGCCAACCTGGTGGGCGGAGAGCGCTACGAGCCGGAAGAGGAGAACCCGATGCTGGGCTTCCGTGGCGCGGGCCGCTACGTCTCTGACAGCTTCCGCGACTGCTTTGCGCTGGAGTGCGAGGCGGTAAAATACGTGCGTAACGATATGGGTCTCACTAACGTCGAAATTATGATCCCCTTCGTGCGCACCGTTGACCAGGCGAAAGCGGTGGTGGACGAGCTGGCGCGTCAGGGCCTTAAGCGCGGTGAAGACGGGCTGAAGGTGATCATGATGTGCGAGATCCCGTCCAACGCCCTGCTGGCAGAGCAGTTCCTTGAACATTTTGACGGCTTCTCCATCGGCTCGAACGATATGACGCAGCTGACTCTGGGCCTCGATCGCGACTCCGGCGTGGTCTCAGAACTGTTTGACGAACGCAACGAGGCAGTTAAAGCGCTGCTGTCGATGGCGATCCGCGCGGCGAAAAAAGAGGGCAAGTATGTAGGCATTTGTGGTCAGGGCCCGTCCGACCACGAGGACTTTGCCGCATGGCTGATGGAAGAGGGCATTGACAGCCTGTCGTTGAACCCGGATACCGTGGTTCAGACCTGGCTGAGCCTCGCTGAAATCAAGTAAAACGCCACCGTTCTCTTAAAGCCTCCCACCTGGGAGGCTTTTTTATTCGTTACAGATTTTTATTTGGTCGAAAGAATTTCTGCTGATGTGACGACACCTTGGTTTATTTATCCATGCCGAACTACCCTTACAGAGGCTAAAGCTGAAGCCATTCCAGCTCTATTTTTTTTAACCGTCGAAAATTGCGACATAAGCCGTAAGGTTATAAGGGAGAAGAAAAGATGGCCGATCAACATGTACATGTCAGAAACGATTACGATGACGTATATACGCCGGGTAGAGGCGTCCCCCTAAAACGTATTTCCTGGAGTGCAGTGTTTGCCGGCGTCATTATTTCAATGGTGCTCTACTTAATTCTTTCTATTCTTGGCACCGCGATTGGTGCCAGCACTATCGATCCTCTGGAAGAGCAAGATCCGATGGGCGGTATCGGCATGGGCGCGGCCATCTGGACTGGCTTGAGCATGCTGATCGCCATTGCCGCAGGGGCCTATGCCAGCGGCAGGCTGGCACAGCGAGAGGGGGCGTTGCATGGTCTGCTGATGTTTGGCGTCAATACTCTCATTAGCGCCTGGTTCGTCATTATGCTGGCAAATAGCGCGGTCACCGGTGCCATGAATATATTGGGGGCCGGTTTACAGGCGGTAGGCAGTGGCGTCACGGCGGTTGCACCGTCGGTTAAGGATATGGCGAAAGAGAAGCTCGCAGAGAACAATATTAACCTCGATAGTTTACAAGATGAGCTTGAAACAACGTTGCGCCAGACCGGGAAACCGGAGTTGCAGCCAGAGGCGCTGCAAAATCAGGCGCAGAATGAAGCAAATAATGCTCAGAACCAGGCGGCAGCAACGGCTAACACGCCGCAGACGGCTGATACTGATGTCGCCGCCTTTATTAAAGGCTTAATTGACAGAAATCAGAGCACCTTCCAGGCAGCCGACCGCGAAGCGCTGAAAAATATTATTAAGGCGCGTACCGGTAAATCTGATGCTGAAGCGGAACAGATTGTCGCCCAGACGGAAAAGAGCTATCAGGAAGCGCGGGCGAAATTTGACGAGCTGAAAGCGCAGGCCGAGAAAAAAGCCCGTGAAGCGGGTGAGAAAGCGGCAGCTGCGACGGCTAAAGCCAGCTGGTTCACCTTCTTTATGCTGCTGATTGAAGCGGTACTGGCCGGTGCTATGGGTATGGTAGGACGTCGTACTCAGCCGCGTCAGGTAACGGCGAACGAACGTCGCAGATAATATCGATGGTTATTTAAACGTAAAGCCAGCCTTCGGTCTGGCTTTTTTTATGCATGGTTTCAGCACAATTTTCAGTGATGGAATTTAGCTTAAAAAAAAGCCCATCGTGGGAGATGGGCAAAGACTACACACAGCAATTCGTTGTTTCACTCAGGGGATTTCCATGCTTATAAATCAAAGCCTTGATTTATAACCGTGCCTTAATAGTAGGCATCCCCTAATTTTGAGTCGATCAGATTCGTCTCAATAGTTAATCATAAGTAACGATTTTGCGACAAGGGAAATGAGAGATATAGCGTATATATAGTGGGTTGCGCGGTCCGACCAGAAAGGAAATATAAATAATTGATAAGCGTGGCTTAATAGTGAAGCGGGTTTCCCCGCTTACTGGTTATTTATTATGCACTTTATTATGTGCTTCGCGCTCGTTCACCTTTTCCAGCAAATTATCGCTAACATCGCCGGGAGCAGGGACTTCTTTTACCCACGCATCGAAAAGACGCCATGACACGGCGAGCAGAACCGGACCGATAAAAAGACCGATCATGCCAAAGGCGATGAGTCCGCCAATGACGCCCGAGAGGATAAGAATTAACGGCAAATCAGCACCCATGCGGATCAGCACCGGGCGGATAACGTTATCCAGCGTACCGACTACGCAGCTCCAGACCAGCAGGACCGTGCCCCAGGTCGTATCTCCGCTCCAGTAGAGCCAGATAATGGCAGGAATAAGCACCGGCAACGGACCAATCTGCACGAGGCAGGAGAGGATCATCACCACCGTAAACAGGGTTGGATAGGGCACGCCGCTGATTGCCAGCCCAATGCCGCCCAGCACCGCCTGCACCAGCGCGGTAACCACCACGCCAAGGGCGACGGCGCGGATAGCCTGGGCTGCCAGCAGCACGGCGGTATCGCCCCGCCTGCCGGCGAGACGGGTAGCAAAGTGGCGAATACCCTGAGCGACCCGCTCACCGCGCCAGAACAGCAGGGCGCTGAACAGGAGCATTAGCGCACAGTGCATCATAAAGCGTCCAATGTGCGCTGCCTGGCCGACAAACCAGGTCGTAGTGGCACCCAAATAGGGCCGCACCTTGGCCATAATCGCGCTGCCCCCCATATCCAGCAGGTTATGCCAGCCGAGATAGAGGTTATGGCCTACCAGCGGAATGCTCTTAAGCCAGGCTAAATCCGGCGGCGTCAGATCGCCGGAGCTAATCGCACGGATCACCGGGCCGCTGCCGTCAACGAGGCTGTTAACCAGCAGGGCAATCGGAATAACAAATACCAGGATTAAGATCAGCGTCATGCACAGCACCGCCAGGGAGCGACGGCCCGCCAGCACGCGCTGAAAGCGTAAAAACAGCGGCCAGGTCGCAATAACGATAGTCCCCGCCCATGCAAAGCTAAGGATAAAAGGTTGCACTATCCATAAACAGGCAACGATCATAACGGCTAAAAACAGCACCGAGAGCAGGATCTGAGCCACATCCCCGCGCTGACGACTAGTGATCATAAAATCTATCCACCTTTTTTATTCGCCGAACCGTCGGCGCAGCGTTTGATTTATACAAGAGTACGGCTGTGAATTTCAGCGTATTTTGCCCGCGCTATTTTGCCCGTAATTCACATGGGCGTAGCGTAAAAAAATGTGATACAACGATAAATCACAACGCAAACGATACACTTACAACATTAACAGGCAGGCAGGGTCAACGGTAATGATCCCACAGATTTCTCAAGCACCCGGCGTCGTTCAGCTGGTGCTCAATTTTTTGCAGGCACTGGAGCAACAGGGTTTTACAGGTGATACCGCCACGGATTACGCCGACCGGCTGACCATGGCGACCGATAACAGTATTTACCAGCTGCTTCCCGATGCGGTGGTATTCCCCCGTTCTACTGCCGATGTCTCCCTGATCACCCGTCTTGCCGGTGAGGCCCGCTTCCAGTCGCTGGTCTTTACGCCGCGCGGCGGCGGTACGGGCACTAACGGCCAGGCGCTCAACCACGGCATTATTGTCGATCTCTCTCGCTATATGAACCGTATCCTTGAGATCAATCCTGAAGAGGGTTGGGTACGGGTAGAAGCGGGCGTGATCAAGGATCAGCTAAACCAGTTTTTAAAACCGTACGGCTTCTTCTTCGCCCCGGAGCTTTCCACCAGCAACCGCGCCACGCTGGGCGGCATGATCAATACCGACGCCTCCGGGCAGGGCTCGCTGGTCTACGGTAAAACTTCCGACCACGTGCTGGGGGTGCGAGCCGTGCTGCTGGGCGGCGATCTGCTGGATACGCAGCCGGTGTCGCTGGAGCTGGCGCGTACGCTTGGGCAGGCGCAAACGGCACAGGGGCGGATCTATAAAACGGTCTATGACAGCTGCTTCGATAATCGTCAGCTTGTTATCGATAAGTTTCCTAAGCTGAACCGGTTCCTGACCGGGTACGATCTGCGCCACGTTTTCAACGATGAGATGACGACCTTTGATCTCACCCGCATTCTGACCGGTTCGGAGGGCACGCTGGCCTTTATTACCGAGGCGCGGCTGGATATCACGCCGCTGCCGAAGGTGCGTCGGCTGGTCAACGTTAAGTATGACTCCTTTAACTCGGCGCTTCGCAATGCGCCGTTTATGGTTGAGGCGCAGGCGCTGTCGGTTGAGACCGTTGACTCTACGGTGCTTAACCTGGCGCGGGAGGATATTGTCTGGCACTCGGTGCACGATTTAATTACCGATGTGCCGGATAAAACCATGCTGGGGCTGAACATCGTTGAGTTTGCCGGCGATGATGCCGAGCTGATTGACGCGCGGGTCCATGCCCTTTGCCAGCGTCTGGATGAGCTGATCGCTGCTCAGGAGGGCGGAGTGATTGGCTGGCAGGTATGCAGCGAGCTGGCGGGAATTGAGCGTATCTATGCGATGCGTAAAAAAGCGGTCGGCCTGCTGGGAAATGCCAAAGGCGCGGCGAAGCCGATCCCCTTTGCAGAGGATACCTGCGTGCCGCCGGAGCATCTGGCGGACTACATCGTTGAGTTTCGTGCCCTGCTCGACAGCCACGGGCTGAACTACGGCATGTTTGGCCACGTGGATGCGGGGGTGCTGCACGTGCGTCCGGCGCTGGATATGTGCGACCCGCAGCAAGAGATGCTGATGAAAAGGATCTCCGACGAGGTGGTGGCCCTGACGGCGAAGTACGGTGGCCTGCTCTGGGGCGAGCACGGCAAGGGCTTCCGCGCGGAATACAGCCCGGCGTTCTTTGGCGAGCAGCTCTATGGCGAACTGCGCAAAGTTAAGGCCGCGTTCGATCCACAGAACCGACTCAATCCGGGTAAAATCTGCCCGCCTGCGGGCCTCGATGCGCCGATGATGCAGGTCGATGCCGTGAAGCGCGGCACCTTTGATCGGCAGATCCCTGGTAGCGTACGCGCCTCATGGCGTGGCGCGATGGAGTGCAACGGCAACGGGCTGTGCTTTAACTTTGATGCCAAAAGCCCGATGTGTCCGTCGATGAAAATCACCAGCAACCGCATCCACTCTCCTAAAGGCCGGGCCACGCTGGTACGCGAATGGCTGCGGCTGCTGGCGGATCGCGGTATCGATCCCATCAAGTTAGAGAAGGAGCTGCCGGGAAAACGCGCCAGTCTGCGAGGCCTGATCGAGCGTACCCGCAACAGCTGGCATGCCCGCCACGGCGAGTATGACTTCTCGCACGAGGTGAAAGAGGCGATGTCCGGCTGTCTGGCGTGCAAAGCCTGCTCTACCCAGTGCCCGATTAAAATTGACGTGCCGGAGTTTCGCTCGCGCTTCCTGCAGCTTTATCACACTCGCTATCTGCGCCCGCTCAGCGACCACGTTATCGCCAGCGTCGAGAGCTATGCGCCGCTGATGGCCCGAGCGCCGAAAACCTTTAACTTCTTTATGAGCCAGCCCTGGGTGCGAGCCCTGTCGGCTACCCATATTGGGATGGTGGATCTGCCTCTGCTGTCGGTGCCTTCCCTGCAACAGCAGATGGTGGGTCACCGCTCGGCAAACATGACGCTCGACGAGCTGGAGCAGCTTAGCGAGGAGGAGCGAGCTAAAACGGTGCTGGTGGTGCAGGATCCCTTTACCAGCTACTACGACGCGCAGGTGGTGAGCGATTTTGTCCGTCTCGTTGAGAGGCTGGGCTACCAGCCGGTAGTGCTGCCCTTCTCCCCGAACGGTAAGGCGCAGCATATCAAAGGCTTCCTGACGCGCTTTGCAAAAACGGCGCAGAAAACCTCTGACTTCCTCACGCGCGTGGCGCAGCTGGGCATGCCGATGGTGGGCGTTGATCCAGCGCTGGTGCTCTGCTATCGCGATGAGTACAAGCAGACGTTAGGTGACAAGCGGGGAGAGTTTAACGTTCAGCTGGTACACGAGTGGCTGCCCGCCGCATTGGCCTCTCATGAAGAGCGGATCCCAGGCGGCGAGGCATGGTATCTGTTTGGCCACTGCACGGAGGTGACCGCGCTGCCGGGTGCGCCTGCACAGTGGGCAACAATTTTTGCACGCTTTGGCGCTAAGCTTGAAAACGTCAGCGTCGGCTGCTGCGGGATGGCCGGAACCTACGGCCACGAAATGAAAAATCACGCTAACTCGCTGGGGATTTACGAGCTGTCCTGGCATCAGGCCATGCAGCGCCTGCCGCGTAACCGCTGCCTGGCAACGGGCTACTCCTGCCGCAGCCAGGTGAAACGCATCGAGGGCAGCGGCGTGCGCCATCCGCTACAGGCACTGCTGGAGATAATGGGATGATCTGGAAACGTACGGCTACCCTCGACGCGCTCAACGCGATGGGCGAGGGCAATATGGTAGGGCTGCTGGATATTCGTTTCGAGCGCATCGGTGACGATGTGCTTGAGGCTTCGATGCCCGTCGACGCCCGCACGCATCAGCCCTTTGGCCTGCTGCACGGCGGCGCGTCGGTGGTGCTGGCAGAAACCCTCGGTTCGGTGGCGGGCTATCTCTGCACCGAGGGTGAGCATCGCGTGGTAGGGATTGAGGTCAACGCCAACCATATTCGCGCCGTACGCAGCGGCCGGGTGCGGGGCGTCTGTTCCGCGTTGCACACCGGCGGTCGCCATCAGGTCTGGCAGATTGATATCTTTGATGAGCAAAATCGACTGTGCTGCTCATCGCGGCTGACCACCGCCGTGGTATAAGTTATCGGGTAGACCAAATTTATTAAGTCCGCAAGGTGATTATTTAAAATCGTGGTACACTAGGCGCTATTGAATCTCCTGAGAAAGACGGTGTCCAATCAGGAGACGTAACGCTGAATGACCTAATGAAGGGATTCGTTGTTTCCTAAAGCGCTACTTATTATAAGCTTAAAAGGTAACAACGTTATGATCGCTTCATTTAAACTCGCTTTTCTTCATCCCCGTCACTGGTTGACCTGGTTTGGTCTTGCCATTCTGTGGCTTCTGGTTCAACTGCCTTATCCTGTCCTTCACCGCTTCGGTACTGGCCTTGGCCGCATCGCGCGTCCGTTTTTAAAGCGGCGGGAAAGCATTGCCCAGCGCAACCTTGAGCTCTGTTTCCCTGAGATGACGCCCGCTCTACGCGAAACGCTCATCAACCGAAACTTCATGTCATTAGGCATGGGGCTGATCGAGACCGGTATGGCCTGGTTCTGGTCGGACAAGCGCGTACGCCGCTGGTTCGACGTGGAAGGCTATCAGAATCTGGTTGAAGCCCAGACTAAACACCACGGTGTGATGGTCGTTGGCGTGCACTTTATGTCGCTGGAGCTGGGCGGTCGCGTCATGGGGCTGTGCCAGCCGATGATGGCCACCTATCGCCAGCACAACAGCCCGGTGATGGAGTGGGTGCAGACCCGGGGACGTATGCGCTCGAACAAATCGATGATCGACCGTCGTAACCTGAAGGGGCTGGTCAGCGCGCTGCGAAAAGGTGAAGCAGTGTGGTTTGCGCCGGATCAGGACTATGGCCGCAAAGGCAGCACCTTTGCGCCGTTCTTCTCCGTTAACGCCGCTACGACTAACGGCACCTATGTGCTGTCCCGCCTTTCAGGCTCGGCGATGCTGACGGTAACGATGATTCGTAAACCGGATGGCTCCGGCTACCAGCTGCATATCGGCAAGGCGTTAACCGACTATCCGGTAGAAAATGAGTTTGAAGCCGCCAGCTATATGAACCGGGTGATCGAGCGGGAAATTATGCGCGCCCCCGAGCAGTATCTGTGGATCCATCGCCGCTTTAAAACCCGCCCTATGGGCGAAGCCTCGCTCTATCTTTGATTCCTGGCTAAACGCCAACGTTAAACAGGCCTCTAATGAGGCCTGAATCAAGCTACTTTGTTCCATCGCCGTCTTTTCGGGATGATCGTTTTGACAGTGAATGGTAGTCCGCAAACGGAACAGACGGTTCCCTGAGGGCAGCTTTTGTCGGGGCAAAAAGTCGTGAAGAGAAACTTAGCGCCATTGCAGACGGGACACTTAAATTTGATGTTGGGGATAACCCCTCCGGCCCGTTGAAGGTGATCTCTACCTTAGCACCTTTTTAAACATTTACCGATAAATGATTAAATATTGCTTAACTATTCCTGCGCACTGCTAGTGGCATTAGCCCCCTGACAAGGCAAAACCCATCAATAACTGTGAAGATTCTTAAACGTCAGCAAGGATCTTAGCCATAATTTATAATTAGTTATGTAGCCTTTGTAGGCCAGTTATCCTGCTGGTGCATTTGTGGCTTAGAAAAATCAGAGGAGGTTAGGATGAACATTGACGATCAGAAACAAAAGGCCGAAGCGGAAATAGCGGCTCTCATTGCCAAAAAAATTGCTGAGTTACGTAAAAAGTCAGGACAGGAAGTGGCTGAGATTGAGTTTGTTGCTAACGAAACGATGACGGGTCTTGAAGGTTACGAGGTTAAAATTAAGCTGATTTAAGGAAGGCTTTGAAATGTTTGCTTTAGCGGCATTTTAACGGTAATAAAAAACCCGCACAGGGCGGGTTTATTTTTATTATCAGCAGAGCTTAACTGCTCAGGCTATCGCCTTCATCGCTGTCGTAAACGGCGCTGATAACCAGCGCAGATTACAGCGCTGTGACGTTGCCGGCCGCAGGGCCTTTAGCGCCATTTTCAATGGTGAAGGAGACTTGCTGGCCTTCATCAAGCGTTTTGTAGTTATCACCCTGGATAGCAGAGAAGTGTACGAATACATCTTTGCTGCCGTCGTTCGGGGTGATGAAACCAAAACCTTTATCTGCGTTAAACCATTTTACTAAACCAGTCATTTTATTAGACATAGATACTTCCTTAATTAATGAGCCACTAAGCGTGGCGATGATGGCCTGTATTTAGAGAGTGACTTATTTGGCACTTAGGAGGAGGCTCATGAAGAAGGGTATCTTTAGATAACACTTGAACTGAGGACTGCTTTACTAAAACTGCTTTCATAAGGTCTGTTTTCCAAACCGATGAAGGCATTAGGCCACACGGGAATTAATTGCGCAATGTTTATATTTTTTTATTTTAAGCGCTTAAATGCCCAGATGGCTGCATGGCTGGCAACTTTTTTACCGCTAATCGCATAAATAGGTATTACCTATGCATGTTTCAAATTTGACTCTTCATTAGCCGTTTTTTATAAAATAAGCATAAAATTCAATCTATTATTAGCTGGCATCCTTTCGTGTTAAGCCTGGCAGCAGCGTCTATGCTTAATAGAAGTGTACAAAAAGGGCCTTTAACGCGAATAACCCTGCGGATTAGAGGTTGAAGTGATAATCATTATCACTAACATAGCGTTATGTCCTGCTGACGTCATCATGTGAGGTAGACCTATGGAATTGCATTCAGGGACTTTCGATCCAAACAATCCTGGCTGGCAGGGTTTGATTCTGACCCCTGCAGCGGCGGAGCACATTCGCGCCCTGACCAGTAAGCAGCCCGAGCTGCGCGGCGTACGTCTTGGCATCAAACAGACGGGCTGCGCAGGGTTTGGCTATGTACTGGATACCGTGACCGAACCTGCGGAAGACGATTTGCTCTTTGAGCGCGACGGCGCACACCTGTATGTTCCCTTACAGGCCATGCCGTTTATTGATGGAACCACCGTCGACTATGTGCGCGAAGGATTAAACCAGATATTTAAATTTTATAATCCGAAAGCTCAGCACGAATGCGGCTGTGGTGAAAGCTTTGGGGTATAGGCGGTACTATGTCTCGTAATGTTGAGTCTCATAAAACTGAAGCAATGGACGATGTCCAGACCTGGTCAGGCCCCCTTAACTATAAAGAGGGCTTTTTTACCCGGTTACAGACCGACGAGATGGCCCACGGCATCAATGAAGATGTGGTGCGGGCTATTTCGGCCAAACGAAATGAACCTGAATGGATGCTTGAGTTCCGCCTGAATGCGTTTCGGGCCTGGCTGACCATGGAGGAGCCACACTGGCTCAAGGCTCACTATGACAAGCTCAACTACCAGGATTACAGCTACTACTCCGCGCCCTCTTGCGGCAACTGCGACGATACCTGCGCGTCTGAGCCGGGTGCGGTTCAGCAGACCGGCGCGAATGCCTTCCTGACCAATGAAGTCGAAGAGGCGTTTAATCAGCTGGGTGTACCGGTGCGTGAAGGGCGCGAGGTGGCGGTGGACGCCATCTTTGACTCCGTTTCGGTGGCGACAACCTATCGGGAGAAACTGTCGGAGCAGGGGATTATCTTCTGCTCTTTCGGTGAGGCTATCCACGATCACCCCGAGCTGGTGAAGAAATACCTCGGTACGGTCGTACCCGGCAACGATAACTTCTTTGCCGCCCTGAACGCGGCCGTCGCCTCCGATGGCACCTTCATCTACGTGCCGAAAGGCGTGCACTGCCCGATGGAGCTCTCAACCTATTTCCGTATCAATGCGGAGAAAACGGGTCAGTTCGAGCGTACCATTCTGGTAGCCGATGAGGGTAGCTATGTGAGCTATATTGAGGGCTGCTCGGCACCGGTGCGCGATAGCTATCAGCTACATGCTGCGGTAGTCGAGGTGATCATCCATAAAGACGCGGAGGTGAAATACTCCACCGTGCAGAACTGGTTCCCGGGGGATAACAACACCGGCGGTATTCTGAACTTCGTGACCAAGCGTGCGCTGTGTGAAGGTGAAAACAGCAAAATGTCCTGGACGCAGTCTGAAACCGGCTCGGCGATCACCTGGAAATACCCCAGCGTTATCCTGCGCGGCGATAACTCTATCGGCGAATTCTACTCCGTGGCGCTGACTAGCGGCCACCAGCAGGCTGATACCGGCACCAAGATGATCCACATTGGTAAGAACACCAGGTCGACGATCATCTCGAAGGGGATCTCGGCGGGGCAAAGCCAGAACAGCTATCGTGGGCTGGTGAAAATCATGCCGACAGCCACCAACGCACGTAACTTTACCCAGTGTGACTCAATGCTGATTGGACCTGACTGTGGGGCGCACACCTTCCCCTATGTGGAATGCCGCAACAACAGCGCTCAGCTAGAGCATGAGGCGACCACCTCGCGCATTGGTGAGGATCAGCTCTTCTACTGCCTGCAGCGCGGCATTAGCGAAGAGGATGCGATATCCATGATTGTTAACGGCTTCTGTAAAGATGTCTTCTCCGAGCTGCCGCTGGAGTTTGCCGTAGAAGCACAAAAACTGCTGGCAATTAGCCTTGAACACAGCGTCGGTTAAGGAATAAGGGAATCCCTATGTTAAGTATTAAAGATTTACAGGTATCCGTTGAAGATAAAGAGATCCTGCGCGGTCTGAGCCTCGAGGTTCGGCCCGGCGAGGTACATGCCATTATGGGACCCAACGGCTCCGGTAAAAGTACGCTGTCGGCGACCCTGGCCGGGCGGGAAGATTATGAAGTCACCGGCGGCAGCGTTGAGTTTAAAGGTAAAGACCTGCTGGAGCTGGATCCCGAGGAGCGCGCTGGCGAGGGCGTCTTTATGGCGTTTCAGTATCCGGTGGAGATCCCCGGCGTCAGCAATCAGTTCTTCCTGCAGACAGCCCTTAACGCCGTGCGCAAGCACCGGGGTCAGGAGGAGCTGGACCGTTTCGACTTCCAGGATCTGATGGAAGAGAAGATCAAGCTGCTGAAGATGCCGGAAGATCTGCTCACGCGTTCGGTCAACGTTGGCTTCTCCGGCGGTGAAAAGAAGCGCAATGACATTTTGCAGATGGCGGTGCTTGAGCCTGAGCTGTGCATTCTTGATGAAACGGACTCCGGCCTGGACATTGATGCGCTGAAGATTGTCGCTGAGGGTGTGAACTCCCTGCGCGACGACAAGCGCGCCTTTATCATCGTGACGCACTACCAGCGCATCCTTGACTACATCAAACCGGATTACGTGCATGTCCTTTATCAGGGCCGCATTGTGAAATCAGGCGATTTTACGCTGGTCAAACAGCTGGAGGAGCAGGGCTATGGCTGGCTTACAGAACAGCAGTAACGCGCTGCAGCAGTGGCATCATCTGTTTGAAGCTCAGGGCGGGAACCGTTCTGAGCAGGCCCAACAGCACCTGCAGCAGATGCTGCGTCTTGGCCTGCCGACGCGCAAACATGAGGACTGGAAATATACGGCCCTCGACGGTCTGTTGAAGCACCAGTTTGTCGCGAAAAGCAGCCACGTTAGCGCAGAGCAGCGCGATGCCCTGGCGCTGCCGATAGATGCGCTGCGCCTGGTATTCGTCGACGGACAGTTTGATGCTGACCTTAGCGACAGCCTCGACGGCAGCGGGTATAGCGTATCGATCAACGATGAGCGCAGCGCATTGCCCGCGCCGGTGCAGCCAGAGGTGTTTTTACATCTCACTGAAAGTCTGTCAACGAGCGTGACGCATATTCACGTGGCGCGTAACCAACGGCCCTCTAAACCGCTGCTGTTGATGCACATTACTCAGGGGCTGGACGGGGACGAAATGAATACTGTCCACTACCGGCACCATATTGAACTGGCAGAGAGCGCTGAGGCCACCCTCTATGAGCACTACGCCAGCCTCAACGATCGGGGACATTTTACCGGCTCACGCCTGACGATGAATGTCGGGGCCAACGCGCAGCTGCACCATGTGAAGCTGGCGTTTGAGAACGCGGGTAGTTACCACTTTGCCCATAACGATCTCTTTATGGCCGCCGATGCCGCTGCCTGGAGCCACAGTTTTCTGCTCGGCGGGGCCGTGCTGCGCCACCATACCAGCACCCAGCTTAACGGTGAAAATAGCACTCTGCGCATCAATAGCCTGGTGATGCCAGTGAATAACGAGGTATGTGATACCCGTACCTGGCTTGAGCACAACAAAGGCTTCTGTAACAGCCGCCAGCTGCACAAAACTATCGTTAGTGACAAAGGACGCGCGGTGTTTAACGGCATGATCAACGTGGCTCAGCACGCCATCAAAACCGACGGGCAGATGACCAATAATAATCTGCTGCTGGGCCGGCTGTCGGAGGTCGATACCAAGCCACAGCTGGAGATCTATGCCGACGACGTGAAGTGTAGCCACGGTGCAACCGTTGGCCGCATTGATGATGAACAGATGTTTTACCTGCGCTCACGCGGCATTGAGCAACAGGCCGCGCAGCAGATGATTATCTACGCCTTTGCCGCTGAACTGACGGAAGCCATCAGTGACGAGGCGCTTAAGCAGCAGGTGTTGAGCCGTATTGGTCAGCGCCTTGCAGGGGGCAACGCATGAGTTATTCCGTGAGCGATGTGCGGGCAGATTTCCCCGTCCTGTCGCGTGAAGTGAATGGCGTGCCGCTGGCGTATCTGGACAGCGCTGCCAGCGCGCAGAAACCCAATCAGGTTATCGACGCCGAGGCCGAGTTCTATCGTCACGGTTATGCGGCTGTGCATCGGGGGATCCATACTCTGAGCGCGGAGGCAACGCAGCGGATGGAGAACGTACGCGCCCAGGCGGCCGGTTTCCTTAATGCCCGGTCAGCAGAGGAGCTCGTCTTTGTCCGCGGCACCACCGAAGCGATTAACCTTGTGGCTAACAGCTGGGGCAGCAGCCAGATCCGCGCCGGGGACAACATCATCATTACGATGATGGAGCACCATGCCAATATCGTGCCGTGGCAGATGCTGTGTGAGCGTACCGGTGCTGAGCTACGGGTGATCCCGCTCAATCCCGACGGGACGCTGCAGCTGGACGTCTGGCGCGAGCTGCTTGACGATCGCACCCGCCTGTTGGCAATTACCCAGGTGTCTAACGTGCTGGGCACAGAAAACCCCATCGCCGAGATGACTGCGCTTGCTCACCAGCATGGTGCTAAGGTGCTGGTGGACGGTGCTCAGGCGGTGATCCACCATACCGTTGATGTCCAGGCGCTGGACTGCGACTTCTATGCCTTTTCCGCGCATAAGCTCTATGGGCCTACCGGTATCGGCATTCTGTATGTCAAAGAGGATATCCTTCAGGCTATGCCGCCGTGGGAAGGGGGCGGGTCAATGATCGCGACCGTCAGCCTGACCGACGGCACGACCTATGCCCGCGCGCCGTGGCGCTTTGAGGCCGGTACGCCGAATACCGGGGGGATTATCGCTCTTGGTGCAGCCATCGAGTACGTTAGCACGCTGGGTCTCGATAACATCCAGGCTTACGAGCAATCTCTAATGAGGTATGCGCTGGCTGAGATGGCCACCGTGCCTGATATCACTCTGTACGGTCCCGCGCAGCGTCAGGGCGTCATTGCGTTCAATTTAGGTAAGCATCACGCCTATGACGTCGGGAGCTTTCTCGATAATTACGGCGTGGCGGTGCGTACCGGTCATCACTGCGCGATGCCGCTGATGGCGTTTTATAACGTACCAGCCATGTGTCGTGCATCGCTGGCTATTTACAATACGCAGGAAGAGGTGGATCGTCTGGTAGCCGGGCTGAAACGCATTCATCAGCTGCTGGGCTAACAAAGGAGCGGTTATGGCTGAATTACCCGATAAAGAGCGGCTGCTGCGTAACTTTACGCGCTGCGCTAACTGGGAAGAGAAGTATCTGTATATTATCGAGCTGGGCCAGCGTCTGCCTGCCTTGAGCGAGCAGGCGCACAGCGCAGAAAACACGATTCAGGGCTGTCAGAGCCAGGTCTGGATCGTAATGCAGCAAAATGAGAGCGGCATTATTGAACTACAGGGCGATAGCGACGCGGCCATTGTAAAAGGCCTGATTGCCGTCGTCTTTATTCTCTATCAGCAGATGACGGCGCAGGATATTGTCGCTTTTGACGTCCGCCCGTGGTTTGAAAAAATGGCCCTTGCCCAGCATTTGACCCCCTCACGCTCCCAGGGACTGGAAGCGATGATCCGCGCAATTCGTAACAAAGCCGCCAACATTAGCTAAACTGTTTTTATAGCTTTCATCCTGTTACGCGAGGTGACTTTTCTCCTCGCGTAATTTTCAGCTTTCTGGCGCTGGGCCAGTGAATACGGGAAACTCTGTATGAAACGCGCGTCTCTAATAACAGTGAGCATTATCAGCGCATTTAGCGCTATTCAAACTGCCCAGGCAGCAGACTATTTA
Source organism: Pseudescherichia sp. L3 (assembly GCF_024656065.1). Taxonomy (NCBI): domain Bacteria; kingdom Pseudomonadati; phylum Pseudomonadota; class Gammaproteobacteria; order Enterobacterales; family Enterobacteriaceae; genus Pseudescherichia; species Pseudescherichia sp. L3. Next base: position 1,017,408 of record NZ_JANKYC010000001.1, read on the forward strand.
CTGCCGCCGCCGGGTAGCCGTCTTATCGGTCAAAACCAGACCTATACCGTGCAGCCTCAGGATCGTAATCTTCAGGCGATCGGTCGTCACTTCGACACGCCTGCGATGTTACTTATTGAAGCTAACAACACTATCGCGCCTGTACCAAGGCCTGGCACGGTGATGACCATCCCTACGCAGATGCTGCTGCCGGATACGCCTCGGGAGGGGATAGTGGTCAATCTGGCCGAACTACGGCTCTATTTCTATCCGCCGGGTGAAAACAGCGTCCAGGTTTACCCTATCGGCATCGGCCAGCAGGGGCTTGAAACACCCGTCACGCTGACCAGGATAAGCCAGAAGATACCCAACCCTACCTGGACACCACCTGCGGGCATACGGGCGCGCTCGCTTGCCAAAGGCATTACACTACCCGCCGTAGTCCCTGCCGGGCCAAATAACCCGCTGGGACGCTTTGCGCTGCGTTTGGCAGAGGGAAGGGGTGAGTACCTGATCCATGGTACCAGCGCGCCTGACAGCGTTGGGCTACGCGTCAGCTCTGGCTGTATCCGTATGGCTGCACCCGATATCCAGGCGCTCTTCTCTCAAGCCTCTACGGGCATGCCGGTACGTATTATCAATGAGCCGGTGAAGTACTCCGTTGAGCCTGACGGCAAGCAGTATATTGAGGTGCATCGCCCGCTCTCGCAGCAGCCAGAGGAGAACACGCAAACCGTGCCAATCACTCTGACAGCGACCTTTAGTGACGCTATTCGTCAGGCGGGAGGCGATCAATCCACAGTTGATAAAGCCATGCTGCGGCGTGCAGGGTATCCGGTGAACGTACCGGTTGCAAAGGGCGCATCTGGCCCGGCGGCGGTGCTGTCAGCACACAATAGCCAGACGCCGTCAGTGACCGGAGCAGAGAGCGAAGGGGCGGGAGTAACAATGACACAGTAGTCAGAAGGCGACTGAATGACAGGCAAAAAAAATGGCGCACACTGTGCGCCATTTTATTACAGGAACTCTTACTTACGGTAAGAGTGAGCCTGGTTGTCCAGACGCTGGTTAGCGCGAGCTGCGTCGTCTTTAGCAGCCTGAACGTCAGAACGGATTGCGTTCACGTCGTTGCTCAGCTGGTCAACTTTAGCGTTCAGAGTCTGAACGTCAGAAGACAGCTGGTCGATTTTAGCGTTGCTGGAGCAACCTGCCAGCAGAGTAGAACCCAGGATTACCGCGCCCAGTACCAGTTTAGTACGATTCATTATTAATACCCTCTAGATTGAGTTAATCTCCATGTAGCGTTACAAGTATTACACAAACTTTTTTATGTTGAGAATATTTTTTTGCTGGGAATACACCTAAATTTGATCGTTCGCTCAAAGATGCACCGACTTTGGCGAAAATGGTAAAAAAGCTGTGTGAAAACAGACCATTTTCATCGGATATATCTTATGAAATACGACGTTAAATAGTCTAATCCGATTTGCATTCCTAATGAGAGGGTCTGTGGGGGAATAAAAAAAGCGCCCGGAAGGCGCTTTTAGTGCAAATTAATAGAGCTGTTAATAATTACAGTACATGCACAGATGCTGTATTAGTTGTACCGCTCGGAACCAGCGCACCGGAAACCATTACAACCACGTCGCCTTTCTGCGCCAGGCCGCTCGCCAGGGCGATCTCTTTACCCTGCAGGTAGAAATCATCCGTAGAGGCGATCTCGTTCACCAGCTGCGCGACAACGCCTTTGCTCAGCACCAGCTGACGAGCGGTCAGTTCGTTAGTGGTCAGCGCCAGAATGGTGGCATCCGGGAAGTATTTACGTACCGCGCGGGCAGATTTACCACCCTGGGTTGCGACCACGATCAGCGGTGCTTCCAGTTTTTCAGCGGTTTCTACCGCACCACGGCAAACGGCTTCGGTGATACGCAGCTTGCGGCTGTCGTTGTTGAAGTCCAGACGGCTGGTCATCACGCGGTCTGTACGCTCACAGATGGTCGCCATGATGGTCACTGCTTCCAGCGGGTACTTACCCTTAGCCGACTCACCGGAGAGCATCACAGCATCGGTACCGTCGAGGATGGCGTTGGCGACGTCGCCAGCTTCAGCGCGAGTCGGACGCGGGTTCTTGATCATGGAATCCAGCATCTGGGTGGCGGTGATCACCACTTTACGTGCACGGATACATTTTTCGATCATCATTTTCTGGGCGAAGATCACCTCTTCAACCGGGATCTCAACGCCCAGGTCGCCACGGGCAACCATGATGCCGTCAGAGGCTTCGAGGATTTCGTCGAAGTTGTTCAGACCTTCCTGGTTTTCAATCTTGGAGATGATCTGAATGTTTTCGCCGCCGTGCGCCTTCAGGTGCTCACGAATTTCAACTACGTCGGAACGTTTACGGATAAAGGACGCTGCAACAAAGTCAACGCCTTGCTCGCAACCGAAGATCAGATCCTGTTTGTCTTTTTCCGCAAGGGCAGGCAGGGCGATAGAGACGCCCGGCAGGTTAACGCCTTTGTTTTCGCCGAGGTCGCCGTTGTTCAGCACTTTACAAACAACGTTGTTGCCTTCGATAGCGGTCACTTCCATACCGATCAGGCCATCGTCAACCAGCACGGTGTTGCCAACCGCGAGGTCAGTGGTGAAACCTTCATAGGTCACAGCAACGATATCGCTGTTACCAACAACGGATTTATCGGTGGTGAAGGTGAAGGTCTGGCCCGCTTTCAGGGAGACGTCGTTACCGCCTTCCAGTTTAATGGTACGAATTTCCGGCCCTTTGGTATCCAGCAAAATCGCGGCTTTTTTACCGGTTTTGCTCATTACGTTGCGCAGGTTCTGGATGCGCTGACCGTGTTCTGCATAGTCACCGTGAGAGAAGTTGAGACGCATGACGTTCATGCCGGCGTCCAGCATCTTGGTTAACATCTCTTCGGATTCGGTTTTCGGGCCGATGGTGCAAACAATTTTGGTCTTTTTCATGACAGTCTTAGTCTTTAAGTTGTGAAGGATAGGAGAATAGTGCTCCGGGGGCGCACCACCGCGGAGTCAAACCTGTGTTGCGAAAGCTGCGATGCCACAGCGTAAGGATAGGTGACATCAAAAGAGCGTGCAGAGTAATGTGTGCTTGAGTTCCAGCCCAAAACGGGAGTATGCGATGTGATAGTTGAATTTTACAGTTCAATGAGCTGAAACCATTCAATAGCGACCAGACACCTATTATACGCTGAAAAGAGAGCAAAAGGAAAATGAAAACAGCGTTTCAAAAAGGTTATGGGCAGTTTCACAACGAAGTGTGACCAAGGTGTTAAGTATTCACATATTGACAAAATCCCGCCCTGTCCACTGACCCTGCAACTAAACTGTCTTTTTTTTGCGCTCCTGTTTTTACTTTTCAGCATTTTTAAGCCTGTTCAATATTTAATATTTATTAACGGTTAGTCTGACTTACACCCCTCATTAACGTAGTCTACACCTGGAGAGTCTATGGGAGATATATCTACGCATTTCGATCGTCGGGAGTTTGCTTGCCACTGCGGTTGCGGATTTGCCGCAGTTGATAAGAGACTCAATGAGATACTTGAAGATGTTCGCTGCTATTTTACTATGCCGGTAGTGATAAATTCAGCGTGCCGTTGTCCGGATTATAACCAAAAAATAGGTGGGGCTAAAAAGAGTCAACATACTAAAGGGATGGCTGCTGATATTAAAGTCATGAATATATCGCCTGACGCCGTGGCGGAATATCTGGAGAGAGTGCACAGTGCATGTTCAATTGGCCGCTATGATACATTTACCCATGTGGATATTCGTAACATCCCAGCGCATTGGGATAGGCGTAGCAACTAATATTCAATGATGCGTATTTTTTAGATTTTACCGAAGCGAGTGGGCTACTCGCTTCATATGTATGAACAAGCAGATATTCCTAAATGAAAATATTTATGACTCTTTTGATTTGAGCGATATAGTGAGTGCTTTTCTTATTGTTGCCATGATACAAATAAATAATTGGTCGGCGATCTTTTATGGGTAAACAGATGACGCCGTCGACTTTAAACATGGTGGCCATTTTCCTGGTCAGAAATGAACACCCTTTTCCCGTACGTACATTATATAGCAACCCTGTAAGGTTGAAATTGTGTTCAATAAACGTGATGTCAGGCATATGATCTTTAGCCAGAAGATAAAAGCTGCGTTGAAGATAGGAAGTTGAGCGATCTTTCCAGATAAAAATACCGGTTTTATTGTGATTAGACAGGTAATTGTCAGACATGCAGATGACTAACTCATCTCCCTGCCATCTATCAACTTCACAGCTGGCATTAGGGCTAATCTCCCTCAATGATATAACAAGCGTATTTTTGCGTGCTATTTCATCAATGTCATTCAAGTTGACAACATAACGTTCACAATTAAAAGAAATGTTTTCACTTTTCAACGCCATGATAATCTGTTGGTAGAGTAGTTCTGGCATGCTAATATCAAACAGCAGCGTTAGCGGACTTTCATTGCTACCCGAGCGGCATTCGTTTTCAAGGGCCAGTATCATTTCGTAAATAGGCTTACACTTCTGATAATATTCAACGGCAAGGTCCGTTGGTTCAAGACTGTTGTAGGTGCGGTTGAACAGCTTGCCTCCAAGGTAGTCTTCAAGTTCAAAAATTGCCTTGCTCAGGGGAGAACGTGTTATGCAAAGGGCTTCAGCTGCTTTAGCAAAATTGCGCTCCTCCATCGTAACCATAAAATATTTCATTTTCTTAGCAAGTAATACGCCCATTCGGCAATCTCCTGTGAGGCTATAAGAGTAGTGTCAAAACATCGTTCGCTCATCCAAAACCGTATTGCTTTATAATTGTAATGTTATTGATATGTCCATTGTTATCGAACAATAAACATTAAAAATGAGCAGGAAGATGATTACTTTTGGATTAACTTTGCTCTTTTTATGAGCACTATACGGCCGCAATAGCAATATCATTGGCTTTGTCAGCCTAAGGAAGGGCAGGGTTAAGATAATGCAATAATAACTTATTTATAATTACTAATGGCCCAACGCCATCACAGGTCTCAATAATTATGGCTCTCTCAACTATTATTGGCCATGACGCAGATACTTTTATAGCTGCTTTTGCTGGTAGCATTATATTTGTGGTCTCGGCGATCGACTTTGCTGTCTGGGCGCGTATTTTACTGTTTGCCGCATCTATGATCGTTGGCCTTACCTGCTCAGGTTTTTGTGCGCAGCTATTATCCCTGCTGAGTGGTAAGCTATTAGGGTTAGCGCTTGATGTTCCGCCTGGAGTTGGTGCCGTGATAGGTGCCGCAGCAGCGGTACGATTACTCATGTATTTAAGCACCCGTCCGAAAAAGATGGGATCAATTTTCGATCGCGGTTTTGTAAAAGGTAAAAAATAATATGCTTTATTATAGTTATATAATTAATATCCTTGTGGCAGGGATGATAATCGCGAAGATTGTTTTTATCTATGCGACTCGGTCACCTCAGCATCCGGCCTACTCATGGGCAGCATGGACTTTAGCCGTGGCCTGTAGTGCGCTCATCGTCTGGGTTTTTCAAGGGTATTTCAAACTGGCTGAGCTGGCACAGGCCGTTATCAATATTGTTTTCTGCATCGCACTATTTTCTGCCGATGGCGATCTTGCGCTTATGATAAAGGGGCATCGAAGCCAGTCAGACAGGTAACCCCACTTTTACGGGAGTCGTTAATAGCTATCTAACTCATTTTGTGCAGAATCAAACAGCAGATGAGATTATGCTGCCCTGGCTCGATGAATAGCTGCACAGCAACACCTGGCATCATTAAATAAGCGCTAACGTAAATACCATGAGTGTCCCGTTGAGCTTTCAACCGTTAGTTCTGGTATTGTCGCGGGCAAGCATTGACTTAAAACAGCCCAGCCGCCGTTGGGTGCAGCGCTGAGCCTAAAAATAGGGGGGTGATATCTGATTTACGCTTCAGCAAACTTAAGCAGCGCATCGCCATCGAGGCGGTAGCGTACCCACTCGCTCTGCGGAAGCGCGCCGGTGCTGAGGTAAAAATCGATAGAGGGTTTGTTCCAGTCGAGCACGCTCCACTCAAGACGGCCACACTGGCGGGCAACTGCACACTGGGCAATATGCTTCAGCACTGTTTTTCCTGCGCCTCTACCACGGAATTTGGGTGAAACGTAGAGATCTTCCAGATAAATACCGTTTCGGCCGAGCCATGTCGAGTAGCTGGTGAAGAAAACGGCATAGCCCACCGCCTCACCATCAATCTCACAGATTAGGGCTTCGGTTTTACTCTCCGGGCCAAACAACGTTTCGCCGATCTCTTCAGGTGTGGTCACCACCTCTTCCGGCGCTTTTTCATATACTGCCAGCTCATAGATCATGGTGTAGATAGTGTTTGCATCTGTCGGGCGGGCCTGACGAATCGTGATACTCATCCGTTTTCCTGTGATTTTTAGCAATAGATCAAATTGATGCTGCCTAGCATAAGCGAAGCGCTCAGCGAGGCACAACAGCGTGGCTGAAAAAGGGCTTAATATCGCTGCGCAGTCTGCTGGTGTGAAGAGACAAACTCTGAGGATAGAAAAAAGCAAAAAGCCCGCTAAAAAGCGGGCTTCTTTAATTTGGCTCCTCTGACTGGACTCGAACCAGTGACATACGGATTAACAGTCCGCCGTTCTACCGACTGAACTACAGAGGAATCGTGTGAACGCAGCGAATATTAGCGGCTAAAAAAATTTTGTCAAACGTCATTTGAATCAATGAGGTTCGTCTGCTGCTTCTCTCGCCACTCTGATGTTTTTGGCAACAAAATAGCCGCAAAATACTTTGCAGGATCGGCATTTCTCCCTCATCATTTGAAATGAGGTTTCAACTTTCTCTCTCTCGCACTCTCGCTAAGGTCCATTTTGAACGTCAATGCCGCTCTACGACAGGCCGTCGTACGCACGTCCTGGTATAAAAAACGCAAAAGTTATCGCGTTCTCTTCTGGCGTGAGATCACCCCGCTGGCGGTACCCATCTTTCTGGAGAACACCTGCGTACTGCTGATGGGAGTGCTTAGCACCTTTCTGGTCAGCTGGTTAGGTAAAGAGGCGATGGCCGGTGTCGGCCTGGCGGATAGCTTTAATATGGTGGTGATGGCCTTTTTTGCCGCGATCGATCTGGGGACCACCGTCGTGGTCGCCTTCAGCCTGGGCAAACGCGACCGACGGCGCGCAAGAGCAGCTGCGCGGCAGTCGCTGGTGATCATGACCCTCTTTGCCGCCGTGCTGGCGGCGGTGATCCACTACTTTGGCGCGCAGATTATTGATGTCGTTGCAGGGGAGGCGACCCCGCAGGTTAAAGCGCTAGCGCTGACCTATCTGGAACTGACGGTGCTTAGCTATCCGGCGGCAGCGATTGCGCTTATTGGCAGCGGGGCGCTGCGTGGGGCCGGGAATACCAAAATTCCGCTGATGATTAATGGCGGCATGAACATTCTCAATATCATTATCAGCAGCGCGCTGATCTACGGTGTCTTCTCCTGGCCGGGGCTAGGCTTTGCCGGTGCCGGGCTGGGCCTGACGATCTCTCGCTACATCGGCGCGGTGGCGATTATTTGGGTGCTGATGATCGGCTTTAACCCGGCGCTGCGCATCACGCTTAAAAGCTACTTTAAGCCGCTGAACTTTGCCATCGTCTGGGAAGTGATGGGTATTGGCGTCCCGGCAAGCATTGAGTCGGTACTCTTTAACAGCGGCAAGCTGCTGACGCAGATTTTCGTGGCCGGAATGGGGACCAACGTCATCGCCGGTAACTTTATTGCCTTCTCCGTGGCGGCGCTGATCAACCTGCCGGGGAACGCGCTGGGCTCCGCCTCAACGATCATTACCGGCAGGCGGCTGGGTAAAGGGCAGATTGGCCAGGCCGAGCGCCAGCTGCGCCATGTTTTCTGGCTATCGACGATCGGCCTGACCGCTATTGCCTGGTTTAGCGCGCCGTTTGCCGGCCTGCTGGCCTCGTTCTATACCCCGGAACAGGATGTGCAGGAGGTTGTAAAAGTTCTGCTTTGGCTTAACGCGGCCTTTATGCCTATCTGGGCGGCATCGTGGGTGCTGCCGGCGGGGCAGAAGGGGGCTCGTGACGCGCGCTTCGCGATGTGGGTGTCTATGCTCGGCATGTGGGGCTGCCGCGTGGTGGCAGGCTATACATTGGGCGTTGTGCTGGGTATGGGCGTGGTCGGCGTCTGGCTGGGGATGTTCCTCGACTGGGCGGTGCGCGGGGTGTTCTTTTACTGGCGTATGGTCAGCGGTCGCTGGCTGTGGAAGTACCCGCGGGTTAAGCGGCTGGATGGACAGTAACCAGGCGGGCAGAACGGATTATTGTGCCACTTGGGGAATTATTGGGCAATCGGTCGATTTTTTTAAATCACCCTTTGACAAGGCCACGCCTCGTCGTTAATATTCGCCCCGTTCACACGATTCCTCTGTAGTTCAGTCGGTAGAACGGCGGACTGTTAATCCGTATGTCACTGGTTCGAGTCCAGTCAGAGGAGCCAAATTAAAGAAGCCCGCTTTTTAGCGGGCTTTTTGCTTTATGCTGTTTTGATTTCCCTATAGTATGTCAGCTGTCTCCATTACTACTATACAACCTGGGTAAAACGAAACTGCGGCGTTTCCGTCCAGTCGTGGGATGACTTCAACCCTGGTGAAATCGGGGATCGTAAGTCTGGCACCGCACGCCACCAGTTCAACTCCCCCAATGCCAACGCAAAAAGCACCCGCTGCAACAGCTGAGGTCACGCCGCTTCTTGAGTCTTCAAACACAACCGTTTTCCCGGCGGGCATAGCCAGTCGTTCGGCAGCGAGAAGATAGGGATCGGGGAACGGCTTACCTCGCGCCACATCGTCACGTTCGACAACGACAGAGATGCAGGCCTGAACGCCGAGCATGGCCGTTACCCGATCAATTTTCTCTCTCCAGCCGCTGGTCACAATGCCAACCTTGATTCTTGCTGCATCCAGGGCGGTAATCAACTGCGCTACACCAGGGATCGGTTCGTAGTCCGCCGTATTTTCAACATGAATAATATGCGCCTGTACCCTTTCTCGATCCTTCAGCGACAGGTCGCTAAACAGCGCCTGGATAGTATGCGGACCAGGCTGCCCATGAATATGTTTGACAATATCGTCTGCAGATATCATCTTGCCAAACATCTCCGCTGCTTCACGCCAGGCTCTCTCTATTACCGCATTTGAATCGATAAGAACGCCGTCCATATCAAACAGTACGGCTGCTGCACAGGGGATATAATTAGACATGGGCGATTTCCTTGTTATGCGTATCGTATGTTCCAACCAGACTTGAGGCTACGACAACTTGCCCCAATGAAATACCGCCATCATTGGTGGGAACGCGTTGATGGCAGTAAGGATCCAGCCCGGCGGCGTTCAATCTCTCCATGGCATTGATAAGCAGGAATTCATTACAGAATACCCCTCCGCTTAGAACAATCTGCCTGGTATTTGAGCGTGTTGACAGTTGCATACAGACAGCTGTGATCGTCTCTACAATGGTGGAATGAAAGCGCCGGCTCAGTTCAGCCAGGTCCGGACGGACTGACATTAGAGCCAAAACCAGCTCATTTATCATTGGGCGATAATCTATTTCGTAACAGCCATTACGTTCCACAATGTCAACGCTAAAGGGCTGTCCCATCTTAAGATCGCGTTGCAGCAGTGCTTCCAGTTCAATGGCTGCCTGCGCTTCATATTCAATATGCGTGCAGACGCCCATCAATGCGGAGACTCCATCGAAAAGCCTGCCCATACTGCTGGTTACAGGCGCATTGAATTTCCTTGCTGCCATCTTTGCGTATATTGCTCGTTGTTCGAATGATAAACTTCTTAAGCCGGGAAGAGGGTATTCGGGAAGGGATTCACCATAGATCTCGGTTAATAATGAAATAGCCACCCGGACAGGCTCTTTGATCGCGTTATCCCCTCCCGGTAGGGCTATATGACGAAGGTGCGCCGCGCGATCGACGCTTCTCGTATCTCCGATAAGAAATTCGCCTCCCCAAATAGTCCCGTCGATGCCATAACCCGTGCCGTCAAATATTACGCCAATAGTCTTTCCGGATAGCCCATTATCAGCCATGCAGGAAGCCATATGGGCATGATGATGCTGGACCTGAATAACACGACGCTGCGATTGGTTCATTGCGCTCCGCGTTGAGCGAAATGCAGGGTGAAGATCGCAGGCTAACGTCGAGGCCTCAATACCAAGCAGCTTTTGCAGATGATTGATACAGTCGATATGCGATGTAGCGGTAAGATCATTTTTGAGATCGCCAATATGCTGGCTCATGAATACCTTATTGCCTTTAGCAATACTGACGGTGGTTTTTAACTCAGCTCCAAGCGCAACGATCGTGCCCACATCATAGGCAAGGTGGATAGGATAGGGAGCATAGCCACGGGAGCGGCGAAGATATAGGTGAGTACATTTTTCCGTATCACGATGCGCCATGACGCGAACGACGGAGTCATCTATGCGCGTATGAATATCACGATCGTTAAGAATAAAGTAGTCGGCTATACCACCGAGCTGCTCGAGCGCCTGGGCATTATTAAAGACGATGGGATGACCTGAAATATTGCCGCTGGTCATGACCAGTGCGGACAGGCTGGGATCCTCCAGCATCAAATATTGCAGAGGCGTGGAGGGTAACATGATCCCGATATTGGGGTTATGCGGAGCGATGGCCTCAGGAAGTCCAGGCTGGCGTTTGCGTAGTAGTACGATGGGGCGTTCCACGCTCTCCAGCAGTGCTTTTTCATGAAGGCTAATATCGGCAATGCGTAAAGCCTGCTCAATGTCAGCCACCATAACGGCAAAAGGCTTCGCATCTCTGCGTTTACGTATTCTCAACATCTTTACGGCGTTCTCATTATTGCCGTCAACAACAAGGTGAAAACCTCCCAGACTCTTAATGGCGAGAATTGCCCCTTCACGCAATTTTGCTATGGCAAATCTGACGATATCATGGGTATTGATTGGCGTTCCCTTCTGCGAGACCAGTTGCAGCTTAGGGCCACATACGGAACAGGCATTAGGCTGTGCATGATAGCGGCGACTCTCAATGTCATTATATTCACGTTTACAGGCCGGACACATAGCGAAAATGCGCATTGTCGTCTGGGTGCGATCGTAAGGCATCGCTTTTATAATGGAGTAACGCGGCCCACAGTTCGTACAGTTAATAAACGCGTAACGATAGCGGGAGTTGTTTGGATCGCGCATTTCGTTAAGGCAATCCTGACAGACGTTAGAGTCGGGGGGAATAATGGTGTCCATATTCGTTAGCTGGCGGCTCTTACGAATAGTGAATGCCTCATAGCACTGGCCAGGATCTTCTGCTTCTACCTCTTTAATGCTGCTAATTCTGGCCAGCGGCGGTGGACTCAATACCAGCTCATCCATTATGCAGGAAATATTTACCGGTGTTGCTTGTAGCTCAAGCAGCACTCCCTCTGAGTCATTAAGTACCCAGCCTGTGGCGTCAAAAGTTCGCGCCAGCCGGTGAACAAAAGGACGGAACCCCACCCCTTGTACAATACCGCAGATGCGATAACGCCGGGTTTCTCTCGCGTTGGATTGCTCAGCAGAGTCGTGGTAATTCGGCACCATATAGCTCCTCTATAGTCGTCAGGGTCCCATCCGGTTCAATCATGCACACTTTCGCCTCAGGAACTGGCATGACTTCGCCAACGATCGCTGCTTTTTGTCCGAGTGGGTGTGCCTGCAGTAGCATGAGGATTTTTTCTGCGATGTCAGGTTCGACAAACAGACAAAGGCACCCTTCATTGGCAAGATTGATGACATCCACGCCCAGCATATCTGCGGCCATAGCCGCTTCAGGTTGGATCGGTAATGCGCGACGGTCACAGCGAATCTCGTGATTTGCGGCACGGGCGTGTTCATGGAGGACGGCGGAGAGGCCTCCACGCGTCACGTCCCTCATCGAAGCTATTTTTCCTGCAGGAATGGAATCAACGAGCCGCTGGATCAGATGGTTAAGAGGGGCGCAGTCGCTAAGAATATTCCTTTCGAATCCAAGTCCTTCACGCATGGATAACAGGTGAATTGAATGGTTGCCAATATAGCCACTCAGTATAATTTTCTGTCCAGGACGCACGTTTTTAATAGAAAAGACGTTGTTTTCAATAACACCTACGCCGGCGGTGTTGATGAAGATCCGGTCGGCCTCCCCCTTACCGACAACTTTGGTATCGCCAGCAACGATCTTGATCCCTGCAGCAATAGCCGTATCACGTACCGACTTAATAATGGTGTCAAAATCAGACATCAACATTCCAGCCTCAATAATGAGACTGAGCGTCAAGTAGAGTGGGCGTGCTCCACTCACGGCAAGATCGTTGACGGTACCGCAAACGGCAATTTTACCGATATCGCCGTTGCCAAAAATAAAGGGAGTAACAACAAAAGAGTCCGTTGTGAAGGCAATATGTTGGCAGGGTAGCGTAAGTAAGGCACTATCCTCCATTGTTCCCAGGTAGGTGTCACCAAGAATTGCTGCGATCTTCTCGACCAGTTCGCGGCTGAGACGGGCGCCTGTACCATGATCCAGCACTATCTTCTCAATGGGTCTCTCTACTTGCGTAGGATGCCTATTCATGAGGCACTCCTTTCACCGCGTTCCGGAAGATCGTTATATCTCTCCAACAGGGAAAGAATTTCAGCGGATGGCGCAACTGTCGCGCAGTAATCCGCAAGCCACTCTAAAGCCCGTGCGGTATCCTCTGCTGAGGGGGCGAAAACGCAATCATTAGGAATCCAGACATTATATCCGCGGAAAAAAGCATCTGCGGCCGTTGTTTGCACACAAACATGTGTTTGCAAACCCGTCACTATGACGGTTTTTACCCCCAGCTGCTGCAACGTTTCGTCAAGATTATTATTAAAGAAACCGCTGTCTCTTCCTTTTACAATTATCAGATCCGAAGGATGATAAATAGCATCAATAATTTGGTTTTCAGGTCTGCCTGCGATGGCGGGAATACCGGCTTCACGATTTTTATAGCGTCGTTGCACTGTGGGATCGTCAGGATCATTAATGAGTTGTAGATGAATGACTGTTTGGTCGAGTTTTCGGATGTTATTAAGAAAGTGATTAAAATCAGCGATTTTTCGGTCCAGTTCTTGAGGTAAGAGGCTGATTTTATAGGTAAACTCGTATTGTAGATCATTGGTGAGAACAGCAACATTTGGCATACTTATATCCCTTTGCATTCATGAAGGTAATTAATTCGGGTAACGATCTTACTGCGATAAGTGAAAATTAGATTCAATTATCACCTAAAATAGTTATCATATGCCTGTTATAAGGGGCTGTATAATTCCATTTTATTGAGGGTTCAATAAATGAAAGGAATAGATATAAAATTACTGCGTGCTTTTATTACGCTGGCGGAAAACAAAAGTTATAGCCATGCTGCAAAAACGCTTTTCCTCACCCAGCCCGCGCTCTCTAAGCAGATACAAACGCTTGAAAAACTGACCGGCGGGAACCTTTTCCTTCGTGGTCGCCATGGCGCAACCCTGACTGACTTCGGAACACTGCTTTTTGCTAAGGCAAATGCGCTCCTACAGTCCCACATTGACTTCCTTGATTATGCAAAAGAGCTGACGGCACAAAGGCAGGAAAAAATAGCGTTGGGGTTTGGTATTTCATCATTCCATAAAGTTCCCATATGGATAAATCGATTCCATCAGCAGTTTCCTCAATGTGATGTGGTCATCAATCAGCTCCCCTCCAGCGTGCAGATGAAAATGTTATTGGATGGCAGCCTGCATGTCGGTTTTGTGCGAATGCCGGTAACCGAAGGCCTCTCTTCAATAATAATTCACAAGGAGACGCTGGCTCTGGCCATCCCGGCAGAAAGCCATATTGAACCGTGGAATATTCAGCATGCTTTATCAACCTATACGCTACTCCAACTGCATCCCTCTTCCGGCCCGTGCCTTGCAGAACAGACGGCAGCGTTTCTCCAATGTAACCAGTTTAACGTCAGGCCCGCCACGGTAACGGAGGATATACCCACACTTTTGGCGCTGGTTGCCGGTGGCAACGGTATCGCTTTTTTGCCGAAGAGCGTTCAGCATTTTTTACCCGCTGGCGTAAAACTGCTGGTGCCGCCGGAAAATCAGATCCACTGGAATATTGGTGTTGCCTGGAATGCAAAAAAGAAAAGCGCCTTGCGTGATGATTTTTTACAGTATGTTGTGACGGGCAATACGGTAAACGAGCGGTAAAAACAAAGAAAAGCCCGCAAAAAAGCAGGCTTTTGCGCTCTGTTTACCGGAACGGCGGCTCGTTAAAGGTTCGCAGTTTGCGCGAGTGCAGGCGGTCGCCTTCGGCGCGCAGCAGGTCAATTGCCCGGATGCCTATCTGTAAGTGCTCGGAAATCGCCCCCTCGTAAAAACGGTTGGCCTGGCCCGGCAGCTTGATCTCACCGTGCAGCGGCTTGTCAGAGACGCAGAGCAGCGTGCCGTAGGGAACACGGAAGCGGTAGCCCTGGGCGGCGATGGTGGCGCTCTCCATATCGATCGCTACTGCGCGGCTCAGGTTAAAGCGCAGGGCGGAAGCGCTGTAGCGCAGCTCCCAGTTGCGATCGTCGGTAGTGACCACCGTCCCGGTACGCAGCCGCTGCTTAACCTCTTCACCAGGCATGCCGCTGACCGTTTTGGTGGCGTCATAGAGGGCGCGCTGAACTTCAGCAATGCTCGGGATGGGAATATCCGGCGGCAGCACCGCATCCAGAACGTGATCGTCCCGCAGATAGGCGTGCGCCAGCACGTAGTCCCCGATGGACTGGCTTTCACGCAGGCCGCCGCAGTGGCCAATCATCAGCCATAATGCGGGCCGCAGTACGGCAAGATGATCGCAGATGGTCTTCGCGTTCGACGGGCCGACACCAATATTCACCAAAGTAATGCCTTCGCCATCGGCAGTGATCAGGTGCCAGGCGGGCATCTGGTGCTTTTTCCATGCCAGATCGGAAATGGCTTCTTCCGGTGCTTCGGTCTCGGCGGTGATCCAGACCCCGCCCGCGCAGGAGAGCGCAATATAGGGGCTGTCGGGATCGAGGATCTGGCTACAGCCCCAGCGCACAAACTCATCTACGTAGCGGGTGTAGTTGGTAAACAGCACGAAAGGCTGGAAGTGCTCGACAGGCGTGCCGGTGTAGTGACGCAGGCGGGCCAGTGAGAAATCGACCCGGCGGGCATCGAAGTGCGATAGCGGATAGAGCTCGGTGGGGTGAAACAGCCCATCCGCGGTCTCATCGCCAATCTGCGCCAGCTCGGTTGTCGGGAAGTGGCGGGTCAGTCCGGCGCTCATGGAGCGATCCAGCGTCAGGGCAGAGCCGTCAATCACGTACGGATAGGGGATCTCATGCTGGGAGGGGCCAACTTCGATTTGCGCGCCATAGTCATTGTACAGCAGCGTTAACTGTTCCAGCAGGTAGGTGCGAAACAGGCCCGGACGGGTGATCGTGGTGGTATAGCGGCCCGAGTGAGTAAAGCGACCGTAGGCGCGGGTTTTAGGCGGATTGGTGGTATTGCCATCCCAGGAGACAGACAGCTCGGGATAGACAAATTTGCCTTGAGCACGCGTCAGGGTATCGGGCAGGGAACCCTCTTCTATATACAGGCCAATAGCGTTGCGTAGCGCATTGACCGACTCCTCATACAGCGCGTCAAGCTTCTCCAGCGCCTGTTCAGGCGTCAAACCTTCACCCATGTTATGCATCGTTATCTCCTTGTTCGCAGGTGTGCTGACATACACGATAGTATGTCACAGGAATATGAAACAAAAGGGTGGGATAATTTCATACTTTAGCCACGCTCTGTCTGCCTATACTCCTGTGATCGATCGCTGCCGGATCTCCTTTGATGTCGATTATAGAATGTCTCTTCACTATTCAGCATGGACGCCAGAAGATCGTGGCGCTATTCCTGTTGGTTATGTTCTCTCTACACGCTCATTATGCCTACGGCCACTACCCGCCGGAGCCGCCCGCGGCGTGCAGCAGTAGTCTTGATGAGGCAGGGCGTGGACGTTGCCTGCTGGATCGCGTCTACCAGGCTGGCGAGGTGGTAGCCGAGGCCTGTTTGGACAGAGCGGCATACCGTCAGCAGGCGGATACCGCGCTGAGGCAAATTGAAGAGATGGCTGCGCCCCCGGCCTTGCTGCTGGCGGAAGCGCGTTTCGCCCTGGCCTGGGCCAGCGATGCAGATAACCAGGCGTTTACGGACTCGGTAAGCGAAGAAGCGGACAGGCTCACCACGTTGCACTATCAGAGAGTTTGCTTTCCCCCTCATCCAGAAACCGCCAGCGCTGACCTCAATATCGCCCAGCTGCTGTGTACCGTAGCGAGGCAGCGTATTCATCTACTGGAAAATGGCCTCGATCGCGCTCTGCCGGCGGGGGCCGGTATGAAGACGATGCTGGGGTTTATTGAGCGCTACCCGCTGCTAAAAAGCGATACGGGGTTGGATGATGCTAACCTGCGCCTGGCGCGACGGTTAGTGGTGCTGGGACTGGGGTTCGCTTCAGCCGAGCGTGCAGGAGTACAGTCTAAACAGGCGGCGGGGCTTGCTTTTCTAATGCTGTCGTTGGCTGAGGCCCAACGCGATCCACCGGATCGCGAGGCGATTGCCTTTGCGGCCGGTATCGTCCAGCTCGTTGATTTAGCCCGGCCTGCAGATCGTCCCCGGCAGGATTACAACATTAAGCTGGTCGCCTTGAGTCACCGTCTGGTGTCTGAAGCCTTCCCGCCGGCAAGCCGCGTCGTTGTTAATAGCAACCAGCTGCAGGCGGATATGGATATCGATATTGCGCTAAACCCTGTCTATCCACCGGCTATGCGCGGCGCAGCGGCTGAGGAGGCGAAAGCGCTAGTAGAGATCCTGACCCAGAATGCTGTTCAACAGCAGGAGTATGCCACGCAGCGGGAGCGGCTAGAGGTGGTGCAAACGCTTTTCGAGCGGCTGGAGCAGTATAAGCCAGAGCCGGAGCAACATCCTGAATTCGCCGCCGTCTGCCCCGTTCACATATAAAAAACCGGCCTGAGCGGCCGGTTTGAGTATCAGATTTTGCAGGCGTCGCCGCAGTCATCATCGGCGACGATCGCCTGCGCTTTTTTATCCGCGTCTTCCAGACGTTCTGCATTGCGCTCCTGCGCTTCGTCAAGCCCGGCAAACTCCAGGTTGTCGAGATCAATTTCCATTAGCTACCCCTTTTAAAAGCCGATTGATTTGTTACTTTAGCATTATATGCCATCCGTTCGGGATGGCGAGAAATGCTAACCAGCCCCTGAATCAGGCCTCTTTAGGCCAGCGCTGCATTGCAACCGGGAACGGCATCGCTTCAGGCTGGGCGGGCGTTCTGACCACCAGGCTAGGCAGCGCCAGCTCAATCTCATTTTCATTCAGCTTTTCAATAATACGGATATTGATCTCCTGCTGAATATCCATGTACTTGTTGTAATCCGCCGTATTAACGATATGCACGACTTCAAAGGTCAGGCGATCCGCATTAAACGCCAGCAGGTGGGCACGGTCGAACTTTGTCTCACCCACCTCATTAATAATGGTTTTGACCATATCACCTACAGTGCGCAGCTTTTCCGGCGGGGTGGCGAGCGCCACGCCAAAGGTGAAAACGATACGGCGGGTCTGCATACGCTTGTAGTTATGAATGGTCTGCTGCAGCAGCTGGGCGTTGGCGCAGACAATCTGCTCCCCGCTGAGGCTGCGGATACGGGTGGTTTTTAGCCCGATATGCTCAATGGTACCGGCCACGTCGTTAAACACCACGAAGTCGCCAATTTCAAAAGGCTTATCGAAGCCGATCGACAGAGAGGCGAAAACATCGCTCAGCACGGTCTGGACCGCCAGCGCGATAGCAATACCGCCAACGCCAAGGCTGGCAACCAGGGCGGTAATATCGACCCCAATATTCGCCAGAATCGACAGCAGCATCATTGACCAGACCACGACGCGCAGGATCATACCCAGAATAACCATCGTCACCGGATTTTTATTCGATCCTGGCGCATAGAGCAGATGGCGCATCCAGGATTGCACGCCCTGATCGAGCCAGATAGCAATCTGGATAGCGATGACAAAGAACCAGATGTGGGAGATCGTTGAGAACAGGCGATCGGGGAGATCGACGAAGCGCAGGCTAAACAGAAAGGCTGCGATAAAGAGCAGTAGCTTGTTGGTGCGCTTAAGGATATCGAAGGCGATAAAGCGTGAGTGGGTGCTGTTGCCCTCTTTTTTACTGGCCTGCTGGATAGTCTTATAGACAAAATTAAGCAGCCGGTTGGTCAGCCAGTAGGTAATGAGGGTGACGAAAAAGACGATAGCCAGATTGATCCAAAACGCGGGTGACATCAACACCGTAACGATATTTAGTCGTGCCAGATACTCCATTTTACCTCCGTTTCTAAGCACAGAAACGCTACAGTATAGCTGCCGGAGGAGAAAAGCGAGGTGCATTCGGTCTGGTGAACTTATAGCCAGGCGGGGTAACAACCTGCCTGGCAGAACAGGAGTTAATCGAAGATAAACACGGTTTGACAGTCAGGTTACGCAACCGTATCGACGCCGACTTTACCCACGGCAGAAGACTGAACGTCATCACCGTTAGCTGGCGTCATCACATACCACGCCTGCGCTGAGCCGCGTTGAACGCCTGGGATAGCCTCCGCCGGGATGTCAACCAGGCAGTAGCCCTCCGCAACGTTATCGGCGGTAACGATATAGGGAATATTTATAGAGGTAATCTGAATACCCTGTTCGTCCGCAACCTGCCAGGTCACGCTAAGCTGGTCATTTGAGGCAAGGTCGTTGTAAGCGATGTTAAGCTGAGTCCCGTCGCTGGCTTCGTTTATGTTGATCCAGCCGTCTGCACCTTCAGGAAACGTCGGTGCGGGCAGGGTCGGCGTCATCCCGCCACCGGTAACGGTGACACGCCACGGAACGGATGCCCCTCCGTTACCTTCTTTATCATAGTACTGATAAAACAGCTCGTAGGTTCCATCTGCCAGACAGGCGGGGGGAATGTATCAGTAATATCAATAACTATCGGAAAATCATCCGTAAGGCTGTGGATTTCCGTTGAATAGCGATGAATATTGTCCCACCAAAAGACCACTTTATCTCTGAGCCGAATAGCCGAGAAAGCATCAATAACGACCTGAACCTGCTGGGCAATATCATATTTATCCAGCTCGCCGTCCATGCCGTTAGGCACATATACGGGCGGAACGTTAGCGTCATAAAAACAGGCTTCCGTCAGGGCAGCGGTTGAGACATCATCAATAAAGGCTGCATATACAATAACTGCGGGGGTATCGCTTGTTACCTGCTGTGTTGCCTGACCAGATGAGTCAGTGGTGGCTTCAGTTTTGACCTGGGTGCGCTGTTCAACCCAGGTTACGGTAACGCCGGAGACCGGTAGGCCAGCGTCATCCAGCACCGTGGCCGTTAAGATAATAGTGTCACCAGGTCTGGTATTCAGCGGCTCGGCGGTGATTGCTGCAATCGTATTCGTAGCAGTAGCTGTGTTCATAGTTAATCCTCTTAATGAATAAATGTTCCAGTGAGCAGAGCTTTTCTGCGGAACGCTGAAACTATATCCATGGAGGTGCCTATAGAACGTTTAAAAAAAGAGCAGATAATATTTTAAAAAGATAAATGAAGCTTAAGGGTAAAAGAGTGAGTACAGACTTTTTTCATTGAGAATGAGTAAGAGATAAAGCTGAAAAGGGTACTGCCAGGGATTTGGTGCGTCTGAATGGACTCGAACCATCGACCCCCACCATGTCAAGGTGGTGCTCTAACCAACTGAGCTACAGACGCATATAGGATGGTGCGTTCAATTGGACTCGAACCAACGACCCCCACCATGTCAAGGTGGTGCTCTAACCAACTGAGCTATGAACGCAACGTTGTGTGTGACAACGGGGACGAATATTAGCGGCAGGCGGCGGCTCTGGCAAGCAGAAAAAAGCACTTTTATTACTGATTTCACGCGATTGCGGAACAACTGCGCAAAACGTTGATAAAACAGCCGCCCGCAGGCGGCTGGCGGTGAATTATCGTGCGGCGCGCTGAAGGATCACGCTGGAAGGCTGACGCTGCAGGAAGCGCATCCGCAGCATCATCAGGATCGCCGCCGAGGTCAGGCCGATAATAAAGCCCATCCAGAAGCCCGCCGGACCCATGCGATCGACCACCAGATCGGTCAGCGCCAGCACGTAGCCGCTCGGAAGCCCCAGCACCCAGTAGGCGGTGAAAGTGATAAAAAAGATCGAGCGAGTATCTTTGTAGCCACGCAGAATGCCGCTGCCCACCACCTGAATAGAGTCAGAGATCTGATAGATGGCCGCCAGCATCATCAGCTGGGCCGCCAGATGCACTACCTCGGGATTATCGTTGTAGAGCAGGGCGATATGCTCTCGCAGCGATACGGTAAAGATTGCGGTAAGCACCGCCATGCACACGCCAACGCCCAAACCCGTTCGCGCGGCAGTCTGCGCCTCCAGGGTTGAACCCTGCCCGAGGCGAAAACCGACGCGGATGGTTACCGCCGCTGCCAGCGACAGCGGCAGGACAAACATCAGCGAGCTAAAGTTGAGGGCAATCTGATGTCCCGCTACGTTAACAATACCCAGCGGAGAGACCAGCAGCGCCACTACGGCAAACAGCGTCACCTCAAAGAACAGCGCCAGTGCGATCGGCAGGCCAAGCTGCACCAGACGTTTAAGGAGGCTGAAGTCGGGTTTCGTAAAGTGCTGGTCCTGGCGAATATCCCGCATGGAGCGGGCGCGTTTAATGTAGGAGAGCATACAGATAAACATCACCCAATAGACCGCCGCGGTGGCGACCCCGCAGCCGACGCCGCCCAGTTCTGGCATGCCAAAGTGGCCGTAGATAAAGATATAGTTAACCGGGATATTCACCAGCAGGCCGATAAAGCCAAACACCATGCCGGGTTTGGTCTTTGCCAGCCCCTCGCATTGGTTACGCGCCACCTGGAAGAAAAGGTAGCCCGGCGTGCCGCAGAGCAGGGCTCGGAGATAGCGTGCGGCTTTATCCGCCAGTTCTGGGTCAATGTTATGCATGGCATGAATGATATGACCGGCATTCCAGAGGACGATCATGATTAACACCGAGACAAAGCCGGCCAGCCAAAAGCCCTGGCGCACCTGTTCGGCAATGCGATCCCGACGGCCTGAGCCGTTGAGCTGAGCGATAATCGGGGTCAGGGCCAGCAGCAGGCCGTGGCCAAAAAGGATGGCCGGAAGCCAGATGGACGTGCCGATGGCGACGGCCGCCATATCGGTGGCGCTGTAGCCGCCCGCCATAATGGTATCTACAAATCCCATCGCGGTTTGTGCAACCTGGGCAAGGATCACCGGGATAGCCAGCGCCAGCAGCTGGCGTGCTTCGATATAATACTTCTGCACGGAAACACCTGTATATTGTTGTTATAGGGAAGCATGAAAAAGCCGCCGTAACAGGCAGCAAGAAGAAATTGCAGGATAAATAGCCAGACCATTGTAACGGGGAACAGCGAATATGCCAGAGAAAAAACAGTCTGGGCGGGTGCAGCGCTGGCAACCTCTTTTTCCACCTGTTATTGTGCAATTATCAAAACGGCTTGCGCCGAATTAATGGTTACAGGAGTTGTAGGCATGTTTACTGGTATTGTACAGGGCACGGCAAAAATCGTGTCCATTGATGAGAAACCCAACTTCCGCACCCACGTCGTCGAACTGCCCGAGGCGATGCTGCCGGGGCTGGAGACCGGTGCGTCTGTAGCGCACAACGGTTGCTGCCTGACCGTCACCAGCATCAATGGCCCGCTGGTAAGCTTTGACCTGATGAAAGAGACGCTGCGTATTACCAACCTGGGTGAACTGAGCGTTGGCAGCGAGGTGAACGTTGAGCGTGCAGCGAAGTTCAGCGATGAAATTGGCGGCCATCTGATGTCGGGGCATATTATTACCACCGCAGAGGTAGTGAAAATTCTGGCCTCAGAAAATAATCGTCAAATCTGGTTTAAAGTTCAGGACGCCAACCTGATGAAATATATTCTTTATAAAGGCTACGTTGGCGTGGATGGTATTAGCCTGACGGTGGGGGAGGTCACGCCGACACGTTTCTGTGTGCATCTGATCCCCGAAACGCTGGAGCGCACTACGCTGGGCAATAAAAAGCTGGGGCATAAGGTCAATATTGAGATCGACCCGCAGACCCAGGCCATTGTCGATACGGTCGAGCGCGTACTGGCCAGCCGGGAAGCAGCGATGATTGCCGCCTCGGTTAGCGGCAGCGACGAGTAACGAGTAAAAAGATAAAAAACCCCGGCATGCCGGGGTTTTTTATCAGTATATTAGCGCGCCACGCGCAGGCCGTTTTCGACGCCGCGGCTGAACACCACCTGCCAAAGCTGAATATCCCGCGCACGAAACGCACCCGCACAGGCATTCAGGTAGTAGCTGAACATGCGCTTAAAGCGTTCAGAGTAGTTATCAGCAATCTCCGGCCAGGCAGCCAGAAAACGCTCGTGCCAGGCCATCAGCGTGGTATCGTAATCAGTGCCAAAGTTATGCCAGTCCTCCATGATGAAATGAGGCTCGCTGGCCGTGGCAATCTGGCGCACCGATGGCAGGCAGCCGTTCGGGAAGATATACTTATCGATCCACGGGTCAACGTTGTTATCGCTTATTTTCGCGCCAATCGTGTGGAGCAGGAACAGACCCTCTGGCTTGAGGTTGCGATCGACCACCTCAAAATAGGTGGCATAGTTTTTTGGACCCACGTGCTCAAACATGCCGACCGAGACCACGCGGTCAAACTGATCTTTTAGATCGCGATAATCCTTTAGCAGAATGGTCACATCCAGCCCCTCGCAGCGGGACTGGGCCATCTTTTGCTGCTCTGCCGAGATGGTAACGCCGGTCACGCTGACGCCATAGTTTTTAGCCATAAAGTAAGCCAGACCACCCCAGCCGCAGCCGATATCAAGCACGCGCATGCCGGGCTGCAACTGCAATTTTTCACAGATTAGCCGCAGCTTGGCCTGCTGTGCGGCTTCCAGGGTCTGGGCCTCTTTCCAGTAGGCACACGAGTACTGCATATAGGGATCGAGCATGCGGCTGAAGAGATCGTTACCCAGATCGTAATGCTCTTTGCCAACTATCCAGGCACGCTTCTGACTTTGCAGGTTAAGCACCCGCGCTGCTGCAATACGAAGGGTATCTTTGAGGTGGCGCGGCATCTGCTTATCCAGACCGGCGCGGAGAACCTTGCTAAAGAACATATCCAGCCGGTCACACTCCCACCAGCCGTCCATATAGCTCTCACCCAGCCCAAGCGAGCCCTCTTTTAACACGCGCTTAAAAAAACGGGGATTTTTAACCCGGATATCCGACGGGGCGGTACCGTTAATGTTAATGCCCGCACGGCTTAACAGTTCGTTTGCGATACGGAACCAGTTATCGCTCTGTATGTTGACTTCTTCTATACACGATGAACTCATAGCTTCTCCATCACCCTATGTGATCAGAACCTTCAAACAGCGTAGACGCGTTTAATGGTTTGTGAGAAATCCCACGGAACGGGCCGTGAGCTTGATATCCGACGTAGAACAGAGGAAGGGAGATAGCCCTTGCCGAAAATGCCGTCCATGGAAGAACAGGCGTACTCCGACGCCTGCCAATACATATTTTTGCTATTAAGAATTATCGAATTGAGTATAGGACGCAAAAACGGCTCGTTCAACCGATTATGGTTAGTTAACTAATTATTTTATTGCCTGTTTTTGCACCCAATAGCCCAGCCCGGCAAGCAGCGCGGTCAACAGCATAACGCTGGTCGTGGTGAGCAGAGGCGTAGCGATAAGCGTTGAAACCAGCAGGCTGGCGAAGAAGCAGAGGCCCAGCTGGAGGGTATTTTGCAGCGCTGCCGCGCGTCCCGCGCCCTGTGGAAACGGACTCAATGCCTGGGCTACAACAATGGGATAGATCGCACCGTTAGCCATCGCCATGACACAGAACGGCACCAGCAACAGCGTTAATGAAACCTGCGGTATAAAGGAGACCAGCCAGACGGCAACCACGCTCAGGGCGTAGAGGGCCAGCAGCCAGGGCAGCATGCGTGGCCCCTGCCAGCGTTGCAGCGCGGCGCGACAGCCGTAACCGCCCAGCAGAAAGGCGATGGTCTGCGGGACATAGCTCAACCCAATCGCCGTGGGACCATAGCCCAGCGCGCTCAGGATAAACGGCGAGCCGGTCAGCCAGGCGAAAAAGCTGGCCGAGCAGGCGGCGTAGATGGTGACGTTTCCGCAGTAAAAGCGGGAGCGTAACAGCAGCCCAAAGGTGACGGGCGTCGCGTGCGGGTGCTGTTTTTTGACCGGTTTTTTAAGGCGCAGCGCGGGCAGCATCAGCAGCAGCGTGATAACAAACAGCACCATGAAGATCGTCTGCCAGTGGGAGTGGGCAAGGATCCAGCTTCCCAGCAGCGGCGCAAGGGCAGGTGACAGCCCTACCAGCGGCATGATGGTGGCAAAAATCCGGTTAACCCGCTGAGCCGGATAGTAGTCCGTTACCAGCGTCTGCCAGCTAACCGCCGCAGCACAGACCCCTACGGCCTGAACAAAACGCAGCACCAGCAGCGTGGTGCCGTCACGCACCCACAGCATGCCGAGGCAGCCGAAAGCAAACAGCCCCAGCCCGCAAAGCAGTATTGGCCTGCGGCCAAAGCGATCGGAGAGTGGGCCCCATACCAGCTGGGCGAGGGCGAAACCGGCCAGAAACAGGCTCAGGCTGGCGCTCACGGCCGATGCAGGCGTATTGAGATCCTGCTGAATAGCAGTAAACGCCGGCAGATACATATCCGTTGCCAGAAAGCCCAGCACGCTTAATCCCGCCAGCCAAACTAAAAACCCTTTACCAGGTAACATCATGATTCCTTCTTATTATCTTTTACACGACAGGTGAACAGGACAGATCGCAAAGCGGCAAAGTGTAGGCAGTGCATTGTCGGTTGTGAAACGGTAATATTTGCGCGGTGCATTCAAATTTTTTGCAGGCAGAATATGTGGTCAGATTACTCCCTTGAAGTCGTAGATACCGTCGCCCGTACCGGCAGCTTTAGCGCCGCCGCCCAGGAGCTGCACCGGGTTCCCTCTGCAATCAGCTATACCGTTCGCCAGCTGGAAGAGTGGCTTGCCGTGCCTTTGTTCGAACGACGTCATCGGGATGTCGTGTTGACCCCTGCCGGCAGCTGGTTTTTGCAGGAGGGGCGGTCTGTCATCAAAAAAATGCAGGTCACCCGACAGCAGTGTCAGCAGATAGCCAACGGCTGGCGCGGGCAGCTTGCCATTGCCGTCGATAATATTGTGCGTCCCGAACGCACCCGGCAGATGATCGTCGACTTCTACCGCCACTTTTCAGACGTGGAGCTGCTGGTGTCGCAAGAGGTGTTTAATGGCGTCTGGGATGCGCTGGCCGATGGGCGCGTAGAGCTGGCTATCGGTGCGACTCAGGCCATACCTGTAGGCGGGCGCTTTGCCTTTCGCGATATGGGGATGCTCAACTGGCGCTGCGTCGTGGCCGCTCATCACCCGCTGGCGGGCAGGGGTGGCCCGCTGAGTGACGATCTCCTGCGCGGCTGGCCGTCGCTGGTGTGGGAAGATACTTCCCGGCTGCTGCCCAAGAGGATCACCTGGCTGCTGGACAACCAGCGGCGAATGGTGGTGCCGGACTGGACCTCTTCAGCAGAGTGTCTGAGCGCCGGACTGTGCATCGGTATGGTGCCGGGCCATTTTGCACGGCCGTGGCTCGATCGCGGTGAGTGGGTGGAGCTCCAGCTGGAAGAGCCGTTTCCAGATGCAGCATGCTGCCTGACCTGGCAGCAAAACGACAACTCGCCCGCGCTGGGCTGGCTGCTGGACTACTTAGGCGATAGCGAAACGCTTAATCGGGAGTGGCTGCGAGAGCCGGAGTGATCGGCTCCCGCAGGTTTTATCGCGGCGGGATCTTAACGGCGATAGTCGCGGAAGGGACCGTCAGCGACCGAGCGGCGCTCGATCAGCCGAGGATGAACCTCAATCGACTGTGACTCTTCACGCTTATTCACAATGCGGTCCATCAGCATATTAAAGGCGGTTTCCCCCAGCGAGTCTTTGGGCTGGTGGATGGTGGTCAGCGCAGGGGTGAAGAACCGGGCGTTACGCACGTTATCATAGCCGATCAGCGATACATCCTGCGGCACGCGCAGGCCCATCTCGTCGACGGCGCAGAGCGCACCCATTGCCATCACATCGCCGCCGCAGAACACGGCAGTAGGGCGGTGCGGCTGAGAGAGGATCTGCTGCATCGCCCGGTAGCCGGACTCGGGTTCAAAGTCGCCCTGCACAATCCAGTTTTCCGGCACGCTGATCAGCGCCTCTTCCATGGCTTTCATAAAGCCAGCCAGACGACCCGCGCCGGTGTTGCGCTCAAGCGGGCCAGGGATCACACCAATCTCACGATGGCCGCGCTCGACCAGGTAACGGCCAGCCATATACCCGCCTTCGAAGGCGTTATCGATCACCGAGTCGGTAAAGTCTGCTTTTGCCTCGCCCCAGTCCATGACGACCATGGGAATATGGCGATACTCCTCCAGCATGCTGAGCAGCGGGGCGGGGTATTCAGAGCACATCACCAGCAGGCCATCGACGCGCTTTTGCGCCATCATCGACAGATAGGCACCCTGCTTCTCCAGGTTGTTCCAGGCATTACCCAGGATAAGGGTATAGCCTTTCTGGAAGCAGTTTTTCTCTACCGCTTCGATAATCTCGGCAAAGTAGGGCGCTTCGCTGCTGGTCGCCAGCAGGCCAATCGATTTGGTATGGTTAACCTTCAGGCTGCGGGCCACGGCGCTGGGTGAGTAGTGCAGCTCTTTAATAGCTGCCCACACCGCATTACGCGTCTCTTCTGCCACAAAGCGGGTTTTGTTAATAACATGTGATACGGTTGTGGTGGAAACGTTTGCTCGTTTCGCTACGTCTTTTATAGTTGCCATTCAATGTCACTCCAAACCACGACGTAAGCTCCTGAAAATAGTGTAGGTAAACGTTTGCCTCTACTCAGCCTGCACGCAACGTTTGGAGATGCGATTCGCCGGGAAAACGACACGGAACGTCAGGAGGGGTCTATGGCCGGTACGCGAATAAATTTAGCGTGGAATTTTGTCTTATCTTGATGAAAAGGGGAAGCGTTAAAACGCATATCACCCCAAATCAAAGAAGATTTTTGCCCATAAATGTGTAAAAATGCGCAGGCTCACTTTTTGTGGGGTAATAAGAATGGAGAGAAATTGATGAGTGCAGATCTGAAGTTTTCCCTGATGACCACCGTTGTTGTGCTGGGCCTGATTGTTGCGGGTGCGCTGACCGCTGCGTTAAATTGATTCAGCATGGGGGAGGGGCCTCTCTCCCTCTGTTTAATGTCGACCTTTTCCCCGCCCAATTGTTATCAAAATGGCAATAAACTTTTGTTAGTTTGATAACTTCTGTTTTTTTGTGATAAATGTCATGCTTTTGGCTTCTGTGACGGTGTCGCCTGTCGACACGGCAATTCTGGAGTCAAAATATGAAAATCAACTTTCCCCTGCTGGCCCTGGCGATTGGGGCATTTGGCATCGGTACCACCGAGTTCTCCCCGATGGGCCTGCTGCCGACGATCGCTCGTGGGGTAGATGTCTCTATACCGGCAGCGGGGATGCTTATTAGCGCCTATGCCATTGGCGTGATGGTGGGTGCGCCGCTGATGACGCTGCTGCTCTCCCATCGCGCGCGTCGTAGCGCGCTGATCTTCCTGATGGCCATCTTTACCCTGGGCAACGTGCTGTCCGCACTCTCTCCTGACTACACCACCCTGATGCTGTCGCGGATTCTCACCAGCCTTAATCACGGGGCCTTCTTTGGGTTGGGATCGGTGGTGGCAGCCAGCGTTGTGCCCAAAGAGAAGCAGGCCAGCGCGGTGGCTACCATGTTTATGGGGCTGACCATCGCCAACATCGGCGGCGTGCCGGCGGCGACATGGCTAGGTGAAACCATCGGCTGGCGAATGTCGTTTCTTGCCACGGCGGGCCTCGGTGTGATCTCGATGCTGAGCCTGTTCTTCTCTCTGCCAAAAGGCAGCGCCGGGCAGCGTCCGGATGTACGCAAAGAGCTGGCCGTGCTGGTACGTCCCCAGGTGCTGTCGGCTTTACTGACCACCGTGCTCGGCGCGGGGGCAATGTTTACGCTCTATACCTACATCGCACCGGTACTGCATGAGATTACCCATGCCACGCCGTTGTTTGTTACTGCCATGCTGGTGCTGATTGGGGTCGGTTTCTCCATCGGCAACTATCTGGGCGGCAAGCTGGCGGATCGCTCTGTAAACGGTACCCTTAAAGGTTTTTTCCTGCTGCTGATCGTTATCATGCTGGCAATCCCGCTGCTGGCACGTAACGAGCTGGGTGCGGCGGTGAGCATGGTCATCTGGGGTGCAGCGACCTTTGCCGTGGTGCCACCGCTGCAAATGCGCGTGATGCGCGTGGCCCATGAGGCGCCAGGCCTGTCGTCCTCAGTGAATATCGGTGCCTTCAACCTGGGCAATGCGCTGGGCGCAGCGGCAGGTGGGGCGGTGATCTCCGGCGGGCTGGGGTATAGCGTGGTACCGGTGACCGGGGCGCTGATTGCGGTGCTGGCGCTGCTGCTGGTGCTGATCTCCGGGCGTGGCAACGTCGAACGCGAATACGCGGTGGAGTAATAAAAAGCCCTGCCAGACAATGGCAGGGCTAAAGATTAACGAAGGGTTTTAGAGGTCATCACCCGGCGTGCGCCCACGTAGTGGCGCTGCCAGTAATCTTCGCTCAGGGAGGTGATCTGAATATCCTGGCCGCTGCGCGGAGACTGGATGAATTTACCGTTACCGACGTAAACGCCGACGTGATCGGCTGTGCCGCGACCCTGGGTACGGAAGAAGACCAGATCGCCGCTCTGCAACTCACCGGTGTTGACCGGGGAAGCATCACGCAGGTGATACATCTCATTGGCCGTCCGTGGGATGCGGAACTTGACCAGATCTTTATAGGCATAATAGACCAGACCGCTACAGTCAAAGCCGGTACGCGGGGAGGATCCACCCCAGCGATAAGGCTTGCCGATCTGATCCATCAGTTTATTCATGGCGGTTTTCTGCGCTTTTTGCATCCGCGCCTTATGCAGATCCGCCAGCGTCTCTGGCTTGCCGCCCTTTACCTTCACGCAGCGTGCCTTGTGGCCTTTGCGCGCAGTGCATTTTTCCGCGATAGCGACGGAGGCAATTTTATCCGGGCTGGTTTTTGTGTGGCGAGAGGCGATTTTACTGGCTTTGGCGCTGCTTGACGCGCGCTTGGTGCTGGAGGAGGCGGTTTTAGCGGTGCTTGCCTTGGTGCTGGTTTTTTTCGTTGTGTTTTTTGCAGTGCCACTGCTTTTCTTTGAAGTCTTTTGGTTAGTGCTTTTACTCTTTCGCTCTAATGCTTTTGCCAAATGCGTTTTTTGCACGGCAGAGGGCCGCGCCTGTTCTGACGCCCCGGCCAGCGGCGAGAACGTCAGCGAGGCAAAAACTAAAGCACAGAGCGTGATCGAGATTTTATTTATCCGCGCCACTGAGCAATCCCCTGAGTCAGTCAAGTAACGAATACGACATGCGTGTGATTTACAAAACTCGTCGATTCTAAAGCATAAAATGGCAAAAAGTTAATAAACTTTTTCCATCACAGCGCTGTTTCGTTAGCAAGCGCAAAAAAAAGCATCAGTTATCGCGCTTTAACGCTCACGAGATGACCAGTTGTGAGGGCCCTGGCGCTAAGCAGCACAATTTTTACGGCAACTTTATCCTTCAGGCGATAAACTAACGGTTGGTGAACAAAATGTTATTTTACCTGCTGGTGTGAAAAGCTAGAATGTCACACCACGCCGTAAGACGTTAAGGAAGTAAGACAATGAGCACAACCGTAGAGAAAATTCAGCAGCAGATCGCTGAAAACCCGATCCTTCTGTATATGAAAGGCTCCCCTAAGCTGCCGAGCTGCGGCTTCTCCGCCCAGGCCGTGCAGGCGCTCTCCGCGTGCGGCGAGCGTTTTGCCTATGTTGATATCCTGCAGAACCCGGACATCCGCGCAGAGCTGCCAAAATACGCTAACTGGCCGACCTTCCCGCAGCTGTGGGTAGACGGCGAACTGGTTGGCGGCTGCGATATCATCATCGAGATGTACCAGCGCGGCGAGCTGCAGTCGCTGATCAAAGAGACGGCTGCGAAGCACAAAACCGAAGAGCCAGACGCAGAGTAAGCGTTACCTCTTGCATAAACGCCTTTCGAACAGATGAAGCCAGACAGTTAAACAACTGCCTGGCTTTTTTTTACATACCCTGATGCATTTATATCAGCGGTAAATTAAATACCCTATATCATTTCCGATTGTTTCAATTTTTAATATTTTAATTATCTCTCGAGTCAAATTCCGAATTTTATAAAAGGGCGCTTTCTTTGCTTTACGCTGTGCTGAATTAGGCGTAAATAGTAATGCGTCCGTTTACCTGGCGGAATTATAACCCGCCAGGGCTCTTAATTAATTCAGGAGATAAATATATATGTCTGAATCATTTCAGAACGAGATACCTCGTGCGCGCGTCAATATAAAGTTGGATCTTGTTACTGGGGGGGCTCAGAAAAAAGTTGAGCTGCCGTTAAAGCTCCTGAGCGTGGGTGATTTCAGCAATGGCAAGGCTGAAGGCCCGCTTTCCGAGCGTGATAAAATAAACATCAACAAAAATAATTTTAACAGCGTCCTGGCCGATCTTAATCCCCGAATCAATCTCACCGTTAAAAACACCCTCGTGGACGACGGCTCAGAAGAGAACGTGCAGCTCTCTTTTCAGCAGATGAAGGACTTTGAGCCCGAGGCCGTGGCGCGCCAGATACCCCAGCTGCGGGCCATGCTCTCTATGCGTAACCTGCTACGCGACTTGAAATCTAATCTGCTTGATAACGCCACTTTCCGAAAAGAACTCGAAACTATTTTAAAAGACCCGACGCTCTCCGATGAGCTACGCAGCGAGCTGAATGCGCTCGCCCCGATCCGCGCTTAATTATCAAATCGTCTTTTAACGGAATAATAACGAGTAAATGCTTATGTCAGTTAATAAAGAATCGAAAAACGGGGTGGGCAGCGCCACTGTTGAAAAAACGCTGCCACAGGGTGGGGTATATGCCTCCCTGTTTGAAAAAATTAATTTAACGCCGGTAGCTGAACTCGGTGATGTAAACGGGTTTGATGATAATACCGTGATGGCCGAAACCTCTGCGGATGCGCGCGTCACTGCCGCAGTAAAAGTATTTATGCAGTGTCTGCAAAATTCCGGGCAGAGGGTAGAGAAGCTGGATAAAACCATCCTCGACCACCATATTGCGGAGCTGGATTTTCAGATTGGCCGTCAGCTTGATGAGGTCATGCATCATGACGCTTTTCAGCGCACGGAGAGCATCTGGCGGGGCCTGAAATCGCTGGTGGATAAAACCGACTTTCGCCAGAACGTCAAGCTGGAACTGCTCGACTTATCCAAAGAGGAGCTGCGCCAGGACTTTGAGGACTCCCCGGAAATCATCCAGAGCGGGCTGTACAAGCAGACCTATATCGCGGAATACGACACCCCCGGCGGAGAACCCATAGCCGCCGTCATCTCCGCCTGGGAGTTCGATGCCTCCGCGCAGGATGTGGCGCTGATGCGTAACATCTCGAAGGTCGCCGCTGCCGCCCACATGCCGTTTATTGGCTCCGCAGGGCCGACATTCTTCTTAAAAGAGAATATGGAGCAGGTGGCAGCCATCAAGGATATCGGTAACTACTTCGACCGCGCGGAGTACATCAAATGGAAATCCTTCCGCGAAACCGATGACTCTCGCTACCTCGGTCTGGTGATGCCGCGCGTGCTGGGACGTCTGCCGTACGGCCCGGATACCGTTCCGGTGCGCAGCTTCAACTACGTTGAGCAGGTCAAAGGCCCGGATCACGACAAATACCTGTGGACCAACGCCTCGTTCGCGTTCGCCGCCAATATGGTGAAAAGCTTCATCAATAACGGCTGGTGCGTGCAGATCCGTGGCCCACAGGCTGGCGGTGCCGTGCAGGACCTGCCTATCCATCTGTACGATCTCGGCACCGGTAACCAGGTGAAGATCCCCTCTGAGGTGATGATCCCGGAAACCCGCGAGTTTGAGTTCGCCAATCTTGGTTTCATCCCGCTCTCCTACTACAAGAACCGCGACTACGCCTGCTTCTTCTCGGCGAACTCCACCCAAAAACCGGCGCTGTATGACACGGCAGATGCCACGGCCAACAGCCGCATCAATGCCCGCCTGCCATACATCTTCCTGCTGTCGCGTATTGCGCACTACCTCAAGCTTATCCAGCGGGAAAACATCGGAACCACTAAGGATCGCCGCCTGCTTGAGCTGGAGCTCAACACCTGGGTACGCGGTCTGGTCACCGAGATGACCGACCCGGGCGATGCCCTACAGGCCTCGCATCCGCTGCGCGATGCAAAAGTGGTGGTGGAAGATATCGAGGACAATCCGGGTTTCTTCCGCGTGAAGCTCTACGCGGTTCCGCATTTCCAGGTGGAAGGCATGGACGTCAATCTGTCGCTGGTCTCTCAGATGCCGAAGGCGAAAGCGTAACGCACAGGAGGTGCGATGAAGACAGAACGACCGCTATGGGCAAGGGGACAGATGATCTCGCCGCAGCATTTTCAGCATCAGGCGGCGCTTACCGCCTGGTCCGCAGAGAGTATCGCCCGGATGGGGGCGCTGAATCCCTGGGGAATAGAGTATGTGGAATTTGACGCCTCCCTGCTGGCGCAGGGGCGGTTGAAAGCCAGCCACCTGTATGTGCGTTATGCCGACGGCACTCTTATCGATACCGATAATGCGGATCCCTTGCCGCCAGTGCTGGTGCTTCCCGAACGCAGCGAGCTGACGGTGGTGCTGGCGTTGCCGCACGAGCATGCAAATGGCGGCAACTGCCTGCGTCCGGACGATAAACAGGCGCGCCCGGTGCGCTGGCGACTTGGCTGGCGGGAGGTACGAAACCGTTATGGTGACGACAGCCGCCAGATCGCGGTGATGCTGCCGGAACTGACGCTGCGTGCGGCGGACGAGGATAACGGTGACTACCAGACGCTGCCCGTTGCCCGCCTGTATCGTGACAATCAGGGTAACTGGATGCAGGAAAGCGCCTTTGTTCCACCGCTGTTGAGCGTCCAGGCCAGCCGCTGGCTAACGGATCGACTGGCGCAGTTACTGAATCAGCTGCGCATTCGCCTGCAACGGCTAATGGCGATGCGCCGTGAGAGCAACGAGCGGATGGCGGACTTTGCGGTGGCGGACGTGTCGCTGTTCTGGCTGCTGAATGCCCTGAACCATGCGGAGCCGGTGCTGAGTCATTTTATGCGCCATCCGCAGGTGCATCCCGAACGCCTCTACGAGGTGTTGGCGGGGCTGGCCGGTAGCCTGCTGACCTTTTCGCTTGCGCATACCACGGCTGATATTCCGGTTTACCGTCACGAGCAGTTAACGGCGGTATTCCCGCCGCTGTTTGACCTGCTGGGCGTGCTGCTGGAGGCCAGCCTGCCCTCCAGAGTCGTGGCCATCGAGATGGTCAAGGATGCCCGGCGCAAACGCTGGCATGCCCGCCTGCACGATCCGAGGCTGCGTGAGGATGCCGATTTTTATCTCTCAGTGCGTTCCGCATTACCGGTAGCGCAGCTGCTGGAGCTGTTTCCGCAGCAGTGCAAGGTGGGCAGCCCCGATGAAGTCGACAGAGTGGTCAATGGCTCGCAGCCCGGTGTCCCGCTGCGTGCAATGAGCCATGTTCCGGCGGCGATCCCGCTGCGTCTGGAAAATCAGTATTTCAGCCTTGATATGGCCCATCCGGCAGCGCAGGCCATGCTGGCGGAAGGAAGCTGCGTGTTTTACGTCTCCGGCCTGCTGGGCGAGCCGGATCTTGAACTCTGGGCGGTGCTGCGTTCATGAAAAAGGATATTGATATTGACACCCTGCTGGAGAACACCTGGCTGATCGTCACCGAGCTGCGTTATGGGGCCGTGCTGGCTGAAGGCGAAGGGGAGATGCTCTGGCAGCGCTGCGTGGAGGATATTACGCAGGTGATGGCGCAGCTAGAGCAGGCCGGAATGAGCGAGGCCGATCGCCAGCATATTCTCTATGCCTGGTGCGCGCTGCTGGATGAAACCGCCAAGGGACGAGAAGGTGAGGATGATGCCTGTATTGTCTGGTACGACCGTCCGCTACAGGCAAAATACTTCGGCACCATGGACGCCGGGGATGCGCTGTACGAGCGAATACGGCAGGTTTTGCGTGAGCCCGCGCCGGATAGCGCGGTGCTAACCTGCTTTCATCGGGTGCTGGCGCTGGGGTTTAAGGGCAGCTATGCCACGCTGAACGACTTCGCTCGTGAGCAGATGGTTCGGGCGCTGGCCGAGCGCGTGCCGCCGTTGAGTTTTGCGTCAAACGTACCGCTTCTGGCCACGGTTTCCGGCGGTCGCGGCGTGCGTGAGAGGTTACGCCACTGGCCAGTGTGTATCGGTCTGTGCGCCATTGCGGTGGCGGCGCTATGGCTGGGGCTTAATCACTGGCTTGACGGGCTGGTAACATCTCTGCTGCCGGGGGCGGGAAAATGAGCGTGCGCCAGCAGCGCCTGGTATGGCTGTGGGGCGGTTTGCTCGCGGCGCTGCTGTGCCTGCTGTTCCTGCCGCTGACGGCCGGTGAACGCGGTTTTACCCTTCTGCTGACAATGACTGTCGTTATTGCTGGTCTGGTTTCTGCTGGTCACCGTCCGGGTGGTTTGGGTGAGGGTGAGGGTGAACTGAAGGAGCTGCCGGAAGCGCCATACCGCCTGCCGGTGGTGCTGGTTTGCGGCGACACGCTGGACTGGCCGGGCGAGGGCACACTATACCGTACCGCGCAGGGCTGCTGGGT
This sequence comes from Pseudescherichia sp. L3, assembly GCF_024656065.1. Classification (NCBI taxonomy): domain Bacteria; kingdom Pseudomonadati; phylum Pseudomonadota; class Gammaproteobacteria; order Enterobacterales; family Enterobacteriaceae; genus Pseudescherichia; species Pseudescherichia sp. L3. Next base: position 1,052,562 of record NZ_JANKYC010000001.1, read on the forward strand.
GAAGGTGTCCACAGCACAACTGCGGCAGACGGTGCGCCATCTGCTCTGGCAGCGCCCGGAGCTGGTAGCGCAGCTGGCGGTGATGATCGTTGTCCGTCCGCAGCAGCATAACGATGAAGCGATGCTCATTACCCGTCTGCATGAGCTGCGCTGGCAGCTTGCGCAGGTGCGCCGAGATACCCGGCGCACGGTGCCGCTGCTGCTGACCAGCGCCGTTGCGGGGGCATCCGTCGCGAAAACGCTGTGGCAGTCAGTTCAGGCGGGGCGCGCGCTTCAGGTCTGGCTGGCGGATCGCGCCCCGAGCAGCATTACCCACTGGCTTTCGCAGGGCGATAGCACCTCCCGCCTTCGGGCGCAGGTGAGAGTAAACGCGCAAGCCCGCTATATGGCGGAGGCGGTGTTACCGGCGCTGACGGCGAGCTCGCCGGACATGCCGCCTGCGGTGCCTGCAATGGTGCTCTACCACCAGGCTCCGTCGTCCGCTCTGCCTGCGCTGGCAGACTCTCTCTGGTCTTGCTGGCTAGCGCGTCGTACCACGCTCAATCAGCTTCCGGGCTGGCAATCGGGCACGGTATCGCCAGGCGATGCGCCTCTCCCGGATTTTATTCTGCCGCTGTTGCCGCAGGGTGGCGGTATCACGCCGCGTAACCGGACGCAGCGCCGGGCGCTCTCTCTCTTCACTCTGGCCGTGCTGGTCGCGCTGTGCAGCAGTGCATGGAACAACCGTCAGCTGCTGCACCGGCTCGCCTTTGATATCTCGAACTATTACCGAATTGGCATGACGGACACCGTGCCGAAAGCCAGGGCGGTGGCTCGGCTGCGTAACGATGTGGCGTTACTCAATAGCTGGTCTCGTAACGGCGAGCCGATGCGCTACGGGCTGGGGCTCTATCGGGGGGAGCGGCTGCGCCCTGCGGTGCTGGCCGCCATTCAGACATATGTTCCGCCACCCCCTCCGCCGCGGGCGATCAACAAGGTGATCCAGGGTCCGCAGACGGTACGTCTCGACAGCATGTCGCTGTTTGCTACCGGCCAGTGGCAGTTGAAACCCGGCTCCACAAAGGTGCTGGTCAATGCGCTGGTCGGTATTAAGGCCAGGCCCGGCTGGCTGATCGTGGTCGCAGGCCATACCGACAGTATCGGGGATGAAAAACCTAACCAGATCCTCTCTCTGAAACGCGCCGAATCAGTCCGCAACTGGATGCGTGACACGGGCAGCGTGCCGGAGAGCTGTTTTGCGGTACAGGGCTATGGCGAAAGCCGCCCGGTCGCAACCAATGACACCCCGGAAGGCCGGGCGCTGAACCGGCGTGTCGACATCAGTCTGGTGCCGCAGGCCAATGCCTGCCGGATGCCGGACACCCCCCCTTTGTCACCCCAACAGGGCGACGCTAATAAGCAATAAGTGGAGATACACAATGGCAATTCCAGTTTATCTGTGGCTGAAAGACGATGGCGGTGCGGACATCAAGGGTTCCGTCGATGTGAAGGATCGTGAGGGCAGCATCGAAGTGGTGGCTCAGAAACACGATCTCTATATCCCGACCGACAACAACACCGGCAGGCTGACCGGCACCCGGATCCACACGCCGTTCAGGTTCACCAAGGAGATCGACTCCTCCAGCCCCTACCTCTACAAGGCGGTGACCACCGGGCAAACCCTCAAATCAGCGGAGTTCAAGTGGTACAAAATCAACGATGCGGGCCAGGAGGTGGAGTACTTCAACACGAAGCTGGAGAACGTCAAGCTGGTGAAGGTCGCGCCAGAGATGCACGACATCAAGGATCCGTCCTACGAGAAGCATAACCATCTCGAAACCATCGAACTGCGTTACGAAAAAATCACCTGGACCTATAAGGACGGCAACATCATTCATTCCGACTCATGGAACGAACGCGCTACTGCATAACCCCCCGGCAGACGGTTTTCCGTCTGCTGTTTTTGTTTTCTGAGCGGCCAGCTGCGGGCTGCTGAGCAAACAAAAACACAATTTGATACCGACCTCGTGCGCTTTGGTCTCCTGAACAACAGGAAACAGCGATGGGCGGTAGCGTGTCCAGGAACCGATAAAGAGAGAGAGTCATGGAAAATCCCGCTGTTCTGCTGCGTCGTCTCAACCCCTACTGTGCCCGGGCAATGGAAGGTGCCGCCTCCCTGTGCCAGACCCGGGCGCAGGGTGAAATTCTGCCGGAGCACTGGCTGCTGAAACTGCTGGAGCAGGGTGAGGGTGACCTGACGGTGCTGGCGCGCCGCTATGAGTGGGACATGGATGCCCTGTGGCAGGACCTGCTCGGCTGGCTGAATACGCTGCCCCGCTCCGTACGCAGTCGTCCGCAGCTGGCAGAGAGCACGCAGACGCTGATGCAGAACGCCTGGCTGCGGGCCTCGCTGGCAGGTGAAGAGCATATTCGCAGCGTTCATCTGCTGATGGCCCTGGTGGATAAACCAAAACTGGTGCGCTGCGACAGCCTGTGGCCGCTGCTGACCCTGGGCCAGAGCCAGCTGGAACGTCTGCGTCCGCTGCTCGATGCGCAGTCCGATGAACGCCCGGACGTTCAGCAGGAAGCGGAGCTGGCGCGTCATCATGACGGGGAGCTGAACCCGGCGCTACAGAACGTGCTGGATAAATTCACCCTCGACGTCACCGCCAGGGCGCGCGAGGGTCACATTGATCCGGTGTATGGTCGCGATACGGAGATCCGCCAGATGGTGGATATTCTCTCCAGACGCCGCAAAAACAATCCTATCCTGGTGGGCGAGCCAGGCGTGGGCAAAACCGCGCTGGTGGAAGGGCTGGCAATCAGAATTGCCGAGGGCAACGTGCCGGCGAGTCTGAAAACCGTCAGCGTGCGCACGCTTGATCTGGGCCTGCTCCAGGCCGGTGCGGGCGTTAAGGGTGAGTTCGAGCAGCGGCTGAAAAACGTCATCGACGCGGTGCAGCAGTCGTCCACGCCGGTTCTGCTGTTTATCGACGAGGCGCACACCCTTATCGGGGCGGGTAACCAGGCGGGCGGCGCGGATGCCGCCAACCTGCTGAAACCCGCCCTGGCGCGGGGCGAGCTGCGGACTATCGCCGCCACGACCTGGAGCGAATACAAGCAGTACTTTGAGCGCGACGCCGCGCTGGAGCGTCGCTTCCAGCGGGTGTTGGTGGATGAGCCGGACGACGATACCGCCTGCCTGATGCTCCGTGGCCTGAAAACCCGCTACGCCCGGCACCACGGGGTGCATATCACTGACGAAGCGGTGCGCGCTGCCGTTACGCTCTCCCGGCGCTACCTCACCGGACGTCAGCTGCCGGATAAAGCCGTGGATCTGCTCGACACCGCCGCCGCCCGGGTGCGCATGAACCTCGATACCGTGCCTGAGCCGCTGATCCGCATGAAATCCGCCATCACCGCGCTGGAGATGGAAAAACAGGCGCTGCTGGAAGACCTGGCGGTGGGGCGCGGCCCGCATGGCGAACGGCTGGAGGCTATCGATCGGGAAGAGGTGAATATTATTTTACAGCTTGACGCGCTGGAGACGCAGTACGGTCAGGAGCTGGCGCTCAGCGAACAGCTGCTGGCATGCCGGGCGGATATCTCCCGCCAGAGGGAGCTGGCCGCTCTGCGGCATCAGTTTGCTGAGGTACAGCAGAACCAGCCTTTGCTGGAGGTTGACGTCGGTGTGCGCACCGTTGCTACGGTTATCGCTGACTGGACCGGCGTGCCGCTCTCCTCATTAATGAAGGATGAGCAGACGGAGCTGCTGAGCCTTGAAGCCGCACTTGAAAAACGGGTAGTCGGCCAGGATGGCGCGCTGAACGCCATCGCGCAGCGCCTGCGTGCCGCCAAAACCGGGCTTGCACCGGAGAACGGGCCGCAGGGTGTGTTCCTGTTGGTCGGGCCGAGCGGCACCGGCAAGACCGAAACGGCGCTGGCGCTGGTGGATGCGCTGTTCGGCGGTGAGAAATCCCTTATCACCATCAACCTCTCGGAGTACCAGGAGCCGCACACCGTCTCCCAGCTGAAAGGCTCCCCGCCGGGCTACGTTGGCTACGGTCAGGGCGGCATTCTGACTGAGGCCGTGCGCAAGCGTCCCTACAGCGTGGTGCTGCTCGATGAGGTAGAGAAGGCGCACCGGGACGTGATGAACCTCTTCTACCAGGTGTTCGATCGCGGCTTTATGCGCGACGGCGAAGGGCGGGAGATCGATTTTCGCAACACCGTTATTCTGATGACCTCCAACCTCGGCAGCGACTACATCATGCAGCTGCTGGACGACCAGCCGGAGGCCACCGATGTCGACCTGCACGAACTGCTTCGCCCCATTCTGCGGGATCACTTCCAGCCGGCGTTGCTGGCCCGCTTCCAGACGGTGATCTACCGCCCGCTGGGGCAGCAGGCAATGCGCACCATCGTAGGGATGAAGCTTGACCAGGTTAGCCAGCGGCTGGCCCGCCATTACGGCATGACAACGGATATCGATGAGAGCCTGTATGACGCCCTGACCGCCGCCTGCCTGCTACCGGATACCGGGGCGCGTAACGTCGACAGCCTGCTCAATCAGCAGATCCTGCCGGTGCTGAGTCAGCAGCTGTTAAGCCATATGGCGACGGGCCAGAAGCCGCAGCGCCTGACGCTGAGCTGGAGTGAGGAGGCGGGCATTGGACTGGATCTCGACGAAGGGGAAATAAGCCATGAGTGACGCAACCTCCCTGATATTCAGCCACAGCCATAACCTGCTGAGGGTCCGCGGCTGTCAGGCGCTGCTGGACGTGCTCTGCTTTGAAGGCCATGAAGCGCTGAGTGAACCGTTCCGCTACACCGTTGAATTTACCAGCCCGGACAAGACCATCACGCCGCAGCAGATGCTGATGCAGGACGCGTCGCTGACCCTGCAGGCTCCGGCTGACCAGGGTTACGGCATAAAGGTGCAGCAGCCGGTACGCACGCTTCAGGGGGTGGTTACCGGGTTTGAACGTCTCTCCACCTCAAACGATGAAACGCGCTATTGCCTGACGCTGCAGCCGCGTCTGGCCCTGCTTTCAAGAAGCCATCAGAACCGGATTTACCAGGATATGTCGGTGCCGGGTATCGTGGAGCACATCCTGCGCACCCGCCACGACATGCGCGGGGAGGACTTTGTCTTCACCCTGGCGAATGAGTATCCGCGCCGTGAGCAGGTGATGCAGTACAACGAGGATGACCTGACCTTTATCTCACGCCTGCTGGCGGAGGTGGGGATCTGGTACAGCATTACGGCTGACACCCGGCTCAATATTGACGTGGTGGCGTTTTATGATGACCAGCGCTATGTCGAACAGGGGCTGACGCTGCCGTCTGTTCCGCCATCCGGCCAGCATGACCGCGGCACCGAGTCGGTGTGGGGGCTGAAAAGCCACCATAACGTGGTGGAGAAGTCGGTTTTTACCCGCAGCTATAACTACCGCAACGCGCCGGAGGAGATGAACCTCAGCGCGGATGTATCGCAGGGTGACAGCACCACCTACGGCGAGGCGTATCACTGGGGAGACAACTACCTGACGCCGGGCAACAGCGACCAGCGTGACCCGGAGCCGGAGAGCGGGGCGTTTTACGCCCGTATCCGTCACGAGCGCTACCTGAACGGGCAGCTGCAGCTGAACGGCGAAACCAACTGCGCGACGCTGGCCCCCGGCCAGGAGCTGAAGGTGACCGGCGGCGAGGAGGTGGTGGACAGCTTCCGCCAGGGGGTGGTGGTCACCCGCCTTCACAGCCGCGCCCGGCGTGACCGCAGCTTTGAGGTCACCTTTCACGCGATCCCGTTCTCAGAGCGTTACGGCTTCCGCCCGATCGCCGTCGCTAAACCGGTGATGGCGGGGACGCTTCCTGCACGCGTCACCAGCACCAAAATCAACGATATCTACGGCCATATCGACCGTGACGGGCGCTACCGCGTCAGCCTGCTGTTTGACCGCGATCGCTGGTCGCCGGGTGAAGAGAGCCTGTGGGTGCGCCAGGCCCGGCCCTATGCCGGGGACACATACGGCCTGCACCTGCCGCTGCTGGCGGGCACCGAGGTGGCGATAGCCTTTGAAGAGGGCGATCCGGACCGGCCCTATATCGCCGGCGTCCTGCACGACTCGGCGCACGGTGACCACGTCACCATCTACAACTATAAACGCAACGTGCTGAGAACCCCGGCGAACAACAAGATCCGCCTCGACGACACGCGCGGGAAAGAGCACGTGAAGATCAGCACCGAGTACGGCGGCAAGAGCCAGCTTAACCTCGGGCATCTGGTGGACAGCGAGAGAAATCAGCGCGGCGAGGGGATTGAGCTGCGTACGGACAGCTACGGGGCTATCCGTGCCGGGAAGGGAATATTCATTACCGCTGATGCACAGCCGAAGGCGCAGGGAAAGCAGCTGGCGATGGAGCCGGCGCTGTCACGGCTTTCGGCGGCGCTGGTGGAAATGCAGTCGCTGGCGGCCAGCGCGCAGGAGGCACAGGCCCTGGCAGCAGATGTCGGACGTCAGCAGAGGCTGCTGCAAAAGAAGATCGATCGGCTTCAGCAGGCGGTGCTGCTGGGCACGGCTCCGCACGGTGTGGCGCTGGCAAGCGGTGAAGATATGCTGCTGTCGGCGCAGGAAAATATGACGCTGGTCGCCGGTAAGCAGCTGGACATAGGCGTACAGAAGGATTTTACGCTGGCCGCGGGAAAGCAAGTCAGCCTCTGGAGCCAGCAGGGGGCGAGGTGGTTTGCCTCGCAGGGTGATATGGATATCCAGGCGCAGGGGGGAAACATCACCACCTGGTCAACGCAGGACACGCATATATCAAGCGGTAAGAAACTGGTCATAACCGCCCAGGATGAGCTGACGCTGATATGCGGCGGGGGGTATATCAAAATCAGGGGCGGTAATGTGGAAATTGGCGGGCCGGGTAAGCTGCTGGTGAAAAACCAGGGTATATCGAAACAGGGATCTGCAAATATGCAGGGGGTAATGAAGTCGTTTGAACCGGGGAGTTTTAATGAGCGGTTTGTTATTACCCATCCTGCATCCGGAAAAATATTAGCAAATCAGAAGTATGAAATTCATTTGCCCGATGGAAGCATGACGACAGGAGTGACAGATGCGAAAGGACATTCTTCTCTTATAGGCTCGCAGTCCATTGATGGATTGAAAATTCTTCTGAAGAAATAAGAGGGATAAAATATGCCGCTTAACTTAACCAGGTTATTTATCTTCCTGCCGATAATGAGCGCTGCTTTGCTTTCACTGAGCGGCTGCGTTACTGAAGGTGCCGCATTCGGTCTGGGGGCCGGGAGCCTGCATGAAACGGTGACGACCGAAAAAGATAAGAATGCGCCGCCGCCTGTTTATGGCCCGCCGCAAATTATTTACCGGATTGATGACAGCCGCTATTTCACACTGGAGAATTATACCCGGTGTGATAACGGACAGACATTTTATAACAATAAGAAAAAAGGGATCCATGTCAAAATACTGAATGGATCAGGGTATCTGTTTAAGGGCCGTTTGTTCTGGCTGTCCACACGTGATGATTATCTTGCATTTCCGGCAACCATTAATACGAACTATGCAGCCTGTATGGGTTCGGATAAGGGCTGTATGAATGCAGTTATTGTCACAGTCGATGGTGGGAAGACGCTCAACGGTGCTGAATACGGCGGTTATACACAGGATCCTACAGGCGATACGGAAGATTATGACATGTTAGTCACGAATGAGGGATTTTATATGATCAACTATTGGGATGGAAATAGAACGCCCACAAATGGGTCAGTTGATCGATGGAAATTTCATCCAGATGAAAAGGCAACGAAAGAACGAGGCTATCCGGGAGTCTCTGGTCCGGTATATCAAAGGGAGTTTGAGATGGATGTTTCTCATGTCATACAGGAGAAAATAGTGTGTAACCGTGCAATGGAGCCAGTACAACCATCAGGAGCAACAATAAGATGAGTGCTAATAAATCATCACCGACCCGGAAAGTTGAGGTTTACACTACTGATAATGGCACGCCATTTGCCTATTCAATGACATCTCATAAGAACATCAAAGTAAATGCCGAAGTTCAGCCGCCTTTACATTTACCCGGTTTGATCATATTTGTTCATGGCGTTAACTCTGAGGGTGAATGGTATAATTTTGCTGAAAATGCATTATGTGACGGTCTTAACATACGTCTTGGTTTGTCTGAAAAAAGCGAGAGTTTAATGTTAAAGCCTAACAAGTATTACGACCCTCACTGGAATGATGACGATACAGTATGGGTCGACCCTCCCCGAAAAATAAAAGAAGAAGGTCGCTCCCCGGTTATCCGTTTCTACTGGGGGTACCGCTCAGCGGACCACGAAACTGACCGCTACGCCATCCCGCTAAAAAATAAAAAAGGCGATAACTATTACGACCTCTCTCCCGAAGAGCGGAAAACCAGAGGTCCCTGGTACTGGGGCGGCGGGCCTTTTCAGAACGGCTGCAACCAGCTGGTGAGCCTGTCAAAGAATTAACCGTTTGCACATTATCCCATGAAAATAACAGGCGTGAGTATGATATATAAACTAACTGCATTTTTCGTCAGAATATCACTACTGGGCGGTGCTCTGCTTTCACTGAGCGGCTGCGTTACCGAAGGTGCCGCATTCGGTCTGGGGGCAGGGAGCCTGCATGAAACGGTAATGACGGAAAAAGATAAAAATGCGCCACCGCCTGTCTATGGCCCACCGCAAATCATTTATCAGATTGATGACAACCGCTATTTCACGCTGGAGAATTATACACGGTGTGAGGATGGACAAACATTCTATAACAATAAGAAAAAAGAGATCCATGTCAAAATACTGGACGGGTCAGGGTATTTGTTTAAAGGTCGCTTGTTCTGGCTGTCCACGCGTGATGATTATCTTGCGTTTCCGGCAACTATTAATACACGCCATGCGGCCTGCATGGGTTCAGATAAGGGTTGTATGAATGCTGTTCTGGTCACTACTGATAGTGGGAATATATTGGATGGTATTGCATATGGTGGTTATACGCAGGATCCTACAGGCGATACAAAGGATTATGACATGATTGTTACTGATAATAGTTTTTATCTGATTTACTATCGCTCGCTTAACAGAACATATCCTGTTGTTGATCGATGGGACTTTGATAAAAAGAGCGATGTAGGATTCGTTCGTTCAGACAATGAATATGAGCTACTCAGGCCAGGGGAAGATCTCCCACCGTACGGTTTTTACAAGCTCGACTTATCAAAACTTTACCCCCGCAGCGGAGACATAAAAATGCGGTGCGACAGAAAGCTTGAACCAGTTCAGCCCTTAAGGAAATAATAATGAGCGATAAATATAAACTCCCTTTCCCGACACGCAAAGTGCCGATATTTTTTACTGATAATGGAATGCCCTATGCGCGTTCTATGACTTCGCATAAAAATATTAAGGTTCGTGCTGAGGTGCAACCGCCGCTACAGCTACCGGGACTGGTTATTTTCGTGCATGGTGTTAATTCAGAAGGTGAATGGTATAAAAACGCAGAAGCAGCGTTATGTAAAGGTCTTAATGAACGGCTGGGGCTGAGTGGTGAGTTTGCACTAATTGAAAATAGATACGAAGAGGGTCATCTGGTGCCCTGCGATGAAAAAGAAAGTGGGCTGAGTACCTTTTACGGTACAGACGGAAACAGGATGAAATGGATCTCTGGGTCGCGGCATATCAAAAAGGGCGGGGAAGGCCGCTCGCCGGTTATCCGCTTCTACTGGGGCTACCGTTCAGCGGACCACGAAACCGACAGCTATGCCATTCCGCTAAAAAATAAGCGGGGCGATAACTACTATGACCTCTCGCCTGAAGAGCGGAAAAGCAATGGCCCCTGGTACTGGGGCGGCGGTCCCTTTCAGAATGGCTGCAACCAGCTGGTGAGCCTGTGGAGTGAGCAGGGGTTCGATAACTGGCCCGCTGCTCTCGGCATCCCCATTCCGTTCAGCACCCAGCTGATGAATGGCGAGCGGGATCGGCTCCTGACTGCCGCGCCGCCGCGCCACTACTATGCGCACGCCGCCGGGCGGCTGGCCGACCTGATAAAAACTGCCCGCCGCAAACATCCTGAGGACACCGTCACGGTCCTGTCGCACAGCCAGGGGACGATGATTGCCCTGGCTGCGGCGGCCATTGAGGCACCGGATGCACTGTTTGTGATGAATTCACCCTATGCCCTGGACAACGAGCCCACCACCTACATCTCCTATCCGGTAAAGGAAATCATCAGCCGTGAGGCCAGAGAGGCGACGTTTGCCGATATCGTTAAAAAGGTGGCGGAAAACAGAAACCGCCTGGCGCAGCAGGGCTGTGACCATCTGCTGGCGGGCGTCAGCAGTGACGGTGAAAGCTGGACGCCGCAGGGTAAAACGCACGGTGGCCTGCCGGAGCGTGACAACCACGGCACCACCTGGATTTACTGTAACCCGCATGACCGGGTGATGGGCTCGGCCCCGCTGCGCAGCATCGGCTGGCAGGGGCTGCCGGACACGGCGGAAAGCAACTACAGCGCGCCGCATCCTCTGTTCGCCATGGCCGGAGAGACCCTGTATGTGCGAATGCTGGGACGCAACACCCCCTGCGGCGCAGAGCCGGATGCACAGACACACTTCGGCAACCTCGGTGACGGCAGGCCGTTCTGGGACAGCACCACCACGCTGCTTCAGGAGATGACCTGGCCGGCGCCACCCCGGGGGCAGACGCTGAACATCAATGCGCCCCGGGTCCCGCAGCCGCTGACAGCAGAAGATATGCAGAATTTCGATCAGGATTACGCCAGCACTGAAAAGCAGGGCGGCCCGGAGGGTTTTGGTTACGGGCAGATTAACCCGGTGACGCACAAGCCTGTTGATGTCGACTACCGCTACTACATTTCACTCTACGGTTACTTTAACCAGAAGATGGTACGCAAACCTCCTTCCTGGTCACTGCCGGGACCGGGTTCGAAAGAGACGCGCCGGGGATATGCGAAGCAGTCAACTGCCGACATGCTGGAAGAGGTGCGGACCTATGTGCAGCGTCCGACGGACCACAGCACCCTGCCCATGGATGAGCGTTTTATGAGCCGGGTGGTGGCTTACGATTTACCGGTAGGGTACTGCTGGCACTCATGGGACAGGGCAAGCCTGGCAGATTTGCGCAGGCAGGCCGACTGGCTGGAAAGTGATGATTATTATTTTCATGGCAAACTGACCATTCCGCCGATGCCGGATATTATCCGCCAGGATGCGGATCCGGCTGCGGCAGAGAGAAAAGCTGAAGAAACAGCTCGGCATACTAATAAAATGTAGGGGGTGCTACTCAAAGAGTTATTAGATTTTATCTATTCGCAGCTTAATAAATAACTGTCGATTTAAATAATTTATGCGATTTTTGGATTTTATTATTGTGATTTATAGATATAAGAACTCTCTCCCTGAAAATATATTTTATTAAAAATTAGTGCAAGGAAGTTTATATGCCCAAACGTATTGTAGTCCTTAACGATTCCACGTCTCACGGCGGTCGGGTAATTTCTGCTTCTTCCACCTTTGAAATTGAAGGCAGAAATGCGGCATTACTGAATGACATCGTATCCTGCCCGGAGCACGGTTCCACTCCGATTGTGGAATGCGATATGAGCTATGAGGAAAACGGTAGGGGAATTGTCGTGCATGGCTGTAAGAGCGCCTGTGGTTCGGTGGTGTATGCCAGCCTGCCGGATATGGAGATTGATTAATGGGATGGTCCTTACCCAATATTCCCGCCATGGATAAAACTCCCGCCTGGTCGCCATGGATTTGTCTGTTGTTTATTGTCGCTGGTGTATTTGTCGTGTTAGTGCATGTTGTAATGCATTCGCCTATTGGAGGCCTTCCCACACTTGCCAGCGGCTACTGGCTACCGCTGACAGCATATACTCTGGTGGGGATATCGACGGCTATAGCTTTGTATCTATTATGGTGGGAAGCCCGATCTTATTGGGTTTGTAACTGGAATAACTGGCGTCAGGATACGCGCCTGGCCTGGCAATATTATGCGCACCAGCATCTTTGCGTCGTCCGGCATGCGGTACTGACCGCGGATCCTCAGCTGCTTCCCCGCCTGGTGGGTGGGGCGACTGAGCATCAGGGTGACGATCATCCCCTGACACTGGCCACGGATAAGCCTGTGATACCTGGTGTTTTTCGTTTTGAGCAGCTTTGCCAGCAGTTAATCCAGCAGCATAGAACGTCACTTATTCAGCGGTATCCTTCCGGGCCGTTGACGGTGCTGATACAGACAACTTCTATGGATAAAGAGAGGGAAAAGGAGGCACTTTCCCGCCTATGGGCAGCCGAAGGGTTGCCGTGGACGCCAACGATTCAGTTTTTGCCTGACGAATTGTTGTGTCACGACTGGAACCAACGTTTACAGGCTACACATGCTCCTGTGCTGGTACTGGCACTACATTACCGCCAGCCGGAGGAAAATTTACCAGAATTTGCCTGTGCGCTGATGTTGTTCCCTGAGGCGATGCTAAAACCCGCAGAACAACGGGATGCGGTACGGGTATTTCGCGCTATGCCGCTGAATACGGGTGCGTTACCTCGTGAGTTAGCCGAGCTGCGCGATATAGCCCAGCAGCCAGCCGGGATAAAGCATCTGGTTTGGTACAGCGGGTTATCTGGATCATCTGCACAGGCACTGGGACGCGTGGTTAATGAATTACCTCTGCCTCTGCATGAGGATATCGCCACCGCTGGCATTATCGATTTTGCCAAAATCAGCGCAAATTATGGTCATCTGGCCGGATGGCTGATGGTCGCTGCGGCAACAGAGATGGTCAATTACGGCCCGGGGAGTCACTGGCTATTACAGGCGGATAACAAGCAGGCCTGTGCAGTGGTCGTGGGTAATAGTCTGCCGGTGATCCGTGATGAAGAAGTGCGACGCTCCCCAATGCCTTATCCAGCAGGGTCACTCTGCCTTGGGATATTGCTCAATATCGCGGTTTTCACTGCCGTAGCCCGTTTTTTTCCAGACTGGTTTTTTTCCTGGTACGGCGTGCTCAGTATGCTGTTGTCACTGGTCGCTACGCTGCCGGGAGCCGTGTTTCTTCTGCGCCGCACCCTAGCTTCTCTGCAACGCCCCCGCTTTATTCAGGCTGCCGGACTGGCCCGCAAGGAGTAATCCACCATGAAAAAGTTTTTATACATACTTGGGGCAACTCTCTTTGTCCTTGCCGTTTTGTCGGCGCTGCTGTTTTTGCTGGCACAGATATCACCTTTCTTTGCAGCCATAGGCGAACACGCATCCTGGATAGCGTTGCTGGGGACGGTTTTTGTGACCGTTACGCTGTGCACGCTGATTTTTTTCCTTATTCCTTTCCTGAAAAACGATACGCCGGTGATCCCGCATGGCAGTTATCCAGCAGGCGAGGTGGCTAATACAAGGAAACAAAACGACTCTTTTTTTTCGTTGAATAAACACCTTCGCCGCCGCTACACCTCTCTCTGGCGCTACAGAGTCCGCCTCTTACTGGTCTGCGGCGAGCCCGCGCAAATAGCCGCCATCGCTCCTGGCCTTGCGGAAAAACAGTGGCTGGAGGGGTATCGGACGGTGCTGATTCACGGCGGCAGCCTGTCGGCGTTAGCGGATGCGGAGCGACTGGCCGCCCTGCGCAAGCTGCGACGTCACCGTCCGCTGGACGGCATCGTGCTGGCGCTTGATGAGGCGCAGGCTACTGCCGGTACGCTAGATAACGCGCTTCGCACGCTCGAACAGCTTGGGGAGACGTTGCGCTACCAGCCGCCGGTGTACCTGTGGCAGGTATGCGACACGCTGTGGCCGCAGGATAGCCGTGCTAGCCAGACGGTGGGGGCGCTGTTTCCGGTGCAGGCCACGCCAGAGAGGGTTGAACAGCAGCTTTGCGCCATTCTGCCCTCCCTGCGTCAGCAGGGTATGCAACAGCTGTGCGCCAATCCGGCCCATGATTTTCTGCTGCGGGTCGGACACTCCCTTAAGGAGAACGGCATTGCCCGCTGGCGTGCGCTGCTGACGCCGTGGCTTACGGAGCACCTGAAGCGTATTCCGCTGCGCGGCCTGATGTTCAGCCCCTCGCAGGCAGGGGAAAAAGTAACGGATGAGGCGCTGCACCCTCACGGCTGGTCCGCTCCGGCTGCGTGGCAGGGGGTAATGACCGACTGTGAACGAGTACGCGGCGTGCAGGTAGGGATGCCGTGGCAGCGTACGCTAGGCGTTACCCTGCTGACGCTGGTGGTCCTGTGGGGCGCGGGCAGCCTGCTCTCCTTTATCATTAACAGCCAGCATATTGCGACCGCCGCGGAACGGGCGCAGCAGCTGGTTAGCCATCCTGTCGTCAGTGATGAGCAGCTGGTGGCCTTGCAGGTACTGCTTAACGATCTCGCACGTCTGCAGAGCCAGCAGGCGCACGGCGCGCCGTGGTATCAGCGTTTCGGCCTCGATCACAGTGCGCAGCTCTTTACCGCGCTAATGCCCTGGTACACGCAGGCGAACAACCGCCTGGTACGTGATGCGGCGGTGCAGGCGCTCACGCAGCAGCTGACGACGCTGGCGAACCTGCCGCCGCGCAGCCCGCAACGGGCACGGCGGGCAAAAGCCGGTTATGACCAGCTGAAAGCGTATCTGATGATGGCGCGTCCGGACAAAGCGGATGCAGCGTTTTACACCCGGGTGATGACAGGCGCTCAGCCTACCCGTGTCGGCATCTCTTCGCCGATATGGCAGAGCATCGCGCCCGATCTTTGGGCCTGGTACATGCAAAACCTGCCGTCACAGCCAGCCTGGAAAATCACGCCGGATGCGGCGCTGGTGACGCAGGCGCGCCAGGTGTTACTGGAGCAAATCGGTCGGCGTAATGCTGAGAGCACCCTGTACGAGAACATGCTCACTCAGGTGCGTCGGAACTACGCCGACATGACCCTTGAGGATATGACACCGCAGACCGATGCGAGCCGTCTGTTTACCACCCGGGAGGTGGTGCCGGGGATGTTTACCCGCCAGGCGTGGGAGGGGGGGATTCAGGACGCGATCGCTAAAGCGGTGGACTCCCGCCGCGACGAGATTGACTGGGTCCTGAGCGATAACCGGAAAAACGTCTCAGGGGACGTTTCCCCAGAGGCGCTGAAGCAGCGCCTGACGGAGCGCTATTTCGCCGACTTCTCTGGTGCATGGCTGAACGTCTTAAACAGTATCCGGCTAAACCCGGCGCACACTATTGCGGATGTCACCGACCAGTTAACGCTTGCCAGCGATGTCCGCCAGTCGCCCTTGATTGCCCTGATGAATACCCTGGCGTACCAGGGGCAGACCGGAGAGCAGAGAGAGGCGATATCCGACTCGCTGGTGAAGTCGGCGAAAAATTTGCTGGGTAAGGGCGATAAACCGGTGATTGACCAGCAGGCCGCCGGGCCTGTCAGCCCCCTGGACGGCACGTTCGGACCGCTTCTGGCCTTGATGGGGAAAAACAGCGCGCAAAACGTGATGGCAGCGGACAGTTCGCTCAGCTTACAGACCTATTTAACCCGCCTGACCCGCGTGCGCCTCAGGCTCCAGCAGGTGGCGAGTTCGCCCGATCCGCAGGCGATGATGCAGCAGCTGGCGCAGACCGTATTTCAGGGGAAAAGCGTGGATCTGACCGACACCCGTGAGTACGGCAGCCTGATGGCGGCGAGCCTGGGAGAGGAGTGGAGTGGCTTCGGGCAGACCCTGTTTGTCCAGCCGCTGACCCAAGCCTGGGAGACGGTGTTACAGCCGTCGGCGGCCAGCCTGAACGAGGCGTGGCAGCGCTCCATTGTGGCTAACTGGCATGCTGCTTTTGACGGACGTTATCCCTTTTCCGCAGGCAAAAATGACGCCTCACTGCCGATGCTCGCGGCGTTTATCCGTCGCGACAGCGGACGTATCGATCGCTTCCTCACCGGACAGTTGGGTGGCGTGCTGCACCGGGAGGGCAGTACCTGGGTGGCAGATAGCGCCCACAGCCAGGGGCTGGCGTTCAGTCCGGCATTCCTCAAGGCGATTAATCAGCTGAGCGAGTTATCTGACATTCTGTTTACCGACGGTAGCCAGGGCATCAGTTTTGAGATGCAGGGCGTCGCCATGCCGGAGATTGTCGAGACCCAGCTGACCCTTGACGGGCAGACGCTGCACTATTTCAACCAGCTTGCTGACTGGCAGAGCTTCCGCTGGCCGGGGGTGATTAACAAACCGGGCGCAATGCTGACCTGGACCTCCACGGCGGCAGGCGCACGGCTGTTTGCCAACGACAGCGGTCCCTGGGGGATTATCCGTATGCTGGAGAGGATGAAGCGGCAAAAGGAGAGCGACGGCCTCTACCGTCTGACTCTTGCCGCGCCGGACAACCGGCAGCTTCAGTGGCTGCTGCGCACGGAGCTTGGCGACGGCCCGCTGGCGCTGCTGAAGCTACGCAACTTCACGCTTCCGGCGCAGATATTCAGCGTTGATACGCTGAATGCAAAACCGACGGATGAAAAAGAGGTGGATGCAAATGAGAG
This sequence comes from Pseudescherichia sp. L3, assembly GCF_024656065.1. Classification (NCBI taxonomy): domain Bacteria; kingdom Pseudomonadati; phylum Pseudomonadota; class Gammaproteobacteria; order Enterobacterales; family Enterobacteriaceae; genus Pseudescherichia; species Pseudescherichia sp. L3. The sequence goes on from NZ_JANKYC010000001.1 coordinate 1,069,113, forward strand.
GAGTAAATAATGGCGTCCGTTGATTCCCTGCTGGCCGCCTGCCAGCTACGGGCAGACACGCAGGCGCAGGAGGCACAGTCCCGTCTTGCCCTGTGGGAAAACTGGCTGAAGCCCATCTCTGATGACAACTCCACCGGCGACGACCCCGGCTATGACGACGATTTTCAGCAGATGCGTGAGGAGGTCAACAAGCTCTCGGGCGCAGACACGGCGCTGATTTGCCAGCTGGCGGAAAAGCTGCTGACGACCACCAGCAAGGATATTCGTGTTGCGACGTATTACACCTGGGCGCGGTTGCATCGTGACGGGGAAGCGGGACTGGCGGATGGACTCGAACTGCTGGCTGGCCTGATGCAGCGCTTTGGTACAGGGCTCCATCCGCAGCGGGAGCGCAGCCGGAAAGCGGCGCTGGAGTGGCTGGCAAGCAGCCGGATGCTGGACAGCCTGCTGCTCTACCCGGAGGTGACAAAAGCTGAAGCCGGACGCCTCGCCGGGGCGCTATGGCTGATTGAGCGGGCCGTGGAGCACACGGCAGCAGACGAGCGCCCGCAGCTCGGTGCCCTGTATGGCGCGCTGGAAAACCGCCTGTTGAAATCCGGCGGTATGGATGCGGTCGTGCCACAGAACGTCAGCGAGGGCAGCCATACGGCGGCACCGTTCGGCAGCGTGCCGCCGTTGGCGGGCATTGCTTCAGGTCAGGAGCTGCTTACCCAGGCGCGTACCCTGGCAGACTACCTGAGAAGCCAGCCGGACGGCTGGTTGGCCGCCCATCGGCTAATTAAAAATCTTCGGCATGACACCCTGCACCAGCTCCCGCCGCTCTCCGCCGACGGTAAAACCCGCATCGAACCGCCCAAACCGGAACAGCGAGCCCAGTTGAAACGGCTGTACCTGCAACAGAGCTGGCGTGAACTCATGGAGGAGGCGGACAGCCTGCTGTCACGGGGTGCTAATCACCTGTGGCTGGACGTGCAGTGGTATCTGCACCAGGCGCTGCTGAAATCCGGGCGGGAAGCCGAGGCCGCCATTATTCAGTCTGACCTGAAAGGCGTGCTCTCGCGCCTGCCGGGGCTTGAGACGCTGGCCTTTAGCGACGGCACGCCGTTCGCTGACGAAGTGACCCTCAACTGGATACAGCAGCAGGTGACGGATAACCCTGCGGGCTGGCAGGACAACACGACGGCGGCGTCCGCAATGGTATCCGGCGACGACGATATCCTGCTCCTGGAGCCGGAAGCGCTCACGCTTGCCGACAGCGACGGCCCCGATGCGGCGCTGGCCTGGCTGCAGGCCCGTCCTGGGATCGCCACGCCGCGCAGCCGCTGGCTGCTGCATTTACTGATGGCGCGCGTTGCCGAGCAGACGGGCAAAAACGAACTGGCCCTGCACCTGCTGGCTGAGCTGGATGCCCTTTCGGCCACCCTGACGCTGACGCAATGGGAGCCGGGACTGTTGTTTGAGGTGAAGGCGAGAAGGCTGAAACTGTTGCGCATGAAGGCCGGACGCAGTGAAGCAGAGAAAACCCGACTACAGCCGGAGATGGAGACGCTGCTGGCTGGGCTGATCGCCCTCGATCCCGCAAGAGCTGCCGTGCTGTGCAGCTGACGCTTTTATTCACATCCTGATATCTGAGATATGCAATGGACGACTTAACCCTGCGTTATTTTGACGCTGAAATGCGCTACCTGCGCGAAGCGGGTGAGGAGTTTGCCCGCGCCCGTCCTGACCGAGCAGCAGCGTTAAACCTCGACAAAGCGGGTGCCCGCGATCCCTATGTGGAACGGCTGTTCGAGGGTTTTGCCTTCCTGATGGGGCGGCTGCGTGAAAAGCTGGACGACGATCTGCCGGAGCTGACCGGTGGGCTGGTCAGCATGATCTGGCCGCACTATCTGCGCACCATTCCCTCCCTCTCTATCGTGGAGTTTTCCACCGACTGGCGGGAGATGAAGGAGCCCGTCACCGTTGCCAGAGGGTTTGAGGTGCGCTCGCAGCCCATCGGTGAAAAGCGAACCCGCTGCCGCTACACCACCACCCAGCCGCTGACGCTGTTGCCGCTGTCGCTTTCTCAGGCAGGCATCACCACAGAGCCGGACGGGCGCTCGCTGATCCGCCTGCGTTTTGAGTGCGGACCGCTGGCAGACTGGCGAAGTATTGATTTAAGCCGCCTCCCGCTATACCTGAATGCTGACGCCGCGCTGGCCTGCGCGCTGCACGAGGCATTCACGCTCAACGTAGCGAAAGCGGGGATCCGCTTTCCCGGCGACATCGACCGCAGGCCGCTGGACGCCCATTTTGCCGTCTGCGGCTTTGGCAAGGATGAGGCGCTGCTGCCGGAAAGCGGCGGCTTCAGCGGCTATCAACTACTGCTGGAGTATTTTACCTTTCGCGAGAAGTTTATGTCCGTGGCGCTGCGCGGGCTGGAAAACGTCGTCTTTCCGGAAAACCTTCCCTGGTTTGAAATCGAACTGGTGCTGAATCAAGCGTGGCCACATGAGTTTTCCTTCTCAGCGAAGCAGATCCGGCTGCACTGCGCTCCGGTGATTAACCTGTTCCCGCTCGAGTCTGATCCGCTGCAGCTGGACATGCTCCAGACCGAGTACCTGCTGCGCCCGATGCGCATTCAGGACGGACATACGGAGATTTACTCGGTGGACTCCGTGACCTCGTCGCGCCATTCCGGACATCAAATATATGTGCCGTTTACCAGCTTCCGCCATAAAGGGGGCATGCTCCGGCACGACGCGCCGGAATATTATTACCACACGCGGGTGAAGCGCGGTGCTTCCGGGCTGCACGATACCTGGCTGATCCTCGGCGGTGAGGCGTTCGATAACCATACCGTACCGGAAGATGAAAAACTCTCTCTCAGCCTGACCGGAACGAACGGGCAGCTACCGCGTCGGGCGTTACAGAGTACGCTGCTGGATACGGTGGTCAAGTCCACCACCTCGCGTATCCATGTGCGCAATCTCTGTGCGCCCACGCTGCCGTGTTACCCGCCGGATCGGGACCGCTTTCACTGGCGGGTGCTGAGCCATCTCGGCAGCAGCTTTCTGTGGATGATGGATAACGCTGATGTTCTGCGCGGTGCGCTGGCGTTGTATGACTGGACGGATAACGAGATGAACCGCCGCCGCCTGGCGGCAATTGTCGATGTCAAACACGGCGAGGTAGAGCGTTTTGAGCAGGGGCACTTTATGCGAGGCGTGCAGGTTGAGGTGACGCTGGACAGCAACGGTTTTGCCGGCCACGGTGACATCTGCCTGTTTGGTGAAATGCTCAACCGCTTCTTTGCCCTGTACACCGATATCCATCTCTTTAACCGTTTGATTTTGATAGTGCAACCTACCGGAGAGCGTCTTGAATGGCAGGAGAACCACAACCGCCGCATTCCCGGTTGAGCCCGGGGCTTGAGCGGGATGTCCACCGCATCAACTTCTATCGTTTCTGTCAGCTGCTGGAGAAATCGCGCCCTGACGCACCCGCGCTGGGGATCGCGCTGAGCCCGGCGGACGACCCGGTGCGCTTTCGTCCGCATCCGGGGATGGGCTTCCCGGTCAGCGAGCTAAAGGCAGTGGAATATGATGAGGATAACCCTGATGCGCCGCCGACGGTGCGCACCACCTTTATGGGGCTGTACGGTGTGGATTCGCCGCTGCCCACTGCCTGGCTGGATGATATTGCGCAGCGGCGGGAGGGGCATGAGGCGCAGGAAGCGTTTCTCGATATCTTTAACCACCGCATCCTGACCCAGTTTTACCGTATCTGGCGCAAGTATTCCTATCCGGCAACCTTTGAAGCCGGGGGCAGGGACCGCACCTCCCGAAGCCTGCTGGGACTGATGGGTCTGGGTATTCCCGGCACGGATAACCATATAGCCACCCCGGTATCGCGTTTTTTGGCGCTCCTTGGCGTGATGCGTCTGCCTGGCCGTACCGAAGAGGGGATTCAGGCGCTGGTGCGGCTGCTGGCCCCCCGCACGCAGGTGACCGTCATGCCGCACTCTCCGCGCCCGGTTTATCTCGATAACCCGCTGGGTTTTTACGGCGATAGCGACTTCCAGCTCGACGGATATACGGTGCTGGGCGATGAAACGACAGAGATTGGCAGCCAGCTGTTGATTGCCCTCTATACCGAAGACCACGCGGAGGCGCAGAGCTGGCTGCCGGCGGGGCAGACCTATGACGACTTTCTGGTGCTGCTGCGGGTCTACCTTGGCTGGCGCTATAGAGCGCTTATCCAACTGACCGTTCCCACACAGCTGCTGCCCGCCCCGGTGCTGGGGGAGACGCCCTTTGTCCTCGGCATGACCGGCGTTCTGGGCATGGAGGGCGATGACGTCCCGCCGGATCTGCCTGCAACATTCACCATTGAGGCCGGGTGTTACCGTGGTATGTCGCCCGCCGCTACACCACAAGGAATACGACGTGTTGCGTACTCTGTTGATTAAACGACTCCCTTTGCTGCTGCTGCCACCGTTGCTGGCGGGGTGCGGCCTGACGCAGAGCGTCAGCGACGGCACGGCATCCGTAGTGAAGTCTGTTTTTTATAAGCAGGTGAAAACCCTGCATCTGGACATCACCGCGCGCCAGGCATTGAATACCGACGGGCAGGAGAATACCTCCCTGTCGGAGCCGCTGATGGTACGGGTCTACCAGCTTAAGGATCGTAAGGTCTTTGATAAAACCGTCTACCCGCAGCTGCTGACGCAGGGTGATGATGCGCCGGGCGCAGATCTTCTTGCCAGCCGCAGTCTGGTGGTGAAGCCAGGAGAGGATGTCAGCCTGGATATGCCCCTGGATGACAAGGCGCAGTTTGTCGCTGTGGTAGCGCTTTTCCGCGCGCCGGAGATGGCGAAAAATAGCTGGAAACGGGTATTGTCTCGCGACGAGCTCGATCCGGACAGGCCCCGGGTGATTGAAGCCGGGCATAACCAGCTGATCCTGCAACCGTTGAAGGATAACTGACCATGTCGCCACGCCATAGCGCCCCCTCACTCTACGAAATCCTCTACGGCAACTTCACCGGCGATCTCGACCTGATCCAGGTCAGTGAGCAGAACCAGACGATCCTGTCGGTGCTGGACAACATGCAGCGTATCCTGAACTGTCGCGCCGGAACGCTGGCGCATCTGCCGGACTACGGTCTGCCGGACATGACTAAAATCCTGCAGGGGATGCCGGGAAGCGCGCATCAGCTGATGGGAACCCTGTCAGCCGTATTGCTTAAATATGAGCCCCGGCTGAAGAAGATTGAGGTTGTCCTGCTGGACCAGACGATCCCTGGCGAGCTGCGTTATGCCATTGATGCTGAACTCAGAGGCGTCGGGCTCGTGCGGTATGGCACCGAGTTTATGCCGGAGGGGCGGGTATTGATCCGCCACCTGAAGCAACAAAACTATCTCAGTTAGAACACACGTCACTCAATTCACGGATACATCGATCATGAAACACACAGAACCCCGACATCTCCGGACGGGCGACGATCCGCGTCCGCTCCCTGACTTCATTGCGCTGCGCAATGAAATGAGCAAGCTGACGCATCCCGCCAGGCCTGATATCGACTGGCAGCGCATAGAGCAGCTCTCCCTTGCGCTGTTTGAAAAAAATGGCGTTGAGCTGCAGACAGGGGCCTGGTATACCCTGGCCCGCACTCATCTGGCGCGGGTGGCAGGCATGCACGAAGGGCTGAACATGCTTGCGGCAATGCTGGGCCATCGTTGGGCGCAGTTCTGGCCTCAGGCCAAACAGCCGCGTGCGGAAATTCTCTGTGGGCTGTTTCAGCGGCTGCATAAGGTGTTTCGCACCTTTACCCTGAGCGCTGAGGATTACCCGCAGCTTCAGCAGCTGGAGTCGACGCTAGATACGCTAAGTGACATTCTGGCCCGGCAGGCGCTGCAGCAGGTAAGTCAGATAGCGCCTCTGCTGCAACAGGTACGTCATGCATTAATGCACGTAGAGAGTGCTTCCGAGCCGCAACGGCTGGATACGATCCCGCAGGCGCAGGGTGCAAACGTTGAGGTGATCCACGAAACAGCACCTGCAGCAAAACGTGCCGGTGTTTTCCTGAGTGGGATGCTGACCGCCTTTGTGCTGAGTGCCGTGGGCTTTGCGGGCTGGTACTCTCTGATCCGCCCGGATGCGCTCACTGCGCTGCCGTACGATCGGGCGCTGAGCAGGACGCCGGATGCATCGCTGACCGGCTGGCATCAGGGCATGCTAACGCTGCAAAACCTGAGCGAGCGGCTCAATGCCCTTGATGGTCAAAAGGGAAAATACCTCACCGTCAGCGAGCTGAAGTCACAGGTGTTTGCCGCCACGCTGGCCTTTAACAAGACGGTGCCGGTAGAGGAGCAGCTCCGTCTGATGTCTGAGCAGCAAACGCCTGAAACGATCCCGGATGCGCAAAAACGGCAGGCGAAGCAGCACTTACAGCAGCTCATTACCTACTATTTCGCTCTAACGCGCGGCGTTACGCCTCGTCAGCAGCCATCGGCAGCGGCCAGCCACCGAGCCGTTTCCAGCGGTTGACGATCTCACAAAACAGCAGCGCGGTCTGTTCGGTATCGTACAGCGCGGAGTGGGCCTGGGTGCTATCAAACGACAGGCCAGCGGCTGTACAGGCTTTTGATAAAACGGTTTGCCCCAGTGCCAGCCCGCTGAGGGCAGCGGTATCGAAGGTCACAAAGGGGTGGAACGGGTTACGCTTGAGCGAGGCGCGCTCTGCTGCCGCCATCATAAAACCGTGATCGAAGGTAGCATTGTGGGCCACCATAATGGCGCGGTTGCAGCCGGAATCTTTAATTCCCTTACGCACCATCTTGAAAATCGCGTGTAGCGCATCGTATTCACTGACCGCCTCGCGCTGCGGATCGTTGGGATCGATGCCGTTGAACGCCAGCGCCTCGGGAACAAGGTTGGCACCTTCAAAAGGCGCAACCTGGAAGTGCAGGGTGCTGTCAGGCATCAGCCAGCCGTCGCTATCCATCTTTAGCGTTATGGCGGCAATGTCCAGTAGCGCATCGGTTTTGGCATTAAACCCGGCGGTTTCAACATCAATTACGACAGGGTAAAAACCACGAAAACGGTCGCAAAGACCGGTGAGCTGTGCGTTATCGGACATAGGATCTCTTAATACAGGAAAAAGCAGCGCGCATTATGGCAAACTTTGAGTGGGATTACATAGCGCAGATAAAACAACGGGCGCAGAGTGCGCCCGCAGGGATCAGTTACCCAGGCCGCGGCCCGCGTCTTTCTCTTCGATTAGCTCGATTTTATAACCGTCTGGATCTTCAACAAACGCAATAACGGTGGTGCCGCCCTTAACCGGACCGGCTTCGCGTGTCACGTTGCCACCGTTCTGACGAATGCGCTCGCAGGCTTCAGCTGCGTTTTCTACGCTCAGAGCGATATGACCATAGGCGTTGCCCAGATCGTAGCTATCCACGCCCCAGTTGTAGGTCAGCTCAATCACCGCTTCATCGCTCTCCGGGCCGTAACCCACGAAGGCCAGCGAGTACTTGTATTCGGTGTTTTCGCTGGTGCGCAGCAGCTGCATGCCCAGAACCTTGGTATAAAACTCAATGGAACGTTGCAGGTCGCCAACGCGCAGCATGGTGTGAAGTAAGCGCATAATATCCTCTTTCGTTTTTTTGCTCAGGCATTTAAGTCATAAAGTCTATTTTAGTATAGCGGCGGATCCCTGCCGCTATCAATGCCAGTGACGGTTACAGCGTCGGGTAGTCGGTGTAGCCTTCCGCGTCGCCGCCGTAGAAACTCTCCGGGCGCTGCGGGTTCAACTCGGCTTTGCGCTGCAGACGCTCTACCAGGTCCGGGTTAGCGATGTAGTCGCGACCAAAGGCCACCGCATCGATCAGCCCTTTGGCAATCAGGTTTTCCGCTTTTTCCGGGGTATAGGCACCGGCGCCCACGATCGGGCCGTGGAAACGCGCACGCACTTTTTCACGGAACGCATCGGTATAGGGCTGGCCACCGGCCCAGTCCGGCTCGGAAAGGTGCAGGTAGGCAATGCCGCGCTTAGCTAACTCTTCGATCAGGTAGAGCGCATCCGCCTCTTCGTTATCGCCATTGTCAGTGTTCTGGAACGTACCGATCGGGGAGAGACGGATGCCGATACGCTCTGCGCTCCACTCTTTGCTTACGGCGTCGACCACTTCCAGCACCAGACGGGCGCGGTTCTCAACGCTGCCGCCGTACTCGTCGGTGCGGTGGTTTGCGGACGGAGAGAGGAACTGGTGCAGCAGGTAGCCGTGAGCAGAGTGCAGCTCTACCAGGTCGAATCCTGCTTCGCGCGCGTTAGCCACGGCCTTGCGGAAATCGTCAACGATGCCCGGGATCTCACTGATGTCCAGCGCGCGAGGCGTAGAGGTATCGACGCGAATAGCGTTACCGTTCTCGTCACGCAGCGAGGTGCGGGTCCCGGCGTTAATGGCAGACGGAGCCACCGGGGCATTGCCGCCCGGCTGGATGCTGGCGTGAGAGATACGGCCGGTATGCCAGAGCTGCACAGCCATGTGGCCATTTTCAGCGTGAACGCCGTCGGTGATCTTTTTCCACGCCGCAACCTGCTCAGGGCTGTGCAGGCCAGGGGCACCGGCATAGCCTTTAGCCTGAGCAGAGATCTGCGTTGCCTCGCTGATGATTAACCCGGCGCTGGCGCGCTGACGGTAGTATTCACCCATCAGCGGAGTAGGGATATCGCCTGGCTCAATGCTGCGCAGACGCGTCAGTGGAGCCATAAAAACGCGGTTCGCCGCAGTAATCGCACCCACTTTCAGCGGGGTAAACAGTTTGTTCGACATAACATCTCCTGAATAGACCGGTCGACTAGTTAAAGGTCAAATAAAACGCCTGCGTTACTCAGGCGTGATAAGTATTGTTTTAGCATGTGCCACCGCGCTCTCTAGCGGTAGGGCACTGCGGGAAATCTTAGCCTGTAAATTGGCTCCCAGCCACAGGGCATAGAGAACCTGTCCCTGGGTCAGGGCATCGCCTTCAAATGCCAGACAGCGGGAACGACGCCCGTTCTCCAGCGCCTCGGCCAGCAGGGCGATAACCCGGCTTGCGCCTCTGTCCATTGCGCTACGCATATCTTCAGAGAGATCGCACACCTCAGCTGAAAGCTTCACCGTCAGGCAACCGCTAATGATCCCCTTCTGCGAGAACTGATTCAGCGTCTCCTGGAAATAGGCGATCAGCCGATCGCGGTAGTTACCGTTGCCGTGAGCAAAGTGGTGCGCCAGCCGCTGGTGATAGCCAACGTAGTGACGCTCAAGCATGGCCACGCCAAACGCCTCTTTTGAGCGAAAGTAGTGATAAAACGAGCCCTTCGGCACTTCTGCCGTTTTCAATAGCTCGCTGAGACCCATGCCGGTAAACCCTCGATGCATGCAGAGCTGCTCGCCGGTTGCCAGCAAATGTTCACGGGTATCATGTTCGGTATCTCTGTTCATAATGCTTACTGTAATAGACCATTCGGTCTAATGCAAGGGTTGCTTTCTGGCCTGAGGGCGTCTTCAATAGTTACTATTGATCGTTAACAGGAGGAAGGACGTGCCGGAACAGCTGGAGTTTTTCCCCATTGTAAGCCCATGCCGGGGAATCTGTCAGACCGACGAGCAGGGCTACTGCCGGGGCTGCCTGCGCAGCCGGGATGAGCGCTTTAACTGGCAGCGCATGAGCGATAGCGAAAAGCAGAACGTTTTACGTCTCTGCCATCAGCGAGCCCTGCGTAAAAAGCGTGCAGGTAGCCAGCCGGCTGGCGAAGAACCGCAGCAGCCCTCACTGTTTTAAGCGCCGTTTTCCGTATACTCTTTGCCTATCTCTTTGCAAAGAAAGGAAGCGGTTATGGTTCAGCGTATTACCCTCGCCCCTCAGGGGCCAGAGTTCTCCCGTTTTGTCATGGGCTACTGGCGTCTGATGGAGTGGAACATGTCCCCACGCCAGCTGGTCAGCTTTATTGAGGCACATCTGGATCTCGGGGTCACCACGGTCGATCACGCCGATATCTACGGCGGCTATCAGTGCGAGGCCGCCTTTGGCGAGGCGCTTAAGCTGGCTCCGCACCTGCGCGAGCGAATGGAAGTGGTCTCAAAATGTGGCATTGCCACCACCGCGCGTCCAGAGCACGTTATCGGCCACTACATCACCGATAAGCAGCATATTATTCACAGCGCCGAGCAGTCCCTGGCAAACCTGGCAACCGATCGCCTCGATCTGCTCCTTATCCACCGTCCCGATCCGCTGATGGATGCCGACGAAATTGCCGAGGCGTTTCTTCAGCTCCACCAGAGCGGCAAGGTGCGCCACTTCGGCGTCTCTAACTTCACGCCGGCACAGTTTGCGCTGTTGCAGTCGCGCCTGCCGTTCACCCTCGCGACGAATCAGGTTGAGATCTCCCCGGTTTACCAGCCGCTGCTGCTTGACGGCACGCTCGACCAGCTGCAGCAGCTGCGCATTCGTCCAATGGCATGGTCCTGCCTTGGCGGTGGAAGGTTGTTTAGCGATGAGGCTTTCCAGCCGCTGCGCGACGAGCTGGCTCAGGTCGCTCAGGAGATCAACGCAGAAACCATTGAGCAGGTGGTCTATGCCTGGGTAATGGCGCTGCCGTCGAAGCCGCTGCCGATTATCGGCTCCGGCAAAATCGAGCGCGTGCGTGCGGCCATTGCCGCTGAAGCGCTCACGCTTACCCGCCAACAGTGGTTCCGCATCCGCAAAGCCGCGCTGGGGTACGACGTACCCTGATAGCTGATTATCTGATTCTCCGGTGTTATCTGCATCTCTGGTTTAAACTTCAGGGATAACAGCCAATAACCGGAGAGCATATGAAGCGATTAAGCCTGGCCGTATTAACACTGTTAGCCTGCACCGGTGCGCAGGCTGCCAGTGAAGAGGTTGAAATGAACCTTGTCACTTCACAGGGCGTGGGGCAGTCCATCGGGACGGTGAAAATTACCGAAACGGATAAGGGACTGGAATTTGCGCCCGATCTTAAAGCGCTCCCGCCTGGCGATCACGGTTTTCACGTTCACGCCAAGGGGAGCTGTGAGCCTGCCATGAAAGAGGGTAAGGCCTCGGCGGCTGAAGCGGCCGGTGGGCACCTCGATCCGCACACGACGGGTAAACATGAGGGGCCAGAAGGTGCCGGTCATACGGGAGATCTGCCGGTACTTCAGGTCAATAACGACGGTAAAGCCACCCAGCCTGTGGTTTCACCGCGACTGAAGAAGCTGGATGAGGTGAAAAACAGAGCCCTGATGATCCACGTCGGTGGCGACAACTACTCCGACAAACCAGAGCCGTTAGGCGGTGGCGGGGCACGCTACGCCTGTGGCGTGATTAACTAATTAGGTTAGCATCCCCGGCGGTGGCGCTTGTACAAGCTGCGACAGTGAGATCTGTAGCCGCCAAATAAGCGCCGCCAGCTCTCGGGCCGCGGGTTGATGGTGGTGCGATAAGGTGTCGCAGATACGCTGTAGCTGCTGTAACGTGTTGGCCAATTGACGTTGGTTGACTCCTCGCTCGCTCATCACATCGCGTAACTGCGCAATGCAAATGTCTCTGACCCGGGAAAGGGGATCGGAGCGGGTTTCCCATTCGCGAAGCTGCCATACCACATGCGAGCAGTTGAGCAGCACTACCCCCCAACGTAAAAGCCAGCGGCGCGCCAGCGCATCCTGACTGTTGCTGAGCTGACTGATGTGATGATACGCCAGCGATTCAAACTCATATTCACTCTGCAAGGGGCGTCGGCTGAGCTGATCGACAAAGTCGCGACGCATGGCGCGTATACGGCGGCGGCTTTTCCGGGCGTCCGAGCCGGGGCGCAATATAGCGAACGCCAGCCAGGAGAGCGCCACCCCGACGATTTTTGCCGAGTTATCATTAAGAAAATCAGCAAAGTCGTATACCGGCGGATTGGTTACGGCGATAAACGATCCCATAAAAACAATCAGCTGCCCCCATAATCCCGCCAGCGTTGTCATTTGCAGTTTCAGTAACTGCATGGTTATCAGCAGTGGAAAAAGAAACAGTAAGAATTGCCAGAGATCGGTTATTTGCACCATCAGGCCGAATTTCACCCCAAAGCTGAATAACGACAGCAGCACGAGGGTACGCATCAGTAAAGTGAGAGATTTAAACGGCGTGGCGACGATGGAATAGAGTACGCAGCTAATCGCCGCCAGCGATAGCGCACTCGCACCGGACTCCCACTGCGTGCCAATACTCCATGCCCCCACCATCATTAACGTACAGAAGGTCCGCGTACCGCTCCATAAGGCTTCCATGCTATCGGTATGACGTGCCAGGCCATGGCGATATCTGGCAGTGTGCAACGAGACGGGCGTGCCGTTTTCCAGCGCTCGCAGCCAGCGGCTACTTTGCAGATAAAGCGTGCAGAAATAGCGTAGCCGTTGCCAGAAGGCGAGGTGGTGATAGTCGCTATCGTCGTGGGGACGCAGCGGGGCGATAATGCATGCGATGCGGTAAGCATCCACACGAGGAGTGGCGAGCGCAGAGAGCAGCTGTTCAACGATGTCACGGGTCTGGGGCGGCGGGCTGGGCCAGTTCAACAGCAGACGGCGAAGGCTGGAAATAACGCTGGTCAGCCGTAGCTGGTGGTGCAGCAGGGCGTTGAGCAGGGCATTCTGACGACGAAAGCGGTAATGACTCCAGAACGCCTGGATGCGTAGCAAATTCATCGTCAGGATCTGGTTGATGACCCCCTCATGCGCGGAACGAATGGCATCGTTGGTTTCAGGCTGCCAGAGCAGACCGGCGTGTTCCAGTAAGCGTGTATGCATGTTTTTCAGCGCAGTGAGCAGGGTGGTGCCATCCGAGGTGCTGGGCAGGATCATCATCATCACTCCGCCGCAAAGTATCCCCAACACCACCTCGCAAACGCGGGCCTGCGCGATATCCCACAGCTGGACGGTATCAATGAGATTAACGGTCGGGAAGGCAATAATGGCAGCGGTATAGCCTGACAGCTGAAAAGCGTAAGCGACGTTATTCGTAAAGTATGCGCAGGCCCAGGTACACAGGCCGAGCCAGGCCGCCATGCTGACCATGAAAAACCACGGTTCGTTTAAGGTATTACCGGCGATGATCAGCGCCGCCGTAGCGCCTAACAGACTGCCAGCAATACGCCCGAGGCTTTTACTGATGACGCCGCCCACCGTTGGAAAGCTCACCACGGCAGCGGAGGTCATCGCCCAGTATGGCTCATCCAGGTTAAAGCAGTAGGCGAGCGTTAAGGCAAGGCACATGGCAGTGGCGTTACGCAATGCATATCGCCATTGCCCGCTGGTCGCCTTAAACCAGGGGGTATTGCGCCAGCTCAACGACGACACATCCATTAGGGCTGACCAATTGCAACGCTGCACGTCGTACCGGAAATCAGCGTGATATCCTGGGGCAGTGAGTCAAACGCTATGCGCACCGGCACGCGTTGAGCCAGGCGTACCCAAGGAACATTGGGCTTGATGTCAGGTACCAGGCCCGAATCGCTCTCTACGCTTTGATCGTAGATAGCCCGCCCAATGCTGGATACGTGACCCTGTAACTTAACGTTGCTGCTATATAGCGTAATAACGGCCGGTGCGCCTTCGCGAATATGGCGCAGTTTTGTCTCTTCAAAATAACCCATAACATAAAAGGAGTGGCTATCGACGAGAGCAAATAAGGGCTTGCCTGTAGTAGCGTAGTCACCTGTGCGGGTCGAAAGATTGGTTACCCAGCCTGCCACCGGAGCGCGAAGGTCGGTTTGCTCAAGCTGCCACTGCGCGTTTTTCAAAGCCGCTTCGGCCGCTTCAACGGTAGACTTGGCCGCTTTAACGTTCAGATTGGCAGTATCCATATCTTCGGCGGAGATATAGTTGCGCGACAAATGCTGGCGGCGGCTGGCTTCGTTGGTGGCTTTTGCGAGGTCCGATCGCGCTTTAGCCAGCTCGGCTTGCGCATTAAGAATCGCTATGTTAAAAGGCGTTCTGTCAATGGTCAGCAGCAGGTCGCCAGCGTTGACGAACTGATTATCTTTAATCGTGAGTCGGGTTATGCTACCGGAAACCTGGGGCGTTATACTTACCTGCTCCGCGCGGACTTTGCCGTCGCGGGTCCATGGGGACTGCATGTAGTAGTTCCACACCCACCACCCTGCCAGCACCGCGACGACGGCGATCGCAACTGTTGAAAAATATTTAATTGTTTTAAGCGACATATTCACCACGTAACCAGCAATACGAAACTCAGAGAGACGCAAAGCGTAAAGATCGACAGATCCATCAGTAGGGGATGCCATATTTCCCCCGAATAGATCCAGTCGCGCAACAGACGATGTGCCACGAGCCAGATAATGAAACCGCAGGCGAACGCCTTGAAAAAGGGAGGGAAATAGAGCGATGCGCCGATCACCAGATCCTGTAAGGGCAATCCTGTTGCATTAAGCGTAAACGTCACAAATCGTAGTCCTTTGCATTAACTATCATTGTTTATAGGTTTAGCAAAATCTCGCCAACGCACTCCTTTTCTGCTCTAAGCTGATCGCGTCAGCTATAAGTAAAACAGGCAAGACGTTTGTTTTGAAAATATAAATATTGCACACTATTCTAAAATCAGCATAATAACTTAGCAAGCTAATTATAAGGAGATGAAATTGGAATCGCCATTGGGTTCTGATCTGGCACGTTTAGTACGTATCTGGCGTGCATTGATTGACCATCGCCTAAAACCTCTGGAATTGACGCAGACACACTGGGTAACGCTGCATAATATCCATCAGCTGCCGCCCGAACAGTCGCAAATTCAACTGGCAAAAGCGATCGGCATTGAACAGCCGTCGTTGGTGCGTACGCTGGACCAGCTGGAAGAGAAGGGGCTGATCTCTCGTCAGACCTGCGCCAGCGACCGTCGTGCAAAACGTATCAAGCTCACCGAGAAGGCCGCTCCGATCATTGATGAGATGGAGTCCGTTATCAATAAAACCCGGGGGGAGATCCTCGCAGGTATCTCTGCCAGCGAGCTGGAGCAGCTCATCAGTCTGGTGGGTCGACTTGAGCATAATATTATTGAGTTACAAGCGCGTGACTAACGCTGACAAGGGCCTTGCGAAAGCAGGGCTTTTTTATGGCGGGGCGTTTTGATAGTAGTCGATAGCAAAAGAAAGGGCCGCGACAGCGACCCCTTGAGAATAGTTAGCGTGGAGAGACAGTGACCTGGCTGCCGTTGCTTGCCATAACCACACGCTGGCCAGCCGCGAAGCGGGTATTACCCTGTTTCTGCACCACCATAATGGTGTTACCGTCGTCTTTGCGGATCTCCAGCTCTACACCCTGGCTTTTATTTACCGCGCCCTGCACGCCTTGACCGGCCACGCCACCTGCTACGGCACCTGCGGCGGTAGCCAGCGAACGGCCCGCGCCGCCGCCTACGGTGTTACCGAGGAAACCACCCAGTACCGCACCGCCCAGCGCACCAATGACGTTATTGTCATCCCCGCCCTGAATCTGCACCTGTCGCACATTGACAATGGTACCGTAAGTGACATTTTGCACCTGTTTAGCTTCGGATGCGCTGTAAACGTCCCCTGACAAGGTGCTGTCATTCGCACAGCCTGCCAGAGTGAAACCAATCAGGGAAACTGCCAGTGTACGTAAAATCATCTATGAATCTCCTGTTCACCTAAAACGCTCGGACGAGCATCCGTCATCTTTAAATTATATGGCATTTAAAGATAACAGGTCACACCTTCCGCCAAAACAATGCGAAAATAGTACGGTTGCAGAGCTTAACTTTACTTAAACAAGCCAAAAATGGACAACCATACCGGTACAAATTCGGACTGAAAAATCAAAATAGCGCTACACATATCCGGGGCAACCGCTTTAAGGTGGTGTCGTGAACTCAAGCCACGCAGACAGATAAGGACGGCATATGAAATCGGGTCGCTATATTGGCGTCATGTCAGGCACCAGCCTGGATGGGGTAGATGTTGTCCTCGCCGCAATTGACGATCGCATGGTGGCGCAGCAGGCAAGCCTGAGCTGGCCTATTCCCGTGTCGCTGAAAGAGGCCATACTCGCTATCTGTCAGGGTCAACAGCTGACGCTCTCTCAGCTGGGGCAACTGGATAGCCGGCTGGGCAAACTGTTTGCCGATGCCGTAATGGCGCTGCTGAAACAGGAGAACCTGCGACCACAGGAGATTGTCGCCATCGGCTGCCACGGCCAGACCGTCTGGCATGAGCCCTTGGGCGACGCGCCGCATACGCTACAGATTGGCGACAATAATCAGATCGTCGCCCGCACCGGAATTACGGTCGTAGGCGATTTTCGCCGCCGGGATATTGCCCTCGGCGGGCAGGGTGCACCGCTGGTGCCTGCTTTCCATCAGGCGCTGCTGGCGCATCCGGTAGAGCGGCGCATGGTGCTCAACATTGGCGGCATTGCCAATCTCTCTCTGCTCTTTCCTGGCCAGCCGGTCAGGGGGTACGACACCGGTCCAGGTAATATGCTGATGGATGCGTGGATCTGGCGGCAGAAGGGGCAGCCCTACGATAAGGACGCCCGGTGGGCAAGGGCGGGTAACGTCATCCGGCCGCTGTTGCAGCAGATGCTCAGCGATCCGTGGTTTGCCCGCCCGGCCCCAAAAAGCACCGGACGGGAGTACTTTAACTATGGCTGGCTGGAGCGTCAGCTCGCCCATTTCCCAGGGCTCTCAGGCAGCGATGTGCAGGCGACCCTGGCAGAGCTGACGGCAGTCAGCATTGCCGAGCAGGTGCTGTTGAGCGGCGGCTGCGAGCGTCTGCTGGTCTGCGGCGGCGGGGGGCGAAATCCGCTGGTGATGGCGCGACTCGCTAGCCTGCTGCCGGGCATTGAGGTAGGCACCACCGACGAAGCGGGCATCAGCGGGGACGATATGGAAGCGCTGGCCTTTGCCTGGCTGGCGTGGCGAACCATCGCCGGTCTGCCCGGAAATCTTCCCTCCGTGACCGGCGCCGCGCAGCCCAGCGTGCTTGGGGCCATCTTTCCCGCGAATCCACGGCATAATCAGACATAACCTAAATTCTGTTTTGTAACGAGACGTTAGACTAAAACAAAGCAGGGGCAGAGTCGTGATACGATCTGCCCCGGGATATGTTTTAGGACGGATCATGAAAAGATTATTGATTGCTTTATTACCCGTAATGCTTGCCGGATGTACGACCTACAACCAGTTTATGGAGCGTATGCACACCGACACGCTGACCTACCAGTGCGATGATGAAAAACCGTTGACGGTTAAGCTCAACCAGACCCGTCAGGAGGTCAGCTTCATGCTGGAAGATACGCCGCTGACGTTGCAGCAGGGCCTTTCCGCCTCTGGCGCGCGCTACACCGACGGAATCTACGTCTTCTGGTCTAAAGGGGATAACGCCACGGTTTACAAGCACGATCGCATTATCTTGAATAACTGCCAGCTACAAACCCCGCAGCGTTGAGATTTTTACACAGGCGGCGCACAATAGCGCCACCTGAATCTTTACGTAGCGAACGCCATGTCAGACAACAATTCAGACAACACCTCAGCCAACAATGATGCCAATAACAGCGAGCTGCAGCACATTGCACACCTGCGTCGCGAGTACATCAAAGGCGGCCTGCGCCGCACCGATCTTCCTGCCCAGCCGCTAGACCTTTTTGAACGCTGGCTTGCCCAGGCCTGCGAGGCCCGTCTTGCCGATCCCACGGCGATGGTGGTGGCGACGGTGGATGAGAAGGGGCAGCCTTACCAGCGTATCGTTCTGCTCAAACACTATGATGAAAAGGGGCTGGTGTTCTATACCAACCTCGGCAGCCGCAAGGCGCACCATATTGAAAATAACCCGCAGATCAGCCTGCTGTTTCCCTGGCACATGCTGGAACGCCAGGTCATGGTCATTGGCAAAGCAGAGCGTCTTTCGACGCTGGAAGTCGTGAAGTATTTCCACAGCCGCCCACGCGACAGCCAGATTGGCGCATGGGTCTCACAGCAGTCCAGCCGCATCTCTGCCCGTGGAGTCCTCGAAAGCAAGTTCCTTGAGCTTAAGCAGAAGTTTCAGCAGGGCGAAGTCCCGCTGCCGAGCTTCTGGGGCGGATTCCGTGTCAGCATCGATCAGATGGAGTTCTGGCAGGGGGGGCAGCACCGCCTTCACGATCGTTTTTTATACCAGCGTGAAAACAGCGGCTGGAAAATCGATCGTCTCGCGCCTTAATGGCTGAAAAATGTTGATTTAAGCGCTGGTACTCCGGGTTCCTGCGCTTTATTCTATCCCTCTTTCGTAACGAGCGAAAAGTCGTGTACCGGCAGAGGTGCAGCGTTAGATACATGGAGAATTTGATGGCAAGCGGTAACTTGATTAAACAATTGCAAGAGCGGGGGCTCGTGGCCCAGGTGACGGACGAAAATGCGTTAGCAGAGCGACTGGCGCAAGGCCCGATCGCGCTCTATTGCGGCTTCGATCCCACCGCTGACAGCTTGCATTTGGGGCATCTGGTTCCATTGTTATGCCTGAAACGCTTCCAGCAGGCAGGCCATAAGCCTGTGGCGCTGGTGGGTGGCGCAACGGGCCTGATTGGCGATCCGAGCTTTAAAGCCGCCGAGCGTAAACTTAACACGGAAGACACTGTCCAGGAGTGGGTGGATAAGATCCGCAAACAGGTTGCGCCTTTCCTCGACTTTGACTGCGGTGACAACTCGGCCATCGCGGCAAACAACTACGACTGGTTTGGCGGCATGAACGTGCTGACCTTCCTGCGCGATATCGGGAAGCACTTCTCTGTAAACCAGATGATCAACAAAGAGGCGGTGAAGCAGCGTCTGAACCGTGACGATCAGGGCATCTCTTTTACCGAGTTCTCCTATAACCTGCTGCAGGGCTACGATTTTGCCTGCCTGAACGAGCTGCACGGCGTGGCACTGCAGATTGGCGGTTCCGATCAGTGGGGTAACATCACCTCCGGTATCGACTTGACCCGTCGTCTGCATCAGAACCAGGTCTTTGGTCTGACCGTTCCGCTGATCACCAAAGCCGACGGCACTAAGTTTGGTAAAACCGAGGGTGGCGCGGTCTGGCTGGATCCGAAGAAAACCAGCCCGTATAAGTTCTACCAGTTCTGGATCAACACTGCCGATGCTGACGTTTACCGCTTCCTGAAGTTCTTTACCTTTATGGATATCGCGGAGATCAACGCTCTGGAAGAGGAAGATAAGAACAGTGGTAAAGCGCCGCGCGCCCAGTACGTGCTGGCTGAGCAGGTGACCCGTCTGGTACACGGCGAAGAGGGGCTGGAGGCGGCGAAACGCATCACCGCCAGCCTGTTCAACGGTACCCTGAGCGATCTGAGCGAGGCTGACTTCGAGCAGCTGGCCCAGGATGGCGTGCCGATGGTTGAAATGGAGAAGGGCGCGGATCTGATGCAGGCGCTGGTGGATTCTGATCTTCAGCCGTCTCGTGGCCAGGCTCGCAAGACCATCGCCTCTAACGCGGTCACCGTCAACGGTGAAAAACAGTCCGACGCAGAATATACCTTTACCGACAGCGACCGCCTGTTTGGGCGCTATACGCTGCTGCGTCGTGGTAAGAAAAATTACTGTCTGATCTGCTGGAAGTAATGCACTAAACACAGGGAGTGAGAAATCACTCCCTTATTTTTATGTCCGGGTAAGAAAATGAAGAATATCCTCGCTATCCGGAAAAGAGATGCATCGTCGCGCCCGGCGTTGCAGCATCAATAAAAAAAGCCGCTGATTTCTCAGCGGCTTTTTTGTTGGCTTGCGTTTCCCAGTACCGTTACGCGGAGGCTGTTTGAGACTCGGCTAACTCTTTCTCATCCATCTGCGTCATGCGGTTCAGCTTTGATGCGGTGAGCAGCATCAGCACCGCAATAACGGCAGTCACCATACCAATCTGCAGGAACACGCGGCCATAGATGTCCAGTGACATCAGCGGATCGGTCACATTTTCCGGGATAGCCATCATGTTAGCCACGTAGCCCGCAATCAGGTTTGCCCCGGCGGTGGTCAGGAACCAACTACCCATGATAAAGCCCATCAGACGCTGTGGAACCAGCTGGGCTACCATCGCCAGACCAAGGCCGGAGATCATCAGTTCACCGATGCTCTGGAAGGCGTAGCTCGCGATCAGCCAGCTCACAGAGACAATCCCGGCGTCGCTGGCAAATTTAGCCCCCAGCGGCAGGATCAGGAACGCGGCTGAGCAGAGCACCATCCCGAAGGCGAACTTAAACGGCATCGGCAGCGTGTCGCCCATTTTGGTATAGATAGCGGCCAGAATCGGGCTACCAATAATGATCCAGAACGGGTTCAGGGCCTGGTACTGCTCTGGCTCGAAGGCGATACCCAGAATAGAGTGCTCAACGTTACGAATGGCAAAGAAGTTCAGTGAGGTTGGCATCTGGCTGTAGAGAACGAAGAACACAATCGCCTGCAGCATCAGAATGAAGGCCACGATCATCTTACGACGCGCCGCGCCATGCATCGAGAAGGTCTCTTTGGCAAAGATGATCACGATACCCAGCGCCACAACCGCCAGTACCATACGGGCGATGCCCTGGTTGTGCAGCAGCCAGGTTGCAGCAGCGATCAGGACGACAACGCCAGCGATGGTGGCCAGCAGGCTACCAACGCGCAGCGGTTCAAAGTCTGGCTTCGAGCCGTACTGTTTAACCCAGCGCTTACAGAATAAAAAGTTTACGACGGTGATCAGCATCCCGACCACGCTCAGCGAGAAGGCCACGCTCCAGCCAAACTTCGCCGCCAGCCATGGGGTCGCCAGCATAGAGAAGAACGAGCCGATGTTGATGGACATGTAGTACATGGTGAAAGCGCCATCAAGACGCGGATCGTCCTTCGCATAGCAGGTAGAGAGCAGCGAAGAGGGGTTCGCCTTGAACAGACCGTTACCTACCGCAATGGTCGCCATACCCATATAGACAACAGCCGCATCATGGCCGGACCAGGCTACCAGTGCATAGCCGATCGCCAGCACAATCGCGCCCAGCAGGATCACGCGTTTGGTCCCGAGGATCTTATCACCCAGCCAGCCGCCGATGGCCACCAGGCCATATACCAGGGCGCTGAAGGAGGAGAACAGCGTAATCGAGTCGGATTCTGACATACCCAGCTGTTTCACCAGATATACCGCCATGATCCCTTGCAGGCCGTAGAAACCGAAACGCTCCCACAGTTCAATGGAGAAGATCAGGTAAAACGCCTTGGGCTGTTTGAAAGCGTTCAGGCTGACGCTCTCAGTTGGTTTGTTGTTTGCAGTCGACACATATACCTCTTTTTTTACATCCCATATTAACGGGGGTGTTCAGTGCGCAATGGCCAGAGTCCATCGAGCTTATAGTTATAAGGGAGGGGAAACGGCGGGTAATGTTCCCTATCCAGCACGCTGAGGCAATACCTTTGTAATAATCTGTTACATATAAACAGGTCGGTATAAAGCGCCAGTTGGAAGAATGTTATTCAGCGTTAAATTTCGGCTTTAGCATTTTGATAGTTTTTTCCACTAAATAAAACCGGCGCAGCAGGGGTTATGGCGATATGTTCTGCTATTCTGCGCTATAAGCAGCGTAATGGCCCACTATTGCTAAAAACGGTGGTTTAATCTACCGCTGATTGCTTATGGGATGCAGTCTGGTACAGGTGCCAGGCTAATCATTTAAACATTTTTTTAACCTGAGGCGGGTAGAGTGATCTCTATCACAAATGTATAGAAATTTTTTGTATTAAAAAAACGATTAACCTTAAAAAGTAATAACCAGCCGAGTTTTATCACGCTTTGCAGGAGCGTGAAAACATAAGCTGGCGTTATAAGAAGGAGAAGCAGCGAGGGAGAAAACTACGCGTAAACTTTGTCACGGTACTCGCACAGATCCTCGATAATGCAGGAGCCGCAGCGGGGTTTACGGGCGATGCAGGTATAGCGGCCATGCAGGATCAGCCAGTGGTGGCAGTCGACCTTGAACTCCGTCGGTACGACCTTCAGCAGCTTCTCTTCCACTTGCTCAACGTTCTTACCCGGAGCGAACTGCGTTCGATTACAGACGCGAAAAATATGCGTATCGACGGCAATAGTCGGCCAGCCAAAGGCGGTGTTCAGTACCACGTTGGCGGTCTTGCGTCCAACGCCGGGCAGTGCCTCTAGCGCAGCGCGATCCTCTGGCACCTCGCCGTCGTGCTGCTCCAGCAGGATCCGGCAGGTTTTAATGACGTTCTCGGCCTTGCTGTTAAACAGGCCGATGGTTTTGATATAGGACTTCACCCCCTCCACGCCAAGGGAGAGCATCGCCTCTGGCGTGTTGGCCACAGGGTAGAGCTTTGCCGTTGCCTTATTGACGCTGACGTCGGTGGCCTGGGCCGAGAGCAGAACCGCAATCAGCAGCTCAAACGGCGAGTTAAAGTTCAGCTCGGTGGTGGGGTGCGGGTTGTTATCCCGAAGACGGGTCAAAATCTCCAGGCGTTTTACTTTGTTCATCAGGCCTTCCCGGGCGTGGCAGAGGTGTCTACATTAGCGGTATCGACGGCAGGTGAAGCTACGTCTGCTGCCGCCTGGCGTTTTTTAGTCCGCTCATCGATCAGGTACTTCACTGCCAGCATCATGCCCAAGCCAATAAACGCGCCTGGAGGGAGCATCGCCAGCAGGAAGGGCGAATCGGTATGAAATACCTCAATGCGTAACACCTTCGCCCAGCTGCCCAGCAGACCATCCGCGCCGTCAAACAGCGTGCCGTTACCCAGCACTTCGCGCAGGGAGCCGAGTACGAACATGGCGCAGGTGGCCCCCATGCCGATGGAAAAGCCGTCCAGGGCCGAGAGCGCCGGACCTTTTTTCGCTGCAAAGGCTTCCGCGCGGCCTACCACAATGCAGTTGGTGACGATCAGCGGGATAAAGATCCCCAGCGACTGATAGAGACCAAAGGCATAGGCGTTGATCAGCATCTGCACCGCGCTCACCACCGAAGCGATGATCATGACGTAGATCGGAATACGGATCTCCGAGGGCGTCCAGCGGCGTAGGGCGGAGATGGTCAGGTTAGTTAAGGTCAGCACCAGCGTCGTCGCTAGCCCGAGGCCCAGGGCGTTAGTGGCGGTAGAAGTTACTGCCAGCAGTGGACACATCCCCAGCAGCTGTACCAGCGCCGAGTTATTTTTCCACAGCCCCTGAACAATAACGTCTTTAATTTCGCTCATGGTCTACTCTCCGCAAGAGGGTAAGGAATTAAGCTGGGCGGGTAGGGTTTGTGCATACAGGCCAGCACGCTTAACGGCGTTCACTACCGCCCTGGGGGTGATCGTCGCGCCGGTAAACTGGTCAAAATCGCCGCCGTCCTTCTTCACCGCCCAGTGGCTGTCAGACGCACCGGCAATGGTCTTGCCGCTGAAGGAGGTGATCCAGTTGGAGAGGCGCAGTTCGATCTTGTCGCCCAGCCCCGGCGTCTCATGATGCTCGGTGACCCGCGTCCCCAGCACCGTGCCGTTAAAATCCGCGCCAACCAGCAGCTGAATAGCGCCGGAGTACCCGTCCGGGGCCGTGGTTTCCAGCACCGCCGCCACGGGTTTGTCATCCTGGCGGGCGATATAGATCCGCCGTTCGCCCTTGCCCAGCTCCGGGGCGTTTACCAGAAAACAGCTCTGGCTAAGATCGTTATTATAGATATTGTCCGGTACTACCTGGTCGAACAGCGCCTTCTGCTGAATCGCAGCCTGTTCGGCAATGGTCGATTTGGTCAGCTGGGCGATGGCCGCCGTCAGGCCGGTAGAGCAGGCGGCGAAAAGGGCCAGGGTTACGCCGTGTTTCTGCATCGTCTTTAACATGGCTGCTCCTCAGCGATGGCCATACGCGCGCGGACGCGTGTAGTAGTCAATTAACGGCACGGTGATATTTGCCAGCAGCACCGCAAATGCCACGCCGTCCGGGTAGCCGCCAAAGCTGCGGATCAGCCACACCAGCACCCCGGTCAATGCGCCAAAGATCAGGCGGCCTTTGTTGGTCGTCGAGGCGGTGACCGGATCGGTGAGGATAAAGAACGCCCCCAGCATGGTCGCACCAGAGAAGAGATGCAGCGCCGGCGAGGCCAGGCTCTCAGGCGAGAACAGCCAGCCCAGCGTGGCGCAGAAGGCCAGCGTCACAAGGAAGCTAACCGGAATATGCCAGCGGATAGCACCTTTCCCCAGCAGGAACGCCCCGCCGAGCAGATAGGCAAGGTTGACCCACTGCCAGCCTGCGCCCGCCAGCACGCCGCTGTAGATGGGGTACTGCATAATCTGGTCGACGCTGTGTCCTGCATGCAGCGACGTTTTAAAGGTGTCCAGCGGAGTGGCCTGGCTAACCCCGTCGATGCCCATCCGCAGGGTATCCATGTTGGCACCGCCCGCGCTGTGGCCGGTAAAAATAACCTGAAGCGCGTCCATAAAGCCAGGCACGTTGGCGGCAATCTCATGCGGCGGTAGCCAGCTGGTCATCTGCACCGGGAAGGAGATCAGCAGTACCACATAACCGATCATCGCCGGGTTAAAGGGATTATGCCCAAGGCCGCCGTAGAGCTGCTTGGCAATAATCACGGCAAAAACGGTACCCAGAACCACCATCCACCAGGGGGCGAACGGCGGAATACTGATCGCCAGCAGCAGGCCGGTAAGCAGAGCAGAGTTATCTTTGAGGATGGCACCTGCATTTTGTTTACGTAGCGTAAGAACCAACCCTTCAGCGACGAGGGCGCTGATGCCTGCCAGTACGATCTGCACCAGCGTTCCCCAGCCAAAGAACCACGTCTGCACGGCGATACCGGGCAGGGCCGCGAGCAGAACCAGCATCATAATCCGTGATGTCTGGCGCTGATTGTGC
This sequence comes from Pseudescherichia sp. L3, assembly GCF_024656065.1. Lineage (NCBI taxonomy): Bacteria > Pseudomonadati > Pseudomonadota > Gammaproteobacteria > Enterobacterales > Enterobacteriaceae > Pseudescherichia > Pseudescherichia sp. L3. The sequence goes on from NZ_JANKYC010000001.1 coordinate 1,094,022, forward strand.
GTATAGGGGGAGCTTGCGATTCGAAAAACCATCTATTCCTCGTTAACGGCCTGTTTTGCGGCTTTTTTAGCCTGAGCCCTGGCAATTGCCGCAGCGACGGCCGCTTTACGCGGATCGTCATTGGCCGCTGGGGTATCTACTATTTTATTGACGACCTTCTCGGCAGCCTGCTGCTGTGCTTTACGCGCTTTGGCGCGGGCGATGGCAGCGTCAACGGCGGCTTTACGCGGGTCGACCGCGGCGGCCGGCTCAGCGACTGCGGGTTCAGGCGCGGCTTCCGGAGCGGCTGTCTGAGCCGCTTTACGCGCTTTCGCACGGGCGATAGCGGCCTCGACGGCGGCTTTACGCGGATCGACGGGCTCGGCTGCTGTCTCTGCGGCTGGCTGTTGGGCTTTCTCTGCCTGACGGGCGCGGGCCTCGGCCTTGCGGGCTTCGCGAGCGGCAATCACTGCGCTATTGTCCGGCTCGGCACCGGCCTGAACCACCACCGGCTGGGCGGCGCGCTGCTGTTTCTCACGTACACGGGCCAGGGCGGCATTCACCGCATCCTTATCTTTGGCAGCGGGTTGGGCAGCGGACTTCTTATGACGCTCAAGTCGTGCCGCTTTCTCGCGCTCCAGCCGGGCCTGACGCGCTTCAAAACGGATTTTCGCCTCGGCGGCGCGCTTCTCTTCCTGGGCGATAGCGTAGATCTCGGCCTTCTCCTGGCGAAAATACTGCACCAGCGGAATATTGCTTGGGCAGACCCAGGCGCAGGCCCCGCACTCGATGCAGTCCGCCAGATTGTGGGCGGTAGCTTTATCGTGCTGCTGACCTTTACTGAACCAGTAGAGCTGCTGCGGGAGCAGATCCGCCGGGCAGGCATCGGCGCAGGCACTGCAGCGAATGCAGCCTTTCTCTTCCTGGGTCTCGCCCATTTCGCTGGCCGATGGGGCCAGCAGGCAGTTAGTAATTTTGACCACCGGCACGTCCAGCCACGGCAGGGTAAAGCCCATCAGCGGCCCGCCCATAATTACCAGCTGCTCGCCGGAGGGGCAAAAACCGGCTGCATCAAGCAGGTGGCGCACGGGCGTGCCCAGGCGCGCCCAGACGTTACCCGGCTGCGCAACGGCTTCGCCGGTCAGGGTCACGACGCGCTCGGTCAGGGGTTCGCCATCAACAACCGCCCGTTTAACGGCAAAGGCGGTTCCCACGTTTTGCATCAGTACGCCGATGTCCGACGAACGGCCGCCGTGCGGAACCTGCTTGCCGGTGAGGATCTGCGTGAGCTGTTTTGCGCCGCCGGAGGGGTATTTAGTGGGGATCACACGCAGCATGATGTCATGCGCATTCGCCAGCACCGCACGCAGCATTGAAATAGCCTGCGGCTTGTTATCTTCGATGCCGATCAGTACCTGGCGCGGCTGAAGAATATGCGCAAGGATACGGATGCCCTCGACGATCTGCGCGGCGCAGTCCTGCATCAGGCGATCGTCAGCGGTGATATAAGGCTCGCACTCTGCGGCGTTAATGATGAGGGTTTCAATTTTATCCCCGCCGCCCAGCAGTTTATTACCGGTCGGGAAGCCTGCACCGCCGAGGCCCGCTACGCCAAACTGGTGGATACGTTCAATCAGTTCGGCACGGGAACGGGAGCGATAGTCGCTCCAGCCGTCGCGCTCAATCCAGCGGTCTTCGCCGTCAGCATCAATAATGACGCTCAGCTCGGCCAGCGCCGACGGGTGCGCGGTTGAGTGGGGGGCAATCGCCACTACCGTCCCCGAAGTAGGGGCGTGTACCGGCAGCATACGTCCGCGACCGTGGGTCAGCGGCTGGCCGCGCAGAACGCGATCGCCCACGGCCACGCATAGCTCGCCCTCAGCGCCAATGTGCTGCTTCAAAGGAATGACGAAACGCCCCGCCAGCGGAAGCTGGCGCAGAGGCGTACCGTTTGACTGAGTTTTCATCTCCGGCGGATGGATGCCACCGTTGAAATCCCAGAGCTTATCTTTTTTAAACGCGGAGAATAACTTAAGCATGTTGTTCCACTGGAATAATGCGTACCGGAATGGTTTGCAGATCCCATTTCCAGCTTTCAGTCGTTGTCGCAACAGGACGCAGGTCGATACACTGCGTCGGGCACGGAGCAACACAGAGATTACAGCCGGTGCAGAGATCGCTGATGACCGTGTGCATGGCGCGGGTGGCACCGACAATGGCGTCAACCGGACAGGCCTGGATGCACTTGGTGCAGCCAATGCAGTTTGGTTCATCAATAACCGCCAGCATACGTACCGGCTCAGCGGCTTCGGCATCGTCACCAATTGGCTGCGGATCGACGTTTAACAGCGTGGCGATTTTAAGCATCACCGCTTCGCCGCCAGGCGCACAGCGGTTGATCTTCTCGCCCTGGCTGCCTACAGCCTCGGCATAGGGGCGACAGCCGGGGTAGCCGCACTGGCCGCACTGGCTTTGCGGCAGCAGGTTATCAATTTTTTCGACGACCGGATCGTCCTCCACCGCAAAACGGCGCGAGGCGTAGCCGAGAATAAGGCCAAAGATCAGCCCGAGCACGCTCAGGGCCGCAATGGCTATCCAGATAGCAGACATTACAGCTTCACCAGACCACTAAAGCCCATAAAGGCCAGAGACATTAAACCCGCGGTAATCAGCGCGATGGCGTTACCGCGAAACGGTGCCGGTACATCCGCCACCGCCAGACGTTCGCGAATAGCGGCAAACAGAACCATCACCAGCGAGAAGCCGACGGCAGCGGAAAAACCGTAGAGCGCCGACTGTAAAAAGTTATGGCCGAGGTTGATATTCAACAGCGCCACGCCCAGCACCGCACAGTTAGTGGTGATGAGCGGCAGGAAGATCCCCAGCAGGCGATAGAGCGCCGGGCTGGTTTTGCGGACCACCATCTCGGTGAACTGCACCACGACGGCGATGACCAGAATAAAGGCCAGGGTGCGCAGATAGATGAGATCGAGCGGAATAAGAACAAAGGTGTCGATCAGCCATGCGCAAATAGAGGCCAGCGTGAGCACAAAGGTCGTCGCCAGCCCCATCCCCATAGCAGTCTCCAGCTTTTTGGAGACCCCCATAAACGGACAGAGGCCCAGGAACTTAACCAGCACGAAGTTGTTAACCAGTACGGTTCCGACAAACAGCAACAGGTAATCAGTCATTATTCAGCCTGAAAAAAAGTAGCCGCCTATTATCGGATAAATCGATTCGGGCGACAACAGTACAACGAATAGGGTTATTTACGGGTTTACGAAGGTCTTCTTGACCCGCTGCGATCGCTTGAAATAGGGCACGATCAGGGCGGCAGCCAGCAGCGGAAACAGCAGCTGGCGCAGCGCCAGGGTATCCGACACCGGCGAAAACGCAAACGCCTTCAGCGCGAGCAGAATGGTGACCAGCAGCCAGATAATATAGTGCTTCGGCACCAGCCGACGGCGTTTAAAGAACGCGACGGTCAGCCACAGGGTGTAACCGCCCATGGCGACAGCAAAGATAAACGAGGTATACCACAGCGCTTTATCTCCGGCGATTTGGCCATTCAGTACGGCGGCCATCTCAGGCGTCAGCAGCACAGCAACAAAGCGTGCTACCACCAGCAGCGTTCCCAGCAAGGAGACCAGCAGCCACGCGAGCGGGGCCAGCAACCATCCTCCGATGCGTTCAGCGGGGCGTTCAGCAGGCGTTGCGGTCATATTGTTATCTCCCCCTGGCGTGGCTCAGTCTCTTTTGCAGGGCGAGAGTATAAAGCATTATACAGCGAATGCTACCCGCGCTATTTCCTACCGCACTCGGCGACAAATGAGCGCAGCGGCAAGCGTTTAAGAATAACGCGGGTGGACACTATTTTGCCTGAACGGTAGCGGCAGGTTCCGGCGGCTGGTAGTTATCAATATGGCTGGCAACCCCCAGCAGTATGGCACTCACGCCAAGCACAACCCACCCAGCTAATTCAATGATTCGGTTCATTATTCCAGACATACTTTTCTATTTCTCCCTGTATATAGAAATGGCATAGTATCGACGCAAAAAAGCCTCAGCAAGTAACAAACCATATTTTCGGCCTATTCGCAATTGGAACGTTAAAGTGTGCTACAGGATGTTTTAGATAAGTTATAAACTACGTATTATTGTGACAACTTTGTTGAGGATTGAAATATCCCCACGCACTGATGAGAGGCAGCACGATGAATGATAAAATTCGGGTCGGTTTAATTGGCTACGGTTACGCCAGCAAGACATTTCACGCCCCGCTGATTGACGGCACCTCGGGCATGGAACTGGCCGCGATCTCCAGCAGCGATGAGGCGAAAGTGAAGGCGGACTGGCCAACGGTGCCGGTCGTCTCTGAACCTAAACATCTTTTCAACGATCCCACTCTCGATCTGATTGTCATCCCGACGCCCAACGATACCCACTTCCCGCTGGCCAAGGCAGCGCTGGAGGCGGGCAAGCATGTAGTGGTGGATAAACCCTTTACCGTGACACTGTCACAGGCCCGTGAGCTGGATGCGCTGGCGAAATCGCTGGGGCGCGTGCTTTCGGTGTTCCACAACCGCCGCTGGGACAGTGATTTCCTGACGCTCAAGGCGCTGCTGGCCGACGGCGCGCTGGGTGAAGTCACCTATTTTGAGTCACATTTCGATCGCTTCCGCCCGCAGGTACGTAACCGCTGGCGCGAGCTGGCCGGCCCGGGCAGTGGCATCTGGTACGACCTGGGTCCGCATCTGCTCGACCAGGCGGTAAATATGTTTGGCCTGCCGGTGAGTTTAACTGTCGATCTGGCCCAGCTGCGCCCGGGTGCACAGGCCACGGACTATTTCCATGCGGTACTGAGCTATCCTCAGCGCCGAGTGGTGCTGCATGGAACGCTGCTGGCGGCGGCGGAGTCGGCGCGCTATATCGTGCATGGTACCCGGGGGAGCTACGTCAAGTATGGACTCGACCCGCAGGAGGAGCGGCTGAAAAACGGCGAGCGTCTGCCGCAGGAGGACTGGGGCTATGATATGCGCGACGGCGTGTTGACTCGCGTGCAGGGGGAAGAGGTGGTCGAGGAGAGCTGGCTCACCGTACCGGGGAACTATCCTGCCTACTATGCCGGTATTCGTGATGCGCTGAACGGCGTGGGCGAAAACCCGGTTCCTGCCAGCCAGGCGATTCAGATTATGGAGCTGATCGAGTTAGGCATGGAGTCAGCCAAACATCGTTCGACGCTCTGCCTGGCGTAACGCTGCCTGATATAACCAGTGTGCCGCCCATCCGGGCGGCACTATTTTACGCGGTGCGCAGGCTATCTTTTAACGCCTGTTTCTCTGCCGCGCTCAGGAACGACACCTCAAGACCGTTAATTTGTGCCTGACGAATCTGCGCCTGGCTCAGGCCTGCCTGCGGGGCCGCCACGCGATATTCATGAATAATATCTACGCCCTGAACTGCCGGATCGTCGGTATTAATTGTCGCCAGAATACCGTACTCAAGGAAGGTTTTCAGCGGATGCGCCTCCAGCGATGCGACGGTACTGGTCTGGATGTTGGAGGTCAGACAGGACTCAATGCCGATGCGCTGCTCGGCGAGGAAATCCATCAGGGCCCGATCCTCAATAGCCTTAACGCCATGGCCGATACGCTCCGCGCCCAGCTCGCGAATCGCCTGCCAGATGCTCTCAGGCCCGGCCGCTTCACCGGCGTGAACGGTAATGTGCCAGCCCGCGTCGCGGCCACGGTTAAAGTGGGTCAGGAACAGGCTGCCGGGAAAGCCCAGTTCATCGCCAGCTAAATCCAGCCCGGTGATGGCATCGCGGTGGGCCAGCAGCGCCTCCAACTCCTCAACGCAGGCGTCCTCGCCAAAGGTGCGGCTCAGAATACCGATCAGACGCGCCTGGACGTTAAAGGCCTCACTGCCCTGACGCACGCCCTCAATGACCGCTTCAACGACGCCCGCGACCGGCAGGCCATGGGTCATTGCCATATAGCGGGGGGAGAAGCGCAGCTCAACATAGTGCAGCCCGTTACGTGCGGCATCTTCCATGTTCTCAAACGCCACGCGACGGCAGGCCTCCAGCGAGGCCAGCACCTTGACGCCCCAGTCCAGTTTTGCCAGGAAGCTCACCAGATCCGGTTCGTTAGCGGTCACCTGGACGTGCGGACGCAGCGATTCAAGCGAGTCGGCGGGCAGGGTAAGAGAAAACTCACGGCCAAGGTCAAGAATGGTTTGCGCCCGGATGTTGCCGTCAAGGTGGCGGTGAATGTCGGTCAAAGGGAGATTAGCGTCAATCATGGTTGCACTCTTTTTTTAGATAAAGTGCAATTGATTATACAGCAGTTCACCACACTTCCCAAAATAGTCACCGCCCAGATAAATTTGACTGTTTTTTGCCCGCCATTTCTTGATTAAGAGAAACTGTGTGTATTGTTTCCAGATAAAAATAAGCTGCGTTAATGAGTTAACTATTCATAACATATTTATTTAATTATATTATCAAGGTGGGAATATGAACAATACTCTATCTACATCAGGTGTTTTATGGGCAACCTGCGCATTAACCGGCGGGCATGGCTATTTTTCAGGTACGGACTTATTAACCGGGCAGGAGATTATCAGTATAGACCTTGGCCCGATGATGACTCCAGAAGGATTCGCCGTTAACAAAAATAATACTATTGCGTGGATTACAGACAGCCTTAACGATCAAATTATTATCGTTGATTTAGTAACGCAGACAGTCACCGGCTCTGTTACGACTATAAATGCAGAGGGTGGATTGATAACGCCTTTTCAGGTGGCGTTAAGTCCTGATGAAACCAGACTTTATGTAACGGGCGATCTTACTAAAACCCTTGAAATAATTGATACTGTTAATAATTTAAGGTTACCAGGGATCGCGCTTCCCGGCCACGCCCGAGGCGTAACGGTTTCGCCTGATGGTAAAACGGTTTATGTTGCGCTCTACAGTACCGATCAGATAGGCATTATCGATGTTGAAAGCGCTTTAGTTACGGATGCGCTATTTGTAGGACGTACGCCAATGGATATCGTTTTATCTCAAGAGGGCACAACCCTTTATGTCGCTAATCAAGATGGAAACTCCATCGCGGCCGTTGATACAGCGACAAAAGAGATAAAGCATATTGTATTAGATGACAGTCCACGCGCTCTCGCTCTCTCAGCCAGCGAACTCTATTTATATGTTGGGATGTTTGCGTCAGGTGTTTATACCGTTGATCTTGCCAGCGCAGAGGTAATTGATTCTGTTCAGCTACTTTTTTCCGTTAGCTCGGTGGGCGTGAGTCCCGACGATAGTAGCGTATACGCTATGGCATATGAAGCAGATGGCCCTCAACCCACGCCTGTTATGGTTATGGATTCACCGACAGTGAAAATTACCGGCATGCTCTCTATCAATGGCATTGGCCGATATATGCAAGTCACTGCCTAAGCACCGCGCCACTATCGCAAATAAATAGCCCCTCAGAAGAGGGGCTGAGTAGTGATCCGGAAAGTTATAATGCGGACATTCAAACATTGTAGCGGCAATATCAAATGATGTCGGCTATCCAGTCCGCAAATGCGCGCACCGTGGGAGAAAGGAAGCGTTGATGCGGGTACAGCAAGGTAACTGGGACTGAAGGCGGCTGCCAGTCGGCCAGAACTTCGACCAGCGTCCCCTTCTGCAGATGTTCAGACACAATATTCTCAGCAAGCTGCGCCAGCCCAAAACCTTCAAGACACATTTTTATATAGAGCCCCGTTTCATTAACAGCACCATCTCCATTCACTGGTAAAGACTGAGTTTCACTGTCACGGACAAAATGCAGTTCATTTGAGCGCCTGGCCGAACCGGAAAAATAGTGGATGGCCCGATGCTCTGACAAATCATCCGGCGTTTCAGGAATACCATACTCTTTGAGATAGTCAGGAGAGGCGCAGGTGATCCACCGAAACCGGCCAAGTGGGCGAGCCACAAGCGTAGAGTTATTTAGATCTCCCGTTCTGATCACGCAGTCAACCCCCTCCTGGACGAGATTTACCTGTCTGTCGCTTACCCCAATCATCAGGTAGATATCCGGATAGAGCCGGTAAAAATCTTTGAGTTTTGGCATAACGATGAAATGGGCTACTCCACCCGGCATATCAACACGTAAACGTCCCTGGGGCCGCCTTCCGGAATCCTTCAGTCCGGATTCTGCATGTTCGATTAAGGAAAGTATTTCCCTGCACTCACCGAGATACTGCATACCTTCAGGAGTAAGGCTGACCCGCCTCGTTGTCCGGTTAAGCAGGCGAACCTGCAAATACTTTTCAAGACTTTTTATCGTGCTGGTCACCGTCGAAGAGGGCAGTGAAAGCGTTTCTGCTGCCCGTACGAAGCTCCCGGCTTCAGCCACGCGTAAAAAGACCTGCATAGCCTGAATGCGATCCATTTCTTCCTCTCAGCCGATAGTCAGTGAAGATTATTATTCGTGAATTATGAATTATGAAAACCATTTAAGCACCTTTTTCACTTTAATCGAGTGACGTATCGTTTTTCAGATTGCTAAGAAAGAGGCTGTTCAGATGACCGATTACATCAGAAATATTGTGAATAACCAGATTGTAAACCCACCATTAACATTGATTCGGGGCGCAACGATCCTGAGCATGGATGACAGCGTGGGCAACATTGAGCACGGCGACATCCTTATTCGTGGTTCAACCATCACTGCCGTGGGTCAGAACGTGGACGCGCAGGATGCCCACGTGATAGATGCCACGAACATGATTGCCATGCCGGGAATGGTGGATTCACATCGTCACTCATGGGAAGGTCAGCTGCGCCGTATCAACCCTAATGCAACCTGTCTGGATGACTACAGCAACGCCACGCATTTCTCTTTCGCCAAATATTATCGCCCTGCCGATATCTATGTGGGTAACCTGCTTACTGCCCTGGGCGCAATTGATGCGGGTATCACCACGGTCATTGATAATTCGCACAACAGTCGCACCGCTGCACACTCTGACGCCGCCGTAGAGGCGCTGCTGGATTCGGGCATTCGTGCCATTCACGCCTCCGGAGCACCCGTTGCAGGCGAATGGGATAAAGCGCACTGGCCGGGAAACTGGCAGCGTCTGCAGGAGAAGTATTTCACCAACAACCCTGAAAGCCTCGTCTCTCTCGCGGTCATGGCCCAGCTTGAGCCGGAGTTGTGGGCCGAGGCTCGCAGACTGGGGCTGCCAATAGTCACCGAATTCTTTGGTGCTGAGATGGGGTCTGAACTTGAATCGTTGTATCAGCAGGGGCTGCTGGGTCCGGACAATATTTTCAATCACTGCACGGCGTTGCCTGATGAGGGATGGGACATCCTGCGCAAAGCCGGTGTACGGGTGAACGTCTGCCCCCGTTCCGATTCGCACTATGGCATCGAAAGCGGGATGTTTGCCATTGAGGCTGCGCAGCGTCATGGCATCAGCCCGGGCCTGAGCGTTGATAACGAAACGTCGTACAGTACCGACATGTTTATGGAAATGCGTGTGGCCTTTTACCTGCAAAGAGTAATGGGCATGCACCAGCAGCACTGCTGCGATTCAGCCCACTCACTGAAAACGCTGCCGGCAGCGCAGCTCCTTAAAGCCGCGACTGTCGATGGCGCTACCTGTGCAGGGCTGCAGGACAAAATTGGCAGCCTGACACCAGGCAAACAGGCAGACCTTATCCTGATTAACGCCGGCGAAATAAACCTCTACCCGAACGGGAATGCCTTTGGCACCGTGGTGCATGCAACGGAGAGAAGCAACATCGATACCGTCATGATCGGCGGACGCACCGTTAAGCAGCACGGCAAAGTTGTGGGCGTGGACAGCACACGTCTTCGCGCAGCAATTGATGAATCTCGAGCGCATCTGTTTTCCGCCGCCGGGTATGAACCTGACATTTTTGCAGAGACCTTCCTGCCGCCGGCGCAGACACACTGACAGGTATGAAACGTATGAACATGATGTATTACGTTATCGCTTTTGCCGCTGGTCTCGGGATCACTCTGCAGACGACCCCGGACAGCCAGCTGGCCCGGGGGCTGGGGGGTGATCCGGGTTGAGATATGTCGTGAAGAACCGACGCGGGACTGGAACAGATAGTCGCTACTACGTAGATGAGCCATTTTGATTCACGCTGCTACAGCCTCTCTGGTTCCCTTAGTCAGTTGAAACTGAACGGGGCTTCCCGTTTTTTGCTGTAGCACTGTCGCTCTGCCCGAAACAGAGTGCCCGCAGGCCACATCAGACACTTTTAGCTTAACCAGATCACAGCCCCGAAGTTTACTGTCCAGAGCCATGTTAAACAAAGCTAAATCGCGTACTTTTGCTTGCTTAGTCGTGTATTCATTAAAAGGGATCAGGTCTAAACACGACCATCGATGGTCAGTAAATAACAGAAACCTATACATCTGAGCCTTGTCTGCGGGCTTCAATGCAAAGATACTGACGTCTTTAAACTCAGCCAGTATTGATAACTCTATGGAATCTTTCTTTTCATCCACTGCAAATTGTCTCGTCCGCTGGCAGGATCTGCCCGGCAGCGGAACACCCCTGATATTTGTGCACGGACTAGGGTGTGCTTCTTCGTACGAATATCCACTTATCGCCACAGACCCTCGTTTCAATAAAAGACGTGCGATTCTTATAGATTTGCCAGGGTGTGGCTACAGTGAAAAACCTCGTGATTACAGCTATTCAATCACTGACCAGGCCAGTGTGGTGGCAGAGTTAGTCGGGTATTTAGGGCTGAACAAATGTTTTATTTACGGGCACAGTATGGGGGGGAGTATCTGTATTGAAGCGGCAGGCTTAATCACAAATCGCGTGGAGGGACTTGTGGTATCTGAACCTAATTTCAGGCCCGGGGGCGGTTTTTTCAGTCGGCAGATATGCAGTCACAGTGAAGAAGAGTTCATAAACAAACACTGGAAACAAATGATTGAAAACGAATCAGGCCCCTGGGCGGGAAGCCTCGCAGTTGATGCCCCTTGGGCGGTCTGGCGAGGTGCTTCAAGTCTGATAGCAGGCGGTGACTGGCTTGAGCAATTTATTAAATTGCCAGTGCGTAAACAGCTGATCTTCGGTGAATGGTCGTTACCAGACGACGATGTCGATTATTTAGTCAAGTCAGGGATTTCAACGGTAATCCTTAATGATTGTGGTCATTGCATGTCATGGGAACAACCGGGTTATCTTTCTCTTGCACTGTCAAATTTTGTCGGTGAGTAGCAGTAAAATTCAGCACTCAATTGAGTTTCGCAGCTTTGTGCGCCCAACACCATACTCAGAGCCGGGCGATAACGGAGGGGCTGTTCATGGCACAAAGCGGACGTCAATGCAGGCCTTGTTAGCCTGGAGGTGAATTTGCCTTGCCTGGCTTAAGTTATAAGAGAGAATGGATCCCTGCAATCAATCTACCAATGCCCTGGTCCAGCTTCTCCCTTGGGCAGCCCGCATTCAGGCGGACAAACCCACTGCCTTCCGGGCCGTAGGTGTATCCGGGCATAATCGCTACTTTCTGCTGGTGGATAAGGACATCCTGCAACGCACGATCGTCGAGGTTAAGCGGGCGCAGATCGATCCATGCCAGATAGCTTGCTTCGGGTGGTTGCCAGTGAAGTTGCGGAAACGCCTGATTTAGCTGGCTGGCGATGGTCGTCATATTACCCTGCAGGTAGGTGCGAAGCGCATCCAGCCAGGACGCACCCTCCCGGTAGGCGGCGATATGTGCGCAGAGCGAAAGTACCGCCGGGGATGAGAGACCGTCCCGGCCCTTGAGCGCGGCAAGGTAGTCGTCACGGCGTCGCGCGTCGCTGATGATACCGTACGCGCCGGTCAGGGCCGGAATATTGAAGCTTTTCGACCCAGAGGTGAGCAGTGCCCACTCGCCTCGTCCCACCTGACACCAGGGCGTGTGTTTCTTTTTACCCCACACCATATCCATATGGATCTCGTCGCTAATCACCCTGACGCCATGCCGTTCGCAGAGCATGGACATCGCCTCCAGCTCTTCCCGCGTCCACACTTTACCCGTGGGATTATGCGGGCTGCACAGCAGCAGAATTTTCGTGTCCGGCAGAGCGAGCACAGCCTCCAAAGCCGCTACGTCGCTGACCCAGCCGGTAGCGGTTTTTTCCAGCGGCACGCTTAGCACGCGACGCTGGTTTCCCTCAATGGCTTTATAAAACGCATCGTAGGCCGGGGTGTGGATGGCGACAGCGTCTCCCGGCGCGGACCACTGGCGGATCAGCTCCGAGGCCATGTAGATCACCGACGGCCCGTAGACAATAGTCGCAGGGTCGATCTCGGTGGCAAAGCGGGTCCCGTACCAGTGGCAAACCGCACCAAGGAAATCGTCATTCTTCCAGCGGCTGTAGCCCAGCACGCCGTGCGCCAGCCGCTGCTGGATGGCGTCAAGAATGCAGGGGGCGGTCGCAAAATCCATATCTGAAATGGTGAAGGGCAGCAGGTCGGCCACGCCAAAGCGATCGGCCACGTAGTCCCACTGCGTACACCATGTTCCATGCCGATCGATCGCCGTTGAAAAATCAAACATAGCCTTATCCTTTATGCCTGCACCGAGTTCATCAGGGCTTCCATCTCATCTTTTACCGACTGGACCTGCGGCCCAATCACCACCTGTAAGTTGTGCTGGTTAAGCTGGACCACGCCGATGGCGCGATTGTCCTTCAGCGCCTGCACATTCACCTGCGACATATCATTAACGGACAGCCGCAGGCGGGTGATGCAGTTATCAAGGCTGACAATATTTTCACTGCCGCCCAGCGCGGCGAGGATAGCCGGAACGTTATAGCCCGAGCGTCCCAGCGCGCCTGCCATCGTCTTCTCGACGGTGCTGGCCGTTTCGATATCCCGACCCGGCGTTTTCAAATTAAAATGCAGGATAGCGAAGCGGAAGATGATGTAGTACACCGCAAACCAGACGGCGGCCACTACCGGCACGAGATACCACTTGGTCGCCAGGCCGTGCAGGATGCCAAAGACCACAAAATCAATCACGTTGCCGTCAGTGTTGCCGATGGTGACGCCGAGCACGGCCATGACCGTAAAGCCGAGGCCGGTGAGCAGGGCGTGAATAAGGTAGAGCACCGGGGCGACGAACAGGAACAGAAACTCTAACGGTTCCGTGGTGCCGCCGACAACGCAGGCAATCAGGCCGGAAATCAGCAGCCCCTTAATTTTATGCCGATTCTCCGGGCGGGCGCAGTGGTACATCGCCAGCGCCGCGCCGGGCAGGCCACCCAGGAAGGCGGGCATTTTTCCCTGAGAGAGGAAACGCGTGGCGCTTTCAGAAAACCCGTGGGTGGTCGGGCAGCTTAGCTGGGCCTGGAAGATGGTCAGCGCGCCGCTAACGGTATGGCCACATACCTCCTGGGTGCCGCCTGCGTCGGTGAAACGGATCAGGGCAACCAGAATATGCTGCAAGCCAAACGGCAGCAGCAGTCGCTCACCGGTGCCGAAGATCATCGGGCCAAAATCACCTGCGCTGTTAATGATCTGGCCCAGGCCACGGATCCCCATGGCGAAGACAGGCCAGATGAGTGGGATCACCAGGCCAACCAGCCCCATTGCCACGGTGGTAATAATCGGCACGAAGCGGGTGCCGCCAAAAAATGCGAGCGCGTCAGGCAGCCTGATAGTGTGAAAACGTTCATGCAGCAGCCAGACAATAACCCCGGCGATGACCGCGCCGAGGATCCCGGTATCGATAGACTGGATCCCCAGCACGCTCTGAATATTGTAGGCCTTCAGCAGCGCTGCATCGGTGGTCGGCAGAATACCTTTTGCCGTCAGCCAGAAGTTAACGGCCAGGTTCATCACCGCATAGCCGACGAAACCGGCAAAGGCAGCGATGCCTTTATTCTCACGCGCCAGCCCCAGCGGAATAGCGATGCAGAACATCACCGGCAGAAAACTAAAGGCGAAGGAGCCGATTTTACTCATCCAGATGAAGATAGCCTGCAACACCGGATTGCCCAATACAGGGATGAGGGTCATAACGTCACGGCTACTTAGCGAGCTGCCGATGCCTAACATGATCCCGCAAAAGGAGAGTAACGCCACGGGCAGCATGAAGGTTTTGCCCAACTGCTGGAAAAATTCCCACAGCGTAATTTTCTGTACGGCTTTCGTCGTCATAAACGACTCCTTGTCGAAAAGAGATGCAGATGAGGTTGTTGTGCAGGAAAGATAAAACGTTTTACCTAAATTTTATGCGCTATAAATCACAATGCTGAGCGATAACTCAGTGTATAAATATGTCATATAGATAAATCGTTTTATCTACGCCAGTACCAGGGATTTGTTTTTTTATGATGACGTCAAAAAAAATAACCATTAACGATGTGGCCGTCGCGGCCGGGGTTTCCGTTAGCACCGTTTCGTTGGTGCTCAGCGGCAAGGGCCGTATCTCTACGGCAACCGGCGAGCGCGTCAACCAAACTATCGAGCGACTGGGCTTTGTCCGCAACCGCCAGGCTTCCGTGCTGCGCGGCGGGCAGAGCGGCGTGATTGGCCTGATCGTACGCAACCTCTCTTCACCGTTTTATGCCGAACTTACGGCAGGGCTTACCGAGGCGCTTGAAGCTCAGGGGCGGATGGTGTTTCTCCTGCACGGTGGCGACGGCGGCGAGCAACTCCTCCAGCGCTTTAACACCCTGTTGGCACAGGGGGTGGACGGCGTCGTCATCGCTGGCGGCGCGGGGGTAAGCGGTGAGCTGCAGACGTGTGCCGCAGAGCAGGGCATTCCGCTCGTGTTTGCTTCTCGCGCCAGCTATCTTGACGATGCTGACTGCGTCAGGCCCGACAACATGCAGGCGGCCCAGATGCTCACCGAGTATCTGATTCAGCGTGGCCATCAGCGTATTGCCTGGCTGGGGGGCAACAGTGCCTCGCTGACGCGCGCAGAGAGAGTAGGCGGCTACTGCGCTACCCTGTTGAAATATGGCTTACCTTTTCACAGCGACTGGGTCGTGGAGTGCGACACCAGCCAGAAGCAGAGCGCTGAAGCAGTCGCTGCGCTGCTACGGCATAATCCCACCATCAGCGCAGTGGTCTGTTACAACGACATCATCGCCCGGGGGGCCTGGTTCGGCCTAATGCGGGCCGGTCGGCAGAGCGGTGAGGCAGGGATGGATAGCTACTTTGAGCAGCAGGTGACGCTCGCCGCCTTTGCGGACGTCGCTGAGAGCGCGCTGGATGAACTACCGATTATCTGGGTGACGACGCCTGCCCGAGAGATGGGCTATACCCTGGCGGAACGGGTCATGCAGCGTATTGCCAAGGAAGACAGTCTTGCTCGCAGCCAGACCCTCAAGGCCCGACTCATTGTCAAAAAATAGCCCCTCCAGAGAGGGGCCTGGGGATTACTGCTGAGGCACAGCTGCCGGTGGCGTCGCTTCCGGTGCCGCCTGCGGGGCAGGCGCTGGAGCAGCTTCGGGGGCCGCCTGCGGGGCAGGCGCCGGGGCAGCTTCCGGTGCCGCCTGTGGAGCAGGAGCCGGAGCAGCTTCCGGTGCTACCTGTGGAGCAGGAGCCGGGGCTGGCGCAGGAGCCGCCTGAGGAATGCCCAGCTCAGGCATACCAAACATGCCGACAAACTCATCGAGGCTCATCTTCTGCCCATTCAGGACGATCTGGCCGTTAGCATATTGCAGGCTGGTGCTGATGGTGTTATCCGCCACCGTGGTGATGCGGAACATCTGGCCCATCGCCGCGAGGCCTTTCACCTGCTGGTTCGCCAGTTTTTCGGCATCCGCCTGCTGGTAGCCCTGCAACTTAGCAATCTGAGTCATAAACTCGGTGGCCATATCCATTGGAATGGTCAGCTTGCTCTCCAGCGACTTCACGCTGCGATCGACCTCTTGCGCCAGGGTCTGTGGTGCCGGGGCAGCAGGGGTAGCCGCCGGATCCTTCATGAACAGCGACAGGTTAAACGTTGTCTCGCCTTTGCTGTTTTTCCAGCTCAGTGGGGCAACGGTGATCACCGGCTCACCTTTTAACAGCATCGGCAGGGCGCCAAAGAACGCCTCGGTGGATTTTTGTTGATAGAGGGCCGGGTCTTTCATGACATCAGGCTGAGAGAGCAGGGCCTGGTTTTGCGCATTGTACTGCTGGCGGAACTGGTGCCATGCCTGGCCGTCAATCTGACCGAACTTAACGGTCAGCTTGCCGCTGCCCATATCCTGACTCTGGATCTTCAGGCTGTTAACCGAATAGTCGACCTGGCTGTTGATGTTTTTGCCGTCGTTGACGAGATCGTTTTTGACCGTCACCTCCGTGCCTTCCATCACCGCGATCTCTTTGTTTTCCACGGCAACGGCCAGTTTCTCAACGCTCAGCTTCTGGTTGCCCAGATGCTCATCAAACTGCGCGCGCTTGCTGTCGCCGTCGGTTTTGAGATTGTTGAAGGTGACCTGCACATGCTGACCATACTCGTTAACGGTGTTAACCAGACCGCTCTGCGCCTCGCCCTTAAGGGAGATGGCGTTGCCGTCTTTATCGGCATCAAGCTGGAACTCACCGCCGCTGAAGGCAACTTTTTCACCCTCGTTCTCATAGCTTAACGGCTTGAACGCGATGTGGGAGCCGGTATCACCCCCATAGCCGATGCGGGTATTTACCTCTACCGGCGACTCGCCTTTGGCCATATCGAACAGCGGCTTAGAGACATCGTTATTTACCAGCGTGGTTTTCACCGAGGCCATGGCCGGGATCAGATTAAAGGTTTTAAGCTGCGCAAAGGGGAACGGACCGTGATCCACCGTCTCGTTCAGTACCACGCTCTGTCCAGGCTTCAGCCAGGCGTTCTCTCCACCTGCAACCGGTTTGACCAGCAGCTGCAGATGACTTTTGAAGATGCCACGCTCGTAGTTCTGCGAGGACACCTCCAGGTTTGCGCCCGGCGCACTGCGCTTAAGCTCGGCGTTGGCCTGCGCAACCATATCGGCAAGATGTTTTTCCAGCTGTTTACCCGTGTACCAGGCGGTTCCCGTCCAGACGACGCCCAGTGCAACAATAATGCCCGCAGCGACAAGCGTTTTCTTCATAGCGATTATCCCTAAAAATGAAACCAGGCGGAAGAGGCCGCCTGGAGAGTCGTAAGGTCTTGCTAAGCTTAGCAATAAGGTGCAAAAAGGTCAGTACTTAGTTCACTTTATTGTACACCCGGGCCAGGCGGCCAATGCCGCTCGCCTCAATGGGGGACTCCTCAGCGCTGACAAAGGCAGATTCGCCCGGCTTAAGCACCAGTTGCTGTTCGCCTTTACTCAGCACGGCTTCGCCCTCAACGCAGAAGAGGATCGCCGCGCTCGACTGCGCAAGCGTGGATACCGACGTGGAGAGGTCATGCAGGGAGAAAGCAAAGTCGGCGACCGGAATAGGGAAATCCAGCTCGGCACCGCGCTGTTCAGGCGCAGTCAGCAACTCTGCCGCAGGCTTTGGCACAAACTTAACGTTGGCCACCAGCTCGGGAATATCGATGTATTTAGGCGTCAGGCCCGCGCGCAGAACGTTATCGGAGTTAGCCATGACCTCCAGCGCCACGCCTTTCAGGTAGGCATGCGGGGTCTCAGCAAACAGGAACATCGCTTCGCCTGGGTTGAGCTTAACTACGTTAAGCAGCAGAGGGGAGAAGAGACCGCTGTCGTCCGGGTAGAACTCAGAGATAAAGCGGATGGTCTCCCACGGCTCGCCCTGCTGGCTTGCCAGCGTGGCCTTCAGCACCGCCAGGGCGTGTGATTTCTCCTCGCCCTGCATATTGAGCAGGCTGGCAAAGAGCTGGCTTAAACTGTCGGCATCCGGCTGCGCCAGGAAGTGGGCGATAGCCTGATGCGCACCCGCCACCGGCTGGAGCAGGGAGATGATATCGCTGAATTCGCGAAAGGCGTTCATCGCCAGGAACGGCGTCAGGGCAAATACCAGCTCGGGCTTATGGTTAGGATCTTTATAGTTGCGTTCCGCCGCATCCAGTGGAATGCCCGCCGCGTTCTCTTTGGCAAAGCCGATTTCCGAGGCCTGCTTATTAGGGTGAACCTGAATAGAGAGCGGCTGGTCGGCACACAGTACCTTAAACAGGAACGGCAGCTCACCAAAGCGCTCCGCGACCGTCTGGCCCAGCAGCGCCGTTTTATCCTGGTCAATAACCTCCCGCAGCGACTGCGGCTGACCAGACGCGTCCTCTATTTTTGAGCTGCTCCTGGGATGCGCGCCCATCCACAGCTCTGCCATCGGCAGACCGTTGGGGTTGGCGATCCCATAGAGTTCCGTTAACGCACTTTTACTTCCCCAGGCATAGTTCTGCACTGAGTTAATGAGTTTTTGCATTATCAAGCCCTGCACTGTTTGAATGATCTGCGCGTATTAAACCAATAAACCTATGGTATGTAATCACTAAACTTAAAAAGTCGTCCTTATCTCAGTTTTTGTTAAAAAATTGTGTAGGATATGCAGACTCGCTTTTAAGCAGGGCAACGGAACGTGTGCCCAAACCATAACCAGACCGCGCAGTAAGTGAGAGCAAAATGTCGACAAAACCTTTTCACTATCAGGATCCTTTTCCCCTCAAAAAGGATGATACCGAATACTATCTCCTTACCCGAGACCACGTCACTGTAACGGAGTTTGAAGGCCAGGAGATCCTCAAGGTTGAACCGCAGGCGCTGACCCTGCTGGCGCAACAGGCCTTCCACGACGCTTCGTTTATGCTGCGCCCAGCGCACCAGCAGCAGGTGGCGGACATCCTCGCCGACCCTGAGGCCAGCGAGAACGATCGCTACGTGGCGCTGCAGTTTTTACGCAACTCCGACATCGCGGCAAAAGGTATTCTCCCCACCTGCCAGGATACCGGCACGGCGATTATCAGCGGCAAGAAGGGCCAGCGGGTCTGGACCGGCGGCGGTGATGAAGCCGCTCTGGCGCGCGGAGTGTATAACACCTATATCGAAGACAACCTGCGCTACTCGCAGAACGCGGCGCTGGATATGTATCGCGAGGTCAATACCGGCACAAACCTGCCGGCGCAGATCGATCTCTATAGCGTCGATGGCGACGAGTATAAGTTTCTCTGCATCGCCAAAGGCGGCGGCTCGGCCAATAAGACCTATCTCTATCAGGAGACCAAGGCGCTGCTGACGCCCGGCAAGCTGAAGGATTACCTGGTCGATAAGATGCGCACCCTGGGAACGGCGGCATGCCCGCCTTACCATATTGCCTTCGTGATCGGCGGCACCTCAGCGGAGGCGACCCTGAAAACGGTGAAGCTCGCCTCAACCAAGTATTACGATGGTCTGCCTACCGAAGGCAACGAGCACGGCCAGGCGTTTCGCGACGTGGCGCTGGAGAATGAGCTGCTGCGTGCCGCCCAGGATCTTGGCCTTGGGGCCCAGTTCGGCGGCAAATACTTCGCCCACGACGTGCGGGTGATCCGCCTGCCGCGCCACGGCGCATCCTGCCCGGTGGGCATGGGCGTCTCCTGCTCGGCGGACCGCAATATTAAAGCCAAAATCAACCGCGACGGGATCTGGATCGAGAAGCTGGAGCAGAATCCAGGGAAATACATTCCGGAATCGCTGCGCCAGGCCGGAGAGGGCGAAGCGGTGCGCGTCGATCTCAACCGTCCGATGCGTGACATCCTGCAGCAGCTTTCCCAGTATCCGGTGTCGACCCGGCTGTCGCTCAGCGGCACCATCATCGTGGCCCGCGACATCGCCCACGCCAAGCTGAAAGAGCGCATGGACCGCGGCGAAGGCCTGCCGCAGTACGTCAAAGATCACCCGATCTACTACGCCGGACCGGCGAAAACGCCTGATGGTTACGCCTCTGGCTCACTCGGGCCGACTACGGCAGGGCGAATGGACTCCTACGTCGATCAGCTTCAGGCCGAGGGCGGAAGTATGATCATGCTGGCGAAGGGCAACCGCAGCCAGCAGGTAACCGACGCCTGTCACAAGCACGGCGGGTTCTATCTCGGCAGCATTGGCGGCCCGGCGGCGGTCCTCGCCCAGGGCAGCATCCGCAGCCTGGAGTGCATTGAGTACCCGGAGCTGGGTATGGAAGCCATTTGGAAAATTGAAGTGGTCGACTTCCCGGCATTCATCCTGGTGGATGATAAGGGCAACGACTTCTTCCAGCAGATCCACGCCTCGGCCTGTGCCCGCTGCGTGAAGTAAACAAGACCGCCCGAAAGGGCGGTTTTTTTTGCTGCTGACGTCTGAAAATCATCAATACTAATAACTCTTTGGGCAAGTGAGCATGTCGTTACCCACATCACAACCTATTCAAGGAGCGTGTATGACTTCGCATCGCAGTGAGAAAGATTCGATGGGCGCAATCGACGTCCCGGCAGAGAAGCTATGGGGGGCGCAAACCCAGCGATCGCTTGAGCATTTTCGCATCTCAACGGAGAAAATGCCGGTCTCGCTACTCCGGGCGCTGGCCTTAACCAAGCGGGCGGCGGCAAAGGTAAACCAGGATCTGGGCCTGCTGGCCGTCGAGAAAGCGCAGGCTATTATCAGCGCGGCTGATGAAGTGCTGAACGGTGACCATCCGGACGAGTTTCCACTGGCGATCTGGCAGACGGGCTCCGGTACCCAAAGCAATATGAACATGAACGAGGTGCTGGCGAACCGTGCCAGCGAGCTGTTGGGCGGTGAGCGCGGAATGGCGCGTAAGGTGCATCCTAACGACGACGTTAACAAAAGCCAAAGCTCAAACGACGTCTTTCCAACCGCGATGCACGTGGCCTCGGTTATCGCTGTACGGGAAGATCTGATCCCCTCTCTGCTGGAGCTGACCCGCACCCTGGCGGAAAAATCCCGCGCCTATGCCGATATCGTTAAAATTGGCCGAACCCATCTGCAGGACGCTACGCCGCTGACGCTGGGCCAGGAGATCTCCGGCTGGGTGGCGATGCTGGAGCATAACCTTAAGCATATCGAAAACAGCCTGCCGCATCTGTCAGAGCTGGCGCTCGGCGGCACGGCGGTAGGCACCGGGCTAAATACCCACCCGGAATATGCCCGCCGCGTGGCCGACGAGCTGGCGGCCATTACCGGTCAGGGGTTTATTACCGCGCCGAACAAGTTCGAGGCGCTGGCAACCTGCGATGCGCTGGTGCATGCCCACGGTGCGCTGAAAGGGCTGGCGGCCTCGCTGATGAAGATTGCTAATGACGTGCGCTGGTTGGCCTCGGGCCCACGCTGCGGAATCGGTGAAATTTCTATTCCGGAAAACGAGCCGGGAAGCTCCATCATGCCGGGTAAGGTAAACCCAACCCAGTGCGAGGCGCTGACCATGCTCTGCTGTCAGGTGATGGGTAACGATGTCGCAATCAATATGGGCGGCGCGTCAGGCAACTTTGAACTGAACGTCTTTCGCCCGATGGTTATCCATAACTTCCTGCAATCGGTGCGGCTGCTGGCCGACGGGATGGAGAGCTTCAACGAGCACTGCGCCATCGGCATTGAGCCAGACAGGGCGCGTATCGATCAGCTCCTCAACGAGTCGTTGATGCTGGTGACGGCCCTGAATACGCACATCGGCTACGACAAAGCTGCTGAAATCGCCAAGAAGGCGCACAAAGAGGGCCTGACGCTGAAGGCCTCGGCGCTGGCGCTGGGCTACCTGACCGAGGAGCAGTTTGATACCTGGGTGCGTCCGGAAACCATGGTGGGCAGCATGCCATCCGGCAGCTAATTTGCCACGTAAAGGTGCAGCCGGGGAATGATTAACGTCAGCGGCTGCGCCTCGGGTTTATAGCGGTGCTGGACGTTGTCGGCATCGTAGTTCAGCAGCTCGCCGATGTCCGGCACCCGACCACCGTTCTCCTCGGCGATCAACGCAATGATGGGGGTCGGGCAGGCATGCTGGACCTGTTTTTGCGAACCGGCGTACCAGACCCGAGCAATGGGCTGGACTTTCACCGGGCGCTTGATCTTCAGCCGGGCCTTCTCCGGCAACGCGGCTATATCGTTGTACTCCTGCTCCAGCCGGGCCTGCCACTGCTCCCGCGTCCAGCCGCCCACCGCCCGCGGCGCTTTTAAGCTCTTCTCCAACTGGGCCAGCACCTCATCACGGGTGAAATTCTTGATGATATGCTTGTTTGCCCAGCCAAAGCGCAGCGTCGCCGGATCGCGCAGGACGGTCAGCGTGCGATAAGCATTCAGGGTGATCAGCCCCGGCAGATGATGGTGTACCCAGTCAAAGCGAGCCGCAGAGGGCAGGCCGGACTCAACGGTAACGATACGCTCAAAGGCCGTTTTCAGGCTGTTAATCTGCCCGATGCGCTTCTCCAGGCTGTCGCGTGTCGCCAGCGTGGTCTGGAAGCAGATCACCCCGGGCAGACGCACGGCCGCCTTGCTGCTGCGGTTCTCCGACTGCTGCTGAATAAAGAGATGCGAGAAGTGGTGCAGGGCGCGCTCGGCGGCGCGCTTGCCGACGTGCTGCTTAACCTGGATAGTGGTGAGAGGCTCATGTTCGGCCTCTTTGGTGACTGCCGGCAGCTCAAATACCCGCCCGGCCAGCAGCCGACACGCGCTCAGTTCGCTCTTGAGTTCCGCAAGCTCGCGCTCAATGTGGCGGAAGGTGCTGGTTAAACGCTCAATCAGATCGTAGCTGGCCATAGGCAATTCCATTAGTTACAACATACTTTTAGATTAGCACACAGCTCGCAGTTAGGCCACTGTGCCAACAGGTCTTGTAGGCCGGAAAAGGCATCCGCCGCCATCCGGCGTTATGCCGTGGTGATGTCGGCAGGTACAGAGACCAGATGATACACCGGCCAGCTGAAGGTAAAGCGTGCCCCGCCTAATTCCCCGGCATCACACACCACCTCTCCGCCCATGGCCTGCGCGATAGAGCGTACAATCGCCAATCCCAGGCCACAGCCGCCGGTGGCCCGATCCCGGCTAGGGTCGAGCCGGACAAAAGGCTCAAATATGCGTTCCCGTGCCTCAGGCTCGATGCCAGGGCCATCATCCTCAACGATCAGGCTGGCCCGTGCGCCGTCATGTCGGAGAGCAATCTGCACGGTGCTTTCGCTGTAGCGCAGGGCGTTATTTACCAGGTTATCCAACACCCGCTCCATCAGCCGCATATCCAGCGCGCCGTAGTCCGCCTCAGCGCTAGCCGCCAGCAGCAGCGTGCGGGCAGGGTTGATAGTGGTTACATCATCGACGTAGCTCGCTACCCAGCGGGGGAGATCCGGCTCAGAGAGATGCAGCTCGTTTTGCGGGCGATCGAGGCGAGCATAGGTAAGCAGCTCCTCGATCAGCGCTTCAAGCTGACCGATGTCGCGGTTCAGTGCCAGCCGCTCGGCCTCGGTGAGGTTATCGCTCATCTCCAGCCGATAGCGCAGGCGTACCAGCGGGGTGCGCAGCTCGTGGGCAATCCCATCAATAAGCTGCTTCTTGCTGGCAATCAGAGCGTTAATGTTATCCGCCATCTGGTTAAAGGCGACGCCGAGACGATCAAAGCTCGAACCGCTGGCAAAGTGGATCCGTTCATTCAGGTGCCCACTACCAAAACGCTGGGCGGCAGACTCCAGCCGCAGCATCTCCTGCCAGTGGGGGCGCATCCAGATAAAGACCGGGAAGGCGAGGGAGATGGCAATAAAGACCATCAGAATGATGTCAAACAGGCGCATCTCGTGCAGGTAGAAGAGATAGGGGATGGGGCCTACCGCCAGCACGTAATGGCTGCGGGGGATGCGCTGGATAAACGTATACTCCTCGTCGAGCGCCACAATGTCTCCCTCGCGTAGCCGCTGGGTGGTGGCCGCGCTGAGGTGAAACTTATTCAGCGGCTCGATACGCATATCAAACGAGAGATTGAGGTCCATCTCCTTCAGAGTTTTGCTCCACTCGTGAGGCGGGATCTCCCGCAGCTCACTGCGCATCAGGTAGAGGGAGCTTTTCATCAGGTCGTCCAGAGACTGTCTGCCTGCCCGTTCGGCGGTAAATTTGTACACCAGCCCAACCAGCATGGTCATCACCAGAAAGCAAACAAACAGCAGCAGGTAAAACTGGACGAAAAGCTTCTTCATTCGTTAGTTATCCCACGCGTGCGGGGCAAACAGGTAGCCCTTGTTGCGCACGGTTTTGATTCGGTAAGGCTCGGTGGCGCTATCCAGCAGCTTTTTGCGCAGGCGCGAGATGGCGACGTCAACGCTGCGGTCCAGGCCGTCATAGCTCACCCCACGCAGGTTTTTCAGCAGCGCATCGCGGTCCATGATCTGCCCGGCGTGGGTGGCCAGCTCCCACAGCAGGTCAAAATCGGCGGTTGAGAGGGCGACCGGCTCGTTGGCGAGCAGCACCTGACGGTTAACGGGATCGATAGATAAGGTGCCAAAACGCAGCGCGTTGTGCGGCGTAAGCGATGCGGTGGCAGCCGGACGGGCAGTGGCGCTGCTCTGACGCAGGTGCAGGCGTAGACGCGCCAGCAGTACGGCGGGCGGCGTGGTTTTCAGAATATAGTCGCTGGCCCCCATCTCAAGAGAGAGGATGTGGTTCATATCGCTGTCGAGGGAGGTAAGCAAAACAATCGGACCCTGCCACTGCCCACGCAGGTCGCGGCATAGGGTCATGCCATCCTTACCGGGGAGCATGATATCGAGTAGCACAAGCTCAGGGTTTTCACGCAGGATGGTCTCTTCGGCGCGATCGCCACGCGTCTCCAGCATAACGTCGATATCGTGCTTGCCAAGGTAGGCAGCGATCAGCGCACCCACTTCCGGGTCGTCTTCCACAAAAACGATCTTATTCATTGGTCATCATCAGGGGCAAAAGCGCCAACATACACCGCCTTGCCGGAAGCTTCCATTAATCTTTCATAAACGGGAGCGGTTCCGTTATGCTGGTGACTTAATCGGGGAAAGAGTCAGGGATAAATCATGGGGTTAGTGGTTAAAGCGGCGATTGGCGCGCTGGTGGTCTTGCTGATTGGCGTGTTAGCAAAAACAAAAAATTACTACATTGCCGGGCTGATCCCGCTGTTTCCTACCTTCGCCCTGATCGCGCACTATATTGTCGCGTCCGAGCGCGGCACTGAGGCACTGCGCACAACCATCGTGTTTGGCATGTGGGCGATTATCCCTTACTTTATCTACCTGCTGTCACTCTGGTATTTCACCGCCGCTATGCGACTGCCGCTGGCGCTGGCGCTGGGTGCGGCAGTACTCTGCTGGAGCCTCAGCGCCTGGCTGTTAATTTTCTGCTGGAGCCGCTTCCACTAGCGCAGCGGGCGTCCCCCATCAAGGGCAAAGCTGCGCCCGGTCACGAATCGGCTGGTCAGCAGGTAGTCAATCAGATCGATCACCTCTTTCTCGCCGGGTGCGATTTTCATCAGCGACTTATTAAGCGCCTTCTGCCGGTACTCAGCGTCATCTCCCTCATTGAACAGGATCAACGATGGGGCGATGGAATTCACTTTCACCTCCGGGGCCAGCTTGCGGGCAAACGAGCGGGTCATATTATCCAGCGCCGCCTTACTGGCCGAATAGGCGATATGCTTGTCGCTGCCGCGCTCAACCACGTAATCGGTGAAGTGGATGATGTCGCCGCCTGCGTGACCGTGGCCGCGCAGCAGGCTTTCCAGAGCGTGATTCAACAGATAGGGGGCATGAACGTGGATCTGCATCATCGCGCAGAGCACCTCGGTTATCGGCGCTCCCGGCTTCTCCGGCACCCAGGCCCCGGCATTGTGAATAATGCCCCGCAGCCCGTGGGTATGGGATTTAACCTCTTCGGCAAAGGCGAGGATACCCTCGTCGTGACAAAAATCTGCCTGAATGCAGATGGCACCCGCCTCCTGTAAAACGTCAATGGCCGGATAGGCGGTGCGATAGCTGACGATAACCGGCTGCTGATGGTTAAGGAAATGGTGGGCGATGGCAAGGCCAATACGGCGGCCGCCGCCAGTGATCAAAATCGGGCAGGGGTCGTTTCTTCCCATCGTTATCTCCTTAGTTTACAGCGAAGGGGCAGCGTTACTGCCCCATCAGTATCCAGGTTGCTGGCAGAGCAGCGATCAATAGCAGCCCCATCAACACCATTTCGTGACGTTGTAACAAATCGCGCTGCGGATGCGTACGGCGTGCATAGATGAAGACCAGCAGGCCTGGCGCATAGAGCACTACCGATAGCAGCAGATGCATCGGCCCTGAGGCATAAAGTAACCATAGGCCATAGATGCAGGCGCCGATACCCGTAGCCTGATGCAGCGGACGCTGGGCGACTTTTAACAGATAGGCACCCACCAGGAAATAGGGTACCAGAATCATCTCGGAGGCGATGGTTAAAAGCGTATTGTAATCTGAACCTGTGAGCCAGATCAGGATCAGGCAGATCTGGACGCTGGCATTAGTAAGCCACAGCGAGGCCGACGGAGCGCCATTCTCATTCTGCTTAGCAAAAATGCGCGGGAAGGCTTTGTACTTAGCCGCCAGCAGAGGCACCTCGGCCGCCATAATCGTCCAGCTAAGGTAGGCCCCACAGACCGAGACGATCAGCCCGGCGGCAATGATTACCTCACCCCAGGAGCCCATCATGTCGACCATCAGTCCGGCCATTGAAGGATTGCGCATCTCTGCCAGCTGCGGACGGGGTACCACTCCCAGCGACAGCAGAGTGACCAGCAGATAGACCGTCAGAGCGGCGATCACCGCCATCAGCGTCGCCCGGCCTACGTCCTGCTTATTGCGCGCCCTGGCGGACACCACCACTGCACCTTCAACGCCGATAAAGACCCATAGGGTAATAAGCATGGTATTTTTCACCTGCTCCCACACCGGCACGCCAAGCTCTACCCCGGTAAAATCCAGGCTAAACCTGTCGGCGTTAAACGCCAGCCCGGCCAGCACCACAAACAGGCCCAGCGGCACCAGCTTCGCCAGCGTGGCCGCGAGGTTAATGCTCGCCGCCGTCTGCACGCCACGCAGCACCAGCCCGTGGACGAGCCACAGCAGACAGGAGGCCCCGACGATGGATTGCCAGGTATTGCCATCACCAAACAGGCGCAGCGCGGGTGTATCGGTAAAGAAGCTCAGCGCCGAAAAGACAATCACCAGATAGGAGACATTTGCGATGACCGCGCACAGCCAGTAGCCCCAGGCAGAGCAGAAGCCAATCAGTTCGCCGAAGCCTTCGCGCGCATAGGTGAATATGCCGCCATCAAGGTCCGGCCGCAGGCGGGTGAGCAGCAGCATGGCGAAGGCCAGCAGCAGAATGCCGACGCCGGTAATGGCCCAGCCGATCATCAGCGCCGCGGGACTGGCGACGGCGGCCATGTTTTGCGGCAGGCTGAAGACGCCCGCGCCCAGCATTGAACTTAAAACAAGCGCAGTCAGCGCGCTCAGGCCAAGTTTCTTTTCCATTGGCATCCTGTTAAAAAAACGACACATCCAGAATAATTATTTCGCCGGAGCGCATAAATAACGTGGATCATACTAAGGCGCGGGATTTTACGTAGTGGAAGATGCGCATGCAATGCTGTAGGGCAGAAATTTGCAGAAATGTGAAAAAAAGGCGGCTGAGGCCGCCTTGTGGAGAATTATTTGTAGAGGTCGGCGCTGATGGTAATGTTGTTACCACGCTCCTGCCACTGACGCGTAATGTGGTAATACTTCGCGCCTTTCTTCGCGGCGCGTTTCGCCACCTGGTAGGAGATTTCGGTCATGTTGCCATAGTTACCGGTGAACTGAACGCTGTCGAACGGCACCATCTGCGCTGCCGTGATTTTGTTCACTTCTTCAATTTTAGTGCCGTCCGGCAGAGTGACAGTGTAACGCCCGCCTTTAGAGGACTGCGTTTCAAAGAAGCGGCCCACTTCTGCGCTCGGTGCAGCGCTGGTGGCTACGCCTGGGATCTCTACTTTCTTCGCCTCTTCACCACCTTTCGCCAGCGCAGCGCGGCCTGCTTCAGAGTCAGCTGGGATAGCATCCGGGCTTTGCAGAACGCGTTTTTTAGCATCGGCTTTGTAGATATAGGCGGTGATACGCTGGTTACCGCCGTCATTGGCGTCAACCTGGCGTACAATATAGAACGAGGCCGCGCCTTTGGCTTTCGCCGCTTTGGTGATCGCGCTGTTCACTTCAGGCTGGCTGCGGTAGAAACCCTGAACGGTGACGGTATCGAACGGCTCCAGCTGGATAGCTTCGTCTTTTGGCAACTCCATCACGCCGTTAATAACGCGATTTTGCGATGCCTCCGCTTTGGCCGCGTCTTTCTTATAGAGATCGGCCGTTACGCGCCAGTTGCCACTATTGCCTAAATCAGAGGTATCGACAACGAAGAAGGCATCGGCGCCTACTTTATCAGCACGGTTAGAGACGGCGGTGACAGCGTCACCGATTGCGTTAAAGCGGCCGGTGACCACGATACGGTCGTAAGGTTTTACCGCTTCCGCTTGCTCCGGCGTCAACTCGGTCGCGGCCTGCGCCGACAAGGCCGTTGCCGACAGGAGTGCGGTTGCCAGGAGGGTGTTCTTAAGCTTCATAAAAATAGTCCTTCGCCTTGCGCAAACCAGATACTGGTATTAGAGATGTCTTGAAAACGTGGATGATTATTGCATTTTAATCTTGCAACTGTCTGCGAGATTTTTCACCGCCAGTGCTACCGAGGGACAGGCTGACATAATAAAATGCGATATGTGGAAAAAACAGACGCTTGCCAGTAAAAGCGGTTAACCATATGACTTTTTTAAGTTAATACCTTGTTAAATTGGCGATCTGGCCCGGAGATAAATCATGTTTTGCCGCCTCGTATAAGCGGAATATGGGGCTGTCGCTATTATTTAAAGTTAAATTGGGCTGTTTATACCCGTGCTGGCTCAATTTTACCTCATAAAACCTTAATTTCTGAATTGTTGCGGTAGATCACAAGCGTTATTTTCAGTAGGTTATAGAAAGTTTGTTACGGTTTTATTTTTGATATTTGTGAAGAAACTGACAAACCCTCATTCAAAACCGATGGAAGGGAAAACTATGCGTATTGGTATACCAAAAGAGCGGTTGGCCAATGAAACTCGCGTGGCGGCAACACCGAAAACGGTCGAGCAGCTGCTAAAACTGGGTTTCACCGTCGCGGTCGAAAGCGGCGCGGGCAAGCTGGCAAGCTTCGATGACGCTGCCTATACCGAGGCAGGTGCCGAGGTTGTCGATGGCAATGCGATCTGGCAATCAGATATCATCCTCAAGGTGAATGCGCCTGGTGACGATGAGATTGAGTGCCTTAATCCGGGCACGACGCTGGTGAGCTTTATCTGGCCAGCGCAGAACCCTCAGCTGCTTGAGAAGCTGGCTGCGCGTAACGTCACTGTTATGGCGATGGACTCCGTGCCGCGTATCTCCCGCGCCCAGTCCCTCGATGCGCTCAGCTCGATGGCCAACATTGCCGGTTACCGTGCCATTGTTGAGGCGGCCCACGAGTTCGGCCGCTTCTTTACCGGGCAGATCACCGCCGCCGGGAAAGTGCCGCCTGCCAAGGTAATGGTTATTGGCGCAGGCGTCGCTGGCCTTGCCGCCATCGGCGCAGCCAACAGCCTCGGTGCCATCGTGCGTGCCTTTGATACCCGTCCGGAAGTGAAAGAGCAGGTCCAGAGCATGGGCGCTGAGTTCCTTGAGCTGGATTTCAAAGAGGAAGCGGGCAGCGGGGACGGCTACGCCAAAGTGATGTCTGAGGCCTTCATCAAGGCCGAGATGGCGCTGTTTGCCGCCCAGGCAAAAGAGGTGGACATCATTGTCACCACCGCGCTGATCCCAGGCAAACCGGCCCCGACGCTGATCACCCGTGAAATGGTAGACTCGATGAATCCGGGCAGCGTGATTGTCGACCTTGCCGCGCAGAATGGCGGCAACTGTGAATACACCGTGCCCAACGAGGTATTCACCACCGCCAACGGCGTAAAGGTCATCGGCTATACCGATCTGCCGGGCCGTCTGCCGACGCAGTCCTCCCAGCTCTACGGAACCAACCTGGTTAACCTGCTGAAGCTGCTTTGCAAAGAGAAAGATGGCAACGTCACCGTCGACTTTGACGATGTGGTAGTGCGCGGGGTAACGGTGATCCGCGACGGCGAAACCACCTGGCCTGCGCCGCCGATTCAGGTCTCTGCCCAGCCGCAGGCCGCCGCGAAAGCTGCCCCGGTGCTGGACGAACCCAAGGCTCCCGCCTCGCCGTGGCGCAAATACGCCCTGATGGCCCTGGTGATTATTCTCTTCGGCTGGCTGGCGGATGTCGCACCGAAGGAGTTCCTCGGTCACTTTACCGTGTTCGCGCTGGCCTGCGTGGTGGGTTACTACGTGGTCTGGAACGTCTCCCATGCGCTGCATACCCCGCTGATGTCGGTCACTAACGCTATCTCGGGTATTATCGTGGTCGGGGCGCTGCTGCAAATTGGTCACGGCGGCTGGATAAGCTTCCTGAGCTTTATTGCCGTGCTGATCGCCAGTATCAATATTTTCGGTGGTTTCACCGTCACTCAGCGTATGCTGAAAATGTTCCGGAAGAACTAAGGGGTAGCACATGTCTGGAGGATTAGTTACAGCTGCATACATTGTCGCCGCGATCCTGTTTATTTTCAGCCTGGCCGGGCTGTCAAAGCACGAAACCTCTCAGCAGGGAAACCGCTTTGGCATCGCCGGGATGGCGATTGCGCTGATCGCCACCATCTTTGGGCCGGAGACCGGCAACGTCGCCTGGATCATCGTCGCGATGATTATCGGTGGCGCGATTGGTATTCATCTGGCGAAGAGAGTTGAGATGACCGAAATGCCGGAGCTGGTGGCAATCCTGCACAGCTTCGTAGGTCTGGCAGCGGTGCTGGTGGGCTTTAACAGCTACCTGTACCACGAGCCGGGCCTTGAGCCGATCCTGGTGAATATCCACCTGACGGAGGTGTTCCTCGGCATCTTTATCGGGGCGGTGACCTTTACTGGCTCTATTGTGGCGTTCGGCAAGCTGCGCGGCAAAATCTCCTCTAAGCCGCTGATGCTGCCAAACCGCCATAAAATGAACCTCGCGGCGCTGGTGGTCTCCTTCCTGCTGCTGCTGGTGTTTGTCCGCACCGAGAGCGTGGGGCTACAGGTGCTGGCGCTGCTGTTGATGACCATCATCGCGCTGGCGTTTGGCTGGCATCTGGTGGCATCAATCGGCGGGGCAGATATGCCGGTGGTGGTATCGATGCTCAACTCCTACTCCGGGTGGGCGGCGGCGGCGGCGGGCTTTATGCTCAGCAACGACCTGCTGATTGTCACCGGTGCGCTGGTGGGGTCGTCCGGTGCGATCCTCTCCTACATCATGTGTAAGGCGATGAACCGGTCGTTTATCAGCGTGATCGCCGGCGGCTTCGGCACCGATGGCTCTTCAACCGGTGAGGACGCAGAGGTAGGCGAACACCGCGAAATCAGCGCGGAAGAGACCGCCGATCTGCTGAAGAATTCGCACACGGTGATCATTACCCCAGGCTACGGCATGGCGGTAGCCCAGGCGCAGTATCCGGTGGCAGAGATCACGGAGAGGCTGCGTGCCCGCGGCATCAAAGTTCGCTTTGGTATTCATCCGGTTGCCGGGCGTCTGCCGGGCCATATGAACGTGCTGCTGGCTGAAGCCAAAGTACCGTACGACATCGTACTGGAGATGGATGAGATCAATGATGACTTCTCCGATACCGATACGGTGCTGGTCATTGGCGCGAACGATACCGTGAACCCGGCGGCGCTGGACGATCCGCGTAGCCCGATTGCCGGGATGCCGGTTCTGGAAGTGTGGAAGGCGCAGAACGTGATCGTGTTTAAGCGGTCGATGAACACCGGCTATGCCGGCGTGCAGAACCCGCTGTTCTTTAAAGAGAACACCCAGATGCTGTTTGGCGATGCTAAGCAGAGCGTGGATGCGATCCTCAAGGCGTTGTAAGACACGCATAAAATAAAAAACCGCCGTAATGGCGGTTTTTTTATGACATTAACGATTAACGACTCAATCGTCTTCGTCGTCATCAATCTCAACCGGCGAGCGGTAGTCATCGGGCTTAATCACCAGCAGGTCGCAGCGCAGATGATCAATGACCTGCTCGGCGGTGTTGCCTAAAAACGCCGCGGAGAGGCCAGTACGACCGACCGTGCCCAACACAACGACCCCAGCCTGCAGATGCTCGGTCAGATCCGGGATCACCTCTTCAGGCAGTCCTTTTTCCACGTGGGTGAGTTTCTCAGAGATGCCGAACTTCTGGCGCAGGGCTTTCATTGCCAGCAGATGCTGGCCGCGAATAGCGTCGTTGTAGACGGTAGGATCAAATTCCGGCAGTTCAATAGCAATATTGATCGGGGTGACAGGGTAAGCACCGATGAGATGCACTTCCGTATGGTTCACCTGCTCGGCGAGCTGGATGGTTTCCCGCACCAGCTTCTCGTTGAGCGCGTTATGGTACGGCTCCTCACTGGCCAGATTCACCGCCACCAGCGCTTTGCCGCCTTCGGGCCACGGCTGGTCTTTCACCATCCACACTGGGCAGGGGCATTTACGCAGCAGATGCCAGTCGGTAGGGGTAAAGATCACCGACTCCAGCTTGTCGTGCTGGTGGGCCATCTTCAATACCAGATCGTGATGTCCGGTTAACACTTCCTGAATGATGGCTTCGAAAGGGCGGTTGTGCCAGATCACTTTAATATCAATCGGCACCCCGGCATCGATGTAATATTTTGCCTGATCGCGGATCCAGGCGGTCCGCTGGCTGATGACGCCCTGACGCATGGCGGTACGTTCGTCAGGCGACAGAAGGGTGGTCATCTCGTATGAGAAGTCATAGATCGGCAGAAAGGCTTTGATGCGGCCGCCAATTTTCTGATGCAAATATACAGCGCGCCGTAGCGCTGGCTGGTCATCCTGATTGGGATCGATGGCAACCAGCATATTTTGATACATGGCCATACAGGGTCTCCTTACATCTGTCACCGCAGTCTGTAATTAAAAGAGTAACCTATATGTGCAGAATGAAACAGAGGCTAACCTTTGCCAGATCAACAAATCGGAATATATTGCTGTCTGGCAAGAGGTGAGTTGCGGCGTAAACGTCAGGCGACGTTGCGCGCGTGGCCGGCAAGCTCGGCGAGGATATCGCCGTTTTCGATAGTAATGTACTTACCTTTAACCGCCAGCATACCGCTTTTCTGGAAACGGCCCAGCAGACGGCTGATGGTTTCTACCGTGAGGCCCAGGTAGTTACCAATATCGCCACGGGTCATGGTCAGGCGGAATTCACGAGGTGAGAAACCGCGCTGGGCAAACCGGCGAGAGAGGTTATAGATAAAGGCCGCCAGGCGCTCTTCCGCATTCTTTTTCGACAGCAGCAGGATCATATCCTGGTCGCCTTTGATCTCGCCGCTCATCAGACGCATCATCTGCTGACGCAGACTGGGCATCTTGCCGGAGAGATCGTCCAGCGTCTCAAACGGAATTTCGCAGACCATTGAGGTCTCCAGCGCCTGAGCAAAGCTCGGGTGATGGCCGGTACCAATAGCGTCGAAGCCCACGAGATCACCAGCCAGATGAAAACCGGTGATCTGCTCGTCACCCTGTTCGGTGATGGTATAGCTCTTAATCGTACCGGAGCGGATCGCGTAAAGGGATTTCAGTTCATCGCCCGCTTTAAACAGCGTTTGTCCTTTCTGAATCGGCTTTTTGCGCTCGATGATGTTATCAAGCTGGTCCAGCTCGTGTTCATTAAGGGTGAACGGGATACAAAGCTGGCTGATGCTGCAATCCTGGCAATGGATAGCACAACCGCCAGACTGAATGCGTCGAATAATTCGCTTTTCCGGGATCATAGGTCTGCTCAGGCCGTAATTGATATTGGTCAATTTTAACATCTTTTTGCTGAGCACGTAAGTCTGCTTAATCTCCAAACAGCGATTATTGGAACCTTTGAAAAATCAATAAGTTTAACTTATTGAAATTCCTTGTGTTGATTAGGGGTTTATCGATTAATGGCGCGAAAAAAGGCACAAAAAGTCCCCTTTTCCTAAAGTAAAAGATAGCCTTCATGACGCAAAAGCCACTCTTTACGCTGGACGCCCCCGGCGTAGCCGGTCAGGGTGCCGTTGCGACCGATCACCCGATGACAGGGGACAACAATGCTGATGGGGTTAGAACCATTCGCGGCACCCACCGCTCGTGCTGCGCCAGCGCGACCCAGCAGCTCAGCCAGCTGGCCGTAGTGGATGACCTGACCGCAGGGGATCTCGCGTAGCGCTTTCCATACCGCCCGTTGAAATGGGGTGCCGGCGGTTTCGGTGGGCAGATCGTTAATCACGCTAAGATTACCGGCAAAGTAGTCGTGGAGTTTATCGCTTAGCCCGCCTGGATTGCTGGCCGCGACCCGGCGATAGCCTGGTTTACGGTAGTGGATGTTGAGCAGCAGCTCCATGCGGTCAGCGTGCTCCTCCCACTCAACGGCGCGCAGGCGGTACTGTTCGTCACAGATAACCCAAAGCGGGCCGAGGGGCGTGTCGATTTTGTCTTCCAGCAGGGTTAACATGGCAAGATCCTAAATGAGCAGGCTAGCAATATAGGATATTATCTTACCGATTTTTACGTAAAAAAATAGAGCCTGCCGACATCCGCCAGACTCTATAGTACACACAGCAGTGCATCCTTACATTATTTTAACGCTACCACTCCTTGGGCGGGTTTATTTTAGTATAGACATCTTTAATACTAATACCAGTAAAGATTGATAACGAGTTTATCAGCGGTTTAAGTTAAATCATTTTGTTTACTGTAATAGTGGTATTAGTTAAGTGGCGGTTAATGTACTTATACCTGAGTACGTTTGCCAGACAGCATGTCTTATCAGGAACATGATGGAAATTAAACAACAGCGTTGTGACCGACCTCTCAGGTGGCTATAGTAGCGCCTGAGCTGTCAAACGTTGCACGAGGAGTGACCATGAACCTTGACGACAAATCGCTATTTCTTGACGCCATGGAGGATGTCCAACCCCTTAAACGCTGTGCCGACGTACACTGGCATCCCAGCCGCAACACGCGCACGCCGCCGCGTATCGATCTGTTACAGCAGGAAAATTTCCTGACTACCGATTTTCTGGACGTGCTGCCGCTGACGACGCCGCTGGAGTTTCGCCGTGAGGGGCTGCAAAGCGGTGTCATTGATAAGCTGCGTCTCGGTAAGTACAGCCAGCAGGCCAGCCTTAACCTGTTAAAGCAGCCGGTTGAGCAGTGCCGACAGATGCTCTTTAGCTTCCTGCATCAGGCCAGACAGGATAACCTGCGTAACTTGCTTATTATTCATGGTAAAGGGCGAGAGGATAAGTCGCACGCTAATATTATACGCAGTTATCTTGCACGCTGGCTGCCGGAATTTGAAGACGTTCAGGCATTTTGCCAGGCGCTACCGCATCATGGCGGGAGCGGAGCCTGTTATATTGCGCTGCGTAAAACCGCTCAGGCAAAACAGGATAATTGGGAGCGCCATGCTAAGCGCAGTCGTTAGGCTCCGGGAAATAATAATGTAGACAGTTTTACTGTTATTTACGCATAGCTTAATCATCACGTGCGTATTAATTACGCAGCGTTATTAGAGTCAGTATATTATGTATGCCGCTCAGAGGATAAGAATGGGCGAAACCAGAAGCAGAGGAAAACTGCCCGCTTCAGAGTGAAACGGGCAAGGGACAGTTAGCGTTTCGCTTCGGTATGAGGCTGGGCAGAGCGTGACAGGAACTGCTGAGTCACGTCAGGCAGGTGGGTCTGACACCAGTCTGCCATCGCAATCTCTTGCTCACGGATCTGTTTGAAAACAGCCGCGCCCTCATGGTCACCGGCCATCTCGGCTGCGCTGATCAGCGAGGTGTAGCAGGCAATTTCGAAATGCTCGAAAACGTAGCCGCTGATTGCGCCCTTAACCACTTCATCCGGCGTCATCATACCGCCAATGGCCTGACCCATCGCCGACAGTTTACCCATCGCATCTTTCAGGGTTGAGGTAGAGATGTTATTGCGGGCCAGCACCTGATCGACCAGCTTCTGCTGCTGACGGGTCTCTTCAATGTGCTGTACGATGCGAGCGCGCAGATCCGGGTAGTGCTCAAGACGGTCAGCCATTTTTTCCAGCATGGACTCGGCCTGTTTTTCCATAGCATGGGCATCGCGTAA
This sequence comes from Pseudescherichia sp. L3, assembly GCF_024656065.1. Taxonomy (NCBI): domain Bacteria; kingdom Pseudomonadati; phylum Pseudomonadota; class Gammaproteobacteria; order Enterobacterales; family Enterobacteriaceae; genus Pseudescherichia; species Pseudescherichia sp. L3. Next base: position 1,130,219 of record NZ_JANKYC010000001.1, read on the forward strand.
CCAATCGTGGTAGTGTTCAGTGTAGTTAGTCGCCATCGTTAATTACTCCTCGTAAGATCCAATAATTTATTGCACTCTTCTTTGGGTTTAACAGAGCACTTACGCTCTGAAGTATAGAAGTCCTGGTTCAATCCGTCAGACGTGCCACTGCTTTTCGCCATCACGGAAGCGTGATAGCGCATCGGCAGCACAGATCAGCGAGAGGTGACTCAGCCCCTGCGGGACATTGCCGCGCCACTCGCCGGTGCGCACATCAAACATTTCGTTAAAGTTCTCGACGTTGCCCTGATCGCACAGGTTGCCAAGGATCGTTTCCATGTACTCAGACGCTTTTTGCGTATCGTCCAGACGCGCCCATGCCTCTACCAGCCAGAATGAGCAGGCCACAAAGGTGCTCTCCTCTTTCTCTACGTCGCTGTAGCGATAGAGCATCGGCGAATGATGTCCCAGCTCCGCGTAAATGGCGTCATAGGTGGACTTCATCCGCTCTGGGTTAACTTTGCTGCCGTAGTACCACGCCAGGCACATAGCGGCATCCAGACGATCGCTATCGGCGTAGAAGGTATAAGCCTGTTTCTTTTCAGACCAACAGTGCTCTTCAATCCAGGCGCTGACCCGATCCCGTTCGCGTGTCCAGCGGTTAGCCCACGTTTTTTCAATGTGGCCGTCTTCTGCCAGGCGTACGGCGATATCCAGCGTCACCCAGCAGGCCATTTTGGAGTGGGTATAGTGGCGTCGCTCGGGCAGTTCCCATATCCCACAGTCATCCTGACGCCAGGTGTCCGCGCACTCGTTAGCTAAAGAAGCCAGCAGACGGGCGGTAGTCAGATCCAGTACGTGACCGGCATGAACGAACAGCAGGGCGGTATCCAGCATGTCGCCAAACATGCTGAGCTGCTGCTGGCTCTGCGCGTTATTACCGACTCGTACCGGCTGGGATCCCTTGTAGCCTTCCAGCGGCAAATAGGTCTCATTGGGCACTACGTCGCCGTCCAGGGTATAGCAGGCTCGCAGCTTACCTTCATGACGCACGATGGTGTGGGTCAGCCAGGAGAAGGCCGCCTTACACTCTTCAAGCGCGCCGATAAACGCGAAGGCGCGAATGATCAGGCAGGCGTCGCGGATCCAGGCGTAACGGTAGTCGTAATTCTTCTCGCCGCCGATGCCCTCCGGCAGGGAGGTCGTCGGGGCAGCGGCCAGTGCGCCGGTCGGGGAGTAGAGCAGAAACTTAAGCGCCAGCGCAGAGCGAACAACGTGCTTCTTGTGCACGCCTTCATAGCTCAGATGTTCTGCCCAGGACGCCCAGTTTTTATCGCTGACGTCGATCCGCTCATCGATTTTTTCCAGCGGCGGCACGGCCAGCGGCTCGTTATCACTCACCAACAGGGCCACCAGCGAACGCGAGCCCGCTTTTGCGGTAAACAGGCCTTCGATTGCCTGATCGTCCACGCAGGTGATTTCAATGTCGGAGGTGGTACGCAGCATCGCCATCAAATCGCCAACGTGAACAATATGGCCTTTGGCGGAGTCAGCAATCCATGAGGAGCGGGTACAGGCGGCGGTACCGGGGACAAAGACCAGCTTCATCTCCACTTCGCCCTCCAGCCCCTCAACGCGGCGGGCCAGCTCACACCAGGGCAGACGGCCTGCGTTATTACTGTTAAGAGATTCGGTGAATCTGACTTTACCCTTTGTCGTGGTGTAACAGGTTTCCAGCACGTTGCTGTTTTCCCGGTACTGCCGCTCCATGCAGTACTCTTCGACCGGCTCGATCTGGAAATAGCCGCCAGACCTGGCGTCCAGTATGCGATCGAACAGCGGCGGCGAATCCATATTAGGTGCACACCACCAGTCGATGGCGCCATCCGGCGCTATCAACGCCACCGAGCGACCATCGCCAATGGCGGCATAGTCGCCGAGGCCTGCATAGCCGTCGACACGCTCACTTCGGGATAAAGATTGATTCTTCATTAATGCTTATCCTGCAAAAATCGACAAGGCAGGCGGGGCCTGCCCACGTATTACACCGTGCCGGTACCGCCGTCTGAGCACCATACCTGGCCAGACGAGAAGGAGCTTTCGTCAGAGGCAAACAGAACATACAGCGGGGCGATCTCAACCGGCTGGCCAGGACGGCCGAGCGGGGCGGTTTCACCGAAGGCTTTTACTTTTTCCTGCGGCTGCCCGCCGCACACCTGCAGCGGCGTCCAGTATGGCCCCGGCGCAACGGCGTTTACGCGAATGCCTTTCGGACCGAGCTGCTTAGCCAGCGCTTTGGTAAACGCAACGTTACAGGCTTTGGTCTGGGCATAGTCCAGCAGGATGTCGCTCGGCTGGAAGGCCTGAACGGAAGAGGTGTTAATAATAACGGCACCCTCTTTCAGATGCGGCACCGCGGCCTTGGTGATCCAGAATGGCGCGTAGACGTTGGTTTTGAAGGTTTCATCGAACGCTTCGGTGGTCAGCGTCTCAATAGATTCGCAGAACTGCTGGTGACCGGCGTTGTTGACCAGAATATCCAGGCCGCCGAGCTTGTTGATGGCTTCAACCACCAGCTGTTGGCAGAAGGTTTCTGAGCGAATGTCGCCTGGCAGCGCCACGGCGTTACGACCTTCAGCCTTAATTAAAGCGATCACTGCTTCGGCATCAGATTCCTCTTCAGGCAGATAGTTAATGGCTACATCCGCGCCTTCACGGGCATAGGCAATAGCTACTGCGCGACCGATGCCGGAGTCACCGCCGGTAATAAGTGCTTTTTTACCTGCCAGACGACCCGAACCGGTATAGCTGGTTTCACCATGATCGGGGATCGGCTTCATTTCTGACGCAAGCCCCGGCACTTTCTGCGTTTGCTCTACAAAAGGAGGGCGTGGATAGTGAGGGAGGTTGTTATCTTGTGTCGTCATAATAATCCGTCTCGTTGAATGAACCAGTAATAAACGTAGTCAGCAATACGCCGATCCGCTATTTTTTTTAAAATTTATGCCGATACTTTAAAAACTTTACCTAAATGTTATTTTGGCGCTGAAATTATGCTAGCGGGTTAAATTGTAAGCTTTTTAGGTAATTCTCTGAAATTCAGTAACGTCTGTGCTAAATAAAAGAGGGAAAGGTGCAAATCATACGAAAGTACTGTTAACGTTTTGCATGAAAGGGTTCAGAATGCTCCTGGTTACACGCTTAAGGGCCATTATTGTTGTGGTCGGCTTGTGTCTGCCTAACGTTAAGCTAAACTGGAAATTCCGCGGGTGAGTTTAAGATGAATCTTAAGCCACGCTAAAGAGATTGGCTGCAAAGGTTAAATATTGCATCACGTTTATAAGGAGATTTAGGATGAGCAAAGAGCCCGTATTACCTGCGTTTCCTGTCGTAGGCTGGCAGGTCGGTCCGGAAGAAGATCATAACGGCGTTGTGGTGAGATTTGGTTTTAGCACCTCTCCGTATACGGCAGGGGCCAGCACCTTTGATTCACAGTTTTTCCACCTGTCACCGGAAATGGTAAAAAGTCTGATTTACGATCTGCAACTCAGCCTGCGCCAGTGTGAAACGCCTGTCGTAGAAAAAGTTGCCTGAGCCTGTAGCCCGCTTTAACCGCAGTAGCCTCTATTTTCTTGCTGCTGCGGAAATCCTCGCCTGACTATCACGCCACGTTAACAAAAAGCATTGCGGTTGCGTTTTCATTGCTAATCTTGTTTTAACGTGGTCGCTAAGAGTGGTGATAGAGGCATCTATGAATTTCGTCTATTTTAAAGCTGAATATCCTGGATATGAGGCATCTCATTCAGTTAATCTGGTTTTAAAAGCGCTGAGATTGTTTCGTGATGGCGAAATTATTGCCGACGTGGGTGATTTAAAAATAACCAGCCTGCCATTCTATTTTTTTACTACTGCCGCTACCGGCTTTCGTAAAATTGAATATAGCGTTAAAGCACCGCCCATGCGCAGAATTAGTTACTCATGCGGTTATTTACCGAGCGGAAAGTATATCGTTAATACCCCAGAGGGCGAGATACAGCTTGTGTTTAATGCCCTGACTGGGCTGTGGCAGCAGGATAGTCAGGGGAGCAGGAAGATTGATAATCGTGAGTTTATTGCCTTAGGATATGTCCTTGTATGTCCTGCCCGAGGCGTGGGCCGAAAGCGCCCTGTTTAGCATGAATAGATTCTGTTACCCGGTTCCTGAATCGTTGACTAAGCTTTAGGTGAAGTAACAACAGGAGAACATGATGACGGAAAACTACGCTTTCCCCTTAAAAGCAGAAGAGACTAAGCCAGTCAAGGATAACCCCGCTAAGCAGGGTGAGCTTCCCCGCAAGCGTGATGACAGCCAGGATGACCATAAGGATCCGTTCAAAGCCAGCTAGCGCTGCCCCCCCAAACCCGTTCCTAAGCCCTTTCGCTGCCGCTGTGATCGCCATCCGTATTCGCGATTAACGGGCAGCGAAATCGGCTGGTTGTATTACGCTTAACTCACAAAACCAACAAAAAGATGATGGCCGTTCACACGGATAAGAGGGCGGTGAATGTTTAAACCGTTAAGCTGGCGTAATATCCCCACCGCAAGAACGCTATCGGTACTGATTTTTATCGCTGGCATTGGGCTGATTGTTTCCGTAGTGGCCTTGCTCTATCTCTCTCTGCATCTTATCAGCAGCAAAACCAACGAAATAGATGAACATCGCTCGGCGCTGTCAGTGCAGGGTGCAATACAGACCTCAATTAATCGCGTGTCGTCGCTGGTTATCGATAATGCCGTTTGGGACGATGCCGCACGTGAGGTCTACCAGCCGCAGCTTGATACCCGCTGGCTCGATAATATCTGGGGGGCGGCGTATAAGAGCAGTAATCTTTACGATGGCACCTTCGTGCTTGACGAGCATCACCAGGTGCTATGGGGATCCTTTCGCAGCCAGCCGTTTTATGAGAAGAATCTGGATTTTTTCGGCGAAGGTTTTAAGGCACTTGTTAATAAACCCACCGCTACTCAGGTTAATAAGCAAAATATCACTGCGGGCATTACCCGTACCCGTCATGGTATTGCGTTTATCGCTATTGGGCTTATCAAGCCCAGAATTAGTCCGCTTCAGGTACACGGCAATATTCGGCGTTATCTGGTGATTACGCGTCATATTGATACGCAGAATCTTAAAGCCTTAGGCGATACCTTCCAGATCGAAAATCTGCGTTTCAGTCTTAACCGAACCCGGGATTCCAGCGTGCCGCTAAAAAGCTCTGCGGGGGATCTGCTGGGCTATTTAAGCTGGGAGCCGCAGCTGCCCGGGGCCAGGGCGGCGCACGCGGCGGCATGGGAGATCCGCCAGATTGTTTTGCTTGTCGCTGCTCTGATCCTGCTGTTTATCATGCTGAGTAGCGCCGGCCTCTATAAGCTGGCAAAGGGGGAGAAGCTGGCCCGCAGCACCGCCATGACCGACTGGCTGAGCCGATTGCCGAACCGACGAGCGCTGCTGGCGCGGCTGGAGGCGCTTAGCCTGGCTAATCCAAACGAGGCGATCAGCGTGGTGTTTATCGATCTCGACGGCTTCAAGGACGTCAACGATATCTATGGTCATGAGGTTGGCGATCGCCTGATCGTAGCGCTTTCCAGATCCCTGAGCGATAAAGTCCCTGACGGCGGCATGCTGGCGCGGATGGGTGGAGATGAGTTTGCCATGACCATCAGCGGCGATCGGGCCAGCGAAAAGGCCAGCCGCTTTGCAGAGCAGGTGCTGGTGATGCTCGATCTGCCGATTCGCCTGAGCGAGCGTACGCTCTACATCGGCGCAAGCATTGGTATTGCCAGCGGCACGCTGCTGGAGTGTACCAGCTCGGAGCTGTTTCGCCGGGCGGACATTGCTATGTACCATTCAAAAATGAACGGTAAGGCGCAGGTCACCCACTACGATGCCGAGCTGAACAGCGCCCGCGAGCGCAAGGTTGCCATTGAAAACGATATTCGCGAGGGCCTGCTCCGCGACGAGTTTGACGTCTGGTACCAGCCCATTGTCGATGCCCGCAGCCAGGTGATGGTGGGCGTGGAGGCGCTGGTGCGCTGGCCCCGGCGGCCCGCTGGCGCGCTACCGCCGGATGCGTTTATTACCATTGCCGAGACCAGCGGACTGATCCACGCCCTGGGACAGTTCGTGCTGCGCCGCGCCTGTAGGGATCTGCAACCACTTAGCGATCTCAAGCTGTCGGTGAATATCTCCCCGGCGCAGTTTCGCGATCCCGACTTTGAAAACAAGGTGGCAGACGTTCTTCGTGATAGCCATTTCCCTGCGCATCGCCTGCAGCTGGAGATCACCGAAACCTATGTGCTGGAGAACCCAGAGCGCTCTCTTTCAGCGATCGGTAATCTAAAAGCGTTGGGAACGGCCATTGCGCTGGACGATTTTGGTACCGGCTACTCCAGCATTGGTTACCTCCGGCGCTTCAACTTTGACACTATCAAGATAGACAAGTCGCTGGCCGGGCTGGTGGATCATGATGAGCAGGCGGCGGCGCTGGTGGGCGGTACGATTCGTATTGCCAGCGCGCTGGGGATGACGGTGGTTGCAGAGGGTATTGAGAACGAGAAACAGATGAAGCTGCTGAGTCTGGCTGGCTGCGATCGGCTTCAGGGCTTCTTCTTTAGCGCGCCAATGCCGATTGACGCGCTGCGGCAGCACCGTCAGCGCCGCCAGGGTTAACTACGGCTCTTGCGCCAGGGCATCCAGCCGATCGCGAAAGCCGGTGATGGCAATCGCCCGGTTATCGGCGCGCCAGCGATCTTTGGCCCCCGGCGCGGAGCTTTGAACCGCAATCAGCCGCCAGCCGTCGTCCGTCTTTAGCATCAGCGGAGAGCCGCTGTCGCCGGGCAGGGTATCGCACTGGTGAGAGAGCACGCTATCCTGCGCCCAGCCGGTCACCACGCAGTTTTGATGGCTGTAGAGGTTGTCCAGATGATCCTGCGGGTAGCCTGACTGCGTCACCTTCCGGTCGGCAGCTTTTAGCGCGGCGGTCAGCGCATCGCGATCCCCTTCAAACAGCGGCAGGGGGGTGATACCCGACGGCGGATAGCGCAGCACGATCAGGCCGAAATCCCACGGCGCGGCGGCAGGCGGAACAATCCATCCCTCGCCGTCAGGCTTAAGGCGCTTACCCAGGGTTGATTCAACCCGCCCCTCAATACCATGGATCTCATAACGCCAGATGCCGTTCTGCGCCACAAAGCGCAGCGCCACGGCTTTATCAGCCTTGCCACGGGGGGGCGTCAGCAGGCAGTGCCCAGCGGTCAACGCTACGCGGGGCGAAATCAGCGTCGCGGTGCAGAGATTGCCGCTGGCAGTCTCCAGCTGGCCGATAGCGTCCCACGGCGACTGCGTTGGATTACTCACCCGGACCCGGTCGTCATGATTAAAAAACAGCGTCTTGATCTCAGCGGCAGCGGCGGCATCATCATCGGCATGGCTGTAAAAAGAAAATGAACAAAGCGAACCCAATAGCAGAATACCGAATTTATGCATATCACACTCTGGTGGGGCAATAATGATTATTCAAACCCTAAGCAACAACTATAGACGGGACGGGAGGAAAGGGGGAGTAAAATCAGCGTGCTACATTCAGGAAAGATAGAAACGGAGGGACACCAGCGCGCAGGCAATCAGCATGAGCAAAATCAGCTCGAAACGGTAGCGTTGCAGCATAGATCCTCCGAAAGAAGCAGCGCCCGGCAGGCGGGCGCTGAAGTAAGCATCAAACTTAGGCAGCAGGCTGAGCAGCCGGTTTAGCAGCGGTGTGTTTTACTGCTTTTTTGTGGTGTTTCTTAGCAGCCTGGGCTTTCTGGTCAGCGGCTGGTTTAGCAGCGCTCTGGTCAGCGGCCGGTTTAGTGGCTTTTTTGTGGTGCTTTTTAGCAGCCTGCGCTTTCTGGGTAGCGGCAGCTTTGTGGTGTTTTTTGTGATGGGTGGTTTTGGCAGCCGGAGCAGCGCTCTGAGTCTGAGCGGTTGCTGCTGGTGCAGCGGTGGTCGCAGCAGTGTCAGCAGCGAACGCAGCAGAAGAGAGACCCATAGCAGCGGCAACAACCAGAGCTAATACTTTTTTCATTCTGATATCCTCGAATTGGTTTCATCATTTAACCCCACTGCGGGGCCGTTGAAGAGACTATAGGCTTCTCAATGCGGGGCTTCAGTGAGTGATTGGTATCGGCGTGTAACGTAATGTACAACGCGCAGAGAGAGGCCGGGAATGACGCTCCCGGCCGGAAAAGTTACAGATAGCGGGCGGTAAGATGCTGGCGGAAGTAGCGGCTGTTCAGCGCTTCGCCGGTGGCGGATTCAATCAGCTTCGCGGTGGTAAAGCGGCTGCCGTGCTGCCAGATATTCTGCCGCAGCCACTCGAACAGGGCGCTGAAATCCCCTTCTGCGATGGCGGCATCAAGGTTAGGCAGCGCGGTGCGTGCAGCGTGGAACAGCTGCGCGGCGTACATAGCGCCAAGGGTATAGGATGGGAAATAGCCAAAGCCGCCGTCGGTCCAGTGGATATCCTGCATGCAGCCGTCGCGGTAGTTGCCCACGGTGGAGATGCCCAGCCAGTGCTGCATCTTCTCATCCCACAGAGCCGGAATATCCTCTACCTCAATCTCACCGTTGATCAGCGCTCGCTCAATCTCATAGCGCAGGATCACATGTGCGGGGTAGCTCACTTCGTCAGCATCCACGCGGATGAGGCCAGGCTGCACCTGCTGGTTCCAGGCGATGAAATTCTCTTCGCTAAAGGCGGGCTGCGCGCCAAAACGGTCGATGACCGCTGGCAGGAGACGCTGTAAGAACGCCTTGCTGCGGCCAAGCTGCATCTCAAAGAACAGACTCTGCGATTCGTGCACGGCCATCGAGCGAGCCTCGGCAACCGGCTGTCCCAGCCAGGTGCGGGGCAGGTTCTGCTCGTAGCGGGCGTGGCCGGTTTCATGCACCACGCCAAAGAGGGCACCCAACAGATCGTTCTCGTCGTAGCGCGTGGTGATGCGCACGTCCTCCGGTACGCCGCCGCAGAAGGGGTGAGCGCTGATATCCAGACGGCCTGCGTCAAAATTAAAGCCCAGAGTATGCATTGCCGTCAGACCCAGCTCGCGCTGCTTCTCCACCGGGAACGGCCCGACCGGCGCGATAAGCTGGCGCTGGGCCTGCTTCGCTACCGCCTGATTAAGCAGATCCGGCAGCCAGGATTTGAGATCGGCAAACAGCACGTCGAGCTTCGCGGCGGTCATATCCGGCTCGTAGAGATCCAACAGCGCGTCGTAGGGGGTGCAGCCCTTCACGGCCGCACGCAGCTTCGCCTCTTCACGACTGAGCTTGACCACCTCTTTAAGATTGGCGGAAAAACCTTCCCAGTCATTCGCCGGGCGCTGGCTACGCCAGGCGTGCTCGCAGCGGCTGCCCGCCAGCGATTTCGCCTCTACCAGCGACTCAGGAAGCACCGCCGCCTGCTGATAGTGGCGGGTCATCTCCCGCAGGTTGGCCTGCTCAACGTCGTTAAGATCCTCCTGCGCGGCCGCTTCAAGCCACTGAGCCACCTTTTTATCCGTCAGGATCTGGTGTTTCAGGACGCTTAACTCCGCCAGCGCTTCGCCCCGGGCGGCACTCCCGGCAGAGGGCATCATGGTCATCATGTCCCAGCCGGCGATGGAGGAGAGGTGAGAGAAACGGTAAAGACGCTGGAAGGTGCGGGTCAGTTGCTGGTAGTTGCTGGTGTCCATTATGCCTCGTGTTGTGCTGATATAATTTGCTTACATTTCAAGATAACAGGACGCCTGCGCTGATACCACTGTGAGAAATTGTCTGGCAGTCATACCCCATAATGCGGGATCGAAGTCGAACCTGTACAGGTCAAGAAACGCTGTCTCCACATCATCACTTTTGTTAAGAAAGTAATGACAGTCGGCAATCAATCCTTTGGCCTGATCTGGCCCTTCACATTTCAGGTATGCATCCATAACTTCTTCTATGGTCTCGCCGAACAGGTCATAGTCCTGATTGAAGTAGGCTCCCATAAGGTGATCCAGATAGTTAGTCATCATCAGTTATCTCAGTATCGGGAAGGCAGTCAGGACATAGTAAGGTTTTTCGTTATACATCTGAAGTTCAAGCACGACACGCATTTTATAGGACTTAATTACAGGACCTGTTGCAGATTCAATGCCAAATCCAACCTCTCTTCCTGCGAAGAAGTCGATATTCAGTTTTGAACTGGCTCTCGCTGTTTTTGCCCAGTTAGTGATGTAGGGTGCATTGAATTTGAGCGCACGAGAAATAACATCCTCTGCTAAATGCTTATTATAAAAAGTGCTGCTTCCCGATAGTGTTGGTCTGTTCCTCAGGCGCGTTCTCAGGTCTGCTTCACTTAATCCCACATGACGAGACAATGTATGTCCGCCGGGTTTGTATCCAGCTACGGATTCATGTTCCATAAGCCTTATTCTGCCGATGCGGACAGAAGCGACACGTACAGCACCTAAGGCAAGACCAAAAGCAATTGGGACAGCAATATCGACAGTCAGCCCAATATTTATAGCTGTCTTTTCATCTGCGCCAAAGCGACGCGCAGTATCTACAGCTAACTGATATGCAGTTGTCCGGGTATCATGTCCCGTAAGCGTTTGGTCAATGGCTGCATTAAGACTATCCAACCCATGAGCCCCAACAACAATGCAGGCCGCCTTGGTAAGAGTGGTAGGATCGGGCGCTGCACAAAGAATTGCTGCACCCGCTAGCTCTACCGTACTCATTGCAACGCCAAGGCCTCCCAGCAACCGATTTTGCAGCGTTTCCGCTTCAGTTACTGTTTTATCCGACAACACTGCGGCCAGTTGTACTGGTGACATCACTACCTGTAATTTATCGCTCATAAAGATACTCCGGTTATCTTTACCGCGATCATAAAAAAGGTTAGTGAGTTACCGTTATGCAAAAAGTGGTTTATTTATTAAGAATGACCACATAAGGACGTGACTAAAACGCTTGCGCGGGCCTACGGTAAGGCGCTGTTTGTAGGCTGGGCAAGCGTAGCGCCGCCCGGCATGTTTAGGCAGGATACGTTTAGCTACGCAGAGAGACGGCGGTGCAGGGTACGGCCCACCAGCAGCGCGGCCAGCAGCATCATGGCAATAAAACCGCCGACGCCGTTCCAGCCATAGCTGTGCCAGAACAGACCACCCAGCGTCCCGGCCAGGCTCGATCCCAGGTAATAGCTAAACAGATAGAGCGATGAGGCCTGGCCTTTAGCCCGACGCGCTCGCGGACCGATCCAGCTGCTGGCGACCGAGTGGGCGGCGAAGAAGCCAGCAGAGAAGAGCAGCATCCCGGCAAAAATCAGCCCCAGCGACGAGAAGAGCGTCAGCAGCACGCCGCCCAGCATAATCCCCGTTGAAGCCAGCATCACCGGCCCACGGCCAAAGCGTGCGGTCATCGCCCCGGCTTTGGGCGAGCTCCAGGTCCCGGTCAGGTAAGCCACCGAAAGCAGGCCTACCACTGCCTGGCTAAGCTGCCACGGGGTTTGCATCAGGCGATAGCCAATGTAGTTAAACAGAGTGACAAACGATCCCATCAGCAGGAAGCCGGTCAAAAACAGCAGCGGCAGGCCGCGATCGCGCCAGTGCAGGCGAAAGTTGATCATCAGCGACCGGGGGCGCAGCGAGGCAGGACGAAAATGACGCGACTCCGGAAGAATTTTCCAGAACATCAGCGCAGAGGCGAGGGCAAAGCAGCCGATAACCGCCAGGGCGATACGCCAGCTAAAGAAGTCGGTAAATACACCGCTGAGCAGGCGTCCGCTCATACCGCCGATAGAGTTACCGCTGATGTAAAGCCCCATCGAAAAGGCCACTACGCTGGGGTGGATCTCCTCGCTCAGGTAGGTCATCCCGACCGCCGCCACGCCGCTCAGCGACAGCCCTATGAGCGCGCGCATGATCAAAATGCCGTGCCAGCTGGTCATCATCGTCGAGAGCAGCGTACAGCAGGAGGCCAGCAGCAGAGCAGTGACCATCACCGGCTTACGGCCGATGGCATCCGAGAGCGGGCCGGTGAACAGCAGCCCAATAGCCAGCATGGCGGTAGAGATTGAGAGCGAGATACTGCTGCTGGCCGGTGAGACGCCGAACTCGTGGGAGAGTACCGGCAGGATCGGCTGCACGCAGTAGAGCAGGGCGAAGGTCGCCAGTCCGGCGGAGAAGAGCGCCAGCGTGACGCGCATAAACTGGGGAGTGCCGCGTTTAATATAGGGCGTGGCGGGAACAGCGGTGGTTTGCACGTCGGCATCGCTCGCCGGGGCGATGTCAACGACGGTAGTACGGCTCACGGAGGATCCTTAGTAGTCTATAACAGCAGGTAAGCAATTACCGCTAAGAGTAGGAAAATGTAAATATTCTGTCTAATATATTAATAATCTCAAATGATACATTAAACATATGAATATCGAACTGCGTCACCTGCGCTACTTTATTGCCGTGGCCGAAGAGTTACATTTTGGCCATGCGGCGGCCCGGCTGAATATTTCCCAGCCGCCGCTCAGCCAGCAGATCCAGCTGCTTGAGCAGCAGGTCGGTGCCCGACTGCTGGCCCGGACCAACCGCAGCGTCGCGCTGACCCCGGCGGGAAGGCAGTTTCTGATCGACAGCCGACAGATCCTCAGCCAGGTCGATGACGCTGCCGCCCGCGCCGCCCGGCTGCATCAGGGGCGGAGCGGGGAGCTACGGGTCGGCTTTACCTCTTCCGCGCCTTTTATTAAAGCAGTCTCTGACACCCTTTCGACCTTCCGGCGGCGCTACCCGGACGTGCATCTGCAAACCCGAGAGATCAATACCCGGGAGCAGATTGCCCCTCTGCACGAGGGAACCCTGGATCTGGGTCTGATGCGCAATACTGCGCTGCCGGAAACGCTGGCGTGGGAGGTGATCCTGCGCGAGCCGCTGCTGGCGATGGTTCCGCGCGATCATCCCCTGGCGGCACAGCCCAGGGTTACGCTGAGCGAATTGGCAAAGGAGCCGTTTGTCTTTTTCGACCCCCATGTCGGGACGGGACTGTACGACGACATTCTTGGCCTGCTGCGCCGTTACGGCCTGGTGCCGCGTATTGCCCAGGAGGTCGGCGAGGCGATGACCATTATTGGGCTGGTGGCCGCCGGACTGGGCGTGTCGATCCTGCCCGCGTCGTTTTGCCGGGTTCAGCTCAGCGAGATGCGCTGGCTGCCGATTGCCGAAGCCGATGCGGTCTCGCAAATGTGGCTGGTGTGGTCGAAGCATCACGAGCAGGGCGCGGCCGCGCTGCATTTCAAGCAGCAGCTGCTGGAAAGCGTTAAAAGTGAGCAGAATTTATCCCGCAGAGGATGAAAATGTGCAGTAAATCACAAGGCTAATCAAAAATTTGACGGCCTCAAGGAACTGCTTCACCATAGCCTAAAGTTTATTTCGAAGCGCGAAAATAAAGGGAGCAAGAGGTGGTTGCTGATAGTACGCCCGGCCATATTGATCAGATTAAGCAGACCAATGCAGGAGCCGTTTACCGGCTTATCGATCAGCTAGGCCCGGTTTCACGTATCGATCTGTCGCGTCTGGCGCAGCTTGCCCCCGCCAGCATTACCAAGATTGTCCGTGAAATGCTAGAAGCGCACCTGGTGCAGGAGACGGAGATCCAGGATCCGGGCAGCCGAGGGCGTCCTGCCGTGGGCCTGATGGTTGAGACCGAGGCCTGGCACTACCTCTCGTTGCGCATCAGCCGGGGAGAGATCCATCTCGCCCTGCGCGACCTCAGCAGCAAGCTGGTGGTTGAAGAGCAGCTTGAGCTGCCTTTACACGCCGATACCCCCTTCGCCAGCCGCATTATTCAGCATATCGACCAGTTCTTTATTCGCCACCAGAACAAGCTCGAACGGTTGACCGCTATCGCCATCACCTTGCCGGGTATCATCGATACCGAGAACGGCATCGTGCACCGCATGCCGTTCTATGAAGACGTTAAAGACATGGCGCTGGGGGAGGCCCTAGAGCGCCATACCGGCGTGCCGATCTATATTCAGCATGACATCAGCGCCTGGACCATGGCGGAAGCGCTGTTTGGCGCATCCCGTGGCGCGCGGGATGTTATTCAGGTAGTGATCGACCACAACGTTGGCGCGGGGGTGATCACCGACGGCCGCCTGCTGCACGCAGGCAGCAGCAGCCTGGTTGAGATAGGCCATACCCAGGTCGATCCCTACGGCAAACGCTGCTACTGCGGCAACCACGGCTGTCTGGAAACCATCGCCAGCGTAGAGAGCGTGCTGGAGCTGGCGCAGCAGCGCATGAGCCAGTCGATGAGCTCGCAGCTGCACGGTCAGCCACTTACCGTAGCGTCGCTCTGCCAGGCCGCGCGAGAGGGGGACCGGCTGGCGACGGATATTATCACCGGCGTAGGTACCAACGTCGGGCGCATTCTGGCGATCATGGTCAACCTGTTTAATCCGCAAAAAATTCTTATCGGTTCCCCCCTGAGCCAGGCCGCCGATATTCTCTTTCCTGCCATTAGCAGCTGCATTCGCCAGCAGTCGCTGCCCGCCTATAGCCGACACATCACTGTCGAAAGCACACAGTTCTCTAATCAGGGCACCATGGCGGGTGCCGCGCTGGTAAAAGACGCGATGTATAACGGTTCGTTGCTGATTCGACTGTTGCAGGGGTAACAAATTTGCACAGTTGTAGGAAAAATTGCGCTACCTCAAATTAGCCCCTGGCGACTTAACTTAGACTTTCTCCTCTGAATTATTTTCGTGGTGTATATTTTCGCGGCAAAACGGTGGAGTAAGTGATGCTTAAGCGTTTCTTTATTACGGGTACCGATACGGCTGTCGGGAAGACAGTGGTCTCCCGCGCACTTCTGCAGGCGCTGGCAAACAGCGGCAGAAGCGTAGCCGGCTACAAACCAGTGGCGAAAGGGAGTAAAGAGACGCCTGAGGGCCTGCGCAACAAAGATGCGCTGGTGCTGCAAAACGTCTCGACCCTGGCGCTACCCTACGAGGCGGTGAACCCCATCGCCCTGAGCGAGGAAGAGAGCAGCGTGGCCCACAGCTGCCCCATTAACTATGGCCTGCTGTCCAAAGGGCTTGCGCACCTGACCGACCGTGTCGATCACGTGGTGGTCGAAGGCACCGGTGGCTGGCGCAGCCTGATGAACGATCTGCGTCCGCTCTCCGACTGGGTGGTGCAGGAGCAGCTGCCGGTGATTATGGTGGTGGGGATCCAGGAGGGCTGTATCAACCATGCTCTGCTGACCGCTCAGGCGATCGCCAGCGACGGCCTGCCGCTGATTGGCTGGGTCGCTAACCGTATCAACCCTGGCCTTGCCCACTATGCTGAGATCATTAACGTGCTGGGTAAAAAGATCCCCGCGCCGATGATCGGTGAGCTACCCTATCTGCCCCGCGCCGAGCAGCGCGACCTGGCGCACTATATCGACGTAACCCTGCTGACCCGAACGCTGATCGCCGATCGCGTGCTGGCCTAATCCGATGACTGCGGCTCGCTCCGGGAGCCGCACGCTGACGGCCGCGGCTAAATCGCCACCAGATTGCGCACGCCGTGGCTCTCCATCTCTTCGCCTCTGCCGCGCTGAACGATCGCTCCCCGGGACATCACCAGGTAGCTGTCCGCCAGCTCGGCGGCAAAATCATAAAACTGCTCTACCAGCAGGATCGCCATGTCGCCGCGCGCGGCCAGGGTTTTAATTACCACGCCAATCTCCTTGATCACCGAGGGCTGGATCCCCTCCGTCGGTTCATCAAGGATCAGCAGCTGGGGCCGACAGGCCAGCGCCCGGCCAATGGCTAACTGCTGCTGTTGGCCGCCGGAGAGATCGCCCCCACGCCGGTGCTTCATCTCCCGCAGCACCGGGAACAGGTCGTAAATCTCATCGGGAACCTGCCTGGCCTGCGAACCGGTAAAGCGCGCAAGGCCCATCAGCAGGTTCTCCTCAACCGTCAGCCGGGGAAAGATCTCCCGCCCCTGCGGCACATAGGCCATGCCGCTGCGCACCCGCTGGTGGGGTTTCTGCTGGTTGATGGGCTTACCCTTCCAGCTAATGGTCCCGGACTTCGCCGGGATCAGTCCCATCAGGCACTTCAGCAGGGTAGTTTTCCCCACGCCGTTGCGCCCCAGCAGACAGGTCACCTCGCCAGGATGCGTCGCAAACGAGAGGCCGCGCAGGATATGGCTTCCGCCGTAGTATTGATGCAGTTCATTCACTTCCAGCATGTGAACGCCCCAGATAAACGTCAATAACCTGTTCATTCGCCTGCACGTCGCGCAGGGAACCCTCGGCCAGCACCTGGCCCTGGTGCAGCACCGTAACGTGATCGGCAATGGTATCGACAAAGCCCATATCGTGCTCCACCACCATCAGGGAGTGCTTGCCTGCCAGGGTGCGAAACAGCTCGGCGATATACTCGGTCTCGGCGTCCGTCAGCCCGGCGGCTGGCTCGTCGAGCAGCAGCAGGTGTGGCTCCTGTACCAGCAGCATGCCAATCTCCAGAAACTGCTTCTGGCCGTGGGAGAGCAGCCCCGCCTGACGCTGGCTCTGATTTGCCAGCCGCAGCATCTCAAGGGTCTCATCGATGCGATCCCGCTGCTCGCCGCTGAGCGTCGCCCGCAGACTGGCCCAGACTGATTTGTCGGTTTTCAGGGCAATCTCCAGATTCTCCGCCACCGTCAGCGCCTCAAATACCGTCGGCTTCTGAAACTTGCGCCCGATGCCCGCGCGGGCAATCTCCACCGGGGAGAGCTGGGTCAGGTCGATATTTTGGTCGTAAACCACGCTGCCGCTGTCCGGGCGGGTCTTGCCGGTGATCACATCCATCAGCGTGGTTTTGCCTGCGCCGTTGGGGCCGATGATGCAGCGCAGCTCACCAACGCCAATCGCCAGCGTCAGGTCGGTGAGGGCGCGGAAGCTGTCGAAGGAGACGTTGATATTCTCCAGCATCAGCACCGGGTCGGTGGTCTCCCGGTAGCGATCCTGCGGCAGCGGCTGGGTAAAAAGGGTGTCAGTCATGCTTTCTCCGCTTCAGCAAACCAATAACGCCCCGCGGTAAAAACAGCGTGACGAGGATAAACATCAGGCCCAGGAAAAAGAGCCAGTACTCCGGGAAGGCCACGGTGAAGAAACTCTTCGCTCCGTTGACGATGCCCGCGCCCAGCAGCGGCCCGATCAGCGTGCCGCGCCCGCCCAGCGCTACCCAGATGGCGGCTTCGATGGAGTTAGTGGGCGACATCTCGCTTGGGTTGATAATGCCTACCTGCGGCACGTAGAGCGCGCCGGCAAGGCCGCAGAGTACGGCAGAGAGCGTCCAGACAAAGAGCTTGAATCCCTGCGGATCGTAACCGCAAAACATCAGCCGGTTCTCGGCATCGCGCACCGCGGTTAGCACCCGGCCAAACTTGCTGCGCGCCAGCGCCATGCCAATGCCCAGCGCGGCGATCAGCAGCAGCACGGTGGCGATAAACAGGCCGATCCGCGTTCCGGTAGCAGTAACCGGGAAGCCGAGCAGGGTGGTAAAGCCGGTGAAGCCGTTGTTACCCCCGAAGCCGGTTTCATTGCGGAAGAAGAGCAGCATCCCGGCATAGGTTAGCGCCTGGGTCATGATCGAGAAGTAGACGTCTTTAATACGCGAGCGGAAGGCAAAGTAGCCAAACAGCAGCGCCAGCAGGCCCGGCAGCAGCACGATCAGGCACAGCGCCCAGGCAAAGTGCTGGGTGCCGGTCCAGAACCACGGCATCTCGCTCCACGAGAGAAAGGTCATAAAGGCCGGGAGGCCGTCGCCCGCCGCCTGGCGCATCAGGTACATGCCCATCGCGTAGCCGCCAAGCGCAAAGAACAGCCCGTGCCCCAGCGACAGCAGGCCAGCGTAGCCCCAGACCAGATCCAGCGCCACGGCAACGATGGCGTAGCAGAGGATCTTGCCCACCAGCGTCAGGGTGTAGGCGGACATCGCCAGGGGATGATCCTGCGGCAGCAGGGCCAAAAAAGGCAGGGCCAGCAGCAGGACGATAATGCCCAGCGTCAGGGTGCGCGTCAGACGGGGCGCACGCTGCGCCAGCGTCAGGGTGATAGGTTGGCTCATCAGTCGATCACTCGCCCCTTGAATGCGAACAGCCCCTGCGGGCGTTTCTGAATAAACAGCACGATCAGTACCAGGATGGCGATTTTGCCCAGCACCGCGCCAATCTGCGGTTCCAGCAGCTTGTTGATGATGCCGAGGCCAAAGGCCGCCACCACCGTACCTGCCAGCTGGCCAACGCCACCCAGTACCACCACTAAAAATGAGTCGATGATATAGCCCTGGCCCAGCTCGGGGCCGACGTTGCCCAGCTGCGACAGCGCCACGCCCCCCAGCCCGGCGATGCCGGAGCCCAGCCCGAAGGCCAGCATATCGACCCGCCCGGTGGGTACGCCGCAGCAGTCGGCCATCCGCCGGTTTTGGGTGACCGCCCGCACGTTCATCCCTAGCCGGGTCTTGTTGAGCAGCAGCCAGGTGAGGGCCAGCACCAGCAGGACAAAGACGATCACCGCGATGCGGTTGTACGGCAGGATCAGGTTCGGCAGCACCGCCCAGCCGCCGGAGAGCCAGCCAGGGTTAGCTACCTCCAGGTTCTGCGCTCCGAAGAGCAGGCGCACCAGCTGGATCAGCATCAGGCTGATGCCCCAGGTCGCCAGCAGGGTCTCCAGCGGACGGCCATAGAGATGACGAATGATCAGCCGCTCCAGCGCCATGCCCATCGCGGCGGTAATGAAAAAGGCCACCGGCAGGGCGACAATGGGATAGAGGGCCAGCCACTGCGGGGCGAGGCGGGCAAAGAGATCCTGCACCAGCCAGGTGGCGTACGCCCCCAGCATCAGCATCTCGCCGTGGGCCATGTTGATCACCCCCAGCAGGCCGTAGGTAATGGCCAGCCCCAGAGCCGCCAGCAGCAGGATAGATCCCAGCGACAGGCCGCTGAAGGCCTGCCCCAGCCAGTCACCCCAGCGCAGACGCTGCTGGATCTGCTTCAGGCTGTCGGCGGCGGCGGCGCGCACGCTGGCGTCCGGCTCATTTTGTGGCTGGGTCAGCCGCTGAAGGCTGGCCTGGATCGGCGGAGCACTGCTTTCACCCAGCTGTTTAACCGCCTGCAGGCGCACCTGCGGATGTGCATCGGCGAGCTGGAGAGTGGCAACGGCCAGCAGCAGGGCCGCCTTCACCTCGTCATCCTGCTCCTGGGCCAGCCGCTGTTGCAGCAGCGGAAGCTGCTCTGCCGTGGCGTCGTTTTGCAGATTATGTGCGGCGGCAAGGCGCTGGGTACGATCCTCGCTGACCAGCTGGTGGGCGGCAAGCGCGTTAGCCACCAGGGTGCGGATGCGGTTGTTCATAAACAGTTTGCGCGGATTACCCTCCGGGGCCGCGTTGCCCTCCAGCGGCGTCAGGGTCTCTCCCGACAGGGTAAAGAGCTGGCCGCGCTTATCGACAACCACGTTCTCCTGGCGCAGCGCCTGGAGCAGGGGTAAGCGCGACGCATCGGGGGCGGCGGACCAGGTTTGTAAAAGCTGCGCCTGCTGGGTGCGGCTGGCAGCGCCGTAGTCGCTTGCCGGTCCGGCAGAGGCCGTGCCGATGAACAGCAGGCAGCAGGCAAAGAAGAGGCCGAAGCGCGAGGCTATTTTCATGGTCGCTTATTCCGCTGATGGAGTCATTGCCCGGCAGCCCATGCCGCCGGGCGTCTGGGTTACTGCCCGGTGGATTTCACTGGCGTATCCGGCTTCTTATCGTTACCGGCGATAAACGGGCTCCACGGCTGGGCGCGAACCGGCTGTTCGGTCTGCCAGACGACGTTGAACTGCCCGTTATCTTCGATCTCGCCGATCATCACCGGTTTGTGCAGGTGATGGTTGGTTTTATCCATGGTCAGGGTGAAGCCGTCCGGCGCTTTATAGGTCTGTCCGGCCATCGCCGCGCGGACCTTATCCACGTCGGTAGTGCCCGCTTTCTCTACCGCCTGGGCCCACATGTGCAGCCCGACGTAGGTGGCCTCCATCGGATCGTTGGTCACCACGGTATCGGCGTTCGGCAGGTTATGCGCTTTGGCGTAGGCCTTGTAGTCAGCCACAAACTTAGCGTTGGTTGGGTTATCGACGGATTCAAAGTAGTTCCACGCCGCCAGATGGCCCACCAGCGGCTTGGTGTCGATCCCGCGCAGCTCCTCTTCGCCCACCGAGAAGGCCACTACCGGCACGTCGGTGGCCTTGATGCTCTGGTTAGCCAGCTCCTTATAGAACGGCACGTTGGAGTCGCCGTTGATGGTGGAGATCACGGCGGTTTTGCCCCCGGCGGCGAACTTCTTGATGTTGGCGACGATGGTCTGGTAATCGCTGTGGCCAAACGGGGTGTAGACCTCTTCGATATCTTTATCCTGCACGCCTTTGCTGTGCAGGAAGGCACGCAGGATCTTGTTGGTGGTGCGCGGGTAGACGTAGTCGGTGCCCAGCAGGAAGAAGCGTTTGGCGCTGCCGCCGTCCTCGCTCATCAGATACTCCACCGCCGGGATCGCCTGCTGGTTAGGTGCCGCGCCGGTATAGAAGACGTTCGGTGACATCTCTTCGCCCTCGTACTGCACCGGATAGAAGAGCAGGCCGTTCAGCTCCTCGAAGACTGGCAGCACCGATTTGCGCGACACCGAGGTCCAGCAGCCAAACACCGCCGCGACCTTATCCTGGGAGATGAGCTGGCGGGCTTTCTCGGCGAACAGCGGCCAGTTAGAGGCGGGATCGACCACCACCGGCTCCAGCTTTTTCCCCAGCACGCCGCCGTTGGCGTTGATCTCATCGATGGTCATCAGCGCGACGTTTTTCAGCGGCGTTTCGGAGATCGCCATGGTGCCGGAGAGCGAATGCATGATGCCGACCTTGATGGTATCGGCGGCCCAGGCCTGCCAGGAGATCCCCATGCCGACCATGGTTGCGGAGAGGGCAAAGGCTTTAATTAACGAACGTCTTTTCATCATCAACCCCTAAAAGTGTAAGAGAACTATTGCGTTATATCTGCGATGAAACCGGCGATAGCCGCGATTGCTGAAGCCTGTGTAGTGTGATTTTTCTGACCACCGCTTTGCTCTGTAATATGTGGTCGGTCAGGATCCGCTGCGCCTCCTCTGTCTGCTGTGTCAAAATGGCGCGTAGCACGCGCCCGTGTTCTTGATAGGTCGCTGCCACCCGATCGTCCCGCGTAAAGTCGAGATGGCGAATAATGCGGATCTTCTCCGTCAGATCGATGTGAACGCGCGTCATCTCGCCGTTGCCCGTTGCCGCCACCAGCGCGGTATGGAACTGCTCGTCGTGGGGCGAGACCGCCAGCCCGTCTTCCAGCGGCGGGGCATCGACCCAAAACGCAATCAGCGGGGCGAGATGCTCGGCGCAGGTGCCGGGAGGCATTCCGCACAGGCGGCGTACCGCCTCGCGCTCCAGCACGATCCGCAGATCGTACAGCGCCTCAAACCAGGCGAAGTCGAACGGTTTCACCTGCCAGCCGCTGCGGGAGGCAACCTCGACGTAGCCCTCGTGCTCTAGCCAGTAGAGCGCCTGGCGCACCGGGGTTCGGCTGGCGGCCATTCGTCCGGCAACCTCGCTCTCGCTAAAGCGATCCCCCGGCATCAGCTGAAAAGTGAAAATCTCATTTTTCAGCGCGCGGTAGATGCGCTCCGCCAGCCCCGGCTTGCCGCTCATGCTCACGACTCAAGCCACAGCAGCGCGTCGCCGGGGCTTACCGGACGGCCAGGCTGGCAGCTGATACGCTTGATGCGGCCCGCCTGCGGAGCGTGGATCGCCAGCTCCATCTTCATCGCCTCGACAATCACCAGCGGCTGGCCTGCGATAACCTCATCGCCCGGCTGGACCAGCACCTTCCAGACGTTGCCGTTCATGTCGGCGTTCACCGCCAGCGCGCCGTCATCTATCTCTTCAGCCGTGGGCAGCACGATCTCCTCGGGCTGGGCCTGCTCATCCAGCTGCCAGCGGGCAACCTCTTCGCTAAAGGCGGTAGCCTGACGCTCGCGGAACTGGCCAATCTCGGGTGCGTTTTGCGCAAGAAAACGCAGATGCTCGGCGTAGTCGAATACCGTCTCCTCGATGCGGATGGTGGCCCGGCCTTCGCGGAAATCATCCCGCAGGCGATCCAGCTCCTCCTCGCTGACCGGGTAGAAGCGAACCTGGTCAAAGAAGCGCAGCAGCCACGGCTCGTCCGGCTTGAACTGACTGTTTTTCAGGAATTTGTTCCAGATAGGCAGGGTGCGGCCCACCAGCTGGTAGCCACCGGGGGAGTCCATGCCGTAGATGCACATATACATCCCGCCGATGCCTACCGTGCCCTCGGCGGTGAAGGTGCGGGCCGGGTTATATTTCGAGCTCAGCAGACGGTGGCGCGGATCCACCGGGACGGCGCAGGGCGCGCCCAGATAGACATCGCCGAGGCCGAGGATCAGGTAGCTAGCGTCGAAAATCGTGTCGCGCACCGCGTGACGATCCGCCAGGCCGTTAATGCGCTGAATAAAGTCGACGTTGTTGGGCAGCCACGGGGCACTGGCCCGCACCGTGTCCTGGTAGCGGCTGACCGCGCCAAGGGTGGCGCTGTCCTCAAAGGCCATCGGCATCCAGACGATGCGCGACGGCACCTTCATCTCGCTGACGTCTCCCAGGCGGCCTTCAATTTCCAGCAACATCTTCACCAGCGACGGCTGGCTGATAACAAGGCTGTCGTAGCGGATCTGCAGCGAGCGCACCCCAGGCGAAAGCTCTTTAATGCCCGGATGGGCCAGCGCCTGAAGCTGCTCCATCAGCAGGCTAACCCGCAGGCGCAGGGCCAGATCGAGAACGTTTTCGCCATACTCAATCAGGATGTAGTTATCGCCCGCCTGGCGATAGCAGATAGCGGGCGTCGTGCCGCTGGCCGGTATAGAGACCAGCGCGGCGGCGGAGATCCCGTCTCGATCCGCCAGCGACGGGGTAGCATACTCAGGCAGCGTTTCGGCAGGCTCCAGCGTCTCAACGATGCGGTGCTGGGCCTTCTCCAGCGCCACCGCCTCTTCAACGCTAATCGGGTAGAAGCGCAGGCGATCCCCTGGCTTCACCTGGCCCACCTTCCACAGCTCCGCTTTGGCGATGGTCACGGGGCAGACAAAACCGCCGAGGCTGGGGCCGTCGCGGGTGAGGATCACCGGGAAGTCGCCGGTAAAGTTGATCGCACCGATGGCGTACTCGCAGTCGTGAACGTTAGACGGATGCAGGCCCGCCTCGCCGCCGTCGGGCCGGGTCCAGGACGGCTTCGGCCCGCTCAGGCGCACGCCGAGACGGTTAGAGTTGTAGTGCACCTGCCACTCGCTGGCGAAGAACTCATCCATTGACTCCTGGGTGAAGAAGTCCGGTGCGCCGTGGGGGCCGTAGAGCACGCCGATGTGCCAGCTCTCTCCATACTCCGGGATCAGCCCGGCGGCCAGCGGCTGCGGATCCCGCTCTGGCGCAGGCGTGGTGCAGGCGGCCAGTTCAGGACGGGAGACGGGCAGCAGATCGGCCACCTTCAGCGTGCGTCCGGCGTGGCCGCCAAACTGCCCGAGAGCAAAGGTTGCCCGGCTGCCGAGATAGCAGGGCACATCGATACCGTTGCGCACCGCAAGATAGGTGCGACACCCGGACTGGGCGCGGCCCAGCACCAGCGTCTGACCGGCCTTTACCGCCACCGGCTGCCAGTACGCCACCGGCTGGCCGTCAAGCTCGGCATGACAGTCGGCCCCGGTCAGGGCGATGATGGTGTCGCTGTGAAACAGCAGCGTCGGGCCTTGCAGGGTAAACTCCAGCCCGGCGGCGGAGGCGTGGTTGCCGACGATGCGGTTAGCCAGGCGGAAGGCAAAATCGTCCATCGGGCCCGAGGGCGGGACGCCGACGTCCCAGTAGCCCGGACGACCGGGGTAATCCTGAACGCTGCTCCATGTACCGGGCTGTAATACCTCAATGGCCGCCATCGCAGGGGTAAAGGTATCGAGCATCCGCGTCCAGACGCGGCCCTGAACAAAGGCCTCGCTGGCGACGATCTGCCGCAGGTAGTCAAGGTTAGTGGCGATGCCGTGCAGCTGGGTGGCGTCCAGCGCCTCGCGCAGCGTAAGCAGGGCCGCCTCGCGCGTATCCGCATGGACAATCAGCTTGGCGATCATTGGATCGTAGAAGGCGGAGACCTCGCTGCCGGTGGTGACGCCGCTGTCGACGCGTACGTTCTCCGGGAAGCTCACGTGGGTCAGCACGCCAGGGCTCGGCTGGAAATTCTTCAGCGGATTTTCGGCATACAGCCGCACCTCAATCGCCGCGCCCTGCGGTGGTCGCTGGAGCCGTGCCCAGTCGATGGTCTCTCCGGCGGCAACGCGGAGCATGCACTCCACCAGATCGAGACCGGTAACGGACTCAGTGACCGGGTGCTCTACCTGTAGGCGGGTGTTGACCTCAAGGAAGTAGAACGCATCCTGCCCGGCGTCATAGATGTACTCCACCGTGCCCGCGCTGCGGTAGTTAACCAGCTTGCCCAGCTCAACGGCGGAGGCGAGCAGCGCAGAGCGGGTCGCCTGCGGTAGCCCCGGCGCAGGCGTCTCTTCCACCACCTTCTGATTGCGGCGTTGCAGAGAGCAGTCGCGCTCCCCGAGGGCCACGACGTTGCCGTTACCATCGCCGAAGATCTGTACCTCGACGTGGCGGGCGCGATCGATGCAGCGTTCAATAAACACGCCTGCATCGCTAAAGAACTGCTCACCCAGACGGCGGACGCTCTCCCACGCCAGCTGCAATGCCTCGCTGTCGGCGCAGCGGGTCAAGCCTATCCCGCCGCCGCCCGCGGTGCTTTTCAACATCACCGGGTAGCCAATCTGCTGCGCGGCCAGCAGCGCCTCGTCGAGGCTGTTCAGCAGGCCCGTCCCCGGCGTCATCGGCACGCCAGCCTGCGCGGCCAGCTCCCGCGCCCGGTGTTTGAGGCCAAACTCGCCAATCTGCTGCGCCGTGGGACCAACAAAGACAATACCCGCCTGCTCGCAGGCGTCGGCAAAGGCCAGGCTCTCAGAGAGAAAACCGTAGCCGGGCCAGATAGCCTGTGCGCCGCTTTGTTTAGCGGCATCAATAATGCTGTCGATGCGCAGATAGCTGTCGCTGGCCTTCTCCCCGCCGAGCGGCAGGGCGATATCTGCCGCTTTGACGTGTTCGGCGTTTTTATCCGCATCGGAATAGACGGCGATGCTCACGATCCCCAGTCGGCGCAGGGTGCGGATGGCGCGGCAGGCGATTTCGCCCCGGTTGGCAATCAGTACGCGATCAAACATGCTGCATCTCCTTGCTGGCGAGCCAGTTCCGCCAGCCTTTGTAAGCCGTAATGTCCTGCGCGTCGCCGAGCGCCGCACCCTCACAGATAAAGCCTTTCACCCAGCGGCCATCCGCCAGCTCCAGAGAGCCGATCCCCAGCGGGGCCGGGATCTCGGCAACAAACTCTCCGAAGCGCGCCAGCGGGATATCCCACAGCTCAACCTGAATAGATTCGCCGCTGCTGGCCCGGGCCAGGCCCGGCTTTGCCGGCTGGGTGTTGGCCAGGGCGTAGAGGCGGTAGCAGGGAGCAGTTTCACTGGCCTCCACAAACACCGCCTTACGGTTAATCAGCTGGTGGTTAAGCGGCATGCCGCGCAGATGCGCCCCGACGACCGCAACACGCACGTGATCCTGTGAGAGAGGCAGCGCCTGGCCTGCGGGGAGTCGGCTGCCAGTTGCCCCCAGGGGCAGGCCGCTCTGCGCCTGCCAGCGAATGCCGAAGCTGGCTAAGGCGCGATCGTGCCAGGCGGGGGCGAGCAGGGTGATCCCGGCGGGCAGTCCGTCGGCGCGGAACGGCGCGGGCAGGGCCAGGGCGCTGAGATCGGCCAGGTTGGTAAAGTTGGTATAGGTGCCAAACTCCGAGTTGTAGCGGATCGGCTCCTGCTGCATCTCATCTTTGGTGCGGATGGTGGGCGAGGTAGGCACGACCAGCGCGTCCACTTCGGCAAGGGCCTGCTGAATGTTGCGGGCCAGTTCGGCGCGTAGGTACTCAGCTTTGTAGGCTTCTACCGCGCTATAGCGGCTACCCCCGGCGATAATCTGATATACCGTGGGATCCATCTCCTCCGGGCGGTCGATGATCTCTCCTACGGCAGCGGTGCGCTCGGCAACCCACGGCCCCTGATAGAGTTGAGCGGCCAGCTCGGCGAACGGTGTGAAATCGATGGTTTTCAGCGTTACGCCACAGGCGCGGAGCTGATCCAGAGCGCGCTCCCACGCCTCTTCGGCCTGGGCGTCGCCAAAGAATTGCAGCGTGTCGGGAATGGCAAACAGCGGGCGCTCGGGCAGCGCGGCGGGCGCGGTGGCCGGTGCGCGGCGCGAGTAGGCGTCACGGGCGTCGTAGCCTGCCGCCGCCTCGGCAACGGTCCAGGCATCGCTGACGGTGAGAGCAAACACCGATACGGTATCGTTAAGGCGGCAGGCTGGAACCACGCCGCTGGCGGAGAACCAGCCTTTAGTCGGTTTCAACCCGATGATGTTATTGAAACCGGCGGGCACCCGGCCGGAGCCTGCGGTATCGGTTCCCAGGGAGAAGGGGACCAGACCGCGGGCCACTGCCGATGCCGAGCCAGAGCTGGAGCCGCCGCTCACATAGTCCGGATTAAAACTGTTGCTCACCGCGCCCCACGGGGAACGGGTGCCTACCAGTCCAGTAGCAAACTGATCGAGATTGGTCTTGCCAATGACAATGGCCCCGGCGGCTTTAAGCTGCGCAACCGTAGTCGCATCCTGCTCGGCGATATAGCGAAACGCCGGGCAGGCCGCCGTGGTCGGAAATCCGGCGACGTCGATATTATCTTTTACCGCAAAAGGGATGCCATATAGCGGCAGCGCCGCCGGGTTTTGCTGATAGCGGGGGGTTAACGCTCCCAGCTGGGCGGCGATCTGCTCGGGCGTGGCAAGGGTGATCCAGGCATTGTCATCGGCAGAGAGGGTTGCCAGGTGCGCCGTTAGCAGAGATAAAACCTCGCCGTGCTGCTGCTGGATCTGCTGCTGCCAACCGCTCAGGGTCAGGCCGGTCATTGTTGTCATAGTGAGCAATTCCATCTGGTATACAAGATGGAATTCAAATAGCAAGCGGCGTGCCAGTTTTTAATCTATTGTTAATTAATAACATTTTAATAATGTGCCGTGGCGCGCAGGCTAGGGTTGCACCCGGCCTGCGCAGCGTTGAACAAAAAAGGTGCGCGCGGTCACGGTGCGAGGACGTGGGTAATACAAAGGGATGATGTTACATAAATCACTGAATTTGCTAAGATGCTTTAATAAGGTGCAACGGGTGGGGAATTTATGAAAAAGTTAATGATGCTGGCAGCCATCACGGCAGTGCTGGCCGGATGCGATGACGGCAAAGCGCCGGTGTCGTTTACGCCGGAGATGGCCAGCTTCTCCAACGAGTTTGACTTTGACCCACTGCGTGGCCCGGTGAAAGACTTTAGCCAGACGCTGCTCAACGATAAGGGAGAAGTCTCTAAACGCGTAACCGGCACGCTCTCGCAGGAGGGCTGTTTTGATACGCTGGAGCTTCACGATATGGATAACAACACCGGGCTGGCGCTGGTGCTGGATGCCAACTTCTATGTCGATGCCGTGACCCATGAAAAGCGCCTGCGCTTGCAGGGTAAGTGCCAGCTGGCCGAATTCCTGTCGGCGGGTGTGACCTGGGATACGGATGAGAAGGGCTTTGTGGTGCTTGCGCGTGGCAAGGAGCTGCAGATTAACTACAAGTACGATGCGGAAGGGTATCCGCTTGGCAAATCGACCACCAGTAAAGAGATGCATCTGTCCGTGGAATCAACGCCCTCAACGGACAGACGTAAGAAGCTCGACTATACCGGCGTCAGTACGCTGAACGATAAGCCTATCGGCAGCGTGAAGCAGGCCTGCGAGTACGATCGTCATGACAACCCGGTGAGCTGCTCCCTGACGATCGTAGATGAAAGCGTAACCCCTGCCGTTGAGCATAAGTACGCGATCAAAAATACCATTGCCTACTACTGAGATTAACGTCCGATTGGCCGCCCGGTGCGGCGGTCAAGGCAGCGCAGGGTATTCTCTTCCCAGTAGGCGTTGAGGTTAGCGCTCTGCTGGCAGTTATCGCGAGCATCATAAGCCACGTCGGCCTTATCAAACTCTTTCTCCACGCGGCTGTTCACCTTGTGGCGCAGGTTACGCGTATCGTTCCACTGCTCTTTTTCCATCGTGGCCTGCTGGCGACTCTGGGCGCTGTCGCCGGACTCAATGATAAGCTTGTTTGTATCGGCGTTGGCTGTGGCACTCATCATGCCCGCACCCAGCGTCAGCATGGCCGCCACGCAGAGGCGTTTACTAAAGGTCATGTTCATTGTTATTCCTTGGTTCGATAGAGAAGACGTGGTGCTCGCCTCCCGTTATTCTACACCATTCTTCTGAAACGATATAAGGCCGTTGCCCGTAATGTTTACCACCGCCATGCTCCATACCACGCTGCTCTTTTTTATCACCGCGCTGTGCGAAATTCTCGGCTGCTTCCTGCCGTGGCTGTGGCTCAAGCGGGGAGCCAGCCCGCTGCTGCTTATCCCGGCCGGAGTGGCGCTGGCGGCCTTTGTTTGGCTGTTAACCCTGCACCCAACCGCCAGCGGCCGGGTCTACGCCGCCTACGGTGGGGTCTACGTCTGCACCGCGCTGATCTGGCTGCGGGTGGTGGATGGCGTCAGGCTCAGCGTTTATGACTGGCTCGGCGCGCTGGTGGCGCTCTGCGGCATGCTGATTATCGTGGCAGGTTGGGGGCGCGCATAGCGCCTTTTTTTGTGATCCAGCGAAGGTTTTATGATCATCATACTTGTATGGTAGTAGCTCAGTTGCGTAGATTCTCTCCATCACAACCGAGATGTAAAGGATCAGAAGATGAAGATTGTAGGGGCTGAAGTATTTGTTACCTGTCCGGGGCGCAATTTTGTCACCCTCAAAATTACCACCGACGAGGGGATTGTCGGGCTGGGCGATGCCACGCTAAACGGGCGCGAGCTCTCCGTGGCGTCCTATCTTAAGGATCACCTCTGTCCGCAGCTGATTGGCCGCGACGCACACCGCATCGAAGATATCTGGCAGTTCTTCTATAAGGGCGCTTACTGGCGTCGTGGTCCGGTCACCATGTCCGCTATCTCGGCTATCGACATGGCACTGTGGGATATCAAAGCCAAGGCAGCCAACATGCCGCTCTATCAGCTGCTGGGCGGTGCCTCTCGTGAAGGGGTGATGGTTTACTGCCACACCACCGGTCACAGCATTGATGACGTGCTGGAAGATTACGCCCGCCATAAAGAGATGGGGTTCAAAGCTATTCGCGTTCAGTGCGGCGTGCCGGGCATGAAAACCACCTACGGCATGTCTAAAGGCAAAGGCCTGGCCTACGAGCCGGCTACTAAAGGTCAGTGGCCGGAAGAGCAGCTCTGGTCAACGGAGAAGTATCTCGACTTTACGCCGAAGCTGTTTGATGCGGTGCGCAGCAAGTTTGGCTTTAACGAGCATCTGCTCCACGATATGCACCACCGCCTGACCCCGATTGAGGCGGCGCGTTTTGGCAAGAGCATAGAAGAGTTCCGTATGTTCTGGATGGAGGATCCGACCCCAGCCGAGAACCAGGCCTGCTTCCGCTTAATTCGCCAGCACACCGTAACCCCAATCGCGGTAGGTGAGGTCTTTAACAGCATCTGGGACTGTAAGCAGCTCATTGAAGAGCAGCTGATCGACTATATCCGCACCACCATTACCCATGCGGGCGGCATCACCGGCATGCGCCGTATCGCTGATTTCGCCTCGCTCTACCAGGTGCGTACCGGTTCCCACGGCCCGTCGGATCTCTCGCCGATCTGCCACGCGGCGGCGCTGCATTTCGACCTGTGGGTACCGAACTTTGGCGTGCAGGAGTACATGGGCTACTCCGAGCAGATGCTGGAGGTCTTCCCGCACAGCTGGACCTTTGACAGCGGTTACATGCACCCAGGCGAGAAGCCCGGCCTCGGCATTGAGTTCGATGAGAAGCTGGCCGCGAAATACCCCTACGACCCTGCCTACCTGCCGGTCGCCCGCCTCGAAGACGGCACCCTGTGGAACTGGTAATTTTAATCACACCGGCAATACGTTAATTAACCCTATACCCTACATAGGTACATATTATGGTGAGTTCAGTTGATATTAAAAACGGCGTAGATAACAAGCCGATTATTCGCCGGGTTGCCTCTGCCTCGGCAATTGGTACAGCGGCTGAATATTATGATTTCTTCGCCTACGGTACCGCTGCGGTGCTCTTTTTTGGGCACCTGTTTTTCCCAAGTAGCGATCCGCTTATTAGCACACTGGCGGCATTTGCTACCTACGCAGTGGGATTTTTAGCACGACCGCTAGGAGGGATAGTATTCGGGCATATTGGCGATAAGGTTGGTCGCAAGAAAGCGCTGGTTATTACAATCCTGATTGTGGGCCTGGGCACGTTCTGTATCGGGCTCTTACCGACCTATGAAAAAATTGGGGTCTGGGCTCCGGTGTTACTTATTTTAATTCGCGTTCTGCAAGGGTTTGGCGTTGGTGGTGAACAGGCCGGGGCAGTACTGATGACGGCAGAATACTCAGAGCCGAAACATCGCGGCTTCTTTGCCAGCTGGGTGCAGATTGGCGCGCCGGTAGGCTTCCTGCTGCCGTTAGCGTTGTTTGCGCTACTCAACGCAACACTCTCTCCGGAAGCGATGATGGACTATGGCTGGCGCATTCCTTTCTTATTAAGCCTGTTACTGGTTATTGTTGGCCTGTTTATTCGTCTTAAAATCGATGAATCACCGGTCTTCGCCCAAATACGTGAAACCAAAGCCGAAGAGTCGCGTCCGCTGGTGGAAGTGATCCGCGATTTCCCAGGGATCGTCGTAAAAGGAGTCTGCGCCAAGCTGATTGAAGCCTGCACATTCGCCATGTTTACCGTCATCGTGCTGGCCTACGGTAAGGCTAATAATCTCGATGCCAATATTTTAATGGAAACCATGATTGTCGCGGTCATTCTGGAAATCTTTGCCATACCGTTGATGGGATCCCTGTGCGATAAAATTGGCCGCAAGCCGGTCTATATTATGGGTGCACTGCTGCAGATTATTATGATTGTCCCGTTCTTCCTTGCGATTAATCAGGATAGTTTCTGGTTAACCCAACTGGTGATGATCCTCGTACTTAGCGTAGGGCACAGCATGTGCTATGCACCTCAAGCTTCCTATTTTCCTGAACTTTTCCCAACGCATATTCGCTGCAGCGGTATCGCCTTAATCTGGCAGATGGGGTCACTCATCGGGAGCGGGATCCTCGGGTTAGTTGCAGTCAAGATTTTGCAGGTTACGGATGGTCACTACTATGGGTTGGCGACCTATGTGGTTGTTCTGGGTGTCATCTCTGTTATTGGTCTACTCATGATGCCCGAAACGGCACCGCAGCGGTTAAAACGCGAATATCAGCAGTGGCAAAAACATTAATCTAGTTTCTGACTTCGTTTGGCGGCAAGGATGCCGCCTGTCACATAACTTTCCTATGATGTCATACCAATTGCCAAAAGCTTAATTCAGGTCAAAGCATACAACCATACAAGCGTTACTCTCGATGGGTCCTGATCTCATTAAACCATAGGTCATATAATGCAAAACACGCTCTTAACGGCAAAGGCTGCGTTGCCAGGCTACGATCGCACCAAACTGGTTCCCCGTATCGTCCATTTAGGTTTTGGTGCATTTCACCGCGCCCACCAGGGCGTCTACACCGACATCCTGGCGGCTGAGCACAACAGCGACTGGGGATATTGCGAGGTCAACCTGATCGGCGGCGAGCAGCAGATTGCCGATCTTAAGCAGCAGGATAATCTCTACACCGTAGCGGAGATGTCTGCCGACGCATGGACGGCGCGCGTGGTCGGGGTGGTGAAACGCGCTCTGCACGCGCAGGTCGACGGTCTGGAAACCGTATTTGCCGCACTCTGTGAGCCGCAGGTGGCGATTGTCTCTCTGACGATCACCGAGAAAGGCTACTGCCACGCGCCCGCCACCGGTGAGCTGATGCTGGATCATCCATTGATCGTCGACGATCTGCAAAACCCACAGCAGCCGAAATCCGCCCCGGGCGTTATCGTTGAAGCGCTGGCTCGCCGTAAAGCCGCTGGCCTGCCAGCCTTTACCGTGATGTCCTGCGATAACATGCCGGAAAACGGTCACGTGGTACGCAACGTGGTCTGCGCCTACGCGCGGGCGGTGAACGCTGAGCTTGGCGACTGGATCGCGCAAAACGTCACCTTCCCGTCTACCATGGTAGACCGTATTGTTCCAGCCGTAACGGCCGATACGCTCGACAAAATCGAACAGCTGACCGGGGTACGCGATCCGGCAGGCGTGGCCTGCGAGCCGTTCCGTCAGTGGGTGATCGAGGATAACTTTGTTGCCGGACGCCCGGAATGGGAAAAAGCAGGCGCGGAGCTGGTTGCCGACGTAGTGCCGTTTGAAGAGATGAAGCTGAGAATGCTCAACGGCAGCCACTCGTTCCTGGCGTACCTCGGCTATTTAGCGGGTTACCAGCATATCAACGAGTGCATGGAAGACGGAAACTATCGCCGCGCTGCGCATGCGTTGATGCTAAACGAGCAGGCTCCGACGCTGAAGGTGAAGGGCGTCGATCTGGCTCACTATGCCAATCAGCTGATTGCCCGCTACAGCAACCCGGCGCTGCGCCACCGCACCTGGCAGATCGCCATGGACGGCAGCCAGAAGCTGCCCCAGCGAATGCTGGATTCCGTGCGCTGGCATCTGGTGCACAACAGCGACTTCTCCCTGCTGGCGTTGGGCGTGGCGGGCTGGATGCGCTACGTTGGCGGCGTAGATGAGCAAGGGCAGGCGATTGAGGTCAGCGATCCGCTGCTGTCTACTATTCAGCAGGCGGTTAACGGCAGTGAAGAGGGCGAATCCCGCGTGATGGCGCTGCTGGGCATCGAGGCGATCTTTGGCAAAGAGCTGCCGCAGGAGCGTGCCTTCGTGGAACAGGTTCAGCAGGCTTATCAGCAGCTGCTGGCGAAGGGGGCGAAAGCCACCGTCGCGCAGTACGCTCAACGTTAACCAAAAGCGGTTTTCATAGTGCAATGCCGGTCGATTAATAGCGATCGGCATTTTTCTTTGTTTTCTGGGCGCTAAGAATTTCCTAATGCGTTATTTATCAAATTATTAGCGGCTGTTGCCGTTACGCTGTTTTTGTCATCAGCCATGTGGCGACATTCAGCACTCCGGTTACCTACAGAGCTTCTCCCTCCGCTATCTGACTCGGTTTTCAGCCTCTCTTTTTGCATTTGCATGCTTCTGAAAAAAATAACCTGCTTACATCCTGTGGATGCAGGCAGGCATGAGAAATGGGAAATATATCTGCTGTCGTAGGGTGTCAGGTAAGCAGTACCTAATCGGTATTCAAGACGCCGTATTTAATATTAACAGCAGAAGGAGAGCAGTTATGGGAAAGCCTGCTGCCAGAGCGACAATTGACACCAGTGCGCATACCGGTTCAATACAATCTGGTAGCCCGAATGTCATGATCGGTGGTTTTCCCGCAGCCCGAAAGGGCGATACGGTATCGTGCTCAACACATGGCAGCGGCGTGATTATCGGCGGTTCCGGTTCGGTCTTCGTGAACGGCAGACCGCTTGCCCGTCTGGGGGATGAGACGCAGTGCAACGCCAGCAGCTCGCCTACCTCTGCCGCGCCTAAGCCTGCTGCGGCACAATACTGGGGTGGCACGCTGGCAAATAAAGCCGGCGAAGATGGTATGAGACACAGCGATAATTATGATGCGCGTGTTTTGGGTGCCTATGCGAGCATGGGAGATAAGAACCTTAATGGCGATCTTGATACTGCCTCGGCTGGGTTTGCGCTATCAGACATCACCACCAGAAAGATGAAAAGTAATGATGTGCTGAGTGAGGAGATACGCATTAAGCTCGCCGTGGCGAATGCTACTGGCTCATTGTACGGCGGCGGGAACGACATTTATGGCCTAAATACCGATGCCACCGCGACTGGTTTGCAGTACGGTGCTTCTGCTGTTGTAGGTAAAGAGAAGTGGTTATATGGCGAGTTTGCAGAGGACGTAACCATGGGTACAGCAGAAGCCAAAGCCATTCTCGAAGTGTATACCGGCAACAAAGGCCGATACGGTTTAACAGCTGAAGTGGGAGCTGAAGAAAAAGCGATAAAAGCCGAAGGGATGGCCAGCGTCGATATCCTCGGCTTTATCATAGCGGATGTGAAAGGCGACGTTAATGCCGGTTCGGCAGAGGCATCAATTGGCGGAAGTGCATACTGGGATATAAATGACTACTCTGCCAATGTCAGGGTAACCGGAGGGCTAGCAACTGCGATCGGACTAGAAGGCGATGCGAGCATTAAGGTGGTGTTTGGACGTGTTATGGACCTCATTGACTATATTGGGGGTCACCATGATATGCCTGCCGCCGCGCTAGCCCCGGTAGAAAGCGGTGATGGGACAATTATTACCGGATGTGTTACCGTTTTGGTTGGTGACTAAAAGTTTATGGAGAGAGCTGCACAATGAAATGGATAGGCTTTATTCTATTTATGATTATTACTTTGGTTTATATTTGGAATGGCAAGGATCTTTTTACCAAAAAAGATTGGTACGCCTTTTTGATAAAATATGCTGCTGTGCTTATAGGAAGCTGTGTATTAGCGATTCTTCTGGCATTAATGGGTAAATACTTGCATTTAATGTCCAGGGAAACAGCAAAAATGCTAATGGTGATTATTTCTGCTTCATTTATGACAATTTTATTTGCAAAATTTTTTGTGGTCATGTTATGTACCATCTTTGATGGCATTATGCGCTTTCATAAGCGCTATAACAGTGAGAAGAACTACTCAAAATTATCATCGATAGTCAATAAATATGGCCCAAAATTGCGTGTGCTGGCAAAGTGTCTGGCATCGTTTGGCTGTATCCTTATGTTTTACGGCATCTGGTTTGCCACGGTTTAATGCTATTTTTAAGGATTTTCTGACGCATTATCTGTCAGATTGTTAGCGCCTGTTGCTACTTAGCCACTTTTGTCATCTGCCGTGTAACCGCATTCACTTCCTTCACGCTTCGCTTTACGTTCTCAATCTTACCTTCAACCCCCTCTTTTGGCCTTTGGCTTGCTTCTGAAAGGAATAATCTGCTTACATCCTGCCGGTGCAGCCAGTCAGGCGGTCAGGGTATATATCCGCTTTATTTTGCTTAAACGGATCAAGAATTTTGCACAACCGAATAACCGTTCAGCTTCCCGTTGAGGGGCTGCTTTTCTGGAAACTCACTGGCCGTGAGGCGATGTCTGAGTCGTTCGCCCTAAAGCTGACCGTGCTCGGCACCGATGCCCGGCTGGATCGCAGCATGCTGCTGGGCCAGCCGGTGACTATCACCCTCCCGACGCAGAACCCGCTGTCGCCGCGCTACATCAACGGCAAAATCACTAAGGCTGGCGTGAGTGCGGTAGAGCTGGCCGGCACGCGCTACGCGGAGTACGAGTTGACCGTCGAGCCAGATCTGTGGCCGATGAAGCGTGACCGCAACCTGCGTATTTTCCAGAGCCAGACGGTGCCGCACATCGTCGCCACCCTGCTGGGCGAGTTTCATGTCAGCGTGGAAAACAGACTCACCGGCAGCTACCGGGTGTGGGACTACTGCGTACAGTATCAGGAGAGCAGCTTCGCGTTTATTAGCCGCCTGATGGAGCTGGAGGGCATTGCTTACCATTTCCGCCACGAGGTGGACAGGCACACGCTGGTGCTGACGGATGCAGCCGTGCAGCATCAACCTTTCAGCGGCTATGAAATTATCCCCTACCATGTGACGCCGTCGGGCGGCAGCACGGACGAAGAGGGTATCGGCAAATGGGCACTGGAAGACAGCGTGACGCCGGGGCTCTACAGCCTGGACGACTACGACTTCCGCAAGCCGAACGCATGGATGCTCCAGGCGCAGCAGAACCCGACCTCGCCGCAGCCGGGGAGCATCGATGTCTATGACTGGCCGGGGCGCTTTGTTGAGCAGGGGCACGGCGAGTTTTATGCCCGCATCCGCCAGGAGCGATGGCAGGTGGAGCACCGGCAAATAAATGCCACCGCCACGGCCATGGGTATTGCACCGGGTAATACCTTCACCCTGAGCGATGCGCCGTTCTTCAGCGACAACGGCGAGTACCTGACCACCTCCGCACTCTATGAGTTTGTGGAGAACCGTTACGCCAGCGGATCTGAAGATGACACCGTTCACTCTACCGTGTTTACGGTCATCCCGTCGTCGGTGGTGTTCCGCCCGGCACAGACCACCCCGTGGCCGCGTACCTATGGCCCGCAGACCGCAAAGGTGGTGGGATCAGAGGGCGAGAGCATCTGGACGGACAGATACGGCCGGGTGAAGGTAAAGTTCCACTGGGACCGGCTGGCGAAGGGGGATGATACCAGCTCGTGCTGGGTGCGTGTCTCCAGCGCGTGGGCAGGTCAGGGCTATGGCGGGGTGCAGATCCCGCGCGTGGGCGATGAGGTGGTCGTGGATTTTATTAACGGCGATCCGGACCGGCCATTAGTCACCGGGAGGGTGTACAACGAGGCGAGCATGCCCCCGTGGACACTCCCGGCAGCTGCGACACAGATGGGATTCATGAGCCGCACCAAGGATGGCTCGCCGAATAACGCCAACGTTCTGCGCTTTGAAGACAGGGCGGGAGAGGAGCAGGTGTGGATCCAGGCCGAGCGCAATATGGACACCCATGTCAAAAACGATGAGACACACAGCGTTAACGGCGCACGCAGCCACTACGTGCGCAAAAACGAACTGCACCGCGTTGAGGCTAATCAGACTCAGGCAGTGAAAGGGGAAACCGAGATCCTGACCGGTAAAGGCAAGCTGGATGCTGCCGTTGAGCAGTATGTTATTGCTTCGGGTACGAAGCTGCGTCTGGTATCCGGAGAGAGTGCTATTGAGCTGAACGCCAACGGTCAGATTAACCTGATCGGCAAAGAGTTTAATCTCTTTGTTGAGGGGGAAGGGTACATCACCACCGGCAGCAAAATACACCTCAATGTATCCGGAACACAGCCAGGAACCACCGCCCCGGGCGCAGGACATAAACGTGATATCGAGGCAGCGGTACAGGCGAAATTTAGGTCGGGAAAGGGGAGTTAAGGTGTGCTGCTTTAAGGTGGTAGTTTGAAAAAGATCAACTCTTTGATTTTTCTAGTTTTAGAAAGTGCTTTTAGCTTGCCTGCTATAGCAGAAGTTAGCTTCGCTGGCCAATGGCATGGAGAAAACAAAGAACTGGCAGAACCGGTTAGCGTGTTACCATCGGCAGGTACAGATGATGACGATCCTGACAACCAACCTGAACAGAAGGTCAAGTCGATGCAGTTGTTTTCATACCAGGGTCCGGTAACGGTTCGCGGATGCGCAAAGCTGGAGGGGAGTCTGATGCATCAGGTATCAGCCGATCATTACACCAAGGTATTATTAATTGTCAAAAATGGTCGAAAAATAGCAAGCTGCCAATAACATTAAGCACAGGCTTAAACTGTGCGGTTTACGTTGAATGATGGAATTTAAAGGACACGCAGTGTGAGAAAATCTAAAAACGCATTTAATTATCTTTTTCTGTTTTCAATGGTCTTCTGTCTGCCCAACGTTGCGATCGCAGGCCAGGCTACACAGCCCATCGAGGCACCTTCGAGTAATACCTTAACCAAAAGTGATTTTTCTGTAATGATAAATAATCATTCCGTCACATTGGGTGACCGGTGGGACAATCACCTTGCCCGTGAGACAGGAGTAGAAGATGCCGGAAACTTTGTGGGTGAGGTTCCATTTGATGGTACAAACTATAAATTTTATCAGCATAAAAAGCCTGGTGTAGAACTCTATAGTGCTAATCTTTGGTGGGATAAGGCCGAAAGAAGTGTCGATGATTACATTGTCGCCCAGATTACCGTAACGGCACCAGATATTGCTACCCCTCGAGGAATCCATGTTGGCGCAAGCGTTGATGATTTGCGAAAATTATATGGTACGGGGCAAGCTCAACATGATGATGGGGAAGAGTGGATCTCGTACGCGGTTGGAGCGAAAGTGCTTTCTTTTCAAATCAAAAATAATAAAGTCCTAAAAATAACAATGAATTATGATAATGATTCAGAGTGATTGTGTCGTCTCAGCATGATTCTCACGCGGCGTGTAAAAAATTATAACGAAGGAGGTTGGGTGAAAACTATCCTTGGGTTCAAAATAGGCTTAGCCATCGCTCTATTGCCCTGCACGGGAATGGCAGAGGAAAGAGGGCAGCCGCAAAATATTTGGCAGTTTATTCCAGCTGCAAGCTCGGCTATAAAAAGCCTATCTATTGACAATTTGGATGGCTCATTGTTGACATTCAGATTATCTAACGAAACTGAGTATATGAATTTTTATACGGCTGAGCCTGTCAAGCTTGCGGATGGCCTGCTAATTTCTGCCATTGAATTACGCTTAAGTAAAAATCGTCCAGGTATACCGCCTCTCTTGGTTTTTTCTCCTTCAAATCAATGTATTACGCCTGCAACCATTAAAGGACATTATCATGATTTAAGCATGACGGACTATCCTCGTGGTCGCTCGGAAAATGAGGTTACCAGCTTTAGTACGCCTGCGGATATCAATGGGCAAAAAATCAGTTTCAGCTTTACGGTAAAAGATCCTGATTGTCTGGCCAGGGTGGTGATTGCAGGTGATTAAAAGCAGTAATGCGTTGCCATTAAAGGTGGGTAGAAATGCAACCCCGGACTGATAGAATAAATCAGTTCAAAAACGCATGGAAGGTGTAGTTATGTTTAAGAAGTATGCTCTGCTCCCGCTCTTCTCAACTTTACTGTTTATGCCGCTGGCGGCATTAAGCTCAATCGATCTCACAAAATACAGTCAGCTTCAGCAGGTATCAGCTTCCTTGAGTGATAAAGAGATCCAGTCTCAACTCAAGCACACGCTAGGTGAGGACTATAACGCCTTTATCGAAAATTTTGACGTTTTTGGTGAGCCTCATCAGACGCCGGACGGTGGGCTTTTTGTCGAGGGTTGGCTGAACGATCTCTATCTTGAAAATGCCTCCGCTTTCGTTATTTACCCGAATGGTAAAGTCTATGCAGGGTGGGTCACGCCAGATGCACAACTCATTCATTACAAAACGAATGATGATGAGCTTCATAATGTTCATCCTGCTATCAATGAGTGGGCTGCACGCTTCAAAGGTATGAGCTTCACTTTGGCAGAGGAAAAACGCGGAAAAGGATTTGAAATAGAGTACTTCACTACAGATAAATTTATCATCAAAGTGACTACCCAGTGCCAACCCGATGGCCAGTGTAACGATGCGACCTATTATGGCAAGCGCAAAAAAGATGGTGCAGAGTTAACTCTTACCGGTAAGGCATCAAGGGCGAGGTGCGATTCCGCTTCATGTCCAATTATCATCTATGAGTTCAAGAACGGGCAGGTGGCCTATATGCTGAGTAAAGTTGATGATAGCCTGACCGTTATCAGCAATAATAAGATCATTCTCAACGATAAGGGTATCTGGTCAAAAGAGATAAAGGCAAATGCTGAAAGCAATTTTACCGGTCGTTGGGAGGGGGAAGATGTAGGGCAATCTACGTTGAATTTATCATTAAATCAGACGGGAAATGTCTTGACCGGAACCTATTGCTATATCACGCAAGCCGGAAATCGCATTGACTGCCCCGGGGATGAAGAGAATAACATTCATGGTTTAGTCAAGAATGGGAAGGCAGAGATTAAATTTGATTCCTCATTTGGGGGTAAGAATGGCCGCGCGACACTTGAGCTTGATGCAGTGAAAATGAAGTGGCATCTTATTAAAGCGCCAGTGAACGGGGATTATTACGCGCCAGATAAATATGTTTTAACTCGGCAATCTCAGGCGGGAAAACTCTAACCTCTCATAAAGCTTATTAATAAAAGCATCGATATTAGCCCCCCAGTAATGGCACAAACCATTTAGGGGGTGAATGAATAATAAAAAGCGATAGCATTTTAAGGTAAAACGCGGGGAAACTCAGCGGGTAAAGTACAGGTGCATTTTTTATCAATTGAAGCGTTTATTGAAACGCTAATCGTTTGTTATTAACTGTTGTAGTAATAAGCGTCTCGCTCTGACATGCCCGGCATTAAATAAGACGGATTTTATTATTAGCGCAGGAGCAAAACCAAATTATGAAATACACCTTTCAGGAAGGGACGTTTTCCCTTTTTCCTGCCGCATGGCGGGACACCAGCATGACTGTTCTTTGCGATGACGAAAGCGGTTTATCCGTGGTGGTCAGCCGGGGCACTATTCCTGAAGGCAGCGATGCCGAAAAAGAGTTTCACCGGCAGTGGGATGTGCTGCGTACGCAAATGGAAGAGATTACCCAGAGTGACTTTCAGCGCGTAACCGCAGGGGCGGATAGTAATATCCCTGCGACAGAAGTCGAAAACACATTTGAGCGTAGCGGGCAGCGCCTGTGGCAGCGGCAGCTCGCCGTCCAGGTGCCGGATAAACCCGTCCTGATGATTTTTACCCTCTCTGCGCTGCGTCCGTTCACTGACGAAGATGGCGAGCGCTGGGACGCCCTGAAACAGACTCTGACGCTGAATAGCACCCGGACGTCTGAATCATGAGCGACAACCACGCGGCCCGTCAGGGCGATGAGATTATTCACTCCGCCGTCTTCGCCGATATCACCGGCATTATGGCAGAGGGCGTGGCGTATGCCGTCGCCGGCTCGGCCGTCGCAGCCGCCGCCACCGTGGCCGCCCCGCTGCTGGGTACCGGCGCGGCGGCCGCAGGGGTGGCGGCCATCGGCTCCGGCTGCGTGTTAAGCGGCATCATCGGCGGCGTCCTGGCGAACCTGGCCGGTGTCACGGACGACATCACGCAGGCGGCGGCGGGGCTGGGGGACATGCTCTTTCCGCCGTCGCCGGCGGGTAACATCGTTACCGGCTCGCCGGATGTGATTATCAACGGCCTGCCGGCGGCGCGGGCGGCGGGCTGGCTCACCCCGGCGGATATGCCCGGGCCGGAGCCGCAGTCCCCGGACAGCTTCGCCGATTACGGCGGGATGCTGCTCGCTGCCGCCGGGCAGACGGGCAGGGAGATGTGGCAGCCCA
Organism: Pseudescherichia sp. L3; assembly: GCF_024656065.1. Taxonomy (NCBI): domain Bacteria; kingdom Pseudomonadati; phylum Pseudomonadota; class Gammaproteobacteria; order Enterobacterales; family Enterobacteriaceae; genus Pseudescherichia; species Pseudescherichia sp. L3. The sequence continues at coordinate 1,171,567 of NZ_JANKYC010000001.1, forward strand.
CCGTGGCCTCCGCCGACCCGGGCACCACGCCGCGGGAAGAGGACCGGGTGCTGTGTGACAGACATGCAGGCCCCCGGTATCTGGCGGAGGGGTCTGACAGCGTGTTTATCAACGGCCAGCCCGCGGTGCGCACCGGGGACCGCACCACCTGCGGCGGCACCGTGTCGGGGGCGTCGCCGGATGTGATTATCGGCGGCGGAACGCTGCGGGTGCGGGATATTAAAAGCGGTAAGGTGCCGGGGCTGACCCTGGCGATGGTGGCCCTGTCGCTCATCCGCGGTCGCCCCGGCACCATGCTGAAAAACATGCCCTGTGCGCTGGCGGCGGCCGGGGGCGGCATGCTGGCAGATATGGCCGTTAACGCGCTCTTCGCCTCCCCGCACCCGGTGCATGCCGCCACCGGGGTGAAGGTGCTCAATGACGAGAGTGAACTCGACTTCTCCCTGCCGGGCTGCTTTCCCCTGCGCTGGCAGCGCAGCTACAACAGCCTGAACACCCGCGAAGGGCTGTTTGGTCAGGGCTGGGCCACCGCCTATGACAGCTGTCTCATACTGCATGGAAACGAGGTGACCTGGCGGGATGAGACCGGGCGTGAGCTGCGCTTTACCCTCCCTGCGGTCGACCAGGCGCTGTACAGCATCAGCGAGGGGGTGATGGTCCGCCGCAATGCGCACGGCGACGTGGCGATTGCGGATGAGGACGGGGCCGTCTGGCGGCTGTTTAAGCCTGTGCGTACTGACCCCGGCCTGCTCCGGCTGGCCTCGCTCAGCGATGAGTACGGCAACGCCCTGGAAACGGAGTGGGATGCGCAGGGCCGCCTGGTCAGTATCCATGACGAACCCCGGGCCATCGACGTCACGCTGCACTATGAGGATGAGCGCTTCCCGCAGCGGGTCACCGCCGCCACCCACTCCGGCGGGGATAAAACGTGGCCGCTGATGCGCTGGCGCTACGACGCGCGCGGTCAGCTGGCTGCTGCCACCGACGCCGCGGGCGTGACCACGCGGGAGTACCGCTACAACGACCACGGCCTGATGGTCTGGCACCGCCTGGCGGGCGGGCCGGAGAGCGAGTACCGCTGGCAGCACGCCGACCACTGGCGGGTGGTGGAGACCCGGACCAGCACCGGCGACGGCTGCCGCATCGCCTATGACCTGGCGGCCGGGCTGACCACCGTGACCCGGTATGACGGGCACACGTGCCGTCACTACTGGAGCGAGCAGCAGCTCATCACCCGCTTTGTCGATGAGCGGGGTGAAAGCTGGCGGTACGACTGGAACGAACACGAGCAGCTGGTGCGCCGCACCGACCCCGCCGGGCATGCCGTCACGTTCGTGTATGACGACAGCGGCAACCGGGTGCAGGAGACCGACGCGGACGGCAACATGCGGGCCACGCAGTGGCTGGGGCACCGCGCCCTGCCGGTGGCCGTCACGGAGCCGGACGGGACAACCACGCGCTTTTACTACGATGCGCACCACGGCCTGGCGCGTATCGTCGACGCCCTGGGGCAGAGCACGCTGTTTCATCGCGATGAATACGGCCGGGTGGTGGAGGAGGTGGATACCGCCGGGAACAGCCGCCGCATGGAGTATAACGACGCCGGGCAGCTCATCCGCGCCACGGACTGTGCCGGGCGGGTGACCCGCTACCGCTGGCATCCCCGGGGCTGGCTCAGCGCAGAAATCACGGCGGACGGGGAGGAGACCCGCCGGGGTTATGACCCGGCAGGCCGCCCGGTGCTGCTGGCGCGGGCGGAGGGCTGGCAGGCGCGCCTCATCTGGAGTAAACAGGGCCTGCCGCTGGCGCACGAGGGGGCCGACGGTAAACGCCGCACCTTTGCTTACGATGAGGCCGGGCGGCTTATTTCCACCACGGACCCGCTGGGCGGGACGGTACGCCGCACCTGGGACAGCCGGGGACGCCTTACCGCGCTGGAGAATGAGAACGGGGAGACGTACCGGTTCCGCCCGGGGGCAGACTCGCTGCTGCTGGAGGAAGCCGGGCCGGACGGGGTTGTCACCCGCTACGGTTACGATGCCTGCGGGCGCACCGTGTCCCGCACCCAGGCCGCCGGGCATCCGGACGCCATCACCCACACCTTCGCCTGGAGCCCGGCCGGGCAGCTGTTAACCCACACCACGCCCGAAGGCCAGACCCGCCGGCACTACACCAGGGGCGGGCTGCTGAGCCGCATCACCCTGCATCCTGCCCTGGGGGAGAACGCCTGGAGCCGTGAGGCGGAGCAGGAGCTCTGCCTGGAGTACGACGCCCTGGGCCGCATCACACGCGAAACAGGTGAGCACGGCGAACTGGCCCGGGAGTATGACGCAACCGGCAACTGCACAGCACTCCGGCTGCCGGACGGGCGCACGCTGAAGCAGCATTACTACGGCAGCGGCCACCTGCTGGGTATCGCCCTTGACGGCCTGCCGGTGACGGACTTCACCCGCGACGAACTGCACCGGGAGGTCAGCCGCACCCAGGGCCCGCTCACCACCCGCAGCGAGTATGACCGCCCGGGCCGCCTGCACCGCCGGGACGTCTTTACCGGCAGCGCGCAGCGCCCGGCCCCGCGCCGCTGGTCCCGCCGCTGGGATTACGACTACCGCAACAACCCGGTGCGCGAGGAGCGCGACGACGATCCGTTCAGCTGGTATCACTGGCAGTACGACAGCGCCGGACGGTTGCTGTCACAGGACGGCACGCTGCCGGGCCGGGAGCAGTGGCGGTGGGATGCGGCGGGCAACCCGACAGAGCAATCCGGGGAGAAGATAACCCACAACCGCTTGACGCAGCTCAACGGCATCCGCTGGCGCTACGACGTTCATGGCCGCACCGTGGAAAAGGACGACGGTCAGACCTGCTGGCACTACCGCTACGACGGGGAGCACCGCCTGGCGGAGGTCACCAGCCGGCCGCGCGACCGCACCCGGCCGCAGGTGGCGGTCAGCTTCCGCTACGATCCGCTCGGCAGGCGCATCAGCAAGACCTGCCGCCGGACGCTGGCAGGGCAGCCGCACGGCAGGGAGGTGACCACCCGGTTTGTCTGGGAGGGGGCCCGGCTGCTGCAGGAGATCCGGGATGCGGTGCCGCTGACCTATGTTTACAGCGATCAGCACAGCCACGAGCCGCTGGCCCGTATTGACGGCGTGAATACCCCGGATATTTACTGGTTTCATAACCAGCCCAACGGCACGCCGGAATGCCTCACGGATGCAGAGGGGCAGGTGTGTCAGGAGGCACAGAACAGCGCGTGGGGCAAACTGCTGCACGAGCGGGACGCACAGCTGCCGTATGCCCAGAACCTGCGGATGCAGGGCCAGTACCTGGACCGTGAGACGGGACTTCACTATAATCTGTTCCGGTACTACGACCCGGACTGCGGCAGGTTCACGCAGCAGGATCCCATAGGGCTGGCGGGAGGGCTGAACCTCTACCAGTATGCACCGAATCCGCTGGGGTGGGTGGATCCGTGGGGGTTGAGCAGATGTAACCAATTTGACAGAAATACAGTATTAAAAAATATTGAGGCTAGTAAGCGCGCCAGGCACTCATCCAACATTTCTGCTTTAAACGAGTGGCCACCGAACAGAGGGTTCTATGGCGTATCGAGTAAATATACACTACTCCCCGGTGAGAAAATTGATCGATATGGTCACGAGTATGGGACGTTTGTATCGCCAGAAGGAGTTCCTTATAGAGCCAGGGCATTAAAGCCTGGCACAGACAAACAACCATATACTGTATATGAAGTTAAGAGAAAAATAACTGTAGATGCTGGCGAGGTCGCTCCATGGTTTGGCTACGAGGGGCGCGGGATTCAGTATGAATTGCCTGATAAAGTTATTGCTCTGATAAAAAATGGCTCATTAGAGAGGCTTTAATAATCATGAAGACGTATGATCTAAAAAAAATTCTTGAGGAAGAAGGTGTATCAAAATCATTATACTGCTTAGATGGTGGGCTACCCAATGAAAAACTATGCTTGGATTATGAAGGAAATAAATGGTTGGTTTATTATTCTGAGAGGGGGTGTCGTACTGGTCTAGAGTCTTTTATGAATGAAGATGATGCGTGTTGCTATATATATAAGCTGATAAAAACGATAGCTACTGGGGAGATTAAATAGTTTTAAAATTATGATATGATTTATTTAAAATACAAAGTTTTATTCGGTTTGCTTATTTTAAGTATTATTTAGTATTTGATAGCTATAGGGGCCGTAGGTGGCGGTCAGTTTCCGCTACGATCCGCTGGGCCGCCGCATCAGCAAGACCTGCCGCCGGACGCTGGCAGGGCAGCCGCACGGCAGGGAGGTCACCACCCGGTTTGTCTGGGAGGGGGCCCGGCTGCTGCAGGAGATCCGGAATGCGGTGCCGCTGACCTATGTTTACAGCGATCAGCACAGCCACGAGCCGCTGGCCCGTATTGACGGCGTGAATACCCCGGATATTTACTGGTTCCATAACCAGCCCAACGGCACGCCGGAGCGGCTCACGGATGCGGAAGGCAAGGTATGCCAGGAGGCACAGAACAGCGCGTGGGGCAAACTGCTGCACGAGCGGGACGCACAGCTGCCGTATGCCCAGAATCTGCGGATGCAGGGCCAGTACCTGGACCGTGAGACGGGACTTCACTATAATCTGTTCCGGTACTACGACCCGGACTGCGGCAGGTTCACGCAGCAGGATCCCATAGGGCTGGCGGGAGGGCTGAACCTCTACCAGTATGCGCCAAACCCGCTGGGGTGGGTGGATCCGTGGGGGTTATGTAAAATTGATAATGCAAGAACCCGTCAATTGCAAATGCTACGGAATGATGTGGGATATAATATAAGTCCTAAAAGTTGGGATGAATATCCCTCAATTGGCAGAGGCGGTACATTCGTTACAGATAAAAACGGAGCTTTAAAATATTTTGGCAATGCTCATAATAGTGAATTAACTATTTCAAAGTCTCTAGTTAATAAAATAGAACGTGATATGGGTTTGAAACCTAATTCATTATCTGAAAGTTTTAATATTCGAAGGGTTGAAGGAATCTCTGAGATGAATCCACGGAGTCCTCTCGAAGGTAATCGATATTTTTTAGGCCCAGGGAATCATTTACCTGGAGGAGCTCCAGAAATGGTTATTAACTCAATACCAAGCTCTACCTCATCCATATTAAAGGTGAATGTAAAATGAATAAAATTCCTGATAATTCAATCATTGTTACTGATATTACATCAAAAATCATTGAGGTTATTATCTCTGGAGATGCATCTGTTGAGAAAGTAAAAGAAATGGGTTTTGTATGCCATACTGATTCTTTTTCAGTTCAAATTTTAGATGAAGAGGATAAAATTAATAAAATCAAAAAGCTAATTTCCGCGAACGCATTATTTTCATTTGGTTACGGCTGGTACCCCTCAGAAGTAATAGCATATTATAAGGATCGTGGAGTTGATTTCGGCATTTATAAAGTTATTCGATGGGCTGGAAAAGATGAATATAAAATAGAAGATGTAGAATAATGAAAATGCATCACCCTGTCGGTTGCATTTAGCAGGTTAGTACGAAGATAAGGAATCAGGGCTATACTACAACTGGTTCCGTTACTATGCATTGCGGAACAATGCAGTATCTGTGTGCAGAACCTACAAGGTTGACAGAGGGAAATAAACCTCTACCACTATAACCCGAACCCGCTGGGGTGGGTGGATCCGTGGGGGTTATGTAAGAAAAAGCCTGATTTTTATGTGGGTCCTGATGGTCCAGGTTCTACAATGCCTTCAACAGCTTATCGCTATATGAATAGCACTGACAGGTATGCAGCTGAAGCAATAAGCTCAAAATCGGCTCCGTTAAGTTATTTTGGGTATACAAAATATAAAACGGGGCACGAAGCCAGGGATGCCTATCAGATATTTTATGAAAAAGGAAATCCAAAATCATGGAGTGATGCTAGATTACTAGGAGATTTTGATACCTTACAACTTTATAATAATGGTATTCCACAAGTTAAAGTCCCTATGGCCAACGGTGGGGAAGGTCCGGGATTAGAGCTATTTACTAGTTCTTATCCAGAGTATGGAAAGGGTGGTGCTCTGCAATTACTGCCAATGGAAAAGGGCACGACTATTAACTTTGACGATATAACAATTTTACCGGAGTAAAAATGAGTCACGACGAACTTATTAATGATTTAATGTATCTAATCAATAAGTATATTCCTGAGGGGGATAGAGGGAAGTTTAAAGAATTTCTGATGATGGATGATGTGCCCGTGAAAGGGATTTTAGCAGACTTTAATAAATTATCGATAGAGCCTATAGATGATATTGATGGGGAGTTAATCAGAAAAATATATTTCTATTTTTGTTAAAAGCATAAGCCGGAAGAAATTTTCATATTTTAAACAAAATATAGCGCCAGCTGTGCACCTCGTCCTGACGGAGATCGCCTGAAGCCGCGAGGCGGAGCAGGAGCTCTGTTGGGAGTATGACGCCCTCGGTCACGTGACACGCGAAACTGGCAGGGCAGCCGCACGGCAGGGAGGTGACCACCCGGTTTATCTGGGAGGGGTTCCGGCTGCTGCAGGAGATCCGGGATGCGGTGCCGCTGACCTACGTTTACAGCGATCAGCACAGCCACGAGCCGCTGGCCCGTATTGACGGCGTGAATACCCCGGACATCTACTGGTTCCATAACCAGCCCAACGGCACGCCGGAGCGCCTGACGGATGCGGAAGGCAAGGTGTGCCAGGAGGCACAGAACAGCGCGTGGGGCAAACTGCTGCATGAGCGGGACGCACAGCTGCCGTATGCCCAGAACCTGCGGATGCAGGGCCAGTACCTGGACCGTGACAAATTTGTCAGGAACAAATTTGAATGCGTGTAGCGCAACCCCGGAGGGGCGAGCCACAGGGAAGTGGCGAGTAAACCGGACTTCACTATAATCTGTTCCGGTACTATGACCCGGACTGCGGCAGGTTTACCCAGCAGGATCCGATAGGGCTGGCGGGAGGGCTGAACCTCTACCAGTATGCGCCGAATCCGCTGGGGTGGGTGGATCCGTGGGCGTTGTCGCCATGTAAACCAGACAAACATTTACCGAATGCTGAATCTGGTCACTATAATTATCGTGGGGTGCATAGAGAACATCCCGAATGGGAAAAAGCTTTAAACGGTAAAGTTATGCCTGGAGATATACATTCATCACTCACTCCAGAACAACATAACTTCGGTGGCGCCTCTAGCATTAGTCCTTTTACATCATGGACTGACAATCCGGACGTAGCCAGAGGGTTTGCAGGACCTGATGGAGTTATACTAAGAGTTAAAGTTGGTGCGCCAAAAGCAGGGGATACTTGGTCATGGGAGTATTCGTTTGATGAATGGATGGAACGTGAGGTTTTGCTCAAAGGAATTCGAAGTGGTGATGTTGAGGTGTTTTTACCATGATTAATGAAAGTTTACATAATTTTATTGAACGCTTTACTCCATCTGAGTTGGGGTGGGTTATTCAAGATAGAGATAAAATGCAATGCGCATCATTTTTGGTAGATAAGAAAAATGAGTTGCGAATAATGCAAGTTCATAAGCACAATGCCATGAGCACAGGCTTAGATATTCCTGGGCTTAATGAGCTAATTGTAGCTTTGGATAGTTTTAATGAAAAAAGTGTTTGTGTTGTAAATGTCCGAAGTCAAGGTTATCAATTGAAATTCTACTCTGACATTAACAAAGAAATATTACTAGGGTTAGTAATCCTTAAGCTAAGAAAAAAAACGAACGAAGAAATGCAATTTGCTAGAGATGTATTAGGTATTACATCGTCTGTTCCGAGTATAGACGATGACTAGTAAGTATTTAATTTTAATATTAACGCATTAAGTATTTTAAGAATGGGATTTTGCGAAAGTAGTAAATTTTAATGATTTAACTTAGCTCAACGGCATCCATACCCGCACGGTGGAAAAGAACGACGGCCGGACCGCACTATCGCTACAACGGGGAGCACCTCCTGGCGAGGTCTCCAGCCGGCCGCGCGACCGCACCTGGCCGCAGGTGGCGGTCAGCTTCTGCTACGATCCGCTCGGCAGGCGTATCAGCAAGACCTGCCGCGGACGCTGGCAGGGCAGCCGCACGGCAGGGAGGTGACCACCCGGTTTATCTGGGAGGGGGCCCGGCTGCTGCAGGAGATCCAGAATGAGGTGCCGCTGACCTACGTCTACAGCGACCAGCACAGCCACGAGCCGCTGGCCCGTATTGACGGCGTGAATACCCCGGACATCTACTGGTTCCATAACCAGCCTAACGGCACGCCGGAGCGGCTCACGGATGCGGAAGGCAAGGTATGCTGGAAGGGGCAGAACAGCGCGTGGGGTAAACTGCTGCATGAGCGTGACGCACAGCTGCCGTATGCCCAGAACCTGTGCATGCAGGGCCAATCCTTGGATCGGGACAAATTTGTCAGGAACACATCTGATGCGTGTAGCGCAACCCTAGAGGGGCGAGCCACAGGGAAGTGGCATGTAAACCGGACTTTATTGTATAGTTAATGTTAATGAATCATCAGACTAGATGGTTATTAGAACAGACAAGGTGAATTTTTGAGGCGGCCATGAATAGAACAAAAGCCATAGAGTTATTGACTGATATTATATCTTGTTCTGATCGAGAAAATAAACTACAGGGTAAAGAGTTTTATAAAACAGCACAAAAGATATTAAAGGATGAAAACACATCGGAAAATGAGTTAAGAATTTTATATAGAAGTTTTTGTGGTTACATGGCTCATGGTGACTTCACTGACGTAGAGCATGCAAAAATCAATCTCTTAGTTGATCATCTGGAAAGCTAATTGATTTTTTATAAACCGGAGGGGCGTACTGGTTTTATGTTTGGGACATCCTAAAGCTACCCCTGGTCATGGCGCTGAGGCTCATTTCAAGGTAAGATCACCCCAATAGCTGGATGCACGTAGTACGTCAGGACTCATGGATATGGTAACTTTGAGGGTTTTATATGTGGTTTGATAATGCCTTAGGGAAAGAAAAAATAGAGTTCATGTTTGGTGGGGAGTTAAGTCTTCAGTCTGTTGAAGTCAGTAGTTTTTCATTTGAACGTTTTTCAGATGTGACATTTCAATTTTATAGCAGAAATATCCCTTCATCTTACCCGGAAAAATGGAGTAAGAGCAAGTTCAATGCCCTTAGTTTAGTAATCACATTTGGAGGTATAATAGAACTGGATGTGAAAGGCAATGGGATAGGTTTTATTTGCTCGCCAGAAATATCTTCCAGCGAAAGTCACAGTGAAATAAAAATATGTAGCAATCAATTATATATAAATTGCAAGTCAAAGTTTGTCACAATCGAAAGCATTACTCCGTACCTTGACGAGCGGTGGGACTAAAAAGTAAAATTACGCTATTCCCAGGCGGGTTAGAATTCAGTAAGAGGGCGAGAGTGGATATTGAATCCTACGATGAGGTTTTAGATTTTCTAGATGACTATTTTACAGCTAGAGTAAAAGATGAATTTTATTTGCAGGAGTTAAAAGAGCTTGTCGATGGATCGAGAAGGAATAGGACCGTAACCATCAGACCTATTCAACTACTTTTCTTAGAGTATAGACGGAAGTTCAACGATTATAGCGTAGTAATTGAAGGCGAAGAGAAAATATGGATGAATTTACTGAGCTATTGGCAATGATTTAATAAGGTTATTTATTTATGAAAAAGATGATTTTAAATGAACGTGATGGCAGTGTTACCATTGATAACTATTCGATTAATTTGCAGTCTCGGGAGCAGTTTGTTGGGAGTTGCTTTTACAGAGAAAATGACGATATAAAAGAGTTCGGTCATTATGGTTACTACGTGGAAAGCGTCTCATGGCTTGGGAGAGAGTATTCTTTAGAATTTTGGCCAGCGATGGAACAGTTCGAAAAAAAGATATTTATGGTTGAAAAAGGAACGGAGTTTTATGCTTCCTTGCATGATTGGGAGCTAAGGGCGAATGTAGACTTACTCTTAAGAGAAGAGGCGAGAGTAAAGGCTTTTTTGGAAAGTACCCTTCATTTTGTATCAAAGCACGATATATCCCAGCCACCCTACGGTGTGGTTTTTGAATATTCTTGGGGTGAGATTGCTGTACAGTCGAATAAAAATGATTTTAATTGCGGCCTGTATATAAGCTGGAATGACTAACGCTAATAGCTAGCCAGCGACGAACGGCACCAGTACACAAGGAACACCTAAGGCCTGCTGGGCGAGCCGCAGGGACACAGCCAGTAACCGCTCTCATCCGGCCCACTACGTCCCGATCTCCGCTTACTCCTCGCTAAACCAGTCGCTGTTCTCCTGGCGGATCAGCTGTACCGTCTCGCCAATCTCTTCAAGATGTGCGGTCATCGCCTTATCTACGCCCTCTACGTCATGCTTCGCCAGCGCATCAAAGATATCCTGATGCTGACGCAGCAGCTTCTCCGGCGGGGAGACGTGATCGAGGCTCATATAGCGCACCCGGTCAATGGTCGCCTTGATGTTCTCTACCGTATCCCACGCCAGCTGGCAGTCGGCAATCTGCGCCAGCTTCTGATGAAACTCATCGTCAAGCTGGAAGAAATCATCCAGTTGCTTATGGTCGATAGCGATCCGCTGCTGGTGGAGGTTCTGCTCCAGCTGATAACGCTGGCTGTCGGTGATCAGCGTTGCGGCCCGGCGGGCGACGGCGCACTCAATAGCCTGACGCACAAAGCAACCGTTGCGAACCTGAGTCATGGAGATTTTATTGACGTAGCTGCCGCGCTGGGGACGGATCTGAATCAGTCCATTCTCAGCCAGTTTGATAAAAGCCTCACGAACCGGCTGGCGCGAGACGTCAAACCGCACCGATACCTCTTTCTCCGACAGCGGCGTGCCGGGGGGGATCAGACAATGTACGATATCCTGGCGCAGGATACGGTAAATTTGCTGATTAACAGGCAATACAGGATTAAGGTGGGTTTCGACGGCCATGCGCTCTTACTTAATAGAATAGTGACCCGCCTACCATACCATCTATTTGATCTGCATCCCATACCCGGCCCGCAGGCCGGGAGGGAAATATCAGCTACGATGCACGCTTAGGCCAGCCCACGTCTGGCTAACCGGCATCATCTCAAGGGTATTGATGTTAACGTGCTTCGGCAGAGTCGCGACCCACCAGACGGCTTCGCACACATCCTCTGCGCTCAGTGCGTTAGTGTTTTCGTAAGTTTTGCCCGCTTTATCGTCGTCGCCTTTAAAGCGAACGTTGGAGAACTCGGTGCCGCCTACCAGGCCCGGCTCAATGTTGGTCACGCGCACCGCCGTACCGTGCAGATCGGTACGCAGGTTGAGGCTGAACTGCTGTACAAAGGCCTTGGTCGCACCGTAGACGTTGCCACCGGCGTAGGGCCAGCTACCTGCGGTAGAGCCAATATTGATGATGTGCCCACGGTTGCGCTCCACCATCCCCGGCAGCACGGCGCGGGTCATGTAGATTAGCCCCTTGTTGTTGGTATCGATCATTGTCTCCCAGTCTTCGACGTTGGCCTTATGCGCAGGCTCCAGGCCCAGTGCCAGACCGGCGTTGTTGACCAGCACGTCGATGTCGCGCCACGCAGCGGGGAGAGAGTCCAGCGCCTGTTCGATAGCGGCGCGTTTGCGCACGTCCAGCTGCAGGGTCAGAACGCTATCGCCCAGCTCATCTTTCAGGGACTGCAAACGTTCCTGGCGGCGGCCGGTAGCAATCACTTTATGACCGTTTTCAACGAAACGGCGGGTGATGCTTTCGCCAAACCCTGCCGTTGCCCCGGTGACTAAAATAATCATCATTCTGTTCCTCAACGCTTTTTGTGTGTTATTACGATAGCATGGGTTAAGAGCCTGGGGTAAACGACAATGTTTAAGGAGTTGAAATGTCGCTAACGAATCCTTTACTGAGCGAAAGCACGCTGCCTTACCTGGCGCCGCGTTTCGATATAATTGAAGATAACCACTATCGTCCGGCCTTTGATGAAGGCGTACGGCAAAAACGCGCTGAGGTTAGCGCCATCGCCCAGGCGACAACGCCAGCGGATTTTAATAACACCGTTCTGGCGCTGGAGCAGAGCGGGCAGCTTCTTAACCGGGTCACCAGCCTCTTTTTTGCTATGACCTCTGCCCATACCAACGACTACCTTCAGCAGCTCGATGAGGCCTTCTCCGCAGAGCTAGCCGATCTGGCAAATGATATCTATCTGGATAGCGCGCTCTTCTCCCGTATTGATGCCGTTTGGCAGCAGCGGCACGTGCTGGGGCTTGATGCGGAATCCCTGCGCCTGACGGAGGTTATCCACCAGCGCTTTATTCTGGCAGGGGCGACCCTGGGCAGCGCCGAAAAGCAGGCACTGAAAAGCCTCAATACCGAAGCCGCAACCCTTACCAGCCAGTTTAACCAGCACCTGCTGGCGGCAGGCAAGGCGGGTGGGTTAATCGTCGAGAGCGAGCAGCAGCTTGATGGCCTGAGCGACGGCGAAAAAGCACAGGCGCGGGCGGCGGCCGAGGAGCGAGGCCTGGAAGGACGCTGGCTTATCCCTCTGCTAAACACGACCCAACAGCCTGCACTGGCGGGGCTGAGCGATCGCCATACCCGGGAGCAGCTCTTTAAAGCAGGCTGGTCGCGTACTGAAAAAGACGATAAAAACGATACCCGCGCCATCGTGCTGCGTCTGGCCCAGATCCGCGCCGAACAGGCCGCGCTGCTGGGATTCCCTGACTATGCTGCCTGGAAAACCGCTGACCAGATGGCGCAAAACCCTGCCGCCGCGCTGACGTTTATGCGCAATATCGTTCCGGCAGCGCGCGCCCGTGCCGAGCAAGAGCTGGCAGATATTCAGCGGGTGATTGACCAGCAGCAGGGCGGATTTCAGGCCGAGGCCTGGGACTGGGCGTGGTATGCCGAGCAGGTGCGCCGGGAGAAATTTGCCCTTGATGACGCGCAGATCAAACCCTACTTTGTCCTCAACACCGTGCTGGTTGAAGGGGTGTTCTGGACCGCCAGCCAGCTCTTCGGGCTGAGCTTCGTCGAGCGGTTTGATCTGCCGGTTTACCATCCTGACGTCCGCGTCTGGGAGATCGTTGATGCGGACGGCACCGGGATGGCGCTCTTCTACGGCGACTTCTACGCCCGTGACAGCAAAAGCGGCGGAGCATGGATGGGCAACTTCGTAGAGCAATCCACCTTGCAGGGAACCCGGCCGGTTATCTATAACGTCTGCAACTATCAGAAACCTTCCGCAGGCGGACCCGCGCTGATCTCATGGGATGATGTCATTACGCTATTCCATGAGTTTGGTCATACCCTGCACGGCCTTTTTGCCACCCAGCGCTATGCTACGCTTTCCGGCACTAATACGCCGCGTGATTTTGTCGAGTTCCCGTCGCAGATCAACGAGCACTGGGCCAGCCATCCCGATGTTTTCGCCCGCTATGCTCGCCACTACCAAACCGGCGAACCTATGCCGAAGGCACTGCAGGAGAAGATGCATCGGGCAGCGTTATTTAACAAAGGTTATGACATGACGGAGCTATTGAGCGCCGCGCTGCTGGATATGAACTGGCATAGCCTTGCATCGCGTACCGCCGTCAGCGATGTCGCTGCCTTTGAAGTCGAGGTGCTTAAGCAGGAAAATCTCGATCTTGCCGCCGTGCCGCCGCGCTATCGCAGCAGCTATTTTGCCCATATCTTCGGGGGCGGCTATGCGGCAGGCTACTACGCCTATATCTGGACGCAGATGCTGGCCGACGACGGTTACCAGTGGTTTGTGGAGCAGGGCGGGTTAACCCGCGAAAACGGGCAGAGATTCCGCGAGGCGATTTTGTCCCGTGGCAATAGCACTGATTTAGCTGAACTTTATCGCGCGTGGCGCGGGCACGAACCGAAGATTGAACCAATGCTGGTGAATCGCGGGTTGAGCGCCTAGAGCGTATTCAGGCTGGAAACAGAACCGGGCGCGATGCCCGGTTTTTTTCTTCCCTAAAATCCTCGCTTAGATCGAAATGCCTTGAATAAGAGGGAACAGGTTAGTTGCGCTAAAAGTTTAATGGCCGAGCTGGGTTGTGTAATTCCCAGGTACCCACCGGTAGGCCTTACCCTCATGCTGCACGTGACCCAGTCCAGGAAAGGCGATATGCGCTGCAGCAACCCAATAGCCTTCATCTGCAGCCTGCTTTAATATTTTTCCCCTGGTAGCGATAGCCTGCTTCTGGTTGACATCAAAGTGGATTGCTACCTCTGGCTCGGGCATTTGCACCGCTTTGGCATGAATGATATCTCCCCATAGCACCAGCGTCTGGCCTTCACTCTCTACACGATAAAGTACGCTGCCCGGCGTGTGGCCTGCCGTTGACTCAGCCTGTATGCCTCCCGGTAACATTGCCGGCGCAATGAACGTTCTCAACAGGCCCGCACTGATGACAGGCCGAAGGGTATGTTCACTTTCTGCAAAGGTATGCGCCTGGCTGGCCTCAACCCTGCTGACGTTCGCCGGGTTAAGCCAGAAATCGACATCTCGCTTATCCACATAGACCTCAGCCTTTGGAAACGCTGGTTTTCCAGCAAGCGAGACACCACCTGAATGATCGGCATGAATATGTGTCAGGAGAACGACATCGATCGACTCTGCGGGATAACCAGCTGCGGCAAGGTTTGTCACCAGATGACCGCCATTATGACCGAAAAGTTCTCCTGCACCTGTATCGACTAAGATACGCTTTTTGCCATCATCGATAACGTAGGCGTTAATCGATGTCTCAGCCTGCGGTGTCATGGCATCCCTGGCCATTGCCTGTTGCAGTTTTTCAGGTGAAATATTGGTCAGTAAGGTGTTTAGGGGAACAGTAACCGTGCCGTCGGAGACAGCAGTAATCCGCAATTTTCCCAGCATCATGCGGTAGTAACCTGGAGCCTGTTGATCCCAGGCTGTGGCCTGTTCTGCAGCCAGCGCCGGGCTTGAAATGATGAGTGAAGCAACCAGCATCAGAATAATTTTCATAAAAATCCTTCCAGAAAGTATTAACAGAACGTAGCCAGCACTATCCTTACTTCACTGTTATCACTCAAATTGATTAAACTGATGTTCACTATCAAGGAAAATGATTTTCATCGAGTAGATCTTAATCTGCTGACTGTGCTGTTAGTTCTTAAGCGGGAAGGCAGTGTGTCTCGTGCCGCACAAAAGCTTCATCTGGGTCAGCCGGCAGTGAGCCAGGCTCTGTCCCGGTTACGGACAATGTTTAACGATCCGCTATTTGTGCGCACGGCACAGGGCATGGAGGCGACCGCTCGCGCTGAAGCGCTGATCGCTGAGCTGGGTCCGTTGATGGAGCAGATGCAGAGTGTGCTTTTTCAGCCTGCATCTTTTACGCCTTCAGAGGCGACCCATGTTTTACGGCTGGGGATGAGCGACTGGGTTGAACGCTGGCTGATGCCGGCATTGTATGCCCGCATCATGCGCGACGCGCCAGGCATAACGATTAAGGTCATTGCCAGTGACCCATTCCGGGATGTGGAACTCGTTGCACGAGGGGAGATAGAGCTTGCGATTTCGGTTGGTGAAAATACGCCAGCCACGTTGCGGCGCGAGAAGCTGGTGTCACACAGCTTTTGTACGCTGTGGCACCCCGAACAGCTTTCACTCCCCGTGCCGCTGACGCTGGAAAATTACGTGGCGCATGAACATGTTCTGGTTTCCTATCGTGGGGCGGCCTGGAGCGCCATTGATACCCGGCTATCGGCATTAGGAAAAGCACGTTCGATTCGCTACGTGACGCCGCACTTTTCCTCTTTGCCACCGCTGCTGTCGCGCATCCCCGCGCTAGCCACCGTTCCCGCCGGACTGGCCGACGACTGGGTTGCCCATTACGGTTTATGCTGCAGCCCTGTTCCGGTTGAAACTCCAGAGATAGCTTTTTCGCTGCTTTGGCATAAGCGTAGTGATAACGATATGCCTCTGAGCTGGCTTAAAGGAGAGTTGCGCAGCGTGATGAGAGATGAAAACGTAGTTTCAGGGCAGGCATTGTCCAGAGTCAGACCCTGAACTGGCCCGGCTGAGGCCTTGCCGCCTCGCTGGTGGTATTGATAAAGCTTACCTATACTCCAGGTGCAGCAAAAGCTGCCATCCTACCTGGAGTTACCCATGAAAAGCGTTAATCTGAACGTTTCAAAAGATCAGCAAAAAAATTCTGACAAGAAGTCTGGGTCCGACACCAAAAAGCCAAAACAGGATAAAAAATAGCGCTTCGCTAACATCCTTTACTGCCGTTTATCGTGCTGGAGGTCCTATGTCCGAACGCCCCGATATTCTTGACCCGTTACCTTCTGACAGACCGGACCGGGACGATCCCGACCGTTATCCGCCAGATGATATCGACCCCATTGACCCTGACGATCCCGATTTCGACGATCCTGATATCGATGACCCCGATATTGACGATCCCGATCGTACAAGGCCTCTCTAAGAACAGCCGCCTACGGGCGGCTTTTTGCTGCCCTGGTATTCACTCTATTGTCACAAAGACGGCCTATTAATAGACCTGATGGAATAAGATGTTGCCTAAACCGCTAATAAAGGTAGTTACATTTTCCTTTTTTAGGACTAATACTAGTCGCGGTGGTTTCTGTGAGAAAATTAGGTAGTCAAAATGAAAAGAAAAATGCTGTTATCGTTACCGCTCCTCATTGTGGCTGGCGCGGTGTGTACCGGTTTTATGTACAATAATAAACCCGCTTACATTACGAAAGCTGAATCTCGCGTCGACTCCTATCTCTCCAACAGCTACGGTCCGGGGAAGTGCGGCATCTCGCCAGCACAACAGGGCCATTGGGATATGGAGTGTCAACGTCGTGGTGGTAAGCTGGTGTTGAAGTACGCGGTCTATCCAGCAGATAAAGCCCCTTATGCGGTCGCGACGGACTACTATCTGGTCGCAGTGAACGACGAAGCGAAAAAGAGCGCGACTATGGGTCTGATGCGCTATCTGAAGATCGATACCGGTGTACAAAAAGGGTAGGGTCCGCCAAAACAGGCCAGGCGCAGTTTTCACCCGGTAATGTGTCATTGCCTGATGGCGCTGCGCTTATCAGGCCTACCTGTTTTCATAAAGCGAATGTATCTTTTGTCATTAATCAATATTTGTTAATTGATGCCGTTTTATTGTTGATGCTCTCTTGTCTACAGAGCAACCTCTATGTTTAAAACTCGACGCTTAGTCAGCCTGCTGGCTGGCATAGCCTTTGTTGCAGGCGGCACTGCGCTCGCCAAAGGTCCCGCTATTTCCGATGCCCAAATAAAAGAAAATATTATTAAAGAGTCTATTGCCGAGTATCCCGGTACCTGCGCTTGCCCATTTAACCGAGCGCGCAACGGCAGCTCATGCGGCAAGCGGAGCGCCTGGAGCAAGGCCGGGGGCTATTCACCTGTTTGTTATAAAGATGAAGTCACTAAAGAGATGATTAAAGCCTGGCGGGAAAGCCGGTAGGCCGGGTAAGGCGTAGCCGCCACCCGGCGTTGCGGGGTTAACATCTCTCCGCCCGGTGGCGCCACGCTTACCGGGCCTACATGCCGTGCTGTTTAACCTTTGTTAAGAAACGCTGTGCGATGATAGTGCCGATCCGCTATTCCGAATAATGAACCCCGGAATAAGGTACAGAACAAAATAGATCTATCCATGCAAGCATTTACCGCCAGTATCACTGGCGGTTTTTTTATGCCTGATTTTTACGATACTCCCGTGGGGAGAGGGCGAAACGCTGGCGAAAATGATGGCGCAACGAGGCGGCGGTAGCAAACCCTGCCTGGGCTGCCACCTCCTCCATACTGAGATCGGCGTTAGCCAGCAGCGTCCGGGCGCGCGCCAGACGCTCCTGTAGGATCCAGCGTGCCGGCGTGGTTCCGGTTGCCTCATCAAAACGACGCAAAAAGGTGCGGGGACTCATGCCAGCGAGCTTCGCAAGGGAGGCCACCGAGTGCGTGGCGGCAAGCTGACGGTGAAGATAATCGAACACCTGTCCAAGCCGCTGGCTCTCTCGCGATCTGGCGACTGGCCGAACGATCTGCTGACTTTGCGAGCCGTCGCGATGGGGCTGAACGACCAGCCGGCGGGCAACGTTATTGGCGACGTCGGTGCCGTAGTCGAGGCGCACCAGATGCAAGCAGAGATCGATACCCGCCGCGCTGCCTGCCGACGTCAGCACGCTCCCCTCATGATAGTAGAGCGCGTCATCAAGCACCTCGATGGCGGGATAGCGCTCCCGCAGCAGAGGCGTATAGCGCCAGTGGGTTGTGGCACGCTTGCCGTTAAGCAGTCCGGCGGCCGCCAGCACAAAAACCCCGGAACAGATGGACATCATTCGACAGCCGCGCCCATTGGCCTCGCGCAGTGCCTGACACAACGCCTCCGGGACCGGGCTATCCGCGCCGCGCCAGCCAGGGATAATGATGGTATCGGCCTGTGCCAGCAGCCCCAGGCCACCGTCGGCTACCAGCCGGACACCCCCGGTGGCACGCAATTCACCTTCCTCTACCGACGCCACGGCAAAACGGTACCAGTTCTCCCCCAGTTCAGGGCGCGGCAGGCCAAATATCTCCACGGCGATGCCGAATTCAAACGTGCAGAGGTCATCGTAGGCAACCACCACGACCAGCGGTCTGGTGGAAGGTAAGGTTGTCATTATCCTGGCGTTTTCTGGCATAGCGGTAGGCGGTGGGTCGATGAAGTTTAGGTTAGCTTAGTGTTAACACAACCAAGGAGAAACTACCATGAGCTACGTAAGCGAATTTCTCGCTGCCTCCCCAGCGCAGGCCGTTGCGCATTTTCAACAGCGCCTGAGCGTTGAAACCGACTGCGCCGATGTCCACCATGCGTTAACCCACCAGCAGCAGGATTTCGCCTTGCTGCACGTGGTTGGCAGCGCTGAGGCCTTTGCTAAACGCCATCTGCCTGGCGCGGTGCACCTTCCGCATAGTCAGATGACCGAGGAGAAGATGCGTGAGTGGCCCACTGGGACGCTGTTCGTTGTCTACTGCGCCGGGCCACACTGCAACGGTGCCGATCGTGCCGCGCTGAAACTGGCGAAGCTGGGCCTGCCAGTCAAGATCATGATAGGCGGTATCACCGGCTGGGAAGATGAGGGCTACTCCTTCGCCAGCGGTGATTAGCGTTAGCAACATGAGCATTTTTCACGTTACGTGAATTATTCTCGGTTGCATCGCGGCGAGGAGTGTGACATATTTTTAGACATGTAGCCGTCCAGAAGGCTAAATCGTTTAAATCATGAACTATCACGCCGGGTTATCATTGCCCGACGGCAAGGAGATCACCATGCAGCGTCACCACTCCCCGTTCCGCGCCGATGTTGTCGGCAGTTTCCTGCGTCCCGATGCAATTAAGCAGGCACGCATTCAGTTTGCTGCGGGGGAAATCGATGCTGGCCAACTGCGGGCAGTTGAAGACAGCGCGATCCGTGAGGTAGTTGAGCAGCAGTGCGCCTGCGGTCTGCACGTGGTCACCGACGGCGAATTCCGTCGCGCCTGGTGGCACTTTGACTTCTTTGATGGCCTGCAGGGCGTAGAGCGTTATGATTCCGAGGCGGGTATTCAGTTCAACGGTGTCCAGACCAAAGCCCACGGCGTGCGCGTGACCGGCAAGCTGGGCTTCGGCGATCATCCGATGCTGGAAGACTTCCGCTTCCTGCAGAGCATTAGCGGCAGCGCCCAGCCGAAGATGACGATCCCCAGCCCGAGCGTGCTGCACTTCCGCGGTGGCCGGAAAGATATCGACAGCACGGTCTACCCGGAGCTGGACGCCTACTTTGACGATCTGGCGACCACATGGCGCGATGCAATTCACGCATTCTATGAAGCAGGCTGCCGTTACCTGCAGCTTGACGACACGGTCTGGGCTTACCTCTGCTCAGACGATCAGCGCCGTCAGGTCCGCGAGCGCGGTGAAGATCCTGATGAACTGGCACGCATCTACGCCCGGGTACTGAACAAGGCGCTGGAGGGCAAGCCGGAGGATTTAACTATCGGTCTGCACGTATGCCGCGGTAACTTCCGCTCGACCTGGATCTCCGAAGGCGGCTACGAGCCGGTGGCTGAGGTGCTCTTCGGCCAGGTCAATGTCGACGCCTTCTTCCTGGAGTATGACAACGATCGCTCCGGCGACTTCGCTCCGCTGCGCTTTATCCGCCCCGGTAAGCAGCAGGTGGTGTTGGGGCTGATTACCACGAAAAATGGCGAGCTGGAAAACCCGGAAGGAATTGAGGCGCGCATCAAGGAAGCGGCGCAGTATGTGGATATCAATCAGATCTGCCTCAGCCCGCAGTGCGGCTTCGCCTCTACGGAAGAGGGCAACAGCCTGACCGAAGCCCAGCAGTGGGACAAGGTGCGCCTGGTGACGCGCATTGCCGAACAGGTCTGGTAATTGTTAAGAGGGGCAGATTTCCTGCCCCTTTTTTTATGCTTTTGCCGCACTGAGTCCGCTGTCCCACGGCCTGATCTGCATTCCGCGCAGCATCATCAGCCAGGCGAAAACAATCGTTGCTGCCAAAATGGCAAACAGCGTCCAGCCCGGTAGGGTAGTCAGAATAATGCCGGTGGCCAGTGGGTTCATGGCCGCGCCAAGCCAGCCGAGGGCCTGAGCTGAGAAATAGCTCGCCTTCATACCCGGCGGGGCGATATGGTCGATCAGCATGTACTCGCCCGGAGCATAAATGATCTCCCCAATAGTGAACACGGCGGCTGACAGCCCCCACAGCCAAAGCTGGCTGCCAGAGATCATAAAGCCCAGCAGGCCAAGGACAAAGCAGAGCGTGCCGACGGCCATCATCGGGCGGATATTGTTGGCTCGCAGCGTGCGGCCAATCACGTACTGGAACATGACCACGATAACCGCATTCACCGGCAGAACCAGCGCCACCACCTTCTGCGCAAAGGCGTTATCGGCCACCGCCATGACGTACTGCGAAATACAGGAGGCAAAGGAGCCACTGACGAACGAGGCCAGCACGCCGGAGAGGGTAAACCACAGCAGGGCTTTATCATGAAGCAAAAGCGACGGTGACCAGGGCTGGAGGGTTTCCTCTTCGCGTTTCACCATGACGCGCTGAACCCAGAGCTGAATAAACACCAGCGGGAAGGCAGCGCACGCCGCCGCCAGCCAGAAAGGCAGCTGGCTGCTCTGCATCACCAGCAGGGTGCCCAGCGGCGGGCCAATCGTCCAGCCGATATTGAGAAACGAGTAGTTTAGCGAGAACACTTTTGACTTCGCTGCCGGCGCCAGCGTATCGGAGAAGTAGGCTTTGACAACGGTGGCGAAGACCGAGTAGGCGCAGTTGATAATGGAGAAGAAGATCACCACCAGCACCGCATTATGACTCAGGGGAATGCCGATAAAACTGAGCACGAAGATGGTGATGGCAATGAGCATGTAGCGCTTCTTATCAAACTTATCGGCAAGAATGCCGAAGCCGAGGCTAAAGAAGACGCCGACGGTCATGGCCACGGTCATGGCCAACCCGACCCGATCAACCGCCATACCGTATTGGCTATTGAGGTAGATGGTCATAAACGGCAGCGTAGCGCCACGACCGATGGTTAACAGCAGTGATGAGGCGAGCAGTGCGATGATGGAGCGTTGCTGAGATGTGATCATGTTGTATCCGACAGTGCATTGTTTTCTATTTTTTGCGTTCACTATCAGCAATACCACGCTAAACGCGCACTGTATAGCGACCACATTTCTCGCATCGCACACGCTGACCTACCGAATATTGTGATCTGTCTCTAGACATATTTTTACGATAACGTAACATTTTTACAAAAGCTTAAACTTCAGGGGCAGGTATGACGCGGAAAGACGGACTGCTGGCATTGCTGGTAGTAGTAGTGTGGGGACTTAATTTTGTCGTCATTAAGGTCGGGCTGCACAATATGCCCCCCCTAATGTTGGCAGGTCTGCGTTTTGTGCTGGTGGCCTTTCCGGCGCTGCTGTTCGTCGCCCGGCCAAAGGTGCCGCTGCGTCTGCTGCTGGGCTACGGCCTGACCATCAGCTTTGGTCAGTTTGCCTTTCTGTTTAGCGCGATTAAGTTTGGCATGCCCACCGGACTGGCCTCGCTGGTCTTGCAGGCGCAGGCATTCTTTACCATCCTTCTCGGCGCGGCTACCTTCGGCGAGCGGCTTCAGCTGAAGCAGGTGCTGGGAATTACGCTGGCGGTGTTTGGCGTGCTGGTGCTGGCGGAATCCAGCCTCAGCGGTCAGAACGTGACCGTGCTGGGCTTTATGCTCACTCTGGCGGCCGCCTTCAGCTGGGCCTGCGGGAATATCTTCAACAAAAAGATCATGCAGCATTCATCACGCCCGGCGGTGATGTCGCTGGTGGTCTGGAGCGCGCTGATCCCGGTGGTGCCCTTCTTGGTCGCCTCGCTGATCTTCGATGGCCCGGCGCTGATGGTGCAAAGTCTGGTGCAGATTGATATCACCACCGTGCTCTCACTGATCTACCTGGCGTTTGTCGCCACCATCATTGGCTACGGGATCTGGGGAACGCTGCTCGGGCGTTACGAAACCTGGCGCGTGGCGCCGCTCTCGCTGCTGGTGCCAGTGGTAGGCATGGCCAGCGCCGCGCTGTTACTGGATGAGACGCTGAATGGTCTGCAGCTACTCGGCGCTGCGCTGATCATGGCTGGATTGTATATCAATATCTTTGGCTTTCGTCTGAGGCCGTCGGTCGCCGCACGGTAAAAAAAGCCCCGCACAGGGCGGGGCAAGAACGTATTAGCCGTGCTTAGTTGTAATAGGGCACGCCTAACTCGTCGGATTTATCACTTCCGGAACCCATATGGTTTAAGTCAAACGGTGACTGGTCATGGGCGGAAGGCATAATCATCGCGTCGCGCTGGTTTTGTTCGCCAGGGTGCTGCTGCTCCGCATTGCTATAGCCAGAAAACAGCGCCAGCAGGGTAAGGGCGGCGGAGACGGTAAACTTCATGATTTCCTCGATACGTCTAAATACAGGCGATTAACAGTTGTAATGGTTTAACGGCAGCAGATAACGGGTCTCACCGTGCATATTGGTCATGCGATACTTATGCGGCGGCACGTCGAAATAGTTTTTAAAGGTTCGGGTCAACGTCTGCTGTGACTCAAAGCCGTAGCGCTCTGCCAGGTAGAGAATCGGCTCGTTGCTCTGCTTAAGCTTCTGTGCGATTTCAGTAAGCTTGCGGCTGCGGATATAGTGACCTAATGAGTGCCCGGTCTCTTTCTTAAACATCCGTTGCAGGTGCCATTTTGAATAACCCGAACGCTCGGAGACTTTCTCCAGCGACAGCGGTGACTCCAGGTTATCCTCGATCCAGTCCAATATGCTATGAATAGTAATGGCGTCATTATTGCGTCTGGACATCATTATACCTCTTCTGTTTACGGCAGTATTTTCTTGAGCAAGTACTCAAGGGTTGCCACTTCATCTGCCGTTAAGTTTTTTGTTAGTTCCTGATGCAGGTCTTGCCCCACTAATTTATGGCCTTGCTCACAAAGCGCTGCGCCGTCAGCGGTAAGCTGGATCAGCACGCCGCGCTTGTCATGCGGATTAGGCTGGCGCTCAATCCAGCCTTTGCATACCAGTCGATCCAGCATGCGGGTAAGTGCCCCGAGATCGACAGACAGCACTTTTTTTAGCTCCACCGGCGTGATGCAGGTCGCGCAGCGGATAGAGCAGAGCACCTTAAACTGCGTCGCCGTGATATCCAGCGGCGAAAGGTAATCGTTTAATAAGCGATCTTTTTTCTGGTTGACCATGTGGATCAAGCGGCCCAGTGGGATGATTTCGTTGAACAAGTCACTGGTGCTTTTCACGATGGTTGCCCCGGCAAGTAGATTAGTCACGGCAGATATTATTGCCGGGGCAACTATAAGTCAACTGAATGCATTAGCTTATGCCACAATTTGCTAAAACGTTTCACGTACCAATTTTTTAGCAATAACTAATAAATTAATAACTGTAAGTTATACATTGGCTTAGCGTATTGTCCTCTGCACGCGCAGGGGCTTTGCGCATATAATAGTCGTCAACTATCCGCTTCACGGAGTGCACCTTATGCAGGATCTGTTCAGAGCAATTGGATTAGGGCTAGTGGTGTTGCTGCCGCTGGCAAACCCATTAACCACCGTCGCGCTATTTCTTGGCCTGGCGGGCAATATGAATGCTGCCGAACGTAACCGTCAGTCGCTGATGGCGTCGGTCTACGTATTTGCCATTATGATGGTTGCCTGGTATGCCGGGCAGGTGGTGATGAATACCTTCGGTATCTCGATTCCGGGGCTGCGGATCGCCGGGGGACTGATCGTCGCCTTTATCGGCTTCCGGATGCTCTTTCCCCAGCAGAAAGCACATGAGTCGCCGGAGGCGAAGAGCAAAACGGCGGAGCTGATAGAGGAGCCCGACGCCAATATCGCGTTCGTGCCTCTGGCGATGCCCAGCACCGCCGGGCCGGGAACCATCGCGATGATCATCAGCTCGGCTTCCACCCTGCGTCACAGTTCAACCTTTCCGGATTGGGTGATCCTGGCTGCGCCGCCGCTGATTTTCCTGCTTGTGTCGGTGATCCTTTGGGGGTGTCTGCGCAGTTCGGGTGCGGTGATGCGGCTGGTGGGTAAAAGCGGTATTGAGGCCATCTCCCGGCTGATGGGCTTTCTGCTGGTCTGCATGGGGGTGCAGTTTATTATTAACGGGGTGCTGGAGATTATCTCCAGCTACCCACTTTCGTAGCAGCAACGCCCGGCGTAAACGCTATTGGGGCTGCTCTTCCAACACCGTGGGCCAGCGGCGGAATATCACCACCGACCACACCAGCGCCGCCAGCGCGGGAACTGCGCCCACGTAACCCACGTTCGCCATCGACCAGTGCAGGCTCACCTGGTTACCCACCAGCGCGCCCGCGCCAATGCCGAGGTTAAAGATGCCTGAGAAGAGCGACATCGCCACGTCAGTGGCGTCCGGCGCCAGCGACAGAACCTTCACCTGCATACCGAGGCCGATGATCATAATCGCAATGCCCCAGAATACGCCGAGCACGGCGAGGTACGTTGTGCTGTGCGAGGCGGGGAGCATCAGCACCAGCGAGAGGGTCAGGACAGCAATGGCACCGCTCACCAGCGTCGACGCATGCAGGTTGCCCAGCTTGCCAAACAGGATGCTGCCGATGATCCCTGCGCCGCCAAGAATCAGCAGCAGGACGGTAGCGAAGCTGGCGCTCAGTCCCGCCACGTGCTGCACAAACGGCTCGATATAGCTATAGGCGGTGTAGTGCGCGGTTACCACCACTACCGTCAGCAGGTAGATGCTCATCAGCGCCGGGCGACGAACCAGCTGCGGCAGGCTTTTCAGCGAGCCGGAGTGTTCGCTTGGCAGCTTCGGCAGCAGCTTCGCCAGGCAGAGCAGGGTGATCAGCGCCCCAACGCCAATGATAAAGAAGGTAGTGCGCCAGCCGAAGTACTGCCCGACGATCCGGCCTATCGGCAGCCCGAGCACCATCGCCAGCGCCGTGCCGGTAGCCAGCAGGCTAAGCGCCTGGGCGCGCTTGCCCGGCGGTGCCACGCGAATGGCGAGCGAGGCGGTGATCGACCAGAAAATAGCATGCGCGAAGGCAATGCCAATCCGGCTTACGACCAGCACGGTAAAGTTCCACGCCAGGAAGGAGAGCACGTGGCTGGCAATAAACAGCACAAACAGTACGATCAGCAGCTTGCGCCGCTCTACCTGGCTGGTGAGCAGCATAAACGGCAGCGACAGCAGCGCCACAACCCAGGCATAGATAGTGAGCATAATGCCCACTTCCGGGGTTTGCATGCCGAAGCTATCGGCGATGTCAGAGAGCAGCCCGACAGGAACAAATTCAGTGGTATTGAAGATGAAAGCCGCAACGGCCAACGTCACGACGCGCAGCCACGCAACTTTGCGTGAAACAGTGTTCGTTGTCATAAGGTTATAGTAGTGTTGACGAGGGGAAAAGATGGGGCGATCTTAAAACGTTCACTGGCGAAAACACAACCATTTTGTGATTTAGATCTCATTTTAAACCCGTAGTAAGCACGCGTTTTTCCCTAACCTTGATGGACACCATGAAAAAACGGGAATTTATTACTCAGGATCTGCTTAGCAAGATCTTCCAGACGGCCAGCGAGCCGTTACATAAATTACCCGCCGAGCGCGAACTCGCCGAAGAGTATGGCGTTTCGCGCTACACCGTGCGGGAAGCCTTAAAAAAGCTGGTCAGCATCGGCATTATTCGTATCGTGCAGGGCTCGGGTATTTACGTCAGCGAAAACGCACGCAGCAATCCGCTGGTTTATAACTCCATCACCGAAAAACGCTTTGACCAAATGCGCTATCGCCTGCTCAGCCTGCATAAACGGCTGCCCAGCAAGGAGCAGCAGCAGGTATTTGGCATCGGGGAAAATGAGTGGCTATGGTACTTCTGCCGCCTGCGCTACGTGGACGATCGCTGCACGCAGATTGAAACCTCCAGCCTGCCGCTGGCGCGCTTTCCTGACCTCAATCAGCAGGCAATTGAAAGCTCACTGCAACGTTATGCGATCGGCAAAGGCCTGACGCTGTCCCACTTCCTCACCCACTATCAGGCGGTGGCGGTGGACAAAGCCCAGGCCGCGCTGCTGGGCTGCAAACGCGGCACGCCTGCCATGAAAATAACCAATCGCGGCATACTTTCCGGCAGCGAGGTGTGGATCTTAAGCGAGGTGATCGACATTCATTACGAATGTACCTACGTTACGCCGTTCAATGCCGACAACCTGCGCTTTCGCAGCGGCAGTTAAGGCGTGTGCATCGCCCCGTTGGGCAGGCGGCTTTGCGTCCATTCGTGTGGACGATAGACCAGCGGGAAACGCGCCAGCGCCGCTTCATCAACCTGTATACCCATGCCCGGACGATCGAGCGGATACATATACCCGCCCTCCGCCTGCGGTGCGTTGGGGAACACCGCCAGGGTATTCGCCTGCGGCGGAATGAACTCCTGAATCGCTGCGTTATGCAGGTGAATATTAAGATGGGTATTCACCGCCACGCCGACGGGGGTCATATCCGGCGGCCCATGCCACGCCAGCCGCACGCCAAAGGCCTGGCACAGCACCGCCAGCTTGAGCGCTGGGGTAATGCCGCCGATTTGCGACACATGGCAGCGAATAAAATCGATCTGCCGGTTAACGATCAAATCGTGCCACTCGGCCGGGTTGTTAAACAGCTCGCCCATCGCCAGCGGCACGCTGCTGTGCGCCCGGATCTGCGCTAACCAACCGCTCTGCTGCGGCGACACGATATCTTCCAAAAACCAGGGCTGATAAGGCTCCAGCGCCTTCGCCAGCTGAATCGCCTGCTGCGGAAAAAGCCGCTCATGCACGTCATGTAGAATATGAAAACGGTGGCCGTACTTCTCGCGCAGGGCTTTAAACATAGCGATAGTATTCGCCATGTATTCGTCCTGATCGTAATAGGCGCCCGCCGTGGGTTCGCGTGTAGCATGCAGATCCTGCGGCGTGCCGCCGTAAAAACCGAGCTGGCAGCGAATGTAGCGATAACCTTGTGAGAGCAGAGCGTCTACCTGCGGATAGAGTTCATCCATGCTTTCACCGGCAGCATGACTGTAAACCGCAATCGCGTCCTTCGATTTCCCCCCGAACAGCTGGTAGAGCGGCATGCCCGCCAGCTGGCCTTTGATATCCCACAGCGCCATATCCACGCCCGCGATAGCGTTGTTCATCACCGGACCATTTCGCCAGTAGGCGTTTACCTGCATCATCTGCCACAGATCTTCGATGTGGTTGCCATCGCGCCCCATCAACAGCGGTTTCAGGTACTCATCCACCATGGTTTTGACCGCCAGCGGCCGCTGCTGAAACGTGGCGCAGCCATAACCAACGATACTCTTATCGGTGGTGACTTTGACCAGCACCAGGTTGTGGCGATCGGGGCGGGTGATGAAACATTCAACGTTGGTGATTAAAGTGGGTGTCATGGTCGCTCCTGACGGCTGACTGAAAGCAGATTGCGGGGACTATTATTCCTGCTCTTATTTACCGATTTCCAGCACTTTATTTTGGTCCGTGCAGGGTTGGTAATTGATAAAAAAACCAGACCAATTCTACCTTATTGCTGCTCCCAGCACCTTTCTGTAAGGGTTATGTGAGCATTATCACTTTTTATTGGTCTGTTTATCGCTGCCGCCTTGTCGTAGACTTCTTCAGCATTGAACATGCCGTCACCAAGGCAGATAAGGAGCCAGCAAATGAGTAATCCAGCCATCATCAACGCGCTAATTCAAGGCGTTGGCGGTCGAGAAAATATCAATAAAGTCTGGCACTGCATGACCCGTCTGCGCTTCGATCTGGTGGATGAGGGGAAGATCAATCAACAGGCCGTGACCCAGCTTCCTGGCGTGCTGGGCGCACAGCTGCAAAGCGAGCAGTATCAGGTGATTATCGGCCCGCAGGTGAATCAGTGGTATCAACAGATCGGCGGCGAGGTAACCGCTGAGCCAACCGGCGAAGCGCCTGGCAAAGCCAAAAAAGGCTTAATCTCGCTGTTTATGGACACGGTGTCCGGCGTGTTTGGCCCTATCGTACCGGCTATCGCGGGTGCAGGGATGATCAAAGGCTTGCTGGCCGGTTTCATTGCCATGAATCTGCTGTCAGCAAAAAGCGACACCGTGATGGTGATCGATATGATCGCCAGCGGCGTGTTCTGGTTCCTGCCGTTTTTCCTTGCGGTATCCGCCGCCAAAATGTTTAAAACCAACGAATATTTAGCGGCAGCCGTGGTGGCCTGCCTGATGTATCCCTCCCTGATTGAGGCGGCTAAGCAGCTGTCGAGCGGTGCGCCGGGGGCGGTGCAGGCCTACTGGTTTGCCGGTGTGCTGCCGGTGTCGATATTCAACTACGCCTCCAGCGTCATTCCGGTCATCTTCTCGGTGCTGGCGCTGAGCTATATCCATCGCGCGGTGGATCGCGTCATGCCGGAGGTGCTGAGAACGGTGTTTACGCCGACGCTGACGCTGTTTATCACTGCGCTGGTGGCGTTAGTGGTGATTGGTCCGGTAGGCATCTGGCTGGGCAAAGGCCTGGCGTGGTGTATTCAGGGCCTGTTTGACACCTCATCGGTGCTGGCAGGGTTAATCGTGGGCGCGATCCGTCCGGTGGCGATCCTCACCGGCATGCACCATGCGATGACGCCTATTGCCCTGCAAAACTTCAGCGAACATGGCTACGACATGCTAATGCCGATGATGTGCATGGCAAACATGGCCATTGCCGGGGCGACCTTCGCTATCTGGTTCCAGAATCGTCATCGCGACGATCGCACCGTGACGCTGTCAGCGGCCATCTCCGCGCTGCTGGGCATCACTGAACCGGCGCTGTTTGGCGTACTGACTAAAGAGAAACGTGCGTTTATTGCCGCGACGATTGCCAGCAGCGTGGCGTCGGCGTTTATCGCTTTCTTTGGTGTGCGGCTGTTTGGCTACATTCTTTCCAGCATCTTCAGCCTGCCAGCCTACATCGGCCCGTGGTTCCCGTATGCCATCTCCGGCGTACTGATCTCGCTGGTAATGTCGTTTAGCCTGACGCTGCTGTTGGTGCGTCGTGGTGCGGCAGGCTAACGACAATCGACAACGATTAAGGCAGGCGGGCGATGTTTGCGGCAATGACGCTTGCCGAGTGTTGGAACTTCGCCTGCTCATCCTCAGCCAGCTGCAATTCGATAATCTGCTGGACGCCGTTCTGGGCCAGCACCGCCGGCACGCCGATGGCGATATTGTTCGCGCCATACTCTCCGTCAAGTACGCAGGAGATGGCTAACGCCCGGTGGCTGCCGGTGAAGATATTGCGGCAGATCTCGGCGATAGTCCCGGCAATGCCGTACTCGGTGCAGCCTTTACGGGCGTAGATATCAAAACCCTGACGGCGAACCTGCTCCGCCAGACGCTCACGATCTAACGCTTCACCGGTCTTGCGCCGGTAGACTTCGGCGATGGGTGAACCGTACACCGAAGAGTGAGACCAGACCGGAAACTGAGTATCGCCATGCTCACCAAGGATAAAGGCATCGATACTCTGTGCGCCAATATCCAGCGATTGGGCGAGAGAGCGGCGCAGACGGGTCGTATCCAGCCATACGCCGGTCCCAATCACCTGATTACGCGGCAGGCCAGAGAGTTTCCATACCTGCCAGGTGATAATGTCACACGGGTTGGTGGCGATCAGAAAGATGCCGTTGAAGCCGTTCGCCATCATCTGTGGCACGATCTTTTTGACGATTTTGGCCGTATTGGTCAGTTCGTCCAGCCGGGTCTGGCCGGGCTGGAGCGGCCCGCCGGAGACGGTGATCACCGCGATATCGACATCCGCGCACTCGCTGACGTCACGGGTAGAGATAGCCATCATCCCTGGCATATAGGCTGCTGCATCTGCCAGATCCTGGGCGTGTCCCTCGACGCGATCGCGGTTGAGATCGACCAGAATCAGCTCTTCGGCAATGTTCTGATTGAGCAGGGCGTAGGCAGCCGACGCACCGACGTTGCCGGTACCAATAATCATGACCTTACGGGCTTTGGTATTCATTATTTTTCCGTTAACCGTTAATGGCGACTGCTTAAAAATATCCCTTGCGGGTCAACGACGCAACATCCTGAAACATCTATTGTATTATCCTATGACGTCTGCGGTCGCTCTTGCAGCAGAGCGATAAACGCCTCCAGCGGGCGGCTCTTTGCGTCCCTACGCCATACTAGCCAGGTGGTCAGCCAGCGCCACTCCTCGGCCAGCGGCCAGGCGGAAACCTGATGATGGCCAGGCATACTCTCCAGCATGCTGCGCGGCATCAGTGCCAGCCCGGCCCCGGCAACCACACAGGCCAGCATGCCGTGGTAGGACTCCATCTCATGAATTTTGCCGGGCGTGGCTCCGGCTGCCTTAAACCAGCTCTCAAAATGACGGCGGTAGGAGCAGTTAGCGCGAAAAGCGTAAATGCTTGCGCCGTTAACCCGCGTAGCGTCGCTGATGGCCACATGCCCGCCTGGGGCGACGATCATCATCTCCTCCCGGTAGACCGGGATCCCCTCCAGCCCTGGGTGCATCAAGGGGCCGTCAACGAACGCTGCGCTGAGCCGACCCTCCACCACGCCGTCAATCATGGTCCCCGACGGGCCGGTGGCAAGATCAAACTGGATGCGAGGATAGCGCTGGTTGAAGTCGGCCAGGGTAGGGGGAATACGCACGGCGGCCGTGCTCTCCAGCGAGCCGAGCGAAAACAGCCCCTGCGGTTCGTCACCCGCGACCACGCTGCGCGCCTCATCTACCAGATCAAGGATCTGCTGGCTGTAGCGTAAAAAGCTATGCCCGGCGGGAGAGAGACGTAGCCGCTGATTTTCTCGGATAAAGAGATCTACCCCCAAATCCGCCTCAAGCTGGCGGATACGCGTTGTCAGGTTCGACGGAACCCGATGCACCCGCTGTGCGGCTTGGGTAATGCTACCGGTCTGCGCCACGGCGTTGAACATCTCAAGCTGGGTTAAATCCATGCTGTTCTCGATTTGTGAATGGGTAAGTTAATATTATTCATTTTTCAGAAATAGCAGAGTAGGCCAGGATAAAGCAAGTTCCCTGTTTAAGTAGAGAGACAAATAATGACGATTTCATCAGTAACCCACGCGCTATCCATCAATCCGGCAACGGGAAAACAGCTCTCGGCACGTCCGTGGGCAACCTCGGCAGAGGTCGACTCCTCTCTGGCCGCCGCGCAGCAGGGGTTCCAGCAGTGGCGGGCGCAGAGCGTAGCGCAGCGCGCCCAGGGGCTGCGTAACGTTGGGGCCGTTCTGCGGCAGCACGGCGAAAAGATGGCCCAGCTGATTAGCGCTGAGATGGGTAAACCTATTCTGCAAGCCCGGGCTGAAGTGGCAAAATCCGCCAACCTCTGCGACTGGTACGCCGAGCACGGCCCGGCGATGCTGGCGAGCGAGCCGACCCAGGTCGAGAATAACAAGGCGGTGATTGAGTACCGTCCGCTGGGGGCTATCCTGGCGGTGATGCCGTGGAACTTCCCGGTCTGGCAGGTGCTGCGTGGTGCGGTGCCGATCCTGCTGGCGGGCAACAGCTATCTACTGAAACATGCCCCGAACGTGCTGGGCTGTGCCGAACTGCTGGGCGATATTTTTCGTGAGGCGGGTATTCCGACGGGTGTCTTTGGCTGGGTGAATGCCACCAATGACGGCGTAAGCCAGGCGATTAACGATCCGCGCATTGCCGCCGTGACCGTCACCGGCAGCGTCCGTGCCGGGGCGGCCATCGGTGCTCAGGCGGGTGCGGCGCTGAAAAAATGCGTGCTCGAGCTGGGCGGATCCGATCCCTTTATCGTGCTGAACGACGCCTCGCTCGATCTGGCCGTTAAAGCGGCAGTTGCCGGTCGTTACCAGAATACCGGACAGGTCTGCGCCGCGGCGAAACGCTTTATCGTTGAGGCGGGCGTGGCAGACGCTTTTACCGAAAAATTTGTCGCCGCCGCCGCGGCGCTGAAGCTGGGCGCGCCGGACGTTGAAGAGAACTACCTTGGGCCAATGGCGCGTTACGATCTGCGCGACGAGCTGCATGCTCAGGTTGAGGCAACCCTAAACGAAGGCGCGACGCTGCGTCTGGGTGGGGAGAAAATCAACGGGGAGGGCAACTACTATCCGGCAACGGTGCTGACCGGCGTCACCTCTGAGATGACCGCATTCCGTCAGGAGTTGTTTGGCCCGGTGGCGACCATTACCGTCGCGCAAGACGCAGAGCACGCCCTTCAGCTCGCTAACGACAGCGACTTCGGTCTCTCCGCCACCGTCTTCAGCGCGGACGAAGCGCGGGCGAACGCCCTGGCGGCGCGTCTGGAGTGCGGCGGGGTGTTTATCAACGGCTATAGCGCCAGCGATGCCCGCGTGGCGTTCGGCGGCGTGAAGAAGAGCGGCTTTGGTCGCGAGCTGTCCCACTTCGGCCTGCGTGAGTTCTGCAACGTGCAGACGGTGTGGAAAGATCGTCTGTAAGCGTCATCGTTAATCCACGCGGCACCACTGTTTATTCAGTGGTGCCGCATTGTCATGGTTCTGTCATTTTTGTTTCGTAGACTCACGCGCAGTGTGTGGTTACAGCAGAATAGTTACAGAAGAATATCATGAACTTAACTAAAATTTTTCCATCTGTATTTCGCCGGGATACGCCACGGCAGTTTGGCTTGCTGGCAGGGATATTGTGTATTATCGGCTTGTTCTCTGCGCTTCAGATCTCCTCATCGCTTCTCCTCTCCCGCTCCCTCCACGACGCCCAGCATCATGAGCGACTCAATCAGCAGGCGCTTCTGCAACAAGCCAGGGTTGATGAAGCGCGGGTGGCCCTGCTGGCGGCCAGCGATCTGCTTAACCGCGCGGGTGTCTATTTTATGCAGGATCAGGCCACCGGCTCCGAGGGCAGCTGGCATAGCCTGATGGACGAGGCCCAGCAGGCGCTGGCGACGTCGCAAAAGAGCTGGCAGGCGTGGCGGGCGCTTAATCCACCCGAAGACGAGGGGCTGATAAACAGCTACCAGCTTTTCTACGGCGCGATTAAAGAGCAGGCGGATGCGTTGACCCGCACGCAGTCCATCAATGCCTTCTTTGCCGTCCCGGCGCAGGCTTTTCAGGCCGACTTCAACGATAACTTTGCCCGCTTCCGCGCGGCCAGCGATGCGCGCGCAGAGGAGGGCAGGCAGACGCTGATGTCCCGCCTGGCCAATCTGCAATATCTGTTTATTCTGGGGCCAGCCCTGTTGCTGATTATCGCCATCGCCGTCTGGTTTGGCATGTCGCGCTGGGTGATCGCTCCGCTCAAGCGGCTCATTACCCATATTAATCTGCTGGCGGCAGGGGATCTCTCTGTGGCACCGCCACCGGTGACCTGTTTTAACCGGGAGATCGGCCAGCTCAGCGTCAGCATTGAGGCCATGCAGCGGGGGCTCCAGCAGCTGGTGACGCAGGTCAGCGACGCCACCGCCTCGATGGTGAGCAATATCGATAGCCTGGCGCAGGGTAACCAGAAGCTCTATCAGCAGTCGGCTCGCCAGGCAAAAGAGCTGGACGAGGTAACGGCCAACATTGCCGAGCTGGAGTCTCACGTTGAGGGCAATACCGGCTATGCGAAACTCGCCAGCCAGCGCGCCGACGAAGCCCGTCAGGCCGCCGCCGGGGGCGACAGAATGATGGATACCGTCAATGAATCTATGCAGGCGATTGTGGCCCGCTCCGATGAGATGCGGGGTATCGTGGCGCTGATCGATAACGTAGCGTTCCAGACCAATATCCTGGCCCTTAACGCGGCCATCGAGGCGGCCCACGCGGGGAACCATGGCCGTGGCTTTGCGGTGGTGGCAAAAGAGGTCGGGCTGCTGGCACGCAAAAGCAGCCACTCGACGCAGACAATCCAGACCCTGATCCAGCACTCGCTGCAGGGGATAGAGGCGGGCTCGCAGGCGGTGAACCGACTGGAGAACAATCTTCAGCAGGTCACCGGCCTGGTGGGGCATCTCAGCGGCCTGCTGAATGATATCTCTCAGGCGACGCTAAACCAGGGAGAGAACATTCATCAGATGACGCGCCAGCTGCACGGACTGAACCAGGTCGCCCGTCGCACCGGCGAGCTGGTGAGCACCGCCGCCGAGGCGTCACAGCAGTTGCACGATGACTCCCGACAGCTTATGCAGGCGGTAACGCGTTTTCGACTTCCAGCCTGACGCTCGCCGCGTGGCTCTGATAGCGAGCCACGTGAAAACAGGTGGCTGCAATGCGTTTTAAGTTACCTATCTCCGATCTTCTTTTGATGAAATCATCCAGGCCAACCAGTAAACAACCAGGCCAGCGATAAAGACGAGAACGGGAGCGATAACACGCCTAATCCCTTCATTCGCAAATATTGCGATGAAAATTCCTATAACTACGGCGCTGATAACAACCGCTCCGGATAACTCAGAAATGACTTTTCTGATTAGTCTAAAGATTCTCGATTGCACCCAGAAATTGCTCCGTTTTAGAAGGGTTTTTACGAAGAGTCTCACCAGGCTCGATGTAATTAGCTAAAGGTTCTTCAAAGAGAAAGTAAAGCATATCAAAATCAAGGATATCATCCTGGCTGACAAAGTTATTGATCTGCACGAGCTTATTCTGTGCAGCATTTTCCGGGCGGGCCCCTGATTTCCAGGCGGACCCCTGATATACTCGCAGGCCTTTTTTAGCCGGTGAGGAGTGTAGTGTGGCGACGGTCATTAATAATGACATGCTGGAGTCTATTTTGACTCAGGTCCGGCCTTTAATCGGCCAGGGGAAGGTAGCCGACTACATTCCAGCGCTGGCATCGGTCGAGGCGAACAAGCTGGCGATTGCGGTGAGTACCATCGATGGCCGCCACTTTCAGGCCGGTGACGCCGACGAGCGCTTCTCTATTCAGTCTATCTCGAAGGTACTGAGCCTGGTGGTGGCGATGGATCACTATCAGGAGGAGGAGATTTGGCAGCGCGTAGGTAAAGATCCCTCCGGCCACCCGTTTAATTCGCTGTTGCAGCTCGAAATTGAGCAGGGCAAGCCGCGAAACCCCTTTATCAACGCCGGTGCGCTGGTGGTATGCGATATGCTGCAAAGCCGTCTCAGCGCTCCGCGTCAGCGGATGCTGGAGGTGGTTCGCCAGCTGAGCGACGTCAGCGATATCACCTACGACAGCCGTGTGGCGCGGTCTGAGTTCGATCACTCGGCGCGTAACGCGGCCATCGCCTGGCTTATGAAATCCTTTGGTAACTTTCACAATGACGTAGCGACGGTGCTGCAGAACTATTTCCACTACTGCGCCCTAAAGATGAGCTGCGTCGAGCTGGCAAAGACTTTCCTGTTTCTCGCCGACGAGGGGCGTGCGCGCCATCTCACCCGGTCGGTTATCTCCCCATTGCAGTCGCGGCAGGTTAATGCTCTGATGGCCACCAGCGGCATGTATCAGAGCGCGGGAGAGTTTGCCTGGCGCGTGGGCCTGCCGGCGAAGTCCGGGGTCGGAGGGGGGATTGTGGCGATCGTGCCCCATGAGATGGCCATCTGCGTCTGGAGCCCGGAGCTTGATGAGGCAGGCAACTCGCTGGCGGGTATTGCTATGCTTGAAGCACTCAGCCGTCAGCTGGGACGTTCGGTTTACTGATGGCCTGCCGCGTCATTACCCTTATCTACAGGGACAGAATTCTATGCTTGCACCACTGAACATCGCGTTTCGTCCGTTCCATAAAGAGAGGCCCTGGCGTAACGCGGTCATGATCTTTCTGCTGACCACGCTCTTCTACTCTATCGGCGCGATGCTCAGGCTGGTGGAGGAGCTCTCCCTGTTCTGGCCGTTGAACGCGGTGATGGCCGGTGTTTTTGCGCGCTATAGCTGGCTAAACCGACTGCACAACTACGCCATCTGCTACGTGGCGATGCTGGTTTACGATGCCATGACCACTACGTGGGGAGCCACCTCGCTGGTGATCAACCTGTCGAACATGGTGTTTATTCTCACCGTGGCGCTGCTAATTGTGCGGGATAAAAAACGGCCTGAGAGGCGCACTTTGCCGATAAACGCCCTGCGGATCTTTAACTACTGTCTGCTGGGGGCGCTGGGCTGCGCGCTGGTCGGGGCGTTTGCGTCGGTGGGGATAGACGAACTCACCTTCTGGCCGCTCTATGCCGACTGGTTTAGCGAGCAGTTTTCTACCGGCGTGCTGATCCTGCCCTGTGTACTCACCCTGACGTGGCCGCGTTGGGTCATGCCGTTTCGCGTTGAGCACCTGCTGCCGATTGCCGCCCTGGTGACGTCACTGGTTGCCTCGGTGGCGATCGGCGGGGCGGGCAGCCTTCTTTTCCCGCTCCCGGCGCTGATCTGGTGTGCGGTTCGCTATTCGCTACTGACCACTGCGCTGCTGACCTTTTTGACCGGTGCGCTGGAAATTATCCTGGTTGCCAACGGCACGATAAACATCTTCGTCGCCAGCCCGCTGCAAATGCCGCGCATGTTCTCGGCGAGACTGGGGATCGCCACCATGGCCATCTGCCCAATTATTGTCTGCGTCAGCGTTAACGCTATCAATACGCTGATGAAGCAGGTGTCGCTGCGCGCTGACTTTGATTTTCTGACCCGGGTCTACTCCCGCTCTGGTCTCTATGAAGCGCTGGGCCGCGAACGCAGGACCGAGGCACGACATTTAACGGTTATGCTGCTGGATATCGACTACTTCAAAAACATCAATGACAGCTATGGTCATGAGTGCGGCGACAGAGTGTTAACGACGTTTGCACAGAAGATACAGCAGACGGTCGGCGACAGTGGGATCGTTGCACGGATGGGGGGCGAAGAGTTTGCCGTCGTCGCCACGACGCAGGATCCTCATCAGGGATTTATGCTGGCAGAGCGTATTCGGCGCGCCGTGGAAGCCCACCCGTTCCGCTGGCAGCAGCAGACGCTGTTCCTGACGGTTAGTATTGGCGTAAGCAGCGGCACAACACAGTCATGGGAGCTCACGGAGCGCTTCAATAAGCTGCTGGCTGAGGCGGATGAGTATCTCTACCAGTCGAAAAAAGCAGGCCGCAACCGCACCAGCGCGCGGGAAGGTCAGAGCCCTACGGAATCCCTCACCAATGAGACGGAACAGCAGAGTGTGTGACATTGTCACTTTTGCCAGTACATTTTCCGCGAATTGATTGAAATAACGAATAAAATTGCTTGCCACCTATTTTTAACGCCAATACCATAGCCGAGTATAGGTAGCGGACAACATTGCGCGATGACTGGATCGAACAAGCTCAAACGAAGTGAACAGATCACCGGCACGCGTTTTGTAAGACGGATGTATCTGATGCGTATGCTCGGAACGCTGCTGTGCTTTTTTCCGATCCTCTCTGTGCTGCTAGAGCAGCACCAGCCGCGCTGGCTTATCGTGCTGCTGGCCGCTAACGCTTTTATCTGGCCGACCTGCGCCTTTCTGCGCGCGCGTCGAGCGCAAAAGCCCCTGACGTGTGAACACCACAACCTGATTGTTGACGGGGCGGCAGGCGGTTTCTGGATCGCCATGATGGCGGTGAACCCGCTTCCCTCCGTGGTGATTGCCACCATTCTTATCGCCGATCGCCTTGCTGCGGGCGGGATTGCGCTTGTGCGTAAGGCTGGCGCGACCATGCTAGCGGTATTTGCCGCCGCCTGGCTGGCGCAGGGCATGGCTTTTGAGCCTGAGGTCTCCCAGCGAACGCTGCTTGCCACGCTGCCGCTTATTGCTATCTACGTGCTGGCGTTGAGCGTGCT
This sequence comes from Pseudescherichia sp. L3, assembly GCF_024656065.1. Taxonomy (NCBI): domain Bacteria; kingdom Pseudomonadati; phylum Pseudomonadota; class Gammaproteobacteria; order Enterobacterales; family Enterobacteriaceae; genus Pseudescherichia; species Pseudescherichia sp. L3. The sequence continues at coordinate 1,209,995 of NZ_JANKYC010000001.1, forward strand.
GACGGATAACATCGCCAAAAAGCTGCGCCACAAGAGCCACGAGCTGGAACGTATTGCGATGATGGATCCGCTGCTGGATATTGCCAATCGCCGCCTGCTGGAGAAGCGCATCCAGCATGAGCTAGAGAAGCTACGCGACGCTGTCCACGCTTCATCTTTGATGTTTATCGATATCGATAACTTTAAAGAGGTGAATGACCGATTCGGTCATAAGGTGGGGGACACGCTGCTGGTGACGGTGTCTAAAATTTTGCACGTCGCCAGCCGAAAAACCGATACACCGGCGCGCCTGGGGGGCGATGAGTTTGTGATCCTGCTTCCGAATACGTCACCGGAAGAGGCATTGGTTGTCGCCACGCGTATTATGGATGCCACTGCCGCGATGACAGTAGCTCAGGATACTTCGTTTCGCTGTACGCTCAGCATCGGCATTGCCAACGCCACCGAAGATATGGAAACTACGACCGACTGGCTAAAAGCCGCTGACGACGCGCTCTATCGAGCTAAACGCGCGGGCAAGAACCGGATCTACGCCCACTGACCAAACATGATAAATGCGCTAAGCTTAAGTTTTGTTTAGTGAAAAAGGCCCGTTATGAAGACTCCTCAACTTCCTGAAAACGAGCAGCAGCGTCTGGCATCGCTTAACGAGTCCGGGCTGCTGGACTCTGGCACACATGAACGTTTTGACAGGCTTACCCGGCTGGCAAAACGGATGTTCGATGTCCCTATTGCGTTGATTAGCCTCGTTGATAGCGATACGCTGCACTTTAAGTCCTGCGACGGTATCCCCAACGGACAGGTGCTGCGTGACATCTCCTTTTGCGGCCATGCGATCCTCAGCCCTCAGCCGCTGGTCGTGCTGGACGCTCACCAGGACGAACGCTTTGTAGATAACCCACTGGTGGTCGGTCCGCCGCACATTCGCTTCTACGCCGGCTATCCGCTGCAGTTGCCGGACGGCTTCAGAGTCGGATCGTTTTGTATCATTGCGCCTGAACCGCGTGGCTTTACCCCTGACGAGATCGCGGTACTGAAGGACTTTGCCGCCATCGTGGAGGATGAGTTTGCTGCCATTAGCGCGGCCACCACCGATGACCTTACCGGCCTGTTTAATCGCCGCGGTTTTAATAATCTTGGTAAATACGCTATCACCAGCGCTCGCCGCCGCGCCGAGCCGCTCACCCTCGCCTGGCTGGATCTTGATAAGTTTAAATATATTAACGATACCTTTGGTCACGAAGAGGGCGATAACGCCCTGCGGGCCATGGCCAACCTGCTGCGCGACAGCTTTCGCGAAGCCGATCTGCTGATCCGTTACGGCGGCGATGAGTTCGCCATTCTCTTCTCGGATACCGATGAGCAGGGCGCGTGGGTCGCGATGCAGCACCTTGCTGAGCAGGCCGACGTGTTCAATCTGACGAGTGGTAAACCGTGGCAGCTGAACTTCTCCTGGGGCGTGAGCGAATACGATCATGACCGCAACCCGGACATGACCAGCTGGATCGCCTCCGCCGACGAAAAGATGTATGCCATGAAAGAGAAAAACGAACACAAAAACGGCTAGCCGTTTCCCGTTCACGCCGACAAAATGTGATGACGCCCACAAATTTATATTCGGTTTAATAATTGACGCGAATAGGGCGTCTCATTTTGATCAAAACAGGGTTTCATGGTCGTAAAGTCTGGTAAGTTATTGGACCAATCTTCCCAGGTTGTATGACTAATCAAAAAGGAACTCATTGTGAACACGATAAACCGTCGCGATTTTCCCGGTGCCACCTATCCGGAACGTATCATTCAGTTTGGCGAAGGGAACTTCCTGCGCGCATTTGTCGACTGGCAGATCGATCTGCTTAATGAGCACACCGATCTTAACGCCGGTGTGGTTATCGTTCGTCCGATTAAGAGTGACTTCCCGCCCTCGTTGAGCACGCAGGATGGTCTCTACACCACTATCATTCGCGGCCTGAACGAGCAGGGCGAAGCGGTGAGCGATGCGCGTCTGATCCGTTCCGTAAACCGTGAAATCAGCGTCTATGACCACTACGATGAGTTCCTCAAGCTGGCGCAGAACCCTGAGATCCGCTTTGTGTTCTCAAACACCACCGAAGCGGGTATCAGCTACCACGCGGGTGATAAATTTGATGATGCGCCTGCCGTTAGCTACCCGGCGAAGCTGACCCGTCTGCTGTTCGAACGTTTCACTCACTTTAACGGCGCGGCGGATAAAGGCTGGATCATCATTCCGTGCGAGCTGATTGACTATAACGGCGACGCGCTGCGTGAGCTGGTGCTGCGCTATGCCAGCGAGTGGGAATTGCCCGCCGCGTTTGTTCAGTGGCTGAACGAGGCCAACGCCTTCTGTTCAACCCTGGTTGACCGCATTGTAACCGGTTATCCGCGTGATGAAGTGGCGAAACTCGAAGCCGAGCTGGGCTACCGTGATGGCTTCCTCGATACCGCAGAGCACTTCTATCTGTTTGTTATCCAGGGCCCGAAATCGCTGGCATCTGAGCTGCGCCTCGACAAATTCCCGCTGAACGTGCTGATCGTGGATGACATCAAGCCCTATAAAGAGCGCAAGGTGGCTATCCTCAACGGGGCACACACGGCGTTAGTCCCGGTGGCATTCCAGGCGGGTCTGGATACCGTTGGCGAGGCGATGAACGACAGCGAAATCTGCGCCTTTGTTGAAAAAGCGATCTACGAAGAGATTATTCCGGTGCTGGATCTGCCCCGCGACGAACTGGAGTCTTTCGCCAGCGCCGTAACGGGACGTTTCCGCAACCCCTACATCAAGCATCAGCTGCTCTCCATCTCCCTGAACGGCATGACTAAGTTCCGCACGCGTATTCTGCCGCAGCTGCTGGCAGGGCAGAAGGCGACCGGTAAGCTGCCGGCGCGCCTGACCTTTGCTCTTGCGGCTCTGATTGCGTTCTATCGTGGCGAGCGTAACGGCGAAAGCTTCCCGGTCCAGGATGATGCTCACTGGATTGAACGTTTCCAGCAGCTGTGGAGCCAGCACCGCGATCGCCAGATTAGCACCAGCGAACTGGTAAAAGCCGTGCTTTCCGTTAGCGATCACTGGGAGCAGGACCTGACCCAGATCAGCGGTTTGGTAGAGCAAGTCTCCCTGGATCTGGATGCCATTCTGCTGCGTGGCATGCGCGAGGCCGTGAAGCCGCTCTGCTAAGAGTTGGGTAAACGCCGGGCGGCGCGCTGCTTGCACCGGCCTACGGTCAATGCGATCTGTAGGCTGGGCAAGCGTAGCGCCGCCCGGCATTTATTTGCCACCTAAATAGTTACAACATACATATATCATTCTAATCTATATACCTTCAGCACCTGTGCAACCAATGGCTTAGTAGCGAACAATTTCCACTACATTTTTGTAGCAAACTTGCAACCGTGATGGCGATCACGTTTAATAACCGCGTCTCTCTCATATGTCTGAATACACCCATGATTGTTCGTCCTCATCAGCACTGGCTTGCACGTATCTTTGTCTGGCATGGTTCGGTGCTACCAAAAATTTACTCTCGTCTGCTGCTTAACTTTATGCTCTCCGTGGCGGTCATTCTGATGCTGCCCTGGTATAGCTCGCTGGGCTTTAGGCTTACCGTGGCACCGTTTAGCATCCTCGGTATCGCCGTGGCTATCTTCCTGGGCTTTCGCAATAATGCCTGCTACAGCCGCTATACCGAAGCGCGGGTACTCTGGGGACAGCTGATGATCGCCTCCCGCTCGCTGCTGCGCGAGGTCAAAACCACGCTGCCAGCGGGGGAAGGGCGTCACCACTTTGTACTGCTGCTGATTGCCTTCGCGCACTGCCTGCGTCTGACACTGCGACGCAAACCGCTGGAGGGAACGCTGGCGAACTATCTCTCGCCCAGCGAACTGGTGAGGGTGATGAAAGCCCACTCGCCGGCTAACCAGCTTCTGTTGATGATGGGAGAGTGGCTGGCCGCCCAGCGCGGGCCGAACGGGTTGTCTGACATTCTCTATCACAGTATGAACAACCGACTGAACGATATCTCGGCGGTGCTCTCCGGCTGTGAGCGCATTGCCTTTACGCCGGTGCCGTTTGCCTATTCGCTCATTTTGCACCGCACGGTCTACCTGTTCTGTATTATGCTGCCCTTTGCGCTGGTTGTAGATTTGCACTACATGACGCCTTTCGTCTCGGTACTTATCTCCTATACTTTTATATCGCTGGATACCTTAGCCGAAGAGCTGGAAGATCCATTTGGCGTGGAAGATAACGATTTACCGCTAGATGCCATCTGCAATGCGATTGAGATAGACTTGCTGCAGATGAATGATGAAAACGTTGTGCCCGCAAAAATAGTGCCTGATAAGTATTACCAGCTTACGTAACGAAAGCCGGATGCGCCCGTTACCGGCTGGTTAAACCGCCAGGAGGGAAACACGATGGAAAGAGTAATTCAGATGGTTGTTGTGCTGATTGCCTGCGTTGCGCTGTTTGCAACCGCCTACGATCTCTCGTTTGTGACTGAAATTCCATAGCCATGCCTATGGCAAGCCTGCGCGTTCTCAGGGGCACTCTTGCCCCTGAGGGTTCGCGTGTTGAACCGCTACATCGTTAGCTCATCCGCAGCTGAAAGAAACGCACCGAGTCACGCAGGTGCTCACTCTGTTCGGTCATGGAGTTCGCGGCAACCGCGGCCTGTTCTACCAGCGCCGCATTCTGCTGAGTAACCTGATCCATCTGCTCAATGGCTACGCCGATCTCCCGGATCCCCTGGTGCTGTTCGTTCGATGCTGAGGAGATCTCTGCTACGATACCGGTCACTTTGTTCACCGAGCTGACAATCTCTTCCATCGCCCGGCTAGCGGTATCGGCATAGCGGGAGCCTTCGGTGATTTTATTCACTGTGCCGTCAATCAAGGTTTTAATCTCTTTTGCCGCATCGGCGCTTTTCTGCGCCAGGTTACGCACTTCACCCGCCACGACGGCAAAGCCTTTACCTTGCTCACCCGCGCGAGCTGCCTCAACCGCCGCGTTGAGCGCCAGGATATTGGTCTGGAAGGCGATACCTTCAATCACCGCAATGATGTCGACGATTTTTTGTGAGCTGTCGGAGATCTCATGCATGCGCATGAGCATATCGTGTACCTCTTTACCGCCTTTCACCGCCGTTTGCGAGGTCTGACGCGCCAGCTCGCTGGCCTTGTGCGCATTCTCGGCGTTGCTCTTCACGTTCTCGGTGATCTGCTGCATATTGGCCGAGGTCTGCACCAGCGAGGCAGCCTGCTCTTCGGTGCGCTGGGAAAGGTCGCTGTTGCCCATCGCAATTTCGCTGGCCGCCAGCGAAATAGACTCGCTGCCATGAATGATACCGTTGATAATCTCTGCCAGCCTGCCGTTCATAAACTTGATGGTGGCCAGCAGGCTGCTGTGATCGTTGGCGTTAATCGTAATATCGGTATTCAGCTTACCAGCGGCGATCTGCTGCATAATATCTACCGCATAGGCCGGTTCGCCCCCCAGCTGACGGGAGAGATTACGCGAAATAAACAGCGCAATGAATCCGGTCGCAATCAGGGCCATCAGCAGCAGGCCCGAGAGCAGATAGAGTGCCCGCTGATATCCCTGCGCGGATTCTTCGCCCGCCTTGTTGCCGATAGCGATTTCCATATCCACCAGCGTAGCGAGATCCTTCATCAGCTGCGTGCGGTATTTCGCCGAGACGGCACCGCTGATCTTAGCGGCTTCGTCGAGCCGTTCGGCATTTACCGCCTCAACCAGTTTGCCATTGACGTCGACAAAGTGCGTGAAGTTCTCACCCACCTGGCCAAACAGCGCCCGCATCTCGTCCGGCAGCGCATCGGCAATCGCGGCGTAGTGTTTCTGCGCATTGAGGAAGATATCCTGGTTCTGCAACAGCTCCAGACGGTGCTTTTCACGCTCCTGAGGGGTAGGCGAGTTGATATACTGGATCTGCTGCAAACGCATCTCCGACAGTACGCCGCGCATCTCCAGCGAGTAGCGCACGCCGGGCAGGCGATTTTCCCGATATTTATCGATGTGCTGGTTGCTGGCGTTGAGCTGATAGATAGCCACTACGCCTAGCAGTAGCATCATGGCGATCAGAATAGAAAAACCGGTTAAGAGTTTGGTTAAAACCGTAGACTGCGCAAATTTTTTCATAGTGAAGTCTTAGAAGAGATAGGTATGACTAATAACGGCAGATATCGGAAAAGCATTGATCTAAATAGTTGATCTATATCACATAGATTGATGTTTTTTATTTTTCGAAATGCAATTTTGATTTTGTTTTACATTTTTATGAACAGGGTGTTGAATAAGGGTGAACAGTTTGCAATAAGGCATCTGTCTTAATCCGATCTTAAGTCGTAAGATTTTGTGCTTTACTGAAGTAAAGGAACCCTGGAGGAGTGACAATGACAGTCGGGAAACGAATTTCAAACGCGCTGGCGTTAAACTCCTCCCTTGGGCGTAGCATCTCTCTTTTTATGGCGGGCCTGCTCATTGCCGGCGTGGCCACCAGCGCCTGGACGCTAAACCGCTCCTGGGAGCGCACCGTTGAGGAGAGCGAGCGCAACGCCATCAACCTGTCGGTTTCCCAGGCTCGCCAGGCGGAAGATACCTTTCTGCAAGCCGAACTGGCGCTAAGAGATATCCGCCGGAACGTGCCGCAAGAGGGCGTATCGGGCATCGATGTGACGAAATTCAACCTGTACCTTACAGAGATCAAAGAGCGCCTGCCGCAGCTGCATGGCCTGTTTATCTACGATTCACAGGGTAATATGAAATCTACGTCGTTTGGTCGCCAGCCCGCTATTACCAATAACGCTGACCGGGAATATTTTATTTATCATCGTAAAAATGGCCACGGCAGCATCCATATTGGGCACGTGATCCGCAGCCGCTCTACCGGCGACCTCATTATCCCCGTGTCGCTGCGCCTGAACGATGCGGCGGGCGGCTTCGATGGCGTCGCCCTGGCGACGGTGAAAATTGACTACTTCCGCCACTTCTACAACTACTTTGAGCTGGGCAGTCGCGATCTGCTGGCGATCCTCAGCACCGATGCGACGGTGCTGTATGCCCGCCCGTTTAACGATGATGTCATCAATCGTAACCTTTCGCGGAGCCCGCTATTTACCCAGGAGTTGGTCCGCCAGGATCGCGGCAATGCGACGTGGCGTTCGGGTATCGATCGCGTAGAGCGTATCTTTGGTTTCGCTCGCCTGGATCGTTACCCGCTGGTTGTGGCTGCGGGATATGATAAGCCAGCGCTGTGGCATACCTGGCTGCGCGAGAGCCTGCCGGATATCGTGCTTAACGCTATGCTGCTGTTAGGCACGCTGATCATGGGCGTGCTCATTTTTCGGGTGGTGAGGGTCAACGTCAGGGATCAGACGGAGTTGACCACGCTGCGGGATGAGCTGACCAGTATTAACCATACGCTGCAAACTATGGCGCTGGCGGATGGCCTGACGGGGCTGGCAAACAGACGGCAGTTCGATCTTTTTCTCTCCCAGTCGCTGAGAGCCGCCTCGCTGACCGGCAAACCCGTCTCGCTGATCATGCTTGATATCGACTACTTCAAACGCTACAACGACGCTTATGGTCATGTGGCGGGTGATAACTGCCTGCGGCAGGTGGGGGAAGCATTGCAGAAGCTTAACCTGCGTCAGTCCGATCTTATTGCTCGCTACGGCGGAGAGGAGTTCGCGATTGTTCTGCCTAATACTGACCGTGAGGCGGCATTCACCATTGCCGAGCTTGCCGTCGCTGCCGTGCGCGCCATTCAGCTGCCGCACAAGGAGTCGCTGACCGGGACCAAAGTGGTGACGATCAGCGCAGGTTGCTATAGCCTGGTCCCTCGCGGCGGCGATGATGATGCGCGCACGTTAAAAGAGGGCGCAGATGCTGCACTCTATAGCGCGAAAATGGCGGGGCGTGACCGCGCGGTTATTTCGGATATTCACAAATAATTAACCTTAGTTGTTAGAATACGCGAAAACATTTTACTTTTCTTATATGAAACGCTATTTCTATTTTGCTAAAATAGTATTTCTTTTTGTGATCGGCGCGACAGATTGGTAGTAACGCAGGGTGATAGTATCTCCTGCGTTTTTCATAGCTGAAAAATATCAACCTGTATAAATAGCCGTGCCTTATGGGATCACAATGATGGATATACTTTTAGGGTTAGTGAAAACGCCCGCGGTGATTATCGCGATCGTTGCATTCTTGGGTTTATTATTTCAAAAAGCATCAATTTCTCGCTTAATTACCGGTACATTCTTATCGTTTATCGGATTTACAATGATTAAAGTGGGCGGCAGCATTTTAATGAAGGTGCTGACAGCCTTTAGCTCGCTGTTTTCCAAGGCATTTAATATAGTTGGGGTCGTGCCAAGTAATGAAGCGATTATGGCGGCTACCATTGATAAGCTGGGCTCTATTGCGGCGCTTATCCTGTTGTTTGCTATGATTTTAAATATTATTTTAGCTCGCTTCACCCGTTTTAAATTTATCTATCTCTCGCTGCACCTGGTGTTGTTTATGGCCTTTGCCATCACTGCCGTGCTGCTACAGTTTGGTTTCAGCCACACGATGATGATTGTCATCGCCTCGCTGCTGATTGGAACCTATATGGCCGTATCACCGTTTATTCTCAGCCGTTTTAGCCGGGAAATTATTGGCTCAAATGAGTATGCTATTTCTCATGCGGCGATCTCATCTTACGTGATGGGTTCCTATATGGGGAAATGGTTTGGTAATAAGCAGAACGATACCGAACACCTTAATATCAGCAGCAAGTTTGATTTTATTCGTGAACCCAATATTGCCACGCTGTTGACCATGCTGGTTCTGCTGCTCATCTCCTGCATTTTTGCTACCCAGCCGCAAATTAAAGACGCGATGACCGTGGTCTATGGTGCGGGTGCCGGTGACAAGAACGTGGTGATCTTTATTCTGGAACAGTCAGCTACGTTTGCCTGCGGCCTCTATCTGGCGAAGGCGGGGGTAAACCTGTTCACCGCCGAGATCGTCCCGGCATTCAAAGGCTTTGCGCGCGTCTTTGCCCCAGGCTCAGTACCGGCAGTCGACGTTATGGTTCTGTTTACCAAAGCGCCCAACGCCACGCTGATCGGCTTTTTAATTAGCTTCTCTATTGAACTGGTCTGTATTTTTCTTTTCCCGTTCATTGGCCTACCAATTATCGTTCCGGGAATTATGGCCAGCTTTATCACCGGCGGCGCGGCGGCGATCTTCGGGAATGCAACCGGCGGTTTCCGTGGTGCGGTAATTGCCAGCAGTATCAACGGTTTACTGCTGTGCGTGCTGCCAGCCTTGACGCTGCCGATCTTCTCGCAGCTGGGCGCGCAGGGGGTGACCTTTGCCGATCCTGACTTTACGCTGCCGTCGCTGATCCTTGACTACCTGCTGCGTATAGTGAGTTAATTTAAACGGGAAGGCAGTCTGTGAAGGAAAAAGGACTGCCTTAACGCTTTAAAAAATCTAATTAATAATAAAGGACAACGCATGACTTCAGTCGAAAGTTTACAGGCAAAATATCCCAATGCCCCCGCGTGGTCCATTGGCGACAGCGTCGAGCTGGCAAACCAGTTAGCCGACCTGGTTGTGAAGGGAAAAAAGACGGCATCGTGCGGCTCGTTAGCGTCATACCAGGCGGAAAGCGCATCACCGGCAGTAGGCAGCTACCATATTATTCTTAACGGCCAGCAGGAACCGGTGTGCGTTATTCGCATTACGTCGCTGCGGCTGGTGAAATTCTGCGACGTCGACGCCGCCTTTGCGCGTAAAGAGGGGGAAGGTGACCTGAGCCTTGAATACTGGCGCACGGAGCATCAGCGCTTCTTTACGCGGACAGGGAGCTTCTCGGAAGAGATGGAGCTGGTTGCCGAAGAGTTTGACGTGGTTGAAGTGATCTAATAACAGGAAAAAAAACCGGCGGCGCTACGCTTGCAACCGAAACTCCAACTGCTCGCAATCAGTGCAGATTTTGGCCCACATTGACTGCAAATGAAACATGCCACCGGTATACATCAAGTGATAGTGCTCTGCTATTTTCTGCGTAGCAAGACCGGCTGCGTAACCTGCACAGGAGAATACCATGAGCATATCGCTATTCAGCAACACCCCCACGGTCAAGGTCATTGATAACCAGGGCCTGACCGTACGCGACATTGCCTACTACCGCCATCCTGACTCGCCGGATGTTACGGATACGCGTATCACCCGCTATCAGTACGATGTACGCGGCTTTCTGACACAGAGTGCCGACCCACGTCTGAACCATGCCGGTAAGGTGAACTTCACCTATATCACTGACCTGTCTGGCAACGTCTTGCGCACGCAGGGCGTCGATAACGGCACGACCGTTGTTCTAAACGATGCCGCCGGACGACCGTCTATCACCGTCAGCAACATTCGTACTGCCACCGACGGCACGGATGACAACAGCCAGGCCGTGGCCCATATCTGGCAATATGAGGATGCATCGTTACCCGGCCGTCCTCTGAGCATCCAGGAAAAGACGCCGGACGGAACATCACATTTCACGGAGCGCTTTGTGTATGCTGGCAATACGGATGCGGAGAAAGGCCTGAATCTGGCCGGGCAATGCGTCAGCCACTACGACACGGCAGGCCAGGTACAGACCAACAGCATTTCCCTAACCGGCGTACCGCTCTCCGTCACCCGACGCCTGCTGAAGGATGCGGATAACCCGGATACCGTGGCCGACTGGCAGGGCGCAGATGCATCCGCCTGGAATGAACTGCTGGCCCCGGAGGCCTTCACCACCCTGACCACCCTGGATGCCACCGGCGCGGTGCTAACGACCACCGATGCGAAGGGCAACCTGCAGCGTGTAGCATACGACGTAGCGGGCCTACTGTCAGGAAGCTGGTTAGCCCTGACGGGGAAAACCAAGCAGATTATCGTGAAGTCTCTGACGTACTCGGCAGCGGGACTGAAGCTGTGTGAAGAGCACGGTAACGGGGTGGTGACCACCTATACGTACGAAGCAGAGACGCAGCGCCTGACCGGGATTAAGACAGAGCGCCCGACCGGGCACCCCTCTGGGGCGAGAGTGCTACAGGATCTGCGCTATGAGTACGACCCGGTAGGCAACGTACTGACTATCAGCAACGACGCAGAAGAGACGCGTTTCTGGCGCAACCAGAAAGTGGTGCCAGCGAACACGTACGCCTACGACAGCCTGTACCAGCTGGCCACCGCGAGTGGACGTGAGATGGCGAATGTCGGCCAGCAGAGCAGTAGCTTACCCACTCCCGCCATCCCTCTTCCTTCAGACGGTTCCGCCTTTACAAACTACAGCCGTTCCTACCTCTACGATGAAGCGGGTAACCTGACGCAAATCAGTCACAGTGCCCCGGCCACAGGAAACAGTTACACCACGGACATTACCATCAGCGACCGCAGCAACCGCGGCGTGCTAAGCACGCTGACGGAAAATCCCTCAGACGTGGAAGCGCTGTTTACAGCGGGCGGGCAGCAGATGCAGCTGCAGCCGGGGCAGAGCATGGTCTGGACGCCGCGTAACGAGCTGCGAAAGGTGATGCCGGTGGTGCGTGGGGGCGCGGAAGACGACAATGAAAGCTACCGTTATGACGGCAGCAGCCAGCGCCTGCTGAAAGTCAGCGTGCAGAAAATCAGCAGCGGCACGCAGACACAGCGAGTGCACTACCTGCCGGGGCTGGAGCTGCGCAGCAAAAAAAATGGCGATAAGCAAACCGAAAGCCTGCAGGCGATTACCGTGGGCGAAGCCAGACGTGCGCAGGTCAGGGTGCTGCACTGGGATAGCGGTAAGCCGGACGGCCTGGAAAATGACCAGCTACGTTACAGCTATGACAACCTGACGCACAGCAGTCAGCTTGAGCTGGACGGCAGTGGCAACGTCATCAGCATGGAAGAGTACTATCCATACGGCGGGACGTCTGTGTGGACGGTGCGGAGCCAGGCCGAGGCAGACGATAAGGTCGTGCGTTACTCGGGCAAAGAGCGGGATGCGACGGGGCTGTACTACTACGGTTACCGCTACTACCAGCCGTGGGCAGGTAGATGGCTGAGTGCGGACCCAGCCGGTGCCGTGGATGGACTGAACCTTTTCAGGATGGTGAGAAATAATCCGGAAACATTAAGGGATGATAACGGACTTGCTCCCACCAAAGATGATGAAAAAGATAGTATTATGGAACTTAAAAAGTTAACGATAGCTGATCCAATAAGTGACTCATCAGATACTGAAGAGGCTGTAGATCCAGCGCCTGTAAAAAAAATCGCTTTTCCTGATGAGCTCAAAATTACCCTGGGTGAATTGACCCTAGAGAAACTACCGGTTGGCACAACGCTCTATAAGGCTATGAGGTACGCTAGTTTTGATGTGGAGTTGGCCATATCTGGGCAAGCAAATAAAGACGAATGGGAAGGCCAATATTTTGCCCTGGATAAAGAGATATCTGAAGGGTATGAAACAGATTATCTCGATGAAATCACCGGAAATGGTATTGCCTGGCTGCATACGTTTGAGGTAACAGAAGAGATTCCGATTCTTAATAATATAGCCCATGCTCATGGCAGTGATGCGTTTTCTGGCGACGAGAAAGCAGCGGCGATTAAACATTTTCTGATTGATAAATCCGACTTTTTAGATGATGAAAAGATAAAGGAAATTAATCAGGAGAAACCTTTAATGCCAACGCTTAGCAGGATTGGAATTGCATTCAATGCTCCTCATGATACCGATGGGGGCAGAGAAATAATTATAGGCGGTGGATTACTTAAAAATATCAAAGTTACACATTCGGAATCGCATAAATACAAAATGTGGATGAAACTGTAAAATAGTTGGCATGGGCGTTAAATGGTGATCGCTCAGGCGATCACCACTCTCCATAAAAGCAGGCGCAGTTCCCCAGTTTGGGGGTAATCAGACGAACCGGCATATTAACCCGCAAATTCCTTGAGATCGTTAAACACCTCACTCCAGAGCGCCGATTCGCTCTCAAAGCCGACCATGTTCCGCATCATAAAAGCCCCCTCGGTGGCCAGATAGAGTATTCGCCGTTTTCGGGACGCCTCGTCCGTGGCCTCAAGATTGCCAAATCTCTCTTTATACCAGTTAACCATGCTTTCGCTTTGCGTCCCGGCCTGGGCGGCCAGCAGGGTCAGGGTTCTGATCCCGGCCTCCGAGGTCTCCTGCTGGGTTGCGCTGATGTGGGTCAGCAGTCGCGCTTTGGCATCGGCGTTTGCTGGCAGCAGCGTGCGGTAGCGCTCCTGCTCTTTATTCAGCCAGCGATCCAGCAGGGCATCCAGCACCTTTTCACGTGAGCCAAAAACCGACTGCACGCTGGCCTTTGAGATACCAGCCTCCGTGGCGATAGCGCCAAAGGAGAGGGCGGCGGCACCTTCGCGGCCCAGCACACTCTCCGCTGCATCCAGCAGGCTTTCCCGATCTATCGTTTTTGGTCTTGCCACGGGCCTCTCCCCCCATTGATTTAAATACGGTCGTATGTTAACTTTCCTGCCAGTTAATCACAGGGCTGAAATCAACGCAATTTCGGCCATATCATCGCACATGAGGTTTACCATGTTCTATCTTAAACCGGTTCCGCGCCGGATCGCCTACGTTACCGCCTTTGAGGTGATTGCCATCTTCTTCTCATCCCTGCTGCTTTCAGGCATGAGCCACGGTGACGCGGCCAGCTCCCTACCGGTGGCCGTGACCACCTCCGTCGTGGCCGTTGTCTGGAACTACATCTACAACACCCTTTTTGAACGGTGGGAAAAGCGAAACAACATTCAGAAACGCACGCTTCCGATCAGGATTGTGCATACTCTGCTTTTCGAAACGATGTTTATTATTCTGATCGTGCCGTTCTTTATGTGGTACTACGATGTTGGTCTGGTGAAGGCGTTCATGATGGAGATCGGCCTCATCACCTTCTTCTTTGTTTACGCTTTTATCTTTACCTGGCTTTTCGATCGCGTCTTTGCGCGCGAACCGATACCCGCCACCTAATCTTCAAGCAGAGAGCAGCGGCACATGCGGCGCGGCGTCCAGCGGCAGATGGCCGCTGAGGCGCGGATCGGCCTGCACCTCTACCCGTCGAGCGTAGGGGGTAAACCCTGAGCGGATATAGAACCCGAGCGCGGAAGGGTGATCGAAGGTGCAGGTATGCACCCAAAAACGCTGAACGGGCTTCGCCCAGGCGAGCTCCGTTGCCGCGCTCATTACCGCCCGGCCAATGCCCTTGCCGGTGACGTCGGGTGTCAGTCCGAGAAAGACCAGTTCGACCTCGCCGGGTTCGCTGAAGTCCAGCTCCATCAGCCCTGCATCCCGATCGTTATGATGGATAACGTAGATCTCCCGGCTAGAATTTTGCAGCACGCTAATCAGCGTCTCATCGCTCATCATGAGACGCGAAAACCAGAGCCAGTCTGCGCCTACCTTGCGGAACAGGCTACGGTAAGCATCAGGATCGCGATGCGTCAAAGGCTGCAACGTAAACCCTTCCGGTAGAGGGACCGGCGCACCAGCGGGCTTCTCGCGCATTTCAAGACAGGTGACGACCGAGGCGATATGACCCGGAGCAATACTGGAGTATCCGGCAGGTATAGTGTGCGCGTTGTCTTTCATTTTATCTCCTGAGCCTTTAAGAATAATGATATAGGGTAAACATTATAAAACCCCCTTCAGGGCAACGTGATAGAGCAGCATAATGGTTTTGCCATCCACAATCAGGCCGCTTTCGATGGCGGCTAATGCGTCCTCCAGCGTCATCTCTAGCACCTCAATATCCTCTCCTTCTGCTTCGATACCGCCACCCGTGCCGGTTCGATCCTCAGCCTGGTACTCTGCGATATAGAAATAGAGCTTCTCCGTTACCGAGCCGGGACTCATATAGGCTTCGAATACCTTCTCAACGTGCGAAATACGAAATCCAGTCTCTTCTTCCGCCTCAGCTTTAATGCGGTTTTCCGGATCCATATTATCCAGCAGGCCAGCCGCCGCTTCGATCAGCATACCGTCGTGTCCGTTCACATAGACAGGGAAGCGGAACTGACGCGTGAGGATCACGGTTCGCTGTTGGCGGTTATAGAGCAGGATAGTTGCGCCATTGCCTCGGTCATATACTTCCCGGTTTTGCTGCTGCCACTCGCCGTTCTGGCGCTGCAGCGCAAAGGTATATTTCTTTAGCGTATACCAGTCATCGGAAAGAGTTTGTGTGTTGATGATCCGTACTTCTGCATGTTTTGATTGCATGATAGCGCTCCAATACGTAGAGTAACCATCATAAACAGCACTTTCGTGCAAGATCAAGTTAATTCGTGCAGGTGATAAAACGATGCTAACCAGTCAACGCAAACAGCTGATACGTGAAAAGCTGGCCGCCGAGGGTCAGGTTCTGTCAAAGGATCTCAGCGCACATTTTGCGGTATCGGAAGATACCATCCGCCGTGACCTACGCGAGCTTGCGGCAGAAGGGCACCTGCAACGGGTGCACGGCGGCGCGCTGCCAGCCTCATCGGCCACCGGCACCTTCTCAGCGCGCAAATCGCTTAAAATAGATGCAAAACAGCGCGTAGCCCGCAAAGGCGTTGAGCTGATTTCAGACGGGCAGGTGGTGATTATCGATGGCGGAACGACAACCTCGGAGCTTGTTAAGCAGCTGCCTGTGGATCTCCGCATTACGGTGGTGACGCATAGTCCAGGCATTGCTCTGGGCCTGATTGATCATCCCGCCATTGAGGTCATCCTGATCGGCGGCCGCCTGTATAAACACTCCATTGTTACCGTCGGTGCGGCGGCCATAGAGGGTATCGGAAACATTCATGCCGATCTCTTCTTTATGGGCGTGACCGGTATTCACCCGGAAGCGGGGTTGACCACCGGGGATTACGAAGAGGCGTGCATCAAACGTGCATTTTCCGGCAGAGCCGCTGAGACAGTGGTGCTGGCATCGCCGGAAAAGATTAACGCCGCATCACCCTTTGCGATCGGTAGCCTGTCGCTTATCAATACGCTGGTGGTCGAGGAGGGGACCGATGAAGGCTGGATCCGGTCGGTGGAAGAGCAGGGCGTATCGGTGGTGAAGGGGTGAAGATAACGATCCCACAGGCAAGCCCGCAGCCTCGCTATTTATAAGCTAACCTTACTCCTTAACAAAGAGGAGAACACGATGGCTGATTCAACCCTGATCGATACGCTGCAGTTTGGCCCTGAAGATGCACCAACGCAAAAATACGAGATCTATGGCGATGACGAAAAGACGCCAACCTATGCGTTGATATACCAACAGCGGGATGGCAGCTGGCAAAAGCTGGATGACACCCTGAGCTTCGCCGCGAAAGAAGAACAGGAAGAAGCAACCAGTACGCTGGACTATGGCTCTGGCGATCCCCTCCCGGACCTGCGCGACCTGGTCACCGAGGCAAAAGAGCGGTGCGAGCAGCACTGGCATAATACCCCCCGCAGTTAACACTCATCGCGCCGGGTTCGTCCCGGCAATTCCCCTCACGACGTATTACGCAGCTGGCTGGCGTGCATGGCAGGGGAGATACCGAAGATCCGCACATAGTCGCGACTAAACTGGGACGGACTCTCATACCCAACATGAAAGCCCGCGCTGGCGGCGTCTATTGCATCGCTCACCATAAGCCGTCGCGCCTCCTGCATGCGCAGATGCGTGCGGAACGCAATAGGGCTCATGGTGGTAACGGCTTTGAAGTGGTGATGGAAGGCCGAACGGCTCATCCCGGCAACGCTGGCCGCCTGTTCAATGCGGCACGCTTCCCGAAAGTGGGTTCGGATCCAGATAATAGACCGGGCAATCTGATTAAGCCGGCTCTCGCCCTTGGCCATATGGCGAATAATGTCGCCTTGCGGCCCCGTCAGCAGACGATAAAGGATCTCCTGAAGCGTCAGCGGGGCGAGCGCATCAATATCCTGTGGCGTATCCAGCAGGCTGGCGAGGCGTATGGCCGCATCAAGCAGTTCCGGGGGGGTCTTATTTAACATAATCCCTGAGGGGGAAGCCTGCGCATCGGTCAACGGAGAGGGGTAGCGGATGGCCAGCTCTGACAGCGCGGTCATATCGAAATCAAGCTGCAGACAGAGGTAGGGCCGTTCCGCCGTGGCCTCGATAACCGACCCCATGACAGGCAGCTCCACGGAGGCAATCAGGTAGTTGGCTGCATCATAACGGTAGGCTGTCTCCCCAAGGCGCGCCTCCTTGGTTCCCTGTGCCACAAGACAGAGCGTTGGCGTATAGATCACCGGCATCGGCATGGTTGGCGACGACGCACGGATCAGCGTCACGCCAGGCAGGGCGCAGCGGTATGTGCCATCGTCCGGCACATGGCGGCCAATAATATCTACGAGAGCATTAAGATTGTTCATAGGCAGGCATAGTATCCCTGAAAAAAGTCTCCGCATAGAGAGCATCGTTCAGCCAGGACGATCGTGCAATCATTGCGGATCTCATGTCTATCCGCTGACCCGCGTTCTGATAGAGGATGATAGTCGAACCAACACTTTTAGGAGATCGGACATCATGACTACCTCATCAGCACTCGACCAATACCGCCTGCTGGGCCGTTCCGGATTACGTGTTTCACCTCTTTCGCTGGGGACCATGACTTTTGGCTCTGACTGGGGATGGGGCGCGGATGACGCGGAAGCGCAACGCATCTTTGATGCCTATGTCGAACGTGGCGGCAACTTTATCGATACCGCAGTTAACTATACCAACGGCAGCGCGGAAAAAATTCTCGGACGGATGATCAAGGCGAAACGCGACCGTATCGTGCTGGCCACCAAGTTCACTATGTCGCGGGAAGCGGGTAACCCCAATGCGGGCGGGAATCACCGCTACAATCTCGTCCGCTCCGTTGAGACCAGCCTGCGGCAGCTCGATACAGACCGCATCGATCTGCTCTATCTGCACGCATGGGATTTCACTACCTCGCCGGATGAGGTGATGCGCGCTCTCGACGATCTCGTTCGTGATGGCAAAATTCTCTACCTGGGTATCTGTAACACACCGGCATGGCGTATCGCCCAGATGCAGACCCTGGCCGATCTGCGCGGCTGGTCGCCATTTGTGGCGTTGCAAATTGAGTACAGCCTGGTGGAGCGTACGGTGGAGCATGAGCTGATCCCGATGGCGCAGGCGATGGGCCTCGGCGTCCTGCCGTGGTCACCCCTCGGCGGTGGGATCCTGACCGGCAAATACAGCCGGGCCGATCTCTCTGATGAGAACGGTGCCGACGTGGCAGCGACGCGTAAGGGGATCATCGCCTCGACCGGCCATCTTAACGAGCGTGCGCTGGCCATTGCCGAGGTGGTAAGCGACATCGCCCATGAAAGCGGGGCGTCATCGTCACAAATTGCGCTGGCGTGGACATTACGTAACCCTGCCGTTGCTTCCACCATTATGGGGGCACGTACCGTCGCTCAGGCCGAGGACAATTTTGCTGCGCTGGATGTCGTGCTCAGTGATGAGCAGCTCCAGCGTCTGGAGCAGGCCAGCGCGATTGATCCTATCTTCCCGGCGCGCTTTATCTCCCGGCCGATGGCGCAGCAGCTCATCACCGGCGGAGCGGCTGTCAGAGGGCGTTAGTCACCTGTCACCCAGTTTTGTAAAAAGTCGATGAACATTCGCACTTTCTCTGGAACATGGCGCGTATTGGGATACAGCGCATAGATCCCCTGACGAGGAAAGCGGTGATTGGGAAGCAGATGGACAAGCTGGCCGTTATTCACATCGTCCTGAACCAGCCAGGCCGGCAGCAGCGCAATACCGGCCCCGCATCTGGCAAACGCCAGGAGTGAGGCCGCGCTGTCGGCCATGATTACCGGGGGGAGATGCGCCCGAAAAAGTACGCTTTCGCCTTCTGGAGTCAGAACCTGCCAGTTAAGCGGGGTAGCAAGTCGGGTGTGGGCCAGCCAGCTCGCCTCGGCAAGCTGTTCCAGACTGAGAGAGTGCACTCCTCCGTCGCGCTTCAGGTAAGCAGGTGACGCAACGGGGAGGATCTCGAACCGGTCGATCAGTTTGGCATGATGGCTTGAGTCCGTTAGCTGACCAAGCCGGATGGCAACGTCAAATCGCCCGGCAATCAGATCGTCGTTTTTCGAAGAGGAAACATGCTGAATTCTGAGCTGAGGATGCTCAGCTGAAAAAGCCGCAAGCGCCGGAACAACCACATGAGCACCGTATTCCTGGGTAGTCGTGATGCGAAGCACACCGCTTAAGCCGGAATGATCGCTACGCACGTCATTAAATACGCTTTCAGCCTCCTGCAGAAGCCGCAGGCAACGATGGTAGAAGCGTTCTCCCGAATCGGTAACGGCGACCTGCCTGGTACTACGTGTAAGTAACGACACGCCAAGTTTTTCTTCCAGCTTTTTGATGTTAAAGCTGACGACTGCCTTAGTCAGCCCCAACGTTTGCGCTGCTCTCGTAAAGCTACCGGCTTCCACTACCGCAACAAATATCTCAAGCCGCTGCATGTTGAGCATTCATCCCTCCGTCAACCCGCTTATTGTCAAAATGAATTTGACACTATAACGCCGAACGTGGCGTTTATCCTATCCTGTTCAGTGCCTATACTGCGCGCACTTTGCTGTTTTAAGGGAAGAAAATGAGTTATCGAGTACGCGTTGCCAGTATCTATCTGCTGGGATTCTTCATTGATCTAATTAACATGTTTATCGGCAACGTAGCGTATCCCGATATTGGCCGACGCTTTGATGCCTCGGTGAGCCTGTTAGCCTGGGTGAGCAACGGGTATATCCTGGGCCTCACCCTGGTGATACCGTTAAGCCGCTGGTTATCCCAGCGTATCGGCACCAGGCGCCTGCTGATGCTGTCTCTGATTGTGTTTATGGCGGGCGCGACCGGTGCGGGCCTTGCCTCTTCGCTATCTCAGCTCATCGCCTGCCGATGGTTACAGGGGATAGGCGGAGGATTATTAATTCCCGTCGGGCAGACGATGACCTATGCGCTCTATCGCAGTCATGAGCGTGCAAAGCTCTCTTCAGCGATTATGCTGGTGGCGTTACTGGCCCCGGCATTGTCACCCACCCTTGGCGGGCTGATTGTCGATAACATCAGCTGGCGCTATGTCTTTTTAGCAAGTTTGCCGCTAGCGGGTGTCACGCTCATCCTCTCTGCTCTTTGGCTTAAGCCGGACGTCGGTTCGACACTGTCTGAGCCGTTAGATCTTTCAGGGTTAATCATGGCCTGCTCGGCGCTCACGCTGATTCTGCTGGGGCTGACGTATCTGGGAGAGGCGGGACATATCTGGCGAGGCGGGTTAGTGCTGGTGGTCGGCATTATGCTGATGGGGTTGTTCGCCCGGCACACCCTGAGAAAAGCGACGCCCTTGATCAACTTACGACTGCTGAACGCGCCGCTGCTGCAAACCGCAATGCTGGTGTATCACTTTATTCCTGGCGTATTTACCGGTGTGAGTCTAATTACCATGATCTATCTACAGGACCAGTTGGGTATGAGCGCAACGCTTGTAGGGTCAATGATGATCCCGTGGGCGCTGGCTTCCTGTGTGGCTATCACGCTTACCGGGAAAATATTCAATCATATTGGCCCTCGTCCGCTGTTTATTATCGGCTGCCTGGGGCAAGGAGCAGGCATTGCGTTGCTGACGCTTATTGGTCATGTCGAAGACATTACCATTGCCGCACTGGCTTACCTTTTGATGGGTTTCGGCAGCAGCCTGTGTAGTAGTACGGCGCAAAGCTCGGCATTTATTGACATCGCGGAGGGTGAGTTAGCGGATGCCAGCGCGCTATGGAACATTAATCGCCAACTGAGTTTTTGTTTAGGCGTCGCCGTGCTGGGTTTACTGTTGAACCTCATGCTCAGCGCAGGTTTGCCAATAAGCCAGGCCTTCCATCTCTGTTTTTTAATGGCTGCAGGTAGCGTAATTATTCCGTTGATCTACTGCCTCCGGCTGCCGAACCAAAGTCTTGTCTTAACGCTCAAACAGGAGAAGAGATGAATCGTTATTTTCAGGAAGTCGTCGATGCCCACGCGCTAATTAGCCACTGGCTGGGTGACGAAACCGCTGCAATCGAGGTGTGCGAAGCGCTGTTGGCGCGCTTCAGCCCGGCGTACTCGATGGTGACCCCGGGTGGTGCCATGCTTGATTTTACGGCATTGAACGCATTCTTCCGCGCCCAGCGCGGCGCGAAGAGGGGGTTGCGCATCGACATTGAGAATATGCAGCTCGTTGCAGAGAGCACAGGTGGCGCAACCGTGACCTATCAGGAGCGCCAGCAGCTGCCCGGTCAAAACGCGACGTTACGTTTCTCAACCGTAGTGTTTGTATCCGAGCCGGATGGCACGGTCCGCTGGCGACATCTCCACGAAACCGCTCTCCCTACGCCTTAACGCCTGTTCAGTTATCTCACAACGATGCCGCCGCCCGGGCGGCGGTGTCATACAGAGACGATATCGTGCGCAGCAGCTGCGCGGTATCACCGATAGATGCCCCTGAAATGCCGCTTTCCGCATGAATATTGATCAGGCAGGCTTCACGCACATCGCGGTATTTCATGCATAGCGCTTTACCCTCCTCTGTGGTTGAGAAATAGAGCTCTTTCCCCACTTTCTCACTCGTCACGTAGCCCGCTTTGACCAGTTTTTTCAGGGCGTAGGTCACCACATGGGTATCTTCAACGTTGAGAACGAAACAGATATCGGCCAGCTTCTTCTTACGGTTGCGATGGTTCACATGATGCAGAAGGGAGACATCAAAGGCCGCCATATCAGGCTCCCCGGCAGCGGTCATGCAGCGCACCATCCATTTATTGAACGCATTGCTGGTCATGATCAGCGCGTATTCCAGCTCCGATAACTCAGCACAGCGCTCAGACACCAGATGGCGAGAAGAGACGATCCGGCCATCCGTTATATCGTCGTGGTTTGATGTAGCTCGTGTTTTTAAGGTCATAACGGTCCTTACCGGAGTGTGACTCTTAGCCAAAAATGTAAACTTACATCGATAAAATAAGAACATTTTATTGATAAATTGTTTACATGTTTTTGTGGTTCAGATATAGCTTTTTAGTACTGGTTCTGTGGAGCCGGGCGCAAAACACAACATCGCTCGCCGGAATGCATCACGCTTCGTCCTGATACGAAGTATTAAAAAAATAGCCGTCGGCGCGCAACACTCACTTTGGATAGGGTAAACGTTTATGGACGGTTCGACATTATTGCCGCTGATTGGGATACCCATCGTGGTTATCGGCTTTGCACTACGCTTCAACCCGCTGCTGGTGGTCGTGGTGGCGGGGCTAGCTACCGGTCTGCTGGTGGGGATGGATTTTGGGATGTTACTGGAGACGTTTGGCGAAAAGTTCGTGAATAGCCGATCGCTGGCAACCTTTATCCTGATCCTGCCTGTTATTGGTCTGCTGGAGTATTACGGGCTGAAAGAGCGGGCGCAGGCCTGGGTCGCGAAGATCGCCAGCGCTACCTCGGCACGTATTCTGATGCTCTACTTTGTGGCGCGTGAAGGAACGGCGGCGCTGGGACTGATGTCGCTTGGCGGTCATGCTCAAACGGTGCGTCCCCTGCTTGCGCCGATGGCCGAAGGGGCGGCGCTGAATGAATATGGCGAGCTGCCGCAGCATATCCGCGACAAAATCAAAGCCCATGCCGCCGCGTGCGACAACATTGCGGTCTTCTTTGGCGAGGATATCTTTATCGCCTTTGGCGCGGTGCTGCTGATTGACGCCTTCCTGAAAGAGAGCGGCATTGAGGGAATTGAACCGCTGCATATCGGCCTGTGGGCCATTCCGACCGCCATCGCGGCATTGGTAATTCATATGACGCGCCTGCTGCGCCTGGATGCGAGCATCCGTCGCGACGTGATGGCCTGGAGAGCAGAGCAGGGTACACAGGAGATCGCCCCATGATGACGTTAATCACTATTAACCGCGTGTACTACCTGATTGGTTTTGTTGTGATGCTGCTGGTTGTGATGACCCTGCGCGACCGCGCCAACCCTAAACGCTTTACCACCGCGCTGTTCTGGTTTTTGTTTGGCGGCATCTTCCTGTTTGGCGATCTTATGGTGCAGGAGCTGGGCAAGTCTCTGGCGTACCGGATCATTGGCGGCTGCGTCATTCTCATTGCCTTGCTGGCAGGTTTTGGGCTGGTGGGTAAAGGACACTATAAGATGTCCACCGAGTCCGAACGCGTCGCCTCGGCAAATCGACTGAAAAACTGGCTGTTCCTGCCAGCGCTGATGATCCCGGTGGTTACGGTGATCGGTACCCTGTTCCTGAAAGGCGTGTCGGTGGGCGGGGTTTACCTGCTTGATCAGAAACAGCTTACGCTCGCGGCCCTGTGCGTGGCGTGCGTTGCCGCGATCCTCACCGGCTGGTGGCTGACGAAGGGGACACCGCTGCATGCGGTCCGCCAGTCTCGTCGCCTGGTTGATACCATCGGCTGGGCGGTGATCCTGCCGCAGATGCTTGCCATGCTGGGCGGTGTGTTTGTGGTGGCAAATACCGGCGAATCGGTGCAAAAGGTAGTCAGCCTGTTTGTGAACCCGGATAGTCGTTTCATGCTGGTGGTGATCTACTGCGTGGGTATGGCGCTCTTCACCATGATCATGGGCAACGCCTTCGCCGCGTTCCCGGTGCTGAGTGCAGGCATCGCCTTACCCTTCCTGATCAACGTACATCACGGTAACCCGGCACCGCTGCTGGCGATTGGCATGTACGCAGGCTATTGCGGCACACTGATGACGCCGATGGCTGCCAATTTCAATATCGTTCCTGCGGCTCTGCTAGAGCTTAAAGATAAGTACCAGGTGATCAAAATCCAGATCCCGACCGCGCTAACCCTGCTGGTAGTTAACGTGTTCTTAATGTATTTCCTCGTATTTCGCTAAGCGTAGCAATGACTTAAGGAGCTGTTATGGAACTTACTCAACATCAGGCTGATGCGTTTGCCAGAATGCCATTAACCTATTTGCGTCAGGAATATCCGAACCACATTATGCATCTGCTTAATGACGATGGAGACGTATTGCCGCCCCGCGAACTGCACCCTATTTTCTACGGCTGTTTTGACTGGCACTCGGCGGTGCATGGCTACTGGCTGCTGCTGCGTTGCGTGCGCCGCTATCCTGACCTGCCGTGCCGGGAGGAGATCGTCGCGCTATTTGATGAGCACATGACGGAAGAGAAGGTGGCCCAGGAGCTGGCCTATTTTAACGCGCCGTTTCGGGCCTCTTTTGAGCGGCCTTACGGCTACGGCTGGTTGCTGGCGCTGGCTCAGGAGCTAAAGCAATCCGCTTTACCTCAGGCCGCAGGCTGGTATCAGACGCTGCAGCCTTTAACGCAGGATATTCGCGGCAGGCTGATGGATTATCTCAGTAAGCTAACGTACCCGATTCGGGTTGGTACCCATTACAACACCGCCTTTGCGCTGGCGCTGGGTCTGGACTATGCCCGCGCCGTGGAGGATAACGCACTTGAGCAATCGATCGTAACGGCGGCAAACCGCTTCTATCTCGCTGACACGGACTATCCGGCGCACTATGAGCCAGGAGGGGACGAGTATATTTCCGGGGCGCTCACCGAGGCACTGCTAATGAGCAAGGTGACGGATCGCTTCCCCGCATGGTTCGATGCGTTTCTTCCTGAAGTGGGCTCGGTGTCGGCGCTGATGAACCCGGCGGAGGTGAGCGACCGTACCGATCCCAAAATTGCGCACCTTGATGGTTTAAACCTCAGCCGCGCCTGGTGCATGAAGCATATTGCGAAAGCGTTGCCGACTGATCACCCGGGGCAGCAGGCGTTGAGCGAGGCGGTTGAGCGTCATCTTGCTGCCAGCATCGAGCATGTGGTTGGAAGCCACTACAGCGGCGGACACTGGCTGGCGAGTTTCGCATTGCTGGCGCTGGAGTAACTGAGGGGAGGGTGTAGCGCTATACGGCGCTGCACCCGGCTTTCACGTTCGCAACCTGTCCGGCGTAAGAAATCCGTCAGCCTCTGGAAAGCAGGCGGTATTAAATGGATGAACCGTATCCAAATAACGGCCTGGATTTAAATGTTAGTAATACACTGCTTATCCTGGAAGCAATCTCCTCTGTTTTGTGGCTCGCATTTCCCATAAGCTATTAACTCTGTGAATACATAACAAGGATCATCCCTGATGAATAGGAAATGGCCTCATGTGGAAGACCTGGAAGTTTTTCTGGCGGTGGTACGCCATAACAGCTTTACAGATGCAGCAGTAGAACTCGGTTTTTCAAATGCCTGGGTGACCAAGCGGATTGCCGCACTTGAGCAAACATTGAATACCAAGCTGCTGCACCGTAATACCCGAGAAATGCGCCTGACAGCAGCGGGGGAAGTGGCCCTCATTCAGGCCGAAGAAATCATCAGAAAAAATAATGTGGCGATGGATTTAATCGTCAATACAAAAAAAGATATTAAGGGCAATCTTCATATTTGTAGTTCATTTGGCTTTGGCAAAAATCATCTTACCACACCACTCTCCATGTTTTCGAAACTAAACCCTAACTTAAAGATAAAACTCACTTTAACAGATACAAAACTGGATTTAATTAAAGAAAATATTGATTTGGAAATTATGGTCGGAGAGGAGGTTCACGAACGCTACTATGCGAAAAAAATCGCCGATAACAGGCGCATTCTTTGCGCATCGTCAGGTTACCTGAATCAACAGAATTTACCTGAGTCACCGACAGATTTAGCTCACCATAAATGCCTTTTTTTGCAGGAAAAAGGGTTAACCTTCGGCCTTTGGCATCTTACCAATGGTCAAAAGCAAGAGACGGTACGGGTGGAAGGCAATTTGTCATCGAATAATGGTGAAGTGATTCTGCACTGGGCGCTTGACGATCATGGTATTGCGCTTAGAAGCGAATGGGATGCAAAGCGTTATATTGAATCTGGCGATCTCATTCAGGTTTTACCTGACTATTATGAAAAGGCTTCGGTGTGGGCGTTGTACCCGAACAAACTGGACGAATCGATTAAAACCCAAAAGTGTATTACTTTTCTCGAAAGCTATTTTAGTGACATTTTTTTCTGACAGCCGCCCCTTTTAACGGGGCGGCAAAAATATCAGGCAAAAGCGGCCAGCAGCATTGTTGCAAGAATAACAGTAGAGGCGCCACCAATACGGGTAGATATTTGCGCGAAAGGCATAAGTCCCATACGGTCGCAGGCAGAGAGAATGGCAACGTCACCAGTGCCACCGAGTCCGCTATGGCAAACGGTCACGATAGAGGCTTCGACAGGATACATATTCAGGAATCGGGCAAGGAAAAAGCTCACCAGGGCCATTGAAAGCACCACTGAGGCACAAACCGTCACATACGCAACAGAAAATACAGATACCACACTTTCAAGCGGGACATACAGCATACCGAGACCAATCATCGTCGGCCAAATCAGCGAAGTGGAAATCAGCTTGTAGCAAGACTTCGAGCCCACCTCCATTTTTCCGGGGATAACACCTGCGTATTTACAAATAACGGCCATGACAATCATCAGTACCGGACCAGGAATATGTACAATCCGTTCCAGCAGCCCCCCAAAAATGAAGAAGCAGCAAATCATCAATAATCCGGCCCCCATCAGGGAATAATCAGTTTTACCATTACCATCTTCAGCAATATTATTGAATATTGCGTTATCCTCAGCAGTACGGATCAGCATGCCGTTGCCACTGAGTTCGTGTTTCATCTTCCCCAGCTTGGAGAGGAAGCCCGCGCATACGATAGCAAAAATATTCCCGACGACAGCAGCAGGGACCAGCTGTGCGACATAGATATCCGGGGTGGTGCCAAGGATTGAGGAGTAAGCGAGAGATAGTGGTAAAATGCCTTCCCCAATACCGCCACCAATAATAGGAACAATGATAAAGAAAAATGTATGATAAAAAGTGTAACCCACCGCTTTTCCGACCAACAGACCGACACCTACCGCGGTGATGGTTCCCACCACTAACGGAAAGAACATTCTGATCATCCCCTGAACCAGAATGATGCGGTTCATGCCAAGGATACTGCCGACAACCAGCGTCGCGATAACAAAGTACAGGAAATTGGCATCCTTCATTAATACATGAACGGAGTCCAGTACGTTCTGAGGGATGACATGATAAAAGACTAAAATAGAGGGGATCATAAGGCAAAATATCGCGGGCCCTCCGATATCCTTAATCACCGGGATATTTTTACCAATAGTGGATAAAATAAATCCTAAAGACATGATTATCGCCAGTCCGCCAATCATGTTTTTGGGTAGCGTACCAAACCATGCTGCTGCGCCGATAACAATACACATAACCCCCAAAAACCAGACAGGTACTGAACAAATTTCTTTTCCCGACAGAGCGCTCAGCGAACGCGTCTCAGCCAGTTTTTTACTTTGTTGTAGGGTATTACTTTCAACGTGATTCATAAGTCCGCCTTAATTGTAATAGGATGCATGACTTCCTTAAGAGGTGAAGATGATTTAATATTGTTTTTATTATGACGTGACAGATTCTTTGATATGATTTTTTAAGCGTCCCAGTCCTTCTATTTCCACTTCAATACAATCACCATCTTTCAAAAAAAGTGGTGGTGTTCTTTTTTTGCCTACTCCGCCAGGAGAGCCAGTAATAATTACGTCGCCAGCACTTAATGGGGTAAAGGTACTGATATAAGAAATAAGATAAGGAATTTTGTGTATCATATTTTTGGTATTATCACACTGCACCTCCTGTGAGTTCAGAAATGTCCGGATTTGTAAGTTATGTGGATCTGGAATTTCGTCACTGCAGGTTAAGTAGGGGCCAAATGCGCCAGTGCGTGGCCAGTTTTTACCGGCGGTATACCAGGTGTGTTGCCAGTCACGTGCTGAACCATCCATATAACAGCTATAGCCTGCAACGTATTTCAGCGCATCATGTTCGCTGACATGTGAGCATTTTTTACCGATAATTACCGCCAGCTCTCCCTCGTAATCAAACTCCCGGGATTCAGCCGGTTTGTTGACAAAGCTAAGATGCCCAGTTTGGGAGTCGGCAAAGCGTACAAACAGCGTAGGCTCTGGATTCAGCTCATTAAATTCCAGGCGTTTTTCACTGTAATTCATCCCTACACAAATAATTTTGTTAGGGTTATCAATTACCGGAATAAACTCGAGTTCCTCAATCGAATAATCAGCGGATAAGCTCGCGATCGCTTCCAGACTAGCAACATCTTCATGCTCCAGAAAAGCTTTTAATGATGAATAGCGATTACCATAAATCGCACTGGCATCAATAATTCCTTTATCATTTAAGATGCCGAACTTATTTTGACCATTAATTTTAAAATTGACAATTTTCATGGTGTTTATTCCTGTTAATTCTGACCGGTTCTGTGCCATGGATTACGGTCAAAGTATTGTGTTTCGAATTGCTTAATTTCATGGGTAAAGGATAAAGTAAAACCAATAGCATCCAGTCCTTGTAATAGCATGTCCTTTTTAATTTGATCCACATGGAATGAATAAACCTGTTCAACGGTCGTAAGTGACTGCTGCGCAAGATCTACTGTCAGTGTATTAGTGTTACGATGCTGAATACATCCGGCGATTTGCTGCAAATCCGTTTCATTAAGACAAATGGTTAATATTCCATTTCTCAGACAGTTGTCATTGAAAATTCCAGCAAACGAAGTACCTATTAAGGCTTTAATGCCTAATTGTTTCAAACCCCATACTGCATGTTCCCGACTGGAACCACAGCCGAAATTAGGCCCAACAACCAAAAATGTTGCTCCCTGCCACCCTGGCTGATTTAAAATGAAATCGCTGTTAAGGCTGCCGTCTTTATTAAAACGAAGGTCAAAGAACAATCCTTTATCAAGACCGCTGCGGTCGATACCTTTAAGAAACTGCTTCGGCATAATCACATCAGTATCAATATTTGCTGCCATCATGGGGGCAGCAATACCAGTTACACAATTAAATGCTTCCATTATTAAGCCTCGGTGAAATATCTGACATCGGTTAGGTGACCTGCGACGGCTGCAGCAGCCACCATCGCCGGGCTCATTAAATGGGTGCGCGAACCCGCGCCCTGACGGCCTGCAAAATTACGATTCGTACTTGAGGCACAGCGATCGCCTGGCGACAGAACGTCTTCATTCATGGCCAGACACATTGAGCAGCCGGATTGCCGCCATTCAAAACCCGCATCGATAAAGATTTTCGCCAGGCCTTCCTGTTCTGCCCGCTCACGCACCTGGGTTGAGCCAGGCACAATCATTCCCCTTACATGTGGGGCTATTTTTTTACCTGCCAGCACCTTCGCCACTTCACGTAAATCCTCAATGCGGCTATTGGTACAGGAACCGATGAAGGCATGAGAGATACGGATTTCAGTAAATGGTGTACCGGGTTTCAGCTCCATATACTTCAGCGCTGTCAGGTAATCGTGTCTTTTTTGCACGTCAGAAATGGTTTGCGGGTCGGGAATGACCTCATTGATAGGGCCAGCCTGATCGGGGCTGATCCCCCAGGTAATAAAAGGTTCGAGCTGTCCACAGTCGATATACACTTCTTTATCGAATCTCGCGTCGGTATCGGTTTTCAGTGTCCGCCAGCTCTCTACTGCCCGGTCCCACATCTCCCCTTTCGGTGCCCGCGGTGTCTCTTTCAGGTAAGCAAAAACCTTTTCATCTGGAGCCATAATTGCGCCGCGCGCACCCGCTTCTACCGCCATGTTGCAGATAGTCATGCGCGCCTCAACGCTAAGACTATCAATAACGCCTCCGCAGAACTCAATAGCATACCCCGTGGCACCATCAGCGCCGATACGGGCTATCAGGGCCATAATAATGTCTTTGGAGGTCACGCCTGCACAGAGCTCTCCTTCCAGTGTGACGCGCATATTGCGTAGTTTTTTATAAACCAGCGTTTGAGTGGCCAGAAAATGCTCGATTTCCGATGTGCCGATACCAAAGCCGAAAGCACCGAGAGCGCCATAGGTGGTGGTATGGCTATCTCCGGCAGCGATAACCATACCTGGCATCGCTAACCCCTGCTCATGAGCCACAACATGCTCAATACCCTGACGCTTATCCATCACATCGAACAATTCGATATTAAAGTGCTGGCTGTTTTCGGTGAAATATTTCACCTGAATTGCACCACCGGAATCGGTCATTTCTGGATCGCGTTTCGGCCGGGTCGGGTTGACATGATCAACGTTGAGCAAAATAGATTGCGGATTCCAGACTTTTCGCTTTTGCTCACGTAAGCCACTGAATGCCTGAGGGCTGGTATATTCATTCAGAATGGAACGGTCGATATACAACAACACATTACCTTCGTCATCAAGTTTTCTTACAGTATGTGAGTCAATATGTTTGTCATAGAGTGTTTTTGCTATTTTTATCGTCATCATGAGGTACTCCCGGTTTTGGTTTTTTCCATTATAATTCCCATGGGTAATGTGTATAGCCGTACAGAAAAAATTAAAAGTAAAAACTTTTTTTCCAAATCGTAAAAACTGATATTTAATCATAATAAACAATATCTTAAATGTATTTTTCAGGGTGTTTCTTCCATTTTTAACTCCTGATTTCAGATGCTATAGTGCTTTGTCAGAAACGATATCACGATGAATAACTATTCAATGTTAATATTATTTATAGAGTGTTTTTGTATAGGCGGTGGGCTGGGTTATTTAGGTGGGTTGTTAGGCATAGGTGGTGGGATTATTGCCATACCGATACTGGCCTGGCTGTTTCAAATGGATCAGCAACTCGCTCAGGGGACAGTATTGGTTATGATCATCCCGAATCTTATTATGAGTGTCATCCATTATCGGCGAAGAAACGACATAAGATTAAAGAAAATTATTCCAGTGTGTATTTTGTCCAGCATATTTTCTGCTATTTCATCGACGCTGGCGATCCATCTTAACGCGAAAACGTTAAATTTGTTTTTTTGTGCTTTCATTTTGCTGCTTGCATTTTATTATCTGTACGCTGTTTTGAAGCGGGGTGCATCCCGTAACTATACCTTGTCTGAATCCTGGCTCCCTGTGACAGGCGCGGTGTGCGGATTGATGTCTGGCCTTTTTACCGTGGGCGGGGGTATGGTTATCGTTCCGCTGCTGGTCGCACTCTTTTCTTACTCTCAAACCAGAGCACAGGGTACGGCGCTGGCGCTGGTTCTGCCAGGCGCATTCACCGCACTGATATCCTACGCTTTTGCAGGGCACGTTGCCTGGTCCGTCGGCTTACCGATGGCCATGGGGGCCATGTTCACCGTTGCCTCGGGTGTTGCTCTGGCGCATCGTCTACCGACAAGGATGCTGAAGATGTGTTTTTGCATGATGCTTTTCTTTGTGGCTCTCAGTGCGTAAAAGTCACGTACTAATCGGTATATATAGAAAGAGCCATAGATTCTCTGAAGCGAAAAGGGATCCCATTCAATGACCTGTTGATTTCTCATGTGTCCCCGCTGGGATGGGGACACATCAACCTGAGTGGAGATTACGTCTGGAGAACAAACCTCAAGCTGGGACAGGGGAAATACCGTTCATTACGCTCAGTAGATAGCAGCCTGTACAAAAAACAGGCTTAGCGTAGGATGTTTTCCGTTTTCAAAGCTGACCCCAGGTAGGGAGCAGTGAGGCTGTCCGGTGATCGGCTTACCTCTTCCGGCGTACCGGTCGCAACAAGTTGTCCGCCGTTTTCGCCAGACCCAGGTCCGAGATCGAGGACCCAGTCAGCTTCGGCGGCGATGCGCATATCGTGCTCTGCCATGACCACCGTATCGCCACGCTGAACCAGCCTGTCAAGAACCCGCATTAGCTTATCCATATCCGCCGGATGCAGCCCGGTAGAGGGTTCGTCCAGCAGATAGAGCGTTTTACCCCGCTGCACGCGCTGCAGCTCCCAGGCGAGCTTAATGCGCTGGCATTCACCGCCGGACAGTTCGGTCGCAGGCTGACCCAGCGTCAGGTAGCCGAGACCGAGCGCGGCAAGCGCGGCAAGAGAGCGCTGGATAGCGTCATTGTCCTCAAATACCGAGATAGCTTCGTCGACGGTGAGATCCAGCACGTCCGCTATTGTTCTGTCATGCCACCGCACCGCAAGAGTTTCATCATTGTAGCGACGTCCGCCGCAGGCAGAGCACGGTGCGCTTGCCTCGGGCATAAACAGCAGCTCAATGGTGATCTGCCCCTGGCCCTCGCAGGCGGCACAGCGACCGGCGGGCAGGTTGAAGGAAAACCGGCTGGCGTTAAAGCCGCGCTTTTTCGCCTCGTCCGTTTCGGCAAAAAGCTTGCGTACGGTGTCAAAAAAGCCGGTATAGGTCGCCAGATTGGATCGCGGCGTCCGCCCGATAGGCCGCTGATCGATACGAACCAGACGTTTAAGAGATGTTCCGCCCGCCGTGATTTTACCCTGCACATCCGGAACCACGCTCTCCTCCTCGGCACCTTCCTCTTCGGGGGTTTTGTCGAGCCGTTGAAGCAGCGCGGGGAGCACCCGGGCGAGAAGCGTGGACTTGCCCGAGCCAGACACGCCGGTGATGGCGGTCATCCGTTCAAGGGGGATGCAAACATTCATGTCATGAATATTATTGCAGGTTATCTGCTCTAGCTTGAGCCAGCGTTCGGGAAGCCGCCGCTGACGCAGCCCCGGACGATGCCTGTCGAACAGGTAGCCTGCGGTAGTGGAACTGGACACCTGTTTGAGACCTGATGGCGTACCGTTATACACGATCTCACCGCCCAAATGCCCTGGGCCCGGTCCCACCTCCGTCAGCCAGTCGGCTTCGGCGATCACGTCCAGATTGTGCTCGACGATAACCAGCGAGTTTCCCGCATCGAGAAGCAAACGCAGGGACTTGAGCAGGGCGCGTACATCTTCCGGATGCAGGCCAGCCGCAGGCTCATCAAGCACGTAAATCACGCCAAAGAGGCGGGAAATAAGCTGCGTAGCCAGTCGGATCCGCTGTAGTTCTCCCGAGGAGAGCATGGTAGTCCGGCGGCTGAGAGACAGATGCCCGAGCCCCAGTTTTTCCAGCTGGTCGAGGCGGCCGCAGATATCGGTCGTCATCCTGACGACGGCTTCCCGCAGCGCGGCCTCGGCAGGCAGTTGCTGAGGATGGCCTTCGGCATAGGGTAAAAGCAGCGCCTTCAGCTGCGTAATCGTCAGATCGCCCATCTCAGCAATATCAAGGCCCGCAAACCGGTAGGCCAGCGCACTCTGATTAAGCCGCTTGCCGTGACATTCGGTGCAGGGTGCCACGGTAATGAAGCGGGAGAGTCGTTTTTTCACCGACTCCTTACCGCCGGAGTAGCTCTGCAGCAGGTATTTTCTGACGCTGGTGTAGGTTCCGGTATAGGCGGGCTCGGTACCGGCGGCGATTGCCTCCTGGCGCTGCTGCGCATTGAGTCCCAAAAAGATCGGTACCGAGGGCTGTTCGTCGGTGAAGACGATCCACTCGCGATCTTTCTCAGCCAGCGTCCTCCACGGCGCATCAATGTCGTAGCCCAGCGTTTCCAGAATTGAACGCAGATTTTTTGCCTGCCAGCCAGGGGGCCAGGAGGCTATCGCCCCTTCGCGAATGCTCAGCGAATCGTCCGGCACCAGCGCGTCGGCTTTAACGTCATGTACCATGCCCAGCCCCTGGCAGGCCGGACAGGCGCCCTGCGGGTTATTGGGCGAGAAAGATTCCGCTGCCAGAAATGGGACGTTGGCAGGATGGCTGCCGGCGCGGGAAAACAGCAGCCTCAGGGTAACGGAGATCCGCGTCAGACTCCCGACCGTTGAGCGCTCCTGCGCACCGGCACGGCTCTGCTGCAGGGCAACGGCGGGTGGCAAACCGTCGATACCATCCACGTCCGGCGCAGCCGCTTGCTCAATCAGACGCCGCGCGTGCGGTGCGATAGACTCCATAAAGCGTCGCTGCGCCTCGGCATAGATCGTGTCAAACGCCAGGGAAGATTTCCCCGATCCCGATATGCCGGTAAACACCACCATGGCATCGCGGGGAAAGGTAAAGGAGACGTCCTTGAGGTTATGCGTTCTGGCTCCGAGTACGCTTACGCCAGGGCTGATAGCGTGAGACCTGGCGCTTATGTTTTTTGCCGCTTTTTCTGATGACATGGTGTCCCCTGACAATAAAAGAACTTCAAGGGTAGACGCGAAGAGGGCAGTGAACAACGTGCTACAAGGTAGTTGCGTGCTTTGCAATCAGCTCTCTGAACCACACCAGAGCGGGAGAGTTATCGCTGCGTCGATGCCATATCAGACCGAATTCGATCTCCGGCAGCGCCAGGGGAGGCGAAAATAGCGCCAACCGATGGCGGGTCTGCGAATGAAGTGCCACGCGTTTGAGTATCGTGGCGGCCATATGGGTGCGCGCGATGACCGCAGGCACGGCAAAAATGTTCGGCACGGTTAATACGAGCCTACGCTGCTTACCCTGCTGCGCGAGAGTCCGATCGACGAGGCCGTGCAGCTCTCCTTCAGGTGAGACCAGCACATGCTGCAGATCCAGATAGGTCTCTAAACTCATCGGTTCTCTTGCCGCCTGATGTTCGCTTGATACGATGGTGACAAATTCATCACGCAGCAGCGGCCGGGTCAGAATCCGTGCATCCATATTTGTCGGCGGCACGCCGATGGCCACATCGATCGCACCGGCATCGAGCAGCTCGACAGCAGCATTGCGGTCATTAAATGCAACGACATTCAAAGAGACACCGGGCCAGGTCCGCTCCAGCGCTTGCATAAGCGTCGGAAGCAAAACCACAGTCGGGTAATCCTGCAAGCCTATTTTGAACGTGACCTGCGCGGTTTCAGGCTGAAAAACAGGCCGGGTAATCATGGCCTGCTCGATCTGCTGCAGGGCCGCAGCAATAGGGGACGCCAGGTCCCGCGCGCGTGGCGTGGGAATTAACCCCGCATTGCTGCGCTGAAAGAGGGGATCCCCCAGCAGGATCCGCAGCCGGGACAGGGCTGCGCTCATCGCCGGCTGGCTTACGCCTGTCTGGATTGCAGCACGCGTAACATTGCGTTCGTTCATGAGCGCATTGAAAGCCACCAACAGGTTCAGATCGATACCGTGAAAATCCATATTTCGAATAATGGTCTATATCGGTTATTTGTTGGATTGATTATAACGCACGTTTTATTCTGCCACCTCCTTAACTACGGAGTAGCGCTTATCATGAACATCCCATCGACAGAGTTGACCCAGCAATTACGCACCGAATTGGCCGCTGTAGAAACACTCTATCGCGCATTCAGCGAACAGAACCCCGATCTTGTGGATACCGTACTTGCCCCGGAGTGGGATGACATTCCGCTGGCACCGGGTCAGGCTCCTGGTCCGGCAGGGATCAAGACCATCATCAACATGGTCGTCGCCGCCTTTCCTGATGTGCACATCACCATTCATGACACGATTCAGGAACCCGGCAAGGTCGGCGTACGCGCCGAGATCGGTGGCACCCATCTGGGTGAGCTGTTTGGCATCGCACCAACCGGTAAAGAGGTGAGTTTCAGGCTGCACGAGTTTCACACGGTGGCCAACGGTCTGATTACCACCACCTGGCACCTGGAGGACTGGCTTGGCCTGTTCCAGCAGCTTGGTCAGTTTCCATCACAAAACTGACCCTTTTTCACAGAGATCGGATTTTCTAAACTAATGCCTCGGAATATGCTGTTTTGCTTGTGACGCCTGAGGACGTATACCTTGCTGGGAATCCATTTTCTCAGCAGGCAAACATGAGCACACATACCCGCATTCGCAAATTCAATACCAAAGAGACCTACCCGAACCAGTCCCTGGACAACGATCTTTGCCAGGCCGTTCGCGCAGGCAATACCGTTTACGTTCGTGGTCAGATTGGTACCGACTTCGACGGCAATCTGGTGGGGCTTGGCGACCCGGCCGCGCAGGCCGAACAGGCGATGAAGAACGTGAAACAGCTGCTGGAAGAAGCGGGCAGCGATCTGTCGCATATCGTTAAAACCACTACCTATATCATCGACCCCCGTTATCGCGAGCCGGTCTATCAGGTGGTCGGTAAATGGCTGAAAGGCGTATTTCCCATCTCAACCGGGCTGGTTATTTCCGGGCTGGGTCAGCCGCAGTGGCTGATGGAGATTGATGTGATCGCCGTGATCCCGGATGACTGGCAGCCGCAGGCGGGAGCATAAACCATGACGTTATCGATTATTGGCCGCTGCGCGCAAACTGGCCAGACAGGCATCGCCATCAGCTCGTCCAGCATCGCGGTGGGGGCGCGTTGTCCCTGGCTGCGCAGTCAGGTCGGCGCGGTATCAACCCAAAACATCACCTTACCGGCGCTCGGGCCGCGCATTCTTGACAGGCTGGAGCAGGGCGATGCTGTCGACACCGCGCTAAAAGCCGGGCTCGGCACTGATGATTACGCCATCTATCGGCAAGTTACGGTGCTGACGGCTGCGGGAGAAAGCGCGTTTTATAGCGGCGAGAAGACGCTCGGTGTTAACAACGCCCTGAGCGGCGAAAACTGCGTGGCGGCGGGTAATCTGCTGGCAGATCCGAACGTGATTATCGCGATGGTCAACGCCTTCGAACAACGCCCAGGCGACCTTGCCGACAGGCTCATTGCCGCGATGCAGGCGGGCATGAAAGCGGGCGGAGAGGCAGGGCCGGTGCATTCAGCGGCACTGTCGATTGTAGATGCGCCCGTCTGGCCGGTTGTCGATTTACGTGTCGACTGGACGGACGGCGATCCCATCGCTGAGCTCAATCAGCTCTGGCAGGCGTATAAGCCGCAAATGCAGGACTATATAACGCGCGCGCTCGATCCCCGCAGCGCACCTGGCTACGGCGTGCCGGGCGACGAATGACGTAAGGAGAGGCGATGATAACCAGTCGCAAACTGCTGGAGCAGCTGGTGGCGTTTGATACCACCAGCCGCGAATCCAACCTGGCGCTGATCGACTTTGTCTGGCGCTATTTAACCGATCTCGGCGTCCACTGTGAGCTGATTCACAATGCCGAGCGCAGCAAAGCCAATCTGTATGCGCGGCTTGGTCCGGCAGGCAGCGGCGGCGTAATGCTCTCCGGCCACAGCGATGTGGTACCGGTGGACGGGCAGAACTGGAGCGTACCGCCGTTTGCGCTGACTGAGCGAGACGGCAAGCTGTACGGCCGCGGTACGGCAGACATGAAAGGCTTTATCGCCTGCATGCTGGCGGCGGTGCCGCACTTTCTTGCCGAGCCGCTGGCGCAACCGCTGCATCTGGCAATTTCCTATGACGAAGAGGTCGGGTGCCTGGGCGTGCGCACTCTGCTGGATGCCCTGGCGAGCCGCCCGGACAAACCCGACATCTGCCTCATTGGCGAGCCCACCGGGCTACAGCCGGTGCTCGGCCACAAAGGCAAGCTCGGCGTTCGTTGCGAAGTGCAGGGCGCGGCCTGCCATTCGGCCTATGCCCCCCAGGGTGTCAATGCCATTGAATACGCCGCAAAACTTATTCACCGCCTTACGGTGATAGGCCAGCGGCTGGCCGCGCCGGAACGTCAGGATGCGCGTTTCGATCCGCCGTTTACTACGGTGCAAACCGGCGTGATTCAGGGCGGTCGGGCACTGAATATCGTGCCTGCCGACTGTACGTTTGACTTCGAAGTGCGCACGTTGCCGCAGGATGACGCGCAGCAGGTGGTGCAGGCGCTGGAACGCTATGCGCAGCGGGAACTGCTGCCGCACATGCACGCCGTCAATGCCGACGCCGCTATTCGCTTTTATCCCATCAGCGGCTATCCCGGTTTATATACCGCAGCGCACAGCAACGCCGCACAGCTGATTGCTCATCTCACCGGTACCGACGCCTTTAGCACCGTGGCATTCGGTACGGAAGGCGGGCTGTTCCATCAGGCTGGTATCCCCAGCGTGATCTGCGGGCCGGGCAGTATGGCGCAGGGCCATAAGCCCGATGAGTTTATCACTGTTGAACAGCTAGCCGCCTGCGATGCCATGCTGCGCCGTCTTGCTGCATGGATGGGCCAGTCAAGGTGACGTTGTCACCTTTTTCTCTGCTTTCCCTTTTCCAAACGCCAGCTTCAGGAAGCACTAACCGCATGATGCACGCTTACCCCGTATGCTGGTGACACGCATTTGATAGCCCGTATCTGGAGAGTCCATGGTAAGTGCCGAAGTCACCACATTCCCGCAGCCCGAAGCGCTGCATCCCGTCGTCAACAAAGCCCATGTCGCCGTACAGCTTGACGGCGTACTGAAACGCTTTGGCGACGCTATCGCCCTACACAAAATCTCCCTGACCATAGAAGAAGGGGAATTTATTACGCTGCTCGGCCCCTCTGGCTGCGGCAAAACTACGCTGCTGAACCTGATGGCGGGTTTCGCCGAGGCGGATGGCGGCGAAATTTTTATTGATGGCGATCTGGTTACCGAGATACCGCCGTACCAGCGTGAAATCGGCATTGTGTTTCAGAACTACGCGCTGTTCCCCCATATGACGGTCGAGAAAAATGTCGGCTACGGCCTGCGTATGCGCGGTGTGCCCAAAGCTGAAATCGCCGAGCGCGTTGAGCAAGCGCTGGCGCTGGTGAAGCTGGCCGGTTACGGCCATCGCAAGCCACGGGAACTTTCAGGCGGTCAGCAGCAGCGTGTGGCGCTGGCGCGAGCGCTGGTGATCCGCCCCAAAGTATTGTTGCTGGATGAGCCTTTCTCGGCGCTGGATAAAAACCTGCGTCTGTCGATGCAGGTTGAGCTCAAGGCGATTCAACGCAAACTTGGCGTCACCACTGTATTTGTAACGCACGATCAGGGTGAAGCGCTGAGCATGAGCGACCGCGTGGTAGTGATGTCGGCAGGGCACGTGCGCCAGATCGGCACGCCGGATGAGATCTATCGTCGTCCGCAGGATCCGTTTGTCGCAGGTTTTGTGGGCGATGTGAATATTCTGCCGGGGCGCTATGTCGGTCGTGACGGTGCGGCGATGCTGGAGGTGGGCGGCAATACGCTGCGCCTGCCGGCGGAACGCGTGCACGCCATGATGGGCGAGCGCCTGGATGTCTACGTGCGTCCGGAAAACCTGCAGCTGGCGCCGCTTGGACCGCATTCGTTGTTCAGCGCCACGGTGATCGCCCATGTCTTTCAGGGCGATCATGTGGATGTCCATCTCGATGTCCCGGCGCTGGGTAGCGCCTCGCTGTTTGCGCGCCAGTCCGGGTTGAGTTCACTGACGCGCTGGCCCATCGGCAGCCTGGTGGGCGTGAGCGTTGATGACGAAGGCGTATGCGCGTTTAGCGCGGCGAAACAGGGATAAGCGTCGATGATACCTGAAATGATGAACGCAATAGTCGCCCGCGAGCCGGGCGGCCCTGAGGTGTTAGCCCTGGTACAGCGTAACGTGCCGCAGCCTGGCCCGGGCGAAGTATTAGTTCGTGTTGCCTGTGCGGGCGTGAACCGTCCCGATATCTTACAGCGCAACGGCATGCCGTTGCCGGCGGGCGTCACCAATGTACTGGGGCTGGAAGTTTCCGGCACCGTTGCGGCGCTGGGCGCGGGCGTTGACTCTCTCGCTCCTGGCGCGCCGGTAATGGCGCTGCTCTCCGGTGGCGGCTATGCCGGGTATTGCGTGGCGCGCGCCGAACTCTGTTTACCCGTGCCGGAAAACCTGCCGCTCGCCCAGGCGGCGGGCGTGCCGGAAGCGGCCTTTACCGTGTGGCATAACCTGTTTGAACTGGGGCGTTTGCAGCCCGGCGAAACCGTACTGATCCACGGGGCGGCCAGCGGCGTGGGAACGTTCGCCATTCAGTGCGCACAGGCGTGCGGGGCGCGGGTAGTGGCGACGGCAGGCGGTGCTGAAAAGGTAGCAGCGCTGCGACAGCTTGGCGTCTGGCGCGCCATTGACCGCCACAGAGAAGATTTCGTCGCGGTTATCCTTGAGGAAACCCAGGGGCGCGGCGTGGATGTGGTGCTGGATAACGTTGGCGGCGATTACGTGGCGCGCAACCTGAGCGTGTTAGCATCGGGCGGACGTCATGTCAGCCTGTCGTTTATGCAGGGCGCGAAGATTGAACTCGACCTGCAACAGGTGATGCGTAAGGGGCTGATCCTGACCTCCTCAACCCTGCGTCCGAAGAGTGATGCCGAGAAGGCGCGGCTGGCGCAGTGCATCCGTACACATCTGCTGCCGCCGATCGCTGCCGGTAAAATCGCGCCGATTGTTTATCAAACCCTGCCGTTAGCGCAGGCCGCGGACGCGCATCGCATTCTTGAGGCCAACGCCAACATCGGCAAAGTGCTGCTGGCGGTGGCGTCATGATGCAACTCTATTTCGCCTCGACGTCCGCTTACGTCCGTAAAGTGATGGTGTGCGCGACGGTATTGGGCCTTGCTGAGGAGATACACCGGCTGGATTCCGCTGCGCATCCCATTGAGCGCGACGAACGTATCGCCGCGTTTAATCCGTTAGCCAAAGTCCCGGCGCTACGTACCGAAAACGGGATCTGTCTCTACGATAGCCGGGTCATTTGCGAATACCTCAACGCTCGCGCGCAGGGCGGTTTATTCCCGCAGGACGGTGATGCGCGCTGGCGGAGCCTTGCGCGGCAGGCGTTGGGCGATGGCATTATCGACGCCGCGTTGCTGGCGCGCTATGAATTCAGCGCTCGTCCGCCTGAGAAACAGTGGCAGAGCTGGGCCAACGCGCAGCTGCAAAAAGTTGCCGCCGCACTGGCGGAAGTTGAACGTCAGGCCAGCGGTTTTAGCGATCGTCCCCACGATATCGGGCTGATTGCCATCGGTTGCGCGCTGGGTTATCTCGACTTCCGCTTTGCCGAACTTAACTGGCGCACTGGCCACCCGCTGACCGCCGCATGGTTTGCCGTTTTCGATGCGCATTCGGCTATGGTCGCTACGCGTCCGCACGTTTAATCAGGAGCTTGCATGTCACAGCAGATCTATTTTCTCAACGGGCCGAACGCCAATTTGTATGGGCTGGATAAAAACGGCGCGTATGGTAGCGAAAGTTTTGTCAGCATTGGCGAGCGCTGTCAGCGTCGCGCCCAATCGCACGGGGTGATAGTGCACTTTCGCCAGAGCAATCATGAAGGCGTGCTGGTTGACTGGATCCAGGAAGCGCGACAGAACGCGGCGGGATTGATTATCAACGCGGCGGGGTTGACCTACACGTCCGTGCCGATCCTTGATGCGCTGCTGATGTTTGACGGCCCGATTATCGAAGCGCATATGAGCAACATCTGGAAGCGCGAGCCGTTCCGACACTACTCCATGGTGTCGAAAGCGGCAACCGGCGTGATCGCCGGGCTGGGCGCGATGGGTTACGAGCTGGCGATTGATGCGGTGGTTAACCTGATGGAGGGGCGCGTCGCATGAGCACCCTTGTGTTTTACAGCGAATTTGACAGCTTCGACGAGTGGTCAGCTTTACTTGCACCGTATTTGCCCGGCGTGACGATATGCCGCGCCGAAACGGTGCAAAAACCTGATGACGTGCACTATGCGCTGGCATGGCAACCGCCGGAGGGTTTCTTTGCACCATACCGTAATCTCAAACTGCTGGTGAATCTCGGCGCGGGCGTCGACTCCCTGGTCGGGCGCGACGATCTGCCAGATATCCCGATTATACGACTGTCCGACCCGGATATGGCGCGCATGATGGCCGGTTATGTGCT
The DNA here is from genome assembly GCF_024656065.1 of Pseudescherichia sp. L3. Taxonomy (NCBI): domain Bacteria; kingdom Pseudomonadati; phylum Pseudomonadota; class Gammaproteobacteria; order Enterobacterales; family Enterobacteriaceae; genus Pseudescherichia; species Pseudescherichia sp. L3. Next base: position 1,251,783 of record NZ_JANKYC010000001.1, read on the forward strand.
TTTCGCGGTGCTGCGCTACGCGCGCGATATTCCGGCGTTCGAGCGTGCGCAGCGTGAACAGCGCTGGCGCTATTTGCATCCGCGTACGCCCTCCAGCGTCCGTGTCGGCGTGTTGGGCCTCGGGGAGTTGGGCGGGTATGCGGCGCAGGAGCTGGCACGACAGGGATTCGATGTACGCGGCTGGTCGCGTTCGCAAAAAGCGATTGCGGGTGTTCGCTGTAGCAGCGGACTGGAATCACTGAATGACTTTCTCAGCCAGAGCGACATTTTGGTAGTAATGCTCCCTCTCACGCCGCACACGGCGGGCCTGCTTAGTGCCGAACGGCTGGCACGACTGCCGCCTGGCGCGGCGTTTATCAATGTCTCGCGCGGGGCAATTGTCGACCAGGCGGCGCTGACGGATGCGTTACGCACCGGGCGAATTGCGGAAGCCACGCTGGATGTGTTTGACCGCGAACCGCTGCCGCCGGGCGATCCGCTATGGCGCATGGAAAATGTGTTGATTACGCCGCATCTGGCGTCTGTCGCCATTCCCGCCAGCGCCGCGCAGCAGGTTGCAGAGAACATCCAACGCGCCGCATGCGGCGAACCGGTAACTCATCAAGTGTTCCCGGCGCGCGGGTACTAACATTCATACCCACGCCGGGGTTATATGTGACACCGTCACGCCACGCGCACCACCTGCGGGTCGAAATAGCTGGGGGCCGCCATGCCAGGGATGTACTGGTCGGAGATAAACATGCGGCAGCGCTCGGCGAAAGCGTTCACCACCATAGAGTGCTGCGTGTGGGCCACGGTGGCGTAACCCAGCTGCATCGGCCTGTTCACCCCCGCCAGCCGCACGCGGATCAGGCGTTTGCCATCCTGAGAGAGATGCGCTTTCGGCCGCACGTTAGCGATACCAAACCCCACGCCGTTGGCCACCATGGCGCGTACTACCTCCATGTTGCCGGAGCGCATGACCACATTCGGCGTAACGCCCGCCTCGCTAAACAGCCCAAGGAAGTATTCGCGGCTCCACGGCATATCCAGCAGCACCATCGGCATTGTCGCCAGATCCTGAATCGTCACCGCCGATTGTGTCGCCAGCGGATGATGTTCACCCACCATCACATACGGCGGCAGCTGCGCCAGCGAGGTGAAAGCAATGTCGTTAGCGGGGACTAAATCATAAGTCAGTGCGATGTCGATATCGGCAGCGCGCAACTGTTTCAGCAGCTGTTCGTGGTGGCCTTCCACCAGCGTAATGCGCACGCCCGGAAACGCGCGGCCAAAGCCGAACACCAGTTCCGGCGTCAGCATGGGCGCCAGCGTATCCAGACAGCCTACGCGCAGCGGGCCGCGCACATTGTTCATTGATTCTGACGCAATGGTATAGAGGTTCATCATCTGCTCCAGAATGAGCTTCGCCTCCTTCAGTACCTGATGACCGATGGCGGTCAGCGACACCCCCTGGGCGTGGTGCCGCACGAACAGCTGTACGCCCAGTTCAGATTCAATGTGGGTGATCGCGGCAGAGATCGACGGCGATGAAACGTGGATACGCTCCGATGCGCCGATGATGCTGCCAGCCTCTCCGGAAGCGACAAAATATTCCAGCTGACGCTGGGTGATGCGACTGAGCATGCAGGTTCTCCTGAGATCGCCGACGCCATCATGTAGCGCCAGTCATTCTAATAGTGCAGGTTTCTTGCATTTCTCATGCCAGAACAGGGGCATTTTTTTTGCGTCAGAAATCCTGACGCAACGACGAGGAAAAGGCTGTTTTACCGAATCGGCTCGCAACGGCATAGTGATTTCACACCAGGGAACACCGTTCGCACCGTGTTGGCGCGCCGGGTTTCAGATTGCTACCACAGTCATTTCATGCATTGGGGATGAGAATATGTTGCGTAAGATTTGTGCCTTAACGTTGTTGACCACAAGTGTGTTGTCCGCTGGTAATGCGATGGCCGCTGATAAGCTGATTGTCAGCACCTGGGGCGGCGGTTTTAAAGATCTGATTGATGAGACCATCGCCAAAGAATTTACCAAAGAGACCGGCGTGGAAGTGCAGTTTGTCACGGGCGGCACTATCGATCGTCTGAACAAAGCCAAACTGGCGGGGGGCTCGCCGGAAACGGACGTGACCTTTACGACGGCACATGTCGGCTATCTGTACGCCAACTCCGGCCTGTTTGAAAAGCTCGATATGAGCAAAATCCCGAACGCGGCGAACCTGGTGCAGCAGGCGAAAGTCAGCCCTTATCACCTCGGCGTGTGGGGCTACGTTTACACAATCGGCTATCGTCCGGATATGGTGGCGAAGGGCGAAACCTTTGAGAGCTGGAACGACCTGTGGAAGCCTGAGCTGAAAGGGACGCTGGCGCTGCCTGACTGGGATCCGAGCCATATCATTGCGGTTTCCGCCAAACTCTCCGGCACCGACGCGGCGCACTGGGAGCAGGGCCAGGCGAAGTTGAAAGCGCTTATCCCGAACATCAAATCTTTCTATACCGATGACGCCAACAGCCAGCAGCTGATCTCCACCGGCGAAACGCCCGTGCAGGTGATGCTGTCGATGAACGCCTACCACATGATTGCCGAAGGGGTAAACATCAAGCTGGTGATGCCGAAAGAGGGCGCGGTTCTGGGCGTCGATACGATTGGCATTAACAAAGGCACTAGCAAGGCCGACCTCGCGTATAAGTTCATCAATATCGCCCTGAAGCCGGAAACCCAGCAGCAGGTGGCGAAGATTTATCACGGCAGCCCAACGGTGACTAACGCCCATATCGACCCGGCGCTGGCGAAACTGCCGGGCATGTTGACCACCCCCGAGCAGTGGAACGCCACCATCAACACCGATCCGCAGCTGCGCGCCGAGAAGACCGCAGAGTGGCGTCAGTGGTTCTCTGAAAACATCATGTCTCATTGATTGACCTGGCGGCCTGCGGGCCGCCCCGTTTCTACCGGCAACACACTACTCAGGCTGCGACGTCTATGACGAGAAAACCGACATTTTTACCCTGGTTCATTATTCCCGCCACGCTGACCGCGTTTGGGCTGGTTATCGCGATGTTTGCGGTAATGCAATATAGCGTGCGCGCCTATATTCCCGGTTCGCTCGACGTGGGCGGATTTACGCTGGCGAACTTCAACGGCCTGCTTAAAGGCATCTATGCCGATGCCTTTATCAACACCGTCATGCTTAGCGCCAAAACGGCTATTTTTGGCCTGCTGATGAGTTATCCGCTGGCGTACGCACTGGTGCGCACCCGCACCACGTGGATCAAATCCACTATTCTGATTATCGCGATTACGCCGCTGTTTCTTGGCGAAGTGGTGCGCACCTATTCGTGGATCATCGTATTGGGCAACAGCGGTTTCCTGAATAGCCTGTTGCTGGCCGTGGGCGTCATCTCAACACCTATTCAGTTTATGTTTACGCAAACGGGGGTAGTTGTGGCGCTGGTGCATGTCACCATGCCGATCATGGTGCTGATGTTGGCCACCGCGCTGTCGCACATTAACCCCGATTATGAGAAAGCCGCCACCAGCCTTGGCGCAGGGCCGCTCCGCACGTTGCTGACGGTGACCATTCCGCTCTCTATCCCCGGTATTGTCTCCAGCCTGACCACCGCGTTCGCCTGGACCTTTAGCGCCTTTGCCACGCCGCAGCTGATTGGCGGCGGACGCGTCAGCACCGTGGCAACCCTGGTCTATCAACTGGGTTTCTCGTCGATGAACTTCCCGTTTGCCGCCGCGTTAAGCATTGCCGGTTTGATCCTCACCATCCTGTTGTTGATGGCGCTGAAACGCATGACCCGATTCCTGCACGCGATGGGAGAGCATTAATATGACCCGTTCGATGAACGACAAACTGATGACGCTGACGGGCCGCCTGCTGGTCGCCGCTATTCTTATCTTTGTGCTGCTGCCGACCATCGTGGTGTTTATCTCCGCGTTCAGCAGCACCTCGGTGCTGTTCTTCCCGCCGAAAGGCTGGTCGCTGCGCTGGTTCGAACGTGCGGTGAGTTACGATGACTTTCGTCATGGCTTCTGGTCCGGGTTGATTGTTACCGCATGGGCATCGTCGCTGGCGGTGATCGTGGGGGCCGCGCTGGCGATTGCCATTGAGCGCTATTCATTCCCGTGCAAGCAGGTGCTGGAAGGCATTCTGCTGTCGCCGCTGTTTATCCCGCATTTCACTATAGGTCTGGGCCTGCTGATGCTGGTGTCACAGCTCAACCTGGGGCGTGGCTATCCGCTGGTGATTTTCTGCCACGTCGTGCTGGTGCTGCCGTTTGTGCTGCGCAGCGTGTATGTGTCGCTAAAAAACCTCGAGCAGCGTATTGAGCTGGCGGCGGCAAGCCTTGGCGCATCGCCGCTCCGCGTCGTATTGACCATCACCGTGCCGCTGATTTTGCCGGGCCTGTTCGGCGGCTGGCTGTTTGCAGCCATTCTCTCCTTTAATGAGTTTACCGCATCGCTGTTCATTACCACTCAGGCGACGCAGACCTTACCGGTGGCGATGTACAACTATGTGCGTGAATTTGCCGACCCGACGCTGGCGGCCCTGTCAGTTATTTATATTACCGTTACCGCCACGCTGTTAATTATTGCTAATAAGTTTTTAGGGCTTGGCAAAGTATTAAACGTCGAAACCAGACATTAATAAACTATTCATTTCCAGGGATCTATTATGTCAGTAGAAAAGATCAATACTGTTATTGTTGGCGCCGGGCAGGCCGGTATTGCCATGAGTGAACATCTGGCGCTGATGGGCGTGCCGCATGTTGTTCTTGAGCGCAGCCGTATCGCTGAACGCTGGCGCTCCGAGCGCTGGGATTCGCTGGTGGCGAACGGACCGGCCTGGCACGACCGGTTCCCCTCGCTTAAATTCGACAATATTTCTCAGGAAGCCTTTCCGCCAAAAGAGCGTATGGCGCAGTACTTCGAAGACTATGTGAAGATGCTTAAGGCGCCCGTACGCACCGGCGTAGAGGTTCATCAGGTGGTGCGTCTGACAGGGCGCAGCGGCTTCAGCGTGGTGACGTCAGCGGGTGAATTCGAAGCCGACAACGTGGTTGCCGCAACGGGCCCGTTCCAGAAGCCCTCATTCCCGCAGATTGTGCCGGAGAGCGCCGGGGTGCAGCAGATCCACTCTTCCGTTTATAAAAACCCGCAGCAGTTGCCCGCAGGCGGCGTGATGGTGGTGGGGGCAGGGGCATCGGGTACGCAAATCGCCGAAGAGCTGCGGAAAGCAGGGCGCGAGGTTTATCTGTCGGTTGGCGAACATTACCGTCCGCCGCGTGCTTATCGCAACCGTGATTACTGCTGGTGGCTCGGCGCGCTCGGCCTGTGGGATGAAGTTAAAATCAAGCCGAAGAAAGAGCACGTGGCCTTTGCGGTGAGCGGCTATGAAGGGGGCAAAACCGTGGATTTCCGCCGCCTGGCGCATATGGGCATTACGCTTGTCGGTATTACCCAAAGCTGGGATAACGGCGTGCTGCACTTCGCCAAAGGCCTGGCTGAGAATATCGCCGATGGCGATAAAGCTTACTTCGATGTACTACGCGATGCCGATGCCTACATTGAACGCAACGGGCTGGATCTGCCGCCGGAGCCGCAGGCGTGGGAGCTGTTGCCCGATCCGGCGTGCCTGCTCACTCCGCTTACTCAACTGGATATGGCCGCAGCGGGCATTACGACCATTATCTGGGCGACCGGTTTTAAATTTGATTTCAGCTGGCTGCAGGTTGATGCATTCGACGAGAAAGGGCTGCCGTTTCATAAACGCGGTATTTCTGCAGAGCGGGGCATCTATTTCATCGGCCTGCCGAACCTGGTCAATCGCGCCTCATCGTTTATTTACGGTGTATGGCACGACGCTAAATACATTGCCGATCACATTGCGTTGCAGAACGCCTATACCGATTATGTTAAATCGTAATCACTGATATTTAGCTTTTTTATGGGATAACGGCTATGACCATAACCTGCATCGAAGAGTTACGGCAGCTGGCGCGTAAGCGGGTGCCAAAAATGTTTTACGACTATGTGGATGCAGGTTCGTGGACCGAATATAGCTATCGCGCCAACGAAGCTGATTTACGACGTCTTGAGTTTCGCCAGCGCGTGGCGGTCGATATTACTGAACGCAGCACCGCCAGCGAGATGCTCGGTCAGGCCGTGGCGATGCCGGTGGCGATTGCGCCCACTGGCTTAACCGGCATGATCCATCCTGATGGTGAAATTCTTGCGGCGCGCGCGGCTAAAAAATTTGGTGTTCCTTTTACACTCTCCACGATGAGTATTTGTTCTATTGAAGCGGTGGCGCAGGCAACGGACTACCATCCATTCTGGTTCCAGCTTTACGTCATGCGCGATCGCCAGTTCGTCGCGAACCTTATCGACCGCGCAAAAGCGGCAAATTGCGGCGCGCTGGTCGTCACCATGGATTTACAGGTGTTTGGTCAGCGCCATAAAGACATTAAAAATGGCCTGTCGACGCCGCCGAAAATGACGTTGCGCAACCTACTTAATATTGCCGGCAAACCGCGATGGTGTCGCAGTATGCTCGCCACGCGTAACCGTAACTTCGGCAATATCATTGGCCACGCCAGCGGCGTTGATAATATCGACGCGATGGTGGAGTGGACGGCCCGGCAGTTCGACCCGCGGCTCTCGTGGCAGGATATTGAGTGGATAAAGCAGCGCTGGGGCGGCAAGCTTGTGGTAAAAGGCATTATGGACGCCGAGGATGCACGTCTGGCGGTGGAGGCGGGCGCGGATGCGCTGATCGTCTCCAATCACGGCGGGCGTCAGCTGGATGGCGTGTCGTCATCGATTACAGTATTGCCGGAGATCGTCGCCGCGGTAGGCGATCGCATTGAAGTGCATTTTGACGGCGGGATACGTTCCGGGCAGGATGTACTCAAGGCGATTGCGCTGGGCGCAAAAGGAGCCTATATCGGACGCAGCATGCTGTATGGATTAGGGGCGCTGGGCGAGGAGGGCGTCACAATGGCGCTCAACATCATTCGTAATGAGTTCGATTTGTCGATGGCGTTCTGCGGCAAGACGCGTGTCGCATCGATTAATGGCGAGATCCTGCGGCGTTGAGTGTTGTTGGTAATGACGGTGCTGTTCAGATATACCAGCCCTGGCAAAAATCAAACACCCTCTGGCAGATGCGTTTAGCGCGCGCAAGGGATCTTTCTAACAGGATTGCATAGCGGGGGCGTTCAACGGGTTCTGGTATAAGAATGCCCTTTGCTTGTAGTGCCTGCCACGCAGAGAGTCGCACAGCATAGACGAAGTCATGCTGTGCAAGATGTTTCAGCGCCAATACGCTGCGTTCATCCTCACAACGGGATAAACTCGCGACCAGTCGCAAGCGTTTATTAAAATCGGTTTTATCTTTCACTAAAATGTCTAACTCGGCATCCGTCATCTCATCGTCCTATAATGAGCACATCTAGCTCATCCGATATACATACTCATATATAAACCTAATTAACAGAAGAAAATTGATGAAAAGAGAGACGCTGTTCAAACATGCCCGTGAGCATTACCACGCCGAGCCAGAGTATCTATGGAGCAATCTTCCGGGCTATGCCGTTCTCCGGCATCACGACGGGAAGAAGTGGTTCGGAATAGTTATGAACGTGCCAGGTACGAAGCTGGGTCTTAAAACAGAAGCAGACGTTGACGTACTGGAGGTCAAGATCAGACCTGAACACATCGGTTCTCTTAGAAAAAAAGAGGGCATTTTACCTGCTTATCACATGAACAAAGAGCACTGGATAAGCATTGTTCTCTCCGGTCCGTTATCCCCAAAGGAAATACACGATCTTTTATCTGAAAGCCACAAACTGACCACAGGATGAATGACAACGGCCAAAGAGAGAAGGACTGGACAGTAATGCACTATCACATAGAGGCGGTTCGATAATGTTTGAAATCAAAAACGAAAGTGTCTTATTCCGCTTCTCCTTTGTCGAGCGAATCGAAGTTCTGGAAGACCGCCGGCAAGATCTAATTGTGTGCTGGCTAGAGATTGAGGAACCTTCCATAAAGCTGCAATGCGAGTGTGAGCTGACTCTTTTTGACCTGGAAAGGCTTCGGGACATGCTTTCACAGTTCTATGAAAAAATTTCGAACAGCACAGAAGCGGCTCCTGAATTATTCACGCCAAGAGTGCCGGTATTTGCGTTTGAACTTCGTGAGGTGGAAGGCGGTGATATTATCGGCTTCAACTTTACTGCCAGTCCTCAAGAAGATGAAGGGTGGACGCTTAAGGGTGGCATAGTCATAGATCAGTCTTATTTCCCCGGCCTGATTCGTGGGGTTGAGTCCATACTAACTAATTAACGGACATCTCGTTTTGAGTCGGTTAACTTCATCCAAAGTGAAAAACTCTGCTGCATGAGCCGTCATCAGGATCCCTCGGTGGTGAATCTACGTGACGGACATCTTAACGTAGCCCATGACCGGACATTACAACTTAGCCACTACAACCTTAGTGCGCATAATGTATATTATGTTAAATTCAGTGTGAGGTGCTGTATGTCATCTTACCTACAGCGACTTATACATAAGAACCAGCACTCTTCCCCTTCTCTTCGGTAACACAACACGACTATACAGAACACCGTTCAGTCTGGACGCTATGTAGTGGGACTGTTACAGTCATTCTCCCCTAACTAAGCGAAGGGTATACAGATGTTTAAAACATTATCCCGTCGCTGGCAATATTGTAACGATGTGGCGGCCAGCATTAGCAAGGCCAGTAGTACACAGTTGCAACAGCTGAAAACACAGTTGGCCGAACAGATGGGTAAGCCAGTGGGGCTACATACTATGGGCATTCCAGCGGCGATCAGCACTCTCGGTGTGGTAGTCAGTTTTGCTATTCCGCAGCTATGGTTGGGTCACGGCATACTCGCCGCACTAAACCAGCCTGAGGAAAGAGTGTTTGGGTGGGTAGTAGCGATCGCTCTGCTGTTTGCTGGCATTAACGGCTTAACGATGTTTATGATTGGCAAAGGCAGCATGCGTGCCCTTCGGGTACATCTTACGCTGGCGCTGTTGAGCCTGCTATTGACAACAGTTTACCTACTTTTTGCGCTAGCTGGCACGCTGAGCGGTGCCAATTGGCCAGGCGTTAACCTGGCAGCAGCGATGGTGAGTGTCGTCATGCTACTGCTCAGCGGTAGCTCTATCCGCTCAACTGCCTTCTATCAGATGTTGATCTTTACCCTACATAACCGCGCCTGGCGACAGCTAATCAGCCAGACACGTAATAGTCACACTTCGCGCTAAATCATAACGACAAACCAGAGGAAAGCTCGATGCCAGACGATTTAAAGGTTGTTGATATCACCGATCTTGCTAAAAAACTCAACGCCATCGCCCAGACCGGCCTCACTTATGCAAAAGATGTTTTCGATCGCGAGCGCTATGAAACCCTTCAGCAGTTGGCCGTTGAGTTAATCGGCTCCCGCTTTGACATTGACGCTAAGAACTGGAATCACGTTTCTGAAATTGGTTACGCAACGCCGAAAACGGACGTTCGTGCATTTATCCTCCGCGAGGGGAAAATTCTAATGGTTCGCGAAGCTGACGATGGATTGTGGAGTTTACCCGGCGGTTGGGCAGACGTCGGCGATACGCCGTCTGTGGCCGTGAGCCGGGAAGTTAAAGAAGAAACTGGACTCAGCGTAAACGTGACAAAACTGCTGGGCGTATGGGATCGCAATCTTCATGGCCATCCACCCTACCCCTGGCATGTTTACAAGCTTATCTTCCTGTGCGAAGAGATCGGTGGAAGTCTGGCCTTAAGCCACGAATCCACCGACATTGGCTTTTTTGATATTAACGCGCTGCCGGAGCTGTCGCTGACAAGGATCGTTCCTGAACAGATAGAAGTGAGCATGGAAATTGCCACGTCCGAGCGTCCCACCTGGTTCGACTAAGGGTATGCTCGGGCATTGGCTGTAGGTCGGGCAAGCGAAACGCCGCCCGACATTTACCTATTAGGATACCCCACGCATCGCTGCACGTACTTTCCTCACCCGTACGCTAACGCTAATAATCGACAGCGCAGCAATCGCCATCAGCACTACGCCGACCGCCGACATAGCGGTAAAACCAAACCATCTGAACAGGAACAGGCCCGCAATACCGCCGGTCAGAAACGAGAAAATCGTGGTGAGATGGGTTTTGAGCTGACTTTTCTGCGCGGCGCTATCTTTGGAGTAATCCCGGCGCAGCATGGCTGCCAGCACTGACGCCAGCGAGATCCCCGCATCGGTTAAGGTGCCGGTAATATGTGTCGATCTGACCCGGCCACTCGACAGCTGCGTAGACGTCGAGTTATGCAATCCCATCAGGCCGCAAAGAGTGACAACAATCTCCCGGTTCGATGAGAACGCATGAAAGTAGATCTCATACAGTGATATCCCGGTTAAAAAGAGCCCCTCGGCGAAAAGGATCTGGCAGAAAATCAGCCGGCAGTTATGCACGATCCCCCACAGCACAATAATGCGGGCAAGCACCGCCCCGCAAACAAACGCTACAATAATAGCGCTGAAAAAAAGAACGTCCCGTAGGTCAGTATTAGACACTTCGCTGGAGAGCTGCGACGTGTTCCCGGTCATATGGGAGGGAAAGAAGCCGAAAGCACCAAGCGCGATGGCGTTTAGCAGACCTGCCGCTGTGGCGAGCCACAGGGCCAGCTTGCGGTCCTCATTATGCGAGCGTGTTCTTTTCAGTTTAATCAGCAAAGATAACCTCCGGTTACCAACTTCAGCTAAATCATTAAGCTAGCAGAACAATGGCCTTGCACGATTAAGACATACCTGAATTCAAAGCGATCTGTTCAGCGAGGATCTTCTTTAGCTCCGGAATACAGGAGCCGCAGTTGGTCCCGCACTTAAGCTGCGCGCCGAGCTGCTGCACGCTAGTGCACCCCTGGCGCACGGCATCAGCAATCGTGAGTTCGCCTACCGCAAAACAGCTGCAGATCGCTGCCCCCGCTGAAGCCTTACCCTTTCCTGCCGTGCCGGACAGTAGCGCCAGACGCTGTGATGCAGTCTGTGGGGGCTGGCTGAATGCAGCCACTACCGCCTGGCGATCCACAGTAGTTCGATCCCGGTGAGCGTAAAACGCCAGCTGGAGTTCGCCGTCTGCCCATGCAAGGAGGTTAAATCCATTATCGCCGAGGTGGGCCGACTGGCAGATCCACTCCCCGGTAGCCGCGTACTCGTTAAGCCAGGCCAGCCAGTCTTTCGGCGCAGAGGAGTCCGCCATGAGGTAGTGTGAGACGGCTGGTTGAGCGATTCGGCTCCAGTATGCCGTGGCGGGCGGCTTAAGATGGCTGCCGCGCATAAACAGTTCACCCTGCCATGCGGTAGCCCAGCGCCGCAGGCTGACCGGCATGTGTTTACTCTCCGGCTGCCCTGATAGCGGATCGGTATGCGCCTCAATCAGCGCATCTACCCTCGCCTGCTGGCTAAACTGGCTGTTCCAGTGCATCGGCACAAACACGCTGCCGCGGGGTTGCAGATTATCGGGCCTGGCGCGCAGCAGCAGCCAGCCGTGGGTGGATGAAACGCGCACCAGATCGCCGTCGTTAATGTTCGGCGCATCAGCGGGATGAAACTGACAAAACGGCTCGCTGATATGCTGCATCAGACGCGCGGATTTACCGGTGCGGGTCATGGTATGCCACTGATCGCGGATCCTGCCAGTGTTCATAATCAGGGGATAAACCGCCGATGGCTGATTGCGCGGCAGCCGGGGCGTAATGGCGATGAGCCGCGCTTTGCCATCAGGGTGAAAGAAACGCCCGTCGGTAAACAGTCGCTCCCTGCCCTGCGGATTTGCCGCGTTGACCGGCCACTGCACCGGACAGAGTTCATCCCACTGCCGATCGGTAAGCTGCGCCAGGCCGCTGATATCAAATGCCCGCGAACCGTTATTCTCAAAACCGGACAGCGCCGCGTGCTCGCGAAATATCTCTGCCGGATGCTGATACGCAAACGCCTCGTCGAACCCTAGCCGCTGGGCGACCTGGCTTAAGATCCACCAGTCCGGCTTCGCCTCGCCCGGTGCAGGCAGAAACGCGCGCTGGCGCGAGATGCAACGTTCAGAGTTAGTGACGGTGCCATTTTTCTCGCCCCACGCCAGAGCCGGCAAAGAGATATGCGCTGCCTGGGTAGTATCGGTATCGCGCATGACGTCTGAGACAATGACCAGCGGACAGCGGGCCAGTCCGGCCCGAACCCGATCCGCATCCGGCAGCGAAACCAGCGGATTGGTGCCCATGATCCATACCGCCTTTATCTGCCCCGCTTCAATAGCGTGGAACAGCTCAACGGCATTAAGGCCTGCGCTTTTTGTGACGTTGTCACTCTTCCAGAAGCGTCCTAACCGGTCGATCTCTTCCAGAGTAAAGCCCATATGTGATGCCAGCTGGTTCGCCAGCCCGCCGACTTCCCGACCGCCCATGGCATTTGGCTGACCGGTTATCGAAAACGGACCGCAGCCTTCGCGCCCTATTTTGCCTGTCGCTAAATGCAGGTTAATGATAGCGTTACACTTGTCCACGCCCGAAGTGGACTGGTTAATACCCATTGAGTAGAGCGTGACCAGACGATCGCTGTCGGCAACCATCTGATAAAACGTCCGCAGCTGGGCCAGCGGCAATCCACAGACCGCAGCGGTGTGCTCTTCCGTCCAGTCACGCGCTGCCGCCAGTGTTTCATCGCTACCCTGGGTGTGACGCGTGAGGAAGTTACTGTCCAGCAGGCCATGCTCTGCCATGGCGTTCAGCGCGCCGCAAAACAGGGCGGCGTCGCTGCCGGGACGCAGAGGCAGATGCAGATCGGCAATGTCGCAGGTGGCAGTCTGACGGGGATCGATGACGATGATGCGCATCTCCGGCCGCGCTTTTTTAGCCTGAACCAGCCGCTGATAGACCACCGGGTGCGCCCAGGCGGTATTCGAACCGGTCAGGATCACGCAGTCTGCCAGCTCCAGATCCCGATAGCTGCACGGTACCGCATCGGCCCCGAAAGCGCGTTTATAGCCCACCACCGCCGAGGCCATACACAGCCGCGAGTTGGTATCCATATTTCCCGCGCCAATAAAGCCCTTCATGAGCTTGTTCGCGACGTAATAGTCCTCTGTCAGCAGTTGGCCGGAGCCGTAAAAGGCCACCGCCTGGGGACCATGATCGCGAATGATAGCCTGCAATCCCTGCGCGACGGCGTCTAAGGCCTGCGACCAGCTTACCGGCTGGCGGTTAATCTCAGGATGCAGCAGCCGCCCGTCCAGATCCAGCGTCTCTCCCAGGGCGCTGCCTTTCACACATAGCCGCCCGAGGTTGGCAGGATGCACGCCGTCGCCGCTGGCGGCAAACCCGTCTGAGTGGGGCTGCATCTTTATCCCGCAGCCGACGCCGCAGTAAGCGCAGGTGGTTGTGACCGTCGTGCCGTTCATAGGCTGACCGTCTCAATCATAGCCGCGGGCCGATCGATGTGGCTCACAGGCTGCTCCTGCACCCAGACGCGTCCGCCCTCTACTTTCACCGGCCAGACGCTCAGCGCGCTTTGCCCGTCGTCCACGCTGCGGCCGTCCTGCAAGCGGAACCGCTGCTTATACAGAGGAGAGATCACTACCGGCTCGCCCTTCACGTCCCCCAGCAGTCCACGCGCCAGCACGTTGGCATCGCTGTTCGGCTCATGGTTACTAAGGGCAAATACCTGCTGGGGATGATCCGGCAGATGAAACAGCGCTATCTGCTGGTTGCTTAGCCGAGCTGCCATACCGGCATTGGCCGGGATCTCACTCAGGTCACAGATCTCCACCCAGCCCTGCACCGTCCGTACTGGCTCATCGCGGTTAACAAAGGGTTTAAACAGCGCGAGGCGATCGGGAGCAGCCAGCGTGGTTTGCCATTCGCACTGGTAGGTCGCCACCACGGCCTCCATCTCGCTTTCGAGTTCGGCGGCGATACTCAGGCTATCCTCCAGTACCACTTGACGCATGTAATCCATGCCTCCCTCAAGATTATCCATCCAGGTACTGGTGCGTTGCAGCCTGTCGGCGGTGCGGATATAGAACATCAGGAAGCGATCCACGGTGCGGATCAGCGCCTCGGTGCTCAGGTCCTGGGCCAGCAGATCCGCATGTCGTGGTTTCATGCCGCCGTTACCGCAGACGTAGAGGTTCCAGCCTTTGTCGGTGGCGATGACCCCCACGTCTTTGCTTTGCGCTTCCGCACATTCCCGGGTGCAGCCCGAAACGGCCATTTTAATTTTGTGCGGCGAGCGCAGCCCCTTGTAGCGATTCTCCAGCCGCAGCGCCAGGTCAGTAGAGTCCTGCACGCCGTAGCGGCACCAGTTAGAGCCAACGCAGGACTTCACCGTCCTCAGCGACTTGCCGTAGGCGTGGCCCGTTTCGAATCCCGCATCCACGAGCTGTTGCCAGATCTCCGGCAGTTGCTCCACCCGCGCACCAAAGAGATCGACCCGCTGCCCGCCGGTGATTTTGGTATAGAGGTTGTAGCGTTTGGCCACCTGGCCGATGGCGATCAGGCCGTCAGGCGTGATCTCTCCAGCCGGGATGCGCGGCACCACCGAATAGGTGCCATCTTTCTGGATATTGGCAAAGAAGCGATCGTTGGTGTCCTGGAGCGGGAGATGCTGCGGCTTGAGCAGATAATCATTCCAGCACGACGCCAGCACCGAAGCCACCAGCGGTTTACAGATCTCACACCCGTAGCCGTGGCCGTGTTTGTCGATCAGCTCATCGAAGCTGCGGATGTTGCCTACGCGCACCAGGTGATAGATCTCCTGCCGTGACCAGGCAAAATGTTCGCAGATATCTTTTTTTACCTCAACGCCCATTTCGCTCAGCGCGAACTCCATCACCTGTTTAGTCAGCGCCGCACAGCCGCCACAGCCGGTGGCCGCTTTGGTGCAGGACTTAATCGCGGCCATGTCACCGCAGCCCTCTTTCACGGCGTGGCAGATATCAGATTTGCTGACGTTATGGCAGGAGCAAATTTGCGCCCCGTCCGGTAAGGCCGCGACGCCCAGCGCCTGGGGGGCACTGCCTGCACTGGCGGGCAGAATTAGCCCCTCCGGGTTGGCGGGCAGCGCCATATCGTTGAGCATCATCTGTAACAGCGTGCTGTATTCGTTGCTGTCACCCACCAGCACCGCGCCCAGAAGACGCTTGCGGTCTGCAGATACCACAATTTTTTTATAGATCTCTGCCGGGCCGTCCACCCAGCTATAGCTTTCACTCCCCGGCGTGCGGCCATGCGCGTCGCCTACCGAGGCCACCTCGACGCCAAGCAGTTTCAACTTGGTACTCATATCCGCGCCCTTAAAGGCCGCCTCGTTGCCGGCAAGCGTCTCCGCCAGGGTACGCGCCATCTGGTAACCCGGTGCCACCAGCCCGAAAATCTGCCCGTTCCACAGGGCGCACTCCCCGACGGCAAAGATAGCCGGATCGGAGGTGCGGCATTGATCATCGATCACAATCCCGCCGCGCGGCCCAACCTCCAGCCCGCACTCCCTGGCGAGCTGATCCCGAGGCCGGATCCCGGCGGAGAAGAGCACCAGATCGGTCTCCAGATGGCTGCCGTCGGCAAAGACCATCCGGTAATGGCTGGTCTCCCCCGGAACAATCTCCCGCGTCTCTTTTCCGGTATGCACCTGCACGCCCAGCGCCTCGATCTTGCGACGCAGCATGGCCGCCCCGCCTTCGTCGAGCTGCACGCCCATCAGCCGTGGCGCGAACTCAACTACATGGGTTTGCAGACCGAGATGCTTCAGCGCGTTAGCGGCTTCCAGTCCAAGCAGGCCGCCGCCGACCACCACACCGACGCTGCCGTTCTCCGCGCAGGCCTGAATCGCCGCCAGATCGTCAATAGTGCGATAGACCAGACAGCCGGGTCTGTCGTTACCGGGGATTGGCGGCACAAAGGGATAGGATCCGGTCGCCAGAATCAGGGCGTCATAACGGGTCTGCCGCCCCTGTTTGTCCACGACATACCGATGGTGGCGATCGATATGCTCAATACCGTTAGCGAGGCGCAGCTCAATACCGGTTGATTCAAAGAAGTCGCTCTCTACCATCGACAGCGACGCCGCACTGCGCCCGGAGAAGTATTCCGAGAGATGGACCCGATCGTAGGCCGGTCTATTCTCTTCGGCGAAGACGATAATCTGATAGCGAAGATGCAGTTCACGCTCGACCAGCTGTTGCAGAAGGTGGTGACCAACCATGCCGTGTCCGGCCATCACTAAAACGGGTTTTGACATAATAGTGCTCCTCGCTATCGTTGCGGATAACGGATCTTTCAAAGAGAGGGAATCAGGCGCGTCAGGCATAAACAGACTGGATTGAGAGTGACCCAGACGGGCGAGGTATTCTGGCCCGTCGCTAATGTCTCCCCACAGCAGTACGCCCTTTAGCTGATTGTTCTGGATAAGCAGACGCCGATAGTGGCCGTCAAAGGGATCAAAGGTGGAATGGATCTCCGCATCCTGCCCGCCGTGCAGCGTTCCGGCGCAGAAGAGATGGATACCGGTAACCTTGAGGCGCAGCGGTACGTCATGAACGGCAAGCGGTACGCTCACGCCGGCCAGCGTTGCCGCCAGGGTCTCCGCCTGCTGCCAGCACGGGGCCACCAGCCCAAAGGTCTGTTCACCTCTCTGACAGCATTCGCCAATGGCCGAGATGTGCGGATCGGAGGTTTGCTGTAGGTCATTAACCAGAATGCCGCGGGCGCACGCCAGTCCGGCGGACTGCGCCAGGGTAATATTGGGCCGCACGCCAGCGGCCACGATCGCCCGTCGGGCAGGAATATCCCGTCCGTCGCGGAGCTTCACAGCCTGAAGATGTCCATTTTCATCGGCGCTATAGGCTATCGTCTCCGCCTCCAGTACCGTTTCAATACCGCGGACCCTCAATTCATCGCGCAGGAGATCTGCCGTATGCCGATCCAGGTGCTGATCCATCAGATGTGGCCCACGGTGGAGAAGCGTGACCCGCATACCCCGCAGCGCCAGCGCCGCCGCTGCCTCGACGCCAAGTACCCCGCCACCAATAACTACTGCCGGTTGCCCTGCGACCAGCGCGTGCAGAATGTTCTCCACGTCTTGCTGGTTGCGAAAGCCATAGATACCCGGCAGATCGCCACCCGGCATCGGCGGCATAAAAGGCAGCGAGCCGGTTGCGATTACCAGACGATCGTAGCCCAGCGGCCTGTCGTTAACCCATACGGTGCGGGCCTGACGGTCAATTGTCGTCACCGGGGATCCGCCGATCAGCGTGACGTTGTAACGCTCATACCATGCCTGGTCATGGGTAACGATCTCCGTAAAGCATTTCTCCCCCGCCAGCACCGGCGTAAGCATGATGCGGTTATAGGCGGGCTGCGCTTCATCACCGATAATCACTATCCGGTAGCGGGTGGGGGCCAGTTCGCATAGCTTTTCCACCAGCCGCACGCCCGCCATGCCGTTGCCAATCACAACCAGGACAGGTTTATCCATTCTGCTTACCTCGCCCGCTCTCTCAGGCCACGGCCCGGTGTTTTTCATGCAGGAAATGCAGCACCTGCTGGCGGTAATGATGGAAACGTGAGTCGTTGGCCAGGGTCAGCCGCGAACGCGGGCGTTCCAGTTCGACATGCAACACTTCGCCAACCTTTGCCGCAGGACCGTTGGTCATCATCATCACCCGGTCAGAGAGCAGCACCGCTTCATCAACGTCGTGGGTAATGAGCAGAATGGTGGTATTCAGGCGCGACTGGATCTCCATCACCGCATCCTGCAGATGGGCGCGGGTCAACGCATCCAGCGCGCCAAAGGGTTCATCCATCAGCAGCACCTTCGGCTTCATCGCCAGCGCCCTCGCAATACCTACGCGCTGCTTCATGCCGCCGGAGATCTCTCCAGGACGTTTGTGCATGGCATGCCCCATATGCACCAGCTCAAGGTTATGTTCGATCCACGCCTGCATCTCGCTCTTACTCATCTTTCCTTTAAAGACCTGCTCTACCGCCAGGGCAACGTTCTCAAAGGCGGTCAGCCACGGCAGCAGAGAGTGGTTTTGAAACACCACGCCGCGCTCTGGGCCTGGACCGTTAATCTCCTGGTTATCACACAGCAGCACGCCTTCGGTGGGTTGACTCAGCCCGGCGATCAGATTCAATAGCGTGGATTTCCCGCAGCCGGAGTGGCCAATCAGGCTAACGGTTTCTCCCCGCGCTAGCTCAAAGCTGACGTTGTCGAGCGCCAGGAACGGCCCGTGTGCGGTGTGAAAGCGCTGGGTAACGTTTTCTACGCGAATAATGGCTTTTTCGTGTTTCATATCAGGCTCCTGAGGGTTCTTGTGACTAACTGCCGTAGCTAAAATGGCGGGCAATGGCCATCAGGCCCTGCTCAAGCAGCATCCCCACCACGCCAATCAAGAGGATGGCGATGATGATGTTTTCCACGTTGAGGTTGTTCCACTCGTTCCAGATCCAGAACCCAATCCCGACGCCGCCGGTCAGCATCTCTGCCGCGACGATCACCAGCCACGCGATACCGATTGACAGGCGAACCCCGGTCAGAATGTGCGGCAGCACGGCGGGAAAGAGGATTTTGCGCATCACGGTGAACTCACTGAGCTTCAACACCCGAGCAACGTTGAGATAATCCTGTGGAATGCGCATCACCCCTTCGGCGGTGTTGAGGATCATTGGCCAGATAGAGCAGATAAAGATGGTCCATGCCGAGGCAGGCTCTGCGCGCTGGAACAGCAGCAGACCAATCGGCAGCCAGGCCAGCGGGCTGACGGGACGCAGCAAGGCGATAACCGGGTTAAGCATGTTGGCAATAAAGCTAAAGCGGCCAATGAGAAAGCCGAGGGGGATCCCCACCAGCGCCGCCAGACCAAATCCCAGCGCCACGCGTTTGAGCGATGCCAGCACGTTCCAGCCGATACCCATATCGTTCGGCCCGGCGATATAAAAGGGTTCAGCGAAGATGATTTTGGCGGCTTCCCAGGTCTTCAGCGGCGTTGGAAAGCCGCTGCTGCTCAAGGCGGCGATCTGCCAGAGGACGATCAGCACCATCGCCCCCAGCACGCCGGGCACCGCTTTTTTCACTGCGCCATGGACGCCTTTACGCAGGCGGCTGGCAGGCGCCTGCGTTGTTAATGCTGGCGGCGTGGGGATAGTGGTCTTCAGGGGGAGGATCTCAGCACTCTCCGGCTCGGCGGCCAGCGCAACCACATTCGTTTTGGTGTTAATAGACATGTCAGCCTCACTTAGCGTTTCATAGCAAAACTGTTGGCGTAGTCTGCAGGGTTGCTGCCGTCCCAGACCTTGCCATCGAACAGGGTGCTGCTGCGCATATCGCTGGCAGGCAGGTTGATGCCGCCTACCGCCGTCGCCGCCTGCTTATAGAGATCGGTGCGGTTGATCTTCTTCGCGACCGCCAGATAGTCCGGGTCGGCCTCGATCAGGCCCCAGCGTTTGTGCTGGGTCAGGAACCACATGCCGTCTGAGAGATACGGATAGTTCACCGCGCCGTCGTTGAAGAAGCGCATGCCGTGGGCGTCTTTCCACTTCTTGCCCAGCCCGTTGTCATAGTCGCCAAGCATTCGCCCCTGAATGGTCTCGGGTGAGGTGTTGACGTAGGCGCGCCCGGCTATGGTTTTCGCCGTTTCAATACGGTTAGCGTCAGAGGTATCGATCCAGCGGGAGGCCTCCAGCACTGCTGCGGTCAGGGCGCGGGCCGTATGGGGATGAGCGGCAACCCACGCCGAGGTGGTGCCGAGAATTTTTTCCGGATGATCGGGCCAGATCTCTTGCGTCGTCGCGGCGGTAAAGCCAATCCCGTCAAGAATGGCGCGCTGATTCCAGGGTTCGCCGACGCAGTAGCCGCTCATGTTGCCAATCTTCATGTTCATCACCATCTGCGGCGGCGGCACCACAACGTTGCGAACGTCGTTAAAGGGGTGGATCCCGGCGTTGGCGAGCCAGTAGTAGAGCCACATGGCATGCGTGCCGGTGGGAAACGTCTGGGCAAAGGTGTAGGTTCCCTTTGCGCTGCCATCGATGGTTTTTTTCAGCGAGGCTGCATTGGTCACGCCCGCCTCTTTCAGCTGGTTCGACAGGGTGATCGCCTGGCCGTTGTTGTTGAGCGTCATCAGCATCGCCATATCATGCTGCGGGCCAGAGACGCCGAGCTGCAGGCCATACACCAGGCCGTACAGCACGTGAGCCGCATCCAGTTCGCCGGAGACCAGCTTGTCGCGCACCGAAGCCCAGCTGGACTCTTTGCTGAGGATGATTTTGATCCCGTACTTCTCATCAAACTTCTTCACTGCCGCCATCACCACCGAGGCGCAGTCCGTTAACGGGATAAAACCGACGCGGATCTCTTTTTTCTCTGGCGTATCAGAGCCCGCCGCCCAGACGCTGTTCATAAAACCCGGTAACAGCATGCTGCCGCCCAGCAGCGCGCTACCTGCCAGAAATCGGCGTCGGGAGAGACTCACCACGGTGTTGCTGTCGTCTTGCTTCATTGCGGCTTCCTGTTAGCTGAAAAATGCGCAAAAAAAAGCGTCCTGTTAGCGCTCAGTCTCCTGAACGCTAACGGACGCCTTTATCCGAAACGCTGACTAAACCGCCGTTGGCTTAGTCTTTCTGTACTTTGGGTAATGCAGCTTGTGTGCCAATCTGCGGATACGCTTTAAATTCAGTGAAATACGTTAAACTCAACGGCGGATATGGCATTGTCTGCACCGCAACGGTTGACTATTTGCACACCGGCGGTGCAGCTACTCCGTAAGGATTACGGAGCGGATTTATTCGCTGCTGTTCCCATAATGGCGGCGACAGAGAGCATCGCCTCTGCGATCTCCGCGAGCTTCTTATTCTGCTTCATGGCCATGTCACGCAGGATTTTGTGGGCCTGCGGCTCGCTCATACCGTGGTGCTGCATCAGCAAGCTTTTGGCGCGCTCCACCAGCTTACGGTCGGCAAGCGTCGCGCGCAGCGCGGCCAGCTCGGCATCCTGCGCCTGCAATTGGCGAGACTGACGCTCGATAAGCTCAAGTACGGAGCGGCTGAGCTGGGGTGGGATCAGCGCCGCGTAATCGCTATTCTGCAGCGGCAGCTGCGCAATCTCCTGCTGTTGCAGAGCGTCGCAGCGTTGTGCATCACCGATCCTCTGTTCGCAGCAGGCCATTAGCCGCTCCTCCAGCCGGTCCTCGATGATTTTCATCCCGTCGATACGTGCCGTGGTGATATCAAACCAGCGCAGCGCGATGTCATCCGCAACGCCTGCAGGCGTTACACAAGTGCAGGCAATACGCCGAAAGCGCTCCAGCTCGCTGCTGTCGGTGTGGAGCTGTTGCTGCCACAGCGCCAAAGAGCGCTCATCGGCAAACTCCATAAAGGCGTGAAAGCAGCGCTCCTGCCCCTCTATAAGCTCCAGCAGCTGCTGATGCATAGCATCGTCGAAGCGCTGCGAGGTAAAACCCGCCGCCGCCAGGGCGCGCTCCTGCCCGGCCAGCTCCTTGCCCTGCATAAAGCTGAACATAGCCAGCAGCGCCCGTGACACGGTGGGATCCCCGGAGGTATCAGCGGCTTCGAACACCAGCGCCAGATGGGCGCGTATCACTTCGCTATAGCGGTTCATCGCCTCCGGCTGGTCAATCTTCAGGGCTGCAACCTGCTCACGCAACGCAGGCAAATTGCTCATGCTATGCAGGGCGTTGGCGATGCGGCTAAAGAGGCGCGGTGCGTTAGCCATTGGACCGCTGAGATCCAGGCTCGTGAGTTGGCTATCTACCGCGTCTGCGGCAAGCTGGACCTGCTGCGCGCGTTCTTCAAGCCGGTCGCCCCACGTATCGCCGCGCGAACAGAGATAGATATTGACCGTGCCCCGCTCGCGCTGCAGAACATGGATAAGCTGGCTAACCGCCCCCACCAGCTTGCTCATTTGCAGCAGCTGCTGTAGACCGATAATTTCACTTTGTCGGGCGGCCAGCACAAAATCGAGAGCAGAAAGAGGCATATCGGTACCTGCACAAAAGGAACATACCGATGACAAAGCAAGATGCGTGCCGCATTTCCCCCTTTTCTTTTACTCCGCGCCCGCTATTCTAATCAGCACATCCTAAACCATCGGACTGGTCATGACTGCACACGTATCTAAAGACCCTTTGCACGGCGTAACCCTTGAGATGCAGGTGAATGCCCTTGTTGCGCGCTATGGCTGGAGCGAGCTGGGCAAGCTAATTAATATCAACTGCTTTAAAAACGATCCCAGCGTAAAATCGAGCCTCAAGTTTTTACGCCGCACGCCCTGGGCGCGCGCGGAGGTCGAAGCACTCTATTTGGATTCACTGGATGATGCCGTCCCGGAAACACAGGACGAGCCTGCTTTAAACCCATGGGCTACTAGCCGCCTGAATAAGAGCTGAAACAAAGATGGCGCGACACATTACACGGTTAGGCGCACTGGTTGGCTGCGCGCTTTTACTTGCCAGCTGCTCTTCTAAACCACCGAAATCATTGATCACCCCGCTTCCGCCCGTCGCGAAGCAGCCGCTACCGGATAAATCTGCGCGTAGCAATGAGCCGGTGCGCGGGGTCTGGCTGACCACGGTCTCCCGCCTCGACTGGCCACCGGCGTCGTCGGTTACCGCCAGCCCGGCGCTGCGCGTCAGCCTGCAGCAGAAGGCGTTGACCGATAAGCTGGACAACCTGAAACGCCTTGGGGTGAATACCGTTTTCTTCCAGGTGAAGCCTGACGGAACTGCCCTCTGGCCGTCAAAGATCCTGCCGTGGTCAGATATGCTTACCGGCACCATCGGGGCCGATCCGGGCTACGATCCTTTGCAGTTTATGCTGGATGAGGCCCACAAGCGCGGCATGAAGGTGCACGCCTGGTTCAACCCCTATCGCGTCTCCACCAATACCAAACCCAGCACCGTTGCCGAGCTGAATCGCACCCTGCCGCTCAATCCCGCCAGCGTCTTTGTGCTGCACCGGGACTGGGTCCGCACCGCCAGCGATCGCTACGTGCTTGATCCCGGTATTCCGGAAGCCCGGGACTGGATCACCAGCATCGTCGCCGAGGTGGTGGCCCACTATCCGGTAGACGGCGTACAGTTTGACGACTACTTCTATGCTGAAGCGCCCGGCTCGACCCTGAACGATAATCAAACTTTCCAGAAATACGGCAGCGCGTTTGCCTCAAAAGCGGACTGGCGACGTAACAACACGCAGCAGCTGATTGAGCAGGTGTCGCGCACCATTAAGCAGCTGAACCCCAACGTAGAGTTTGGCGTTAGCCCCTGCGGCGTCTGGCGCAACCGCTCCCACGATCCGGCCGGATCCGATACGCGCGGCGCAGCGGCGTATGATGAGTCCTACGCCGATACCCGCCTGTGGGTGCAAAAAGGGCTGGTGGACTATATCGCCCCGCAGATCTACTGGCCCTTCTCCAGAGACGCGGCACGCTATGATGTGTTGGCTAAATGGTGGGCGGACGTGGTGAAACCCACCCATACGCGCCTCTATATTGGCGTAGCGCTGTATAAGGTGGGCGAACCGTCGAAAACCGAGCCGGACTGGACGGTCAACGGCGGCGTGCCGGAGCTGAAAAAGCAGCTCGATCTTAACGATGCGCTACCTGAGATCGGCGGCACCATTCTGTTCCGGGAGAACAACCTCAATCAGCCCCAGGCTCAGCAGGCGGTAAACTACCTGCGGAGCCGCTGGGGCAGTTGATTAACAAAGGCTGATTAACGAAGCGCGCCGGAGGTGGCCACCGCCTCCACGCGCTCCATCGCTATCGGGATGCTCTTATAGGCCGGAATGCCGCTTTTGGTGTCGTGGCTATCCAGCGGCACCATCACGTTGGCTTCGGGGTAGTAGGCCCCTACCGAACCCGGCGCCATGTCGATCACCACTACGGTGAGATTGTGCATTCGCCGTTCGGTAGCGTTGCCCTCGCTATCGAGCGCCACAATGTTGACCTGATCCCCTACCCGCAGATTGCGCTTCTCGGCTTCGTCGGCGTTGATAAACAACACGTCCCGCCTGCCGGTCACCCCGCGATAGCGGTCGTTCAGGCCGTACAGCGTGGTGTTGTACTGGTCATGGCTGCGCAGCGTGGTCAGCACCAGATCGTGACACTTCAGCGAGCGCGGATCTTCATTGATACCCTGCATGATTTTGAACTCGGCTTTGCCGGAGGGCGTGTTCCAGACTCGCTCTGAGGCGGTATTGCGCAGGCGGAAACCACCCGGCTTTTTCACCCGTTCATTGAAATTGTCGAAGCCTGGAATGGTGGCCTCAATGGCATCCCGGATAAAGCTGTAGTCGCGCACCATTTTATCCCAGTCAACAACGGTGTTGGGCAGCGTGGCTTTTGCCAGCCCGGCGACCAGGGCGGGCTCTGATTTCAGGTGCGGCGAGGCGGGCTCCAGCGAACCGTGAGAGGCATGCACCATCGACATGGAGTCCTCAACGGTTATGCTCTGCTCGCCAGAGGCCTGAACATCCCGTTCGGTACGGCCCAGTACGGGAAGAAGATAGTTGTGCTTGCCCAGCAGCAGATGGGAGCGGTTGAGCTTGGTCGCCATATGCACAACCAAATCGAGGTTGCGCATCGCCGGGAAAGTGACCTGCGGGTCGGAGATCGCCTCCGCCAGGTTACCGCCGAGACAGAGCAGCGCTTTGGCCTGCCCGTCGCGCATCGCCTGAATCGCCGCTACCGCGCCGTGGCCGTGCTTTTGCGGCGGCGTGAAGCCGAAGACTTTTTCAATATTGTCCAGCAGCGACTGGGGCGGGATCTCGGTAATCCCCACGGTGCGATCGCCCTGCACGTTGGAGTGGCCGCGCAGCGGACAGATGCCAGCCCCTTTTTTACCGATGTTGCCGCGCATCAGTAGCAGGTTAGCGATCTGCTGAACGTTCTGCGTGCCGTACTGGTGCTGGGTGATCCCCATACCGTAGCAGATGATGGTCCGCTCGGCGTTGGCGTACAGCCTGGCCACGTTCTGGATCTCTTTGCGCTCCATACCCGAGACCTTGAGGATGTGCGCCCAGTCGGTGGCATCAAGATCGGCTTTTAGTGCCTCAAACCCCTGGGTGTGCTCGCTAATGAAAGCTTCATCAATGACGCCGGGCTCGCCTTTGGCTTTCGCCTCGTCGTGCATCGTCAGCAGAATTTTCATCACCCCTTTCAGCATCGCCGCGTCACCGCCCACCCGCACCTTATAGTAGGTTGAGGCGAGCTCGGTGGAGCTCAGGGAGAGCATCTCGATAGGGCTTTGCGGCGAGGTAAAGCGCTCCAGGCCACGCTCGCGCAGCGGGTTGATGGCAACGATGGTGGCACCGCGTTTTGACACCTCCCGCAGCGTGCCGAGCATGCGCGGATGGTTGGTGCCGGGGTTATGACCGATGCACAGCACCAGATCGCAATGGTCAAAATCCTCCAGCTCAACGGTTCCCTTGCCGACGCCGATAGATTCTGGCAGGCCGACGCTGGTGGGCTCATGGCACATATTCGAGCAGTCAGGGAAGTTGTTGGTGCCATACTCACGGGCGAAGAGCTGCCAGAGAAAGGCGGCTTCGTTGGAGGCGCGGCCGGACGTGTAAAACTCAACGCTGTCGGGGTGGTCGTAGCTGCGAAGATGCTCACCGATTTCTCGGAAGGCGGTTTCCCACTCAATGGGCTGGTAGGTATCGCTGGCGGGGTCGTATTTCATGGGATGGGTAAGTCTACCCTCGCCCTCTAGCTCAAAAGCATTGCGCTCCCACAGTTCGCTCACGGTATGGGCGGCAAAAAATTCGGGGGTGGTACGTTTGCTGGTGGCTTCCCAGGAGACGGCTTTCGCGCCGTTTTCACAGAACTCAAACGAGGAAGCGTGCTGCGGATCGGGCCATGCACAGCCTGGACAGTCGAAGCCTTGAGGCTGGTTAACTTTGAACAGGGCAATGACGTCCTGCTTCACCGACATCTGGCCGCGTATTGCGTCGGCGACGGCTTTGAGTGCTCCCCAACCGCCAGCTGAACCACCATAGGGTTTGATACCGATAGTACGATTTTGCTCTTTCATAATGCTCCACAATGACTATTACCTTCTCTGTAAGCCTGGTACAGGAATTGTGGATAGGTGAACTCATGCGTTTAAAAACGCATGAACGAGTCAGTTACGGCTCATGAAACGAAATGGTAAACCCCTGCTCCTGCCAGTGCTCCAGCTGCTCCTGCTGGCGGCGAGTAAGCGCTTTGCCGGTCCATAAAAAGATATGCTGGCCGGGGAAAAGCTCGGGACGCGGCACCTCCAGCGGCTCAGCCAGCAGATCGATATGCCAGCCCCGCTGCGACAGCCGCCACGCCTCCAGCCACAGCCGGGTGCGATCCTCGCTGCCCCAGCCAATGAGCAGTGCTTCTCTGCCCGCTTTTTTACGCGCAGTAATGACGCATGAGACAGCATGCTCGGTAATAACGCCGTCCAGCAGGCTGGACATGACGCGTGCCGTGTATTGGTCGAGGGTCAGACGCTGGCGCACGGGCGTGAGGATGTGGTCGATGAGGTCATCTACGGTATGGGCGCGTCCAAGCGTTGTGAGAGCAGTACGCAGCTTGGCCGGACGGGCCTGGCGCAGCACGCCCATCATCTCTTCCTGCAGCGTTGCCCAGTCATCATGGGCAACCACCTTGTTGTCCTCCAGCAGCGCCTTGACTTTACTGACGGGGACGCCGCTCTCGATCCAGCGTTTGATCTCTTTGATGCGTTGAATATCTTCCTCGTCGAACTGACGATGACCGCCTTCGCTGCGTTGGGGTTTGAGCAAGCCATAGCGACGCTGCCAGGCACGGAGCGTGACCGGGTTAATACCGCATCTTTCTGCTACATCGCCAATACTATAAAAAGCCATCAACTCCCCTAAACTCAACGCTGCTATGCTCATATTCAAACGCTATCATTATCTCATAAACCCGCCCGCTTTTCTGGCCACGCTACAGCAGGTATGCCGGCAAATTCGGGACGGGCAAACAGGTAGCCCTGGAACTGTGATATGCCTGCTGACTCCAGCCACATCCACTCTTCAGGCCGCTCAACGCCCACTGCGGAGACCAGAATCTCCAGCGAGCTACAGCATTTAATAATGGCCTGGATGATTGCCTGCCGTGGGCCACTCTTATGTACATCTTTGATCAGGTCGCGGTTGATCTTAATCCTGTCCGGCTGAAACTGCGCCAGCAGCAGCAGACCGGCAAAGCCCGCGCCAAAGTGATCGATGGCGACACGGATACCCGCTGCCTTTAACAGCCTTACCGCATCGGTGAACTCATCGAGGCGTGAAATCACTTCGCTCTCGGTAAACTCAACGATAATCTGCTCTGGAATCAGCCCGTTGGCCTCGATCTCCTGAAGCAGGAAATTGACCGCACCGGGTATCTTCACCAGCGTCATCGGCAGCAGATTTACCGACAGCGTCTGCTCGCCAATATTCAGCTCCGCCGCCATGGCAAAAGCGACTTTTTTGCTGCGCAGATCGGCCTCGTAGGTTTCATCCCCGATCAGCCCGGCAAACCAGGCCTCGGGAAAATCTCCTCCCGGCGTACGCAGCAAGGCTTCAATCGCAACCACCTCACGGGCAAAAGGATCGATCATCGGTTGAAAAGCAAAGCTGCACTCTGCCGTTTCATCCACTTCTCGCCTCTCTGAGCGGGAAGCACCGTCGTCCGGAATGAAATCCCATGCATCTGCGGGCGGAATTTCAAAGTAGTTCTCTTTCTCGCGCTCCTCAACGAAGGTGCGGAAGAACTGCAGCGCACGGTCGTCATAGGTTAGCTGGTACTTAGAGGTACCTTTGTCCAGTACGCGCTGCAGCACATCATCCCGGTCATACTCTCTTAAGTCGAAGAGCTCCATTCCCGACTTACCAAACCGCCGCGACGGCGCATAGTCACACAGCAGCTCAACGAGGTTGTAGTGGCGAGTATCCTGACAAATAGCGCGGTAGATTTTGAACACGCTCTCTTCCGGCCCTTCCAGCAGCTGGAAGAAGTGGGTCCCGTTAAAAAGCAGGATGCCTGTCACCTCGGAGTGACCATTTTTTTGGTTTGCTGCGGCAACCATCTCTTCCAGCATTTTAACCGGCACGTCGTCGCAGAGATGGCTGCGGTAAATAATGGTTGTAAGCATAATTATTCCGGGGATCGGTGTGTGAAAAGCCACATTAACAAATGTCAGCACCCAGATCTTGTAATGATTGTGCCTGATTTTAAAGACAATCTTTCCCGTGTATAAGTATGCTGCTCCATAAAGAGTACAGCTTTTTGCCATACCTGTACAAGTATTCTCAGATCAAGATAGGAATTTTCCGTAAGGCATTGATTATAAGGATATGTTAGAAATATCTATAAATAATTACGCAAATTTGTACAGTTTCTATGTACAAGTTTGCCGGTTTTGTATAACTTTGTACTCGTTATCACAAATTACTGAATTTTACAGGAGTGACATATGCAGCAGAACGGTTATGTTCCGAACACAGCTAATGCCATTACCCGGTATTTCAATAAAGCTGCACTGCCAAGCCAGCAGGAGACGCTGGGTCAGATTGTGGTTGAAATTCTGAGCAGTGGCCAGAGCCTGAACCGCAAGGCAATTTGCACCAAACTGCTTAGCCGTCTGGAAATGGCGTCTGACTCTGAAGAAGAGAGCCATTACCACACGTTGATTGGCCTGCTGTTTGACCGCTAAGAGTTAGCAAAATCACAGCAACTGGTAGTTAAGTTTTTTTAAAGTCGCCTGGAGTAGGCTGGTATTCATGGAAGAACACACGGCCTCAACCTGGCGCAGACTCATGCCACGTTTCCATTATTTGGATTAGTGTGGCATCAGAGACGTAGTTATGAATAGAAGTGACATTGAAAAGCTTACAGATGAGCTAATCGGAGAAGCCGTCTTATCTCTCCTCAGTGAAAATGGCCCGGTCAACACCAGGGCACTTATCACGAGGTTGCAGTCTATGGAAGCAAAAGAGAAGGATATTCGACGACGTGAAACGCTTGGCCGCGTTATCGCGGAAATAACGAATAATGCAAAAGTATCGATGCGTCGCCACTCCGGACGTGAACAGAAGGATTCTGAGAACGAGCATAAGGACAATGTGTTTCAACTGTTCGGCACTAGCCAGCAAAAGAGCACCAGTAAAAAACACTGACTGCATCCATTTTCTAACTTTTTAACGGTATAATCCTATGCTTCAGGCTACGCTTCAGCAATCATCAGACCTATTCGAAACGCTGCCCGATACGGCCCTCTCCGCCTACTTCCGCAATGCGGGTGACGTTCTGGCAGACGAATCAGCGGTTCTGGGTGCAGTAGTGAGAACGATCCTTGCCTCTGGCGGTCATCTCAATAATAAAGCCATTATCCTGCATCTCATCCAGGCGATCGAAACTACCGATAACGTGGTGAAAAGCGACATTATTCGTAAGACGCTGGAAATTGTCGTCGACCATACGATGGATGATATTTAATTTGCAGGTAGCGTAGTCTTGTTAAGCGCAACGCCATCAGGCGTTGCTGGAACCGTCGGGTAGTGCCCTCACGCTGCCCGGTTAACGCGAATCGATTCCGAAGCGTGCCACTCTCTCTTCCACTTCATCCTGCGTCGGATCTCTTCCCAGCGTCGCCGTCAGTCTGGCAGCGAACGCCGAAATCTTATCTTCGCGAGTTAAAATAATCTTTGTTATCGTTAAACTCTCCTCTCCTTCAACGCTGCTATC
The DNA here is from genome assembly GCF_024656065.1 of Pseudescherichia sp. L3. Classification (NCBI taxonomy): domain Bacteria; kingdom Pseudomonadati; phylum Pseudomonadota; class Gammaproteobacteria; order Enterobacterales; family Enterobacteriaceae; genus Pseudescherichia; species Pseudescherichia sp. L3. Next base: position 1,281,614 of record NZ_JANKYC010000001.1, read on the forward strand.
GCTAATATAAGTGACACTGTCACTGATGGCAATGGCGTGATAAAAAGAGACATCCGCGACGGCATCGGATTTATTAATGACCTGGCCATTCAGCCGCTCCTGCTGCCACAGCGCATCGGCAGCATAGCAGCGCTGGTTGAGCGCGATAGCCGAACCCGCATCACCCTGCTCTCGAAGTAAAGTTGACTGCAATTTTTCATACTCTTTGCGATCAACTTCATGGCTGAGAATGGCTGCAAGGGAGGTCTCCGGGCTGCAGTTGACCTTCATTAGCGGCTGGCCCATGAAGTTATAGATGCGCTCATTGCCATCCTGATGTTGATAATAAAAATTCAGAGAGTCGTGGAAATGAACGTTGGCAGCGACAGGCAGGGTGAGCGCGTGCCTATGGTTTTTCTTATCGATAATGAGCCAGCGGGTGCCGGTATGACGCTGGTGGCGACGCTGATTCTCAAAGTAGGTCAACGCGGTATGGGTGACGACGCCGTTAACTTTTGCAACAAACCGGGCTGCATGTTCGTTCTGCCCACGGTAGTGAAGCACCAGCGTCTCCTGCGGAATTATATGCTCCCAATTATTATCGCAATCGGCAAACCAGGCGTTAACGGCAGCGCGGTACGCGGCAATCTCACCATTCTGCCGTTGAGCAACCTCGCCGAGCGCTCTTCCGGTCAAGGGGCGCTCGCTCAGGGCTAATGCCTTTGCCTCATTCACAGAAACAGGCGGAAGATGGCCGGTCAGGTGTTGATAGATAGCCCTCTTCTTCTCTTCCTGATTCATGGCGTTATATAAGCCGCAAAAGTGCTCAACTTTTTTTATCTGTTCATTGGTGTCAGGATTGCCGGCAAGCGAAATCACACAGGTGTGAATTTCCCGTTCGGCATGATGATTAGTTTTGCTTGAAAGCGGCATAGCAGCGGACATAGTGAATAAATTTCCCCATAAACGTCCCTGCGAAGACGCCGCCAGAGACAATTGCCAACCCGCTGAGTCCCGGCTGCGCCATCGCAGTAGGTGAAATGGCAGTGAGCACGCCAAAGGCATACTTGGTTAAAAAAGCGATCATCATCATGGGTAAGACGGTGTAATCCCCTGGGCGTTGCAGACTTCGGGATTCGTTGCCCGGCTGAATGTGTTGTGGATTAATCAACATATAGCCAATGGCTGCTCCTGCCAGCAGACCCAATACCCACATTGCCCATGTTCCGACAGTTGGAGGACGAAAGGCGATTAAGTCGTAGAGATCCCATACCAGAAAAATGGCTGGAACGATCAGCAGCTTCTCCAGCTTCACCGTTGCCGGTTGGCGCGCCTTGATGCCGCGAACCAGCAGGTAGATAAACAGCGCCCATACCCACAGCGGCGTATGGACGATAATTCCAGACAGGTAATCCATCGATGTGCATGCTCCGGGTGACTGCGTCGATTTCAACCTTACTCTACTCTCATCGCGCCCCGGCACGATAGGCCCTTCTTACGACTCTGAAAAGCAATCCACACCCTTTTCCACTCATTTACCTCTGTGATTCAACCCACATTTTAGCCATGAAACCGGTTGCAAGGGGGCGCTTCACTGCTAGCATGAAACCGGTTTCAAATATAAGTCACACACTCATAACCCATAAAAAAGGTACATCAGAATGGCCATTATTAGGGATTACAATAAGTTAGCCAGTGACATCCTTCAGGAGGTCGGCGGGGAAGCAAACATCAGTAGCTTTACCCGCTGCGCCACCCGTTTACGTCTGGTTTTGAACGATACCCCTGCCCAGGCAAAAAGCCGCATCCAAAACCTGCCTGGCGTTATCGCCGTTGTAGAGAGCGGCGGTCAGTTCCAGGTTGTTATCGGTACCCACGTTGCCGACGTGTTTAATGCCCTCTCCGCACTGATCGGCGAGGACCACGTTGGAACGGGCAATAAACCGAAAACCCGCTGGCTGGATGCGGTAATCGCCACTATGTCGGCGGTGTTTGCACCGATTGTCTACATCCTTGCCGCCGCCGGGATTTTACAGGGGCTGCTGATTGTTGTCGGCCTGATCGATGCCGACATTAAAACCACCGGCACCTATGCAATCCTCAACTTTATGTCGTGGACGCCGTTTGCCTTCCTGCCGGTGTTTATCGCCATTACAGCCGCGCGCCACTTCAACTGTAATCCCTTTATTGCCGTGCTCTGCTGCTGCGCGCTGATTAACCCCGAGTGGTCGGCCATGGCGGGCCGCATTGCTACCGGGGAGACGATTACCTTCCTGTTTATTCCGCTGGCGAAAACGGTCTATACCTCGTCCGTACTGCCGCCGCTGTTCCTGGTCTGGGCGCTATCCTGGCTTGAGAAGCGTGTCGAGAAGGCGCTGCCGGACGTGGTCAGCGCCCTGTTCACCCCACTGATCTGCTTTGTGATCATTGTTCCGCTGACGCTGATTGTCATCGGGCCGATTACCACCTGGGCCGCAATGGGCATCGCCAGCGGCTACAATGCTCTTTTTGCCGCCGCGCCTGCGGTCGCCGCTGCGCTCATCGGCGGTATCTGGCAGATTATTGTTATTTTCGGCGTCCACTGGGGCATCACCCCGGTGATCATGGCCAACTTCGATACCCAGGGGTATGACTCCTTCCAGGCCTATCAAACCATTGCCGTCATCGGCCAGATGGCCGCCGTATTTGGTGTCTTCCTGAAAAGCCGCAACCGCGAGCTGAAAACCACCTCCCTGTCGGCGGGCGTAACGGCCATCTTCGGTATTACCGAACCGGCAATCTACGGCGTAACGCTGCGCTTTAAAAAGCCCTTTATCTGCGGCTGTATTGGCGGTGCGGTGGGTGCGGTGGTCGCAAGCCTGTTTGGCTCTCTTTATTACGCCTATGCGGCGCTGCCGGGCCTCTTTACCCTGGTCAACGCCATCAGCCCGGATGCGCCGATGTCCTTTATCGGTGAACTTGCCGGTAGCGCAACGGCTATCGTCCTGACTATTATACTGGTGCAGTTTGTTGGTTTTGACGATCCGGTGGCGGAAGAGACGCTCACCGACGCGCCGGAGACCGCCCCGATCGGCACCACCTCAACCGCAGCGGCGAAGACCAGCCTGGCGCTGAACAGCCCGCTCAGTGGCGAGGTGATTGCCCTGGAAGCGGTGGCTGACGAAGCCTTCTCGCAAAAGGTGTTGGGCGACGGCGTTGCTATTCGTCCCCACGAAGGTAAAGTGGTAGCGCCCTGCGATGCCCGGGTGGAGACGGTGATCGAATCACGCCATGCTATTGGCCTGGCCTGCGCCAACGGCGCTGAGCTGCTGATCCACGTTGGGTTAAATACCGTAAATCTACAAGGCGAGCACTTCCGTCCGCTGGTGAAGGAGGGTGACGTTGTTAAAGCCGGTACGCCGCTGCTGGAGTTTGATAAAGAGGCCATCGAGCGTGCCGGGTACGATCTGACCACGCCGGTGCTGGTGATCAACAGCGATGAGTTTCAACTGACGAAGCTCCAGTCCGGGGGCACTATTCGTCAGGAGATGCCGTTGATGACCGTCTCCTGATACGCTGTTAACTAACTGGGGAGTGTTATGGTCACGATACTGGATGTCGCGAGGCGAGCGGGCGTTTCAAAAGCCACGGTCTCCCGTGCGCTAAACGGCAAAGTAGTGGTCAGCGAAGAGGTGAAGGCGCGGATCTTTAAGGCCATCGAAGAGACGGGATATCGCCCTAACCTGCTGGCGCGCACCCTGGCGACCAGCCGCTCCAACTCGGTAGGACTGGTGATCACTAACGGCCTGTATAACGGGCCGTTCTTCTCCGCCATGATCTACCAGGCGGCGACGTGCAGCGAAGATCTGCAGCGTCAGCTGGTGCTGGCCGACGGCAAGCACAGCCGGGAGGATGAGCGCAACGCTATCAACTTCCTGGTGCAGCTGCGCTGCGAGGCGATCATGATCTATCCCAAGTATCTCAGCGTAGATGAGCTGGATGACATTATTGATGAGAGCAGCGTGCCTATCGTGGTTATCAACCGCGAGCTAAAGCGCAACCGCAGCAGCTCGGTGTTTGTCGATCACTACCAGGGCAGCATGCGCATGGTGAAATATCTGCTTGCCCAGGGCCACCGCGATATTGCGTTTGTCGCTGGCGGCGAAGGGTCACCCACGGGTGACAGTCGTCTTGCTGGCTACCGCGATGCGTTTAACGCTGCGGGTCTGACGCCTGATGAATCGCTTATCGTGCGCGGCAGCTGGAGCACCGAAAGCGGCTATGAGGCGGGCTGCGTCCTGTTGAAAAAAGCGCGACCGATGAGCTGTGTTCTGGCCGCCAACGATGACATGGCCATCGGCGTCACTAAGGCGATGATCGACCACGGACTGCGAGTGCCAGACGACATCTCCGTTGCCGGGTTCGATGACTCCATCATTGGCCGTTACTTTACCCCGACCTTAACCACCGTCCATATTCCGATGGATGAGATGATCCGCGATGCGGTGCGCATTTTGCTCGCGCCAGATAGCAACGTTGACAGCGCCCCACAGTCGCTGCACGAAGGCTCGCTGATCGTCAGGGACTCGGTGGCTAAGCGACAGCCGTGATGCCCACGCTAGCGCCCTGCTTTGGCTTCAGAATCCTGTAGCTTTAACGCAGGGCAGACTTTTTTTAGAAACGTATCAATTCTGTTTAAACTCTGGTTTTCCATTAGCTACGCGCCACTCTTTGACTTCCTTTAGGATGGCTTCAGGAGTGCCATCATTATTACCTTCAGGGTAGTAGATCAGGTCTGAACCCGCAGGATGTTCAGTAACGCTAATAAAGTGCTCAAGATTAGCATCTTGCGTTTTTTCATCACCTTCACAATTGATAATGGCGCTAATAAGTTTTGCAAATTCTGATTCAGTGTAATCGCTGAGACTGTTTTTCAATTGCATGTTTATTTACCTCTATGGAGATCGATGTGATGTTTAGGTGTCGCTATACGAATGTTATCCATATCATAAACACTTCCATTATGTCTAATTTCTTCAACATGATGAAGTTCAAATGAACGTCGTCCCCCCACCGTATCTTTATTCCTGGCTCGTGGCGCTAATCCTAGACTCATACGCTTTTTATTAATGGGGGAGAATTGTTTACTTAAGTCGGGATCTTTAGAAATTTCTTCCCAGAACTTCTTTCTAAAATCATCAAAATTTTTAAAGTGTTTCTCACGTAACTTATCCGCTATACAATCGGGAATCGGGACTCCCAGCTCTCTACCAGAATCTTCAAGCCAATTATCATCAACTGGTTTACCTTTGCCGGTTGCTTTTCCAGGCTGATTACGTTTCTTTTCCTTATCAAATTTAGTCTTAGCATCCTGTGTCTTTTTCTCTTTCTGCTTTAAGTTGTTAAATGCATCATTTAAAGCAATTCTAGCTTCAGTTAACTCTTTTTCAGCGTCATTCAATTCCGCCTGTTTTTGATTTATCTCTTTCTGTGCTTTTTGCGCCTTGTATCCAGCCCTCTGCCACATTTTGTGACCATCCACAATTGGGTCGTATGCAAATCGCTCAAAACTTTTTATCTCTTCATTTTTTGCTGCAAATTTTTTATTTGCAGTATCAAGTTCGCTGCTAAGTGTAGAAACTCTCTGAGTTGCTGATATTTGTCGAGCCTGTATTCTGGCTACACGCTTAGTAGCATGGTTTAACTCAGCAGTGGCCATATAGTAATCCCGCTTGGCAGATTCTATCGGATGAACTGCATCCCAAGCCTGCTGATAACGTTTTTCCTCATTTTGTCGCTGTCTAACCTGCTCAAGCGTAAGCACATCCGTCACCGATAAATACATCGATTTCTGACCACTTTTTTCCGGAAAACGGATAAAAAAATCACGTGAATTACCTCCTGCAGTTAGACCTGGGTAACCGACCTGAGCATTATTATTTTGTGAAATACCTCGGGGCAGCACTGCCGATATTGTTTCTCCGTTAATAGTACTCACCTGGACATCTGGCAAATCAGGAACAGAAACATTGAATACGCCCATACTTTGGGTCGGTTTTGCGTTCACTACCGGAATACTTATCGGTGAACCGGTTACGAAAGTAATATGCTGTTGATCATCCTTCACAGTATCCACCACACGTATTGTCGCACTTACGGTAGCCTGATCTAACGGCAGGGAATCGACCAACGTATCAGTTACTGTTTCAGCTGCCAATGACACGACAATCTTTGACATCATGTTTGGATCATCTTTCGCTATCTCAGTTGGTAAAATGCTGTAAAGTGCCACCCCCCATGCACTAAATTTTAATGGTCCTTTTAGAGTTGCCAGAATGTCTACGATAGCTGTAGATAACGCATCAACAGAAATAGCCACACCAAAAGCACCAGTCCCTGGAGTGGCCAGAGCAGGAAAACCAAACCCAATTGGCATTATGGAGGATTGGTTACCATCTGAGTTATTCTTGTGCCCGCCACTATTACCGTTACCAGAACCCCCACCCCAATGAATACCATTATCATGACCGCCCCATGGGTTGTTTTCTGAACTCCATCCTGAACCGTCTGACGCCTCACTACGTCCACCAAAACCAGTAGGGCCACCATTAATATTACTACCATTCTGTCTACCACTATTGTGACCGATTCCATCACCACCACTCATAAGTATTTCCTTTTCTTCTTTTAATTAATCAATAAATAATTTAATCACATAGGTAATAGCTGGGTTTATACATAATAGATATTCATTCGTCTTACCTCTCCGCTTTAATAATATGAATTTCAAATTTTATTATGAAAATCATAAGGAATCTTTACCGCGATCAAACAAACCAGCATGCGGTAATAAATATGCACAAATGACAAACCTGGAATATGTAAATGACTTGTTAGCATACTTGCGGGAATCATAGCAGCAATGGACGATGAAGTTTTATTAAAATAAACTCTATGTATGGCTAAGAAAACGCAGAGTGCTTATGCATTGTTAGACATTAATATATCGTTGAATGGGCGGTTGTTTAACAGAGTAATTCAGATGGGTCCAGCCCCTCCTGTTGACAGTGAGCATATGTTCCTGGTTTATTATTGAAGTAAAATTATTTCACTTTTACTTCCTGCCTGCCTCCGTATATGCCATCCAAAATAACCAACATTAATGGGTGAGCCGTACCCGGCGGTTCCCTGAACAGCCTCTGAGACATTAACGAAACAACGTTAAATATGCCGGGCAGCAGCACGCATGCCCGGCGCTTCACTCTATTGCGCGGCGCTGACCCGCCAGACGGCATCGCCGGCATCATCAGCGATAATCAGCCCGCCCTGGGTATCCATCCCCAACCCAACCGGCAGGCCGCGGACCTGTTTCTGATCGTCAGTTAAGAAGCCCGTGACCACCGGCTGCGGCAACCCTACCGGCTGACCATTCTCAAACTTCACCCACATCACCTGGTAGCCGTTGAGCGGCTTGCGATTCCAGCTGCCGTGTTCGCTGACGAACGCGCCGCCGCGATACTGCGGCATATTGTCCCCGGTGTAGAACAGCAGGCCGAGCGGTGCGACGTGCGAGCTAATGGCGTAGTCGGGCTTGATAGCCTTCTCCACCAGATCCGGACGCTGGGGCTGGGCACGCTCATCAACGTGCTGACCAAAGTAGCTGTAGGGCCAGCCGTAGAAACCGTTCTCCTGCACCGACGTCATGTAGTCCGGCACCAGATCGGAGCCAATCTCATCCCGTTCGTTGACGATAGCCCACAGTTTGCCGCTCTGCGGCTCCCATCCCAATCCGGTGGGATTACGCAGGCCGCTGGCGTAAATGCGGCTCGCCCCGCTGGCCGCATCGACTTCGAGAATGGCTGCCCGGCGGTACTCCGCCCCGATGCCGTTTTCAGTAATATTACTGTTCGATCCCACGCCCACGTACAGCTTGCTGCCGTCCGGGCTGGCCAGCAGGGATTTAGTCCAGTGGTGGTTGATCGGGCCGCCGGGCAGCTCTGTGACCTCCTGAGCAGGGGCGCTGATGGAGGTTTGCCCTGTCTCATAGGGGAACTTCACCAGGCTGTCGGCATTGGCCACCCACAGCGTATTGCCGATCAGCTGAATGCCAAACGGCGAGTGCAGGTTTTCAATAAAGGTATGCTTCTCCCATTTACCGTTAACGTTGCGCAGCAGGGTAATAGTGTCCCCGCCTTTTCCTGCCTTGCCGGAGGCGCTTTGCACCAGGCCCATAATAAGCTGCTTGGGTCGCGTGGTAGGTTTCGGCGTGCTGTTTGACTCAGCCACCAGCACATCATTATTCGGTAAAACGTAGATCTGACGCGGATGCTTCAGACCATCAGCAATTTTTTCAATCTGTAACCCGGCGGGCACGGTAGGCTTCTCGCCCTCTTTCCACGCCACCCCTTCCGGGACCTGCATCGGCGGCAGCAGGAAGTTTTGCGCCTGCGGCAGCTCTGGGTTGGGGCCCATTTGCTTTTGCGGATCGACAGTTGCGCCGTTATCACAGGCGCTCAGTAGGGCGACAATCGCCACGCTGAGTAACGCTCGGTTATGTTTTTTCATACCAGCTCTCCTTAAGCGTTACGCTGACGCAGCGCGAGTTGAACATTTGCCAGCAGCAGCAGGATCACCACCAACGTCGACAGGATCGCACCCAGCGGGACCACGGCCCAGGCGTCGCGGCTATGGATGAAGGCATTGACGATCGCCAGCAGAATGGCGAGCACGTTAAGCCAGAAGTGCAGCTTTACGGGGGAGCCGAAGGTATAGCGACGCCCTACCCAGACCTGCACCAGGTTAATCAGGCGTGGAATAATGGCAATCACCAGCCCGATAACAATCAGCCAGCTGGCGGCATCGGTCCACATAATCTGCATGCTTTTGATATAGAGAATGTCAAAGATCCAGGCGGCGGTAAAAAAACCGAGTGGAATGGGGTTAAGTAGCTCATACAGCGCTACGGCAAAGCTCGAACGTCCTGACGCGGTGGGGGTATGCATGTCCATCTCCTGAGCCTGTCCGGCGATTAACGGTACGTGTAAAGGGTAGATTATTTTCGCGATATAGCACGATACCCTCCCTATTTGCCTTAAGGTTTTGCCGGGTACTAAGGTATTAACAACGTCCACTTGATCTATTTTCATTTTTATAACCTATGCCAAAGGCATATTTCAGTATGGCTAAAAAAATATTTCCTGAAGCTACTTTCCGTTATTGCATTGATCGTGGAAAATGCGCGAGCTATAAGAAAAATACAGTTCCTATTTATTTATTGCCAGACGCTTGATTGTGGGGATATTGATGAAGCGTAACACTCCCGTTACACAGAAAGAGTATTTACTTAACGACGGCACGACGCTTATGTCGACAACCGATACGCAGAGCTATATTTCCTACGCTAACTCCGCCTTTATTGCTGCCAGCGGGTTTGATGAGGGGGATCTGGTTGGCGAGCCGCACAATATTATCCGCCATCCTGATATGCCTCCCGCCGCCTTTGCCGATATGTGGTTTACTATCCAGCAGGGAGAGAGCTGGACGGGACTGGTGAAAAACCGGCGTTGCAACGGCGATCACTACTGGGTTCGCGCTAACGTTACCCCGGTTTATCAGCAGGAAAAACTCACCGGCTACATCTCCGTCAGAAATATTCCCCATCGGGAGGAGATAGACGCGAGTGAAAAATGCTACGCGCAAATTAACAGCAATAAATTAAAAGGCTATCGCTTCTATAAAGGCGTACTGGTGCGCCGGGGTGTGCTCTCTTTTCTCTCTCTTTTTAAGTGGCTGGCTATTTCCCGCAGAATTAATCTGGCGCTGGCTATTCCCGCGATTTTGATCGCTGCCCTGCCCTTTATTTCTCTCCCTGCGCCGGTGCAATCCGCCACAGCGCTGATGCTGTTTTTACTTATTGCACTTTTCCTACAGGCGCAGGTTTCGCATCCGTTAAAATTAATCTTAACGCAAATGCAGAAAGTGGTATCCGGACGTCGCGCCGATTATTTTCAATTTAACCGCGTCGATGAGATCGGCATGCTGCTGCGCCTTGTGAATCAGTCCGGGCTGAATCTTAACTCTCTGGTTGGGGACGTCACCACCCAACTGGTGGGGATCCGCAAAATCAGCCATCGCATCTCCGAAGAGGGGGAGTCGCTACAGCAGCGTACTGAAGAGACCTCAGCGGATCTGCACCAAACGGCGGCCGCGGTGGAGGAGATTGCCAGCGCGGTGAAGCAGACGGCAGAAACCGCCGCTGAAGCGATGACGCGGGCAGATGAGACCAGCCGCAACGCGATGAACAGCGGTAATATCATGAAGCAAACCATCACCATGATGCAGTCTGTCTCCCGGGATAACCGGCAGATCGTGGATATTATCGGCGTGATCGACAGCATCGCGTTTCAAACCAACATTCTGGCGCTTAACGCTGCGGTTGAAGCCGCCCGCGCCGGGGAAGCCGGCCGAGGTTTTGCGGTGGTCGCCGCCGAGGTGCGTAACCTGGCCCAGCACTCCGCCTCCGCCGCGAAAGAGATCAAAACCCTGATTGAGCAGAACGTCGCTAACGTCAGCAGCGGCGTGAAGATGGTGGAGAACACCGAGACGCACCTGACGGCGATGATTGATAACGTGATCCAGATGTCGACGATGATTAAAGAGATGGGTACTGCTACCCAGGAGCAGACTCAGGCGCTGTCGCTTATCAACGAATCCGTGTCGCGTATCGGTGTCATGACCCACAACAATACCAGCATGGTTGAGCAGGTGACCGACGCCGCCGGCGACCTCTCCACGCGTGCCGCACGTCTGCAACGCGCCGTTCAGGTTTTTGGCGGAGGGAATTGACGTAATTCAACGGTGCAGCACGTTTTTCGTTCACTGGCGGCGGTATGCTAACCCAGCTATGGGATACGCTTTGCCCGGCTCGCCGTTGCGAGTTGGTCCTTGAAACTATTAACAGAATTAAGGAGTTAGCATGAGAACGAATCGTCAGGCACGTCATATTTTAGGTCTGGACTATAAGCTGTCGAATCAGAGAAAGGTCGTGCGTAGCGACGACGGCAGCGAAAAAGTGGTCACACACCGCCACGGGCGTCATCGCCGCGCCCAGTAATGTCATTATTGTTATACAAATTGTTACCCAAAACAGTTCCCGCGCCACCGCTCCGGTGGCGTTTTTATTTATGAATATGTTTCAGCAAAGTAACAAGTAATTGCAATACGCATGCTTTATACTTCCCTCCGCCGTACTACCTACCCCGTTTGCACGCAGGTAACCGTGCCATCGCCGGGATTTGTTTACCCAGGAGTTTTCGAGATGTTGCTGAAGTATAAGAAAAACCGTTCGCTGTACATCCCCTATGCTGGCCCCGTGCTGCTGGAGTTTCCTCTGCTGAATAAAGGCAGCGCCTTCAGTCTGGAAGAGAGGCGCAACTTTAACCTGCTCGGCCTGCTGCCTGAAGTGGTAGAGACCATTGAAGAGCAAGCGGAACGCGCTTGGTTGCAGTATCAGGGGTTCAAAACGGATATCGATAAGCACATCTATCTGCGTAACATTCAGGACACTAACGAAACCCTCTTCTACCGTCTGGTAGAAAACCATCTCGATGAGATGATGCCGGTAATCTATACCCCGACGGTCGGCGCTGCCTGCGAGCGTTTCTCTGAGATCTATCGCCGCGCGCGTGGCGTATTTATCTCCTACGAAAACCGCCACATGATGGATGACATCCTGCAGAACGTCTCGGCGCACAATATTAAAGTGATCGTCGTCACCGACGGTGAACGTATTCTCGGTCTCGGCGATCAGGGCATCGGCGGCATGGGCATTCCCATCGGCAAGCTGTCACTCTACACCGCCTGCGGCGGTATCAGCCCGGCGTATACTTTGCCGGTGGTGCTGGATGTCGGTACCAACAATCAGCAGCTGCTTAACGATCCCCTCTATATGGGCTGGCGTCATCCGCGTATCAGCGGCGACGAATACTATGAGTTTGTAGATGAGTTTATCCAGGCCGTGAAACAGCGCTGGCCGGACGTGCTGCTGCAGTTCGAAGATTTTGCCCAGAAAAACGCGATGCCGCTGCTCAACCGCTACCGCAACGAGATCTGCTCGTTTAACGACGATATTCAGGGCACGGCGGCCGTGACGGTGGGCACGCTTATCGCCGCCAGCCATGCCGCAGGCAGCCAGCTCAGCAACCAGAAAATTGTATTCCTCGGCGCAGGTTCTGCCGGGTGCGGTATCGCCGAGCAGATTGTGGCCCAGACCCAGCGCGAAGGGCTGAGCGAAGCCGCCGCGCGGCAAAAAGTGTACATGGTCGATCGCTTCGGCCTGCTGACCGATCAGATGCCGAATCTGCTGCCGTTCCAGAGCAAGCTGGTGCAGAAGCAGGAGAATATTCAACACTGGGAGACCAGCGGCGATGCTATCTCCCTGCTGGACGTAGTACGCAACGTCAAGCCGGACATTCTGATTGGCGTCTCGGGCCAGACTGGCCTGTTTACGGAAGAGATTATCCGGGAGATGCATAAGTACTGCCCGCGCCCGATCGTCATGCCGCTTTCAAACCCTACCTCTCGCGTAGAGGCAACGCCGCAGGATATCATCACCTGGACCGACGGCAACGCGCTGGTAGCCACCGGTAGCCCGTTCCCACCGGTGCAGTGGAAAGATAAGGTCTACCCGATTGCCCAGTGCAACAACGCCTATATCTTCCCGGGCGTCGGGCTGGGCGTTATCGCCGCTGGCGCGTCGCGTATCACCGACGAGATGCTGATGGCGGCAAGTGAAACCCTGGCGGAGCACTCCCCGCTGCGCACAAATGATAACGGCATGGTGCTGCCGGGCCTCGATCAGATCCAGCACGTCTCCCGCGCTATCGCGTTTGCCGTGGGCCAGGTGGCGCAGCAGGAGGGCGTGGCGGTGAAAACCTCCGCCGAGGCGCTGCAGCAGGCGATCGACGACAACTTCTGGCGGCCTGAGTACCGCAGCTATCGCCGCACTTCTATTTAATCAGTTGCCCGGCGGCGCTACGCTTGCCGGGCCTACATCCCTTCACCCTCCCTGGAGCTTGTTGACGAGTCATTTGCGAATTATTCTCATAAATCTTTGCAGGATGTGTCTGCGAGGTTGCAACTTTTCCAGAAGTCATTAATCCTTAAGGAGTAATTTCGTTCACTTCTCACGCGTTACGTTATGCATTAATCAACTGCATACCTTCAGGAGATAACAATGAAAGCAGCTGTTGTCACTCACGATCATCAAGTAGAGATCACCGAAAAGACCTTACGCCCGCTTCGCCATGGCGAGGCGCGGTTAAAGATGGAGTGCTGTGGAGTTTGCCATACCGATCTTCACGTCAAGAATGGCGATTTCGGTGACAAAACCGGCGTCATTTTGGGCCATGAAGGCATTGGCGTGGTAGAGGAAGTCGGGCCGGGCGTCACGTCGCTGAAGCCAGGCGATCGCGCCAGCGTAGCCTGGTTCTATGAAGGCTGCGGACACTGCGAATACTGTAACAGCGGTAATGAAACCCTCTGTCGTGAGGTTAAAAACGCGGGTTATAGCGTTGATGGTGGTATGGCTGAAGGCTGCATCGTCGTAGCAGACTACGCGGTGAAAGTGCCGGATGGTCTCGATCCCGCCGCCGCCAGCAGTATTACCTGCGCAGGCGTAACGACCTATAAGTCGATCAAGATCTCCCATATCAAACCCGGCCAGTGGATTGCGATCTACGGTCTTGGCGGCCTCGGCAACCTGGCGATGCAGTATGCGAAGAACGTCTTTAACGCCAAAGTGATCGCTATCGACGTCAATGATGAGCAGCTCAGCCTGGCATCAGAGATGGGGGCTGACCTGACCATTAACTCCTGTAACGAAGACGCGGCGCAGATCATTCAGCAGAAAACCGGCGGCGCACATGCGGCGGTGGTCACCGCTGTCGCCAAAGCGGCATTCAACTCCGCCGTCGATGCGGTGCGGGCCGGTGGCCGCGTGGTTGCCGTTGGCCTGCCGCCGGAGTCCATGAGTCTCGATATCCCGCGCCTGGTGCTGGACGGTATTCAGGTCGTCGGTTCGCTGGTGGGCACCCGTCAGGATCTGACCGAAGCCTTCCAGTTCGCCGCCGAGGGCAAAGTGGTGCCGAAAGTCGCCTCTCGCCCGCTGGAGGATATCAACGCCATCTTCCATGAAATGGAGCAAGGCAAGATCCGCGGTCGTATGGTGATCGATTTCCGTCATTAATTACCGGGGAGTGGAACGCCCTGTTCAACCCGGAACATCCAGACGCAAAAACGGCTCTGCTGAGTGTAAAAGCAGAGCCGTTTATTATCGATCCGCGCCTGAGTAAGCGCTGTTAGCTATTTACCCTATGGCCTTCTGAACAGCGCGATGCTGCGCCCTTCCAGAGTAAAGTCCGTTTCACTATCGATAACGATACCGTGGGACTCTTTATCAAAGGTCGTGAGCTCCAGAACCCAACCGCTTTCCCCTGGCTGCGGAATACGGAACGGCATGCTCTCTTCAAACGGGTTCAGCAGCATCAGCACGTCGTGCCAGATCCCCTCTTCGGGTATTAAATCCGGGCGGCTAATGTAGACCACCAGGGCCGATCCCTCATGCCAGTGCTCTGGCTGCTGGATCCCCCCTTCGGCGTTGAACCACTCGATGAGCAGACCATCGCGCCAGCTTTCGCGGCGTAGCAAGGGTTGCTCCGCACGCAGCTTGATAAGTTTGCGGGTAAACTCGCGCAGCGCTTCGCTGGAGGGCGGGAGATCGTCCCAGTGAACCCAGGAGATCTCGCTGTCCTGACAGTAGCCGTTGTTGTTACCCATTTGGCTACGGCCAAACTCGTCCCCGGCCAGTAGCATCGGCGTACCATGGGATAAGAACAGCGTGGCGAGGAAGTTACGCTTCTGCCGCTCGCGGACTGCGTTAATGTTCTCGTCGTCGGTAGGACCTTCCGCCCCGTAGTTGTAAGAGCGGTTATCGTTATGACCGTCGTTGTTATCCTCGCCGTTCTCTTCGTTGTGCTTCTCGTTATACGAAACCAGATCGTTAAGCGTGAAGCCGTCGTGGGCGGTGATGAAGTTAACGCTCGACCAGGGGCGACGGCCACGGATGTCGTAGAGATCGCCAGAACCCAGCAGGCGGGAGGCAAAATCCTGGGCGACGTTGTCGCCTTTCCAGTACTCACGTACCGTGTCACGATACTTATCGTTCCACTCTGCCCAGCCCGGCGGGAACCCACCTACCTGATAGCCACCCGGCCCGATATCCCAGGGTTCGCCAATCAGCTTGAGTTTAGAGAGCACCGGATCCTGGGTGATGGCATCAAAGAAGCCGCCGCGCTGGTCGAAGCCTTCCGGCTCACGCCCCAGAATGGTACCCAGATCGAAGCGGAAGCCGTCGATATGCATCGACTCTGCCCAGTAGCGCAGGGAGTCCATCACCATCTGTAGTACGCGCGGATGAGAGGTGTTTACCGTATTCCCAGTACCGGTGTCGTTGATGTAGTAGCGGTGCTGATCGGGCATGGTGCGATAGTAAGAGAAGTTATCGATACCCTTAAACGACAGCGTTGGCCCCAGCTCGTTACCTTCCGCCGTGTGGTTGTAGACCACGTCGAGGATCACCTCGATACCTGCGTCATGGAATGCGCGCACCATATCGCGGAAGCCCTGAATGCCTTTCGGCCCAAAGTAGCGAGAGGCTGGCGCAAAGAAGCCAAGCGTATTGTAGCCCCAGAAGTTTTTCAGCCCACGATCCAGCAGATGCTGATCGTCCGGGAACCAGTGAATCGGCAGCAGCTCCACCGACGTAATGCCGAGGTTTTTGATGTAGTCCACGGTCGCTTTGTGGCCCATCCCCTCGAAGTTACCGCGCAGCGCCTGCGGCAGCGCCGAGTTAAGCTGGGTAAACCCTTTCACATGGGTTTCATAGATAATTGCCTGTGACCACGGAATGTTCGGGCGGTTATTGTCCTGCCAGTCAAACTCATTGGGGTTAACGACCCGACATTTCGGCATAAACGGCGCGCTGTCGCGTTCATCAAAGGTCAGGTCCTTATCCTCGTGCAGCATGTCATAAGCGAAATGCGCTTCGTTCCACTCCACATCGCCTACCAGCTCACGGGCGTAGGGATCGATAACCAGCTTGTTGGGGTTAAAGCGATGACCGTTTTCCGGATCGAAGGGACCGTGCACGCGGAAACCATACAGTGCACCCGGTTGCAGGCCGGGCACGTAACCGTGCCAGATCTCGTGGGTATACTCCGGCAGGTCCAGGCGGCCGATCTCGTGCTTGCCGCTCGGGTCATAAAGGCACAGCTCCACGCGCTCTGCATGCGCCGAGAAAAGGGCAAAGTTAACACCCTCGCCATCGTAGTTTGCGCCGAGAAGGTGATAATCCCCCGGCAAAATTTGGTATGTATTATGGTGTGTCATTCATTCTTCTCCGTAGAATGTGGGCTTCAAAGAGCACATTCCTTTAGGCAGTAGGCAACCAGGCGCGATTGAGCGCGGCAAAAATTCAGGTGAATACTCATTCAGCCAGCAAGATTTGCGGTACATCGCCGATAATTTGCATTAAATCAATCTGTTCATTCAGGGAGAACGTTTCTCCGCTGAGAATGTTACGGTAGCGGCGGCCTGCCAGCGATTCAGGGAGCGCAATGGTCGTATCGGTAAACCATGCTGTTTCTGCATCGTCAGGCAGCCGCAGCGCCAGACGCGGAGCGATAACAATAAGCGCATCGCCGCCGCGGATCCGGGTACTGACCCGGGCGTAAGCGATAACGTGATCCGCTCGCTCGCCCGTTACCGTCAGCGGCAGATAATCACCATAGCGGAACAGCGCAGGTTTTTGCTGACGCAGGCGCAGGGTTTTGGCAATAACCTGCTGCTTCAGGAAACCGCTTTGCCAGCTCTCTTCGGTAACGATGACGGGATGGTCATCCTCAGGCAGCTGCTGGGTCAGGGTGGCGAAATCCGGCTCGCGACGGTTATCAGGATCGACAAGGCTAAAGTTAAGCGCCTCGCTGCCCTGGTAGATATCCGGCACACCCGGCGCGGTAAGTTTGATAGCGGTCTGGGTCAAGCTGTTAACCAGTCCGGCGCGAATAAACGGCTGAAGCGAACTCACGAAATCCTGTAAGAAGACCTGATTGTCCGGCGAAAGCAGGTGTCGAGCATAGTCGAGCATCGCTTTCTCAAACGGATCGTTATTGTCCACCCAGTCGGTGCGCAGCTTCGCTTCCCGTAACGCCTTTTCAACGAAGTCCAGGAAGCGATCTTCCAGCGCCTTTAGCCCTGCCGCATCGTCGGGCTGCAGCGTCACGGGCCACACGCCCGCCAGCGCCTGGTACAGCATCCACTTCCCAGCGGGCTTCGGTGCCGGACCATCTTCAAGCTCGACCACTTTATGCTGGTTAATTTCCCGCCAGCGACCGACGCATACCGCCCAGCGCGACGGGGCTTCCGTCAGCGTATAGAGGCGCGCACGCGTGTCTTCCCCGCGTTTAGTATCATGAGTCGAGGTGCTGGAAAGCGCATCAGGCTGCTTCTCCAGACGGGTTTTCATCTCAGCGTGGAAACGATCCAGAGAGAACATGCGCGGCAACGGCTCGGCACCGACCTCATTAAGCGCCAGGCCCATGTTCTGGCGGAAGAAGAGCGTATCCTCCACGGATTTTGCCATCAGCGGGCCGGTGAGCTGTTGGAATCGGGTGCGGAACAGAGATGCTTTATCCGATGCTGCATTCGACAGCAAACCCGCAAGAATTTGGGTAATAAAGTCGAGCGCCTCGGGATCCGGTGCATTGTCGCTGGCTTTAACCTTGGTCACTATTTTATGCAGCAGCTCAGCATCTGCAGGCGGCAGGCCCTCTTGTGTTCCGTAGGTACGATAGACCGGGAAGGCAACAAGCAGCTCGCGTAAAGCGGCATGCATTGTCGCTTGCTCTGTTACAAACCCCTCCACTTCCGCAAGGCCGAGCGCCAGCTTCAGCAAGGTGGTAAATTCACCCTCGAAGTTGCGGTCAACCATCAGCAGCTTGGCCGAACGCAGTTCGGCCCGCATATCCACTTGCCTCTCCATGGTCTTGTCGTAGGCTTTGCGCAGCGCGGCAAGCCGATCGTCATCGACCAGGGCGTCCGAGAGCGCGGCAATAAATTCGTACCCGGTAGTGCCCGATACTGGCCAGTCGTCCGGCAGATGCTCGCCTTTGCCGAGGATCTTCTCAACGGTCAGGTAGCAGTCAGCGCCGGCCTCCTGGCGCAGGCGTCTCAGATAGCCTTTGGGATCGGCAAGGCCATCTACATGGTCAACCCGCAGGCCGTCTACCGCCCCGCTGCGCACCAGATCCAGGATCAGGCGGTGGCTATCGTCAAAGACGGCTTCATCTTCAACGCGAACTCCAACGAGGCCGGTAATTTCAAAAAAGCGACGATAGGAGAGATCGCGGGGCGCATCTCGCCACGTCATCAATCGATAAGGCTGTTGCTCGTGTAGCGCAATAAGCTCTGCTTTATCGGTGAGATTAAGCACCTCATCTTCACGCCCCTGATAGCTCTCCGGGCAAAGTGGATAGAAGCTCTCAAAATAGGCGAAGGCAGGTTTACCTGTTTTAGGATCGGCCTGCAGGCGGATATCGCCCTTCTCCAGCTCGGCCTCAAAGGTATCCCCGAGGAACGGCAGGGTCAGGCGACGCGACCAGTCGATATCGAAATAGCGGGCATAGCGGCTCTGTTCACCGTGTTCAATGACGTCGCGCCACCATGCGTTCTCCAGCGAGGCCGCCATATGGTTCGGAACGATATCCAGAATCAGGCCAAGGCCGGCCTCTTTCAGGGCGGCTACCATGCGGTCAAAACCCTCGCGGCCGCCAATGGCGGGCTCGATCTCGTTGGCATCCGTAACGTCATAGCCATGGGTTGAGTCGGCGGTGGCGGTAAAGATCGGTGAGGCATAAAGGTGGCTGATGCCCAGCTGCTGCAAATAAGGCACAAGGGCAGCGGCGCGGTCAAAGGTCATGCCGTTACGAAATTGGATACGGTAAGTCGCGGTTGGGATCTTCACTTTGCTTCTCCTGATGCAAGGCGAACAACAATGGAGTTCTGCGGCAGTTCATCTGCCGCATTCGGCCAGGCAAAAACGGTTTCGCCGGGTAATTCCGGTAGCGTCTGATGACGCTCGCCAATATTCAACGCCAGAGAGAGCGTTCCCTGCGGGAATGTCCAGCTCACGGCAAGGAATCCTTCGTCTGTTTTAACTACCCGGCCAGAATTGCCCCCGGCGGTAGCCAACAGCGGCACGATCTTCTGCTGGCGCAGACGCAGCAGCGCTCGGGTCAGCTCCAGCCAGGCGCGCCCTTCGTGGCTTTCGAGTTTGTGCCAATCCAGCTTCGACTGCATAAAGGTGCTCTCGGCGTTCGGATCGGGCACGCTGTCACCGTCGTAGCCATTATGCCCGGCAAACTCTTTCGCGCGCCCTTCACGTACGGCTTTAGCGAGATCGCCATGGAAATCGGTAAAGAACAGGAATGGATTGTTCTCTCCGTACTCCTCTCCCATAAACAGCAGCGGGATATGCGGAGACAGAAGCAGCGCGGCGAGCAGCACCCTGGTACGCTCGACGCCAGCCAGGGAGATCAGTCTCTCACCGTGCGCACGGTTGCCGGTCTGGTCGTGGTTCTGCAGAAAGTCCACGAACGCCACCGGCGGCTGCCCGGTGCTGTCCACGCCGCGAGCCTCTCCTGAGTGCGGGGACACCTCTCCCTGATAGGCAAACCCTTCTGCCAGCGCACGTGCGACATATTTCTCCGGCTGGTCGGCAAAATCTTCATAGTAGGCGTGGGTTTCGCCGGTAGCAAAAACGTGTACGGCATTGTGGAAATCATCGTTCCATTCGCCGCTGAACAGCGGCGTCGAACCCTCTTCATCACGCGGATGCAGGAAAATGACGTTCCGGCAATCTTCCGTCGTCAGGTGTGCAGGTCGGTCGGTAATCTCAGCCCGAATGCGCTCGGCAATCTCCATCAGGATATGCTTCTCAGCGCTGTCATCAATCTGATCGATGGCATCGAAGCGTAACCCGTCGAGGTTAAACTCTTTCAGCCAGTAGAGCGGCGCTTCGGCAATATAGCGACGTGTGGCATCGATATCATAGGCAATGCCCGGCCCCCAGGGCGTCATGCGCTCCTTGTGGAAGAACTCTGGCGACAGCAGCGGCAAATAGTTGCCCTCTGGGCCGAAATGATTCAGCACAATGTCGAGCACCACCGAGATGCCGTAGCCGTGCGCGGCATCGACAAAGGCTTTGAAATCGTCTGGCGTACCGTAGGCGGAGTGCGGCGCGTAAAGCAGCACGCCGTCATAGCCCCAGCCCCGGTTGCCACCAAACTGCGATACGGGCAAGATCTCAACAGCGGTAATTCCAATATCCGCCAGGTAAGGCAGCTTCTCAATGGCGGCCTGGAAGGTCCCTTCTGGGGTAAAGGTGCCAACATGCAGCTCATAGAAAACGGTCTCTTCCCAGGGACGCCCTTGCCACTGCGTGTTTTGCCAGCGATAGCTTTCTGGATTGATAACCAGCGAAGGGCCATTGACATCGGCCTTTTGCCCCCGGGACGCCGGGTCCGGCAGAGCGGTACCATCAGCCAGAACGTAGTGATATTCCGTACCAGGGGAGATATCGGTAGCGGAAAATTCGAACCAGCCTTCCCCGGCCGGGTTCATCTTAAATTCCTTGCCTGAAAGCCTGAGCGTAATGCTCTCCTGACCGCTCGCCCACACACGAAAACGCACTGTGTCAGCGGCCACGAACTCGGCCCCCCAGCTTTTAAGAAAAGATCTGGACTCCATGCAGATACCTCAATAAACGCAGACGTGACGAAAGGGTGTAAAACGGTATTCGGGTTGCTACCTCTCCTGACCGTATGTAAATAAAATCATAGCCTATGCTGTAAAAAGTGATGTGGAGTTCTACTTAAGGAAGGTTTATGTTCAATCACAAACTGGATATATCCTATATTAATAAACAGCTTACATTTTACCCCTTGTATGAGTAGGGTAAAAAAATATCAGTTTTCTTTTCTTTTACCGTTTCTTATCGATATTATTAGGCAACAAAATAAACGGGCTGAGGCGGACAGATAAAGCCCCTCATCAAGTGCGTGATTAAACGGGTACCGGAAACGCAACATGTGCGAGAACGATGTAAAAGCGACAGAGAGTAACGATATCAATACGGGCGTGTGTGTAGTCATGCAGGATATGCCTTCACGAGAAGAGACGCTGGGAGATATCGTCATCGCTCTGTTGCGTGCTGGTCAAATTATCAGCAGAAGAACGATCTGTTTGAAACTGGTTGCGCGTATCGAGGCTGAAAATAGTCCCCTTATGCAGGCGCATCTCAGCGATCTAATGCGTTTGATTCTGCGTAATAATCATTTCTGACGGGCGAAACGTGTAATATACCTATCTATCTCTGGCATAAGCGGGCATACTGCTAGAATGATATGAAGTCCAGCGCCAAATAAATACTGTGAGGCTCAATGAGCAAAAATGATAAGGAAAGGCTGGTAGATAAAGTGATGGGTGAAGCCGTAATGTCGCTTCTTGAGGCTGATGACAACGTCTCTTTCGATGCCCTTCTCAGTCAGTTGCAGGAGAGTCTCCATGATGAAAATGACCATGGCAGACGTGAAGCTTTTCGTACGGCCATCAATGGGGTACATCAGTTCAGAATGCTCCCCGACAGCGGTTCCAGCCCCTCCCGATCCTTAAAGCTCCACAGACGCGACGCTGTTCTCAGTCACCCTAATATTGTTTATAAACATTAGCTTCAGTCAGTAATACCTGTTTAATCGGTACGGTTAACAGGTTTTTTGCTGTTTTACCCTTCTAATCAGACTTGCTTTAAGCATGTTCCCCCAAATGCTCTCTGTGAATTTGATCTTGGCGACTTAGCCTGGAAGACAAACCCCCTTCTGCATTGAGAGTGCAATTGAACGAAGATGAACACGTTTTACTTGAAAATATTCAAGAGGTCATTGGTGAGGCGGCAACCTGGCTGATGAATTCACGTCTGCCGGTAAATGCGGACAATCTTATGATGGTACTACGCGCCCGTAGTGTGATGGTAAAAGAGAAGCAGCAGCTAAGCATTCTGGAAAGCTGTATTCGCTACCTTAGGGCCCGTCTGGTAAAACCTTTATAAGTCAACGCCCTGTATCCTGACTAAGCGATACGGGGCGTTTTAAATAACATTACAAATCGTCTGGTGTTTTCTGGACGATGAGTTCAAGCGCGTTGCGATAGACATCGAGCTTGATTACATCATCTTCTGTTTCAAGCAGCCTGATAAGGGCCAGAATCATATTTTTATTGTTCACCTCAATACGATTACTTTTGAGATTCTGAGCGAGTCCCCTAATAAGAGTACGTTCGGCTTCAAAAGCATGACTACCCTGATCAAACCAGGTGTTGAGCGTGTCTTCAGTTGTTGCGCTGTGCATCAATATGCCTTTAAATTTAAGTTACTGGCCTCTCTACGTATCGAGAGAAAATAGTTACCGCGATAAACGTAGACGGCAATGCTTTCCTCCGCAATAGTCACCCTTGCGATTGGCGATAATTTGAACGCTTTTGCGTAATTTATTATCAGCCGCGTCCCTTACGTTGCATGATTGCCAGCGCGGTAAGCATAAGAAGCAGCCCGGTGAGCAGCGTTAAGGTCGCCATCGCCATTCCCTGCCCGACCGATCCCTGTTCAAACTGCCGCCAGATAAAGACCGCCACGGTTTGCGTGCCGGCTGGTGAGAGCAGCAGCGACGTGACCAGCTCACGGGACGCGATAGCAAATACCATTAGCATCGCGGCCAGCATAGCTGGAAAGACCAGCGGCATGACGATAAAGCGCAGCGCCTGAAGCGCACTTGCACCATGAACCCGCGCGGCCGGCTCCAGATTGCCACCCAGCTGGCGTAGCGCGCTGGTGATATAGCGCACCGGCCAGGGCATCAGCAGGCAGCAATATGACAGCAGCAGGATCGCCCAGGTATTGTAGGGCGAAACCGGCCAGAAGGTGCGGTTCCACAGCAGAATCAGCCCTACACCAACGACAATGCCCGGCAGCGCCGCAGGCAGTAGCGACAGGGCATCCAGCACGCTGCGACCTTTTATCTGCCTGACCACAACCAGCCACGAAATCAGCAGGCCAAGGAGACCGGTGATCAGCGACGCGCCGAGCGCCAGCGACAGGCTGGTGCCCAACGCCGACAGCGCATCCCCCTGCTGGGAGAAGAGCGCTAAATAGTGCTGAGGCGTCACGTTATTCCAGGCCAGTCCGCCTGACAGCGTCGACATCACCCCGGTCACCGCCATGGATAATCCCGGCAGTCCAACTGCCAAAAATCCGGTTAAGGCCATTACCGTCACCACCGGAACGACGGCGATGCCCAGCGTGGCCCCCATATTCTCCGTTGGCTTGCCGGTTACGCTGGTCACCTCTTTATCCCCTACCAGGCGTCGCTGTAACCACCATCCGGTTAAGGCAATGACAATCAGCACCATCGAGAGCAGCGACGCGCCGGGCAGATCAATTGGCCAGTCGGCGAGTTTCTTCTCGATACCCACCGTCATCATCACTACCCCTGAGCGCGTTCCCAGCGCCGCCGGAACGCCATACTCCTCAATGGCCAGGGTAAAGGCTAACAGCATCCCCGCTGCCAGGGCGGGCGCGACCATGGGCAGCGTGATATGCCAAAATGCCCGCCACGCCGTCGCGCCATGTACTCGCGCAACCAGCGCCAGCCGCTGTCCGCTAGCGAGCAGGCTGCGCGAGACGGCAAAATAGACCACCGGAAAAATATTCAGGGTCATGACCAGCACAATGCCGCTGCGGCTGAAAAGCAGGTTGTTAAGGTCGATACCGGTCAGCTGATCGAGATAACCATTGGTCTGTAAGACCAGCATCCAGGAGAGCGCGGCAATATAGGGCGGGGTCAGAAACGGGATGAGAAAGATAAGATCCCACAGCCTGGGTACGGGAAGATTGAATAATCCGCGCATTACGCCGAGCGGCAGACCAATCAGAGCGCTCAACAGCGCGACGCCTGCGGCAATCCATAGCGTTCCCCCCAGCATAGCGGGCAGCTGCGGATCCTGAAACTGCGGGGCAATCCCCGTTAACGCCCCGCTCAACGAGCCGGCGCTAAACTGCGGAAAAATGGCCTGTAGAATAATAAACAGCAACGGCAGCGCGACCAGGATCGCCAGCAGCGCCACGGTAGTGAGGGTAATTAATCTCTGTTTCACAACGGCTATCCTGAAAGCGGGGTTGCCCCCGCCGGGTGATTACTGCGCGAAAAGGGTATTAAAGCGTTTCAACACATCGCTGCGCTCGCTGTTGCCGTCGTTGGAGGTCGGCAGGATTTTAAGGTCGTTCAGCAGTGGGCGCTTAGCGGTAACGTCGGTGCGGGCCGGCATCAGCCAGGCATCGGCGACCAACGCCTGCCCTTCTGGCGAGAGCACATAGTCAACAAAAGCTTTAGCATCGTCAGCATGCTGCGTGGTTTTCAGGATCATCATCGGGCGTGGGGCAATCACCGTCCCGCTCGCCGGGAAGATCACCTTCAGCGACTCACCCTGGGCGATATTGCCGTAAGAGACATAGTCCACCGCACCAAACACGGCGGCTTTCGCCCCCTGCATGACCGGCGTTACCGCCTGGGCGTTAGGGCCGCTGACCACCATACCGTTCTGCTTCAGCTGCTCAAACAGTTTCCACGCCGCATCACCCATGCCGTTTTGCAGGCCAATCAGCAGATCGAGAGATGCACCAGAGAGCGCCGGGTCAGGCGTGGTGATTTTATCTTTAAAGTCTGTGGCGGTGAGATCCTGCCACTCTTTTGGCTCAGGCGTACCGCTTTTGCTATTCCAGACGATACCCAATGCCGAAATACCCTGAGCAACATAGTCGCTGGTTTTGAGGTTAGCAGGCACCTTTTCTGCATTCTGGCTCTGATACGGTAGCAGCCAACCACGATTGTGCAGATCTTCCGCCGTATCCCATGACGCAGAGATAAGAATATCGGCCTGCGGATTAGCCTGCTCGGCCTCCAGGCGCGCCATTACCTTCCCGGTCGTAGCCTGAAAGATGTTGACCTTGACGCCGGTTTTCTTCTCATAGCCTGCCGCGAGGCCTTTAGCCAGCGACCCAGGACCTGCGGTATAGACAGTCAGCGCCTGCGCGCTGGAGACGCTGATAGCAGACAATGCCATAGTTAATGCAACTCCTTTTATTACAGACGACACTGCTTTCATAATAATGCTCCATTGTATGTTGTAACTAAAGTATTTGTAATTAAATCAGATGCCGCCACGCGACCGGCGGAGAGATGCACAATACGGTCGGCAATCAACTCTGCTTCCCGGCGATCGTGGGTAACGTAGACCGCAGTGGTTCCGGACTGGCGCAGGATCCGTGACATCTCCAGACACAGCGACTCTCGCAGCTCACTGTCGAGATTGGAGAGCGGCTCGTCAAAGAGCAGGATCCGGGGCTGGGCGACGATGGCGCGTGCGAGGGCCACCCTCTGCTGCTGTCCGCCGGAGAGCCCGGACGGTTTACGTTCGGCAAAGTCCGACAGCCCTACCCTTGCCAGGGCCTCGGCGACGCGGAGATCACGCTCGGCACGTGGCAGGTTACGCATTTTGAGGGGAAAGGCGACGTTCTGCGCCACAGACATATGTGGCCACAGCGCATAGTCTTGAAAGACCATGCCGATATCGCGCGCCTCTGGCGGCAGCGCCCAGCCCGCCTTTGCGACCAGTCGTTCACCGAACCAGATCTCCCCTTCCGCAGGGTGCGTCAGCCCGGCCAGCAGGCGTAAAAGCGTGCTTTTGCCGCAGCCAGAGGGTCCGAGCAGGGCCACGATGCTGCCGGGTTCAATATGCAGATCGATCTGATGAAGAACGGTATGGTTGGCAAAGGCGTACGAAACACCTTCGAGACGAATACGGGTCAGTGCGTGCATTATCGCCCTCCAGCTACAGGAAGCCGACAACGCCCCGTCGCCAAATGCAGACGGGCCGCACTCACCTGTACAAAAGACAGGGGAGCAAACATATTGTTATCCTCTTTGGGACTTAGTTGCTGGCGACTATAGGCAGGCTTTGTTACATCGAGATGACGCATTTATTGCGGCTTGATTTAATCCGTCATGCAGCCTTTAATGCAGCAAGGTCACTAGAAGGAGTCACAATGCGCTATTTCCGCCCCGTTGCGCTGGAGCACGCCAGCCGTCTGCTAAACCACGGCCCAACCGTCCTGATCACCAGTCGGGACGACCAGATCGATCGCCGCAACATTATGGCGGCTGCGTGGTCGATGCCGGTGGAGTTCTCCCCGCCGCGCATTGCCATCGTGATCGATAAGAGCGCCTGGTCGCGAGAGCTGATTGAGCGCAGCGGCATGTTTGGCATCGTGGTTCCCGGCGTTGCGGCCAAAAACTGGACCTATGCGGTAGGGAGCGTCACCGGGCGGGATGAAGATAAATTTAACTGCTACGGTATCCCTGCTATCTCAGGTCCGGTGTTAGGCCTGCCGGTGGTTGAGGAGCGCTGCCTGGCATGGATGGAGTGTCGTCTGCTGCCGGCCACCGCCGCGCAGGAGAAATACGATACCCTGTTTGGCGAGGTAGTCGCCGCTGCGGCCGACGAACGCGCATTTATTAACGGACGCTGGCAGTTTGATGATGACAAACTCAATACCCTGCACCACCTGGGCGGCGGAACCTTTGTCACCAGCGGCAGGCAGATGAGCATTAACGATAAGTAGAGAAGTGCTCCCTGCCGTTAGCGGTGGGGAGATAAAAGACCATGCTTCGGCCCAGCTTTTGTGCTTCCATCTCCATGGCGATCTCTGATTTCAATACTCAAACCTCCTTTTTACGAATCATCTTGATAATATTTTTTACATTATTGGTATTTTGGCTTATATACTGGAACGCAAACCAGTAGCTGCGCCTCATCTGTAGAATCATCACATCACTGATGACAGGTTAATGTTAAATGATGATCTATTGCACAGTTTTATGATCATCGTATGATGGATTGATATGAAGCAAGTAAAGGATGACACTATATGACTAATGCTGTATTTCCACAGACAATATTTATGACCCAGCGGCCATTTGATGATTATGGCGCAGATGATATGCGGTACGGAGATATCTCAGCCGATAGGCTCATACGAGAATTTGGGTTAAAGAATATATCAAATATCGTTGATCCCTATACATTAACTCGTCTGACAACATTTGATAACCCGCAATCAAGATTCGCAGGGGTTTATGGTGGCACTCATCGAGGTGGAACAATAAGCATTCAAGACTGTGCCCGATTATTATTTGAGGAGATGCAGAAAACCTCTTTACCTTACTCCTTCGTAGGTCCATACCGTTATTTGATTAACCAGATGTTAAGACATTTTCAGCGTTCGACAGGTACGCCTTTTGGCGATGCGCAACTTAACGCTGCTTACAGTCAAAAGCTTCAATCTGACTATAATGCAAAGAGTGTAAATTCAATATTTCAAAAAACATTTGGATCCTTTATTGATTATGAAAATAAATGCTTCCCCCAAGAGCGATTAAAAGATGTTACATCTGCTATAGGTGGTTCAATACTTCCTAAATTTGACTCTATGATTATAGACAAGATTAATGGAATGGGTATAACCATTCATGATGTTCATGCAACAAAAATAGATATTATTAGCCTTGAAGTATACGAGCGAGGTTGGAAAGCACGTGTTAAATTTTCAGCCCAAGATCATTTTGGTCTTGATATTAATGATATAAGAAAAAAGAAGTTCTACCAATTTAAATTCTTTCAAATATGGTTTGTCCTACAAAGATTTAATAAATTTGGTTTCCGTCCATTTTTGACAAATCTAGAGGCTATTGTTAATATACAGGGGAATCGCTGATGCGTTCGTTCGCTATCGCAGCTCTAGCAATAATGCTAGGTTTTATGTATTATTATTTTAATAAAGATCAAAAAGTTACAGTGGTAAATAGTTATTATGACGGTAGCACTGCACGGATTATCGTAGATTCTCTGCCTTTCACTGACGCGAAAAAAATTGACTGGTGGCAGCATAATCAGGATGAAATTAGACGTAAGTATCATATTCCTGCTGGCGCTCAAGGTCCGTTTCTCATAACGATATACGCCTTTGGTGAAGGGTATCAAGAGGAAGGTAAAGAAGATCGACTCTGTTTTCCCAATGTTGAACCTCCCCGTAACTGCATTGATAAAAATATACTGATGATGATCTGGCGTACCCGAGAGGGCAGCATCAAGTATAATTTTTAATCAACAAATGACTGTTGGATGCTTCTTCATTTTTATTCAACCATTAGTAACCTTATGACTAATAAGATAATCTGGTGGTTGAATAAAAGCCTAAACAAAGAACCTTAAGTAATTAAGCAAGAGCAAGTCCTTAACCTCACTATTGGTAATTTCTATTTCATCCGTCCGAAAGTTCAGGATGTATCATTTTGATTTCTTCTATTCGCCTTTTCGCCAGGTTAATCTGACAGCTTAATACTGCTGCTCCATAGCCATCAACTCTCTCAGATCCTGTGCTAGCGGTTTTACAATATTCAGTGCGGTACTTAAGCCATAATTCTTGACTATGTATAAAGGCTTGCTTCATGCCTTCACGCCGATCTTTTTCTCCCATCCACCACCGGGAAAAGTCGAAAGTTGATATCTCTTTTAGTTTATCTTTATAAACGTCATTTAATTCTTTTTCACTTCGCTTACTGACAGAATTTAAACACTCACTGTCTATATTACTACTCTTATCGACACAAGCGTCAACATCGCTATTTTTGACTATGCTTGAATGGTTGGATTCTGCTAAAGCATTGATAGTAAAAGCCGATAGGATCGTACCAATGATATACGCCAGGCAATATTTATTCATTTACAACACCCCATGCTTACCCTGCCCCGAAGGGCAGGAGGCACAAACTACATGCTGTAGCCCGGCTTTTTGATCAGCTTTTCCATCTGCGGAGCGATCTCTGTGTCCCACACCTGCGCTTTCCAGTCCTCAGGCTGAACCTGGCTCAGGGCAACGCTCACCGAATTGTCTTTGCTGTTGAGATGACGGACAATTGCAGCGGTAATATCGTCCGCCAGCGCCGTTTTCTGCTCTTCGCTCAGATCGCGGGGGAAACATTTAATATCGATATGCGGCATAGCAAACTCCTCGTTTATTTAGCGTCTGGCCGGGTTGTTAGCCCAGTACTTTATTCATATTGATTCCGGTTACGTTAAAACCGTTATTCTCATAGACTCGTCTGGCCTGCGGATTTCCAGCAGCCACCCGCAGTTTGATCTGCTTACAGCCCTCTTCCACCAGGCGCAGCTCAAGCTGCTTCATGGCCTCGCTGCCAAAACCTTTTCCCCGGAACGCGGGGAAAAGATAGAAGTCATTGATAAAGGCTGAATGCAGCTGCGGATCCGGCTTGTACCAGAGGTAGCCAATATGATTTTCTTTCTCAGCGTCGTTAAGAACAATACACAGTAGTATCTGCCCTGCACTCTTCTCGCCGTCGGGGAAACTGGCTTCCAGCTCGCGACGCGCCTGCGCAAGGGCATCTTCCTCAGAGAGCAGATAGTTACTGACAATCTCGGCAGCATAATCCGGGATAAAATAGTCAACAAAGGCCTGAAATTCATGCCGGGATGGGGATCGAAACGTTATCACTTACCCTCCTGTAATCTGTTTAAGCCGACTCGCGTTCAATAAGCGTAAAGCCAACGTCCAGAATAACATTATCAGGCTCAATGCCCTCGATGCGATCGGCAAGCAGCGTCGCGGCGCGCAGGCCTATCTCGTGACGGTCGACGCTAACGGTGGTAATAGCGGGTCGATTGGAAGCGGCAAAATCGAGATCGCCGAAACCGACGACGGCCAGATCCTGCGGCACCCGCAGTCCCCGACTTTCGGCCTCCATAATCGCTCCCTGAGCAAGGGTATCGGAGCTGCACACCACCACGTCACACTCTCCCTGCGTTAGCAATGCCCCTAGCCCTTCCCGGCCCAGCGCTAGCCTGGCGGGAAGCGGCACATCTACCTGTAACGGCGCAGGAAAACCGTGCAATGTTAGCGCCTCACATAACCCTGCCTTACGCTGCTGGGCGCGGCGATCTTCAGCCCAGATCAGCCCTGGACGGGTGTAACCTTTGCGCTGTAAAAAATGCCCCAGTGCCTGGCCCACTTTTTCATGGGAGAAACCCACCAGCATATCGAGCGGCGTTGGGGTTGAATCCCATATCTCCACCACCGGCACGCTGGCGTTAAGCACGATCTTTTTCAGCTCCGCCGAGTGGTGAATACCGGTTAATACCATTCCGTCCGGACGGCGCGACAGCAGCGCTGCTACCAGTTCGGCTTCAGTCTGCGGCGTGTAGCCCGACATGCAGAGCAGCATATGGTAGCCCCGCGCCGCCAGCGCATCGTTCAGGGACTGAATAGTATCGACGAACATGCTGTTATTGATCTGCGGTACCACAACGGCAACCAGTTTGCTGCGTCGGGTAGCCAGCCCCCCTGCCAGCGCATTGGGAATATAGCCTGTAGCCTTAACGGCACTCATTACCCGATCAACTGTTTCTGGCCGTACCCGCTCTGGCGTGTTAATTGCCCGGCTGACGGTCATTGACGACAAGCCGGCGACGCGGGCAACGTCATCCAGGGTGGGGGCCCGGGGCGGCTGTGGGCGAGAGATCTTAGGCGTGGTCACGCAGTATCAACCTGTTCTAAAAAGCATTTCTGCCATTATTCATCAAGCGGCGCGCTTAATCCACACGCTATTGTGTCCCAGGCGGGCAGAAACTGTGATCGACTGTACAAATTATCCACTCCCCTCTAGCAGCGGCCTGATGGTTGAACTATAAATGTTAGCGCAAACATTTTATAACCTATGGAGAGTGCGATGACCTCTAGCGCAAATTCTGATTCAGTCACCTATGCCAAAGCAGAAGGTGTCAAAACGGCAGCGGAAACCGGCGATCGTATTGAGTGGGTGAAGCTCTCCCTTGCCTTCCTGCCGCTGGCGACGCCGGTGAGCGATGCCAAAGTGCTTACCGGTCGACAAAAGCCGCTGACCGAAGTGGCGATTATCGTGGCGGAGATCCACTCCCGCGACGGTTTCGAAGGCGTGGGCTTTAGCTACTCCAAGCGCGCCGGCGGCCAGGGGATCTACGCCCATGCCAAAGAGATTGCCGATAACCTGCTGGGTGAAGATCCTAACGATATCGATAAGATCTACAGCAAGCTGCTGTGGGCAGGGGCCTCTGTTGGCCGCAGCGGCATGGCGGTGCAGGCCATCTCCCCTTTCGATATCGCCCTGTGGGATATGAAAGCCAAACGCGCGGGTCTGCCGCTGGCGAAACTGCTTGGCTCCCATCGCGACTCGGTGAAGTGCTACAACACTTCCGGCGGCTTCCTGCACACCCCGCTGGATCAGGTGCTGAAAAACGTGACCATATCCAGAGAGAACGGCATTGGCGGCATTAAGCTGAAGGTCGGCCAGCCCAATACAGCCGAGGATCTCCGTCGCCTCACTGCCGTACGCGAGGCGCTGGGAGACGATTTCCCGTTGATGGTGGATGCTAATCAACAGTGGGATCGCGAAACCGCCATCCGCATGGGACGTAAAATGGAGCAGTTCAACCTGATCTGGATCGAAGAGCCGCTCGATGCCTATGACGTCGAGGGCCACGCCCAGCTTGCCGCCGCGCTGGATACGCCCATTGCGACTGGCGAGATGCTGACCAGCTTCCGCGAGCATGAACAGCTGATCCTCGGCAACGCCAGCGATTTCGTCCAGCCCGATGCGCCACGGGTTGGCGGCATCTCGCCGTTCCTGAAGATTATGGATCTGGCAGCGAAGCACGGGCGCAAGCTGGCTCCGCACTTCGCGATGGAGGTCCATCTCCACCTCGCGGCGGCCTACCCGCTGGAGCCGTGGCTGGAGCACTTTGAGTGGCTGAACCCGCTGTTTAACGAGCAGCTTGAGCTGCGGGATGGCCGGATGTACGTCTCCGACCGTCATGGCCTTGGCTTTACGTTAAGCGAGCAGGCGCGGCGCTGGACGCAGCAGACCGTTGAGTTTGGCAAGCGGCCATAGTGTTTTTTTACAGCACTTTTGACAAAAACTGTTGGGTGCGGGAATGCTGCGGGCGGTTTAACACCGCCTCGCTGCTGCCCTGCTCGACGATCTTGCCGTCTACCATAAAGACCACCGTGTCCGCCACTTCGCGGGCAAAGCCGATCTCATGGGTAACGACCACCAGCGTGGTGCCGGAACGGGCCAGGGTTTTGATGACGTCAAGCACCTCGCCCACCAGCTCAGGATCGAGGGCCGAGGTGGGCTCATCGAACAGCATAACGCGTGGACGCAGCGCCAACGCGCGGGCAATGGCGATACGCTGCTGCTGACCGCCGGAGAGATGGCGCGACCAGGCGTCGGCCTTATTGCGCAGGCCGACGACGTCCAGCAGTTCGTAAGCCCGCTCAACGGCGGCTTTGCGGCTGAGCTGTTTATGGGCGATGGGCGCTTCAATCAAATTTTCCAGCACCGTCAGATGCGGAAAGAGATTGAAATTCTGGAAGACGTAGCCGACGTTGATGCGCTGGCGCAGGATCTCTTTCTCTTTCAGCTCGTAGAGCCGGTCGCCCTCCCGACGATAGCCAATGTACTCTCCGTCGATCTGGATAAAGCCTTCGTCTACTCGTTCAAGATGGTTGATGGCGCGCAGCAGCGTCGATTTACCCGAGCCGGAGGGACCAAGGATCACCGTTACCGATCCGGGGGGCAGCTCCAGCGAGACGCCGTCCAGCGCCTTGTGGCGACCAAAATATTTGCTGACGCCGGTAATCGAGATATGACCATTATGAGAGGTGGGCATGGACAGGCTCCTGAGCGGTAACGTGGGTTGCGGGAGAGGAGACCCGAGAAACACGCGGCGCGGCGTTGATGGCCGAACGGCGCTCGCTGCGGGCCAGGGCGCGCTCGACGAGGTGCTGAATGATTGACAGCACGCTGGTGATCGCCAGATACCAGACCGCGCCGACCATCAGGAGAGGGATCACCTCCTGGGTACGGTTGTAGATCATCTGAATGGTGTAGAACAGCTCCGGCATTGCCAGCACGTAGACCATCGCCGTTCCCTTGGCGAGGCTGATGATCTCGTTAAAGCCCGACGGCAGAATGGTGCGCAGCGCCTGGGGCAAGATGATGCGCAGGGTGCGCCGCCATGCCGGTAGACCGAGGGCAGCAGCGGCCTCGTACTGACCGTGATCGACGCCCAAAAATCCGCCACGAATAATCTCAGCGGTGTAGGCGCTTTGAACCAGCGTCAGCCCCACCACCGCCGTTGAGAACTGACCCAGCACGTTGATGGTCTCAAACTGCCCCCAGCTAATGGCGGTAAAGGGAATACCGATGGTCAGCGTGTCGTAGAGATAGGAGAAGTTGTAGAGAATAATCAGCACCACAATCAGCGGCAGGGAGCGGAACAGCCAGATATAGCCCCAGGCGAGGCTGCTCAATAGCCAGGAGGATGACAGGCGCGCCAGCGCCAGCAGACCACCGATAAGCACGCTGAGTACCGTCCCCAGCAGGGTGAGCAGCAGCGTCTGGCCTACGCCATACAGGATCGCCGGGTCGAAAAACCAGCGGGCAAACACGTGCCACTCCCAACGCGGATTAAAGGCAACGGACTGGATCACAATCGCCAGCACAAACAGCGCGACAAACGCGCCTACGGTGCGCAGCGGATAGCGGGCGGGGATCACTTTAATAGTTTCAGGTGTGGTCATCTTTTTTCCTCAGGCTGAGTGGCGCAGAGCAACGTCCAGCGTTTTGGTAAAGCGCAGCCGTCCGTCATAAGGCGGCAGGCTGTACTCCTCTGGATCGCGGTGCAGATCGAAGTGGGCTTCATACCCCAGGCTCAGGTAGAGCTTGACCGCCTCCGGCTGACGAAAACCGGTGGTAAGAAAGATCCGCCGATAGCCAGCGAGGGAAGCCCTCTGCTCCAGGGCCTGCATCATGCGCCCGGCCAGGCCCTGCTGACGCAGGGTGCGCTGGGTCCAGATACGCTTGATCTCCGCCGTCTGCGCATCGAATGGCTTGTAGGCCCCGGTGGCAATAATCTCCCCGTCGCGCTCAAGAACTAAAAACAGTCCCTGCGGCGGCAGATACCATTCGTTGAGCTCCACC
This sequence comes from Pseudescherichia sp. L3, assembly GCF_024656065.1. Taxonomy (NCBI): domain Bacteria; kingdom Pseudomonadati; phylum Pseudomonadota; class Gammaproteobacteria; order Enterobacterales; family Enterobacteriaceae; genus Pseudescherichia; species Pseudescherichia sp. L3. Next base: position 1,315,885 of record NZ_JANKYC010000001.1, read on the forward strand.
TCCGCGTCTTTGGCGAAGTAGTCCCCATAGCGGGCGGCGTATTCACCAAACAGCCCCTCGATAATCGGTTGCAGCTCGGGGGCATCCATTGGGACATCACGAAAGCGTTCGCGCATGGCTCTCTCCTCAGTCACCCAGGCCTTCCGGGTTAATTTCCGATGTGGAGATGCGCTCCATCCCTTCGCCCCAGCGGGCCAGCACCTTGTCGTAGTCGCCGCTTTGGATTGCACCATTAAGCGCGGTCTGCACCGGCTCCACCAGTCCACTGCCTTTTTTCAGCGTTACCGCAATGTGCGCCGCCTTTGGCCAGCCGCCGTCAACGCTTCCCACCAGCCTTGTCCTGTTCGTTAGCGCAGCCTTCCACGCGCCAATTACGTTCGGCCCGAAAAAGGCGTCGGCACGGCCGGACTGGATCGCCAGCGTCTGGGCGGCATCATCCTTGGTATAGACCGGCGTAAACGGCTTTAGCCCCTTCTGTTGATTGGCCTTGTCCCACGCCAGCAAGATCGCCTCCTGGTTGGTTCCCGATCCCACAATGATCCGCAGCCCGGCGATATCTTCGGCTTTCTCAATGGATTTAATCGAACTGGTCGACTTCACATAGAAGCCCAGCGAATCTTTGCGGTAGGTAGCGAAGTCGAACTTCTCTTTACGCTCCTTGGTGACGGTAATATTGCTGATGGCGGCGTCATACTTGCCGGACGAGACGCCCAGGGGCCAATCCTCCCACGAGGTCGGCACGACGTTAAGCTCAAGGCCAAGGCTATCCGCTACCAGCCGGGCAATATCGACCTCGCTGCCCAGCAGCGTTTTATTGTCATCTGAGAAGACCGTTAGCGGAGGAGAATTCAACGCCGCCACCGCCACGGTAAACTTGCCCGGCTGGGCGAAGCGGTAGCCCTTTGGCAGCTCCGCCACCGCCTGGGCATTTTTGGCGGTATTAATGGGTGCTTTGTTGGCCTCAAGGCTCACGCCGGTGCCGTTAATGGTGACGCTGTCAGCCCACGCCAGCGGCGTAAAGGCAAGCGAAATGGCCAGAAGTAGCGTTGATTTCTGCATAGCGTATTCTCTTATTAAATTATTATTTTATAAATTGATTATCAGGCGCGGATAAACCCAGCGTCTCGCGCAGCGTGGTGCCCGGATAGTCAGTGCGGAACACTCCCCGCGCCTGAAGGAGTGGCACTACCCGATCCACAACGTGGGCAAAGCTCTCCGGCGTACCGCCCTGGATGATAAATCCGTCCGCGGCCCGCTCTTCAAACCAGCGCTGGAGACCGTCGGCCACCTGCTCCGGGGTGCCGGCAAAGCGCGGCCGCGGCGAGGCGCTCTCCAGCGCTACCTGGCGCAGGGTCAGATTCCGCGCCCGGGCGTTACGTTTGATCTCATCGGTTGTGCTGCGAAAGCTATTCTGCCCCAAATCCCCCACGTCCGGGAAAGGCTCATCGAGGGGATACTGACTAAAATCATGGTGCTCGAAGTAGCGGCCAAGGTAGTTCAGGGCATCGTTTATCGATACCAGCGCGGCGGTGGTCTGATACTGCGCCTCGACGTCGGCGTCGTTATCCCCGACGATGATGCTCACCCCCTGGAATATCTTGAGATCGTCAGGCTGGCGATGGTTAGCCTCCAGCTGCTGCTTAACGTCGCGATAGAAGGCTTTGGCCTCCTCCAGCGTGTCATGGTGGGTAAAAATGGCGTCGGCGTGGCGGGCGGCAAGCTTTTTGCCATCGTCTGAGGCCCCGGCCTGGAAAATAATGGGACGATGCTGTGGCGTACGACCAATATTGAGCGGCCCGGCGACCTGGAAAAACGTCCCGCTGTGGTTGAGCGTATGCAGCTTTTGCGGATCGAAAAACTGCCCGCTCTCTTTGTTACGCACAAAGGCATCCTCTTCCCAGGAGTCCCACAGCCCTTTCACTACATCCAGGTACTCATCGGCAATGCGGTAGCGCAGCGCGTGCTCCGGGTGCTTGTCCCGTGAGAAGTTCTTCGCCGAGCCTTCCAGCGGCGAGGTCACAACGTTCCACCCTGCCCGACCATTGCTAAGGTGATCGAGGCTGGCAAACTGGCGCGCGACGGTAAACGGCTCGCTGTAGGAAGTAGAGAGCGTTCCCACCAGCCCAAGGTGGGTGGTCAGGCTAGCCAGCGCGGAGAGCACCGTTAGCGGCTCGAAGCGGTTCAAGAAATGCGGAATTGATCTCTCATTAATGTACAGGCCGTCGGCGACGAACAGGAAGTCCAGCTTCCCCTGTTCAGCTTTACGCGCGGTCTCTTTTACAAACTCAAAGTTGATGCTGGCATCTGCCACCGCTGCCGGATGGCGCCAGGCAGACATATTTCCCGCTGCGCCCTGCAAAATCGTGCCCAGCCGTAACTGTCGTGTCGTCGCCAGTTTTTCAGTCGCCATAAATGATCCTTTTAAGGTTGCAGTAACGCTTTTTCAGCCAGCAGCGCAAAGTAGCGCGCCGCGCCTTCAAGCAGTGCTTCGTCGGGGTTAAATGCCGGGTGATGCAGGCCAAACTCGCTGGCGCTGCCGATGCTGACAAAAGCACCGGGAATATGTTGCAGATAGACGGCAAAATCCTCCCCGCCCATATGCAGCCCGGCGTGCTGCGTCTCATACCCGTGCCAGTCAGCGACGTCACGGGCGAAGGCGGCCCAGCGCTCATCGTTAACCAGCGCCGTGGGGCCGTCGTACCAGCTGACGACAATCTCCGCCCCAAACGCCTGACCCAGCCCGGCGGCAATGGCGTTTACGCGCCTCTTCACCTGCTGTTGAACCGCAACGTCGTGGGTACGCAGAGTGCCCTCCAGCTCTACCGTCTCCGGCAGCACATTCCAGGTATTGCCTCCGGCGATCCGCGTCACGCTGAGCACCACTGAGTCAAGGGTGTTAACGTTGCGGCTGGCGACGCTCTGCAGGGCGTTGACGAGCTGGCTCGCCAGCAGGATGGCGTCGTTGCCCTCGTGCGGGCGGGCGGCATGTGCCCCCTTGCCCTTCACGCCAATGACAAAGCGATCGACGTTGGCGTAGAACGGGCCGCCGCGTGTGGCAAAGACGCCCACCGGCAGACCGGGTTCGTTGTGCATGCCGAAAATCGCGCTGACGCCATTCAGGACGCCTGCGTTAATCAGCCGTTTCGCACCGCCAAAATTCTCTTCGGCAGGCTGGAACAGGATACGCACCCTGCCCGCCAGCCGATGCTCGTGCTCCTTGAGCAGCAGCGCCGCGCCAAGCATCACGGTGGTGTGCACGTCATGGCCGCAGGCATGCATGATGCCAGCGTTTTTCGAGCTAAACGGCACGCCGCTGGCCTCGTCGATAGGCAGCGCATCGATATCACCGCGCAAAGCAATTATTTTTTCGCCGCTGCCAATCTCTACCACCACGCCGGTGGGCAGATCGTAAGGCAACAGTCGCAGCCCGGCGTTTTCCAGCCACTGGCGGATCCGCCGCGTTGTCTCAAACTCCTGAAGCGACAGCTCCGGGTACTGATGAAGCTCACGTCGCCACTCAATCAGCTGTTGTGCAAACTGCATTCCGCTGCCTCCGTCACGTGCCGCTCCTGCGACCACGCCTCTGCCAGCAGGCGCAGGGAGGTAATCCGCGCTGCGCCGCCGGTAATGGGCGTGTCAATAATAAATTCGTCAATGCCCCATGCATGGTGCAGCGCGTTCAGCCCGGCCAGCACCGTCTCTGCCGTGCCCACCAGCGCCGAGGAGTCCCGGCGAACAATCTGCTTCGCCAGGCTGCCCGCCTGACGGGCAAACGCCTGCGCCTGCTCCTGGCTGGCTACCGTGACGCGCTGGCCGTTCTCCAGCTCCACGCCCCACAGCTCAACCTCCTGGGCCAGCGCCTGCGCGTCAGCATCGCTGTCGGCCACAATCGCCTGCACCGCCACCACCGTGCTGCGCTGGCTATGCGCCTGCCAGGCCGTGAGCACGTCGCGCAGCAGGGCTTTATCCCCGTTCAGGTGAGCAGCAAAGACAAAGTTCCAGTCAAGGGCGGCAGCCAGCCGAGCGCTCTCGACGCTCGCCCCGAGGAGAAAACCGTCGGCGCGGTGAGGCGGTACCGGCGTTGCCAGCAGGCTCTCCTGCTGGCGATCGTTTACCGAGAGTGAAAGCCAGTTGTCGAGCTGCGCCAGTTTGTCTGCAAAGGTGCCGGCGCGTTCCTGATCCAGCCCCTGCTGAAGCGCGCGGGTGGAGAGCGGCAGGCCGCCAGGGGCTTTACCTACGCCGAGATCGATACGTCCCGGTGCCAGCGTGGCGAGAAGGTTAAAGTTTTCCGCGACCTTGTAGGGACTGTAGTGTTGCAGCATGACGCCGCCGGAGCCGACACGAATACGCCGGGTCTGGCCGACGATCCACGCGATTACCAGCTCCGGTGATGGGCTGGCCAGTTGCGGGGTGTTGTGGTGCTCAGCGATCCAGAAGCGGTGATAGCCCCACTCCTCGGCTCGCTGCGCCAGGTGCAGGGTGCGGGCCAGCGCCTCCGTTGCCGTTTCGCCATCGGCGATGGGACTTTTATCCAGCAGACTAATTCGATATGACATGCGTACGCTCAGATGAGGAAACATGCCTCTATTAGTAAGAGGTCAGGAAACGCCTGTGAAACAATTAATTTACATTTCATTAGCTAAAAAGTGGCTAAGTCGCATCTCTCTCGCCTCGCCTGCACCCTAACCCTTTTCATCGGGCTGAATCGTATCGACAACGCTGCTCATCCGACCACACGAATTCACGCGACAGCGCTCAATTTTCGCTGGGTATCTTTTGCGTCGCTTAAAAATTGCAGGTAGGATGCTGCGCCATGTTTCGTCTTATCTATGCGCAAAATAGCGGGAAAGACAGCATATTTATTCGCCAGGGCAAACGTTTGTTTCGTACTGGTCGAATGAAAACATCCTCGATGATTCAGACAGGTCAACAGGTAACGCAATGAAAAACAGCAACAACAGCGCAGCAGAGCATCAGGCTGCAAAACGCCGCTGGCTTAACTCGCATGAAGAGGGGTATAAGCAGGCGATGGGTAACCGTCAGGTGCAGATGATTGCTATCGGCGGTGCGATTGGTACAGGGTTATTTCTCGGTGCGGGCGCACGCCTGCAGATGGCAGGCCCTTCGCTCGCCATCGTCTATCTGGTTTGCGGGATCTTCTCTTTCTTTATTCTCCGCGCGCTTGGCGAGCTGGTATTGCACCGCCCCTCCAGCGGCAGCTTCGTCTCCTACGCCCGTGAGTTCCTGGGTGAGAAGGCGGCATTCGTTGCCGGCTGGATGTACTTCATCAACTGGGCCATGACCGGCATTGTGGATATCACCGCCGTTGCGCTCTATATGCACTACTGGGGCGCGTTTGGCGACGTGCCGCAGTGGGTCTTCGCCCTTGGCGCGCTGGCTATCGTCGGCACCATGAACATGATCGGCGTGAAATGGTTCGCCGAAATGGAGTTCTGGTTTGCGCTGGTGAAGGTGCTGGCTATCGTGGTTTTCCTGGTCGTGGGGACTATCTTCCTCGGCACCGGCAAACCGCTGGACGGCGGCACCACCGGTTTCCACCTGATTACCGATAACGGCGGCTTCTTCCCGCATGGCCTGCTGCCTGCGTTGGTGCTGGTGCAGGGCGTGGTCTTCGCCTTCGCCTCTATCGAACTGGTGGGTACGGCGGCGGGTGAATGTAAAGATCCGCAGACCATGGTGCCAAAAGCCATCAATAGCGTGATCTGGCGTATCGGCCTGTTCTACGTTGGCTCCGTGGTTCTGCTGGTGCTGCTGCTGCCGTGGAATGCCTATCAGGCTGGACAGAGCCCGTTCGTGACCTTCTTCAGCAAGCTGGGCGTGCCTTACATTGGCGACGTAATGAACATGGTGGTGCTGACCGCCGCGCTCTCCAGCCTGAACTCAGGCCTCTACTCTACGGGCCGTATTCTGCGCTCCATGTCGATGGGCGGCTCTGCACCGAAGTTCATGTCCAAAATGAGCAAGCAGCATGTTCCCTACGCGGGCATTCTGGCGACGCTGGCGATTTACGTCTTCGGCGTGGTGCTGAACTATCTGGTTCCGGCCAGCGTGTTTGAGATCGTGCTGAACGTGGCGGCGCTGGGCATTATCGCCTCGTGGGCGTTTATCGTGGTGTGCCAGATGCGCCTGCGTAAAGCTATTAAAGAGGGCAAAGCGGCTGACGTCAGCTTCAAGCTGCCGGGCGCGCCGGTCACCTCCTGGCTGACGCTGCTGTTCCTGCTGAGCGTGCTGGTGCTGATGGCGTTCGACTATCCGAACGGGACCTATACCATCGCCTCGATTCCGGTGATTGCACTTCTGCTGGTCGTAGGCTGGTATGGCGTGCGTAAGCGGGTGCAGGAGATCCACAGCACCGCGCCGGTGCATAGTGAAGAGACGGCGGAAAGCGCCGTGCTGGTTGAGAAAACCTCCAGCTAATAAATTAAAGCCAGTCGATTAGACTGGCTTTTTTATTGGAAGAGCGTGAAGAATATGAGGGGCCGCTGAGGTTTCCGTTCACGTCAAAATCCTGCTTATCTTAAAATTCTGCACACGTGAACGTGCCAGGGTGGCTCGCCGCCACCACCCTGGCGACCCGGGCTCCCGGCAGGGAAAATCGCCGCTGCGCGGTTTGTTCGCCCCATCCCTGGGGCTCACCCCTTCGGGGCCAGCGCAAGCGCTGTCCAAAATTGCTCCCGGCAATTTTGTCCTCGGCTTATCCCTTCCGGCTTTCGGGTCGGGCGTGAGGTAACGTCCCTGTAAGGCACGCCCTCAGCCCGCATCCATGCGGGCTGCCCCGGCCAGAAGTGAACGCCTCAGCGATTTTCAGCCGGATTCAACACCTCGCTTTGATACCGAGCCTACAGCGATGTCTTTGTCGCTATAGGTTCCAGTCTCACCGCGCGGGTGTTGAGTCCCCGCTGAAACCGGCGAACCGGAGACCGGATGACAAGGACTGGACGCCAGGGAGGGCGGCCAGAGGCGAAACGAGACAGGACAAAATCGCCCGGAGCGATTTTGAACAACGCTTTGCGTTGGCCCCGAAGGGGCGAGTCCTGAGGATGGGACGAGTAATCTCGAGTCGAGCCGGCCGTCGGTCAGCCGGGCGGGAGGAGAGCGCAGTGCGCAGCACCGGTTTCCCCGCGGGGCCGCGGGGATCGATAAGGGGGCCGCGGTGGCCCCCTTATCCCGTTCACGTGTGACGCACGTTATATGTTCTGTCCCGCATGAGGTGTACGGAACACATACACTAAAGTAACCTACTTGCTCTTACTTACAGCGCAATACGGATCACATCATCCGGATCGGTCGCCTCTTTCTCGCGGGTCGAGGCCTGCTTCACGCTAACGTACAGCGTTTTACCATCGGCAGAGAGCGCCAGGCTGTTCGGGTAGGTAGGCGTATCAAAGCTCTTCACCACCTTATAACTTTTCGCATCGATAACGTTCACCTTGCCCGCCTTGCGGTGGGTCACATAGGCTTCGTTACGCGCCGGGTTAAACAGCACGGCCAGCGACTCCGGGGCGGTAACCTTCGCCAGCACCTTGCCGTCGCGCAGATTTACTACCAGCACTTCCGCCTGCTTCGAGTCGGTAATAAACGCCCGCTGGCCTGCGGTGTCGAGGCTGAGGTTGAGATAGAAGTGCTCTTTGCCATCGTCAAGCACCTTCTGACGGGAGAGGATTTTATTGCTGGCGGTATCGATGGTAATCAGCTCGCCGTCGCCGTTGGTGGTATAGAGACGTTTTGCCGCCGCATCGATAGCCAGCCCGGTGCTAAAGGTGCCCGTGTCAGCGATCGTGTTTTTCAGCTTCAGCGTTTCGCCATCCACGGCCCAGATCACGCTCTCCTTACCGATGCCGGTGATATAAACGGTATTGGTGGTTTCATCCACCACCAGCTCGCGCGGCTGCAAGGGGCGCACCGTTTCGGAGCGCTTGCGATCGTCCAGCACCAGACGGCCTTTGACCTCGCCTGTTTTCGCGTCAACGGCAGTCACCGCGCCATTGGTGGTGTTGCCAAACCACAGCGTCTGGGTTTGATGGTTGATGGTCGCACCAAACGGCTTAAGATCGTTGTGGATGACCTGGGTGATATCCAGGGTAACAGGGTCGAGGCGGTAGATAACCCCGCCCTTATCCATCTTGCGGCTCTGGGTCGTGGCGACCCACAGGGCGTTCTCCTGCTGGCTGAACGCCATTTCGTATGCGCCCTTACCCACCGGTTTACGCAGCATCTCCTCCGCCGCGCTGGCGTTAAACGCCCCCGCCAGCAGCAGTGAACCGAGGAACAGTGAACCACGCAGGCGCGGCGAGCTTAATTGACGTAAAAACATGACGACTCCCTTTGATTAATACATTCGCGTGTTGCGAATGAGAATAATAATCATTAATTGATAAAATGTGGAGCCTTTCTTGCCAGGTCGTCCATAATCTTCATACTTTCTCCATACACACTTGGATACAGCACTTAACACTACGTGCCGTTAACGTTTTCATAATTTTTACAAAAACAGTAACATGTGCACACATGTTCCATTTGGTTCGTTTTTTATTTAACCGGTTCCTTTAATGAAAATCATCGCTATCACGCACGCGACCCTCCCTTTGCTGCTGCTGCCCGCGGCCTGCGGCTCTGCTTTTGCCGCTGATGAGCAGACCCTGATCGTCAGCGCTACGCCGCAGACCGTGTCCGAGCTGGATACGCCTGCCGCCGTCAGCGTGGTCAACGGGGAGGAGATGCGTCATGCCGCTCCGCGCGTTAACCTCTCCGAGTCGCTGACCGGCGTGCCGGGGCTACAGATCCAGAATCGCCAGAACTATGCGCAGGATCTGCAGCTCTCTATGCGTGGCTTTGGCTCCCGCTCTACCTACGGCGTGCGCGGCATCCGCATGTACGTCGATGGCATCCCGGCGACCATGCCGGACGGCCAGGGACAGACCTCCAATATCGATCTCAACAGCGTCGAGAGCGTCGAAGTGCTGCGCGGCCCCTTCTCTGCCCTGTATGGTAACGCCTCCGGCGGCGTGGTTAACGTCACTACCGAAACCGGTCAGCAGCCCACGACTATCGAAGCCAGCAGCTACTACGGCAGCTACGGTAGCTGGCGCTACGGCCTGAAAGCCACCGGTGCAACCGGAGACGGTACTCAGGCAGGTGACGTGGACTACACCGTCTCCTCTACCCGCTTTATTACCAGCGGCTATCGCGACCACAGCGGTGCGCGTAAGAACCTGGCCAATGCCAAACTTGGTGTGCGCATCGATGACGTTAGCAAGCTGAGCCTGATCTTTAACAGCGTTGATATCAAAGCGGACGATCCGGGCGGCCTGACGCAGCAGGAGTGGAAACAGGATCCGCACCAGGCTCCGCGTGCCGACCAGTACAACACCCGCAAAACCATCAAGCAGACCCAGGCCGGACTGCGTTATGAGCGCCAGCTGAGCGAGCAGGATGACCTCAGCGTGATGATGTACGCAGGCCAGCGTGAAACGACCCAGTACCAGTCCATTCCGCGTGCGCCGCAGCTCAATCCGACCCATGCGGGCGGCGTGATCGACCTGAGCCGTCACTACCAGGGGATCGATACCCGCTGGACGCACCGTGGCGAGCTGCTGGTGCCGGTGACCATTACCACCGGTTTGAACTATGAAAACATGAGCGAAGATCGGAAGGGTTTCGAGAACTTCGTAATGAATAACGGCACGCCGGATTACGGCCAGAAAGGTAACCTGCGCCGTAACGAGCGTAACCTGATGTGGAACGCGGATCCCTATATGCAGTCCCGCTGGCAGCTGACCGATAAGCTCTCGCTAGACGCCGGCGTGCGCTACAGCTCGGTGTGGTTTGACTCCAATGACCACTACATTACTGCCGCTAACGGCGACGACAGCGGTGAAGCCAGCTACCACGAGTGGCTCCCGGCCGGTGCGCTGAAGTATGCCGTGACCGATGCATGGAATGTCTACGCCGCCGCAGGCCGTGGCTTCGAGACGCCGACCATCAACGAGCTCTCCTACCGGGCCAATAATCAGAGCGGCCTGAACTTCAATCTTAAACCGTCTACCAACGACACCTATGAGATTGGCAGCAAGACCCGCGTCGGCAACGGCCTGTTTACCGCAGCGCTGTTCCAGACGATGACCCATGACGAGATCGTGACGGATACCAGCAGCGGTGGGCGCACGACCTACAAAAACGCCGGGAAAACCCGTCGTCAGGGCGCTGAGCTCTCCCTCGACCAGCAGTTTGCTGGCGACTGGCGGGTGAAAATGGCGTGGACCTATCTGGATGCCACCTACCGAACCAACGTCTGCGGGGATGACAACTGCAACGGTAACCGGATGCCGGGCATTGCGCGTAACATGGGCTTTGCCTCCCTCGGCTACGTGCCGGAGAGCGGCTGGTACGCGGGGGCTGATATGCGCTACATGAGCGACATTGAAGCGAACGATGAGAACACGGCGAAAGCGCCGTCCTATACCACCGTGGGACTGAACACCGGCTATAAGTTCAACTACAACAACTGGATGCTGGACGTCTTTGGCCGCGTCGATAACCTGTTCGACAAAGAGTATGTCGGATCGGTCATCGTTAACGAATCTAACGGCCGCTACTACGAACCGGCTCCGGGTCGTAACTACGGCGTAGGCCTCTCGGTAGTGTACCGCTTCGAGTAACGCCTTAGCGTCTCTGCTGATGCCCGGTAGCCAAACGCTGCCGGGCATTTTTATTTTACGCCGTTGCTGGCTGCTCCAGACGGAACGCCGCGACAAGCTGAGACAGCAGCTGCGCCTGCTCCTCCAGCGATCCCGCCGCCAGCGATGAGGCGCTGACCAGCGTGGCGTTCTGCTGGGTGGTACTGTCCAGCTCGCCTACCGCGCGGGCTATCTGCTCAATACCCCGGCTCTGCTCCTCCGACGCGGAAGAGATCTCACCCATGATATCGTTGACCCGAGTCACCGCATCCACCACCTGCTCCATGGTCTGGCCCGCTCTGGCCACCAGCTCGCTGCCGGTGCTGATACGTGATACCGACTCGCCGATCAGCTGCTCGATGTCTTTCGCCGCCTGGGAGCTGCGCTGGGAGAGGCTGCGCACCTCGCTGGCAACCACCGCAAAGCCACGGCCCTGTTCACCAGCACGCGCGGCTTCGACCGCCGCGTTCAGCGCCAGAATGTTGGTCTGGAAAGCAATGCTGTTGATCACCGCCGTGATATCGGCAATTTTTTGCGAGCTGGCGTGGATATCGCCCATGGTATTGACCACGTCGCGCATTACGCTGCCGCCCTGGCTGGCGGTGCTGGAGGCCTCAGCAGCCAGTTTACTGGCATGACGGGCGTTATCGGCGTTATTTCTCACCGTCGCGGTGAGCTCCTCCATACTGGCCGCGGTCTGCACCACGGCGGCCGCCTGCTGCTCGGTACGGGAAGAGAGATCGGTGTTGCCGTCGGCAATTTCGCTGGCGGCGTGGGAGACCTGGGCCACGCTGCTGCGCACCTCGCGGATCATCTCCCGCAGACGCAGGTTCATCTTCGCCATCGCCCCGGTGAGCTTACCTAACTCATCGCCGCCCCGCACCTCAATCACCGAGCTAAGATCGCCGCTGGCGATGCGCTCCGCCAGGGTCAGGTTATGCTGCACCGGCCGGGTAATCTGGCGGATAACCCACCACGAGACAAGAATGCCAATGAGTATGGCAACGCCGCCAATCACCGCGGTCACGGTGCTGGAGCTATAGGCCAGCTCATCGTTATGGGCTTTTACCGAGGCGATAATAAGTTTGATGTCGGCGCTGCTGTTGTCGCCAGCGACCTTAACCCCATCCTCGGCGGCCTGAAGCTGCTGCATCTCGGCGCTGCCTGCCTGGGTGCCGGCGGCGCGTAGCGGAGCGAGCGCGGCGTTGGCGCTCTGCATGCCGCTTACGCTGCGCTGAAAGTCGGCAAGATGAGTTTCAAGGGTGTGAAGCAGCGTCGTCTCGCCATCGGTCCAGTCGAGATTTTTCGCCGAGGCGGTAAGCTCTGCGGCATGGTTGACATAGTTTGCCAGCGCCTGACCCGATTTTTCATCGCCGCTGTAAAAATATTTCAGGCGATTAATCTTGGCCTGGAAGACTTCAATATTGATGTTGTAGATCAGGTTGGTTTTTTCATAAACGCTGCGGATCTCTTTAAAACGCATCACGCTGAGAGTGGTGGCAACCGCAACCAGCAGCAGAACCAGACCAAAGCCCACCGACAGTTTCTTGCTGATGGTGATATCGCGTAATCGTCGGTTTAAAAACATACCCTCTCCTTGCCCAAGCAAAATGTTAGCGCCCAACTGCGTATAAAAGGGTTATCGGCACTGGAGAAAGGTAATTAACGCGATTGGCAGGAAGAATAGTAAAAGTGTGATGGAGGTGCTTCCCTGAGGCAAATTCACCAGGGAAGCCGTTATAAGGCGCAATTAAGAGACGGGCTACAGTGCCTCTTTATACTGATGCTGAACAATGTTTACGCCCATATCAATGACACTAATAATTGACTGCTGGCTGGCCTCGCTGTCACCCCGCTCCAGGGCGTCTAACAGATCGGCATAGTCATGGTGCCCGTTGGCCAGCTCCGCCGAGACAGGATAAAGATGGTTAAAGCACGGGCCGATGCGCACCCACAGCTGCTCGATCAGCGAGAGCAGCGTGGGCATCTCAGCATATTCGTACAGGCGAAAGCGAAAGCTACGGTTAGCCTGCAAGGCCTGCTCCACGTTCGCGCCCAGTCGGGCTTCATTAAATGTTTTAGCCAGCAGCCGCAGCTGGCGAAGTTTTTCATCGGTCATTTTGCTACAGGCGGCACTGACGGCCATCGATTCCAGCCGCTTACGAATTTCAGTTATTTCGCGGTGGGTTTGCTGACTCACGTCTGGAACCAGAAAGGCCTGGGCGGGAGTGGCATGTAACGCACCCGCAGAGACTAAACGCAAAAGTGCTTCGCGCACCGGTGTAATGCTGGTTCCGAGCTGGTCGGCAATCTCCTTGGTAATCAGGCGTGCGCCGGGCTTTAGCGCCCCGACGATTAACGCGTTTTTTAAACTTACTTCAACCTGCTGAGTGAGGCTCAGACGCTGCGCCTTTTCCAAATCAAGCATATTCATGTCCTGTCGAATACTTATTACTTTTCACCTATTCGTGTGACTATTCGCACACGAACCATAAGATATAGTAGGTAGAGAGTTGCCTGGTATTGGATTAACGCAAATCGTTAGAACTAAAAGTTATTTATTATGCAGATTAATATACACCAACGGAACATACCGCTCCGCTGGTGTAGCTATGCTTAATTAAAGACAACATTTTGTAAAATTGCATGATTTTTTATGCAATTTTTTATTGGCACTTACCTTTACTGGTCCGCGGCTACGCGAATAACCAGTTTGCCAAAGTTCTTGCCTTCCAATAGACCAATAAAGGCTTCAGGGGCATTTTCGAGGCCATCAACAATCTGCTCGCGATAGTGAATTTTGCCTTCCTGAACCCATTTCCCCATCTCCTGCTGGAACTCGTCGATGCGGTGACCGTAGTCCTGAGTAATGATGAAACCCTGCATCCGGATACGCTTTTTCAAAATGGTGCCCATCAGCAGCGGCAGGCGATCCGGCCCCGGCGGCAGATCGGTGGCATTGTAGCCGCTGATCAAGCCACACACCGGCACGCGGGCGCCGGTATTCAGCAGCGGCAGCACCGCATCAAATACCTTGCCACCAACGTTTTCATAATAGACATCAATCCCCTGTGGGCAGGCGTTTTTAAGCTGTTCAGCAAAGTCATCGGCGTGATGATCGATACAGGCATCAAAGCCCAGCTTCTCCACGGCGTGACGGCACTTCTCTGCCCCACCGGCGACGCCTACCACCCGCAGGCCTTTCAGCTTGCCAATCTGGCCGACCGTTGCCCCAACCGGGCCCGTTGCCGCCGCGACCACCAGCGTCTCCCCCTCTTTGGGCTGACCAATGTCCAGTAGCCCCATATAAGCGGTAAAGCCAGGCATCCCCAGTACGCCCAGCGCCCAGGACGGGTGCTCAAGGCTCTTGTCGAGCTTAACCAGCCCCTCACCGTTAGAGATGGCATACGTCTGCCAGCCGTCGTAGCCCAGCACCCAGTCGCCTTCGGCATAGTCTGGATGCTGTGAGGTGACCACCTGGCTCACCGTACCGCCGCACATGACGTCGCCGATATTCACCGGATCGGCATAGGAGGGTTCATCGCTCATTCGACCGCGCATATACGGGTCGAGAGAGAGATAGACGGTGCGCAGCAGCAGCTGGCCGGATGTTGGCGTGGGGATCTCGCTCTCTTCGAGACGAAAGTTTTCAGCAACGGGCGCGCCTTTCGGGCGGGAAGCCAGCAGCCACTGGCGGTTACGCTGTTGTTCTTGACTCACAATAGTCTCCTTGGACGGTTAAACATCCTTTCAGCGTAGCGCCTTACGCCTCTCTTTGCTTCGCAATCTGCGTCATCCGCTCCTGAAGCGAAACAGCAGCGGCAAAGCGTTGATTTATCGCGGCTGTAATAGTATTCATAACAGACTATCCCGTGCATATTCTCTGAGGTTTTAAGCATGACTATCCGCTACGCGGGCAAAGACGACTGCGCCGCCATTGCCACGATCTACAATCACGCCGTACTGCATACCGCCGCTATCTGGAACGATCAGACCGTTGATGCCGACAACCGCATCGCCTGGTTTGAGGCGCGCACCCTGATGGGCTACCCGGTGCTGGTCAGCGAAGAGAACGGCGAGATCGCCGGCTATGCAGCTTTCGGCGACTGGCGCGCTTTCGACGGTTTCCGCCATACGGTAGAGCACTCGGTATATGTTCACCCGGATCATCAGGGTAAAGGTCTGGGCCAGGCGCTGATGGTCAGGCTGATTGAGGAGGCAAAACGCATCGGCAAGCACGTGATGATCGCCGGAATTGAGTCGCAGAATGCGGCCTCTATTCACCTGCATGAGAAGCTGGGTTTTATCACCACCGCGCAGATGCCGCAGGTGGGTACCAAGTTTGGCCGCTGGCTGGATCTCACCTTTATGCAGCTGCAGCTGGATGACCGCAGCGAACCGGACGCTATCGCATGAACCAGTCGTTGACCCTGCTGTTCCTGGCGGCGGCGGGTATCGGGCTGGTGGTACAAAATACGCTGATGGTGCGGATCACCCAATCCTCCTCCACCGTGCTGATCGCCATGCTGCTCAACTCGCTGGTGGGTATTGTGCTGTTTGTTTGAATTCTGCTGATGAAGTATGGCCTGGCCGGGTTTAGCGAACTGGCGGCAACGGTGCGCTGGTGGACGCTGATCCCCGGCCTGCTTGGGTCATTTTTTGTCTTTGCCAGCATTAGCGGATATCAATACGTTGGCGCGGCCACCACTATCGCGGTGCTGGTAGCGAGCCAGCTGATCGGTGGACTGGTGATGGACCTGGTCAAAAGCCACGGCGTGCCATGGCGGGCGCTGGTGGGCCCGGTATGCGGGGCGGTATTGCTGGTGATTGGTGCGTGGCTAGTGGCAAGACGTCAGTGGTAGGTAAATTGCCCGGCAGTCCGGACCGTAACGCCCGGTGGCGCTACGCTTACCGGGCCTACAAATTACACCGTGCTTACGTAGGCCGGGCAAGCGTTAGCGCCGCCCGGCGTTCACAATGCTTTAGAGGATAGTCCCGTTTTTGGTGAGCTGTTCGCGGCGCGCCTCCATCTCTTCCTGATGGTGCCGTCCATTATGGGCGATGGCGTTACGCAGGCGCTGCTGCTGGGTATAACGATCTTCCCGGCTCAGCTCCGCGTCATTGCTGAGCTCGACCAGCAGCTCATTCATATGCGCAATCACGCTCTCCTTGATAGCGGCATCCACGCGCGTAACCACCTCTTCCAAATGCGACATATCCTCTCCTGTGACTGTTAATTCAGTTTAGCTTTTGAGAAATCACTGCCCATCAGGCTAACGCTATACCCGGTTACGTTGCTGCGGGTGGCATAGAAGGTTTTACCGTTCGCCAGCGCAATCCACGGGGCCTGCTGGTAGAACACCTCCTGTGCCTGAGCGTAGAGCTTAGCGCGCTCTTCCGGAACGGAGGTCAGCTTCGCCTTTTTCACCAGCCCGTTATAGGTTTTATCACACCAGCGGGCGGCGTTCGAGCCGGTTTCAATGCTATCACAGCCCAGCAGCACGTCGGCAAAGTTGTCTGGATCGCCGTTGTCGGACATCCAGCCAAACAGCGCGCTGTCATGCTCGCCTTTGCGCATGCCAGAGAGGTATTCGCCCCACTCATAGGAGACAATCTTCGCCTTCACGCCCACCTTCGCCCAGTCGCTCTGGATCATCTCGGCAATACGCTTAGAGTTCGGGTTATATGGACGCTGTACCGGCATTGACCACAGCGTGACTTCCGCGCCGTTCTCCAGACCGGCCTGCTTCAGCAGCGCCTTGGCTTTTTCCGGATCGTAAGCGTAATCCTTGAGGTCTTTATTAAAGCCGAGCATGTTCGGTGGCAGCGGTGATTTAGCTACCGTACCGGAGCCCAGGAAGACGGCGTTAACAATGGCCTTTTTATCCGTGGCATAGTTCAACGCCTGGCGCACCAGCACGTTATCAAACGGTTTCTTCTCGGTATTGAACGCGAGATAGCCGACGTTAAGCGCATCTACCGAGTGCAGAGCCAGATCTTTGTTCTTTTTGATCACGTCGAACTGCACCGGAGACGGCGCGGGAATAATCTGGCACTCGTTAGTTTGCAGCTTCGCCAGACGCGTCTCAACGTTCGGGGTGATAGAGAAGATCAGGTGCTTGGTCGGCACCTCACCGTCCCAGTAGTTCGGGTTAGCAATATAACGGATCAGCGCGTCACGCTTATACTGCTGCAGCGCATACGGCCCGGTACCGATTGGCCAGGTATCGACGTTCTCCGGCGTGCCCTTTTTCAGCATGGCATCCGCGTACTCCGCCGAGAGGATAGAGGCAAAATCCATGCCCCAGTCGGCGAGGAATGCAGCGTTCGGCTCGTTCAGGACGAACTGCACGTGATAATCATCGACCTTTTTGACCTCTTTAATCAGCTTGTCGAGGCCGACGTCGTTGAAGTACTCATAGTTACCCTGAGAGACGTTGTGATACGGGTGGTTAGCATCTTTCTGACGCATGACCGAGAAGATCACATCATCGGCATTAAAGTCGCGGGTCGGCTTGAAGTATTTATTGCTGTTGAATTTCACGCCCTGGCGCAGGGTAAAGGTGTAGGTCTTACCGTCCGGGGAGATCGTCCAGCTGGTCGCCAGCGACGGCACCGGGGTATTTTTCACCGGGTCGAAGTTGATCAGGCGGTTATACAGCGTCTGGGAGCTGGCGACAAAGCTTGGGCCAGAGCTGGCGATCTGTGGGTTAAAGGATTCCGGAGAGGCTTCAGAGCAGTAAATAAGGGTATCGTTGGCCGCCGCCCATGCCGCGCTTGCCGGCAGAAGCGTGCTGAGCGCCAGCGCGAGCAGCGTTTTGCCTGTAGACAGTTTTCCTGAAAACATAATTAAAACCTTATTATTTTATTAAAACGTGATCTCAGCATAGCAGTGAAAGTCTGGCAAATAACGAATCACTATCAGGTTATGCCAAAGCAGCTGATTTTGCTGATTTCTTCGCCTTCGCCCACCATTTAGTTTGCCTTAAGTTATTCCGGAAACGTCAAGCGAAAAGCGCCGGTGCAATGCCACGAGAATTCACCGCTTTTAGCCTCTCTTCCACCGTTTGCTTGCTATTACATCTCGTAAAGTAGAGGCGTGAAGAAGTCTATGGGATGAAAACGTGGCAAAAACTCTCTTGCGCAGCGGCGATCTGGATGATTTTCAGGCCGTTGGCGGCGGCGGCCAGGCCGTCTTTGATTCGGCATTGCAAATTCGTGAAGCGTTACGTCTGCGTAAGCAGCAGGCGATGGTGGACTGCCTCGCCATACCGCAGATTAACGACGACGGCGATCGCGTGGACTGGTACTCACCGATCGAAGGCCGGGCGGTAAGCTGGAAGGCGGCAGACGACGAGTCCCGCTTCCGCGCCCTGCGTTTTCTGGAAAGCACGCTCGACAGCGCCGCTGCCCTGAGCCGGAAAAGCCTACAGTCGCCGAAAACCGCTCAGCAGCTCTTTGGCTCGCTGCTGGCGAAAGCGCTGCAGTTTCCCGGCGTGAACCACGTATTCCTGGTGGATGGCAAACCGGTTATTACCTTCTGGGGCTTTGTTGACCTTAACGAGAGCGCCCGCGAGGATGTGCTCGCCTGCCTGCGGGAAGAGGAGCCGCCTGCCCCGATCATCGAGATGCCGGAAGAGCGCGACGTTGAAGAGGACGTCCCTGCCGTGGCGACCTTCAGCAAAGCCGATGAACCGCTGCTGGCCGCCGTGCCGGAGATTACCCCCCAGCAGCCTCCCGAACCTCCGCAGCCTGAACCCCAGCCCGCGCCGGTTGTGCCACCTGCCGCCGTTGCCGCTGCGCCTGCGCCTGCCACTAAGCGCCGCTATGGCCTGTGGGCCCTGCCGGTGGCCGCCGTGGTGGTCGCCGCCGTTGCTGCCCCGCTGCTGTGGCCGCATCAGCCCGCAGAGCATGCCTCAACGCCTGCCCTCAAAACAGCTGCCGCGCCCGCTGCTCCGCAGACCATTGCGCCTGCTCCGCTCGAGGCTGAGCCTGCGCCGGTGCTTACGGCCTCGCTGCCGTTGCATCAGGCAGAAGTGGTGGCAGCCAAAGCAGCGCCTGCCCCGGTGGTGGAAAAAACCAGCGAGCCGACTATCACCGCCATTCCGAAAGATGCGCTGGTGATGGATGCCAACCAGGTTAAAGCGGGCAGCACCCGTTTTCTCAACGGCAGCTGGCGCGTGATGCTGGATATCAAAGACGAAGTGACCGGCAAACCGCCTACGCTGCGCTTCCAGATCCAGAACAATAAAGGTACCGCCCGCCTGGTGCAGGGTAATAATATTGTCTGCCGGTCCGAGATCTTCTCTGGCCTGCACGACACCGGCGTACTGATGATCAAAAGCCGCGGTCACGCGCGCTGCAGCGACGGCACTCGCTACCCGATGCCGGAGATCTCCTGCACCGCAGGCACCAGCGACGTTGCCCAGTGCAGCGCCCGGTATGATGCCAAAACCATTGTCCCGTTGACGTTCAGAAAAACAGGTTCCTGATTTTATGCTGGTTAATCTTTGCGATTACAAACAGAGCGTCACGCTGATTGCCAACAGCGGCGTGCAGTTTCTTGACTTTGGCCTGACGCCGCAGGCTTCCTTACAGAGCGGACGCTTTGTACGAAAAACCGCTAACGGGCCGCTGCTGCGCCTCGATTACGATCTGATCAACAGCCGCTATACGCTGCCTGGGCGCGACGGCGGCCAGCCCGAGGTAGTGAAGCCGGAGAGCACCCTGCCGCTGCTTGAGTCGCTGGCGGTGCTGGACGGCGTGTGGCTGCCCATTCCTTTTTTGCGCTTTAACCCGCCGCGTACCTTCGTGGAAGGCCCGGACAACTGGGCTCGCGTGCAGATCCGCAAGCTGGCCGAGCCGGACAGCGCAGGCAACACCCACCGCGTGACCCTGGCGCTGGACAGCCAGATCAACGATCTCTCCCCTCTTGCGCTGGCCCCGACCACCAATGACATCCTGAACGGGACCCGCTTTGCACTGGCGTGGCGCGACGACGAGGTGTTTGATTTTCTCGATCAGACCTGGATTGACGGCTGGCTGCGCGAGGCGTTTCTGCACTACGCCACCAGCGTCGAGAACCGCAGCGAGCGGGAGATTGCCCAGGCCCTGCGCGGCTTTGAGTATCAGGCCCACTGGCTCAACCTGCTCACTCTGCTGGGCGAGCAGCTGACCGTTCCAGAAGTTAAAATCGTTACCCATACCCTCAGCACCCCGGCTATTCCGGTGGATCTGATCCTCGACGTCGGCAACACCCACACCTGCGGCGTAATCATTGAAGATCAGGGCGATGCCAACGACGGCCTGCGCCAGACGGCAGAGCTGCAGGTGCGCTCCCTGAGCGAGCCGCAGTTTTTAAACGAGCCGCTGTTTACCAGCCGGCTGGAGTTCTCTGAAGCCCGCTTCGGCAAGCAGCACTTCTCCGTGGAGAGCGGGCGCGAAGATGCCTTCGTCTGGCCGTCGATTGTTCGCGTAGGCGACGAGGCCCGCAAGCTGGCGATGCAGCGTCTGGGGACGGAAGGCAACAGCGGTATCTCCAGCCCGCGTCGTTACCTGTGGGATGAAACCCCGGTGCTACAGGACTGGCGCTTTAGCCAGATGAACAGCAAGTCCCAGCGCGAGCCGCTAGCGACCGCTTTCCCGCTGATGAACCTGATGAACGACGATGGTCAGCCGCTCTACACCCTGCCGCTGGATGAGCGTCTGCCGGTGTTCTCGCCCCAGTACAGCCGCAGCACGCTGATGACCCACATGCTGTGTGAGCTGCTGGCTCAGGCGCTGGGACAGATCAACAGCGTGGCGACGCGCCTGCGTCTGGGCTTCCCGGCTTCGCCCCGCCAGCTGCGCACCATTATTCTGACCCTGCCTTCGGCGATGCCGAAGCAGGAGCGCGAGATCTTCCGCCGCCGCATGTTTGAAGCCATCGCTCTGGTATGGAAAGCGATGGGTTGGCACCCGCAGGATGACGATTTCTCTAACAGCAAGCAACGCGATAAGAGCGTGGTACCCGTCCCGCAGATCCAGATGGAGTGGGATGAAGCCAGCTGCGGTCAGCTGGTCTGGCTCTATAACGAAGCTATCTCTCACTACGCCGGACAGACAGAGACCTTTTTTGCCTCTCTTGCCCGCCCGGACCGTATCGGCGCGCCGGACGAAATGCCGGGCCGCGCCCTGCGGGTGGCGTCGATCGATATCGGCGGCGGCACCACTGATATGGCCATCGTCCACTATCAGCTGGATGACGGCACCGGGAGCAACGTCAAGATCACGCCACACCTGCTGTTCCGCGAGGGATTTAAGGTGGCGGGTGACGACATTCTGCTGGATATTATTCAGCGCTGCGTGCTGCCTGCCCTGCAAACCCAGCTGCAAAAGTCGGGGATTACCGATGCCGCCGCGCTAATGGCAACGCTGTTTGGCGACTCCGGCCGCATCGACACCCAGGCGGTGCTGCGCCAGCAGACCACGCTGCAACTCTTTATGCCAATCGGCCACGCCATCCTTTCGGCCTGGGAGCAGAGCGATATCAACGATCCGCTGGCGGGGCTGCACGCGACCTTTGGCGAACTGCTAAGCCAGCAGCCAACGCGCAACGTCATGAACTACCTGAAGCAGGCCATCGATCACGCCCTGCCAGCCAGCGCTCCGGCGTTCGATCTCTTCGCCGTGCCGTTGCAGGTTAACTTTAGCGATCTGCAGGCGGCGATGCTGGGGGGACAGTTCACCCTGACCGCGCCGATCCATGCGGTGTGTGAAGCCATCTCCCACTACGGCTGTGACGTACTGCTGGTCACCGGGCGTCCGGGCTGCCTGCCGGGCGTGCAGGCGCTGATCCGCCATCTGCAGCCGGTTCCGGTTAACCGTATGGTCTGGCTGGATAAGTACCGAGTGCACGAGTGGTATCCGTTTAGCCAGCAGGGACGGATTGGCAATCCGAAATCCACCGCCGCCGTTGGGGCAATGCTGTGCAGCCTGGCGCTGGATCTGCGCCTGCCGCGCTTTAACTTTAAGGCGGCGGATATTGGGGCTTACTCTACCGTGCGCTACCTTGGCGTGCTGGATAACGTGGTGAACACCCTGCGCGAAGAGAACGTCTGGTACGAGGATATTGACCTGGATAAGTCGGGTGCCAAACTGGATGCCCGCCTGCACTTTCCGCTGCGTGGCAACGTCACGCTGGGCTTCCGCCAGCTCGCCAACGCCCGCTGGCCCGCAACGCCGCTCTATACCCTGAGCATTAACTCGCCGGAGCTGGCAAAAGCCATCGCCGGAGACGGCGTGCTTAACGTGCGGCTGGCCCTTACCGGCGGCAGCAAAGCGCTGGGGCCGGAAGCGTTCACCCTGAGCGAGGCCTGGCTGCAGGACGGCACCCCGGTCGCCGCCGATGCGTTGACGTTTAAACTGAACACCCTGGCCGATCGCCGCCACAGCGGCAGCCACTACTGGATTGACAGCGGGAGCGTGTACTTAAAATGAGAGATCTGAGCAAAACCTCCCAGGCATTAATGGCATGGATAGATGAGACCCGCCAGCACGCCCCGCTGCTTGACGATGACGCCGACGCCCTGCTGCTGCGCCTGACCGCCGCCGCCGCGCACGAGAGCGTGCTGGCCCATGCCGCAAGCCAGCCCCGCACGGTGGGCCTCTACGGTCATGCCCAGGCGGCAAAAGCCCACCTGCTTACCGCCCTGTGCAGCAGCGGCAGTGGCCGGGTAAACGTCAGGGCCGACGAGAAGAGTTTCGATTATCTGAGCCATATCAATCCAGGCCATGCCCTGACCGGCATGGCGCTGCGCTTCACGACCCAGGTCCAGAACGTTGACGATGCGTTTCCTCTGCGTCTGCGTCTGATTAGCGAGGCGGAACTGGTGCAGGTGTTTATCGCTCATGCCGCCGGACAGCAGGAACGCCACCTTGTCGACCGGGCGGTGATTGAAGATCGCCTTGACCGCTGGCGCGGGCTGCGTCAGCCGCATCCGGTGGCGGGCATTACCGCTGAGGAGGTCGGCGCTATTGCCGCGTTCTGGCGCACTACCGTGCCCGCCGCACAGCAGCAGATCGACGACGGCCTGTGGTACCAGCTCGCTACCCTGATCCCCGCCCTGGATCTGCGCGCCCGGGCCAGCGCCTGGTCGCTGCTGTGGGGAGAGCAGCAGGAGCTGACCCAGCAGTGGCTAGCCCTGGCGCACGTTCTGCATCAGACCGGCAACGCCGCCGAGCTGGCTGCGCCGCTGAGCCTGCTGGTAGATAACTTTGCTCTGCCAACGGAGGGATTCCTGAACCCGCTGGCGGCAGAGAGCATTGAGGCGCAGGCGGAAGTCGTGGTTCATCCTCTGTCAAAAGAGGAGCTGCAAAACGCGGTGAGCATTCCCCTCGCCACCCTGTCGCTGCTGACCTACGAGCTGGTCCTGTGCGTCGAAGACACCGTGCTGGACGGGGTAGATATTGTCGATATTCCCTGCCCGGCGGCACAGCCTCAACGCCCGCTCTGGCACAGCAAGTGCCGCTGGCTGCTGGAGCACTATCGCCAGCAGCTCCAGCCGGACGTGCTAATGATCTGCAACGCCACGCCGCAGCGCAGCGCCACCGCCGTCACGGCCAGGGCCTTGCTGAACTGGGTGCAGGAGACGCAGTCGGGCCAGGAGACGGCGCTGCCGGGCCTGGTATGGGCGATTACGCCTCAGGATGCCCGCTTTACCACCTCGCTGAATCTTGATGAAACCGTGCAGCAGCTGCTGGGCAAGCCCGGCCAGCGCTGGGGAACCTTGCAGGCGCTCGATGCCAGCAGCCTGCAGCGGCTGATTGAGTGGCTCTCTCAGGCTACCACGCCATCGCTGCGTACGAGTCGGCTGACTGCCCTGCGCGAGCGCCACTATCAGACGCTGCGCGATCTGATGCAGCCTCTGCTTTCGCCGCTAACCGAGGATGCGGATACCCGCCGCACCCGTGCTGAATCAGCGATTCGCGAGCTGCAGGGCCAGGCCGGACGCCACGGTGAACTGTTGGAAGGTCTGCTGCCAGAGATGAAGCAGTTTGATGCCCTGTGGAAGGTGCAGCTTCCGCGTGAGGAGAAGGTGAGCGGCTTGTTTAATGAGGCGATCGATCTCTTTGCCGATGCGCAGGAGGTGCCGGAGCGCGCCAGCGCCGCACGGGATGCTGGCCAACAGGCACACGCCATGTGGGTGAATCATCTTCGCCAGTGGAGCCGTAGCGCGGAGAGCGCAGCCCGGCTGGACATTACCCCGGCTACGCTGCGCCAGGTGGCGGACACCATTATCACCACCAGCTACCGGCTGGATCTCGCCAGCCAGCTGCAAACCCTGATGCAGCGGGATAACGCCTGTGCGGCGCAGCTGCATGCGGCGATAGGCAATCTGATTGCCTGGCTGGGTTACGCCGACGTTGCGGTAGATCAGCGCCCGGCTAGCCGCATCCAGAAAGGCAGCGCGATCTTCAGCACCGACGCACCAGCCCACACCGAAGGCAGGCTAACGCGACTCGGCGATCAGCCGGTGCATGCCGCTACGCGCTACGTTTATGACTGGCTGGTGGCGCTTTATACCCGCAGCACCGAGAATATTGGCTATCGGCACCCATCAGACGTGACGGATGCCCAGCGCAAAACGTTGCTCACGCTCCTGCCCTAATCGCCTCCCCCGGTGACGCAGCGCGCGCCGGGGAACCTCTTACCGGCGCGCTCTTAGAACAGCGAGATCAGCAGCGCTACCGGAAAGCTCATCGGCCAGGTGGAGCCGATCAGAAATGCGCACAGGAAGCGGATCCGCTTGCGATCCTTTGACAGGAACCAGGTGATAAGGGCACAGATCGTTGCCATCACAGCGTAGAAGACCAGCATTTTTTGGTATAGGGTCATAGCCGACATTTGCTCAAAATAGAATAAAACGCGCGCAATATGCATTTTTTATTGATGTAAATCAAGCTTTATCCCTGTCAAAGCGAGGGAAAAGCCCTGTTGATTATCTGCAGCGGGCGAAATAAAGAGAAGAGCAAAAAAAGAAGGCAACAGTACAGTTTTGCGACACCGTAGGCCCGGTAAGCGAAGCGCCACCGGGCGCATACTCTAGTGTTTAATCATGACGTGGCGAATCACGGTGTAGTCTTCGATGCCGTAGACCGACATATCCTTGCCGTAGCCGGACATCTTCTGCCCGCCGTGCGGCATCTCGCTGACCAGCATAAAGTGGGTGTTGACCCAGGTGCAGCCGTACTGCAGGCGAGCGCTTAGCCGGTGCGCCCGGCCCACGTCCCGGGTCCATACCGATGAGGCCAGCCCGTAGCGGGAGTCGTTGGCCCAGTTCAGGACCTGATCCTCATCGTCAAACGCAGTCACGCTTACTACCGGGCCAAATACCTCGTTCTGGACGATGTCATCCTCCTGCTTCGCCCCGGCCAGCAGCGTCGGCTGGAAATAGTAGCCTGCGCCGTCGCGCTTCTCGCCTCCAGTCACTACGCTGATATGCCCCAGCGCTTTCGCGGCCTCTACCGCCTGCGTTACCCGCTCCAGGTGGGCTGCGGAGCTGAGCGGCCCCAGCTCGGTGCTTTCGTCGTCTGGCGCACCCATCTTCAGGCTCGCCACCGCTGCGCCCAGCTTCTCAACCAGCGCATCGTAAATACCTTTCTGGGCATAGATACGGCAGGCGGCGGTACAGTCCTGACCCGCGTTGTAGTAGCCAAAGGTCCGTACCCCCTCCACCACCGCGTCGAGGTCGGCATCGTCAAAGACGATAACCGGCGCTTTGCCCCCCAGCTCCATGTGGGTGCGTTTCACTGAAGAGGCGGTGTGGCCGATGATATGCTCCCCGGTGGCAATGGAGCCGGTCAGGGAAACCATTCGCACCTTCTCGTGCCCGGTGAGCGGATCGCCCACGGTCTTGCCCCGGCCAAACAGCACGTTAAGCACCCCGGCCGGGAAAATATCCTTCGCCAGCTCCGCCAGCTTCAGGGCGGTGAGCGGCGTGATCTCTGACGGCTTGATCACTACGCAGTTACCGGCCGCCAAAGCTGGAGCCAGCTTCCAGGCCGCCATCATCAACGGGTAGTTCCAGGGCGCAATCGATGCCACCACGCCCACCGGATCGCGGCGGATCATCGAGGTATGCCCCTCCAGATACTCGCCCGCCGCCAGTCCGTTCAGGGTGCGCGCCGCCCCGGCGAAGAAGCGAAAGACGTCAACCACGGCGGGGATCTCATCGCCTGTCACGCAGTGCAGCGGCTTGCCGCAGTTAAGGGACTCCAGCTGGGCCAGCGCCTCGGCATTATCTTCAATGGCCTGGGCGAGATCGAGCAGCGCCTGGGCACGGACTTTCGGTGTAGCATAGCCCCACTCGCTAAAGGCGCGATCGGCGGCCTGCACCGCAGCGTCCACCTGGGCGGCAGAGGCTTCGGCGATCTCCAGCAGCACCTCACCGGTTGCGGGATTATAAACCGCCTGCTTTTCCCCTTCGCCGCTGACCAGTTGGCCATTAATTAACAGTTGATCTTGCATAGTCATATCCTGGTTGAGGGTCAGTTATTTCTCGTTGCCAAAGGCGTTCTCGCCCCTGCGGGTCAGCCACCATGCGCCTAAAATCGGCAGCGTGGTCACCAGCATTACCAGCAGCGCCACCACGTTGGTGATCGGCACCTCGCGCGGTCTGCCCAGCTGATTTAGCAGCCACAGCGGCAGGGTGCGTTCGTGTCCGGCGGTAAAGGTGGTGACGATGATTTCATCAAACGACAGGGCAAACGCCAGCATTCCGCCCGCCAGCAGCGCCGAGCCAAGATTGGGCAGCACCACGTAGCGAAAGGTCTGCCAGCCGTTGGCCCCCAGATCCATCGACGCCTCCACCATGCTCCAGGCGGTGCGCCTGAAGCGGGCGATGACGTTGTTAAAGACCACCACCACGCAGAAGGTGGCGTGGCCAATCACGATGGTCAGAAACCCCGGCTCCAGCCCTACCGTTTTAAACGCCGTCAGCAGCGCCAGACCGGTTACGATGCCCGGCAGGGCAATGGGCAACAGCAGCAGCAGCGAGACAGCACTCTTGCCAAAAAACTGGCTGCGCCAGAGAGCACAAGCAGCAAGCGTGCCAAGTATCAGCGCCACCAGCGTCGCCAGTGCCGCCACCTTAAGTGACAGTGTCACAGCCTCGAGGATGTCGCCCCGCGATGCGGCTACGCTGAACCAGCGCAGCGTCAGGCCCTGAGGAGGGAAGCTAAAGGCGGCGTCTTCGGTATTAAAGGCATAGATGGCGATAATCAGCAGCGGGAAGTGCAGAAAAATCACCCCGCCCCAGGCAGCCAGTTTTAACAGCAGCGGTGCGCGATCAGAGTGCATCGAACGCTCCCAGGCGCTTCACGAACGCCAGATAGAGGGCAATTAAGATGATAGGAACCAGCGTAAACGCCGCTGCCATCGGCATATTGCCAATTGCGCCCTGCTGGGAATAGACCATGTTGCCAATGAAGAAGCCCGGCGGGCCCACCAGCTGGGGAACAATGAAGTCTCCCAGCGTCAGGGAGAAGGTAAAGATTGACCCTGCCGCGACGCCGGGGATTGCCAGGGGCAGCACCACGTGCCGGAACGTCTGGGCCGGTCGCGCGCCGAGATCCGCCGACGCCTGCAGCAGCGATGGCGGTAAGCGTTCCAGCGCCGCCTGCACCGGCAGGATCATGAACGGAAGCCAGATGTAGACGAAGACCAGGAAGCGCCCGAGGCCGGAAGTTGAGAGCGTGCTGCCGCCCACCGCAGGCAGGGTCAGCACGCTCTCCAGCAGCGGCTGCAAACCCAGATGCTGTAAAAACCACTGGGCCACGCCGTCCCGCGCCAGCAGCAAGGTCCAGGCGTAGGCCTTAACGATATAGCTCGCCCACATCGGGAGCATTACCGCAATATAGAAAAAGGCCTTCATCTTGCCCTGGGTATAGCGAGCCATAAACCACGCCAGCGGAAAAGCGAGGATCGCGCTTGCAATGGTCACCGCAATCGCCATGGTCAGCGTGCGCAAAATAATGTCGTAGTTGGCGGGCTGAAACAGCGCCTGCAAATTCGCCAGGGTTAAATCCGGCGTCACCGACATGGTGAAGTCGTCGAAGGTGTAAAGCCCCTGCCACAGCAGCGTTAGCAGCGACCCGAGATAGACAATACCAAACCAGATCAGCGGGGCGATCAGCAGCAGGAAAAGGCCCAGCGTCGGCTTGCGCCAGAACAGCCCGCTCAGGCGACCATGCGCCGACGGGCGCGGGGCTGGCATAGCGCTCATCGCCATCTACGCCTCCTGCAGCAGAACCATTGCCGCACGGGACCAGGAGAGCGGCACGGTCTGCCCTGGCTGGAGTGAAGCAGGCTGACGGGCATCAAGAAGATTGGCCTCGCTGACCAGCAGCCTCTCGCCATCCGCAAGCTTTAGCTCAATGCGCGTCGCGGCTCCCTGATACTGTACCGTCTGCACCACGCCCTCGGTTTGCACTTCATTCGTCCAGTCCAGCCGGATATGCTCTGGACGCAGAGAGTAGCTTCCGGCCATGCCGCACAGCGCCTGCGCCCTGGTGGCGCTAAACACGTTGGAGGTGCCTACAAAGCCCGCCACGAAGGGGGTGCGCGGCCGCAGGTAGAGATCGCGCGGGGCAGCAATCTGCTCGATCTTACCGTTATTGAACACCGCGACGCGGTCGGACATCGACAGCGCTTCGCCCTGGTCGTGGGTGACAAAAATAAAGGTGATGCCCAGATCCTGCTGAAGCTTCTTTAGCTCGAACTGCATCTGCTCCCGCAGCTTAAGATCCAGCGCGCCAAGCGGCTCGTCCAGCAGCAGCACGCGCGGCTGGTTAACCAGCGCCCGGGCAATGGCAACCCGCTGCCGCTGCCCCCCGGAGAGCTGGGACGGTTTCCGCGCGTGGGCAAACCCCAGCGCCACCCGCTCCAGCGCCTCGTGGGCTTGAGCATGGCGGGCTTTTTTGCCGATGCCTTTGACCATCAGCCCGTAGGCGACGTTATCCAGAATCGACATGTGCGGAAAGAGGGCGTAATCCTGAAACACGGTATTGACGTCGCGCTCCCACGGCGGTAGCTCGCTGGCCTGTTTGCCAAAAATGCGCACCGCGCCACCGGAGAGCTGTTCAAACCCGGCGATCAGCCGCAGGCAGGTGGTTTTGCCGGAGCCGGACGGCCCCAGCATAGAGAAAAACTCTCCGTCGTTAATGGCCAGGCTAACCCCGTCCACCGCCCGAACGTCACCGTAGATCCGCGAGACATTATCAAACTCAACGGCATAAGTCATGCGTCACTCCTGACGATCAGCGGCCGCCCATGATGGCGATGTAATCCTGAGTCCAGCGGCTGTAGGGCACGAACTTACCCCCTTCGGCAACCGGCGTTTTCCAGAAGGCGATCTTGTCAAAGAACCCATAGCCATTGGTTTCGCAGCCCTTCTCGCCCAGCAGGGAACTGGCCTTGCAGCCCTCCGCCACCACCGGCAGCGAGCCAAACCAGGCGGCCACGTCGCCCTGCACCTTCGGCGTCAGTGACCAGTCCATCCATTTGTAAGCGCAGTTGGGGTGTTTCGCATCGGTGTGCAGCATGGTGGTATCCGCCCAGCCGGTCACCCCCTCCTTCGGGAAGACCGTGGCGATGGGCTGGCCTTCGGCTTTCAAAGCGTTGGCCTGATAGGGCCAGGCGCTGGAGGCCACCACGCCTTCGTTTTTGAAATCGCTCATCTGCACGGTGGTGTCGTGCCAGTAGCGGTGGATCAGTCCATGCTGGTCGCGGAGCACCTTCAGCACCGCCTGATACTGCTCTTCGCTGAGCTGATAGGGATCGCTAATGCCCAGCTGCGGCTGGGTGGCTTTCACAAACAGGGCGGCATCGGCAATGTAGATGGGACCGTCGTACGCCTGAACCCGCCCCTGGTTGCTCTTGCCGTCCGGCAGGTTCTGCTTAACGAAGATGACCGCCCAGCTGTCCGGCGGCGTCGGGAATGTTTTGCTGTTATACATCAGCAGATTGGGCCCCCACTGATAGGGCGTACCGTAGACGTTGCCGCCAACGTTAAACCAGTCGCCCTTCACCACGCGCGGGTCGACGTTTTTCCAGTTGGGGATCAGGGCAGTATTGATAGGCTGAACGCGCTTGCCCATGATCAGGCGCAGGGACGCATCGCCGGAGGCGGTAACCAGGTCGTAGCCGCCCTTCGCCATCAGGCTCACCATCTCGTCCGAGGTGGCGGCGGTCTTCACGTTCACCTGGCAGCCGGAGGCTTTTTCAAACTCGCTGACCCAGTCATACTGCTTATCGGTCTGACCGCGCTCGATGTATCCCGGCCAGGCGATGATATCGAGACGCCCTTCCCCTTTACCGACTTCCGTTGGCTCGGCTGCCTGCGCGGTGACGATAGTCATACCGAGCGCGTACAGCGTGCTGCGGGCAAATGTCTTACTCATAAGCCATTACTCCTGTCGCAATCAAATGTGCGGCAGCCGTGCCGTAAAAATATCTCCCTCAGTAAAGGTAGACGGCGCGCTGCGGCCCCACATAAGGCGCAAAAGAAATTTGCTTAGGTTGTGACAGATGACGCACTCCGCCATCTTCTGGAGCAGAGACAACGGGTTAATACCGGTGCGTTACGCCATGGCCTCGCGGATCAGCATCCCCAGCGTTTTGGCCGCCTGCTCTTCACGATCGCCCCATGCCCAGGAGGTGTTGAAGCGGAAAAAGGGAGCCCAGGTGTCCGAGGTAGAGAACATTTTGCCTGGCGCGATGCTGATGCGGTGCGCCAGCGCCCGCTCGCTTAGCTGCCCGGCATCCAGGGGGGCGGGCAGCTCAAGCCAGAGAAAGTAGCCGCTGTCGCTGGGATGGATCTTCACCTCGTCAGGAAGATGGCGTAGCAGCGCCTGCCTGGCCTGCTGCTTGCGCTCCGCCAGGGTGCGGCGCAGTCGACGCAGGTGGGCGTCGTAGCGTTTGGTGGAGAGATAGTCCACCAGCGCCAGCTGCATCGGCGAGCTGGTCGAGAGGGTGCTCATCAGCTGCAGCTGCTGGATACGTCGGGCGTGTTTCCCCGCTGCCACCCAGCCGATACGGAACCCGGCGACCAGACACTTCGAGAACGACGAGCAGTGCAGGGTCATCTCCTGCGTATCCCACGCTTTAGCAGGAAGCGGCTTCTCACGGCCAAAGTAGAGCTCGCTGTAGACGTCATCCTCAATCAGAGTGACGTTGTGCTCTGCCAGCAGGGCCACCAGCCGCGCCTTTTTCTCATTGCTCAGGGTGAAGCCGAGCGGATTCTGGCTGTTGGTCATTAGCCAGCAGGCCTTCACCGGATAGTCGTTCAGCGCCTGGGCCAGCGCATCGAGATCGATCCCCTCCTCAACGTCGGTGGCGACCGCCAGGGCCTTGAGCTTAAGCCGCTCCAGCGCCTGTAACGCCCCGTAAAAACAGGGGTTCTCAACAATCACCCAATCACCCGGCTCGGTGACCGCCTGCAGGCTGAGGTTGAGCGCCTCCAGCGCGCCTGCGGTGATCACCACCTCATCGGGAGAGATGTTCATCCCCTGCTGGGCATAGCGGCGGGCAATGGCATGGCGCAGCTCGGCATTGCCCGGCGGCAGGTTCTCGATCACGCTCATGGCGTTGGCGGTTTTGCTGACGTTAGCCAGGGAGCGGTTAAGCTGCTGGAGTGGAAACAGACGCGGATCGGGAAACGCCGAGCCAAAGGGCAGCACCGAGGCGTCGCAGCTGGCCTGCAGCACCTCAAAAATGTAGGTGTTGATGTCCACGGCCTCGTCCTGCATCACCTGGGCGGGCGGCATGGGCGGCTTACGGGAGGGAGGTGACGCAACGTAGTAGCCGGACTGCGGCCTGGCAACGATCCGTCCCTGGCTCTCCAGCATCTGGTAGGCGTGGCTGACGGTCATAAAGCTGACGTGGCTGATGGTGACCTGCTCGCGCAGCGACGGCAGCCGATCGCCGGGCTGCCAGACGCCAAGATTGATCTGCTCAATAATCTGCTGCGCCAGCTGCTGATACTTTTTCATTGCTCGGTCCTGTGAATTCCTCTCTGCCCATTGTATAACAGAAAGCGCTTTCTACGGTTAAAGGTTTAGCCAAGGGGCAACTGTTATGCTTTTAAGTTCGGGTGCTGTTTCTGCCCGCATTCATTGACATCACCTATACTTTCGCTGACATAACTTAAATTGTGCGCGGAGTCCTGCATGCTTGATCTAGACGCGTTCCATCTGGCGCGAATTCAATTCGCCTTTACCGTCTCATTCCATATTTTATTTCCCGCTATTACTATCGGGCTGGCCAGCTATTTGGCGGTGCTTGAGGCCCTGTGGCTCAAGACGCAAAATCAGGTCTGGCGAACGCTGTATCTCTTCTGGGTGAAAATTTTCGCCGTCAACTTTGGGATGGGCGTCGTTTCAGGTCTGGTGATGGCCTACCAGTTTGGTACCAACTGGAGTGGCTTCTCGCAGTTTGCCGGGAGCATTACCGGGCCGCTGCTCACCTATGAGGTGCTGACGGCCTTCTTCCTTGAGGCTGGCTTCCTCGGCGTAATGCTCTTCGGCTGGAACAAGGTCGGCCCCGGCCTGCACTTTTTCTCGACCTGCATGGTGGCCCTCGGCACGCTGATGTCGACCTTCTGGATCCTCGCTTCCAACAGCTGGATGCATACCCCGCAGGGCTATGAGATTGTCAACGGCCAGGTGATCCCGGTTGACTGGTTCAAGGTCATCTTTAACCCGTCGTTCCCCTACCGCCTGCTCCATATGTCTATCGCGGCCTTCCTGAGCAGCGCGCTGTTTGTGGGTGCCTCGGGTGCCTGGCACCTTCTCAAAGGCAACAATACGCCCGCTATCCGCAAGATGTTCTCTATGGCGCTGTGGATGGCGCTGGTGGTGGCCCCGATCCAGGCCGTGGTGGGCGATATGCATGGTCTGAACACCCTGGAGCATCAGCCAGCGAAGATCGCCGCCATCGAGGGGCACTGGGAAAACCCGCCCGGTGAACCCACTCCGCTGCTGCTGTTTGGCTGGCCGGATATGGAGCAGGAGCGCACCCGCTACGGGCTGGAAATTCCTGCCCTCGGCAGCCTGATCCTGACCCACAGTCTGGATAAGCAGGTGCCGGCGCTCAAGTCATTCCCGAAAGAAGATCGCCCTAACTCCACCATTGTCTTCTGGTCGTTCCGCCTGATGGTGGCGATGGGTCTGCTGATGCTGCTGCTGGGCGTGGTCGGGCTGTGGCTGCGCTACAAGGGCCGTCTCTACACCTCCCGACCGTTTCATCACTTCGCCCTGTGGATGGGGCCTGCCGGGCTGATCGCCCTGCTGGCGGGCTGGGTGACCACCGAGGTGGGACGCCAGCCGTGGGTGGTCTACGGCCAGCTGCGCACCATTGATGCCGTCTCGCAACACAGCACCTTGCAGATGAGCCTGACCCTGCTGGGATTCTTTGTGGTCTACTCCGCCGTCTTTGGCGTGGGGTATGTCTATATCGGCAGACTGATCAAGGCCGGTCCGCAGCCCGAAGATCGTCACCCGACAGAGGGCCGCCCGGCGCGTCCGCTCTCTGCAGCCGGTGAGTCGTTAGAGACAGAGGAGAACAAATAATGGGTATCGATCTGTCAGTTATCTGGTTTGTGATAATCGTCTTCGCCACGCTGATGTATATCGTGATGGACGGCTTCGATCTCGGGATCGGTATTCTGTTTCCCCTCATTCGTAACGGTGAAGATCGTGACGTGATGGTCAACAGCGTCGCGCCGGTCTGGGATGGCAACGAAACCTGGTTAGTCATGGGGGGCGCGGGCCTGTTTGGCGCGTTCCCGCTGGCCTACGCGGTGATTACCGACGCGCTGACCATTCCGCTGACCATCATGCTGGCGGGACTGATCTTCCGCGGCGTGGCGTTCGAGTTTCGCTTCAAGGCCACGCCTGCCCACCGTCCGTTCTGGGATAAGTCGTTTATTTTCGGATCGATCGTCGCCACCTTCGCCCAGGGCGTGGTGGTTGGCGCGGTACTGAACGGCTTTGAGGTGACCGGCCGGCGCTTTAGCGGCGGCGCGCTGGACTGGCTAACGGCGTTTAACCTCTTCTGCGGCCTGGGGTTAACCATCGCCTACGCTCTGCTCGGTGCCACCTGGATGGTCATGAAGAGCGGTGGCGCATTGCAGGAGACGATGCGACACAGGGCGAAACAGCTGCTGCTAGCGCTGCTGGTGACCATTGGCGTGATCAGCCTCTGGACGCCGCTGACCCACCAGGGCATCGCCGACCGCTGGTTCAGCGTGCCGAACCTGTTCTTCTTCCTGCCGGTGCCGCTGCTGGTGCTCCTGCTCAGCTTCTGGCAGTGGCGCAGCCTGAGTAACCATGCCCATCACACCTTACCGTTCGTGCTGACCCTGGGGCTGGTATTCCTCGGCTTTAGCGGACTCGGGATCAGCATCTGGCCGAATATTATCCCGCCCAGTATCTCCCTGTGGGATGCCGCCTCGCCGCCGCAAAGCCAGGGCTTTATGCTGGTGGGCGCGCTGCTGATTATTCCGCTGATCCTGGTGTATACCGCGTGGAGCTACTATGTGTTCCGGGGCAAAGTTCAGCCTGGGGAGGGGTACCACTGATGGCGGCACCGCGTTTCGTGAAACGGCTGTTCTGGCTGATTGCTATCTGGGTCGCCAGCGTGCTGGCGCTTACTGCGGTCAGCATGGCGTTTCGCCTGCTGATGTCGGCGGCGGGGTTTAAGTCTCACTGACCGACTTGCCCGGCGGCGCTTACGCCTGCCGGGCCTACTCTGGGTCTTACCCTTTGCGTTTTGGCATGGTCTTCATCAGCTCATCCGGGCTGATGGAGGCCACAACGCTGCCCGGCTGGGGCATCTTGAGGATATGGTTTTTCATTTTGCCAATCACGTGCATCTCACATGGACGGCAGTCAAACTTCAGGGTCAACACTTCATCGCCGTGTACCAGCTGCATCGGCGTCGCTTTCCAGCTCTTAATCGATCCCTTCGCCTGCTTCGGACAGAGGTTAAAGGCAAAGCGCAGGCAGTGCTTGGTGATCATCACCGGCACGTCGCCCTTCTCTTCATGCGCCTCGTAGGCGGCATCAA
This sequence comes from Pseudescherichia sp. L3, assembly GCF_024656065.1. Classification (NCBI taxonomy): domain Bacteria; kingdom Pseudomonadati; phylum Pseudomonadota; class Gammaproteobacteria; order Enterobacterales; family Enterobacteriaceae; genus Pseudescherichia; species Pseudescherichia sp. L3. The sequence continues at coordinate 1,350,688 of NZ_JANKYC010000001.1, forward strand.
TCAGCTGCACGCCGTAACGGTGATAGAAAGTGCGCGCCTTCTCGTTGTAGACGTTCGCCAGGAACGAGAGATGGGTATCCGGGTAGACCGGGGCTGGTGTCGCCACGGCTTTGCGGCTGCCGCGCGGGTAGTTTGCCAGACGGGCGCTATCAAGCAGCTCTACGGCCTCGCGGCGCAGCTGGTTCAGCTGGCTGGCAGGGACAAACAGCGCGCCCGGCAGGTTGACGCGAATATCGCGGGCGTAGTAGATAGTCTGCCCCAGCTTGGCCAGGCCATCGTGCAGCTGGCTGAGCGCCTTTTCAGCGTTGGTGGCGTCGGCAAACTCGCCCTCCAGCGTATGGGTAATGCTCACTCCCTCTTCGCTGGTCAGGGTAAGGATCAGCTGCTCCTGCCAGCCGCCCAGCTCGATATCCACGCCAACGCGGCGCTCGCTGGAGGTTTTGGTCAGCGCCTGCTGCCAGTTGTGATCGAGGTTACGGTTAAGGGGATGATTCGGCCGCACCTTGTAGAGATCGGCGGGCATCTCGTTCGGCCACACGCGATAGCGGTTTTCGCCGGTTTTCTCTACCGTATTGGCGCGAAAGCCGACAATCGCACGCTTAATCAGCACGTTTAACCCATCGCCATTCGCTAGCGTCTCGCTGGCGTCAACGTCGAGATAATCTTTGCCTACCTTCAGCACTTCACCCACCGGCAGACCGATAAACTTCGGCGAATCAAATGCGCCGATGTCGATCTTACGGGCGTTAACGAAATAGTCGGTGCTGCCGCGATGGAACGTTTTGTCCGTCGACGGGATAAAGAAGTGCTCGGTGCGCCCCGCTGAGGAACGCGCCAGGTCGCCCCGCTCCTCAATGATAGCGTCCAGCATCTGCCGGTAGTGAGCGGTGATGTTTTTCACGTAGCTCATATCTTTGTAGCGCCCCTCAATCTTAAAGGAGCGCACCCCGGCGTCGATCAGCGCTCCGAGGTTGGCGGTCTGGTCATTGTCCTTCATCGACAGGAGATGCTTTTCAAACGACACCACCCGGCCCTGATCGTCTTTCAGGGTGTAGGGAAGACGGCAGGCCTGCGAGCAGTCGCCCCGGTTCGCGCTGCGCCCGGTCTGGGCGTGAGAGATGTTGCACTGCCCGGAATAGGCTACGCACAGTGCACCGTGGATAAAGAACTCGATGGTGGCGTCAGTGCTCTCGTGGATAGCACGGATCTGCTGCAGGTTCAGCTCACGGGCCAGAACGATCTGCGAGAAGCCGACGTCGGAGAGAAACTTCGCCTTCTCTACGCTGCGGATATCGCACTGGGTGCTGGCGTGCAGCTCGATGGGGGGAATATCCAGCTCCAGCACGCCCATATCCTGCACGATCAGCGCATCGACGCCGGTCTCATAGAGGTCGGTAATCAGGCGCCGGGCCGGCTCCAGCTCATCATCATGCAGAATGGTATTCAGGGTAATAAAGATTTTTGCCCCATAGCGATGGGCAAAAGGCACCAGCTCGGCGATATCACGCAGGCTGTTGCTGGCATTATGGCGTGCACCAAAGCCGGGACCGCCGATATAGACCGCATCGGCCCCGTGCAGGATAGCCTCGCGGGCGATGGCGGTGTCGCGGGCCGGGCTTAACAGTTCAAGATGATGAGTGGGCAGGCGCATAGGGTCGTTATTATCCGTGATCAACAAAATGGCCGCTATTGTAGTGAGAAGCTGGCCCGGACGAAAACATTTTCGCTATGCTGACGCCGTCTTGTTAGGGTGCGTCAGGGCTATGGGTCGTTATTTTTCGCGCCACTCGCTCTTTTGGATAGTGGATCAGAGAGTGAAACTGGGTGGTCTGTCCGCTGCTGTTGCGGTAGGCATGGGTTTTATCCCCGGCAAACCTGAGCCCGCTTCCCGCCTGTAGCGTCTGCCACTCGCCGTCGATCCGCATCTCCAGCGTGCCGGAAATCACCACCACATGTTCAATGACACCCTGCTCGTGCGGCGTGGACTCGCTGAACGCGCCGGGGGCAAGGGTTACCGAAAAGTGGTCAAAGCGCAGCTCGCTATCCCACGGGAAAATCGGCGTAATGGTCATCGCCTGCTGGTCAGGATCGTAGGCCTGCGGCGCGCTGGCGTCCGCTGCGGTGATAAACGTGGAGAGCGGTACGTTTAGCCCGGTAGCGATTTTCCATAGCGTAGCCACCGTGGGGCTGGATTCATTACGCTCGATCTGGCCGAGCATCGCTTTCGAGACGCCGGTTTCCGTGGCGAGGCGCGAAAGGCTCCAGCCCCGGCTCTGGCGCAGCGTTTTCAGTGTCGCAGACAGATACTGTGGCAGATCCATACTCTCCCTCCCTCGTGCGTGAATGGCCTGTTGTACGTTATAACGCACAGTGCTATTTTTATCTACCGTGATAGCGTACATGGAGTCCTTATGCCCCTGCGTCCCTTTCCCTTTTCCACCCTGCTGGCAGGTTTTGTGGCGGTGCTGGTGGGCTATGCCAGCTCAGCGGCCATTATCTGGCAGGCCGCCAGCGTCGCCGGTGCCAGCCCGGTGCAAATCGCCGGCTGGATGACGGCGCTGGGGCTGGCAATGGGTATTAGCACTCTTGTGCTGACCCTGCGCTACCGCGTTCCGGTGCTCACCGCCTGGTCAACCCCCGGCGCGGCGCTGCTCGCTACCAGCCTTGACGGGGCCACCCTCAACGAGGCCGTCGGGGTATTTATCTTTGCTAATGCCCTGATCCTGCTCTGCGGCCTTACCGGCCTCTTTGCCCGACTGATGAAGATTGTCCCGCACTCGCTGGCGGCAGCGATGCTGGCCGGTATCTTACTGCGTTTTGGATTGCAGGCCTTTACTAATTTACAGAGCGATTTCAGTTTATGTGTCAGCATGTTGCTGGCATGGCTGCTCTGCAAAGCGCTAGCGCCGCGCTACGCCATTATTGCCACTCTGATTACAGGCGCATTCGTGGCCTGGCTACACGGTGACGTTGTCACGTCTGCACTGCACTTTTCGGTGGTGATGCCCGAGATAATTGCCCCTCGCTTTACTCTGACCACCTTAATCAGCGTGGGCCTGCCCTTTTTCCTGGCGACGATGGCCTCGCAAAACGCGCCCGGTTTCGCCACTATGCAGGCTGCTGGCTATCATGTTCCCGCCTCGCCGCTGATGGTCTTTACCGGCGGGCTGGCGCTGCTGGGCAGCGTATTTGGGGTCTACTCCGTCTGTATCGCCGCCATCACCGCCGCCATCTGTCAAAGCCCGGATGCGCACCCGGATGCGGAGAGACGCTGGCAGGCTGCCGCTGCCGCAGGCGTCTTCTATCTGCTGGCGGGCCTGTTTGGCGGCTCGATAAGCGGACTAATGGCTGCCCTGCCGCTGAGCTGGATCCAGACCCTAGCAGGGCTGGCGCTGCTGGGTACGATCGGCGGCAGCCTGCATCAGGCGCTGGTAAACGAACGCGAGCGCGATGCCGCGGTAGTCACCTTTCTGGTTACCGCCAGCGGCGTGACGCTGCTGGGCATCGGGTCGGCATTCTGGGGTCTGCTGGTGGGCGGGATCTGCTTTGCCGCCCTGTCAGGCGTACGCCGCGCGCATTTGTGACGGTGTCACGCCAAACACGCTTTTGAAACGGTTACTGAAGTGGCTGGCGGAGCTGAACCCGCATCCGAGGGCGATATCGGTCAGCGGCAGCGCCGTGTGGCATACCCTATCCCGGGCCTGGTGCATCCGCCGCTGCATCACATACTGGTGCGGCGCAAGCCCGGAGGAGTGACGAAACATGCGGGCAAAATGGTATTCGCTCAAGGACGCCTGGCTGGCGAGATCGGCAAGAGTCAGCGGCTCGGCAAGATGGGCGTCGATATACTCCAGCACGTTACGCAGCACCGACGGCGCCAGCCCGCCGGTGCTGCTCGGCATGCGCCACTGCACGCTGCTGTAGCGCTGAATAATATGGGTCAGCAGCAGCGTCGATGCCGTGCTCAGGGTAAGCTGGTTGGCCTGCTGCTGCCAGTCGCAGTCGAGCAAAAACTGGCGATAGAGGGCGGTGATCTGCGCATCCTGACCAAAGGTCTTCTCATCCAGCGTCAGCGTGGCCGGGCTGCGATCCCAGATCTGCTCCCCCACGCTGCGCAGGTGCGCATCGGTGCAGTAGAGGTGCACGAAGGAGAGATCGTCGCGAATATCCCAGGTCGATTCACTCTCTTTCGGCAGAAGACAAAACCGATCCGGCCCGCCGCCGTTTTGCCAGCCGCTGCGGGTTTTATGGTAGCTCTCATAGCCGTCGGCAACGTAGAGGCTCAACGTGTGGTGATCGCAATATTGGGTAATGCGATCGCGCTTGTTGGACCATGCGGCCAGCTGCATGCCATTATTCAGGGCCACTGAATTTTTCAGCACCGCGCTATGCCTGCGCAGGTTTTCAAAAGCACCGTAGGTTTCTGCCATTGCCACATTAACAAGTGATTAACCAGATCCTTAGTGTATGAAGAGTGCGGCACGGATGAAAGCGTTGCCGCCCTCTGACCGCCAAAAAACCGCAAGAATTTGCAAGTCTCCCGCAATCCCCTGCAAGCGTCACCGCCCGCCACGCTCAACAATAGGGTTTTTAACGATGGAGAGCAGCGCACGATGAACGCATTAATGTATGGCCTGGTGGTGGTGATTTGGGGAACGACGTGGATTGCTATCCATTTGCAGCAGGGGTCGGTCGCTGCGCCGGTCTCCATCTTCTGGCGCTTCGCGCTGGCCTCGGCCATCATGCTGCTGACCCTGCTGGTGCTTAAGCGGCTGCGCGCCCTGACGCTCCGGGATCACCTGATGTGTATGGTGCAGGGCGGCTGCGTGTTTGGCTTCAACTTCTGGTGCTTTTACACCGCTGCGGCGTGGATCAACACCGGCCTTGAGTCGGTCATCTTCTCCATGGCAGTGCTGTTCAACGCGATAAACAGCTTTATCTTCTTTGGGCAGCGCCCGCCAGCTCGCTTCTTTCTTGCCGCTGCGCTGGGCCTGACCGGCATCGTCGCCCTCTTCTGGCAGGATCTGCTGGCGAAAGAGCTGAACGTTAACCTGCTGCTGGGCATTGGCCTGTCTGCGCTGGGCACCCTGGGCTTCTCGCTGGGCAATATGATCAGCCTGCGTCACCAGCGTAAAGGGCTGGAGACCATGACCACCAACGGCTGGGCCATGTTCTACGGCACGCTGATTATGGGTTTTATTGCCCTGGTACGGGGCGACAGCTTCACGCCCGAGTGGACGGTGAGCTACCTCAGCGCGCTGGTTTACCTGGCGCTGTTCGGATCGGTCGTTGGCTTTGGGGTCTATTTTACGCTGGTGGGTCGCATCGGGGCGAGCAAAGCCGCCTACAGCACGCTGCTCTTTCCGCTGGTGGCGTTAACGCTCTCTACCCTGTTTGAAGGGTACCGCTGGGAGAGCAATGCCGTGGTGGGGCTGGCGCTGATCCTGGTGGGTAATCTGGTGATGTTTACCCGGCCAGAGAGTCTGCTGCGCGTCTGGCACGGGCGGCCGCGCTCGGCGTGAGGGAAAAGAGAAGCGCCATCACCGGGATGGCGCTTCGCTGACTACGGTTTTTTAACCTGGAACAGCGCCGCATCGCTGGCCAGATCGTCCACCACCTGCTTGAGGGTATCGACGGTAAGCGGTGTATTCTGGTTATTGAGATCTTTACCCTCGCCTTTACGCACCACTTTGATCACCGGTTTGTTGGTAGCGGCGTCAATCAGCTCGCCCTCAAAATAGAGCGCGGTATCCATGGTACGGTGACCGGTGGCGGCCTGGGTGCCTGCTACCACCATCGCAATTGGGATCACCTCATAGAACTGCAACCCCTCTTTACTGGAGTCGACGCCGGTGATCGCGCCACGGAAAATCAGGCTGCGCGGACCGGGCTTAGCCACCAGCGGCTTGCGTTGGGCAGCGGCAGCTTTCAGCTTGGTATTGGTGTAGGTCAGCAGGCCGTTGAGGGTATCCTGACCAATCTGCGTGGTGGGTTTAGGTTGCGGATAGTAGGTAATGGGGTTGTAGACGATGCTATCGTATTTGCTGTCATCAAACGACGGATCAACCCAGCGCAGGACCGGTTTCCCCGAGGCGGAGGTCGCCTCTTTCAGATTTGAATAATCTTTTAAGAAACCGGAATACTTTTCGGGCTGTGTAACTTTCGACGAGCACCCTGTCAGAGCCAGCAGCCCCGACAGTACTGCGACCTGAATCAATGAGTGAGTACGCATGTATTTATTCCTGGAATTATGACGATGCATACGGAGTTATAGCAAAACTTGATTAGGGTCGTTGTGACTAAAAGAGCGCTGGCTCACCCTTTTACCAAAAATCATGCCTGCGCATGACCGCAGGCATGGGTTGATTATTTTTTTAAATCGACCTGATAAAAAATGTGTTTGCCAAAGGGATCGATCTCATACCCCTGCACCTCTTTGCGCACCGGTTCGAAAATCGTCGAGTGGGCAATCATCACGGCGGGCATCTGGTCATGCATCATCTGCTGGGCCTGCTTGTAGAGAGCAGTACGCTGAGACCGATCGGTGATGCCTTTCGCTTCGGCAATAAGCTTATCAAATGGCTGATAGCACCACTTCGCCGAGTTGGATCCGCCGTCCGCCGACTGGCAGGTAAACAGCGGGCCGAAGAAGTTATCCGGATCGCCAGTGGCCGTGGTCCAGCCCATCAGCGCCGCCTGGTGCTCACCACCCTTCACGCGCTTGAGGTACTCGCCCCACTCAAAGGTGACGATTTTCGCCTGCACGCCAATCTTCGCCCAGTCGGCCTGGATCATCTCCGCCATACGCTTGGCGTTCGGGTTGTAGGGACGCTGAACCGGCATCGCCCACAGGTCAATGCTTAAGCCCTTGCTAAAGCCCGCCTCGGCCAGCAGGGCTTTGGCCTGCTCCGGGTTATAGTCGTAATCCTTAAGGTCGCTGTCGGCGCTCCAGACCCCCGGCGGCAGCAGGTTTTTCGCCGCCGTGCCGGTGCCCTGGAACACCGCATCGATAATCGCCGGCTTGTTGATCGCCATCGCCAGCGCCTGGCGTACCTTGACGTTATCCAGTGGCGCTTTCTGCGTGTTGAGGGCGAGGAAGCCCGTATTTAACCCGGCCTTGCTCATCAGGTTGATATTGGGGTTTTCGCGCATTCGCGGCAGATCCGCCGGGTTCGGGAAGGCCATCACCTGACACTCGTTCTTCTCCAGCTTGGCGTAGCGCACCGAGGCGTCAGGGGTGATGCTGAACACCAGCCGGTCAAGTTTGGCCTTGCCCTGCCAGTACTCGGGGAAAGCGGTAAACAGGATGCGGGAGTCCTTCTGATACTGTGCCAGCCTGAACGGGCCGGTGCCGATAGGGTCCATATCGACGCGGGTCGGCGTGCCCGCCTTCAGCATGGCGTCGGCATACTCGGCCGACAGGATCGAGGCAAAATACCACGCCAGATCCGCCACGAACGGTGCTTCCGGATGCGCAAGCGTAAAGCGCACGGTATGGTCGTCGACTTTATCGATGCTGGTAATCAGCTTGCCAAACTCCAGGCTCTCAAAGTTGGAGTAGTTACCGTTAGAGACGTTGTGATAGGGATGATTCGGATCCTTCTGCCGCATGAACGAGAAGATCACGTCGTCGGCGTTGAAGTCTCGCGTCGGGGTAAAGTATTTATTGCTCTGGAACTTCACTCCTTTGCGCAGATGGAAGGTGTAGGTTTTACCATCTTCGCTGACGTCCCAGCGTTCGGCGAGGCCAGGCTCTAACTCCGTGGTACCGACCTTAAACTCAACCAGCCGGTTGTAGACCGGCACGGCGCTGGCATCGACGCTGGTTCCCGAGGTGTAAAGTTGAGGGTTAAAGTTTTCAGGCGATCCTTCCGAACAGTAAACCAGCGTCTTCGCTGCCACGGTAGAACTGACCGTGAGCGCGGCCAACGCCAGTGCAAGTGTTGTGGGTTTGCTTATCATCTTTATCCTGTCGTTTATCCGGCTATCTTAGCGTGCTATCAATAAGTGCTTGTTGTTTGCCCGTTAATACATAACATTAAAGTCACACCGTAAGCACCTGATAAAACAAATAAAGAAGGATCCACTATGTCATCGCCACTCGCCAGACAATTAACCCAACGCTTTTTTAGCTACCTTGCTATCACCAGCCAGAGCGATGCGTCTGCTACCACCCTGCCTACCACAGCGGGCCAGTATGAGATGGCCCGCGTGCTGGCCGACGAGCTAAAAACGCTGGGATTAGAAGAGATTGTGATCGACGACTACGCCACCGTGACGGCGGTTAAAAAGGGCAATGTGGCAGGCGCGCCGCGCATCGGTTTTATTACCCATATCGATACCGTAGACGTCGGACTGTCGCCGGATATTCATCCACAGATCCTGCAGTTTACCGGCACAGATCTCTGTCTGAATGCCCAGCAGGATATCTGGCTGCGCACCGCCGAGCACCCGGAAATTCTAGCCTACCCAGGGGAAGAGATTATCTTTAGCGACGGCACCAGCGTGCTGGGCGCGGATAACAAGGCGGCGGTAACGGTAGTCATGACCCTGCTGGAGAATCTGACCGCAGAGCATCAGCATGGCGATATCGTGGTGGCCTTTGTGCCCGATGAGGAGGTAGGCCTGCGCGGGGCCAAGGCGCTGGATCTTAAGCGTTTCGACGTCGAGTTTGCCTGGACCATCGACTGCTGCGAGCTGGGGGAGATTGTTTACGAGAACTTTAACGCCGCCCAGGCGAAGATCCGCTTTACCGGCGTCACGGCGCACCCCATGTCAGCTAAGGGCGTACTGGTCAACCCCCTGCTGATGGCCACGGACTACATCAGCCATTTCGATCGCCAGCAGACGCCGGAGCATACCGCAGGCCGCGAGGGCTATACCTGGTTCAACGGTATGGAAGCAGTACAGGGCCACGCCGTTCTCAGCGCCAGCATCCGCGATTTCGATAAAGAACGCTTTGAGGAGCGCAAGCGGCAGATTGGCGAGGTGGCGCAGCGTATTGCCGCGCAGCACCCCACCGCGAAGGTGGAGTATGAGATCGAGGACGTCTACAGCAACATCAGCAACGCCGTGGGCGAGGATCGCCGCGCCATCGATCTGATGTTTGAGGCAATGGAGAGCCTGGGCATTACGCCGAAGCCAACCCCGATGCGCGGCGGAACCGACGGCGCAGCGCTCTCGGCGAAGGGGCTGCTGACCCCGAACTTCTTCACCGGTGCGCACAACTTCCACTCGCGCTTTGAGTTCCTGCCGCTGAAATCCTTCGAGGCGTCCTACAACGTCGCGCTTCAGCTCTGTCTGCTGGCGGCCCGCTAAGCGGGTTTACGGGCCAGCAGCGTGGCGAAGCGCAGCTTGATGCGGTTGCCATTGGCGTCGGTGCGGTGTAGCTCACCGACGTCTTCATTGTATTTTACGACTTCCCAGCCGGTGTAGTACTCCGCCAGCTCTCCGGTTTTAAAGGCAAACTGGAAGCCGACCGTGCAGGGAAAATCGTCCGTGTCCATCGCGGCGACAATCAGGTTATAGCCCCCCGGTACGGTAGTGCGTTGCATATTGGCAATCAGGCCAGGGATGGTTTGCGGCTCAAGGAACATCATCACCACGGTGGAGAGAATAAAGTCATACTCTCCCTCAAAGCTCATCGCGTTGAGGTCGACGGTGGCGATCTCAAGATTAGTTAGTCCCTCAGCTGCCTTAATACGTTCGATATTGGCGATGCTCATGGGATTCTTGTCCCATGCCGTGACACTGTAACCGTTAGCGGCAAGGTAGAGGCTGTTACGACCATTGCCGCAGCCGAGATCGAGCGTTTTGCCCGGTGGAACCCGCCCCGCCGCAGCCAGCACCTCAGAATGGGTGCGGGTTAAACCATATTTTTCAGTGAAGTAATTCTCATCAACCTGGGCCATGATCCATCCTTACGTGGCGGGAAATTTAAAATGATATTTTAAATGCATTTTATTGAAATTCCTTTGCAATAGCCAGAGCGGCAAAGTTTGCTACGTTTATCTAAGGCCATCAGTGGAAAACCAACAATGAATAAGTATCGCCTGAGCGATGCCAGCCGCTCATTTAGCTATCAGGATAACGGTGAAAAGCGGCACGTTATCCTGCACCAGATCGTCGCCCTGCGGGATTTTCATGATGTCCAGGCCGGCACGCTGGGCGGCTGGGTAGAGGATGAGCAGGTGCTAAGCCAGCAGGACAGCTGCTGGATCTACGATGAGAACAGCATGGTGTTCGGCGGCAGCCGGATACGCGACTGCGCCCGCATTAGCCAGTCCTGCACCATTTACGACGGGGTAGAGATTAGCGGCCATGCCTGGGTTGATGGGTCGGAAATCTGTCGAGGGGCGCGTCTGAGCGGCAACGTGCTGGTGCAGCGGTCGCGGGTGAGCGGCGAGTGTCTGCTCGGCGACGATGCACGGATCCTCAACGGCAGCGAGATTATTGCCGCCCGTGGTCTCACCCTCGATCACGACGCCACCCTGCGCATCTACGACCGGGCCACGGTGAACCACTCCCGCATCCTGCACCAGGCGCAGATTTACGGCGACGCCATCGTCAATTACGCCTTCGTTGAGCATCGCGCAGAGGTCTTCGACTTCGCCCTGCTGGATGGCAATGAGGAGAACGACGTCTGGGTCTGCGACTGCGCCAGGGTATACGATCGCGCCCGTCTGGTCGCCGGACGCGGGGAAGATGCCATTCCCACCCTACGCTACAGCGCTCAGGTAGCAGAGAATGCGGTGGTAGAGGGCAACTGCGTGCTGAAGCACCACGTGCGCGTCGGGGGTGAAGCGCGGCTCAGCGGCGGACCGCTGGTGCTGGACGACTATGTTCTCGTTCAAGGCCGGGCGCAGCTCAGGGGCAATCTACTGATCGAGGGACATATTGAGATTAGCGGCGATGCGGCGGTGACCGCCCTGGAGGAAGAGTCTATTCACCTGCGCGGTCCGAAGGTGATGAGCGGCGCGGAGCGTATTACCCGCACGCCGCTGCTGGGGGCACTCTAGGCGTCGATAATCCGCGCGTAGAGGTTTTGATCGTCATAGCGGCCGTTGAGGAACTCGGCCTCTTTCAGGCAGCCCTCCAGCACGAAACCCGCGCGCTGGGCTACCCGATTGCTGGCAGCGTTATCCACCCGGCACTTGATCACAAAGCGCCGGATCTCGCCGCTCTGGGCATAGTGCTGAATAAACGCCTCCAGCGATTGGGAGAGAATGCCCTGCCCCTGATGCCCTTCATCCAGCCAGTAACCAATATAAGCGGTTTTGTTCAGCGGCTCGATGGCGTTAAACGACAGCACGCCGACGAGGGTCTCCTGCTGCACAATCAGGAACATTTTGGCATACCCACGCTGGTGCAGCATGATGTTACTCTGGGCGTTTTTCAGTGAGTCCTCTTCGCTGGCAACATACTGCGGCCAGTTTAGCGACTGCTGGAGCCACGCCCGGTTCTTCACCACCAGCTGATACAGCTCGCTGACGAAACGCTCATCAATGGCGCACAGATTCAGGGTGTCACTAACGGGGATCAGCTCATCCGTACTGGTCTGCATCTTCTCTCCTTAACCTAGCGCATCACGCGGTCATCAACGTAGGTCCGCTTGTCCGGGGCTGGCGGGAAGTATTGATAGAGCCAGGTTTCGCTGACCGCCTCGCCCTGGCAGCGCAGGAACATGCGCATCTCCACCGGATCGGTGGCGTCGTTAGTGGGATACCAGTCGAACTGGATGCGATAGCCGTCAAACGGCTCCACGTAGAGGATTTCCACCTGCTTCGCCTCACCGTTAGAGAGGGTGATCACGGGCTCAATGCCCCTCGGGGCGGCCTCTTTGATGTTGCCTCCGGCAAAGTCGATGGCGAAACGGCGGGCCCACACCTGCGGATAGTGCTCGCCAGGTGCCCATCCTTCCGGGAAGCCGCCCATGCCGGTGCGGGTCGCCAGCACGCGGGCCAGCGGCGTATGCACCGGCGGCTGCGCGCTCCAGTAGAGGCGGTACTGGAAGGCGAGACTGTCCCCGGCTTTGACCGGTTTTTCCGGCTGCCAGAAGCAGACGATGTTATCCAGCGTCTCACCGGTCGTGGGGATCTCCATCAGGTTAACGCTCCCCTTGCCCCAGCTATTGCGCGGCTCGACCCACAGGCTTGGGCGCTTGTTGTACCAGCCCATCACGTCCTGATAGTGGGAGAAGTCGCGATCCAACTGCAGCAGCCCAAAGCCTTTCGGGTTGTTATCGTCGAAGGCGTTAAATTGTAACTTCTGCGGGTTATTGAGCGGGCGGCAAATCCACTCCCCATTACCCCGCCACATCGCCAGACGGTCAGAGTCGTGGATCTGCGGGTGAATGGTGTCGCACATGCGCCGCTCGTTGTTGCCGCAGCTGAACATGCTGGTCATCGGTGAGATCCCCAGCTGTTTGATGTTCTTGCGGGCGTAGAGATGGTTATCCACCTCCATGATCACCTGGTTTTGCTCGCAGTGGATCACGAATTTATACGCGCCGGTCAGGCTCGGGCTGTCCAGCAGGGCATAGACGGTAAAGGTGGTGTCCGTGGGTTTCGCCGTTTCGAACCAGAACGAGGTGAAGTCCGGAAACTCTTCGGGGGTATCGGTAAAGGTGTCGATCGCCACGCCGCGGGCGGAGAGGCCGTACTGGTAGGTACTGTCAACCGCGCGGAAGTAGCTTGCCCCAAGGAAGGAGACGATATCCCGACGGGCCAGCTCCGGGGCCTTAAACACGCGGAAACCGGCGAAGCCGAGATCGCTCTGCCCCTCGAGCTGTTTGGTATCAACGCCTGCGTCGTGGTAGTTAAACAACTCCGGCCGGAAGTGGATCTCACGGGCCTGTTGGCTGGAGGGATCCAACGAGAACATGCGCACCCGGCGGCGGAAGCCCATCCCCACGTGGAAGAACTGCACGTCAAGCTGGCGGCCCTCTACGTTGTTCCATAGCGACTGCTTTGCATCGTACTGAATGCTGTTGTAAGCCTGCGGCGTCAGGGTGGCGAGCGTCTCGGGCAGCGCACGCGGCGCGCCTCCCCACGGCGTTTGGGCCAGATCGTGCGCCGTCGCCTGCAGGCTGGAAAAATCAAAACGATGGCTTTGACCATCGGCAATGCCGGGTTCCGCTGCAAAGGCAGCGCGGGAAAAGAGCGAGGCGAGTCCTGATGTCCCGCTCGCAGCGGCCAGTATCATAGAAGATTTTAAAAAACGTCTGCGGTTCATGCCTGAGAAAACGTCCTTTTGGTCGTGTGAAAGCGCTCCGCCCGCAAGCGAAACAGCGGCAATAAAAGCACGCCCACTCTAGACAACTTTGTCGCAGAATCCAATGAGAGTTTTACACTAGTCCACAACGCCGCAGGCTGCGCACCTCCGCTGCCTGGTAAAGCGCAAACTCATCCAGTACCGAACAGCCCAGCGCCTGCTCAAACGCCTCACGGCTGGCATTACCATGCTGACGCTGCTGAGTTTCATTGCCAAGATTGGACTGGAAAATCCCTGCCGCGCTGACCGGCAGAAAATCTTCGTAGGTGATGGGCTGCGCTACTACCCAGCCGCGCTCGATCAGCGGCTGTGGATCGTCTCCTGGACCAAAGGCGTGACGATGGCCCTCTCCGGTGGGCGTCAGGCGGTAGCGGAAGTAGGCCAGCCCCTGACGGCGTAGCATCAGCTCACTGTCGGGAAAGGCTTTGAACTTCTCCTGCAGGTGATGCTGGTGGATCAGGTTATCTTTTCCGGTGCCCGCCTCGGCCAGCAGCCTGTCGTAGAGCGCCCGTCCTTTTGGCGTCAGGGCCGCGCCACGCTGCTCGATCTCACCGAAGCGCGCGCTGTGGGTTCCCCGATGCTCGCCGGCAAACAGCACCGGCTCCTCCAGCGCCTTGAAGCTGGTTTGCCGCAGCAGGAGCGGCACCTCACGCCGGGGCGGCCCTTCGATAAGCACTTTCGGTTCAATACCGTACTCCGGCATCAGGGCCTGGACCCGATCGATATCCAGCGTGCGCGGAGTCAAATGGTTAATGTGGCAGCCGGGAAAGCAGACAACGTCAGCAATCAGCCGGTGCTCGCTGTGCAGCGCGTGATAGGTGTCGTAGTCAACGGTGGCATGCTGATGCCAGCGAAAGGTCTCCAGCGCCTGCTGAACAAACTCGCTGGCCTGAGCCGCCGTGAATCCCCCCTGCTGCTCAAAGCAATCCAGCAGCTCCAGACAGCGCGGGGTGAAAATCGAACGCTTAGCCAGAATCGCTTTCGCGCGCTGGCGCAGCGACTCGCTCTCAATCAGCTCGGGCCGCAGGAGCGAGGTAAAGACGCGAAACGGATTGCGGCACAGCGCCTCGTCATCAACCGGGCGAAACGCGGTGGAGTGCACCGGCACCCCTGCCTCGGAGAGATCGTAGTAGCCTACCGGCTGCATCCCCATGACCGCAAAGAGTCGTCGCAGCGTAGAGAGCTCCAGCGGCGTACCGACGCGAATGGCCCCGTGGCGCTCGACGTTGAGACGCGCCAGCTCATCGGCATTGGCGAGCTGCTCATGCAGCTTAGGGTTGTTCTCAAGTACCGCCAGATTGACATCGGCGACCAGCTCCAGCAGCGTGCCGTACTGGGGAACTTCCTGCTGGTACATGGCCGACATGGCCTGTGAAAATGCTTCCCGGATCTCATCAGCCGTGATTGTATACGCCATAATCTCATTTCTCCCCTTTATCTACCTGGAGTGTAGAGAAGGTCCTCATCCGGCGCGGGAAAAAATTACAAAGTGTGATCGGGGCAAAAAGTGTAAGCGTAAGTTACATAACAAAAAATTATACCACCACGCTGGGCAAACGCCTGGCCGTTGAGCAAAGCGGTTAAATGTTAATAATATTTTGCTAGCAGGTTATCAAATTTAGATAACTTTTCTTGTCAGCGGTTGCGCTCTGTTTTTAACATTGGTTATGGAAAAAAATGGTCTCTTCAGTCAGCGCATCCGCTTGCGCCACTTACATACCTTTGTCGCCGTCGCTCAACAGGGAACGCTGGGGCGCGCGGCAGAAACGCTCAACCTGAGTCAGCCTGCGCTATCGAAAACCCTTAACGAGCTGGAGCAACTAACCGGCACGCGGCTCTTCGATCGTGGCCGGATGGGGGCGCACCTCACCGTGGTCGGCGAACAGTTCCTGACCCATGCGGTACGGGTGCTGGACGCGCTGAATACCGCCGGACAGGCGCTGTACCACAAAGAGGGCGTGAACCATGACGTGGTGCGCGTTGGCGCGCTACCTACCGCCGCGCTGGGCATTATGCCGCCGGCGATTGGCGAATTTCATCGCCACCTGCCGCACATCACGCTTCAGGTTGCCACGATGAATAACCCGATGCTGCTGGCCGGTCTGAAAACCGGCGAGCTGGATATCGGTATTGGCCGCATGTCAGATCCAGAGATGATGAGCGGCCTGAACTACGAGCTGCTGTTTTTAGAATCCCTGAAGCTGGTAGTGCATCCCCATCACCCTCTATTAAAAGATACGGTGACGCTCAGCCGGGTGATGGAGTGGCCGGTAGTGGTTGCCCCGCAGGGCACCGCCCCGCGCCAGCATACCGAGGCGCTGCTGGCGGCCCAGGGGTGCACCCTGCCCTCCGGCTGCATCGAAACGCTGTCGGCCTCGCTCTCCCGCCAGCTTACCGTTGAGTATAACTACGTCTGGTTTGTGCCTTCCGGCGCGGTAAAGGACGATCTCAAACAGGGGGCGCTGACGGCGCTGCCGATCCCGGCTCAGGGCGCGGGCGAGCCGATTGGCATTATTACCCGTATCGACGCCCCGCTTTCGGCGGCGGCGCAAACGCTGCTTAGCGCGATCCGAAAATCGATGCCGGTTTAACACAGCGTGCGCTTTAGCGCTCTTCCAGCGGCTGTTGTTACACAAATTGTTGCGCATATTGTTGCGCAAAGGGTAAACATAACGTTAATTGTGTGATAAAACCGCGTTATTGATTATGGGCCCAGCAACCCGCCGTCTGGAAGTATTCATGAAATTCAAATCTGCTATTAAGCCATACCACGCCGCTGCCGGCGGGCTTGGCTCTCTGGAAGCAACGACCCGCTTCGTCATCGACAGCAAAAACGCCCTCAAGAATATGCGCAATCTGTTGCGCATGAACAAGGCTCGCGGCTTTGACTGCCCCGGCTGCGCCTGGGGCGACGACAATAAAAGCACCTTCAGCTTCTGTGAAAACGGCGCTAAGGCCGTGACCTGGGAGGCCACCCGTCGCCAGGTTGACGCCGACTTCTTCGCCCGCCACACCGTGAGCGCACTTAACCAGCAGTCTGACTACTTTCTTGAGTATCAGGGACGTCTCACCGAGCCGCTGAGCTATAACCCTACCACCGACCGCTATGAGCCTATTAGCTGGGACGCCGTCTGGGCGCTGATTGCGCAACATATCCAGGCGATGGATCACCCGGATCAGATGGAGCTGTACACCTCCGGGCGCGCCAGCAACGAAGCGGCCTATATTTATCAGCTGTTTGGTCGCATGGTCGGGACCAATAATTTCCCCGACTGCTCCAACATGTGTCATGAGGCGAGCGGTGCCGGGCTGAAGCGCAGCATCGGCGTCGGGAAAGGCACGGTACACCTGAAGGATTTTGACCAGGCCGACGCGATCTTTGTCTTTGGCCAGAACCCGGGCACCAACCATCCGCGTATGCTGCACAGCCTGCGCCACGCCGCCGATCGCGGAGCCAGCATCGTCACCTTTAATACCCTGCGCGAGCGCGGGCTGGAGCGATTCGCCGATCCGCAGAAGCCGCTGGAGGTGATCACCCCGAAGGCAGGCACCATCAGCTCCTCCTATTATCAGCCTAACCTTGGCGGCGATATGGCGGCGGTGCGCGGCATGGCCAAGGCGCTGCTGGAGACCCAACGCCAGCGGCAGGCCGACGGCCAGCCCGGCATCTTTGATGAGACATTTATCACCCGTTACACCCAGGGCATCGAGGCATGGTTTGCGCAAATTGATGCCACCTCCTGGGCAACGCTGGTGGAGCAGTCCGGCCTGACGGAGCAGCAGCTTCGCGAGGCGGCAGGCATCTGGCAGCGCGCCGAACGGGTGATCTGTACCTGGGCGATGGGCATTACCCAGCACAAACACTCTCTCGACACCGTAAGGGAGATCACCAACCTGCAGCTGCTCGGCGGCCATCTCGGTAAACCCGGCGCGGGCCTTTGCCCGGTTCGCGGCCACAGTAACGTGCAGGGCAACCGCACGGTGGGCATTGATGAGAAGCCCCCTGCCGTGCTGCTGGACAGCCTCGCCCGTCACTTTAACTTTGAACCACCGCGCAGGCCTGGGCACCACACCGTGGATGCAATCAACGCCATGCTGCGGGATGAGGTTAAGGTGCTGATCGCCCTCGGGGGCAACCTCGCCGCCGCCGCGCCGGATACGCCGCGCACCTGCGACGCCCTGCGCCGCTGCGGGCTGACGGTCTATATCAGCACCAAGCTCAACCGCAGCCACCTGATGCCCGGTAAGGCCTCGCTGATCCTGCCGACGTTGGGCCGCACGGAGGAAGATATCCAGGCCAGCGGCCGACAGTTCATCACTGTGGAGGACTCCTTCAGCATGGTTCACGCTTCTGAAGGGATCGGCAAACCGCTGGCGACAACCCAGCGTTCAGAGACGGCGATTATCGCCAATATCGCCCACGCCACGCTTGGCGATGCCGCCGTGAACTGGCTGGCGCTGGCGGATGATTACAGTCTGATCCGCGACCATATTGCCGCCACCCTCCCCGGCTTCGCCGACTTCAACGCCCGCTGCGATCTACCGGGCGGCTTCTGGCTGGGCAACGCCGCCGCCGGGCTGACATTTAACACGCCGTCGGGCAAGGCCGAATTCAGCGCCGCGCCGCTGCCGGTCTCCGTGCGCGAGGATGCGCCGTTTATTCTGCAAACCCTGCGCTCCCACGATCAGTACAACACCACCATCTACGGGCTGGACGACCGCTACCGTGGCGTTTACGGCCAGCGCGAGGTGCTGTTTATGCATGCGGATGATATCGCAGCGCTGGACTTACAGGATGGCGATCGGGTGGATATCACTACCGAGACGGATGACGGCATTGTGCGCCAGGTGCAGGATTTCAAACTGGTAGCCTACGCCATCCCGCGTGGTAACCTGGCGGCCTACTACCCTGAGACGAACCCGCTGGTTCCTCTCTCCCGCATTGGAGACGGTACCGGCACCCCGACGTCAAAATCGATTCCGGTGCGCGTGACCAAAGCTCAGGCCCAGTCCACCTTGCGTATCGCTTAATCCTTAATATCCCTCTCCTTACGCCCGTCTTTGTGACGGGCGTTTTGTTTGCCGCTCACAAAATGTGCCAAATTATTTTTTAACAATTGCGTAAAACAATTTAACAGATCTATCATGTCGCGGAATTCACCATATGGTTCGTAAAATTACGGCATGGTGGATTTAAAACCCTATTTTACACGGTAAGACCTTTTTAAATTACCTTTTTGGTTCGCTCGCGTAATCAAAAAGGTTTTAGGAGAGTGACATGGCAACTGGCAGCACGCCGCACGGGATCGGCCGGATCCTGAAGTGGCTTCTGGCCGGGCTTCTGATAATTATCGGCCTGGCTATTGGTATTCCCGGTATCAAACTCGTCTCGTTGGGAGGTAGCGCCTACTTCCTGATCATGGGCGTCGCGATGCTGATCTCTGCACTATTGATCGTTAAAAACCGCACCAGCGGCATCGTACTCTATGCCCTGGCGTTTATCGCCTCGGCGATCTGGGCCGTCAGCGACGCGGGCTGGGAGTTCTGGCCGCTGTTCTCACGGCTCTTTACCTTTGGCGTGCTGGCCTTCCTCGCCGCCCTGCTCTGGCCTTTCCTGACCGCCTCCGCCAACAAAAAACCGGCCTTTGGCCTTGCGGGCGTGATTGCCCTGGTGCTGCTGGTTAGCGCGGGTTGGATGTTCAAACCGCAGACGCTGGTCGCGGCCAATGAAGCCGTGCCGGTGAAGCCAGTGGCAGAAGGTAGTCAGCAGACGGACTGGAAGCACTGGGGGAATACCACCCACGGCGACCGCTTTGCCGCGCTGGATCAGATCAACAAGCAGAACGTGAACCAACTGAAAGTGGCGTGGATAGCCCACACCGGCGATATCCCGCAGAGCAACGGCTCCGGCGCGGAAGATCAGAACACGCCTTTGCAAATTGGTGACACGCTGTTCGTCTGTACGCCGTACAGCAAGGTGCTGGCGCTGGACGTCGACTCCGGGAAAGAGAAGTGGCGCTATGACAGCAAAGCTACCGCGCCAAACTGGCAGCGCTGCCGTGGCCTCGGCTATTACGAAGATGCACAGGCTGCAACCGTTCCCGCGGCACAGCCCGCAGCCTGTGCCCGTCGTCTGTTCCTGCCGACCACCGATGCCCGCCTGATTGCGATCAACGCCGATAACGGCCAGCCGTGCGCGGACTTTGGCAGCAACGGCACGGTCGATCTCAGCGTCGGTATGGGTGACGTGAAGCCAGGCTACTATCAGCAGACCTCCACCCCGCTGGTGGCGGGTAACGTGGTGGTAGTTGGCGGACGCGTAGCCGATAACTACTCCACGGGCGAACCGCCAGGCGTGGTACGTGCTTATGACGTGCACACTGGCAAGCTGGCGTGGGCGTGGGATCCGGGTAACCCGGCAATCACCGGCCTGCCGCCGGAAGGTCAGACCTACACTCGCGGGACACCTAACGTCTGGTCGGCAATGTCCTACGATGCCAAACTGAACCTGGTCTACCTGCCGACCGGCAACGCCACCCCAGACTTCTTCGCCGGGGAGCGTACCGCGCTGGATGACAAGTACAGTTCATCCATTGTCGCCGTTGACGCCACCACCGGTCAGGTGCGCTGGCACTACCAGACCACTCATCACGATCTGTGGGACTTTGACCTGCCTGCACAGCCGCTGCTCTACGATCTGCCTGACGGCAAAGGCGGCACGACGCCGGTGCTGGTGCAGACCAGCAAGCAGGGCATGATCTTCATGCTCAACCGCGAAACCGGCGAGCCGGTGGCGAAGGTGGAAGAGCGCCCGGTTCCAGCTGGCAACGTCGAGGGCGAGCGTTACTCTCCGACCCAGCCTTACTCCGTTGGGATGCCGATGATTGGCAACCAGACGCTGACTGAATCGGATATGTGGGGTGCCACCCCTATCGATCTGCTGATCTGCCGTATCGAATTTAAAGCGATGCGTCATGAAGGCGTCTTCACCCCGCCGGGCCTCGACCGCTCCCTGCAGTTCCCGGGTTCGCTTGGCGGCATGAACTGGGGCAGTGTTTCTGTCGATCCTAATAACGGCCTGATGTTTGTTAACGACATGCGTCTGGGACTGGCAAACTACATGGTGCCGCGTGCCAACGTAGCGAAAAACGCCAGCGGCATTGAGATGGGGATTGTGCCAATGGAGGGGACGCCGTACGGTGCAATGCGCGAACGCTTCCTCTCTCCGCTGGGCATTCCGTGCCAGAAACCACCGTTTGGCACTATGTCCGCTGTCGATCTGAAGTCTGGCAAGCTAGTGTGGCAGGTTCCGGTTGGTACGGTGCAGGATACCGGCCCGCTGGGGATCCGCATGCATATGCCAATCCCGATCGGTATGCCGACCCTGGGCGCATCCCTCTCTACCCAGTCCGGCCTGCTCTTCTTTGCCGGTACGCAGGATTTCTATCTGCGCGCGTTTGATACCGCGACGGGGAGCGAGATCTGGAAGGCGCGTCTGCCGGTTGGCAGCCAGTCCGGCCCGATGACCTACGTGTCACCGAAAACCGGCAAGCAGTACATTGTGATTAACGCGGGGGGCGCACGTCAGTCTCCGGATCGCGGGGATTACATCATTGCCTACGCGCTGCCTGACAGTAAATAAGCGATAAAAAAAGGGGGCCTCGTGGCCCCCAAAGGTTGGTGAAATCAGAATGTTTCCCAGTTATCGCCGCTGGCCAGCGCCGGACGCGATGGCGTAAAGGGTTTTGTCGCTGCGGGTTTCTCTTCCCGCGCCTGGCTGCCCTGCTGGAGCCGGAAGGTGCCTACCGCCTCGGTCAGGCGTGCCGCCTGCTCTTCCAGCGACGCCGCTGCGGCTGATGCTTCCTCTACCAGCGAGGCGTTCTGCTGGGTAACGTTGTCCATCTCGGTGATAGCCTGGCTAACCTGTTCAATGCCGCGACTCTGCTCGTCGGACGCGGCGGCAATTTCCTGCATGATATCGGTAACGCGTTTTACCGCCGCAACGATATCACCCATCGTATCTCCTGCGGCAACCACCTCACCGGAACCACGCTCAATCAGAGTCACCGACTCGCTGATCAGTCCCTCAATCTCTTTTGCCGCCTGGGCGCTGCGGCTAGCCAGGGTACGCACTTCGCTGGCTACTACTGCAAAGCCTCGGCCCTGCTCGCCCGCGCGCGCCGCTTCTACCGCCGCGTTCAGCGCCAGAATATTGGTCTGGAAAGCGATGCTGTTGATGACGGCGGTAATTTCCGAGATCTTCTTCGAGCTGGCAGAGATGTTGCCCATGGTCTGCACAACGCCGGAGACAATCTGCCCGCCTTTGGTGGCCTTACCGGACGCGTCCCCGGCCAGCTTGCTGGCGTGGTGGGCGTTATCGGCGTTCTGCTTCACGGTGGCGGTCAGCTGCTCCATGCTGGCCGCGGTCTCTTCGATAGCCGCCGCCTGCTGTTCAGTACGCGATGAGAGATCGGTATTGCCCGCCGAGATTTCGCTGGTACCGCGATAGATCTCTTCTGCCCCCTGGCGCACCGTGCCCACGGTTTTCACCAGCGAGCGCTGCATTTTTTGCAGGTCGCGGCTCAGGATACCAATTTCACTGCGTCCCGTAGCCTCCTCGGCATGGGTCAGATCGCCGGAGGCAATCAGCTCGATGCGATGTGCCGCACGCTGGAGAGGATTGATCACGATGCGGCGCAGAACCACGAAGGTAATCAACGTCAGCAGCAGCGCCAGCACAAATGCGCCAGCCATAAACATCAGGCCAAGCTGCGCACGCTCATGCGCCAGCTCGCTGAGCTTGTTCGCCCGCTCGGTGCGGATCTGAATCGCTTTCAGCAGCACCTCGTTATAGGCCGTATCCAGCCCACGCGCCTGCTCGTTTTCATGATTGATGATCGCCTCGAACATGCCGTTTTTAGCGTATTTCAGCATCGGCTGTAGCCCGGCGATATAGGCATCGAACCGCGCCTTGAGATCGCCATCCAGCGCCTCATCGGCTGGCGTTTTCACGCCGCGGTTCATGTAGGCATTGAAGCCCTCCTGCGACTGGCCAATACGCTTCTCTGCCTCAGCAATGTTGAGTTTCATATCATCCATCTCCGCGATGCGGCTGGCCGCCCCGGCATGGATCATGTTGATACGCGCAGTACGCAGGTGGTTAGAGCTATTCGACAGCCCCATACGGATCTGAATTTCGGCGGTGACATCCTGCTGGTCGCTATCGGCCTGCATCAGGAAGTAGCCTGCCAGCCCTGAACTCAGGGCGAAAAGCAGAAGAATACCGCCGAGGATGGCGGAGAAAAGGGGTACTAAGCGGATATGATGTAAAAAGCCAACTGTCTGCGGTTTGTGCATCGCTGCTGTTTTATCCATGGCTATCGACTCTCTTATTGTTAGATGCGTAATTACACGCCTGTAAGATAGTCATCGGCAGCCATAAGATTTATCTTATGTCTAAAAGCGCCAACTCGGTCACAGATTCGCACATTAAAGAAGCTGCCAGCGGCTAAACCGCTGGCAGTGGGATCAGTTATCGCCGAAATGGATAACGGTACGGATAGATTTACCTTCGTGCATCAGGTCAAAGGCTTCGTTGATCTGATCCAGCGGCAGACGGTGGGTAATGAACGGGTCGAGGTCGATTTTGCCAACCATCGCATCTTCAACCATGCCAGGCAGCTGGGTACGGCCCTTCACGCCGCCGAAGGCGGAGCCGCGCCAGACGCGCCCGGTAACCAGCTGGAACGGACGGGTACGGATCTCCTGGCCTGCGCCAGCAACGCCGATGATTACGCTCTCGCCCCAGCCCTTGTGGCAGCACTCCAGCGCCGCACGCATGACGTTAACGTTGCCGATACACTCGAAGCTGAACTCCACGCCGCCGTCGGTCAGCTCAACGATGACGTCCTGAACCGGCTTATCGTAGTCGTTGGGGTTGATAAAGTCGGTTGCGCCCATCTCGCCTGCCAGCTTGAACTTCTCTGGGTTGGTATCGACGGCAATGATGCGGCCCGCTTTCGCCTGCACTGCACCCTGGATCACCGCCAGACCGATGCCGCCGAGGCCGAAGACCGCCACGTTATCGCCCTCTTTTACCTTCGCCGTGTTGTGCACCGCGCCGATACCGGTTGTGACGCCGCAGCCCAGCAGACACACTTTATTCAGCGGGGCCTGTGGGTTGACCTTCGCCAGCGAGATCTCCGCGCAAACGGTGTATTCGCTAAAGGTGCTGGTGCCCATGTAGTGATAGATCGGCTCACCGTTGTAGGAGAAACGGGTGGTGCCGTCCGGCATCAGGCCTTTGCCCTGGGTAGCACGTACGGCCTGGCAGAGGTTGGTCTTGCCAGATTTACAGAACTTACACTCGCCGCACTCGGCGGTATAGAGAGGAATAACGTGGTCGCCGGGCTGCAGGCTGGTCACGCCCTCGCCCACTTCCACCACCACGCCGCCGCCTTCATGGCCGAGCACCGCCGGGAAGACACCTTCCGGATCGTCCCCGGAGAGGGTGAACGCATCGGTGTGGCAGACGCCAGTGTGGGTGATCTTGACCAGCACCTCACCTTTTTTCGGTGGTGCTACGTCGATTTCAACAATTTTCAGTGGTTGACCTGGCCCAAAGGCAACAGCCGCACGTGATTTCATAGACTCTCTTCCCTTATGTGAACAGTAGTAATTATTTTAGATAAGAGCGCAGAAGATGGCCGACTTCTGCCATTCTTACCGCGCGCTGGTCAGGCGTCGTCTCGCCGCTGACCAGTTCATCTTTGAGGTGAATTTCGACCATCTCGCCCATCAAGCCGTTAGCAGCCCCGCGCACGGCGGCGATCTGTTGTAATATTGCGATGCAGGGTTCGCCCGACTCCAGCGCCCGCTCAAGGGCGTCGACCTGGCCACGAATGCGGCGAACACGGGTAAGGATGCGCTTTTTATCTTCGGGTGAGTGTGGCATACGCCCTCCTATACTGTAGGGGGGTATAGTAGCAGGATCTCTATCTTGCTGTAAAATTTATTAAGCAATGATAATCAGTGAGTTATGAAATAGCGCTTAAAAACACATGGAGACATATACAGCTTTTTTGACAAACCATATATGTCCCCACTATGTCGCCAAAATTTGAGGTCGCCAAAATTTGAGGTCGCCAAAATTTCAGCTAATGAGCCCGAACGGTCGGCAGAACTGACCTATATCCGCAGCACAAAGTCCGGAACAAACCAGCTTGTTATTCGGCACCGACAGAATCAAGTGCGCTCCGCAGCCGGTTGGCGATAATGTTCTCCCCTTTCTCCTCAAATACAGGTATGAGCTCAGCGAGCTGAAGCGGCGTTAATCCCACATTCATGCTCATGCTCAGATGCGCTTTCAACTGCGGCTCTACGCCAGTCATAGCGGCCAGTGCACCTACCGTAGCCAGCTCGCGGCTTTTCCAGTCAAGGTTATCCCGGCTGAAAATATCGCCAAACAGGTGCGTCTTCAGATACTCATCAGCAGCCGGCGCAAACCTAAACAGGGGACCTTCTACGGGCTTTCCAGCGAGCGCGGTCTGATTCTGCGTTCCGGCTGCCAGCATCTCATCAGGATTAGGCAGTGGGCCAGGCAGCTGACCCTGGGCATCCTGAATGCCCTGCGCTTTGCGCGCATCGATAACCTTCATCAGCTCACCCAGTGCGTTCAGGCTGCGGGGAAAACCGGCATAGGCATAAAGCTGAACCAGAATCTCACGGCAGTCGCTCACTGTCAGGCCGGCATCCAGCCCCTGCTGTAAGGCGCTGTTCAGCCCGGGCAAATTGCCCGTTGCAGCATAGGCCGCGATAACGGCCATATATTTTTGCTGCGCGGTAAGGGGATGTTCCTGCTTTGTGAGCATTGTTTCACTCCTTTTCGATGAGAGGGACAGGGCTTCTCCGGCGGAGCTGAAGGGGGAAGCCAGTGCCGCACACAGTAAGAGTGCGCTATTTATGTCTCGTTTCATGACGCTATCCTCATGACTTGTTAGCCGAGGCATACTGCTCGTCGGTTACCTGCTCCATCCAGTCAACAACCTTACCGTCCTGAGCCTCGGCAATAGCGATATGCGACATGGCGGATTCAGGGGCGGCACCGTGCCAGTGCTTGACGCCGGCAGGTATCCACACTACATCGCCAGGCCGAATTTCACGCACCGGGCCTTCCCATTCCTGTACCAGACCCAAGCCGGCGGTCACGATCAGCGTCTGCCCGAGCGGATGGGTATGCCAGGCGGTGCGGGCAGAGGGTTCAAACGTCACGGTAGCGCCACCTACGCGTGCAGGCTCTGTGCCCTGGAAAGGCGAATCGATGCGGACCGTTCCAGTAAAATAATCTGACGGGCCCTTCGCCGAGGGTGTAGTTCCACTTTGCATAACGGTAATCATAGGTGAGTTCTCCTTAGAGTAAGCAGTTGAAACTAATAGCGTCAGGGACACAGCAATAATGGCAAGTATCTTCATATCTGCTCCGCTTATCATTTCAGGGTGCGCCGGGCGCCGATTTCGGCGACCGGAACAGTATCAGTGTAAGCCGGGCACGATTAGTTGATAAGATAGGCAAATATGAACGGGTATGTGCACAGGATGCAACAATGACATCTGAAAATTTGAATGACCTTCGTGCTTTCACGATCGTGGCACGAGAAAAAAACTTTACACGGGCAGCGGCTCAGCTTGCTATGTCACGTTCCGGGCTGAGTCATGCTATTACAGCGCTGGAAGCGCGGTTGGGCGTCAGGCTGTTGACACGCACAACACGCAGCGTTGCGCTCACAGAAGCCGGGATGCGCCTGTACAGTACTCTGCAGCCCATGCTGAATACACTTGATAGCGAGCTGGCTTCTCTGCGAGCCCTGAGCGAGAAGCCAGCAGGCACTGTACGCATTACCGCCCACGATCACGCCATTGAATCCGTACTCTGGCCCCGGCTTCAGGCTTTACTGAAACAATATCCCGACATACTGATTGAACTAAGCGTTGACTATGCGCTTACCGATATCGTTGCGCAGCAGTTTGATGCTGGCGTCCGGGTTGGTAGCATCGTTGATAAAGACATGATAGCCGTGAGAATCAGCCCTGACTTTCATATGGCTGTGGTGTGTTCACCGGAATATTTGAAAGGAAAAAGCAAGCCCATAACACCTGCAGATTTGACAACACATCAGTGCATAAACCTGCGGCTTCCGACGCGCGGGGGGCTTTACGCCTGGGAGTTTGAACATCAAGGGAAAACGTTATCGGTGCGTGTACAAGGACAAACTGTTTTTAATAATACTTATCTTATGTTACATGCCGCGCTGGACGGACTGGGATTTGCTTACATTCCGCTGGAGCTGGCGCAACCGTATATTACTGCGGGAAAGCTAGTCCCGGCACTAGAACAGTGGTGGCCGCGTTTTCCGGGATATCATCTTTATTATGCCAGCCGGCGTCAGTTAGCGCCGGCGCTTGCTGAAGTTATCGCCGCGCTACGTTACCGTGAAAGTTAATAAAACTGCGATATATATGTTTAAGTGGTCAATATCATCCTTACTCTTACATTCTCAATGTATCAATAACTGCCCGCAGAGCGGGTGACACATTGCGATGCGGATAATAAAGAAAGGAACCTTCCAGACGCTGGCTGTAACGCTGCAGAACCCTAATAAGCTTCCCTCGTTCTAACTCATCGGAAACCAACTCTTCCGGGACATAAGCCAACCCCAGCCCCAGACTGGCGGCTTTGGCTTCCATATAGCTGTCAGAAAAAACCCACTGTCCCTGCGGGCGATGGGTTATTTTTTCACCATCCTGATGGAGTTCCCATGCGTAGAGGCTGCCATCGCCAAACTGATAAGCGATGCAGGGATGAACCGCTAAATCGGCGGGGACTTGCGGAAAGCCATAGCGACGAAAGTGTTCTGGCGTACCGACAACGGCCATCTCCATGTCGGGCGAAATGCGAACAGCAATCATGCCACTGCCAACTTCCAGCCCCAGACGTACACCAGCATCGAATCTCTCGGCAATAATATCGACAAACCGGCTTTCGCTGATGAGTTCCAGTCTGATATCGGGGTAGTGTTGCTTGAACACCGCAAGCTTCGGCATGAGAACTTTATCAATAGCGTGCTGACTGGCATTAATGCGTACCGTACCGGATGGGGTTTGGCGATAATGAGCCAGCGTGGCGAGTCCCATATCTAACGCATCGAATCCTGACTCAACGCTCGCATAGAGCTGCTCGCCGGCATGAGTGAGCGATAATCTGCGCGTGGTGCGTACCAGAAGTTGAACACCCAGTCTTTCTTCCAGTTCGCGTACAGAACGGCTGATTCCTGATTGTGCCAGGCCGAGGCGTTGCGCCGCGGCGGTAAAACTCCCCTCCCGCACAACCAGCATGAAAAGGTAGAGATCGTTATAGTTTTCTCGTTTTGCCATCTTCCCGGCCTAATGACTGCATCGCTATTTAGAACAATATGATATCAATCTTAGTATTTTTTAGCCTCTAATCAGCACTCCTGCTGCTAACTATAATGTGCGCATACCAATGAAGCACAGCAGCGTTGTCCGCATGAAACCTGTATCTATAACGTTTTCAGGAGGATTTTGATGACTGTTTTCACCAAAAAACTGACAGCCGCGATACCCGTCATGCTGCTATGCGCATCATTAAGTGGAGTCACAACGATGAGTTATGCTGATACAACCAATCCGAACGCACCCGTTTCGCTGGTCAAAACATGGGATAAAACTTTTGCTGAAAGTACGAAAGTTGATCATCGAAAAGTGACCTTTAAGAACCGTTACGGGATCACCTTAGTCGGGGATCTCTACATTCCGAAGGATCGCGGCGAGCGCAAGTTGGCGGCCATTGCCATAAGCGGCCCTTTCGGTGCGGTCAAAGAACAATCCAGCGGCCTCTATTCGCAAACGCTAGCTGAAAAAGGGTTTATTACCCTGGCGTTCGACCCTTCATACACGGGTGAAAGTGGCGGCTACCCACGTAATGTCGCTTCTCCGGATATCAACACCGAGGATTTCAGCGCGGCGATTGATTTCTTAGGACTGCAAAAAGAGGTTGATCGGAACCGTATCGGGGTGCTCGGTATCTGCGGCTGGGGCGGCATGGCTTTAAACGATGCCGCAATGGATACCCGCATTAAAGCGGTGGCGACCAGCGTTATGTATGACATGAGTCGGGCTATGGGTCATGGCGTAGGCGATGGCAAAGATCGCTACACTACTGCCGATCGTCGTACCGTGTTGCAGTATCTGAACGCGCAACGCTGGAAGGATGCTGAAAACGGCACGTTCGCACCAGGTGGGCATGATATTTATGTGGATGAGAAGGGAAAAGCCACCATTTCCGAGCGTATTCTGCCGGAAACGTTACCTGCCAATCCGAACCCGGTTTTAAAAGAGTTCTTTGATTATTACCGTATGCCACGTGGTTTCCATGCGCGTTCGGTCAATTCAACCGGCGCATGGAATGCGACAATGCCCTTGTCGTTTATGAATATGCCGCTGCTGAGCTATGCAAATGAAGTCACTATCCCTACGCTTATTGTGACCGGCGAAAAAGCCCATTCACGTTATTTTGCTGAAGACGCCTTTAAAGCGATCGGCAGCAAAGAGAAAGAGTTAGTGATTATCCCGGGGGCAAACCATGTGGACCTGTACGACAACGTTGCTGGTAAGATTCCGTTCGCTAAATTTGAACAGTTTTTCAAGACCAACTTAAAATAGCCTCTGAATAAGAGATAATGATCAGGCCACCTGCAATACACGGGTGGCTTGAACCTGCCTGATGTAATGCTGAATATCCCCTACCCCGACTGCACCTGAATTCGGTCGGATCGATATTAAGAGATGCTGATAATGTCCACGGTAAGTCCTAACCCATCAAACATAAAAACACGCGCACACTGGGATGGCGTATTAGCTATGACACTCTGCGTGTTTGTGCTGATCGCTTCTGAGTTTATGCCAGTCAGCCTGCTTACGCCAATTGCCCACGATTTGCATGTCACAGAGGGACTCGCAGGACAGGGAATAGCCATCTCTGGCGCCCTGGCGGTCCTGGCCAGCCTGACTATCTCCTACATTGCCAGGGATCTGAATCGTAAATTTCTTCTGCTGGGACTGACGGTTTTGATGGCGATATCGGGAACAATTATCGCGCTGGCGCACAGCTATCCGGTTTATATGCTAGGGAGGGCTTTGATTGGTATTGTCATCGGTGGATTCTGGTCAATGTCGGCTGCAACTGCCATTCGGCTGGTTCCGCAGCACCAGGTTCCCCGCGCACTGGCGATTTTTAACGGCGGAAATGCGCTGGCTACCGTTGTGGCGGCGCCGCTTGGTAGCTACCTTGGGGCGACCGTCGGTTGGCGGGGAGCCTTTTTCTGTCTCGTACCGCTCGCGATAGTCGCGTTCATCTGGCAATGCGTCAGCCTGCCTTCGATGGAAAGCGATAAACAACGAAAGCCACACAGGTCTGTGCTTCGCCTGTTAAGAGGCTCCCTAGTACCAACGGGGCTGCTGGCCTGCGGACTCTTTTTTATGGGACAGTTTGCCTTATTTACCTACGTACGGCCGTTTCTGGAGACCGTGACCCGGGTTAGTGCTTCTGGCCTGTCCTTGATTTTGCTGGCTACAGGCGTGGCAGGTTTTGTCGGCACAATAATCGTTTCGACATTACTGAACTCAAGGCTTTATCAGACTTTGATCATGATACCGCTGCTTATGGCAGTGATTGCCGGTACGTTACTTCTGACCGGACACAACATATGGGCGGTCACCGTTTTGCTAAGCCTGTGGGGAATGCTTGCGACGGCTGCGCCAACGGGATGGTGGACATGGATAGCGCGGACGCTGCCCGAAAATGCAGAGACAGGTGGTGGCCTCATGGTTGCTGTCATCCAGCTTTCGATTGCGCTAGGTTCAACAACAGGCGGTCTGGTATTCGACAGTCTGGGATGGCGAAGTGCTTTTGGCTTAAGTGGTTTATTACTTTTTGGGGCGGTAGCGATGACGTTTCGCGCATCTCGCCAAAATAGCACTGCAAGCTAGCGCAATTCATCACTTTCACGCTTGCTCTGCCATGGCAGAAAACCGGAAGTACCCTTTTCGCTCATAGCTGCCGTTTAGATAATGCGTATAGCCAACTGTGTGATCAGCAGTTCAACCTGCATTGGACAGAATCACCTCAATGCCCAGCATGAACGAAAATCGACTTTAACCCTACATTTAGTAGTGGTTATTTAAAAGTTTTTTATCTATTCTGCCTTCATTAGCGAGTAGACCGGAGGCACGCTTTGTGGATAATCCCATACTTCAGAAAGTCATCATTATCTTTTTGCTCGTCCTGTGGGTAATAAGTGAATTCAGGACAAAGAAAAAAAAACGTTTAGATCCCGCCATTGAAGAAGCTGATGCCAGAGAACGTCATGAATGGCGCTATCTCAGACGTGGGTTCCGGGTAATACAAGTGCTAGTGACAGGGTATATCTTTATCCAGCTGATTCAGATTTTATTGAGATAGGTGCCCTGGAGATATCAGCGTTAATTGACGTCTAACGTGTGAGGGCTGCAACAGCAGCCCTGTGCCTGAAGCACTCCCTGACGCCTTCATGATTGTCGGGATCGCCCTCAGAAGACTAAGTGCGTTTAAAGACGATTTGGGCGCGTTGCCAGGAAGACCACTGCGGCTCCCATAGCGACGATGAGCGTATCTTCAATTAGGCCACTTCTGGTCTGCCCAATCTCTGCTATGGCCTTTTTGCGTGCCGCAAGCGTTACATAGGCAAGTGGCACAGCGGCAGAGACAGCAATCGCTGCCCCGGCCTTTTCTTTTCCGCTGGGTGCCAATGCCGCGCCCGCAATCCCTGCACTGGCCACGCGAGCTGATAAGCCCAAAAACACAGTGCGGTCTGGTGCTGACTTCATCTTGTCGCCAAAGAGTTCCCCTACTCCCATCGCTAATGCGCCATATTTGAATAGTGGACGGTCCAATAGCAAAAGACGGCCTGATGTATCGCGGCCGGTGATACGTGCTGCTGCGATGGCCGCCATCGGCGTCATGGAACGGCAGCTGGCGACAAGACCTATTAAGGCGGAGTAGACGAAATCGGTTATTTTCATTAGTTATCTCCGGGGTAAGTAAAGGTTTTTAACTCTTTAAGCATTATTAAGGTGGAAGGTGATAAACGTTGTGTGGTCTTGTATGCAAATGACCACGGTAAGAGTCAGTATAGATGAAAGGCTTCTGCCAGCGGATTTAGCTGATAGTAGCGCTGACTTTATACATATAGGTCGTCGCATCCAGGGTGTTTTCAATAGACCTTGCATAACAGGGAATCGACCCGGCTATCTGCCAGCCTAGTGAAAGATATAATTTGCTGGCAACATCACCGCTACGTGTATCCAGGACGAGTAGAGAGAGTCCTTTTTCCCACGCTCTTTGCTCTGCCTGATTCATTAATTGTCTGGCAATACCCTGACGACGCGCATGTGGGTGAACAAGTAATTTGGAAATTTCAGCACGATGACTGCCATTGGGCATGGCACAATAGTTGATTATCACTGTGCCGACCACGCTGTTGTTATCACGGGCTGTCAATAATTCACAATCCTGGCTGGCAAGGCTGTTGACTTTATCTTCCCAAAAGCGATCGATAGCCAGACGATCGTCTGGCTGAGTAAAACCTACGCTTGCACCGTCTTTTACACACGCCTGCAGTACGTCACCTAATTCCGTTAATTTTTGATGTGCTTCGGTAGCGCTCAGAAATTCATAGTTGATCATGATTTACATACCACTAAGAGATAATGTGCACCCAGGCTCCCATGAGCGCTGAATGATGAGATGCCTGCCAAATGAAAGCGCAAACTGTCGCCTTTTTTTAACGTCCATATTTCAGTATCTACCTTGATAGTTAAACCTCCTGCACATAACCATAGGTATTGCTCAAGCCCCTGCACCGGCGGGTTTAGATATTCGATATAAGCACCTGGACGCAATTTTCCCTCAATAAGCTCACATCTAAACTGATTAGAAGGCGGTAACAGCATTCGCCGTTCAAATCCATTGCGCTCATCCTGCCACAGGGTTTGTTGCTCCACCCTGAAAAGATTATCAGCAGTTTGTTCAACCTCAGCCAGAAGCCGGGACATCGTCATTCGGTATACGATACAGAGTTGATTCAGTACTTCAGCCGTAGGGCTGACCTCACCACGTTCAATCCGTGATAAGGTGGCTCGGCTAATACCCGATACAGATGAAAGCTCTTCCAGGGTTCGGTTGTGCTGCACGCGGAGTGCAGCAAGGCGTGCCGCTAATTTTTGTCTGTAATCTTGATTATCCATGTTAGCATCTCTAATTAGAGAAATAATTCTCACAAATGAGATATTAGCCCCTGTACTGCTTCTGTCAAACTACCTGATTCTGCTGTGAGGAACTCAACATGGCTCCCTTTTATCAACTTACTGCCACCAGCCTGCATGGCCAGCCTGTATCGATGGCCGATTTCGCAGGCAAGCTGGTGCTGGTGGTGAATACCGCCAGCCAGTGTGGCTTCACGCCGCAGTATGCTGGCCTTGAAGCGCTCTACAAAAAGTATGCTGCCCAGGGTCTGGTGGTGCTGGGTTTTCCCTGCAACCAGTTTGGTTCTCAGGAACCCGGCGGCGTCGATGAAATTACCCAGACCTGCCACATCAACTACGGTGTGAGCTTCCCGATATTCGAGAAAGTAGAGGTCAACGGTGCCGCTACGCACCCGGTGTTTCGTTACTTAAAAGAGGAATTGCCCGGTGTATTGGGTGGACGAATCAAGTGGAACTTCACTAAGTTCCTCATCGGACGCGACGGCAAACCACTCAAGCGGTTTGCGCCATTCACCACGCCGGAGAAACTGGAACCCGTCATTGTTGCTGCGCTTACAGTGTAGAATGCGTCAAACCAGGGCAGTTAAAACAGATCTTCAAAAAATCTGAATGCAGTTATCAAGACTTAAGCTAGCCTTAAATATGAGGTTATCATCAATAAAAGTGGAGGATTTTTATTGTCTATTCAACACGACGAGAAAGGCTACGTCATAATCGGAGAAGCGGCACTCTCTCTCGCCCTCAAAGAGCAGGATATTGAAGTCAAATCGCTTATCAAGGAACTCTCCCGTATGGCTGAGTCCAGCGTAAGCGATGAGCGGATTTATGCTATCTTTGAAGCCAGAAATTGGCTGGTGAATGTTGACCTTACTGGGAAAGATGTTGAGTCCGTGCCGTATATTAAGACCCTTACCGGCCTGAACGACGAGTAGAACGGATACACTTAGACGTAGACCGGTTCCGGCCGGAAAACGATGAAGATAACCTTACGGTTACGCTCAGGCGTTACCGGCTGGAGAAAATGTCAAGGACGACACAACTCCCCTTCATAATGTGCATGTCGCCTGTCATCACCTCTCTCAACTGTATCTATAAATTGTATTTATAAACCCTTCTTTAAGACGTAAAACGAGGCTTTATGACAGAAGTAAAGATACAGTTTCTCTCTTTTTTGTAATTACAGTATCTATTCGCTTGATTTGCTCTATGCTGTGCATGTTCTTTGTAACGATGACCCTTTGGTCACCCTTCTGAAGTATTGGATTTTATTTCAGAAGGGCAATTTTTATACAGCCTTCACCTTCCCACTGACCTTAATAATAAGAAGCTAATAGCTTTTTAACCTGATTAAAATTGAGGTTTTGTGGCCCGTTTTTGGTCCATAAACTTGCTCACCGCATTTTTCCATGCGGGATCAAACAGACTTAAATGTGTGCTTCCCACCTTGAGTGTGGCAGAGTCTGGCTCGCATCCCATGCCTGAGGTCGGCAGGGGTTTGTCACACCACTCCGGGGCCATTCCGCCGGTTGAAATCGGTCCATATTTTGCGATCGCAGCTTCCTTCATGGCCGTTTCATTCTCTTTGGTCCATGGAATTTCGTAGTTGATTAACGATACGGCCATGGGATTATTCTTATCGTATGGCACACGAGGTTCAAAGCTCACCTGCATGCGGGTGCCATCCTTTTCATAGATAAGGTTTGAAACTTCTATATTCCCGGTGACCAGATAAGCTATCTGATCTTTCCGGAACGTAGAGGTTCTTATTGCGTCTGCGGATACGCCAAAGTTTTTCTGCATTGCAGCTCGCGCCTCTTCAACGCTCATGCCGGTCTTCACGCCAGCGACATCAAAGGATTTTACATCAACCGAGCGAACCGCCGGTGCGGCATAGGCAGGAGAGATCAAACATGGCAAAGCCATATACAGTACGGCAGGTAAAGCAAATAGGTACTTCTTCATCTTCTTTCCTCTGAGATTGATCGACCGAATGTCCATTTTAGGGTCTTACAAACAGCGATCCTCCCCTGTAAGGGGGCTAACAATGCTTAAAGACGAGGCGATCATAAAGAACTCAGCAAAAGCGTATTCATCAGCAATTCCTTTATAAACTCTCGACATCCTTAAACGACGACAGGGTGCATAGTACCTTTAGATACTTTTTCAATAACCAACCGAAATTGGTAGGGTTTATCCAAAACAAGGCGTGGTCATGAACGTGATGAGCTGGACAGAGCGTTAGCACTTATCCATTAATCTTAGGGGCTGACAGATTTAAGGCGATCGACTAGGATGGTTTATCTTTATTCGACGCGTGACTAAATCAAAAGGAATAGTGATGACTGCGGCCCTGATTATCATCGACATGCAAAATTTTATTGTAGACAGAATCAATAATGGCATTGGAATGTATCCTGATAATGCCGTGCATAATATGGAAAGCATATTAAAAAAATTCAGAGGCGCTGGTGATCCTGTTATTCATATTCGTCATCAGACGCCTGGAGAGGGTTCGCCACTACACCAACATTCCCTGCTCGCTCACGTCATGGAAGAATTTGAGGCGGAGCAAGGTGAAACCGTAATGATAAAAAACACCTCTTCAGCCTTCAGCTCAACCGAGCTCTTTTCTCACCTGAAAACTAACCACATTGACGAGTGCGTTGTTATTGGTGCCGTAGCGGGTTTTTGTGTGAATTCTACCGTCAGGGCTGGTGCAGATTTAGGTTTAAAAATGACGGTGGTAAAGGATGCGGTAATCAGTTTTGCACTCCAGGAGTCAAACCTTGAAGCCAAAACCATTCTTGATGTGACGCTTGGTCTACTTGAGGCTGGATTTGCGAAAATAGTTACAACGAAAGAGATAGTTTAACTTATTTGTTACTCCTACTCTGCCTGAGGAGAAAAATGCTATGCAGCCAATACGGCTTATGGGCGACGGATATGAACCTCATGTCGATCGGTTAGGCGACAGGCTGACCTACTCGCTGCCTGTCGACTCAGGCGTAGTGAGCTTCAGCTTCACGTTTGACATTGACCAGCTCGATCTGGACATCCTACTTTCGGATAATTACAGGCGAGCCGTTCTCTACGTCATTGCCCACACCTTGCTTCAGCGGTCGACGGCGAAAGGTAACGATCGCTTCACCCAGAACGACTTCGATACCCTTATTGCGAATACACTTCACTCTCCGTCAGAGCGTCTGCAAACGTTTATTTCGCAAGTGGGCCGTGAAAACCACATCGTTATTGAACATTATGTGAAACAAGTCATGTCACCAGCGAAGCGCTGTTAACCCAAGGGCCGGCAGCGAATTTATCATTCAGGCATGGAGGTGGAACATGCACATCGATACCAGGCACAGGATTTGGGCACTTATCTATCTTATGGCGGCCTATGCTCTTGCACTACCCACACTTGCTCTGTTCCTGGATCTGGTGATAAACGGAAGCATTATTGATATATTGAAAGATAAATACTCATTTGCAGATCTTATTCGCTTTCGTAAAACTCTGTTCTTATATTTTGCTGGACTCGGTGCGGCCCTTGGTTTTGTCTACTGGCTCTTTTTCTTCAGGAAATTTAGACACCACGATCCGCTGGACAAATATTTCAAGTAACGACTCATACTGTATGCGCCTGCTCACCACCTCGATAAAGAGCCCTGGATAAGCGCCGCTCACCCAGGGTGCTTCAGGTTAACCGATCTCCCCAGAATTAAACACGAGCTCAGGCGCTGATGTCCTGAATGCCGCCACACCCTGGGCATCAGGCAGCGCGGCTAACGCCCCTTTCGCCGTGGTTGCCAGCGCGCCACAGGCGCTGGCCTGCGTCATCGCCTGTTTGAGCTGGGCCAGATCGTCTAACGTATTGCCCTGTGCCACACTCGCCAGCAGCCCCGCGATAAACGCATCGCCCGCGCCGGTGGTGTCCAGACTTTTAACCTGGAACGCGCTGGCCTGAACCCGCCGATCCTGCCATAACACCATCGCCCCGTCAGACCCGCAGGTCACCACCTTCAGACGTGACGGATAGCTTCGTAGAATGTCTAACGCCTTTTCATGCTGCGTGGTGCCAGCCAACCAGTACAGCTCCTCCTGCGACAGCTTGAGAATATCGGCCTGCTGGGCAAAATGACGCACGGTATCCAACATCTCCTGCGCATCGGGCCACATCTGCGCCCGAAGATTAATATCAAAGCTCAACAGGCCATCCCGCTGCTTGATGTAGCTGATAGCCCGTACCAGCGTGTCACGACATGGCGTTGCCACCAGCGCCAGGGAACAAAAATGCAGAATATCGTTTCCAAACGCCGGAAGCGTATCAGCGGTCAAAAACTGGTCGGCAGAAGGATCGACCAGAAAGGTAAAGCTGCGATCGCCCTCATCCCCGAGCGAGACCAGCACCGTGCTGGTACGGTGCTGCGTATCAAACTGCATAGGCTGGGTATCAACGCCCTCCTCTGTCAGCGTGTTACGTAGAAAATGACCAAACGGATCGTCGCCCACTCTGCCGATAAAGCCGCTCTCGCAACCCAAACGCGCGGCTCCGACGACAACGTTAACCGGCGCGCCGCCTGCACAGGCGGTGTACTGCATCTCTCCCTGCGGCAGGAGATCCACTACCGCGTCGCCTAATGCCCAGATTTTCATAAACTCCCCTTACCGAAATTATTATCAAAACAGATACTTAAAGCGAACCCGTGCGCCGTAGCGTTCATCATCGTTACCGGTTGGCGCAGCCGCCGAGTCCAGCCAGGAGGCGTAAGCCCCGAGGTAGATGTTGAAATTTGGCATATCCATAATGTCTGGTAGCTGCCATGAGGTATGGATGGTGTGAATGTCGTAGCGGCCCGGAGCAAGGATCGCGCAGTCGCTATCGCAGTCCGCGTTGACGCCTGCCATATTGAACTGGTCAATTTTGTTGTGGGCATAGATGTAGCCCAGCTCGACGCGGTGCCATAGCGCATTGATACCGGCGCTAAAGTCTTTCTCGTCTGCCGCGTCAAGGTAGGCGGTGCTCAGATTCACCACCGCGCCGTTTTCAGGGTCGGTCTTCAGCGTATTCCAGCTCATGGTCATGCCGTAACCGGTACGGCTGGACTGATCCCGGAAGCGGCCATTTTCCTGCTGATAGCCGTAGGCGTTATTGACCAGATTGCTCTCCAGCGCGGCGGCCACCGACCACGGGCCGGACTGCCATGCCGCCACCGGGCGCACATACACGACGTTTTTACGGTTATCCAGCGCGTTGCCATGGTAGTTCTGATCGACAAACAGGGAGCTGCCGTCCTCGACCAGCGTATTGACCTCGAAATACCAGTTATCCAGGTTTTTGCTGAGCAGGAAATTGCCGCCGCTGTTGCTGCGTCCTCGTCCCTCTTTCATCATATAGATATAGCCGTACCCGTCACTGTAGAGATCGTTAGCGGTATTACCGGAGTATTGAATAAAGGTATCCTGATTCAGGGGGAACATATCCCAGGCTTCGAAGCGACCAATTTTAATTTTCCAGTCATCCTGCTGACCGAAGAAAAAAGCCGCATCGTCGAGATTCATTTTACCGTTCATGTCCGCCAACGGTTGGACGGTAAAGCCAGCATATTTGCCGTCAGCCCCTTTTCGCATACCATCAAAACCGAGAAGAATACGCCCGTTAATATCCCAGCGCTCTTTTTCCCCTGGCGTCCAGCTTTTATTAGCGCTGGTTCTGAGCGATGTCAGTCCACCGGTGCGGCTGGCTCCGTCCATATTAAATTCAACGTCGCCATAGAATTTTAAATCATCGGTATCATTTACCTGTAACGTGGGTTTTGCCGGTGCGGTGCGGGCAACCGTTTGGCGAGTTTCCTGCTGCTTTAAGGCACGTATCTCGGCTTCTGCACTGGCGGCGCGCGCCTCGGTAGCTTTCAGTCGATTTTCCATTTGCGCCAGCCGTGCTTCCAGAGAAAGGCTATCCTGCGCACACACCACGCCGCTAAATACAGACGTCAACATACAACCGACCCAGATTATTTTCATCGGGAAACCTTTTTTATTATTGCGATAATCAGTTATTCATTACGTAGAGGTACAGTTTGGCGACAAAGACAACCCTAACCCGTCCATCGCCAGAGACGGGTTATTCCAGACGCTTATCTTATTTATTCAAGCTGCCAGGCTCCGCCATCGGACAGTGACGCGCTACCGCTCCAGGCGAATAGGCGTAAATCCCGTTGGTTGGCATCCGGATATATACGGCTGCTGAGACACGCCTCGCCATCATTGACAAAGACTTCAACGGACGAGCTGTCTATAAACACGCGCAGGTGGAGATCGTGGTCGAGGGTTAACGGCACGCTGCGCGTCCCGCATAGACCGTGCTGTGGATAGCGACGCTCCAGCACCAGGCGCTGCATCTGCGCATCGACATAGATGCGCAGGCCGTCTCCCAGACTCAGGCCGTACTGTTCGGCATCACTCTCCGCGCCTTTCCAGTTCAGCACCACTTCCATCGCCCCGGCGTTCTCCGCCACGCTAATTTGCTGATTGTTAAGCGTGCTGACCGGCCACGGATACCAGCCCTGGCGCAGGCTTTTCACCTCTTTTGCCGGACGCATCTGTACCCGGTTGTCAGCGCTAAGGTTAAGCTCGCGCGGCAGGGACAGCATCCCGGCCCAGCCATCCTGCTGCTCCGGCAGCGGCGACTCCCACATATCCAGCCAGCCAATGACAATGCGTCGCCCGTCCGGGGTCAGGAAGCTCTGCGGGGCATAAAAGTCGTGGCCGTGATCCATTTCGACAAACTCACCGGCGCGGACAAACGGCTGCCCAGGCTGCCAGTCACCCAGCAGATAGCCGCTCTGAAAAAGATTGCGGTTTTTGAAGCCGTGGGCGGCTATCCCCTGCGGGGAGAACATCAGCACGCGCTTGTCGCCGAGGGTGAAGAAGTCCGGGCACTCCCACATAAAGCCCATCCCGGCCTCGGCTTCATCAAGAACTCCCTCTTCCTGCCACTGGCGCAGATCCGCTGAACGATACAGCCGCACCTGCCCGGTCTCGCCCGCACGGGCACCGACGATCATGTACCAGCTCTCTCCTTCGCGCCAAACCTTCGGATCGCGGAAGTGATGTACGCCCGGCGGTGTATCGACCACAATGCCCTGTCGCGTAAAGTGGATGCCGTCCTGGCTGGTTGCCAGGCACTGCACCTGGTAAAGGTTATCTTCGTTATCGGCATCACCGTGGAATTTATGCCCGGTGTAGATCAGCGCCAGCGTGTCGCCGTCCACTACCGCCGAGCCGGAAAAGCAGCCGTCTTTGTCCTCCGGCCCTTCCGGGGCGATCGCCACCGGCAGATGTTCCCAGTGAACCAGATCCTGACTGCGCGCATGACCCCAGTGCATCGGTCCCCACTGGGTGGAGTACGGATGATGCTGGTAGAAAGCGTGATACCAGCCGTCAAACCACACCAGGCCGTTGGGATCGTTCATCCACCCCGCCCTGGCGGCCAGATGGTAGCGTGGGTACCAGCGCAGGTTAAGCGCATCGCGCTTTACCAAGAGTTCCTGTTCAGCGTCAGCAATTGAGTAGGTCATAGTCTTCACTCTTGTCAGTCAGATAGCGGAAAGTTGTGGTACCTGCGGATCCGCCGAAGCATTGTTGGATCGCAGTAAAAACATGGAGATAAAGGTGATGCCGAACACCAGCAGTCCCATAAAGAGGTAGGATTCGGCGAAGCCATATTTTTCGTAGCTGTAGCCTGCCAGCGGCGACAGCACCGAGGCGATCACCGAGCTGGTGCAGGCGAAGCCCACCAGATAGAGCGTTGATGAGAGGCGCTTATCGAAATTAAGGCTGTTGTATTTGAAGATCGCCACCAGCAGCACCGGCAGCTCGACGGCGTGCAGCAGTTTAGTAATGGAGATTAGCAGCGGCCCCTCTACCAGCCCGGAGGCAATCATGCGCATTGCCATCACCATGCCCGCGAATATCAGGCCATTTTTAGCGCCGACGCGATTCACCAGCCATGGGGCACAAAACATTCCGGCAGCCTCGAGAAACACCTGAAACGAATTGAGATAGCCATACATCGCATTGCCTTCCTGCGGCGTGGCAAACTGGGACGAGAAATAGACTGGAAATTGCTGATCGTACACGCCGTAAACACAGGTGCCGACGACGAAGAACACCAGCGCCCAGAAGCGCGGCAGAGTCAGCAGACGCAGCGCATCCTGCAGCGTGACTTTGCCCCCCGCCACCGCTTCCTGCATGGCATGGGGCGCAGAGGAGACCCGCAGCCGGGCCAGCAGCAGCAGAAACACCAGTCCGGAGCAGCTGGCCACCGCAAAGTTCAGCTTTGGATCAATGTTAAACAGCAGCCCGGCGAAAAACGTTGCCACCGCCCAGCCCAGCGAGCCCCACATTCGCGCTTTGCCGAATTCAAACTGGCTCTGACGCGCCACGCGCTCGGTATAGGACTCCAGCACGCCGATCCCGCCGTTAAAGGTCAGACCAATAAAAATGCCGCCAAACACGCTGCCGAGCAGGATGTTGATCTTCAGCAGATGCCCAAACAGCAGATAGGCCGGGCCAGAGAGGATCAGCATCGTGGTGAGATACCACAGCAGATGCTTGCGCAGGCCGAGTTTGTCCTGAATAAAGCCGTAACAGATCTGGGCAAACAGCGCCGAGACCGACAGCACTGCAAAAATAATCCCCGTATCCCCTGCTTTTAGCCCGACTTCCTGATGCAGCCAAATAGAAAGTAACGAGCCTGAGGAGGACCAGGTAACAAAAAAGAAGAACAGCAAGGCACTGAGTAACGGGTAACTGTGAGAATGATGGGTTTTCATCATGGCGATCTCATGTTGGAGTAATGCCTTGATGGTAACGTTAACAAAAGAATATCCTCACGCCATTTTGCTAAGATTCATGATGTTAATCACAAAAGTTAACGTTAACATAATAAAGATGAGATCGCGATCAACATTTCAGTTGTACAACCTGCAACATCAAAGAGAAACAATAGCGTATGATCCTTTTACATCAGCAACTTAGTTATACTGTCTCACGCAACATGGCAATGATGGAGTAAGACACATGGCGTCCCTGAAAGATGTGGCAAAGCTGGCAAACGTATCGCTGATGACCGTCTCCCGGGCGCTGAACAGCCCGGAGCGGCTGAAACCTGAAACCCTGGCTCGGGTGCAGCAGGCCATTGCGCAGACCAACTACGTGCCGGATTTGTCAGCCAAAAAGATCCGTGGCGCCCATGCTTCGCCGAGCACCATTGGCGTGCTGGCGCTGGATACCGTGACGACCCCGTTTTCGGTCGAGATCACGCTCTCTATCGAAGAGACCGCCCGCGCCCACGGCTGGAACAGTTTTGTGGTCAACATGTTTTCCGACGATAGCCCGGAGACCATGGTGGATCTGCTGCTCTCTCACCGTCCGGACGGCATTATCTTTACCACCATGGGGCTACGGCAGGTACCGCTGCCCGCCAAGCTGCTCACCCTGCCCTGTGTGTTGGCAAACTGTGAAAGCCTGCACGAGCCGGTGGCGAGCTATATTCCGGATGATGAACAGGGTCAGTACACCGCGGTAAAGGCGCTGCTGGCCGCAGGCTATCGTCGCCCGCTCTGCCTGCACCTACCCGAGAGGCATCTGGCGACCATTCGCCGCCGCCAGGGACTGGAGCGCGCCTGCCGCGAAGCCAACGTCGATCCCGATACGCTTGACCATGTCTATATGCAGTTCGGCGATGAGCACTACCGCGATATGCCCGCCCAGCTGCTGGCGCATATTCGTCACGGCAAGCCGCTGTTTGACGCTGTGATCTGCGGTAACGATCGCATTGCGTTTATGGTTTACCAGACGCTGCTTAGCCAGGGGCTACGTATCCCACAGGACGTCGCGGTAATGGGCTACGACA
The DNA here is from genome assembly GCF_024656065.1 of Pseudescherichia sp. L3. Lineage (NCBI taxonomy): Bacteria > Pseudomonadati > Pseudomonadota > Gammaproteobacteria > Enterobacterales > Enterobacteriaceae > Pseudescherichia > Pseudescherichia sp. L3. The sequence goes on from NZ_JANKYC010000001.1 coordinate 1,393,253, forward strand.
ATATGGTGGGCATTGGCGATCTGTTTTTTCCGTCGCTGTCGACGGTACAGCTACCGCACTACGATATTGGCCGCCTGAGCGCGCTGCATATCATCAATCAGGAAACGCACAGCGATACCATTCGCGTCGAAAGCCCGCTGCTGCTGCGCGAATCGCTGTAGCACTACGCTCCCGGAAGCACCGTCCGGGAGCGCGACGGGCAGATTACTCTTTCGCTATCGGCGTAGCGTTCTCTTCGATTTTTGTCTCACCCTGGATAGCAGCAATCTTCTTCTCGACGTCCGCCACCTGCTCGCTGCTGTGCAGCAAGGTATAGGTCAAATCAAATTGCGTGCTGGCACCCGGCTGCAGCTGCTTGACGCGTTTCTGCTCGCGTTCAATAGTGACCGGATAGGCATAGCTAGTACCCGGCTCAATCCCGGTGACGTAGCCCTGTTTAACGGTATCGGTATTTTTCCATAGCGTCAGCACCGGCAGCTGGCGAGTGTCGAACTGGATAGAGGCTCCCTTGTCACCCGCCTTATTCACCACTGCCGCCACGGTCTGATGATCCTCTCCGGAGAGCGGCTGGATGTTAAACACCATCTCATCGAAGCCCTTGGTTGGGCCGGCGTAGGTCTGCCATGTCTTCAGGCCCGCTTTGGCATAGTCGTTAAACGGACTGATGCTGGACATCGGTGCAAGGAATCGTGCCCCCTCTTCGAGGATCGGCATCCCGAAGTTACTGTGGTAGATAATCTGGTAATCATGCGGATAGTCAGCGTGGTTAGTCAGCACATCATGCAGGCTAAAGCTGTTGCTGCCGGGTACATAGCGCAGCTCGGTCATGGTCTGCAAATCGGCCTTCTTGAAGGTGCTCTCTTTAACCAGGCCACGAATACGGATCTCATGCGGTGCCGCATCAGCTACCTCGACCTCCACCTGCGAGGCGGGGGTATTGCCTGCTTTTCCGTGCAGGGTATAGATCTGTCCATCCGCAGTGACCGGATGCCCTGTCCACTCATAGCCGCAGCGCACCATCATTTCATTGAAACCTTCCAGCCAGCCCAGTCCGTTGCGGCTCTCCAGATTGATAAACGCCGGATTGACCACCTCTTTCACCGGTGAATCCCAGCCCATTTTTGCGCCAAAGCCTTCAATGCGCAGCAGGTTCATACCGCGCGTTGGGCTCAGCGTAATAGTAAGCCCATTCTGACTGGCGATGACGAGAATTTTACTCCCCTCCTGCTTACCACCATGCAGCACTTTCTGCTCAATGCTGAACGGCTTATCTTTAATGTTCAGCTCACTGCTTGAAATCTTCCAGTTTCCTTTATCCATGCCCTGTTCAGCGTTGGTCAGCACCCAGGTTTTAGCCGCCGCTTGACCAGAGACCAGCAGAGCAAGCACCGTTAACGCCAGTTTGATTTTCATTGTTTTTCCTTTTTGCTGAATCGATTATTACGTGTCGCGGGAAAATCTACTGATTTGCAGGTTAAAGAAATGTGACGAGGTTCACCTGATGAGAAAGGTCACATTTTCAAGGGAAACTCTGCGGACGAGATCGCATAAAATATGCAAAAAACCCGCATCGTTGCGTGAAAAATGCGGGTTTAAGAAGGTTTTGCTTTATCGTTTCAGCTATTAAAGAGGGCGTACTGGTTCTGGCGTAGCCCTGAACGCATTGAGGCTTTTATCCAGGCTTACCTGCGACTCGCAGCCCGAATCAAGCACAGTATTATGCGTCGCGGCAGGTGCAATCAGCACGGCAGTAATTTCATGCGCCACTCGCCGCTCCGTTGCCAGTAACGCCCCCACCTGCGTTGTAAAGCACGATCCTGCCTCAGCACTCTGCACATCAGTGGGTTCGCGGGTTGCAACGATGTGATTACCCGAAATGTAATTCCCCCGGCCCGTAACAATATGAACGATCACCGGCGTTGCGCCGGGCGGTGTGATGTGCAGCGTTTCCAGGGATGCTGAAATATGATTACCGATCACCGAGTTGTTATCGCCATTGATATGCACAATACCAAAGGTGTCATCGAGGCCATTATCATAGCCCTGCATAGGCGGCCATGGCTCCCGGTCGCGCAAGAGATGGTTGGCTGAAATCAGGTTTTCCGTACAGCTACCCTCCAGGATAATCATGCCTGGATAGAAGGAGTGGAAGCGATTGCCGGTGACGCTTGACCGCGCTACCCCTGCAAAGTGCACGCTGCTTTTCCCGCGGGGAAAGATGTTGTTTGCAGCAATCAGCAGTCCGCCAAAATTCTCGGCGGAGATGGTGAAGCCTTTGTAGCCAGCCCCCATCAGGTTATCGGTAATTTTGGAAGCCTGACCCGCGCCGCGTAGCTCTACGCAGTTACCGCATTCAGCAATAAAATTATCGTGCACCGAGAGCGCGTCAGCGTTGTAGATGGTGATGCCGTGCTCAAGGTAAACAAAGCCCATGCCGGTGATACGGAACGAATCCTGGGCGCTGGCGATATAGATACCCGTTTTGCCGTTCACATAGCTATTTTCCGGATCGTTATGCCCCAGTCCGTCATCGACAAAGTGCAGACCATCAATGCAGAAGCCGGAAAACTCCACTGCGCTAACGCGTGGCTCACCGCTGCGTTCAACGTAGAAAGCTGCCCCAGCATGCTCCTCTTCGCCGACGCCTGCGGCGATATCGACCAGGATCCGGCTGCCGCCTGGCCAGATCTCATGCCAGTTTGGCCACTCATTTTCCGGCGCGTTAAAGCGGATGCTGGACGAGGTGAAGCCATGCCCCGCGCCCATGATTTTCAGATAGCTGATATCAATCACTACCTGGGTGGTGAGGTGGTAGTCGCCGGGCGGAATAGAGATCACCGCGCCAGGCTTACCGCCGCCGTTACTGTCATTTTGCGTTTGCCGACGTTTAATATCGCTGATGATGCTGTTAATTACCTCACCAATATCGCTATAGGGATTGCCGGTATGCCACTGGGTTACATCGTAATGGTTGGGACTCGTCATCGGTACATCCTCCTTTAAATAACAGAAAGTTCACGCTTTGCCAGGTCGACTTTGATTTTTTCGAGCAGCTGATTATCGAGTTTGAAATAACGTACCATCCAGGCGCTGATGAAATAACTCACCATCGGTAGTAACGAGAACATGATAATTATGCCCTGAAGGGTTTGCGGGTTTTGCTGCGGCTGGTTAGCGACATAGCCGGTAAATGAGAGGATCCAGGCGACGATGGCGCCAGCAACGGCCAGGCCCATTTTTAGCATAAACAGATTGCCTGCAAATGAGATGCCGGTCAGCCGCTTGCCGTATTTCCAGTCACCATAATCATCTACGTCGGACATCATGGCCCACAAAATAGGGCCAGACTGGATCAAATGCAGAATATTAATGACGATAAACAGGGATAACAGCGGCGTCAGCGATTGCGGATCAACAAACCACAGCGCGAACGACAGAACCCCGAGAATAATATTGATAATGCGAAACAGCTTTATTTTATCAAAGCGGTCGGTGAGCGGCTTGGCAATCACGCTGCCGAGCATATTACAGGCAACGCCCAGCGCCATAAAAAAGGTGACAAATCCCACCGAAGCGTGCATCACATAGGTAGCGTAGTAGATGGTCACCGCCCCGCGAATAAATGCCGGAAAAACGTTAAGGAAGGTAATGGAGATCATCAGTAACCACTGGTCATTTTTGATGATATCTTTTAAATCCCGCATCAATGAGTCATTGGCTTTAACCGACACCACGCGCTCTTTAATGCTGGCGAAGCAGAACAGGAACATCAAAGTCGCCGCCCCGCCCATAATCATCATGGTCAGCTGAAAACCCGAGGCGCGATCGCCCTTTCCCAGCCATTCCGTCAGCGGCAGAATGGACGAAGAAACAATCAGCGTCGCCAACCCGTTAAGAAAGAATCGCCACGACAGGCAGCCCAGCCGCTCTTTCTGATTGAGGGTGATTACGCCGGCTACGGAGCAGTACGGGATATTTATCGCGGTATAAATAAGCGACATCACCAGATAGGTCACCCAGGCATAAATAATTTTGCCGCTCATGCTGAGATCGGGCGTGGTAAACATCACAACCGCGCCCAATCCAAAGGGCACTGCCATCCATAATAACCATGGGCGAAATTTACCCCAACGAGAGGCCGTACGATCGCATATGGCCCCCATCACCGGATCGCTAAAAGCATCGAATATACGGATCACCAGAAATAAGGTGCCTACCACCCCGGCATCCAGCCCATAGACATCGGTATAAAACCAGGTCAAATAGAGAGCCAGCACGCTCCAGATCATACAGGAGCCGGCATCTCCCATACCGTATCCCACCTTTTCTTTCACGCTCAGCTTCTCATAAACGCTGTGCTTTTGTGTTGTCGTTACCGATATAGTTGCAGACATAGCGTGGCCTACCTCTTTTTTGCGCAGTCGTAAACGCCGGGCATAGGTCATCAGACCTGTACCGTGCGGGTATAATGTCAGGAATAAATTTTGTCAGGCGAAAGCGAATAACCTCATCACAGCGTAGTGATAGTAAGCCTGACGCTGCTCTCACGAATAATGAGCCGAGAAACAATCTCGACCATATCGATACTTTCCTGTTGGTTTTTATTCTTTACTATCTGAAACGCCAGGTGCGCAATTTCATTTATTGGCTGCGCAACGCTGGTTATTTTTTGAGTTTGCGCCAGAACCGTATTATCAAAGCTGGCGATGGCAATATCATCCGGAACCGTTATGCCCTGCGCTTTCAGGCCGTCAATAATATAGCAGGCGGCAACGTCGTTATAGACCAGCAGACAGGTACAGCGAGACGGATCGTTTTTCAGCTTATCGATAATCACATCCAGGTTATGGATATGCCCGGAGGTTTTCTCCCCTTCCCCTTTACCGATCCAGAATTGATGCGCCAGCGCCAGCTGCAGTCCATGGCCGGTAATTTTCTTGCTGTAGGCCGAGACTTTACGATTATCTACGCCCTCCTGAGCGATAAACCCAAAGGCGGTATGTCCGGTATGGATAAAATGCGCTGCGATACTCTCTGCCCCTTTGGTCTGGTTAATAGATACCGAATGAAAAAACCGCGACACCTGCGTCACCACGGCGACGGGTATTTTCGTGGCGCTGAGCCATTCAGACAGCTCTGCCTCTGCGTCGGTGGGCACCCACAGCAGGCTATCGATACCCATTCCGATAAGGCTATGAATAGTGTGTTTATCCTGCTGCGGCTGATTCTGATGCGTTTTAACAATCACCGATTTGCCAATATATCTGGCCTCCTCTTCAAAGGTGGCCAGCAATTCGCAGAAATGCGGATTTACCAGATTGGGCAGGACCACGCCGATCAGACCAGAACATTTTCCGTTGAGCTGTACGGCGCTTTTCATTGGCACATAGCAGAGAAAATCCATGGCGTCCCGTACCGCCTGGCGCGTTTCCGGGATCACGCCCGGATGATTGTTTAGCACGCGTGATACGGTAGCGGTAGATACGCCAGCTTTTTTTGCTACGTCTTTCAGGGATGCCATAAGCCGTTACTGTTTCTCAATTTCACGTGCAGTAACTATAGAGTGTGACGGAGGTCAAAAATGTAAGCCAGTTCACATGTCTTCTCGTTACATTAGCACACGGATCTGGCTCTCATTTTTTGTTAATTTTTACTGCCTATTTGCATTTCATAAACCATCACGCAGGAAGCCCGGCATCTTTCAACCCGCGTCAAAAAGATAATTCCTCTACTACACTATTTCCATATGTGATTGTTACGTGAGTTATACGGAAATATTGGCTATATAGGCAAACAACCGCCCAGCTTGCGGAGTTTTTAATCCATTTCTTATCTGCTCTGAAACATCTACCCGTAGCGCGATCGTTCCACACGAACAGACTAAGATGATGCCCGTAGAGAGAAACGCAGCATACATCAACGTTTGCTCCGCCTTATATTTCCAGCATAAATTGTCCTATATCAAAAAGAAATGCGTAACTTTGTAAGCCACTATAAATTAAAGATATTTTTTCAAAGAAATTTAAGGTATAACAAAAATCATTGACACCTTAACTCAAACTGCTACATTTTTAGTCACATGCAGTGACTATTGTTTTTGCAGCTGTAAGCGTTTTTATTATTGCGATTCAATGTTGTCAAAAGGAGAAAACATGGAATGGAAAATCATCGACTCGCTAGCCAGTCCGGGCACTGGGACCTTCTTTGCCGCGGTATCCTCATCCCGGAACTTAAAATTGATATTGTGGTACAGAAGTGATTTCTTCTTACGATCTGGACACTCTATTTCAACAAGTAATATCGGTTTTGCAATCAATGATCGGCTCAAAAAAATCAATATTATACATGCGTTCCCTTTTAATACTGAGTTGTGGACCAGGTTTATCAAAACGACGCATTGTCCTGGAAATTCACCCGACTTTAATGGCCCCTGCTTAAATAGTTCCTCATGCCAGTTTAAACAATGTCCGTATGAGATCAAAAAACATCTCTCATCGTAATTAAATAGTTATTGAATTACATATAGGACTGATACAATCAACCCACACGAGTGTGGGTTGATTAATCATTTACAATTAATGGGTCGATGGATAGATACCAAAGTCACCGTCTGTCGCATATCCGATACGAAACGTCAGTGTAGTGCCTGCATCCACCTCCGCAGACTGGGCGCTCATGCTCCCCGCACAGAAGTCCTTCGGCAAGGTACTAATGACATACTCCCCCGGCGTTGGATAGACAATGACTTCTTGTGAGGTATCTAAATCGGCTACCGGTTTGCCATTAATATAGACACGGCTTAAGCACGAATTACCTGTAAAGCTCCCATCGCGCTTGATCACCACCGCGCCGCTGTCCCTCTTTTTCACCAGAAGCTGTGGAGCAAGAATTTGTTTCTCCGGCGCGAGCTTCGCCTGTTGATCAGACCCAGATTTGGGCGTACAGCCCACCAGACCAATAATTACTGCCACTACAAGCATTGTTTTCATTTGTTAGCAGTCCCATGTTTACAAGAAATGACCTCAACGTAATGTGCTACTGCGAACGTCGGCATTGATAATAAAAAAGCCGCCTTGAGGCGGCTATCATGCTTTCATGCGAGTTCCGAACCCGGTCATCGCCTGTTTGGTGAAGCGACACTGAACAGTGCCCGCGAACACATGCGACATGCCTTCGACAGCGTTAGAATTTTCTGGTTTCCGCTGCAAAAGTAGACAACTCCAGTACACTTAAGGTCGTTATGCAACCAATAAGAGGAGACGTCTGATGGCCACAGCTAAAGCGTACGATCTTGATCAGGCATACCAGCTACTCAACTCCGGTAAACACCGGGAGGTTGAGCTGGATTTCGACATTGATACCGATGCTTTTTTCCAGATTGCCGACGAGTATGGAAGTAAGGGTGCAGAGATAAAGCGATCTAATAACCACTTTGTTATCAAGCTAGAATCTTTATCTATCCCCTCTTTAAATTAAGCATGTATCTCTACCAGCAGGCGCGGTTCCGGCCTGCTGTTTTTAAACCCATCATGTCACGCGCAGCCTTCAGGTTTAAAAATGCGTGCAGTGGCGGCAGGGTTATTGGTGAGCTTCTCTGCCGCCCTGCGCGGTCTCCGCACCAGCTCGCCGCCGCAGTTCGGGCAGCGCATCGCCATCTTTTCTGCGCAGCTTGCGCAAAACGTACACTCAAATGAGCAAATCAGCGCCCCGGTAGCATCCGGAAGCAGATCGCTATTGCAGCACTCACAGTTGGGTCTTAGCTCAAGCATCAGGCACTCCTCAATGGCTATGGACAAAAGGCGTAGGTATTAATCGCTATTTATATACCAGGCGCTGTCATCTCGCATCCCCCTCTATACTCTCTGTATTGAAACAGGAGGCTTATATGTGCGGACGATTTGCTCAGGCGCAGGCACGCGAAGAGTATTTAACGCTTTTTGCCGATCACGCAGAACGCGATATCCCGTTCGATCCCGAACCCATCGGGCGATATAACGTTGCGCCTGGAACAAAGGTGCTTTTACTGAGCGAGCGTGACGACAAGCTGGGGCTGGATCCGGTTCACTGGGGCTATGCGCCGGGCTGGTGGAACAAACCGGCGCTGATTAACGCTCGCGTCGAGACTGCCGCCACCAGCAGAATGTTCAAGCCGCTATGGCAGCACGGTCGCGCCGTCTGCTTTGCCGATGGCTGGTTTGAGTGGAAAAAAGAGGGCGACAAAAAACAGCCTTACTTTATCCACCGCAGCGACGGGCAGCCGATTCTGATGGCGGCCATCGGCAGCGCGCCGTTTGAACGCGGTGATGAAAACGAAGGCTTTCTGATTGTTACTGCCGCGGCAGATAAAGGTCTGGTTGATATCCACGATCGGCGGCCGCTGGTGCTGACGCCGGAGGCCGCCCGGGAGTGGATGCGGCAGGAGGTCAGCGGTAAAGAGGCGGAAGACATCGCCAAAGATGGCGCGGTTCCGGCGGAGATGTTCATCTGGCACCCGGTCACCCGGGCGGTGGGAAACATTAAAAATCAGGGGCCGGAGATGATCGAGCCTGTAGAGTAATGACTCACCCCGGCCCCCTTGCTAGCGCCGCTTGCCTGGCATCATGCGCAGCAGCGTATCGTCTTTCCAGACGTAGTGATGCACCAGCGCGGCGGCGGCGTGCAGGCCGATCGCGTAGTAGCCCAGCGTCGCCAGGGTAACGTGCCAGCTTTTCAGGGTATCCACCAGATCGAAGTTTGCTTCGCTGGCGTGGGGCATCGTGATACCGAAGGCAAACCAGTTATTACCGCGATTCCACATCATCAGCAGGCCGATAATCGGCAGGGCGATAAACAGAAGAGTGATAATCAAATGTCCGAGATGCGCCAGCCCGGTCATCATCGCCTTCGGTTTTGGGGTAATCAGCGGCGCGGGATATTTCAGGCGTACCAGCAGACGCGCCACCATCAGCACCAGAATGGAGATCCCACAGGAGACGTGCACCATATTGATCAGCGGACGGTCGCTACGGGGGAAAAACCCGCGAAACTCCATCGCGCAGTAGGCTACTACCACCAGCAAAAATACCAGCCAGTGAATGGTTATTTGTAACCCGGAATATTTGCTGCGCATCAGATTTTCCTTATCTAAAACAATAAAAAAGCAAACATACCGGGCTTTGATTAAAAGTGCATTAATTTTTCCCTGACCGAGTCATTCAGGATTGCAGATAGACCACCTGCGTTTGCAGATACTCGTTCAGGCCATGCCGTCCGTCGGCACCACCGATACCGGATTTACGCCAGCCAGCATGGAACCCCTGCATCGCCTCAAAGTTCTCGCGGTTAACGTAGGTCTCGCCAAACTTCAGCCCCTTGATCGCTTTCATGGCGGTATTGAGGTTTTGCGTATAGATCGAGGAGGTCAACCCATACTCGCTGTCATTAGCCATCTCCAGCGCCTCTTCCAGGGTATCAAAGACCACCACCGGCAGCACCGGGCCGAAGGTCTCCTCATGCATAATGGTCATATCCTGACGCACGTCCAGCAGCAGCGTCGGCGGATAGAAATAGCCACTGCCCTCTACCGCTTTACCACCGAGCGCAATCTTCGCTCCCTGCTCTACGGCACCGGCTACCTTCTGCTCAACGCGGGCCAGCGCGGCGGCGTTGATCAGCGGCCCCATCGCAATGTCGTTGCGGGTAGCAGGATCGCCATACTCAACGGCATTCATCGCCTCGCCCAGGCGGTTAACGAAGCGATCGTAGATGCCCTTCTGGACGTAGACGCGTTCGGCGCAGTTACAGACCTGCCCGGTATTGATCACCCGTGAGTCAACGATAGCTTTCACCGCCAGCTCCAGATCGGCATCGTCCATCACGATGGCAGGCGCTTTACCACCCAGCTCCAGGCACACCTTGGTGATATTTTTCGCCGCCGCCGCCATGATCTTCTCCCCGGCCCCGACGCTGCCGGTCATGCTGACCATCGCCACTTTCGGGTTACCCGCCAGCTCCTGGCCGACGGTCTCTCCGCGGCCAAGCACCAGGTTAAACACGCCGCGCGGCAGGCCAATGCTGTCGACAATTTTGGCAAAGGCGATGGCGTTGTTAGGCGTAAACTCGCTCGGCTTAATGACGATGGTATTGCCCGTTATCAGGGCCGGAGCCAGCTTGCGGGCAATCAGGAAGAAGGGGAAGTTCCACGGCAGGATGCCGGTGGTGACGCCTAACGCGCGTTTAAAGACCAGAATGTTCTCGCCGGGGCGGTCGCTCTGTAGGATCTCACCTTCGTAACGGCGCGCCCACTCGGCCATATACTCGATATAATCAGCGGTAAAGGCGACCTCGACCTCGGCCAGCTGCTGGATTTTACCACCCTCCTCAACAATCAGGGCGCTGATTTCCCTGGCCTGCTCACGAATGCCCGCCGCGATTTTCCGCAGCCACCCGGCACGCTCAATGGCTGGCAGCGCCTCCCATGCTGGCTGGGCGCGGGCGGCGGCATCGATGGCTTTACGCGCATCGTCCGCCGTACCGTCAGGGATGCGTGAGATGAGCGCTTCGGTCGCCGGGTTGACAACGTCAATCCAGGCCTCGCCCTGCCAGGTGACAAACTGACCATCAATATACATTGGGTGCTGTACGGGTGCTGTCATGCGCTGCTCCTGTAATGGTATTGTTTTTAACAAGTAAATATGTTGTTAAAATCTACAGGCGTACTGAATAATTCCCATAGCTACAGGCGGAATTTGTGAGTGAACTCATAATAAACAGCACCGTACATCAACCCTTTATATTAGCGAACGCGCTTGCAGGGTGGGAATGAGCGTCTCATCCGCCAGGATCATTTCTCCGGCGTGCGCAATCTCATCAGGTATATCAACGTGAACAATAAAATCGCGTCCGTTCGGGCCATAGCCCTGGCTGTCATCGCGCAGCCGAGCCAGCTCGCCGGGGATCAGCGACAAATAGCGATCGATAGGCCAGAGCCCGTCGCTCTTGGGCTGGAAGCGCAGGCCATGGCTACCGTTCTCGAGTATCGGCGTAAAGCCAGGGTAGCTGACACAGAAGGTGTCGCTGTGGTTGTCCGCCAGCACGCGGGCGAAGGTAGCCATCGTTCGTCGCTGCATGGTGGGGTCCTGTACGATCACCAGCGTATTTAGCGGAATACCGCGATCGCGAAGCAGTGCCAGAGAGAAACGGGCGTTTTCCCCGCAGTTGGTTGACCGCTCCTCCATGATCAGTTTCTCGGGCGGAATTTTCCAGAACTGACGGGCGATATCACCAATAATGGCCGCCTCAGTACGTCCGGTGGTGCGCACCTTGTTATAGCGCGGGTGGCGGGCAATCGCCGAATAGAGGAAGGACGTGGAGTGGCCGATGCCGCCGCTGATGACCAGCGGTAACTTATGGGCTGCAGCCAGCTCACAGGCAGCGTCAATCGTGGGCATTACCGCATTGCCTGCCAGAATGATGCAGTCGGCCTGAGCAGGGAGCGGTTTACCGTCGAACTCATTTTGCGCCAGCCAGCGCCCCAGGGCGTTCACTGCTGCCAGCGTCTTTTCTGGCAGAGCCGGAAAGCGGGTCATAAACATCGTCACCTCCTGTAGGATATATCGTTACAGGGTAACAAAGCCCGAGGCAAAGAAAAGGCGATCTCTCCTAATCGCTGATTTCCCTTTATTCATTAATCTGCTAAATATTCACTATCATAAGTACACTAACCTAATGCAGACCGCTTGATGTCAACACGCTATGGATGACCAACAGCCAACGAAACGCGATCCCTATGCACCGCGTGAATGGGCTCCGCATGAAAAACCGATGCTGCTGGGGTCCCCCTCAACGCCGCTTCACCCCGTTCCGAAACGTATTGCCTACGGTATTGTAGGACTACTGGTGTGCCTGACCGGCGCGCTGGGCAATGCGATGGTATCTGCCAACCTGCAAAATTTACAGGGCACCTTTGCCGCCTGGTCCACCGAGATCGCCTGGCTACCGGCGGTTTACGTCATGACCAACGTCTCGATCAACCTGCTGCTGGTCAAATTCCGCCAGCAGTATGGCCTGCGCGCCTTTACCGAAGGGTTCCTGGTGCTCTACGTGCTGGTGACCTTTTTCCACCTTTTCGTCAACGATCTTAGCTCGGCGATCATGGTGCGGGCGGCGCACGGCATGGTGGCGGCGGCCCTCAGTTCACTGGGGATCTATTATCAGATTCAGGCCTGGCCTGCCCGCCACCGTCTTAAGGCGTTAACCATTGGTATCACCGGCTCATCGCTGGCGATCCCCATGGCAAGGCTCTTCTCTACCGAGCTGCTGCAAACCGACGAGTGGCGCGGGCTGTACCTGTTTGAGCTGGGGCTGGCGCTGGTCTCCCTTGCCTGCGTGATCATGCTTAAGCTGCCGCCGGGCGATCGTAAAAAAGTGTTTGAGAAAAAGGACTTTATCACCTTCATGCTGTTTGCCCCCGGCATGGCCCTGCTCTGTGCGGTGCTGTCGCTGGGGCGGCTGGAGTGGTGGTTCGAAACACCGTGGCTCGGCTGGGCGCTGGCGGGGGCGCTGGTGTTGATCGTTAGCGCCATCGTCTTTGAGCACAATCGCAGCAACCCGCTGCTTAATACGCGCTGGCTCTCCAGCGGCAGCATCGTGCGGCTGGGGCTGATTATGATCCTGATCCGCATCGTGCTGGCGGAGCAGAACAGCGGTGCCATCGGCTGGCTACAGTATATCGGCCTGCAAAACGAGCAGATGACCAACCTGGCCTGGGCGATTTTTGCCGGCATCGTCTGCGGCATCGTCGCCAGCTGCCTGACCATCAAGCCCCAGCGGCTGGCCTGGCCGATTGTGACCTCGCTGGCGGTGATGATCGTCGCCTCCCTGCTCGACAGCCACTCCACCAGCCTGACCCGCGCCAACCAGTTTATGGTGAGCCAGTTCCTGCTGGGCTTTGGCAGCGCGTTCTTCCTTGCCCCGGCGATGCTGGCGGGTATCGGCAGCGTGGTTACCGAGCCGCGTAACCTGGTAAGCTTCTCGGTGCTGTTTGGCATGAGCCAGAACCTCGGCGGCCTGCTTGGCTCGGCGGTGCTGGGCACCTTCCAGGTCTGGCGGGAGAAGTATCACTCCAGCCTGCTGGCGGATCAGCTTACCACGCTCGACCCACTGGTAACCGAGCGCATTCAGCTCTATACCCAGCAGTACCAAAATGTGATTGGCGACAGCACCCTGCTCAGCGCCCAGGCTATCGCCCAGCTACAAAACGTCAGCGCTATCGAAGCAAATATTCTTGCTTATAACGATACGTATATGCTGACCGCTACCGTTGCCGCCGCCACCCTGCTGTGGATCCTATGGCGACTGCTGCGGCTGCGTCTTACCGCCCGTTTGGCCCTAAAAAAAGCAGTGAACACCCCAAAATAGAATTGGAAGCGCATTAATGAGAGCAGTGTTACAACAGGAGTGGTTATGAGTCAGCAGGATGCCGCTAAAGAGCAGGCACATACCCGCAGCAATCTGCGGGTGGTTTCGATTTTTGCCGCCGCCGCTATTGGCATCGTGGGCGTACTGGTGATCCTCTACGCCTGGCAGCTACCGCCGTTTACTCGCCATACCCAGTTTACCGATAACGCCTACGTGCGCGGCCAGACCACCTTTATCAGCCCGCAGGTTAACGGCTATATCACCGAGGTGAAGGTGCAGGACTTTGCCATAGTAAAGCGTGGCGATCTGCTGGTGCAGATTGACGATCGCATCTACAAGCAGCGGGTACACCAGGCCGAGGCCCAGCTAGCGATGAAGGTGGCGGCACTTAACAATAACCTCCAGCAGCGCAAAAGCGCCGAGGCGGTGATCAAGCGTAACGAGGCGGCGCTGCAAAATGCCCAGGCGCAAAACCAGAAGTCGCAGGCAGATCTACGCCGGGTGAAAAACCTCACGGCAGATGGTTCTCTGTCGATTCGTGAGCGCGATGCGGCGCTGGCCAGCGCAGCGCAGGGCAACGCCGATATTGCGCAGGCCCGGGCCACCCTTGAGACATCCCGCCAGGATCTGCAAACGGTTATCGTCAACCGTGCGGCACTGCAGGCCGACGTGGAAAATGCTCAGGCGGCGCTGGAGCTGGCGCAAATCGATCTGCAAAATACCCGCATCGTCGCCCCGCGCGACGGTCAGCTGGGGCAGATGGCAGTACGGCTCGGTGCCTATGTGACGGCGGGCACGCACCTGACCTCGCTGGTTCCCTCCCAGCGCTGGGTTATCGCTAACCTGAAAGAGACGCAGCTCGCCAATATTCACACCGGCTTGCCCGTACGCTTTACCGTCGATGCGCTGAACAATCAGGCTTTCTCCGGCCGGGTGGAATCTATCTCTCCGGCCACCGGGGTCGAGTTCAGCGCGATCTCACCGGATAACGCCACCGGCAACTTTGTGAAGATTGCCCAACGTATTCCGGTCCGCATTGCGGTCGAGGGGAATGCAGAGCAGATCGCACGTCTGCGTCCCGGCATGTCGGTACAGGTGCATATTGATACCCGGGAGGCGAAATGAGACCGTTTCGCCCCGCGCTGCTGGCGCTCTGCGTTGCGCTGGCAGCCTGTCAGTCGGTTGACGTCCAGCCCGCGAAGCCCAGCCTGAAGATCCCCGCCCAGTGGCGCAGCACCGTAGGGCCAGCCAGCCAGGCCGAGGCGGTCTGGTGGCGGAATTTCCATGACAGCCAGCTCAACCACTATGTAGACCAGGCCCTGCGCTATAACAGCGATATCCTGATCGCCCGCGAGCGGGTTAATGAGTATCAGGCGCGGGTGTACGCCGCTGAGGGTAGCCTGTTCCCGACCCTGGATGCAGGTCTTAGCGGCACGCGAGCGCGCACGCAGTCTGCGGCGACAGGTCTCCCAGCCTACAGCACGCTCTACCGGGGCAATCTCTCTGCCAGCTACGATGTGGATCTGTGGGGGGCCAACCGTAGCACCGCCAGAGCCGCCCAGGCCTCACTGGAAGCCCAGCAGGCCGCGGCGGCGGCAGCAAATCTGACCGTGGCGTCGTCGGTAGCAACGGGGTACGTAACGCTGCTTTCGCTCGATGAGCAGCTGCGCGTTACCCAGTCAACGCTGAAGGCGCGAGAAGAGGCGTTTACCCTCGCTCAGCGTCAATATGAGGCTGGCTACAGCTCGCGCCTGGAGCTGATGCAGTCGGACTCCGAGCTGCGTGCTACCCGGGCGCAGATCCCGCAGCTCCAGCATCAGATTAACGAGCAGGAGAACGCCCTGAGCGTGCTGATTGGCGACAACCCAGGCGGCATCCGGCGCAGCGACGAGTTTGATAAATTAACCCCGCTGCGCATCCCCGGTCAGCTCCCCTCCTCGCTGCTCAACCGCCGGCCGGATATCGTTCAGGCGCAGCGGGAGCTGATCGCGGCCGACGCCAGCCTGGCGGTCTCGCAGGCGAACCTGCTGCCCTCTCTGAATCTGACGGCGGGCGGTTCGGTGCAGGATGATACTCTGGCGGGGTTACTCGATAATCCGCTGCGGCTATGGAGCGTCGGCGGGAGCATTCTTGCCCCGCTGCTCAACCGTCAGGCGTTGAATGCGCAGGTGGATGTCTCCCAGTCCCAGCGCAACCAGGCGCTCTATGGCTATGAGCGTACGGTGCGTAACGCCTTTAAAGAGGTAAACGACAGCCTGGACGCCATTGCTCGCTTACAGGAGCAGCTGGTCGAGCTGCAGGGGCAGGTGGAGGTGGCAGACGAAACGCTGCGCATCGCGCAGAATCGCTACCAGAACGGCTACTCCTCCTATCTGGACGTGCTGGATGCCCAGCGCACGCTCTTCTCGGCCCAGCTCAACGTGGTCCAGGTGAAGAACAGCGTGCTGCTGGCACAGATCGACCTTTATCGGGCATTAGGGGGTGGTTGGGCGGGTCAATCCTAAATCGCAGGCCCGGTTAGCAAAGCGCCACCGGGCATGCCGTTAGCCGGAGATCTGCTCCATCGCCTGCAGGATACGCTTATCTGAAATCGGATACGGGGTCCCCAGCTGCTGAGCAAAGAAGCTCACCCGCAGCTCCTCGATCATCCAGCGGATCGCCTGTACGTCATCATCGTTGCGGCGGGCGGGTGGCAGCTTGTTCAACCACTGCTGCCACGCCTGCTGCACCTGCTCCACCTTCAGCATCTGCGCGCGATCGCGATGCGGATCTACCGCCAGCTTCTCCAGCCGTTTTTCGATGGCCTGCAGATAACGCAGGGTATCGCCCAGGCGGCTAAAACCGTTGCCGGTGACAAAGCCGCGATAGACCAGCCCCGACATCTGCGCTTTTACGTCCGACAGCCCCAGCGCCATGGTCATATCCACGCGACCTTTCAGACGCTTGTTGATATTGAACACCGCGGTCAGGATCTGCTCAACCTGTTTGGCAATCTCCACTACCGTCTCGTTCAGCTCGGCGCGTACCTTCTCATGCAGCGCCGCGAAGCCCTCTTCTGTCCATACCGGGCCACCTGCCTCGTGAATCAGCTTATCGACGCCACAGGCGATACAGTCGTCGATCAGATCCAGCACTTTGCCGTAGGGGTTAAAGTAGAGCCCCAGCTTGGCTTTGTTAGGCAGCTTCTCGTGCAGATACTTAATCGGCGACGGGATATTAAGCAGCAGCAGCCGACGCAGGCCGCGCCACATGGCCTGCTCCTGCTCCAGCGGGTTATCAAATAGCTTGATCGCCACGCTGTCGCGCTCGTCCACCAGCGCTGGCCACGCCTTCACCTTATAATTACCGCGCTTCTGTTCATAGCTCTGGGCGAGGGTGCCGAAGCTCCAGATATGCAGCCCGCTCTGCTCGATGCCGTCATCAGCCACCGCCGATAGCGTCTCCTGCACTTTGCCCTTCAGGCTCTCCTTCAGCGCCGTCAGGTCACGCCCCTCTTGCAGCTTGCGGTTTTTGTCATCCACTACGCGGAAGCTGATCTTCAGATGGTCAGGCACCTGCTCCCACTGCCACGCGTCGCGATCGACGGTAACGCCGGTCATGCGGCGCAGCTCGCGCTCCAGAGCATCCAGCAGCGGCAGCTCAAGCGGCGTGACGCGGCCCAGAAACGCCTCGGCATAGTTAGGCGCGGGTACAAAGTTACGTCGGATCGGTTTCGGCAGCGACTTGATCAGGGCGATAATCAACTCCCGGCGCAGACCGGGGATCTGCCACTCGAAACCGCTCTCCTCCACCTGGTTGAGCAGCGGCAGCGGAATGTGCACTGTTACCCCATCGGCGTCCGCGCCCGGTTCAAACTGATAGCTCAGACGCAGCTTCAGGTTGCCCTGATGCCAGAAGTTGGGGTAGTCCAGCTTGCTGACCTGCTCCGCGCCCTCTTTAATCAGCATGCTCTTTTCAAAGTTGAGCAGATCCGGCGTTTCGCGGCTGGCCTTTTTCCACCAGCTGTCAAAGTGGCGGGCAGAAACGGCGTCGACGCTAATGCGCTGGTCGTAAAACTCAAACAGCGTGTCGTCATCCACCAGAATGTCTCGGCGGCGCGACTTATGCTCCAGCTCTTCGATCTCGGTGCGCAGCTTCAGGTTCTCGCGGAAGAAGGCGTGCCGGGTCTGCCAGTCGCCCTCCACTAACGCATGGCGGATAAACAGTTCGCGGCTGAGCGCCGGGTCGATCTGGCTGTAGTTGACCTTGCGCGCGGCGACCACCGGCAGGCCATAGACGGTGACTTTTTCCGTCGCCATCACCGCGCCCTGGGCCCGTTCCCAGTGCGGCTCGCTGTACGAGCGCTTGAGCAGATGCTGAGCCACCGGCTCGACCCACTCGGGATCGATACGTGCGGCGATGCGCCCCCACAGGCGGCTGGTCTCTACCAGTTCGGCAACCATCGTCCACTTTGGCGGCTTCTTAAACAGCCCAGAGCCGGGGAAGATAGAGAACCGGGCGTTGCGCGCGCCGGTAAACTCCTGTTTGTCGGCATCCTTCATGCCGATATGCGACAGCAGGCCGGTAAGCAGCGCGATATGAATTTCGCGGTACTCTGCCGGCTCGCTGTTAACCGCAATACCCAGCTCTTTCACCACCTGGCGCAGCTGGGTATAGATATCCTGCCACTCGCGTACCCGCAGGTAGTTGAGGTAGTCGGTACGGCACAGACGGCGGAACTGGTTCGACGACAGCGCTTTCTGCTGTTCGCCAAGGTAGTTCCACAGGTTCACAAAGGCGAGGAAGTCAGACTCTTTGTCATGGAAGCGGCGATGTTTTTCATCGGACGCCTGCTGCTTGTCCATTGGCCGCTCGCGCGGATCCTGAATAGAGAGCGCAGAGGTGATGATCATTGCCTCGCGCACGCAGCCCAGCTTCTGCGCCTCCAGCACCATACGGGCCAGACGCGGATCCACCGGAAGCTGTGACAGCTGGCGTCCCTGGGCGGTAAGCTTGTAGGCGGTCTGGCTCTCATCGGTGGTGATGGCCCCCAGCTCCTCCAGCAGGCGCACGCCGTCCTGAATGTTGCGCTTATCCGGTGCTTCAACAAACGGGAAGGCAGCGATGTCGCCCAGCCCGAGGGCGGTCATCTGCAAAATCACCGACGCGAGGTTGGTGCGCAGGATCTCTGGGTCGGTAAACTCCGGCCGCGAGAGGAAGTCGTCCTCGGAGTAGAGACGAATACAGATCCCCTCGGACACGCGGCCGCAGCGCCCTTTACGCTGGTTAGCCGACGCCTGTGAAACCGGCTCAATCGGCAGACGCTGCACCTTGGTACGGTAGCTGTAGCGGCTGATACGCGCCGTACCCGGATCGATCACATACTTAATGCCCGGCACAGTAAGCGAGGTTTCTGCTACGTTGGTAGCCAGCACAATGCGCCGCCCGCCGTGGGGCTGGAAGACGCGGTTTTGCTCGCTGTTCGACAGACGCGCATAGAGCGGCAGCACCTCGGTATGGCGCAGGTTGAGTTTGTTTAACGCGTCGGCAGTGTCGCGGATCTCCCGCTCGCCGCTCATAAAGATCAGGATATCCCCGGGACTTTCGCGTCCCAGCTCGTCAACCGCATCAAAAATAGCCTGGAGCTGATCGCGCTCGGTATCATCCGCCTCTTCGACGATAGGACGATAGCGCACCTCCACCGGGAACGTACGGCCTGAAACTTCGATAATCGGCGCGTTGTTAAAGTGACGCGAGAAGCGTTCCGGATCGATGGTCGCCGAGGTGATGATGATCTTCAGATCCGGGCGCTTGGGCAGCAGCTCTTTAAAGTAGCCCAGCAGAAAATCGATATTCAGGCTGCGCTCGTGGGCCTCATCGATGATGATAGTGTCGTACTGCATCAGCAGGCGATCCTGCTGGATCTCGGCCAGCAGAATACCGTCGGTCATTAGCTTGACCATGGTGTTCTCACTGACGTGATCGCTAAAGCGCACCTTATAGCCAATCGCACCGCCCGGCTCGCTTTTCAGCTCTTCGGCAATACGGTTCGCCACGGTTCGCGCCGCCAGACGTCGCGGCTGGGTATGGCCGATCAGGCCCTTAACGCCTCGCCCCAGCTCCATGCAGATTTTTGGCAGCTGGGTAGTTTTACCCGAGCCGGTCTCACCAGCAACAATCGTCACCTGGTTGTCGCGGATGGCCTCCAGAATGTCCTGCTTCTTCTGGCTGACCGGCAGATTCTCTGGATAGCTAATTTCCGGACGCGATGTCGCGCGCCGCTCAACGACGGCCGCAGCCTGAGCGATCTCCTGGGTCATCTCGCGCAGGATGGCCTGCTGAGCTTCAGGATTTTTAACCTTCTTCACGCCGTGCAGACGACGGGCGAAGCGCTGCCGGTCGCGGAGCATGAGGTTATCGAGGTGAGTGTTGAGGTCGGCGAAGGACAATTTCTGTTGTTCTGTCATAGTGTTATCGGGCAATAGGCTGCCGGAAGAATCTCGCTTTTACGTTGAGTGTAGAGTACCACATCCGTTCTCGCTTTGACTTATTCAAAAAATTCGAATGTAGGCTTCGATATATTGCGCTATTCAAGACGCTGATTTGTGAATAAAGTGACAAGCAATTATTTGGGGGCGAACCTCATCAAATACAACAAAGGAAACACCCATGAGCAAAGTATTAGTTCTTAAATCCAGTATTCTGGCAGGGTACTCGCAGTCTGGTCAGCTGGCTGATTATCTGGTCGATCAGTGGCGCGAGAAGAACAGCGCGGATGAGATCACCGTGCGTGACCTGGCGGCTAACCCGATTCCGGTACTGGACGGTGAGTTGGTTGGCGCGCTGCGCCCAAGCGATGCGCCGCTGACCCCGCGTCAGCAGGAAGCGCTGGCCCTCTCCGATGAGCTGATTGCCGAGCTGAAAGCGCATGACGTGATTGTGCTGGCGGCCCCGATGTATAACTTCAACATCCCGACCCAGCTGAAGAACTACTTTGACCTGGTTGCCCGTGCAGGCGTGACCTTCCGCTACACCGAAAACGGTCCGGAAGGCCTGGTGACCGGCAAACGTGCGGTTGTGCTCTCCAGCCGTGGCGGCATCCATAAAGATACCCCGTCTGACCTGATCGCCCCATACCTGAAGCTGTTCCTCGGCTTCATCGGTATCACCGACGTGAACTTCGTGTTCGCCGAAGGCATCGCCTACGGCCCGGAAGTGGCGACCAAAGCCCAGGCCGACGCGAAAGCTGCTATCGACAGCATCGTTACCGCCTAAGCATTTTCCCCTTCTGCTACGGCAGAGGGGGTATTTACCCTTCCCGCACTGTTTATTCCGAGCCGCACCGCAAATCCTTTACCCTGTTATATCCACCCCGCCACCCGCCGTTAGAATGCCGTTGGGTGCTTGAGGCTTTTTGCGGCTTCAGGCATGTCGGGAGTCCAGAAAGTTGAAAGCCCCAGGCGATATTTCTATCAACCTGAGGCTAACGACCAAACCCGACAGTTTGGATGTTAGCCCCTTCTTTGCATGGAGGCAATAACATGCCGACGAAATATGCCCTTGTGGCAATCATAGTGCTATGCGGTACGGCACTGGGATTTACGCTGATGGTGCGCGGCTCACTTTGTGAACTGAGTTTTAAGCAGCGTAGTATGGAGTTTAAAGCTGTTCTCGCTTACGAATCGAAGAAGTAGCTTTCATGCGGGGAGCAATCCCCGCAACAGCCATACCGGGTTTGACCTCAATGCACCCTTTTTACTGCCGATCCTTAAGCAGGGCCTCAACCTCTTTATCCGCCTTGATGTTGATGTCATGCTCGATCTTCACGTTCATGTTGATGGTGATCGGCTCTTTTGGAGCCGCCACTTCAATACGCGGCGTGCAGCCGGTCAGCGTCAGCAAAAGCAGCAGGCCAAAAGCGGCGTTTAGGGTTCTCATTCTTTGTCCTTACATCCCCGTTCGCGTGAGCAGCCCGGCAGTGCCGCATGCTGTTCAAGCCATGTCTCTACGTTGTCGCCGTAGCGCAGGCTGCGCCACAGGGTGAATACGTTTTCTTCATGATGGTAGTTGAGATTCACGGTGTTGCGTTTCCCCTCGACGTAGCTGGTGCCGTGCAGCGTGGCCTGAAGCGTCAGCGCGCCCTGGTTGTCGAGGTTGAGCGTGGTCCAGGAGCGCGAGATCTCCATGTAACGTAGCCAGTTAATGGCCGCCCCCGCCGCGATATTCTTCTTCGCCAGCGCGTCGGCGGTGTCGTTATCAAGACGCAGCGTCAGCGCGGCGGGACTGTTAAGCCAGCCGTCTTTAATAAGCCATTTATCATGCTCCAGCCACAGGGGCAGCGCGCCGTTGATCGGCCCCGAGAGCGCAATCTGCTTCGGATGCAGGGCGGTAATCAGCTCGCTTGAGGAGATATGTTGCAGGCGCAGCAGGGCTGCCTCGTGCTGGGGCATGCGCAGCTGCTGCATGGTCACTTTGCCCCCCAGCAGATCGACGCTGACGTCGCTAAGCAGTAGCGGATTATCCTCGCGCCACGGGTATGCGCCCTGCAGATCGGCGGTGAAGTTGCGGGCGGTAACCTGATTGACGATCTCAGCAATGCGCAGCGATACCGGCCCCCGCGTGCCAAACTGCCACCCCGCCTCACTAAAGCGGAAGGGTAAAATAAAATCGACGCCGTTGAATTTATTATCGGGGAGCCAGGCGCTGCCCTGACGGATCGCGCCGTGGCCACCGGCTTCAAACCCCTGGCCCGCCGCCGCCGAGAAGGCAATCTGCGCATACAGCTCGCCTTCGCGCAGATCCATCTTCCAGTCAGGCGGCAGCAAGGGCTGAAAAACGCTTAACGGCTGGCGTGGCCACCAGGCCAGGCCGCGCAGGCGCTCGCCGTCCCAGCGTCCGTTAACCCGCACCGGGCCGATTGCTGCCGCATGGAGGTCGCCTTTAAACTGAAACCGAGTCGGATCGCGCCCCTCGACACTGAACTTAAGCGTTGAAGGAGGCAGCGCACCACCGCCGTTGAGAGCAGTCTCCTGCGCGTCCAACGCCAATGCGCCGCTAAAGTGCGGATGCTGCGGATCCCGTGACCAGCGGATCGGCGCGTCAAGCACCACTCTGGGCTGGCGTACCTGCACACTGCCATAGGCCAGTTGGTCAAAACCGGTAGAGAGATCCGTCAGGATGATATCGCTGTCGCGCCACTCGCCCCGCCCCCTGACGTCCCAGCGCGCCTGCATCGGGGTAAAGTTGCCGTCTCCCCAGTAGGCCCACTGCCACAGCCCGTTGTCCGGCAGGAAATTCTGCGCGCGACCGTCGAGATGGAGGACAAAATCCCCCAACTGCGCCTCATGCGCTCGCAGAATAGCCTGCAGACGTCCGTCCACGCCCTGGCGGGTCAGCGTGACGCCCGCCAGCGGCCAACGAATTTCATCAATATTCAGGGAGTCAATAACGCGTCCCCGGGAGCGCAGCAGCGCGCCGGGGGAGAAACGTAGCTGTGGCTCGGCGAGCGAGCCGGTTAGCTGGGCAGGCAGCACCGCGTAGAAAATGAGATCGCCCTGCTTCGCCTCGCCGGTGAGCTGCAGCGGCATGGCGCTCTCTATGGTACTCAATCGCCCTGGCCCGAAGCTCAGCACCGCGTTGCCCTTGCCGGCCTGCCCCTGGGTTAACACGTTTAACCGACCGCTAACCTCTGCTTTCTCCAGGCCCTGCTGCCACTCCTTCACTTTCAGGGCAACGCGCCCGCTCAGCGGGATGCCGTTCTGATAAGGCCACTGCCAGCGGCCATCGCTGATCGTTAGCTGCTGTTGGGTCACCTGCCACGGTAGATCGAGAAGCGGATCGGGGTTATCGCGGGCCATGACGATCAGCTGCCCGGTGTTGCCCCGCCACTCCAGCTCGGCATCGACACCAGACGGCACCTGCGACAGGTTGAGCGTCGCGGTGGCGCGCCCGTCAACCGGCGCACCAGCAGGCAGGCGAGGCAGCGTAAACTCACCCGAGAGCGCAATGGGTGGCTGATTATCAAGCAGGGAGAGCGCCAGTTCGTTGACGGTTAACGCCTGCCCGCGCAGGGTGGCATTAAGCGTAAGCCGGTCGCCGTGATAGCGTACCTGCTGTACCTGAGGCGTTAATGAAAGCGATAGCGACCCCTCCCACGCCTGAAAAGGTGACACTGTCACCCGATCTACCTTTACCCATGCATAGGGCAGCATGGCTTGCCACTCGGCTAAAGTACGCGGTGCGGCGGTGGACGGCGCGGTTTGGGGAAGTTTTTGCAAGCAGGTTTGATTGAGGTCTACCGCGTTAATCTTCAACTGCCAGCGGCTGGGATGGGTGATCTCTGCATTCTGGATCCAGGCGAGAGGGCAATCCCCCACCAGATAACGCAGGTCAGGGATGTACAGCGCATGACGCGTAAGCCGCGGGCTGGCCTCCAGCATAATACGGGTGCCAGCCGGTAGCCAGATACCCGCCAGCCCCGGCAGCCACTGGGCGAGCGTAAGCAGCAGCGTCAGCGGCAGCAGTATCAACAGCAGGAGAAGCGCAATGGCGGCTTTGTATTTACCCCTCATGGGCAGGTCAGCGTCCCGGAAAGTAATCCATACTGACGCCATTGTGCCACGTTAAGCTGTTGATTACATACTACTGCCGCCTCTTACTTTTAGTGATGGAGCATCTCGTCAACCACCTGCTCTTTGCTGAGCTGATATGGATAATAGGTCGGCCAGTTATCCATCTCCTTCAGCAGCGCCTCCTGAGAGGTGTTACCCATAAAGATATGGAAGTGCGCTGACTTGCGCGGGGCGATAGTGTGGTCGCTGAACTGGACAAATTTCGGCGCGTTGCTGGTGGCATCCTTACACTCAAAAAGATAGCGCACGCCTTTTTTACCTGAGGCGTAGGTGAGGATCTTATAGCCCGCTGACTCATACTTACAGCTGCTTACCTTATCGCCGGTATGAAACTCCATCACGCCGTTCTCGATGCCCAACGTGTCAACGTCCGTAAGATATCCCTTGCGGTAGTACGCTTTGATCTGCTCGGCGGTTTTACCCTTCTCTTTCTCAGCCTTCTTTTTGAAAACCGGATCGAGATCGCCGCTGAGCAGATAGGGATAGATAGATTGCCACATACCGTCCCAGTCGCTCAGGTTGCGCCCTTTGACATCGTTGTCATTGAACTCGCCCTCGGCGGCTTTTTGCTCGATTGCCGTCAGCGGTTTACCGTGCGAGTGGTGGCCGTGCGCCAACGCCTGCCCCGCCAGCAATAACGTTCCCAGAGCTACTGCAAATTTACCAAAATGGTTAGCCAAAATGTTACCCTCAATCCATGTTAAGATAAGTGATGTTATATTATAACATAATCAACATCAATTCTTATGTTAAGACCTCGCGTAACTGGCTATAATTACTCCTAAATCACTGGAGAAAAGCTTATGAAACTCGCGGTATACAGCACCAAGCAGTACGATAAAAAGTACCTGCAGCAGGTTAACGAGAGCTATCAATACAATCTTGAATTCTTTGACTTTCTGTTAACGGAAAAAACGGCGAAAACCGCCCACGACTGCGACGGCGTATGCATTTTTGTTAACGATGACGGTAGCCGTCCGGTACTGGAAGAGTTAAAGAAGCACGGGGTAAAATTTATCGCCCTGCGCTGCGCTGGTTTTAATAACGTTGATCTCGATGCGGCAAAAGAGCTGGGGCTGCGCGTGGTTCGCGTTCCGGCCTACTCGCCTGAAGCGGTGGCCGAGCACACCGTTGGCATGATGATGACCCTTAACCGTCGCATCCATCGCGCCTATCAGCGTACCCGCGACGCTAACTTCTCGCTGGAGGGGCTGACCGGCTTTACCATGCACGGTAAAACCGCCGGGGTGATCGGCACGGGTAAAATCGGTATTGCCACCCTGCGTATTCTAAAAGGCTTTGGCATGCGCCTGCTGGCGTCCGATCCCTACCCGAGCGCGGCCGCGCTGGAGTTAGGGGTCGAGTATGTCGATCTACCGACGCTGTTTGCCAATTCTGACGTTATCACCCTGCACTGTCCGCTGACGCCGGAAAACTACCATCTTCTCAACCGCGACTCTTTCGCACAGATGAAGGATGGAGTGATGATCATCAACACCAGCCGTGGCGGTCTGGTTGACTCCCAGTCGGCCATTGAAGCGCTGAAGACGCAGAAAATTGGTGCGCTGGGCATGGACGTGTATGAGAACGAGCGCGATCTCTTCTTTGAAGATAAGTCGAACGACGTGATCCAGGACGATGTCTTCCGTCGCCTCTCTGCCTGTCATAACGTGCTGTTTACCGGTCACCAGGCGTTTTTGACGGCCGAAGCACTGACCAGCATCTCGGAAACCACGCTGGAAAACCTGCGTCAGCTGGAAAACGGCGATTCGTGCCCTAACGCGCTGGTGTAAGCGTTAATAAAACATGCCTCTCTCCCTCCCTTCAGCGGAGGGAGTTTCAGACTATCCCGCAAGACTTCCCTTACCGTACTGATAAAATAGAATTTACCACGGAGGATCTTCAGGGAGTCGTTATGAAAAGAGTCATTGTATTAACTGGGCTGTGTGTTCTGCTGGCCGGCTGTGTGCGGGATGGAAAGGTCTCCGTGACCAGCGAGCAGCTAATCGGCCATCGCTTTGTGCTGGAGAACGTTAACGGCAAGGCCATAACCCCTGGAGAGAATCCACCCGAGCTACGCTTCGGTGAGAAGCTGGCGATCTCCGGCAGCATGTGTAACCGTTTCTCGGGTCAGGGGAAACTCTCCAGCGGCGAGCTAACGGCGAAAGCGCTGGTGATGACCCGCATGGCCTGTGCCGATCCGCAGCGTAACGAGCTGGATAGCGTGATTGGCACCGTGCTTAAAGACGGCGCGCAGGTCGATCTTACCGACAGCCAGCTGACGCTAACCACCGCGGACAAGACGCTGATCTATAAGCTGGCTGACGCAGGACAGTGATCAGTAGCTGCCGCAGGTGCCTGTGGCAAGAGATTGTTCGCTACAGCGTTTACCGTTAGGCAGTGCACACATGCCCGTGGCAGAGCCATCTAGCTGGCGGGCAATTGAGAGCGAACCGCCAATCATCGCGCAGTTGGCTGCACCCGTACTGGACATGGCGGCCTTCAGACCCGGCGCAACGTGCGCCGCCGTGGCCTGCTGTACAGGCTCGCTGCTACATGCCGAAAGTAACCAGACAGCACACCCTACCCATAACGCTGTACGCATTTTTTCTCCCCTCTGAATTAGCAAAACCTATGCATAATAGGCAGCGTTGCGCCTGACGTCGAGAGGAGGATGCGGGTTTTCTATCCGGCATAGCGTTTTTTGTACTCTACGCTATGCCACAGGCCTGATGGCCTTGTTTACGCTAGGTGCGTAAATCCAGCGCTACGTGGGCAGCGGAGAGCGGGGCTGAAACGTTATTCAGCATAATCATGGAAGACTTACAAAAAATGCATTTTGCGCCGAAGGGATTGGCTTCGCTCACGTCAAAATGTGAAGTTCTGTATTGCGACCCATGACAGTGTGGGCATCGGAAATGAATGTGACTAGAAATAATAATATCCTTTTTTAAATAATTATTTTCAACGAGGGCCGCCGTTCAGGCCTGCCTTAACCCGCTGTTCCCAATAAGAAGTATAGCGGTCGTTGTGGTATTTGCAGGGAAGTTACAGGGAAATTTCGGAAGATACTAACTGTGGGAGAGTTTCGCGGATTTCAAGATAATTTCAGTGCTGCATTATTGGACTATTAACGCATGATTAACCGCACAGTGCAAGGGGAAAATGAAAATAGTTTCCCAGTGCTACGTACGGAAAAATGCCGGGCTAGATTTTGCGATATCTTCACTTTTAGATCAAAAACCGCTCCGGACTGGCTGTCTATACTGGAGTGAGAAGTGAACATTTACGCAATGAGAGCAAACCTATGATCACAGTTGATGGTAATGGCGCGGTCGCCTCGGTGGCGTTCCGAACCAGCGAAGTTATCGCCATATACCCGATTACCCCCAGCTCAACGATGGCCGAGCAGGCAGATGCCTGGGCCGGCAACGGGCTGAAAAACGTGTGGGGCGATACGCCTCGGGTAGTCGAGATGCAGTCCGAAGCCGGGGCGATTGCCGCCGTGCACGGCGCGTTACAGACGGGGGCGCTCTCGACCTCCTTTACCTCATCGCAGGGTCTGCTGCTGATGATCCCCACCCTCTACAAGCTGGCGGGTCAGCTGACGCCGTTTGTGTTGCACGTTGCTGCCCGCACCGTGGCCACCCATGCGCTCTCAATCTTTGGCGATCACTCCGACGTCATGGCCGTGCGCCAGACCGGCTGCGCCATGCTCTGCGCTGGCAGCGTCCAGGAGGCGCAGGATTTTGCCCTGATCGCCCACATTGCTACCCTGAAAAGCCGGGTGCCCTTTATTCATTTCTTTGACGGTTTTCGCACCTCCCATGAGATCAACAAAATCGTCCCGCTGGCTGATGAGACGATCCGTAACCTGCTGCCTGGCGATGAGATCGCCGCCCATCGCGCTCGCGCCTTAAACCCGGACCACCCGGTGATCCGCGGTACTTCTGCGAACCCGGATACCTATTTCCAGTCTCGCGAGGCGACCAACCCGTGGTACAACGCGGTGTATGCGCACGTTGAACAGGCAATGGATGACTTCGCCGAGGCCACTGGCCGCCGCTATCAGCCGTTTGAGTACTACGGCCATCCGCAGGCGGAGCGGGTCATTGTGATTATGGGTTCCGCGATCGGCACCTGCGAAGAGGTGGTTGATGAGCTGCTAACCCGCCATGAGAAGGTTGGCGTGCTGAAGGTGCGCCTCTATCGTCCCTTCTCGGCCCAGCATCTGCTGGCGGTGCTGCCTCAGAGCGCTCAGCGCATTGCCGTACTGGATCGCACCAAAGAGCCAGGCGCGCAGGCGGAGCCGCTCTATCTTGATATCATGACCGCGCTGGCAGAAGCCTTTAACCAGGGCGAGCGCGATACCCTGCCGCGCGTCATCGGCGGACGCTACGGCCTCTCTTCAAAAGAGTTTGGCCCGGAGTGCGTACTGGCTATCTTTAACGCGCTGCAGGCAGAGAAGCCCATGCCGCGCTTTACCGTCGGCATCTATGATGACGTGACCAACCTCTCTCTGCCGCTGCCGGAGAACACCCTGCCCTCAGCTGCGAAGCTGGAGGCGCTCTTCTACGGCCTGGGCAGCGACGGCAGCGTCTCGGCCACTAAAAACAACATCAAAATTATCGGCAACGCCACGCCGTGGTATGCCCAGGGCTACTTCGTCTACGACTCGAAAAAAGCAGGCGGCCTGACGGTGTCCCATCTGCGCGTCAGCGAGCAGCCGATTCGCTCTGCCTATCTGATCTCCCAGGCGGATTTTGTTGGCTGCCACCAGCTGCAATTTATCGATAAGTACCAGATGGCCGAGCGCCTGAAGCCTGGCGGGATATTCCTGCTCAATACCCCCTACAGCGCCGACGAGGTGTGGGCGCGGCTGCCGCAGGAGGTACAGGCGGTACTGAACCAGAAGCGGGCCCGCTTCTATATTATCAATGCGGCGAAGATTGCGCGCGAGTGCGGTCTGGCAGCGCGCATCAACACCGTTATGCAGATGGCGTTTTTCCATCTGACGCAGCTTTTACCTGGCGACAGCGCGCTGGCCGCCCTGCAGGGGGCCATTGCCAAAAGCTACAGCAGCAAAGGCCAGGAGCTGGTCGAGCGCAACTGGCAGGCGCTGGCGCTGGCCCGCGAATCGCTGTTCGAGGTTCCGCTGGAGCAGGTTAACGCTGCCAGCCCGTACCGCCCGCCGGTGGTCAGCGACGCCGCGCCGGACTTTGTGAAAACCGTCACCGCCGCAATGCTGGCCGGGCTGGGCGATGCGCTACCGGTCTCCGCCCTGCCGCCGGACGGCACCTGGCCGCTGGGTACCACCCGCTGGGAAAAACGCAATATTGCCGAAGCGATCCCTATCTGGAAGCCGGAGATCTGCACCCAGTGCAACCACTGCGTGGCCGCCTGCCCGCACTCGGCGATCCGCGCAAAAGTGGTCGCCCCAGAGGCGCTGGAAAACGCCCCAGCCTCTTTACAGTCGCTGGACGTCAAATCCCGCGACATGTGTGGTCAGAAATACGTTCTTCAGGTCGCACCGGAAGATTGCACCGGCTGTAACCTCTGCGTCGAAGTGTGCCCGGCCAAAGATCGCCAGAACCCGGAGATCAAGGCCATCAATATGATGTCGCGCCTTGAGCACGTGGAGGAGGAAAAAGTTAACTATGACATCTTCCTTGACCTGCCAGAGATGGACCGCAGCACGCTGGAGCGTATCGACATTCGTACTTCGCAGCTGCTTACCCCACTGTTTGAGTACTCCGGGGCCTGCTCCGGCTGCGGTGAAACACCGTATATCAAGCTGCTGACCCAGCTTTACGGTGACCGGATGCTGATTGCCAATGCCACCGGCTGCTCCTCGATCTACGGCGGCAATCTGCCCTCTACGCCCTACACCACCGATGCCAACGGGCGCGGTCCAGCGTGGGCTAACTCGCTGTTTGAAGATAACGCCGAGTTCGGGTTGGGCTTCCGCCTTACCGTTGATCAGCATCGTCAGCGGGTGATGCGCCTGCTGGAGAGCTTCTCCGAGGCGATCCCGGCGGAGCTTAACGCGGCGCTGCACGCTGAGGCGACGCCGGAAGTCCGTCGGGAGCAGGTTGCCGCCCTGCGCCAGCACCTGAGCGGCGTGGCGGGAGCCGAAGAGCTGCTGACGGATGCCGACGCGCTGGTAGAGAAATCCATCTGGCTGATTGGCGGCGACGGCTGGGCCTACGACATTGGCTTTGGCGGCCTGGATCACGTCCTGAGCCTGACGGAGAACGTCAACATTCTGGTGCTGGATACCCAGTGTTACTCCAACACTGGCGGTCAGGCCTCGAAGGCAACGCCGCTGGGGGCGGTAACCAAGTTTGGCGAGCATGGCAAGCGCAAGGCGCGTAAGGATCTGGGCGCCAGCATGATGATGTACGGTCATGTCTACGTGGCGCAGATTTCGCTTGGCGCGCAGCTTAACCAGACGGTGAAGGCGATTCAGGAGGCGGAGGCCTATCCGGGGCCGTCGTTGATTATTGCCTACAGCCCTTGCGAAGAGCACGGCTACGATCTGGCCCTTAGCCACGATCAGATGCGCCAGCTAACGGCGACCGGCTTCTGGCCGCTCTACCGTTTCGATCCGCGTCGTGCCGACGAAGGCAAGCTGCCGCTGGCGCTGGACTCCCGTCCGCCGTCAGACGCGCTGGCTGATACGCTGCTGAAAGAGCAGCGCTTCCGTCGCCTCAATGCCCAGCAGCCGGAGGTGGCAGAGCAGCTGTGGAAGGACGCCACTGCCGATCTGCAAAAACGCTATGACTTCCTGGCGCAGCTGGCAGGAAAAGCAGAGAAGAACGCGGCGGATTAACACCCTGTTTTAGCCCGGCATTGCCGGGCTAAACGTGTAATAATCTCTCCTGTGCCAGCCTGACCAGGAGTTCTGCCATGCGCCATCACCCCGTCGCCTCATCCCGCATCGCCTCCGTAGGCTATGATGAAGCCTCCTGCACGCTGGAGATTTTATTCCATGACCGAAGCTGCTATCAGTATCACGGCGTACCGCTGCGCATATTCACCCTGTTTTTAACCGTAGTGTCGAAAGGCCGCTTTTATGATGGCGTCGTAAAGGGGAAATTTACCGAGCGGAGAGTGATCCGTTAAGCCAGACCAGCCTTCTGGCCTGGTGATAATTACTCAATGGTTACCGTGACTGGATTGCTTGATGAAATATTTTCGACATTATCATGGTAGTCATACCATACCTCATGCTGACCAATTGCCGTCCACTCATCCGGGATCAGGAACACCACGGGAAAATCCTGATTAGGGTCGATAATGACTTTTGCCGCTCTCCGCCGGTCTCCCCAATAAATGCTAACAAGATCGCTTTGTTGAGAATCAATATTGGCAGGAATAGAGACCGCCACGCCGCCCACCAGCGCAATATCCGCAGACTGGATCACATTATCCGTTGCCTGGGGTAAAATCAGATCGGGTAGTTCCATAATGATATCCTCGGTTAAATTAGCACCGACAGGATAGGCTTTTGGCAGCTTTAAAATGCGCCCTTAATAGTCAGTGCAGCGTTAAAAAACCTGTTTCAGCGAATCTTTGCGTGCCGGAACCTGACGCTTCAGTATTGCCGTCAGCGTCTGCTCTCCTCCCTTCAGTTTGAATGATGCCGGTGAGGTTTCATACGCAGGGTAACGTGCGCAGGCGCATCGGCATGACGCTCATATAACACCTCGCCAGCCCCAATGATAATAACGCTGCCTGTCATAAAGACTCTCCGGTCAGGGTGGCCGGGCTGAGGTGCCCGGTTTTCAGATAAAAAAGTGCGCCAGTCGCGCTGGCTGTCAGGGCGGGCATGTCACCAGGCGGAAACCGTAGCCAGCTTCCTTTCTCATAGCGACCTTCCGGTGCCCTGAGTTCTCCCTCAATCAGCAGCAGTTCGGCACCGCCGGCAAGCGGTGTACAGAAGATACGCTCGCCCGGTGCCAGCTTCTGAAGTACCGCTGTTTCCCGTGTGTCCGAGAACAACGGGCAAATTTTTCTTTGCGGCTGACCGTGCCAGTTCTTGTCGTCTTTTGTATTAATTCTGACGGGCTGGCGTTCATCGGCAGCCATCTGGCGCAGCTTGACGAAAATAGTTGTGCCGTCGCGGCTGGAAGGTTGATGGGACGAACCGTCCGGGCTGCGCAGATACCAGCCTGCAGGGTAATCCACCCCGTTTTCAGTAAACGTGCCGCTCAGCACCAGAATTTCTTCGCCACCGGGGTGGCTGTGTTCAGGAAACACCGATGCCGGCGCATAACGCACAAGGCTGGTCGCCCGGGCCTGCTCCCGACCTATCCGGTCGAGCATGGCACGTTCTACGCCCGACTGCGGAGAGGGCACCCAGCGATAGTCATCCGGGGAGATGATGGCTCGCTGCGAGAAATCAGCATTCAGTAACATCATAGTCCGTCGTTAAACGGTACCTTTGCAGGTACCGTTTTCAGGTTTATTTATTCGGTAGGTTATCGTAAACATCCAGAGCACGCGCGGTGTAAGTCAGCGCAGCACCGGCGTTCAGGCTGATGGCAACAGCAAGCGCTTCGGCGATCTCTTCCCGCGTGGCACCGTGTTTGACCGCAGTATCCACATGCACAGCCAGACAGCCGTCGCAGCGGGTGGTGACGGCTACGGCCAGCGCAATCAGCTCATGGGTTTTAGGATCGAGGTGCTTGTTTTCAGATGCACCTTTGTCCATCTGCTGAAGGCCTTTCATAAACTCAGGCTGCAGTTTGGCAAATTTGCCGACGGTGGCAAGCAGGCTAGTGCGGTATTCATTCCAGTTTAAGAACATTGAAACTCCGGTTTTGTTTGTCTCAGAAAAGCGTTAATTACAGAACGTCGTAAATACGTACGTCGGGTGCACTGTTTAAATAAGGTTTTAATCCTGCCACGACGTCCTGAGTGAATAGCGGGCTGTTGAGGTACGCCTGCGCCTGGGCTGCGGTCTTAAAACCGTGCAGCACCTGGACATCCTCGTCACGGACAAGCAGCTCTTTAGAGGTGGCGCCGTCAATGGTGGTCAGAAACGGCGTTTTGTATTTCTGGTAGATGCCGGCGGCAGCCGCACGGTTTTCACTAGTGATATCAAGGGTGATT
Organism: Pseudescherichia sp. L3; assembly: GCF_024656065.1. Lineage (NCBI taxonomy): Bacteria > Pseudomonadati > Pseudomonadota > Gammaproteobacteria > Enterobacterales > Enterobacteriaceae > Pseudescherichia > Pseudescherichia sp. L3. The sequence continues at coordinate 1,426,378 of NZ_JANKYC010000001.1, forward strand.
TGCAGATAAGCCATCGTTCTCTCCTTCGCTCAGGGTAAGGCAATGCCGACAGAGCCATTGCCGTTCAGTGGAAGGGATTATGAGAAAGCTTGCGTGCATCAACAAATCAGATAATCTTGCGATGCAGAGAAGAAAATCTACGTCGTCTCTGTATCAGAGATAACGTCCTGCACCAGCCAGTCGTGGAAAACTTTCACTTCATCCCGCATAACGTTCAGCTGTGGGGTCACCAGATAGTAAGACCAGGTCAGCGGCCAGCGATGGTCAGGATGCAACTGGATCAACTGACCTATCTCAATCAGCTGTTTTACCAGGGCGTAACGCACAATCGCCACACCACGACCACTCAGCGCTGAGAGGATAACGGCGGAGGTGGAGTTAATATGCAGTCCGTTTTCCAGCGCGTCAGACGCACCGACCGCGCTCAGGACATCGTCCCAGGACGGAAAATTCGCGCCGGGATGCGGCGTGTCATCGTGGATCAGTTTTTGGGTGGCAAGCCACTCACCGCAGCTTATTTTCTCTGCCGGCACCAGACGTGGACTGCAGACCAGTACGGCCTCCTCATCCATCAGCCAGGTTTTATTCACGCCGGGCCAGTCGCCCTGCCCGCAGCGAATGCCGATATCCGCTTCACCGTGCGAGACGTCCATCAGCTTCTCCGTGACGTTAAGCCTGAGATCGATATTTTCATGCGTTTCCGAGAAGCGGTTCAGGCGATCCATCAGCCAGTTCATCATCAGAACCTGGGAGGCGGTGACCACCACGACAGAGCGCGCCCGACGTCCGCGCAGTTTATTTAACCCAGTTTCCAGTTTATCCAGACCCTGGGTGATGTCCTGCAATGCTTCCCGCGCTTCATCTACCAGCGTCAGGCGCTCCTTCCCGGAGCGGGTGCGGTGCAGCAGCGGGTGTCCCACCCACTCCTCCAGGGAGCGGACAAGCTGGCCCACGGCGGCAGGCGTGACGCCCAGCTCCTGGGCCGCACCGGTAAAGCTGCCATGTCGGGCAGTAGCCTCAAAGGCGTGCAGCCATTTCAGTCGGTTAAGCGATCGCATTGCAGGTATCCTGATTTACTGTTTTTTTCAGTATACCTGAGCGAGAAAGATTTTCTTTCCTGTGTCGCAATTTCTTCTCAGTCGTCAATCTGGCTTCAGGGTGGCATTCTGTTTTCACACGATGAAGAGCCGTGCTTTTCATCAATGACAATCAGATGATTTTAATGAGGTTAGCGATGAACGCATCTTTTGCCGGTAAGAAACTGTTAGTGGTCGGTGGGACAAGTGGAATGGGCTTCGAAACGGCGAAGCTGATCCTGAAAAACGGCGGCAGCGTGGTGCTGGTCGGTAATCGCCAGGACAAAGCCGAGCAGGCACGCCAGGCGCTGGCAGCAGACGGTCAGGTATCCATCATTGTGGCCGACCTGATGAAAGAAGAAGGCATGCAGCACGTGGTAAATTCCATTAACGCCGAACACAAAGATATCAGCCTGCTGGTGAATGCCGCCGGCGTATTCTTCCCGAAACCGTTCACTGAACACGAGATGTCTGATTACGACATGTACATGAACATTAACCGCGCGACCTTCTTCATTACCCGCGACGTGGTACGCAACATGGTTGATGCCGGCATTAAAGGCTCCATCGTCAATATCGGCTCTATGTGGGCGCAGCAGGCTATCGGTGCCACACCGTCTTCTGCCTACTCGATGGCGAAAGCCGGTCTGCACGCGCTGACCAAAAACCTGGCGATTGAGCTTGGCGAAAAAGGGATCCGCGTGAATGCCGTCTCCCCGGCCGTCGTTCATACGCCAATTTATGAAGGCTTCATTCCGAAAGACGACGTGAAGGAAGTCATGAACAGCTTCGACAGCTTCCACCCGATTGGCCGCGTGGGTACCCCGGTCGATATCGCCGAAACCGTTGCCTTCCTGCTTTCTGACAAGACTGGCTGGGTCACCGGTGCCATCTGGGATATCGATGGTGGCGTGATGGCTGGCCGGAACGGCTGAAACGCCGAGCTGGTGAAGCAGAGACCGTAGACGGCGTTGCGACCGTCGCGGCTTACAATATGGTGTCGCGTTTCCTCGTTGCCCTCGCAATCTAAAAACCGTGACGTAACCGTTTCACAGGAGATACCGTGAACAAAACCTTTCGTGCTATGCAGGTCACGTCTCCGGGCGTGCTGGAGATGGTGGTAAGACCGATGCCGGTACCAACGGCAGATGAAGTTCTCATCAAAATTGAGGCCTGTGGCGTATGCGGGGCCGATCTGCGGGATACGGAGACGCCAGCCGCAGAGGGCCAGCCTGCGCGTATTCCCGGACATGAAATTGTGGGGCGTATTACGCAGAAAGGCGATGCGGTTCCTGATATCTGGCACACCGATCAGCGGGTGGGCGTGAGCCGTCTGGGCGGTTACTGCCAGTCCTGTAAACCCTGTCGCGACGGGCTTTTTCATCTCTGCGAAAACCAGCTGACGCCGGGGCTTAGCTGTGACGGAGGCTACGCTGAATATGTGGTCATTCGCCACACCGCACTCATAGCCATTCCTTCGGCGTTGTCCTCTGTCGATGCCGCCCCAATCCTCTGCGCAGGCACCGCCACGTTCACTGCACTGCGTCAGTCTGACGCCAGAGCGGGCGACAAGGTAGCTATTCTCGGTGCTGGCGGCCTGGGCCATATGGCGATTCAGTACGCCCATAAAATGGGGTATGAAGTCATCGTGATTGCGCGCGGGGGTGAAAAAGAACGGGATGCCGTTGAGCTGGGGGCGCATCACTACATTGATGCTCTCACGGAGAACGTAACAGAACGCCTGAAAGCCCTGGGCGGCGTGAATCTTATTCTCGTTACTGCGCCTGATTCTGACGCAGTTTCCGCCCTGCTGCCAGCCCTGTCGCCAAAGGGTAAAGCGATACTGCTGGGTACCGGACGGACGCCATTGCAAATTATGCCGGGGATGATGATTGGGGCGGAACGCACTGTGACGGGCTCGTTCGTCAGTACGCCAGCGCAAACCGAACGCGCTTTACACTTCACTCAGCTGTTCCAGACCCTGCCCGTCATCGAACAAATGCCTTTTGAGCACGCCAGCGAGGCGCTCAACCGGCTAAGACAGGGGCTGGCGCGCTACCGGATTGTGCTCACAATGAACCAGGATAGCTAACCCGATGGCTGCACAACACGCGCTGCCTGTTGCATAACAAACAAATACAGAGAACCCTTATCAACAGGAGAGATCGGAACGATCGCCTCGCGTTGTCGGATGAGAGATGACAATAAACTCCACCGGTAATGCACTGTCGTTCCTGGCCTGATGTTTTGCCCCCGGCGGAATTTCAACTCCCTGCCGGGCCTTGATTTCATGTTTAACCCCTTCCAGTTCCATGGTCAGTTCCCCCTCAAGAACGTAAAAAAACTGTCTGGACACCGAGTGAAAGTGCCGCTTTTCGTGCGTATCTGGAGGCATTTTTTCATGAATAATAAGCATATCCTGCCGGTTTAACAGATACCACCCGTCGCAATTCTCACCCCAGATATAATGCTCCGCGTTCTCTTTTGAAATCATTGTCCCTCTCCTGTTTACACTCTTCGTTCAAACCTGACTAAAGCGATTACTTATTGAGCAAATGTGAAGTTCGTATATCAATTGTTGATATTAGGGAATCTATAGTTTTGTAAACGTATAGAAATTGTCAACACATGATCGTTAGGCATTTCATTTCCCATAGGGTAAGAGTCAATAACTATCATGAAGCAAAAGCTTGTATTGATCGATGAAGATTTACTGGCCAAAGGTAACGATCGCTACGTCTTCCAGCATCCACACGATAGTCAGCTGCTGATTAAAGTGGTTATTCCCGGTATTGTGAAATACAAAAGTAAAGTGCGTGAAGTCTATCGGGATGTCAAAGAGTGCAAGCCGAATAACCAAACGGACTCGCTTTATATCCAAAAGATTGAAGGCCTTGTTGAAACAAACAGGGGCGTAGGACAAGTCATTGTGAAGGAGTGCGATGAGCATAGCGATATCGCGCCAACGCTTTATCAGCTTGCGCTGAACAAAGAGCTTGATGCCGGTAAGCTGCAAAAGCTGAACGCGTTTTTAGCATGGTTTGTCACTACCGGCGTCATTATTAACTCCCTGCACTGTAAAAACATCGTCTACGCCTGGGACAGCGCGCGCCAGGAATATCGTTTCAAGGTTATTGATGGGTTCGGTGACAAAACGCTTTTTCAGCTCAGCAAGCTTTCAGGGGTCATACGCGATAAAAACAAGCTCAAATGTCTTAAGCGGATGCTCAGAGACTTGAACAGACTGCAACAGGCGTAAGCAGCCACCCCCTATAAATAGGGGGTGGCGAGCGCCTCTCATACCTTAGCTGCAATGCCTGCGGCCTCCCCCTACTCCCGCTCTTTACAACGTATCCAGAACGATTGTCTGCGCGCCCTGCCATCAATCAGAACGTTCCAATTTTGCCTTTTAGGTGCTAGAGTTTAAACAAAATGATGTCAGGATTTTTATTCCATCATACTTATCGCATGATATTTAGTGAAAAAAGGCTTATATGATCACTGTAAACTCGAATACGAAAGAACGATACAGTAAAACCATACAAAAGTTTTTAAATGACAACCACAGAGAGAACTGGTTGAATTTATATTACCATTTCTCTGCCCTGGACTATCAAAACCCCGTATTGACCCCAGCGGATCTATACCAAGAGTTATTCCATGCCGTACAACTGGCCAGAGTGTTTCCTGATGGCAAAACATTTGCTGACTGCACGGCTAAAATAGCACCCGAGCTTATTTTAGAGCAATATCGGGCAAGGTCTTCCCTTCCTGATTTCAACCTGGCACTGTTCGTTCATGAGCACTTTTACACTCCCTATGTGAACGAAAGCAATTATGTTTCCGATAGCCCGAAGTCTTTACAAAAACATATTGAAGATCTCTGGCCCATACTGACCAAGGTTTCGGTAAAAAATGAGTACTCCTCGCTGCTGGACCTCCCTTACCCGTATATCGTGCCGGGGGGCCGTTTTGGTGAGACTTTTTACTGGGATTCATACTTCGCCATGCTTGGCTTCGTCGACAGTGGCCGCCCTGATCTATTGAAAGATATGACCGATAACTTTGCATGGTTAATAGATCAGTACGGTCATATCCCCAACGGCAACAGGACCTATTTCCTTAGCCGCTCTCACCCGCCTGTTTTTTCGCTGATGTTAGAGCTGATAGAGGAAAAGGGACTCGCAAATGCTGATGATTATATTGAGCAGTTGCTAAGAGAGTACAGTTTTTGGATGGAAGGCAGTAATAAAATAGAGCCCGGCCAGGCTTTGCGACATGTTGTAGCCCTGGACGATGGGTCGATACTTAATCGCTATTGGGATGAAAGGGACAGCCCACGGGATGAGTCATGGGCCGAAGATATTGAAACGGCTAACCTAAGCGGGCGTGAACACAGGCAGGTTTATCGCGAACTGCGCTCGGCCGCAGCCTCAGGCTGGGATTTTTCATCACGCTGGCTGGATGAAACCAACTTGCTCAGTAGCATAAGAACCACCGCATTTATCCCTATAGATTTAAACGCATTTCTGTTTAATCTTGAAAGAAAAATTTCTGAAATTTTATTGAGAACGGGAAAAACCAATCAGTCCAAAGAGTTTAGATCAATCTATCTCAGGCGTAAAAAAGCTATCAATAAGCATCTGTGGGATAGCGCTTCCGGGGTATATCGCGACTATGACTGGGAGAATAAATGTTTTGGCGCGTTCTCGGCCGCGTCTCTGACGCCCTTTTTTGTAAAAATGAGCTCGGAGAAAAAAGCACACTCCTCAGCCCAGGCTGTAAGAAACACGCTGCTCACCCCTGGAGGCATTCTTAGCACCGCTTTAGATACCGGGGAGCAATGGGATAAACCCAATGCCTGGGCTCCTCTACAGTGGATGGCAGTGATTGGCTTTGAAAATTATGGCGAGAAAGAGCTGGCCCACGAAATAGCGACTAACTGGATACACACGGTTGACCAGTTTTATCAAAAACACCATAAACTGGTTGAAAAATATGACATAACTAATAAAGAAAGCCTTCCCGGCGGAGGGGGTGAATATCCGTTACAGGATGGTTTTGCATGGACCAATGGCGTTACCTATCAGCTCTTAATGAGATACAGCAATTAAATAGTGCAGTTCGTTAGCCTGGGGTTTTTGCCTAAGAGCACTTTAAGGAACAACAAATATAGTGTGATCTCGCTCGACAATTGGAACGTTCCTACTTACGTAAAAAAGGACTCGTCACTAAGATGACCAACACTTAAAACCGTCTTACTAATGTGTTGGACATTGACTATGGCTAAGAAAGCAAATATTCAAGATATTGATAAGCTTATACTTCTGGTTGGCGGCGTTGACAATATTGCAGCGGTAACCCACTGCATTACCCGGCTTCGCTTCGTTTTGAACGATGCATCCAAAGCGCAGCCGAAAGAAATTGAAGCGCTGCCGATGGTTAAGGGCTGCTTTACTAATGCCGGGCAGTTTCAGGTTGTCATTGGTACCGATGTCGATGACTGGTACCAGGTCCTGCTGAAACAAACGCAAATGACCGGCATGGATAAAGAAAGCGCTAAACGCGTTGCCCGTCAAAACATGAAATGGCACGAAAGCCTGATCTCTCATCTGGCTGAAATATTCTTTCCTCTGCTGCCAGCCCTTATCAGTGGTGGTTTGATTTTAGGTTTTCGCAATGTCATCGGCGATCTGCCATTACACAACAATGAACCCCTGATTAACGCGTCAGCGGTGTGGAAAAATATCTACGATTTCCTCTGGTTGATTGGTGAGGCGATATTCTTTTACATCCCGGTAGGTATTTGCTGGTCGGTGATGCGAAAAATGGGGGGTACACCGATACTCGGTATTGTACTCGGCATCACCCTGGTATCGCCGCAGTTGATGAATGCTTACATGCTGGGACAGCAGGTGCCAGAAATATGGGATTTTGGCCTGTTTACCATTGAAAAAGTAGGCTATCAGGCACAGGTGATCCCCTCTGTACTGGCAGCAATGGCCCTGGCGTGGTTGGAAATCAATCTTAAGCGTATTGTGCCCGACTATCTTTCACTGGTGATTGTGCCGGTCGTGTCGCTGATTATTGCTGTTTTTCTGGCCCATACCCTTATCGGTCCCTTTGGCCGAATCATCGGCGATGGCATCGCGTGGGGCGTCAGCCATCTGATGACGGGTCCTTTCGCACCTATCGGTTCAGCGCTGTTTGGTTTCCTGTATGCGCCGCTCGTGATCACCGGTGTACATCAGACCACGCTGGCAATCGACCTTCAGCTTATCCAGAACATGGGTGGCACACCGGTCTGGCCGATCATTGCCCTCTCTAATATGGCGCAGGCCTCCGCCGTCCTCGGCATCATATTAATCAGTAAAAAAACAAACGAGCGTGAAATTTCCGTTCCCGCCGCCGTCTCTGCCTACCTCGGCGTCACCGAGCCCGCAATGTATGGCATCAACATGAAGTATCGCTTTCCGATGCTGTGCGGCATGGTGGGTTCCAGCTGCGCCGGTCTGGTCTGTGGTCTCTTCGGCGTAACCGCCAGTGGCATCGGCGTCGGTGGTTTACCGGCGATCCTCTCAATACAAACGCGTTACTGGTCTGTCTTCGGCGCGGCAATGATGGTTGCCATTGTGATCCCACTGGTGCTGACCATCGCTATCTACAAGAGAAAACAGGCTTCAGGCAAGCTTCTGGTTGTTTAATAGAGGAACAATGGACACATGAAAAATGATATCCACTGGTGGCAAAACGGCGTTATCTACCAGATCTACCCACGCAGTTTTCAGGACAGTACAGGAAACGGCATCGGTGATATCAATGGTATCACCCGTCGCCTGGATTACCTGCAGTGGCTGGGCGTCAGCGCCATCTGGCTGACGCCAATCTACTCTTCGCCCCAGATAGACAATGGCTATGACGTTGCGGACTATTACGATATCGATCCTCTGTTCGGCACCATGGAAGATTTCGACAATCTGATTGCGGCCGCCCATGAACGGCAGATAAAAGTGGTTATGGATATGGTGTTTAACCATACCTCCACGCAGCATGCCTGGTTCAAATCGGCCGCCGGCGATCGCCTGAGCCCTTGGCGCGATTTTTATATCTGGCGCGACGGAAAAGGAGCCCTGCCACCTAATAACTGGCACTCAAAATTTGGTGGAAGCGCGTGGCAGTGGCATGAAGAGAGCCAGCAATACTATCTGCACTCTTTTTCCCCTGAGCAGGCCGATCTCAACTGGGAGAATCCGGACGTGCGTAACGCGTTAAAAGCGGTATGTCACTTCTGGGCGGATAAAGGGATCGACGGACTGCGGCTGGATGTCATTAACCTGGTGTCGAAGCATCCCGATCTTCCGGACGATCACGAAGGAGACGGCCGTCGCTTCTACACCGACGGCCCCGCCATTCATGATTTTCTGGAAGAGATGAGCCGGGATGTTTTTCAACCCCGCGGGCTAATGACGGTCGGCGAAATGTCATCCACACAGCTGGCTCACTGCCAGCGTTACGCTCGGCTGGATGGCAAAGAGCTGTCGATGACCTTTAATTTTCACCATCTTAAAATAGATTATGATGAGGGCAAAAAGTGGAACCGCGGTACGCCAGATCGCGTTCATCTGAAAAAGATATTTGCAGAGTGGCAGCGCGGCATGCATGGCCTGGCATGGAATGCGCTCTTCTGGTGTAATCACGATCAGCCACGCATCGTCTCCCGCCTGGGTGACGACGGCCCCCTGCGTGAGGTTTCTGCAAAAATGCTGGCGATGGTATTACATGGTATGCAGGGCACGCCTTATATTTTTCAGGGTGAAGAGATCGGGATGACCGATCCGCATTTTAAGCATATCGATCACTATCGCGATGTAGAAAGCCTTAATATTTATCAAACCCTTATTGCAGGGGGTATCTCTGAGGAGCACGTTCTGGCAATCCTGGAGAAGAAGTCACGTGATAACAGCAGAACGCCCGTGCAATGGGACAATAGCGTTAACGCAGGCTTCACCAGCGGTAAAAGCTGGATTGACGTAGCAGGCAACTATGATGTCATTAACGTTGAGCAGGAACGGTTGAATGAACAATCCGTTCTGAATACCTATCGCCGTTTAATTGCGCTGCGAAAAAGCCTGCCTGTATTGACGCTTGGCGATTATACCGATATGGATCCGCTGAGTGAGCGCATCTGGTGCTATAAACGAGAGGATAAAGATAATAGCTTATTGGTGCTGGCTAATCTCACACCTGATACAGTCGCAATTGATGACTATTTTGGCGAGGAAGAACGCTGGCGTCTACTGTACGGTAATTATGATAGCACTCAGAATAGCGTAGATTCACTGCGTCCTTATGAATGCATGTGGTGGATAAAATAACCCGCTTTCACAAAGAGTAATGCCGACGTCTATTTAATGATACACGTCGGTAGTCACTACGTTCACTAGACAACAAACTGACAGGGAATGACAATTTTTTTCTTTTCGACATTCCCGTTTAACAGAGCGATCAGGAGCTGTATGGCCTCGCGACCCGCATCCGGATAGCCCAGCCTGACTGACATGACCTCTGGAAATAAAAAGCTCAGCAGCGGAATGCTCCCGATACTGCCTATCTCAAGATTAAAACGCTTTTCACGTATAAATTTGATCGCGCCGAGGGCGATGGTATCCGTCGCGCAGATCAGTGCGCGAGTGTCTGCATTCACGATCTCCGCCGCCAGTTGATAGCCGCTCTGATAGGTTAAATTTCCCAGGGCTGCGCGGGGGGTAAAACCGAACTGTTCACATCCCTGGAGATAGGCCTGGTAACGTTCGCTGCCTGTGGTTTTATCTTTCTCCGCGACGCCAATAAAACTCATGTTCTCAGCGCCGTTGTGCACCATACGCTGCATCAGCATTCGCACCGCGCCAGCGCCATCATAACGAATTCGGGGAAATCCAGAGAGTTCGCTTTCGATAAGTACCACTCTGCCTTTCCACTGTCTGAGCATGGGGCTCGCGATCCCGGTGAAACCAAAAACAATGACGCCTTCAACCTGCCGGTTTTCCAGTACCTTCAGGTGTTCTTCAAGCCGTTCCGGTTGTAGCAACGTTTCCATAATCAGCGCATCATATCCATGCTGATAAACGTGAGGCAAAATGGTCTGGACGGCCTGGTTCTCTGAAGCCGAATCGAGGCGTGTCACAATAATACCGATGATTTTTTCACGCTGGCCGCGCAGAGACTGCGCGGCTTTTGAAGGCGTGAAACCATACTGTTGGATAACGGACTGGACGTGGTCAAGCGTGGATTTTTTGACTTTAGGGCTGTTATTGATGACAAGTGAAACCGTGGATTTACTTACGCCACTCAGTTTTGCAATATCATTCAGAGTGAGTTTCTTACCTTCCATACCTGCTCCACACCTTAGCTTTTCTATCTTTCGCCAATCTTAACGCATTACCCGGTCTTAAAGCTTGCCCATATGCAAAATGTGCCCATATGCGCGCTGTTTCATCGCTAATCCGGATCCTGCTGAAACAGGGGCTATGTCAGGCCACCTTTACGCCTGGTCACTTACCTTTAATAATCGGCAGATCTGACCATCGGGTCGTGTAGCGCGGCGAGAGCATCTCGCGCTTCATCTGCCACGCCTGCTGGATCCCCTGCCCGGCAAAATAGAGCGTCCCCTGCCCGCGTTTTTTGTTCAGCTCGTCCAGCACCGCCATCAGCGCATCGCTGCCCGGACGCGGCGCGTTAGCGTCAAAAAGATCGAGCTGCGCCACGCCCTGGCTGTAGAAATCCCCGAGCATGACGCCCGCCTTCTGATAGCGGTGGCCCTCGCGCCAGATGGTGTCCAGACAGCATGTCGCGGCGTGGATAATATCCCGGCTGTCCTGGGTGGGCGTCAGCAGCTTCACCATCGCGCTGTTGCCGTAGTAAGGCTCCCCAGCGGCAAAAGGAGAGGTTTTCACAAAGGCCGAGATGACGCGGCAGTATTGATGCTGGCCGCGCAGCCTGGCCGCTGCCCGCGAGGCGTAGGTGCAAATGGCCTGCCTGACCGATTCATAGTCCGCTGTACGCTCGCCAAAGCTGCGGCTGCAAAGAATCTCCTGCCTGGCAGGGACAAACTCATCGAACGCCAGGCAGGACTCGCCCCGCAGCTCGCGCACCGTACGCTCCATCACCACACTGAACTGCTTGCGGATAAAACGGATATCGCTGTCGGCAAGCTGCAGTACGGTTTTGATCCCGTGCGCATTTAGCGCTTTCGCAAGGCGTCGCCCAATGCCCCATACCTCATCCACCGGCAGCCGCTCCATCAGCCGCCGCTGGCGATCGACGTTAGAGAGATCCACCACGCCGCCCAGCTGCGGCCAGCGCTTGGCGGCATAGTTAGCCAGCTTGGCCAGGGTTTTGGTCTGCGCAATCCCCACTCCGACTCTCAGGTGGGTCTCACGCCACAGCGTGTTGCGGATCTCCTGGCCAAACTCCTCCAGCACCCGGCAGTTACGCACCCCGGAGAGATCGCAGAACGCTTCGTCAATGGAGTAGACGTCCACGCGCGGGCAGAGCCTCTCCAGCGTGCCCATAACCCGGCGGCTCATGTCAGCGTAAAGCTCATAGTTGCTGCTAAAGCAGGTGACACGGTGGGCACGAAACAGATCCCGCTGCTTGAAGAACGGCGCGCCCATGGTGATGCCCAGCTTTTTCGCTTCCGCGCTGAGGGCGATCACGCAGCCGTCGTTATTGCTGAGCACCACCACCGGCTTGCCTTGCAGATCGGGCCGGAAGACCGTTTCACAGCTGGCATAGAATGAGTTCACATCCACCAGGGCGAACATGATTCAGCACGTGAATTTGATTATGTGCGTCACGACGCCGAAGATTTCGAGCGCCTCTTCACTGCCGATGCGGATGGGCATATAGCGGGGGTTGCGGGGGTTAAGCTGGACGGTGGGGCGAAGCTGAAGCTCTTTAACGGTAAATTCACCGTCGACGGCGGCGATAACAATATCGCCATGTGCGGCGGTTCGGGCGCTATCGACGACCAGCAGATCGCCCTCGTTGATGCCGCCGTCGATCATCGAGTCCCCCGCCGCCTTGACGAAATAGGTCGCATTGGGGTGGTGGATCATCAGTTCGTTTAAGTCGAGACTCTGCTCCACATAGTCCTGCGCCGGCGAGGGAAAACCGCACGGCACAACATCGCCAAAGAGAGGAAACGCGAGAACTTCGCGCAGCTCAGCGGGCTTATAAAATGTTAAACTCACGGACGTCACCTTATTATAATATCTACTGTGTATTTATACAGTAGATTTATATGATGCCGTGATCAAGTGGCTTAAGTAAATGCCTGTCGCCACGTGTGTAATTATTAATAATAAAAATTATTACTTATCAAAAGGTTAAAGGATATGTAAATTTTTTATTTTTGTATTCAATCGCTTGTTTTATATGCGTACTGCATTTAAAACCTCCCCTCTGGCGGTCACGGCGGCGGGTGCTGGCGATGACTGTTGATAGCTAAGTTCCGGGTAAAGCTTACTCATCATACCGAGGCGGCTCCCGTATTCGGCTTGCGCATTAAATGTCCGCTTTTGGCACTACACTGACCACGCCCATGATAAAGACTATCATGGAGCAGTAATCACTCTATAAACTGAGTGTTGTCATTAACAATGGGGCCAGGTCGGTAGTTATCATGCATTTTATTCAGAGTTTGATGAGTTTTATTGAGGGAAACAGGGTGCTGTCGGTCAGCGTCAGTCTGCTGTTGCTGATTATGGCCGGGATGGTCACTCACCTGATCTGCAAATTTTTCATCGTCAAAGTGATCAGAAAGGTCTTTTTCAGCAGCCATAAACAGGACGTTCCTCTGGATAAAGATGTACGCCTCTCTCAGAAGCTGTCGAATTTTGTGCCTGTGATTGTGGTCTACAATTTCCTGCAGTTTATGCCAGGCCTGCCTGAAAATCTGAAAGTTGCAATTCAGACCATTTGCGGCATTCTGTTTTTTGTCTATCTGTCGATCTTCTTCAATGAAGTGCTGGAGATTGTTAACAACTCCTATTCGCGCAAATCTAAGCGCAAGAATCACTCGATAAAAGGCTATATCCAGATTGGTAAAATTTTGGTGCATATTATCGCCGCGATAATGATTCTGGCGATTATGTCCAACAAGTCACCGGCGATTATTATCTCTTCGCTGGGTGCGGTCGCCGCGGTGTTAATGCTGATCTTCCAGCATACCCTGCTGTCGCTGGTGGCTAATATTCAGCTCTCGTCCAACGATGTGCTGCAGCTGGGCGACTGGATTGAGATGCCGGATAGAAATATCAGCGGCGAGGTGATCGATATTGCGTTGCATACCATCACTATCCGCAACTGGGATAACACCATTTCACGTATCCCGACCAAGAATTTCCTCACCGAGACCTACACCAACTGGCAGGCGATGTTCTCTTCGGGCGCGCGTCGTATCATGCGCAGCTTTTATCTTGATCAGAAGTCTATCACCTTTGTGAATCAGGAGATGTTGCAGGCGATAAGCCAGATCCGCATCGCAGGCGAATCTATCACTGAGCTGCTGGATGGACGTGATATCAGCGCGGTCGGCGACCGCTGGTTTATGGAGAACGGCATTACCAACCTTATGGTGTTCCGTAAGTTTCTGACCGCCTGGCTGGCCCAGCGTGAGGATATTAAAAAAGAGATGTATATCGTGGTGCGTCCGCTGAAGCCGTCACCGGATGGCTTGCCGGTGGAGATCTACTGCTTCACCTCATCTATTTTCTGGAGCGATTATGAAAATACCCAGGCGGCGATTTTTGAATATATCTATGCGATGGCCCGCCACTTTGAGCTGCAGATTTACCAGCACCCGGCAGGATCCGACTTTGCCCGGCTGGCACAGCCGCGAGTAGAGAGTGACGATGCCAGGTCTGGTGGTCCGCAGTAATCTGACTCACGGTGGCGCTCCTGGCGCCGCCTGAAGAGCGTCGCGCACCGTATTTAAAAACCTACCGCCTGGCCGTCGCGGCGGCTGTCGCTGGCAATAACATAGCCATCGCTGCCCTCCGTCGTCAGTTTCCAGATAAACTGGCCTGAACCAAAGTCCATATACGGGTCGTTAAGCGAGGTAAAACGATGCCCGCGCTGACCCAGCTGCTCCGCCACGCCCTGATGAAAACCGACCTCCAGGTCGAGCGAGAAATCGCGGTTTACCTTCCAGCGCGGCGCATCGCAGGCGGCCTGCGGCTGCTGCTGGTAGTCCAGCATCCGTACCAGCGTCTGAACGTGCCCCTGCGGCTGCATATCCCCGCCCATGACGCCAAAGCTCATCTGCGGCTGACCGTCTTTAGTGAGAAAGCCAGGGATGATGGTATGGAATGGCCGCCTGCCCGGTGCGACCACGTTGGCGGAGCGTGGATCGCTGGAGAACCCCGCCCCTCGATTTTGCAAACTAATGCCGTACTCCGGCACCACCACGCCCGAGCCAAAGCCCATATAGTTCGACTGAATAAATGACACCATCATGCCGCTTTCGTCGGCAGTAGTGAGATAGACGGTGCCGCCGCTGGCGGGCATACCCGATAGCGGCTGGCTGGCCCGCGCCGGGTCGATCAGCCTGGCGCGTTCGGCCAGATAGCTGTCATCCAGCATCTGCTCAGGAGTGATATCCATAGAGCGCGGATCGCCGACGTATTTATAGATATCGGCAAAGGCCAGCTTCATCGCCTCAACCTGCAGATGCTGCGACGCGACGCTGTCCAGCGGCAGGCTGGCAAGGTCGAAATGCTCAAGGATCCCCAGCGCGATCAGGGCGGCAATGCCCTGACCGTTAGGCGGCAGCTCGTGAACGTCGTAACCGCGATAGCGACGGCTCACCGGCGTGACCCATTCGGGGCGATATCCGGCAAGCTCGGCAAGCGTTAGCGGCACGTCGCTTTGGGCAGCAAAGCGGACAATCGCCTCTGCCGCCTCACCTTCATAGAATGCACGCGCGCCCTGGTCGGCGAGCAGACGCAGCGTGCGGGCGGCGGCGGGCATGACAAACTTCTCGCCAATATCCGGTGCGCGGCCGTTGGGCATAAAGGTGGCGGCAAAGCCCGGCTGATCCTGAAGCAGCGGCACGGCGGCGTGCCACTTACGCGACACCATCGGCGCAATGGTCACACCTCGCTCGGCAAGATCGATAGCTGTTTCCAACAGCTGGTGAAACGGTAGCTTGCCGAAGCGCTGATGTAGCGCCTCCCAGGCGGCGACGGCCCCTGGAATAGTCACGCTGTCCCAGCCGCGCACGGGCCGTCTGGCATAGCCTTGCGCATCCACGCCGTAGCGCCGGGCAAACCAGTTGGTATCCCAGTGCGAGGGCGCGGTGCCGGAGGCGTTCAGGCCGTGTAGCTGCTGACCGTCCCAGACCATGGCGAACGCATCGCTGCCCAGCCCGTTGGAGACCGGCTCGACGATAGTCAGCGTCGCCGCTGCCGCAATGGCCGCATCTACCGCATTACCGCCGTTTAACAGAGCCTGATTGCCAGCGTGAGCCGCCAACGGGTGCGATGTCGCCACCGCGTTACGCGCGAACAGCGGCGTGCGCGTGGTCAGGTAGGGGTTATGCCAGTTAAATTTCATGCTCGCATCTCCTTGTCGCTTGCCGTCGCCAGATAGCGCTCCGCCTCTGCGCGCAGCGCCTGTTTATCTACTTTGTTCGTACCCGCTAACGGGAAGCTGTCGGTAAGCCAGATATGGCGGGGGTGCAAATAGGCAGGACCGTGGGTTAGCGTCCAGGCCTTGATCTCCTCCGGCCTGGCGACGCTGTCCTCCCGAGGAATAATCCAGGCTACCGGCTTGCTGCCTTTAATCTCATCGTTTACCGCCACGACGCACGCCTGCTGGACGGCAGGATGCTGCTCCAGCAGCTTTTCCACTTCGCCGGGATAGATATTCTCACCGCCGCAGACGAACATGTCGTCGCGTCGCCCGATAAAGGTGTAGAAGCCATGTTCATCGCGCATGAATACGTCGCCGGAGATGTAATAGCCATCGTCGGTGAACGGCGCGGAGACGTCCGGGCGCTGATGATACCCCTGCATCAGCGCCGGGCTTTTCATCTCCAGTACGCCGTGGTCGCTAAGCTGCCCCTGCTCGTCGCGAAGCCGCAGCGAGACCGCCGGATGGGCATAGCCGTTGGACTGCAATGGCGCGGTGCGTCCCTGCGGGTGGGGACCAAAGACAATCGGGCCGCCTTCCGTGGTGCCGTAGGCGTTGATGACCCGCGCATTGGGCCAGATCTGACGAATTTGATTGAATAACCCTTCGTTAACCGGCGCAGATCCCATACGCACAACCCGCACCGATGAGAGATCGCTCGCAGCAAGCAGCGCCTGCTCTTTCATCATCATCGCGATCATCGGCGGCACGGCGGTGATCCAGGTGCAGCGGTAGCGGGCAATAGCGGCAATGTACTCTCGCACCCGGAACTGCGGCAGCAGGATAGTGGTGACACCGCTGGCAAGCGTCAGCAGCGCCAACGCCAGGGCGTTCATATGGTAAAAGGGGGCGGCGATCAGCACCCGCTGGTCCACCAGCTCGTTGGCCGCCAGCCGCGTCTCCACCACCCAGCGGTGGCTGGCATGGGTGAGACGAACCCCTTTCGGCATCCCGGTGGAGCCGGAGGTATAGAGCAGCATCGCCAGCGAGTCTGCCTGCGGCGTAAAAACATCGTAGTCGGTAACCGACGCAAGCGTCACCAGCTCGCTGAAGCCCCACCGGCTGCGCGTGGCGGCGAGGCTGGCCAGCAGCGTATCATCGCCCATCACCAGACGCGCGTCGCAGTCGTCGAGAATGCTCTCCAGCGTCGCTGGCGGAAATTTGATGCTAATCGGCACGGCGACCAGCCCCGCTCGCAGGATGCCTAAAAAAGCGGTAATAAACGCAATGGAGTTACGCCCGAGCAGCGCGATACGTTCGCCCGGCACATAGCCACGGGCCCGCAGCGCCGCGCCTACCGCGTTGGCCTGAGCGTCAAGTTCACCAAAGGTGATGGTGTTCTCCCCTTCCCCCTGCGGCATGATAAAGGCGGGCAGCGGGTTGTGCCGAGCCGCCAGGGGCAGCGCCCCCAGATTAGTGATAGTCATAGCCTGAACTCAAGTAGGGTGTGTATGGCGGGCATGGCGATCAGCAGCCGTCCCGGTCGTTGATGCAGCGGCAGCCCGGCGTTACGCGCCGCCTGAATCAGCATCGACGCATTGCCGCCGCGAAAGTGGATAGCCGTAAACTGGCTGGGGCGGCTCTCGTCCACGCTGACCAGACCGGCGGAATCATCACGCCAGGCGGAGGGCGTCAGCAATTGCAGCTGAAAAGCCGGATCGGGCGCGCCGAGCTGCTGCCACGCCTGCGCCTCCTGCTCGACGTTCTGGCTCACAACGGTTAACGCCTCGATCCCCGCAACGCCATTGGCGTGGGAGAGCCAGGGGGCGCGCCACACCCACTCCGGGGTGTGATGCTGGCAAAAATAGACCCTTCCCGCCGCAAAGCTGCCGGCTGCGAGACGTACCGTGCTGAAACGCGCCTCGCCCCGCTCGCCGTCGGCTGCTACCTCGCGGGAAAAGTGCTGGACCGGCTGCACCGTGAATCCCTGCTCGCGCAGCTGCCGCGCGGTTGCGGCGGCATCCGTACTGCGAAACACCACGCCGTCGATACCGCGCGGGCTGTCCAGCAGCTCCTGACGGATCCGCTCCCCGTGACGCGGGAGTCCGATAAGCTCTAAATAGTGGCCGTTGAACATCACCAGCTGGTTCATCGATCCGAGCGAGTGATGGCTCTCCGGCGTCAGGGTGAAGCCCAGCGCGGCAAAAAGATCCCGCGTGGCTTCCAGCGCAAAATGGTTATTAATCACCAGGTGATCGAAGACCAGTGGCATGGACGGCTCCTCAGGCGGCAGGCATGGCGTACAGGCCACGGCCGCTCGCCACCAGCCGATCTTCGCTGTCATAGACCCATGCCTCCGCGCTGGAGACCTGCTTGCCCACTTTGATGACTTTACCTGTTATTCGCAGGTCGCCGCGCGCTGGACGGTGATAGTCGACTCGAATATCCAGCGTTGGCACGCCTTTCCCGGTATAGGCTACCAGCGCCCAGTCGGCGGTCAGATCGACCAGCGCCGCCAGAATGCCGCCGTGGATATACCCTCCCGCAGGGTTGACCACCCACTCGTCGCGAAAACGCGCCGTCAGGGTGATTTCGCCTTTTGCCACCGCCTGCACCTCAAGCCCCAGCCACTGGTGATAGGGACCCTTCAGCAGTTTTTCCTGCACGTCCTGCGCGCTTAATGCAACAATCTCGCTCATCTGCTTATCCTTATGGTGTCACAATCACTTTGCCTAAGACTTCACGGTCGCGGATCAACCGCAGCCCTTCCGCCGCCTGCTCCAGCGGCAGCTCACGGTCGATGAGCGGTTTAATGTCGCCCTGCGCCACCAGCGTCAGCAGCGCTTCCAGATCCTCGGTGTAGAAGCTGTTGGAGCCTTTGATGTTGAGCTCAAAGCTCCAGACGTAGCGCAGATCTTCCGCTGGGTCGTAGCCCGCCGTCGCACCGCAGACCAGCAGCGTGCCGCCGCGTTTTAAGCATTTGAGCGAGGGACGCCAGGTGTCGCCGCCGGTGAAGTTAATCACCACGTCCACGCCGCCCTCATAGTTACGGCGCTGGGGTTTGCCGTAGCGGCCAATTGCCCAGCGGGAGAAATCTTCTTCGCGATAGTTAACGACGTGATCGGCACCCAGCGCGAGCAGCGCCTCGCCCTTCTCCGCGCTGCCGACGCAGGCGATAACTTCCGCGCCGAGCTTTTTCGCCAGCACCACGCAGGCGGTGCCCACACCGCCGCTGGCACCGAGGATCAACACCCGGTCGCCCTGTTTGATAGTGTCATGGGTGACCAGCATGCGGTGCGCCGTGCCGTAGGCCACCGGCAGCGCCGCCGCCTGGGCGAAGGTGGCCGCTTCCGGCAGCGCGATAAGCTGCATGGCGTCCACCAGAGCATATTCCGCCATGCCGCCGTCGGTCATTTCGCCCATCAGCCCCACGCCGGGCTTCAGCGGATTGATCAGCACGCGGTCGCCCACCTTCCAGCCCGTCACGTCGTCAGCTATCTCATCGATGACGCCAGCAAGATCGAGGCCCGGCACCACCGGCAGCGGCACCTTAATGCCCGGCATGCCGTTAACGGTAAAGACGTCGTGATAGTTAAACGCGGAGGCTTTCACCCGCACGATGGCGTGGCCTGGCTGCAACGTCGGGCGCGGTTTGTCGGCTACAACGGACAGATTGTCCAGGCTGCCGTGCTGGTTAAGCACCAGCGCTTTCATGGTCTGACTCACGGTTATCTCCTGTTATTTTATTGATGCCGATGCCTTGTACGCCGCGTCGTCGTAGAGACTCTCCGGCACGTCGCCTTTCACGGTGCCGCTGGCGACAAAGACCTGGTGTTGACGCTTAAGGGTGGCGATATCCGCCGGTTCAAAGGTGACGCGGTTCATGCTGTCCCAGCGGCTGAAATAGACTTCAGCCTCACGCTGCGGCAGGTTGGCGTTTTTCTGCAGCAGCGAAACCACCTCCTGCTGATGAGCCTTACCCCACGCCAGGGTGTCACGCAGCGCGGCGATAACCCGCGCTACCGTTTCCGGGTGCTGTTCAATCAACTCACTGCGCACCGCGCCGACGCCGATATAGGGTACGGCGTCGCTATGGGTCAGCTTTTTCCACTCATCGGCAAAGCTACCAAGCGGCGTCACTTTCAGCTCGTCCAGTTGCTCAATAGTCAGCGAACGTAGCGCGGCGGCATCGACCTGCTTTTGCACCAGATACTGGGCAAGGCGCGATTCATTGCCGCCAATCAGCTGGAAATCATTGGGGGCGATCTGGTTGTTACCCTGTAACAGCGTGGCGGCGATCACCGCCACCGACGACCCGGCAGGCGACATGCCGATTTTTTTACCCTTGAGCTGGTTCAGCGAGGTAATAGGTGAGCCCTGCGGCACAACAAACTGCACGTCGGCAGGTTGCGTGGCGGCAAAGATTTTGATCGGTACCCCTTCGGCCGCGCTGCTGAAGACCCCTGCCAGCGGCGCGCCGAACGCTAAATCTATGGATCCTGACGCCAGCGCTTTGATGGGTGCATTGACGTCCGGGAAGTGAACGAACTCAGCATCAATGCCGCGCTTAGCCAAAAAGTCCTTATTTTCCAGTACGGTGCCGTAGCCCAGGCTGACGCCGCTGCTCCAGTAGCCAATGCGGACCTTTTCAGCCGCCGCAGAATTCAGGGCGAAGAGAGCCCCGGCAGCCAGGGTGGCCACCTTTAACCAGTTTTTCATCTGTTATTCCTGTGTGTGTGATTTCCAGCGAAAGAGGTGGCGCTCCAGCGGCTTAAGCAAACCGCCTTCCAGCAGCAGCATCAGCGAGACCAGCAGCAGCGTCCAGGCGAAGACCTGATCTGTCTGCACCAGATCGCCCGCCTGGCGCAGTCGGTAGCCAATTCCGTCCGATGCGCCCAGCGTTTCCGCCACCAGCGATACGCGCCAGCCAAAACCAAACGCCAGCCGCGCGCCCGAAAAAAAGTAAGGCAGAATGGTGGGTAAATAGATTTTGAGCAGCGTCTGCACGCGGTTCATACGGAAACTGCGCGCCAGCTCCACGTACTGTCGTTCGACCGTTTGCGCCCCCTGCCAGACGTTGGTCAGGATCAGCGGCATTGAGGTCATAAACACCACGAAGACGGTGGTCGCGTTAGAGATGCCAAACCAGATAATGGCGAATATCGCCCAGATGGCCGACGAGACGGTGTTAAACACCGCCAGCAGCGGCTCGAAAAACTGCGCTAGCCTGCGGCTTGCCCCGAGCGCCAGCCCGGCCAGCGTTCCTACCACCGTAGCCAGTAAAAAGCCGCTGAATACCCGTGAGAAGGTCACGCCAATGTCGTGTAGCAGCGTATCGTTGCGCCACAGCATCAGCAGCGCGTTAAAGGTCTTCTCCGGCCCTGGGAGGACAAAAGCAGGCATATTGCGTGCCGCCAGCAGCCACAGTAAGAAAAAGGCCGCCAGCAGGATCAGGCGCTGGACAATAAGGGAGAGCACTCTCCTGGACTTATGCATCTAGACCTCCATCCGCAGCAGACGGACCTTCTCGGCCACGTCGCGGCTGGTGGGCAAACGGGGACGCGGCAGAGTCACGGTCACAAACTGCTTAATGCGTCCCGGATTGGGTTGCAGAATGACAATGCGGTCGGCGAGGATCACCGCCTCCTCGACGTCATGGGTAACCATCACCACCGTCATATTCTTAAGCTGGCGAATACGCAGCAGCTCGTCGTGCATGGCGCTGCGGGTCTGCGGATCAAGTTTGGAGAACGGCTCATCCATCAGCAAAATCTGCGGCTCTGCCACCAGGCTGCGCGCCAGGGCGATGCGGCTGCGCATCCCGCCCGAGAGCTGGTGCGGCCACTTATCCCCCACCTGCGCCATGCCCACCAGTTGCAGAGCGGCCTCGACGCGACGCTGACGCTCTGCGCGCGACAGGGCGCTATTCTCCAGCGCGAAGTTGACGTTCTGGCGCACCGTGCGCCACGGCAGCAGTCGGTCCTCCTGAAAGAGATAGGCCACCTGCCGCCACTGGCTGAACTGCGCCACCGCCTCACCCTGCAGGACGATGTCGCCGTTGTCAGCCGGCAGCAGGCCGGAGATGATATTCAGCAACGTGCTTTTTCCGCAGCCGGAAGCGCCGAGCAGCGCGACGATCTCCCCTGGATAAACGCTAAGTGAAATCGCTTTCAACACCTCTTGCGTGCCGAAATGTTTGCCGACCTGCTGGAGCGCGATCGCTGGCGCAGCGGCGGCAGGCAGCTCTTCAAGAAGGGCGCTCATGAGAAAGCTCTCCTCTCCTGAACGGGCAGCAGCGTACCGTCCGACGTTAACGTGGCGTAGATTTTTTCCAGCGTCATCGCCTGGAAGGTCTCAATATGCCGGCGGGCGATAAACTCCACCCGTTTGCGGTCGCCCTCGATAAAGGCGTCGATCATGGCGTTATGGTCGTGGCGAATTTCCGGCTTGGTACGCTGAACGTTGAACCCCAGCGCCACCAGCCGCGCCATCTCATCCATCAGGGTAGAGAGCGTGCGCAGCAGATGCTGATTGCCCGCCGCCTCGGCAATAGCCAGATGAAAACGCTTGTTGGCATTCATAAACACATCAATGCGCGTAGGGAGCGGCGCGGCGACCTCTACCCGGCAGTCCGCCTCTAGCCGCTTAAGCAGGTCGATATCCACTTTGCCGACGGCAAGACGCGCCGCCAGCGGCTCAAGCTGCACGCGCAGGGTGAAGATCTCCTCTACATCCTGGAGGGTGATGGGCGCGATGCGGTAGCCTTTACGCGGGCGGGATTCGATAAGGTATTCATGGCTGAGCCGCGCCAGCGCCAGTCGGCAGGTGCTTTTACCCAGCTGGTAGCGCTCCATCAGCTCGGATTCAGTCACCAGCGATCCCGGCATCATGCGACAGGTCAGAATGTCGCGGCGGATCGCATGGTAAGCACGTTCGCCTAAAGATAAAGATTCCGTCACAGCACTCCCCTTAGCCGCTTATCTCACCACAGTGAGCTTCTCACAGCGTCGCCTTGATGCTCTTAGTGAGGCCATTCTGGGGTAGGTTTGCGTCGGGTTCTAATAATTAAAACAGCAATGTAAAACTGAAAAAAGCATCAACTGAGCTGCTCAGTGCGCGGATAAGGGCGTATCAGCAGCCAGTGACCTGAACGGCGAGCGCCGCTGCCGCTGGGCTGCCCAGATTAGCTCTCTCTTGCATACCGTTAGCGCAATATGTTCGTTTTGCATGAGGGTGGCCTGCTCTACCTTGAGCGCCTCTGTTTCGTCATCATCAGGAAGCCCTATGCGAGTAAAGTATCTGCTGTTGTCACTCACGTTTGCCGGCGTCGCTCAGGCGCAGGCCCTTGATGAAGTGACCGTGGCTCTGGCCATTCCTCCCGCCGTCCACGACGGGGCCCCCTATGCGGCCGCACAAGAGCTGGGGTTGTTCAAAGAACAAAATCTCGACGTTAAGCTGCTGGTGTTTCAGGGGGCGGGCGCGCTGCTGCCCCAGGTCGCCAGCAAGCGTGTAACCTTCGGCTATCCAGTCTCGGAGCCGGTAATTTCCAGCTATTTCAGCGGCAAAAATCCGCTGCCGCTGCGCTACTTCTATAACGGCACGCCAAACCAGACGCTGGAGTATACGGTGCTGGCGGACTCACCCATTAAAACCCTTGCCGATCTCAAAGATAAGAAGATCGGCGTCGGCGCGCTGACATGGGGCACCCTGCCCAACAGCCGGGCCGCGCTTAGGGTTGCCGGGCTGGAGCCGGGCAAGAACGTTGAGTTCGTGGCGGTCGGCGCGCTGGGCTCCGGCTTCCAGGCGCTGCGCAGCGGTAAGGTGGATGCGCTCAACTACAACAGCAGCTGGGGCGATATTTTTGAGTTTACCGGCACCAAAATCCGCCGTATCGCCTACCCGGCGGTATTTCAGGAGAACCCCGGCAACGGTTTTATCGCTCATCAGGATACCTTCAAAGAGGATCCAGACTTAATCCGCCGCTTTGGCCGCGCCTATACCGAGGCGCAGTACGTCTGTGAAATCAACCCGACTTTCTGCGTACAGGCCTTCTGGCGACAGCATCCGGAGAGCAAGCCCGCGAACGCCGATGGCAAGGTCCTGACCGAGGCGACGACGCTGCTTACCCGCCGCCTGCAGCGCACGCTTTACCGACCGGACGGCACGCGCCGCCAGCCAGGCGAGTATGACCTCGCGGTGATCCAGCAGGCCATTGGCGCGATGGCGAAACAGGGGGAGTTCCCCAGCGCAAACGTGCCGGTGGCAAAGATCTTCTCTAACGAGTTCGTTACGGCGTTTGACGATTTTGATAAAGATGCCCTGCGCAAGCGGGCGGAGGCGGCAAAATGAGTATGACACTGCATATTGATATGGCTGACGGGCCAATCGATCGGCCGCGAAGCATCACTGCCAGCGGACTGGCGCGTGGCGTTGCCCGGCTCACAGCGTCGTTTACCCATCCGGACGGCAGCATCTGGCAAAGCCGTGCCGCGTTTGCCATCGCTGAAGACGGTGCGCTGGACGTTGCCACCGCTGTACCGCTGGAGGGTAGCTGGCAGGACACAGAGCCTATGGCTCCTGTCTGGGCGCTGCGCCAGGTTTCCGCGCCTGTTGACCCTAAGCTGTCCGACAGCACCGAACCGCGACGGATCGCACTGCATCTTGTGGATGCCGCAGGCAAAGAGGCGCAGACCACTATCGTGCAGCATCTTGTTGCCCCCGGCGTTACGCGCCGCGAGGTACGCGAGGGCGATCTTTCCGGCACCCTCTTCACCCCGCCGGGAGAGGGCCCGCATCCGCTGATTGTGCTGCTGAACGGCTCCGGCGGTGGGACGCCTGAGTCGCGTGCCGCCCTGTTTGCCTCCCACGGCTACGCGGCGTTTGCCCTGGCTTATTTCAAAGCGCCTGGCCGCCCGGAGTACATTTCCGCTACCCCGCTGGAGTATTTTGAGCAAGCGCTGGCGTGGGCCGCCCGTGAGCTTCAGCCGCGCGCCGGGTTTATCGCGGTCGCCGGACACTCTCGCGGCGGCGAACTGGCCCTGCTGCTGGCCTCGTCCTTCCCCGAACGTATCAGCGCCGTAATTGGCTATGTGCCAAGCGCGGTGATCCACGGCACGCTGCGCGCTGGCCGTCCGGACGAGCCGCGCGACGCCACCGCCTGGATATGGCGCGGCGAGCCGCTGCGCAATATCTGGCACAATAATCCTGATGCGGACTGGCATGCGTTTGACCCCCCTTCCGCCCCGGACGTCCCCCTCCGTCAGGCTCCGGCATTTTTAACGGTAGAGCGCAACGCGGAATTCACCGCGGCGGCGCGTATTCCGGTGGAGCGCATTGCCGGGCCCGTGCTGGTGATCTCCGGCTCTGATGATGGCTTCTGGCCGTCGGAAGCGTATTGCGATCGCATTAAGGCCGATCTGGTGGCACGGGAACACCCCTGGCCGGTTGAGCATGTGCATAACGCCGGGGCCGGGCATGCCATCGGCTTTCCGTTTGTCCCGACCACTGACATCGCTAAAGTGCATCCGGTGGCGGGGGTCGCCATCGACGGCGGTGGAACGCCGGTTGCAAACGCCCGGGCCAACCGTAGAAGCTGGGAGTGGGTGCTGGCGTTTCTTGCCGCCGCGCGGGCAGAGCACGAGGCACAAACATGAGCGCTGCGCTGGAGCTGCGCGGGACGAGCCTGACCTATACCACGCGCCGGGGAGAGATCGAGGCGCTGGGCAGCGTTGACCTGCGGGTGGCAGACGGTGAGTTTGTGGCGCTGCTGGGGCCATCCGGCTGCGGTAAATCGACCATTCTTAAGCTCGCCGCCGGGTTGATGCCGCCCTCATCGGGCCAGGTTCTGCTGGCGTCTGAAGCAGTGAACGGACCGGGCCGCCATGCGGGTGTAGTGTTTCAGAAACCCAACCTGCTGCCGTGGAAAAGCGTTCTCAATAACGTCCTGCTGCCGGCCCGTACGCTGGGGTTGCCCAAAGGCCCGGCCCGGCAGCGCGCTCTCGAACTGCTTGCGCTGGTGGGTCTTGCGCCCTTTGCCAACGACTATCCGTTCGAGCTTTCCGGTGGAATGCAGCAGCGCGTCGGCATCGCCAGGATGCTGCTGCACGATCCGCAGCTGCTGCTGATGGATGAGCCGTTCGCGGCGCTGGACGCGCTGTCGCGGGAGACGCTGATGCTGGAGCTACAGCGCATCTGGGAGCAGCAGCGCAAGTCGGTGCTGTTTATTACCCACTCGATTCAGGAAGCGGTATTTCTGGCCGACCGGGTAGTGGTGATGTCGCCGAGGCCGGGCCGAATTGTCGAAGAGCTAGCGATTTCCCTGCCGCGCCCGCGCACGCTGGAGACGCTAGGGGACGCGAGGTTTATGGCCCTGTGCCAGCATTTACGGAGGTATTTTACTCATGCGTAGACTTCAACCGCTGATCTACCCGCTGATTAGCCTGGCGGTGCTGGTATTTATCTGGGACATGGCCGTGCGTCTGTTTGCTATTCCCGACTATCTGCTGCCCTCGCCCGGCGCGGTATTCGGCGCGCTGGCCAGCGGCTTTCAGGATAACAGCCTGTGGCCGCATATTGCGGTCACGCTGGGCGAGACGCTTAGCGGCTTTGCCATCGGCAGCGTGCTGGCGATTACGCTGGGTGTGGCGCTGGCGGAGTCACGCACCTTTGAGCGGTTCGTCTACCCGCTGCTGGTGGCACTGCAGGCCACGCCTAAGGTGGCGCTGGGGCCGATCATTCTGGTGTGGTTTGGTTTTGGCACCCTGTCAAAGGTGGTGCTGGTCACTCTGGTCTGCTTTTTCCCGCTGTTTGTGAATACCGTCAACGGTATTCGCCGCGCCGATCCAGAGCTGCTGGACGCCTGCCGCGCCTTTTCCGCCTCACGCGGGTATTTACTCTTCCATGTCAAACTCCCCTCGGCGGCGAGCGACATTTTCGCCGGATTGCAGATTGGCGTTGCGCTGGCGCTGATTGGCGCGGTGGTAGCGGAGTTTCTCTCGGCGCAGAGCGGGCTTGGCTATCTGATCGCGGCAAGCTCGGTCAGCATGAGTATGGCGACCATGTTCGCAGGCGTGTTTTTGCTGGCCCTGATTGGGCTGTGCGGCGCAGAGCTGGTGCGCTGGCTGCAGCGGCGACTCCTCTTCTGGGAGGCCGAGGCCGTGCATCGCCGCAGACGGTAGATTAGAACAGCGTGTCGAGCTCGTCGACGACGCGGTAGTCGTCATCAATCAGCAGCAGCGTTTTGTATTTATCGAAGGTCAGGCATGGATGTGAGGTGCCAAACACCAGAATGTCACCGACGCGGACGTCGCTTTCCGGGGCCAGCTTCACCATACAGTGCTGATCCATAATTCCAACGCTGACGATGGCCTGCGGCCGGAACGGCAGGGCCTGGCCGTGGCGATAGTGGGCAATCGGCTGCGGCAGCCCGGCGTCAAAGGCGCAGTCGCGCTTGCCGAAGTTCACCACCGCGCGGTCGGCTTCCGGCACCGACTGCACCATCGCTACCAGCTCCAGGGCAGAGGCGAGATCGCCACCCAGATCGCAGGCGACGCGGTCGCGCGCAATCAGCGTCTGCTGCGCATCGGCATAAATCCCCCGGTCGTGGGTGATATAACAGCCCGGACGGATCACAATTCGACACTGCGCCGGTTTGCGGGCGGCAAGCCAGATATCACATACCACGTCATACCAGACCGTACCGGCGCCGGTGAGAATAAACTCGCCGTCCACCAGGTGCTCCATGCCACAGGCCAGCTCGGCGGCATCACGCAGCAGGGCTTCGACCTGCGGCTGCGGATCGTCGCCGTGCAGCACACCCTCATACAGCTCTAGCCCGCGCAGCCGCAGACCAGGCAGCGCATGGATTTTCTGTGCCAGCGCCAGCGCGGCGTCGGTGCTGCGACAGCCGCAGCGCCCACCGGGCACGCCCAGCTCTACCAGCACATCCAGCGTCTGGTTTTGCCCGGCAAAGAAGTCTGCAAGCGCAGCGGCATTTTCAACGCTGTCCACACAGCAGGCAAAATCCACCTCACGGTAATGCTGCTTAAGTTGAGCGATCAGCTGCATGTTGGCCTTCCCCACCAGCTGGTTCACCATCAGCACGCGCTTGATACCGCTCGCCATGGCCGCTCCGGCCTGCCAGGCGCTGCCAACGCCAATCGCCCATGCGCCCGCCTGCTGCTGCGCCTGAAAGATCCACGGCGTCATGGTGGTTTTCCCGTGCGGCGCCAGCGAGACGCCGCGGGCGTCAGCATAGCGTTGCATCCAGTCGATGTTATTGCGCAGCGCCGACTTTTTAAGCACCGCCGCGGGCAGGCAAACCTCTTCTGCCAGCACGTTTGCCGGGGTATGCATTATCGCGGACTTATGGGTCACTAACGTATCGGAATGATATTTCATAACATAATCCTTATCGGGATATCGTGTTTTAACGTTAAAATAACATATCTATCTATATGAAAATAAAAGAGTAAATATAATATTGTTATTGTTTTTGAATAAAAGTATCACAAAACGATCTGGATTTTGCGTAGTTTTCCACTGTTTTTTAAGCTTGTAAATGATTAACTTGGCTGCAGAACAAAAAGAGAGTGAGGTGTTATGAAGCATGACTGGCTTTTCAAAAACGCCACCGTTATCGACGGCAGCGGCGGACCTGAATACCGCGCCGATGTAGCGGTCAGCGGCGACCGTATCGTGGAGATCGCGCCTGCGATCCACGCTCAGGCCGGGCACGTTATCGATGCCAAGGGCAACGTGCTGTCGCCCGGTTTTATCGACGTGCATACCCATGACGATACCAACGTCATCCGCATGCCCGATTACCTGCCGAAAATCAGCCAGGGGATCACCACTGTGATTGTCGGCAACTGCGGCATCAGCGCCGCTACCGCCACGATCCGCAGCGACGTACCAGACCCGATGAACCTGCTGGGCGAGAAAGAGCACTTTATCTATCCGACGGTAGACGCTTACGCCCACGCGCTGGAAGCCGCGCGGCCCGCCATCAACGTCGGGACGCTGATTGGTCATACGACCCTGCGCAATAACCACATGGACGATCTGTTCCGGGCGGCAACCGCGGACGAAATCGCCGCCATGCGCCAGCAGCTGCGTGCGGCGCTACAGCAGGGGGCGCTGGGCATGAGCTCCGGGCTGGCCTACGCCACGGCGTTTCAGTCATCCACCGACGAAGTGATGGCCCTGGCGGAAGAGCTGGCGGCGGAAAAAAGTATCTACACCACGCACCTGCGCTCTGAGTTTGAACCGATTCTGGAGGCGCTCGACGAAGCGTTCCGGATTGGCCGCCACGGCAAGGTGCCGGTGGTGGTGTCACACCATAAGTGCGCCGGGGCAAAAAACTGGGGACGCACGCGGGAGACGCTGGCATTTTTCGACAAGATGCGCCAGCACCAGGAGATCGCCTGCGATTGCTACCCCTACTCCGCCAGCTCCTCGACGCTGGATCTCAAGCAGGTGACCGACGAGTTCGACATCGTCATTACCTGGTCTGAGGCGCACCCGGAGCAGGCGGGTAAAACGCTACAGCAGATAGCGGACGGCTGGCAGGTGAGCCTGCACAGCGCAGCGGAGCAGCTGATGCCCGCCGGGGCCATTTACTACAACATGGACGAGCAGGACGTGCGCCGGGTGCTGCGCTATCCGGTCACGATGATCGGTTCCGACGGGCTGCCAAACGACCCGATGCCGCACCCGCGCCTGTGGGGCGCTTTCCCGCGCGTGCTGGGCCATTACTGCCGCGACGAGAAGCTTTTCCCGCTGACGATGGCGGTGCATAAGATGACGGGCATGTCGGCGGCGCGCTTCCAGCTGCCGCAGAGGGGCCTGATCAAAACCGGCTACTATGCGGACCTGGTCCTTTTTGATCCGCATACGGTGCGCGACGTCGCCAGTTTCTCGGATCCTAAACGGCCCGCGGACGGCATCGACGCCGTGATGGTGAATGGCGTAATGAGCTACGACCACCATAAACACATTACAGGACGCGCAGGACGTTTCCTGCGTCGGCAGACCACAGAATAAGGAGCAACGATGAGCATTAAACGTTATGGCACCGAAGGCGGAACCGGCACTGGCGGACAGCACCTGCCGTTTGCCAGGGCGGTGGAGGCAGGCGGCTGGCTCTATGTCTCCGGCCAGACCCCAATGAAAAATGGCGAAGTGGTGGAAGGCGGCATTGTCGATCAGTCCCGGCTGGCGATCCAGAACTGCGTGGATATTATGACCGAGGCGGGCTATACCCTGGCGGATGTGGTTCACGTGAAGGTGATCCTGACCGATGCCCGCTACTTCCAGTCGTTCAACAAGGTTTTCCGGGAGTTTTTTGGCGATCATCCCCCTGCCCGCATCTGCTGCGTCGCAGACCTGGTCGTGGATTGCAAAGTTGAAGTCGATGTGACCTGCTACAACGCTGCTCGCATCAAATAATCCCCTCTCCCTTGCGCGCAAGGGAGATCGCACATTTATAAAAAAGCTATTGCGGTACCCCGGCAACACTTACTTTGCCTGTACTCTCGGATCCCCTGCGCCTTTTTTCAGGTGACCGGTCCTGTTAACACATCCGTTTCGCGCAGACGAAATAGATTAACGATATCTGGACGTGAGCAATGAATAATATCTCTTTCCTGGTCTGGTTCACCCTGTATGCCTGCGCCATGATTACGCTCGGCTGGTACGTTTCGCGGCATCAAAAAAATGGCGATGATTTTCTGCTGGGCGGCCGCTCGTTGCCGATGATATTAACCCTGGGATCGACGGTGGGCACCATGGTTGGCACCGGCTCAAGCGTGGGCGCAGTGGGCTTTGGCTATACCAACGGCTGGGCCGGGATGCTGTATGGCCTCGGGGGCGCGGTCGGGATCTTACTGGTCGCCTGGCTATTTGCCCCGGTGCGTAAATTACGCTTTATGACCATGAGCGAAGAGATCTCCTATTACACCGGCGGCAGTAAGATTGTTAAAAACGTGGTTGCCGTACTGATATTTATTGCCTCTATTGGCTGGCTGGGCGCGCATATTTTGGGTGGCGGTTTGTATCTCGCCTGGGCCAGTGGAATAGATATTAACGTCGCCAAAATTATTATTGCTCTGGCGTTTGTAGTATATGTCGGTATCGGGGGCTATTCCGCCGTAGTGTGGATCGATACCGTTCAATCTATCATCCTGTTTGTCGGCTTTATTTTAATGGCCGTGCTGGCGGTGAATCACGTCGGCGGCTGGGAGAATATTAAGCATGCCGTCGATCCAGCCGCCCAGAGCCTGTTTGCGGTGGATAAGCTTGGCGTCCTGCCCGCCTTCTCGCTGGCGATGGTGATCGGCGTCGGCGTGCTGGCGACCCCCTCTTACCGTCAGCGTATCTATTCGGCAAAAACGGTGTCGTCGGTGCGCCAGTCATTTACCATCACCGGCCTGCTGTACCTGCTCTTCTCCTTCCTGCCGGCGATTATCGGGATGGCGGTCTGGACGATGAACTCGCAGCTGGACAACAGCGGCTTCGCCTTCCTGTTCGCAACCCAGGTTCTGCCGCCGGTGCTGGCGATGGCGGTGCTGATTGCGGGCATGTCTGCCAATATGTCCTCCGGCAGTTCGGATGCTATCGCCGGGGTATCGATCATCCTGCGCGATCTCTACACCCTGGTGACCGGGCATATGCCTGCGCCGGAGAAAGCCATTCGTCTGTCGCGCATCTTCCTGGTGCTGGTGATCGCCCTTGCCCTGCTGTTCGCCCTCACCTCTAACGACATCATCAGCTATATCACCAAAATGATCTCGATGATTATGTCCGGCATGTTTATCTGCTCGATTCTGGGCCGCTTCTGGAACCGCTTTAACTGGCAGGGAGCGCTGGCCGCGCTGGCGGGTGGCGCGGGTGCCTCAGTCGCCGTACTGATGGACAGCGACTGGCTCGCCTTCTGGGGCAACCCCTGCGTGCCGTCGGTGCTGACCAGCCTGGGTTGTGCGGTGGTGGTGACGCTGGTCACGCCTGCCAGCGCGCTCAGCCGGGAAGAGGCGCTGGCGCTGATTACCCGTGAACGCGAGAGCCAGCCGGAAGCGCCGCCGCTGCCGATCGGCAAACGTAAACCGACAGAGGGCTAGCGAAGCATGCTGGCGTGGATCAGTCTCCCAGCGGCTGACGGTCCACGCCGCCGCGGTGGCTGTCCAGCGCCAGCTTGATACGGCGCAGCCGATCTTTGGTCTGCGCCTTGTTCGCCATCGCCAGCTCAGTCGCCAGCACGTCCACCATCGCCAGCATGGCGTAGCGAGAGGTGCTGGGCTTAAAGATGTAGTCGTTTTCTCGCACCAGCAGGGGCAGCACCAGATCGGCCTGCTCCGCCAGCGGCGTCTCCAGCGGCGTAATGGCGATCACTTTCGCCCCGTACTGCCTGGCAATCGCCGCACTCTCGATCATCTCCGGGGTATAGCCGCCCAGCGACAGCACCAGCACCACGTCCTGCGGAGCCACGGCGGAACACATCATCCGCACCAGCAGGCCGTCGCTCTGACTGACCACCGGCAGGCCAAGGCGGAAAAAGCGGTATTGCAGCTCCTGAGCGCAGATGGTGGATCCGCCCCCCATGCCAACGGCGAGAATTTGCCGCGCCTGGCTGAGCCAGCTAACCGCCTTGTTCAGCGCCTCACCGTTGAGCGCCCGGCGGTTGGTCTCCAGCACGCTGATGATCGACTCGTAAATCCCCTGCACCCCTTCGAGATCCGGCACGTCGAGGATAAAACGCTGCCCTACCGCCAGGGACTGCGCCAGCTTCATTTTTAATTCGCGTACGTCTTTACAGCCCAACGCGCGCGCAAAACGGGTAACAGAGGCCTGGCTGGTTTCGGTCAGGCGCGCCAGCTCGGCAATCGGCAGGTCCGCCGCCGTAGCGACATCATCAAGAATGAACTGGGCAATGCGCTTTTCAGTGGCGGTCAGCTCCATAAAGCGATCGGTAATGCAGGAGATAATATCAATCGTATAAGCCATGCGTAGCGTCAGGGTTCAGAAGAGTGTTGGTACTTTGTATCATAATTTGCCTGGCCGCTGTCAGCCACTGTAACCTGATAATTACGCCTCTTTTTTTACCAGTGCTCAATTATTATCCTTTACTTGTCAATATCTTACCTAACTCCACCCGATCTTCGTATTTTCAAGATGATAATGAGAATTATTGTGTTACTATCCGGTTATTATTTGGTAAACACGTGGCGTATGTCTCTGTTATATAAGACAACAAAATGGTTATATGCTTTTTTAATAACCGATTCAGACGCATACATACCCGTTGATGGCAAGGACTACTCATGGATCCTATTGTTTATGTAGTAGATGATGATAATTCGGTAAGGCAATCTCTGGTCAGGTTGTTAATGGCAGAGGATTATCGGGTTGCTGACTTTCCTTCAGCGCAGGCCTTTCTCGCTCATGCGTTCAGGCCAGAGCCCGGCTGTCTTATCCTTGATATGAACATGCCGGATGCCGACGGTTTTGACGTAGCTGAATCACTGACCAAACTCGGCTATCTCATTCCCGTGATCTTTCTCACCGGGTTTGGCACCATCCCGCTGTCGGTTAAGGCGATGAAGGCCGGGGCCTATGAGTTTATGACCAAGCCCGCCGTGCCGGGGCTGCTGCTCAAGGCTGTGGCAGATGCGCTGTCGCTGGCGGAGAAAAATATGGGTGCGTCGCAGGAGATACAGACGCTCACCAGCCGCTACGAGTCGCTGACCCCGCGCGAGAAAGAGGTGTTTCAACTGGCCATCGGCGGCCTGCTGAACAAGCAGATCGCCACCGCCATGGGCGTGAGTGAAATTACCGCCAAGGTGCATAAGAAGCGGGTCATGGAAAAGATGGAAGTGCGTTCGCTGGCGGATCTGGTTCGCTGTGCGGAGCGTCTTAATATAGTGAAATCGCAAAGCCGCTAATGCTTATGCTGCGGCCTGTTGTTAACGTTGAAGCCCCCGGAGAAATCGATGACCAGCCAACCCGCTACTGAGCCCCGCTCGCAGCTTAAGTCCCTTTCATCCACGCTAAGAAAACTGCATAAAACGCTGGTCGATCTCGAAACCACGCGTTTTGGCGATCCCGGCAACGCGTTTGAGCATTTACAGCTGCTGACCAGCCACCCGCAGTTTGCCTGGCTGCGCCAGATCTCTGAGGTGCTGGTAGACATTGACGAGCGACTGGACGACAAAGAGCAGCCGGTAGATAGCGCGGCGGTGGAGAGCGTACGTAAAACGCTCGCCAGCCTGCTGAGCGCGGAGAACAGCGGTGAGTTTCGCCAGAAATACCTCGATGCGCTGCAGGAGTCCACCGAGGTGGCGATGGCGCATGGCGAACTGCGTAACCGTTTAACGCAGATCGCGCCCGCGTCCTAAGCGCTACTCGCCCTGCTCACCCTGCTCGTCATGCACCGGCAGGGTAAACCAGAATCGGCTGCCGTGGCGCTCGCCTGGGGCAGCCTGCAACCGACCCGCATGACGTTCAATGATAGAGTGGCTGATGCTCAGCCCCATCCCCATCCCCTGCTCTTTGGTGGTGTAGAACGAATCAAACAGCCGCGCCTGCACCTCGGGGCTCAGACCAATCCCGGTATCGGTAATGTCCAGACGGATCCTGCCCGGCTCCGGGTTCAGTGAGCTCACGGTGAGGGTGAGCGGACGGTCATGTATGCCCGCCATAGCATCAATTGCGTTGACGATAAGGTTCAGCAGCACCTGCTGGATTTGCACGCTGTCGCCGTAGATAAAGGCATCCTGCGCCTTAAGCTGGTACTGGAGCGCAATCTGCTGCCGCTCCAGCTCGCTGCGTGAGAGCGCCACAATGTGGTAGACCAGATGGTGCAGGTTCACCCGCGAGCGGCTTGCCGTCTGGTTGCGCGTCAGCGCCTGTAATCCGCGAATGATATTCCCGGCGCGTTCGCCCTCGCTGATGATCTCCTCCAGGCTGGTACGCGCATGGCTGAGCATGGCCGGCTCCCGGCTGAGCCAGCGCAGGCTCGCACCCGCGTTAGCCACAATCGACATCAGCGGCTGGTTGATCTCATGGGCGATAGAGGCCGTTAGCTGCCCGACCGTGGTGGCGCGGGCGACGCGGGCGAGATCGGCCTGCGCCACGCGCACGGCGTCCTCCGACTGGCGGCGGGCGGTGATATCGGTGATGACGCCGAAATACTCTGCGACGCTGGGTTCATCCCCCACCGGATTACCTACCCCCAGAATGTAGCGGCACTCTCCGTCCGGACGAAACACCCGAAACTCGGCGCGCATCGAGACGCCGTTGCGCACGCTATCGGTAACCAGCCGGCTGATGCGCTGATAATCCTCCGGATGCACCAGCATCAGGAAATCCGCCATCGAGATCGTGCGCTGCCGGTCCGGCAGGCCAAGGATGCGGGCGTATTCATCGGAGACAAACATCAGATCCTGATCGATATCCCAGCGCCAGGTGCCGGTGTTACTGATGCGCTCCCCGAGCATCAGGGAGGTCTGGCTGGCGCGCAGCTCTTTCTCAACCCGCCGCCGCTGGACGTTCTCCTCCAGCAGCTCGGCGTACAGACGCGCCGTTTCCAGCGATACCGCCGCCTGCGACGCCAGCATCCTGACGATGCGTGAATGCTCGGCGGTAAAGATCTCCGGCATGACGCGGTTTTCCAGATAGAGCACGCCGACCATTTTGGCTTGCTTGTACATCGGGACGCACATCACCGCCGCGCCGGAGGTCACCAGATAGGCATCCTGGCTGAAGGGGCTAAAGCTTCCCGGCTTCCCGGTGCGGATCTCCTGGCCAGTACGCATCACCGCCGAGAGAATCGACAGCGGCATATCGGTCGCAGAAGGCCGCTCCTTAACCCGCCGCACCTTCACGCCGTCCGAGGAGGTCTCCGCGCAGGCCTGAGTTTCCAGCACGTTGTTATCAAGAATGCGAATAAGCAGGCCGCGCTGAGCACCTGCCCGCTCAAGCAGCAGGGTCATCAGCGTCTGCATCAGCCGGTCGAGGTCGATCTCCTCCGTCATGGCGCGCACCGCTCTGAGCATGCTCTCCAGATCGTGTACAACCTCATTCTGCGCAAAAGCAATGGTGTCGTAGGGCGTGCTCTGTACGGATGGCGAGAGATGCGGATAGTGGCGCTCCAGCTGGCGCAGTTTCGCCATCGCGCCCCACCGCCGCCATGCAGAAAACGCCCCGCGGAAATAGGCCTCGGAGGCCACCTGGAAGCCCGCTGCTTTCGCAAAGCCTCCGGCCAGCTCACAGGCCAGGCCGTGGATGTGATGAAACTCCGCGTCGCCCGAGAGCTTAATCGCCCTCTCATAGTGGGCGATGGCGATATCACTCTTCTGCTCCAGGCGCGCCAGCTCTGCGCCGACCAGCGCCTCTTTATCGGCAAAGGTCGCCGGATTATGCCGCGCCCACAGCGCGATCCGATCGTGATGGCCTTTTACCGTCTCCCGCTGCGCGGCGGTTGCGGTCTCCGGCGTCAGGGCAAGCGTCAGGGAAAGCGCGCTGTAAAAATGGTAATCAAGCAGATGGATATACCCCGGCACGCTGTCGACCATCGGCGCGGCGTTCTCCAGGCAATGGGACGCCTCGGCGTACTCCCCCGCCATAAAATGCGCCATACCGCGATAGAGCCAGAACCAGAACAGCGTCAGAGGGATGTGCTGATGGCCGCGCGCTGCCTCATCGGCAATCAGCGACGCGGGGAAAACGTCCGCGCCGGTAAAACTCCCCGAGGCATTACGCAGGTGATTCACATACAGCCGCTGGAGCAGAAGCAGGATCTCCACGTCCGGGAAGCGCAGTTTGCGAATAAAGCCCAGGCCGCGCTCGATAGTGGTCAGCACGCCGTCCAGGTGATCGCCGCGGGTAAGAAAATTCATGGTCTGATGGCGAATGATAAAACAGGCGGCGGTGAGATCGCCGTGGTCAACCGAGGCCGTAAAGCAGACTTTCGCGCTCTCGATGGCCGATCCGATCGGCTTCACCCACGAGGTAGCCAGATCTACCGCCAGCAGCGTTCGCCCTTTGAAATTGTTAAAAGCGTGCCGCATCACCAGCTCATGCGCGAGCTGGCTCCAGATAAATCCGGCCTGATATTCGTTGTAGCGGCGGCCAATCAGCACGCCATACCAGGCAAATGCCGCCGTTGAAGCGCCGCATAATCCCCGGTCCAGCGTCATATGAATGATTTTGCAGAGCAGTAAAAAGTGCAGGCGCGGACAGGCAAAGGCAGCGAACATGCTGGCGCTGAGCATCAGGCTCATGATCGCTTCCGCCTCCCCGTCTTGCGTTACGGCCAGGGTCTGGAAAGCCGCGACCGGATCGCCGCTAATTCGGGACTCTACCGATCGCCACGCCTCGTCGCAGTCGTGCGCCGTCGGGTGGCGGCTAAGGTCAACGCCAAAGGTGACCAGGCCGGACAGGGCCGTCTCCAGCGCCAGCGGCATATTAGACTGGCGCATATGAATTTCCGCCATCATGCAGGCGGCTACCGCTTTTTGATGCGGGCGCGGCGCATGCATCAGCCGCTGGCACAGCGCCAACGCAGCGGGGAGATTACCTTGCAGAAACTCGCACTCCGCCTCGTCAAAATCAAGCTGGAAAGCTTCATCCGGCTCGGCGTGGAGCGCATCCTCATGCAGCAGCTTTGCGGTACGCAGATAGCGCACGGCAGAGGCGTAATCACCGGTACTTTTCGCCCGCTGGGCGGCAAGATGACAGACCGCACGGTAGCTGTCGCGCTCCGGCGAGAAGCGAATGTCGTTAAGCGCTGAGGTGATATGGTGAACCGCTAAAAACAGCCGATCGCTGTCGTCGCTCTGGCGCGCCGCCTCGGTGAACAGGCGCGCGGCAGAGAGATTAAGCTGGCCGATCTCGTCAGCGTTAAGCAGCGCCCGCGCCGCCTTGTGTACGCGATCGTGCGTAAAGGTATATTCATCCCCGGCAAGGCTAATCAGCCGGGCGGAAACCGCCGGTTGCAGCTGCTCGTGAAGCTGCTCGGGCGCGATGGCTTGCATCTGGCTCAGCAGCGCGGGTTTGCCTGTTCCGCCTACACAGGCGAGGCAGCCAAGCAGCCTGCGCACTTGCAGAGGCATATCCGCCAGCTGCAGCAGCACCAGGCTTGCCACGTTTTCGGTGTAGTTTCGCGCGCGGATAGCAGGCAGATCGTAATACCATTTGCCCTGTTTTTTGTTATGGGTGATCAGCCCGTCTTTGACGATGCGCTGAAAAAACTCATGGGTAAACAGCGGATTGCCGCCGGTTTTTTCATGAATAAGCGTCGCCAGCTCGTGTAAGCCAGACGCCCGGGCCTGAAAAATGTCCGCCAGCCAGCGCGACACGGCTTTGACGCTGAGCGGCTCTGGTCGGATATCGACAAGATGATGGGCGTCGGCGCGCAGGTTTTTCAGCAGCGTTTGCGCGCTACCGTCGGGAAACGCGTCGGTATCAGAGTGGGCAACCACCATCAGCAGCGGCAGCGCGCCGCTGGCGTGGGTCAGGTATTCCAGAAGCTGCAGGCTGGCCTGATCTATCCAGTGAATATCATCAATTAATAACACCAGCGGGCAGTCCGGCGTGGCGAAGGCCTCCACCAGCCGGGATGCCATCTGGTTGAAACGCGCCCGGGCGTCGGTGGAGTCGGGATCGCCCGCGGTAAGGGAGCAATTATCCAGCAGCAGGCCCAGCTCCGGCACCAGCTTGACGGCCAGGACGGCATAGCTGCCGAGCGCCCGGGTAAGCCGCCGCTTCCAGCGCGCAACGTCCTCTGCCCCCAGCCCCAGCAGATAGAGCGTTAACGAGCGAAAGGCCGAGGCGATAACGGTATAGGGCACCACGGCGGAATACTGGTCGGCTTTGCTGACCGCCAGCAGCACACGCCGATGCTGGAGCGTTTTCAGCGCCGACGCGATGAGCGACGACTTGCCGCTGCCGAGCGGGCCGCTAATCACCACCAGCGAATGCGTGCCGCTCTCCATGACCCGGTCAAACGCCGCCAGCAGCTGCTGCTGCTGAGGGTGAGCCAGGTAGAGATTGTCCGGCAAAAAGCGGGCGGGCAGACGATCCTGCAAGCCTGGCGTAAACGGCGTGATATCCCCGTTTTCTGCCAGGTTCGCCTGACAGCGGCGCAGGTCGGCGATCAGCCCCTCCACCGTCTGGTATCGGTTCGCCGGGGATTTTTCCAGCAGACGCAGAACGATCGCCGAGAGCATGCCGGGCACCGAGGGCCGCACCTCGTGCAGCGGCCGGGGAACAGAGGCAATATGGTGATGCGCCCACTCCGCCTGCCCGCCTTCGCTGGACTCAAAGGGCAGCGTGCCGGTCAGGAGTTCATACAGCACGATGCCCAGGCTGTAGAGATCGCTGCGGCTGTCAACGTTATCGCGGGTGCGCGCGGTGTGCTCCGGCGACATATAGGCAAGCGTCCCGCCGGGCACCGTCAGGCTCGTCTG
This sequence comes from Pseudescherichia sp. L3, assembly GCF_024656065.1. Lineage (NCBI taxonomy): Bacteria > Pseudomonadati > Pseudomonadota > Gammaproteobacteria > Enterobacterales > Enterobacteriaceae > Pseudescherichia > Pseudescherichia sp. L3. Next base: position 1,465,550 of record NZ_JANKYC010000001.1, read on the forward strand.
GCTGGCGATCTCTGGCGAGCCGGTGGTCAAGCCGAATCCGGCCAGCCGGTACGCGCCGCCGGGATCGATAAAAAAGTTGCCGGGTTTGATATCGCTGTGCACCAGCCCCTGGGCATGCATCTGCCGCAGCGGCGTGCAGAGGCCTAGCGCCATCGCCAGAAAGTCGGCGATATTGCCTACCCGCAGGCGGGTGGATTGCGCCAGGGTGCGGAAGGGAAACGGGGCATAGACCAGGGCATAGCGGCCGTGATGGCTGGTGGAGCTGATGGGTCGTACCGCCCAGACGCCAGAAAGCTGCCTACGCAGGGCAAATTCGTTTTTGAGCAGCCGGGTTGCCTGAAACTCTGCCTCATCGCTGGCGGCGCTGGCCAGGATAAAGCTCTCGCCCGAATGCAGCGGATGACACAAAGTCCAGGCGATGCAGCCTTCCTGAGCCAGCGGCGTGAAGATAATGTCGTCGGTTAAGGTAAATACGTCGCCATTCATCAGGTTGCCGGCGGCAGAGAGTTTTTCGCTCATCAGCGCTCCTCACGTAAAGAGAGTTCACGGCGGATATGTTCCAGCAGCGTATCAATATTGATCGGCTTGCGTAAAAGCGAAACGGCCTCCGCGCCCGTGATCGTCCACTGGCTGTTTTTCTCTTCGTGTCCGGAGATAAAAATAACCGGCGGCGGATTGGGTTGCGATACCACTGAAGTATAGAGTTCCAGGCCGCTCATCCCCTTTAGCTTGACGTCGAGGATCAACAGATCGGCGCTGGCCAACGCCGAGTCGTCACTGAGAAACGCTTCTGCGGATTCGAAGGTGCAGGTATCGTAGCCCTCCGACAGCAGTAAATTGCTTAGCCCGCTGCGAACGGAACGTTCATCGTCAACAATGACAATGCGCGGAGAGAACGCCATGCCGTGATCCTCTGACTGAGCTCACGCGAACGTGAGTGGCGCTCCCTACGGTAGGTTTTTGCCTTCGGGGGGAGGAGTGCCGCTGATTTTGGGCACGCATTCATGACGAAACCATGCCAGGGTGACCGGCTGACGGCGTAGAAGACGCCGACATACCGGAATAAGCTGTTCCCCCACCAGCATACCGAACAGCCCCAGCAGGGCAATGACCGGTGGTGCAGGCGAATGAACCTGTAATGCGCCATAGATAGCCCCTGCCAAAAGGCCGGTCGCCAGCGAAACAACGTATGATTTCAACATATTTAGCCTGCCCAGGTAAAGAGATTGACAAGCTGCTCGCCTGCCAGCATCCCCAGCAAACCCACCAGCGCGATGGCAGGCGGCGCGGGCGAGCGCACCTTCAGCAGGGCGTAAACCAGACCAATCAAGACCCCAGCGCCAAGGGAAATAAGCTCTGCGCTCATGGCAGTCTCCCGTTATTCAATCGTCACTCAGTAAAAAAACGGGCCGGGACAGAGGTCCGGCCCGCATCGACGTTATTTGTTGGCCGGAACCGGAGCCAGGGTACGATGTGCGCCCTTGGCACGCGACGGTGCTTTGTGCACCATGGTGTAAGCGTAATCAACGCCCATACCGTAAGCACCGGAGTGCTCTTTCACGATATCCATCACGGCGTTGTAGGTCTCTTTGTGCGCCCAGTCGCGCTGCCACTCCAGCAGAACCTGCTGCCAGGTCACCGGGATCACGCCCGCCTGGATCATGCGCTGCATCGCGAAGTCATGCGCCTCTTTAGAGGTGCCGCCGGAGGCGTCAGCCACCATATAAATTTCGTATCCCCCTTCCAGCATGGCGCACAGGGCGAAGGTGTTGTTACACACTTCGGTCCACAGACCCGACACCACCACCTTCTTCTTGCCGTTCTTCGCCAGCGCGTCACGCACTTTCTGGTCATCCCAGGAGTTCATGGAGGTACGCTCAAGAATGTCGTGCTCAGGGAAGACGTCCAGCAGCTCCGGGAAGGTGTTACCCGAGAAGCTTTCGGTTTCAACGGTGGTGATGGTGGTGGGAATGTTGAAGACCTTAGCCGCTTTTGCCAGGCCAACCACGTTGTTCTTCAGTACCTGACGGTCGATAGATTGCACGCCGAAGGCCATCTGCGGCTGCTGATCGATAAAGATCATCTGGCAATTTTCTGGGGTCAGTACTTCAAGCTTAGAGTTGGTCATGTGAGTTTCCATTGTCGTGTAAGTTAAAACAGATTGTTATCGACACGGATAGTAAAACCCCTGAACCGGCATAACTATTATCTCTGTGTATAACTATACCTTCGTATAGGTATACCTTCGTATAACTAGACGCCCGATCCCCCTGCTGAAGATAATCCCATCACTTTATAGTCCGGCGCATCAGGCTTCGGACGCTTCAGCAGGAGAACCCAATGGTCTCGCTCGGCAAGGCAGAACTCATTTTACTCAACGGTAAATTTCATACGGTAGACAGGGAAAACCCGGTCGCCGATGCGGTGGCTATTCGCGACGGCAAGTTTCTGGAGGTTGGCACGGCGGCAGAGGTGATGCAGCACCAGGCGGAAGGCACCCGCGTCATCGATCTCAAAGGCAGCACCGCGATCCCAGGCCTCAACGACTCCCACCTGCACCTGATCCGCGGCGGTCTGAACTACAATCTCGAACTGCGCTGGGAAGGCGTGCCGTCGCTGGCGGACGCGCTGCGTATGCTGAAAGAGCAGGCGCTGCGCACCCCTGCTCCGCAGTGGGTGCGCGTGGTCGGCGGCTGGTCTGAATTTCAGTTTGCCGAACGCCGGATGCCCACCCTGGATGAGATCAACGAGGCCGCGCCGGATACGCCGGTGTTTATTCTGCATCTCTATGACCGCGCCCTGCTCAACCGCGCCGCGCTGAAGGTGGTGGGCTACACCAAAGATACCCCGAACCCGCCCGGCGGCGAGATCCAGCGCGACGGCAACGGCAACCCCACCGGGATGCTAATTGCCCGCCCGAACGCCATGATCCTCTACGCTACCCTGGCAAAAGGGCCGAAGCTGCCGCTGGAGCAGCAGGTCAACTCTACCCGCCAGTTTATGCGCGAGCTGAACCGCCTGGGCCTGACCAGCGCCATCGACGCCGGCGGCGGCTTCCAGAACTACCCGGAAGATTATGAGGTGATCGCCGAGCTGCATGCCAAAGAGCAGATGACCATCCGCATCGCCTATAACCTGTTTACCCAGCGTCCCGGCCATGAGCTGGAGGATTTTGAGAAGTGGACCGATATGCTGACGCCGGGCCAGGGCAGCGACTTCTTCCGCCACAACGGCGCAGGCGAGATGCTGGTCTTCTCCGCCGCGGACTTCGAAGATTTCCTTGAACCGCGCCCGGATCTCGCGCCGGGTATGGAAGACGAGCTGGAGCGCGTCGTCCGTCATCTGGTAGAGCACCGCTGGCCGTTCCGCCTGCACGCCACCTATAACGAATCCATCAGCCGCATGCTGGATGTGTTCGAGAGAGTGAACCGCGACATTCCCTTCAACGGCCTGCACTGGTTCTTTGATCATGCCGAAACGGTCACCCAACACAACATCGACCGCATCAAAGCGCTGGGCGGCGGCATTGCGGTACAGCACCGGATGGCCTTCCAGGGCGAATATTTCGCCGAGCGCTATGGCATGGAGGCGGTGCGCCACACCCCGCCGGTAGCGAAGATGCTGGAGACCGGCGTGCCGGTGGGATTGGGTACCGACGCCACCCGCGTCGCCAGCTACAACCCGTGGACTGCGCTCTACTGGCTGGTCTCTGGCCGCACCGTGGGCGGCATGCAGATGTATGACGTCAACGCGCGCCTCGACCGCGACACCGCCCTGATGCTCTGGACCCAGGGCAGCGCCTGGTTCTCCAGCGAGCAGGGCAAAAAGGGCCAGATCAAAGTTGGCCAGCTGGCGGATCTCGCCGTGCTGAGCAAAGACTATTTCCGCGTGCCGGAAGAGGAGATCAAAGGTATCGAATCCGTGCTGACCGTGGTGGATGGCAACATCGTCTACGCCGCAGGGGCCTTTACCTCGGAAGCTCCGCCGTCGATTCCTGTGCTGCCAGAGTGGTCGCCGGTGGTCAACGTGCCGGGCCACTACCGCAGCGCCCCACCGCAGCAAAACCGCGTCGGGCTGATGCCTGCCGTGCACCACTGCAGCGGTCCGTGCGGCGTACACAGCCACCAGCACGACGTGGCGCGCCACTCCTCGGTTCCAGTTTCAGACGACAGCGCCTTCTGGGGCGCGCTCGGCTGCAGCTGCTTCGCCTTCTGATAACGATGAAAAGCACATTCGCTTTTGCGCCCCGTATTGATGCGGGGCTGTTCTTCCTGCGCCTCACCGGCTCTCTGCTGCTGCTCTATGTGCACGGTTTGCCGAAGGTGATGCACTTTAGTGAAGAGCTGACGCGGATCGAAGATCCGTTTGGACTGGGGCCGTGGGCCAGCCTTTTACCGGCTATCTTCGCCGAGGTAGTTTGCCCGCTCTTCATCATCGTCGGCGTCGGTACACGGCTGGCCTGCCTGCCGATTATCGGCGTGCTGCTGGTGGCGATGCTGGTGGTGCACCCTGGCTGGAGCGTAGCGGAGGGCCAGTTTGGCTGGCTGCTGCTGATTATCTTCACCACGCTGGCTATCACCGGGCCCGGCAGCTGGCGGCCCTTCACGAGTCGGGTACAGGAGTTTCGCTATGGCGCAGGTAAATGATATCCATGCGGTGACGACGCAGCCCGCCGCCGTATCCTCCTGGCAGCCGCTGCGTAACCCCATTTTTCGCATGCTGTGGATAGCGACGGTGGTGTCCAACATTGGTTCATGGATGAACGATGTCGGGGTCAACTGGACCATGCTGACGCTGAGCGCGGATCCGCTCTCCGTCGCGATGGTGCAGGCGGCAAGCAGCCTGCCGATGTTTCTCTTCGCCCTGCCCTCTGGGGTAATGGCGGATATCGTCGACCGGCGGAAGTACCTGCTCTTCTCCCAGGTGTGGGTCTTTATCGCTGCGGCGGGCCTGACCCTGCTGTCGCTGACCGGTTACGTAACGCCGACGGTGCTGCTTATCGCTGCTTTCCTGTTGAGCACAGGCGCGGCAATGAGCTCGCCGCCTTTTCAGGCTATCGTGCCGGATCTGGTAGAGAAAAATGAGCTGGCCCCGGCTATCGCCCTGAACTCGCTGGGGATCAACATCAGCCGCGCGATTGGCCCGGCGCTGGGCGGGCTGGTGCTGTCGTTTGCCGGTCCGTGGGTGGTGTTCATGCTGAATGCGCTGTCGGTGCTGGGCGTGGCATGGGTGCTCTATCGCTGGAAAGCGGAGCCCTCTATTCAGCGCCTGCCGCCGGAGCACTTCTTCCCCGCCGTTCGGGCAGGATTACGCTATGTGCATGCCGCTCCAGTCTTGCGCAACGTGCTGGTGCGCACGGTGGCGTTTTTCCTCTTCGGCAGCGCCGCCTGGGCCCTACTGCCGCTGGTCGCGCGACGCGAGCTGGGGCTCGGCCCCGGTGGCTACGGCATTATGCTGGCCTGTATTGGTATCGGGGCGATTTTTGGCGCGGTGCTGCTGCCTGGCCTGCGCAAGCGGCTCAACCCGGACCGCCTGATGGTGCTGACCAGCCTGTTTTATGCCGCCGCAATGCTGGCCCTGGCCTTTGTTCGCCACTTCTGGCTGCTGAACGCGTTTCTGTTCATCACCGGTTTCGCCTGGATAGCGGTGCTCTCGACGCTCAACATGGGCGCGCAGCGCAGCGCGGCAAAATGGGTTAAAGCGCGGGCGCTGGCGGTCTATCTCACGGTATTTTTCGGTTCAATGACCGTAGGCAGCGCCATCTGGGGCCAGCTGGCATCGCATTTCACCCTCCCCGTCTCGCTCTGCGTGGCAACGGTGGGCATGATGCTGGCCAGCCTGACCGTACTCCGCTGGCGGCTGGATGAGAACCCCGATCTCAACCTGGAGCTGCGTGAAGTGGACAACCTCGCCCGGACGCTGGATGTCTCTCACGAGCGCGGCCCGATCATGGTGAGTTATGAGTATCAAATTGACGCCGATGACGTGTATGACTTTGTTGTGAGCATTCAGGAGATGCGCCGGGTGCGCCAGCGCGGCGGCGCGCTAAGCTGGTCGGTGTACGAAGATATTCAGCGGCCAGGGATTTTTCTTGAAACCTTTGTTATCGGCACCTGGATCGAGCACCTGCGTCAGCAGGAGCGCCACACGGCCAACGATCTGCTGATCCAAAGCAAAGTCTATGCTTTTCATCGGGGGAGCGAACGCCCAGCGGCTCGCTACCTGATAGCACCCGTTACGTAAGCAGCACAACCCAAAACCCGTTATTACTACTGAGGATCTGACATGAGCACAATCAAGACGCAGGATGGCACGCAGATTTATTACAAAGACTGGGGTTCAGGTAAGCCGGTTCTGTTCAGCCACGGTTGGCCGCTGGATGCCGACATGTGGGACAGCCAGCTGAACTTCCTGGCCGAGCGTGGCTATCGTGTCATCGCCTTCGATCGCCGTGGCTTTGGCCGCTCGGATCAGCCGTGGGAAGGCTACAATTACGATACCTTCGCCTCTGACATCAACGACCTGATTACCAGCCTCGATCTGCGTGACGTTACGCTGGTCGGTTTCTCAATGGGCGGCGGCGACGTGACCCGCTACATCGGCCGTTACGGTAGTGAACGTGTGAAAGCGCTGGTGCTGCTGGGCGCGGTAACGCCTATTTTCGGCAAAGCCGCCGACTACCCGCAGGGCGTCGATCAGAGCGTATTTGAAGGTATCCGCGACGGGCTACGTAAAGATCGGGCGCAGTTTATCAGCGACTTCTCTACCCCGTTCTACGGCACTAACGCCGGGCAGAATGTCTCTGAGGGTGTGCTGACCCAGACGCTGAACATTGCCCTGCTCGCCTCGCTGAAAGGGACTATCGACTGCGTGACCGCCTTTGCCGAAACGGATTTCCGTCCTGACGTGGCGAAAGTAGATGTGCCGACGCTGGTGATCCACGGCAGCAACGATCAGGTGGTGCCGTTTGAAACCACCGGTAAAGTTGCAGCGGAAAGCATCCCCGGCGCGCAGTTGAAGGTGTACGATAACGCACCGCACGGCTTTGCCGTCACGCATCAGGATCAGCTGAACAACGACCTGCTGGCGTTCCTGCAGTCGTTATAAGTAGTGAATCAATGGGAGCGCACTGGCGCTCCCATATTGATAGGTTACAGCAATCGTTCCACACTTCTCACCGAACCGCGATTTTTGAACCATACTTAAGTTAAATATGCATATTTCCTTTTTGCTTTACCCACAATAGAGGAGGAATTCATGCAGGTAGTGAGTCAAAAGTATGCAGTGTCTTCTGGGGATTTTGATTTCCTGGCCTTCAGTTTTGCCCAGATGCGTTCGCAAGGGCGACATCTCTGCACGGAGGCAATAACAGGAAATATGGATAACGATTGTAAAGTGTTGTTCCTGCAACGTTACGATCGCTATCTTGAGCAAATCAAGGAAGACGTAGCAACAGCGTAGTCCCCTGCCGGGTGGGTGATACCACCCGGCACCGATATCTTTTCACCCCCACCATAAAAACCGCACGCTGCCTCTCAAATGAGATATATTGGGTCAATAATCAACCTATTGACGCAACAAGGTTTATGACTGTGGATCCCAGAATTGAACAGGCAATTTCTCTGCGCGCCGCAGGCGAGTATGAACAGAGCCGCGACCTGCTGAGGACGCTGACAATACTTCCCACGCTGAAAGCGGAAGCGCTGCTTAATATCGCATGGTCATACGACAATCAGGGGCTGGAAGAGACTGCCGCTGAATATTATCTTGCGGCACTGAACGAAGGCCTGGAAGGCGATAATCTGTTTGAAGCCCGGCTCGGCCTCGCCTGCACCTGGCGCTGTCTGGGGAAGTACGCGCTCGCGAAACAGATTTTCGAGGAGATTATCCGCGACTATCCCGACGCCAGCGAAGCTATCCCCTTCTATGCCCTCTGTCTGCACAACCTCGGTGAACACGATCGCGCGATGACGGTGATGCTTGAACTGGTGTCAAACTATCCGCCAACGTTGAGCATTCAGCGTTATGCCAAAGCGTTGACGTTTTATGCGCAGAATCTCAGTTAGCCTGTGAAGTCAAAGCAGACATTTTGAGATGTGCATCCCCTTTGCTGGCCAACGCCGTTTCTAAAAATGTAATAAATGCCGTGACCTTTGAATTAAGCGCTGACGCTCATTAACGCAGGCATAAATATTCATAGGTGACGATATAAAGTCGTTCCCCTCCCTCCGTTTACAGCGATGTTAGTTATGATATCGATATCGATATCGTCGCTAATGAACCTGGGTTGAGTTTCGCGCTTATAGATTGCCCCTTGACGCTAAATTTCCAGGTTTGCATCCTCGTTGTGCGTCCGATTGTTATCCGGCTGGTAGGCTTAACGGTTCACGGTCACTAAGTGATTTCATGCAATCGTTTCTGATAGAGTAGAATTTACCCTGGGATCGACGAGAGATTTTCGTGATGCAAGAAATTGATTTTTATATGGTAGACGCCTTCGCGGCCACCACATTTACCGGTAACGCCGCCGCAGTATGCCCGCTCACGGAATGGTTGCCCGATGAGACATTATTGAAAATGTCTAAGCAGCACAACCAGTCAGAAACGGCATTTTTTATCGCAAATGATAATGGCTTTGAGCTACGCTGGTTTACCACTCAGGGAGAGATTAATCTCTGTGGGCATGCCACCCTTGCTGCGGCACACGTCATTTTCGAACATCTTGATTACCTTGATACGACTATCCGTTTCGATACCCGCTTTGTGGGTCCTCTGACGGTAACGCGGAGTGACGACTGGCTGACGCTGGATTTTCCTGCCTGGGAAACAGAGCCCGTGATGCCGCTGCCTCTACTTCTGGAAACGTTGGGCATCGCCGAGTGCAAAGAGGTACGCGTGGCGCGTGATTACCTTGTTGTCCTGGAAAATCAGCGTCAGGTGGAAGCGGTACGTCCAGACATCAACGCCATGCTTCCTCTCGGGAAAATGGTCTGCATCACCGCGCCGGGCGAAGGAGAGGTCGACTTTGTCAGCCGTTTCTTCTGTCCGGGAGAAGCCGTCGCGGAAGACCCGGTCACAGGCTCTGCGCACAGCATGCTCATCCCTTACTGGGCTGAAAAATTAGATAAGACAGAAATGCTGGCGCACCAGTGCTCAGAGCGTGGAGGAGATTTGCGCTGCCAGCGCGTGGGCGACCGGGTCCACATTGGTGGTCAGGCAATAACCTATCTGATTGGTAAAGTACTGTTACGTTAAAACGTGCTGGTACGCCTCTTACAAACAGAAAAAACCTGCTCAATGGCAGGTTTTTTTTATGTTCCGAAAGCAACTGTTGTGACCCACACCACCAATTTTTTATCGCATTAAAAATAATTTTCATTATCATTCCTGTTTAAATATCAAGATATATCCCCTCAGGATCAGGATTTAATGAAAAAGGTTATCTGCGCAGCAGCCATACTGTTTTCCACGCTTAGCGCCGCATCGGCAACTACCTACCCACTCACCATTGACAACTGTGGCTATAAAGAGACGTTCAACAAAAACCCCGAGCACGTGGTCGCCCTTGGACAAAATACCGTGGAGATCCTGCTGCTGTTGGGATTGCAGGATAAAATCACTGCCAGTGCCTTCTGGCCAACGAAAGTGATGCCGCAGCTGGCCGAACAGAATGCGCAGATCAAGCTGCTGACCGTGGAGATCCCGACGCTGGAGTCCGTGCTTTCACAAAACCCTGATTTTGTGCCCGCGCAGCTGCCTCTGCTGCTGGGGCCAGAGAGTAAGGTTGCGAAGCGCGAGGATCTCGCCACCGTTGGCGTTAACAGCTACCTCTCTCCTGGTATGTGCGCGACAAAAAAAGTGGCGGGAGATATGTATGGCAGTCGCCATACGCTGTGGAACATGGCCTATCTGTATAAAGAGATTGAAGATTTTGCCATGATTTTTGACGTACAGCCGCGTGGCGACGCGCTGGTTGCCGACTTTAAAAAACGCGAAAGCGATCTACGCAACGAGTTCAGTAAGAATAAGAGAGATCTCTCCTTTGTCTTCTGGTTTTCCAGCGCGTCTCCATCGGCTGATGCCTACGTTGGAGGTAAAAACAGCGCGTCCGGATTTATCGCTGACGTGCTGGGCGGTCATAACGCAATCACCTCCGAGGCTGAGTGGCCGACGGTAGGCTGGGAAAGCATCATTGCTGCCAACCCGGATGTCATTGTGGTCTCCAGCCTGGATCGTAACCGCTGGACGCTGGACAACGCGCAGGAGAAGATTAAATTTTTGCAAAGCGATCCAGCGATCAGCCAGCTGGATGCGGTGAAAAAGGGTCATATCGTGGTGATGGATGGCCAGGCCATGAATCCCACGGTTCGTACCCTCTATGGCGCTGAGCAAGTCGGCGAACAACTCAGAAAGCTGGGGCTGAACTGATGGCCTTACCGATGGTGCACGCGCAACAGGGCACGTTTTTAGCCGTCTCGTGCTTGCTGTCTGTCATTCTGTTATGTATGGCGATTGCCTTGGGCGTCAGCGTGGGAGAGCTGTCAATCCCGCTGCGGGACGTTTTTTACGCCATCAGCAATAAGATGGGGCTGACCGCCGTTCCGCTTAACCGCATCTATGAAAGCGTGATCTGGGATTTTCGCTTGAGCCGTGCGCTGGTCGCGGCTTGCTGCGGGGCAGGACTCGCCATCTGTGGTGCAGTGCTACAAAGCCTGCTGAAAAACGCGCTAGCCGAGCCTTACGTGCTCGGCGTTTCTGCTGGCGCATCTACAGGCGCGGTCATGGTGGTGGTGCTCGGCATCGGCACGGGGGCTTTGTCACTCTCCGCCGGGGCTTTTATCGGTGCGTTTGCAGCCTTTGCATTCGTCGCTTTTCTGACCAACGGTGCACGCGGCGGCAATCAGCAGACCATTCTGGCTGGGGTTGCCGCTTCGCAGCTGTTTAATGCCATTACGGCCTATACCATTAGCACATCGGCCAGTGCCCAGCAGGCGCGTGACGTGCTGTTCTGGTTGCTGGGTAGCTTTAGCGGCGTACGCTGGCCGGAGTTTCAGCTTGCGCTGGTGGTGGTGCTGATCGGGCTTGCGGTCTGTCTTTTCTACGCCAGGGCGCTGGATGCCTTTACCTTCGGTGACGATGCTGCCGCCTCGCTGGGTATCGCCGTTCCTGTGGTGCGGCTGATTCTCTTTACCCTCACCGCGCTCATGACCGCTACTATCGTCAGCATGGCTGGCTCCATCGGCTTTGTGGGCCTCGTGGTTCCTCATATTATGCGGTTTATGTTTGGCCCACTGCATCGAACGCTACTGGTCGCCAGCGCGCTGGCGGGTGCGATCCTGATGGTGCTGGCTGATATCGCCTCACGGGTGCTTATCGCGCCGCAAAGCTTACCGGTCGGCGTCGTCACCGCCATGGTAGGCGTGCCTTTCTTCGCCGTGATTATCTTCCGCTCAAGGAGTACCTGATGAGTATTACCGCTGAAAATATTACCTGGAAGGCGGGTAAAAAGATCATCGTCAACAACGTCTCGCTGCGCATTGATCGGGGGGCAACCGTTGGCCTGTTAGGATCCAACGGCTGCGGTAAATCCTCACTGCTACGCATTCTTGCCGGATTACGCCGTCCGGATGCAGGTCGCGTACTGCTCGACGAGCAGGATATCACCCGCATCGCCAGAAAGACGCTTGCCCGCCGGGTTGCATTTGTTGAGCAGCATGGCATGACCGAGGCCAATATGCGCGTACGCGATGTGGTCAAGCTGGGACGCATTCCGCACCACTCGCCCTTCTCCAGCTGGAGCGCCAAAGATGACGAGATCGTCGATGCCGCCTTACAGCGGGTCGATATGCTGGATCGCAACGATCAGGGATGGTTGAGCCTCTCCGGCGGTGAACGCCAGCGGGTGCATATTGCCCGGGCGCTTGCACAGTCGCCGACTGAAATCCTGCTGGATGAGCCGACCAACCATCTCGATATCCACCATCAAATGCAGCTGATGCATCTCATCAGCACGCTGCCGGTAACCAGCATAGTGGCCATTCACGATCTCAATCATGCCGCAATGTTTTGCGATAGTCTTATTGTCATGCGACAGGGGCAAATTGTCGCCACCGGTACGCCGGAAGCGATCCTCAGTGAGGATCTGCTTCGGGAGGTGTTCAACGTCAAAACCCGTATTGAAATTTCCCCCTTCCATGGCAAAAAGCATATTCATTTCATAATATAAGCGCGTGTAAATGTCACAAAACCCTCTTCGCCCAGCAGGCACACTTTGGCCGCCCATTTTGTTGGGTAGCCAGTTTGTTTTTAATATTGGCTTCTACGCCGTTGTCCCGTTTTTGGCGATTTTTCTGCGCGATGACATGATGCTCTCCGGCGGCCTGATTGGATTGATTCTGGGACTGCGAACCTTCTCGCAGCAAGGGATGTTCATCGTTGGCGGCGCACTCTCTGACCGCTTTGGGGCAAAAATCGTCATTCTGTGTGGCTGCCTTCTACGGATTGCTGGCTATTTGATGCTGGCCTTCAGCCACACCGTGTGGCCCGTTATCCTGGGGGCCTGCCTGACCGGCATCGGCGGCGCGTTTTTCTCGCCGTCTATTGAAGCACTGCTGGCAAAAGCAGGCACGCAAAGCGAGGCCCAGGGTAAGCGCAGCCGCGCAGAGTGGTTTGCCCTGTTCGCCGTATGCGGCGAGCTCGGGGCGGTGCTCGGTCCGGCTGCGGGTGCGCTACTGACCGGGTTCGGCTTTCGCCAAATCGCACTTGCGGGGGCCGGGATTTTTGTTATCGCGCTGATAACGCTATTTTTCTCACTGCCTTCTGCCCCACCCAGCGCTCAAACGCTGAAGATAGTTCCCTGGTGGACGACGTTTCGGCAACCGCGGTTTGTCGCCTTTATCATTGCCTACAGCTCGTGGTTGTTGAGCTATAACCAGCTCTATCTTGCCTTGCCGGTAGAGATCCAGCGCGCCGGGGGGAGTGAGAAAGATCTTGGCCCGCTGTTTATACTGGCTTCACTGCTGATTATTCTGTGCCAGCTTCCACTGGCACGCGTGGCGAGGCGGGCCGGCGCGGCGCTAATCTTGCCTATTGGGTTTTTGCTCCTCGCCGCTGCGTTTGCCAGCGTAGCGCTGTTTGCCGCGTCAGCGCCGCCAGACGGTTGGCTGCGTCTGCTGCCGTCAATATGTTTTGTGACGTTGCTGACGCTGGGCCAAATGCTACTGGTGCCTGCCGTGAAGGATCTTATTCCCTGGTTCTCGCATGAGTCCACGCTGGGTGCGCATTACGGGGCGCTAGCCTCAGCGGGTGGATGCGCGGTACTGGTGGGAAATCTGGTTTTTGGTACCCGTCTTGATGCCGCTCTCTCCCCCGGCCCACAGGCCGTTATTCCATGGCTGGAACTGGCGATTTTCCCGCTGTGTAGTGCCGTCGCTATGGTGGTTATCTGTCGGCCGCTACGAAGATGACCGATGAAGCGTCACCTGCCAGCAAGGGGTAAGCACAAACCTTCATGTTTATTATTCAATATCGTGCTGACGCGGCGCCAACTCAATGGAAAAAACCATTAACGTTATGGCGTTATTCTGTGTATGCTTTTCTTTTTTAGTATGATTTTAGGAGGGGTATCTTGCATGAGCGTTAAACAGGATATTTATATGGACATCGATAAATCAGAAAAAATGCATGATATCTATGCAGTAATAGGTTATGCCATTTCGTGTCTGATAGCACTGGGAAAGCCAATAGAAACTGAAAACATCCTGGCCCAGCTCAGGCTGGGAGAGAGAGAATCTATAGATGGCATGAAAAAACTCCATGCCGAAGCCATTCGTATAGTGACAAATGATAAATCCCAAACCCCGTGACTCGCATTGCTCCTGGTATGTTGTTACGTAGAGGGGGCTCATACGATGTGTGGATCCACGCGGCAGAACAGTCGCATAAATTACCTGGACGTAATGTCTACTCTGCGTGCTCTGCAGAATGGCGCATTACGTCATTACACATTTCTTGTAACTCATTGGCCAGTCTTGCCACATGGTAACCATCGCACACGGAATGATGTACCTGAACGGCGAAAGGCAACAATACTTTTCCATCCTGGTTGTAGTACTTTCCCAGAGTGAACATGGGGGCAAAAAAATTCTTCATGTTAGCAACATTAACATTAAAACTGGTAAAAGTTACCCACGGAATAGCTGATATGAAAAAGACGTTCTCCCGTGACTCCTCCTTCGGCCAATAAGCAAGGTTATTACCATAGCGTGCAGCGTCTTCTGCATAAACGCTCTGGAAGTGATGAATATTACCATCGTAGTGGCTCCATAATGATGAGAAGGTCTCCGTTTCCTTATGGAAAATTGTATAGCTTGGATGAATTTCATCCCATATAACCAGCTCATTGTTCTTTATGGCCATACGGAACTCCGTATGCCGGTTTACAATCTTGGAAACCAGAAAAATCATAGTAGGGTAAAATTTCCAACCCACCTCTTTGATATTTTTTAGCAGCGCGGTAATGTCTAACAGAACGGTTTGGTTAATTGTAGATTGAGCAAAGCCTTGAAATACCTCAAAATGCTCCTTTCTTGCCCAACGAGATAAATCAACAGCCGTATAGCTTGGCGTTACCTGTTTCATTTTTACTCCTTTAGTAGAATTTCCGCTATTGTCTGGTGGTAGACAGCAAGTGCCAGTTTTCTCCCCTCTCCTGCTAACATCTGGCGTTATGTGTATGATATACCTTAGTGCCAAGGGGGGCTGAATGGCCCTGTCGTTCAGCCAGCGAGTACCAAAACTACCGTTAATGATGACCTTGCAAACAATCATGCTCTGAGCCTGGATAAACCTTTAAACCTTAACATTCGTGTGAGTTTATTTGCACTAATCAAACACATAGATTATTCTTCGTACAGGCATGATGTTTTTAACGCACCTAAAAGATAATAGCACCGACCTTAGACGATCAACACCCTGGTACAGCACGCAACCTAACCCATTGATTTTTACTTGTTAATTTATAAATCTCCTCAACGGATTGTTATTCGCCAGGCGGCATGTATAAATAGCATAATAACTCAATTATAATTGTTTTATATTCGTTTGATAGGTAGGTTAGAATGAAGTTAATTGTCATGTTGTTAAGCTTTGCGATCTCCATGCAGGCTTTAGCTGGGGAACTCCCCAAACCCGCCGGGAAACCCCTTCTGACACTGTCCGGTAATATAGAAAATACAAACGAAGAGGGTAAAGCCGTTTTCGATATCGCCAGCCTTGAGAAGCTGGGTATGGTTAGTTTCCAGACTGCCTCCCCCTGGTACAATGGGCGCACAACCTTTACGGGTATTCCGATGAAAACGCTTATGGCGTACGTAGGGGCGAAAGGCTCTGTCGTTAAGGTCTCTGCACTCAATGACTACACTACCGTTATCCCTCTTAGTGATTTCCAAAAATATAATGTGATCCTTGCTTTAAAAATCAATGGGCAATACATGCGCGTCCGCGACAAAGGTCCGCTATTCATCGTGTACCCCTATGACAGTGAGCCTGAACTGAATAACCAGGTCTTTTATTCAAGGTCAGCATGGCAGGTCAGCAAAATGAGCATTGAGTAAGGTCTCAGACGAATAACATGAACAGAATATTGGCTGGTATAATATTTGCCCTTTTTATATCTACCGGGTATATATCTTTCCTTGTACATGAAAGACAGCAAGAGTTGCAGAAACTGACGCACTACGCCAGTTCATGGTCTGCTGGACAGCTTGTCTCGGGGTATTACCGTTTCGAATCATGGCTTGGGCTTTATACTATCGATGAGACGATGACGGTGGATGATGTTCGCCTTCATCTTGACATCATGCTCAGCCAAAGTGATTTATTGAAGGAAGGAGATCTGGGGCAATTTATACATAGCAATAAAGCACTTAATGACCTGGCTGTAAAACTCGAAAATATTCTTAATTATCTGGATGCGAACATTGAGAAAATGACTCGCGCAGAAATCCAGGGGTATTTGAAGGTAATGTATTCGATTGACGCCCCTTTGAGCCGCCTTTCATCCGACGCTTTAAACAAAGATATTAACCTTATTAATAGCGCCAACAGTAAAATTCAAATCTTATACTCTATTTATTCCGCAATTTCTGTACTGCTAATAATACTGAGTGCGATACTGGGCGTGCTGATTTTTTATCAAAACAGAAATATTCTAAAGGCACATCTTCAGGTCAAGAGTCTTGCTGGAGAGCTGCAGGAATCTAAAGAAAAACTGCAAATCCAGAATACAAAGCTGGAGTATGACGCTTACCACGATCCTCTTACAGAGCTGAGTAACAGACTGTTTTTCTGGGATAATTTGAATAAAACCATCGAGATAGCTGAAAGAAATAAAAGCTCTGTGACCGTGATGTTGTTTGATTTAGACAGGTTCAAAGAGGTAAATGATACGTATGGTCATGATGCTGGTGATATGTTATTACGCCTAATATCTCAGCGTCTGCTTTCGATGAGTCTTCCAGCGGAGTTGCTGTATCGCTTAGGTGGGGATGAGTTTGCAATCCTCTCGAGCGATCTGACAGAGAATCATGCTGTTACACTCGCCCAAAGAATATGTGATTGCATTAACCAGCCCTACACTATTTATAGCACAATTATCAACATAACCACCTGTGTAGGCATTGTTAACTCAGAAACTGAGCGCCGTTCCGACTATCTCTATAAATTTGCCGACCTGGCCCTTTATGAAGCCAAAAATGAAGGCAAAGGCAAGATTAAAGTTTTCCGTCAGCGAATGTTAGATAAGCTGCAGGAGAGGAGAACCCTTGAGCATGATATGGCATTGGCGTTAGTCAATAAAGAATTCGTAGTGTATTATCAACCGATTGTGGATTCGTACAGTCGGGAAGTTTACAGCTATGAAGCCCTTATTCGTTGGGTACATCCGCTAAAGGGTCTTTTATCGCCAGATAGTTTTATTCCGGTTGCTGAAAAAACAGGAATGATTAACGAGATGGGGAAATCCATACTTGAAATGGCCTGTCGAGAAGCTGCTTGCTGGGCCGTTCCGGTTAAAATCTCAGTAAATGTCTCACCTGTTCAGCTAAGCAGCAAAGCCTTTGCAGGAATAGTGCTGTCTATACTGAAAGAAACAGGGCTGCCCGCTGACCGACTTGAACTGGAGGTTACTGAATCGTCTCTCTTTACTGAGAGCAATATGCCGATGAATACCCTTAATAAGCTTAGAGCTCTCGGCGTAAAAATCTCCATCGACGATTTTGGTACGGGATACTCTTCTCTTTCCCGGCTAAGCCAGCTTGCCTTTGATAAAATTAAAATAGACAAATCCTTTGTGCATTCGATAGCTAAAAAGGAGGATGCTCTTAATATCATAAAACTCATCACCGGCATGGCGAAATCCCTCAATATGAAGACTGTCGCAGAGGGTATTGAAACACAAGAACAACTGGAACACCTTAAGGCACTGGGCTGCGATTTCGCACAAGGATATCTGTTTAGTAAACCTCAGCCTTTTATCGCCAGAGAGATCAAATACGGTTCAATCTCGAAGGATGAGCCTGCCCTGTTAAAGGCTCCGCAAGGCTAAAGTCCTCCTTGAGCCATAAAGCCGCGAGCCTGAGCAACGTCGTGATTTAGTGGAACCCCAGTGTAAAACATGCTGGCATTCGTCGCCGTAATCCGTACCATACGCGACATAGAATGAATGACGACCCGGTCAACCGAGACAGCACACCATGCAAGAGCATCAAGACGTTAACAAGAAAGAGCAGTACAACTTAAACAAACCATACTGCGCTTTTTAAGTTGTTGTTAATAAAATAAAATTATTAATATTCAATAGGTTGCACTCTTTCATTTACCACACTGAGTTACACCTATCTACCTTTTTTATGTCCCAAAACGTGCCCCATTTCTTTTCTTTGCCCCAAAAATGTCCCAAAATGCTTTCTAATTTTTTTCATAATCGTTGCCAAATCTTTGCGTTGGATAGGATACAGATCTATATCATCGACTCTACTCATTACTCCCTTTCGCATTTAATTAAATCGTTACCGAGAGACCGACAGTTTTCTTAAGTTAGACTGATCAAGCTCTCATTTTTACACCAAGTACAAACATTACTTCCATAGCACCGCTCTCAAGCGGTGCTGTTTAATCAAAGATTTAGGATTTTTTAGCCGGGATTTTAGGTACTTTTGGTGACTGGAAGTTAGTAGGGGCAAGGTTTATTGGTGCCGTCTGTCTTCCCGCACCAACATTGCCTTGGTTGCTCGATGGAACTTGAAATTGTGCCCCGCGTGTTTCGAAACCATCAGCAAGAGTTTGACGACCATTAGTTTGAAACTCTCTCCCTTCATTGGTTTGCCTTAATTGTCGACAGAACTGATCAGAGCCACTATCTGGTTTCTTATTAATGCTCATTATTTTCGTCCTCAATGTATTGGTTAAACATCACTATTTTACCGTACTCTCTGGAAATGTATAAAAGATTTGTTTTGTAAAGAATAGTACCATCCGAAGCAAGATAAACTGTAGCATCTCGTAGACCAACCTCCTGAGTTTTATCATTCTCATTGTACAAAAATAACTTACCATGTATCAACCAACCGTCGTCATGCAAGCTTAAATGGCAAAATCCATCTATTGAATTCATTAGTTCAATGGAACGAATAAAAACATTATCATCCCCATATTTGTTAGATATTCCCTTTCTTAAAAGAAACTCATGCAATTTTCTTTTAGTTGAGATAAGCACAGAAACTAACCCAAGCGGAATGGAAACTATACCACCTATTAATATTTCAAGTGGGCTAATTGAAATTTTTTCTTGCCCATTAGCAATTGACCACACAGAAAGTAAATGCCATTTTATTGATTTTGTATCCATTAAACCATTAATAAATTGATAAATTATAATTCCTGCTTGCATTGTCAAGTAGGTGACTATTCCAAATACAACAGACATTAAGATATATCGAAATGAATCCCATGGCTTATGCTGGGTATATGTATCATAAATTAGAGCCATAATAACCCCTGGGATCATAATGGCTACAAGTGAAACTGTCAGCGCGTTCATTAGCATTCTCATTGTTTATTTGATAGTCTAAGTATACCATCGTCTAAAGAAAATCATAGATGACCAAATAGATTCTTAACTTAGATAGTCTATGTTTAACGTGGAGTAAGACGCCTTACCTCTTTTTACATGAGGTTTTGCTTAGTTTGCCCGACCATTTGTAAGCCTTAGAGTTGTATGCCCTTTATCAATTTTGATTTTGATTTTTAATTTATCTCTATAAAATTCAGGAAGTTAACTGTCACTTGCTTAATTTTTCAATCTTGGCCTTGATTGTTTTGCATTATTTTTGATATATGAGCTATAGCTTTTGCTTACTCTTGAGCAGTGACATGCTGTTCATCAGTTGTTAAGAGGCAAAGAGGAAAATGTTAGACTGCTCCACTACTTTTCCCTTGTGTTCATACAATTGCTTGATAAAAATGAATATTGATAATAGTTGAATTTAAAAAGAGAAAATAGCATGTCAATGACAGATACATATAGAAGAAATGTTAATCGTAAATGTGATGAAATCGCACTTTTGACTAAGCATAAAGCCAATGAACACTCTAAGATTATAACCTTAAAAAATAAAATCAATACTGTAACACGGCAAATAAACTCATCAAAATCAATAACAACCATTAGTAACAAAGAAAAAGAAGTAA
The DNA here is from genome assembly GCF_024656065.1 of Pseudescherichia sp. L3. Classification (NCBI taxonomy): domain Bacteria; kingdom Pseudomonadati; phylum Pseudomonadota; class Gammaproteobacteria; order Enterobacterales; family Enterobacteriaceae; genus Pseudescherichia; species Pseudescherichia sp. L3. The sequence continues at coordinate 1,485,299 of NZ_JANKYC010000001.1, forward strand.
GCAGATATCAATTGGAGATTTCTAAAATTGAAAGAAAAATATCAGACCTTGAATCCAAGATATCGGCAAAAAACAAACAACTACAAAATGAAAATAAAAAATTAATTAGCGAAGAGTTGAAGGATCGAAAAAAACGCCAACAAGCACAAGATAAATTCGAGCGAGAGCAATCTCAAGCATTAACCGCTGTAAATAAAACATTATCGGAACACTCTAATATCATAAACACTTTAAGTGACTTACCCGAAAAAATAACCGTACTCTTTCTTGCATCAAATCCTCGCGATCAAGGGCAATTAAGTTTGGATGAAGAAGTTCGAACGATAAAAGAAATGATTACAAAATCACGTCACCGTGATGCGGTATATTTGGAATCATGTTGGGCAGTTAGACCAAGTGATATTTTTCAATATATAAATCAATATATGCCGACAGTCATACATTTTAGTGGTCATGGAAGCCCTAATGATGAACTGGTTCTTATGGATAATAATTCCAACACTAAATTAGTGTCGATGGGATCCATCATTCAAGCAATGAGTGTGGCGAATGAAAACTTAAGATTGGTTTTTTTCAATACTTGTCATTCAAAAAATCAGGCCAATAAAGTGGTTGAATACATTGATTGCGCAATTGGGATGAAAAACTCCATTACAGATAACGCAGCAAGAATTTTTTCTGCACAATTTTACTCATCTTTGACCTTTGGTCTTTCCGTTGAAAAATCGTTTAATCAAGCAAAAGCTGCTTTAATGTTAGAGGGTATTCTAGAAGAAGAGATTCCAACACTTTTTATAAAATCAGGTTGCGATGCAGCTAACTTATACATCGTTGCGTAGTCATGCCAATTAGTCTGTTTTTTATAAAAAAAGGTATCGTTTTACACCAGTGCAGACTAGCCAAGAAAATTCGCTCGTAATAACGAAATGATAACGTCTACTTTTCACTCATAACAACGTATGGCTATGCATATGATAGGCCAGTTAGCATCACTTTGTGGATGACAAAGAGTGCCCTAAATGTAGGAACTACGAAAAAATTAGTATAGACTCATTATGAATAACGTAGCTTATGATAATTTCGCAGAGCAACTATAATTTTATATAACCTAAGAGAATAATCGTATGAGTGATTTTAACAAGAAAAATCTTGCTGATAAAACCCGTCGACGTATAAACTTGTCAGACGAAGAATACCCCAAGGACTCTTACATTATACCAGATGGGGGCTTTGAAATTCGGGAAAACAAGAGGGGCCATCACATAATCAGTGATGGTGACGATCTTCCTTCTAAAAAAATTGAGCGGATATCATTTGACAGCGCTGATCAAACATCAGATGAGATTGCAGCCCTTAGAGAGCGTAAGTAATGGCTGTTACAGAAGTTACTGCTGAAGTGGTTGCACAAGCAGCCTCTGGTAACTGGACATTCAAAGATTTGATGTATGCGGCTGGTGTATCTGTTGCTGTGGTATCGTCGTTAATTGCTTGTTTTAGTTCTTGGATGACTGCTAGACGTGATCGTAATTCCTTAGGTGATTCAGAAATTAAGCTTTATGAATTAATCAGTAAATCAATTTTTGAATTCTCTAAATTCCAAATTGAATTAATGAAAAAGGCTGATGAGGCAGGAGAATCTTACGTCATCAGTAAGGCTGACGACTCGCTTTTGGATCTTCATATCGAAACTGTATTGAATGCTTACGATATTGCATGTCAGCGCTACCTGGATGGCAAACTGGACAAAACGCGGTTTGAATCTACTTACAAAAGAGTCATCGGTAAACTTTTCGAAAACCCTCTTTATCAACCTGTTTTGAGTAAAAGAAAGATTCAGTATAGCGCTCTAAATAAAGTCAACGACGCACTAAATGATTTGGAAAAGTAACAAAAATTTTCTTAATTCACCATCTAATTAAACCCGCTCGATGGGCGGGGTTTAATTACTGCTTCATGGGGCCTTTATAATCACAGAAATGGACAGACACCTAAACTTTTATTAAAAATTTAGATACCCCTAATTCCAAGCCAGATGTGATTTTAGCGGCGTTAGCATTTTGGTCGCTTAAAACCGATCAATACCATTTAATCTACTATTCGCTTAAGGCAATCCAAGGCTTCTAAAAAAAATCTTTTACCCGTTTGGCTAAGGCTTTGGTCGGGGCGATCCCAGAGCAAAAAAAGGTAAATTTAATGCTCTGGTCTGTCTCGCGACATACAGCTCACAGCCCCCCCTACTCGCCTAGCAGAGCGCGAAATATTTCGCTAATCGAACTACTATGGTGGCGAATGTTATACGGCGCGGCTTATTAATTCTTGGTATCTGCCTCTGAAGCGGTGTAGACAATGTCAGAACTATAACCGAAAGTTTTTAGGAATGCTGCCATATTGCGCTGTTTTTGCTCCATAGCTGTTACAGCCTGATCCAACTCTACGGCAGTTTGCAGAACAAGCCCGGTAACAGCAGAGTAGTCCACAGTGTAGCTGCGTTTGCTCTCATCGCGGGCATGCTTAAGGCGGGTAATTACCTGCCTCTCAGTAACTGTTACCAGTTCGCCGTCTTCTCCGATTTTCTCAACTTCCACGTCAACTTCTACTTCCTCGTATTCATCGTGATCGTCAAAAACGGAACTCACCGCCTCCGGCAGCACGTCAAGGAGCTCTTGCGCGATGACGCCAGCTGATGGCATTTGCGACTCTTTTAAAAGGTAGGTCACCCCGCGCAGCAGCCGGACCTTCCCTCGGGCGTCAGCTATTGTTTCGATACGGTCCTTTTTATCAGCATCGGACGTCTGAGTGAGCGAGGAGCAGCTGATGTTGCCGCTGGTGCTAAAAGATCCCTGGCTGGTGAACAGAAAATATTTCGGTGAAGCATTCACCGCCGTCGCAATCGTCATATCGCCGGAACGCTCCTGATACAGGCGTGCGTACGTCAGGTTATTACCCTGCCCGGCCTGAAAATTGATGAGAAATGGCCAGCCGCCTCCAGGAGTCGATGCCCGCAGGTTCAGGTTCCCGCCCTCAATAGATGTATCGCCAGCGATAGCACCACCTGATTTACCGTTGACAGAGTTGAGCTGGTTGTCGCTGATGCCCAAGTTATTGCGAGCACCGGCAGCTGTTGTCGACCCGGTGCCGCCCTGATCAACAGGCGCTGCTCCATTAGCGCCTTTCTGAACCAGCGATTTTTGCGTGGGTATCGTGACAGCCACGCCGTTAATGGTGATGGTGACATTACCTGAGCCGGTCATCACATCGGCGAAGCCGCTCATGTACCGCTGATACATGCCGAACGTCTCGGCGAGATCAAGAGAAAAGCCATCCAGGCTTTTGCTGTCACTGAGCAGGATCGCATAGCGCGTGCCTGCAGGAATGGCCGGGCTGACTGCGGGTGATACTTCCAGCTCAGTGGCACTGTTGACGCCAGTGATCTGGAATGCCTGAGGCGGGCTGGTCATGACAATGACTGTGCAGCCGTTACGGATCAGGCTACCAGCTGCGGTGAAATTAGTGCCGGTGCCGGTGAGTGTGTTGCCGCTGCCGGCGATCGTGCCAGTGGTGTAAATCATGTTTTCTCCGGACATAAAAAAACCCGCACGCGGCGGGTTCAGGATGAAATAGGGAAATGGCGGGCTGGCTAAACCAGCCCGAGCGCATAGGGGTAATACTGGTCGTAGATACTGCAGTCGATAAGGCCCACCCGGCCGCTGATAGCCCAGGGCTTAAAGGCAGCGGCCTCACTGGAAGAAATAATCCGGCTGGAATAAACAACCGCCGAAGACGCTTTCCAGACGCCATTAGAAATGCCCGCGCTGGAGCAGTTCATGTTCAGGTAGCCACCGTATTGGGGGTTCGATGGATCCTGTGGAATATAAATCCCCGAAGTGATACCGGGAGTTACCGCCATTGGGGCTCCCGAGGTTATATCCCTCGCCAAAAGCTGCATGTTCAGCGGCAGGCAGTTGCTGTGCCACACCATAGCGCCGTCCCGGTACAGGAAAAAGCCGTGCATCGGGATGTTAACCAGGTAGTTCGAGAAGATGTACATCCGGCAGCCCGTCTGCGTCATTCCGCCCGTTTGCACGAACGAAAATCCGTAATTACCCCCTGCATTGTACTGCTGGTAAAAGGACGTCGGCATCCGTGCATCGCCGTCGCGCGTCCGGATAAACGTCACGATTTTCTGACCCAGCGGGACTGATGAGGCGATGTTCTGGCTACCGGGCGGAACGTCAATCACGCTCACCAGGCAAAACGGTGTGAAGTCAGGCGCAAGTTTAATTGTCCGGTTACCGTTGCCGTCGTAGGAATAAAGCGAGAATCCGTAATAATCCGACTCCCGCCCCGTATTGGGCGAGGCGAACACTACCATCCGGATCGGGGTCGCCACATTCCATGAAACGACATTCCCGGAAACAGTTACCTGATACGGGTTAGTAGTCGGCATCGCCTGGATAACCGACTCGATAAGGAGCGACGCCTGGTAGGTACATCCGGCCGGGTACGATTTGCTACCCGTGCCGGAAATATCCAGAACATCCATAACGTAGTTAACTGCCATTGAGTTTATGGCGTCAAACGAAGTCCCCTGGATAAATGTCTGCATTACAGCCTCTGCCCCATAACTGCCGCCGGACGTCCGTACTGGTCATACGAGACAATCCGGTTATTTGTTATAGACATCCTGCCCTGACCTGCAACCCCGCCGTTTATCTCAATGTTCCCGTTTTTATCTATCATCCACCCCAGAGTACCGACGACATAATTCGATGACTGGATGTATGCGCCAATTTTCGCGTTAGTGATCGTACCGTCCTGAATGAAAGTATCGCGGATAAAGGTCTGCCCGTTCTGAATAACGAACGGCAGCGTTACCGTGCTGCCTGCATAGCTCATCACCGCAAACCGGTCAGCGAGGAAAACTACCTGCGACTGCATGCCTGCAGGTGTGTTCTGCACACCCAGCCCCATCCCGGCGGCATACTGCACACCGTTAACATCTGCACCTACCTTGATGCTGTACATCGCATTCAGGCTGCCGTTGAGGTTAGCAATCGCCTGGGCATTCGTCGTTACAGCTGCGCTTACGCCGCCAATCGAAGCCGTCAGAGAGTTAACCTGAGTTGCCATGGATTGCTGGTAATCGGATAACGTCCTGCTGATGCTGTTGATCGAGGCCGTATTGCTACCCACACGGGCAGACATCTGCAGCATAGACTGAGCCGAGGCTTCCCGGTCGCTGGCTGCCGCTGAATCGACCCGGTCAATCTGGGCGCTGTTAGCCGCATTAACCGCTGTCAGGGTCCGCCGGGCGCTGACCTGCGCCAGGGTATTCTGAATCAGCGCGATCGCGGTGTTCTGAACGCCGCCGCTCGCCTCAGACGTCTGACCCTCCAGCTCATCGAACCGTGACGCCGTGGCGCTGTCCAGCGTTGTGACCACCTGATCCAGCTGCGTGATGGCCGCAGTGTTTTTCGCAACCTCCTCTGTAGCAGCACCGGCTGCATCACTTGCTGCATCGGCTTTATCAGAAGCGGTTTTCGTGGCCGCCGTCAGCTGGGTAACCGCCGTCGCCCGCGCCTCCGTCTCACTGGCCAGCGCCTGGCGCACTTCGGTAATGCCCGCCGCGTTCTCCTCCGTTGACGCCTCGAGGCGCGTGACGTCAGTAACCCTGGCCTCCGTCTCGGTGGCGATGACCTCGCGCAACTGCTCGAACTGCGCAGAGTTCTCGCCGTTCTGAGCAGACTGCCGGAACGTCACCTCAGCAATCGCAAGTGCGTTCTTTATGACGCCCTCGGCGGTTTCCCGGGTTGCGCCTACGGCCGCCGCCAGCTGATCGGCATTTTCGGCTATCGTGGCGGCCAGATCCGCCACTGTCTTGCTGGTCTCCACGGTGTTCTCGATCAGGTCTTTGAAAAGCTCGGTGTCCTTGATCTGCTCCAGAATGGCGTCGGTAATATCAGAGACGTCGATGCTCGCCTGCCCGCGTACCAGATCTGTCCACCCGGACTGATTACCGATACGGTCCACCAGCCGCGCCCGGTACCAGAACTCCTGCCCGGCCCGCAGACCCATCTGCTGGTAAAGCTGCTGAGGATAAGGCACAGCGGCCAGCAGCACAGGCTTTTCGCCGTCAGCGGTCAGGCTGTACTGAATTTCAGTGCTCAGCGTGTCGCCGCTGTCTGCCGGAAACGCCCAGGTGATATTGATGCCGAAAACGACATCATCCGTGGCGGCCAGGCCGACGGGCTTCGGTACATCGCCCGTGCGTCCGGAAAGATGGGTCAGCACCGAAGTGGCCCAAAGGCTGGATGCACCGCCGGAGTTGATGGCCCGGACGCGCACCAGATAATCGCCCGCAAATATGCCCGGTGCCTCAATGCTCCTCAGCCCGGTTTCCGGGGTGTTGATCCACTCGTTGTCCCCGCGCTTCCACTGCGCCTGGTAAGCAACCACATCGTCCTGAGGTTTGCCGTTTTTATCCAGCGGCGCGTCCCATGTTGCCACCAGTGTTGCCACGCGCTGCCCCTGGCGGACGGTATCATAACCGGAGACCGTAACGTTGCCCGGCTGCGCCACCAGCCCGGTAGGGATGAGGCTAATCGGCGGAACATCCAGACGTGCATTGTTATCCACGGCATCATATTTCGAGGTATTGTACTCAGCGCCGGTAATGGTGAAGGTGTTTTCCTCGTCGTTGTACCTGAGGTTGGTCACCCGGAAATACTGCAGGCGCAGCTGCCCTGCATCGATGACAAAGACAGCATCCGGCGCTGGTGTCGCGGCAAATGGCGTGGACACAATCAGCTGGTTGCCGTTCACCGCCTGGATGATGCGGCTTTCCACGGTACCGCCCTGCGTGCGGATCATCAGCGTATTACCGGGCACCGCGCTGGTGCCCCGGTCAGTGATGACCGCCCGGATGGATGCGTCATAATCCGTTATGCGCCCACCGTATACCCGGCCGGAAACGCGTTCATCCGCAAAGGCGAACACGGTACCGGGCATGAAGGCGACACCATCAAGCCCGGTCTCCACGGTGATGATCCGGTCCAGATAGTTGGAGTAAACCGCCCAGCCGCCGCGCCGCTGCGCCTCGCTCTCTCGCGTGCAGCCGATGGCCGTTATCTGTGTCTGCTTAAAATTGAACTGCTTCACCAGGTCAGGGAACATCACCGCTGTTGTGCGGTCCTGATAGTGATTATCCGGATCGCTGAAGTTAATCAGCGCGCTGGAATAGCGGTTCTTCTCGCTGCCGCTGGAGTACGTGGGTTTACCGACCACCGAGGCGCGGGTGAGGATCTGCAGCTTAGAGGTATCGACTGGCATATCGGAGACAACGTTGAACATGTTGTTGCCCCAGAACGTCATGCCGTTGAAACCAGCCGCGATATCTTTGATCACCTGCCAGGCATCGGCCTGCTCCTGGATATAAACATCAAACATAAAGCGCGGCTCCGTGCCGCCGCCCCCCTTACCGTCTGGTACCAGCTGATCGCAGCGCTGCGCGATGCGGTATAACTCCCATTTATCCAGCATATCCGGCGTTACGCGTCGGCCGAGGGCAAAGCGCGGCTCGGTCAGGACATCAAACCAGATCCACGCCGGGTTATTCGACCAGCCCCATTTAAACGTGCCATTCCATGTGCCGCTGTAGGTCCGGGCAATCGGATCGTAGTTTGAGGGGATCCGGATAATACGCCCTTTCGGCCTGCAGGAAATCTTCGGAATATTGCTGAACGCTTTGGCGTTAAACGACACGTACAGCAGCGCGGTGTGCGGATAGCGCAGGCGGGCGTCGATCACTTCGGTAATGGCCTGCACCTGCGTTTTGTTCTGCAGCAGCTGGCTGGTGCTGTCGGCGGTGTCACGCACGACACGGATCTGCCAGCCGGTACTGGCCTTAGGCAGGTTGATGCGGTGCGTGAGCTCATACAGGGCGCTGAGCTTTTCGGTCACCGTTTTGGTCATGACCGTTTCATAAGAGCCACCATCCGTGGCCACGTCGATATGATAGGTGACAGAGGTGCCGACAATATCGTTGTTCTTATCCTGTTGCTGCAGGCCGGAGATACCGATCCGGACCAGCACAGCGTCAATCTGCGTGTTGCTGAAGGCTCGCGTCCAGGGTGTGGCATTCGTCAGTGCTACGCCAATGGTGGTTTCGTTCTCCACCGCCGGGAAACCGGGGATAGGATCCTGCATCTGGGTACCCGGGCGGAAGTCCCAGGTGAAGTTTTCAAAATTCTTTGTTCCGTCAGCGTTGCCTACGGGAGTACCGTCGGCAAATACCGTCAGATCGGTCAGGCCACCAGCAAACTCACCTTCCCCCAGCGCCAGCAGCATGCGGCAGCGCGCCATAGACTGGGCGCTGTCAGGCTGTTCTACAGGCGTATGCTGCTTTTGTTTGCCACCCTTCGCACCAGTGATCGTTGCCATATTGCGTCCATAAAAAAACCCGCCGAAGCGGGTAGTGATTTTTAGATAATAAAAAACCCGCTTCGCGCGGGCTTTGGTATTGCTCGAGTAGCTTAAAATGTCGCGGGGTAGATCGCGAAATCGCCTACAGATCCAAGCCCTACCCGATAGGTCAGTGCTTTATCTACAGACACCTTTCCGGATTGCCCACTCAGGCCGCCATAACACGCACCAGTGCCTTGAGCGCTGAATACATGCTCACCGGTATCTAAGTAAAGAGTGACCTTCTCTGCTGCCTTTAAATCCGCAACGGGCTTGCTGTCAGCATATACCCTAACAGTGCATATACTGCCTCTCAACCCGTCATCGCGTTTGATAACTACCTCACCGGTATTATCTTTTGGCGTGGTAAAAGATGGGTCTACTAACCGCTTGGCTGGTACCTCTTTGGCTTGGTCGTTCGTTATGGGCTTAGTAGCACAACCAGATATACCCAGAAAAACAACCGTCAAAAATATTCTTTTCATTTTCATAGTCTCAGAGCTTAAGGCGATTTAAATCTTATCACTGAGAAGCTCGAACACCAGCCTTTATGAGCAAGGCAGAAATTTCAAATATCCTCAGCCACTATACCCGCGCTTATGATGGCTCCGCCGATTTCGCGTTCTCCATACAAGACCGGCACAGGATTCCCCATAGCAATAGTGTTCACGGCGCCGCCGAAAGCGTATGAGGGTCTATTGTCAGGATCGTCGCGACCCTGCAGGCCTTTAGGTTGGGGTGAAAGCATCTGGTATACACCGCCGGCCATCATCCCGACACCTCCAGCTGCTAAGCCTGCACCAAAAGTCGCCAAAGCACCCGAGCTGAGAGTAGCGATAGCAATCCCGGCAACCACCATTACCGCGCCGAGAATGGTCTGGAACATCCCTGCTTTCTTTGCCCCCTCCATTACCGGCGCAATGCGGATGTCGTTATTGCCGCCAAGGTTCTGGTAGTCCTCCACGCCGATGTTGCGCTTACCTCTGAACACGGCGAAGACCATGCCGTTTTTTTTCGCGTTCATCAGGTAGCTTTCAAAGCCGTCGAAATTGACGCACAGAGCTTTCACGGCCTCGGCTGATGTCTGGACTGCAAATTTGTGAACGCGCCCGAACCGCGCGCCGAGCGCGCCATACAGGCGAATGGTGGTTAATCGCGCCATGGTTTGATCTCCTTGGGTAAGTTTTTATGGCGGACGCATATCATCGTCCGGTCTCTGAAATAGCCGCGGGCATAAGGGGTAATGCACGAGGGCTGGCCGTAAAGGTGGTGAAGTAGATTACCTTCTTCGGTGAGGACACCCGCATGGTTCCACTTATCGGACTGCACCTGCATGATGACCATGCAGCCAGGCACAGGGTCACACTCGATAAAGCCCTCTTTCTCCCAGTTGTCGAAGTAGAGGTTGTCCGGGTACTGGCTCTCCCACCAGGGATAATCAACGCGAAAATCGTTCAGCACGACGCCCTGCATGGCGTGCCAGTCCATGATCAGCCCCCAGCAGTCATGCGAGCCCAGAATGAACGGGCGACCAATCAGGGGGATCTCGTCCGGGGTAATTTCTGCGTACTCGTCGCAGTCGGGCGCATAGATGCCCCAGACCACACCAGAGTTATTGCACTGCTGGCGGTCAAGGTCAGACGGAATTGGCCGGGCGCCGTCGCCCGGATGGGAGTGAATGACACGAATGATCGTGCCGCTATCCTCCGCGTTAGCCCACTCCTCGCCATCGATGCGGAAATGCTCTTCGGGTTGTTCATGGCTATTCGGTACCGGGACGTAGCGCTGGCGGCGGCCCGCCTGGATAACGAAGCCACAGCACTCGCGCGGTGATTCCTCCAGTGCATGTGCCCGGATTGCTGCCATTATCGTTTTGTTCATGGGAAAACCTTATCGGGAGATCAGAACCGTGCTGGGGTAGCCGCCAAAATCGAGAATGGCGGTATTGGGCTCGGCCAGGCCAGCGCCGAATCGTTTACGGCAGTCGCTAAGGCAGCCGCCGCATGCGTCCAGCGCGGGGTCAGCAACCGGATTGCCCTTGGCGTCAAAATAAGCCGTGCCGTTGTAGGTGCAGCCATCGCCGCTACGGTACTGCCCGCGCATCGCCCACTCGCAAAGAGAAGTTATCTGCCGGGTGGGAATGACCTGTCCTTGCAGATCCGCAGGGCTGCTCATGGCCCATGCTACTGTTTCGTCATGCTCTGCCGTTTTGGTATCAAGCCAGAAGGTCTGGAGAGAAAACATTGTCGGGTCAGCAGTCGGGTTAATACCGTCCGGGAAGTTCACGGCATCGAGATACACGGCATAGGTGTCGATAATACTCACCTTCGCGTTGACCATATCCCGGAACTGCAGGCACAGCGCTGTGATATGCCCGTCCAGGTTTGACACGCTGAGATCCGGCTCTGCCGCCTGGTCTGTTGAAAGCTCAAGGCCGGACATCTGGAACGGCCAGAACTCATAAACCTCGCCATCCCAGATGATGGCCTTTGGCCCGAGCTTGTCCTCGTCACCGTTTGCCGCGTCGATTTCTTCGGATGTGTGAGGGAACGGGCTGTAATGGAAGCGGTGGATCCCGCCGCTAAATTCTGACGCGTCCACCGTGATTAATCGCACCCTGCCACCGGGTGCCAGTTTTGCAGCCTGATCGACCAGTGCCATTATGCGTAAACTCCGTAAGCCCGCTTGATGGTGAACGTCAGTTCAGCAGCATTACTACTGATCAGGTTCTTACGCACCGAATTAGCCACGACGCGATAGAGGCCCTTTTCCTCTCCCGGCGGGGTGATGATGAAGGCTTTTACGGTATGGGCCAGCAGGAAGGCGCGGAGCTCGTTAACCTCAGTATCCTTGCCAACATATTTCATCGGGACCTGAATGGCCGTGGAGTTGATGCCGTTATCTGCTACCTGTTCGTAGCCGTCGCCAAACTGGGCCGAGCGGATCGCCTGGGCATACTCAATGGCCCCGCCGCCCAGCTGCACAGGCCATCGGTAAGTTTCGACTGCCATATTTACTCCATAAAAAAAGCCCACCGAAGTGGGCTATCTGCCTTTAACAAAGTTGTAAATCATCCCACCATTCTTCAGGTGCTTCTGCACTATCTGAGTGGCTGCATTCTGCATCTCCGCCGCAAGCGCCCGGCCCATTGCATCGCCAGAGCCTTCTGATTGCGCTGAAGCATTACCGTTAGCATCAACGTGCACGGTGGTTTGTATCACTGGAGCCGAACCGGCCGCGCCCGCGTTATTGCCCAGGCCGAACATAGGTGCCCGACCGACAAGACCACCGCTGGCGTAACCCCGGGCGTTTCGCATGAGCGCGTAGAGGTTATCGACGCCCAGCGCGCTGGTGGCCTCTTTGGTGAAGACAAACTCGTCTTTATGAACGATGCCTGCAGGCTCATATTTGCCGCCGGGGCCGGTATAGCCACCTGTGTCATAGAGGCTGACGCCGGAGTTTGCGGCACTGGCATAGGCACCTGATGGCGTGCTCCCGCTGCTGCTGCTGACACTCCCGGTTACCCACCCCAATGCGGACTGCACGGCGTAGGCCACCAGCAGCCGGTTGATGACATCAGCGATCATCTTCATCATCGACGCGGCAAAGCTCTTGAAGCTGGCCGTGCCGGTGGTGACCAGACTCGTCATCATGTCAGAGATGCCGCCCATGGCTGACTGCGCCACGCTCTGCATCGAGGCGTAGACGTTAGTTGCAGAGTCCAGGTACTCAGCCCAGCCCCTCTTAAAGCCAGCCCGCCAGTCACTGCGAAGCTTATCCTCAGCATCATAATAATCCTGAGCTGCTTTAAGCTCCTTATGGTAGCCCTCATCCTCAAGGTTGCCACCGGCATTAATCCAGCCGCTACGCAGCTGTGAGAGCGCCGTCTCGCGGCTGGCCAGCCTGTCGCTCATCGTTGCGCCTGACTCAAGCCCGGCCTGCTTTTCTGCCATATGCGTGACGTATTTGCTGGCGGTATCCATGCGCTTGTTGAGCTGCTCCTGGGCGGTGATCTGGTCGCCCAGCAGCGCTTTCTGGCGGGCCAGTTCCAGCACCTGATTCTTGCTCGCCAGCAGGGATTGCTCCTGCTTAGAGAGCTGCCGCGTGCGGGCCGCCTCCTCAAGCACGGCGAATTTCGACTCGGTAGTGTAGAGGTCTTTCCGCTGCTGGCTAATCGTGTCATTGACCGAGCGGTGATCCTGCAGCGTTTTCAGCTGAGCCTGCAGCGCCAGCAGTTCGGCCTGCGCGGAGTCCTCGGCGCGATCGCCGGCGGCGACTGTTACCCCTTTGACCCTGGGCGTTTTAGGGTCCTGATAAAGCTTTTCAATGCCAGCTCGCGCCTTGGCTAACTCAGCCTCACTGAATGGTTTTACCCGCTGATTTTCAGGCAGGAACTGAGTTGCTTTAACGGCTTTGTTTCTTTCCTGAATAGCCTTTGCAAGCGCCTTCTCTGCAAGGGCGCGCTTTTCGGCAGGGGTCGTTCCCGCATCAAGATATTTATTAACAACGCTCTGGGCCTCAATGCCGTCACTGTTAATCTTATTAAGCTCAGCCCTTGCCTGGTTATATCCCTCCTGAGACTTGACAACAAATTGCAGCTCTTTTTCCTGCTGGCGCAGGGCGGCAAGCTCTTTACTAGACGCCCCGCCATCACCGATGTTACCCAGCCCGAAAGCGCCTGGCCGGGAGCTGTCGGTAAGCTCCCTGATACGCTTTTGCACCATTTCAAGCTGGTCGGCAGTGGTTTCCTTACGCCCAATCCCTAAAGCAGCATCCCAGTACCCCTTCCAGGTATCTGATACGCTGCGGACTACCCGGTCGATCAGCCCGAGGTTATCCAGCACCTGCTGGCTGCGCTGCTGCTCCGCTTTGCTGTACAGCTCAGCAGCATATTCCGCAGCCTCTTCCTGGTCCCCCCGGCGCTCAAGCGCAGACAGGTAATCGAACTGTGATGCAGTAAGATAATGCAGCTGCTTGTTCAGCTCTTCTGATGCCTTTGCGGGTGAGTCATAGAGCTTCTGAAAGTTTTTGATGGTTTCGTCAACTGACTGCCCTACTGCATCTTCCATTGCTGCAGCTGTTCTGGCGACGATCTCAAGCTTTCTGCCATCAAACTGCCCGGTGCCAACTACTTTTGCGAGCGTGGCGGCTGCTTCACCAGGTGTAACGCCTGCATCATCAGCGATCTGCTTCGACAGGAGCCTTAGCTGACCTGCTGTTTTGCCCGCATAATCTCCCGTTAAAATGAGCTGCTTGTTAAACTCGGTAGCCTCCTGCGAGCCTTTATACCATGCTATCGCCAGCAGCGAAGCGACACCAACCAGCCCGCCAATAGCTACTCTGGCAGGGGTGAGAAACGAGAGAAGCCCCCTGCCATGTTCCGCATTTTCTGCCAGCGAGTTGGCGTTCTCTGAAAGCGACTCGGACGAATCATCAGAAGCGCTTTTTATTCCCAGAAGCTCTTCCTTGATAAACTGAAACAGCCCACCAATGCCGCCGAACGAATCGCTGATCTGCCCGCCCTGCTGGATCAGTACCATCCACAAGGGCATGCCACCAGCGATAGAGGTGGCAATGTCAGTGAACTGCGCAGGCAGCATTCTCAGAGCCTGCTGGTATTGCCCGGCGGTGAGCGTCCCGCTATTAAATACACGCTCCTGCTCGCTCAGCTTTGCAATGAACGGAGCCGCCTGCTGCGACACTCCCAGCTGCGCCGCTTTCATTTCCAGTATTTCAGTCCGCGTTTTACCTATTGCATTGGCCTGGTCCTGAAGCGAAGAGATGAACGATTCGCGGATATTCTGGTTGCGCCGGAGTTCCGCCGCCTCGGCCCTTTCCGCTGCCTCCATTTCAGCAATGGCCTGCTTAACCATCCGGGACTGGCTGGCGGCAATCTGGCGCTGGGCAGCCTCCTGCTGAACAGCGCGCTCCTGTTCGCGCAACCGCGCAATAACCGGGGCGGCCTCTTCGGCGATCCCCATTTGCGCCGCCCGGTACTCGGCCAGGTCCGCTTTACTGGCACGGAATGTCGCCGCCTGGTCGGTGATCGACTTCAGGAAGCTGTCCTGTGCGGCGGTGGCGCGCTGCGTCTCCTGCGCCTGCTTTAACCGTTCCTGCCCTTCGGCGGTCTCTGCCTCCATGACCTGAAAGAGTTTGTTGCGGGTGGTTTCCAGCACGGAGTTAAAGCGGCTGTAGTCATCATCGCCCAGCATGTCCTTTGCGCGAAAGCCCGCCAGCGACGCCTGAAGAGTCTCCAGCTCGTTCATGGCCCGGTTAACGGGGCTGATTTTATTCAGCAGGTTCTGCAGCTCCTGCTGCTGTTGCTTAAGGCTGTCAGCATTTTTCTTCTGATGATCGATACCAGTACGGAAAACGCTGTTGAGATCATTAGCCTTACCGGCAGCTCCGGTCGCAGTTTGCTGGAAATCGTCCAGCGCCTTATTCCCGCGCTCCAGCTCGGCGGTATTCACTCGGAGCGAAATCGTTGCAATATCAGACATTACGCCCCCTGATGGACAATCTTCAGCGCCGCGCTTTCCATCACGCGGATATCCATTAACGCGGTTACCTCATCCTCCACGCCGTTCAGCTTCATCAGCCAGGGCAGCACGTTGTAATCCAGCCCGGTGATGCCGCCCATGCCCGTGCGCCATTGCGTGCCCATCGACTGGAAAACAGCGAACGCGGGCCAGACGTCCGGCCATACCTCAACGGTCTGCTCTTCTTCGGTGTAGTCATCAGCGCTCAGGCCAAACGCGGCCAGGTCTTCGGTGGAGGGTTCAGGCGTATAAAACGCCGAGGCAACCGCTATCAGTTTTTTTCACGGTTACCCGTCAGCTCGCGGTAATAGGTGCTGACGATTGCTTTCATCGCACCGGGATAGTTGTCCAGCAACACCTCAAGATTTTCCTGGCTGAACGCGTCCGGCAGCGCCCAGCCTTCGGTGATCTCTACCAGAAAATCGACGGCGGTTTTGCCTTCCATCGTCTCAAGCGCGGCCAGCTCCTTGATCGGCTTGTGGCGGAAGGTGAAGGTAATTACCCCGTCATCGTCACCGGCACGCGGGATAGTCACGTCGGCTTTAAACGTGGGTTTAGGTTGCAGCTGAAATTTAGTGGCCATGTATTCCTCGGCAATAAAAAAGGCCCGCTGTCGGGCCTGTAACGGGCTGGGTTAGGCTGCCGCCTGCGGGGCGGCGTCTTTGTAAAACGTCATGTCACGGGACTGAATGGCAAAAGCTGGCTGCACCGTTTCGACGTTGTTTACAGCGGTTGTCGGCATAGGATCGAATGATGCCTTTGCCGACCAGTAGCGCATTTCCTTTGCTTTCGGCACGTACATGCGCAGCGGCAGCGTATCGCCGGAACGATCGGCAGCTGACAGCACACTGTAAATCGGCAAAGTAGAGTCATGCGCCATCGTGATGTTTTGCGACTTGGCCGCCTTGTAGGTCGCCAGGTTGCGCTGGCGGTCATCGGCGAGGAACTGGATCTGCGTGTACTGCTGGTCGCCGCCGGACTGTGCAACCTCGGTGATTTGCGGGATTTCAGTCCACTCCGCCACTTTGCTGAGTGAACCAGCACCCGAGCCAGCCGGGAAGTGATTGGTATCGGTGCTGTTGATCACCCCGATCGTCACGCTGGTGGTCGTCTGCGCCGTTACGCGGACCACCAGGCTGTCAATCAGCGCCCAGCCACTGGAAACCAGTACCACATCGCCCACAGCGAGGCCGTGGCCGTTTGCAACGGTAAAGACAGCGCCTGCGGCATTGCTTACGCCCGTCACTGCCACAGGCGTGGCGAGTTTCGAGCCGACGAATACCGTGGCGCCATTGGGTAGTGCGAAGCCCATAGGGATTCTCTCCATGTAGAAATAAAAAACCGGCAGCGCCGGTGGGGATGATCAGGCTGAGATATCAGCCCGGTAGTTGATGCTGACAGGGATGGAGTAAGACACGCCGTCCGGTATGCCGGGGAAGATGGCAGGCGGTGAAGTCACCCAGGCGGTAAAGCCGTCGCCGGGTATCTCCTGGTTCACCGGGAACAACCCGACGACGCGGCGGGCCAGCGCTCTGGCCTGTGATTTGCCACCACCAGCTGGCGCGACGACGGTTACCTGATACACGCCGGGGTAGACCCGGCAGTCACCAGCCAGATCGATGCTGTAGGGCTGTGCGGGCATATCGTGGGAGATCAGATACAGCCCGTCGGCTGGCGGGTCGAACTGAATGTTATCCCACGCCACCGGCACGCCCTCGCCGTCCGCCCACATACCCAGCATGGCCTCAAGCGCCGTTGTGATGTCCGGTATCATTTTTAACCTCGCTGACTGCCTCGCTGAAGTACCGCTGGAACTCGGCGGCGGTGATGCGCACCATGCCTCCGGGCGCCTGGCTGGAATGCCCCATCTCCAGACGGTATGCGTACGGGACGTTATTGCAGAAGTAGATATCCCGCACACCGACTTTAAACAGGCCCAGCGTGACATTTCCTGCAGCGATCGTCAGATGACCAGCTTTATCAACCCGCCCCGTTTCGTCGGTAGTGCGCGCATCAAATGAGACCTGCCAGTTGCCACGAAAACGCCCGCCGGTGTAGCCGGGCGGTGCCTTAATATCCATGCTGTCGTTAACCCGCTCCGCCTTGCGGAGTCGCCCTGTTTTGGTCAGGTTAGCCGGATCGGCCATCTGCATCTGGTTGTGCTCTGCAACTGCACTGTTATAGGCAGCCGCCGTCTTGTTAATGGCCCATAGTTCAGGGTTCCCCACAGGCGACATCTGCACCAGCCGCGCCAGGATCTTAATCCCCACGGCGCGCACTACTTCCTCCTGGTTAGTTTTGGCTTTATCAACGAATGCCGTGATAGCGGCTGTAAAGGCGTTGTTGTCGCTCATGCTATGCCCTCAGCTGCGCGCGGTAGCACAGCAACAGTCTGCCCGGCTTAACCGGGTTGGGCTTTTCAATGCGGTACCATTTGCCGTCCACCTCCACCATGTCACTGGTGCGCAACTCGGTATCAGCAGTAAACACAATGCGCGTGTCGCCGTTTATGATGACCGTACCGTCAATTTCGCCGGGTTTATAGTCAGTCCGCACGCCGATGGCAGTGAAGGTCTTATCCGGTTCGCGATGCTCAACGCCGCCGGTGACCGTTACTGTGCCCTTGCGCTTTACCGGGTACACCGCGCCGTTCTCAGTGAGCAGGCGCGTGCTGGTAGCTCTCATGCGAGAATAGTTAACAGGCATATTACGCACGCTCCGCAAAGGTGTTTACGGCATAGCCACGACCACCAGCCAGCTCGCCGAGTAAAGCCATCACCGCCGGGTAAGACGGTCTGAACACTTCGCCGTCAGCGACGGCATACGTCGTGGTTACGGCTCCTTCCACGCGCTCGGACTTCACAGCCGCTTCACGCACACTGCCCAGCAGATCACCATCCATCGCCTCGACCGCCAGCATGCACTGCGCAGTAACAATCTGACGCGGCACCTCACCTGCGGGCAGTTCGTAACCGTCCAGTTCGATGCCCGTGCGCGGCCACGCCAGCGGCTGCTTTGGTTCGCTTCGCCAGCCAGCCCACTCCAGCCCCTCAAGGTAATCCATCGCCCGGATTAGCAATGGCGCGATCTTTTCCGGCAGCGTGATGTCGCGCAGATCCGCAAAGGCTCTCAAATCCCCCTCGCCTGCGTAGCTGTTCATGGCCGGTGAAGTGATATCGGTAATGATCATCGTTGCACCCAAAGAAGCGGGGCTTGCGCCCCGTCAGTTAGTCTCCGGCAGCGGCAGTGAAAGTGATTTCTTCACTGGTTTGTGCCACTCCATCAACCGTACCCGTCACGGTGAATGTTCCGGCGGTATCGGAGGTGAGTTTCACCGTGGCACCACCGGCAGAGCCGGTCTGCGATCCCTCAGTGCTCAGTGTGCCGCCAGTAGACGACCAGGCGACAGCTGCTCCGGACACGCCCGCGCCGTTACGGGTGTATTTCAGGGAAAAGGTAACCGCATCGGTACTGTCAGCAGTTGCGGAGGTTTTATCCGCTGACAGGGTTACTCCCCCGATGCAGCACCCAGCTTGATCAGCACACCCGCAGTGGATTTGTTGCTGGTGAAATGCTTTTTCCAGTTACCGGCCGTGCCGATGGCAGTCAGATCCGGGTTCTCGCCTTTAGCCGTGTCCCAGCTGTAGCCCAGCAGCTCAACGTTTACGGTACCTTCAGCACGGTAGCCGACCGCAAGGTTTTCCTGATCGTTGATGTTGTAGGAGCGAAAGCCCGGTGCCTGCGATTCGGTCACGGTCACCGCACCGGCCACAAGCCCCAGAATGGCGGCAGCGTCCATGGTATCGGTCACCAGCACCGGCTTACCCAGGGTGCCCGGCTGGCCGCCGTACACCACCACGCCAGCTTCTTCATAGATCTTGCTGGCGATCGCCTCGTCCACGATGTCGAAGTAGGTGGCGGAGTGCATGACGAACAGCACCACGCGGTTGAATTTGTCACCGTATTTGCGCAGGCCGCGCGTCAGGGTTTTCTTCCCGTCGGTTTCGATGTCGGCGGTCACCACCATTTCAGCGTTCGCCCCGATCGCCGCCGTTAACGCCTTCAGGCCATATTTCACGTAGCCTTCCAGGGTGGCATCAGCCACATCAACACCGATCACTTCAGAGAATTCATCCACCGTACGACCGCGGCGTTTGAAGGCTTCTTCAGTGGTTTCATACGGGCCGTATTTCCACGGTGCCTTAACGGACACCGCTTCGCCTGCACCGATTTTTTTACCATTTACCTTGCCGGTGGAGTTCACGTCACGCGATTCGATGGAGCCACCTACCTTGTAGAAAGCGCGCTTGCGGAAATCACCCTCAATCAGCTCGTTATCCAGCAGGATCGCGCCATTGGAAGAGGTGTTGAACACCTCAAGATTATCCTGGCGGCGCTCGAGAAAAGCGGTCTGGGCCAGATCGTCATAGATGACCAGATCGTTATTTACAGTTGTTGCCATTGAGTAAGTCTCTTATTTCGGAAGTTTGAGGAAGGCCTGCTGGCCATGCTTGCGGATATAGTCCGCCTTTTCGCTGGCGCTCATCTCTGAACGTTTCTGACTGCCACCACCGCCTGGCTTGTGACCGCCGGCGCCGGTACCTTCAGCGCGCGGGAACAGGTGCGGTGCCGTCTCCTTGAGCGACTCCGCCCATTCAAGCGGGCTTAGTGGGGTTTTGCCGTCTTTGCCGAACAGAACATCGCCATTTGCATCAACTGCTATGGCCTCGCCTTCGTCGTTGAGCTGGAATGTGCCTTTGGCACGCAGGATCAGGTCATCGGATGCTTCCGCCAGCGCGCCAGCTTTTGATGCTGCCGCCCGGATGGCATCACCCAGTACACGATCCCGGAATTTGCCGGAAAAGGCTTCAGCCTTGTCCGCGCGGTCATTGGCCGCTTTGATCTGCTTATCGACATCAGCGCGCAGGCGCTCGGTGCGTTTATCCAGTACCTCGTCAATTTTTCCGGCAGCGATCAGCTTTGCCTCTTCGTCGTCGGAAAAACGCTGCAGAATCCCGCGAACCGCATCAGGATCGATTCCTTCAAAGCGGGAAAGGTTGTCTTTCTGCTGCTTGATGGTGCCCAGCAGCTCGGAGTTTTTGGTTTTCAAGCCGGTCACCTGAGCAGCAACCTGATCATCAATCAGCTTCTGAATTTCTGGCGTAATTTCGGTACCGCCGCCCCCGCCCCCGCCGCCCTGTCCATCATCTTCTGGTGCGTAGTATTTCAGGAGCATATTTCGGATTAACATGATTTCCCCTTGGGATGTTATGGGCCTCGCCCAATAAAAAAGGCCGCCCGGAGGCAGCCGTAAGTGAAAAATGTTTTGGGATCAACTGAGCGCTTTAAGGCGGGCCAGGCTTATCCATTCGCCCTTGTCCGTGAACATCTCCCCAAGCTTTAGCTCGCCGCTGCGGTAAAGCGCGGCCCGCTCCGGCCCGAGGATCTCATCCTGACGCTGCGGCGACTGCCGGGCCAGCCAGTCCAGATAGGTGGTATCCGCCGGCACCTGCCCGTCCATGCTGGCGCGGGTACCTTCATCCATCTCGTCGTTGTCGATCCCGAGCTCACGCCACGATTTGGTAATCAGCGTCTCTGTGGAGCGGCAGCAAAAGTGAATTTTCCCCGGCCCCTGCAGGTACGGCACCTTATGGCCTACAGGTTTATTGTCCAGTGTATAACGCAGGCGGTCACGGATGATGCATGTCGGCGTGGTTTTGTTGTCCAGCGTGGAGAGCCACTGCTTGCCTTGCAGGATATCGCCATTGGCCTCTGCGAAACTGGTTCGTGCCGTCGCTGCCAGGTGATTCACTGCCGTTTTGGTAATGCTGGCGGCGTTTGTCCGGCTGAGTTGCAGCGCGCCGTCCTTATAGCCTTTGCTGGCGATCCCGCGAACCTGCCGGGCAATCGTCTCCGTGGCGTCACCCAGCAGGTAGCCGCGGCGCACTGCATTGACAACACGTGCCATGCGGTCGGCTTCCAGATTATCAGCCCACTCGCTCAGTAATCGCCCCTGAAAGGGCTGGGCCATAGCCGCCGCGTGAAGCTGCTCAGGCGTGATGCCCTGCAGCGGATGCCGCTCTTTCACCTGCTGCGGCAGTAGCGCGTCAAACAGGCTCAGCTGGTAACCCGCCTCATGCCCGGCCAGCTGCAGGAGCTCATCCGCCAGGCTGGTCTGCATACCCGCTATTGCCTGCTGGTTAAGCTCGCGTACGCTCCCCAGCAGGCTTTCCAGCCGGCTGACCGTAAACTGACTGGTGGGCAGGCTGTCCATCGCTACCAGCAGCCGTGCGGTAAGCTCGGCGTCGCTGTCATTCAGCAGCTTAACCATGCGGTTTGCCACACCAGTGCTGTAACGGCTTATCCAGACGGTGTGCGCTATGGCTTCATCACGAAGCTGGTCATTTACCGTTGCCATTGTTACCGCCGATCAGGGTGGGATTAGGGTTGCGCAGCTCGTCAATGATGTCGTCCGGGCTGTCTGCCGGGTCGATAAGGTCAAGCTTCTGCAGCGCCCGGACCATATCAGTGTCGCGGATTGCGCCGGACTGCCAGGCGTTCACAATGGCGGTTACCATGCCGGACTCGGCGACCTTAGCAATGAATTCCTGGTTGATCGCGTAGGCCGCCTGCTGCTCATCGACGCCCAGATACTTCGCGCACCAGCCGATGACCTGCGAGTAGGCCTCCGATACGTTCGACACACAAATACCCAGCACAGAGGTGGACGATGTCTGCTCGCTACTGGATTGCGTTGCAGTCTTCACCGCCGCATTCTGCTCGATGAGCCGGGCACCCAACTGCACCATGTAGTCGCGCTTGCTGTCCATCGCTTCCTTCGCCAGCATGTTGGGCTGCGCCTGGGCATAACCAAAGCTGCCTTCCCGGGGCAGAAGTAGCGGCGAGCGGGAGCCGATTTTGACCCCCTTCTTCTCCAGGTGATCGCGCCAACCCTCATCCAGCCCCGTCATGTACGGCTGAACCTGGCCGGAGAACCACACGCTGTCTTCGTAATCAGCACTGTTCCGGTAGTGACCGTGGTTGATTTCCACCAGCGCAGCCAGCGGAGAATCATCAATGGCAGGATCGTTGTTCTGTGCGCCGACGAAGGTGAACGGGATTTCGTCCCAGCTGTCTTTGCCTTTGGGCTTCGGCTGGTATTCACTGGTAACAGCGTATGCAGCGGAACCGGCATCCGCGCTGCGGCGCCACACCCGGCAGATGAACCGGCCCTCTTCAAGCGCAAGCTCGCGATACTGGACCTCATCCTTAAACGCGTAGCCGTCCTCCTTCTCTACACATTCCCGCAGCACCACCAGCACCAGCTGATCGCGTCCGTTAATGCGCTTCGTGCGCCAGTTAATAATGTTCTCGGCCAGATAACGCAGAATGATGGCCTGGCCGCTGCCCTCTGCGTAATCGACATAGAGCCCGTCGCGGGCCACCTCCAGCACGTTCTCGGTCACCAGCTGCGACTGCTGGTAAATGCTGGTGCCAGCGCCGTCGGCGTTCTTCAGCAGATAGCTCAGCTTCTCCGGCGCGGAAAAGGTCGGATCCTTTCTGAAGGCCAGCCCGAGGAGGCCGATTTTGGTATTGCCCGTAATCGCGTAGAAGACAGCCCGCTGCAGGTAGTCTTCATTGCGCTTGCGGTTACGCATGCTCTTGTCAGTAGGGTCGAGGAAAGGCAGGTAGTTATTGCCTGGATCTTTTACCGCCTCTGCGCCTTTGCAGAAGTCCCTGATTTTCTTCCAGGCAGCGCTGGCCGCCCGGTGTTCAGGACGAACCCAGGTGATGTCGTTATTAGCCATATCAGAAGGTGGTATCCATGGTGATTGAGTATGCCGGCTTGACGATGGGGTAATCCTTCACAATGAAATACCCGCCACCATCGTTGGGGTGGTCGTTATCTGCTTTTTTGTCCGGTTCGCCGTTTTTGTCCCACACCTGCTGCTCCAGCGACTCCGTATAGACCGGACAGCGCTGAACGTTGACGAGGTACCGGCGTTCGCCCAGCGCGTTGCAGAACATGGCGTTCATCGAGTTGATGCGGTCTTTCACCGGTGGGTTTGCAGCGTTGACCATCACGCTAAACCCTGCCTCTCTGAGCTGAGCAATATCGGTCAGGCTGGCGCAGTTAGATTTGCGGCTGTCGCCGGAGGCATCCGGATAAACGTAGATCTGGCGGCTGGCGACGTAGCAGCCGCCCTCGTAGCGCCAGAACTCTTCCTGGATACGTTTTATCATCGCTGGCGTGTCATAGACCTTCACCAGTTCCCGCACCGCCCGCGGCAGTCCGTCACGCTTCACATGAACGATGGCGGCCATCTTGCCAACGTTGAAGTCCATGCCGATAAACAGCGGCTCGCCCGGCTGCTCTTCATCTGTGCAGTTGTTCAGCCGGCGATCGAACTGGTGGTAAATGGTGCCGCTGGTCAGGTTGGTAAACTGCCCGCGCAGGTAGGCCTTAATCAGTTCTGGCGGATAGCTCGCCAGCAGCGAGGGAATATAGTCATCAGGCAGGTTCGCTTCGTTATCGAACGTTGAGGCCTGTACGAGTCCATACAGGGTTGCCAGCTCAGGCTTGTCGCGCACTGCTTTGACGAACTGCTGGTAAACGAACTTATACCCTTCCGGCGTGGTGGTGACGTCAATGCCGTTACGCAGGCCATCTACCTTATAGCGCATACGGGCGATGATTTTCCGCCAGGCCTGCTGCGCTTTTAACGCGGGCATTACGTCCAGCTCGTCCACCAGCGCGTTGCCGATTTTGAAACCGACGATCGTGGCCGGCTTTTCCATCGAGCGGCAGATGGTGGTGCCCCGATACTGCCGCCCGGCGTAGAAATGGACCTCTTTGTTACTCTCGTTGATCTTGACCTTCAGGCCCCAGTCAAACGCCACCTCCTCCACTGTCGGATAGAAGATGTCGCGGATCTGCGGATAGGTCGGCGCGAAGTAGCCCTGGTTGATTCTGGGGTGCTCCCACATCCCCTTGCAGATGCCACCGCAGCCCACCCAAGTCTTACCAGAACCGAATCCTGCAACGTAAGCCTTGAACTTGTGCGGCATCGCCAGAAACTGCGCCTGCGGTACGTTAAGGGTCGGCGATATCCCCGTCATCGTCGTTCCTTACGCGGGCATCCGCGACGTTGATGTTGATTGCCACGGGCAGCGGTACCTCATCTTCCGGGTCGGCAGCGAGCTCTTTGCGGAGTTTTTCCACTTCCAGCTGGCGGCGTTCGATTTCGATCTGCTGCAGCTGCTGCGCGAACGCGCTATCCGCCAGGCCAAGCCGCTTCATCACGGCCTCATACATCCGCTCCCGACTGATGGCGGTGATCTCAACGCCATTCTTGCCGAGCTTGATACCGGAGTAAGCCAGACGGGAAACAGGAGGCAACTTGCGGGTATCAGCAAAATAGGACTGGCCGATGCCGTCACCATTGCAGCGCGGGCACGCCGGGTTAGGTTCCCGGTTGTGGTCATAGCCATAGCCGCCAACATCTACCGGCTCTTTACCCTTTTTCTCAATCGCTGTTAGCCGATGTTCTTCAAACTCCACCATATCGCGCCACTGGTAGTTATGGCCGAAGCCATGACAATAGCGGCAGGCACCACGGCGGTATTGCGAGAGCTCATTCGCATCAAACGTGGCGAGCTGCCACATCTGCGCCAGCACTTCATCAGCACTGGCGAGTGTGCGCATCAGGGAGGCCTTTTGCTGCTGCGCAATAGCCTGCGCAACGTGAGGAATCGTGAGGAGCTGACGACCATAACTTGCATCGCTGTAACCTGCCCTTGAGGCGGCGGCCGTGGCGTTCTGGTCTATGAGGTATTCAGCAACGAAGCGCTTTTGCTGGGCGGAAAGCTCGCTATCCACCAGCACATCTGCGCACTTTTCTTTTTGCGCACTGCGCACTTTTTTCTGCGCACTTTGCGCAGAGGGCTTTTTGATATGACGTCGGGCGGTTGCGTAGTTCAGTCCCTGCGCTTCACACCAATCTTTTGGGGAAATGCCGGTGCTGGCATGATCGGACAGGAACCGCTGCTGAAGCTCGCCCCAGTCCGGTTTTGCCATAAAATCCTCTGGAATATTCCAATAAACAAGGCGATATTAGTTATTCAAATCGATGAGGCATCGGCGACAGGACATCTATTGGTAGTCGGCGAGTGCCATTTATTATCCAATTATCAAGGTGTTATATGAATGAGCTTACTGTCGGTGATGTAATTTCAGGACTTAAAGACTACCGTGCATATCTTGAAAAAAAGGTAGCAGACTTCAAGCAGGAGGTTCATGAGCACTGGAGTGAGAGTCGACATCTGCAAAGTCAATTTCTGATTGAAACTAAGGAAAACTCAGAACTCAACTTTAGCATTCCGGCATTGCGTTTTGGATGCTGGTCAACCTGTCGAATTGTTTTCCTAGATAATCTCCCTGTAGCGGAAGTTCGTTTCTCAAGCCAGGTTGAGGAAAAGACATTAGCTATCGAAACATACTATTTTGATACTCAAGGTCAAATGCATGTAGGTTTGCCAGGCACCAATAAACCAGTAAATTTTGAATTTGAAAGAATCGGACAGATATTTTTTGGATCAATCATTAAATCAGCTTCATTAAAAAAACTCATTTCTTTGTGATGCATGTCTCGTGGGGTGTGCGTTATTCCCACCCCTCACCATTCGCGACTATCAATCATCCTATCACTCTATAATCTGAGTAATAAAAAATGCTTTGTTCAGCTGGTCGACTGCTGTAAACCAGCACAGTAAACCTTCTCGATGCCCCAGTCCGGTTTTGCCGTGTTCTTTATCTTGGGTTAAAGCCATTACGATGCCCACTAGCGGTAAGCATTGGAGTGGCAATAAAAAAGCCATCAGCGGATGCGTGTGGCTCAATAATTTTACTTAATAGTAGTGTTAGGTGATTAGTTGAAAGCTATTTTCAATCTTATCTAACAACGACTTATTTATTTCAAACGTAAAACTTTCACCAGTGGTCACACTAACCACACACCTAAACTCTTTGGGATCTGCCCCTTGCTCTCTTAATCCTTCTGCTATTTTTTTTATCCATTCTGAATTACCGTCCAGATCAATCCAAAATGTTGCCTGTTCGCCATAGTCTAATTTCTGAGGTAATTGCATTGATATAGGTGAAATGAAAGGTTGAAAGAATGTTACGCTTTTTTTGAAGTCCCAGTTGATAGAAGTAACTTTCACTGTATTGAGAGAAAGGTTTGTTACAACAATTGATACACCTCTCTTTTGATAAGGTCCAATGAAACTGACCGCTTCTCCAATCCTGCAACTGATATTTGCTTTAGGTTTTCTCAACCCTAAGTGCAAAGAAACGCAGACTGCTAAAAAAGTCGCTATCCCGGAAATCCATGTTCCAATCATCGACCAGAACGCCCAATACGCTGCATCTTTTGTTGCAATCATCGTCTCTAAGGAAATGATATCAGCGTCCATACACCTCTCCATAAGCGAAAAAGCTATTGTAGCTAGAATCATTATCACAGGCACTCAGTGAATGCCTGCTGTAATGAAGGCTTCATCTGCATAGAAACTGGCTCTAACTCTGTTGCACCTGCTGACAGCTTGTAACCACGAAGTACTTTGGATCAATGTCTCTGGCGTCAGCCATAGCTTCTTCAAACTCTGCAACTAGCAGGTCTAATTGCCCCAGCTCATCGGTCCTTAAGAAGTAGTTACCCTTCTCCCTTAAGCTCCAATCTTCCGTGTAGCATTCCCACACTAAAAAGAAAACCATGACTGCCCTCCAACAAAAAACAGGCATTACGTTAGGCCTATCTTAACTGCAATAAAAGTTAATTATCTTTCATGATCGCAGGTCTGATGTCGCAGCCCTGAAACTGGTAATCGCCATAATCGGTGCGCAGCTCTGCATCCACTTCATCAAAAATCCGGTCATACCGCTGGCGCGTTGACTCATTCTCCAGCGCCCGCACAAAGTGGATGCCCTGGCCGTCAGGATCCGTTGCCGTCGAGAACCGGAACGTAAGCTGCCACACTGCCACTTTGTTCAAATCCAAAGGCTGTTTCATATCCCCTCCGCTTAAATTGGTCACGGTCAGGGTAGGTCATTAAATCAGCGATGGATATTGCCATGCTGTTAATTCTTGAGCGATGCCGCATAACCTAACCGCACACTTTCCCAAGGTGCTTCAGACGGCGCAGTTATCACTTTCATAGGCGCCCAATGGATGCATGATGTAACGTTGCGAAAGATTTGATTGGGACTAACGTGCCAAAGTACATAGTGAAGAGAATCCCTACTCATTGTTAGCCAACAATCAGAGGGTTCATGTTAAATAAAACAAAAGAAATTTTAATATCCGTATTAGTTCTAATTGGAGAAGAGATTTTAAGAGAAGCAATAGTTCGTTTAATGAGTGTCTATCTTAGTTGATAGCACGGTAGTATGCCTGCCAGCGATACTTGTCCAGTCGCAGTTCTCGCAGGCATTCTGCCGTCTCAATGTCCGCCTGCAGATCGGCGTCGCTATCTGCACCAGCATCACTTCCCTTGCACGGGGGCTGCATCAAATCCGCTGATGGAGTTGGCAGCGTCGATAGCGCGCTGCCGCAGCCGGACAGACTCATCATCAAAAGCACAAACGGTACGATTCGGATCCTGGACATATTTCACCACGTCGCGGGTTATGGTTCGGTAGATAATCCGGCCCTCGTCACTGGCCTGGGCAGCTTTCTGATCGCCTTTCTGGATTGCTTTCTCGGCCTTGTCTTTCTTTTTGGCAGCCATAGCGTTGATATGATCAGCGTGGGCGTACCAGCCGAAGCGCCAGCAGGTAAGACCTGTTAAACCGCAGAGCGCGGCGCAAAGAGCGATCACGTAGCGGATTTTCATTTATCAAGCCCCCAGCATGTCAGCGCGCTTTCCTGATCACGACGCACAACCTGCCCGTAGCAACCATTCTTCTGCCCCTTCGTTAGCCGACAGTCTTTGCCGCCGTCACGGATCCACCAGCGGATTGCCTCGCATGCCCCTTTACGGTCACCGGCATTGATGCGCTGGTAAAACGTCGAGGGGAAGCACTTACCCGGCCCGATGTTGTACGGGCAGAACGAGGCGATCCCGACCTTCTGTGGTTCGGTCAGCGGCACGCGAATATTTCGATTTACCCATGTCAACGCTTTGTTGCGCTCTACGGCATTTACCTGATCGCATTTGGCCTGCGTCAGCTTCATACCCTGGCGAACCGGCTTGCCATCCACCAGCGTGGCACCACGGCAAATAGTCCAGATTCCGGAGCCGTCGCGGTAGGCGTTCAGGCTGTTGCCCTCTTTCTCGTTCAGGAACTGATCGAGGATAACGGGTGCCGAGGCACCGGCGAGGATTAGCCCCAGAACGGCGGCGCTTAACTTTGCTTTGTCAGCCACTATTCCCCCCTGGCGGCCTTCCGCCGGTCCTCTTTGATTTTGAAGTAAAGGTTCGTCAGATACGTCAGCAGCCCGAAGACCAGGCTGCCGAGCACACCAATGGCCGCCCACTGCGATGGTGATACCTGGTCAAGCAGCTGCAGGCTCCAGTACCCGGCGTTCGTCGCCGATGCTCCGTAGGCAATGCCAGTGGTTAATTTTTCCATGCGTAACATGCTCTCACCTCCGATAGGTTTCGGGGTGCTATATGTAGTAAGGGGTCATGCTCTCCGGATGCTTAACGACAAAGCAGATGGTGGAAGTTTCCGGGAACCTGAAAGAAAAAAAGCCCCGGCATTTGCCAGGGCTTTGATAAAGAATCGACTAATTGGGTTAGAGATTCGCTACTACGAAATCCCCAAACGCATCTTTGATGGCTGTCAGCCAATCTATTGGTGCAAGCTGGGCAAGAGCAGCGAGAGCGATTAGTGCAACTAATTTAGGAGTGAAAAACTGAGCTTTCATGACATTAACCTCATTGGTTGTAAGAAGTTTCTATAGTCTCACGCCCATTTCCCGCTCTAAGTTGTTTACCCATGCTATTTTGCATCTATTGCAGCTTGCGTAAAAAAACCAGTAAAAACTTATGCCGAAAAACACAGACTGCCAGAAACGACAAAGCCCCACGGGATTAACCGCAGGGCTTTAAACGAAGGCAGTAACCCATCGTTAGAAAGAAATTAACACAGATTCGGGAAAAGTAAATAGCCCACGATAAAATTGCAGACTATTTTAATGAGCTCTATCTGGTTATCAACTTAAGCTGCTTCTCGGCCCATGCTTCTTCAATGTCAAACTTAGTAATGAGCTGGTCATAGAAAGGCTTAACCGATTTTTTCCAGGTGTCGAGGGTGATGGCATCTGTAATCTGGCAAATAGCTGCATACGCCTCTGTCGAAGGGATCCGCTCATAACCACGCCCGCTGCAGCGCTTGCAGTCAGCCAGAACTGGCATACCCTGCTTTTCTGTCAGCGCCTTGTTGACGGCCTTCCCGCGGCCCAGACAGACGCTGCACGCTGCGCTATTCTGACCGGTGCCATTGCACTTTTTGCAGAGAACATTAACGGTTTCTTTGACCTTTACCATCCCGGATACGGTCATCTTCCCTTCCGGTTTGCGAAATTTATTGGTGAACACGTCAGCCTGAATAAATCCGACCCCAGCGCAGCAATCGCACTGCTTTACACTGGCGGCACTACGCGAATAGTCCTCAAAGGCGAAGATGGCCAGCTGGCGCATCACCAGTGGTTTAACCTCTGAGGCCAGCTTGCGAAGAGCCGCGACGCTGTCGCATTTGGTCAGTGCGTACTCGGCCAGCAGCGTGATCGCCCTCTCACGGTCATTATGGCTGATCCCCATTTTGCCCAGGAAAGCGCTATAGCCCATCGCGGCGCGTTCCTGTGTCATGCCCATGGCAGCCATGATATCTGTGCCGGTAAGCGAGTCTGAGCCAGTGGCGCGCGGTGAGTCGCTAATCATCGTCGATTTAGCGAAGTGGTATTTTATGGTGTTTTCGAGGTTCATGCCCTGGTCCCTGCCATCTGGTAAATACGAATAAAGTTGCGAAGAATGCGGTAATCCACCAGCACCGAACCCGGGCGGCGATAAATGCGTAGGCGCTGCCAGCGCGCCCGGAGAATGTCGATAAGCTCTGTTTTCATGCTGCCACCTGCTTTTTCAGCGCGCGTAAATCTGCCAGGGCGGTGAGCCTGATTTCTCTCAGTTCCTCAACCGTCCAACGATGTGGTGTGTTATTGCTTTCCAGAGCCTGAACCGTCTCTTCGCCGTAAAGCTCCACCAGCGCGGCGCGGTAAGCCTCAATGTTGCCCGATTTATGGATATTACAGACGTCGCACTGGAGATGGATGTTGATACGCGTGAAGCGCAAGTGCCCGGCGGCGGCAGTAGTCCGATAATGGCCGGCATGCCAGGCAAATGGTTTTTTGGTACCGCAGGATATACATCCCTTCCCGGCGGCCAGCTCGGTTTCACGGCAGATATCGTTTACGGCACGCTGTGTCAGATCTACCCAGTGTTTGAGCGGTTTAACCGCGGCCTTCCGCTGGCGCCAGGCGGCACGCTCTTTTTTATCAGTTGCCTTCTGGCGAGCGGATTCTTTGCGCTGCGCCTCTGCACGGGTCTTCGCGGCCTGTTCTTTGCCAACCACGGTGGCACATTCGTAACTGCAGACCACCTGCCCGTCCCGCGCAGGGTGAAACCACTGACGGCAATCGTTATTTGCGCACTTACGGCGGGGTTTCTTAGTCATGCTCAGCCCCCGAAGTGCTGCAGTTGCGCAGCGGCGTTCTCGGCCTCCGCCTGGCTGCGGAATGCGCGGGAGAGGATCCAGCGCCAGAGCACATCGAGCGCTGCGCGATAGAGCTGCTGGAACTCCAGCTCGTCCATGCTGGCAAACGCGATGCTGCGGGGATGTCGGCGGAGGGTGCCATCAGGCAACTGAATGGCGTCGCAATGACCAGCCTCCACGATCACCCATGAACGATAGGCGTCGAAAGATTTGCAGATGCTGATGCTACCGGCGCGCTTATCAGCGATGCGCACCAAATACTGCTCAGCTGCATCCAGCAGCGCGCCTTCGCTGCCGCTGAACGCAGCCAGGAATTTAGCGTAGCCGGTGACCAGCCTGCGCTCGTTAGAGGAGATCGCCCCGCCGGTAGGCTCCCAGTATTCGAAGCCTAGGTTAAGCAGCGCAAAGAATTTACGGTGAAATGCAGGATTGCGCAGCTGGCGGAAATCCGCCTCGAGTACCGCGCCAAGCTTGCATTTTGAATGTAGAAATTCGCTGGTCTCCGGCGTAGCGGGGATCAGGATTCCTGAGGACTGCTTGATGAGTTGTAATTGCGCCATGGTGTTCACTCCGTGGCGCAGCAGGTTTACCGGCTGTTCAGACCGATGAGATCATATTATCAGATGGGCCATCAATACGATAGCCAAGACCCGTGAGGAATTGCACAACGGCATTTGGCGTAAAAATTATTTCTTCGTCCAGCAGCGGGCGCATGGAAATCATCCCGCCGCTGCGATAGACCAGAAAGCGGTCACCCGCCGGAAAGCTACACATCACTGCTCCATCAGTCCGCCTGACAACGTCATACCAGTCAGCGTCTGATGAATTTAAAGCACTGTCACCCACATTACCCCCCTGTTCAGCCGTAAAACGTAGCTCGCGCAAATCAGTTAAACCAGTCGTTAGCGCTTTCCCAGGTTTCCTGCAAGATCGTCTCTACTGCTTTCTTATGATCTTTGTCACCGCCCATGACGCTAAGGCTGTCGGTCGATGCGCGGCGCACAGTAAGTTTGCACCCTGAGAACTGATTGTTTAATCGTTTTGATAGCTCGCTCTCAAGTGCTGACATAGCGCCGTCCGGCAGTTTTTTTGTACGCTCTATGGTAACTTCTACACGCATAATGCTCCCTCCCACTGGAATTACTGTATAAATAAACAGTACACGCAATAGCGAGAATGATCAACTTGTTAAGCATGTAAAAGACCTTATGCCAACTTCTTACCCTATAGTTAACCCACTGAATAAAAAAGAAATAACCTCCCACTAATAACAAACCCGCCTTAGCGGGTTAAATATAATCAAGAAAATCTCAAAAGCTCTATAGGTACAGGCGTTGCACAAGCCAACCTGCGCCTTTCTAACATAAGTGGATCTTTTGTAATTCTCAATTCCTTATGTCTAGAGAGATATATTTTCAAAGAAGAAAACCATAATTTTATAAATTCGAATAGATACTTCCCTTTAATTGCTCTTTCATATGGTAATTCTTCAAATAACTTGATCAAGTTTTTAGCATCAGCGCTTTTTTCATCGACCTCATAACCTATTATTCTTGAAGCGTCTTTCAGTTTTATATTTTTATACTCAACATTAATAACTGATGATATTTTGTCATAAAACTTAGCTTTACCATTGATATTATGATTAACAAATAACGGCTTACATAATTGCTTAGCCAACTCATTAAACTTAATCAAATCAGCTTCAAAATCATGTTTAACTTTCTCAAATAAGTCTGACCAAGTAATATCCATCTTGAACTCATCTTTTAAATAGCTCTTTACTGAGCAAGAGTTGATAATATAATTTTCAATAGAGTAGCAAGAAAGAGTAACAATGCATTTGGAATTGTGCTCATTAATATCATAATCATGATCTACAAAGAAATAACAGCCAGATAATATCTCTTGATCATCTTTTTCCAAAGCGTGTTCGTAAAGCTCGATTATTTGTTTTTTACCTTTTGCAATTAAATGTCCAGAGTTGTTGTAAGTGGAATTACGCTTCATCCACTCATCATATACAGGATAATCGTCTACACCTTCAAAAACAAAAATTTTATCGAAAGAAGAACTTTTCAGCAGAATTTCTTGCTTAAGTGGATTTCTGGAGAAAATTTCTTTTTTCATATTATTTAAGAGGTTTTCGCTCATGAGACATAACCTTTGCGAACCTTCATAGAAGTCGCGAATGATTCTAATTCATTATCAAAGATAAATGGTGAATGAGTTATAGCTATAACTTGTTTAACATTCTCTCCAGCATTCAAATCTGGCAATATCATTCTCTGCCAGTCGATTGATAATGATAACTCAGGCTCGTCAATTAATATTATTTTTGAGGAGTTGTCGCTTAAGTATATAGTTGCCATTAATGAGATGACTTGCTTTTCTCCTGAGGACAGATCATTTAAAGATATTCGATCTCCCGTATGACTATCCCTAACAATTACTTCAAGACTCTGAGGGTCAAACTTTAATGATTTTGAATCACCAGCAGAAGAAAGATACTTATCACAAACTGCAACGAACCTTTCAATCTTGGATTCTTGCTCCTTAGTTTCTTGAATAACTGAATTGAGCTGCGTCAAAAAATAATTTAGATAGGTAATGTCTTTGATTGCATTTTTATTATAGAGATTTTTTAAAGCCTCTATAAGCGAGTTTTTCTTGGTTACAGAGGCTCTTCTTTCGCGTATAGTAGCGCCTGTTTCTTCAACTCGATTTAAAAATCTTTCCAGATCTTCGATTGAAGGGAGATCATTTTTCCCCTTGGAAATCCTGTCGTTATTGCCGTACTTAATTAAATCCTCGAGCATTTTAGCACTTAATGAGCGATACCCCAAGTTAGAAGTTCTTTCTATATCGAGAGTTAACCCTTTTAAAGCATCCTCAACATCTTTTAAGCCATAAGATATTCCATCGCGCTGTAATCTCATGCCTCTCTTTTTATAAAGCCTATTACCGGAAATTTCTCTCTCATCTCGGACTACAGTATCAAAACTTTTTTCAACCCGGCGATATGTTGGTAAAAACACCGTATCAACATCTCTCAGTGCGTTGACTATAACTTTAAATCCATCATTTCTTGCATAATGCCATTTGATATTGACTTGCTCTTGTTTTTTTACTTTATTTAGTATTACTTCCTTTAGTTCCTTAAGATAATGATCAACATATTCCTTTGGAAATTTAACAGCATTATAAATCTCATTTACCACAGAATCTTCAGAATGATCATTATTTTTAGAATAAATTAATCCCTTTGCAAATTTTAAAACATCATGCTCAACCCAAAACGGATCATTTAACGAAAATCTTTCACTAAGAAATGACTTGATATCTTCTACAGGTATCAGAGAATCGCGTTCATTTTTTATTTCAATTTCATCATGATCTGAGATCTTTATAAAAATTGATTTAAACTCAATTCTCATCAAACTCAAATAATCCTGTTCCAAAACAAGTCTTAATGCATTGAGAATTGTAGTTTTCCCTGCACCATTTTCAGAAACAAAGACAGTTGTTTTACCTTTCATATTCATAACTATATCCTTGTAGCCATGAACGCCGGTCATTCTAAAAGATTCTATAGGATAGTGCTCTTTACTAATCATTTTTAAACACCATTATTGTTAACAAAGTTTTAATCCGCAAGCATAAGAATTTATATCAGAACAAACTAATTGACAACTATCAAATCTCGTACACTTGCACATAAATTCCGAATCTTTCATGTTGAATTAAAATTTGCAGTTTCATTTAAAACAACTCTACCTTCCAGTGATTGATATGATATAACATTACTTTAATCTTTAAAGATGTAATTAAAAACCTTCTATTGATTGTTTTATTGAGCCTCAAAAGGCCCTGTCAGGCCTTTTCAAGCTGCTTGAATTTTTATCTTACAGAGTTCCGGAAGATTTGTGTGCACCAGCGCCTCAGCGAACGGCGGCGGAACGGCGTTGCCGCAGCGCGCTACTTGCGCGGCTTTGGCGTAACGCGTTCCGGCGTAATCCTGATCGATGATATACCAGGACGGAAAACCCTGGGCGCGGTACAACTCCGCTGGTTGCAGCATGCGCATACCGATATCAACGATGCGGTAAACTACGCCGCTGATCGTCACCAGCCCGTCGCAGTCCGCACCGCAATACTCTTGTAGGAACGTCAACACCTCATCTGCGCGCTGCTGGTCGTACGCCTCAACGGCCAGGGTGGTCTTAACCTCCCCGACGTGCTGGCCGCCGGCCGTAATGGTCGGCATCGGCTCGTCTGTGCGCTGTCCGTCCCGGCAGGTGCCCCTCAATTTCACCAGGTGCGAGGCCACCAGCGCATGATGATCTACCGTGGTGACCGAGTGCGCTGGCTCATCAAGACCGACGCCCGGCCCTGTATAGTTCCCGCCGTAGTGTTTAGCTAGGAACGCGCTCACCGCAGCGAATTTATTCCCGCCCGCAGTAACAGTTCCCAGCGGGTTGTCCAGCTGCAGTACCCTAGGAGCTTGTCCCACACGTTCACCATAACCAACCTGGATCAGCGTTGGACATACCAGCTGCGATTTACCGCCACCGCCCGCAGTGACTGTTGCGCTCGATTCGTCGGCGCGGTGGCCGACGCTGGCACCGAACTGCCGGGCGATTAAAGGGGCCAGCACGGGCTCGATGACATTGGTTCGATTCTGCGTCAGCAGAGTGAAGAACGGCTTCTCTACCGGACGCGGCTTCATCTGGAATGTCGATCCGCCGGTCCCGGCAAACAGAGGAGCCATAACCGGCGTGGCGATCGCATAGCCGTGTTTTTTGGTAATCGTCTGCAGTGAATCCGCCAGCGCCTGGCCCCGGAAACAGTCATAACTGCCTTTGCTGGTGGTGTGGTTACATTTCACGATAAACGGCGATGCGCTATCAACTACGAACCGCTGAATGCCGCGGGCGATCCTTTTCAACGTATTTTCCGCCAGCGGCTTTTTGCGGTCAAATATGGATGGTGCCGGGATAGACCAGTCGATACATTCCGCCGCGGTGCGCCATGACTTCAGCTTGCCGCTCTGCACCGCTGGCGTCTTGGGATCACCGTACGTCGGCTCCGGCCAGGTCACCGGCACGCCATCGCAGCGCATCACCATGAAGAATCTTTTGCGAATCGTTGGCGCGCCATAGTCGCAAGCGCGCAGTTCCCGACAATCGACAGCGTAACCCAGCCCGGCCACCAGCTGCTTCGCCAGCTCACCGTCCGCAGGAATATCCAGAAACTCGCAGCACTCGAGCAGCGCCGGGTGATCCGCTGGGACGCCGCCGGAGAGCATCCCGCAGAACGCCTCAAACGTCTCCCCGGCTCGCGCCGGATCAGGGCGCATCTCGGCAGCCAGCAGCGGCCCCCACGTTTTAAACTCTTCGACGTTCTCCAGCATCATCACGCGCGGCCGCACCGCCAGCGCCCAGCGAATGACGATCCACGCCAGGCCCCTTATGGACTTCTCAACGGGCTTCGCGCCTTTCGCCTTCGAGAAGTGGCGGCAATCCGGGCTGAACCAGGCCAAACCTACCGGGCGGCCAGCAGTCGCCGTACGTGGGTCGATATCATAGACGCTCTCGCAGTAATGCAACGTGTCCGGATGATTGGTGCTGTGCATCGCCACCGCGTTGGGGTCATGGTTAATAGCGATATCCACGCTGCGCCCGATGGCCAGTTCTATCCCGGTGCTGGCCCCACCGCCCCCGGCAAAGTTATCAACGATAATTTCTCTCACACGTATTTCTCCATGGCAATAGCCAGCGAACGGGCAGCGGTTACGATCGCCGGTACCGGCATCTTCTCCAGCCACATCCGGTTGATGTGGAACTTCAGGCGGCGCTGGTGGTGCACCGGGAGATCTCCGGCGCTTTCAACCTGTGCGTAAACCAGTCCAACCTCGGCAGGCCAGACTGTTTCCGGCACATCCACCAGCAGCAGGCGCTCCAGCTCAATTATGCGGCTGGTAGCGTATCGCAGGAGCGGGTCGATATTGTTCATGCAGCACGCTCCTTTCGGCTAATACCCATCCTCATGCAAGCCACTTCAAAAATGTCCGGCTCTTTTTCGATCCCGATAAAGGACCTATCTGTCTGCTGGCAGGCAATGCCCGCGGTACCGCTTCCCATCGTGAAATCCAGTACCACGTCGCCGCGGTTACTGTAGGTTTCAATGATGTATTTCACCAGAGCCAAAGGCTTTTGCGTTGGGTGAAAATTCCCGGTCTGCTTATCGCTTGAGAAGAACTGAACGTCCCGCGGGTACCGCTTTGTCGAATCGTATTCGGTCAGCGACAGCGCCTTACCGTAGCACTCTGAATTAACGGTCTTCCGCTTACTGGTTTTACGGATGTGGCCATCAGTCATCTGTGGGTTATACGTCGGCTGGCGGCGATAAAACACCTGAATATTTTCATGCGCACGCAACGGCTGCTTTTTGGCGTTCAAGAAGCCGGTCGCGTTACCTTTTTCCCAGATCCACTCTGTGCGCCAGTCGCTCAGGTTGCTGCTGACCAGCACGCTGGTGAAGGGCTGCGCGGAGAAAAGCACGATGGCCGCGCTCGGCTTGCATACCCGGTACAGCTCGCGCCACATCCTTGGCAGATCGAGGACAGAATCCCACCGGCACTGTGTTGTGCCGTAGGGGATATCAGCGCAAACGAGATCTATGCTTCCGTCGGGAATGACAGGTAACACATCGAAGCAGTTAGTGTTGTAAAGGCGAATGCTCACGCTGCGTCCTCCGTTACTGACTCACCCGGCAATTTCGCATTCGCTTTGGCGAGCATTTTTTCCATGTTTATGAAGATCCCACGCAGGCGCTGAATCTCCGAATCGTGGTCCAGCCGATAGCTAGCCTCGTTGATCGCTCTGGTGAGCTGATTCACTGTTGCATCAGCGGAAAGCCCCAGCACTTCTGCCAGTTCGGCCTGCGCCCTGTTGAGGCTTTCGGCCTGCCGCTCCATACTTTCGCGATGCCAGCGCGCTTCCTGCTCAGTCTGCTGGAATACTTCTGCCCGGCGCTTTTCCTGCTGTTCAATAGCCGATTCGAGCCGGGTTTTTGCGCTATAGGCTTGCGAGACCAGTCTGGCGACCTCTTCCCCATGCCGCCGGTCCAGCCGGGTTTCATGGACGTAATCCGGAGCGCTGCGCAGAGATAACCGGGTGCGCTCAGTTTCACGGCGGATCCCGTCGATGACCAGTTTCACCCAGGCATCGCGGGGCAGCGTGTCGATCTGGCGCATAGTTGGCCCTTTCACCGTATACCAGCCGCCCTCTTTGCGAACCATTAGCCCGCAGCCTTCAGGGATGTCCGTTTTCTTGAGCATCCCATCGGGCACAGCGAAGACTACGGCGCTGGCGTACGCAAAATACTTTGTGAATTTACCGGCAGTCACATCAGCGCGGAAATCTGAAACAGAAACTTTGACTTCATAGACCACCGGGCAGAATTTGCTGAATGAGCACGGCAGCGCGTAGACGTCCGGGCGCGCGGTACCGCTTGGGCCGAGCTGCATGTCCTCCCAGACGATGCGGGCGGTATTCTGGCGCAGATGCTCAGCCAGATCGTGAGCCAGTGCGTTATGACCCCATTTCATGGCTGAACCTCCCCGGCGCGCAGCTTCCTGGCGATACTCAGCAGGTCTTCCCGAATACACAGCCCGTTTTCCTGGGGATCATCGCTGCCGCCGGTGACCACTAGCGGGTGGTAGGTTGCCGCAGCCGTTTCAACGCCCTGCGCTTTCAGCTCGTTAACCGCTGCTGCTGTCACAGGCTGCCGCAGCACCTCCAGCGCGTCGAACAGCAGCGCGGAGGCTGGATTTAGCGATCCCTGCACTGGCTTGATGCCGCTGGCGCTGTACTGCCAGACCAGCTGGCCGATGATTTCGGCACGGGCCACACTATCCACCGTCAGCGCATCGCACTGCTTTGTCTTTTCACGCAGCGCAGCTGTTGTGCAGTCCAGCCGTTCGGCCAGGCGAGACATCATTTTTGCAATCTCGATGATTGGCGTGTCGCTGCTCAGCGCCTTAGCAAACTCGTGGCCAACCGCGATCAGCTCTTTGTTGTTCTGTAATTCACTCATGCCCGTGCACTCCCAAAAATTTTATGAATTTCGTAACCCTGCCAGTTCTGGCGGCAAACGTCCGCGATGGATGGCCCTGAAGGCGCTGGTTGCACTGCTTTCGCTGGCGGCTTTACTTTTGCTGCTGGCGCTGTAGGTGCTGATCTGGTTCGTGTGATCTTCTTCTGCCAGCGCTGCACCAGCTGGTATTCCGGATGCTTCGGTTTGCCGATGTTCTTGACGATCCCGGCCATACGCAGGCGCTTGAGACGGTCATAGGCCTCACGGATGTCGCAGCCGAGCAGCTTGCGGATCTGGCGGGGCGTTGCCGGTCCATTTGCCGCAATGAACTCCACGATGGCTTTCTGTTTCGGTTTTAAACGGTTGCTCATAGTCACCTCATTTCGCGACACGCAGGTGGCTGACGTTTTTGCGGTAACTCGCCCAACCGAAATTAACCCAGATACCGCCGTCCATCTGGAGGCGATCCATAACGCGCGCACCCAGGGTGGTGACCAGCTCGCCGTGATTCAGGTTGGTCAGGATGCCCACGGGCCGCATGGCTGAAAGCCGGCGGTCGATAACCTGATTGATGATCACCTTCTCGCCGCTGGAGCCGCGCTGAATCCCTACTTCGTCCAGCACCAGGAGATCGACGCTGCAGAGCTCATTCAGCAGTGACGATTCAGACTGCCCGTCGTCGTAACACTCGCGGACGCGCAGCATCAGGTCAGGGATAGTCACCACCAGAACGGAGTGCCCGGCTGCCAGCAGGTGATTGCCAATGGCCGCAGCAAGATGGTTCTTCCCGGTGCCCGGCGCGCCGCTGAAAACGAAGCTTGCGAACCCG
This sequence comes from Pseudescherichia sp. L3, assembly GCF_024656065.1. Classification (NCBI taxonomy): domain Bacteria; kingdom Pseudomonadati; phylum Pseudomonadota; class Gammaproteobacteria; order Enterobacterales; family Enterobacteriaceae; genus Pseudescherichia; species Pseudescherichia sp. L3. The sequence goes on from NZ_JANKYC010000001.1 coordinate 1,525,002, forward strand.
CCGCCGAAGTTCTGGGCGTAGCTTTTCGCCATGCTGTACGCCTGGCGCTGTTCCGGGCATGACACGTCGTAGTTTGCAAACGAGCAGCTGCGGTGAAGGGCCTGTATGCCAGCCCGTCCAAAAATTTTCTCTGATCGCGCCCGCTGGTTCAGCCGGTCGATTTCCTCAGAGCGTTTGCGACCCTCCGCCTGCTGCCATGCCTGCCACTCCTGAGCATTGCGGAATTTTGGCTGCACATTGGCCGGGATGATTTTCTTCAGGCGCTCAAGGGCGCTGCCGGTACCAATAATATTTTTCAAGCTACCCCCTGAATCCGTCTGGAATGTCGTTACCTGGCTGAGAAATTTGATTCACATCCCGGCCCGCCTTGCGACCGTTGAGGCCGAATTTAGGCTTGAACAAACCCTGGTACCCGTTGGCAATGCTGGCGTTGATCACGTCCACCGGATCGTGTCCCTCGTCCAGGCACTGCTTCAGCAGGCTGAACGCTTTGGTGACGGTCAGCTCGGTCTTGATGGGCTTGCCGGACTGGCGGCGATACGCGACCCACTCATTCCAGGACGATGCATTCAGCCATTCAGGAACCGGTATGCTCAGCGGATCGAACTTAACCTTCCCCCCTGGGGGATTAGAGGGGGTTAGATCTTTTATATTTGTTTTTGAAAGAATGTCTTTGGTGTTCCCTGTTTCCGGGGATGCCTTTCCCTGTTTTTGGGGATAACCATCCCCGTTTTCAGGGATGGTTTGAGGGGTATTTTCACCATCCCCTTTTTCAGGGATAGCCGTCCCTGTTTTCAGGGATGTTCTTCCCTGTTTTTGGGGATAGTTGTCCCCGTTTTCAGGGATGGTAATTACCCATGTGTCAGCTTCAGCGGACGGGAAATCCACCGGGCATTTCATGCAGTTCGGCTTGGTATACGCCCACTTATCCAGGCTGGTATTAATCCCTATGTATCTGGTTTGCCCGATGCGGCGCAGGATAATGATGTTTCGGTAAGCGAGGCTCAGCACGGCTTCAGAAACGTGCTTCACCTTCAGCGTCGTTTTGTCTGCAATGAGGCTGTTGGCGATCCGGTCTGATTTCTTTGACCAGCCATAGGTCAGCCGGACGATCGCATTCAGCACACGGAATTCACGCCCTGATAACTCGACGATACATAAGGCGTCCTGGATTTGGTTGGCTAAACGCAGATAGCCATTTTCCAGATCAGCCATACGGCTCTCCTGTTGCGCCGGAGGAGGCGCTGGGAATTTGTATATTTCAGCGGTGTTTGACATACTGCTCTCCGCAATTACCTACCGTTTTTGCACCCGAAAGCCGTTGGTGTTCGAGCACCGCGGCTTTCACCATTTTCATACCTGTCATATTCCTCCCAACATCGTTGTGACCATTGCCATCAGCGGCCCGGCGAGATCCGGCTCAAGCCTGAAAAGCGCAGCTATTCCTTCGCTCATTTCTTTCAGCTTCTGATGCCTGGGCGCGTCCAGCAGCACCGCCCGCTTGGCCTCTGCAACTTCTTTCTCGGCATGCGCCAGGCGCGTAATTTTGCAGTCACCGCCCATCAGCGCGCTGCGATGCTCCAGCGGTAGAACGGCCATGATCGCAGGCGTCAGCTGGCGCACCCGCTCCCGGCAGTCTTCTGTGTCAAAACGGTTATCGAGCCAGCGGAATAATTTCTGCCGGGCGCGGCTGATATCTGCGGAAAACTCGATCCCCTGCCCGCCGCAGTTGCGCCACTGATCCACGATATGAGCGGCGACAACGTCCTGCCCGGCTGTTGCTGCCCAGGCGCGCACTGTGTCGCGGATGTCGCCGGGGTCCGGCAAGGTATCAACGGCTTGAGAGCGATTTATCATCGCTGCCTGTGTAAATGGGATACTCTGTTGAAAAGTAAGTGTTTGCATGATTAAGCCTCTTGCTTCGGCAAACCATCGGTTGGGTTAGGGTAAAGATCAGGGCGTAGCTCATGTGGAGTGACTCCTGTAACGCTATATATTTGCAGCACGCGATCTGCTGGTACCATGCCTTGATAGCGGTTTTTCCAGCGACTTACTGACATTGGCTTTATGCCCAACATGACAGCAAGCTTTGATGCAGTCCCCGCTGTTTTGATTGCTTTTGTTAATCCGTTCATCGTTGTCTCCGGGTTTAATATAGGACAGATTAAGCCTTAGACTTAATAAATTGTCAAGCCTGAGACGAATTTTCAAGTTTAAGCAAAAGGCTTATTCTTTTGGACATGAAAGAGAAATCACTACTAAACCCGATACTGGTTGAACGCCTTAGTGAATTGAACGGGCGCGGCATGACAAAATCAGACATGGCTCGGATTGCGCAGGTTACTCCGCAATCTGTAAACGGCTGGTTCAAAAAAGGGGTTATCAGTAAGAAATCTGCCCTAGCGATCGCAGATGCTGCAGGCGTGTCTATGCCCTGGTTGTTGGGTGAGGATGTCGGCGAAAAGGACGGATTAAAACCAGATGAACAGCGCATGCTTGAGCTTTATAGGCAGCTGCCGCAGGCAGAGCAGGAAAACATGCTTCGCATTTTTTCTATCCGTCTGAAGGAGCTTGACGAGCTGTATGAGAAGTATATGAAAGGGCGGATCAAGTTCAGTGAAGATTGAAGTGATAAAAAGCATCCAGTCTATAAAATTAGGGACTTTATATGCTTACTGATAACGATGCAAAAATTGCATATGTTTACTCAAGTTTAATCGAGCCTGGTGTAGTCGTGGGAGATCCCACTCCTGGAATAGGTTTGAGGTGTGAACGTTTTCCCACTGATCTAACTCTTTCAATTAATTTTGGCGTAATTGGATTCAATGGGATTGATAACTATTCAATTGAGTTTCATATTATCTATGAAAATCAAGATGTTACTATAGAATCGCAAGAAAGTAGAGTATTGAAATATTTACCCCAATGGGGATCTAACGGTGAATTTGTAGCTGATATGTGTGTTTTTGAAAACTTTACTGCAAATGGCCCTGGATACTATTTTATTGATGCACATTTGCTTTTCAAAGATACAAATCCTGAGTCTGTTTGGGAAGTTATAGACATCAAAAAATCTTGCTTTGCTATTTCAGCTGAATGGAGAAGAGAAATCGATGGCTGAGCGCAAATATCTATCTCTACCCAACGGATCACTTGATGCAGCTAATGAAATGTTTCATAGTGATCGTCACGGTGGCGGTAGTGATGGCGGTGATGGTATGCATGCTAGAGTGGCTAAGCTTGAGTCAGATGTAACCTATATCAGGCGTGATATTGATGAACTGAAGGTAGATGTTAAATCGATAGATTCTCGATTATCAAATATAGAAAATGGAATTAACTCATTAAAATCAACCATTAAAGCTGCAGGAACTGTAGTAAGCGTCGTTTTCGTATTCTGTGCTTACGTGTTTGGTTCCTATGTCGCAAAAATCATCGATGCGCTTAACGAGCTTGTCTTAAAGTAGTATCTGCTGACAGGTTCTCTATCTCAAAGCTATCCCTGCCTCATTCCCGGCCTTAGCGCCGGGATTTTTTTTGCCTGAAATTTGCCGTCACTTTTCCCATTTAAGTCTAAAACTTAAATCAACTAACACCTCAGGCTTGACTTTTGTTAAGCCTGAGACTTAATATCACTTCAACAAAACGCAGTACCGACCACCAAGGCATGGAGCCCACGCAGTAGCTACCGGCGGCATACGAAGCACCGGGTGAGGTGGAGTTATCAACACGCAGCAGGTTTTACGTTCTGACGCCGGGAAAGACCGGGAGGATGAAATGGCAACCACCAATCAGGCAGTACCAAACAGCGGGAAAGCAGTAGCAATGCGTAACCAGCGCACCGGCGCAGCTTGGCTCGTCTCGTTTAACTACACCGATGGCACCTACTGGCACGAGCCGCAGGGCAACCTGCGCCACATTCGCCGCCCGTATGCCGCCCGCAACATTGAGCCGCACCTGGTGCCGGCGGGGACGCACTGATGAATACGTTATTCGCGTTAGTGCTGACCGTGGGTATGACCAACGGCGATTTTCAGGACGTGGTGCTGGGCGTGTATAAAGACCAGCGCCAGTGTGAAGCGGCTGCCGTTGAGCAGCATGTTGCGGGCGAGTGTTTCGAAGTAGAGCGCATCATCCGTAACGGCGAGCAGCCAGCCGTGACCCTGTAACGAAAAAACCCGCCGAAGCGGGCTCTCCGTCCGGTGACCGACCAAAGTACACCGGAAATTTAAACCACCCAGTCAATGGCGGCTTATACAGCGCCGGGGATCTTACAACCCAAAGGAGCTAAGACGCAATGAACACATATGCGTTTGTAGTTAAAGCCAAGGCGAAATCAGAGAAGAAAAACCTCTTCTGCTGGTTCTCTGCAAAATCCGACTCTCGCGCCGAACGCGAGATGCTCAACATTCTCGACGACGCTGATATTGCTGTTGGCCGTGGTGCTGACCACCAGCTGCCGCAGCGCACCGACTGGCATGTCGTGGATGATCTGCCGGAAGAAGGCGTGCTGGATGATACCTGGTGCGACCGCTACACCCTTGGTGAAGATGGCCGTTCATGGAGCCCGGTACCGGGCGACGCTGGCGCAGCTGCTGCGCCGGTGGTGAACATGGAAACCCAGCCCGCTGCCGATGCAGAGCTTCGCCCACTGTCCCGCCTGCGTCTGATCCAACGCCTCATCGCCCATCTGATGCACGATAAAGAGCTGGACCAGATTACTCTGGCGCAGCACATGGAGATCGGCGTAATGGAGTTCAAGGATGAAAACTGCTTCGTCCTGGGCTTGCGTCAGGCCATCGAAGACACCCCGGAAATCCGTGAGCTTTCTGCGCACGTGGAATGGAAACTGATCAAAGCGGTAAAAGCGGTATTCCCTCAGGACCAGAGCCACGAAGCCGAACGCATCGCTCTTTTCGTGAAAGGTTGGGTAGCAGCTGAAGCCAGCGAACGCGCCCAGCTGGTTGAGGCCTGGCTTAGCGGCGAACTGCCTGCCTCTGAACTACATGATGAAGATGATGCCGGAAAGGATGACGGGTGGACGTCTATTCGTGAGCTTTCCTTGCCTCAGCAGATTGCTGCCGCGTGGTTATTTGACCAGCAGCACATTGACCGTCAGCAACTGAGCGAGGTTAAAGAAGCGGTACTGGCAGACAACGGCGAAACCTTAAGCATTGTTGTTGCCGCGCTAACTGATCCGGCGGTATTAAATTTAACTGGCGGGGTAACTGCGGGTGTGATCCGTGCAATCCGGCAGGTATGGCCAGAAGGCTATCGGGATAGCATGACCGCAGATCTGGTTCGTCAGTTTGCCTGCGCATACTCAATTGCTACGGAGGATGGACGAAACCATATCGTGCAGTCGTGGATTGAAACCCAGCAGGCCCCGGCGGCAGAAAGCGGTACCACTGACACCGATGTAACCATTCATCAGAACTATACCTACGATCAGCGTGTACTGGGCATCTGGCTATTTGGCTTGTTCAATGAACTGAGCGCCGAACAAAAAGCCGAGATCACTCGTGTCAGTCTGGACATGGACGCAACCTATCCGCAGAACGTGCTGCTGGCCTGCCGTAATCATGATCTGCGCCAACTGCAGCATGTGTTTCCTGAAACCCTGGCGGATCTGTTTATTGATGTCCAGTCTGTCTGGACAGCTGAAGGCCCGGCACCTCAGCTGGCGCAGCTTGTCTCGTTCTTCAAAGAGTGGATTGATGCACACAACAGCAATTCATCTATCACTGCACCGGGCAAAAAAATTGATCGTGATGGTGTCACTGCTAAATGGCTTAAGAAAGCAGGCAAGACAGCTATCCAGCGCACTGATACTGGCAACAATGCTGGCGGCGGGAACCCTACCGATCGCAATCCGGATCTGAAACATACGCTCGATACCCTCGATATTGAAATCGCGGCCGCCCTGTTGCCGATGGATTACAACATCTACGAGATCCCGGGTGGCGTACTGCGTCGGGCGAAAGAAATCATCGCCAACAAAGAAGAGCCCTGGAGCTCATGGAGTGCCCAGCTGCGCAAAACGCCGGGCATTCTGGACTTTTCACGTGCTGCCGTTTTCGTCCTGATCCGTAATGCACCGGAAGGCATCCATAACGAGACGCCAAAGCTGATCAGCTATATCGCCCATAACGGCAAGGAAGTTGCGTTCATTCCTGATACCGGGAAGGACGACAGCGAAGCGCGCTGGCAGGCGGTAGAGTCGTTGCTGATCGCCCCTGGTGCTGTTGCGCCAGCTGCAGAAGATACCAGCGCTGGTGAACCAGCACAGCCTGAGGTTCAGAACCTCGGCAGCGGCATACTCTCTATCGATGGCCAGCTGGGTGAAAAATCAAAACCGGTCATCAATACCCCCTCAAATGAGGTCGCAAAACAGGAAGCGGAGAGAGTCGTAAATGTGCAGATGGAAGAGACTGACCAGAGCGAAGGCAAAGCTGGTGCTACGGTACCAGCGGTCGAAGGTGCTGATGCAGTTACTGCGCAAGCAGGCGGTTTAAGCACGGCGGAGATTCTGGCAGCCCGAGCTCCGGAACTGGCACGCGACGTCGCTGCAGATCTGCAACAGAACGACGAATTCGTGCATCAGAATGTCGAAAAAGCGATTCAGAATGCCGAAAACACGCATCAAAATGCCGAAAAAGTGCATCAGGATGAGCCAGAAGAAAAACCGCAGTGGCCAGCCTATTTTGAGCCGGGCCGTTATGAGGGTCTGCCGAACGACGTTTACCACGCGGCAAACGGCATCAGCAGCACGATGGTGAAAGACGCCAGGGTTAGCCTGATGTATTTCGAAGCACGCCACGTCTCTAAGACCATCCAGAAGGAGCGGTCAAAAGTGCTCGACATGGGCAACCTGGTGCACGCGCTGGCGCTGCAGCCGGAGACGCTGGCCGCCGAGTTCAGCATCGAGCCGGAAATCCCTGAAGGGGCGCTCACTACCACGGCGACGATCCGCGCCTGCATCGACGAATACAACGCCAGCCTACCGCCGCTGCTGAGTGCTGACGATATAAAAGCACTGCTGGAAGCGCATAACGCCACCCTGCCAGCGCCGCTGCCGCTAACCGGTGACAAAGAGGCTATTGGTCTCGCTTATGTCGGCCTGCCAGCCGAGTTTAAGCGGATTGTTGGCGACGATAAAAACTTCACCGCCACGGCTATGAAAGCGTGCATCAAAGAGTTCAACGCCACCCTGCCCGCTCAGGCGAAAACCAGCGGCAGCCGTGACGCACTCATCGAGCAGCTGGCGATCGTCAATCCTGACATGGTTGCACAGGAAGCACAGAAGCCCTCGCCGCTGAAAGTGTCCGGTACCAAAGCCGACATGATCCAGGCGCTCAAGGCAGTCCGCCCGGATGCCGTATTCGCCGACGAGCTGCTGGACGCCTGGCGCGACAACCCGGAAGGAAAGGTACTGGTGAACCGCCAGCAGCTGGCGACCGCACGCGCCATTCAGTCTGCATTACTGGCGCACCCGACCTCCGGCATGCTGCTGACACATCCGAGCCGCGCCGTAGAGACCAGCTATTTCGGCATTGACGAAGAGACAGGTTTAGAAATCCGCGTGCGCCCGGACCTCGAGCTCGAACTGGACGGCGTCCGCATCGGTGCCGACCTCAAGACTATAAGCATGTGGGATGTGAAAGCAGATGCGCTTAAAGCCCGCCTGCGTCGTGAAATCCGGATGCGTGACTATCACCTGAGCGCGGCCATGTACTGCGAAACCGCGGCGCTGGATCAGTTCTTCTGGATTTTCGTTAACAAAGACGAGAACTACCACTGGATCGCCATTATCGAGGCATCTGCAGAGCTGCTGGAACTGGGCATGCTGGAATATCGCAAAACCATGCGTGCTATCGCTACCGGGTTCGACACAGGAGAGTGGCCTGCGCCGATCACCGAAGACTATACCGATGAACTTGACGACTTCGACCTGCGCCGCCTTGAAGCGCTGCGCCTGGCTTAATGGAGAGAATGACTATGCAAAACACCAATATTGTCGCCGCTGAGCAGACTCCTAACACCATTTCTGCCAGCAACGCAGTATTCAACGTGCAGGCGCTCGGCCAGCTGACCGCCTTTGCCGAACTGATGGCGAAGTCTGCTGTAACTGTACCAAAGCACCTGGCGGGGAAACCTGCCGACTGCATGGCGATCGTCATGCAGGCTATGCAGTGGGGTATGAACCCTTACGCCGTCGCGCAGAAAACACATTTGGTCAACGGCGTGCTGGGTTACGAAGCACAGCTGGTAAACGCGGTTATCTCCAGCTCCAGCGCCATCGTGGGTCGCTTCCATTACAAATACGGTGGCGACTGGGAAAAGATCGCCGGCAAGAAAGATGGTCGGGATGAATCTGGCCTGTTTATCCGGGTCGGTGCGGTCCTGCGCGGCGAAACCGATATCACCTGGGGCGAGGACATCTACCTGGCTGACATCACCACCCGGAACTCACCGCTGTGGAAAACTGCACCCAAGCAGCAGATCGCTTACCTCGCAGTGAAGTACTGGGCACGCCTGTACTGCCCTGAGGTCATCCTCGGTGTCTACAGCCCGGATGAAGTGGAGCAGCGCGCAGAGAAGGAGATCAACCCGTCATCCGTCCAGCGCGTGAGCCTGGCTGATATCAAAGGTGACGGCGTAACAACCACACACAGCGCGCAGGAATCGGCAACCAATATTGATGCTCTGGCTGATGATTTCCGGGATCGAATTGAGTCCGCTGAAACTCTCGATCAAGCCACCAGCGTCGGCAACGAAATTAACGCCTCAAAAAACGCACTCGGAACTGCGCTGTTTACTGAGTTAAAGAACAAGGCTACGCGCCGTTATCACCTGGTGAAGCACCGTAATGCGGTTGACGCGGCGATTAACTCCCTGCCCCAGCCTGGCGAACAGGATGCTGTTGAGCGCTTCGCGGAGACCGAGCGCCTGCTGGTGTCGGTTAAGCGCCACCTGAGCGACGAGCTGTATGACCAGTTCGCCATTACCTTGGGCGATATGAAGCCGGAATACGTGAGCTAAGGGAGGCGGGAGGGGCAACTCTCCCGGTAACGTGATGAGCGATAAACAAACCCGCTGGTGCATCAGTGAGCTGAAGCTGCTGCTGACGCACAATAACCAGCAAATCGCAGAGCTGACCGGCCGCCCGCTGGTTGAGGTAGAGGATCGCCGGCTGCTGGCGAATATCGAACGGAACTGCTGGGACGTGTTTGATCCGGAGCGTGCTGAATGAGGCTAATCAACCGTAGTAAGAAAGAATCGCCAATGGCGCGCCGGGCTTGCGATGCCGCGCTGGCGCGTCATGTAGAACGGTTCGGCGATTATGCCAGCCGGGCCTCCAGTAGCGAATACACGGTGCTGGTCGACGGAATGAAGGTGAAGGTGGAAGTCCAAAACCGCAGCGCCAGCTACGTGGCCACGGCGATCACCGGCGCGCGACGGTTGCGCCACCTGGCCGGTCGGATGTCTTGATATCGAAATATCATCAACGCGCGATCAGCACAGTTATACTCGTGCTGATCGCCAGGTACTTCATATGGCACAAGTAATTTTCAATGAAGAGTGGGTTGTTGAGGAAAGGCTCACTGCCAGAACGGGCCTCGATAACCGTCAGATCGAAAAATATCGTCAAGGGTGTTGGATTGAAGGCGTGCACTTTAAACGCGTCTCACCATCAGGGGAAAAAACATTGCGCGGCATTACCTGGTACAACTACCCCAAGATCAACCAAATGATTCAGGATGCATAGGATGTCTGATTTGCCCAAGGGCGTGGAGATAAGAGGTCAAAGCATCCGGATCTGGTTCATGTATAAAGGTAAGCGTTGTCGCGAAGTACTCAAGGGGTGGCTTATCACCCCTGCAAACATCAAAAAAGCGGGTCAGCTGCGCATGCTGGTCGTTAGCGAGATCAACCTCGGTCAGTTCAATTACCGCTCGCGTTTTCCTGACTCGAAGCAGGCGCAGACCGTTCAAAATACGCTCATCATTAACACGTTCGGCGAGCTCGCTGATACCTGGCTAAAAAATCGTGAAATTGAGCTCTGTGCAAACACCCTGCGCAAAACTGGCTCGCAGATATCAACGCTTAAATCAGTCATAGGGAAGAGCACAGTCATCAGGGAGATTAGCTATAACGATGTGCTTCGCTACCGGAGTGAGCTACTGCATGGCTCAACCCTGTATCCTCTGGACAGGCGCTCAAATAAAATTGGCCGAACTGTGCGTACGGTCGATAATTACATCTCTTTGCTTTGCTCTCTACTGCGCTTTGCCTATAAATCTGGATTCACTGAGAGCAAGGCATTTGAAGGCGTCAAGAAGCTACAGAAGAGCAACCCCAAACCGGATCCTCTGATGCGAGAGGAGTTTGCCAGGCTAATGTCAGCTCTGAGCGGCCAGAGCCATAATATGTGGAAGTTCGCTGTGTATTCCGGGCTCAGGCATGGTGAGATCGCTGCGCTTGCATGGGAAGATATCGATCTCGAGGCGGGTACGGTTAACGTCTCCAGGAACCTGAACACCCTGGGAATGTTTGGGCCACCCAAGACGCAGGCAGGCATCCGGACACTGCAGCTGCTAACGCCAGCGCTGGATGCTCTGAAAGAACAAAAGAAGCTGACAACCGGGTTTCCTGAAACAGAGATCGTTTTCTATCATCGTGAATACGGCCTGACTGAGAAGCAGCAACTTCGTTTCGTTTTTATGCCCCGGCCAGCAAAGGGAAAGCAGAAGCCTTATTATTCATTGTCCAGTATCGGGTCAAGATGGAACGCCAGTGTAAAACGTGCTGGCATTCGTCGCCGTAATCCGTACCATACACGCCACACATTTGCATGTTGGCTTTTGTCCGCAGGCGCAAACCCGTCTTTTATAGCCAATCAGATGGGGCACGAAAACGCGCAGATGGTTTACGAGATATACGCGTCCTGGATTGAAGATCTGAACACTGAGCAGGTGGCCATGCTTAACGATAAGCTCGCGTTTTAATTCGTTTTGTCCCGTCTATGCCCCATTGAAGATTTGAGTGATTAATAAATGTCGCAAAATCAAGAAGTTAACAAGAAAGAGCAGTACAACTTAAACAAATTGCAGAAACGCCTGCGTCGTAACGTGGGCGAAGCCATTGCTGACTTCAATATGATTGAGGAGGGCGATCGCATCATGGTGTGCCTCTCCGGCGGTAAGGACAGCTACACCATGCTGGAGATCCTGCGTAACCTGCAGCAGAGCGCGCCGGTTAACTTCTCGCTGGTAGCGGTAAACCTTGACCAGAAGCAGCCGGGCTTTCCGGAGCATATTCTGCCTGCCTATCTCGAGCAGTTAGGCGTTGAGTATAAGATTGTCGAAGAGAATACCTACGGCATCGTGAAAGAGAAGATCCCCGAGGGGAAAACCACCTGCTCACTCTGCTCACGCCTGCGTCGCGGCATTCTCTACCGCACCGCAACGGAGCTGGGCGCGACCAAAATCGCCCTTGGCCACCATCGTGACGACATCTTGCAGACCCTGTTCCTGAATATGTTCTACGGCGGAAAAATGAAAGGCATGCCGCCGAAGCTGATGAGCGATGACGGCAAGCATATTGTCATCCGTCCCCTGGCCTACTGCCGGGAGAAAGACATCGAGCGTTTTGCCCAGGCTAAAGGCTACCCGATCATCCCTTGCAACCTGTGCGGCTCCCAGCCAAACCTTCAGCGCCAGGTGATTGCCGACATGCTCCGCGACTGGGACAAGCGCTACCCGGGCCGCATCGAAACCATGTTCAGCGCCATGCAGAACGTGGTGCCGTCGCACCTGAACGATATCTCGCTGTTTGACTTTAAAGGCATTACCCACGGTTCGGAAGTGGTAGACGGCGGCGATCTGGCGTTCGATCGTGAACCTATTCCGTTGCAGCCCGCGGGCTGGCAGCCGGAAGAGGACGAGACGCCGCTGGATGCCCTGCGCCTCAACGTAGTGGAAGTGAAATAACGCACTGGCTCTCCGGTGGACGATCCCCGGAGAGCCCTATTCCTGCCCTTCTCTGCCCTACTTCAGCAGCATTACCCGGCAGCTCTTGCCTTTGATCTTACCGCTCTGTAACTGCTTCCACGCCTGGCGAGCAACGCTCTGCCGCACTGCAACGTAGACATGCGCCGGATGCACGGTGATCTTGCCGATATCCGCCCCGTTTAATCCCATATCTCCGGTCATCGCACCCAGCACGTCGCCCGGACGCATCTTGGCTTTTTTACCGCCGTCGATGACCAGCGTGGCCATCTCCGCTTCCAACGGCACGATCTTGACGTTGGCGGGCGCGTTCAGCCAGTTCAGCTTGATCTGGAGCATCTCAGCAAGGATATTGGCGCGCTGCGCCTCTTCCGGGGCACAGAAGCTGATAGCCAGGCCGCTGTTACCAGCGCGAGCGGTACGTCCAATGCGGTGCACGTGCACTTCCGGATCCCATGCCAGCTCGTAGTTCACTACTAGCTCAAGGGCTTTAATGTCCAGGCCACGGGCGGCAACGTCGGTTGCAACCAGCACGCGGGCGCTACCGTTAGCAAAGCGTACCAGGGTCCGGTCGCGATCGCGCTGCTCAAGATCGCCATGCAGGGCCAGCGCCTCCTGGCCTGCGTCGTTCAGCGCGTCACAGACTTCCTGACAGTCCTTTTTGGTATTGCAGAAGACCACGCAGGAGGCAGGCAGGTGCTGGCTGAGCAGCTTCTGCAGCAGGCCGATTTTGCCCTGGCGCGAAACCTCAAAGAACTGCTGCTCAACGGCAGGCAGCGCATCAACGGTGTCGATCTCAATAGTCTGCGGCGAACGCTGTACGCGGCCGCTGATCGCCGCGATGGCTTCAGGCCAGGTAGCAGAGAAGAGTAGCGTCTGGCGTGATGCAGGCGCGAAGCGGATCACCTCGTCAATGGCGTCGCTGAAGCCCATATCCAGCATCCGGTCCGCTTCATCCATCACCAGCGTTTGCAGAGCGTCGAGGTTGACGGTGCCCTTCTGCAGGTGATCCAGCAGGCGACCCGGCGTGGCAACAATAATATGCGGCGCGTGCTGCAACGAGTCGCGCTGCGCGCCAAAGGGTTGGCCGCCGCAGAGGGTCAGAATTTTGATATTTGGCATATAGCGCGCCAGTCGACGCATCTCGTTCGCTACCTGATCGGCCAGCTCACGGGTAGGACAAAGGATCAGAGACTGAGTCTGAAAGCGGCTGGCATCGATGTGCTGCAGCAGGCCCAGGCCAAACGCCGCCGTTTTACCGCTGCCGGTTTTTGCCTGCACGCGCACATCCTGACCGGCAAGGATCGCGGGCAGCGCCGCAGCCTGCACGGGCGTCATGGTGTGGTAACCCAGCTCGTTAAGATTATCGAGCTGGGCTGTGGGCAGGGTGTTCAGTGTTGAAAAAGCGGTCACAATATTTTCTCGCGGTAAAAGGCTACGTCAGCAGGCGCGTATCCTCTCAGATCTGCCTCTTTAACGCGACATTTTAATCGGCTCCTCGTTCGGCGGCGGATCGGGCAACGGCTGTGGCCGGGGAATAGGCTCAGGAACCGGGACCGGATCGGTCGGCACGGGATCGGCGGGCAGAGAGTCAGTGGGATTCAATAAGGTAAGGCTGGACATATTTTACCTCCGGGTGATGGCATCGCTCTCTTTAAGGGTAGAAGCTGATGCACAAGAGGCAAAAAAAAGCCGACTATTATAAGTCGGCGTCGTACGAATCAATTGTGCTATGCAGTAATTCAAAAAAGGAAGTAAGACAATATGGAGCGCAACGCCCATCGCTTGACGTTGCATTCACCTGCGAGATAGATATTGCCCTGATTGGCCTTTTTGTTTATTGATTTCGCGCAAATAAAACGGCGTTTCCATGTTCATATTTTGTTAAAAATGTGAAATTTTACAGCCATTTACTGCGATGCAGCCACCACGTGACTCCACCGATCAGCACCACCAGCATCAGGCAGAACAGCGGAAAGCCCATATGCCACTCACCGCCGGGGATCCCGCCCAGGTTCACGCCAAACAGGCCAGTTAAGAACGTACTGGGTAAAAAGACCATCGCCATCAGTGACATGGTATAGCTTCTGCGCGTCAGCGACTCCTGCATGACCTGGGTGATCTCATCGGTCATAACAGCGGTACGGGCAATACAGGCATCAATTTCATCAAGGCCGCGACCCAGCCTGTCGGCGATATCCTGCATCCGGCGACGCTGATCGTCATTCATCCACGGAAAACGCTCGCTGGCCAGCCGGGCATAGACGTCACGCTGGGGAGCCATATAGCGGCGCATCACAATCAGCTGCTTGCGCAGCAGGGCGAGAAAACCGCGGGGCGGGATCTGCTGGTCGAGCAGATTATCTTCCAGGTCAATAATCTTATCGTGCAGCTCTTCGATAAATTCGCTGGCGTGATCGGTTAGCGCATCGCAGACGTCCACCAGCCAGCCGCCGCAGTCCACCGGCCCGGTTCCCTCCTCCAGATCCTTGACCACGTCGTCCAGCGCCAGCACTTTCCGCTGGCGGGTAGAGACAATCAGCCGCTCATCCATATAGAGACGCATGGCGACCAGTTGATCGGGACGCTCGTCGGTGCTGCCGTTGATGCAGCGCAGCGTGATTAGCGTTCCCTCGCCCATACGGGTAACGCGCGGGCGCAGGCTTTCGCCAGCCAGCGCATCGCGGATGTTATTAGGCAGCAGCGGCGTAGATGCCAGCCATTGGGCGCTCTCCGGCTGGGTATAGTTGAGATGCAACCAGCAAGGATGGTCACCGTCAATAACGTCATCATCGCCCAGCGGCTTTACGCCCCCTTTGCCGTCCAGCAGCCATGCATAAACCGCATCCGGCACGTTAACGTCCGATCCCTTAATCGCCTCCACGGCTCCTCCACATTTAGCATGCTAATAGTGACAGTCTAGCTGGGCGGCGTCAGTAAGTAATCTGAAAATTAGCCATTACACTGAATTTGCAGGGGAAAAGGTGAATTTCCCGCAGGCGCAGAACCCGCCAGGCGGAAGTTACGCGTTCTGCCTTGCAGTTCAATCACCTGACGCTTAAGCACGTCGGAGGATCCAGCCAGCTCGTCAACCATCGTGGCGTTGCTTTGCGTGACGCGTTCCAGCTCGGAGAGTGCCTGGGTGATCTGTGCGATACCCTTCTCCTGCTGTAGCGTCGCCACGGAAACCTCATCCATTAGCTTACTCAATAGTCCGGAGCCGGAGACGATCTCAAGCATGTTCTTCTCCGCCTCATCAACGATGGTGACGCCCTGGGAGACGTTCTGCGCAGTAACGTCAATCAGTGATTTGATGCTTTTTGCCGCTTCAGCGCTGCGGTGAGCAAGATGGCGTACCTCACCGGCTACCACCGAGAAGCCTTTACCGTGCTCCCCTGCCCGCGCTGCCTCTACCGCCGCATTGAGCGCCAGAATATTTGTCTGGAAGGCTATGCCATCAATCAGAGAGATAATTTCCGTCATCTGGCGCGCGCAGTCGGTAATGGATTGCATATTGGCCGCCACCTGCGTCATCAGCTCGCCCCCCTGACGTGCGCAGCGGGTCGCCTCATCTGCCTGCTGGCTGGCAAGCTGGGTATTACCCGCGTTATTTTTGGTGCTGGCAGCCATCTGCTCCATGCTGGACGCCGTCTGGATAAGCGCCGCAGACTGCTCCTCGGTTTTCACCGACAGTTCGGTACTGCGAGCAGCGAGCTGTTCGGAGAGATCCATCGCAGATTGGGAGGAGGCACGGATTTCACGCACCAGGGTGGAGATGTTGCTGGCAAGATTGTTAATACCGGGGATCAGGCGCCCCGCACAGTTGTTGCCAAACTCAGGGATTGTCACAGACAGGTTTCCCGCCGTGACCTCATCGATACTTTTTTTCACCGTATTAATAGGTGAGACAAGATAGGTTGTAAGATATAGCCACATAAAAGAAAGGGTTAAAACGGATACCGCGCAAATTAGCAGCATCAGGGTATTATTTTTTGTGAGAGCTATCACTAATATATTCATTAGCCCTAATGAAGCAAACAAGTATATCATTATGAACGTGCGCACACTCATATTTCGGAACATAAAAAGCACCCTAGTACATCAGCAGGAGATAACAGCTTTATATCATCGGAAATACGCTTTTTCACCTCTATTCTTAACCTATAATGTGTTTGCTGTTAAGTGATATCAATTTGTACCAAGGTGGAATTTTGTACCACTCACTACTGTAAAAGCAGGATTATATGTTAGATGCCCGCTCGATTTGCTCTATTTTTCAGCAAAATATATCATACAGAGCAACCCTAAGATTCCTTAATAATAAGAAGCAATCACAAACCTAAAATAGAGTGTAGCCTTGCTTAAATTAGTAGTCGGAGGGATATAGGAACGGTGCCAACGTCAAAGAATCAACCCCAGGCAGATTAAATATGACACCCCTTTGAAAAATAACTTTTTAATATTTCATTTATCAGCAATATGGTGTTGCGCGATGGGGTTTATTTTGGAAACCCTGCCGGAAATGCCCTACTACCTGAAAGCTATTTGGAACTGCGCCTGACGTTTTGCATTGGTTTAATGCTATGTCAGGCGCGCTACCTGGCCTATTCCGGCTTGATGTTCTGATTCATCCGGAAGAGGTTTGTCGGATCGTACTTATTCTTCAACTCTACCAGTCGATCCCACGTTGCACCGTAAGCAAAGGCAATGCGGTCGGTCTCATCTTGAGTAAGGAAGTTGATATAGGCTCCGCGGCTGGCAAAGGGTTGTGATTTTGCGAAAAAGTCGCGCGCCCAGGCGATGCAGCGCTCATCCTCGGCGGCGGTCTCCCAGCGACCATGCACGTTCATTACGTAGTTGGCATCCCGGTTCGAGTAGGCCATGGCGTCGGGCGCTACGCTGGCCGTCTGGCCGCCAATTGTCCCAATAAATATTTCACAATGCGGTGACGGCAATTTTGCTGCGGACTCGACGATCGCATCGATAACGCCCTCGTTGAGCTGCGAGAAATTGTGTGACTTCCAGTAGTTACGAGCTCCTTTTACCAGCAGCTGATCGAATGCCTGCTGCCAGGCAACGTAGGGCTGTACACCGATGTGCTCGCCGAGCACGGTGCCAAACTCACGCAGCGGCGCGATCAGCTTCTCACCCTCTTTGGGGTCGCCCGCATAGCATAGCGCGAGCGCAACCATCTCTTTCCCATGCACCTCCTCGGGCAGGAAAGGTAGCGGAGGCGCCGCGCGCGTGACCATCCAGACATTTAGCTCATCCGGCATCGTCTCAGTGAATCGGGCGAACTGCGAGATAACGCTTTTTGCCTGCTCAAACGGAAAGACGATGAGTCCGCTCAGCACGTTCGGTCCAACAGGATGAAGCTGGAATTCGAAGCGAGTTACCACGCCAAAGTTGCCACCCCCACCCCGTAGCCCCCAAAAGAGTTCCGCATTTTCAGCTTCGCTGGCATGCAGCTGACGGCCATCTGCCGTAACAACCTCGACGGAGAGCAGATTGTCTATCGTCATCCCGTACTTCCGGCTTAGCCAACCGAAACCGCCGCCGAGCGTCAGGCCAGCGACACCCGTCGTCGAATTGATACCCAGGGGTGTGGCCAGGCCATGAGCCTGTGCTGCTTCATCAAAATCGTTAAGCGTGCAGCCTGGCTCGACGCTGGCCCTATGAGTATTCAGATCTATAAGCACTTCCTTCATTAACGAGAGATCGATCATCAGCCCGTCGTCGCATACCGCATTACCGGCGATATTATGTCCTCCCCCTCGGATTGAGATAAGGAGATGGTTTGTACGTCCAAATTCGATAGCCTGGACGACATCCTCAGCCGACACGCAGCGGGCAATCAGGGCGGGTTTGCGGTCGATCATGGCATTCCAGATCTGGCGTACGTCGTCGTAACCGGCATCGTCAGGAAGGATCACTTTCCCATGAAAGTGGGTTTTGAACTCGTCGATATTGTTCTTTGGTAACTCGTTCATGATTGTCTCCTAGATGTGTGTATCCCTACTAATTATGGTGGTTCCCTGGCAGGTTCTGCTGGTTTACAGGTGACTTGTTGAGAAGTTTGTTAACCCGGTCATAATCAGGTTTGGCACTGGGCCACGCCTCTGTCCAGGGTTGCGCCTCTGGGTCAGGAAGGTGGAGAGGGGTTGGCTCAGACGTCAGCGACGCCGCCAGGCAAGACTGAACACTCTCTTTATTTACGAGGATGAACACATACAAGCCCGGTGGCGCTGCGCTTACCGGGCCTACACGCTAATTATTTTCCGGTCACTATCAGCGGCTTTTTTCATACACCGTCATGGTGAATTCAATCGCGTCGCGGGTGTTATTTTTATAGGCATGGGGCCGGTCGGTGCTGGCCACCGCCGAGCACCCTTCGTTAATAACATAATCACGTCCATCAACCTGAAGCGTGAGCTGGCCCCGGTTGACAAACAGCAGCTCGCAGGTGTCGGCAGGATGGCCCGATGAGGCAAACGCTTCGCCGGGTTGCATCACCCACTGCCACAGCTCCAGCATATCCGGCCCGCGTGTACCCGCCAGCAGCTTCGCGCTTCCGCCCTTATCTCCCTGCCACAGCACGGGAATATCACTCCGGTCGATAAGATGTACCGTCGGTTCACTGGCAACGTTCACGATGTCGGCAACGGAGACGTTCATTGCCGCTGCAATTTTGCACAGCAACGCAATGCTGGGATTAGCCTTACAGCCTTCAATATCCACCAGCATCCCCTTGCTGACGCCGGCCAGGCGCGAAAGCTCGTCGAGCGACAGCTTTTTTTGGCTGCGGTAGAGCTTGATGCGCTGGGAAACCGCTTGATTGATGGTGCTAACGTCGGCACCGCTTGTGGTCGCTATATTGACTTTTTTGGTCATCGGTCGATATCATGGAATAAATCAGTCATTAAAGGATTATGCGATGTCCATACCGTTACCGTCAATCAGCCCGGAGCTGGCACGTATCGCTCCCGGCTTTCGTGCGTTAAGTATCTATGTGAAAGCCGCGCCGCTGGGTGATATTCAGCTTGGGGAGCGAGCGTTGAAAGAGGCCTGTCAGGCCGTGCTTGACGGTCAACCCGCGTGGGCAGAAAGTCATCTGAACGCCTGGAGTGAGGTGTTCAAAGCCTTTGGTGCCAAGCCCAAACGTACACCCTGCTCTGCTGAAGCGCTGCGTAAGCGGGTGCTGCGGGACGGCACCATGGCGGCGCTGGATCCGGTTGTCGATCTCTATAATGCAGTTAGCCTGCGCTATGCTGTGCCGGTGGGCGGAGAAAATTTCGCTGCCTACAGCGGCCTGCCGAGGTTGGTCATTGCCGACGGTACGGAAACGTTCGATACTTTCAAGGAGGGCTTGCCCACCGCCGAGTCGCCGGAGCCGGGGGAAGTTATCTGGCGTGACGATATCGGCGTAACCTGTCGCCGTTGGAACTGGCGTCAGGGCGTTCGCACCCGTCTAAGCGCATCCGATCGAGAGATGTGGTTTATTCTGGAAAGCCTGCCGGAGATGCCCCTTGATGCGCTGCACGCCGCAGGCAACATGCTCACCGACGGCCTTACGCAGATGATGCCCGGCCTGGAATTTAACACTACGCTGGTTGAAGGCTGATCGATGCCTGGTGACATACAACGTGTGCTCATCATAGGCAATAGCGGATCGGGGAAAAGCTGGTTGGCTATGCGACTGGCAGAAAAGATCGCACTGCCTGTCACGGATTTAGACACACTTAACTGGGAACCAGGCGGTTACGGTAAGGCTCGAGCAAAAGAAGCTGTTTTGCAGGACGCGCTGGCGATCGCGCGTGAATCGCGCTGGATTATAGAGGGCGTCTATGGCTGGATTGCCGAGAGCGTTGTTGCCTACGCTACGCATATTATCTGGCTAACCCCTGCCCCCACCGAATGCGTAGATAATATCAAGGCCCGGGGAATACGAAACAGCGGCTCCGCGACCGATTTTGCGGCGCTTCTGGACTGGGCGGCCGCGTATGAGACGCGAACGGGATCGAGCAGCTATCAGGGACATCTGGCGGTGTTTGCAAAAGCCAGTCCGGCAAAACAGATTAGCCTTTCCAGCCGTGATGAGATGAGCCAATTCCTGAGCCTGTGTTAGGAGCCGCCTATTGTTCCGACTCTCATGATAAGGAAAAACCAATGTTGATAGCGCAGGTTTCAGATATTCACGCCTCACCTGAAAATGATTGCTTGTCTCGATTTGACCGTGTGCTTGCATGGCTGGCGCAGTTGCAACCGGATGTTTTGGTACTATCCGGTGATTTAACGGATAACCACTGGCTTGAAGGATATAAACAGATAGCGGCGCGTTTAGATCAGCAGAGTTACCCCTCCTTGATACTGCCGGGAAACTCAGACGATCGACATCTGATACGTTCGGTATGGGGTGAGAGTCCGTGGACAAATGATGCATCCACGGAAGCTTTGCACTTCATTCATGACGCTGGCAGCCTGCGGTTGATCGGTTTGGATTCTACGGTGGATAATCAGGACTATGGTAATGTGACTGACCACCTCGCATGGCTGGATAAACAATTTAGCGACGCCGAAAACTCTCCATCGCTGCTGTTTATGCATCATCACGTATTCGCTTCCGGCATACCGACCCTGGATGAAACCCTGTGCAAAGGTTTGGGCAAGCTGGAAGCGCTTATTCGAGATACCCCAAACAGGCTGCTCGCCCTGTCTTCTGGCCACGTGCACAGGCCGGTAGCAGGCACGTTTGCAGGCATTCCAGCTTATATCTGTGGCTCCGTCTGCCCGGCCAATCCAGTATGGTTTGGAACGGAAAACGTCCCCCCGGTAGGTGATCCACCTGCGTTAATGATTCACCGCTACGTCAGCAACGCACTTTCTAGCCATCATGTGTGTGTTTAATATGATTATGCTTCTTACGAGCTTTGGCGTAAGCCACTTGCCAGTTGCGTAAACACGTCAATAATTTTCGGCAGCGCCCTCTCCGGCTCGTTGCTGGCCGCGATCCAGATCGCCGCGTTCATCGCAGCGCTGTTTAACATATGCGCTGCGGCATCGGCATCTACGGCCTTAAGCACGCCGTCCTCAAGCATTTTTTTAACCGTCTGGCGGGTGGCGTCAAGGCAGCTAATCTGCCCAGGCCACTGGGCAGGATCGCCCAGAAACGCCGGGCCATCAAGCAGCACGATGCGCCGCACCTCTGGATCCAGCGCCATCTTGATGTAGGCAACGCCCTCGGCCAACAACCTTTCCCAGTCGTTGCTGGCATGAGAGGCATCAGCCCTGGCACGTTCTGCCATCTCACCATCAATCTGAGCTACCACGGCGGCAAGCAGCCCCTTTTTATCGCCAAAATTGTGATAGAGCGCGCCACGTGTTAGCCCAACGCTGGCGGTTAACTCATCCATTGAAGCAGCGGCAAACCCCTTTTCAGCAAAGGATTTCCGCGCTGCCGCGATCAGTTTTTCGCGGTTCTCTTCCATCGTTTCGCTGCGTCGCTTGGCAACCATACCCTCTCCATATCTATTTGACATACGCGGCGTATGTGTGCTTAATTTCACATACGCCGCGTATATTAAACCATATATCCGTGCTGCGCTTTACGTTTTTTTCACCCTGAACAAAAGTAAAGGATACCCTATGATTCAGCGCGAACCGATTTTCCCCGCCAGCCGCCATGCGCTCTATGAAGAGCACGGCTACTCTGCCGCGATCCGTTCCGGCGATTTGCTGTTTGTCTCTGGCCAGGTGGGAAGCCGCGCCGATGGCACGCCGGAGCCGGATTTTGCTGCTCAGGTGCAGCTGGCATTTGATAACCTGAAGGCCACGCTGGCGGCTGCGGGCTGCACCTTTGACGATCTTATCGATGTCACCACCTTCCATACTGACCCACAAAATCAGTTTCCCACGATCATGCAGGTCAAACAGGCTATTTTCCCACAACCTCCCTATCCAAACTGGACAGCCGTTGGCGTTACCTGGCTCGCAGGATTTGATTTCGAAATCAAGGTAATTGCCCGCATCCCTGGCCGTTCGTAGCTTGTCACGTAAACGAGGAGAAACGCTTATGTCATTCGATCCTATCCTGTTAATGGGCGGTTCCGGCGCTATTGGTCACCAGACCGCTCGGGCAATACAGGCCATTTATCCTGATGTTCCTCTGCTCATAGGGGGACGCGATCTTAGCAAGGCTCAGCGCGCAGCGGCAGAAATGGGTCATGCGCAAGGTGTTGTAATCGACACGGCCTCTGACGATCTGGGCCTGGGTGAGCAAAACGTCAGCGCGGTGGTCGTTCTCTATAAGGATCACACCCTTGCCAGCCTCCGCTTCGCCCAGAAACGCGGCGTACCGCATCTGAGTATCTCGTCGGGAATATTCGAGATAGCCCCGGAAATCGCCAGCTTTATGCATGCCCCAACGGCCTCGGCGATCGTGCTTGGCTACGAGTGGCTGGTAGGCGCAACCACGGTGCCTGCGCTCCATCTGGCGAAATCATTCAGCCAGGTAGAGGAGATCCGCATTGGTGCTTTGGTTGATGAAGAGGATACCGGCGGTCCGGCGGTGGCCGCAGATTTCGAACATCTGAATCACCTTCTGCCTGCGGCACTCACGCTCCGGGAGGGTATCTGGCTCTGGCGCGAGGGCGATGATGCCAAAACCGTTTTCTCCGCGCTGGACGGCACTGAAATTCATGCCGCCGGCTTCTCCTCAATCGACGTGACGGGTCTGGCCGCCGCGACCGGCGCGCGCAGCGTTCAGTTCGACTTGGGTCAGGGGGTCAGCTCAAGCCGACGTAAAGGCGGCGCATTATCAACGGAGATCCTGCTGGATATTTCTGGTTTGGATCACGCTGGGCAGGCCCTTCACACCCGACACGCGGTCGTGCATCCGGGCGGCGCGGCACCGCTGACGGGAATGGGGATAGCCTTGCTCCTTGAGCGGCTTATCGGCCTGGATGGCATGCCGCCAGTCGCGTCTGGCCTCTATTTCCCGTGGCAGATCCTGGATGCATCGCGCTATCTGGCACGCCTGGCGCAGGAAGGCGGAGAAGTTCTGGAACTGCCTTCGTCATAAAAATCCCGTTTGGAACACCCACCGGCGAGCTAACCCTTCGCCCGCCGGTCTCCTCTTCTGCTGGTGTTACTCCTGGTGGTTTTCGTCCAATACCTTTTTAATGGCGTCGGCACCACACTGGTCGTCAGACTCTGCGCCCCCGGTTCCCGCCATGCCAACGGCACCAATGACCTGACCGCGATACTTAACCGGTACGCCGCCGCCCAGCAGCAGTAATTCATTAACGGTATTAAGGTTAACGGAGTCCGGGGAGGATTGCGCCTTAACAGCGAGCTGTTTAGTCGGTGTTTTCGTCGACAATGCCGTGAAAGCCTTTCGCCACGCAGCCTGCGTATTATGCGGCCCCACGTTATCATCCCTCATCAGCGCAACCAGGTTTCCGCCACGATCCACGACGGCCGCTACCCCCTGACGGTTCATACCATGACAGACAGACAGTGCCTCTGTAACCAGCTTGCTGCCAAGCTCCTGCGTCATGTCATAGACCGCCGCTGGCTGGGCTGAGAGCGCCACGCCCGGAGCAGCAAGCAGCATGGCGAGGGACAGGGCAGCGATAGGCTTTTTCATCTTTAATTCTCCTGAGTTAATCACCCTGCTGTTATACCCGTCCGGTTGTCCTGACTACCTGACAGGAGGATGACAATATTGTCATCTGGGGCGCAAACAGATATCGCCCCTACCGATACTTCGCGCAGAAAGAGAGGTATGTCCTAACATGATTAAGTAGGCCATCACACATAACCGAGAGGAAAATATGAAAGTTCATCATCTTAACTGCGGGTGTATGTGTCCGGTAGGCGGCGCACTATTTGATGGTTTTAGTAAAGGCGTGTTTGCCCATTTGGTATGCCACTGTCTGCTTATTGAAACTGACCGGGACGGATTAGTGCTGGTTGATACAGGGTTTGGCCGGGACGATGTCCGTCAGCCGGAAAAACGGCTGTCAGGCTTTTTCCGGGTAATGAATAATATTCAAAGACGGGAAATGCTGACGGCCCGCTCGCGTATAGAAGCGCTGGGATTCAGGGCAGATGATGTCCGGCATATCATCCTTACGCATCTTGATTTTGACCATGCGGGTGGGCTGACGGATTTTCCTCACGCACGGATACACCTGCTGCAAACAGAGATCGATACCGCACAGCAGCGGCACAGCTGGCTGGCACGCGAGCGCTATCGGCCCGGCCAGTGGGGCGGGATATCTGGCTGGACAGGCTACAAACCGCAGGGGGAAACATGGTACGGTTTCGAGGCGGTTACGGCCCTGCAAGGGTTGCCCCCGGAGATCCTGCTCGTCCCCCTGGCAGGCCATACCACCGGGCATGCAGGTATTGCCGTAAGCCAGCCAAACGGGTGGCTACTGCATGGGGGTGACGCCTGGTTCTACCGCGGCGAAATGGACCTGCAAAAACCGCACTGTACGCCCGGCCTGCGTTTTTATCAGTGGATGATGGCGATGGATAACGGCACGAGACACCGTACGCAACAGCAGTTACGGGAGCTGTTTGGTCGCTATAAGCAAGAGATTACCTTCTTTTGCAGCCATGATGCCATAGAGTTAGAGGCCTTTGATTTTAATAGTGAAAATGGTTAACGCTGCCTGATTGTTTGCCTGCAGGCAGGCGCTTTTAGGGCCAGATTATGTATAGGGTCGTTCCATGACAAAGCATTTATTGCGCCTGGATCCCATTCAGGAACAGATCGACCAGATGGGCAATGCGCGTTGTTGAGGCATTCTCCTGTTCAGCTGCCAGGGAAACGGCGATGACGATGTAAACAATATCGTCAAAAGTGATATCGCTCCGGAAGGAACCGGCCTCTTGCCCGCGGATCAGCAGTCTGCGCCCCTCCTCAGTTACCGCCATACAGCCCGGCGTACCGCTCTGGAGAACCGTGCCAAGGGATGACGCCAGCCCCCGCCAGATTTGTGTGTTCCGCACCAGTCCTTCCAAAAAAGCGCACATCGTGCTGAACGGATCGCGCGCGTCATCTCCTGCGCGGCTCACTTGTGCAAAATTAAGAAGACGTACATTCCAGGCAGCCGCCAGCAGTACCTCGCGGGAGGGAAAGCGCCGATAGAGCGTGCCAATGCCAACCCCTGCACGTCGGGCCACCTCTTCCAGCGACGCGCCTGCGCCTTGCTCAAGAAATACCGTTTCGGCGGCAGCAACAATGCGCTCGCGGTTGCGCTGTGCATCGGCACGTAATCCCGTTTCGTTATCCATTTTGTGCCCTCGTGGTTGTACGCTAAGCGGAGGCTACTACCCTTTATTAAGTGGAACAATCCTCCACTTAATGAAAAGGTGATGAAATGAGCCAAAAATTTGCCAATAAAGTCGTGGTAATTACCGGGGGCAGCGACGGGATCGGTCTGGCGACAGCAAAACGCTTTGCCGCAGAGGGTGCGCAGGTGTACGTGACGGCGCGACGTCAGGAGCCGCTGGATATCGCAGTGAAGGAGATTGGTCACGGGGCGGTTGGCATACAGGGAGACGTCGCCGATCCTGCCAGCCTCGATCGACTTTATGAGCGCATCGCACACGAGCGTGGCCGGATCGATGTCGTTTTCGCCAATGCCGGTATCTCTGAATCTGCAGCGCTTGATGAGATAGACGACGCCCACGTTGACCGGGTGTTCAGCGTCAATGTCAAAGGTACGCTCTATACGGTGCAGAAAGCGCTTCCGCTAATGACTACCGGCGGTACGGTGATCCTTGCCGGTTCGGTGGCGGGCAGCAAGGGCATCGGCAGCCTGTCGGTATACAGCGCGACAAAAGCCGCCATCCGCTCATTTGCCCGCACCTGGACCACCGATCTGAAAGCGCGGGGCATCCGGGTGAACGTGGTTTCGCCGGGAATGATCCTTACTCCGGCGATGCAGAGCTACTTGCAAGCCAATGACGGCATGGAAGAGGTTTTCCAAAATATGGCACCGTTCGGCCGGCTGGGTGAGGTAGATGAAGTCGCCAGCGCCGTACTGTTCCTGGCTTCTGACGAGAGCCGATTCGTTGCAGGGGATGAGCTATTCGTGGATGGCGGCGTAATGGCGGTCTGAAGCGCCGCCGTAAGACAAGGATTGTCTTACCTGCTCGTCAACTTTACGGCGGCTCTCTTCATTGGCCGGGTTAAAAACCAACATCGCGAGATCGGGCCGCCCTTCTACCATAAACGTTGAAAACTCCAGCTCTATCTTCCTCGCCTGCGGGTGATTAATTCGCTTCACACCCTCCCCATGGCTGGCGACATCGTTACTGCGCCACAGCGCATCAAATTCATGGCTCTGACGGGAAAGCTCGCCAATCAGGCTGGCCGTTTCCGCCGATTCACCCGCTCGCGCTACGTCAGAGCGAAACGCCTCCACCACCCGTTGCAGGCGCGGCGTGATATCCGTAGAGAGCGTGAAATAGGTCTCTGGCGGATGGCCAAACGCCAGAATGAACAGATGTTCGCGTTCAGGCCCCGTCAAGCGTAGCCCGCTGGCGATGCGGTTGAGTACCTCTTGACTAACGCTCAACAACTTCCCAACCCAGGATATTGCATCCTGGCTTGAGGAGTTTATTTAATCGACTCTATCTACAGACAGGAGTCAGCAACGGCTAGTGCGCCACGATATACATCGTCCGGGTGTAGGCTACGTCCTCAGGGTTATTGATCGGATAGCCCTTCAACCACGGTTTGATCAGTCGCCCGTTGGTGTACTGGTAGATTGGCGCAATGGGTGCCTCCCGCGCCAGAATCTTCTCTGCCGCGTTGTAATCCACGTTGCGCGCTTTGGCGGTCGGCTCCATCGCCGCCTGCTTCATCACCTTGTCATAGGCCGGATCGTTGAAACGGGAGATGTTACCGGTGTGGGTGGACGTTAGCAGCGACAGGAAGGTGGACGGCTCGTTGTAGTCCCCTACCCACGAGGCGCGGATAACATCGAAGTTGCCGGTGTTGCGACTGTCGATATAGGTCTTCCACTCCTGATTTTGCAGCTTCACGTCTACCCCAAGGTTTTTGCGCCACATTGAGGCCACGGCAATAGCGATCTTTTGATGGTTCTCAGAGGTGTTATACAGCAGGGTCAGCTTTAGCGGACGGCTCGGCCCATAGCCCGCCGCCTGCAGCAGCGTTTTAGCCTGCACGTTCAGCTCGGCCTGGCTCAACTGCTCTAATTCTGAAGGATCGGGCGTAAAGCCTGCGGTCACCTCGGGGGTAAAGCGCCAGGCGGGCTTCTCGCCCGTGCCCAGCACCTTCTCTGCCATCAGGCGGCGATCGATAGTCATGCTCAGCGCCAGGCGCACGCGGGCATCGGCCGTCGGGCCCTTCTGGGTGTTAAAGGCATAGTAGTAGGTGCCCAGCTGCGGCGGGGTATAGACCTGACCGGGGATATCCTTGAGCAGCTTCTGATAGAGGTTTTTCGGGAAGGACTCGGTGATATCGATATCCCCTGCCAGATAGCGCTTGGTTGCCGCCGACTCCTGGTTAATGGGAATAAAGGTGACGGATTTGATCACCGTTTTGCCATTATCCCAGTAGTGAGCGTTAGGCTCCAGCACCAGCTTCTCATTGACCACCCGATCCTTGAGCACGTAGGCCCCGTTACCCACCAGCTTGCCCGGCTGGGTCCACGCTTTGTCGCTCTCGACATTGGCCTTTTGCACCGGGTAGAAGGCAAAGCTGGCGGCCAGGTTAGCAAACCATGGCAGCGGGTTATCGAGCTGTACGCGCAGGGTATGCGGGTCAACCGCCGTCACCGCCAGCGTGTCCGGCGTAGCTTTGCCATCAATAATATTCTGTGCATTGCCGATGCCTGCCAGCGCGGCAAACCAGGCAAAAGGCGATGTGGTTTTAGGATCGACCAGCCGCTGCCAGCTGTAGACGAAGTCCTGGGCGGTTACCGGCGAGCCGTCTGACCAGCGGGCGTCTTTGCGCAGGGTAAAGGTCCAGCTGCGGTTATCGCTGGTGCTCCATTTGGTTGCCACGCCGGGGATAATTTCCCCCTTCTCATTCTGGTTTACCAGCCCCTCATAGAGATCGCGGATCACCTGAATCTCCGGTAGCCCAACGGCTTTAGCAGGATCGAGGGTGGCAGGCTCATCTTTAATATGACGCACCAGCGTCTGCTCCGACGCCAGCCTGGTTCCGGCAGGCACGTCTGCGGCAAAGGAGGGTGAAGAGAGACCGGATAGCCACAGCGCAGCGCAAAGAAGGGAGACGGGATATTTCATGAGATGACCCTATAGCAAATGCCCAGAGAAAAGATGGGATAATTATTTGTTTTCGCATGGAGAAATGCAAACGGCTTAGCAAGATAAGGTGATATTTACTGCCTCGCTCGCATCCTGAATGAAACAATTTGAAAAGCGCTGCGCTTTGCCTAACACTTTGTTTATCCCCTGTCTGAAAGGATTGCTATGACCGCCTCACGCCCACGCGCCGAACGGGGCGCTTTTGCTACGGTAATGGAGCACTATGGTCGTTCGCGACTCGGCGCGCCGCTTGTCTGGTTCCCCGCCCCCGTTCCCTCCAGAGAGAGCGGGCTGATCCTCGCCGGCACTCACGGGGACGAGAGCGCGGCTGTTGTCACCCTCTCCTGTGCGTTGCGTACGCTTGAGCCTGCCCTGCGCCATCACCACGTCGTGCTGGCGGTGAATCCCGACGGCTGCCAGCTTGGTCTGCGGGCCAACGCCCAAGGGGTCGATCTCAACCGCAACTTTCCCGCCGCTAACTGGCGGGCCGGGGAGACCGTCTATCGCTGGAACAGCGCCGCCAGCGCCCGGGACGTGGTGCTACTGGCGGGTGATGCGCCGGGCTCAGAACCGGAAACCCAAAGCCTGTGCCAGCTTATTCACCGCCTGCACCCGGCCTGGGTAGTGTCGTTTCACGATCCGCTGGCCTGCATTGAGGATCCCACCCAAAGCCCGCTGGGTAACTGGCTCGCCGGGGCGTTTGCCTTGCCGCTGGTGCGCAGCGTCGGCTACGAAACGCCCGGCTCGTTCGGCAGCTGGTGCGCCGATATTGGCCTGCCCTGCATCACCGCCGAGTTGCCGCCGATCTCAAACGATGAGGCCAGCGAGCGCTATTTGCAGGCGATGACGCGCCTGCTGCGCTGGACTGATCAGAGGTGAAGCTGGCCGGTGCTGAAGCGCAGCGCCGGTTCAACGTCCACCGCCAGCCAGGTTGGTCCGTCAAGATCGGCAAAGCGCACCTGGGAGGCCAGCGGCAACGCCGCCGCGATCGCCCTGGAGGTGCAGAGCATGCAGCCCAGCATCAACGTAAACCCCTGGGCCTGCGCCTCGCTGGCCAGCGCCAGCGCCTCGGTCAGCCCGCCGGTTTTATCCAGCTTGATGTTGATCATCTCATAGCGCCCGGCAAGGGTTTTCAGGCTGCTGCGGGCGTGGCAGCTCTCATCGGCACAGATGGGCAGCGGGTGGATAAAGTTCTCCAGCGCGGCGTCATTGTTTGCAGGAAGCGGCTGCTCGAGCATCGCCACGCCGAGATCCGCCAGCAGCTGACAGCGCGCCGCCAGCCCTTCGCTGTGCCAGGATTCGTTGGCATCCACAATGAGCGTTGCCTCCGGCACGGCGGTACGTATAGCCACCAGCCGCTCGCTGATTAAACGGTCATCGAGCTTGATCTTCAGCAGCCGCGCCCCCTTCTCCCACAGCGCGGCCGCGCTGGCCGCCATCTGCTCCGGCGTGCCAATCACAACCGTCTGCGCCGTGGTCAAATCCGGCGGCAGCGCTACGCCCAGATGCTCCTTGAGGCTGACGCCCAGCCGACGAGACTCAAGATCCCACAGGGCGCTGTCAACGGCGTTGCGCGCGGCTCCCGGCGGCAGCAGGGACTGCAGCTGCTGGCGGCTAAGGCCATTCTCCAGCTGCGGCACGATGGTCATGATCTGGGCAATCACCGACGCATCGCTCTCACCATAGCGTGGATAAGGCGTGCACTCTCCGCTCGCCTTTATCCCCTCTTCTTCCAGCTCAACGACCACAACCCGAGCCTCGCTACGGCTGCCCCGCGAGATCACGAACGGCGAATGCAGCGGCCAGCTCTCTTCATAGACCTTAACTGTTCTCATTCCTTGCTCCTTTAACGGAATGTTAAAAGTATAGTGTTGAAAAGCGGGACAAAAATAGGTTTGCCGTGATTAAGGCCGATCACGTACACTAGCGGCGACGTTAACTATATGTAAACAGGAAGATATTCATGTCACAAACCGTTCATTTCCAGGGCAACCCGGTTGCTGTTGCTGGTGCTATTCCGGCAGTGGGTAGCAAAGCACACCCTTTCACTCTGGTCGCGAAAGATCTGACCGACGTTACGCTGGCGCAGTTCGCAGGTAAGCGTAAAGTTCTCAACGTGTTCCCGAGCATCGACACCGGTGTTTGCGCCGCCTCCGTGCGTAAATTCAACCAGCTCGCCACCGAAATGAAAGACACCGTGGTGCTGTGCATCTCCGCCGATCTGCCGTTCGCCCAGTCCCGCTTCTGCGGCGCGGAAGGCCTGAGCAACGTGATCACCCTGTCGACCCTGCGTAACGCCGACTTCCTCGAAAACTACGGCGTAGGCATTGCCGATGGCGCGCTGAAAGGCCTGGCCGCACGTGCGGTCGTGGTTATCGACGAAAACGACACCGTTGTGTTCAGCGAGCTGGTGAACGAGATCACCAACGAGCCGGACTACGAGGCTGCCCTGCAAGCGCTGGCCCAGTAAGCGTAGCCGCATTAAAAAAGAGCCTTCATCGCTGAAGGCTCTCTTGTTTTACTCCTCGCCCTTCTTCTGGCTTAAACCATATTCCCGCAACTTATTGGCGATAGCAGTGTGTGACACCCCCAACCGTTTCGCCAGCTTGCGCGTGCTGGGGTAGCTGCGATAGAGCTGAATCAAGACCGACCGTTCAAAGCGGCTGGTAATATCGTCCAGCGATCCCTCCATCGCCTCTTCCCCTACCGCCACGGTTCCCGCATCGTAGTCCGGCAGCAGAATGTCCTGCGGGCGCAGCTCGTACCCTTCCAGCTGCGTCAGCGCACGGTAGACCGCGTTTTTCAACTGACGCACGTTGCCCGGCCAGCTGTAGCGGGTCAGGACGTTACTGAGATCGGCAGCGAGCTTGGGACGTGGGACGCCCTGTTCGTCGGCAAAGCGGGCCACGAACAGCTCGGTCAACGGCATGATGTCCTGAGGACGATCGCGCAGCGGAGGCAGATCCAGCGTCAGCACGTTCAGACGATAGTAGAGATCTTCCCGGAAAATCCCCTTCTGCACCAGCTCCACCAGATTCCGCTGGGTTGCGCAGATCACCCGCACGTCAACGTGAACCTCGTGATCCTCTCCGACGCGGCGGAAAGTACCATCATTCAGGAAGCGCAGCAGCTTCACCTGCATGCGCGGCGACATCTCGCCGATCTCATCCAGCAGCACCGAGCCGCCGTTGGCCTGCTCGAAGAACCCTTTTTTGCCTTCCGGCGCATGGCCAAACAGCTCACTCTCTACCGCATCCTCAGGGATAGAGGCGCAGTTCAGGGCCAGGTAGGGCTTCGCCGCGCGCGGGCTGGCAAGGTGGCAGGCATGGGCCAGCAGATCTTTGCCGGTGCCGGTATCGCCAACGATTAACAGCGGCGCGCTGAGCATGGCCAGCTTGCGAGCCTGGTCGATGACGTGACGCATCTTCGGGCTGGCGGCCACAATCTGATTGAAGGCGCTGGCATCCTGGCTGACCAGATCCTGTAGCTGGCGACCCATGCGGATAGTCGATCGCAGCATCACCACCGCGCCGGTGAGCAGCAGATCGCCGGCCTCGCCTTCGAGATGTACCGGGGTGATCTCCATTAAGAAGTTCTGCCCGTTGATGACCACGTGCTCATGGTGCGACGCCTGCGGATTGCCCTCCAGCCAGCGCTGGAAGTTAAAGCCGTTAATCAGCTGAGGGGCGGTGTGGTTGCGCAGCCGGGCCTGGCTCTGACCAAAAAGCTGACAGCTGGCCTGGTTCGCCAGCTCAACCTTGCTTTTCATATCCACGGAGAGCACCGGCTCGGGCAGCGCCTCCAGCAGAGCACCCATAGCGCGATGCTCGCGCTCGGAGGGCATCCATAAGACGGTGCGCACGTCGGTCACGCCGGAGATGCGGCGAATTTCAGCCATCAGGCTGCTGAAGTCATTAAATTCCAGTTCAGCAAAATTGAGGTAGATCCGGCCGATGGGGTCGATCTCAATGCCGCGTAAATCGATTCCCCTGAGCACCAGCAGATCCAGCAGCTCGCGGGTCAGACCAAGTCGGTCTTCACAAAAGACTTCAAGACGCATGGGAGTTGCCACCCTTAAACAGTCAATATATCTAAGAATGATAAGACACTTATCGGCAGTCAGGAAGCTATCTGTCAACAATTATTGACAGAGCGGTGGAAAACCCACCGCCATGGCGTAAAGATAAGCGTTCAATCACGCTTTTGCGCGCCGCTGCGCTGCATATTGGCCTTAAGCTCACCGATAAGCTGACGGCGGAAATCGGCCAGCCGGGGTTTATCATCCTCCAGCCAGGGCAGCGGACGGCATAGCTCCATCGCCTTGATACCGAGACGGGCGGTGAGCAGCCCGGCACCAATCCCCTGCGCGGCGCGAGCGGAAAGCCGGGCGGCGAGATCCTGCGACAGCCAGTCCATTCCCACCTCGCGCACCACTTCGCTGGCTCCGGCAAAGGCAATGTTGAGCAGCACCAGGCGAAACAGCCGCAATCGGCTGAAGTAGCCCAGCTCGATGCCATAGAGTCTGGCAATGCGGTTAATCAGCCGCAGGTTGCGCCAGGCAATAAACGCCATGTCAACCAACGCCAGCGGACTGACGGCAATCATCAGCGTTGAACCCGCTGCCGAAAGGCTGATTTCGCGCCGGGCTTGCGCATCCACCACCGGCTGCACCAGCCGCGCATAGAGCGTGACGATCTCCCGGTCGCTTTGCGTCTCGTGAATGGCGGCGTACCAGCGTTGCAGAGCAGGATGCGCCTGGTCGATACCCGCCTGGCGGGCCAGCCTCTCGCAGAAATCGCGTCCTTTGCCCGTGCCATGGCTGTGCAACAGCAGGCTGGCCTCGTCGCGAGCCTCTGCCCGCTGACGCAGCCGCCACAGCCGCCGCCACTCACCGGCCACGGATCCTACCCCCGCGCCGACGATAAGCGCCCCCGCAGCACAGCCACCCAGCGCCACCCAGTCGTGGGTTTGCCAGGCGTCCATCGCCCACTGCACTCCCTGCCCAACCACGCTGATGCCAAACAGCGCCAGCCCGGCCAGCACCATTGTGCGCCAGAGGCTGCGCCGGGGCCGCAGCGCCGCCTCAACGCTCGCTTCCGGCTGTGGCGTATCGGTCAGTATCTCTTCAGCCTGCAGCGGCGTAAACTCTCCCGCCTCGGCATCGCTAAACGCCTGCGCGGCCTTGAACTCTTCACGCACCGGCATTGCAGGCTGTTCGGTAAAATCGACGCGTGGTTTGATGGGCTCGTTCATCGCAGCTTATCTCCCAGTAAAAATTCCAGCGCCGCATCAAGACGAATGTGCGGCATCGGGGTATCCACATCCATCACCCGCGGACGAAAGGCTTCAAACTGAAAGCCCTGCTTCTCCCAGAACGCCTGCCCCGGCAGCCGGGCGGGAACATCGCCTGGATAGACCGTTAGCGGTTTGCCATCGCTGAGGCGATCCCCACGCAGCGCCGGGATTTTGTCACCGTTGACGTCCACCAGGCCGCTCTCCGTGGCCTGTACCGCCGCCAGACCCAGGCAGTCGATATCGATCCCCTCAAAGGCGGCGTTTTGCCAGGCGTCGGTGACGAGCTGCTGGAGCAGAGAGACCATATTGGCATGCTGATCGACAGTAACGTGATCGGCTTTGGTGGCGGCAAACAGCAGTTTGTCGATAACCGGTGAGAACAGGCGACGAAACAGCGTCCGCTGCCCGTAGTGAAAGCTCTGCATCAGCTGGGTGAGCGCGAGACGCATGTCGTTAAACGCCTGCGGCCCGCTGTTGAGCGGTTGCAGACAGTCCACCAGCACAATCTGCCGATCGAAGCGCAGGAAGTAGTTTTTATAGAACCCTTTAACCACGTTTTCACAGTAGTAGTTGAAGCGCTCGCGCAGCATCCCGGCGTTGCTGCTCTTATCCGCCTGGGCCAGCTTCGCCTCGCCCGTATCGTCAACGTCCGGCCAGGGGAAGAACTGAAGCGCAGGCGCACCGGCCATCTCGCCCGGCAATATAAAGCGCCCCGGCTGGATAAAGTGCAGCCCCTCGGCCTTGCACTGGTGCAGGTACGCCGTCCAGGCATCGGCAATCTCTGCCAGTCGGTTTTCATCGGCCGGAGCCAGCGGATCCAGCCCTGC
Organism: Pseudescherichia sp. L3; assembly: GCF_024656065.1. NCBI lineage: Bacteria > Pseudomonadati > Pseudomonadota > Gammaproteobacteria > Enterobacterales > Enterobacteriaceae > Pseudescherichia > Pseudescherichia sp. L3. Next base: position 1,559,446 of record NZ_JANKYC010000001.1, read on the forward strand.
ACAAAGCTGACGCCAGCGAGCGGACCACTCCTTTCGGTGACCCTGTAACATACCGGTCATCTGTCGTGACCAGCTGGTGTAGTCCTGCGCCAGCATAGGCAGATCCAGCAGCCACTCGCCGGGATAGTCAACAATCTCTAAGTAAAGGGTGGCGCTGTCGGTGAAATGGCGCAGCAGGGAGTCGTTTGAGCGGTAGCGCAGAGCCAGACGCATCTCGCTGACGCCGCGCGTCGGCGTTGGCCACGTCGGTGGCGTACCATAGAGCTGGGCAATGCCCTCATCCCAGGTAAAGCGCGGAGTACCGAAATCGCGCTGCGGCACCCGCTTTACGCCCAGCAGGCGCTCCTCACGAACCGCGCTGAAAAGCGGCAGGCGCGCGCCGTTATGAATATTCAAAAGCTGGTGGACCATCGCGGTGATAAACGCCGTTTTGCCGCTGCGGCTCAGACCGGTGACGGCCAGGCGCAGATGCCTGTCGACGCCGCGATTAACGAGGGCGTTAAGCTCAGATTTAAATCGCTTCATAGCCATCCTGTTTTGCCCTGAAGTGAATGTATCAATAAGAGAAGGAGTATAAAGCGGCAGGTGCAGTGGATCCACGCCCAACAAAAGCAAGCGGCGCAAAGGTTGCGCCGCCAGGGAATTATTTCATGTTGCGCGATACGCGCGTCGCGAGGCGTTTAAGCATCGGCTCCAGCGCCAGCGCCAGCAGCATTTTCACCGGACGGCGCGCCACGGATTTGATGGCCCAGCCCGCTACGCCCGCCGGGCCGTAGCGCAGCGCGGTCAGCAGCACCAGCTTGCCTGCAATTTTCAGTGCCGGTTTGGCTTTCTTGCCGGTCTGTTGCCATTTGCTATTCATCATTTACCTCGTTAGGTCATTAAATCAGAGCTGACGGAAGCGGCTGCGCAGCGAGAAGGTGTCGGAGGTGACGTAGCGCTCCATCTCGCGTAAACGCTTCTCGCCCGAGGCCAGCTCCGCGTCCACCGCATTCAGCAGTTCGCTGCTGGTGGGTGCCGCTTCGCCATCCATTCCCCCCTCCGGCATCGGATCGAGCACAAAGGTAAGAATGATGTAGGCGAGCACCACAAAGAGGAACAGGCCAAAAAGCATCGCCAGCACCGTAATCAAACGTACCAGCTTCACAGGTACGTCAAGATAATGGGCAATGCCGGCGCAGACGCCTTTCACCATTCCCTGCTGGGGAATTCGCCACAGTTTTTTGTTAAAAAATTCATTCATTAGCGATCCCTCCAGTTCGGGTGCTCTGCATCAAGAATAGCTTCCAGAGAGGCTATCCGCTCGCGCATCCGTTTTGCTTCGTCGTTGAGCTGGGCCAGGCGCTGCTGCTCGCTTTGCGAGAGCGCATCGCGACCGCTGCGGTTGTTGTAGTGCAGCCAGAGCCAGACCGGCAGGACAAACAATACAAACAGGGTCAGGGGAATAGCCAAAAATAGCGCGCTCATGTGTACTCCTTACAGATGAGGGGCGGCATAAATGGACGCCGCCCGGTAGTGTTCATCGTTTGTTATTATTGAATATCTTGTTTCATTTTGGCTTTCAGCTGCGCCAGCTGCTCGCTGATTTCATCGCTCGCTTTCAGCTCGGCAAACTCCTGGTCCAACGACTTCTGCTTGCCAAAACCGTGGCTCTCCGCTTCGGCTTCCATCTGGTCGATACGACGCTCGAAGGATTCAAAACGTGCCATGGCTTCGTCCAGCTTACCGCTGTCCAGCTGACGGCGTACGTCGCGGGAAGAGCTGGCGGCCTGGTGACGCAGGGTCAGTGCCTGCTGACGCGCACGGGTCTCGCTGAGTTTGTTCTCCAGCTCACCAATCTCTTTTTTCATGCGGGCCAACGTTTCATCAACCAGAATCACTTCCTGTTCAAGGGTGATGATGATGTCGGTCAGCTTCTGTTTTTCAATCAGAGCAGCGCGGGCCAGGTCCTCTTTCTCTTTACGCAGCGCCAGTTCAGCTTTCTCCTGCCATTCCGCCTGCTGGGCGGTGGCCTGCTCAATACGACGCGACAGCTGTTTCTTTTCAGCCAGCGCACGTGCAGAGGTAGAGCGCACTTCAACCAGAGTGTCTTCCATCTCCTGAATCATCAGGCGCACCAGTTTCTGTGGATCTTCCGCCTTCTCCAGCAGAGAGTTGATGTTGGCGTTCACGATGTCGGCAAAACGAGAAAAAATACCCATAATGTAATCCTCATATTTTATGTAATCGGGCTAAGCCCTGCTGATTAGTTAATACAAGACCCGTGCCAACTTTTCATCTTATTGATTGTAAAAGAGTTGATTAATTTTACCGCTGCGGCATTTTGGACTACAGTGGTGAATAACACTAACTAATAGCGAATTTCATCATGGCGGAATACAAGGATAATCTTCTCGGCGAGGCCAACAGCTTCCTGGAAGTGCTGGAGCAGGTTTCACGCCTCGCCCCGCTGGATAAGCCGGTGCTGATTATTGGCGAGCGCGGAACGGGCAAAGAACTGATCGCCAACCGCCTGCACTTTCTCTCCGGGCGCTGGGACGGGCCGTTTATCTCGCTGAACTGCGCTGCGCTTAATGAAAACCTGCTGGACACCGAGCTGTTTGGTCATGAAGCCGGGGCCTTTACCGGGGCGCAGCGTCGTCATCCTGGCCGATTCGAGCGCGCCGACGGTGGCACACTGTTTCTCGACGAGCTGGCTACGGCCCCGATGCTGGTCCAGGAGAAGCTGCTGCGGGTGATTGAGTACGGCGAGCTGGAGCGCGTCGGCGGGAGCCAGCCGCTGCAGGTCAACGTTCGGCTGGTATGCGCTACCAATGCCGATCTGCCTGAAATGGTACGCGACGGCACGTTCCGGGCCGATCTGCTTGATCGGTTAGCCTTTGACGTGGTGCAGCTCCCGCCCCTGCGCGAGCGCCAGAGCGATATTATGCTGATGGCAGAGCACTTCGCGATCCAGATGTGCCGCGAGCTGCGGCTGTCGCTGTTTCCCGGCTTTACCGAACGCGCCAGGGAGACGCTGCTGGACTACCGCTGGCCGGGTAATATTCGCGAGCTGAAGAACGTAGTAGAGCGCTCGGTCTACCGCCACGGCACCAGCGAGGTGGCGCTGGATGAGATTATTATCGATCCTTTCCAGCGCACCGCCTCTCCCGAGCCGGTTGCAGAAGCGCTCTCCCCCGCACCAGGGCTGCCGCTTGATCTGCGCCAGTTCCAGACTGAGCAGGAGAAGACCCTGCTGGAGGCAGCGCTACAGCAGGCTAAATTTAACCAGAAGCGCGCCGCAGAGTTGCTTAGTCTGACCTACCACCAGCTGAGAGCGCTGTTGAAAAAGCATGGGCTGTAGCACGCGGGATAGATAGAACAAAAAAGAGACTGCCAGCCTAAGCTGACAGCCTCTTATAAAGGCGCTTGCAATGCCCGGCACCATCAGTGATGAAAAGGCGGGGTTGCCCCCGCCCCAAGTTGCTACTTACCGGATTCGTAAGCCATCGAAGCAGCTACCTCCCTGCTCCCATCTCTATAGCGAATTTCACACAGTGATTTTCGCGTCAGCCAGGTGAATACCAGCAGCGTTAAGCACACTATTAATACGCACCAGATGAGAGCGTTCCATGGCAGCTTCATAGCCTTCTTCTCCTTGCCTTGCGGCGGGTAAACGGCTACTCTGATGTTGTCTAGACATAGAGTCGGCCTCGTTGGTTAATTGAAAAATGACCTTCGGGGCTTTCTTCTTTCTGCCTCAGCACATCTTTACCGCTTCTACGTTATGAGGCAAAAAGCCTCAAGCGCCACGGCTATTCTACTCTATCTGTTTTCAACCTGTTGCGGCGCACGCCGCATAACGTACTGGTAGATGGCTACTACCCAGTTACTTATCTTCAGACATCTGCTGGGCGGATTTTAGATGCTGCTCAACCACCGGCGTATGCGCGTCGGCCAGCGCCTTCACATCCGGATCCTTGATCATTTTGGCATCACTCTGCAGCTTCGACAGCACCATCTGGTGATCTTTGGTGCCGGCGTTTTCCATATACATTTTGTCAAATGCGTCGCCGCTCTGCTTTTCCAGGTTGGCGGCCATGGCCTTGTGCATGGCGTCCGGCTCAGTCGGCAGCGTCACGCCTTTTTGCTCAGCCACGGTCTGTACCTTAGTCAAGGCAGCACCGTGATCGTCAACCATCTTCTGAGCGAAGGCTTTGACGTCGCTGCTTTTGGCCTTGTTCAGTGCGATCTTGGCGGCGGCAATTTCATTGATATTGGCCTGCGCCATGTCCTTCACCGCTTTTTCATCACCGGCGCTGAGTTTAGCATTCGAGCCGGTCTGGCCTGCGGCATCTTTCTGCGCCACGCTGGGCTGCGTCTGGGCTTGCACGCCAGCAGTGCTGAACATAGCGACGACTGCTGATACGGCGAGTAGCCCTTTCAAGGTTGTGCTCTTCTGCATAGTGTTCTCCTGATGACCATGGGTAGGGTTATACGAGGTAATTAACCGTGCGCAGTTTCTTATTTAATTACAACTGCAATGGTCAGTTCAGTATAGTGGAACAATGATATAAGGCAGCAGATTAAGCCAAAGTCCTAATCGAAGCAGGTCAGGAGATAGGGAAGTTGAAGACAGCCGCCCCACGGCGATCTGTCTTCATGGCATTACTTCTTATTAAGCATCGCTTTCAAGTCAGCGAACGGATTATAGGTTGCCGCGCCCACATCCTTCTGTGCGTCTTCTCCCGCAACCACGGTTGTACCGTACTGATCGGCCTCGGTATATTTCGAGTGTTCGTGATCGTGGCAGTAGAGGCACAGCAACTCCCAGTTACTGCCGTCCGGTGGGTTATTGGTGTGGTCGTGGTCGATATGATGCACCGTTAGCTCGCGCAGGTTCGAGTAAACAAATTCACGCGAGCAGCGCCCGCATACCCACGGATAAATCTTCAGCGCCCTTTCCCGGTAGTCTGACTCCAGACGGGCGTAGTTTTTAGGAATGATAGCCATGACGGGCAATCCTTACGGTAACGAAAGTATGCCGCTATAGTATGCCAATGCACGACGCTCGCCAATCACTGATGGGGAGCCGGGGCATGCTTACGGCAGACTTCCAGCACAAACTGCCGCAGCCAGCGGTGCGCCGGATCGGCCTCGGCGCGCGGATGCCACATCTGGGAGAGCGTAATGCCAGGCACCTTTACCGGCAGTTCAAACATGCTATACGCTGCGGCAGGCTGATGGATAAGAAACGAGGCGGGGATCAGCCCCACCAGATCGGAGGCCTGAACCACCGCCAGCGCAGCGGGAAAGCCGGGTACAACAGCAGCGATAGTCCGCTCAAGCCCCCGCTCAGCCAGCGCCATATCCACCGGCCCAGCGGTGTGCCCCCTACGGGAGGCGACCACGTGGCCATGTGCAAGGTAGTCACTGATGCCCACCTCCGGCAGCATCGCCAGCGGATGTCCGGGGCGCACCACGCCGACAAAACGATCGCGAAACAGCGTCTGAATGCGGATCTCGGGGCCCATCTCACCGAGCACGCCTACCTCGAGATCGACCAGCCCTTCACGCAGCGCCTTTGCGCTCTTTTCGGCGCGGGCAACAAAGCGCAGACGCACGTGCGGTGCGCACGTCGCCGCCGCCACAATCAGCGTTGGACCAAAGGCCTCAATGAAACCCTCGTTAGTGCGCAGCACGAACGTGCGCTCCAGCGTCGACAACGCCAGTTCGGCCGGAGAGGGTCTCAGCAGCGTCAGGGTGTCAAACAGCGTGTGCTGCGTGCGTTCGCGAATGGCTTCTGCATGCGGCGTTAACACCATGTGGCGGCCAGCGCGCACCAGCAACGGATCGCCGGTGGTCGCGCGCAGGCGGCTGAGCGTACGGCTCATCGCCGATGCGCTCAGCCCTAAACGACGTGCAGCCCCCGCTACGCTGGCTTCAGCCAGCAGCGCGTCGAGAGCGATAAGCAGGTTCAAATCGGGTACGTTCATACATGTATCTTACTCTGCTGATTTGGTTTGAGGGAAGGCGTCTGGTGCAGGTTATTAGTGCAAACGCTGCGTCTTCCGCCAGACCTCAACTCTGATTACGCTTTACAGATCGAAGGCAGAAACATAAAAGAGGTGAACAGCGTGGAGCTTTTCTCTACAAGATCCGGGGATGAAGGTTTAGCCGGGCGCGAACGGGCCCTGGCGATGGCTGCGGTGATGACCAGCACCACCATGGCCGTGTTTGACGGGGCCATCGTCAACGTTGCGCTGCCGCCCATCGCCCATGCGCTGGCGGTACCTGCTCAGTCCGCCGTGTGGGTCGCCAATGGCTATCTGCTATCGGCCGCGATGACGCTGGCAATTTTTGCCGCGCTTGCCCGCCGCGTTGGCTTTCGCACCCTGTTTGCCTTTGGACTGAGCCTGTTTACGCTGGCCTCGCTGGGCTGCGCCCTCTCCTCTTCGCTCTCGACGCTGACAGGCTGGCGCATCGTGCAGGGGATTGGCGGCGCAGCGACCTTAAGTATTGCTCCAGCGATCCTGCGTTCTGTTTTCCCTACTCGCCTGCTGGGGCGTATTCTGGGTCTGCACGCCCTGCTGATCGCCACCAGCACGGCTATCGCGCCGGTGCTGGGCGGTACGCTGTTGGAAGCGCTGAGCTGGCAGTGGCTGTTTGCCATTAATATCCCGCTGGGAGCAATCGCGCTAACGCTGACGCTGCAGGCGATCCCCAATAACAGCACGCCCGGACGCGGCCCCTTTGATATCGCCGGGGCGGCGCTTTCAGCGCTGATGCTGGGCGGATTCATTATGGCGGCAAACGCCTTCTCCCGGCCCGGCTCGCCGCAAACGCAGCTGTGGATCGCAGCAGGCTATGGTGGCGTGGCGATGGCCGCCGGGCTGCTGTTTATCGGGCGTCAGCGTCGTGCGCCACAGCCGCTCATGCCGCTGGAACTCTTTGCCTCGGCGCGCTTTTCACTGGCGGCGCTCACCTCGCTGGCCTCATTCGTGAGCCAGGGGATGACGTTTATTGCTCTGCCCTTCCTGTTCCAAAGCGTGTATGGCTACAGCGTCTTTACCTCGGCGCTGCTGTTCACCCCCTGGCCGCTGGGTATTATGCTGGCCGCGCCCCATGCAGGACGTCTTGCCGATCGCTACCCCGCCGCGCTGATCTCTACGCTTGGTTTAGGGATTTTTACGCTGGGGTTAACGCTGCTGGCGCTGCTTCCTGACCAGGCCCAGTCATGGGATATTGGCATCCGCAGCCTGGTTTGCGGACTCGGCTTCGGCTTTTTTCAAAGTCCCAACAATCGTGAGATGCTGGCAAACGCCTCGCGGGAGAACAGCGGCTATGCCTCAGGCGTACTGGCCATTATGCGTACTTTCGGGCAGTGTCTGGGCGGGGCGTTGGTGGGCGTCATCCTGGCGGTCTTGGCACCCGCTGGCGCTCAGGCGGCAGGCGCGGTTCGCCTGAGCCTGTGGATTGCGGTGCTGGCGACCGTGCTGGCCCTCCTGTTTAGCCTAAGCCGCATACGAAAACAGCCTGATTGACGACTTTTACGCCGCTTACCCGCAGACATTTTTACGTGAGCCTGTTAAGTGCGATACACTTTGTAAATCGGTCTTACAGTTAAAGAAATTATGCGCCTGATTATATCTTCCCTGCTCATGGCAGTCGGCCTGTTAAGCGGACACGTCCAGGCTGCGCCTGTGGATCCCGCTGCGGCGGATATTCGTGAAAGCGGTTTTGTCTACTGTGTCAATGGCCAGGTTAATACCTTCAATCCGCAAAAAGCGAGCAGCGGTCTGATTGTGGATACCCTGGCAGCCCAGCTTTACGATCGCCTGCTGGATGTGGATCCTTACACCTATCGTCTGGTACCCGAGCTGGCAGAGAGCTGGGAGGTGCTGGATAACGGCGCGACCTACCGTTTCCGCCTGCGGAGCAACGTTGCTTTTCAAAAAACGCCGTGGTTTACCCCGGGCCGGGCGCTCAACGCCGACGACGTCGTTTTTAGCTTCCAGCGCATTTTCGATCGCCGCCACCCCTGGCATAACGTCAACGGCAGCAGCTTCCCCTATTTTGATAGCTTACAGTTTGCTGACTCGGTAGAAAGCGTACGCAAGCTGGACAGTCGCACGGTGGAGTTTCGCCTGAAAAAGCCGGACGCCTCGTTCCTGTGGCATCTGGCAACGCACTACGCCTCGGTGATGTCGGCTGAGTACGCAGACCAGTTGGCTAAGCGCGATCGTCAGGAGCTACTGGATCGCCAGCCGGTAGGCACCGGTCCGTTCCAGCTTGCCGAGTACCGCACCGGCCAGTATATCCGTCTCCAGCGCCACCCACAGTTCTGGCGCGGCCAGCCGCTGATGCCACAGGTGGTGGTCGATCTCGGCTCCGGAGGAACCGGGCGGCTATCGAAGCTGCTAACCGGCGAATGTGATGTGCTGGCATGGCCTGCCGCCAGCCAGCTGACGATTTTACGCGACGATCCGCGCCTGCGTCTGACCCTGCGCCCGGGGATGAACATCGCTTATCTGGCGTTTAATACCGACAAAGCGCCGCTGAATAACCCAGCCGTCCGTCACGCGCTGGCGCTGGCGATCAACAACCAGCGTCTGATGCAGTCGATCTATTACGGCACGGCAGAGACCGCCGCCTCGATCCTGCCCCGAGCCTCCTGGGCCTATGACAGCGAGGCGAAAATCACTGAATACAACCCGGAAAAAGCCAAACAGCAGCTGGCCGCGCTGGGGCTGGAGAACATGACCCTGCAGCTATGGGTGCCGACCAGCTCCCAGGCGTGGAACCCCAGCCCGCTGAAAACCGCCGAACTTATCCAGGCCGATATGGCTCAGGTCGGCGTTAAGGTGATGATTGTTCCCGTCGAGGGGCGTTTCCAGGAAGCGAGGCTGATGGATATGAATCATGACCTGACCCTCTCCGGCTGGTCGACGGACAGCAACGATCCGGACAGCTTCTTCCGTCCGCTGCTTAGCTGCGCCGCCATTGAGTCGCAAACGAACTTTGCCCACTGGTGCCACCGGGAGTTTGATACCATATTGCAGAAAGCGCTGACCTCCCAGCAGCTGGTATCGCGCATTGAAGCCTACGATGAGGCGCAGACGATCCTCGCTCGCGAGTTGCCGGTGCTGCCGCTGGCCTCTTCCCTGCGCCTGCAGGCCTACCGCTACGATATTAAAGGTCTTGTTCTGAGCCCGTTTGGCAACGCCTCGTTTGCCGGCGTCTCGCGCGAACCGCAAAAAGAAGAGGTGAAGCAACCATGATCATCTTTACCCTGCGCCGCCTGCTGCTGCTGCTGGTCACGCTCTTTCTGCTGACCTTTGTAGGCTTTAGCCTGAGCTACTTTACCCCTCACGCGCCGCTGCAAGGAGCATCCCTGTGGAACGCCTGGTTCTTCTGGTTCAAAGGGGTACTGCACTGGGATTTCGGTGTCTCCAGCATTAACGGCCAGCTGATCTCCGAGCAGCTTAAAGAGGTCTTCCCGGCCACCATGGAGCTCTGTATTCTCGCCTTTGGCTTCGCGCTGGTAGTGGGTATTCCTGTGGGCATGATGGCCGGTATTATGCGCGGCAAATGGCAGGATAAGTTCATCAGCGCCCTGGCCCTGATTGGCTTCTCGATCCCTATCTTCTGGCTGGCGCTGCTGCTGACCCTCTTTTTCTCATTGACGCTGGGCTGGCTGCCGGTATCGGGCCGCTTCGATCTGCTTTATGAGGTCAAAACGGTCACCGGCTTTGCGTTGATTGACGCCTGGCTGTCAGAGTCGATATGGCGCGAGGAGATGATCATCAGCGCGCTGCGGCATATGGTGCTGCCGGTGCTGACCCTGGCGGTCGCGCCGACCACCGAGGTGATCCGCCTGATGCGCCTCAGCACCATCGAGGTGTTTGAGCAGAACTACATCAAGGCCGCCGCTACGCGTGGGCTATCGCGTCTGAGCATTCTGCGCCGCCACGTGCTGCACAACGCCTTGCCGCCGGTGATCCCCCGTCTGGGGCTACAGTTTTCCACGATGCTAACACTGGCGATGATCACCGAGATGGTGTTTAGCTGGCCTGGGCTGGGGCGCTGGGTGATCAATGCCATCCGCCAGCAGGACTATGCGGCTATCTCTGCCGGGGTGATGGTGATTGGCGCACTGGTGATTATTGTTAACGTTCTCTCTGACATCCTGGGCGCGCTGGCGAACCCTTTGAAACATAAGGAGTGGTATGCCCTCCGATAACGTCTATAACGAGAAGCAGACCCCCGGCGCGCTGCGCACGGTCTGGCGCAAGTTCTATGGCGATACCACTGCCATGATTGGTCTGTACGGCTGCGCCGGGCTGGTGCTGCTCTGTATTTTTGGCCGCTGGTTTGCGCCCTACGGCATCGATCAGCAGTTCCTCGGCTACCAGCTGCTGCCGCCCTCGTGGTCGCGCTATGGGGATGTCTCTTTCTTCCTCGGCACGGATGACCTTGGCCGGGACGTGCTTAGTCGCCTCCTCAGCGGCGCGGCGCCAACGGTAGGCGGTGCGTTTGTCGTTACCCTGGCGGCAACGATCTGCGGCCTGGTGCTGGGCGTCGTGGCCGGGGCAACGCACGGCCTGCGTTCGGCGGTGCTGAACCATGTGCTCGATACGCTGCTCTCCATTCCCTCTCTGCTGCTGGCCATTATCGTGGTGGCCTTTGCCGGGCCACACCTCTCTCATGCTATGTTCGCCGTCTGGCTGGCGCTGCTGCCGAGGATGGTACGCTCGGTCTATAGCATGGTGCACGACGAGCTGGAGAAAGAGTACGTGGTTGCCGCGCGGCTGGACGGCGCGACGACGCTCAATATTTTGTGGTTTGCGGTACTGCCGAACATGACCGCAGGCCTGGTGACCGAGATCACCCGCGCGCTCTCGATGGCGATCCTCGACATTGCCGCGCTGGGCTTTCTCGATCTCGGCGCGCAGCTGCCCTCCCCGGAGTGGGGAGCGATGCTGGGCGACGCGCTGGAGCTGATCTACGTCGCGCCCTGGACAGTGATGCTGCCGGGGGTGTCGATCATGGTAAGCGTTTTACTGGTTAACCTGCTGGGCGACGGGATCCGCCGTGCGGTCAATGCGGGGGTGGAATAGTGCCGCTACTTGATATTCGTAATCTGACCATTGAGGTCAAGACCAGCGAAGGCTGGGTCAGGGCCGTCGATCGCGTCACGCTGACCCTTGCCGAAGGCGAAATCCGCGGTCTGGTGGGCGAATCCGGCTCGGGCAAAAGCCTGATAGCCAAAGCGATCTGCGGCGTGACCAAAGATAACTGGCGGGTCACCGCAGACCGAATGCGCTTTGACGACGTCGATCTGATGCGCCTCTCGGCGCGCGAGCGGCGGAAAATCCTCGGTCATAACGTATCGATGATTTTTCAGGAGCCGCAGTCCTGTCTCGATCCGTCGGAGCGCGTTGGTAAACAGCTGATGCAGAACATTCCGGCCTGGACCTATAAAGGCCGCTGGTGGCAACGCATGGGCTGGCGGAAACGGCGCGCCATTGAGCTCCTGCACCGCGTCGGCATTCGCGATCATAAAGATGCAATGCGCAGCTTCCCTTACGAGCTGACGGACGGCGAGTGTCAGAAGGTGATGATCGCCATTGCGCTGGCGAACCAGCCGCGCTTGCTGATCGCCGATGAGCCGACCAACGCCATGGAGCCCACCACCCAGGCGCAGATTTTCCGTCTGCTGACCCGGCTCAACCAAAACAACAACACCACCATTATCCTGATCAGCCACGATCTGCAGATGCTGAGCCAGTGGGCTGACAAGGTCAACGTGATGTATTGCGGCCAGACCGTAGAGACCGCGCCGAGCGAGGAGCTGATCGCCACGCCGCATCACCCCTATACTCAGGCGCTGATCCGCGCTATTCCTGACTTTGGCAGCGCCATGCCGCATAAAAGCCGCCTGAACACGCTGCCGGGAGCGATCCCGCTGCTGGAGCATCTGCCGATTGGCTGCCGTCTTGGGCCGCGCTGCCCCTACGCCCAGCGTAAATGCATTGAGCGTCCCCTGCTGGCCGGACCCAAAAATCACCTCTTTGCCTGTCATTTCCCGCTGAATATGGAGAAGGAGTGAGATGGTCGACACCCTGCTGGAAGTACGCAACCTGAGTAAAACTTTCCGCTACCGCACCGGCTGGTTCCACCGCCAAACGGTAGAGGCGGTTAAGCCGCTGAGCTTTACCCTGCGAGAGAAGCAGACTCTGGCGATCATCGGTGAGAATGGCTCTGGTAAATCGACGCTGGCGAAGATGCTGGCGGGCATGATCGAGCCGACCACCGGCGAGCTGCTGATTGACGATAGCCTCCTGCACTATGGCGACTACTCGTTTCGCAGCCAGCGCATCCGCATGATTTTTCAGGATCCCTCGACCTCGCTGAACCCGCGCCAGCGCATCTCGCAGATCCTCGACTTCCCGCTGCGCCTGAATACCGATCTGCCGCCTGAGGCACGACGTCAGCGGGTGATTGAGACCCTGCGCATGGTCGGGCTGCTGCCGGATCACGTCAGCTACTACCCCCATATGCTTGCCCCCGGCCAGAAACAGCGTTTGGGGCTGGCCCGCGCCCTGATCCTGCGTCCGAAGGTGATCGTCGCGGATGAAGCCCTGGCGTCGCTGGATATGTCGATGCGTTCGCAATTAATTAACCTGATGCTGGAATTGCAGGAGAAACAGGGTATCTCTTATATCTACGTGACTCAGCATATCGGTATGATGAAACATATCAGCGACCAGGTCATCGTGATGCACCAGGGCGAAGTGGTTGAGCGTGGCAGTACCGCTGACGTGCTGGCCGCCCCCCTGCACGAGCTGACCCGACGCTTGATTGCCGGCCATTTTGGCGAGGCGCTGACGGCGGATGCCTGGCGAAAAGACCGCTAGCGCCACGCTTTAGGGTGGTCGGATTAACACATATGGCGACACGTGCTATTTGCCCATTTCAGATGGGCAATCACGGCGGAACAGGCTTTATTTGGCCCGCACGTTCGGCTGATCTGTCCACCGCATGGTGTACTGCGGCGAGAACATTTCGCCCTTCGTCTGCCTGACATGCTGACTTTTCTACCCGACAAAACACAGCGCTTCCTTTCCAGGTCTGTTTAGTTTGCTCGTGAGGGCCATCAGTTTGTCAATGTCCGCTTAGTGCCAGGAGCGGACGTTGGCTTGAAGCGTCTCTTTTCTGTGATGCTCGCCAAGAGTAGCGGAGCTATAAAAAAACACTCTATCCGGTATAATCTCTTTCATGTTTTCTTTTCGGTATCTAACACCATGAGCATGTCAGCATTACAACCGCAGATAGTTAAAGCAATGAAACCAAAACATGGAAAGGATTGGATGTTAGTCCGTGGAGACACGGTTTTCGTCCGCTTTTTAGCTCAAAATGATGATGGTAATTCTTTTGAAGTGCAGACACCAACGAGGCCCGAAGAGAGAATTCGCACTGGGGGTGGTTTGACTGTCGGATACAAGCTGCCAGTAAACCAGAAGCTCCTTTTTTCGGTCGCTGAGACGTTAGCCCAAGAAAATCATCTTCAACCTGAGAAAAAAGTAGACCGCTTTCAGAATAATTGCATCTCCATGTTTTCCATTACTATAGATCAAGGCAAAACTATACAAGATGAAGTCAACGAGGAATGGGTCACTCGCTTCTTTGAACTCTACGATGCTCATGGAATTTCGACGAATAATGTCGAACCTAGCATGGTCGATATTTATTCTGACCTATGTGTTGAGGATGGCGAAGACATTTATCTGAGTGATGGTATGTACATGCGCCCAGACGGGACAACTTACGAACGTTGATAATGTAGGTGCGAAAGCATAAATCAATTCCCGGTTGATAGCTGGGATATCACTTTACCATATCCGATAATTAGTCCAAGTAGCCCAACATTTCAGGCGACTGCTCGTATTCATGACCACTCTATGAGTTAGTTCGCCGCCACGCTCTGGACTTATTTCTCTGCTTTCAGACGATCTACTATCTCCTTCTCTCTTCATAAATAGACAAAAGTCCGCTCCTCGCTCTCAGCAGACCTTTATCGGCAGGTACTTGTCTGCTGTGTGCCAGAAGCAGATGTTATTATATAATTCTTTAACCAATGGATGAGAAAAAATTCTGGAACTTATTAAAACTTCATAACTTTAAATAACCTCATTCATTAATGAATCATTAACTGTATGGTTAAAAGATCAAAACTTATTTTTTATTATTAACTTGCTTTGCTAAAGAGCTATAAACCAAATCAACGAAAACATATTTTTCGCATTCCCAAGGTTCACTAATTGATGGGTTTACTAAATCGGGCTTCCCCCCCATTAGACTATGTATGTGCGAATAAATACCAATTCTTTCTGCGAGTTGCATTAGTTTCATTTGATGTTCTGGTGGGAGCATCTTATTTCTAAACCATGTTGTAAATATATGCTTAGTAAGTTCTTTAGTACATATAAACCATTCGCCTTGACGTCTTTCGTTGCTAAATTTTTCATGTAGATAATTTTCTTTTTCTGATCCGCCAGGTTCCAAAGCGTGTAATATTAATTGACCAAATGTACCTGTTTGTAAGTTAGATAATCTTTTTAGCACATTATTGGAACGTCCTATTTTCACATAAAGCCCCGAATAAGGATTATTTTTATCTGAAGAACCGGCCCAAGTATCAGGTACTTGTAAAATATAATAAATACTACTTACTTTTCCACTCGATACACTATTTGCCCAAGTTTGCCACTCTTCCATCCAGCTATTTGCATCTTCCTTCGTGTCAAAAGTGTGACTTGTATAGTATAATTCACCACTATCCAATAACATATCGAAAACATATTCCCCACTCTCAATCATTCTTAAGTTGTCGGTTCTCATGGAAGTATCTCATAAATTTACAGGGATATATAAAATGGACTTTACTACACTTATTAAGTGATATCCATTTTTATTGTTCCAATTGCAATGTTCTCATCCATTATGTTACCACCTGATTATTTCATTATTTAATTTAAACAACTTATTGCTAGTGATAACGGTTTGATGCCTGCTTCTCACTCCAATCTAACTTTCAGAATAAATTTGATCTAAATTATCTCAAATAGGCCGTCAATAAATATGGACCATTTTTAATCAGTTAGAGGATCAATCTGATTTTCTCTAATAAGATTTCGCAACGCAGTACGAGCAGCAGCGATTTCTGTCATCCCATTAAGAACCACGCTGGACTGTCCTCCTCTCACCCCAAAGACTGTAACCATATTCTCTTCACAGAAATACTCACCTTTATACTGCAGGCCATATTTCTCTACTCGAATGTATGACATAACAACCTCATTTAAGGATCTTTTGTTTGAATCATATCCCCACAAAATAATTTAATCAATCTCACCCAAAACTACACGCGATGCTTGTCTTGTAAGCACTGCACTTAACCGAACCATTCGATTTTAGAGATCCTGCGTACAGTTCAGTTATGCTTGTAAGGCTAATGTCCGCTCCTCGCTCACAGCGGACCTTAAACGCAGTTAGTATTTCCGCTTTGTTCCAGAAGCAGACATAGCGAATTCGCCATTGCACTGGATTAGTAGGTTTACTTGAACGGCCTGCGATGGCGTTTTGGCAACAGGCAATGCCACTGTCCAGTCGGCATATGCGACCACCTCGTCACCGCATGGATAAACTGATTGAAGCTCCCGCACAAAATCACTTATTCTTTTCCGTTAATAAAATGCAGGAGATGAGTCATGACTGGCGAAAGTCGCGGGCGGGGAAGGCCACGAAAGACAGAGAGTACCTACGCAGATACCCGTAAAGACCTGATCCGTAGCGGACTTGAACTGCTTACGCAGAATGGTTTTCTTTCGACGGGAGTTGATGCCATTGTCAAAAATGCCAGTGTCCCTAAAGGCTCATTTTATTACTATTTCAAAAGCAAAGAAGAGTATGCTCAGACCGTTCTGAGTGCTTATGACAGTTTCTTTGTGCATAAACTCAAAAAACATCTGCATGATTCATCCTGTACACCACTGATGCGACTGGAAAATTTTATCGACGATGCCTGCTACGGCATTAAAAAGTACAATTTCACCCGGGGCTGTCTGGTTGGCAATATGATGCAGGAGAGTCCGGGGCTTCCACTATCCTTTATTAAACAGCTACAGGATATACTTGAGCGCTGGCAGGCACTTGTGGCGACCTGTCTGTCCGACGCGTTAACTTCGGGCGAAATCTGCTCAGATATGAATAATACACAACTGGCGTCCATTTTCTGGAGTGGCTGGGAAGGCGCCGTAATGCGCGCCAAACTTTATTGTTCAACCCAGCCTGTGTACGACTTCTGGAGCTACTTCAAAACTTCAGTACGCTATCAGCCGTCGCAGGAAGTGACGGCTGAAAAGTAAAAAGAGGGGCCGCGGCCCCTTAATAACAAGTATCAAACCCAGACTGAGCCTGGCTTCCATCTCATTAGCTACACTGGATTACTGCCCGGCCGCGAATTCCGCCACTCAGAAGTTTTTCGGCCACATTAATGGCATCACTGAGCGGGTAAACGGTGGTCAGGCTATCCAGTCTGGACTCTGGTAAATACTGTACCGCCTGCTGCCAGATCGCTGCTCTTTTTTCTTTCGCAAACATGACACTGTCAATCCCTTTAAGCGTGATGCCACGCAGGATAAACGGAGCCACATTACCCATCAACTCCATACCCTGTGCCATGCCGCAGGCTGCAACAATACTGCCGTACCGCACCCCGGCACAGGCATTGCAGAGCGTGTGGCTACCGACTGTATCAATGGCGGCAGCCCAGCGTTCTTTCTGTAACGGTTTTCCGGGGCAGGAAAGCTCGGAACGATTAATAATTTCGTCTACACCGACTGTTTTATAGAGCCAGGCGGCTTCATCCGGGCGACCAGTAGAGGCGGTTACGCGGTAACCCATCGACGCAAGGATCATGGCCGCAATACTCCCGACACCTCCGCTGGCACCGGTAACAAGTACCGGTCCATCTTCAGGCTTAACGCCATGATTCAGGAGCGCGTCGACACACAGCATCGCGGTAAAGCCAGCTGTTCCGATTGCCATCACGTGTTTGCTGTTTGCGCCAGTCGGGAGCGGCGTCAGCCAGTCTCCTTTTACCCGTGCTTTTTCGGACAGCCCGCCCCAGTGTTTTTCCCCTACACCCCAGCCGGTCAGGAGAACCTTATCTCCGACCTGATATTCTGGATGAGAACTGGCGGTCACCGTACCGGCAAAATCAATGCCAGGCACCATTGGAAAGTGACGGACAATAGGCCCCCGGCCGGTAATAGCCAGTGCGTCTTTGTAATTGACGGATGAATAGTCAACATTGACCTCCACATCCCCCTGCGGCAGCTCACTTTCAGCGATTTCAGCAAGTTGCGCACTGTAGCGTTCATCTGTTTTGTTGATTAGTAAAGATTTAAACACTTTCACCTCATCTGTCTGGTCATTTACCGTTCAGTCATTAAGTCGTTAATAAATAATATTGACCGATCGTCTAATAATCAACACTACTCTCCCAATGTTTTGTCAGCATTCAAGAATTACTATTTTTTTCATTGGCTTAAAACTGTATTTTTTGATCAGTATCAAGCTGGATTCGGGTTTATCTGGTGCAGAGGAGAAAAGTCAACGGTCCTGGAGGGGGCACAGTTAATGCTTCAGGATACGGGTGATGATGCGATGAAACAGGCTGGCTTTGATAAGTTTATCCGCTTTTCGCTCATAGCTGCCGTTGGCTCTGCTTCTACAGAGCCAGCGCCGCAACAGATGCGCGGATTTCAGTGTACCAATGGTTAACGATGGGAATTTCATCCAGGAAGCAAAAACCTAATCCGATCATCATAAGGCTTGCCATCATTTGAGCAATCACGCTGAACCAGTACTCAATAGGTTTAGTTTCCTTGTGAATATACTCCTTGCGATCGCTCCCCTTGAATCTTTTGGTATAGATTCCTCGACGCAAAAAGATGATCGATTGAACAAACGCAAGCGGGCCCGTCAGGAAAATTGAACATACTACGAAACAAAATTGGAAGCCCATCACCTTTCATTCCATCTAATGATTTATGTCCATTATTGCACAGACAGAGCACATCTTTTTGTAGAACAAACTCAGACGGGTGCCATGATGGCGATGCCGTTATGTCTCTGGTTGGATGAGGCGAACATGGTGCTGGGTGATATACTTGACGAAGGCAGGATTCCTTCTGGACTGATCAGGGAAAATGACCCACCGCCCTTTCACGCGTTGCGCACTTTATCGGCACGTTTGCACGCCCGATTGCGCAATAATGAGTCTGCTCAACACCTTCTGGGAAGTGAGTCCAGGGAGACGTCTGAGAAATATCGTGACACAAAGGGCAGTGAGTGGGATATAATTTCGAGCTAATTTCGAATGATTTTGAAATGCCTTCTGCAAAGCTATGATTTGCAAGGCAAAAAACAAGCAATGAATATAAGGATTAGAGCTATGGGTTTTCTTTCCGGTAAGCGCATTCTGGTGACTGGCGTTGCCAGCAAACTCTCCATCGCATACGGCATCGCACAGGCTATGCATCGCGAAGGCGCTGAGCTGGCATTCACCTACCAGAACGACAAGCTGAAAGGCCGTGTTGAAGAGTTTGCCGCGCAGCTGGGTTCAAGCATCGTTCTGGAATGTGACGTTGCTAAAGACGAAAGCATTGATGGCCTGTTCGCTGAGCTGGCAAAAAGCTGGCCGAAGTTTGACGGCTTCGTGCACTCTATCGGTTTTGCACCGGGCGACCAGCTGGACGGCGACTATGTAAACGCCGTAACCCGTGAAGGCTTTAAAATTGCCCACGACATCAGCTCCTACAGCTTTGTTGCGCTGGCCAAAGCGTGCCGCTCTATGCTGAACCCGGACTCTGCTCTGCTGACCCTCTCCTACCTGGGTGCCGAGCGCGCTATTCCGAACTACAACGTGATGGGCCTGGCGAAAGCCTCTCTGGAAGCCAACGTGCGCTATATGGCGAACGCGATGGGTCCGGAAGGCGTGCGCGTGAACGGCATCTCCGCTGGTCCGATCCGTACTCTGGCCGCGTCCGGGATCAAAGACTTCCGTAAAATGCTGGCGCACTGCGAAGCGGTCACCCCGATCCGTCGCACCGTTACCATTGAAGACGTGGGTAACACCGCGGCCTTCCTCTGCTCTAACCTCTCCGGCGGTATCTCCGGTGAAGTCGTTCACGTTGACGGCGGTTTCAGCATCGCTGCAATGAACGAACTGGAACTCAAGTAAGCGTTCCCTTCCCCTCCCGTTTGGGAGGGGTCTCCCCCGCTGTTTATGCTTTTCCGCTATTTATTATCACCTAACAATATTTTTCCCCTCGTTAGCGTTACGCCAGGATATTGATCGCCATTTTGAGATCAAGGAAAGCCCATGGAACAACGCCGTTTTTCCGGTAAAGGCCACTGGTATCATGAGACCCAGTCGAGTACCGGCCAGGCACAAGCGCTACCGTTAGTTCCCGAAGCCGCCACCGTCACTGATCGTTTTCTGCTGGATCTGGTGCTGCCTGACGATGTCATCGCCCCCTGTCAAAGCTGGCTGGAGCCTGCCCGCGCCCTCTACGACCGGCTTTTTCCCCGCAGCGTCACCGTTAGCCGCCAACGCACCTTCAGCGCCTACGATCGCCTGAGCACGGCCCTCACGGTAGCCCAGGTTTACGGCGTTCAGCGTCTGTGCAATCACTACGCCGCCCGCCTCGCGCCGCTGCCCGGCCCCGACTCATCCCGGGAAAGTAACTATCGCCTGGCGCAGATCACCCAGTACGCCAGACAGCTCGCCAGCTCCCCCGAGGTGATCGACGCCCGGGCGCGGGAGCAGCTTGAAGAGGTCGGGTTAACGACATGGGATATCGTGCTGATGGATCAGATTATCGGCTTCATTGGTTTCCAGGCGCGGGTCATTGCGGCGTTTCAGGCCCTGCTCTGCCAGCCCGTACGCTGGCTGCCTGGCATGGATGTGCAGCAGGACGCTGCCGCAGAGCCTTTTAGTCGTTCTGAGAGCCGCTGGACGCCAGGCCTTGCGAGCGTCGAGCCACACTTTGCCAGCCCCGCCCAGCTGAAAGCGCTGGCCCAGTGGCAGCCGCTGCCGGCCCTGAGGGTGCTGGCTCCGGTGCTGGCCCACGAGCCCCCTTTGCTCAATGCGCTGGGGGAGATCGTACAGAGCGAGCTGTGCGCCACGCTCGATGCCGCACTGGTGGATCTGGTGGCCCTGCTGACGGCACGGATTAACGGTAGCCTGGACTGCTTTAACACTCTGGCGACGTCTGCCCTACCCGATGCGCCGCTCGCGGCGTTGCGCAGCGGCGAACGGGCGTTAAACAGCTGGAGCAAGGCCGATCCCCAGGCGCGGGCCGTTATCCAGGCGGTACAACTTTTGACCCGGGCGGCAGACCGGTTTAGCGCTGCCCAGTTTACTCCCCTCGTTGAACAGGGGCTTTCCCCGCAGCAGGCGGTGAATCTGCTGGCGTGGAGCGGCCTGTGCGGCTGGTTGAATCGTCTTAAAATCGCGCTGGGCGACACGCATTAGCGCGAAACAGCGCTTGAAGCGCCACCCAGAATCGCGTAAAACTGTCAGCCGCTCTTATGGCCACGAAAATATAAAATTATGTTCCAGGACAACCCGCTGCTAGCGCAGCTTAAACAGCAACTGCATTCCCAAACGCCGCGTGCGGAAGGCGTCGTTAAAGGCACCGAAAAAGGTTTTGGCTTCCTTGAAGTTGACGGCCAGAAAAGCTATTTCATTCCGCCGCCGCAAATGAAAAAGGTAATGCATGGTGACCGCGTGATCGCTGTGATCCACAGTGACAAAGATCGTGAATCCGCCGAGCCGGAAGAGCTTGTCGAGCAGTTCCTGTCGCGCTTTGTCGGTAAAGTACATAGAAAAGACGATCGTCTGTCTATCGTACCGGATCATCCGTTGCTGAAAGAGGCGATTCCCTGCCGGGCCATGCGCGGCGTGGAGCATGATTTTAAAGAGGGCGACTGGGCGGTAGCCGAGATGCGTCGCCATCCGCTGAAGGGCGATCGCGGCTTTTACGCCGAGCTGACGCAGTTTATTACCTTCGGTGATGACCACTTCGTTCCGTGGTGGGTGACCCTTGCCCGCCATAATCTGGAGAAAGAGGCACCGAACGGTGTGGCGACCGATATGCTGGATGAAGGCCTGGAGCGTGTCGATCTGACTGCCCTGGACTTTGTCACCATCGACAGCGCCAGCACCGAAGATATGGACGATGCCCTGTTTGTTGAAACGCTGGCTGACGATAAGCTGCAGCTGACCGTCGCCATTGCCGATCCCACCGCGTGGATCGCTGAGGGCAGCAAGCTGGACGATATCGCCAAAGTACGCGCCTTCACCAACTACCTGCCGGGCTTCAACATCCCGATGCTGCCGCGCGAGCTGTCAGACGACCTCTGCTCTCTGCGTCCGCAGGAGGTCCGTCCCGTGCTGGCCTGCCGCATGATCATTGCCGCCGACGGCACCATTGAAGAGGATATTACCTTCTTCGCGGCAACTATCGAATCCAAAGCTAAGCTGGTCTATGACGAGGTCTCAGACTGGCTGGAAGGCAACGCGGGCTGGCAGCCACCGTCAGAGGCGATTGCTAACCAGATCCGCCTCCTGCACCGCGTCTGCCTGAGCCGCAGCGAGTGGCGTACCCAGCACGCGCTGGTGTTTAAGGATCGTCCGGACTACCGCTTTGTGCTGGGTGAAAAAGGCGAAGTGCTGGATATCGTGGCAGAGCCGCGCCGCATTGCTAACCGCATTGTGGAGGAGTCAATGATCTCCGCCAATATCTGTGCGGCACGCGTTCTGCGCGCTAAATTGGGCTTCGGGATCTACAACATTCACCTCGGGATCGATCCGGCGAATGGCGAAGCGCTGGCCGCGCTGCTGAAAACGCACGGCATGCACGTCGACGCCGAAGAGGTGCTGACCCTCGAAGGCTTCTGCAAGCTTCGCCGCGAGCTTGACGCCCAGCCGTCAGGTTTCCTTGATAGCCGTATCCGCCGCTTCCAGTCCTTTGCTGAAATCAGCACCGAGCCGGGTCCTCACTTCGGTCTGGGCCTGGATGCCTACGCGACCTGGACCTCACCTATCCGTAAGTATGGCGATATGATCAACCATCGCCTGCTGAAGGCGATTATCAAGAACGAAACCATTGCTCGTCCGCAGGATGACGCCACGGTGCAAATGGCTGAACGTCGCCGTCTCAACCGTATGGCGGAGCGTGACGTTGGCGACTGGCTGTATGCGCGCTTCCTGAAAGACAAAGCCGGCACCGATACCCGCTTTGCCGCAGAAATTATCGATATCAGCCGCGGCGGTATGCGCGTGCGTCTGGTGGATAACGGCGCGGTCGCGTTTATTCCAGCTCCGTTCCTGCATGCCGTGCGCGATGAGATGGTGTGTAGTCAGGAGAGCGGCACGGTAACGATTAAAGGCGAAACCGTGTATAAAGTTAGCGATGTGATTGATGTCACTATCGCTGAAGTACGCATGGAGACGCGCAGCGTTATTGCCCGCCCGCTGGCCTAATTATCTCCCTGCCCTGTCGGCCTCGTAATATACGCGGCCGACAGCATTTTACCCTTCCCTGCCTGTAATAAATATTCACTAATTCTGCTTTTTAGCTGACGAAGAAATATTATAATATCGCCTGTAAAAACAGTGTGTTCCGTTATTAAGCTTGCGGCTTTGTCGATTTTAAAATGGGTGAACGTAGCGCGTCGGGTGGGACAGGAGGAAACATGAAAGAGGATTTGGATCAAAAGGGGCTGTTCCGCTATCTGGGCTTAAATAGCCCCTTTTGGCGACTCTCTGCTGACAGCAATACGCTACATCTTGCCACCAGTGAAAATGCCGAAGCCAGCCAGACAATAACGCTTAACGATGAGCAAGCCGAGCAGATCCGGGCGATGACGGTAATTACCTCCAGCGTAACGACCACCTTGCCGCTGTTAGACCGCGAGGTGACCCTGCATCTGGTTGGCAGAAAAACCGGTAAAACTGAGTGGACAGGTACCGCCTCCTCCTGGAATGATACCTCCCCCATAGCGCAGGATTTAGTCCAGGGCCTCTCCTTTGCTGAACAGGTGGTGTCGGAAGCCCACTCGGCAATTGTTATTCTCGATCGCCACGGCAATATTCAGCGCTTTAATCGGCTATGTGAGGAATATACCGGTCTGCGCGAAACAGAGGTTATTGGCCAGAACGTTTTTAAATTATTTATGAGCGCCAGAGAAGCCGTCGCGGCGCGGCGTAACATCGCTAATTTTTTTCAGAGCGGTAGTTCGTACGAAGTTGAACGCTGGATTAAAACCCGTAAAGGACAGCGGCTGTTTCTCTTCCGCAATAAATTTGTCCACAGCGGCAGCGGTAAAAACGAAATATATCTTATCTGCTCCGGCACCGATATTACCGAAGAGCGCCGCGCCCAGGAGCGTCTGCGCGTGCTGGCCAATACCGACATTGTCACCGGCCTGCCTAACCGCAATGCCATCAACGAGCTGACGAGCGACGCCATTGCGAAACGGGGCGATAGCCAGGTGGGTATCGTCTATCTCGATCTCGATAATTTTAAAAAGGTCAACGACGCCTACGGCCATATGTTTGGCGACCAGCTGTTGCAGGCGGTGGCGCTGGCTATTTTAAGCTGCCTGGACGAAGGCCAGGTGCTGGCAAGGCTGGGCGGCGACGAGTTTATCGTGCTGGCGACTAAAACCTCGCAGAGCGCGCTGGAGGCGATGGCATCCCGCATCTTAACCCGGCTGCGCCAGCCCTTCCGCATCGGGCTTATCGAGGTCTACTCGGGTTGCTCGCTGGGCATTTCGCTGGCCCCCCAGCACGGCAAGGATCGGGAGACTGTCATCCGCAACGCCGATACCGCCATGTATACCGCCAAAGAGAACGGCCGGGGTAAGTTTTGTGTCTTTACACCAGAGATGAACCAGCGCGTCTTTGAGTATCTGTGGCTCGATACTAACCTGCGCAAGGCGCTGGATGATAATCAGCTGGTGATCTACTACCAGCCCAAGGTAACCTGGCGCGGCGAGATCCGCAGCCTGGAGGCGCTGGTACGCTGGCAATCGCCGGAGCGCGGCCTTATCGCCCCGACGGAGTTTATCTCCTATGCCGAGGAGTCGGGCCTGATTGTCCCGCTGGGGCGATGGGTGATGCTGGACGTGCTGCAGCAGATTGCCAAATGGCGCGACAAGGGGCTAAACATACGCGTTGCGGTGAACCTCTCCGCACGCCAGTTAGCTGACCAGACCCTGTTCAGCGATCTCAGACAGGCGCTTAGCGATCTCCATTTTGAATATAGCCCGATTGACGTTGAGCTAACCGAAAGCTGCCTGATTGAAAACGAAGAGGTAGCCCTGTCGGTGATTGAGCAGTTTAGCGCCCTCGGCGCGCAGGTGCATCTCGACGACTTTGGCACCGGCTACTCGTCGCTGTCGCAGCTGGCACGCTTCCCTATAGATGCCATCAAGCTTGACCAGTCGTTTGTGCGCGACGTGCACAAGCAGCCGGTTTCGCAGTCGCTGGTACGTGCGATTGTCGCCGTGGCGCAGGCGCTAAATTTACAGGTCATTGCCGAGGGCGTTGAGAGCGCCAAAGAGGATGCGTTTCTGACGAAAAACGGCGTCAATGAACGGCAGGGATTTCTGTTTGCTAAGCCCATGCCCGCCGCCGCCTTTGAGCGTTGGTACAAGCGTTACCAGACGCGGAAAATGCGTTAGCCATTAACGAATATCCTTTGCTTATGCTTTTTTGAGATTTATTTTTTTCTCCTTCTCTTTTTACACTATTTTTTGCATCATTAAATTTATTACCCTTTTGATCAGGAGTGACATGATGGCTGACATCGACGCAAAGCAACTGGCAGGACGGATTGATACCGTGCTCGATATTCTGGTTGCGGGTGATTACCACTCTGCCATTCATAATCTTGAAATCCTTAAGGCAGAGCTGCTGGCGCAGAATGATGCCGAGCAGGCTCAGGGGCAAAATTCGCCTAAAACGCCGTGGGAAATTTAATCGCAATGAATTCCCGACAACAAATTATTTTGCAGATGGTAATTGATAAAGGCCGGGTCAGCGTGACCGATCTGGCTAAAACAACCGGCGTATCGGAAGTGACCATCCGTCAGGATTTGAATACGCTGGAAAAGCAGAGCTATTTGCGCCGCACCCATGGCTATGCGGTCCCGCTGGAAAGCGACGATGTTGAAACCCGCATGCTCAATAATTTTGCCCTGAAGCGCGAACTGGCAGAATTTGCCGCCTCCACGGTGGAGCCCGGTGAAACGATATTTATTGAAAATGGCAGCAGCAATGCGCTACTGGCACGCACCCTCGCTGAGCAGAAAGATATCACTATTATCACGGTAAGCAGCTATATTGCTCATCTGCTTAAAGAGACCTCCTGCGAAGTGATCCTGCTCGGCGGCATCTATCAGAAGAAAAGCGAGAGTATGGTGGGGCCGCTGACGCGCCAGTATATTGCTCAGGTACACTTCAGCAAGGCGTTTATTGGTATTGATGGCTGGCAGCCTGATACCGGCTTTACCGGCCGGGATATGATGCGCGCTGACGTCGTGAACGCCGTACTGGAAAAGGGCTGTGAGGCCATTATTCTCACCGACAGCTCAAAATTTGGTGTAGTTCATCCCTACCCGCTTGGACAGCACCACCCTTTTAACAGGGTGATCACCGATGACAAGCTTAACGCAGCCACGCAGCGCGAGCTGGAGCAGGCTGGCGTGCATGTCGATATTGTTAAATCTCCCCGCACGCGCTAACGCTTTTAGCCCATGAAAGTGGGCTATCTCCCTCATCTATGAGACTTTTCT
This sequence comes from Pseudescherichia sp. L3, assembly GCF_024656065.1. Classification (NCBI taxonomy): domain Bacteria; kingdom Pseudomonadati; phylum Pseudomonadota; class Gammaproteobacteria; order Enterobacterales; family Enterobacteriaceae; genus Pseudescherichia; species Pseudescherichia sp. L3. Next base: position 1,585,363 of record NZ_JANKYC010000001.1, read on the forward strand.
GACGATTCAATTAAGACTTTTTACCTGTCTGTTCAACAGGCAAGAAGTAAAATTATGTTCAGCGATATAACAGGATGTAACTACCGCCTCGCTTCAGTTGAGCGTGGTTATCAGTAACAACTGTGTAACATAATTTACGGAAAAAGACTTTAGAGTGTCATAACCACACTATACTTAAAGAGATTTCTTTCCGTGAATCGAAATTTCAGGAGAAAGTATTATGATGTTATCAAGCAAAAAAGCAGCAACTGTCGTACTGGCTGTTACACTGGCAATGTCTCTGAGCGCCTGTTCCAACTGGTCTAAACGCGACCGTAACACCGCTATCGGTGCCGGCGCAGGTGCGATCGGTGGCTCTGTCCTAACCGACGGCAGCACCCTGGGTACCCTGGGTGGCGCGGCGGTGGGTGGTATTATTGGTCACCAGGTGGACTAATAATATGACGTAGCAGGTCTTTCAAGGATTGAAAACGCGTTCTGATAACGCCGTAATACTTTCTTGCAGATCTGAATAACGTAATAAAAAGCCACGGCAATCGCCGTGGCTTTTTATTTATCTGTTAGCCGCCCGCCAGCTTGACCTTCATGCCTTTGGCTTCCAGCAGCGTTTTAAGCAGATCGCGCTTGTCACCCTGAATTTCAATGACGCCCTCTTTCACCGATCCGCCACAGCCACACTTCTTCTTCAGCTCAGCAGCAAGCTTATTCAGCGCCTCATCGTCGCCCTCTACGCCGGTAATCAGGCAGACACCCTTACCCTTACGCCCGCTGGTTTGCTTTTGAATGCGCACGATGCCATCGCCTTTTGGCCGCTCAGGTGCAGCTTTAGGTTCATCGATACGCCCGGTTTCGGTGGAGTAGACTAAACGGCTGTTACTGTCCTTCATTATGCCTCCAGCTTCAGGGAGGCATTAATTTCGCTGAGGGTCTGGGCTGGATCGGCAGACTGGGTAACCGGACGACCAATTACCATATAATCAACGCCTGCCGCCAGCGCCTGCTGCGGCGTCATAATCCGCCGCTGATCGCCCACTTCGCTGCCTTGAGGACGGATCCCCGGCGTCACCAGCTTAAACGCCTGCCCCAGCTCGCTCTTGAAGCGCACCGCCTCCTGCGCAGAGCAGACAACACCATCCAGGCCGCACTCCCTCGTCAGGCGCGCCAGGCGCTCGGCGTGCTCAGCAGGCGTGCTGCTGATGCCCAGATCGAGCAGATCGCTGGCCTCCATGCTGGTCAAAACCGTTACGGCAATGAGCAGCGGTGCGTCCTTGCCAAACGGCACCAGCGCCTCGCGGGCGGCGTTCATCATACGTGCACCACCGGAGGCGTGAACGTTGACCATCCAGACACCAAGATCGGCCGCCGCGGCCACCGCATGGGCTGCGGTATTGGGAATATCATGAAACTTCAGATCGAGAAACACATCGAAGCCGCGCTGGTGAAGCTCGCGCACGAACTGCGGCCCAAAACGGGTAAACATCTCTTTGCCTACCTTCAGGCGGCAGTCGCTGGGAGCGATGCGATCGACAAACTCAAGAGCGCGTTCGCGACTGGCGTAGTCGAGGGCAACCACAACGGGAGAGTGGCACAGAGATGTGGAAGAAGATGAAGCAGTAGACGTCATGACCAGACCTTCTTGTTGATGAGCACGCGCGGGCGCAAAAGGATAAACGGGCAGCATTCTAACTGCGTGCGGAGGAAATTGACAGGGTGTATTTTCTGCTGCCTGACTGATTCGGCACGGTGCGAGCTGGAATATGAATCCATTAAAGGATGTTGTAACTAAAGTGGGCTTTTTTTTAAATTACTGGCCGTCGAGACCGCGAATTGGCTTCACCGTTGACCATGCCCGACAGGAAGGACAGTGCCAGTACATAGTGTAGGCCGTAAAACCGCACTTCTGACAGCGGTAGCGCGGCTTGCTGCGGATCTGCTCCCCGACCATGTCACGCAGCGCCATCAGGCTCTCTTTCGCCCGTCCCTCTTCGGCATCGTGCAGGTGGTAATCCATCAGCTTATGGAAAACGCGCATCGTGGGGTGACGCTGGAGCTGACGCGTGACGGTGACCTGCGCCTGATCCTGCCCTTCACGCTGGTCGATAATTTCAGCCAGCATCAGATCGGCGGTCGCACCCACGTTCTCCTCAACGCAGCGGGTAAGAAATTCTGCCCACTCGTCGTTTTTCCCGAGCTGGAGGTAGCAGGTCTGCAACATCTCCAGGGTTTCGCTGACCAGCTCTTTATCCTGATCGATTACCCGCAGCAGGCTCTCCATCGCTTTGGCGTAATCGCCTTTGGCAATCAGCACGCGGCCAATCATGATAGAGACCCGGGGGCTGGTGCGATCGGCGGCAGCGCCTTTTTTCAGCAGCACCATCGCGCGGTCCATGTCATCGTTACCCATCTGCTGCAATGCAAGCTCACAGTAAAAATGGGCAATTTCGCCGCGCTGTTTATCTTTACCCAGCTTAACCAGACGCTCGGCCACGTCGATCGCCTTCTGCCACTCGCTGGTGGCCTGATAGATCTGCAGAAGCTGCTGTAGCGCCCCGATGCGAAAATCGGTTTCGTCCACCAGCTGATTAAACATATCTTCGGCGCGATCGTACATGCCCGCAGCCATATAGTCGCGGCCCAGCTGCTGAACCGCCAGAAGGCGCTGGTCATAGGAGAGAGAGGCGCTCTCCATCAGGGTCTGATGGATGCGGATAGCGCGATCCACCTCGCCCCGGGAGCGAAACAGGTTCCCCAGGGTGAGATGCGCCTCAACGGTGCCGGTATCCTCTTTGAGCATGTCGAGGAACAGATCTACCGCCTTATCCTGTTGGTTACTCAGCAGGAAGTTGACGCCAGCCACGTAGTCACGCGACAGCCGGTTGGCCTCATCCTGCTTTGTTTGTTGCGCACTTCTGCGTCCCATGTACCAGCCGTAGGCGGCTGCCACGGGTAACAGCAGAAACAACAGCTCCAGCATAGCCTGTTATTCCTTGACGACCGGCGTCGTTGCGGTCGTTACCGGAACGCTATGGGTGGCAGGCGCAGTTGTTGCAGGCGCAGCAGGGACAGCCGTTGCAGGAGCAGTCGTTGCAGGGGCGATTTGCTGTTCGAGACGCTTAATCTTCCGCTCTGCCCGCGCCAGAGAGACCCGCACGCGCAGCCAGAAGAGACCACAGATCAGCCAGCCGATAGCAAAGCCAGCGGCGAACAGAATCGCCAGCAGCGTAGAGATACGATACTCCCCCTGCGCCAACAGGTAATTGAAGGTCACCTGCTGATCGTTTTGCGCACCCAGAGTGACGGAAACGACAAAGATTGCTAACACCAGTAAGAAAATGAGTAGATATTTCACATTACTTCCCGTTATGTGGCTTAGGGCGAATAAATTCTGTTCAACCTGCTGCATCCAGCCTTATAAACTACCATTTTCGCGCAGCGGACGAAATGGAAAACCGTGACATCCAGATGATGTAAGGCCAAAAAGCAGAAATTCAACGCTAAGCGGCCTTACTCATTTTTCTCTTCACGCTGGGCTATCTCGATGTCTTCTTTCACCGGCGGCGTCAGTGGTCCACAGAGACGCTGCGCAAGCCAGGTGGCCAGGGTGACCAGAATACCGGAGATGAGCGTCGCCACCGCCAGATCCTGCGGCCAGTGCATGCCCAACAGCAGTCGGCTGCCCATCACCAGCACCGCCCAAACCATCAGCACAACGATAGTAACCGTGCGGCGGCGAGGCCACAGCAAGCCCACGGCCAGCAGCGCCCAGCTGGCGGCAAACATCGTGTGACCGGAGGGGAAGGCAAAGCCGGTCTCTTTCTGCCAGTGCTTGCGCAAAAACTCAGGCACGTTGTCCTGCTCGGTAAGCTGCGCCTGCACCAGGGCACCGCGCTCCTTACGTTTTAAAGTGTAGAACTCATCTACCGGAATTTGGTGAGTTTTTTCGAGCCACACGACAAACGGCCGCGGCTCCTGAGCCTGGGTTTTAACCCAGGATTTCACCCCCTGGCCAATCACGATTGCTGCCCCAAGAATGGCAAACAGCATCAGCGCCGCCTTCAGGCGAAAGCGTAAGCACCACAAAAACCAGCCGCATAAGACGACGTGGGTAATGATGCCCCAGGGCTGGGTGACCGTTTCCGTGATCCAGTAGAGCATTTTAAGCCAGCCGCTGTGGCCCCCAGGCTGCCAATGCCAGCCGAAGAGCAATACCAACAGTGGCATGATCAGTAGAAGTCCCGTTCCGGCGGCAATCCGTCTTGCGATTGAGAGCATTTTCTTTCCCTTTCAATTAAGTGACACAATAATAACTGAAAAATAACAAGTTCGGCGGATTTGACGGATTTGTGCGTTTAATCTTTGTAAGCCACGGTGGCGATTAGTGAAGTGGCGCGCCTTGTGGCAAAATAGGGACAGACAGAAAGCCTCAAGGCTACGGGCACAGAAAGTGCCAGCTTAATCTGGAGAATCACATGCAGCTTAAACGTGTGGCAGAAGCCAAACTGCCAACCCCCTGGGGCGACTTCCTGATGGTGGGATTTGAAGAACTGGCAACCGGACAGGATCACGTTGCTCTGGTCTATGGCGATATTTCCGGTCAGACGCCGGTGCTCGCCCGCGTCCACTCAGAGTGTTTGACCGGCGACGCCCTGTTCAGCCTGCGCTGCGACTGCGGTTTTCAACTGGAAGCCGCCCTCTCCCACATCGCTGAAGAGGGACGCGGGATCCTGCTGTATCATCGTCAGGAGGGTCGCAACATTGGCCTGCTGAATAAAATCCGCGCTTACGCACTACAGGACCAGGGCTATGATACCGTAGAAGCTAACCATCAGCTGGGCTTTGCCGCCGACGAGCGTGATTTTACGCTGTGCGCGGACATGTTCAAGCTGCTGGGCGTGGATGAGGTACGGCTGCTAACCAATAACCCGCGCAAGGTAGAGATCCTTACCGAGGCCGGGATTAACATCGTTGAGCGCGTGGCGCTGATCGTTGGGCGTAACCCTAATAATGAGCACTACCTTGATACCAAGGCAGCTAAGATGGGCCATCTGCTGGGTTGATTGAGGCGAGACAACGCCGGGTGGCGGTATCCGCCTTACCCGGCCTACACGGTTCTGTAGGCCGGGCATTGCTGACTTACAGCATATTACGGATCACGTAGTGCAAGATCCCATCGTTCTGGTAATAGGTTAGCTCAGTAGCGGTATCGATACGACAGCGGCAGTCAATAGTCTCCTGACTGCCATCCACCCGCGTCAGCCGCACTGGAATAGTCGCGCCCGGCTTGAGCTGGGTCAGATTATCGACGTCAATCTTCTCTTCCCCCGTCAGCCCCAGCGTTTTACGCGTCACGCCCTGCGGAAACTCCAGCGGCAGGATCCCCATACCAATCAAGTTCGAACGGTGAATACGCTCGAACGACTCGGCAATAACGACGCGAATACCCAGCAGACGTGGCCCCTTAGCGGCCCAGTCACGGCTGGATCCTGACCCGTACTCTTTACCAGCAACGACCGCCAGCGGCGTCCTCTCTTTCTGATAACGCATGGCCGCGTCATAGATAGAGATGACTTCGCTGCCCGGCAGATGCCGGGTCATCCCACCCTCGATGCCAGGAACCATTTCGTTACGAATACGGATGTTGGCAAAGGTGCCGCGCATCATCACTTCATGGTTACCCCGGCGTGAACCGTAGGAGTTGAAATCCCCGCGTTCCACCCCGTGGCTTTGCAGGTAGCGCCCAGCCGGGCTGTCCGGTTTGATGCTGCCTGCCGGCGAGATATGGTCGGTCGTCACAGAGTCGCCCAGCATCGCCAGGATCCGTGCCCCATGAATATCTTCCACCTGCTTCGGTGTCGCCAGCATCTCATCAAAGAACGGTGACAGGCGGATGTAGGTCGAGTCATTCTGCCAGCTATAGGTGTCGGAGTGCTCTACCTCAATCGACTTCCACTCGTCGGTACCCTCAAACACTTCGGCATACTCTTTGCGGAACATGTCGGTTGAAACATGCTCAACGGCGCGGGCAATTTCATCGCCCGACGGCCAGATATCCTTCAGGTAGACCGGATCGCCTTTTCTGTCGTGGCCAAGCGGATCGGTGGCCAGGTTGATATTCATATTCCCCGCCAGGGCATAGGCCACCACCAGCGGCGGCGACGCCAGCCAGTTGGTCTTCACCAGGGGATGAATTCGACCCTCAAAGTTGCGGTTACCCGAGAGCACCGCCCCAACGGTCAAATCGCCTTTTTTGATTGCCTGCTCGATAGGATCGGGTAGCGGCCCGGAGTTACCGATACAGGTGGTGCAGCCATAACCCACCAGGTTGAAGCCTAGCTCATCCAGCCAGGGAGTCAGTCTGGCCTGAGCGAGATAGTCAGAGACCACCTTCGAGCCAGGTGCCAGCGACGCTTTCACCCACGGCTGGCGCTTCAGCCCTAGCTCTACGGCTTTTTTCGCCAGCAGCCCCGCCGCCATCAGCACACTTGGGTTAGAGGTGTTGGTGCAGGAGGTGATTGCCGCGATAACTACCGCTCCGTCCGGCAGCTGATATTGATGCCCGTTCAGCGTATACTCCACCGCCTGGCGATCTTTCTGAGAGTGGTTCAGCTCAAGCTCTGAACTGGCGGCAAATGCCTGGGGTACTTCGCTAAGCACAACGCGGTCCTGAGGACGCTTTGGCCCGGCAACGCTGGCCTCTACCTCAGCCATATTGAGTTCGAGAGTGCTGGTAAAGACCGGCTCATCGCCAGTATTACGCCACATCCCCTGCGCTTTCGTGTAGGCCTCCACCAGCGCCACCTGCTCTTCGCTGCGGCCGCTGAGGCGCATATAGTTGAGCGTAACGTCGTCGATAGGGAAAAAGCCGCAGGTTGCGCCATATTCCGGGGCCATGTTAGCGATAGTCGCACGATCCGCCAGCGGGAGATGATCGAGACCGTCGCCGTAAAATTCGACGAATTTACCTACCACACCGTGTTTACGCAGCATCTGGGTCACGGTCAGTACCAGGTCGGTAGCGGTAATGCCTTCGTTAAGCTTGCCGGTCAGCTTGAAGCCAACCACATCGGGGATCAGCATGGATACCGGCTGCCCCAGCATCGCGGCCTCGGCCTCGATACCGCCGACGCCCCAGCCCAGCACCCCCAGGCCGTTGATCATGGTGGTGTGCGAGTCGGTGCCCACCAGCGTGTCCGGATAGGCGACCCACTCTTTATCCTGCAGTTCGCTCCAGACCGCTTTGCCGAGGTATTCGAGGTTTACCTGATGGCAGATCCCGGTTCCCGGCGGCACGACGCTGAAGCGGCTAAAGGCCTGCTGGCCCCAGCGCAGAAACTGGTAGCGCTCATGGTTGCGCTCCATCTCCAGACGGACGTTCTCTTCAAAGGCGTCATCGTCGCCGAAGTGGTCCACGGTAACAGAGTGGTCGATCACCAGATCGACCGGAGAGAGCGGATTGACTTTTGCGGTATCGCCGCCGAGACGTTTAACCGCTTCGCGCATGGCGGCCAGGTCAACCACGGCAGGCACGCCGGTGAAGTCCTGCATCAGCACCCTTGCCGGGCGATAGGCGATCTCCCGGTCAGCGTGGGCAGACTGGAGCCACCCGGCTAACGCACGAATATCCTCTTCGGTGACGGAATCCTCATCCTGCCAGCGCAGGAGGTTTTCCAGCAGTACTTTTAGTGACTTGGGTAAGCGGGAAATATCCCCAAGTGCCTTTGCGGCCAGCGGCAGGCTGTAATAGTGCCAGGTTTTGTTCTCTGCCTGCAATGTATCCTTACTGGCTTCGCGTAGGGTAGACGACATAAGCTCCTCCTAATACAGAGTATCGATACCCTGACTGGTATCAGGGTCTGTATTAAAGATAACACAAACATGCCGTAACGTTTTGATAACAACCCAAATCGCTAAATTGGGTGCTTTTCCGGGGGTCTGAACGTAAAAAACCTCGCCGGGGCGAGGTTTCGGGTAGAGAAGATGACCGCTATTTTTTGGGTTTATCGTCAGCAAAAGAGTCAATAAACGCTTTCTGCGCCGCCGTAAGCTGCCAGCCCGCCGGGATCTGCACCGTCGTCTGGCTCTCGCTTACGTGAGGATGTTTAGGGGACCGGCAGCGGTCCTGAACCGGATTTAACCGCTCGGTAATTGCCATAGGCCTAACCCCAAAATTTCCAGATAACCAGCGCCACAACCGCCCAGAAGAAAGCCGAACCGAGAAATACCGCGAGCCACGCTTTACGCTTAAGCGCGAGATCCCTTTGCGGTTCTTCACTTCCTGCTGGCATTGCTAACCTCACACAATCGACATCGCTTATCATATTGACACCGAACAATAGGTTTAAGTAATCATCACATAGGACAAATCCTAAAGAAACTTTAGCCTAAAATCCAGCGAATTTACGAATCATTTCGAGTGAAATATTCGATGTTATGATCGCGAAGAGAGTATTGTAGAAGGTAATTTGCGCTGCGCCACGTTAGCGACTACTTTTGTCGCCCTTCTGTTATTTTTCCGGCAGCTTTATATCGTGGAACATGGCTTCAATATCCTCGTTCGAACGCAAGGCGACGGCGGTATCGACAACGTCACGGGTAAGATGCGGAGCGAAGCGCTGGATAAAGTCATACATGTAGCTGCGTAAGAAGGTACTGCGACGGAAACCGATTTTGGTGGTGCTGTGGCTGAACACGCCCTGCGCATCCAGCTTGACCAGATCAGGGTCGGAAATAGGATCGACGGCCATGCTGGCGATCACCCCCACCCCCAGTCCGAGACGGACGTAGGTTTTGATCACGTCAGCGTCGGTAGCGGTAAACACAATGCGCGGCGTCAGGCCAGCACGGTTAAACGCGGTGTCCAGTTCGGAGCGGCCGGTAAAGCCAAAGGTGTAGGTGACCAGCGGATACTGGGCCAGCTCTTCAATGCTCACCGACTGCTTGCCTGCCAGCGGGTGATCTGGCGTCACCACGATAGAGCGGTTCCAGTGGTAGCACGGGAGCATCACCAGATCGTCGTAGAGATGCAGCGCTTCGGTAGCAATGGCAAAGTCCGCGTTACCCTTAGATACCGCTTCAGCAATCTGTGTGGGCGATCCCTGATGCATATGCAGGGATACGCGCGGGTAGCGCTCAATAAAGCCTTTAATCACGTTAGGCAGTGCGTAGCGGGCCTGGGTATGGGTGGTCGCCACATACAGCGATCCCTTATCCGGCCAGGTGTGCTCGCCAGCAACCGATTTTATCGCCTCTACCTTGGAGAGCACCTCGCGGGCGATGCGGATGATCTCCTGACCGGCCGGCGTGACCTGAGTAAGATGCTTACCGCTGCGGGCAAAAATCTGGATCCCCAGTTCGTCCTCCAGCATACGAACCTGCTTACTGATCCCGGGCTGCGAGGTATAAAGCCCTTCGGCAGTAGATGAGACGTTAAGGTTATGGTTGACCACCTCAACAATATAGCGAAGCTGCTGTAGTTTCATGACGGACCATCCGATTTTGCACACACGACATCGTCTAAGACGATTTAATAATAAGAGAGGAAGTAGCTATAACCACTATATCATTTATATCTACAGTGTATAGATATGAAAAAAAAATAATAATGTCGTTATAAGAAAGGGCCGGATAACCGGCCCTTCAGGAGACAACAGCAGGCTTATTTCTTCGCTTCTACCCACTTGCCATCAATAAAGAAGGCGGACCAGCCGGTGGCTTTCCCCTCTTTCTCTGAGGCAACGTACTGCTGCTTGGTCTTACGGCTAAAACGGACCATGGTCTTGTTGCCGGCAGGATCCTGCTGCGGCGCATCGGCCAGATAGCGCAGCTTCTCCGGCAGGCGATCGCGGAAGCGGTACAGCTCTTCCACCAGCGGCGCACGGGTTTCGCGCGATTTCGGGAAGGTATTGGCCGCCAGGAAGACGCCCGCAGCCCCATCGCGCAGCACGAAGTAGGCATCCGACTTCTCACACTGCAGCTCAGGCAGCGGAACCGGATCTTCCTTCGGCGGTGCAACTTCCCCGCTACGCAGGATCTTACGCGTGTTTTTACAGTCGTCGTTGGTGCAGGCCATGTATTTACCGAAGCGCCCCATTTTCAGGTGCATTTCAGAACCACACTTCTCGCACTCTACGATTGGGCCATCGTAACCTTTAATGCGGAACTCGCCCTCTTCGATCTCGTAGCCGTCGCAGGTGGGGTTGTTACCGCACACGTGCAGCTTGCGTTTCGGATCGATCAGGTAGCTGTCCATCGCCGTACCGCACTTCACGCAGCGACGTTTCGCACGCAGAGCGTTGGTTTCAGCATCGTCACCCTCCAGCACGTTGAGAACTTCGTTCTCCGGTACCAGGTTGATAGTGGTTTTGCAGCGCTCTTTCGGTGGCAGGGCGTAGCCAGAGCAGCCGAGGAAAACCCCAGTGCTCGCCGTGCGGATACCCATTTTCCGTCCGCAGGTCGGGCAGTCAATGCTGGTCAGCACCATCTGATTCGGGCGCATGCCGCCCTCCTCTGGATCCTGCTCGGCCTTCTCTAGCTGCTTGGTAAAGTCGCTGAAGAAGTTATCCAGCACGCCTTTCCATTCGGTCTCGTGGTTCGCCACCTGGTCAAGGCTGTTCTCCATCTGAGCAGTGAAGTCGTAGTTCATCAGCTCGCGGAAGTTCTCTTCCAGACGATCGGTGACGATCTCCCCCATCTTCTCAGCATAGAAGCGACGGTTTTCCACCCGCACGTAGCCGCGATCCTGAATGGTCGAAATGATCGACGCATAGGTAGAGGGGCGACCAATGCCGCGTTTTTCCAGCTCCTTGACCAGCGAGGCTTCGCTGAAGCGCGCAGGCGGCTTGGTAAAGTGCTGGGCCGGAGTCAGCTCGATCAGCGACACCACGTCGCCTTTGTTCACCGGCGGCAGGGTACGATCTTCATCGTTTTTACGCAGCGCGGGCATCACTTTGGTCCAGCCGTCAAAACGCAGCGTGCGACCGCGCGCCTTCAGGCGGAACTCGCTCGCTTCTACGGTCAGCGTCGTGGAGTCATACTGGGCTGGCGTCATCTGGCAGGCAACGAACTGACGCCAGATCAGCTGATAGAGCTTCTGCGCGTCGTTTTCCATATCCTTCAGCGACTCAGCTACAACCGCCACGTCAGAAGGACGAATCGCTTCGTGCGCTTCCTGCGAGTTCTCTTTGTTGGAGTACTGAATCGGGCTCTCCGGCAGGTATTTTTTGCCGAAGTTGTCAGTGATATAGCTGCGAGCCATGCTCACCGCGTCCTGGCTCAGGTTGGTTGAGTCAGTACGCATATAGGTAATGTGTCCCGCTTCGTACAGACGCTGGGCCATCATCATGGTTTTCTTCACGCCGAAGCCGAGACGGGTGCTGGCTGCCTGCTGCAGCGTCGAGGTGATGAACGGCGCACCCGGCTTGCTGCTGGTCGGCTTATCTTCCCGATCGGTTACGGTATAGCGGGCTTTCTCCAGCAGGCTAACTGCCGACATGGTCTGCTCGCGGTTAACCGGACGGAACGGCTTGTCCTGCTGGTGCGTAACCTGCAGCGCCAGCGAGTCACCGGCTGGCGTCGCCACGTTGGCATCCACTTCCCAGTACTCTTCCGGCACGAAGGCTTTGATTTCACGCTCGCGCTCGACCACCAGCCGCACGGCAACGGACTGAACGCGACCCGCAGAGAGACCACGGGCGATCTTTTTCCACAGCAGCGGCGAGACCATGTAGCCTACGACGCGGTCCATAAAGCGACGCGCCTGCTGGGCATTGACACGGTCAATATTCAGCTCGCCCGGCTTTTCGAACGCCTGGCGGATCGCATTTTTGGTAATTTCGTTAAACACGACGCGGCTGTAGCGCGTCTCATCGCCCCCGATCACTTCCCGCAGGTGCCAGGCAATGGCTTCCCCTTCGCGGTCAAGGTCGGTTGCGAGATAGATATGATCGGCTTTTTCGGCCAGCGACTTTAGCTCAGAGACCACTTTCTCTTTGCCGGGGAGCACTTCATAGCGCGCATCCCAGTCGTGCCATGGGTCGACGCCCATACGATTGACCAGCGCGCCACGTTCATCCTTTTTGGGCTTTTTAGCCGTTTTGGTGGAGGCAGAGTCAGCGCTCTTTTTGGCGGCTGAGCCACTGGTCGGCAAATCGCGGATATGACCGACGCTGGATTTCACCACGTAGTCACTACCCAGATACTTATTGATCGTTTTGGCTTTTGCCGGGGACTCAACGATAACGAGAGCTTTACCCATATTCACCTTTACCTAATTTGATTCTTCCAGGAATACGCCGCACGTTGACTCACCATCCCCTGGCGACGTGCCTCAGATATAGCGGCGACGTCACGGGATATCAACCCTTTTTCATAACCAGACGCTGAAATTAAGACTTCCAGGTGACTGAGTTAACAGGTTTTTCCGCGTCTGGTGGGATGAGAACGACGAACTTAAGGTCGAATGTCAAGCAAATCTGTTGCCAGATTGACGAAAGCGCACACTCTACCTGATAAAATTTGTTACGCAACTTTATTAGCATGCAAAAACGGATCGCGCCAACGGCGGAATGGGGTAAAAGCCCTCTTGATAACAGGGAAAATTTGCCCCATTTGTCCCCCTGGACGTAGAATATCCGCAACGTTTAAGGAGGTAACTATGCAAGAGTCAGTTCTACCGATCGATCGTCAGTCACTGCTGGCGAAAGCGAATGAGATCATCCGCGAGCACGAGGATTATGTGCAGGGCATCGAAGCCACCAACGTCACCGAACGTAACGGCATTTTGATTTTCAGCGGCGACTATTTTCTTGATGAGCAGGGCCTGCCCACGGCGAAGAGTACGGCGGTGTTTAACATGTTTAAACATCTTGCCCACGTACTGTCAGAGAAATACACCCTGGCGGAGTAAACAGAGCGAGGCATTGCGCCTCGCTTCTCTATTATCACCGTTTACAGCAGCGGCTTTTCACCGCGCTGCCACCAGCGCAGCAGCAGCCGGTCGGCACTCTCCGCCGCGCTGCTGGTAAAGCGATCCATTAATTTCTTGCGGCGGGTGTAGCGGATCCCGATCACCTCGAACTCGTTGAGCAGGCCAAGCAGCAGCTCGTCGCTGGTGCCCACCTCATCAACCAGCCCCTTCTCCTGGGCCTGCACGCCATACCAGTGTTCACCGGTGGCCACGGACTCAATATCTAATGAAGGACGCATCTGCTTAACAAAGGATTTGAAGAGATCGTGGGTCTCGTTCAGGCTTTCGCGGAACTTCTGCCGCCCCTCTTCGGTATTCTCCCCAAGCAGGGTCAGCGTCCGTTTATATTGACCAGCTGTATGCAATTCAATATCGATATCTTTGCTTTTCAGGAAACGGTTAAGGTTAGGGATCTGCGCCACGACGCCAATCGACCCGACAATGGCAAAGGGTGCGGCAACGATCTTGTCCGCCACGCAGGCCATCATATACCCGCCGCTGGCAGCCACTTTGTCCACGGCAACGGTGAGCGGAATGTTTTTATCGCGCAGACGCTGTAGCTGGGACGATGCGAGGCCATAGCCGTGAACCACGCCACCGGGGCTTTCAAGACGCAGCACAACCCTATCCTCAGGCTTAGCCACGGTGAGCACGGCGGTGATCTCTTCCCGCAGGCTGCTGACCTCATGCGCATCCATACTGCCTTTGAAATCCAGCACCCAGGCACGCGCTTTAGTGGCGGCAGCGGGTACGCCCAGCTTCGCAGTAGACTTTGCCTCTTTGGCCTCCTGCTTCAGACGCTTCTTCTGCGCCTTGTGCCACAGCTTCTGCCGGTGCGTATCGAGCAAGGAGACCGAGAGCTCCTCCTGCATCTCTTTATACTGCTCGCTCAGGTTTGTGACGCGAAGCTCCCCGCGCTGGCGTTTGCGCTGCGTCAGGTTAACGATAAGCATCGCCACGACGGCGATGGCAATCACCACCGTCACAATCTTGGCTAAAAACAACCCGTATTCAGATAGTAATTCCACGCGTCCCACCTTGGTTACATCACTCAACGTAAAGGCCAGTGTACATGACCCCGCCCGCATCGTCTTCTGCCGTCGTGCTAAGTTAGACGCCATCTTGCTGATTTTTTTGCTCTGTAAGAAGTTGAAAAGGTTCAAAGCATCAATGCAGGAGCTTGACGATTGAATTACGCGGCGGATTAAGGCATAAAGCCCACAAGACCCGATCCTGTGAAACGACGCCTGGATGAACGAGAGCGCAAAGGAGAAACCGTGCACTACCAGCCAAAACGAGATTTATTAGAGAACCGCATTATTCTGGTGACCGGTGCCAGCGACGGGATTGGCCAGGAGGCCGCCCTGACCTATGCCCGCTACGGCGCAAAAGTGATCCTGCTCGGCAGAAATGAAGAGAAGCTGCGCCACGTGGCCCAGCGCATTGAGCAGCTGGGCGGCAAAACCGCCCGCTGGTATACCCTTGATCTCGCCACCTGCACGCCGGAGCAGTGCCAGCAGCTGGCGGCACAGATTGAGGCCGCCGTTCCCCGCCTCGATGGCGTCCTGCATAACGCGGGCATGCTGGGGGATATCTGCCCTATGGATGAGCAGAAACCTGAAGTTTGGGAACAGGTGATGCAGATTAACGTCAACGCGACCTTCTATTTGACCCAGGCGCTTCTTCCTTTATTACTCAAGTCAGAGGCTGGCTCACTGGTGTTCACCTCCTCAAGCGTAGGCCGCCAGGGCCGCGCCAGCTGGGGGGCCTACGCGGTGTCCAAATTTGCCACCGAAGGCATGATGCAGGTGCTGGCGGAGGAGTATCAGAGCAGGCACCTGCGGGTTAACTGTATCAACCCCGGCGGCACGCGAACAAAAATGCGTGCCAGCGCGTTTCCGTCGGAAGATCCACAAAAATTAAAGACCCCTGCTGATATCATGCCGCTCTACCTATGGCTGATGGGTGATGACAGCCGTCGCAAAACCGGCATGAGCTTTGATGCTCAGCCTGGACGCAAACCGGGGATAGCACTATGAGTGAAGAGCGTTACCAACAACGACAGCAGCGGGTGAAGGATCACGTGGATGCACGCGTGGCCGCCGCCCAGGACGAGCGCGGGATTATTATCGTCTTTACCGGCAACGGCAAAGGCAAAACCACCGCCGCCTTTGGCACCGTAACCCGCGCGGTGGGCCATGGCAAAAAAGTGGGCGTGATCCAGTTTATTAAAGGCACCTGGCCTAACGGCGAGCGCAACCTGCTGGAGCCGCACGGCGTGGAGTTTCAGGTGATGGCGACGGGCTTTACCTGGGACACGCAGAACCGCGAGGCCGATACCGCCGCCTGTCTGGCGGTGTGGGAGCATGCCCAGCGGATGCTGGCCGACGAGACGCTGGATATGGTGCTTCTGGACGAACTGACCTATATGGTGGCCTATGACTATCTGCCGCTGGCAGCGGTGCTGAGCGCCCTGCAAGCGCGTCCGGCCCAGCAGACGGTGATTATCACCGGCCGCGGCTGCCATCGGGATATTCTGGAGCTGGCGGATACGGTGAGTGAGCTGCGTCCGGTGAAGCACGCCTTCGACGCGGGCGTGAAGGCGCAGATCGGCATTGACTATTAAATAAGAAAGGGGCCGAGGCCCCTTTCTTTATGCTTTGCTGTTACGCGTGCTGGAGCGGCGATTGCTGCTTGCAGGGCGTCCGCTGGCCGGACGCGCGCTGCCGGTCTGGTTGTGACGCTTAACCGCCCGGCGGATCTGATTCGCTTTCAGGCGACGACGATCTTTCTCTACCGCCACCTTAGATTCGGTTTCCGGCGTTAGCTCTACCAGCTCGCGCAGATAGTTAGTCTGAGCCAGATCCAGTTCGGTATAGCCTCCGCGCGGCAGCCCTTTCGGCAGCAGAATATCACCGTAGCGGACGCGGATAAGACGGCTCACCTGCACGCCAACGGCTTCCCACAGGCGACGAACCTCGCGGTTACGCCCTTCGGTCAGGGTGACGTTATACCACTGGTTGATGCCCTCGCCGCCGCTGAACTTAATGGTTTTAAACGCTGCCGGACCATCTTCCAGCTGCACGCCACGGGAGAGATCGCGGATCTTGTTCTCTTCGACCTGACCAAACACGCGCACGGCGTATTCGCGCTCGACTTCACGGCTTGGATGCATCAGGCGGTTAGCCAGCTCACCGTCGGTAGTAAACAGCAGCAGGCCGCAGGTGTTCACGTCCAGACGGCCAACGGCGATCCAACGTGCGCCGCGCAGTTTCGGCAGGCGGTCAAACACCGTCGGACGCCCTTCCGGATCGTTACGGGTGCAGAGTTCACCTTCTGGTTTATAGTAGGCCAGCACGCGGCAGATCTGCTCAACGGACTCTTTAACTGAGATAAGATGGCCGTCAATACGGATTTTCAGGCCGGGGATAACCTCAACGCGGTCGCCCAGCGTAGCGATTTTTCCGTCAACGCTGACGCGCCCGGCGGCAATGATCGCTTCGATTTCACGGCGGGAGCCGTGGCCAGCGCGGGCCAGCACTTTTTGTAATTTCTCGCTCATGGCGGTTCCTTCAGGTGTCGCCTTCACAGGCGTCTGGATAGGTGCAAAGCACACTCTATTTCTTGGGCGCACATACTACACGAAAATCAAATGAAATACTGTAGCACCCCAGGTTAATTTTTAATCACTGGGGTGTGGTTGTCAGATGCAGCGCCCGGTGGCGCAGCCGTAGGCCATGATAAAGGGAAAGGCGGGGATCATCAGCGGGATCCAGAGCGGGTTTACGCCCCGGGTTTTGTCGTTAATGCTCACCGTGACCGGCGGGTCAAGCTTGATAAACTTATCATCCATGACGTAGTTACGTGACAGGCCATAGCTCCCGCTGGCACGGAACGAGACCACCATCGTCTGCGGATCTGAGGTAGCTTTCGCGCCGTAGTCGCGCACCAGCGCCTCTTTTTGTCCAGGCTGTAACCGATCGGTACGAATAAAGGTGTTGTACTGGGCCTGTACATCACGATTATTGACGTCAAAATTCACCGTCATGCCGCGCACCGCATCACCATAGTCACGCTTTAGCACTAACCAGCGATCATAGAGGCGGCGAGTTTCAGCCCCGCTGAAGTCGTAGGTGTGCTCATCTCCTCGGGCCAGCAGAAAGTTATCCCCGGCCTTGAAGTAGACGATTTTCTCTGTTTCCGGCAGCTGCGGCGAGCTCACGCTACAGCCGATCAGCATAAACAGTGCAAGCAACACTCCTGCGGGCAGGACAAGCCTGCCGGTCCCTTTTAACATCGTGCTGGCTCCTACAGGAATGGCTTCACATCGCCGACGCCTTCGCGGATCACTTCCGGCGCGTCATCGGTGAGATCGACCACCGTGGTAGGCTGCTGTCCGAGATAGCCGCCATGAATGACAAGCTCTACATGTTTCTCAAGGCGATCTTTGATCTCTTCGGGATCGGACTCGGTGAATTCGCTGCCGGGGAGCATCAGCGAGGTAGAGAGCATCGGCTCGCCGAGCGTTTCCAGCAGCGCCAGTGCAATAGGGTTAGACGGCACGCGCAGGCCGATGGTTTTGCGTTTTTCCTGCAGCAGACGGCGCGGGACCTCTTTCGTGCCTTTGAGAATAAAGGTGTAGTTGCCCGGCGTATTGTTCTTGATCAGGCGGAATGCCACGTTATCCACAAAAGCATAGGTCGACAGCTCGGAGAGATCCCGGCACATCAGCGTAAAGTTGTGGCCATCCGGCAGCTGCCGAATGCGCGATATACGCTCCATCGCCCCTTTATCTTCGATTTTACAGCCCAGCGCGTAGCCGGAGTCGGTGGGATAGACGATCACCCCGCCCTTACGCACAATCTCCACTGCCTGGTTAATCAGGCGCGGCTGGGGATTATCCGGATGAATATAAAAAAACTGACTCATACTTCCCTCTCATTATTATGTTGAGGCTGTTCCCAGAGCTGCCATACCGCTTCTACGCCTGCGGGCAGCCACAGTTTGCGACCCAGTTCGATCCACGGGCAGGGCTGGTGAAAATCCGATCCCTGCGACGCCATAAGACCAAACTGTTGCGCATACGCAGCAAGCTGGGTGCGCTCGTTGGGCGCCTGCTGGCATTGCGCGACTTCCATCGCATCACCGCCCTGTTCGGCAAAGTGTGCCAGCAGTCTTTTCAGCCATTTAGCGCTAAGATCGTAGCGCCCAGGATGGGCCACTACCGCTTTGCCGCCAGAATGATGAATCACATCAATAGCTTGTTTTATTGTACACCACTGGGGCGGAACGTATCCGGTTTTACCACGCGCAAGATACTTTTTAAACACGCCCGCCACGTCACTGGCTTTGCCGCTCTCAATGAGGAAACGAGCAAAGTGGCCACGGGTCACCGCCCCGCCGTTAGCCAGGCGCAGCGCCCCCTCCCACGCACCGGGAATATGCGCTTTTTCGAGGCGCTCACCAATCTGCATGGCGCGTGCCTGACGACGAGCTTTCTGCTCTTCAAGCAGCGTCACCATTGCCGGATGCTCAATGTCGATGTTAAGACCGACAATATGGATCTCGTGGTTTTCCCAGAGGGTAGAGATCTCCACGCCGTTAATCAGGCTCAGGTTCAGCCCTGCGCGCGCAATCTCCGCCCGGGCTGCGGGAATAGCCGAGGTCGTATCATGATCGGTGATAGCCAGCGTACCCACACGCATCTCAACTGCGCGATGAACTAATTCTTCCGGGGAGAGCAAACCGTCTGAGGCCTGAGTGTGAGAGTGAAGGTCGTAAATAATGGCGTAATTCGTGTCGCTCAAAGCGGCTCCAGTAGGGTATATCTCATTTAGGACTCTATCATAACGGTTAAGGCGCGAATTCTGAAATCAGGGGTTGACTTTATTCTCCTGAACCAGTTAACTAGTACGCAAGTTCACACAACGAGGTATCTGAAAATGTTCAAACATTCTACGCTTATCCGCTGGTGGCACTCCTCCTGAAAACGGGCGGTGAGCGAGCGTTTGCCTCAAGCAGACAGATACCCCGGCCCGCCAACTGAGCGGGCTTTTTTTTGAACAGAATAACGATCGGATGAGAATGACTATGCCAATGCCAAAACCTGCACTACAGCTTCTCACAGACCACGCCGCGTACCGGGAGAACCCGACCGCCCTGTTTCATCAGCTGTGCGCGGATCGTCCGGCAACGCTGCTGCTGGAATCCGCCGATATCGACAGCAAGGACGATCTCAAGAGCCTGCTGCTGGTCGACAGCGCGCTGCGCATTACCGCGTTAGGTGACACTGTCACTATTCAGGCATTGACGACTAACGGCGCATCGCTCCTGCCGCTGCTGGATGCCGCCCTGCCCGCTGGCGTAGAGAACATCGCCCGTCCGGATGGTCGCGTTCTGCACTTTCCGCCGGTAAGCAACCTGCTGGACGAAGACGCCCGCCTCTGCTCTCTGTCCGTTTTTGATGCCTTTCGCCTGCTCCAGGAGCTGGTTACCGTTCCGGCCGAAGAGCGCGAGGCGATGTTCTTTGGCGGCCTCTTCGCCTATGACCTGGTAGCCGGTTTTGAGGATCTCCCTGCGCTTGCACAGGAGAATGGCTGCCCGGACTTCTGCTTCTACCTGGCCGAAACGCTGCTGGTTATCGATCACCAGCAGCAGCAAACCCGCATCCAGGCAAGCCTTTTCACCCCTTCCGATGCCGAACAGCAGCGCCTGACCCAGCGCATTGCCGAACTGCGTCAGCAGCTGAGCCTGCCCCCCGCGCCGCTGCCGGTAGAGACGGTGGCGTCGATGCGCTGCGAATGCAACCAGAGCGACGAGGAGTTTGGGGCGGTTGTACGCGAGATGCAAAAAGCCATTCGCGCCGGAGAGATCTTCCAGGTCGTGCCGTCCCGCCGCTTCTCACTGCCCTGCCCGTCACCGCTGGCAGCCTACGACGTGCTGAAGAAGAGCAACCCCAGCCCCTACATGTTCTTTATGCAGGATAACGACTTTACCCTGTTTGGCGCGTCGCCTGAGAGCTCGCTGAAGTATGATGCGCAGTCTCGCCAGATTGAGATCTACCCGATTGCCGGAACGCGTCCGCGCGGCCGCCGGGCCGACGGTTCGCTGGATCGCGATCTCGACAGCCGCATCGAGCTGGAGATGCGTACCGACCATAAAGAGCTCTCCGAACACCTGATGCTGGTTGACCTCGCCCGCAACGATCTGGCCCGCATCTGCACGCCGGGCAGCCGCTACGTTGCCGACCTGACCAAGGTCGATCGCTACTCATTTGTGATGCATCTGGTCTCTCGCGTGGTGGGTGAGCTGCGCAACGATCTCGATGTCCTCCACGCCTACCGGGCGTGCATGAATATGGGCACGCTGAGCGGTGCGCCAAAGGTCCGCGCCATGCAGCTTATTGCTCAGGCGGAAGGCACCCGTCGCGGCAGCTACGGCGGCGCAGTGGGCTACTTCACTGCCCACGGCGATCTGGATACCTGCATTGTGATCCGCTCCGCCTACGTTGAAAACGGTGTCGCCACCGTTCAGGCAGGTGCGGGGGTGGTGCTGGACTCTGTTCCGCAGTCTGAAGCCGATGAAACCCGCAACAAAGCTCGCGCGGTCCTGCGCGCCATTGCCACCGCACACCACGCTCAGGAGACGTTCTGATGGCTGACATTCTGCTGCTCGATAATATCGACTCGTTTACCTATAACCTTGCCGATCAGCTGCGCGCCAGCGGTCACAACGTGGTGATCTACCGCAACCATGTTCCTGCCCAGACGCTGATTGACCGCCTGGCGACCATGGAGAACCCGGTTCTGATGCTCTCTCCAGGCCCTGGCGCCCCCTCCGAGGCGGGCTGTATGCCTGAGCTGTTAACCCGTATGCGCGGCAAGCTGCCGATCGTTGGTATCTGTCTCGGCCATCAGGCGATCGTTGAAGCCTACGGCGGGTACGTTGGCCAGGCCGGAGAGATCCTGCATGGTAAAGCCTCAAACATTGAACACGACGGCCAGGGGATGTTCGCCGGGCTGAGCAACCCGCTGCCGGTGGCGCGCTATCATTCGCTGGTGGGCAGCAACGTGCCCGCCGGGCTGACCATCAATGCGCACTTCAATGGCATGGTGATGGCGGTGCGCCACGATGTCGATCGCGTCTGCGGCTTCCAGTTTCACCCGGAGTCCATTCTCACTACCCAGGGCGCACGCCTGCTGGAGCAGACCCTGGCCTGGGCGCAGCAGAAGCTGGAGCAGAGCAATACCCTGCAACCGATCCTGGAGAAACTCTATCAGGCTCAGACCCTGAGCCAGCAGGAGAGCCACCAGCTCTTCTCGGCGGTGGTGCGCGGCGAGCTGAAGCCAGAGCAGCTGGCGGCGGCGCTGGTAAGCATGAAGATCCGCGGCGAACATCCGAATGAGATCGCCGGGGCGGCCACCGCGCTGCTGGAGAACGCAGCGCCCTTCCCGCGCCCGGACTATGCCTTTGCCGATATCGTTGGCACCGGCGGCGACGGCAGCAACAGCATCAATATCTCCACCGCCAGCGCCTTTGTCGCCGCAGCCTGCGGCCTGAAGGTGGCGAAGCACGGCAACCGCAGCGTTTCAAGCCGCTCCGGCTCGTCGGATCTGCTGGCGGCGTTTGGCATCAACCTCGATATGAACGCGGATAAATCCCGTACCGCGCTGGACGAGCTGGGGGTCTGCTTCCTCTTTGCGCCGAAGTACCACACCGGGTTCCGCCACGCGATGCCTGTACGCCAGCAGCTCAAGACCCGCACCCTGTTCAACGTGCTCGGGCCGCTGATTAACCCAGCCCACCCACCGCTGGCGCTGATTGGCGTCTACAGCCCGGAGCTGGTGCTGCCGATTGCCGAAACGCTGCGCGTACTGGGCTACCGGCGGGCGGCGGTGGTGCACAGCGGCGGCATGGACGAAGTCTCCCTGCACGCCCCGACGCTGGTTGCCGAGCTGAACAACGGTGATATCAGCAGCTATCAGCTGGAGGCCGCTGACTTTGGCCTCACGCCGTATCGCCAGGAGGCGCTGGCGGGCGGCACCCCGGAAGAAAACCGTGACATTCTGACGCGCTTACTACAAGGTAAAGGTGAGGCCGCCCACGAGGCCGCCGTCGCGGCAAACGTGGCGATGCTGATGCGCCTGCATGGAGAAGAGAATTTGCAGGCCAACGCGCAAAAGGTTCTGGACGTACTACGCAGCGGTGCTGCCTATGACAAAGTCACCGCGCTTGCGGCAAGAGGATAAGTAATGGAAACCGTTTTAGCGAAAATCGTCGCGGATAAGGCGATTTGGGTCGCCGCCCGAAAACAGCAGCAGCCGCTGGCCAGTTTTCAAGGCGATATTGTGCCCGCCACGCGCAGCTTTTACGACGCTTTGCAGGGCGCGCGCACGGCATTTATTCTCGAATGTAAAAAGGCTTCGCCGTCAAAAGGCGTGATCCGCGACGATTTCGATCCGGTGCGGATTGCCAACATCTATAAGCACCATGCATCGGCCATCTCTGTGCTGACGGATGAGAAATATTTCCAGGGCAGCTTCGATTTTCTGCCGCTGGTGAGTGCTGCCGCGCCGCAGCCGATCCTGTGTAAGGATTTTATTATCGAGGCCTACCAGATTTACCTGGCGCGCTACTACCAGGCGGACGCCTGCCTGCTGATGCTCTCGGTGCTCGATGACGAGCAGTACCGCCAGCTCGCCGCCGTGGCCCACAGCCTGAAGATGGGCGTGCTGACCGAAGTGAGTAATGAAGAGGAGCTGGAGCGCGCTATCGCCCTCGGGGCTAAGGTGGTAGGTATCAATAACCGCGACCTGCGCGATCTCTCTATCGATCTCAACCGCACCCGCCAGCTGGCACCTCGCCTTGGCGCGGGCGTTACGGTGATCAGCGAGTCGGGGATTAACACCTATGCCCAGGTGCGCGATCTGAGCCGTTTCGCCAACGGCTTTTTAATCGGATCGGCGCTGATGGAGCAGGACGATCTCGACGCCGCCATCAAGCGCGTGCTGCTGGGCGAGAATAAAGTCTGCGGGCTGACGCGTCCCGAGGATGCGCAGGCCGCGTTTGAAGCCGGAGCGCTCTTCGGCGGGCTGATCTTCGTTCCTGAATCTCCGCGCTGCGTGAGCGATGCCCAAGCCGATGCGGTGATTGCCGCAGCGCCCCTGCGCTACGTGGGCGTCTTCCGTAACGCATCCGTCGAAGCAGTGGTCGAGAAGGCAGAACAGTTTCAGCTTGCTGCCGTCCAGCTGCACGGAGCAGAGGATCAGGCCTATATTGATGCGTTACGCACCGCGCTGCCGGCCAGCGTCGCCATCTGGAAAGCGCTGAGCGTCAGCGATACGCTCCCGGCCCGTAATCTCAGCCACGTTGACCGCTATCTGTTTGATAACGGCCAGGGCGGCACCGGCCAGCGTTTTGACTGGTCCCTGCTGGCCGGAGAGACGCTGGACAACGTGATGCTGGCCGGAGGCCTCGGCGCAGATAACTGCGTTACGGCGGCGCAGGCGGGCTGTGCCGGACTCGATTTTAATTCAGGTGTGGAATCTGAACCGGGTATTAAAGATGCCAGCAAGCTGGCCTCGGTTTTCCGTACCCTGCGTGCCTATTAAGGAATCTGTAATGACAACTTTGCTCAATCCCTACTTCGGTGAATTCGGCGGCATGTACGTTCCGCAAATTTTAATGCCCGCCCTGCGCCAGCTGGAAGAGGCCTTTGTCAGCGCTCAGAAGGATCCGGCGTTTCAGGCCCAGTTTAGCGATCTGCTGAAAAACTATGCCGGGCGTCCGACCGCGCTCACGAAATGCCAGAACCTGACCGCCGGAACCAAAACCACGCTCTATCTTAAGCGTGAAGATCTGCTTCACGGCGGCGCGCACAAAACTAACCAGGTGCTGGGCCAGGCGCTGCTTGCCAAGCGCATGGGTAAAACCGAGATCATTGCCGAGACCGGCGCGGGCCAGCACGGCGTCGCCTCCGCGCTCGCCAGCGCCCTGCTCGGCCTGAAATGCCGTATCTACATGGGTGCCAAGGACGTGGAGCGTCAGTCGCCGAACGTGTTCCGCATGCGCCTGATGGGTGCAGAGGTGATCCCGGTCTATAGCGGCTCGGCTACCCTGAAAGATGCCTGCAACGAAGCGCTGCGTGACTGGTCTGGCAGCTACGATACTGCCCACTATATGCTCGGTACGGCGGCAGGCCCGCATCCGTTCCCGACTATTGTGCGTGAGTTCCAGCGCATGATTGGCGAAGAGACGAAAGCGCAGATCCTCGAAAAAGAGGGTCGTCTGCCGGATGCGGTGATCGCCTGCGTCGGCGGCGGCTCTAACGCCATCGGCATGTTTGCTGATTTTATCGAAGAGAGCAGCGTGGGGCTGATCGGCGTCGAGCCGGCGGGCCACGGGATTGAGACCGGCGAGCATGGCGCGCCGCTGAAGCATGGTCGGGTAGGTATCTACTTCGGCATGAAGTCACCGATGATGC
Organism: Pseudescherichia sp. L3; assembly: GCF_024656065.1. NCBI lineage: Bacteria > Pseudomonadati > Pseudomonadota > Gammaproteobacteria > Enterobacterales > Enterobacteriaceae > Pseudescherichia > Pseudescherichia sp. L3. The sequence continues at coordinate 1,609,809 of NZ_JANKYC010000001.1, forward strand.
AAACCGATGACGGTCAGATTGAGGAGTCCTACTCAATCTCTGCCGGGCTCGATTTCCCGTCCGTGGGGCCGCAGCACGCGCATCTGAACAGCATCGGACGTGCAGATTACGTCTCGATTACCGATGATGAAGCCCTTGCGGCGTTCAAACTGCTGTGCCGTAGCGAAGGGATCATTCCGGCGCTGGAGTCCTCGCATGCGCTGGCCCATGCGCTGAAGATGATGCGCGAAAACCCGGAAAAAGAGCAGCTGCTGGTGGTTAACCTCTCTGGCCGCGGCGATAAAGACATCTTTACGGTTCACGATATTTTAAAAGCACGAGGGGAGATGTGATGGAACGTTATGAGCAGCTGTTTACGCGCCTGCAGGAGCGCAAGGAGGGAGCATTTGTTCCCTTTGTTACCCTGGGCGATCCCTCTCCCGAACAGTCGCTAAAGATTATCGATGCGCTGATTGAGGGCGGTGCCGATGCGCTGGAGTTAGGGATCCCCTTCTCCGATCCGCTGGCCGACGGCCCTACTATCCAGAATGCCACTCTGCGTGCTTTTGCCGCAGGTACTACCCCCGCCCAGTGCTTTGAGATGCTGGCTGCCGTGCGCCAGAAGCACCCGACTATCCCTATCGGCCTGCTGATGTACGCCAACCTGGTATTCAGCCAGGGTATTGATGAGTTCTACGCTAAGTGCGAAAAAGCGGGCGTTGATTCGGTGCTGGTGGCGGACGTGCCGGTGGAAGAGTCAGCCCCGTTCCGTCAGGCGGCGATGCGCCATAACGTTGCGCCGATCTTCATCTGCCCGCCGAACGCCGATGACGATCTGCTGCGTCAGATTGCATCCTACGGACGCGGCTACACCTACCTGCTCTCACGCGCCGGGGTAACTGGCGCAGAGAACAGCGTGGCCCTGCCGCTACAGCATCTGGTTGCGAAGCTGGCTGAGTACAATGCTGCCCCGCCGCTGCAGGGCTTTGGTATCTCGACGCCGGAGCAGGTGAAGACCTCGCTGGAGGCAGGCGCAGCAGGGGCAATTTCCGGCTCCGCCATCGTTAAGATTATTGAGAATAACCTTGATAAGCCCGTTAAGATGCTGACCGAGCTGAGGGAGTTTGTTCAGGGTCTAAAAGCGGCGACGCGAGTAAGCTGATTCGTTAAGGTGAGAAACAGGCTTCATTGGTCAGTTTCTCACCTTAACTTATGGATCAGAAGCGGTAGCCCGCAGAGAACATAAACACCCACGGATCCAGACGCGTATCAACGGTCTGCTGCACCCCACCCGCCTTAAATTTCACGTCGGTATCGATATCCATGTACCACACCGAGGCGTTAATCAGCCAGTCGCGGTTGATCAGGTAGTCCAGCCCCACCACGCCCGCTGCGCCCCAGGAGTCACTCAGGCTTAGGTCGGAGAGGCCCGCCGCTTTACCGGTATCGTTAAACTTCTCATCAAAGAACGTGGTGTAGTTCACGCCTGCGCCAATATAGGGGCGGACTTTGCTGCTGCTGTCACCGAAATACCACTCGGCAACCAGGGTTGGCGGCAGATGCTCAACGGTGGCAATGTTGCCCGTTGGGCCGGTGCCAACATGATGGCGGAACGGCGTAGCGGCCAACAGCTCAATGCCGACGTTCTCCGTTGCCATATAGGTGAAGGTCAAACCCAGCTGGGTGTTGTTGCTGACGTTAAACCCGCCCAGACTGCCTAACACATTATCAGACCCTTCGGTAGGTCTTACCGTCGCCGAACCGGCACGCACAAAAAACTCGCCCGCGTCATGAGCATATGTCCCAGCTGAAAATGCACTTAACACCAACGCTACCACCGCTAATTTTTTCATTCTTTTCCGCTCCATCGATAGGGTTATTTTTCTGGCGCGGTGAATATACCTACATTGAAGTACAAAGTGATCTAGCGCAGATCACATTTAACCCTATAAAGTAACATTCATTGATCTGGATTAATTTTCCTTAATCATCAGGAAACTATATGTTTGGGTGTAGCTCAATTTTCAGGGTGAGACTGTTTTACAAAGCTATGCTTTTCCATACACGGGAGAGTGCTGCCACTGCGACGCTAACCAGGTTACAATCGTCAGCAAATTAATACCGGTTTACTCAAGGAGAGTGCATGTCTATCACGGCGAAGTCCGTTTACCGTGACACGGGAAATTTTGTTCGCAATCAGTTCATCACTATTTTGCTGATTGCCCTATTGTGTGCGTTTATCACGGTCATGCTTGGCCACGTTTTTTCACCCACTGATGAGCAGCTCGCCATCCTGCGCGAGGGTGACAACCTGTCCGGCAGCGCCGGGCTGTTTGAGCTGGTACAAAACATGACGCCTGAACAGCAGCAGGTGCTGCTGCGTGCCTCTGCCGCCTCCACCTTCTCCGGGCTGTTTGGCAACGCCATCCTGGCGGGCGGGATGCTGCTGCTGCTCCAACTGATTTCTGCGGGCCAGCGCGTAAGCGCGCTGCGGGCCATTGGGGCCAGCGCTCCGGTGCTGCCAAAGCTGTTTATCCTGATCTTTCTGACCACCTTTATGGTGCAGATCGGCATCATGTTTATCGTGGTCCCAGGGGTTATCCTTGCGATCCTGCTGGCCTTTGCGCCCGTAATGATGGTGCAGGATAAAATGGGGGTCTTTCAGTCGATCCGTAACAGCATGCGTCTGGGCTGGGGCAATATGCGCCTGGTGGCTCCGGCGGTGATGGGCTGGCTGCTGGCAAAAACGCTGCTGCTGATGTTCGCCCCTAATTTCGCTGTCCTGACGCCAACGGTGGGTGCAATCCTGGCCAATACGCTCAGCAATTTGATCTCGGCGGCGCTGCTTGTTTATCTTTATCGTCTCTATATGCTGATCCGCCCTTAACATCCCGCAGCGTGCTTAACAGGCAGGCTGCATCTATTACGGAATCGAAGAATGAAGCAGTTTCTTGATTTTTTGCCGCTGATTGTATTTTTTGCCTTTTATAAGCTCTATGACATCTATGCCGGAACGGCGGCGCTGATCGTGGCGACGGCGGTGGTGCTGATCTACAGCTGGGTGCGCTATCGCAAAGTTGAAAAAATGGCGCTGGTGACCTTCGTGCTGGTAGCGGTGTTTGGCGGTCTGACGCTCTTTTTCCATAACGATGAGTTTATTAAGTGGAAAGTGACGGTGATCTACGCCCTGTTTGCCGGTGCGCTGCTGTTTAGCCAGTGGGTGATGAAAAAGCCGCTGATCCAGAGCATGCTGGGTAAAGAGATCGCCCTGCCCGCAACGGTATGGTCAAAGCTCAACCTCGCCTGGGCGCTGTTTTTCATTATCTGTGGACTGGCCAATATCTATATTGCGTTCTGGCTGCCGCAAAATATTTGGGTGAACTTCAAGGTGTTTGGTTTAACTGCCCTGACGCTGATCTTTACGCTGCTGAGCGGCCTCTATATCTATCGTCACCTGCCGCAGGAAGATAAGTCCTGATGAGTAATGTAAACGAAGCAGCACAGGGCGAGCTGGTATTACGCACGCTGGCGATGCCGGCAGATACCAACGCCAACGGCGATATTTTTGGTGGCTGGCTGATGTCGCAGATGGACATGGGCGGCGCAATCATGGCGAAAGAGATCGCCCATGGCCGCGTGGTCACCGTCCGGGTCGACGGCATGACTTTCCTGCGTCCGGTTGCGGTGGGTGACGTGGTGTGCTGCTATGCGCGCTGCGTTAAACGCGGCACGACCTCGGTGACCATCAACGTTGAGGTGTGGGTGAAGAAGGTCTCCTCTGAGCCCATCGGCCAGCGCTATAAAGCCACCGAGGCGCTGTTTATCTATGTGGCGGTAGACAGCGAAGGCAAGCCCCGCGCCCTTCCCCCGCAAGCATAAAAAAAGCCTCCGTAAGGAGGCTTTTTTATTACGGCTAACCGGCGGCATTTAATCCACCGATGCACCACCGTTAAGACGGAATACGATATTCACAATTAAACCGTTGCCCGGTTTACCTGCTTCATAGCGCCATTTACGCATCGCCGTTTTTACTTCACGCTCAAACATATTTGACGGCTGGGCAGAGAGGATCTGCACGTTCTCTACGCGTCCGTCGGCGGTGACGTCAAACTTCACGCGTACGCGGCCTTCAATGCGCAGCGCCTGGGCGCGGGCCGGATACTGCGGCTGGCTGCGGGCCACCGCTCGCGGGCCGCTCGGCACGGATGCCACCGGTTTGCTGGCCGCCGGTGCGCTGTTGGTCAGCGGGCGCGACGGTGCGGTATTGGTCAACGGTGCGGAGGGACGCGTCTCTAGCGGGCGAACGTCACGCTTCGGCTGCTCGACCTTCTTCTCAACCTTCTTCTCCGGCTTCGGTTTAGGTTTAGGTTTCGGCTTGGGCTTCGGTTTTGGCTTTTCAATCACCACCGGCGCTTCTTTAGGCGGCTCGGGGATCGGTTCCGGCTCCGGTTCAGGCTCTACCACCGGCTCCGGTGGGGGCTGTACCACCTGCGGCGGCTCCAGCTCGGCAGGCGTCACCATAGTAACGGCAATAGGCTGTGCGGGTGCGGGCATTTCAATAACCTGATGTACTGAGGTGTAAAGCAGAGTCGCCACAACAGCACCATGAATACCAACAGACAGCAGCGTCGGCCAGGGAAAGCGGCGAGGTAGATCAAGGGTCATTGCAGTCATAATCGTTTCAGTTGAAAAGCCAGGTCCTGATTTTAAATGCAAATAGCAATCATATTCAATAAGCCATCACATCTATCGCGCATTTTAGCCGTTGCGGACAACTTTTCCGGTCCAGTTTTAGCTTTTCAGGGTGCATAAAATCATGAGGGTAGCGTGCGGCCTGCAAGGTGTGTTAGCGTCCTGGAGTCATTTTATCATTTAAGGAACTCTACTCGTGCTTTATGTGATTTACGCTGAAGATATTGCCAACTCACTTGAAAAACGTCTCTCCGTGCGTCCGGCGCACCTGGCGCGCCTGCAGCTGCTTAGCGACGAGGGGCGCCTGTTGACGGCGGGCCCCATGCCTGCGGTAGACAGTAACGATCCGGGCGCGGCTGGATTTAGCGGCTCAACGGTCATTGCGGAGTTTGAATCGCTGGAAGAGGCAAAAGCCTGGGCAGAGGCCGATCCTTACGTAGCGGCGGGCGTTTACCAGACCGTATCGATTAAGCCGTACAAAAAAGTATTCTAGGCTCTAAGAGTGAGGGCACCAAAACGTGCCCTCAAACGATCTCAGTACGGGGTAATCGCGAACAGCAACGCGTTGCGTTGGTGGTTCAGCACGCACTTTCTGATGGAGTGAATGCGCATATTACGACGCGACTGGCCTTCCAGCCAGCGGGCTTTGCGGCGACTCGCCTGACGAAGCATCCGCCAGCGCCCCACTTCCGTTCTACTACGCTTCATGACAGCAACTCTGCTAATAACGAAGGCTCCATTATAGACCCTTGCCGACGCCGTACCAGCGCTTTCTCGGCCGTTTTTATTTGCCAGATGGATGCTTATGCGTACACTCAGTGTATGGCGTACTGAAAAGGACTTTTTTAACTATGACAACCTTCTACACCGTTGTGAGTTGGCTGGTCATTTTAGGATACTGGCTGCTGATTGCCGGCGTAACGTTACGCATCCTGATGAAGCGCCGCGCCGTTCCCTCAGCTATGGCCTGGCTATTAATTATTTATATTCTGCCGCTGGTGGGGATCATCGCCTACCTCTCGTTCGGTGAGCTGCATCTTGGTAAGCGGCGGGCCGAGCGTGCCCGCGCCATGTGGCCCTCCACCGCCAAATGGCTCCACGATCTTAAAGCCTGCAAACATATCTTTGCCGAAGAGAACAGCCCGGTGGCCACCTCGCTGTTTCAGCTCTGTGAGCGCCGCCAGGGTATCGGCGGCGTAAAAGGTAACCAGCTTCAGCTCCTGACCTCCTCTGATGATGTGATGCAGGCGCTGATCCGCGACATCCAACTTGCCCGCCATAATATCGAGATGGTGTTCTATATCTGGCACCCCGGCGGAATGGCCGACCAGGTCGCCGAGTCGCTGATGGCGGCGGCCCGGCGCGGCGTTCACTGCCGTCTCATGCTCGACTCAGCGGGCAGCGTGACCTACTTCCGCAGTCCGTGGGTCGCCATGATGCGCAATGCGGGCGTAGAGGTAGTGGAAGCGCTGAAGGTGAACCTGATGCGTGTCTTCCTGCGCCGCATGGATCTGCGTCAGCACCGCAAGATGGTGATGATTGATAACTACATCGCCTACACCGGCAGCATGAACCTGGTGGACCCGCGCTTTTTTAAGCAGGACGCGGGCGTTGGCCAGTGGGTTGATCTGATGGCACGCATGGAGGGGCCGATCGCCACCTCGATGGGCGTGGTCTACTCTTGCGACTGGGAGATTGAGACCGGCAAGCGTATTCTTCCGCCGCCGCCGGATAACAACGTCATGCCGTTTGAACAGGCCAGCGGCCATACTATTCACACCATCGCCTCCGGCCCTGGCTTTCCAGAAGATCTGATCCACCAGGCGCTGCTGACAGCCGTCTACGCCTCGCGGGAATATCTGATCATGACAACGCCCTACTTTGTGCCGAGTGACGATCTGCTGCACGCCATTTGTACCGCTGCCCAGCGCGGCGTGGACGTGAGTATTATTCTGCCGCGCAAAAACGACTCCCTGTTAGTGGGCTGGGCCAGCCGGGCCTTTTTCAGCGAGCTGCTGGCGGCCGGGGTGAAAATTTACCAGTTTGAAGGCGGTCTGCTACATACCAAAAGCGTGCTGGTGGACGGTGAGCTGAGCCTGGTAGGCACGGTAAACCTCGACATGCGCAGCCTGTGGCTCAACTTTGAAATCACGCTGGTCATTGATGATGCCGGTTTTGGCGGCGATCTGGCGGCGGTTCAGGATGACTATATCTCTCGCTCCCGGCTGCTGGATGCCACGCGCTGGTTGAAACGTCCGCTATGGCAGCGGATTGTCGAGCGACTGTTTTACTTCTTTAGTCCGTTGCTGTAAAACGTGCCCATTAGCGATTAAACCAGGGTGTTACTATGGAAATGGATCTGAACAATCGCCTGACTGAAGATGAAACGCTTGAGCAGGCCTACGATATTTTTCTTGAGCTGGCGATGGATAATCTCGATCCGGCAGACGTGATTCTTTTTAACCTGCAGTTTGAAGAGCGCGGCGGCGCGGAGCTGTTCGATCCGGCTGAAGACTGGCAGGAGCATGTCGATTACGATCTGAACCCCGACTTCTTCTCGGAGGTGGTTATCGGCCTGGCGGATACCGACGGGGGTGAAATCAACGACATCTTCGCCCGCGTGCTGCTGTGCCGCGAGAAAGACCACAAGATTTGCCACATTCTGTGGCGTGAGTAAGCTTTTAGCGCGGTGAATGCCGCGCTATGTCTCTTTTACTGTTTCTCTTCTGGGTAAGTTTCTTTTAGTTGCGGCAGCTGTTCCCCGCAGCGCATGCAGTAGTGCGCCTCCGGGTTATGATCCTCCAGATGACAGCGCGGACAGCTGCGGGCACGCTTGCTCTGCTGGAGCTCGTTGCTCATTTGCGCCGTCAGGATCCCCGTCGGAATCGCAATCACCGAGTAGCCAATTAAAATCAACACCGAGGCCACAAACCGTCCGGAAACCGAGTGAGGCGTAATATCGCCGTAGCCTACCGTGGTGACCGTCACCACCGCCCAGTAAACCGCCACGCCCAAACTGGTAAAGCCGCTCGCCTCCCCTTCAATGGCGTACATCAGCGCCCCGGCCGACACCATCACAATACCTACAAACGCATAGAACAGAATGAGCTGATGACGGGCATTAATGACCGCTCGCCACAGGCTGTGCAGCGCAGGCATGTAGCGCAGCAGCTTAAGGATGCGCAAAACGCGTATCGCCCGCATCGCCCGCCAGGCGAAGAAGTAGTGAATAGCCAGCTCGGGCCAGAGCCACAGGACGTAAAGCGGCAGCATGGTGGCCAGATCGATAACGCCCCAGAAGCTAAAGACGTAGCGTACGGGCCTGGGCCAGGCGATAACCCGTAAAATGTACTCAAGAGTAAAGATGAGGGTAAAGCCGATCTCTATCCAGATAAAGAGATGCCACTCCTGCGGCGTAAAGGTCAGCTGGCTGCCCATGCTGGATTCAATAAAGATCGTGATAACGCTTAGTAGCGCCAGCAGGCCGCACAGAGCCTCAAAGCGGCGACCGGAGCGGGTTTGCTGATCGAACAGGCGGTGGAAGAGCGTCTGGCGTAGCGAAAAAGATCGGTTGGACACGGGTTATCCTCGCAACGAAAAAGGGCTGGCGTCATGCCAGCCCTGCGGGATTATAGCGGGTCAACCTTAAGACAGGAAACGGCGTGGCGGAAGCTGCCCTCCAGTACCGGACGCGTCTGGGCGCACTCCGGCCCGGCAATCGGGCAGCGGGTGCGGAACACGCAGCCTGACGGCGGGTTGATAGGCGATGGCAGCTCCCCTTCCAGCAGCTGGATCTGTTTGTTCTTCTCCAGATCCGGATCGGGAACCGGCACGGCCGACATCAGCGCTTTGGTATAGGGGTGCAGCGGATTGTTGTAAACCTCGTCATAGGTTCCCAGCTCTACCGCATGGCCCAGATACATCACCAGCACGCGATCGGAGATGTGCTTCACCACCGCCAGGTCATGGGCGATAAAGATCAGCGACAGGCCCATCTCGCGCTGCAGCTTCTGCAGCAGGTTCACCACCTGCGCCTGAATCGACACGTCCAGCGCGGAGACCGGCTCGTCACAGATGATCAGCTTCGGCTCAAGGATCAGCGCCCGGGCGATGCCGATACGCTGGCACTGGCCGCCAGAGAACTCGTGCGGGTAGCGGTTGATCAGGTTAGGCAGCAGGCCAACTTTCATCATCATCGCTTTTACCCGGTCACGTACTTCCTGGCGCGGCATGTTCGGATGGTAGGTGCGCAGCGGCTCGGCAATGATATCGCCGATATTCATTCGCGGGTTCAGCGAAGCCAGCGGATCCTGAAAAATCATCTGGATATCGCTGCGCACGTCGCGCCATTCGTCCGGCTTCATCCCCAGCAGATCTCTGCCCAGCCAGGCGACCTTACCGTCGGTGGCTTTCACGAGACCGATAATGGCGCGGGCAAAGGTTGATTTGCCGCAGCCGGACTCGCCTACCACGCCCAGGGTCTCCCCTTCATAGAGGCGCAGGGTGACGCCGTCAACCGCCTTCAGAGTCTTGGCTGGCTGCCAGAACCACTGCTTGCCATCTTTGATATCGAAATGCACTTTCAGGTCGGCAATTTCGAGCAGAACTTTTCTCTCTTCGGTCTGGGTAGTCATACCAGCTCCTCCACCGGCTTAAAGCAGGCGCGCAGGCGGCCTGGGGCAAACTCCTCCAGCGGCGGCGCAGTGTTACAAATTTCCATCGCGTACGGGCAGCGCGGCTGGAACGGGCAACCTTTCGGCAGCCGCAGCAGGTTCGGTGGGTTCCCCGGGATCGTCAGCAGAGACTCCCCTTCCGCATCCAGACGCGGTACGGCGTTCAGCAGGCCAATCGAGTACGGGTGCGCAGGCTGATAGAAGACGTTGCGCGCGGCACCGTACTCCATGGTACGGCCTGCATACATCACCAGCACCTTATCGCAGATGCCCGCCACGACGCCGAGGTCATGGGTGATCATAATGATGGCGGTATTAAACTCACGCTTCAGCTCGTTGAGCAGGGTCATGATCTGTGCCTGCACGGTCACGTCCAGCGCGGTGGTCGGCTCATCGGCGATCAGCAGCTTCGGACGGCACATCAGCGCCATGGCGATCATCACGCGCTGGCGCATCCCGCCGGAGAACTCGTGGGGATACATGCGCATGCGCTTACGCGCTTCCGGCATTTTCACCGCATCAAGCATCTTCACCGACTCTTCAAACGCTTCGGCTTTGCCCATGCCTTTGTGCAGCATCAGCACTTCCATCAGCTGCTCGCCGACGCGCATGTACGGGTTCAGCGAGGTCATCGGATCCTGGAATATCATTGAGATCTGCTCGGCACGCAGCCGGTTCAGCTCGCGCTCCGGCAGGTTGAGGATCTCTCTGCCGTTGAATTTTGCCGACCCGCCGATCACGCCGTTAGTAGCCAGCAGGCCCATCAGCGCAAACGCCGTCTGCGATTTACCCGAGCCGGATTCACCCACGATCCCGAGGGTCTCCCCGGCGCTTAGGCTAAAGTTGAGGTCGTTGACCGCCGTCACGTCCCCATCCGGCGTTTTAAAGGTCACCCGCAGGTCTTTGACATCCAGCAGAACGTTAGATTGCTGCTGTGCCACCGACGGCGATGAGGTTTCAATAATGCTCATTAACAGCACTCCTTAACGATCTTTCGGGTCGAGGGCATCACGCAGGCCATCGCCGATAAAGTTAAAACAAAACAGGGTCACGACCAGGAACACCGCCGGGAAGAGCAGCAGCCACGGGGATACTTCCATCGAGTTTGCGCCATCGCTGAGCAGCGCGCCCCAGCTGCTGAGCGGCTCCTGGGTACCAAGGCCAAGGAAGCTCAGGAAGGACTCAAACAGGATCATGCTCGGCACCAGCAGCGAGGCATACACCACCACCACGCCCAGCACGTTCGGTACGATATGGCGCACTACAATGCTGGCCGTCGATACGCCGCCGACCTGCGCCGCTTCGATAAACTCTTTGCGCTTCAGGCTCAGCGTCTGGCCGCGCACGATACGCGCCATGTCGAGCCAGGAGACCATCCCGATCGCCACAAAGATCAGCAGGATGTTTTGACCAAAGAAGGTCACCAGCAGGATCACAAAGAACATGAACGGGAAGGAGTTGAGGATCTCCAGCAGGCGCATCATGACCGAGTCGACTTTGCCGCCAAGGTAACCGGAGAGCGATCCGTAGAGCGTGCCCACGATGACCGCCACCAGCGCCGCGGCGATGCCGACCATCAGAGAGATACGGCCGCCGATAGCCACGCGCACCAGCAGGTCACGCCCTGAGGAGTCGGTGCCGAAGTAGTGGCCAGACGCCATATCTGGCGCGTTGGACATCATGCCCCAGTCGGTATCGAAATAGGTAAACTGCGACAGCAGTGGGGCAAAGGCGACGAACAGGGCGATGAGCACCAGTACGGCAAGGCTGGTTACCGCAGCGCGGTTGTGCATAAAGCGGCGACGCGCGTCCTGCCACAGGCTACGCCCTTCGACCTCCAGTTTCTCACTGAAGTTTTCCAGCGCCTCGCTGTTTTTCTTACTTAACATCATGGCGTACCCCAGCGTTAGTAACGGATTTTCGGATCGATAACGGCATAGAGCACGTCCACGATCGCGTTAAACAAAATAGTCAGCGTGCCGACCAGAATGGTCAGGCTCAGCACCAGGGAGTAGTCGCGGTTCAGCGCGCCGTTAACAAACAGCTGGCCGATACCCGGCAGACCGTAGATGGTTTCGATAACCATCGAGCCAGTGATGATGCCGACAAACGCAGGGCCCATATAGGAGAGAACCGGCAGCAGCGCGGGCTTCAGGGCGTGGCGCATGATGATCCGGCGCAGGGGCAGGCCTTTGGCGCGGGCGGTACGGATGAAGTTAGAGTGCAGCACTTCAATCATTGACCCACGGGTAATACGCGCAATGCTGGCGATATAGGCCAGAGAGAGCGCCACCATCGGCAGGATCATAAATTTCGGTGCCCCACCGTTCCAGCCGCCGCCTGGCAGCCACTTCAGGGTGATAGCGAAAATAAGCACCAATAGCGGCGCAACCACGAAGCTTGGGATCACTACCCCGGTCATCGCAAACCCCATGACCGTATAGTCCCACTTTGTATTCTGGTTAAGCGCCGCAATAACGCCTGCCGCAACGCCAAGCACCACGGCGAGGAAAAAGGCAGCTGCGCCTAATTTCGCCGACACCGGGAAGCTGGACGCCACCAGATCGTTGACCGAATAGTCTTTATATTTAAATGACGGCCCGAAATCACCGTGCGCCAGCTGTTTCAGATAGCTGAAATACTGGGTCATGATCGGATCGTTTAAGTGATATTTCGCTTCAATGTTCGCCATCACTTCCGGCGGCAGCGCGCGCTCGCTGGTAAAAGGACTACCCGGCGCAAGACGCATCATAAAGAAGGAGATCGTAATAAGAATCAGGAGCGTCGGAATTGCTTCCAGACAGCGACGTAAAATAAATTTCAACATTGCCCGTACCTTCTGGCCTGTGCCTTATACACGTGACGTAAGCACGCCTGTGTATGCAGTGCGATAAAATAAGACACGATGGGGCAGTGCGACGCCGCGTCTTAGCACGGTTACGCCCTGCCCCACATATTGCCATTAATGTTTGATAACGTAGAGATCTTTACCGTAGACGTTATCCATTGGGTCTTTACCGGTATAACCGCCAACCCACGGCTTCACCAGACGCGCGTTCACGTAGTAGTAAACTGGAACGATCGCCGAGTCTTTGCCCAACTGCTGCTCAGCCTGATCGTACAGCTCGCTGCGTTTCGCTTCGTCGCTGGCTTTCACGGCATCGGCCATGATGCGGTCAAACGCCTCGCTCTTATAGTGCGCGGTGTTCATTGAGCTGCCGGAGAGCATGGTGTTCAGGAACGAGGTCGGCTCGTTATAGTCTGCACACCAGCCGGCACGGGCCACGTCGAAGTTACCCTGATGACGGGTATCAAGGAAGGTTTTCCACTCCTGGTTCACCAGCTTGACGTTCACGCCGAGGTTTTTCTGCCAGATTGAAGCGGCAGCGATAGCCAGCTTCTTGTGCAGATCGGAGGTGTTGTACAGCAGGTTAAAGGTCAGCGGCTTGTCTTTAGTATAGCCCGCTTCTGCCAGCAGTTTTTTCGCCTCTTCGTTGCGTTTTTCCTGCGTCCAGCCAAACCACTCTGGCTTGGTCAGCTTCGCACCGTCGGCGTACGGCGGGGTGTAGCCATAGGCAGGCAGATCGCCCTGCGCTTTCACTTTGTTAGCAATGATGTCGCGATCCAGACCCAGCTTCAGCGCGGTACGGATGCGAGCGTCGGTAAACGGTGCTTTCTGGTTGTTGATTTCGTAGTAGTAAGTACACAGATACGGGTCAACGTGAACTTCCTGCGGGATCTCTTTTTTCAGCTTCTGGAACAGCTCGATCGGCAGGTTGTTATAGGTCATGTCAATCTCGCCGCTGCGGTAGCGGTTCACATCCGTCACTTCGGAGGAGATTGGCAGATAGGTAATTTGATCGAGAACGGTTTTGCCGTTATTCCAGTAGTTGGTGTTACGCACCATCACAATACGTTCGTTCACCACCCAGTCCTGCAGTTTAAACGCACCGTTGGAGACGATATTTGCTGGCTGAGTCCACTTTTCGCCAAATTTTTCGATGGCGGTTTTATTTACCGGGGACATTGCCGGGTTAACCAGCAGCTTATAGAAGTAAGGTACCGGTTCGCTCAGGGTCACTTCCAACGTATGGTCATCAATTGCCTTAACGCCCAGCTCGCTCGGCTTCATTTTACCGTCGATGATCGCATCAACGTTTACGATATGGCCATATTGCGGATAGCTTGCATAAGGCGAGGCGGTATTTGGATCCACCAGGCGCTGCCAGCTATAGACGAAATCCTGGGCGGTCACAGGTTCGCCGTTGGACCACTTAGCATCTTTACGCAGATGGAAGGTCCAGACTTTGAAATCTTTATTGTCCCAGGATTCAGCAACGCCCGGAACAGGGTGGCCGTCAACCGGAGAGGTAATCAGCAGGCCTTCAAAGAGATCGCGGCTGACGTTGGATTCTGGTACCCCTTCGATCTTATTTGGATCGAGCGACTGCGGCTCGGCACCGTTATTTCGGATCAGGGTTTGCTTCTCTGCCAGTTGAACACCTGCAGGTACATCTGCCGCCATGGCAACGTTACCCGCGATTAGCGCAGTCAAAATCCCTGCCGCTACCAAGCTTTTTTTTGTGATGATGGACATTGTGTTGGTACTCCACTCATTATAATTACTGGCTTTTGTGCCAGCCTGTTTTATACCCCCCCCGTAGGGGTTCCTTTACGGCGCAGGAGCTTTTGCATCCGCAAGGTTTTACTGCTTGCTATCACCGACTTTTATTATTACTGGCTGCTCATGGCGGCAGCCTGGCGTCGATTTTTTACCGCCTCCCCTGTTAGAGGCGTCTCTTATATCCGACGAGGATCATATTTGAAAATGATTCTCATCTGCATCTATTCTGCTGCAAATAGTGGCCCGGAAAGTATCAAATGCATTTATCGTCCGCCAATACAATTTGCAAATTTGTTAAGCAATTCTCTTTTACACGATTCGGCAGAGTCTGGTTGAATCTCAGTCTGATTGTTTTTTACACAAAAACGTAACAAGCGAGCATTTTCTAGCACATTCATCTGCGTGGATGATTAATTTACTAATATCATTTCGATAATCCCACAGCAAGCCCCAGCGTATCATGTGAGTAAAATAACAGGTGGAAAGCGGTAAATGTAAGCAAACGTGACAAGGAAAGGAATTTAACCTGCTGATCGCTAACGATTTAATTCTGCCAGCGTGATTTATTATGATTGCGCTGCTTTTCAACATTAGTTATATGTTTTACTAATAATGATGAAAAGAAACGGAGCAGGATGCTCCGTTCAGGATGGCATTTTTCGAGTGAAAGCAATCAGTGCATTAAGCCGGGGAAAATGGCTTTGATTCCGGTAACAATAAATTCAATACCCAGCGCCATCAGCAACAGGCCCATGATACGGGTAATGACGTTAATGCCGGTCTGGCCCAATAAACGAACCAGCCACGGCGCAATACGAAACAGCCCCCAGCAGCAGAGCGCAAACAGGGCAATGGCGATGGAAAAACAGAGCAGATGGGGCCAACTGTGAAAACGTGTTCCCCAGACAATGGTGGAGCTGATGGCCCCCGGCCCCGCCATGAGCGGCAGCGCGAGTGGTACTACCCCAATGCTTTCACGAATCGCCGTCTCTGACTTCTCCTGTTTGTTCTGCTTATCTTCCCCCAGCTTGCCGCTAATCATCGACATCGCAATTGTCACCACCAGGATGCCCCCGGCAATACGGAAGGAGTCAATAGAGATGCCAAACAATTGCAGGATGGTGCTGCCCAGAAAGAGCGAGGTGAGCAGAATAATGGCCACCGAGACGCTGGCCGTCAGGTTGGTTTTGTTTCTTGCCGCCGCTGTCTGGTAACTGGTCATACTGATGAAGACAGGGATAATCCCGACCGGGTTAACCAACGCAAAGAGACCAATGAAAAACTTCAGGTAGGTCGGAAAATCAAACAACGACTGGATCACGGTAAACTCCGCAGAGAATCAACGCCGAAGGCAAAATTTTAGCCATAAAAAAACAGTGCTAAAGATACGCCTGGTATCAGCATACTTCACCAGAAATATTCTCAAAAACGGGTGAGATAACGTATGTTATTTAATTGTAGAAAGTATGATAGCTTATTTCTACTCCATCCCTGAAATTATTAACATTTGATACAAATGAATAAAAAGAGCCTGCTGAAAGGTGTCAGCTTGGACTATTTTTGATCTGGATCACGTAATCACTACTCAGAAGTGAGTAACCTTGTTTACGCCGCCAGGGAGAAAAAAAGTATCAAACGGTATGATGCTGAGGCGAGGCTCTTTTAGTAAATCATGGGTGCAGGTATCATTGATAACTTCTTGTTTTTGATAGGGTAATGCAGGCTGCTACGGCTCTTACTATACTGTTGTGTTGATCCGTTGAGCAACTGATTTACTAAAAGAGTTTAACATTATCAGGAGATCATTATGGCCGTTACTAACGTCGCTGAACTTAACGCACTCGTTGAACGCGTGAAAAAAGCCCAGCGTGAATATGCCAACTTTTCTCAAGAACAAGTTGATAAAATCTTCCGTGCCGCCGCTCTGGCTGCCGCCGATGCGCGAATCCCTCTCGCTAAGCTGGCCGTTGCAGAATCCGGTATGGGTATTGTGGAAGATAAAGTGATTAAAAACCACTTCGCTTCTGAATATATCTATAACGCATACAAAGATGAGAAGACCTGCGGTGTGCTTTCTACTGACGACACCTTTGGTACCATCACTATCGCTGAACCTATCGGTATTATCTGCGGTATTGTTCCGACCACTAACCCAACCTCTACAGCTATCTTTAAGTCGCTGATTAGCCTCAAGACCCGCAACGCGATTATCTTCTCTCCACATCCGCGTGCTAAAGATGCAACCAACAAAGCCGCCGATATCGTTCTGCAGGCCGCTATCGCAGCGGGCGCACCGAAAGATCTGATTGGCTGGATCGACCAACCTTCCGTAGAGCTGTCTAATGCCCTGATGCACCACCCGGATATCAACCTGATCCTCGCGACCGGTGGTCCAGGCATGGTAAAAGCGGCGTACAGCTCCGGTAAACCGGCTATCGGCGTAGGTGCAGGTAACACCCCGGTGGTGATCGACGAAACCGCCGATATCAAACGTGCAGTCGCCTCTGTACTGATGTCAAAAACCTTTGATAACGGCGTTATCTGTGCTTCCGAGCAGTCTGTCGTAGTCGTTGATTCCGTCTATGACAGCGTGCGTGAACGTTTCGCCAGCCATGGCGGCTACATGCTGCAGGGCCAGGAGCTGAAAGCCGTTCAGGATATCATCCTGAAAAACGGCGCGCTGAACGCGGCCATTGTCGGTCAGCCAGCGGTTAAAATTGCTGAACTGGCGGGCTTCACCGTTCCGTCCAGCACCAAAATCCTGATTGGCGAAGTCACCAACGTTGATGAGAGCGAGCCGTTTGCGCACGAAAAACTCTCTCCGACGCTGGCAATGTACCGCGCGAAAGATTTCGAAGACGCCGTTGTTAAGGCGGAAAAACTGGTTGCCATGGGCGGGATCGGCCACACCTCCTGTCTCTATACTGACCAGGACAACCAGCCGGAGCGCGTGGCTTTCTTCGGCGAGAAGATGAAAACCGCCCGTATTCTGATCAACACCCCGGCCTCTCAGGGTGGTATCGGCGACCTGTACAACTTCAAACTTGCCCCGTCCCTGACCCTGGGCTGCGGCTCATGGGGTGGTAACTCCATCTCTGAAAACGTCGGTCCGAAGCACCTGATCAACAAGAAAACCGTTGCTAAGCGAGCTGAAAACATGCTGTGGCATAAACTTCCGAAATCAATCTACTTCCGCCGTGGCTCCCTGCCCATCGCGCTGGATGAAGTGATTACCGATGGTCACAAACGCGCGCTGATCGTCACCGACCGTTTCCTGTTTAACAACGGCTATGCGGACCAGATCACCTCCGTGCTGAAAGCATCTGGCGTTGAAACAGAAGTGTTCTTTGAAGTTGAAGCGGATCCGACCCTGACCATCGTCCGTAAGGGCGCTGAGCTGGCCAACTCCTTCAAGCCTGACGTGATCATCGCCCTGGGCGGCGGTTCCCCGATGGACGCAGCAAAAATCATGTGGGTTATGTACGAACACCCGGAAACCCACTTCGAAGAGCTGGCGCTGCGCTTTATGGATATCCGTAAACGTATCTACAAGTTCCCGAAAATGGGCGTGAAAGCAAAAATGATTGCTATCACCACCACCTCCGGTACTGGCTCTGAAGTGACGCCGTTTGCGGTCGTAACCGACGATGCCACCGGCCAGAAATACCCGCTGGCTGACTACGCCCTGACCCCGGATATGGCGATTGTCGATGCCAACCTGGTAATGGATATGCCGAAATCCCTGTGCGCCTTTGGCGGCCTGGATGCGGTGACCCACGCGCTGGAAGCCTATGTATCGGTACTGGCCTCTGAATTCTCTGATGGTCAGGCTCTGCAGGCGCTTAAGCTGCTGAAAGAGTACCTGCCTGCCTCTTACCACGAAGGGTCGAAAAACCCGGTTGCCCGCGAACGCGTGCACGGTGCGGCAACCATCGCCGGGATTGCGTTTGCTAACGCCTTCCTCGGGGTCTGTCACTCCATGGCGCACAAGCTTGGCTCACAGTTCCATATTCCACACGGCCTGGCCAACGCCCTGCTGATTGGTAACGTTATCCGCTATAACGCCAACGATAACCCAACCAAACAGACCGCCTTCAGCCAGTACGACCGTCCGCAGGCTCGCCGTCGCTACGCAGAGATTGCCGACCACCTGGGCCTGAGCGCACCGGGCGATCGCACCGCAGCGAAGATTGAGAAACTGCTGGGATGGCTGGACAGCCTGAAAGCCGAACTGGGTATTCCGAAATCTATCCGCGAAGCAGGCGTGCAGGAAGCTGACTTCCTTGCACACGTTGATAAGCTGTCTGAAGACGCTTTCGATGACCAGTGCACCGGCGCTAACCCGCGCTACCCGCTGATCGCCGAGCTGAAACAGATCCTGCTGGATACCTACTACGGTCGTGAATACAAAGAAGGCGACGCTGCACCTGCACAGGTTGAGGTTGCTGTACCGGTAAAAGCCGATAAAAAAGTGAAAAAACCCGCTTAATTTTTCGTGCTAACAAAAACCCGCCTCTCGGCGGGTTTTTTTATGGCCTCAGCGGCGCGCTGGGCCTTTTTGCGGCTTATCGGTACCTACCCACGCACACGGCGCTGAATCGCTGTCAGAGAGCCTTCTACAAGCGCCTCTTTATAATGTTTGCGACACACTGAGACATAGCGCTCGTTGCCGCCAATAACCACCTGCTCTCCCTCATTATAGGGACGCCCATCCTGATCGAGACGTAACACCATACTGGCCTTACGGCCACAGAAACAGATGGTTTTTAACTCGACCAGCTTATCTGACCACGCCAGCAAATAGAGGCTGCCGGTAAATAGCTCGCCGCGGAAATCGGTTCGTAGCCCATAGCACAGCACAGGAATATCAAGCTTATCGACAATTTCAGAGAGCGCATACACCTGCTCACGCGTTAAAAACTGGCTCTCATCCACCAGCACGCAGTGGACTGGCTCCTGCGCATGCTCATCGCGGATCTCATCAAACAGCGAAGTGTTTTGGTTGAATAATTTTGCCGGTGAAGAGAGGCCGATACGTGAGCTGACTTTTCCACTACCGAAACGGTTATCAATTTCAGCTGTGTAGACCAGCGAGCGCATCCCCCTTTCCTGGTAATTGTAGGAAGACTGCAAAAGCGCCGTTGATTTGCCGGCGTTCATTGCCGAATAGTAGAAATATAGCTGTGCCATTGGTCTGGAGACCCCAATCAAGATGTAATTTTAACGGCGCGGATTGTAACATAATTTGCGCAGTTAACATGCGTCAGGACGGCAGTGACTCTGTTAATGGTAATCCTTACATCTTGCCGTGATATACACATTTTATAACATTTATGAACGCCATAACTCTGGATGCCTGACTGAAAGATTGGCGCTTTATCTCTATGCCGCATGGTGCGTAGGCTTTTGGCTTTGTGGATTTCTAACTTAGGTTACAGAAAGTATTAGTAATTTAAGCTCAGCAGGCTTATGTCAGACTAATAAGAAAGGTTGATATTTATCCATCTCAGCTATAGTACCGCGAGGATTAATCGAAAATGCGCGATTACAATTCTTCGTTAATCTAACCCCGAACAGATCAGGGGTAATGCATTGGATAACCATTGCAGGGCCGGTCCACGGCAGAAAAATTTAAGATAGCGGAATTAATAAAACCAAAAAATAATGGGTAATTTTGAATTCCTTACATTGGCGGGTATTGCACAACTCAAATTATCGCTCTATTATTAGCTCAACAAACCACCCATTATAAGTTTGAGATTACTACAATGAGCGAAGCACTTAAAATTCTGAACAACATCCGTACTCTTCGTGCACAGGCAAGAGAATGCACTCTCGAAACGCTCGAAGAAATGCTGGAAAAATTAGAAGTTGTTGTTAACGAGCGTCGTGAAGAAGATAACGCTGCCGCAGCTGAAATTGAAGAACGTACGCGTAAACTGCAGCAGTATCGTGAAATGCTGATTGCTGACGGTATTGACCCGAACGAACTGCTGAACAGCATGGCGGCCGCGAAAGTCGGTACTAAAGCTAAGCGTGCAGCACGCCCGGCTAAATATAGCTACGTTGACGAAAATGGCGAAACTAAAACCTGGACCGGCCAGGGCCGTACACCAGCAGTTATTAAGAAAGCCATGGACGAGCAAGGCAAACAGCTGGAAGACTTCCTGATCAAGGAATAATCCCTCGTCTGATGCAAAAAATCCCGCCACGGCGGGATTTTTTATTGCTGCTAACGCAACGTCTGCGTTGACGCTTGTTGCCACTTAGAAACAACCAGCAATAAAAAAGCCGGAGATAGTCCGTACGTAACGGTGATATCTCCGGCCTGTGTCAGACGGCGTTCAGAAAGGCCTTACTTCGTAAGACCCATCTCATTTTCCAGCCAGCTTTTAAATTCTTCACCCAGCGTGTTATGACGAATACCGTATTCGACAAACGCTTGCATATAGCCCAGCTTATTGCCGCAGTCATGGCTTTTACCTTTCATATGGTAAGCCTCAACGGTCTCTTTCTCGATAAGCATATCGATACCGTCGGTCAGCTGGATCTCATCCCCTGCTCCCGGAGGTGTTTTCGCCAGCAGAGGCCAGATTTCAGCGCTCAGGACGTAACGGCCCACGACGGCGAGGTTAGAAGGTGCAACGTCAGCCTTAGGCTTCTCAACCACGCCAACCATTGGCACGCTTTCACCCGGCTTCAAATCCGCGCCTTTACAGTCTACAACGCCGTAAGCGGTAACGTCTTCTACAGGCTCAACCATAATCTGGCTGCAGCCGGTTTCATCGAAGCGTTTGATCATTTCAGCCAGGTTATCCTGGGAGAGATCGGATTCATATTCATCAAGAATAACGTCGGGCAGAATAACGGCAACGGGCTCATCACCTACAACCGGATGCGCGCACAGTACCGCGTGGCCTAAACCTTTAGCCAGACCCTGACGCACCTGCATAATAGTCACGTGCGGCGGGCAAATAGACTGTACCTCTTCCAGCAGCTGGCGCTTAACGCGTTTTTCCAGCATGGCTTCCAGCTCAAAGCTGGTGTCGAAGTGGTTTTCGATGGAGTTTTTAGATGAATGAGTAACTAAAACGATTTCCGTAATACCCGCCGCAATACATTCATTTACGACGTATTGAATTAAGGGTTTATCAACCAGCGGCAGCATCTCTTTTGGGATAGCCTTCGTGGCGGGCAGCATCCGGGTACCTAATCCTGCGACCGGGATAACTGCTTTTGTTACTTTTGAATTAACGGCAGCCATTTAAAATCTCCTGGACTGTTCAAACTAGAACACGTTCGTCAATGAATAGTGCATTGAGTATATCAGTATCAAACTGTGAGCCTGGTCTGAATTGAACTCATTGACCTGTAATTAAGACAATTACCTATAAGACTATCCTGATGGTAGCACCCGGCTCGTTTTTGCGGTAAAGCAAAATGGTTAGCCCGGTGCGATCGCTCATTCCGCAGACAACATTAAGCGCAAACGTCCGCCCATTCCCCACACCTGACACTGCCAGTCTTCACAGCGCTGGCTTATTTGATTTAAGTAAGCATTCCCCAGCGTGCCTAACGGCACCCCGCTGTTTATCTGCACCTGCTGCTCGCTGGTATTCAGCGTTGCGTTAAGGCCGGCGGAGACTAATATCAAATTTTTGTGTTCGCTGTGGTAATAACCCACCAGCAGAGGAAACTGGCCGGGTAAATTGGCCTGGCGCAGTAATTGATTAACCTGCTTTAAGAGTGCACCCAGTTCAGGTAGGCGTTGACGTTGCTGAGAGAGCTGCTCTTGCAGCAAGCCATTGAAGAGTGCACGTAATAACAGTGCGGCTAAGACACCGTTATCGCCAGCGCGTGTCACATCCAGACAATAAAAGGCGAGGTCGTGATCGGAGAGTGGCGCAATATCTAATACCAGGCCGGGCTGATCGGCGGCAACAAGCTGACGATAATTAACCCGGCACTGGGACATGACCTGCTGAACGGGAGGCTGTAATTCCTGCAGCAGCTTTGCAGCTGCACGCGGATCGCTTACTAACGCATCCCAATCCTGAAAGAGCCGCTCCTCTTCCTCTACCCGGGAATTAAACATGTTGGGATAGAGGCAGGCCAATACGGTTTCCCGCAGGCGAGCAAAATCTTTTACCGGCTTGAGCAACACATCCTGCACGCCGAGACGAAGCGCCTTGGCAATGTCAGCCATATTCTCGGTTGCCGAAATCACGAGGATCGGCGTTTGATCGCCTTCGTTGCGCAGATGCTCCACCAACTTAAGGCCGTTCATCCGCGGCATTGCGATATCACAGATCATCAGATCTGGTTTGACCCTGGCAAACATCTCCAGAGCTTCCACTCCGTCACCCGCGAGGGTGGTGGATGCCCCAAGAGACAAAAGCCAGGAGTCCAGCAGTGAGCGGAAAACGGGTTCGTCTTCAACGATTAACATATGTTTTCCGGCCAATGGCTGCGTCATGTTCTCTCCCCTGCCTTACGATAGTTCAATAGTGGCACGCTATTGCAACTACCGCCTGTCAGATTTTGCTTCAAAAAGCGAAAAACCAAGTACTCAAACATTTTATGTGCACCAAGTGGTTACAATTCGCCCAGTACCCTCTCTCGTCCTGCTGAAAAACAGCAGTACGCGCTGCCGCACACCAGGCCGGCAGAAAAACAGGACAAATAGGTTTCATCAGGATCAAAGGCCCATCTGGCGCGTTATGGCAGTGATATACCATGCGTAAGTGACTGAACCAGAAACGTCGTGATGCCAAAATATTGCGGCGGCTAAACGCCTCTCTTAGCGCTGCTCGCCACTCGCCTATGCCGAAACGTACTAAATTTTTGACCTTATGACCAGCACTGGAGAATATATCCTCTCCTAAACCCTGCTGGCATAGCGTCATCGTCATCGCTCAGTTAACATAGTGCTGTAAAGGCGCATCTGCGCTCTCATTTATTCAGGATACCTATTTTGTCAAACCGTTGTCCCTGCGGTAGCGCACTGGAGTATAGCCTATGTTGCCAGCCTTATCTGTCTGGAAAAGTGATTGCGTCCAATCCTGGCCTTCTGATGCGCTCGCGTTATACGGCGTTTGTGGAAAAGTGTGCTGACTATCTGATCCAAACCTGGCATCCCTCCTGTGAGGCTGCGACGTTCCGCCAGGAGATCGAAGCCGGCTTTGCCGGAACCGAGTGGTTGGGCCTGACGCTCTTTGAAGAGAGTGAAGGCAGCCATAGTGGTGAAGGGTTCGTCAGTTTTGTAGCTCGCTTTCGTGAGAGCGGCAAAACGGGCGCAATTATCGAGCGCTCCAGGTTCTTAAAAGAAAACGGCCAATGGTATTATATTGATGGCACGCGGCCCCAGTTTGGCCGTAACGATCCCTGCCCTTGTGGCTCGGGCAAAAAATTTAAAAAGTGCTGCGGGCAATAAACCCAGCGGTACCTCATAGCAAACACGTCAAGGATTTACCCGGCAATGCATTCACTACAACGAAAAGTTCTGCGTACTATCTGTCCCGATCAAAAGGGGCTGATCGCACGCATCACCAATATTTGCTACAAGCACGAACTGAACATTGTGCAGAACAATGAGTTTGTCGATCACCGTACCGGGCGCTTCTTTATGCGTACTGAGCTGGAAGGCATCTTTAACGATGCGACCCTGCTGGCCGATCTCGACAGCGCTCTGCCTGATGGTTCCGTGCGGGAGCTAACCCCAGCCGGACGTCGCCGCATCGTGATTCTGGTGACCAAAGAGGCCCACTGCCTGGGCGATCTGTTGATGAAGGCCAACTATGGCGGTCTCGACGTAGAGATTGCGGCGGTTATTGGCAACCATGACACGCTGCGCACACTGGTAGAGCGTTTTGATATTCCTTTCGAGCTGGTAAGTCATGAAGGGCTGACCCGCGAAGATCACGACGAGAAGATGGCTCAGGCGATTGAAGCCTACGATCCAGACTATGTGGTGCTGGCGAAATATATGCGTGTGCTGACGCCCACCTTTGTTGCTCGCTTCCCGAATAAGATCATTAATATTCACCACTCATTCTTACCGGCGTTTATTGGTGCCCGTCCTTATCACCAGGCTTACGAGCGCGGCGTGAAGATCATCGGTGCGACTGCGCACTATGTGAATGATAATCTGGACGAGGGTCCGATTATTATGCAGGACGTTATTCACGTCGATCACACCTACACTGCCGAAGATATGATGCGCGCGGGTCGCGACGTTGAGAAGAACGTACTCAGCCGGGCGTTGTACGAAGTTTTGGGGCAGCGGGTATTTGTCTACGGCAACCGAACGATTATTCTGTAAGCGGCTGATGAAATGAATTGCTTAGCAATAATGCGTTACGCATAAAAAGCATGCAAACGGTTCATTTCTTTAAAAGGAATGCTTTACAGCGGCGCGTCATTTGATATGATGCGCCCCGCTTCCCAAGGGAAGCGGGCCATTACCAGCATTACCCCGTGGTGGGGTTCCCGAGCGGCCAAAGGGAGCAGACTGTAAATCTGCCGTCATCGACTTCGAAGGTTCGAATCCTTCCCCCACCACCATTATTCACCACAGCAGTGTGGTAAACCTGATGAGTTAAGCTGACGTATGCACTTATCGGGGAAGGGTAAGAACCTTCGACTAAGGTTCGACTCGAGCGACAGCGAGAGAACGTTGCCTTCAGGCAACGGCCCGAAGGGTGAGGAGCGAAGCGACGAATAATCCTTCCCCCACCACCATCTCTACAAGCAAAATATTACCCCTGGTGGGGTTCCCGAGCGGCCAAAGGGAGCAGACTGTAAATCTGCCGTCATCGACTTCGAAGGTTCGAATCCTTCCCCCACCACCATCTTCTTATCAAGCACTCCAGTTAAATCAAACCTCATAGCTACATACCATTCCGTACCGGGAAGGATGAGAAGCTTCGACCAAGGTTCGATTCGAGCGACAGCGAGAAAGCGTTGCCGCAGGCAACGACCCGAAGGGCGAGGTGCGCAGCACCGAGTAATCCTTCCCCCACCACCATCTTCTTATAAAGCACTCCAGTTAAATCAAATCTCATAGCCACATACCATTCCGTACAGGGAAGGATGAGAAGCTTCGACCAAGGTTCGATTCGAGCGACAGCGAGAAAGCGTTGCCGCAGGCAACGACCCGAAGGGCGAGGTGCGCAGCACCGAGTAATCCTTCCCCCACCACCATCTTCTTATAAAGCACTCCAGTTAAATCAAACCTCATAGCTACATACCATTCCGTACAGGGAAGGATGAGAAGCTTCGACCAAGGTTCGATTCGAGCGGCAGCGAGAAAGCGTTGCCGCAGGCAACGACCCGAAGGGCGAGGTGCGAAGCACCGAGTAATCCTTCCCCCACCACCGGTCTCCCCGGTGGCGCTGCGCTTACCAGGGCTACACGATCGGAGCACCCTGTGGATGTAGCAACGTAGGCCGGGTCAGGCGAAGCCACCACCCGGCGTTGTACTCCGCTGCATGAGAGATCTCCCTGGTGGCGCTGCGCTTACCGGGGCTACACGACCGAGCCACATCACTTCACCAACATCATATCGGCGGCAGACGGCGCTTTACCGGCGAGCTTTTAACAATAGCGGTGTTGCTTTGGGCATACTCTGCCAGCCCGTCCAGCAGCTCATCCAGTTGCTCTATTGAGCGCACGACCAGACGCATTACGAAACAATCCTCCCCCGTCACCTTATCGCACTCAATACATTCGGGAATGGCCTGGATCATTTTATCAACCTTATGCAGCATGCCTGGCATAGGTCGGACACGGACCAGCGCCTGTAGCGTATAGCCCATCGCTGCAAGGTTAACGTGTGCCCCATATCCCTGAATCACGCCACGCTCTTCAAGGCGCTTTACTCTTTCCGCCGTGCTGGGAGAGGTCAACCCAACCCGAGCGCTTAGCATTTTTAGCGACATGCGCGCATCTTCTGCCAGACAGCCTACGATCTGGCGGTCAATATCATCGATCAGGTAATCCATAAACTTCACCTAATTTATAAAAGTTAACTGCGTCAACCACCTTATAAAGGTTATATCAAATCCCTCTTACTTTTCTGATAATAGGGTATCAAAACGAGGAGGTCGATATGCGCGATATTCAAAAAGGCGTCTGGCAGATGAGCCTGGCGATGCTAATTTCTGGCTCTATCGGTGCCTTTGTTTTACTTTCCGGCCTACCGGTAACGGAAATTGTCTTCTGGCGCTGTGTCATCGGTGCTATTGCGCTCTATATCTTTATCCGCCTCAGCAAGCAGCCTTTCAGCCGTTTAACCCGCGTTACCCTGACCCTCGCCATCCTCGGCGGCGTGGCGCTGGTTATTAACTGGCTGCTGCTGTTCGCTGCCTACGAGCGCGTCTCTATTGGGCTGGCAACCGTGGTCTACAACACACAGCCCTTTATGCTGGTGCTGATGGGCATGCTGTTTGGTGAGCGGGTTAGTCTGGTAAAATGGGGCTGGCTGGTTCTCGCTTTTGTCGGCGTGGTAGTCCTGCTCTCCAGCGAGCTCATGCAGGGCCATGCCGCCGGCTGGCTAGCGGGGATTGCGCTGGCGCTGGGCGCAGCGTTCTTCTATGCACTCACCGCGATGGTTACACGCAAGCTGCGCCCTATTCCGCCACAGCATATTGCTTTTATTCAGGTGCTTACGGGCGTGGTAATACTGCTGCCGCTAGCGCATATGCCGGTTTTCTCCCGCGAGTTCCCCTGGGGAATACTGTTGACCCTTGGCATCGTTCACACCGGCATCATGTATCAGCTGCTTTACAGCGCGATTCAGAAACTGCCTACCCCAATTATTGGATCGCTGTCGTTTATCTATCCGGTGGTGGCGATTGTGGTGGATAATCTGGCCTTTGGCCACACGCTTAGCGTCACGCAGCTGGCAGGCGGGGCGCTGATCCTTCTTGCGGCAGCGGGAAACAATCTTGGCTGGGGCGAAAAAAAACCTCGCCGTAGCGAGGTTGGAATTAAACAGGAAACTCATTAGCGACGGGCGCGTACCACCTGGTATTTGCGCGTCATGTACTCCACCGGCGCGCTCCAGATATGTACCAGCCGCGAGAACGGGAAGAGCAGGAACAGCGTCATCCCCAACACCAGATGCACGCGGAAAATGAACGCCACGCCGTCGAGATGCTGCGATGCACCGCCGTGGAAGGTGACAATTGACTGCGCCCAGCCTACCAGCTTCATCATTTCGCTCCCGTCCATATGCTGAGCTGAGAACGGGATCGTCAGCAGGCCCAGCGTGCACTGCACCATCAGCAGAGTCAGGATCAGAATATCTGCCGTGGTAGTAGTGGCGCGCACGCGCGGGCTGAACAGGCGGCGCTTAAGCAGCAGCAGGCCGCCCACCAGCGTCATGATGCCGAATACCCCCCCGGCGATCATGGCCAGCTTCTGTTTGACGTCAATCGGCAGAAAGGATTCATACATCCAGTGCGGCGTGAGCATCCCCACCAGGTGACCGGCAAAGATCCCGATAATCCCGATGTGGAACAGGTTTGAGGCCAGGTTCATCCCTTTGCGATCCAGCATCTGGCTGGAGCCAGCTCGCCAGGTGTACTGCCCGTAGTCATAGCGCAGCCAGCTGCCGACGAGAAATACCGTGCCGGCAATATAGGGATAGATGTCATAGAAGAACATATTAAGGAACTGCATTATTGCTGTCCTCCGGTTGAGATATTCAAATATTGCGGTGCCACCGCCCCGGCAAACCGGCGCTGATGGGAAGCGATCTCCGACTCACCGCAGCCCTGGTCGGCAAAGAACTTCACCTGCTCCTCTTCCCAGACGGCGTCCAGCGCCTGGGGAGTATCATCCCGGGCTTCACCGGCAATTTTCTCGCCGACCTTCTGCCGATCGACGTCGGTTTTGGCTAGCCGCAGCAGCAGCTCAAAGAGGCTGGCATAGCGGCTCTCGCGCTGTTGCAGACGGGCGTTAAGCAGGGCCAGAATCGGCGCGATATCCTCCAGACCCTCCAGCGCATCGTTCACCGGCAGCTGGGCCAGATATTCCAGATAGAGCGGGAGATGATCCGGCAGCTCACGGCGGTCGATAACCAGACCGTGGCGCTCATACTGCGCCAGCAGATCCACCATCGCCTGACCGCGATCGCGGGATTCGCCATGCACATGCTCAAACAGCAGCAGTGAGGTCGCGCGACCGCGATCGAAAAGCTCGCTATAGGCCGCCTGGGCATCAAGCAGATCCTGACTCATCAGGTCACGAATGAAGACGACCAGCTGATGGGCATCCTTAAGCGACAGGTGCTCGCTCTCCGCCAGGGCATCAAACAGCTCCTGCTGATGCTGCCACAGGGCAGCATCGGGATACTCCAGCAGGCGGGAAATCACGACGAGTTCAATCATGGGCGCGGCTCCGTTTTCTTGGTCACATCAACGGCATCAATACGGCGGCTGTTAAACAGGTTGAACTTGGTGTCGCTGCCGTGGCAGCCGTCACCGAAGCTAAAGCCGCAGCCGTTACGTTCCGGGAATGCATCCCGCGCCAGCTCGCGGTGGCTGGAAGGAATAACGAAACGGTCTTCGTAGTTGGCAATCGCCAGATAACGATACATCTCTTGCGCCTGGGCTTCGCTTAAGCCCACCTCTTCCAGAGCGCGAATATCGTTAACGTTATCCACGGTCTCGGCACGCTTGTAGTGACGCATCGCCAGCATGCGTTTCAGCGCCAGCAGCACCGGCTGGGTATCTCCCGCCGTCAGCAGGTTAGCGAGATACTGTACCGGGATGCGCAGGCTTTCGACGTCCGGCAGGATGCCGTTACTGCCCAGCTCGCCCGCGTCGGCCGCCGACTGGATCGGTGACAGGGGCGGCACGTACCAGACCATCGGCAGAGTGCGATACTCCGGGTGCAGCGGCAGGGCCAGCTTCCAGTCCATCGCCAGTTTCCAGACCGGTGACTTCTGCGCGGCATCAATTACGCTCTGCGGCACGCCGTCCTTCAGCGCCTGCTCGATAACCGCCGGATCGTTCGGGTCGAGGAAGACGTCCAGCTGACGCTGGTAGAGATCTTTCTCGCTCTCCGTTGCCGCCGCGTTTTCAATGGCGTCCGCGTCATACAGCAGCACGCCCAGGTAGCGGATGCGCCCCACGCAGGTCTCGGAGCAGACGGTCGGCATCCCGGCCTCAATACGCGGATAACAGAAGATGCACTTCTCGGACTTGCCGCTCTTCCAGTTGAAGTAGATCTTTTTGTAGGGGCAGCCGGTAACGCACATCCGCCAGCCGCGGCACTTGTCCTGATCGATCAGCACAATGCCATCCTCTTCACGCTTGTAGATCGCGCCGCTCGGACAGGTCGCGACGCAGGCCGGGTTCAGGCAGTGCTCACACAGGCGCGGCAGGTACATCATGAAGGTGTTTTCAAACTGCCCGTACATCGCCTTCTGCATGTTTTCGAAGTTCTGGTCCTGACTGCGCTTCTCAAATTCGCCGCCGAGGATCTCTTCCCAGTTCGGACCGCTGACGATCTTATCCATCCGCTGACCGCTGATTTTCGACCGCGGGCGGGCGATGGGCTGATGCTTGCCCTCGGGCGCGGTGTGCAGGTGCTGATAGTCGTAGTCGAACGGCTCATAGTAGTCATCGATGCCCGGCAGATGCGGGTTGGCGAAGATTTTACCCAGCAGCGTGGCACGGTTCCCCATACGCGGCTGCAGCTTGCCGTTCACTTTGCGGATCCAGCCGCCCTTCCACTTCTCCTGATTCTCCCAGTCGTCCGGGAAACCTACGCCAGGCTTGCTCTCAACGTTGTTGAACCAGGCGTACTCCATCCCTTCCCGGCTGGTCCAGACGTTTTTACAGGTGACCGAGCAGGTATGACAGCCGATGCACTTGTCAAGGTTCAGCACCATGCCTACCTGTGAACGAATTTTCATTTTGCGCTCTCCTGTACCTGGTCGTTGTTTTCGCCATCTAACCAGTTAATGTTCTTCATCTTACGGACCACCACAAACTCATCGCGGTTGGAACCGACCGTGCCGTAGTAGTTAAAGCCGTACGCCAGCTGGGCGTAGCCGCCAATCATATGGGTCGGTTTTGGGCTGATGCGGGTGACCGAGTTGTGGATCCCGCCGCGCTGGCCGGTGATCTCCGAGCCAGGAATGTTCACGATACGCTCCTGGGCGTGGTACATCATGGTCATCCCAGCCGGCACGCGCTGGCTCACTACCGCCCGGGCGGTAAGCGCGCCGTTGCTGTTGAAGGCTTCGATCCAGTCGTTATCCTCTATGCCCAGCTCTTTGGCATCTACCTCGCTCATCCAGACGATCGGGCCGCCGCGTGACAGGGTCAGCATCAGCAGGTTGTCGCTGTAGGTCGAGTGGATCCCCCACTTCTGATGCGGGGTAATGAAGTTCAGCGCCTTCTCTGGATTGCCGTTGGACTTCTCGCCCATCACCGCTTTCACCGAACGGGTGTCAATCGGCGGACGATAGACCAGCAGGCTCTCGCCAAAGTCGCGCATCCACGGGTGATCCTGATACAGCTGCTGGCGGCCGGAGAGCGTACGCCACGGGATCAGCTCGTGCACGTTGGTATAGCCGGCGTTGTAGGAGACATGCTCATCTTCAAGGCCGGACCAGGTCGGGCTGGAGATGATTTTGCGCGGCTGGGCCTGAATATCCCGGAAGCGGATCTTCTCCTCTTCTTTATTGGTCGCCAGATGGGTATGGTCGCGGCCGGTAAACTCGCTCAGCGCCGCCCAGGCTTTAACCGCCACGTGACCGTTGGTCTCCGGGGCGAGGGTCAGGATCATTTCCGCCGCATCGATGGCGGTATTGAGCATCGGCTGGCCTTTCGCCGGGCCTTCCGCCTTGGTGTAGTTCAGCTTGCGCAGCAGATCCATCTCGCTTTCGGTGTTCCACGCGATGCCCTTGCCGCCGTTGCCCACTTTATCCAGCAGCGGACCGATGGAGGTAAAGCGCTCAAAGGTCGCCGGGTAGTCGCGCTTAACCGGAATGATATGCGGTGCAGTTTTGCCGGGGAGCAGGTCGCACTCGCCCTTTTTCCAATCCTTAACGTCCAGCGGCTGCGCCAGCTCGGCGGCGGAGTCGTGCTGGATAGGCAGAGTCACCACGTCAGTTTCGACGCCCAGATGGCCGATGCACACCTCGGAGAATTTCCTGGCAATGCCTTTATAGATCTCCCAGTCGCTTTTCGACTCCCAGGCGGGATCGACGGCGGCAGAGAGTGGATGAATAAACGGATGCATATCCGAGGTATTCATGTCGTCTTTCTCATACCAGGTCGCCGTCGGCAGGACGATATCGGAGTAGAGGCAGGTGCTCGACAGGCGGAAGTCGAGGGTGACCACCAGATCCAGCTTGCCGTCGAGGCCGTTATCATGCCACTCGACCTCTTCCGGCTTCACGCCGCCCTGCTCGCCCAGATCTTTACCCTGAATGCCGTTCTCGGTACCCAGCAGGTACTTCAGCATATACTCATGGCCTTTCCCGGAGGAGCCAAGCAGGTTAGAGCGCCAGATGAAGAGGTTGCGCGGATGGTTCTTGCCGTTCTCCGGCTGCTCGGCCGCAAAGCGGATAGTGCCCTCTTTCAGCGCCTTAACGGTGTAATCCACCGCCGACATGCCCGCTTTTTCTGCTTCCGCAGCGATGCGCAGCGGGTTGGTGCCCAGCTGCGGCGCGGAAGGCAGCCAGCCCATACGCTCAGCGCGGACGTTAAAGTCGAGCAGATGGCCGCTGTAGCGAGACTTATCCGCCAGCGGTGAAAGCAGCTCCTGCGCGGTCAGCGTTTCATAGCGCCACTGGCCGGAGTGGTTATAGAAGAAGGAGGTGCCGTTCATATGGCGAGGCGGACGCTGCCAGTCGAGGGCAAACGCCAGCGGCTGCCAGCCGGTCTGCGGACGCAGTTTCTCCTGGCCCACGTAGTGCGCCCAGCCGCCGCCGCTCTGACCGACGCAGCCGCAGAACACCAGCATGTTGATCAGGCCCCGGTAGTTCATGTCCATGTGGAACCAGTGGTTCAGACCCGCACCCACGATGATCATCGAACGGCCATGGGTCTTATCGGCGTTATCAGCAAATTCACGGGCAGTACGGATAATGTGCGCCCGCGGTACGCCGGTGATTTTTTCTGCCCACGCCGGGGTATACGCTTTCACTTCGTCATAGCTGGCGGCGGCGTTGACATCGCCCAGACCCCGGTCGAGACCGTAGTTAGCCATGGTCAGATCGTAAACGGTGGTGACCAGCGCGGTGCTGCCATCCGCCAGCTGCAGGCGTTTTACCGGCAGCTTGTGCAGAAGGATATTTTGCAGCTCTACGCGGTTGAAGTGTTCGGATCCTTCGTTGCCAAAGTACGGGAAACCCACCTCGGCGATATCATCGTGACCGCCGAGCAGGCTCAGGCGCAGCTCGGCGTCTGCCCCGCTGGTGCCGTCGCGCTGCTCAAGGTTCCACTTCCCTTTTTCGCCCCAGCGGAAACCGATAGAGCCGTTAGGGGCAATCAGCTCGCCGCTGTCATTGCAGGCCACGGTTTTCCACTCGGGATTGTTCTCCTGACCGAGGGCGTCCACCAGATCGGCGGCACGCAGCATGCGGCCTGCCGCATAGTAGCCGTCGCGCTCTTCGAGCATCACCAGCATCGGCATATCGGTATAGCGACGCACGTAGTCGGTAAAGTACTGGCTCGGCTTGTCGAGATGGAACTCACGCAGCATGACGTGACCCATTGCCATGGCCATTGCGGCGTCGGTGCCCTGCTTCGGCGCCAGCCACAGGTCGCATAGCTTGGCGATCTCGGCATAGTCCGGGGTAACGGCAACGGTTTTAGTGCCTTTATAGCGGACTTCAGTAAAGAAGTGGGCGTCCGGGGTACGGGTCTGCGGAACGTTAGAGCCCCAGGCGATAATGTAGCTGGAGTTGTACCAGTCGGCGGATTCCGGCACGTCGGTCTGCTCACCCCAGGTTTGCGGGGAGGCTGGCGGCAGATCACAGTACCAATCGTAGAAGCTCAGGCAGGTGCCGCCGATCAGTGACAGGTAGCGCGCGCCGGAGGCATAGGAGACCATCGACATTGCCGGGATCGGCGAGAAGCCCGCCACGCGGTCCGGGCCGTAGGTTTTCACGGTGTAAACGTTAGAGGCAGCGATCAGCTCGTTGACCTCTTGCCACGAGGAGCGGACAAAGCCACCGCGACCGCGTGCCTGCTTGAAGCTTTTCGCCTTGTCGGCGTCTTCAATAATAGAAGCCCATGCCGCAACCGGATCGCTGTGTTGAACTTTCGCTTCACGCCACATTTTCATCAGGCGTTTGCGCATCAGAGGGTATTTCAGGCGGTTCGCGCTGTAGAGATACCAGGAGTAGCTGGCCCCACGCGGGCAGCCGCGCGGCTCATGGTTAGGCATATCTGGACGGGTACGTGGGTAGTCGGTCTGCTGGGTCTCCCAGGTTACCAGCCCGTTTTTGACGTAGATCTTCCAGCTGCAGGAGCCGGTGCAGTTTACGCCATGGGTAGAGCGCACAATTTTATCGTGCGACCAGCGGCTGCGGTATCCATCCTCCCAGTCCCGGTTTGTTTCATGGATCTGGCCATGCCCATCGGCAAAGGTTTCGCCCTTCTGTTTGAAGTAGCGAAACCGGTCCAGGAATTTACTCATCGGGTTTCTCCTGTGTGGAGCCTGCTGGCTCTCTGAAAAAGCGACATTGCTGCGAATGCGGCGACGTTAACGCGCTGAAAGGACGTGAGAATTGATGACGATCAAGGCAGGCTGGCATAGCAAAAACGCTGCATTTTTCACCTACCCCCAAAGTGGCAGGAAACTCTATTTTTTATCTTATTGATTTTATTTATCTTTATGGCTTAATCCACTTTTTTTACCGTGGTATTTCTGTACCGGAGGTATTAGGGGGTAGATCCTCTGTCTGGCTCTCTCGACGCGGAAGCCAACGTGCTGAATGCCCTCCCTAAAATAAGTATGTTGTAACTATATACAAGGTAAAAAAAGCGCGGCATTGCGCCGCGCAAGGATAATCAACAGTGCTTTATTTTGTTTTAGCTTTACGTCCGTACACCGCCCAGGTGATAAATACGCAGGCAATATAGAACACGAGAAAGACTTTCATTGCTCCGGCCGGCGAGCCGGTAAGCGCCAGCGAGGTACCAAAGGCTTTAGGAATAAAGAAGCCGCCAATCGCGCCAATGGCCGAGATAAACCCAAGCGCCGCCGCCGTATCGGTTGCCGCTTCACGCAGCGCCTGCTCCTCGGTGCCACCCTTGGCCTTTACCCGCTCCATCGTCATTTTGCGGAAGATGACCGAGATCATCTGGAAGCTGGAGCCGCTGCCCAGCCCGGCGGTGAGAAACAGCATCAGGAAGACAGCGAAGAAGGCGCTAAAGCTCCCCTCGCTTCCCGCTGATGGCAGGGTCAGGAACAGCAGCGCGCTGAAGATCGCCATGGCCACAAAGTTCACCAGCGTGACGCGAACGCCGCCGAGACGGTCAGAGAGCGCCCCACCCGCGGAACGGGCCAGCGCGCCCACCAGCGGGCCAAAAAAGGCGAAGTGCAGAACGTTGACGTCAGGAAACTGGGTCTTGGAGAGCATGGCGAAGCCTGCCGAAAAACCAATAAACGAGCCAAAGGTTGCCAGATAGAGGAAACCCAGGATCCACAGATGCGCCCGCTTCAGTACTGGCAGCTGCGAGCGCAGCGAGGCTTTCGAGGTCGCCAGCTCGTTCATGCCAAACCAGGCTGCGAGGGTAAAGACAATCAGGAAAGGCACCCAAATCCACGCCGCGTTCTCCAGGTAGAGCATAGAGCCATCTTCCTGCTGCACGCCGGTCGCGCCAAAAAAGGCAAACAGCGAGAAGGTGATCGCCAGCGGGGCCAGCAGCTGCATCACGCTTACGCCGAGGTTACCCAGCCCGCCGTTGATCCCCAGGGCACTACCCTGCTTCTGCTTCGGAAAGAAGAAGCTGATGTTGGCCATGCTGGAGGCGAAGTTTGCCCCGGCAAAGCCGCAGAGCAGAGAGATGATGATAAAGGTGCTAAACGGCGTGCTGGTGTCCTGGACGGCAATGCCCAGCCAGACGCAGGGAACGATCATGATCCCGGTACTGAACGCGGTCCAGCGGCGACCGCCGAAGATAGGCACCATAAACGAGTACGGCACCCGCAGCAGCGCCCCGGAAACCGAGGGCAGCGCGGTCAGCATAAAGAGCTGATCGGTCGTAAAATTAAAGCCAACTTTATTAAGATTAACCGCCACGGCGCTAAACAGCATCCAGACGCAAAACGCCAGCAGCAAACAGGGCACGGAGATCCACAGATTGCGGCTCGCCACGGCCTGGCCACGCTGCTGCCAGAACGCAGGATCCTCCGGTCGCCAGTCGGTAATGACGGCTCCGGTGGTCCTTTCAGGTATTGAAGAGTGACTCATAGACACCTCTGATTAGGGATTTTAACCCCTGCCACCATAGGGTTTACGCCAGCGCTTAAGTTGATATAAATCAAAGGAAAAGTTGTCATTTAAGCCGCCCATAAACTGGACTACCCCTAAATGAGCAGCTGAAACCGCCAGAAAAACTGTGGTTTTTCACGCCAGTGACGTCTTTGCCGTTTCCTTCACTCCAGCCCGTGCCTGCTGCGACAATAAAGGAGTAACTCTTTTGGGGTATGGGTATACTCCAGGGTATAGCCGAAAATAGCCCTACTCCCGGTGACTTGCCGGGTCAGGAGTCTTGCCGTATATGCTAAAACGCCTCTTTTCACCGCTGACGCTGGTCAACCAACTGGCGCTGATCGTTCTGCTCTCTACCGCCATTGGCGTAACCGGGATGGCTATCTCTGGCTGGCTTGTACAGGGCGTACAGGGCAGCGCGCACGCCATTAACAAAGCGGGCTCGCTGCGTATGCAGAGCTATCGCCTGCTGGCCGCTATGCCGCTCACGGAAACTGACCAGCCGCTGATCGACGAGATGACCCGCACGGCCTTTAGCCCGGAGCTGACCCAGGCCGCGCTGCGCGACGGCCAGCTTCCGCAGCTCCAGGCGCTTCAGCGCTACTGGCAGCGCAATCTTATTCCAGCCCTGGTGCAGGCGCAGGACGCCGCGGCCGTCTCTGGCGAGGTTGCCACCTTTGTTAACCGCATCGATCGTCTGGTGAGCAGTTTCGATCGTCGCACCGAACAGCGGATCGATCGCGTTCTGCTGGTGCAGCGCGGCATGGCAATCTTTATGGCCCTCCTGCTGGTCTTTACCGTGATCTGGCTGCGGGCGCGTCTGCTGCAGCCCTGGCGGCAGCTGCTGAGCATGGCCCACGCCGTTAGCCAGCGCGATTTTTCCCAGCGGGCGCATATCAGCGGGCGTAACGAGATGGCCAAGCTCGGCATGGCGCTGAACAACATGTCCAGCGAGCTGGCCCAGAGCTATGCGGTGCTGGAGCAGCGGGTAAAAGAGAAGACCGCCGGGCTGGAGCAAAAAAACGAGATCCTCTCCTTTCTCTGGCAGGCCAACCGCCGCCTGCACATGCAGGTTCCGCTGTGCGAGCGCCTCTCGCCGGTGCTTAACGGCCTGCAAAATCTTACCCTGCTGCATGACATTGAGCTGCGGGTCTACGATCTGGAAGATGAGGATAACCGCCAGGAGTTTACCTGCCAGCCGGACATGACCTGCGATGATATCGGCTGCCACCTCTGCCCGCGCGGTATCCTGCCTACGGGCAGCGGCGGCACAACCCTGAAGTGGCGGCTGGCGGATAACCATATGCAATACGGCCTGCTGCTGGCGACCCTGCCTGCCGGACGGCATCTGAGCCACGATCAACAGCAGCTGGTTGATACTCTGGTAGAGCAGCTTACCGCTACCCTGGCGCTGGATCGTCATCAGGAGCGCCAGCAGCAGCTGATGGTGATGGAAGAGCGCGCCACTATTGCCCGCGAGCTGCACGACTCGATTGCCCAGTCGCTCTCCTGTATGAAGATGCAGGTCAGCTGCCTGCAGATGCAGGGCGAAAGCCTGCCCGACTCCAGTCAGCAGCTGCTGGGGCAGATCCGTAACGAGTTGAATACCTCCTGGGCCCAGCTTCGCGAGCTGCTGACCACCTTCCGCCTGCAGCTCAACGAGCCGGGTCTGCGTCCGGCGCTGGAGGCGAGCTGCCAGGAGTACAGCGCCCACTTTGGCTTCCCAATCAAGCTGGACTACCAGCTGCCGCCGCGCTTCGTGCCCTCACACCAGGCTATTCATTTGCTACAGATTGCCCGCGAGGCGCTGAGTAACGCCCTGAAGCATTCGGGGGCCAGCGAGGTGACCGTCATGGCAGTTCAGCAGGGGCGGCAGGTGAAGGTCAGCATTACCGATAACGGCTGCGGCGTGCCGGACAACGCCGAACGTACCAACCACTATGGCTTAATTATCATGCGCGATCGCGCCCAGAGCCTGCGCGGAGATTGTCAGGTTCGGCGGCGAGAGTCCGGCGGAACCGAGGTGGTGGTAACATTTATACCCGAAAAGCTTCTCTCATCCGTACAAGGAGATAAACATGAATAATCAGGAACCTGCGACCATTCTGCTGATTGACGATCATCCGATGCTGCGTACCGGCGTTCGGCAGCTTATTAGCATGGCGAGCGACGTCCGCGTCATCGGCGAAGCCAGCAACGGGGAACAGGGAATTGAGCTGGCTGAGACGCTGGATCCCGATCTAATCCTGCTCGATTTGAACATGCCCGGCATGAACGGTCTGGAAACGCTGGACAAGCTGCGGGAGAAGGCCCTCTCCGGGCGCGTGGTAGTCTTCAGCGTCTCTAACCATGAAGAGGACGTGGTCACCGCCCTGAAGCGCGGCGCGGACGGCTACCTGCTGAAGGACATGGAGCCCGAGGATCTGCTGAAGGCGTTGCAGCAGGCTGCGGCGGGTGAAATGGTATTGAGCGAAGCGCTGACGCCGGTGCTGGCCGCCAGCCTGCGCGCCAACCGCGCCACCTCTGACCGGGACGTGACCCAGCTGACGCCGCGCGAGCGCGATATTCTGAAGCTCATTGCCCAGGGGCTGCCTAACAAGATGATCGCCCGCCGTCTGGATATCACCGAAAGCACAGTGAAGGTTCACGTTAAGCATATGCTGAAGAAGATGAAGCTCAAATCCCGCGTGGAAGCGGCGGTCTGGGTGCACCAGGAACGTATTTTCTAATTAGCCTCCGGCAGCTGCGGCCAGCGCGGAGCGGTGTTCTGCGCACTCACCAGCGGCTCAGCCAGCGTGAGCGCGATCTCATTGGAAGAGACGCGCTGCCCCCTCTCATCCTCCACCGTTAGCGACAGATGCCACGTATTATTCGCACCCTCCTGACTGTCCCAGGCGGGCATAATAATGCTCCAGCCTTCGCTGCTGTTGGCATTCACCGGCGGGGTCAGGCTCAGGGCCTGGGTATCCCCCTGCCAGGTAATAGATCGGATGCCGTAGCGACTGCGAACCTGAACCACCATCTGTACCGTTTCGCCCGGTTTAAGATCCCACGGCGGCGTGGCCAGAAATACCGACAGGGTTTTCCGCTGGCGATACTCTACCACCGGCAGATTATTGCGCGTCGGGCTGTCATAGCGGCTGCCCCGCAGGGAGCGGCTATCGGCAACCTCGCTGGCGCTGAGCTGCTTTTTGAGCGGCACGCCGAAGCGATAGTTGAGATTGAGGCCAAGGTTGTTCTGGGTCTCTCCGCTCTCCCCCTGCTTATGCTGGGCGGTGACGGTAACCAGCGGCACCGGGGTATAGTTCACGCCAACGTTAACCGCGACAGGATTGTGGTAGCCCGAGCCAGAGTCAAAGAGATCGACATTGTCGCCAAAGTACTGCTCAAGACTCAGGCTGGTATTGATATGTTCATAGAACGGCAGACGTGCCTGGGCGGTAACATCATAGCCCCGCGCCAGCCGCTGCTGCACCGCTGCACCGGAGTAGTCCCAGCCTGAAAGCGGCTGGTAATAGTTGGCCGAGAAGCGCAGATACTCGCCCCAGGCCTCCGCCCCCAGTCCGGCCCGCTGCAAATTCTCATCCAGCAGATTATCGTAGAAGGTGTTGTAGCCCAGCAGCCAGTGCCCGGCAACCCAGCGCTGACCGATACCGGCGTTGCTCACCAGGCCCTGATCCTGCTGGGTTAACCCCAGCTGGCTCCAGCTCAGATAGCGGTTGTTATCCTGCCACGGAATAAACCAGCTGCCCTGGCTGCCGGTGAAGCGTCCGTCATCGTTAACCAGCACGTTAACGCTAGCGTTGCCCCAGGGTGAGAGCCACGACTCTACCTGCTCATTAACGTTCTCGCTGAGGACGTCACGGAACTGACCAAAAGCGAACTGACGGGCCTGCTGCCCGGCGGTAAGGCCGTTATCGGTCTGGCTGGCTTCACCAAAGGCTTTCGCCATCTCGGCTACGCTCTTTATGTTGGCGTCACCGGTCGAGGCCAGCCCCAGATCCGGCAGGCTATCGTTGTCAAAGGGGTTATGCGGCGTCTGCTGTGAGATGGCGCGGGCATCGGTCACGCCTCCTGCCAGCAGCAAGAGTAGAAGAAGTCGAGTTTTCATCAGCGCGTTTGAGCGTAAATTCAGCGGTTGCGCCTCCGGTCTGGCCAACGGTTAAAGCGTTATTTTATCGATTTTTACGACGTTTTTCAGCCTTAAGCACAATTTCAGGAAAAACCTTAACGGCTCCCGTCTCGTCAGGTCTACAGTTAATTTATCTCTTAATACGTCTATTTATTGCAAGGTATGTCGAATGGTCACTATCAGCAAAACGCTAAAATGGGCTCTGTGGAGTTCACTGATGTTTTATGGCGCAGCCTCGCAGGCCAGCGAGCTGTTTACCCTGCAGTCGCCGGCGTTTGCCGATAATGGCCCGCTGGATAAAAAGTTTGCCGGTAACGCCAAGGATAACCCTAACTGCACCGGTGAAAATCAGTCTCCGGTATTAATTTGGAATAATCCACCGGCAGAGACTAAAAGCTTTGCCCTGATTGTTCACGATCCAGAGGGGGCAAAAGGTCTCGGCGTCACGCATCTGGTAGCGTACAATATCTCTCCGTCCGCCACCGGTTTTCCTGCTAACGCCTTGCGCGACGGCAAAGAGTTTACCGGCGGCAAAAATAGCCCCGGCACCGATCGCTGGTTTGGCCCCTGCCCGCCGCCCGGCAGCGGCGCGCATCACTATACCTTTACGCTTATCGCCACCAGCCAGGCACCGGATCTTCCCGCCGGTCTGACCCGCGAAGCGCTGTTCGAGAAGCTGAAAGGTAAAGCCCTGGCCGCCACCGGCCTGATTGGCCGCTTCGGGCAGTAGTTTTTATAAGGAAGAAAAATGCAAAAGATCGTGATTGTCGCCAACGGCGCGGCCTACGGCAGTGAGTCCCTGTTTAACAGCCTGCGTCTGGCCATTGCCCTGCGCGAGCAGGCCGAGGAGCTGGATCTGCGCCTGTTTCTGATGTCCGATGCGGTCACCGCCGGGCTGCGCGGTCAGAAGCCTGCCGAGGGCTACAATATTCAGCAGATGCTGGAGATCCTGACGGTGCAGAACGTGGCGGTGAAGCTGTGTAAAACCTGCACCGACGGGCGCGGCATCACCGAGCTGCCGCTTATTGACGGCGTTGAAATTGGTACGCTCGTCGAGCTGGCTCAGTGGACGCTGGCGGCGGATAAAGTATTAACTTTTTAATAATAACTCGCCTAAAATATATTTTTCTTATAGTTCCTCGCTGGACATCAAGTTTACCTGCTGTGTTGCCGATAGGCTTTTAAACAACACAGCAGGTATAACAACTATGTTCAAGACAATTCGCGCACGCATTACCGCAGCCACCGCAGGCTGTCTGGCTGTCGCTTTACTGATCAACACCGTGATCAACTACCAGGTAACACGCCAGGATAACCAGCAGTCCCAGCGGGATATCCTCTCCAGCACCAGCATCAGCCACAGCGGCGCGATTGCCGACTGGGTAAACAGCAAGATGACGATGATCGCCTCGCTGCAAAGCGCTGCGCTGACGGCGGATCCGGTTCCCAGCTTCGCCCAGATCGCCCAGGCGGGCGGATTTATCAACGTCTATGCTGGCTATGCCAGCAAAACGGCGAAGTTCTCAGATTCCAACGGCATTCCGGCCGACTACGATCCCACTATTCGGCCCTGGTATCAGCAGGCGGCGAAAGCCGATGCGCCGATCGTCACCGCCCCCTATGTTGATGCCGCCTCCGGCAAGCTGGTGGTGACCTTCGCCGTTCCGGTGAAAGAGAACGGCACGCTAACGGCGGTGGTGGCAGGCGACGTGGCCATGGACAGCGTGGTCGCTAACGTGCGCACCATTCAGCCGACGCCGCAGAGCAGCGGCCTGCTGATCAACAGCGACGGAACGGTGATTGCCGCCAGCAATGCCGATTTGACCCTGAAGCCGTTCGGCGAGGCTATCCACAAGGCTGACTTTAGTGAACTGCAGGCGGGCAGCCCGGTAGACGGCGAGTTTGACGGGGCGGAGAAGGCGCTGATGGCGAAACCGGTTAAGGGTACCAGCTGGCTGCTGGTCGTTGCCCTTGACACTAACGATGCCACCAGCGGCATGCGTGCCCTGCTGAAGGCGTCGGCCCTGTCGCTGATCGTGCTGGTGCTGATTGGTGTAGCGGTGATGCTGCTGCTGGTAACAACGATGCTGAAACGCCTGGTGGCGATCCGCGATGCGATGCTGGCCATCGGCGACGGCACGGACGATCTCTCCCAGCGCCTGCCGGAGAGCGGTAATGATGAGGTGGCGCAGATTGCCCACGCCTTTAACATCTTCAGTGATAAGCTGGCGGTGGTGATGGTGAAACTGCGCGACTCCAGCACCTCGGTACAGCATGCGGCCCAGGAGATTGCCGCCGGTAACCAGGATCTCTCCGGTCGTACCGAGCAGGCGGCCTCCAGCCTGCGGGAAACCGCCAGCGCCGTAGAGCAGATCACCGCCTCGGTGGCCCAGTCAACTGACTCCGCTGCCCAGGCGAACAGCCAGGCGCATACCGCCTCTGAAGCGGCATCGCGCGGCGGCAGCGTGGTGTCGCAGGCGATCTCGACCATGCAGGCCATTGAAGAGGCCTCGGCTAAAATCGGCGATATCACCAGCGTGATTGACGGGATTGCGTTCCAGACCAACATTCTGGCGCTCAACGCCGCCGTAGAGGCCGCCCGTGCCGGTGAGCAGGGTCGTGGCTTTGCGGTAGTCGCGGGCGAGGTTCGCACCCTGGCCAGCCGCAGCGCTCAGGCGGCGAAAGAGATCAAAACCCTGATCGAATCGACGACGGAGAGCGTCGCCACCGGCTCGCGCTATGTCCGCCTGGCGGGTGAGAGCATGACCGATATTGTCTCCAGCATCGACAGCGTGTCGGTTATTATGCGCGAGATCACCGTCGCCACCAGCGAGCAGATGAAAGGTATCCAGGAGATCAACCACGCGGTAATCGACCTCGATCGCATGGTGCAGCAGAACGCCGAACTGGTGGTGCAGTCTGCCGCTGCCGCCGGGGCGCTTCAGTCGCAGGCGGGAGAGCTGGCGGAGACCGCAGGCCATTTCCGCATTTAATCCCCTCCCGGCGCGCTTTTGGAACGGTTTAGCGCGCCGGGAAGCGCCTTCAACGCACAATGTCACTTTTGTTTAATCGTTGCGCTCTTTTTTGATCA
The DNA here is from genome assembly GCF_024656065.1 of Pseudescherichia sp. L3. Classification (NCBI taxonomy): domain Bacteria; kingdom Pseudomonadati; phylum Pseudomonadota; class Gammaproteobacteria; order Enterobacterales; family Enterobacteriaceae; genus Pseudescherichia; species Pseudescherichia sp. L3. The sequence continues at coordinate 1,652,466 of NZ_JANKYC010000001.1, forward strand.
AAATCAGCATCGTGGCTCCGTCCGTTTGGTGTGATGCAGGGAGCAAGTGTGAACAAAATCACACGGGGATTATCCAGCAGGGAGTGCTTTAAAGTGATTAACGGGGTAAAGAGAATGGCGCTGGTGAAAGCAAGTTTGACGTTGTTTGGTGGCGATACGGTAGTGGTCCGCTGTTCGGAGAGCTGCCATATCCATTTGATGAGTGCGAAGAGCCATACGGCAAACGCCCAGACCGATATTCTGAGCGTACAGGATCGTAACAGTGCGTACCTGACCGTGCCCTACAGCGGGACCTGGAACGTGTTAATCGACAGCCAGAGCCAGTCGCTGGAGCACTCTATCAGCTACGTGGCTGCCTAATCTCTTCTCAGGCAAAACCGGGCTGCAATGACGGGCCCGGTTCTTCGCCGCCAAGCAGTCCTCTCACCTTCCCAACCAGATCGTTCAGGCAGTCGTCATGCATGCCGAGCTTGATCAGCTCCTGCTCCAGCGAGAAGAGATACTGCGCGTTGGTGCCCAGCGGGCCGCTGGCCGCCGCGATCAGCGGGGCGATCACCTGGGCGCGGGTATCTGACTCGTAGAGCGCGTGGCGCGGATCCATAATAAATACCAGAGCGTTTACCGTGCGGCCATCGTCCAGAGCAAGCTTACACCAGGTCGGCAGATAGCAGCCGGTGATCATCTCCCGTTTCCACAGCAGGGTCAGCTCTTGTTCAAGAGTTTCGTCAGGCAGGCGGTAGGCGACGCCGGTGGTGCGTCCGCCCTCTTTTAGGGCAAGCATTCGCCCAGGCTGGCAGGCCGTGCCGCGACCGGCGGTGAGACGCAGACAGAAGGCGCGATGCCAGCCCACCAGCGTGCCGGTGCAGGATTCGTTAAACTCCAGCGCCGGGTTCCACATCAGCGATCCGTAGCCAAAAATCCATACCGGGCCATCGTCGGGCCGGCAGGCAAGCGTAGCCGCCAGCGACGCCGCGCGCTGTTCAGCGGACCAGAGCAGCGCCGCCTCAATATCACCAAAGGCGGTTTTGCAATCCGCCTGTATTAAAAAGTCGCGTGTTAACACTTTCTACCTCCACCACTGCGTGCTTCCATGCGACCGTTATCTTGTCTTCCGTGCATTTAGCTGCTGAATAAAAGCGCAGCCTGTGGAGACGATATGCAATTCGCGGGCCGCTTGCAAGCGTGCAGCGCGCCATGCCGCACGAAAGCGGCAACGCAAAAAAAGGGGGTTTAGCGTTAACGACAGCTATTTCAGCGGCTTATTTCTTTTTGTGCCATTTATCGTCGTCGCCCTTCTCATACTCATGCTTCACCGCCGCCCAGGCCACCTTATGCGCGGTCTCTTCCCGGCTGTCATCTCCGCGCCGGTCGTCTTTATCTTTGTACTGATCCCAGGCGCTGTTGAATGCCTCTTTATAGATATCCTGAGCGTGAGCAGGCAGGACGTTTTTGACGTTGTCTGGCAGATCGCCTTTTGCTTTGTAGGGCATGTGACCTCTCCTTTTGGTTATCAAACCTTAAGTGTGGCTGACAACGCCGCGCCTCGCCACCCACGGCCTAAATCTGCGAATTCCTGGTTTTAAGTTTCTATTTATTAAACCAATTTTCAACAAAGCATCGTAATCTGCCCGTCATGCGCCAAAAAAATGCCAATGCCGTAAAAAAAGGTAAAAATTGACTTAAATTCGCCCCTGTTCTGCTATTTTAATGTCCTGAAAAAATCTTAACTATACTCATCAGCAACAGCACACTACGGAGAGCCACGATGACAGCGACGCATGAGGCGGTTAAAACCCGCCATAAGGAGACCACGCTCATTTTCCCGGTACTGGCGCTGGCAGTGCTTTTTTTCTGGGGGACGACCCAGTCACTGCCAGCCGTCATCGGTATCAACCTGCTCGCGTTAGTGGGCATTCTTAGCAGCGCCTTTAGCGTTGTCCGCCATGCGGACGTTTTAGCACACCGACTCGGGGAGCCCTTCGGCTCGCTGATTTTAAGCCTTTCGGTGGTTATTCTTGAAGTTAGCCTGATTTCAGCCCTGATGGCCACCGGCGACGCTGCGCCGACGCTGATGCGCGACACGCTCTACTCCATCATCATGATTGTTACCGGGGGTCTGGTAGGCTTCTCGCTGCTGCTGGGCGGGCAGAAGTTTGCCACCCAGTACATGAATCTGTTCGGTATCAAACAGTATTTAATCGCCCTCTTCCCGCTGGCGGTGATTGTGCTGGTCTTCCCCATGGCGCTGCCGGGGGCTAACTTCACCACCGGCCAGGCGCTGCTGGTTGCGCTGATCTCAGCGGCCATGTACGGCGTCTTCCTGCTGATCCAGACCAAAACCCACCAGAGCCTGTTTGTCTATGAGCATGAGGATGAAGGTGACGACAGCGATCCGCACCACGGTAAGCCGTCGGCACACAGCAGCCTCTGGCACGCGGTGTGGCTGATTATCCATCTGGTGGCGGTGATTGCAGTTACGAAGATGAACGCCAATCCGCTGGAGACGCTGCTAACGGAGATGAACGCCCCGGTGGCCTTTACTGGCTTCCTGGTCGCGCTGCTGATCCTCTCTCCAGAAGGTCTGGGGGCGCTGCGGGCAGTGCTGAATAACCAGGTTCAGCGCGCAATGAACCTCTTCTTTGGCTCGGTGCTGGCGACCATCTCTCTGACGGTGCCAGTGGTAACACTGATTGCCTGGGTCACCGGCAACGACCTGGTGTTTGCCCTTGGTGGGCCAGAGATGATTGTGATGCTGGCCTCGCTGCTGCTGTGCCAGATCTCGTTCTCTACCGGGCGCACCAACGTGTTAAACGGCGCGGCGCACCTGGCGCTATTTGTTGCCTATCTGATGACGATATTTGCCTGATGTGATGGCCATAAAAAAACCCGCCGAGGCGGGTTTTTTTATTACTTCTCGGTGTCGAGCTCGTCGAAACTCTTCACCAGATCGTCAATGGCTTTGATCTGCTTGAGGAACGGCTCCAGCTTGTCCAACGGCAGCGCGGACGGGCCGTCACATTTAGCATGGGCTGGATCCGGATGCGCCTCAATGAACAGGCCCGCCAGTCCGGTCGCCATACCGGCACGCGCCAGCTCGGTCACCTGACCACGACGGCCACTGGAGGCTTCGCCAAACGGGTCGCGGCACTGCAGGGCGTGGGTGACGTCGAAGATCACCGGCGAGTTGCCAGAGACCTTTTTCATCACGCTGAAGCCCAGCATGTCTACAACCAGGTTGTCGTAACCAAAGTTTGCGCCACGGTCGCACAGGATCACCTTCTCGTTGCCGCCTTCGCGGAACTTGTCGACGATGTTGCCCATCTGTCCAGGACTCACGAACTGCGGCTTCTTCACATTAATCACCGCGCCAGTTTTCGCCATCGCTTCTACCAGATCGGTCTGGCGAGCAAGGAAAGCGGGAAGCTGGATCACATCAACAACCTCAGATACCGGCTGCGCCTGGTGAGCTTCATGCACGTCGGTGATCACTTTTACGCCGAAGGTCTGCTTCAGCTCCTGGAAAATTTTCATCCCCTCTTCGAGGCCTGGGCCACGATAGGAGTGAATAGAGGAGCGGTTGGCTTTATCAAAAGAGGCCTTGAACACGTACGGAATGCCCAGCTTCTGGGTCACGGTAACGTAGTGCTCGCAAATACGCATCGCAAGGTCGCGTGACTCCAGCACGTTCATGCCGCCAAACAGCACGAACGGCAGATCGTTTGCCACGTTAATATCGCCAATGCTAACCACTTTTTGTTTCATAGAATCGCCTTATCAGGTTTGAATCGGAACTCATCGGATTAATGCAGCGTAATCTGCCGATGCGAAATAGTATTTATCTGTGCGCGGATCATTTCGCTGATCGGATCTTCCGGACACTGCTCCACAAAATAGCTTAAATCATGCAGCGCGACGTGATCGCAATCGAGCTGGGCGTAAATCAGCCCGCGATCGCGGATCTCATAGGGATCTTCCGGGTTAAACTGTAGCAGCGCTTCGCTGGCCCGCAGCGCCAGCTCCATCTGCTGCTCTTCCATCAGCGCCGATTTCAGCGTGTCGAGCAGCTTGCGGATCACTTCGGCGTTATCCGCCTCGTCGAGATCCTCGTTAAACAGCTCTGCCATCGGGCTGATATTGCCCTTCAGCCATACTTCCAGCGTGTGCTCATCCAGCGTGTCGCCGTTAAACGGATTGATCAGCCACATTTCACCGTCCATCCACTCGGCGCGCAGGATCAGCTGCGTCGGGAAGATCACCGGCGACAGCGGAATATCCAGCTGCTCGGCTACCCACAGCAGGATCGCACCCAGGGAGACGGCGCTGCCCTGGCGGTTTTTCAGCACGCTATCAAGCCACAGCGCATCCGACAGGCGATAGACGCCCTGCGAATCCTGAAAACCCCAGTCGCCATAAAAGAGGGCAAGCAGCTTCTCTAGCTGCCCTTCCTGCGGCTGCACCTCGCTAATCTCTTCGCGGGCCAGCGCAACCAGCTTCTCCAGCTCCTCACAGACATACTGCGACGGAAAGTCGTCGCGGATAAGTTGTGAAACGAGGATCATCCCGTCGCATAACGGTGCTTTATTAAATTCGAAATCGGCTAACGACCTCATTACTTACCCCAGTCACGGTATTCGACGTTGATGATAACGCCAAACGGCGCTTCAGTCAGCCTTGCTTATGGATGCGATGGTCCTAACCTACCCGCAGTCAGCCGCTCGTTGCCGCCGTAATCCCGCGTGGTTTCAACGTCCTGGTAGTGATATTTAGCAAAAAGTGCCCGCACGGCGTCGCCCTGCTGCCAGCCATGCTCCAGCAGCAGCCAGCCGTCAGGCAGAAGAAACGCGCGCGCCTGCTCGATAATCCACGCCAGGTCTGCCAGCCCGCACTCTGCCGCCACCAGCGCGCTGCGCGGCTCAAAGCGTACGTCGCCCTCGGCAAGATGCGGATCCTGCTCGTCAATATAGGGCGGGTTGCTGACGATAGTGGCAAAGCGCTGGCCGGTAAGCGCGCTGAACCAGTGGCTCTGCCGCAGGGTCACGTTAGCGATGCCTAAGTGCTCCGCGTTACGCTGGGCAAGGGCCACGGCGTCGGGCATAAGATCCACGGCGGTGATATGGCAGTCGGGACGCTCGCTGGCCAGTGCCAGCGCAATCGCGCCGGTGCCGGTACCTAAATCGAGGATATCGCACGGCGTAGCCGGCAGACGGGCGAGGGCCTGTTCAACCAGGCACTCGGTATCCGGGCGGGGGATGAGCGTGGCCGGAGAGACAAACAGCGGCAGCGACCAGAACTCGCGCGTACCCACCAGATGGGCCACCGGCTCGCCGCGCTGGCGACGGGCCAGCAGCGCTTCAAGCTGCGCCTGCTCGGCGGGCAGCAGCGCGGTTTCGCCGAAGGCCAGGATAAAGGTGCGCGCCCTGCCGGTAACGAAACCCAGCAGGATCTCCGCATCGCGGCGGGGACTTTCGCTCGCCGCAAGCTGGCTTACCGCCTGGCGTAGCCAGTGCTGATAATCCATTATTCCTGCTCGGCCAGCGCCGCCAGCTGATCGGCCTGGTACTCCTGCACGATAGGCTCAATCAGCATATCGAGCTTGCCTTCCATCACCTCGTCCAGACGATAGAGCGTCAGGTTGATACGGTGATCGGTAACGCGCCCCTGCGGGAAGTTATAGGTCCGGTTACGGTCGCTGCGATCGCCGCTGCCCAGCAGGTTGCGACGGGTTGAGGCCTCTGCCTGCTGGCGTTTGGCGATCTCGGCGGCACGAATACGCGAGCCGAGCACCGCCAGCGCTTTGGCTTTGTTCTTGTGCTGGGAACGTTCGTCCTGGCACTCCACCACGATGCCGGTGGGCAGGTGGGTAATACGGATCGCCGAGTCGGTGGTGTTAACGTGCTGGCCGCCCGCACCGGAGGAGCGGAAGGTATCGATACGCAGATCCGCCGGGTTGATGTCCGGCAGCTCCGCTTCCGGTAGCTCCGGCATCAGCGCCACGGTACAGGCGGAGGTGTGAATACGCCCCTGCGACTCAGTAGCCGGGACGCGCTGTACGCGGTGGCCGCCGGATTCAAACTTCAGGCGTCCGTAAACGCCCTCGCCGCTCACCTTGGCAATCACCTCTTTAAAGCCACCATGCTCGCCTTCGTTGGCGCTCATGATCTCCACACGCCAGCGGCGGGATTCGGCGTAGCGGCTGTACATGCGGAACAGATCCCCGGCAAAGAGCGCGGCTTCATCACCGCCGGTTCCGGCGCGGACCTCAAGGAAGGCGTTGCGTTCGTCGTCGGGATCCTTCGGCAGGAGCAGAACCTGCAGGTGGGCTTCAAGCTCCTCACCCTTCTCTTTCAGCTCGCGCAGCTCTTCCTGCGCCATCTCGCGCATCTCGGGATCGTCGAGCATCATCTGTGCGGTTTCGATATCTTCCTGAATCTGTCGCCAGTCAGTAAAGCAGCGCGAGACATCGCTTAATTGCGCATATTCACGCGACAGCGCACGAAAGCGGTCTTGATCTGCGATGGTTCCCGCGTCGCCGAGCAGCGCCTGAACTTCTTCATGGCGTTCGTGCAGGACTTCCAGTTTGGCAACAATAGAAGGCTTCATAGGCGTAAATGCACCCTGTAATAAGAGGTTGTTGTGCTACTCCAGCCCGAGGCTGTTGCGCAGAATATGCAGGCGTTCATCGTCCCCGTTACGGGCAGCCTGCTGAAGTGATTTGGTTGGAGAGTGGATCAGGCGGTTAGTCAGCTTACGGGCCAGATCCTGCACAATGGCCTGGGCATCGCCACCCTGTTCAAGGGCGGCAAGGGCTTTCGCGGTGAGCTCGTCGCGCACCTGCTCTGCCTGGCCGCGATATTCACGGATCGTCTCGCTGGCGCTCTGGGCGCGCAGCCAGGCCATGAACTCGCTGCTCTCCTGAGCAACGATGGTCTCTGCTTCCACGGCGGCGGCTTTCCGCTGCGCCAGGTTGTGCGAAATAATGCTTTGTAGGTCATCAACGCTGTAGAGATAGGCGTTTGCCAGCTTGCCGACTTCCGGCTCGACGTCGCGGGGAACGGCGATATCCACCAGCAGCATGGGCTGGTTACGCCGGGATTTCAGCGCGCGCTCAACCATGCCTTTACCGATTATCGGCAGCGGGCTGGCGGTAGAGCTAATGATGATATCCGCATCCTGCAGGCGGGTGTCAATATCGCTGAGGGAGATCACCTCTGCGCCCACCTCACCGGCCAGCAGCTCGGCGCGTTCGCGGGTGCGGTTGGCGATGATCATCTTCTGCACCTTATGCTCGCGCAGATGACGGGCCACCAGCTCAATGGTTTCACCCGCGCCCACCAGCAGCACCGTCACGCTGGAGAGCGACTCAAAGATCTGCCGCGCCAGCGTACAGGCGGCAAAGGCCACCGATACGGCGCTGGCGCCGATATCCGTTTCGGTACGTACCCGTTTGGCCACGGAGAAGGATTTCTGGAACATACGCTCCAGCGCGCTGGCGTTCAGGTGTCCGCGGCTGGAATCGGCGAAGGCTTTTTTCACCTGGCCCAGGATCTGCGGCTCGCCCAGCACCAGCGAATCGAGGCCGCTGGCAACGCGCATCAGGTGGCTAACGGCATCGTTGTCCTGGTGCCAGTAGAGGCTTTTACGCAGCTCGGCTTCATCCAGGTGATGATAGTCACACAGCCAACGAATAAGCGCTTCCTGCAGGTTGTCCTGCTCTTCTACGCTCAGGTATAGCTCGGTGCGGTTACACGTTGACAGGACTACCCCACCCTGCACCATGGGCTGCGCCAGCAGGCTCTCTAAGGCCTGGTCGAGCGTGTCCGGCGTGAACGTAACGCGTTCCCGCAGTGAGACAGGTGCCGTTTTGTGGTTGATGCCGAGCGCTAAAAGAGTCATGTCAGCGGGAGTAGTACCAGCGTTGATAAGGTTAGTCTGTGCGCATCATACAGGATGCGTCGGGTCAATAAAAGAGACAGCCCCCTTTTGGAGTAATTGGTAATTTCATGATTTAAGACAACTTGAACGTAGACGGTATTCCTGCTCAGCGCTAGCATTAAAGATTATAACCGAAACGCACCACAAGGATTTGTCCTCATTATGACTTTACCGGACCGTCGACTGCTTCGCCTGTTACCGCTTGCAAGCCTGGTACTTACCGCCTGCTCTATTCATGCGCCGAAAGGCCCGGGTAAAAGTCCGGACTCGCCGCAGTGGCGTCAGCATCAGCAGGAGGTGCGTAACCTGAGCCAGTACCAGACGCGCGGGGCCTTTGCTTACCTCTCCGATAGCCAAAAGGTATACGCCCGTTTCTTCTGGCAGCAGACCGGCCAGGATAACTACCGCCTGCTGCTGACCAATCCCCTTGGCAGCACCGAGCTGGAGCTGAACGCCAGACCGGGCAGCGTAGAGCTGGTGGATAACAAAGGTCAGCACTATACCGCCACCGACGCCGAAGAGATGATTGGCAAGCTGACCGGCATGCCGATCCCGCTGAACAGCCTGCGCCAGTGGATCCTCGGCCTGCCTGGCGACGCCACCGACTATAAGCTGGATAGCCAGTACCGTCTGAGCGAGCTCAACTATACCCAGAACGGCAAGACCTGGAAGGTCACCTATGGCGGCTACGATGCGAAATCTACTCCTGCAATGCCGTCCAACATGGAGCTCAACCAGGACGGTCAGCGGATCAAACTGAAGATGGATAACTGGATTGTAAAATGATGACCCAGTGGCCTTCGCCGGCAAAACTTAATCTTTTTTTATATATCACCGGCCAGCGGCGCGATGGTTATCACGACCTGCAGACGCTGTTTCAGTTTCTCGACTATGGCGATACCCTGAGCATTGAACCGCGCAGCGACGGGAAGATCCGTCTGCTGACCCCGGTAGAGGGCGTGGCGGAGAGCGATAACCTGATCGTGCGCGCCGCCAGGCTACTTCAGCAGGCGGCCACTGAGCGCGACTCCCTGCCTGCGGGCAGCGGCGCGGACATTCGCATCGATAAACGTCTGCCGATGGGCGGCGGGCTGGGGGGAGGCTCCTCTAACGCGGCGACGGTGCTGGTCGCGCTGAACCATCTCTGGGGCTGCGGACTGTCGGTGGAGGCGCTGGCGGCGCTGGGGTTAACCCTTGGCGCGGACGTCCCGGTTTTCGTCCACGGCCATGCGGCCTTTGCTGAGGGCGTTGGCGAGGAGCTGACGCCTGTAGATCCGCCGGAGAAGTGGTATCTGGTGGCACACCCTGGCGTACACATTTCGACCCCGGCCATCTTCAACGATCCTGATTTGCCTCGCAATACGCCAAAGCGGCCAATTAATACGTTACTAAACTGTGAATTCGGCAACGATTGCGAGGTTATCGCAAGAAAACGTTTTCGCGAGGTTGATGCGGCGCTTTCCTGGCTGTTAGAATACGCGCCGTCGCGCCTGACTGGCACAGGAGCCTGCGTCTTTGCTGAATTTGACTCAGAGTCCTCCGCTCGTCAGGTGCTTGAGCAAGCCCCGGAATGGCTGCAGGGTTTTGTCGCGCGCGGCGTAAACGTGTCACCGCTGCATAAAAAACTGGTCAATTCGGAGCTAATTGAGACTCGGTGACAACGTCACCTCTGATCCAGACGTTGCATCGCGCTCTTTAAACACATCGCCTGGATAGCGTAGCCTGGCCCGCACAGTTTTCGGCGACGCTATCCACCACTGGACGCATGCCTGAGGTTCTTCTCGTGCCTGATATGAAGCTTTTTGCTGGTAACGCCACCCCGGAACTAGCACAACGTATTGCCAACCGCCTGTACACTTCTCTCGGCGACGCCGCCGTAGGTCGCTTTAGCGACGGCGAAGTCAGCGTACAAATCAACGAAAATGTACGCGGTGGTGATATTTTCATCATCCAGTCCACTTGTGCTCCAACGAATGACAACCTGATGGAGTTGGTTGTCATGGTTGATGCGCTGCGTCGTGCTTCCGCAGGCCGTATCACTGCTGTTATCCCCTACTTCGGCTATGCCCGTCAGGACCGCCGCGTGCGCTCCGCGCGTGTGCCTATCACCGCAAAAGTGGTTGCCGACTTCCTCTCCAGCGTGGGCGTTGACCGTGTCCTGACCGTTGACCTGCACGCCGAGCAGATCCAGGGCTTCTTCGACGTTCCGGTTGATAACGTGTTCGGCAGCCCAATCCTGCTGGAAGATATGCTGCAGCTGAATCTCGATAACCCTATCGTTGTCTCTCCGGACATCGGCGGCGTGGTGCGTGCGCGTGCTATTGCTAAGCTGCTGAACGATACCGATATGGCTATCATCGACAAGCGCCGCCCGCGTGCAAACGTTTCTCAGGTTATGCATATCATCGGTGACGTTGCTGGTCGCGACTGCGTGCTGGTTGACGACATGATCGATACCGGCGGTACGCTGTGTAAAGCAGCAGAAGCGCTGAAAGAGCGCGGCGCGAAGCGTGTCTTCGCCTACGCTACCCACCCGATCTTCTCCGGCAACGCGGTAAACAACCTGCGTCACTCGGTGATCGATGAAGTGGTTGTCTGCGACACTATCCCGCTCTCCGCTGAGATCAAAGCCCTGCCGAACGTGCGTACCCTGACGCTCTCCGGCATGCTGGCCGAAGCGATTCGTCGTATCAGCAACGAAGAATCCATCTCCGCGATGTTTGAGCATTAATCGCGCTGTATACTAAAAACCCGCTTCGGCGGGTTTTTTTGTATCTGAAAACCATTTGTATGATGTATTCACGCATTATCTAACATTCATATGACGGATAATACGTGTATGAATGACTAGCCTTTATGAAGATGATGAACCTTTCAGAGATTTTACCCTTCCGCGCGCTAATCGATGCATGCTGGAAAGAGAGATATACCTTCCCACGTTTCACCCGCGACCTGGTGGCGGGCATTACCGTCGGCATCATTGCCATTCCACTGGCGATGGCGTTGGCTATCGGTAGCGGCGTCGCGCCGCAGTATGGCCTCTACACTTCGGCGGTGGCCGGGATTGTCATTGCCCTCTGCGGCGGCTCGCGCTTTAGCGTCTCCGGCCCTACGGCGGCATTTGTGGTGATCCTCTATCCCGTCTCCCAGCAGTTTGGTCTCGCGGGGCTGCTGGTGGCCACGCTTCTCTCCGGACTGTTTCTGATCCTCTTCGGCCTCGCCCGCTTTGGTCGCCTGATCGAGTACATTCCGCTCCCCGTCACGCTGGGCTTTACCGCCGGGATTGGCATCACCATCGGCACCATGCAGATAAAAGATTTTCTTGGGCTGCAGATGGCTCAGGTGCCAGAGCACTATTTGCAGAAGGTTGGCGCGCTGGTGATGGCGATGCCTACCCTTAACCTGGGGGATGCCGCCATCGGCGTGGTTACCCTTGGGGTGCTCATTCTCTGGCCGCGCCTCGGGATCCGCCTTCCAGGCCATCTTCCCGCCCTGCTGGCTGGCTGCGCGGTGATGGCGCTGGTTAAGCTGGCTGGCGTTGACGTGGCGACCATCGGATCGCGCTTTCACTATCTGCTGGCCGATGGTACCCAGGGCAGCGGTATTCCGCAGCTTCTGCCCCAGCTGGTGCTGCCGTGGCAGATGCCCGGCTCCTCGTTTACCCTGAGCTGGACCTCGGTGCAGGCGCTGCTGCCCGCCGCATTTTCCATGGCGATGCTTGGGGCAATTGAGTCTCTGCTTTGCGCGGTGGTGCTCGACGGCATGACCGGCACGCGGCACAAAGCCAATAACGAGCTGATCGGTCAGGGTCTGGGCAACCTGATCGCCCCCTTCTTCGGCGGCATTACCGCGACCGCGGCAATTGCCCGCTCGGCGGCCAACGTGCGCGCGGGCGCAACTTCGCCAGTGGCGGCGATTATCCACGCCCTGCTGGTGATCCTCGCCCTGCTGGCGCTCGCCCCCCTGCTCTCATGGCTGCCGCTGTCGGCAATGGCTGCCCTGCTGCTGATGGTAGCCTGGAACATGAGCGAAGCGCATAAGGTCGTTAACCTGCTGCGACGCGCACCGACGGATGACATCATGGTGATGCTGATGTGCATGTCGCTGACGGTGCTGTTTGATATGGTAATCGCTATCAGCGTCGGCATCGTGCTGGCATCGCTGCTCTTTATGCGCCGCATCGCCCGTATGACCCGCCTCGCGCCGGTTAACGTCGAGGTACCCGATGACGTCACCGTGCTGCGGGTCATTGGGCCGCTCTTCTTCGCCGCGGCCGACGGGCTGTTTACCGATCTGGAGTCACGGATTGCTGGCAAGCGAATCGTGGTGCTGAAGTGCGATGCGGTACCGGTGCTGGACGCAGGCGGACTGGATGCATTCCAGCGCTTTGTTAAACGGCTGCCGGAAGGCTGTGAGCTGCGGGTCAGCAACCTGGAGTTTCAGCCCCTGCGCACGATGGCGCGCGCAGGCGTGAAGCCGATTGCCGGGCGGCTGGCGTTCTACCCTGACCGGCAAGCGGCGCTGGCGGACCTGTAATAATTAGAATGCAGCGTATCGGCGCTGCATCATTACCCCAATCGCCTGCTGCAGCCAGGCCAGCACCTCAGGAGTCATCCAGGTCCCCTTCATCAGCAGCGGCTCCTGCTGCATAGCCACGCGGAATTTCTGCTGGGTAGCGGGATGATCCCCGGCGTAGGACTGGAAAAGCACCAGCCAGTTCTGCGCCAGCTGCTGGCCCTGCTCAGACGCAGGATCGCACTCCTCCCGCGTGGCCTGGTGCAGCTTCGCCACCAGCGGTGGCCATTCCATTAGCCGGTCAAAATAGTGCGCACGGGTAAAAGCCATCTCCTGCGGGGTAAGATAACGCTGCCAGATAGCCAGCTTGCTCTCTGCAAAGGCGCGGGTGATGTAGTCGATAATCTGCGGCGTAATGCCCGTCCGCTCGCGCATCTGCGGTTCCACGCTGTGCATCTCATTAAGCCGGGTCAGAAACTCCGGCTTGCCCGCCGTATCCTGCTCCAGTCGATCCATCCAGCGGATCGCCAGATCCATGGCGTTGGCATCGGTCTCGGTAATCTTTTGCGCCATCAGGGTCTGCGCTTCCTTGACCAGCGCCGCCCAGAGGGAGGCCAGTCGTTCGCCTTCGGCAGCGAACGGCAGCTGCTGTAGCTCTTCTTTGGTAAACCAGCGATCGTACATAGTCATTAACTCCAGAGTCTGTAGCCAGGACTCCAGATCCGGTTCGCTCTCATTTTCCAGCCCGGTACGCAGCATGCAAAGCTGGTCGCGTAGCGTATGGATGCTGCGCAGCTGCCTGTCCAGTAGCGCGATTTGTGCATCGAGCAGTTCGGGAAGTGAGAGCGTATCCTGCTCCAGAAAGTCCTTGATTTCGGCAAGCTCCAGCCCTGCTTTTGCCAGCGCCTGGATCATATGCAGGCGCTGTACATCCGCAAGGTTATAGAGCCGGTAGCCTGCCTCGCTTCTGGCGGAAGGCGGCAGCAACCCGGTTTGTTCGTAGTGATGTAACGTGCGAACGGTGATGCCAGCGCGTTTTGCCAGCTCGCCTACCTGAATTAACATTGCTGCTCCTTGTCCTAACCAGTAGCGCTACTCTGGGGCCTTACGTTACGTGAGGGTCAATGGACTCGCAAAAAAAATGTAAAAAAAACGACTCCCGAGAGTCGTTTAGTGTTGGGTAGGTCGGGTAAGCGCAGCGCCACCCGACAAAATTGCTGGTTATCATCAGCTATGCTTATGTTGATCCCGACGGCAGCGCTTGTCGTAGTGGCGCACCCACCAGTACTTGTCGCACACCTGCTCGTGGCCACCGATGCGTGCCCCTGCCAGCCAGAGAATAGCCCCCAGGAAGATGCTAAGAATGGCCCCGTGGGCGAAGTACTGCGGCAGGTTAAGCTGCGGAAGCTGATTTAAGATGGAGTAACCGACGCCAACGACCATCACCACTAACCCTAAACCCATAAGCGCATTACCGAGTCTCGATGCGTTTTTGCGTTTCATATGTCACCTCCGGCGTTGTGGGCTGAACGGGAAACATCCCCAATCCTTATGGATAAAGTATAGGCAGGGCCTCTTTGACAGGGTGCGGGCGGGATCACATTTATAAATATCTTATTCACAGAACTTTACATATAAACCGCTGAACTCAATCAACTTCTAATAGTTGTTTAAAGCAATTATTCCTGTTTTTATCTTTTAGCGGCAGAATTTTGTCAATGCCGGCGCTACCACGTAAACTACGCGCCAAAGAGTGAACTTTTCAGGAAAAGAGACGTGACGATTAAACTGATTGTCGGCCTTGCCAACCCGGGCGCAGAGTATGCGGCTACCCGTCATAACGCCGGGGCCTGGTATGTCGACCTGCTGGCCGAACGCTACCGCGCCCCGCTGCGGGAAGAGCCTAAATTCTTTGGCTTTACTTCACGTATTAACCTGGCGGGCGAAGATGTTCGCCTGCTGGTGCCGACAACCTTTATGAACCTCAGCGGTAAAGCCGTGGCGGCGATGGCAACCTTCTACCGTATCAACCCGGACGAGGTGCTGGTGGCCCACGACGAGCTGGATCTTCCTCCCGGCGTGGCAAAGTTTAAGCTGGGTGGCGGCCACGGCGGTCATAACGGCTTGAAAGATATCATCAGCAAGTTTGGCAATAACCCTAACTTTCACCGCTTACGCGTGGGAATTGGGCATCCGGGGGATAAAAACAAAGTTGTGGGCTTTGTACTGGGCAAACCGCCCGCCTCTGAGCAGAAGCTAATCGATGATGCCGTTGACGAAGCGGTGCGTTGCACCGAGCTGTGGCTGAAAGAGGATCTGGTCAAAGCGACCAATCGACTGCACGCGTTTAAGGCGCAGTAGCCCTGGGCGACGCCATTTTTGCCGCGCAGCGCGTCTGTAACGTGTATAATAGGCTAAGTTATTAACTTTTCAGCAATCTGTTTCATCTAACAGGTTGATTATCAAGATATTAAGGTGATGTAAACCATGGGATTCAAATGCGGTATCGTCGGCTTGCCGAACGTCGGTAAATCTACCCTGTTCAATGCGCTGACCAAGGCGGGCATCGAAGCTGCCAACTTCCCGTTCTGTACTATTGAACCGAATACCGGCGTGGTGCCGATGCCGGATCCGCGCCTCGATCAGCTGGCGGAGATCGTTAAGCCCCAGCGCATTCTGCCGACCACGATGGAGTTCGTTGACATCGCAGGCCTGGTCAAAGGCGCGTCCAAAGGTGAAGGCCTGGGTAACCAGTTCCTGACCAACATCCGTGAAACCGAAGCTATCGGTCACGTAGTGCGCTGCTTTGAGAACGACAACATCATCCACGTAAATAACAAAGTGGATCCCGCTGACGATATCGAGGTGATCAACACCGAGCTGGCGCTTTCCGACCTCGACACCTGCGAGCGCGCCCTGCATCGCGTGCAGAAACGAGCCAAAGGCGGCGATAAAGACGCAAAAGCGGAACAGGCCGCGCTGGAAAAATGCCTGCCGCAGCTGGAAAACGCTGGCATGCTGCGCGCGCTGAAAAACCTGACGGAAGAAGACAAGGCTGCCATTAAGTACTTGAGCTTCCTGACGCTGAAACCGACCATGTACATCGCTAACGTCAACGAAGACGGTTTTGAAAACAATCCGTACCTCGACAAAGTGCGTGAAATTGCTGCCGCAGAAGGTTCAGTTGTAGTTGCCGTCTGCGCCGCCGTGGAGTCTGACATTGCCGAGCTGGACGATGCCGACCGTGATGAATTTATGGCCGAGCTGGGTCTGGAAGAGCCGGGCCTGAACCGCGTTATTCGCGCTGGCTATGAACTGCTGAACCTGCAAACCTACTTCACCGCTGGTGTGAAAGAGGTTCGCGCCTGGACTATCCCGGTGGGCGCAACCGCCCCGCAGGCCGCAGGCAAGATCCACACCGATTTCGAGAAGGGCTTCATCCGTGCCCAGACCATCGCTTTCGAAGACTTTATTACCTATAAAGGCGAACAGGGTGCGAAAGAGGCCGGTAAGATGCGTGCCGAAGGCAAAGACTACATCGTGAAAGATGGCGATGTAATGAACTTCCTGTTCAACGTCTAACCTCTCCTGCTGCAAATAGGAATCCACGCTTCGGCGTGGATTTTTTTTCATCCCTATTAATAACTCCTCTAATAATCAGCCAGATAGTCTCAAGCTGTCTGAATTTTCAAATTTCAGCAACAACCCTGCCCTAAATCAAATTAACAGCGCGTAACTCCATCTTGTCGATTGAAATTTCCTGTCGGAGGTATTTAATGCCAGAGCATTAGAGACCTTCTACTTATCTGCAACATACGTCAGGGACGCGCTACATGTCGGAACTCAATTCATTCGGTCTGCTCAATGAAGGTCAGGTAACGCTTCCTGAAGGCTATCAGGATCGCACCGTCAATATCTTCACGTCCTTTGCTAAGGACGCCCCCTCATTCACCGTTTCCCGCGATAGTCTGGGGCCAAACGAAGCCCTTGCTGCCTACATTGACCGCCAGCTCGCTCAGATGCAGCAGCACCTTAAACAGTGGCAGCAGAGCGCGCGCTGCCCTGCCACCCTGGGCGAGAACCTGTCGCACGGTGAGATTGTTCATGGCAGCTACCAGCGCAGCGGGAGGCAGGTCTGGCAGCAGCAGGCGGTGTTTAATCCGCAAGGAGCACACATCCTTGTGTTCACCATGACCGCAACGGTGGTGCTGACAGAGGCGGACAGTGTCCTGTTCCACTCCTTGCTTAAAAGCTTTCGTCTTCACGCCTGACAACAGGGAGAGTTGTTATGTTTGCAGCCGCACGCGTTGGGGATGACATCGGTCACTCCGCCGCCCTGGCCGGGATGATGGCCGGTACCGTTGTGGGTGGATTTATTGCCGCAGCGGGAGGCCTTGCCGCAGGGGCGCTGTTTATTGCCGGAATGGGCGCGTCCTGCCTGGGCGTGGGCGTGCTGCTTGTCGGACTCAGCGTTGCTGTGGGCTGGCTTACCGGTGAGCTGGCAACGGCGGCAAGGGACTCGCTGGCAGAGGGCGGAGCCGGGAGCATGACGCAGCAGGGCGTCATCACTACTGGCTCACCCAATGTCTTCATCAACGGCAGGCCTGCCGCAGTGGCCACCGCCAGTCTGGTCTCCTGTCAGGAGGATGGCGCTCAGCACCTGGCCGAAGGATCGTCACGGGTCTACATCAACGGCCTGCCTGCTGCACGCCTGGGGGACCGGACTACCTGCGGGGCGACCATCATCTCCGGCTCGCCCAATGTGCTGATTGGCGGTGCCTCAGAGCAGACCCTGCCCGTGCAGGCTGAGGTCCCGGACGGATTATACAAAGCCTCGGATCTGACGCTGCTGTTCGCCGGACTGCTCGGGGGAGCCGGTGGCGCTGGCGGGGAAGCCGGTGCGCTCGGCAGCCTGCTGAGTAAACTGCCGGGTATTAACAAACTGGCGCGCATCGCCTGTCGTGCCGGACAGCTGATGGCCGGTGTCGCCGCGGTGGGCATTATCGCCCGCCCGGTGGATATCGTCAGCGGACAAAAATTTCTCTGTGGTGATGACGAGCTGGATTTTACCCTCCCTTCCCGCCTGCCGGTACGCTGGCAGCGCTGCTGGCGCAGCGGTAACCCTGGCGACAGCGTGCTGGGTCGTGGCTGGAGCCTGTTCTGGGAAACCTCCCTTGAACGCTACGGTGACGGGCTGGTGTGGCGCGCGCCGTCGGGGGACTGTATCTCCTTCCCGGGGGTGCCGGAGGGCCAGCGCGTCTACTGTCAGGCCGAAAAGCGCTGGCTGGAACATCATCAGGACGATACCTGGTCGGTGTATGATACCAGCGGCGAGCGCTGGCACTATGCCCCCTTCAAACCGGATGAACGTGCTCTGCTCCGGCGCATTTCAGCGCCCTGCGGCAACGATATTCTGTTCGAGTGGAACGCCGATCGGACGTTATATGCCCTGACCGACAGCGCCGGTCAGCGCGTGGTGTGCCGTTATCAGGGCGGGCGTCTTGACAGCGCCTGGCTGGATGATGAGATCTGCCTGGTCAGTTATGCTTATGACGCTGAGGGCCAGCTCGTCACCGTGACGGGCCGGGGCGGTAGCGTGCGCAGACGGTTTTGCTGGCAGGATGGCCTGATGACTGCCCATGAGGATGCAAACGGTCTGCTGAGCGAGTACCGCTGGCAGACCCTTGCAGGCCTGCCCCGCGTGGTGACCTTCCGGCACAGCGGCGGCAAACAGCTGACGCTGGATTATGACATTGAGAGCGGCACACGCCGGGTCATCCGGGACGATGGTGCACAGGCGCACTGGCTGGTTGATGACGATGACAACGTCGCCAGCTATACGGATTTTGACGGACGCCGGACCGCCTTTGTCTACCGCGACGGGGAGCTCACAGACGTCATTCTTCCCGGCGGAGCCATTCGCCGCAGCGTATGGGACAGGTACGGACGCCTGACGCAGGAGACCGACCCGGAAGGACGAACCACAGCGTACCACTGGTACCGTCAGACCGGCTGCCTGACCCGCATCGTTTATCCTGACCAGGCCGCCTCGCAGGCGGCATATGATCTGCGGGGGCGGCTGGAGTCTGAAACCGATCCCGGTGGACACCGCACCACATACCACTACCCGGACGATAACGATCCTCTGGCGGACAGCATCACGGATGCCTCCGGCGGCGTGGTTCAGCTGCAGTGGAACCATCAGGGGCTGCTGACAGGCCGCACCGACTGCGCCGGCAGCGTCACGCGGTTTGAGTACGATCGTTTCGGGCAGCTTGTCCGCAGCGAGGATGCCGAAGGTCACATCACCCGCCGGGAATGGAACGCGGCCGGGCAGCTCAGCGGCGTTATTCACCCCGACGGCAGCCGCGAATCGCTGATATGGAACAGACGCGGACAGCTCACGGGCTGGCGCGATCCGCTGGAGAGCGAGGTGCGCCAGGCGTATAACGTCCTGGGCCTGCCCGTCAGCTTCACCGACCGTACCGGGCATACCCGCCGCTGGCACTACGATCCGCGTGGCAATCTGTTACGGCTGGAGAACGGCAACGGCGCTGAATACCGGTTTACTTATGACGCCACGGGCCACCCGCTGAGCGAGATCCGGCCCGATGAGACGTCACGGCAGATGCAGTGGGACACGCGGGGTTTTCTCACTGCGCTTGAAGAGCGCGGCAGCCCTGCCGCCGACGGCGGGGCTGGTCGTCGGTGGCAGCAGTTCGGCTATGACGACAGCGGCCTGCTTACTGCACGGACCACCCGTGATGCCGGATACCGCTACCGGCGTAACCAGAACGGGCAACTTACCGGCCTGCTGCGCACGCCAACAGCCGACGGCATGGCACGGGGTGTCAGTGAGGATGAGATTCAGTTTACCTATGACGCTGCGGGAAACCTGCTCGGTGAACAGGGTGTCAACGGTGAGCTGCACTATGTCTGTGACGCGCTGGGTAACCTGACCGCCCTCACCCTGCCCGGCGGGCAGCGGCTGTCATGGCTGCATTACGGCTCCGGCCACGTCAGCGCCGTCCGCTTTAACCAGCAGACCATCAGCGACTTCACCCGTGACCGCCTGCACCGGGAAACCGAACGCAGCCAGGGAGTACGCACCCAGCAGCGGGAGTATGACAGACTCGGCAGACGCAGCCTGCAACGCAGCGCACGGCTTCCCGACGTCACGCTGCCGGAACAGGCGATGCTGGAGCGTATTTATCGCTATACCGGACGCAGCGAGCTGGCAGGCGTCAGCGACACCCTGCGGGGTGAAATACACTACGGCTACGACGCCGAAGGCCGCCTGCTGAAACATTATGAAGCCCGTCGGGGGCACAGCACCGCACATTTTCGCTATGACGCCGCCGGTAACCTGCTGCCGGATGATAACCTGCCTGCCCTGCCGGTCACCGGTAATCGCCTGCTGCACTGGCAGCACCGGGTAATGGAATATGATACCTGGGGCAACCTTATCAGCCGCCGCAGCGCCACGGGCGATCAGCATTATGTCTATGATGCGGAAAACCGGCTGATAAAGGCAGAAGGCACGGGACCGGAAGGCAGGTTTACGGCGCAGTATCACTATGACGCCCTGGGCCGTCGGACCCGAAAAACCGTCACCACGCAGCGCGGTACGTCAGAGACCCGCTTCCTGTGGCAGGGCTACCGCCTGCTGCAGGAGCAGCAAAAAGATCGCTGCCGGACCTATGTTTATGATCCGAACGAAGCCTACAGCCCGCTGGCGCGTATCGACCATCTCAGGAACGACAGCCAGGGCGATATCTGCTGGTTCAGCACCGATCTGAACGGTGCCCCGCTGGACGTCACGGATGAACAGGGCAGCATCTGCTGGAGCGGCCAGTACGGCAGCTTCGGCGAGGTGCGGTATCAGAGCGACGGCTTCTCACGACTGTTGCAGAACGGAATCCTGTATCATCAGCCGCTGCGCTACGCCGGACAGTACGCCGACAGCGAGACGGGGCTGCACTATAATCTGTTCAGGTATTACGACCCGCAGGTGGGACGCTTCACGGTGCAGGACCCGACTGGGCTGGCGGGTGGGCTGAATCTTTATCAGTATGCGCCGAATCCGCTGGGGTGGATTGATCCTCTTGGATTAAGTGGTGATAAGGTAAACGTCTATAAGGACGCGCCTTACCATAGTACTTTTGATAATTCAGTAAAAAGCCGAGCACCAACAAATGGTCAGACCGCCTTAGACAATTCCGTTCAAGTAAAACCAACATCACCAAGACGAGTTGGTGTTGATATTGCTAACAATGAAATTGTTGTATTAGATAAAACTCGATCTTTAACAGATAATATAGATGAATACCATGGACATGTACGTGATTGGGATGCTTTGGATAACAAGCAACAATCTGCGTTAAGAAAATATGCCAAGACAACTAGAAAAGGAAAAATTTGTGGTGGATGAAAATAAGCTACATTTAGAAAAATTGCTTGATTCTGGTGAATCAAGCAAAGTAACCGATACTCTTCTTTATATTGCCTATAACATAAGTGACGTGGAATGGGCTGAAAAGCAGTTAATGAGGATGGCAAATAATTATGACGATGATATTAGTGGGTTGGCTTTAACCTGTCTGGGGCATTTAGCCAGAGTAAATGGAAAAATAGACAAAGATGTAGTAATCCCTTTTTTGAAAGATAAAATGCTAAATTCAAATGAGATGGTGTCATCGAGAGCTGAAGATGCCCTTGATGATATTAATATGTTCACTTGACTATTAATTATCAAAAAATTGAACATCTGAAGCTTTACTTCAGTAAGACCGTGCGGGTAAAGATAGGCGGATTTACTAGGTTATGGTGGTAGCGTATGAACTATGACGTGATTTTATCTGGATCCAACGTAACATTCCGGTAGTATGATACTCGTGTAGGTCTGATAATGTGAGTTGATCCGATTGGGTTATTAGGTGGGCTGAATCTTTATCAGTATGCGCCGAATCCGCTGGGGTGGATTGATCCATGGGGATTGAACGATTCTCCTATTACATTCAAATCTCAATTTCGAGCAGCCAAAAGACAGCTAGCTATACCAAAAAAAACTAACATACCTGTTTCTACAAAAGTTTTTGACAATAAGTATGAAAACCGTACTGTTTGGGAATTTGATGACAATGGTGTCAAAAAGTACATAATAATGCATGAAGAGGATAAATTTGGCCGAGGCCCACACTTACATACTGCAGATGATCTTCATGGTAACCCGTTAGAAAAAAACATTAGATACAATCAACACGTCGGGCATATTCCTGAAGAAAAAAGGGGCATTACAGACATGAGAGGCAAAAAGAAATGTCCATAGATCTAAAAAACAAGCTGAAGGAAGCAAAAAGAAATAGTGAGCTAAAAACACTCATAAAGAAGATTATACTTGAGACGAATCTGCAAGGAAAAGATATTAACTGCCGTCATATAACTTATCAAGAAGTTGTTAATAAATCTCACGACAAACTTAAGCTTAGAAAAAATCATTATGATATTGAGTCTGAGAAGGTACTTTTTGAAAGTTTCCTCGCTAAAATTTCGGGCCAAGATTTCGTGACTTTGATGATAAAAACGGATAGTAATATTTTCTTCTTATCTTTGCCTTATAACTCCGTAAAGAATAATTTAGATTTTTTCTGGTATCAAAATAAATTAACAAATCATACAGATGAAAAGATTTTTATTAATAAAGACTTAAGCAAAGGGTTTGTCATATTCGCGAGCGAATATGGGATCGAAACAGCATCATGGTAGATCACACATATATAACAAGTGAATAGGCAATACCTTATGGTTTAGTATTGGCCTTAACCGAGTAACGATAAAGTCGCTCAATGATAGAGCCATATCTGCTGGAGCGGCCAGTACGGCAGCTTCGGCGAGGTGCGGTATCAGAGCGACGGCTTCTCCCGGCCTACCACCCTACACCATCTTTTACTCACCCTATCCCCTATTACGACCGCACTACCATCCGCCATCTAAACCACAGCTGGGCCACCAAAATCAGTATTCCGCCGGTGATCTTCTGCATCGGCAGCTTCTCTCCGTACCAGATTGCCGCCGCAATCACCGTCAATAGTGGCTCGAGAACCATGATAATTGCCGCATTGGCGACGGCGGCATGCTTCTGCCCCTGAAGCTGAAGGCCGAAGCGCAGGCTGGTGGCGATCAGGATGCTGGCAAGCAACCACATCGCGGTGGTCGCGGTGAACGGCTGAGTCCACGTCTCTGTCAGCCCTGACAGTACTAAACCCACTACGCCGGTCATCCCCAGCTGCACCGCCGTCAGCGGCAGCAGCGGCACTTCTCTGGCGCAGCGGCTGGTGTAGCAGAACGAGATCGACTGCACCACGGCAGTCAACAAAAACCACCCCTGGCTGGCGTGAAACGATATCGGGAACTGTAAGCTGAGCAGCCCCAGTCCCACAAAGGCCAGCGGCAGACACTCCCAGTAGGCACGCGCGGGCCGGACCTTCATCATCCCCCATGCCACCAGCGGCACGAACAGCATCGACAGGCTCATGATAAATGCGCCTTCGCCGATCGAGGGAGTGGTTGAAACAGAGTAGATCCACAGGCACATAGTCAGCGCCATCCAGCCCCCGCTGATAAGCACTCTTACGATCTGTTCACGCGCAATGCGCTGGCCTCGGCAGAACGGCAGCAGAACCAGAGCGGCACAGCCAAAACGTAGCCCTAAAAAGGCAAAAACCGGCATTCCAGAGATCCCCTCACGGGAAAAAATCCAGCCGCAGGCGGCGATAAGGGTGACCATAATAAGGAGAAGATCGGCTTGCCGCTGGGGGTTCATTGAGATAGTCATCACTACAGAAAAATATAAAAAAGGGTTGCCCCATGATAGTGCTAATGCCCGCAATTAAATAGATCGTTAGCAGGCGAAATAATATTCCCTGTAGTTTAGGGGGTTTATTTATTGCTACCACACCGTTCAGATTAAGCTGATATCGCCACCATTTCAGAGAAAAGCAGCTTATCCCGCCAAAAAGTTGCACCCCTCGACTATTTTATTTATGGTGTACCCCCGCCGCTAAACGTGGCGAACCATCATTATCTGCATCTTATAGCTTTCATTTCCTTTGAATTGGGTTTTACGGCTGCGAAAGCTATAAGGTTGCGCCATCCACACTCATGGGGAGTTTATGAGCAACGGAACGACGTTAAACCAGCACCAGAATAACGCTTCAACAAGCAACGAGTTAACCGTAGACGATATCACCGTTATCGATAGCGGCCTGCTTAAAAAGGCCGTCGGCGCAGCCGCGCTCGGTAACACCATGGAGTGGTTCGACTTCGGGGTCTACAGCTATCTGGCCGTGATCATCGGCCAGGTCTTCTTCCCGGGTGCCAGCAGTACCGCACAGCTGATCGCCTCTTTCGGCACCTTCGCCGCCGCCTTCCTGGTACGCCCTATCGGTGGGATGGTCTTCGGCCCGCTGGGGGATCGCTTTGGTCGCCAGAAGATCCTGGCCTTAACGATGATCATGATGTCGATCGGTACGTTCAGCATCGGCCTGATCCCCGACTATGACAGCATTGGCATCGCCGCACCGATCCTGCTGCTGGTGGCGCGTCTGGTGCAGGGCTTCTCCACAGGGGGCGAATATGGTGGTGCAGCAACCTTTATCGCAGAGTACTCCACCGATAAACGCCGCGGATTTATGGGCAGCTTCCTGGAGTTCGGTACCCTCGGGGGCTATCTGCTGGGTGCCAGCCTCGTGACGATTATGATCGCGGTTCTGCCTACCGAGGCGATGCACTCCTGGGGATGGCGTATTCCGTTCTTTCTCGCTGCGCCGCTGGGGCTGTTTGGCCTCTACATTCGTCTTAAGCTTGAGGAGACACCGGCGTTTAAAGATCACATGGATAAGCAAGAGGCGCTGGAGCACAGCAAGCCACAGCTTAGCCTGATCCAGATGCTGAACAAACATCGCAAGCAGATCCTGAAGTGCATCGGCCTGGTGCTGGTATTCAACGTCTCGAACTACATGCTGACCTCCTACATGCCAAGCTACCTGACCAGCGTGCTGGGCATGAGCGAGCTGACCGGCCTGCTGCTGGTGATGGTGATCATGTTTGTGATGATGCCGTTAACCCTTGCATGGGGCTACTGGACCGATCGCATCGGCCGTCGTCCGGTCATCGCCCTCGGCGCTGCCGGGCTGATCCTGCTGGCGATCCCGAGCTTTATGCTGATCGGCTCCGGCAATATGCTGGCGGTATTTGGCGGGCTGGTTATTCTTGGCGTGCTGCACACCTGCTTTAGCGGCACCATGCCTGCGACGCTCCCGGCCCTGTTCGTTACCGATATCCGCTACAGCGCGCTGGCGATTGGCTTCAACCTGTCGGTCTCGCTGTTCGGCGGTACCACGCCGCTGGTCACCGCCTGGCTGGTGGACACCACCCACAACGTGATGATGCCTGCCTACTACATGATGGGTGCGGGGATTATCGGCCTGATTACGGTCCTGACTCTGCGCGAGACGGCCCAGAAGCCGCTCAGCGGCTCCTCACCGGCGGTGGCGACGCATGCCGAGGCGCACCGCCTGATCGATAAGCTGCGCAAGCAGAAACGCAGCAAGCACCTGCAGGCGCAGGTAGCGAGCGAGTAAGTCGTCCTAAACCCACGTTCGCGTGGGTTTTTACTGCTCCTGCAAATTATCCGACCCTACGCCGCCGATAAACGGCAGTCGTAGACGCAGAGGCGTAAAGTCGAGACCGACGTTAAGCCCGAGAACGTTAAGCTCGAACCCCTCCTCGGCCCCCAGAGTCACTCCCGCCACGCCCAGCAGCGAGATTTGCAGGCCGCGCCCCGACGGCGGCAAGCCGATGGGCCGATAGAGCGGACGATAGTCTTTCCCTACTGCGTTAGCAGGCAGATCGAGCCTCAGGTCAGGCACTTCTCGTCCAATATGAGCAATGAAGGTGTTGCTGTTGGGGCCCGGCCACGCATGATAGGTGGTCGGCCATGGGTAAGAGGCAATTGCCGCTTTAATCTGCGGGATCAGTGCTTCGGCTTCCGGCCCCCGGCGATCCACCAGCAGGCGCGGCCTGGAGCCGTACCAGTAGCCATCCGCGAGGTTGCTGTTACGGCGCACCTTGTCGCCGCTGCCCCAGCTGATCACCTCGTAGCGGCTGTAGTGGGTCTCCCCGGCACGCTTGAAGATGATCCATGGATGCACGGCCACCGCCCCTTTCCAGCCGTAAGTGGGGGCGGCATAGACCTGGACGATTGCCAGTCGGGCAAACTTAACCGGATCGGGCGCGATGCCGGATGAATCGCGGCGGGCAGACCACCACCCCTCACTGGCCTTTGCGTCGCGCTGGCTGACGGCCTGGGCGATGCTGGCAACAAGAGAGAGTAGGATAATACACAGCAAACTCAGACAAACTGTTTTGAGAGCGATCATGGCACCTGTAGGGAAGTAAAAAGCGGCGGGAGTTAGCCTATTCTACCGCCGTTTTTTTGCCCAGCAAGCGCTGTGCTTAAATCATCACCAAACTTTACGCAGGCTTGTATCAATAACAACACTTTGCAATACATCTCAACTAGAACTGTCCTCGTAAAGCCTATAACCTTCACTTAAATACCTAATGAAATCAATCATTTGTAACGTGAATGCATCTGGTTTCATGTATTGATTTTCGATATATCTCACTGGAGTCGTTATGGGTCAGGATAAGGTTTTTGCTGTAGAGAAGAGTGCGGAAGATTTTCGCTTTGATAGCCAGGTTGCGGGCGTGTTTGACAACATGGTCGACCGCTCCGTGCCCTTCTATCAGGAAATTCAGCGCATGGTGGGCGAGCTGGCGGCAGAGTACGCTACCAAAGGGAGTCAGCTTTACGACCTGGGGTGCGCCACCGGCACTACCCTCGCCTTGCTGGACGGCGTGCTGCCGCAGAATATCGCCTTTACCGGCATCGACAACTCGCCGGATATGCTGGAGAAGTGCCGGGACAAATTCGCCCAGCTAAATTCTGCACGTGAGACGTATTTCCTTTGTCAGGATCTCAAAGAGAGGATGACGTTAGATAACGCCTCGGTGGTGGCGATGATCCTGACGCTGATGTTTGTCCGCCCTCTGCACCGCCGAAAGCTCCTGTCATCTATCTACGAGGGGCTCAACCCCGGCGGCGCGCTGATTCTGGTAGAGAAGGTGGTCTGCGACTCGCCGGATCTCAACAGGCGCTTTATTAACTATTACTACGCTATGAAGCGTCGCCACGGCTACAGCGAGCTGGAGATCGGCCAGAAGCGCGAGGCGCTGGAGAACGTGCTGATCCCCTATAGCGAAGGCGAAAATCGGCAGATGCTCACCGACACCGGCTTTCGCAGCGTAGAGGTCTTCTTCCGCTGGTATAACTTCTGCGCAATGGTGGCAATAAAATGAGGATCACCGTCGGCAACTTTCTTTTTCGTACCCGCAACGTGCTCTTTCCGCTGCTCTACCTGACGCTGTTTATAGGCCAGCAGCGGGTCAGCCAGGCCGCCGTTGCCATGCTGATTGCCGGTGCTGCCGTTGCCCTGCTCGGACAGGGGATCCGGGTCCTGACCGTCGGGCTGGACTATATCGTACGCGGTGGACGCCAGCGTAAAGTGTATGCCGACAGCCTGGTGCAGACCGGGCTGTTTGCCCACTGCCGTAATCCCCTCTACCTGGGCAATCTGTTGATGATTATTGGCTTCGGCGTTGCCGCCAATAACTCGTGGTATCTGACGATCGCGATGCCGCTCTTTTTTCTGGGCTACGCCTGCATCATTGCTGCGGAAGAACACTATCTGCTGGGGCGCTTTGGCGACGACTACCGACACTACTGCGCACGTACGCCGCGCCTGCTGCCGCGCCTGAGGGGATTAGGCAAGACGCTGCGAACCTTTGCCTTTAACTGGCGGCGGGTGGTGGTGAAGGAGTACACCACCCTCTGTATGACCCTGCTCATGCTGGTGCTGCTGGCCGCCCGGGCACTTCACGCCGACGCCCGTGGCTGGATAATCTCCGCAGGCCTCATCGTGCTGATTCTGCTGGCCTGCGGTGCGGTACGGATCCTGAAAAAATCCGGGCGGCTTCACGCTGGCTTGCCACGGCAATAATACCTCTCTCTCTGCCTCATTAATGCCCTCGGCTCAGTAGCATATGCAAAAAGCGAGGGTAATCCCCGTTTCACCGCCTACTATTATTTATCGCACGTATAAAAACAACGCTATAGATGTGGAGGCAATTATGAGCAATCAGAGCAACGAAGCGGACAGAGGGCCGTACGATTTCAGCGTAACCCGTAGGGTGCTGATCAAGGCCAGCGCGGCGTCTGCGGCAGCGGCGGCCATTTCACCCTCCGTTGCGATCGGCGCGGGGGAGTCTCCGGTAACGCCACCGCCTGAAACGATGCCGGTCTCGTTCAAGGTCAACGGTGAAGTTCATCAGCTTGAACTGGATACGCGCACCACCCTGCTCGACGCCCTGCGCGAACATCTGCACCTCACCGGCAGTAAAAAAGGGTGCGATCACGGCCAGTGCGGGGCCTGCACCGTTATCGTTGACGGTCGCCGAATCAACGCCTGTCTGACTCTGGCCGTGATGCACCAGGATGCCGAGATCACCACCATTGAAGGACTGGGCACGCCGGATAACCTGCACCCGATGCAGGCCGCCTTTGTGAAACACGATGGCTTTCAATGCGGCTACTGTACGCCAGGGCAGATCTGCTCGTCGGTGGCGGTGCTAAAAGAGATTGAAGCAGGTATTCCCAGCCATGTGACCGTAGATCTGGTCTCCTCTCCACAGGCCACGCCAGATGAGATCCGCGAGCGGATGAGCGGCAATATCTGCCGCTGCGGGGCCTACAGCAATATCCTCGCCGCCATTGATGACGTTGCCGGAGGGCTGAAATCATGAAGGCGTTTACCTATGAGCGCGTCAACACCCCGGCGGAAGCGGCAGCCAGCGCCGGGCGCACCCCCCACGCCAAATTTATCGCGGGCGGGACTAACCTGCTCGATCTCATGAAGCTGGAGATCGAGGCTCCGCTGCACCTTATTGATATTAACAGCCTGGCGCTGGATAAGATTGAACAGACTTCCGAAGGCGGCCTGCGCATCGGTGCTCTGGTGCGTAATACCGATCTGGCAGCCGATGAGCGGGTGCGTCGCGACTACGCCGTGCTCTCCCGGGCCCTGCTGGCCGGTGCGTCTGGGCAGCTGCGTAACCAGGCCACCACGGCGGGTAACCTGCTTCAGCGCACCCGCTGCCCCTACTTCTACGACACTAACCAGCCCTGCAACAAGCGTCTTCCCGGCAGCGGCTGCGCGGCGCTGGAGGGGTTCAGCCGCCAGCATGCGGTAGTGGGCACCAGCAAAGCCTGCATCGCTACTCATCCCAGCGACATGGCCGTCGCCATGCGCCTGCTTGATGCAGTGGTAGAGACGGTGCGCCCGGATGGTCAAACGCGAGCGATCCCTATCGCCCAATTTTACCGTGCGCCGGGTACGACGCCGCATATTGAGACAGACCTCGCAGCTGGGGAGCTGATCACCGCCGTCACCCTGCCAGCGCCGGTGGGCGGGAGCCATATCTACCGCAAAGTGCGGGATCGGGCCTCCTACGCCTTCGCGCTGGTCTCCGTCGCCGCCATCGTGCAGCAGGACGGCAGCGGCCGGATCGCGCTGGGGGGCGTAGCTCATCAGCCCTGGCGTCGGGACGATGCCGATGCGGCGGTGGCTCAGGGTGCGCAGGCGGTCTATGACCGGCTGTTTGCCGAGGCCCAGCCAACCCATGAGAACGCATTTAAATTAACCCTGGCGAAGCGCACCATCGCCTCGGTGCTGGCAGAAGCGAGGGCATAAAGCGATGAAATTTGATAATCCAGCCACGGAAAACCCTATCGATCAAATGAAGGTGGTCGGCCGCCCACACGATCGCATCGATGGCCCGCTAAAAACTACCGGCACCGCGCACTATGCCTACGAGTGGCATGACAAAGTGCCCAACGCGGCCTACGGCTACGTGCTCGGGGCGGGGATCGCCAAAGGGCGAATTAGCAGTATTGATATTCAGGCCGCCCGCAGTGCGCCCGGCGTGCTGGCTGTGGTCACCGCCGACAATGCGGGAAAACTCGGCAAAGGTGAAAAGAATACCGCCATTCTGCTCGGCGGCCCGGAGATCCAGCACTATCACCAGGCCATCGCCGTAGTCGTCGCGGAGTCCTTCGAGCAGGCGCGTGCGGCAGCGTCGCTGATCGAGGTAGATTACCAGCGGGATCGGGGCGAATACGATTTAGCGGAAGTTAAACCCAGCGTCACCGCTCCGCAGAAGGATCAGCCGGACAGCGTGACCGGTGATTTTGCTACCGCCTTTGCCTCGTCTCCGGTCAAGCTCGATGCGACCTACACTACGCCGGATCAGAGCCATATGGCGATGGAGCCGCACGCCTCTATGGCGGTCTGGGAGGGGGATAAGCTTACCGTCTGGACCTCTAACCAGATGATTGACTGGTGCCGCTCCGACCTCGCGCTAACGCTGAATATGCCGAAAGAGAACATCCGCGTGCTGTCGCCCTACATCGGCGGCGGCTTTGGCGGCAAGCTGTTCTTGCGCAGCGATGCCCTGCTGGCCGCGCTGGGTGCTCGGGCAGCGAAGCGCCCGGTAAAGGTGATGCTCTCCCGACCGCTGATCCCTAACAATACCACTCACCGCCCAGCCACCATCCAGCAGGTGCGGATTGGCACCGACGAAGCCGGGCATATTACCGCCATCGCCCATGAGAGCTGGTCCGGCAACCTGCCGGAAGGCGAGCCAGAGACCGCCGTGCAGCAGACAAACTTTCTCTATGCCGGCGCGAACCGCCACACCGGCCTGCGGCTGGCGGAGCTGGATCTGCCCGAGGGCAATGCCATGCGTGCCCCAGGTGAAGCGCCGGGCATGATGGTGCTGGAGATAGCTATCGACGAGATCGCCGAGAAGGCAGGCGTCGATCCGGTGGAGTTCCGCATTCTGAACGATACCCAGGTCGACCCCACCAATCCGGATCGCCCCTTCTCCCGCCGCCAGCTGGTGGAGTGCCTGCGTACCGGTGCTCAACACTTTGGCTGGCAGCAGCGCAATCCCACGCCGGGGCAGATCCGCGACGGCCGCTGGCTGGTGGGCATGGGGGTTGCCGCCGGTTTTCGTAATAACCTGGTGATGACCTCCGGGGCGCGGGTGCATCTTGATGCCGAGGGTACGCTCACCGTTGAGACCGACATGACCGATATCGGGACCGGCAGCTACACCATTATTGCCCAGACGGCAGCGGAAATGCTGGGCCTGCCGCTGGAGAAGGTGGTGGTGCAACTGGGGGATTCAACCTTCCCGGTCTCTGCCGGCTCGGGCGGCCAGTGGGGGGCCAACAGCTCCACGGCAGGCGTCTATGCTGCCTGCGTTAAGCTGCGCGAAGCGGTGGCAAACAAGCTTGGGTTTGATCCGCAAAATGCGGTCTTTGCCGATGGCAACGTCAGCGCGGATGGCCGCAGCGCTCCGCTCACCGATGCCGCCGCAGCCGGGACGCTCAGCGCTGAAGACACTATCGAGTTTGGCGACCTGCAGGAGAAGTACCAGCAGTCCACCTTTGCCGGACACTTTGTCGAGGTCGGCGTGGATATCGCCACCGGAGAGGTGCGGGTGCGCCGAATGCTGGCCGTCTGCGCCGCCGGCCGGATCCTCAACCCGAAAACGGCGCGCAGCCAGGTGATCGGGGCGATGACCATGGGCCTCGGCGCGGCATTAATGGAGGAGCTGGCGGTGGATACCCGGCTGGGCTACTTCGTCAATCACGATCTCGCCGCCTATGAGGTGCCGGTCCATGCCGATATCCCGGTGCAGGAGGTGATCTTCCTTGACGATACCGATCCGGTTTCTTCCCCGATGAAAGCCAAGGGGGTCGGCGAGCTGGGGCTGTGCGGCGTCAGTGCCGCCATTGCCAATGCGATCTACAACGCCACCGGCGTGCGGGTACGCGACTACCCTATTACGCTCGACAAGCTGCTGAACGGCCTGCCGGAAGCGATATAGGAGAGAGACGTGCTGCCACATTTGGCTCCATCACAACCGGTTTTCCCTGTAACCGAGAGCGAACCCGCTGCGACGCCGCAGCGGGCGTTCTTAACCGACGACAACGTGGCGGTGCTGCGCTTCGCGGCGCAGGCGCTGGCCTCCGGCATGGCGGCAGCGCTGATCGTCCTGACGGAAATCCGCGGCGGCGCGGCGCGTCCCCTCGGGGCGCAGATGGCCGTTCGTGAGGACGGTCTCTACTGCGGCTTCGTCTCCGGTGGCTGCGTTGAGGCTGCTGCGGCCTGGGAGGGGCTGGAGGCGATCAAATCGGGGGCAGATCGCACGGTAACCTACGGAGAGGGATCGCCCTGGTTTGATATTGTCCTGCCCTGCGGGGGCGGGATCACGCTCAGCATTCACCCGCTACGCTCGGCACGTCCTCTGCTGGCGGTGCTGTCGGCGCTGGAGCGACGTCATGCTCCGGCGCTGCGCTACAGGCCCCGCAACCAGACGCTGGACGTTGACGCGCCTGATAAAGAGACCGGCTGGCAAGAGGAGGAGTTTGTTATCCGCTACCGCCCTGCGACGCGGGTGATTATCTTTGGCCGCTCCGTTGAGGCCGAGATGACGGCGAAGCTCGCCGAGACGGCAGGATATGATGTTCACATCGACGACGGCTCCCGGCTGCGGACCCTGTCTGGCCTGATCGATGCCCATACGGCAGTGATCTTTCTCTGGCACGATCTTGATCGGGAGCTGCCTCTGTTGAGTGCCGCCCTGACTGCCGCGCCCTTTTACATCGGCGCGCTGGGTAGCCGACGCACGCATGAAAAACGGATCCGCGCCTTGACCGAGCGCGGGTTTCATCCCGAGGAGATTGCGCGGATCAAAGCGCCAATCGGCATCTTTCCCCAGGCACGGGATGCCAGCTCGCTGGCGCTATCGGTACTGGCAGACGTGGCGGCAGCCCGCGGCCAGAGGTCGTCGTAATGTCTGCACTACCCGTGGTGCCCACTCTGCCCGTAGTGATTGTGCTGGCGGCTGGACGGGGCGAGCGGTTTCTCGCGTCGGGTGGCGCAGCCCACAAGCTTGATACGCTGCTCGACGGCAAAGCGGTGCTCTCTCACACCCTTGAGGCGGTGCACGCTTCTGGCCTGGCGTGGCATCTTGTCCGCCCCGAGGGCGGCACCGGCGGCATGGGGGAGTCCATCGCGATGGGCGTGCAGGCCACGGCTGAGGCCGCAGGCTGGCTGATCCTGCCCGGCGATCTGCCCCTTGTTCAGGCCACAACTCTCCAACGTGTTGCAGAGGCGCTGGCGGAGCAGGCTATTGTTGTGCCCCACTTTCACCAGCAGCAGGGTCACCCGGTGGGATTCGGGCGCAGCTACGTTAATGCGTTGGCTTCGCTGCGGGGCGACGTGGGTGCCGCAGCCATTGTGCGAGAGGCAAGAGCCTGCGGTAACGTCCAGGATCTGCCCGTTGCAGACGACGGTATTGTGCGCGATGTAGATACGCGTGCCGATCTTGGTCTGGCACAAGACCTGCTGCGTGCGCGGCGATTACTAATACATTCCCCTACTCAATGACGCGAGCAAAAATCACCTCAATAAGAATATACTCATGTAAACATCATATTTAACAATCTCTCCCCATCAGAAGGCGATTGAATTGTTATAAACTCAATGTAGAATCATCAGACTATGCTTAAGCTGAATTAATCTTTAATAGTCAGCGGCGGTCGGGTTTAATCATTTTTTCAGGGAAAGGTATAATGAAATTGCGAGGCCTGTTACTTCTTCTTATGGTCACTGTCGTTGTCGGCTGTAAAGCGCCACCGCCGAAGATGACGGACGATACGCTGGTGACCAGTCAGGTCAATGGCGTTACGCTTACGCACCGCTATGCGGTCTCGCCACCCTCTACCTTTACGCCCGTCAACGAGGCCTACCGGGCGCTCTACCCCGGCTCAATTCTCAGCACCCCTACCTACGGCGGTAAAGTTCTCGGCCAGCTGAAAAACGGTGAAACCTATACCGTCCTCGGCGAGGTGGATAACGCCTGGCTGGCCATCGCCGAGCAGGATAACGAGCAGCTGATTGGCTACGTGCCGCCGCGTGCGATGGTAAAAAGCGCCCTCTACGAGCAGACGCTGAAAAACGATCGCCGCCGTCCTAAGCGCGCCGCGAAAAAAGCGACCTGCGTGGCGGTGGATGACGGCAGCAAGGCATGCCAAAAAGGCGATAGCGGCACCTGGATTATTGATTAATTACTCTGGCTAACAAGGAATTTTATGAAAGTCTGGCTTTCGGGTTTGGCATTGCTTTTAGCATCCACAACCGTGTCGGCAGGGAATTATCGTATTGCCCAATCCCCCTCTCAGAAGCTGGATGTCTGGATAGACAACGTTAACGATAAATCGCCGCAAAGCTGGTGTTCCGCAAAATTACCGCTGCGCATTGTTGCCAGCGGTGACAAAGCGCCCTCGATTCTTACCAGCTTTATGCCGCGCCTCGGCGCGCTGCTGGAGAACCAGTGCAGCACCATCGGCCAGGTCAACTGGCGGATGGTCGATCCTGAAGGTGAACTGCTCGCCGAAGGCATCGCCACCAAAGAGAGCGAATGGGCGGTTGTCATTACGCCGCGTGCGGCACAGTCTGCTGCCAACGCAGCGGTGGCGCAGCAGCCCTCCCCGACGGCCGACCGCACACCGTGGCTTGAATTTACCTTGCAGGATGGCTGCCATCTGCGCACCTTCTGGCAGGGTGACGACAACGCCTCGGCGCTGTTTATCCCCGCGAAAGCCAACGGCAAGTGCGAGCGCGGCGGCTGGCTTAACGGCCGCAGCGAGGTGATCCAGCAGGGTAAGAAGGGTGAAAAGCGCTCGGTGATGACCTTTGTGCACGGTTTCCCGGTCAGCGGCCTGAGCGATAAAGCCAACGCCGACAGCCTGCTGATCACCAGCGTCAATAATGAACGCATGGTGGTGAGCAACAGCCAGGCTCCCCAAAGCTGGCTGATTATGCCCTACGATCCGCAGCTCAACGGCTGGAAAAACAGCGGCACGGTGGCGGTAGAGGTATCGCGGGATCAGGCGCTGGACGACGCGCGTCTGCAAACCCGGCTTACCGAGGTGCGTAAAGTGTGGTCCGCCTTTCTGACGCCGGGCACCAGCCTGACGCTGCTGCTGATCGATAATCTGCATCCGCAGCTGCGGGATCCGGCAGCCGGAGCCTGGCGCACGCAAAAGTGATCCTGAAATACCTATTCTGAATAGCCGTCAGTTTTGAACAGAGATCCGCAAATAATGACAGACAGCGAGAACAATCCGAGCACACCCGACGCGTTGCCGCCGGGTTTTCGTTTCGATGAGCTAGAGATCCAGGACGTTATTCAAACCAGCCACACCCATATTCTCTATCACGCCCTTGACCGCGAACTTGAGCGTCCGGTCATCGTCAGGGAGTATATGCCCCGCGCGCTGAGCCTGCGCGGCGAAGAGATGCGTCTGGTACTGCGGAGTAAACAGGACAGCGCTGCCTTTGCCGCTGGCCTGAACGCGTTTGTCCAGCAGGCCCGCCAGCTGGCACGCTTTACCCATCCTAACCTGATGCTGGTCCTGCGCTTTTGGCAGCATAACGATACCGCCTATATCCTGACGCCGCGCTATGACGGCATCACCCTGGCGGAGCTGCATCAGCAGCAGCCGGACGTCATCAACGAAGCCTGGATTTTACAGCGGCTGCCCATGCTGTGCAGCGCGCTTGCCACTCTGCACCACGCGGGCGAGCTGCACCGCAATATTTCTCTCAAGAGTATTCAGATTGAGGAGAGCGGCCAGCCGCTGCTCCTTGACGTTGCCGCCGCGCCTGCCACCACGGGCGAGCTTAGCGACACCAGCAAGCGGCTACTTAACCCTGGCTTTACGCCTCTTGAGCAGTACGCGGACGCCAGTGAGAACCTTCTCGGGCCGTGGACGGACATCTATGCGCTGGGGGCGGTGCTCTATACGTTGATTACCGGCTCTCCGCCGCCCGCCAGCGTTGCGCGCAGCATTCAGGAGAGCTGCGCCCCGCTGGCAGAGAACCCACCGCCGGGCTACTCCCCTGCGCTGCTGCAGGCGGTCGATCGCGCCCTGGCGCTGAAGCCAGAGGATCGTCCCCAGAGCATCGCGGAGTTTGCCGCCCTGGCCGGGATTACCGTAGGCGACACCGGGCAGCTCCCGGCGGTGAAAAAAACCGGCACCATGCTGGTTCCCGTGGAGGAGCCACCCTCCGCCGCCGCGTCCCTGTGGCAGCGTGTTAAAACCCCGGCACAGATTGCGGCTGGCGTGCTAGTCGGCATTATTGCGGGCGCGCTGATCTTTGGTTCGACGCATAGCGATACGGAGACGGCGGCGGCTGCCTCCTCTACTCAGTCCGTAGCGGCCCCGGAGGCGAAAGTAGCCAGTGCGCCCGCCAGCGGCCCCATCGCCCGGATCTACATTCGCATGAGCGATGCCGACAGGCTGCAGGTGAACGGCAAGCCGCAGGAGATCGCGCCCGCACCCAGCGGTTTTGCCTATCTCCAGCTGCCTGCGGGCAAGTATGAGTTTACCCTACAGAACGGTAGCCAGCGCCGCAGCGAAACGCTGACGGTGGTTACACCTGGTACCTGGCTCATCAACCCCCAGGGTTAAAGGCGTGGTGGTGCCCTGCTCACGCGGGGCTTTTTTTAGCAAAAAATGTTTGTAAGGACGCAAATTTTTACTTCTGGTACTCCGGGCGTCGGATATTCGTCTACTGTTTTCAAAGGTTGATTACAGCGGGACGCTGTTCATTGCTAAGGAGAATAATAGATGAGAATAAATTTATCGCGCCGACCCCAGACGCTGTTTTTTGCCATGCAGCTGGCGCTAGGGGGCGCGTTTCTCGCGTTGACTTCCGCACAGGCGCTGGCCGCCGAGACTGAGAGCCAAACCCCGATCCAGTCCCCGGACATCCTGCTTGGCCCGCTGTTTGCCGATGTGCAGACCGCTAAACTCTTTCCCGATCAGAAAACCTTCGCCGACGCCGTGCCGAAAAGCGATCCCTACATGATCCTGGCCGACTACCGAATGCAGCGTAACCAGTCCGGCTTCGACCTGCGCCACTTTGTTGAGATGAACTTTACCCTGCCAGCGAAGAACGAGAAGTACGTCCCGCCTGCCGGACAGACGCTGCGCCAGCACATTGACGGCCTGTGGACGGTGTTGACCCGCACCACCGATCGCACAGACAAGTGGGATTCACTCCTGCCGCTGCCTGAGCCCTACGTGGTGCCAGGCGGCCGCTTCCGCGAGATCTACTACTGGGACAGCTACTTCACCATGCTCGGCCTGGCCGAGAGCGGCCACTGGGATAAAGTGGAAGATATGGTGGCAAACTTCGCCCATGAAATCGATGCCTGGGGCCATATCCCTAACGGCAACCGCACCTACTACCTCAGCCGCTCCCAGCCGCCGTTCTTTGCCTTTATGGTGGAACTGCTGGCAAGCCACAACGGCGACGAGGCGCTGAAAACCTATCGCCCGCAGCTGGAGAAAGAGTATAGCTACTGGATGGAGGGAGCAGACACGTTGCAGCCGGGTCAGGCCAACAAGCGCGTGGTGAAGCTGGAGGATGGCTCTGTTCTCAACCGCTACTGGGACGATCGCGATACGCCGCGTCCGGAATCCTGGCTTGATGACGTCACTACCGCGAAGAATAATCCAAACCGTCCGGCGACGGAGATCTATCGCGATCTGCGCTCTGCCGCCGCGTCGGGCTGGGACTTCAGCTCGCGCTGGATGGACGATCCTAACCAGCTCGGCAGCATCCGCACCACCAGCATCGTGCCGGTGGACCTTAACGCCCTGATGTTCAAAATGGAAAAAGTGCTGGCCCGCGCCAGCCAGGCCGCCGGGGACAGCGCCAAATCGAGCCAGTATGACGCCATGGCCAGCGCCCGACAGAAAGGGATGGAGGCCAACCTGTGGAACGATAAAGAGGGCTGGTATGCGGATTACGATCTGAAGACCAAAAAAGTACGTAGCCCGCTAACGGCGGCGGCACTCTTCCCGCTGTACGTCAACGCGGCGGCGAAGGATCGCGCTGCCAGGGTTGCGGCCGCTACCCAGGCTCACCTGCTGAAGCCCGGCGGCATCGCTACCACCACGGTCAACAGCGGCCAGCAGTGGGACGCGCCCAATGGCTGGGCACCGTTGCAGTGGGTCGCCACCACCGGTCTACAAAACTACGATCAGGATAAGCTGGCGATGGATGTCACCTGGCGTTTTCTTTCCAACGTCCAGCACACCTACGATCGCGAACAAAAGCTGGTTGAGAAGTATGACGTCAGCAGCACCGGCACCGGCGGTGGCGGCGGCGAATATCCGCTACAGGATGGCTTCGGCTGGACTAACGGCGTTACGCTGATGATGCTGGATCTGGTCTGTCCGAAGGCCCAGCCGTGCGACAGCGTGCCGAAAGCACAGCCTGCGGCGACAGCCTCTTCTACGCCATCAAACTCTGCTCCATCTACTACTGCTCCATCTACTACTCAGCAGCCTGCTCCGCAGAGCGCACCTGAAGCACAGAAAGTGGCGCAGTAAACCTCTCCCCGCCCCGCTACCAAATCTGGTAGCGAGGCGGACTCCTCCCCCGTAAAAAGCTTGTATACGCAAATATAAACAATAATAATTCGCGTTCCGCTTATGAGAGTATGGATTGCGAATGAAAACAACATTAAAACGCTCTGTCTGGTTTTGCGCGTTGGGCATTGCCCTTCCTCATGCCGTTCTGGCTGAAGATACCGTCGTCGTTAGCGCTACCGCACCGCAGTCAGCCACGGCGCCGACCGAGGGTTACACGGTGCAGAGCACCCGCGGTGCAACCAAAACCGATCAGCCGCTGATTGTTACCGGCCAGTCGGTATCGGTGGTCACCCGTCAGCAGATGGAAGATCAGGGCGTGATGAACGTCAACCAGGCGCTGAGCTATACCCCGGGCGTCAATTCCAACTTTGGCGGTGGCGCAACGCGCTTTGACACCGTCTCGCTACGCGGCTTCCACGGCGGCGACGTGGATAACATTTTCCTCGACGGCATGCGCCTGATGAGCGATGGCGGGAGCCACAGCGTATTGCAGATCGACCCGTGGTTTATCGAACGCATCGACGTGGTGAAGGGTCCCTCTTCGGCGCTGTATGGTCAGAGCGTCCCCGGTGGGCTGGTCAACCTCACCTCGAAGCGCCCGCAGTTTAAGTCCGAAGGCCACTTCCGACTCTCCGGCGGCACGCAGAATACCAAGGGCGGCGCGTTTGATTACACCGACGCCATTAACGACCAGTGGGCGTTTCGTCTGACCGGGATGACCCGCAGCAGCGACACTCAGTATGACAATACCCGCGAAGAGCGCTACGCCATTTCGCCGTCCCTGCTCTGGCAGCCGGACTCGGATACCAGCCTGCTGCTCCGCGCCTACCTGCAAAAAGATCCCTCCGGCGGCTACCACGGCTCGCTGCCCATGGACGGAGCGCGCTTTGACCACAACGGCAAGCGGCTGGCGAACAGCACCAACGAGGGCGAGAGCGGGGATGGCTATCGCCGTCGCGAGCAGCTCTATAGCGTAGAGTTTGACCACCAGTTTAACGACGTCTGGTCAGTACACTCCAGCGGCAGCTATACCCACGCCAACGTTGCCCTCGATCAGGTCTACCAGACCGGCTGGATTGCTAACTCAGACGATCTGGCACGAGGCTACAGCGGCTCGCGCGGCTCCCTTGACGCCTGGTCAACCGATAACCGCCTGCAGGCCGACTTTGCCACCGGCGAGGTAACGCATACCGTGATCCTCGGCGGGGAGTATCACCGCTACCGCAACGATCTCTGGACCGGCGCAGGCTCTGCCGCCCCGCTTAACCCGTTCACCGGCTATACGCCGCAGCACGGTTACACTGTCACCTATAGCGATGACAATAATCGTCGCTATTATCAGGCGGGTGCCTATCTGCAGGATGAGATGGAGTGGAACCGCTGGCATCTGGATCTCTCTGGACGCTACGACCGCATCGTCTCCGAGCAGGCCAGCGACACCTTTGGCACCGACAGCCGCCGCTCTGATGACCACGTCAGCAGCCGCGCCTCTCTGCTTTACGCGTTCGATAATGGCCTCTCGCCCTACCTGAGCTACAGCCAGTCGATCACGCCGGCATCGCTGCCGGGCGCAGACGGTAAGCTGCTGAAGCCGACCACTGCCGAGCAGTATGAGGCTGGCCTCAAGTTTCAGCCGCCGGGCACGTCGGATATCTACAGCATTGCTCTCTACGACCTGACGCAGAAAGATGTGGCAACCCGCGATATCAATATCGCTACCGCCACCTATCTGCCGGCCGGGAAGGTGCACTCCCAGGGCGTGGAGATTGAAGCGCGCAACCAGCTGACGTCGCGCCTGAGCACCATTGCTGGCTACACGTGGAATCATCTACGCTTCGAGGATTCGCTGGACGGCAACGAGTCTAATACGCCGCAGCTCACTCCGGACCAGATGGCCTCGCTGTGGGCGCACTATCAGTTTGATTACGGGTTAAGCGTGGGCGCAGGTGTGCGCTACATTGGCAAACAGTATGCCGATGATGCGAATACGGCACGGCTGCCGTCGGTCACGCTGCTTGATGCCTCGGTCAGGGCCGATCTTGGCGCATGGTCGCCGCAGTTGAAAGGCGCATTTGTGCAGGTTAACGCCAGCAATCTGGGCGATCGGGACTATATCTCGGGCTGCTATGGGACAAACAACTGCTACTTTGGTGCGGAGCGCAGCGTTCTTGCCACGGTGGGATATGATTTTTGATAGGATAAGCTAAGTGAGATGCCAGCCGGCAAGGTCGCCGGCTGGCATAGAACGTTAGTTCCGACGTACCATCCGGTAGATAGCCAGAACCACAATCGCACCCACTACTGCGACGAGGAAACTTGGTAAATTGAAGCCTGTAACGTCACCGCCAACGCCAAACATCGTCGCCAGCCAGCCACCGACTACGGCACCAACGATACCCAGAATAACGGTAATGATGAAACCACCCCCGTCGCGTCCTGGCATGATGAACTTAGCGATAATACCGGCAATAAGGCCAAAAATAATCCACGCAATAATACCCATTTTGCGTTGTCTCCTTTTACATGGTTGCTTACTTTGCAGGCCCAAACGCCTGCACCGTGAATTGAGTATAGGCAATAGATCCAAAAAAGGTTAAATGTCACAGACTTATTAATTTTTTTGTTGCTAAAAAAATTTACATTA
Source organism: Pseudescherichia sp. L3 (assembly GCF_024656065.1). Classification (NCBI taxonomy): domain Bacteria; kingdom Pseudomonadati; phylum Pseudomonadota; class Gammaproteobacteria; order Enterobacterales; family Enterobacteriaceae; genus Pseudescherichia; species Pseudescherichia sp. L3. The sequence continues at coordinate 1,693,259 of NZ_JANKYC010000001.1, forward strand.
CGGCTGAAGTTCCCGCCCCGCGTGCCGATAAATCAACGATGGGCTATTAGTCAGCAAGGAGCCATCCGGCGTGAGCAACTACAGTGAGCAGTTCCTGAAACAAACCCCTCTGGCCGTTTTGGGCATACTGCGCGATCTGCACAAAGAGCAGGTGCCGATCTGTATTTCCTGGGGCAGCGGGCAATTCATCAGCAAGATCCTCGATGCGGATCTCGACAGGCTGGTGGTGGACCTCGGCAGCCAGGAGTATGAGAACAAAGCGGTGCAGCGTGTCGACAGTTTGTCCATCACCGCAGAGACCCGAGGGGCGAAGGTTGAATTTACCGTCTCCGGCTTGCAGATGAGTGATTATCAGGCACTGCCGGCGTTTGTAACGCCGCTCCCCTCCTCCGTATGGTTTATTCAGCGCCGGGAATACTTCCGTATTAGCGCCCCGCTGCATCCGGCTTACTTTGGCAAGGCTACGCTACCGGACAAGCGCCCGATGCGTTTTCGTCTGTATGACCTGTCGGTAGGCGGCATGGGCGCGCTGCTGGAAGGGGCCACGCCGGAAGGCGTGAAAGAGGGGCAGCGTTTCTCGCAGATTGAGCTGGATATGGGCGGCTGGGGGCAGTTCTATTTTGATGCCCAACTGATCTCTATCAGCGAGCGTAAGGTGGTAGACGGCAAGAACGATACCGTTACCACCCCGCGTTTGAGTTTCCGCTTTCTGAATACTAACCCAGCGGTGGAGCGCGAGCTCCAGCGGATCATCTTCTCGCTGGAGCGTGAGGCGCGCGAGCGGGCCAATAAGGTGCGATGATCTACATCGCATCCATGGCTTTCTGCACCTTCCAGATATAGCGTGGTGCCTGCGGCGCAGGATGATTTTCGGCAACGTGCTCGACAAACTCATCCGCGTCCAGGTCGTTGATCTCGCTAATGGCCTTCTTGCGATCCGATGAGAAGGTGCGCAGCAGCGCCCCTGCGCCGTTGACGTAGGAGACCACCAGCGCGTATTGCATCACCTCCGGATCTTTAATCCCCGCAAGCACGCCGTGTTCAAGAATACTCAGGTAGGCCGTCCCCATAGAGATATTGCGCTCCGGGTTCTTCAGCTCGCTGGTCGAGGGTTGCCCGCTCCAGCCCATGTGTCGGTAAACCTCTTTTCCGGCGGTGGAGGCTTTAAGCTGCATCAGGCCCACGGCGTTGGATTTACTCACCAGCGTCGGGTTTCCGCCAGACTCTACGGCGATAATGGCCGTTATCAGCCGCGGGCTGACGCCCCACGCCGCACCCGCCTTCTCGCTGATCGGCATCCACTGCATCGCCCGTTTCACCGGGACCTCCGGGTTCCACGGCGGATTTTTATAATCCTGTTTCGAACTACACCCTGCCAGCAGCACCACCAAAAAAGCAAACCATCTCAGTTTCACACCAACAATCCTTTTACCGGGAGTTTAGATGACAATGACAATCCTACGCGGCATGATAACCGTTTCATCTACTATTTCATTAAGAATGTCAGCAAGGATTTGCCATGTCCCGGATTCATCTGATCGCCCCCTCCGGCTACTGCATTAATCAGTCTGCCGCCCTCAAAGGTATCCAGCGTCTTGCGGACGCAGGCCACCGCGTAGAGAACCAGCAGGTGATTACCCGCCGCGATCGGCGCTTCGCCGGTGACGACGCCGAGCGGCTGGCGGATCTCAACGCCCTGGTGACGCTGGACACGCCGAACACGATTGTGATGCCGGTTCGCGGCGGCTACGGTGCCAGCCGTCTGCTGGAAAAGATCGACTGGCAGGGACTGGCCGAGCGCCAGCGCCACGCGCCGCTGCTCATCTGCGGCCACAGCGATTTTACCGCCGTGCAGCTTGGCCTGCTGGCGACGGATAACGTTATCACCTTTAGTGGGCCGATGCTGGCAGCTAACTTTGGTGCGGAGGCGCTGGATGACTTTACGCAGGAGCACTTCTGGCGCGCGCTGCGCAATGAGACCTTTAGCGTGACCTGGGAAGGCACGGGGCCAGCATGCGACGTTGAAGGGACGCTCTGGGGGGGAAACCTGGCGATGCTGGTCTCGCTCATTGCCACGCCGTGGCTGCCAGCCATAGAAAACGGCATTCTGGTGGTCGAGGATATTAATGAGCACCCGTTCCGCGTGGAGCGAATGCTGCTCCAGCTGCACCATGCGGGGATCCTGTCGCGGCAGAAAGCGCTGATCCTCGGCAGCTTCAGCCGCAGCGCGCCTAACGACTACGATGCCGGGTTCGATCTCGATGCGATGATAGCCTACCTGCGCACGCGCCTGGCGATCCCGGTGGTGAGCGGCCTCGCCTTTGGCCATGAGCCACAGACGGTGACCCTGCCGCTGGGGGCGCAGGCGCGCTTGCAGCACCAGGATTTTCATACGCAGCTTACTCTTAGCGGCCATCCTGTTTTAAGTGAATAAAAATATCGTTTTTAGCCTCTATTAAAGCGCTGTTACCGCCGTGGATATGGTAATGTTTTAGAGGGTCGTGCCGCGCCATCTCTGGCGCGAGCGCCCTCGGCCCCGTTTGGGTGGTAAATGCATTTAGAGGAGAAAAGCGACATTGGAAGCTGAGGCGATTATCGGTCTTTTCATTTTGGGTTCAGTGCTTGTAACCTGCAGTATCTTATTAAGTTCTTTTTCATCACGCCTTGGTATTCCCATCCTGGTTATCTTTCTCGCCATCGGCATGCTGGCCGGTGTCGACGGCGTCGGCGGCATCCCTTTCGATAACTATCCGCTCGCCTATATGATCAGTAACCTCGCGCTGGCGATCATTCTGCTGGATGGCGGCATGCGCACCCAGGCCAGTTCGTTTCGCGTCGCCCTTGGCCCTGCGCTGTCGCTGGCCACGGTCGGGGTGCTGATCACCTCCGGACTCACCGGTATGATGGCCGCCTGGCTGTTCAAGCTAGACATGATGGAAGGCCTGCTGATTGGCGCTATTGTCGGCTCGACGGATGCGGCGGCAGTCTTCTCCCTGCTGGGCGGCAAGGGGCTTAACGAGCGTGTCGGCTCGACGCTGGAGATTGAGTCCGGCAGTAACGATCCGATGGCCGTGTTTCTGACTATCACCCTGATAGATATGATCCAGCATCATCAGCTTGGGCTGGACTGGAAGTTTGCCCTGCATATCGTTCAGGAGTTTGGCCTCGGGATTATCGTCGGCCTGGCGGGTGGCTACCTGCTGCAGCAGATGATTAACCGGATCGCGCTGCCCGCCGGGCTCTACCCGCTGCTGGCCCTGAGCGGCGGTATTCTGATCTTCGCGGTCACTACGGCAATCCATGGCAGCGGCATCCTGGCAGTCTACCTGTGCGGTTTTGTGCTCGGCAATCGCCCCATTCGTAACCGCTATAACATTCAACAGAACTTTGACGGTCTGGCCTGGCTGGCGCAGATCGGTATGTTCCTCGTGCTGGGGCTGCTGGTTACCCCTTCCGACCTGTTGATGATTGCCGTTCCGGCCCTGCTGCTCTCGGCGTGGATGATTTTTGTGGCTCGCCCGCTGTCGGTGTTTGCTGGCCTGCTGCCGTTTCGCGGCTTCAACCTGCGCGAGCGGATCTTTATTAGCTGGGTGGGGCTGCGCGGCGCGGTTCCCATCATCCTCGCGGTATTCCCGATGATGGCCGGTCTGGAAAACGCCCGGCTGTTCTTCAACGTCGCCTTCTTTGTGGTGCTGGTCTCCCTGCTGTTCCAGGGCACCTCTCTGAGCTGGGCGGCAAAAAAAGCCAAGGTCGTGGTTCCCCCGGTGGGCTGGCCCGAGTCACGGGTCGGGCTGGACATCAGCCCGGAGAACGCCTGGGAGCAGTTTATCTACCAGCTGAGCGCCGATAAGTGGTGCGTCGGTGCGGCGCTGCGCGATCTGCATATGCCGCCGGAGACGCGTATTGCCGCCCTGTTCCGTGGCAACGCGCTGCTGCACCCGACCGGCAGCACCCACCTGCGCGAAGGCGATGTGCTGTGCGTGATTGGCCGCGAGCGCGACCTGCCTGCGCTGGGCAAACTGTTTAGCCACTCGCCGCCGGTGGCGCTGGATCAGCGCTTCTTCGGGGACTTTATTCTGGAGGCCAGCGCCAAGTTTGCTGACGTGGCACTGATCTACGGCCTCGATCAGGGAACGGAGTATCCCGACAAACAGCAGACGCTGGGAGATATTGTGCAGAAGCTGATTGGTGCTGCGCCGGTGGTCGGTGACCAGGTGGAGTTTGCCGGCATGATCTGGACGGTGGCCGAAAAAGAGGATAACGCCGTGCGTAAGGTGGGTGTCCGGGTAGCCGAACACGAAACGGAGTGAGGTATCGCCGGGTGGCGGCCACGCCTGACCCGGCCTACATGCCTTGCGGTTACACTGTCACAATCATTGCGTAACAACCGGCACGCGGGGAGCGAGCGCGCACATCAGCTCATACCCCACCGTGCCCGCCGCGGCGGCGACGTCATCAATCTTGATTTCGCTGCCCCACAGCTCAACCGGTGTACCGATCCCAGCCTGCGGGCACGGGGTGAGATCTACCGCCAGCATATCCATTGAGACCGTTCCGACAATCCCCGTGCGTACGCCGTCTACCAGCACCGGCGTGCCGTCCGGAGCGTGGCGTGGATAGCCATCGGCATAGCCTGCCGCAACGATGCCGATCCGCTGCTCGCCCGTGGCCTGATAGCGCCCGCCGTAGCCCACCCGATCGCCCCGCTTCAGGGTCTGCACGCCGATAATCTCGCTGTGCAGAGCCATCACCGGCTTGAGGCCGCTATTTGCCACGTCGTGCCACTGCCCGGAGGGCGATGCGCCGTAGAGAATAATACCTGGCCTGACCCAGTCAAAATGGGCCTGAGGATGCCAGAGCGTGGCGGCCGAGTTGGCGAGAGAGCGCGGACAGTTGAGTCCTTCCGCCGCCTGCTCTACTCGCACCATCGCCTCGACAATGCCGTCGGGCTTCTCCCCCGAGGCAAAGTGCGACATCAGCGTCATCTGACCCACGTTTTTCATCGCCCGCAGCTGCTGCCATACCGAACTGACCCGCTCCGGCATGAACCCCAGCCGGTTCATGCCGGTGTTGACCTTCAGGTAGATATCCAGCGGGGCGCTAAGCCGGGCATTTTGCAGCGCCTTTAGCTGCCAGTTGCTGTGAATGCTGGTGGTCAGACGCAGGCTATCCAGTAGCGGCAGCTCGTCGGCATTAAAGAACCCCTCCAGCAGCAGAATCGGCCCTTTCCAGCCGCGCTCGCGCAGCAGCACCGCCTCCTCCAGATTGAGCAGGGCAAAACCGTCCGTGGTGCCCAGCGCGCGCCAGATGCGGTCGATTCCGTGCCCATAGGCGTTGGCTTTTACCACCGACCACACCCGCGCCCCAGGCGCGGCGCGGCGAACAACCTGTAAATTATGCTGTAAGGCCGATAAATTTAGCGTGGCCTGAACAGGACGCGTCATGACTGCCCCTTATGTATTGTGTACGCCATGCAGATGGTTGGCCCGCGCGGGAGTAAAATCGGCGCCGTAGCGGGCTACGCCTAAATCTTCGTGTGGAATAGCCGGTGAGCGGCCAGAGATCAGATCGCTCAGCAGCTGGCCGGAGCCGCAGGCCATGGTCCAGCCAAGGGTGCCATGCCCGGTGTTGAGCCAGAGATTTTTAAACGGCGTGCGTCCCACCACCGGCGTGCCGTCCGGCGTCATCGGACGCAGGCCGGTCCAGAAGGTGGCTTCTTCAACGTGGCCTCCGCGTGGAAAGAGATCGCGCACCACCATCTCCAGCGTCTCCCGACGCGGCTGCAGCAGCTCAGTATTGAAGCCCACAATCTCTGCCATCCCGCCAACGCGGATGCGGTTATCGAAGCGGGTAATGGCAATCTTGTAGCTCTCATCAAGGATAGTCGACACGGGCGCACCGCTCTCCTCCGCCACGGGAATGGTGAGCGAGTAGCCTTTCAGGGGATAGACCGGAATATCGACGATGCCCTTCAGCATAGCGGTGGAGTATGAGCCAAAGGCCATCACGTAGGCATCGGCCTTGATCACCTCATCACCACACTTCACGCCGTAGATCTTCTCGCCCTCATAAAGCAGGCGATCGACCGGCGTATTGTAGCGAAACACCACACCCGCCTGCTCGGCCATCTGCGCCAGACGCTGGGTAAAGAGCTGACAGTCGCCGGTTTCGTCATTGGGCAGGCGCAGGCCGCCGGTGAGCTTGTGCGCCACTTCGGCGAGGGCAGGTTCAACCTCTGCCAGCCGGGCAGACTCCAGCAGCTGATAGGGAACCCCGGCATCTTCCAGCACGGCGATGTCGCGGGTCGCGTTCTCATACTGCTGTTCTGTGCGGAAGAGCTGCAGCGTGCCGCCCTGTCGCCCCTCATACTCAATGCCGGTGCTATCGCGCAGGGCCTTCAGGCAGTCGCGGCTGTACTCGGCCAGACGCACCATCCGTCCCTTGTTCTCCATGTAGTGGCGGGTGTCACAGTTGCGCAGCATCTGCCACATCCACTTGAGCTGGAACGACGTTCCGTCAAGGCCGATCGCCAGCGGGGCATGGCGTTCAAACATCCATTTGATCGCCTTCAGAGGGACACCCGGTGCGGCCCAGGGGGCAGCATAGCCTGGTGAGATCTGTCCGGCGTTAGCCGCGCTGGTTTGCAGCGCCGATCCCGGCTCCCGTTCAATTACCGTTACCTCATGCCCCGCCTGACTCAGATACCAGGCGCTGGTCACGCCCACGACGCCACTTCCCAGAACCACAACGCGCATAGCCACTCCCTATGAGTAAAACTGACGAGTTAAGAACGATCATCGGTTAAGAACAATCATCTGATTACAAATTGATAACTCAGATGAAAATGTTATTCAACATACGGCTTTTTTATGGTGACTTAACTCACATCTCTGCCTATGACGGCGGATGGGGGCTATTTGGTATCTCCTGCTGAGCCGCCATGTAACGCAGCATAAAATAGCGCAAATGCCTGGCCTACCCCCCTTTTTACACGGCGAAATGGCGAAGAAAAAATTTCCTCGCCAGCCCGGTTTCCGGTGCGGTGATCTATGCTTGAAAGGAGACTCTCCTGCAAGAGAGAGTCGCCAACAATGAGGGTGCGCTAATGGCTACGATTGACTCCATGAATAAGGACACCTCCCGTCTCAGCGATGGACCCGACTGGACATTCGAACTGCTTGATACCTACCTGGCCGAGATCGATCGGGTAGCTAAACTCTACCGGCTTGATACCTATCCCCACCAGATCGAAGTCATCACCTCCGAACAGATGATGGACGCCTACTCCAGCGTCGGAATGCCGATTAACTATACCCACTGGTCGTTTGGTAAAAAGTTTATCGAGACCGAGCGGCTTTATAAGCACGGGCAGCAGGGGTTGGCCTACGAGATTGTGATCAACTCCAACCCGTGTATCGCTTACCTGATGGAGGAGAACACCATTACCATGCAGGCGCTGGTGATGGCCCATGCCTGCTACGGGCACAACTCCTTTTTCAAAAATAACTACCTGTTCCGCAGCTGGACCGATGCCAGCTCCATTGTTGACTACCTGATTTTTGCCCGTAACTACATCACCGATTGCGAAGAGCGCTATGGCGTGGTCGAGGTTGAGAAGCTGCTCGACTCCTGCCATGCCCTGATGAACTACGGCGTCGATCGCTACAAACGGCCGCAGAAGATCTCCCTTCAGGAGGAGAAAGCGCGGCAGAAGAGCCGGGAAGAGTATCTGCAGAGCCAGGTGAACACCCTGTGGCGTACTCTGCCGAAGCGCGAGGAGGAGAAAACGGTTGCTGAAGTCCGACGCTACCCCTCAGAGCCGCAGGAGAATCTGCTCTATTTTATGGAGAAGAATGCCCCGCTGCTTGAGCCGTGGCAGCGCGAGATTTTACGCATCGTGCGTAAGGTGAGCCAGTACTTCTATCCGCAGAAGCAGACCCAGGTCATGAACGAGGGCTGGGCGACCTTCTGGCACTACACCATCCTCAACCATCTCTACGATGAGGGGAAAGTGACCGATCGCTTTATGCTGGAGTTTCTCCATAGCCACACCAACGTGGTGTTCCAGCCGCCCTACAACAGCCCGTGGTACAGTGGGATCAACCCCTACGCGCTGGGCTTCGCCATGTTCCAGGATATCAAACGGATCTGTCAGTCCCCTACCGAGGAGGACAGGTACTGGTTCCCGGATATTGCCGGATCGGACTGGCTGGAGACGCTCCACTTCGCCATGCGCGACTTTAAAGACGAGAGTTTTATTAGCCAGTTCCTGTCACCTAAGGTAATGCGTGACTTCCGCTTCTTCACGGTGCTGGATGACGATCGCAATAACTATCTGGAGATTGCGGCTATTCATAACGAAGACGGCTACCGTGAGATCCGCGCTAAGCTTTCGGCGCAGTACAACCTCAGCAACCTTGAGCCGAATATCCAGGTATGGAACGTCGACCTGCGTGGAGACCGCTCGTTAACCCTGCGCTATGTGCCGCACAACCGTGCGCCGCTGGATAAGGGCCGCCGGGAGGTGCTCAAGCACGTGCACCGCCTGTGGGGATTTGATGTGATGCTGGAGCAGCAGAACGAAGATGGCAGCGTAGAGCTACTGGATCGCTGCCCGCCGCGTCAGAACAGCCTGTAATGCCTGTCCCTCTCCTGGCGGAGAGGGCTTTTGCTGTTTATCTCTGAGCTCAACGACTCTGAATGGCGAGATCGCCCGGCAGGTTTTTCTGCATCCGGTGCCAGATCTCTCCGCTGTCGCGTCCATAGTGGCGCACAATATCATACACCTTGTCATGATCGCCGCGCTCGCACACCTCGCCCAGGCGGTGGTAGAAGCCCAGCGCCAGGCTGCGCGCCTCGGGGTTGGCAAAGTAGTGCCGCCCGATACGGGTGTAGAGCCCCTTCATGCCGTTGAGGATCAGCCCATAGATAGGGTTACCTGACGCAAACGCAAGGCCGCGGAAAATGTTGTAGTCGAGCTCGGCGAAGGCATCGGCGTGATCTTCTACCTCACGTGCGCGGGCCAGGACGTCCAGCGCATCTTGCGGATGCTGGCGAAACGCAGTGCGGATGAAAATGGTGGCGATGTTGGTACGCACCGACAGCAGGTTGTCGATCAGCTGGGGAACGCTCTCGTGATCGAGCCGGGCCAGCGTCTCCAGAATATTAAGGCCGGACGTCTCCCAGAAGTTATTCACTTTGGTCGGCTTACCGTGCTGGATGGTCAGCCAGCCGTCACGTGCCAGACGCTGTAGCACCTCGCGCAGCGTAGTGCGGGTGACGCCAATCAGTTCGGAAAGTTCTCTTTCAGCTGGCAGGATCGTTCCCGGTGGAAAGCGATTATTCCAGATACTTTCAATGATGTACTCTTCCGCGAACCCCGCCGGGCTCTGCGCCTTAATGACCATAGAGAAATTTCCATTACACAGCGAAACAAAGAGACTCATCATACCAGAGCGAGGGGGCAGCAGATAGCACGAAACGGGAAGAAAAAGGGATCGCCGTTCTGTTTTTACGCTTTTCTTAAACGGCCATTTTCAGCGCATTGTGCTGGCCGTTTACCCTTTGCCACGCTTTTGCACTCCCAGCATAAACAACGCTTATTTCCCCTACTTTCCCCCGCTTCTGAACCCTTTGTCATCTCAGGGTGAATTCGTTTACACTGCGCTGTCTAGCATCTCCCAGGGAAATGATTATGTTACAATTTTTAAACAAGTGCTCTCACGGGCGCGGTGCCTGGTTACTTATGGCACTGACGGCGTTGGCGCTTGAGCTGGTGGCTTTATGGTTCCAGCATGTGATGCTGCTTAAACCGTGCGTTTTATGTATTTATGAGCGTTGCGCCCTGTTTGGCGTAATGGGCGCCGGGCTGGTGGGCGCAATCGCGCCAAAAACGCCGCTGCGCTATGTGGCGATTGCTATCTGGCTCTACAGCGCATGGCGCGGTATTCAGCTGGCGTGGGAGCATACGATGATCCAGCTGCACCCTAACCCGTTTATGACCTGCGATTTCGCCGCCCGTTTCCCGAGCTGGCTGCCGCTGGATAAGTGGCTGCCGCAGGTCTTTGTTGCCTCCGGCGACTGCGCCGAACGCCAGTGGTCCTTCCTGACCCTGGAGATGCCGCAGTGGCTGGTAGGGATCTTTATCGCCTACTTCGCCGTGGCCATCCTTGTACTGATTGCCCAGGCGTTCAAACCGAAAAAACGCGATCTCTTTGGTCGTTAAGCGCCGGGCTTGTTGAGGATGTGATCCTCCCAGTTACGCACCTCGGACTCCGTTACCGCAATGTGGCGGACCGAGATGCGCTCGGCGTGCATCGCCGCTTTTGATCCGCTACGCAGCGGATGCCAGAGCGGCAGTGCTTTCCCCTCCGCCAGCAGGCGATAGGCACAGGTCGGCGGCAGCCACTCAAAGGTCGGCAGATTCTCCCGCGTTAGCTTGATGCAGTCCGGCTCATACTCGAAGCGCCGCGCGTAGTTGCGGCACTGGCAGGTTTTGATATTAAGCTGACGGCAGGCGACGTTAGTGAAGTAGATCTCGTCGGTATCTTCATCCTGAAGCTTGTGCAGGCAGCACTGGCCGCAGCCGTCGCACAGCGACTCCCACTCGGCATCGGTCATCTGCTCAAGGGTTTTGCTCTGCCAGAAAGGTGTATCGCTCATAAGGAAGTCCGCCGTGAAATTTCAGCTGCACCTTATAACCACTCTGGCACAGGGATGCAAGTTTTGCCGCCCTTTCGACGGCAAAACATTACACAGACGGTTTACAGCACGCGGGTGGTAAGGGACTGGCCGTTAAAGCTCACTTCCAGCTCGTCGCCGCTGTGCAGCGGGCCGACGCCTTCCGGCGTACCGGTCAGAATGACGTCCCCGGCGCGCAGGGTGAAGTAGCGGCTCATGTAGGCAATCAGCGGCACGATTTTGTGGATCATATCCGCCGTGGTGCCCTGCTGGCGCACCTCGCCGTTGATCTTCAGCCCCAGCGGCGTGTTCTGCGGATCGCTTGCGAACTCCGCTGCCGGAATAAACCCGGAGAGCGGACAAGAGTTGTCAAAGCCCTTGGCTTTCTCCCACGGCTGCCCGGCCTTCTTCATTTTGCCCTGAACATCGCGCAGCGTCAGATCCAGCGCCACGCCGTAGCCGGCAATCGCCTGCTGAACGTGCTCTTCCGAGGCCTGACGCAGCGTAGCGCCAATCAGCACCGCCAGCTCAACTTCGTGGTGCACCGATCCTAGCCCCTGCGGCAAGGCCAGCGGCTGGCGGAGATCGCAGAGCGCGGTTTCAGGCTTGATAAACAGTACCGGCTCGTCCGGCGTGGCGCTGCCCATCTCCTGAATATGTTTCGCATAGTTACTGCCAACGCAAACAACCTTACTGACGGGAAAATCTAACAGTGCACCCTGCCAGTTATGATGCTGATACATATTACCCCCTGAGTAACCCTTTGAACGCGTGTGGAATTTGACTATCACCGCCGTCTCAGGATTTGTCAATCTTCCCGCTGCTTTGCAGATGCTGCTTAAGGAGATCCTCCTGCGGCGGCGGCATTTGCAGATAGTATCCCTGCTCCTTGAGCGCCGCTTTAACCTTGTCCAGTTCAGCATTGGCTAAGTTTTTGCGCCCGTCGAGGGGCAGCAGCATCGTCATGACCGGCTGGCCAAAACTTTTCATTAATGCCTCAGGAACCCGAGAAAAATCATCTTTTTTCTCGATATACAAATAGGTCTGTTCACGCTTAGCACTTCGGTAGATCACACAAAACATACTTTTACTCTTAATTAAGGGGAGGTGTCTTGCCTCAATATAGCAGGGACTATAACATGCCTGAGAGTCTTCGGAATATCACCCGCTATGCGGGGGATAATAGCTAAATGAGTAAGGTCAGGATGTCAAACACGCCCATCGAGCTTAAAGGCAGTAGTTTTACCTTATCAGTGGTTCATTTGCATGATGCGAAACCCGAGGTTATTCGTCAGGCCTTAGAAGACAAAATCGCTCAGGCTCCCGCTTTTTTACAGCATGCTCCCGTTGTTATTAACATTTCCGCGCTGGACGAAGCGGTTAACTGGTCTGCCTTGCATAAAGCCATTGCCAGCACCGGTTTACGTGTTATTGGCGTCAGCGGCTGTAAACAGGCCGAGCTGAAGGCTGAGATTGACCGCGCCGGGCTCCCACTGCTGACGGAAGGCAAAGAAAAACTGCGCCAGCCGCCTGCTATTGAGGCCCAGGACGTTGAAGCGCCGATTGTTAAGACACCAATTGTTGAAGAGCCGGTTGTCGCGCCGATCACAAAAACACGCTTAATTGATGTTCCGGTCCGTTCCGGACAGAGAATATATGCCCCGGGCTGCGATCTGATCGTTACCAGCAACGTCAGCGCGGGCGCAGAGCTGATCGCCGATGGCAATATCCATATCTATGGCATGATGCGTGGACGGGCGCTGGCGGGGGCCAACGGCGACAGAGAAGCACAAATTTTTTGCACACATCTCACCGCGGAGCTGGTCTCCATCGCGGGAGAATACTGGCTGAGCGATCAAATCCCGGCCGAATATTATGGCAAAGCGGCACGCCTGCTCCTCGCGGATAACGCTTTGACTGTTCAACCATTGAATTAAGCCCTTATAACAAGGAACACCTATGGCACGCATTATTGTTGTTACTTCGGGTAAAGGGGGCGTCGGTAAAACGACATCCAGCGCGGCCATCGCGACTGGTTTGGCCCAGAAGGGAAAGAAGACCGTCGTTATCGACTTCGATATCGGCCTGCGTAACCTCGACCTGATCATGGGTTGTGAACGCCGTGTAGTCTATGATTTCGTTAACGTTATTCAGGGCGATGCCACCTTAAACCAGGCGCTGATCAGAGATAAGCGCACGGAAAGCCTCTATATTCTTCCTGCCTCACAGACGCGTGACAAAGACGCGCTGACCCGTGACGGCGTCGAGAAAGTGCTCGACGATCTGAAGAAGATGGATTTCGATTTCATCGTCTGCGACTCCCCTGCCGGGATCGAAACCGGTGCGCTGATGGCGCTCTACTTCGCAGATGAAGCCGTTATTACCACTAACCCAGAGGTCTCCTCAGTACGCGACTCGGACCGCATTCTGGGCATTCTCTCCTCCAAATCGCGGCGTGCCGAGAACGGTCAAGAGCCGATCAAAGAGCATCTGCTGCTGACGCGCTACAACCCGGGCCGCGTCAGCAAAGGCGACATGCTGAGCATGGAAGATGTGCTGGAGATCCTGCGCATCAAGCTGGTCGGGGTTATCCCGGAAGATCAGTCCGTGCTGCGCGCCTCTAACCAGGGCGAACCTGTGATCCTGGACGCGACATCAGATGCCGGTAAAGCGTATGCTGATACCGTGGAACGTCTGCTGGGAGAAGAACGCCCTTTCCGCTTCATCGAAGAAGAGAAGAAAGGTTTCCTCAAACGCCTGTTCGGAGGATAAATTATGGCATTACTAGACTTTTTTCTCTCACGAAAGAAGAGTACCGCTAACATAGCGAAAGAGCGCCTGCAGATCATCGTGGCCGAGCGTCGCCGCAGCGATGCCGAGCCGCACTATTTGCCGCAGCTGCGCAAAGATATTCTGGAAGTCATTTGTAAGTATGTGCAGATCGATCCAGAAATGGTGACGGTACAGCTGGAACAAAAAGACGGCGATATTTCTATTCTTGAGCTGAACGTTACCCTACCGGAAGCCGAAGAGACGAAATAAGGTTTTACCGTTATCTCCTTCATTAAAAAGGCAGCCCATTAAGCGCTGCCTTTTTTATTTATGCGTATTCACTGTGTTTATTTACAGTGGCGCATTCGCTAGCGAGGAAATTCCAGCAGCAGTGCCTGAAGGCTCGACGCCATTAATTCACCGCGCCAGCCGGAGATAAGTTCCGGCAGGGTGGCGAACGATTTAATATTCCAGTGCCAGTTAAGCAGCTGATTTATTTGTCGACGCGAGGCCAGCAGCTCGGCGCTCACCCCTTTTGCCACGCTCACCTCCTGCACCAGCGCCTTAATTGCCTTGAAGGCCCGGCGATAGCCCGGCATATCAAGCAGGTTCAGCAGCGGCTCCGGGAGCGACGCTTCCGGCAACGCCTGGGCCTGAGCGACCATCGCCAGCAGCGTTTTACCGTGGAAGCGGATCTCGCTCCCCGAGAGCCCAATGCTGTCCAGTTCGCCGAGGCTGCCCGGCATATAGCGCGCGACCGCCCACAGGTTCTCTTCCCGCACGACAAAGTTTACCGCCAGATCGCGCTCGCGCGCCTTACGCAGACGCCACGCCGCCAGCAGCTGCAGGCAGGCCAGCTGACGGGTACGCAGCTGCCAGGCGTTGCTAATATCGCGCCACGCCTCTTCCGGGGCCAGCACTTCCTGACGGCGCTCCTGCATCAAGCGACACTCGTCCAGCGCAGCGGGCAACCAGCCCGCCGCCTCGGTCTCCGCCATCAGCTTGTGGGCGATAGGCAGCAGATACCAGACGTCGGCGGCGGCGTAGTCGCACTGGCGCTCGGTCAGCGGACGCGCCAGCCAGTCGGTGCGGGATTCGCTTTTATCCAGCGCCAGACCGGTATACTCCTCAACCATAGAGGCGAAGCCCCACGACAGCGGGCGGCCGCTGAAGGCGGCAAGGATCTGGGTATCGATCAGCGGCTGCGGCAGCTCGCCAAACACGTTGAGAAAAACTTCCAGATCTTCACTGCCAGCGTGGAGAAACTTAGTGACCGCGCGATCCATCATCAGCTCGCGGAACGGCGTCCAGTCGGTGATCTCCAGCGGATCGATCAGCGAAACCTGCTGGCCGTCGTAGACCTGGATCAGGCCCAGCTGCGGATAGTAGGTGCGGGTGCGGACAAATTCGGTATCGATGGCTAGAGCCGGAAACGCGCGCGCCGCCTCGCTCATGGTCGCCAGCGCGTCGTTGGTGGTGATCATCTGGTAGTTCAAATCATACTCTCTTTGGTTTGCGCCCATAAAAAACGCCGGGCTAACCGGCGTTGGGCGACTCACTCGAAGCTTAGACCTTATTGTCTACTTTGCCGCGCGCTTCGTCACGTAATTCTCGCCGTAAAATTTTGCCGACGTTGGATTTCGGCAGCTCCTCACGAAACTCCACCAGCTTCGGTACCTTATAGCCGGTAAGCTGACGGCGGCAGAAGGTAATGAGCGCCTCTTCGCTGAGGTCGGGATCCTTCTTCACCACGAAAATTTTTACCTTTTCACCGCTGCTGGTTGACGGCACGCCGACGGCGGCCACCTCCTGCACGCCTGGGTGCTGCATCACGACGTCTTCAATCTCGTTAGGGTAGACGTTGAAGCCGGAGACCAGAATCATATCTTTTTTACGATCGACAATGCGCAGGAAGCCTTCGTCGTCCATTACCGCAATATCGCCGGTCATCAGCCAGCCGTCTTTGATGATCTCGTCGGTGGCGTCAGGGCGCTGCCAGTAGCCCAGCATTACCTGCGGCCCCTTGACGCACAGCTCGCCCGGTTCGCCGTGCGGCACCTCCCTGCCCTCGTCGTCAATCAGCTTCACCTCCGTAGAGGGCACAGGCAGGCCGATGCTGCCGCTGTGGTAGTCGATATCGTGCGGGTTCACGCTCACCAGCGGAGAGCACTCCGTCAGGCCGTAGCCCTCCAGCAGATACTGCCCGGTAAGCTTCACCCAGCGCTCGGCGACCGCCTGCTGGACAGGCATCCCGCCACCTGCGGAGAGGTGCAGCGTAGAGAAGTCGAGCTGCTGAAACTCTTTGTTGTTCAACAGCGCATTGAACAGGGTATTCACCCCGGTCATGGCGGTAAAGGGATACTTTGACAGCTCCTTCACCAGCCCTGGAATATCGCGCGGGTTGGTGATCAGCAGGTTCTGCCCGCCCAGCTCGATAAACAGCAGGCAGTTCATGGTCAGGGCAAAGATGTGATACAGCGGCAGAGCAGTAACCACCAGCTCTTTTCCCCGGTGCAGCAGCGGCCCGTAGGTGGCGTTCACCTGTTCGAGATTGGCCAGCATGTTGCGGTGGGTCAGCATCGCCCCTTTAGCCACGCCGGTGGTGCCGCCAGTGTATTGCAGGAAAGCGAGATCGTCCGGGACCACCTCCGGCTTGACGTACTGCAGGCGGTAGCCGTTGTGCAGCGCCTGGCGAAACGAAATGGCGTCCGGCAGGTGATATTTCGGTACCAGTCGCTTAACGTACTTGACCACGAAGTTGACCAGCGTCCCCTTCGCCGCAGAGAGCTGATCC
Source organism: Pseudescherichia sp. L3 (assembly GCF_024656065.1). Classification (NCBI taxonomy): domain Bacteria; kingdom Pseudomonadati; phylum Pseudomonadota; class Gammaproteobacteria; order Enterobacterales; family Enterobacteriaceae; genus Pseudescherichia; species Pseudescherichia sp. L3. The sequence goes on from NZ_JANKYC010000001.1 coordinate 1,709,505, forward strand.
CCCATGCGGGTCAAAATCACGTGCTGCACCTGGGTCTTATCTACCACTTTTTCAAGGGTGTGGGCAAAGTTAGAGACAATGACGATAGCCGCCGCGCCGCTATCGTTGAGCTGATGCTCCAGCTCGCGAGGGGTATAGAGAGGGTTAACGTTCACTACCACCATACCGGCACGCAAAATACCAAACAGCGCCACCGGATACTGCAGCAGGTTAGGCATCATCAGCGCAACGCGATCGCCCTTCTTTAACCCCAATCCCTGCTGTAGCCAGGCGGCAAAGGCGCGGCTGCGCTCTTCCAGCTTGCGGAAGGTCATGGTCTCGCCCATGTTGATAAACGCCGGCTGGTCCGCGTAGCGGATGGCGGCATTTTCGAAGAGTTCCACAAGGGATTGATAGCGATCGGGGTTGATGTCCGCTGGCACGTCGGCGGGATAACGGTTAAGCCAAACCTTCTTCAATGCGTCACCTCTGAAATGAAAATTCGTCGTCATCGCAACTCCGCTTAATAAACATGCCGTTAACATTATATTAACTCATTGTACCAGTTTATTAATTGGCCGATTCACAGGTTGCGAAGCGCGTCACTCTTTTATTCTTGTTATGGTCATAAAAAAGGAGAAACAGCGGATAGTCCGCTGTCTCTTCTCTTATTTAACAGGGAGTTACTCTGTTACGACGGTATGCACCGGGGCCGGACCGGCGTTGTACCAGCCGTAACCGCCGTAGCCGCCGTAACGCCAGGGATTCGGACCCGGTCCCCAGTACCAGGGGTCGATTGGCTGCGGCGGCAGCATAACCTGCTGCTGGAGATGCCAGCGTTTATAGCCACTCACCTTCATGACCATAAACTTGTAGGGCGTCTCGCCCACTTTGCCCTGCTCAACGCCGCTAATGGTGCCGACCACGGTCACGTACTGGTTACGGAAATCCACCGGATCGAGGAAGCCGTTCACGTCGGCGTAAATACGCCCGCGGGAAGGTTCACCCAGAACGGGACGCGCGCCGCTGTCCAGCGGTACCGAGGCAATCTCCAGCCGGGTTTGCCCCTGCTTGTTCTGCAAGCCGATAACTTTACCGCCGAAGCGCGCCTCCTGGCCGACGTATAGCTCAGGCGCATTCATCACCCGAACCAGATCCTGCTGCGGCGTTGGGCTGCTGCCTTTAATGGCGTCAGGCACCGAGACGCAACCGCTCAGCGCTAAGGCGGCTAAGCCTGCCAGCAGCCAGCGCCTGGACCTGCTTTGCCCCACCTGTTGGGATACCTTCACTTACCACCTTCCTGCTATTTACATTGTTACGTTATGTATATAGCTGAGATTCATTTTCTGCCCGGAAGTTTCTTCCAGGCCACCTCGTTGCGCAAATAAACCGGCTCCGCATGCTCCACGGCAACGGTGCGCTGCTGGGCAAAAAGCTGGCAGGCGAGCGGGAGCATATCTTCAGCCGCAGGCAGCAGGACGCCGCCGTCGGTGAGGGTTAGCCCGCTCTCTTTGCCAAGATCAGGCCATGCCGGCCAGCCGGTGCCCACCGTAGCCCAGGATCCGTTGAGCTGGGCCAGGCGTTCGCTGACCGCTTCCGGCTTCAGCACCGCCTCACTCTCTTCGCCGTGCCAGACGCCCTGCTCATCCCGCTGGTACTCGGCCCAGTAGACTTCGCCCATGCGGGCATCGATGGCGGCCAGCACGCGCGTCGCGCCGGTTTTACGCCACGCGCCCTGCGCCATGGTGGCCAGGGTTGAGACGCCGATCATCGGCAGCTCGGCACCCAGCGCCAGGCCCTGAGCAATACCAATGCCAATCCGCACGCCGGTAAAGCTGCCCGGTCCACGGCCAAAGGCCAGCGCGTCGAGTTCGGCAAGGGTGACGCCGCTGTCGTTCAGCGTCTGCTGAACCAGGGGTAAAATACGTTGGGTATGTTCTCTTGGGCAGAGTTCAAAGTGGGCAGAGGTCGTACCGTTATTCCACAGGGCAACGGAACAGGCCTCTGTGGCGGTATCAATAGCCAGAATTCGCATCGGTCTTCGCGCTCTCGGGGTGTTGATTCAATAAAATGGCGCGCATCTTAGCACACTCTGCGGCAAATTACTGCGTCGAGACCCCGGCCAGGAATCTCACCGCGCGGGCGATGTCCCGGGTGCGCGGGGTCGGCGGCAGGCTGGCGAGGAAGGTTGCACCATAGGGACGCATCACCAGCCGGTTGTCGCAGATCACCAGCACGCCACGGTCGTCGATGTCGCGGATCAGGCGGCCTACCCCCTGCTTGAGGGTGATCACCGCGTCCGGCAGCTGAACATCATCAAAAGGATCGCCCCCACGCAGGCGGCAATCCTCCATCCGCGCCTTCAGCAGCGGATCGTCCGGTGAGGTAAAGGGCAGCTTGTCGATGATCACCAGCGACAGCGTATCGCCGCGCACGTCCACCCCTTCCCAGAAGCTGCTGGTTGCCACCAGCAGCGCGTTTCCGGCGGTGACAAACTGCTGGAGCAGCTGGCCCTTACTGGTTTCGCCCTGCAACAGCACCGGCAGCGACAGGGTCGCGCGGAACTGCTCTGCCAGATCGCGCATCATGGCGTGGGAGGTGCAGAGCATAAAGCAGCGACCGTTGTTGGCCTCGATCATTGGCCTGAGCATCGCTGCCAGCTGGCGCGCCGCGCCGGGCTGGTTGGTCTGCGGCAGATTGCGCGGCACGCAGAGCAGTGCCTGACGGGCGAAATCAAACGGACTGGGCAGCAGCATTGACTCTGCCGTTTCAATCCCGAGGCGGGAGGTAAAGTGGTGCAGGTCGTCGTTCACCGAGAGCGTGGCCGAGGTAAAGATCCAGCTTCCCGGCTTCTGGGCCATCACCTCTTTGAACTTCTCTGCCACGGTGAGCGGCGTCAGGGCGAGGGTAAAGTGGCGAGAGGTACACTCGTACCAGTAGCTGAAGCCAGGCTGGTTGATCTCTTTCAGCCGCTTGAGGCGCGTGCGATAAAGCGTAGCCCGTTCAAAGGCCGCGTCGAGCAGCGCCGAGCGGCCTAGAGAGAGCTTGGCTACGTCGTAGCATAGCTCTAAGGCATCATCGAGCAGCAGCAGCGCGCGCTGGACGTGGCTGTCCGCCAGCAGCTCGCGCAGGTTGCCGCGATAGCCCGGCTCGCCCAGCTGTAAACGGAAGTCCTGCGCACTCTGCGCCAGGCGATCCGCGCACTTCTGCAGCTGCTGGGTATCTTTCAGTTCGGTGCGGTAGGCAATGGTGAAATCTTTCGCCAGATCCAGCAGCTGACGGCTGGAGAGCGACTGGCCGAAGTACTGGCTGGCGATATCCGGCAGCTGGTGCGCTTCGTCAAAGATCATGACGTCGGCCTCGGGGATCAGCTCGCCAAAGCCGCTGTCTTTCACCACCATGTCAGCGAGAAAGAGGTGGTGGTTAACCACGACCACGTCGGCGTCCATCGCCTTCTTACGCGCCTTGACCACGAAGCAATCTTTATACATCGGGCAGTCGCTGCCGAGGCAGTTATCGTTGGTGCTGGTGACCAACGGCCAGGCCTGGGAGTCCTCCGCCACGCTGGCGCAGGTGCTGATGTCGCCATCAAGGGTCTGGCTCGACCATGACCGCAGCAGGATAACGTCGCTGAGGATCTGCACCGGCAGATCGCCGCCGGCAAGCGCCTGCTGCTCAAGACGTTCGATGCAGAGGTAGTTGGAGCGCCCCTTCAGCAGCGCCAGGCGGCCGGTATACTCCAGCGCCCGGGAGACGGTGGGCAGATCGCGGCTGTAGAGCTGATCCTGCAGCGCCTTCGAGCCGGTGGAGATAATGACCTTTTTCCCGGCGCGCAGGGCCGGGGCCAGATAGGCGTAGGTTTTCCCCGTCCCGGTTCCGGCCTCAACCACCAGCGGCTGGGTATTAGCAATGGCAGCGCTGACCGCCTGGGCCATCTGCCGCTGTGGCTCACGCGGTTTAAACCCCGGTATCGCTTTCGCTAACTGCCCGTCTGGTGCAAAATCGTCCGTTACACTGTTCTCTGCCACGCCGCCCCCTGGTTATATCGCCAGTGATTATGTCAGGCGCGGGAATTTTTAGCTAGCCGAAGTGGTGACAGGATCGCTACCCGTGTGGCACTCTTGGCCCTGCCAAAAAGCAATAAGGGAGTGAAAAGTGACGATTAAACGTATTGATGCCGAGGCCCGCTGGTCCGATGCCGTGATCCATAACCAGACGCTGTACTATACCGGCGTACCGGAGAACCTTGAGGCCGACGCCGAGGCGCAGACCGCCAACACCCTGGCGCAGATTGACGCCGTGCTGGCAAAACAGGGTAGCGATAAAACGCGCATTCTTGACGCCACGATTTTTCTGGCCAACAGCGATGACTTTGCGGCAATGAACCGCGCCTGGGATGCATGGGTGGTAGCAGGTCATGCGCCGGTACGCTGCACCGTACAGGCGACGCTGATGAACCCGCAGTACCGGGTCGAAATTAAAATTATCGCCGCGGTATAGAACTACTCGTCTTCATCCTCATCTTCAAAGCGTGCCACGATCCGCTCCCCGGTGTGGTTGGCACGCAGCTCTTCGGCGACCACTGCGATCGCCTGCCCGCTGCTCATGCCTTCGGACATAAGCTGCTGAATACGCTCTACCGCCTGCTGCTGTTGCTCATGACTGAGCGAAGGTAAACCTGCAAACATCGTTAACTCCTGCTAGATTATCAGCGCTAATTATTTCACGCTGCCTGGTTGTTTGCCATAGATGAACACGCTTCCCCCTACCGTTATCACCCTACCGTGGCGTCACGACGCCGCCGAGTTCTGGTTTGCGCGTCTCAGCCACCTGCCGTGGGCGATGCTGCTGCACTCCGGCCATGCCGATCACGCCTACAGCCGCTTCGATATCCTGGTCGCCGATCCGCGTGGCACGCTGGTGACCACCGGTGAGCGCACGCGCATGACGCTGGACGGCACGGAGGTTTCCACGGCCGATCCGCTGGCGCTGCTTCAGCAGGCGCTGACGTCGCTGGCGCTGCCTGCCGAGGTCAATCCCGATCTTCCTTTCCAGGGCGGTGCACTGGGGCTATTTGGTTACGATTTGGGTCGACGCTTTGAAAACCTGCCCACGCGGGCGAAGGCCGACATCGCCCTGCCGGATATGGCGGTGGGGCTCTATGACTGGGCGATGATTGTCGACCACCATAAGAAACGTGTTTCGCTGCTGAGCCACGGCGACGTCAATGCCCGTCTTGCCTGGCTGGAGGTGCAGCAGCCCCCCGTTAGCGAGGATTTTTGCCTCACCTCCCGCTGGCACGCCAATATGACGCCAGCGCAGTATGCCGATAAATTTGCCCGGGTGCAGGCTTATTTGCAGAGCGGCGACTGCTATCAGGTCAATCTGGCCCAGCGCTTTCAGGCTACCTATAAAGGCGATGAGTGGCAGGCGTTCATTCGCCTCAACGCCAGCAACCGCGCGCCGTTCAGCGCCTTCGTGCGTCTTGAGGAAGGGGCGATCCTGAGCCTGTCGCCGGAGCGGTTTATCCATCTGGAACGGGATCGCATTCAGACCCGGCCTATCAAAGGAACCTTGCCCCGGCTGGCGGATCCGCTGGCCGATCGCCAGCAGGCGGAAAAGCTGGCGACCTCGCCGAAGGATCGCGCTGAAAACCTGATGATCGTTGACCTGATGCGCAACGACATTGGCCGCGTTGCGGTGCCCGGATCGGTGCGCGTCCCGGAGCTGTTTGTGGTGGAGCCCTTTCCTGCGGTGCACCATCTGGTCAGCACCGTTACCGCTCGCCTGCCCGCCTCGCAGCACGCCTGCGATCTGCTGCGGGCTGCCTTTCCCGGCGGCTCGATCACCGGTGCGCCGAAGGTGCGGGCGATGCAGATCATTGACGAGCTGGAGCCGCAGCGGCGTAGCGCCTGGTGTGGCTCCATTGGCTATATCAGCTTCTGCGGCACTATGGACACCAGCATCACTATCCGCACCCTGAGCGCCTGCAACGGTCAGCTTTACTGCTCCGCCGGGGGCGGCATCGTTGCCGATAGTCAGCAAGAGGCGGAATATCAGGAAACCTTTGATAAAGTTAATCGGATTCTGCAACAGCTGGAGAGATAACAGGTGGAGAGCACAAACCTGACCCTGGACGATTTTTTATCACGCTTTCAACTTTTACGCCCGCAGGCTAGCGGTGCGAGCCTGAACAATCGCCAGGCGGCGGTGCTGATCCCCGTGGTGCGCCGCGAGCAGCCCGGGCTGCTGCTGACCCAGCGCTCGGCGCGCCTGCGTAAGCACGCGGGCCAGGTGGCCTTCCCCGGTGGCGCCGTAGACAGCAGCGATGCGTCTATTATTGCCGCCGCCCTGCGCGAGGCCGAGGAGGAGGTCGCCATTCCGCCCGAGTCGGTTGAGGTGATTGGCGTTCTGCCGCCGGTAGACAGCGTGACCGGCTTTCAGGTTACCCCGGTGGTGGGCATTATCCCGCCGGATCTGCACTATCACGCCAGCGAGGATGAGGTGGCAGCGGTATTTGAGATGCCGCTGGCCGAAGCACTGCGCCTGGGTCGTTATCACCCGCTGGATATTCACCGACGCGGCAATGCGCACCGGGTGTGGCTCTCCTGGTATCAGCATTACTTTGTCTGGGGCATGACGGCGGGCATTATTCGTGAGCTGGCATTACAAATCGGCCTCAAACCCTGACTATACTTTACACAGCGCCCGTTTTTCACCGGGCGTGACCTGCCTCTCAGCATTAGTAAAATAGAGGTTGGCTATTAGTTTAATTCATGTGAATAGTTAAACCGTTCCCCCGGTTCCCTCTTACACTATGCCCAATTATTACATCGTTGCCGGAGGGTCCGGCAACCCTGTCAGGAGTGTTAGCGTGATTAGTATATTCGACATGTTTAAAGTGGGAATTGGTCCTTCCTCTTCTCATACTGTTGGGCCAATGAAGGCCGGGAAACAGTTCGTCGATGATCTGGTCGAAAAGGGTTTGCTGGAGAGCGTCACCCGCGTGGCGGTGGATGTTTATGGTTCGCTGTCGCTGACCGGCCGCGGTCACCATACCGATATCGCCATTATCATGGGCCTCGCCGGTAACGAGCCAGCGACCGTCGATATCGATGCGATTCCGGCGTTCATCCGCGACGTAGAGACCCGTGGCCGCCTGCTGCTGGCCCATGGACGTCATGAGGTGGACTTCCCTGCTGATAACGGGATGCGTTTCCAGAGCGACAACCTGCCGCTGCATGAGAACGGCATGTGCATCCATGCATATCAGGGCGAGAAAGAGATCTACAGCAAAACCTACTACTCCATCGGCGGCGGGTTTATCGTTGATGAAGAGCACTTCGGTAAAGAGAGCGCTCAGGCCGTCAGCGTGCCCTACCCGTATAACTCTGCCCAGGCGATACTGAACTGGTGCAAAGAGACCGGCCTGTCCCTCTCCGGCATGGTGATGCAGAACGAGCTGGCCCTGCACAGCAAAGAAGAGATTGCCGACTATTTCGCCCACGTCTGGCAGACCATGCAGGCCTGTATCGATCGCGGCATGAACACCGAAGGCGTGCTGCCGGGTCCGCTGCGGGTACCGCGCCGTGCCTCAGCTCTGCGCCGCCTGCTGGTCGCCAGCGACAAGCACTCCAGCGATCCGATGGTAGTAGTTGACTGGGTCAACATGTTCGCGCTGGCGGTGAATGAAGAGAACGCCGCTGGTGGCCGAGTCGTTACCGCCCCAACCAACGGCGCATGTGGCATCGTGCCTGCGGTGCTGGCCTACTACGACCACTTTATCGAGCCGGTTACCCCGGATATCTACACCCGTTACTTCCTGGCCGCAGGCGCAATCGGTACGCTTTACAAGATGAACGCCTCAATCTCTGGCGCAGAGGTGGGCTGTCAGGGTGAAGTTGGCGTTGCCTGCTCTATGGCGGCAGCGGGCCTTGCGGAGCTGATGGGTGCCAGCCCGGAGCAGGTCTGCGTGGCGGCAGAGATCGGCATGGAGCATAACCTGGGACTGACCTGCGATCCGGTCGCCGGCCAGGTACAGGTGCCGTGCATTGAGCGTAATGCTATTGCCTCGGTGAAGGCCATCAACGCCTCCCGCATGGCGATGCGTCGTACCAGCGCCCCGCGCGTGTCGCTGGATAAGGTGATCGAAACCATGTATGAAACCGGCAAAGACATGAACGCGAAGTACCGCGAAACCTCTCGCGGCGGGCTGGCGATCAAGGTGCAGTGCGACTAATACGTTACCCAGCCCTTTCACCCGAAAGGGCTAATTATTTCCCTTTTTGATGCCGATTAATTTTTCCCCACTACACTTGCTGTGTTGCCGTTTGCTTTTTCGCCAACGGCCCTCCTGGGAACCGTCGGGACATGCAAACAGCACAGCAAATTATAAGAAGCTACCGTCGAAAACGCGCCATCGTCTGCGTGATTGTCGCGATCTTCACGCTCTTGCTGACGCTTGGCTCGCGCTACATTTCCGAGCGCAACGCTAATCAGCAGCGGATCCTCTCTTTTACCAATCACGCGGTCTCATCGCTGGATCGGATCCTTATCCCACTTGCCCAGGGCCGGGGGGTGCTTCTGCCGCTGGTGGGCCAGCCCTGCGACGAAGCGCACCTGGCGCTACGAAAGCAGGCCGCTACGATGCAAACCGTACGCTCTATCGGCCTCATCAAAAACGGCATCCTCTACTGCTCCAGCATTTTCGGTTATCGCAACGTCCCCCTTCACCAGCTTCAACCCGCACTCCCTACCGCTCAGCCACTGCTCTTGCTCACTACCGATAACTCTCTGCTGCACGGCAGCCCGATACTGATCCAGTGGTTTCCCCTGACCCAGAATGGACAGGATGGGGTAATGGAGGTGATCAATATCGATCTGCTCACCCGCATGATGCTGGAGCCGCAGAAACCGCTGATTACCGGGGCGAGCGTAACGGTAGGTAATCGGCATTTGATCTACGGTGCCGGGGTCGTGGATAGCCTGCCACCGCTGGTCAGCGAGACGCGGTTTCAGCAGAGCTCGGACCAGTTCCCCTTTACCATTAGCGTGCGGGGCCCAGGCGCAGGCGAGCTGGCGCTGCGTCACCTCCCTTCTCAACTGCCGCTGGCAGTGATCATCAGCCTGCTGATGGGCTATATCGCCTGGATTGTCACCGCTAACCGGATGAGCTTCTCATGGGAGATCAATCTCGGTATGGCGGCGCATGAGTTTGAGCTTTTCTGCCAGCCGCTGCTGAACGCCCGTACCCATCAGTGTGAGGGGGTGGAGATCCTGCTGCGTTGGAATAACCCGCGGCAGGGTTGGATCTCGCCGGATATCTTTATCCCCATTGCCGAGGAGCAGAACCTGATTGCTCCTCTGACGCGCTACGTGCTGGCAGAGACCCACCGCCAGATAGGCCTGTTCCCGGCCAGCAGCCAGTTCCATATCGGGATCAACGTCTCCGCCAGCCATTTCCGTGACGGTGCGCTGCTGAAGGATCTTAACCGCCTCTGGTTCCATGCTCATCCGGTTCAGCAGCTCACCATTGAGCTGACCGAGCGGGAAGCGATCACCGACATCGATTACCGGCTCGTGCGGGCCCTGCACCGACGCGGGGTAAAGCTGGCGATTGATGACTTTGGTACCGGCAACACTTCACTCTCATGGCTGGAGAAGCTGCGTCCGGACGTGCTGAAGATCGATAAGTCCTATACCTCGGCGGTGGGCACCGATGCGGTGAACTCGACGGTGACAGATATTATTATCGCGCTGGGTAGGCGGCTTAAAATTGAGCTGATTGCGGAGGGAGTGGAAACCCCGCTGCAGGCGCAGCGTTTGCGCCAGCGCGGGGTAACGATTTTTCAGGGATTTCTCTACGCGAAGCCTATGCCGCTAAAAGATTTCCCTACGTGGCTGGCAGGCAGTACGCCGCCCCCAGCCACTTATAGTGGGCATGTGATGCCCATGACGCCGCTACGCTGAGCGAGGCTACTCCTCTTCGTCGTCCTGTACCGGCTGCTCTTTAACAACGCGTACCAGATCGACCCGATAGTCGTTCGCCTCAACGACAGTAATGGTTAATGGCGCAAGCTGCAGCACCTCGCCCGGCTTGGGAATTTGACCATTGATCGCAATGACCAACCCTGCAACGGTGGCGATATCCTCTTCATCGTTCACCAGGTTGTCCATCTGTAGCGCATGCTGCAGCGCGTGAAGATCGGTCGCACCTTTTACCAGCCAGCCGTCGCCGTCGATGACAATTTCTGGCGTCTCATCGGCGTCCGGGAACTCACCGGCAATGGCTTCCAGCACGTCAAGCGGAGTTACCAGGCCCTGCACCACGCCAAACTCGTTGGTTACCATCACGAAGCTCCCCCGCGCGCGGCGGAGAACCGCCAGCAGCTTGATGGGATCCAGCGTTTCCGGTACTACGATGGCCGGTGATGCCGAGGCGATAGCCGCCACGTCAACGTCCTCTTCCAGCGCCACCAGCAGCTCCTTCGCACGCACAATGCCGATGACCTCATCCAGCTCGCCCCGACACACCGGGAAGAGGCTGTGCGGTGAGGAGAGCAGCTGCTGGCGAATGGCGTCCACGTCAAGGTTGGCATCAACCCAGCTGATCTCGCCTCGCGGCGTCATGATGCTACGCAGAGAGCGTGACGCCAGGGTCAGCACGCCGTTGATCATGTAGCGCTCTTCATCCGCAAACGCCCCTTCCGGCACCGAAACCGGTGACTGGCTGTCCGGCTCGTGCTGAACAGCAGCCTGACGGCGGCCGCCCATCAGACGGAGGATCGCATCGGCGGTACGCGCCCGCAGCGGCAGCGTGGACTGATGGCGAATAAAGTTGCGACGCGCCACCTGGTTAAAGAACTCAATGATGATCGAGAAGCCAATTGCCGCGTAGAGGTAGCCTTTTGGAATGTGGAAGCCAAAGCCTTCCGCCACCAGGCTCAGACCGATCATCAGCAGGAAGCTCAGGCAGAGCACCACCACCGTAGGGTGTTGGTTAACAAAGCGCGTCAGCGGCTTCGAGGCCAGCAGCATCACCGCCATGGCGATCACCACTGCCGCCATCATTACCGGCAGATGGTTCACCATCCCTACCGCAGTGATCACCGCATCAAGAGAGAAGACCGCATCGAGGATAACGATCTGTACCACCACCACCCAGAAGCTGGCGTACCCTTTCCCCTGGCCACTATCGTGCTCGCGGTTCTCCAGGCGCTCATGTAATTCTGTTGTCGCTTTAAAGAGTAAGAATATCCCCCCGAGCAGCATGATGAGATCGCGGCCAGAGAAGGTGAAATCCATTACCGAAAAGAGCGGCTGGGTCAGCGTCACCATCCACGAGATAACGGAGAGCAGCGCCAGGCGCATCACCAGCGCAAGGGAGAGGCCAATCAGTCGGGCCTTGTCTCGCTGCTTCGGCGGCAGTTTGTCAGCCAGAATGGCGATAAACACCAGGTTATCGATACCGAGAACGATTTCAAGTACGACAAGCGTCAACAATCCCACCCAGATGGAGGGGTCCATTAAGAATTCCATGACAGGCTCCTGCTAAGGGAGTGACAAAACAAGGGGGCCTTACAACATGCAGGCGTGATGACAACAGAAAGGGGGTTAACACAGGCGCTACGCGGCCTGAAGGTAAACTGACGTCGGTGACGGTCCATACGGTGGGCAGCTGCCCTCTACTCCAGTGATTATAAACAGAAAGTAAACATAACAGAGGGAATTAAGATTTTGCAAAGATTTACCAGAATTTGCATTTTCGGAGATATTTTGCGCAACAAAATTTCTTTTCTCATTAAAGCTAAATTACGGATCTGAATCACATAAATTATTTTTTCACTATCTAAAATAATTCGCGAAGACTGAATTTTCTATGTCATCCCTCTCTGAATCGATTCGCTATGACGTAACGATTCACAATGCATCTGCTACGGATGTGTTCACGATAATAAAGGAGGTAGCAAGTGACCATTGCTATTGTGATAGGCACACATGGCTGGGCTGCAGAGCAGCTGCTTAAAACAGCTGAAATGCTATTGGGCGAACAAGAGAACGTAGGCTGGATCGATTTCGTACCAGGTGAAAACGCCGAAACGCTGATCGAAAAATACACCGCGCAGCTGGCGAAGCTCGACACCGGTCAGGGCGTGCTGTTTCTCGTCGATACATGGGGCGGCAGCCCGTTTAACGCTGCCAGCCGTATTGTCGTCGATAAAGAGCACTATGAGGTCGTGGCCGGGGTCAATATTCCTATGCTGGTTGAGACCTTGATGGGCCGCGATGACAACCCGACGTTTGACGATCTGGTGGCCGTCGCCGTTGAGGCAGGCCGCGAAGGCGTGAAGGCGCTGAAGGCGCAGCCGGTGGAGAAGGCGCAGCCTGCTGCTCCCGCCCCTGCCGCCGCTCCCCGCGCCGCCGTGCCGCAAAAACCGATGGGGCCAGCGGACTATATGACCATTGGCCTGGCGCGAATCGACGATCGTCTGATTCATGGTCAGGTGGCCACGCGCTGGACCAAAGAGACCAACGTGCAACGTATTATTGTCGTCAGTGACGAAGTCGCCGCCGACACTGTACGCAAGACGCTGCTCACCCAGGTGGCACCGCCCGGCGTTACCGCGCACGTGGTGGATGTCGCCAAGATGGTCCGCGTTTACAATAACCCGAAATATGCTGGTGAGCGCGTAATGCTGCTGTTTACCAATCCTACCGACGTGGTACGCCTCGTTGATGAGGGGGTAAAGATTACCTCTGTCAACATTGGCGGCATGGCCTTCCGCCAGGGTAAAACCCAGGTGAATAATGCCGTGTCGGTGGATGAGCAGGATATCGCCGCGTTTAAAAAGCTCAACGCCCAGGGCATTGAACTGGAGGTGCGGAAAGTGTCCAGCGATCAACGCCTGAAAATGATGGATTTAATCAGCAAAGTGGCGAAGTAACCAGCATCCGCTGAGCGACGCTGTTTTTACACTTTATTCTGTATTGTTATAGGAGAAGTACAATGGAGATTACCACTCTTCAGATTGTGCTGGTGTTTGTCGTGGCCTGTATTGCCGGTATGGAGTCGGTGCTGGATGAATTTCAGTTTCACCGTCCGCTGGTGGCCTGTACGTTAATCGGTATCGTGCTGGGTGATATGCAAAAAGGCATTATCATCGGCGGTACCCTGGAGATGATCGCCCTCGGCTGGATGAACATCGGTGCGGCGGTCGCACCAGATGCCGCGCTGGCATCCATCATCTCAACCGTGCTGGTTATCGCCGGTGGTCAGAGCATTGGGGCCGGTATCGCGCTGGCTATTCCGCTGGCAGCGGCAGGCCAGGTGCTGACCATTATCGTTCGTACCATTACCGTGGCTTTCCAGCACGCAGCGGATAAGGCGGCCGAAAACGGCAACCTGACGGCGCTCTCCTGGATCCACGTCTCTTCCCTGTTCCTGCAGGCAATGCGTATCGCTATCCCGGCGGTGATCGTGGCCTACTCCGTGGGTACCAGTGAAGTACAGAGCATGCTCAACGCCATTCCGGAAGTGGTGACCAGCGGCCTGAACATTGCCGGTGGGATGATCGTGGTAGTGGGTTATGCGATGGTCATCAACATGATGCGCGCTGGCTACCTGATGCCGTTCTTCTATCTGGGCTTCGTTACCGCCGCCTTCACCAACTTTAACCTGGTGGCATTGGGGGTAATCGGTGCCGTGATGGCCATTCTCTACATTCAGCTTAGCCCGAAATATAACCGCTCGGCGGGCGCGCCTGTTCAGGCTGCCGGTGCTAACGATCTCGATAACGAACTGGATTAACAGGTGAGCGACATGGTTGATATGACAAAAACGACGTCCGAGAAAAAACTCACGCCTGGCGATATCCGCGGCGTGTTCCTCCGCTCTAACCTCTTCCAGGGGTCATGGAACTTCGAGCGTATGCAGGCGCTGGGCTTCTGCTTCTCTATGGTACCGGCTATCAAACGCCTCTATCCGGAGAATAACGAGGCACGCCGTCAGGCGATCAAACGCCATCTGGAGTTCTTTAACACCCACCCCTACGTTGCCGCGCCGGTGCTCGGCGTTACCCTGGCGATGGAGGAGCAGCGTGCCAACGGGGCAGAGATTGACGATGGGGCCATCAACGGCATCAAAGTTGGCCTGATGGGGCCGCTGGCAGGCGTCGGCGACCCGATCTTCTGGGGTACGGTGCGTCCGGTGTTTGCCGCGCTCGGGGCGGGGATCGCCATGAGCGGCAGCCTGCTCGGCCCGCTGCTGTTCTTTATCCTCTTTAACGTGGTACGTCTGGCAACCCGCTACTACGGGGTTGCCTACGGCTACCGTAAAGGGGTAGACATCGTTAAAGATATGGGCGGCGGCTTCCTGCAGAAGCTGACCGAGGGGGCGTCAATCCTCGGCCTGTTTGTCATGGGGGCGCTGGTAAACAAGTGGACGCATGTTAATATCCCGCTGGTGGTATCGGAGATCACCGACCAGACCGGGAAGACGAACGTTACCACCGTGCAGACTATCCTGGACCAGCTGATGCCGGGCCTGGTGCCGCTGCTGTTGACCTTCGCCTGCATGTGGCTGCTGCGTAGGAAAGTGAACCCGCTGTGGATTATCGTTGGCTTCTTCGTCATCGGTATTGCGGGCTACGCCGTTGGCCTGCTCGGCCTGTAAGCGGTAGATATCACGCCGGGGGCACTGCCCCCGGTTTTTATTTCTGGAGGATGAATGTCGTTAACGGACTACGTGCTGGTGCTGTGCGTGGCTGGGCTGTTGGCTTACGCTATCTATGACGAGTTTATTATGCCGCGCCGCCACGGCGCAACGCTGCTCACCGCTCCCCTGCTGCGCCGCAGCCGCGCCGATAGCGTGATCTTCACCGGCCTGCTGGCTATTGTTATCTATAATAACGTCACGCATCATGGTGCTATTTTAACCACGTGGCTATTATCTATGCTAGCGCTGGTGGTTATATATCTTTTCTGGATCCGCGCCCCAAAAATCATCTTCAAAGAAAACGGCTTTTTCTTTGCGAATATCTGGATTGAATATGGGCGTATTAAAGCGATGCAGCTATCAGAAGATGGCGTGCTGGTGGTGCAATTAGAGCAGCGCCGCCTGCTGATTCGTGTACGAAATATCGACGATCTGGAAAAAATCTACAAGATTATGGTTAAAACTCAATAATTTAAAATATAGCCACGTCTATGTTTATGATATACAGACCTCCTGAAACATAGCCGTGGCTATATTATTACCCGCGCAATTCACCCTCTTTTTTAACGTTATTTTTACTCTTGCGGTCAAATGAAAATCGTTATCACTAGCACAGTGAAATAATGAACTTCGGTTATTGTTTTAGTTTATCAAAATATGTTAAGGTTGCGCCCGTCGTTGGGGAGTAGCCAATTTCCTGTTCCCGGAAATGTGCGTGTCAACATACTCGTTGCAAAACGTGGCACGTACGGATCGAATAGCTGAGGCGTTTCGGTCAGGCGAGACCATAGACGCATCAACTGCTGATTACTGGGGGCAGTGATGTGTCATATGGATCTCCCGGTCAGGACGCTTGTATGAACCTATCCGCTACCCTGCTGCTCGCTTTTGGCATGTCGATGGATGCCTTTGCCGCCTCTATTGGTAAAGGTGCTACGCTGCACAAACCCAAATTTTCTGACGCCCTGCGCACCGGCCTGATCTTCGGCTTCATTGAGACACTGACCCCGCTGCTGGGTTGGGGCTTAGGCATGCTTGCCAGCCAGTTTGTGTTGGAGTGGAACCACTGGATTGCCTTCTTGCTGCTGGTTTTTTTAGGTGGCCGAATGGTGCTGGAGGGCTTCCGCTGCCAGCCTAATGAAGATCCTACTCCGCTGCGCCGCCACAGCTTCTGGCTGCTGGTTACGACCGCCATCGCCACTAGCCTGGACGCCATGGCCGTCGGCGTCGGTCTGGCCTTTTTGCAGGTCAATATTGTGACAACCGCGCTCGCCATCGGCTGTGCCACCCTGATCATGTCTACCCTCGGTATGATGATCGGCAAGTTCATCGGCCCGCTGCTGGGCAAACGGGCCGAGATCCTCGGTGGCGTGGTGCTGATCGGCATCGGCATCCAGATCCTCTGGAGCCACTTTGCCCCTTAAGCGTCGCGCTGCCAGCACTGAATGCTGAAATCCGCCTCGCAGCTGAACTGGGCCATCTCCTGCAACGCCTGCCAAACCTCCGGTTTTGCCCGCCAGGCAAAAGGCGTCATCTGCAACAGCGCCACAGCTTCGGTGCCGCTTAGCATCATTCCGTAGCCTAACGATTGCTGCTCCCGCAGCGTAAACCCAGCCAGCTGTTCGCTCTGCGGAGCATGCAGCTGCACCTCGTCATAGATCAGCCCCTTTAGCTCTACCAGATGCCGTGGCCCCGGCGCGGCGGTAATCACCCACCCTTCCGGCTTCACGACCCGCGCCAGCTCTTCAGCTTTACAGGGCGCATAGATGCGCACCACGGCGTCCAGCGTCTGCGCCTCAAACGGCAGACGGTGGCTGGAGGCCACGCAGAACATCGCCTGCGAATAGCGCTTCGCCGCCGCGCGAACCGCCGCCCGGGAGACGTCAAGACCAAAGGTCTGGGCCCCGTGCTGGCGGGCGATATCGGCGAAGGCATGGGTGTAGTATCCCTCTCCACAGCCGATATCCAGCAGCGCCTCGGCCTTTTCCGGCAGGCGCACATCCAGCAGATCGCTTAGCGTCTGACGCAGCGGCAGGTAGTGCCCGGCGTCAAGAAAAGCGCGCCGGGCCTGCATCATCTCCGCACTATCGCCCGGATCGCGTGAACGCTTGTGCTGCACCGGCAGCAGGTTGACGTATCCCTCTTTCGCTATATCAAACTGGTGCCGCTGCGGGCAGACGTAGGTTTTATCGGTACGCAGCAGCGGCGCGTGGCATAGCGGACAGGTGAAGGACATAACAACTCCGGGCAAAGAGAAAGGGCGAAAGTGTAACGCCAATTGCCGCTGCGGGAAATGTCTTAACGCAGCGGATCCGCGCCGCTATGGGAATTCAGCACCACTAAATGACTTGAGTCGGGAGCCATACCGTCAGGCGTGACGTTTTCTGCCCGTAGTACGTTACCCATAATTTCGCTAAATACCGGTGCCGATACCGCCCCACCATAGTACGCACCGTTCTTTGGATCGTTAATCACCACCGCGAGAGCATATTTTGGCGCGCTGGCCGGGGCAACGCCAGCGGTATAGGCCACGTACTTATTGACGTATTTACCGTTCTCGTCGATCTTTTTGGCGGTGCCGGTTTTCACCGCCACGCGGTAGTCGCGTACGGCAGCTTTGATCCCACCTCCGCCCGGCAGGGCCACGCTCTCCATCATGTGTTCGACCTCATGCACTATTTCCTGTGGCATCACCTGGGTTCCAACGATCGGCGGATCGACGCGGGTAATAGAGAGCGGACGCGCCAGGCCATAGCTGCCGATGGTGGCATAGACGTGGGCCAGCTGTAGCGGGGTGACCATTAAGCCATAGCCAAACGAGAAGGTGGCGCGATCGAGCTGGCCCCAGTATTTGCGCACCGGCAAGACGCCGCTGCTCTCCCCGGTCAGCCCCAGACCCGTTGATGTACCAAAGCCAAAGGCTTTATAGGTATCCAGCAGGCGCTGGATCGGCATCGCCAGCGACAGATGTGACACGCCGGTATCGCTCGATTTTTGCAGGATGCCGGTGAGGGTGAGCTCTGGATAGTATCCTACGTCGCGAATGCGGTGGCCGTCGAGGGTATAGGGGTGGGTGTCCACCACGCTGTCAGGCTGAACGATCCCCTCTTTCAGCGCGGCCATCAGCACCATCGGCTTCACCGTTGAGCCAGGTTCAAACGTATCGCTGATGGCACGGTTGCGGAAATCATCGAGGGTCGCGCCGCTGCGGTTGTTGGGGTTGAAATCAGGGTAGCTGGCCATCGCCATGATTTCGCCGGTCTGGATACGCACCAGCACCGCCGCGCCGGATTCGGCTTTATTCCAGCTGACGGCGTTATCCAGCGCGTCTTCGGTCAGGGTTTGCAGGCGCTTATCGATACTCAACATCAGCGTTTGCGCCGGGACGGCAGGCGTTTCGGTCATATTTTCGATAACGTGTCCGTGGCGATCTTTGCGCACCCGACGCAGACCGGGCTTGCCGGTTAGCTGGGCATTGAAACTCTTCTCAATGCCCTCGATCCCCTGCCCGTCCACGTTGGTGAAGCCAATCAGGTTAGCCGCAACGTGTCCGCTGGGGTAAAAGCGGCGCGACTCCTCCTGCAAATTGATGCCCGGCAAATTAAGGTTATCGATCCATTTTGCCTGCTGCGGGTCGAGCTGGCGGGCAAGGTAGATAAAACGGGATGTCGTGTTACGCCGGATGCGTTCGGCTATCTCGTTCAGCGGCATATTCAGGGCGCTGGCCAGCGCCTGCCAGCGCGGGTTCACTCTCACCCCACCGCTGCTGTTGATGGCTTTAGGATCGGCCCAGATCGCACTCACCGGCACACTCACCGCCAGCGGCAGCCCATTGCGATCGACGATCATCCCCCGAGGCGGCACAATCTTCTCTTCCCGAATCGAGCGCATATCCTCCTCTTTGACCAACTTTTCCGGCGAGACGACCTGGAGCCAGGCCGTTCGCCCCAGCAGCAGGCCCAGCGCACAGATAATGGCCACGCAGAGCAAGGCAAAACGCAGAGGGGTATAGTTGCTGGAAAGAGATTTGTTTTTCACCTTGGCTCCTGAAACGGATTAACCCGCTGATTTGACAGGAAACAACAAGAGAAAGGGAAAAAAGTGTGCTAATAACGGTATGGCTTTGCAACAAAAGAAGAATGGAGAGGCTTACAGTAACATTTTGAAAAACAAGCATTAAAAAGCCCCGCACGCGGCGAGGCTTTTACGCTGACATTGATGCGCTAATCGCGCTCAAGCAGTGGAGGAAAATCAGATAGCAGTAACGTTAACCGCTGCTGGGCCTTTCTGGCCGTCCTGAATTTCGAACTCAACGTTCTGGCCTTCAGCCAGAGTCTTGAAGCCGTTACCCTGGATTGCAGAGAAGTGTACGAACACGTCTTTGCTGCCGTCAGCAGGAGTAATGAAACCAAAGCCTTTAGACTCGTTGAACCACTTAACTTGACCTTTAATCTTTGCCATTTGCAAAATTCCTTAGAGTGTTTTCTTAGCCCGCAGGCATTGACCGAGATGAAACTGAGACATTACTGCATGAGGCACTAAATAAGGTTCGGCAGAGAAGCAGTATTCAACGACAACGTGTTTACTCAGAACTTCTTTACTGATAATGCCACACATAAACAGAACTGTACCTCGTTTAACCTACACCGTGTTATCACATACAACGTTAATTATGGCAAGCCATTTTTAATGATGTCTGGATCTGTCGCACAAATTCAGCGGCAAGCAGAACAACAGATGTGCAGCTAACCTGACACAGCGATGTCGTGTCGTCCAGCCTGAGCTTTACAATGGCTAAATAGAGCATGTCGTTAGCAATTTTTGTGCAATAGCCTACTGAAAAATCATGAAAACGGGTGAGTGAAAACGTTTTTGCCCGGCAATCAGAAATGGATAAGTTGACCACCGAATAATTGTTGCTCAATTAGTGCACCCCCTGCACCAAAATAATGAAAGTTTAATGACACTGCATCAATTCAAAGCAATAAAAACGTTTCGCTAAAAATAATATCGTTTATATAACCTCTCCAGGCTACTCTGCTGTCTGTTTAATAGTCTGGGCATCGAGAGATAAATACTCACCTATTTTCAGGATCCTAAAGTTATCCGTTTGGGTCACCGTCTCGTTTAATACCGCGGCCAGCTCCCGGGCTGGCTCGTCCACCGCTTCATCCGCCAGCTCAAAGACGCCCCAGTGGATAGGAAAAGCCAGCGGCTCACCGATCTGCTGCCAGAGTGACACCGCATGCTGCGGATCCATATGATGCACGGACATGAACCAGCGTGGTGCATAGGCACCGACCGGCAACGCAGCGGAATCGAGTTTGCCCAGGCGCTCGGGGATCGCCAGCAGGTCCGGCGTGTAGCCGGTGTCGCCGGCAAACCAGAAGCGATGCGCCCGGGATTCCACGACCCAACCGCACCAGAGTGAACGATCTCTGTCCCACGGCGTACGCATGCTCCAGTGCTGGGCGGGTACGGCGCTTAGGGTCATTCCCTGGAAGGTGAAGCTCTGCCACCAGTCAAGCTCGACCACGTGGCGCACGCCGTGGCGGCGACACCAGCGGCCCAGCCCGAGGGGAACAAACAGCGTGACGTCTGGAAAGCGTTTTAACAGGGCGCGGATGGTGCGGGTATCGAGATGATCGTAATGGTTATGCGAAATGAGGATGGCATCCAGCGCCGGCAGATCGCTAACGTTCAGCGGCGCGGGACTTTTGCGCTGCGGCCCGGTAAAGCGTACCGGGGAGGCACGGTTAAAGAAGAGCGGATCCGCCAGCAGATAACAGCCGTCCAGACGGAGCAGCATGCTGGCATGGCCCAACCACCAGACCCCGTCCCCGCTGCCGCCTATTTCGGCACGCTGCCACCGCTGCTGAAGAAAAGTGTCGTAGCCGCCCTCGGGAGGATGCGGCAGCCCGGCGGCGCGGCGCTCTTTTTGCCAGCGCTCAACGTCACCGGGCTGATGCCCACCGGGGGTCAGATTACGAAACCCCTGGGGCGTATGGTGAGTCAGGGCTGGATTATACCAGGGATTTTTCCATGCCATCACTCACCACCCTTTCCAGCTTATTTAGCGTTCAGCCACCAGACGGATAAAATCGTCGCCGTCGGTTTGCACTGTTGCCGCCGTTTTTGCTTCCGGCTCGGCTTTTTCCGGCGCGTTGGCCTCGCAGAGGCGACGCAGCAGCACGTTCTGTCGTTTTTGTTGATCCAGTAGCGCCTCAAGCAGTTCAATCTGCTCATTAGCGCGGGAGCTGGCCCGGTTTACAAAGAACCACAGTATTAGCCCAACGACCAACACCACCAAAGAAATTACCAGGGACGCAAGATTGAACGCGCCCGAATTCAGTACTTCGTTCATTACACCACCTCAATGTTGACGCGCTATCTTACCACTGACATTAAGGAAGGGAATGATTCGAAGCAAAAATGCCGCTACCAGGGGATAAATTTATTGATAACGCAAATACCGCTGAAAAACTGTACGTCCTGATCGCACATCACATTGAGCATCTGAGTCCAGAGCATCAGGCAAATTACCAGGATGGCAATCAAGAGCAGCCACCGAAACTTTCTCACTCTTCTCTCCGAATCAACGTCTTATGCAAACAGGTTACTACTGGCATATTAAACCGGAGCTAACTGTAGCGCTATTTGACTATTCAGGAAACCGCGGCAAAGAGGGAGCAGAGATGAAAACGCCGCGTCTGGCGCGGCGTCTGGTATCAGAACGGATAGTCGTTATAGCCCATCTGCTCGGAGATTTTACGCGCTGCGGTATGCAGCATCTCAACATATTCATGCAGACGCTCTTCAGAGAAGCGCAGCGTTGGGAAGGAGATACTCAGGCCTGCGATGACCACGCCAAAGCGGTCAAAGACCGGCACACCAATGCAGCGCAGCCCCTCTTCCTGCTCTTCGTTGTCTTCGCCATAGCCCTGCTCGCGAACGGTATCAAGCACGGGTAGCAGATCGTCGGTAGTGGTAATAGTGCGATCGGTGCTGCGCTTATACTCAACGCCTTCAAGGATCTGTTTCACTTCCTCGCGATCGCGCCAGGCCAGCAGCACTTTACCGATGGCGGTGCTATAGAGCGGGTTGCGGCGGCCGATACGGGAGTACATGCGCAGATTGTACATAGAGTCAATTTTATGGATGTAGACAATGCTGTCTTCATCCAGCGCGCCAAGGTGCACCGTCTCTTTGGTCAGGCGCGAAAGCTCACGCATCTGGATATCGGCGCTGCGAATTAAATCGACGTTTTGCAGCGCGCGTGCGCCGAGTTCAAAGAGCTTAAGCGTTAGGGAGTACTTCTCTGACTCCCCCTCCTGGGCCACGTAGCCAAGGGATTTCATCGTCTGCAAAAAGCGATAAACGGTGCTTTTTGACATCATCACACGCTGAGACAGTTCAGTAATGCCAATTTCCCGCTCTTCCCCGAGCGCCTGCAGAATGCCAAAGACCTTCAGTACTGAAGAGACAGAATCTGGCTGTTTGTCCAAATCTGCGATTGCCATTAATCACCTCATCGCGAGTGTTTTATAAAATTTAGAATAGGTTTTTATTATAATTTCGTCGCGGGTCGCCCGCAATGGCAGTTTGTTAACTTCGTTACAAATCTGCGATATAAAAACAGCGCGCAGCGGGTAAAATCGTTCTCACGATAATAATTTCAGCTTAATCATATAAACTCTATGGATAAATCTTTTACAGAAGGCCTGCCGATACCGCAGCGTTACGGAGCGATACTGACCATCATCATCGGTATTGCCATGGCGGTGCTTGACGGCGTCATCACTAACGTGGCGCTGCCGACTATCGCCAGCGATCTGCACGTCTCCCCGGCAAGCTCGATCTGGGTGGTTAACGCTTACCAGATTGCTATCGTGATCTCGCTGCTCTCCTTTGCATTTCTGGGGGATATGTTTGGCTACCGACGGGTTTACCAGTGCGGACTGGCGTTCTTTACCGTCACCTCGTTTCTCTGTGCCCTCTCCGATTCGCTCACCATGCTAACCCTTGCTCGAATCGCCCAGGGCTTCGGCGGCGCGGCGCTAATGAGCGTTAACACGGCGCTGATTCGGCTCATTTACCCTCAGCGCAGCCTGGGCCGGGGGATGGGTATTAACTCGTTTGTCGTCGCGGTCTCGTCGGCGGCGGGCCCGACCATTGCCGCAGCGATCCTCGCCGTTGGTTCGTGGCAGTGGCTATTTTTGATCAACGTGCCGCTGGGGATCGTCTCTTTGCTGCTGGCGATGCGCTATCTGCCCGCCAACCCGCCGCGCCGCAGCACGACGCGCTTCGATCTGCCCAGTGCGGTGATGAACGCCCTCACCTTTGGCCTGTTGATCCTGGCTCTCGGGGGCTTTGCCCAGGGGCAGTCTCTGACGCTGATCGCTGGAGAAGTAGCGGTCATGCTGGTCATCGGGTATTTCTTTATTCGCCGCCAGCTTGGGCTTCCCGTGCCGCTGTTGCCGGTAGATCTGCTGCGCATTCCGCTTTTTTCGCTCTCTATCTGCACCTCAATCTGCTCATTCTGCGCCCAGATGCTCGCCCTGGTCTCACTGCCCTTCTTTATGCAGAGCGTGCTTGGACGCAGTGAGGTGGAGACCGGGCTACTGCTGACCCCGTGGCCGCTGGCAACCATGGTGATGGCCCCATTGGCGGGGTATCTGATTGAACGGGTTCACGCGGGTCTGCTGGGTGCGGTGGGTTTGGCGGTCATGGCTGCGGGGCTGCTGGCACTGGCGCTTCTCCCTACGGCACCGTCGGATATGGATATCATCTGGCGGATGATGCTCTGCGGCGCGGGCTTTGGGCTATTCCAGTCGCCCAATAACCACACCATTATCACAGCCGCGCCGCGTCAGCGCAGCGGCGGAGCCAGCGGTATGCTTGGCACGGCGCGCCTGCTCGGGCAGAGCATCGGGGCCGCGCTGGTCGCGTTGATGTTTAATCTTTTTACCGATCACGCCACGCACGTTGCGCTGCTGTTTGCTGCGGTATTAGCCGCCGTTGCCGCCGCTTTCAGTAGCCTGCGGATGACGCAGAAATCCCAGGCATAAAAAAAGCGCGTCCTTAGACGCGCTTTTTATTACAACGGCTTGTGTTACTTCAAGTACTCGCCGCTGCGCAGGGCTTCAATACGCTTATCCAACGGCGGGTGGCTCATAAACAGCTCGCTCAGGGATTTGGATTTCCCGTTGATGCAGAAGGCCATCATTGTGCTGGCTTCCTGCGGCTCGTAGCTGGTTTTCAGACGCTGCAGAGCAGCTATCATCTTCTCACGGCCTACCAGCTTCGCCGATCCGGCATCGGCATGGAATTCACGGTGACGTGAGAACCACATGGTGATAATGCTCGCCAGAATACCAAACACCAGCTCCAGCACCATCGACACCGCAAAGTAGATCAGCGGGTTGCCGTTGCTCTCTTCGCCTTCGTCGCGGTTGCCACCCATAAAGCCTGCGGCGATCTGCGCCAGGATACGCGAGATAAAGATAACAAAGGTGTTCACCACGCCCTGGATCAGGGTCATGGTCACCATGTCACCGTTGGCGATGTGGCTGATCTCGTGAGCGATAACCGCTTCGGCCTCATCACGGCTCATGTTCTGTAGCAGGCCGGTGCTTACCGCAACCAGCGACGCATCACGGCGCGCGCCGGTGGCGAAGGCGTTAATGTCCGGGGCGTGATAGATGGCAACCTGCGGCATCGCGATGCCTGCCTGCTGCGACTGCTGCGCCACGGTGTTCATCAGCCAGCGCTCCATATCGTTGCGCGGCTGCTCAATGACTTCTCCTCCGACTGACTTCAGGGCCATCCATTTCGACATTAACAGCGAAACGAACGAGCCGCCAAAACCAAACAGCAGCGCCATGATCAACAAGCCCTGAACGCTACTCGACTGAATACCCGTCAGGCTCAGCACCAGCCCGAAGACCAGCATCACCGCCAGGTTCGTTAACAGGAAGAGCGCGATCCGCATCATAATTTTCTTTTAACCTCAACTTAACAAAACGCACTATGCGACTACCCACATCGTATGGGTATATTGGCTATTTTCAAGCATAACCCGCGCGTAAGTTACCAGAAAGACACAACTTTACATTTAGACGCGGCAGCCTTACGCCGCGATACGCTTGTTAAAAAAAACAGGCACAATTTCTTGTGCCTGTTGCGGTTTACTGTGCTTTAGCGGGCTGCGCTGGCGGGCTATCTTTCTCGATATGTGCCAGGTCGAGGGCGATATGCACCGTCTCATCAAGGTAGGGATCCGGCTCCTGATAATCCTTCGGCAGATCGTCCAGCTTCTTCAGCACCGGCTTGCCTTCACGCTTAAAGCGGTCGTTCAGGCGGGCCAGGCGAATCGCGTCATCTTCCGCGTTCTCTTTCTCACGCTGGGCAAGGTTGAGAGATATCTGATTCCGCTTATCTTTCAGGGCATTGAAGCGAGCAATGTCCTTCAGGATGTACTGGAACTCCGGATCTTTGGCAATACGATCGTCATGCTCCTTGAGCAGCTGCGGCCCAAGCGGCGTCAAATCGCCAGATTTCACAAAGGTCGCAGCGTTGATGCTATCCCACGGCAGCGCGTTATCTTCAAACTTCTCACCGGTTTCGGTCTCTTCATTGCCGGTCGGCATGATGATATCCGGCGTCACGCCCTTACGCTGCGTGCTGCCGCCGTTAACGCGGTAGAATTTCTGAATGGTGTACTGCACCGAACCCAGCGCCGGCCACTCCGGACGCAGCATCTGATCGTAGATGCGGTTAAGAGAGCGATACTGCTGCACCGTGCCTTTACCGAAGGTCGGCTCACCAACGATCAGCGCCCGGCCATAGTCCTGCATCGCGGCAGCAAAGATCTCTGACGCCGAGGCGCTAAAGCGGTCAACCAGCACCACCAGCGGGCCTTTGTAGTAGACGACGCCGTCGGTATCGCTGTCTTCTCGCACTTTGCCGTTGTTATCTCGCACCTGCACCACTGGACCAGACGGAATAAACAGGCCGGAGAGTGAAACCGCTTCGGTCAGCGCCCCGCCGCCGTTGGTGCGCAGATCGATGATCACGCTGCTGACGTTCTGTTTCTCCAGCTTCTGCAGCTGCACCTTGACGTCATCGGTCAGGCCAACGTAGAAGCCAGGAATATCCAGCACGCCCACCTTCTCTTTGCCGACGGTTTTCACCGACATCTTCACGGCGCGATCTTCAAGGCGGATACGCTCCCGGGTCAGGGTGACGATACGGGTCTTGGTCCCTTTACCGGCAGGCAGGATCTCAAGGCGTACCTTGCTTCCCTTCGGACCTTTGATCAGGGCAACCACGTCGTCAAGACGCCAGCCAATCACGTCCACCATGTTCTGGCCCGGCTGGCCGACGCCAACGATACGATCGCCAACGGTGATGGCTTTGCTCTTCGCTGCCGGACCGCCTGCTACCATGGAGTTAATCACGGTGTAGTCGTCGTCCATCTGCAGCACCGCCCCGATCCCCTCAAGAGAGAGGCTCATTTCGGTATTGAACTGCTCGGTGTTACGCGGCGACAGATAGTTAGTGTGCGGGTCGATCTCGTGGGCAAAGGCGGTCATCGCCAGAGAGAAGACGTCTTCACTGTTGGTTTGCGCCAGACGGCGAATCGCGAACTTATAGCGACGGGTCAGCGTCTCGCGGATCTCTTTCTCGTCCTTACCGGTCAGCTTCAGGCTCAGCTCATCGAACTTCACCTTGGCATCCCACTGGGCGTTCATCTCCGCGTCGTCTTTCGGCCACGGCGCTTTGCTGCGATCTACGTTGAAGGTGTCGTTGCCGGTGAAATCCATCGGCCGCTCAAGCACCTTCAGCGCATACTGATAGCGTTCAAACCGGCGCTTCTGCGCCAGGTTATAGAGCGCATAAAACACGTCGAGTTTGCCGGTACGCAGCTCCTCGCCGAGCACGCTCCGCTTCGGCATGAACTTCTCAACGTCGCTTGCCAGCAGCACGTTATGGCTGTAGTCCAGCAAGTTTAAATAGCGATCGAAAATCTTGCCCGAGAATGCCTCATCGAGATCGAATTGACGGTAATGGGAACGGGTGAAGCGCGATGTCACGCGCTCACTGACCGTTGCATGCTGGGTCTCTTCCTTTAATACCGGAATCTGATCGGCACGCGTAATATCTTCAACGGCAAAAGCCTGTCCTGCAATCAGGAACAGGCCAGCCAACGCGGTGCGCTTAAACAAAGTGTTCATGCCGGGCCTGGCCTCCGTTTCAGAACAACAGGTGTTCTGCGCGTACAATCATCGACATGCCTGAGGTCAGCTGTACACGAACACCGTCTTTGGTGATCTCCAGTACAGTGGCGTCCATTGCGTTGTTGCCCGCTTTCACCTTGAGGTTCTGACCCACGTTCAGCGCAGTAATATCGGATACTGGCGTATGCTGTGGCTCTTCACGCGGTGCGCGCTGAGGTTTCGCGGCAGGTTTGTCGGCGCGTGGTTTACGCTGCTCGTTGCCCTCTTTACGGCGCGGTGCAGGACGCGGTTTACGCTCGCGGCGTGGCGCATCTTCCTGCTCACCGGCAGCAGCAGCGGCTTCGCGCTTTTTGGCCTGCTGTTCAGCACGCTGGGCCTGGACACGGGCTTTCGCCTCTTCCAGCTGCTTACGCGCATGCTCAACATGCTGTTCGTCCAGTACACCGCTTGGATTGCCGTCGAGATCGACGCGCGTCGCGCCTGCTTTGATCCCATACAGGTAGCGCCAGCTTGAGGTGTAAAGACGCAGCGCAGAACGAAGCTGAGTTTTGCTGAGGCTCATCTCTCCTTCAACGCGCTCTACCAGATCCTGAAAAATACCAATTTTCAGGGGGCGCGCTTCACCTTCTGCACTGAAACAGTGAGGAAAACGTTCGGCCAGAAAGGCGATAACTTCTTTACTGCTATTCAACTTAGGTTGATTTTCCATGAAATTTCCTGATTACAACGGACGTTGCCAACAAGCCGCAGGCATGAACAGGCGTCATTATAATGACCCCATCAGTAAATGCTACGTTATCCGTTGATTATACTGCGTCGCCCGCAAAGAATTTTTGATAATCGGTCGCTTCCAGCAGGCGTTCGAGATGCGAAACCAGCTCGCGCAGCCCCTGCTCATCCTCGGCCGTGAAGCGAGAAAATACCGTGCTGTCGATGTCAAGCACGCCAATAATCTTATCCTGAACCACCAGCGGCAGAACAATTTCCGCGTTGCTGGCAGAATCGCAGGCGATATGCCCGTCAAACGCATGGACGTCTTCCACGCGCTGGACGCTGTTTTGCGCCACTGCCGTACCGCAAACGCCGCGGCCTACCGGAATGCGCACGCAGGCAATCTTGCCCTGGAACGGGCCTAGCACCAGCGTATCGCCCTCCAGCAGATAAAAACCTGCCCAGTTAACGCCCTCAAGGCGTTCAAACAGCAGCGCGCTGGTATTCGCGAGCGTGGCTAAAAAACTGGTTTCACCTGCCATCAA
This sequence comes from Pseudescherichia sp. L3, assembly GCF_024656065.1. NCBI lineage: Bacteria > Pseudomonadati > Pseudomonadota > Gammaproteobacteria > Enterobacterales > Enterobacteriaceae > Pseudescherichia > Pseudescherichia sp. L3. The sequence continues at coordinate 1,737,692 of NZ_JANKYC010000001.1, forward strand.
TGCCTGAAAATCGCGGTTCAACTCCGCGTAAAATTCACTTTTGTTCATTATTCAATCACTTGTTGTCATACAAAAAAAGGTAGCCTAGCCTATTAAAATAAACATTAAATGCCTTCATGCTCAAGATAATCCATTCATGAGTTAAGATAGATTAATTCGAACATAGTCCAAAATACGTCATGGCGCTGAAAACTCAAAAGTTAGTCACCGGTAAGAAAATGGCGATTCGTGCTATTGGCGATCCTCTGCCACGAGCACATTATCAGCGCTGCCCGCAGTGCGATACGCTTTTTGCGCTGCCTGCAATGAAATCACACGAAAGTGCGTATTGCCCGCGCTGTGATGCGAAGGTCCGCGATGGCCGGGACTGGTCACTTACCCGACTTGGGGCGATGGCCATCACCATGCTGATGCTGATGCCCTTTGCGTGGGGCGAGCCGCTGCTGCACCTCTACCTGCTGGGGACGCGTATTGATGCCAACCTGCTGATGGGGATCTGGCTGATGACCTCCCAGGGCGATCCGCTCACCGCCGCTATGGTACTGTTTTGTACCGTCGGAGCCCCGCTGGTGCTGGTGGCCGCTATCGCCTATCTCTGGTTTGGTAACCGACTGGGGATGAACCTGCGCCCGGTGCTGCTGATGCTGGAGAGGCTGAAAGAGTGGGTAATGCTGGATATCTACCTGATCGGCATCGGCGTCGCCTCAATAAAGGTTCAGGACTATGCGTATCTGCAGCCAGGGGTGGGATTGATCGCCTTTATCGCGCTGGTGATTTTAAGCATCCTGACCCTTATCCATCTCAATATTGAGCAGCTGTGGGAGCGTTTCTACCCTCAGCGCCCCGCTACGCGCCCGCACGAGAATCTGCGCGTCTGCCTGGGGTGCCACTTCACCGGTCTGCCTGATCCGCGGGGACGCTGTCCTCGCTGCCATATTCCGCTGCGCTACCGCAGACGGCATAGCATTCAGAAGTGTTGGGCCGCGCTTATTGCCTCAATGGTGTTTCTGCTGCCGGCCAACCTGCTGCCTATTTCAGTTGTCTATGTCAACGGCTCGCGGCAGGCGGATACCATCATGTCCGGGATTATGTCGCTGGCGAGCAGCAACGTCGCCGTCGCGGGCATTGTTTTTATCGCCAGTATCCTGGTGCCGTTTACCAAAGTCATCGTCCTGTTTACACTGCTGGTGAGTATCCATTTTAAATGCGAGCAAGGGCTGCGCACGCGCCTGCTGCTGTTGCGTTTCGTGACATGGATTGGCCGCTGGTCGATGCTCGATCTGTTTGTGATTTCAATAACGATGTCACTCATTAACCGCGATCAGCTTCTCGCGTTTACCATGGGTCCCGCTGCGTTTTATTTCGGCGCAGCGGTAATTTTGACTATTCTTGCTGTGGAATGGCTGGACAGCCGCTTACTTTGGGATGCACATGAGTCAGGAAACCCCCGCTTCGCCGACTGAAGCGCGCATTAAAACAAAACGTCGAATTTCGCCTTTCTGGCTGCTACCTGTTATCGCACTAATGATTGCTGGCTGGCTCTTGTGGAGCAGCTATGAGGATCGCGGTAACACCATCACCATCGATTTCGTCTCGGCTGACGGCATCGTGGCCGGGCGTACGCCGGTGCGCTACCAGGGCGTTGAGGTGGGTACCGTGCAGGACATCCGCCTGAGCGAAAATCTCAATAAAATTGAGGTGAAGGCCAGTATCAAAGCGGATATGAAGGATGCCCTGCGTAACGATACTCAGTTCTGGCTGGTAACGCCAAAAGCGTCGCTGGCGGGGATCTCCGGGCTGGATGCGCTGGTCGGCGGGAACTACATCGGCATGATGCCCGGCAAGGGCGAGCCGCAGGATCACTTTACGGCCCTTGATACCCAGCCGAAGTATCGCCTCAGCAACGGCGAGCTGATGATCCATCTCCACGCCCCCGACCTCGGTTCGTTGAGCAGCGGCTCGCTGGTCTATTTCCGCAAAATCCCCGTCGGGCGCGTCTACGACTACTCGATCAATGCCAACAAGCAGGGCGTCACCATTGACGTGCTGATTGAGCGCCGCTTCACCAGCCTGGTAAAAAAAGGCAGCCGCTTCTGGAACGTCTCTGGCGTGAAGGCGGACGTCGGCCTGAGCGGGGCGAAGGTAGAGCTGGAGAGCCTTGCCTCGCTGGTCAACGGTGCCATTGCCTTTGACTCCCCGGAAGCATCGAAACCGGCAGAGAGCGATGACGAGTTCGGCCTGTATAAAGATCTGGCCCACAGCCAGCGCGGGGTGATCGTTAAGCTCGCCCTGCCCGGTGGCGAGGGGCTGAAAGCTGGCTCTACCCCGCTGATGTACCAGGGGCTGGAGGTCGGCGAGCTGACCAAGCTCGATCTTAACCCCGGCGGCGCGGTGAGCGGAGAGATGACCGTTGACCCGAGCGTGGTTAATCTTCTGCGCGCCAATACGCGCATTGAGATGCGCAGTCCCAAGCTCTCTTTAGACAATGCCAGCGTCAGCTCGCTGCTTACCGGCACCACCCTTGAACTGGTCCCGGGGGAAGGCGAGCCGCGAGACAACTTCGTTGTGCTGCCCGCAGACAAAACCCTGCTTCAGGAGCCGGGCGTGGTGACGCTAACCCTGACCGCACCGGAGAGCTACGGCATTGACGCAGGTCAGCCCATCGTGCTGCACGGGGTGCGGATAGGCCAGGTACTGGAGCGCAATCTGTCCGCGAAAGGCGTCTCTTTTGCTGTGGCTATCGATCCCCAGTACCGTGAACTGGTGCAGGGCGACAGCAAGTTTGTGGTTAACAGCCGGGTCGACGTCAAAGTAGGCCTGGACGGCATAGAGTTCCTTGCCGCCAGCGCCAACGAGTGGATCAGCGGCGGGATCCGCATCCTCCCGGGAACCAAAGGCGAGATCAAATCTACCTATCCGCTGTTCGCAAACATCGATAAGGCGATAGAAAACAGCCTCAGCGACCTGCCGACTACCACCCTGACCCTGACCGCCGAGAAGCTGCCGGACGTGCAGGCCGGTTCGGTGGTGCTCTATCGTAAGTTTGAGGTGGGCGAGGTCATCAACGTCCGTCCACGCGCTAATGCGTTTGATATTCAGCTGCACGTTAAGCCGGAGTATCAGTCCCTGCTGACGCCTAACAGCGTCTTCTGGGCTGAAGGTGGCGCGAAAGTGCAGCTTAACGGCAGCGGGCTAACGGTGCAGGCTTCCCCGCTTGCCAGAGCCATCAAGGGTGCGGTGAGCTTTGATAACCTTAACGGTGCCAACGCCTCTACTCGCAAAGGCGACAAGCGGATCCTCTTCCCGTCAGAAACTGCGGCACGTGCCGTGGGCGGACAGATCAAACTCCACGCTTTTGATGCAGGCAAGCTTGCCCCTGGCATGCCGATCAAATACCTCGGCATTGATATCGGTCAGGTGCAGGATCTGGAGCTGATTACCGAGCGTAACGAAGTGCAGGCCACTGCTGTGCTCTATCCAGAGTATGTGAACACCTTTGCCCGCAGCGGTACGCGCTTCTCGGTGATTACGCCGCAGATCTCAGCGGCCGGGGTTGAGCACCTTGATACTATTCTGCAGCCCTATATCAACGTTGAGCCGGGCCGGGGCGGTACTGCCCGCCGGGAGTTTGAACTGCAGGAAGCCACCATCGCTGACTCACGCTATGTCGACGGCCTGAGCATTGTGGTTGAGGCCCCTGAAGCGGGCGGGCTGAATATCGGTACTCCGGTGCTGTTCCGCGGTATTGAGGTGGGTACGGTGACCGGCCTGACCCTGGGCACGCTCTCGGACCGGGTCATGGTTGGCCTACGCATCAGCAAGCGCTTCGAGCACCTGGTGCGCAACAACTCGGTGTTCTGGCTGGCATCAGGTTACTCGCTGGACTTCGGTCTGGTGGGCGGCGTGGTGAAAACCGGCACCTTTAACCAGTTCATCCGCGGCGGCATTGCGTTCGCAACCCCACCGGGGACCCCGCTGGCACCGAAGGCGCAAACCGGCAAACACTTCCTGCTGCAGGATAGCGAGCCGAAAGAGTGGCGCACCTGGGGCACTGCCCTGCCGCGCTAACCCCCTGCTCCGGCGCGCCTGCTGCGCCGGAGCGTTTTATGCTACACTGCGCCCCCTGATTTGTTGCTGGTGGTGTAATTCGTGGCTCATAACGCTGTCTATCTTCCTGAAGAATTTCTTGCGCAGATGCGTCTGGCTATGCCGACGCATCTCTCCTTCGATGACTTTATTGCCGCCTGCCAGCGTCCGCTACGCCGCAGCATTCGGGTCAACACGCTTAAAATTTCCGTGGCAGCGTTTCTGGACCTGGTCGCCCCCTATGGCTGGCAGCTGACGCCGGTGCCGTGGTGCGAAGAGGGATTCTGGATCGAGCGCGAAGATGAAGAGGCACTGCCGCTTGGCAGCACCGCCGAGCACCTCAGCGGACTGTTTTACATTCAGGAAGCCAGCTCAATGCTGCCGGTTAGCGCCCTCTTCGCCGACGGCAACCAGCCGCAGCGGGTAATGGACGTTGCCGCCGCGCCCGGGTCGAAAACCACCCAGATTGCCGCGCGGATGGATAACACCGGGGCGATCCTCGCCAATGAATTCTCCGCCAGCCGAGTGAAGGTATTGCATGCCAATATCAGCCGCTGCGGGATCCGCAACGTGGCCCTGACCCACTTCGATGGCCGGGTATTCGGCGCGGCGCTGCCTGAAACCTTTGATGCCATCCTGCTGGACGCGCCCTGCTCTGGTGAAGGCGTGGTGCGCAAAGATCCCGATGCCTTGAAAAACTGGTCCGTTGCCAGCAATCTGGAGATCGCCGACACCCAGCGCGAGCTGATCGACAGTGCCTTTCACGCTCTGCGCCCCGGCGGGACGCTGGTCTACTCAACCTGCACCTTAAACCAGGATGAGAACGAAGCGATTTGCCACTGGCTCAAGGCCCGCTACCCCGATGCGGTTGAGTTCCTGCCGCTGGGGGAGCTGTTTGCCGATGCCACGCAGGCATTGACCCCCGACGGCTTCCTGCACGTCTTCCCGCAAATTTTCGATTGTGAGGGATTCTTTGTGGCCCGGCTGCGTAAAACGGCCTCGGTCGAGCCGCTGCCTGCGCCCGGCTATAAGATGGGTAAGTTCCCCTTCTCGCCCGTCAAAGGCCGGGAGAGCGCTCAGATAATCCAGGCCGCAGCGGCCTCCGGGCTGCATTGGGACGACACATTACGCCTTTGGCAGCGTGATAAAGAGCTCTGGCTCTTCCCGGAGCAGATCGAGGCGTTGACCGGAAAAGTCCGCTTTTCGCGCATCGGTATCAAGCTCGCCGAGACGCATAACAAAGGCTACCGCTGGCAGCATGAGGCGGTGATTGCCCTTGCCGGCACCGATAATCCGCTGGCCTTTGAGCTTGATCCCGCTGAAGCAGAAGAGTGGTATCGCGGCCGGGATATCTACCCGCAGGCGGCAATCGCGCATGACGAGGTGATTGTAACGTTCCAGGGGCAGCCCCTTGGTCTGGCAAAAAAAGTCGGCTCGCGCCTTAAGAACAGTTACCCTCGGGAGCTGGTTCGCGACGGTCGTCTGTTTGCCAACAAAGCGTAAGTCCGGAAAAAAAGCGCACTTTTTGACTGGCGGGATAGGCCATGTTGTACCAGGCTGAAAAATAGGGTGACTGTACTGGTCGTACCACATTCCGCAGATCAATGGAGAGCATTATGACGAAAACTACCGTGCGCATTGGCCAATTTGAGATAGATGATGCTGAGCTGCAAGGCAATGAGCCAGGAGAGCGGACGTTACGCATTCCATGCAGCTCCGATCCCGATTTATGTATGCAGCTTGATGCCTGGGACGCTGATACCAGTATTCCGGCGCTGCTTAACGGCGAACAGTCTGTGCTTTACCGTGAGCACTACGATCAACAAACCGATACCTGGATTATGCGCCTCGGCTGATATCCGTTGAACCCGCCGCCCGGCGGGTTATTTATCCATACCCTGCCCTGCCCAGTTATTTACGCCTGGAATTTCCTCTCTTTACCTTCATCCCCTACACTTAATCTAAGCGGTACGGAAGTGAGGATGGAATGGTCGCGCTGGTTCTTTTTATTTGCTACCTGGATGGTGGCTGCGATGACATCGTTATCGATGTATATAATACCGAACAGCAGTGCCTGGTCTCTATGGAGGAGCAGCGCATCCGTCACGGCGGCTGCTATCCGGTAGAGGACTTTGTCGACGGCTTCTGGCGACCGGCTCAGGAGTTTAGCGATTTTTAATAGGCATAGAAGAGTTTAAACAGTAATTGATATAGCCACATTACCCTTTCCCTGATAGAGCAGCGCCCACTTATCGTTAGTAACAAACTGATATCGCACTGTGCATTCATGATCTGCCGCTTCAGCGGTGGCAGCTTTGAGGGCAGAAAAATTGATTAATAGCCAAAAAAATCCCTGGACGCCCGTAGGGCCGAGTATGTTATGGTTTAACCTGAATACAGAGAATTCATGAAATTTTCGCGGCGTTTAGTTGGGAGACTAAAAAAGCTGAGTATTCAAAAAGATAAAAAAAGACCGAATACGATTCCTGTATTCGGTCCAGGGAAATGGCTCTTGGGAGAGAGCCGTGCGCTAAAAGTTGGCATTAATGCAGGCTAAATACGCCTGGCACTTTAAGAATAGATGACAGCGCCAGCTTTTCCAGTCTCCAGACTCGGTGGCAGGAAAAAAGAGTGATTGTCACGGCCGTAAACAAAAAAACCGCAACGCTTCGTTAATGAAGCCTGCGGTTTTTTGTTATGAATCACGCCGACATTAGCAGAGCGTTTCGGCACGCTCGATAAACGGGGCAAGACTCATCTTTTCCCCAGGCTTCGCGGGATCGTCAACCTGAATAGTGGAGATGGGCTGACCGCTGTTCTCGCCTTTGGCGACCTGCTGCTCCGCGGCATCGTTGAGCGGATACTGCACCAGCGTGCTGGGGTTGATAGCAAACAGCGCATGGCCTGGACGGCAGGTGAGCATCACCTCTTCACGGTTAAACGCCCATTTCTCTTTACCCACATCTAAACGGCTTACGGTGATCACCTGCGGTGCGGCCAGCGCACTAACCGAACAGGTGAGTAACAGAAGAGTGAGAATACTTTTTTTCATTTTTTCGCCAGTTATTTAAAAAGGTTCAAGTGTCGCAAACACGCTGACCGTTGCCAGCACCACAATGCCGAGAACCACTTCAGCTTGCGTCATCCGGATAAACGCCGCGCGCGCCTGAGCTTCCTGCACACGAAAACGCGGCACCAGCACATAGCGGTTTACCAGGGCAATCATCACCATCAGCAGTACCAGCGCGCATTTGACCAGCAGCAACTGACCATATGTACTGTGCCATGGCAGCACCACGCCCTGAATAAGAAGCGCATTGATGATGCCGGAGAGTAACACCCCTGCAACCGCCAGATGTCCGTAACGGGAGAAACGCATCAGGCTATTTATTGCCGCCAGACGACTGGGCGTTTTTACCCGCTGCATACAATACAGCACCGGCAGCAGACCGCCAAACCAGGCGGCGGCACACAGAAGATGAACAGCATAATTAAGCCGGGTAAACACCCCGGTCGCCCCATCATGCATCGCCGCATGGCCGGTATTTGCCAGCAGCAGCAGTTGGGCGGTCACCAGCAGCAGCACCCGCCCCTGCTGATACATAAAGCCCAGCAGCAATGCTGCCAGCGCGAGAATAATCTGCCACAGCCAGACGCTACCAAATTGCGTTTCGCTTACCGCCAGCCAGATATCTGGCTGCCAAACGTCGTGCCAACCGCTGCCCATCATACCGCCCTGCACGGCAAACATCAGCAGCGCACTGAAAAACGCCAGCGCCAGCGCGCCGCGTTGCATAGGCATAAAACGACGCTGGAGCGCGGGGCGGATCGTCGGGTCGGCAAGCCAGTGTGCAAACGCGGTGCTGCCAAATACCAGCATCAGGGTCAGAAAGTGGATAAATCGCAGGCCAACGTAGCAAAGCGCGAGCATATTACTTCACGCTAAACCGGTAGCTGCCCTGGGTTTTATGCCCGTCAACGGAGACAACGTGCCACTCTACGGTATACTCACCGGGCGTGAGCGCCTGCTCAATGGGCGCAATCAGCTGTGTTTTATCGTTGTCGTTACGCTTTACCGCACCAATTTTTACCGCCTGCTGCTGCGAGCCAGTTACCTTTACGCCGCTGAACTTGGGTTCAATGCCCTCGGAAAAATTGAGGGTCAGCGCCTGGGGAGCCGCAGTGACGTTCGCATCGGCGGCTGGATACTGATGTTTCAGGTGAGCATGCGCGAAAACCGCAGGCGAGGCAGCGAGAGAGGCCAACAGCAGTAGCGTGCGGCAGGAAGACTTAGCGGTAAAACCCATCGTTCTATTCCCTTTTGTTATGTCTATAGGACAAAGAATAACTCTGTATAATGGTGCAGTCGAGTCTGTACCGATGCGGGCTTGCCTTTCTGCAGCAGGCTTAGTACTTTTGCGCCGTTAAACCGGGAGGACCTATGAAAACCAATCTTGCACTTCTGCCTCAGGATGAGATGGACAAAGTTAACGTTGACCTGGCGGCCGCTGGCGTGGCCTTTAAAGAGCGCTACAATATGCCGGTTATCGCAGAGGTGGTAGAGCGCGAACAGCCCGCTCACCTGCGCGACTGGTTTCGCGAGCGGTTAATTGCTCATCGCCTGGCATCCGTGTCGCTTTCACGCCTGCCCTACGAACCTAAAATCAAATAATCGCCCCGGTTGCTGGAGAAGAGGATGTTACGCGTAATCGATACTGAAACCTGTGGCCTGCAGGGCGGCATCGTTGAAATTGCTTCGGTGGATGTCATCGACGGTCAGATTGTGAACCCGATGAGCCACCTTGTGCGTCCGGATCGCCCTATCAGCCATCAGGCGATGGCCATCCACCGCATCACCGAAGAGATGGTCGCCGATCAGCCGTGGATCGAAGAGATACTGCCCCACTACCTGGGCAGCAGCTGGTACGTGGCGCACAACGCCAGCTTCGACCGCCGCGTACTGCCCGAGATGCCCGGCGAGTGGATTTGCACCATGAAGCTGGCCCGTCGCCTGTGGCCGGGGATCCAGTACAGCAACATGGCGCTCTACAAGTCGCGTAAGCTGAACGTACAGACGCCGCCGGGGCTGCATCATCACCGGGCGCTGTATGATTGCTACATCACCGCCGCGCTGCTGATTGACATCATGGAAACGTCGGGCTGGACGCCGGACCAAATGGCGACGATTACCGGTCGCCCTGCCCTGATGACGACTTTTACCTTTGGCAAATATCGCGGCAAAGCGGTATCCGAGATCGCCGACCGCGATCCGGGCTACCTGCGCTGGCTATATAACAACCTGGAGCGCATGAGCCCCGAACTGCGGCTGACGTTAAAGCACTATCTCGACGAAAACTAGCTTTTCTTGCCGGGCAGCGTGCCCTGTGCCAGTGCCACCAGGAAAGCGAACTCCAGCGCGACGCCTTCATAGGATTTAAAGCGGCCTGATTTCCCACCGTGGCCTGCGTCCATATCCGTACACAGCAGCAGCAGGTTATCGTCAGTTTTCGTTGCCCGCAGCTTCGCGACCCACTTGGCTGGCTCCCAGTACTGCACCTGGGAGTCATGCAGGCCGGTTGTTACCAGCAGATGCGGATAGGCCTGGGCGCTCACGTTATCGTACGGGCTATAGCTTTTCATGTAGTGATAATAGATCTCGTCCTGCGGATTGCCCCACTCCTCAAACTCACCGGTGGTTAACGGAATCGACTCATCCAGCATGGTGGTCACCACGTCCACAAAGGGCACCTGAGCGATCGCCCCATGGAACAGGCCTGGGCGCTCGTTAATCACCGTGCCGATCAGCATCCCGCCGGCGCTGCCGCCCATGCCGTAGCAGTAGCGTGTAGAGCCGTAGCCCTGCGCCAGCAGCGCGTCACAGACGTCGATATAGTCGTTGAAGGTATTTCTCTTTTTAAGGAACTTACCATCCTCATACCAATGCTGGCCCAACTCGCCGCCGCCGCGAATATGGGCGATGGCATAGACAAAGCCACGATCCAGCAGGCTCAGGCGGCTGCTGCTAAAATCGGCATCGATGCTGGTGCCGTAGGAGCCATAGCCGTAGACCAGCAGCGGATTCTGTCCCTTACGGAAGTGTTTTTGGTTATAAACCAGCGAGACGGGAACTTCTACGCCGTCGCGCGCCTTGATCCACAGATGTTCGCTGCGGTACTGGCTGGCATCAAAGCCGTGGACCTCGGCCTGCTTGAGTACCCGCCGTTCACCGGTATCCATATCCAGCTCAAACAGCGTATCTGGCGTTGTCATAGAGGAGTAGCCGTAGCGCAGCCGGGAGGTTTCCGGCTCGGGATTATAGGCCAGCCAGGTCACATAGGCCGGATCGTCAAAGGCGATGCCGGTGACCTCGCGGGTTTTACGGTTGATCTGTCGCAGACTGGTTAAGCCACGCTGGCGCTCTTCCACCACCAGCCAGTCGGTAAACAGCGTAAAGCCCTCCAGCATGATGTGATCCCGGGGCGGGATCAGCACCTCCCACTGCTTATCGTTACGCACCTTGGTGCGATAGAGGCCGAAGTTTTTCCCCTCGCGATTTGAGCGCAGATAGAACGTGTGCTGATAGTGGTCGAGATTGTACTCATGATCTTTGCGGCGGGGCAGAAACATAATGGGCTGGGCATCCGGCAGTTCAGCATCCAACAGCAGACATTCGCTGGTCGTGGCGCTGGCCAGGTAGATAATTACATAGTGCTGGGAGGTCGTCTTATGCAGGCTAACGTAGAAAGTCTCATCCTTCTCCTCGTAGACCAGCTCGTCCTGACAGGCAGGCGTACCGATGGTGTGCCGCCATACCTGATAAGGCAGCAGGGTTTTGGCATGCTTACGCACATAGTAGAGCGTTTCAGAGTCGTTGATCCAGACGAAGTCGGGCGTGACGTTATCCAGCATCTCTGGATACCAGTTCCCGGTATCCAGATTACGAAAACGCAGGCCGTACTGCCGCCGGGAGAGGTAGTCCTCCGCCAGCGCCATAATCTTATTGTCCGGCGACACGGCCAGCCCGCCAAGGGTATAGAACTCACTGCGCGCGGCCCGCTTGTTGGCATCCAGCAGCACCTGCCACTCATCCCACTCGCTGCTGAGCACTGACTGGCGCTGATAGATAGCGTACTCGCACCCCGGCTCATAGACGTGCCGGTAGCGGTAGCCGTTGCGGGTATAGGGGGCGGAAACTTCGCGCTGGGGGAGACGGTCGACTATCTCTTTGAGCAGGCGATCCTGTAATGACTGCTGCGAGGCCATGACGTCGCGCCCGTAGTCATTCTCCTGGTGCAGATAATCCAGGACATCCTGATCCGAACGCGTATCGTCGCGCAGCCAGTAGTAGTCGTCTGTTCGCGTGTCGCCATGCTGAGTCATGACGTGCGGTACTTTTTTTGCTTTTGGTGGCATAGCGTTATCTTTTCAGTTTACACCCTATAAGGGTGGCAAAACCCACGCATGTTGCAAGCGAAACGCGCCACCAACGCGTGTAAGCTAGCCTGGCAGCGCGCTTTTTTGTGCTTTAAGGTCCTGTTCAATGCCGTCACGCACGTCCTGAGGGATCTTCAAAGCGTCACCGAGGGCGTTAAGATAGCTGCGCTCCATAAAGTGATCGATATCGATCGCCGCACAGCTGAGGAAGTACAGCTCCAGCGCCTCCTCCTCGTTACGCACGTCACGAGCCAGCCGTTGCGGATCGAGAGGCTGCTCGATAGCCTGCGCCACCAGCGCTCTGCCCTGCTCCTCAACCCCCGCCTCGCGCATTTGCAGATCGATGGCTTCGCGCTCGCGCGCATCAATGTGGCCGTCGCTTTTCGCGGCAAAGACCAATGCCAGGATGAGACGTTCGGTGCGCACATCCAGCGGCGAGCTCTGCTGACCAAACTGCGGCTCATCCTGATGCGTACTACGCACGCGATCTTTATATTTGTTCCACAACACCGTGCCAGCAACGGCCCCGCCGCCCATCAGCAGCGCGCTGGTACCGTATTTCGTGAGCAGCTTACGGGAAGAGGAGTTCGAGACCAGCAGGCCCGCCAGGCCACCCAGTGCGCCGGGCACCAGCAGCTTGCTAAGTCCCTGTCCGTCACCCGATGAGGCGGACGCCCCTTTCTGGCCCAGCAGCGACTGTAATTGATTCATCCAGTTAGTCATAATTCCCTCGCTTATTCTGTGTCAAACCACAGAGTAAGCGAGGGGTTGTCAGGAAATGTCTAAGCTGACTAAAGAAGCGAAAAGGCGGGGAGGGTTAACGATGGGTATAGACGGCCTTGCCACCTTTGCAGTCAACCGCTACCTGATAGTGGATATCGGTGTTTTTGCCGCGAACGGTCAGCGGAACGGTCCACTTATCCTGTTTACCAGTAATCTCTTTGACGTTGATCCAGGCAACAGGATCGGCCTGCCCCAGCGTCTCCTGGTCATCGGCCCAGCGCGCAATGCGATTTTGCTGGTAGTCGCGCTTGACGCTGGCGGCGATACCGGCGGCATCCAGCCCTTCACAGCTGGGAAACTTCACTGATTTACTATTGGCAGCCTGTACGCTAACGCTGCCGGCCAGCAAGGCAAGGCCGAGCAGTAATCCTGATTTGTTCATGCTTATCTCCTGTGCGCATAACCCACACAAAGCATGGTACAAATTACCGGCAGCGCAAGCTGCGGTTAGGCTACTTTGCTACGCTTCGCCGTCGGCATATCCGTTACGGTATCGCTTTTCATTGGCGCGGCATCAGGATCCGGCAGCTTACCCGAGCGGAATACCGCACTGAGGGTCTCTTTCTGCTCCGCCAGCCACAGCGCCATCTGCTCACGCTGCGCGTCATCAAACGCAACGGGGGCATTTACCAGCACGCCTTCCAGTACTTCCGCCAGATCGAGCATTTTGTCGTACGCATCGGCTTCCTTTTTGCTGGCAAAAGACATTTTTTCCTCACCTTCGCGGATTACCACGTATTTGACTTCAACCGCCATAATGCAGCCTCATTTACCTGTTTATTTATACAGTATAATAGTAAGCATTTCCCCGCTGAAATGCAAGCCGAAAAAAGACACGCAAACGTTTTCGTGTATAATAGTCCGAAATTTTTAAGGGGTTGAGAGTATGACTTTTTTAGGTACGGCGCTGCGTCCGGCAGCCACGCGTGTAATGCTGTTAGGCTCTGGTGAGCTGGGTAAAGAGGTGGCGATTGAGTGCCAGCGCCTGGGTATTGAAGTGATTGCGGTGGACCGCTATGCGGATGCCCCGGCAATGCACGTCGCCCATCGTTCATACGTGATCAACATGCTGGACGGTGAGGCGTTAAAAGCGCTGGTGGCGCAGGAGAAACCGGATTTTATCGTGCCGGAGATCGAAGCTATCGCCACGGATACGCTGCTTGAGCTTGAGGCCCAGGGCCAACAGGTTGTGCCCTGCGCCCGTGCCGCGAAGCTGACCATGAACCGGGAGGGGATCCGCCGCCTGGCCGCTGAAGAGCTGAGCCTGCCTACCTCAACCTACCGCTTCGCCGACAGCGAAGTCGCGTTCACAGAAGCGGTTGCGGCGCTCGGCCTGCCGTGCATTATCAAGCCGGTGATGAGTTCGTCCGGCAAAGGCCAGAGCTTTATTCGCAGCGCCGATGAGCTGCACGATGCCTGGCAGTACGCCCAGCTTGGCGGGCGCGCCGGAGCGGGACGCGTCATTGTCGAAGGCGTGGTGAAGTTTGACTTTGAAATTACGCTCCTGACCGTGAGCGCCGTTGACGGGGTGCACTTCTGTGACCCTATCGGCCATCGTCAGGAGGATGGCGACTACCGTGAATCCTGGCAGCCGCAGCAGATGAGCGAGCTGGCTCTCTCCCGCGCCCAGGCTATTGCCGAGGAAGTGGTGCTGGCGCTGGGCGGCTATGGTCTGTTCGGCGTGGAGCTGTTTGTCTGCGGCGACGAGGTGATCTTCAGCGAGGTGTCACCGCGTCCACACGATACCGGCATGGTCACGCTGATCTCCCAGGATCTCTCGGAGTTTGCTCTGCACGTCCGCGCCTTCCTCGGTCTGCCGGTAGGCGGCGTACGTCAGTATGGCCCCTCCGCCTCGGCGGTGATCCTGCCCGCGTTGAAGAGCGATAACGTGTGCTTCGATAACGTACAGGCGGCGGTGGGCGCGGGTCTTCAGCTGCGCCTGTTCGGCAAGCCGGAGATCGACGGCACGCGGCGATTAGGCGTGGCGTTAGCCACCGGTGAAAGCGTAGAGGATGCGGTAGAACGGGCGAAAAGCGCCGCCGCGAGCGTGATAGTGAAGGGATAAAAAAACGGGCCGAAGGGCCCGTTTTTGTTACGCTATCATAACGATTACTGCTGCGCGCCTTCTACCGCTTCGCGAGCCAGTTTGGTAATGCGATCGTAGTCACCCGCTTCCAACGCATCAGCCGGTACCAGCCATGAGCCACCGATGCACAGCACGCTTTTCAGCGCCAGATAGTCACGGTAGTTTGCCGGAGAGATGCCGCCGGTTGGGCAGAAACGCACCTGCGAGAACGGGCCAGCAATCGCCTGCAGCGCTTTGGTACCGCCGTTGGCTTCCGCCGGGAAGAATTTAAACTCTTTCAGACCGTAGTCGAGGCCGAGCATCAGTTCAGACACGGTGCTGATGCCAGGGATCAGCGGAATAGTGCCTTCGGTTGCTGCCTTCAGCAGCGGCTCGGTCAGGCCCGGGCTGATAGCAAACTGCGCGCCTGCTTCGGTCACTTCCGCCAGCTGCTGCGGGTTCAGTACCGTACCGGCACCAATGATTGCTTCCGGGACTTCTTTCGCAATGGCGCGGATCGCATCCATGGCACAGGCGGTACGCAGAGTGACTTCCAGCACGCGAACGCCACCGGCCACCAGGGCTTTCGCCATCGGTACTGCATGTTCCAGTTTGTTCACCACGATAACCGGTACAACAGGACCCGTTTTCAGGATTGCTTCAGCACTCGTTTTCCAGTTTTTCATCAGAGTTTTTCTCTCGCCCGATCTAAAAAAATTAATCAGTTTAAAAAGTGATACAGGTTGCGCCCTGCTCCGCACCGGAGAGTTTTTCACGCAGTGCGCTAAACATTTCGCGGCCAGTACCGACACGCGCGCTACTCAGGTCAGGAATGTGCGGCTGACGTGCAGCAAGCTCGGTTTCATCCACCAGCAGAGTAAGCTCCCCTGTCTGTCCATTTACGCGGATGATATCGCCCTCGCGTACTTTTGCCAGCAACCCGCCGTCATACGCTTCTGGTGTCACATGGATCGCCGACGGTACTTTACCTGATGCGCCGGAGAGCCGTCCATCGGTGACTAATGCGATTTTGAAACGGCGGTCCAATAATACACCAAGTGGCGGCATCAGTTTATGTAATTCTGGCATGCCGTTCGCTTTTGGCCCTTGATGTCGGACAACAACCACGCAGTCACGGTCAAGCAGACCGGCTTTAAAAGCCGGCAACACGTCGTGCTGGCTCTCAAAAATCACCGCCGGGGCCTCGACGACCTGGTTCTCTACCGGAACGGCGGAGGTTTTCATCACTGCGCGTCCCAGGTTGCCACTGAGCACTTTCGTGCCGCCATGGTGCGAGAAGGGCTTATCGATAGAGGCAATGATATCGCTGTCCAGCGACGCGCTGGCCCCCTCGCGCCAGTCCAGTTCGCCCTCGTTCAACCAGGGCTCAAGGGTGTAGCGTGACAGGCCGTGGCCGACCACGGTATTCACATCCTCATGCAGCAGGCCGCCCTTCAGCAGTTCGCGCATCAGCACCGGAACACCGCCTGCCGCCTGGAAATGGTTGATATCCGCCGGGCCGTTCGGGTACAGGCGTGCCATCAGAGGCACCACCTCGGAGAGTTCAGAGAAGTCATCCCAGTTGACGATAATGCCCGCCGCCCGCGCCATCGCCACCAGGTGCATGGTGTGGTTAGTGGAGCCGCCGGTCGCCAGCAGGGCAACGATACCGTTAACCACCACCTTCTCGTCGATCATCTTGCCGAGCGGCATCCACTCGTTACCGTTGCCGGTCAGACGCGTCACCTGGCGTGCGGCCGCCACGGTCAGGGCTTCACGCAGCGGCGCGTCAGGATGCACAAATGACGAGCCAGGCAGCTGCATGCCCATAAATTCAATGACCATCTGGTTCGTATTGGCCGTACCGTAGAAGGTACAGGTGCCGGGTGCATGGTAGGAAGCCGCCTCGGACTCCAGCAGGGCCATGCGGTCGACTTTGCCTTCCGCATAAAGCTGGCGGATCCGCACCTTCTCTTTATTGGGCAGGCCGCTGGCCATCGGGCCTGACGGCACAAACAGGGCCGGCAGATGACCAAACGACAGCGCGGCCATCGCCAGGCCCGGGACGATTTTATCGCAGACGCCCAGGTAGAGCGCGCCGTCAAACATATTATGCGACAGGCCGACCGCGGCAGACATAGCGATCACTTCCCGGCTAAGGAGAGAGAGCTCCATCCCGTCCTGACCCTGGGTCACGCCATCGCACATGGCGGGTACGCCGCCCGCGACCTGGCCTACGGCGTTAACCGAATGCAGCGCTTTACGAATAATGTCAGGGTAGCGTTCATAGGGCTGATGCGCGGAGAGCATATCGTTGTAGGAGGTAATAATGGCGACATTGTTACGCAGCATGCTTTTCAGCGAGGCCTTATCCTCCGGCTGGCAGGCGGCAAAACCGTGGGCCAGGTTACCGCAGGCCAGCGACGACCGATGAACGGTACTGCTTTTCGCTTGTTCGATGCGGGCAAGGTAAGCGCTGCGGGTGGCATGAGAACGATCGATAATACGTTTTGTTACCCGTAACAATGTCGAGTTCATAAAGGCTCCTGAAAATGAGGTGTCCCGGACGGCAGTGTGGTCATAAAACAGAGGGGGCGTAAACCACTCATCCACCGCAGGCCGGAGGCAAAATCGCTTCAGCCAGTGTAATAAAAAAAGCGTTACGGGTGAATCCAGGGGCGATGCAAAAGAGCGAAAATTGTGCGGGAATCTGTGTTAGATCATGTTACCGGTAAAATAGAGGGGCAATAAACAAAAAAAAACGGCCCCGCAGGGCCGTCTTAACAGAACGCGTTGGTTACTCGAATTCGTTCCAGGAGCGACCGTCACGGGTGATCATTGCTACCGACGCCACTGGGCCCCAGGTACCGGCCTGGTAAGGCTTCGGTGATTCGTTATCCATCGCCCAGGCTTCGGTAATGGAGTCGACCCATTTCCACGCCTCTTCCACCTCGTCGCGACGCACGAACAGCGCCTGGATGCCGCGCATCGTCTCCAGCAGCAGACGCTCGTAAGCATCCGCAAGATGGCTTTCGTTAAAGGTTTCGGAGTAGCTCAGATCCAGCTTAGTGGTTTGCAGGTTATGCTTGTGATCGAGACCCGGAACCTTGTTGAGGATCTGGATGTCCACGCCCTCGTCCGGCTGCAGGCGGATGGTGAGCTTATTCTGGGGCAGATCCTGCCAGGACTCTTTGAACAGGTTCAGCGGCGGGGTTTTAAAGTAGACCACCACTTCAGAGCACTTGGTCGGCAGGCGTTTGCCGGTACGCAGGTAGAACGGCACGTCGGCCCAGCGCCAGTCATCGATATCTACGCGGATCGCCACGAAGGTTTCGGTGTTGCTGGTTTTGTTTGCGCCCTCTTCTTCCAGGTAGCCCGGCACCTTCTTGCCCTGGGCAAAACCGGCGGTGTACTGACCGCGTACGGTTTTTTCACGCACGTTGGAACGGTCAATACGGCGCAAAGATTTCAGCACCTTCACTTTCGCATCACGAATGCTGTCCGCAGAGAGATCCGACGGCGGCGACATGGCGATCATGCAGAGAACCTGGAGCAGGTGGTTCTGGATCATGTCGCGCATCTGCCCGGCCTGGTCGAAATAGCCCCAGCGGCCTTCGATGCCCACCTCTTCCGCCACGGTGATCTCCACGTGGTCGATGGTGCGGTTGTCCCAGTTGTTGACGAACAGCGAGTTGGCAAAGCGCAGCGCCAGCAGGTTCAGCACCGTCTCTTTACCAAGGTAGTGGTCGATACGGTAAACCTGGCACTCTTCAAAGTATTCGCCCACCTGATCGTTGATTTCACGAGAGGTGTCGAGGGAGGTGCCCAGCGGTTTTTCCATTACCACGCGCGCTGGCTTGGCGTTAAGTTTTGCTTCACCCAGGCCTTTGCAGATAGCGCCAAAGGTGCTCGGC
Source organism: Pseudescherichia sp. L3 (assembly GCF_024656065.1). Classification (NCBI taxonomy): domain Bacteria; kingdom Pseudomonadati; phylum Pseudomonadota; class Gammaproteobacteria; order Enterobacterales; family Enterobacteriaceae; genus Pseudescherichia; species Pseudescherichia sp. L3. The sequence goes on from NZ_JANKYC010000001.1 coordinate 1,755,974, forward strand.
GGCATGGCAAAGTAGTTGATGGTAACGCGGTTCTTCTGATCGAGCATGTCACCGAGACGGGTAAATGCGGTGGTATCGTTTACGTCAAGGTTACAGAAATCGAGGCGTCCGCTGAGCGTATCCCAGAGGCTTTCATCGATTTTCTCTTTCATGAAGGTCTCGAGCGCTTCACGCACGATTTCGGTGTACTTCTCTTTGTCCCAGTCCGCACGCCCTACCCCAAGGATACGCGTCTCCGGGTGGATCTGGCCTGCTTTTTCAAGCTGATACAGGGAAGGCAGCAATTTCCGGCGTGCAAGATCGCCTTTCGCGCCGAAAATGACCAGGTCACATGCCTGGGCTGTTTGCGTTACCGCCATGTCATTCTCCTCAGTTGGCTGCCCCGGTACTTTCGCCAGGGCATAGCTGTAATTTTATTACACTGCACTGTACTGCTTTTACGTAAAACCCGAAACCGTTACCGCTTATCCTCCCGTGCGCTTTCGCTCAGGCGGCTAAAAATTGGGTAAATCGCCCTGAAAAATCAGGGATTTTGTCTGGAATCGAGTAGCTAAAATCCGACTCTGATCATGTAATGAAAAAAAACAACAAATTTTCCCGCTGTTCTTTACCTTTCCTGGCCCCACAAGGGTAATATCGACTGAACCGCAGCACAATTTCATCCGTTGTTGAAGTTGATTTTAGCCATGGGCACCCCGTTAATAATGAACATGCTGGAAAAAATTCAGTCTCAGCTGGAACACCTTAGCAAATCCGAACGAAAAGTGGCGGAAGTCATACTCACCTCGCCGGATCAGGCCATTCACTCCAGCATCGCTGCGCTGGCACACGAGGCCGGAGTCAGCGAGCCCACGGTAAACCGTTTCTGCCGCAGCATGGAAACCCGTGGCTTCCCGGATTTCAAGCTGCATCTCGCCCAGAGTCTGGCTAACGGCACGCCCTATGTTAATCGCAATGTCGATGAAGATGACAGCGTTGAGGCCTATACGGGTAAAATATTTGAGTCGGCAATGGCCAGCCTGGACCATGTCCGCCAGTCGCTGGATATGCCCGCCGTCAACCGCGCCGTCGACCTGCTCACCCAGGCGAAGAAGATCGCCTTCTTTGGCCTTGGCTCTTCGGCGGCGGTTGCGCACGACGCCATGAACAAATTCTTCCGCTTCAACGTGCCGGTGGTCTACACCGATGACATTGTGCTGCAGCGCATGAGCTGTATGAACTGCAACGAAGATGATGTCGTGGTGCTGATCTCCCACACCGGCCGGACCAAAAGCCTGGTGGAGCTGGCGCAGCTGGCCCGCGAGAGCGATGCCATGGTCATTGCCATCACCTCTGCGGGAACGCCGTTGGCCCGGGAAGCGACGCTGGCGATCACTCTGGACGTGCCAGAAGATACCGACATCTATATGCCGATGGTGTCGCGTCTGGCGCAGCTCACGGTCATCGACGTGCTGGCAACAGGCTTTACTCTGCGTCGGGGAGCAAAATTCAGAGATAACTTGAAGCGAGTCAAGGAAGCGCTTAAAGAATCGCGTTTTGATAAGGAGCTCCTGACCGGGAGCGATAAACATTAAACTTTTATAACAGCGTTGTAATTCATTACGGCATTCGGTTAAGTTTTTGATTTGCCAAATCGGCGCGCAGAACTGCCGAATTCATATTCACGCAACACCTGGTTGTTTCAGTCAACGGAGTAATACATGTCCAGAAGGCTTCGCAGAACTAAAATCGTTACCACCCTGGGTCCAGCTACCGACCGCGATAATAACCTCGAAAAGATCATCGCTGCTGGCGCTAACGTGGTACGTATGAACTTCTCCCACGGCACGCCAGAAGATCACAAGCTGCGTGCAGATAAAGTGCGCGAGATTGCGGCAAAACTGGGACGTCATGTTGCTATTCTTGGTGACCTGCAGGGTCCAAAAATTCGTGTATCGACCTTTAAAGAGGGGAAGGTATTCCTCAACATTGGCGACAAGTTCCTGCTTGATGCCAATCTCGGTAAAGGCGAAGGTGATAAAGAGCGCGTCGGCATTGACTATAAAGGCCTGCCTGCGGACGTGGTTCCCGGCGACATTCTTCTGCTCGACGACGGTCGCGTACAGCTGAAGGTCATTGAAGTTCAGGGCATGAAGGTCTTTACCGAAGTGACCGTTGGCGGTCCACTGTCGAATAACAAAGGCATCAACAAGCTGGGCGGCGGTCTCTCCGCCGAGGCGCTGACCGACAAAGACAAAGCCGATATCGTCACCGCTGCGCAGATTGGCGTTGATTATCTGGCCGTCTCCTTCCCGCGCTGCGGAGAAGACCTGAACTACGCGCGCCGCCTGGCGCGTGATGCAGGCTGCGATGCCAAAATCGTTGCCAAGGTTGAGCGTGCGGAAGCCGTCTGTGACCAGGACGCTATGGACGACGTGATCCTCGCCTCTGACGTGGTGATGGTGGCCCGTGGCGACCTCGGCGTTGAGATTGGCGACCCGGAGCTGGTGGGCATTCAGAAGGCGCTGATCCGCCGCGCACGCCAGCTTAACCGCTCGGTGATCACCGCGACCCAGATGATGGAGTCGATGATCACCAACCCGATGCCAACCCGTGCCGAAGTGATGGACGTCGCCAACGCCGTGCTGGATGGTACCGATGCCGTGATGCTCTCTGCCGAGACCGCTGCTGGCCAGTATCCTGCGGAAACCGTGGCCGCGATGGCCCGCGTCTGCCTGGGTGCCGAGAAGATCCCCAGCATCAACGTCTCTAAACACCGCCTCGATATCCAGTTCGAGAACGTGGAAGAGGCCATTGCGATGTCAGCGATGTATGCCGCAAACCACCTGAAGGGTGTGACCGCCATTATCACCATGACCGAGTCGGGCCGTACCGCGCTGATGACCTCGCGCATCAGCTCCGGTCTGCCGATCTTCGCCATGTCACGCCATGAGCGCACCCTGAACCTGACGGCACTCTACCGTGGTGTCACCCCGGTGTACTTCGACAGCAACAACGACGGCGTGGCCGCTGCCCACGATGCGGTCAATCTGCTGCGCGACAAGGGCTATCTGATCTCCGGCGATCTGGTTATCGTGACCCAGGGCGACGTGATGGGCACCATCGGTACCACCAACACCACCCGCATCCTGACCGTGGAATAAAATCCACCCGGGTTAATAAAAAACCTCTCACAGGTGAGAGGTTTTTTTTCGTCTGCTATTTCCTCGGAAACAGCTCTTTACGCTTGTAGGGCTCCTGTTCGCCCGGCCTGCGTGTCTTAAGCAGTTTTAGGATCCAGGTGTACTGCTCCGGATTCGGACTGACGAGATGCTCTACCTCTTCATTCATCCGTCTGGCGATGGTGTTATCGTCAGCGTCCAGCAGATCGTCCATGGGCGGCCTGACCACGATCGTCAGGCTATGCGTCTTGCTGTCATAAACCGGGAACAGCGGCACAACGCGGGCGCGGCAGACTTTCATCAGGCGGCCAACGGCAGGCAGCGTCGCTTTATAGGTCGCAAAGAAGTCGACGAACTCGCTCTGCTCCGCGCCATGATCCTGATCGGGCAGGTAGTAACCCCAGTAGCCCTGGCGTATGGATTGAATAAAGGGTTTGATCCCGCTGTTGCGCGGGTGCAGACGCCCGCCAAAGCGGAGGCGCACTTTATTCCAGACGTAATCGAGCACCTTATTACCCTGGTTATGGAACATGGCAGCGATTGGCCGCCCCTGGGAGGCCATCAGCATCGCCGGAATATCCACGCCCCAGCCGTGCGGTACCAGCAGGATCACGTTCTCACCGTTGCGCTGCATCTCGTCGATAATCTCTTTGCCCTGCCAGTGAATACGACCGGCAACCTTCTTCGGGCCGCGTATCGCCAGCTCAGCCATCAGCACCATTGACTGGGGAGCCGTAGCAAACATCTTATCAACAATCGCTTCCCGCTCGGCTACGCTCTTCTCAGGAAAGCAGTAGAGCAGGTTAATTTGCGCCCGGCGGCGAGCGCTTTTACCCAGTCGTCCACCTAAATGCCCCAGCTTGCCCAGCAGCGGATCGCGTACCGAGGCCGGTATAAGCGATACGCCTGCCAGCGCGAGAACCCCCAGCCATGCGCCCCAGTAGCGCGGCTGCAGGAACTCCTTTTCAAACTGAGGAATGTATTCGCTGTTATTTTTTTTCGTTTCCATGCATCTTCCGGGAGCCGACAGACTCGGGTCAGAGAAATAACCAGGTATCAATTGAGGTGATAGTTTAGCGACACCTCTGGCTTCGCACAAAAGAAAAAGCCGGTGCCCATGGGCGACCGGCTTTCATAGCGCTTCTTTAGGGCACGCTAGTCGAAGCGCAGCTGAGGCATAACCTCTTTCACCTGCGCCAGGTAGTCGCGGCGATCGCTGCCGGTCAACCCTTCGGTACGCGGCAGCTTAGCCGTTAATGGGTTGACCGCCTGCTGGTTGATCCACACCTCATAGTGCAGGTGCGGGCCGGTTGAGCGGCCGGTATTACCCGAGAGCGCGATACGATCGCCCCGCTTCACCTTCTGGCCATCTTTCACCAGCAGCTTGCGCAGGTGCATATAGCGCGTGGTGTAGGTCCGCCCGTGACGAATCGCCACGTAGTAGCCTGCCGCACCGCTGCGCTTGGCCGTGACGACTTCGCCATCACCCACCGCCAGCACCGGCGTGCCCTGCGGCATGGCAAAATCTACCCCTTTATGCGGGGCAACGCGGCCGGTCACCGGGTTCAGACGACGCGGGTTAAAGTTTGACGATACGCGGAACTGTTTAGAGGTGGGGAAACGCATAAAGCCTTTCGCCAGCCCGGTGCCGTTCCGATCGTAGAATTTGCCATCTTCAGCGCGGATAGCGTAGTAGTCTTTACCGTCCGAGCGCAGTCGTACGCCAAGCAGCTGGCTCTGCTCGCGCTTGCCGTCGAGCATTTCACGCGACATCAACACCGAGAACTCATCACCCTTTTTCAGCTTGCGCAGATCTACCTGCCACTGCATGGCTTTGATCACCGAGCTGATTTCACCGCTGTTCAGGCCCGCTTCTTTGGCGCTGGCAACGAAGCTGCTGCCAACCGCGCCTTTCAGCGTGGTGTTAACCCAATCGCCCTGCTGAACTTCACTGCTCATTTTAAATGCGCCGCTCTCCGTGCGGTCGTAGGTGCGGGTTTCACGGCGCGACATCTCCCAGGTCAGGCGCTGCAGATCGCCATCGGCGGTGAGCGTCCAGGAGATTTGCTGGCCGATCTTCAAATTACGCAGCTCTTTATCGGCGCTGGCGAGCTGGGTGACATCGCCCATATCCATACCGTACTGGGTCAGAATGCTGCTGAGCGTATCGCCGGTAGAGACAACGTACTCATGCACGCCCGCCTCGTTGCCGGTTTTATCATCCAGCTCATCCTGGGGGATCTCTTCGACTTCATCAGGCATCGACTGATCGATAGGCTCACTGGCTTCCGGCAGCAGCGAACGGATCTCGCTCTTCTCCAGCTCAATGGCTTTGACAATCGGGGCAGAGTCGGGGTGGTAGACATAGGGCCGCCAGACGGCGACCGCTAATGTGAGAACAGTAAGCGACCCCAGCATAACGCGATGGGGTCGGGGCAAATTGTTAAATGCCAGGGCGACAGAGCGGGCTATCTGTTGCACGTATTCACTTCCTCGTTAATCTCCTTTCAGGCAGCTCGCATACTGGTTTGAGAGTTGTTTCAAAAATTGCGCGTAGCTGGTTTTACTCAGCGCAATATTGGTGCCCAGAGGATCTAAAGTCCCCATACGCACAGACGTTCCTCTCGCAACAGATTCAACGACCGCTGGCCTGAACTGTGGCTCAGCAAAAACGCAGGTTGCTTTTTGCTCAACTAACTGTGTTCTGATTTCATGTAAACGCTGCGCACCGGGCTGAATTTCAGGGTTAACGGTGAAATGGCCGAGCGGCGTCAGACCATAGTGTTTTTCGTAGTAGCCATAGGCATCATGAAAAACGAAATACCCTTTCCCCTTCACGGGTGCGAGCTCAGTGCCGACCTGCTTATCGGTTTCGGCTAATTGTGCCTCAAAATCGCGCAGGTTGGCGTCAAGCTTGGCTCGACTTTGCGGCATAACTTCCACTAATTTTTGATGGATTGCAACCGCAGCCAGGCGGGCTACCTCCGGGGACATCCAAATGTGCATGTTATACTCGCCATGATGGTGATGTTCGTCACCATTTTCCCCGTGGTGGTCATGACCTTCATGCTCATCTTCGTCATGCTCGCTGCCTTTCATCAGCAGCGGCTTCACGCCTGGCAGCTCGCCAATGGCCAGCTGCTTCTGCGCCGGCAGCTGCTGGGTCGGCTTCTGCATGAAGGCTTCCATGTCCGGCCCGACCCAAACCACTAAGTCCGCGCTTTGTAAGCGTTTTACATCCGAAGGACGCAATGAGTAATCATGCTCAGAGGCACCGTCCGGCAGTAATACTTCTGTCTGAGTGACGCCGTCAGTAATAGCAGCGGCAATAAAGCCGACAGGCTTAAGCGAAGCGACAACGTCGGCGTTGGCGGGAGAGAGTGTCAGGCTCATTAGAGCGGTGGAGATTGCAGCGCAAAGAAGCGTATTTTTATGTAACATAATGCGACTAATCATCGTAACAAGTGGGTGGAATGTGATATTATAACATTCTATGACTTGTGCAAGCCCTTAAACACTATGACAAATCTTGTTTCACTGGAAAATGTATCCGTCTCCTTCGGCCAACGCCGCGTCCTGTCTGACATTTCGCTGGCGCTGCAGCCTGGAAAAATTTTAACCCTGCTGGGCCCAAACGGTGCAGGAAAATCTACCCTGGTACGGGTCGTACTGGGCCTGGTAGCAGCCGATTCCGGGACAATCAAGCGCGATAAGGCGCTGCGCATTGGTTATGTTCCGCAGAAGCTGCATCTGGATGCCACCCTGCCCTTGACCGTCAGCCGCTTTTTGCGCCTGCGTCCGGGTACACGCAAAGACGATATTCTTCCGGCTCTCAAGCGCGTGCAGGCCGGACACCTGATTGACGCCCCGATGCAAAAGCTTTCCGGCGGCGAGACCCAGCGCGTGCTGTTGGCCCGCGCCCTGCTTAACGCGCCGCAGCTGCTGGTGCTGGATGAGCCCACCCAGGGCGTAGACGTGAACGGCCAGGTGGCGCTGTACGATCTGATTGACCAGCTGCGCCGGGAGCTGAACTGCGCCGTGCTGATGGTTTCTCACGATCTGCATCTGGTGATGGCGAAAACCGACGAGGTGCTGTGCCTCAACCACCATATCTGCTGCTCCGGCACGCCAGAGGTGGTGGCGATGCATCCGCAGTTTATCTCAATGTTCGGGCCGCGCGGTGCTGAACAGCTGGGTATCTATCGCCATAACCATAACCATCGCCATGATTTACAGGGCCGTATTGTACTGCGCCGGGGAAATGGAAACTCATGATTGAACTACTTCTGCCCGGCTGGCTGGCCGGGATAATGCTGGCCTGTGCCGCAGGCCCGCTGGGCTCCTTTGTGGTCTGGCGTCGCATGTCCTATTTCGGCGACACCCTCGCCCACGCGTCGCTGCTCGGCGTCGCCTTTGGTCTGCTGCTGGACGTCAACCCGTTTTACGCAGTGATTGCAGTGACGCTGCTGCTTGCCGGCGGGCTGGTTTGGCTGGAGAAGCGTCCGCACCTGGCGATTGATACCCTGCTGGGCATTATGGCGCACAGCGCCCTGTCGCTGGGTCTGGTGGTGGTAAGCCTGATGTCGAACATTCGCGTCGATCTGATGGCCTATCTGTTTGGCGATCTGCTGGCGGTCACGCCGGACGATCTGATCATCCTCGGGGTGGGCGTCGCGATTGTGCTTGGCATCCTGCTCTGGCAGTGGCGCAGCCTGCTGTCGATGACCATCAGCCCGGATCTGGCCTTTGTTGACGGGGTGAAACTGCAGCGGGTGAAGCTGCTGCTGATGCTGGTGACCGCCCTGACGATTGGCGTAGCGATGAAGTTTGTTGGCGCGCTGATCATCACTTCCCTGCTGATTATTCCCGCCGCGACCGCCCGCCGTTTCGCCCGTACGCCGGAGCAGATGGCCGGACTGGCGGTGGTGGTAGGAATGGTTGCCGTCACCGGGGGGCTGACTTTCTCGGCGTTCTATGACACGCCCGCTGGTCCCTCGGTGGTGCTCTGCGCGGCAGCGCTGTTTATTTTCAGCATGATGAAGAAACCGGCGCAGTAGAATGCAGCATCCACGTGCCCGGTAGCGAGTAGCTTACCGGGCCTACAAAACCTGCGGCATGCCTTATGGCATTGCCGGCGGCGTAATACCGAAGTGGTTCCAGGCTCTTACCGTCGCCATCCGCCCGCGCGGGGTGCGCTGTAAAAAGCCTTGCTGGATCAGGTACGGCTCCAGCACATCCTCAATCGTTTCCCGCTCTTCACCGATGGCCGCCGCAAGGTTATCTAACCCCACCGGGCCGCCAAAGAACTTATCGATCACAGCCAGCAGCAGCTTGCGGTCCATGTAGTCAAAGCCCTCAGCGTCAACGTTGAGCATATCCAGCGCCTGGGCGGCCACGTCTGCGGAGATCGTTCCGTCATGCTTCACTTCAGAGAAGTCACGCACGCGACGCAGCAGGCGGTTGGCGATACGTGGCGTACCCCGGGAGCGGCGAGCCACCTCCAGCGCACCCTCTTCGCTCATCTCCAGCCCCATAAAGCGTGCGCTGCGCCCGACGATATGCTGCAGATCGGCGACCTGGTAGAACTCCAGACGCTGCACGATGCCAAAGCGATCGCGCAGCGGCGAGGTCAGAGAGCCCGCACGGGTGGTAGCACCGATCAGCGTAAAGGGCGGCAGGTCGATTTTAATCGAGCGCGCCGCCGGGCCTTCGCCAATCATGATATCCAGCTGGTAATCTTCCATAGCCGGATAGAGCACCTCTTCCACGACCGGCGACAGACGATGGATCTCATCGATAAACAGCACGTCGTGCGGCTCAAGGTTGGTCAGCATCGCGGCGAGATCCCCGGCCTTCTCCAGCACCGGGCCAGAGGTGGTGCGCAGATTAACGCCCATCTCGTTGGCGACAATGTTGGCCAGCGTCGTTTTACCCAGGCCCGGCGGGCCGAAGATCAGCAGATGATCGAGCGCATCACCACGCAGCTTTGCCGCCTGGATAAAAATCTCCATCTGCGAGCGCACCTGCGGCTGGCCAATGTATTCGTCGAGCAGCTTAGGACGGATCGCGCGATCGACGATCTCTTCCTGGGTAACGCTGCCTGCTGATACCAGGCGGTCTGCTTCTATCATCCTTTACCTCACATCGCGGCGCGAAGCGCTTCACGAATAAGTGTTTCACTGCTGGCATCCGGGCGTGCCAGTTTACTGACCATGCGGCTGGCTTCCTGAGGCTTGTAGCCCAGCGCCACCAGCGCGGCAACCGCTTCCTGCTCGGCATCGTCCGCCGACGGGCCCGCGGGCGAGGTCAGCACCAGATCCGCCGCTGGCGTAAAGAGATCGCCATGCAGGCCTTTGAAGCGGTCCTTCATCTCTACAATCAGGCGCTCGGCGGTCTTTTTACCGATGCCGGGCAGCTTCACCAGCGCATTGGGATCTTCGCGTTCGACGGCGTTGACAAACTGCTGCGCCGACATGCCGGAGAGGATCGCCAGCGCCAGCTTTGGCCCGACGCCGTTAGTTTTGATCAGCTCTTTAAACAGGGTACGTTCCTGTTTGTTGTTAAAGCCGTACAGCAGCTGGGCATCTTCACGCACCACAAAGTGGGTGAAGATAATCGCTTCCTGCCCAGCATCCGGTAGCTCATAGAAGCAGGTCATCGGCATATGCACTTCATAGCCTACGCCGCTGGTCTCCAGCAGCACCAGCGGGGGTTGTTTCTCGACAATAATGCCTCTGAGTCTGCCTATCACGTTTCGCTCCTGCGCTATCGGCTAAATTTTTCTCTATGATATAAAAAAGGCTGGATACATATCCAGCCTCTTTTTCGATTAACGTAACCGCCCTCGCGCAAGATTGAGCCGTTTTTCACTCATTTGCATGGCGTTTTGGCTGACATGACAGTGGGTTATGGCAATCGCCAGCGCATCGGCGGCATCCGCCTGGGGGTTAGCGGGCAGCTTGAGCAGGGTGCGCACCATATGCTGCACCTGGCTCTTCTCCGCGCTACCGATGCCGACCACCGTCTGCTTGACCTGGCGAGCGGCATACTCAAAAACCGGCAGGTCCTGGTTTACCGCCGCAACAATCGCCACCCCGCGCGCCTGCCCGAGCTTTAGCGCCGAGTCGGCGTTTTTCGCCATAAACACCTGCTCAATGGCGAAAAAATCGGGCTGGAACTGGGTGATGATCTCCGACACGCCCGCATAAATCAGCTTCAGGCGTGAAGGGAGATCGTCAACCTTGGTGCGGATACAGCCGCTGCCAAGGTAGGTAAGCTGTCTGCCGACCTGGCGGATCACGCCGTAGCCGGTGATGCGTGAGCCGGGATCAATACCGAGAATGATTGACACCACGCACCTCCTGTTTTACGGATCCAGACGGCCTCATTCGAGGGTCGCTGCGACCTCATCAGAGATCTCACCGTTGTGGTAAACCTCCTGCACGTCATCGCAATCTTCCAGCATGTCGATCAGGCGCAGCAGCTTCGGCGCGGTCTCGGCATCCATGTCCGCCTTGGTGGACGGGATCATCGACACTTCAGCGCTGTCAGCTTTCAGGCCAGCGGCTTCCAGCGCATCGCGCACGGCGCCCATCTCTTCCCATGCGGTGTAGACGTCAATCGCGCCGTCATCATAGGTCACCACGTCTTCCGCACCGGCTTCCAGCGCAGCTTCCATGATCGCATCTTCGTCGCCCTGCTCGAAGGAGATCACCCCTTTCTTGCTGAACAGATAGGCAACGGAGCCGTCGGTGCCGAGGTTACCGCCGGTTTTAGTGAACGCATGGCGAACTTCGGCAACGGTACGGTTACGGTTGTCAGAGAGACACTCTACCATTACCGCCGTGCCGCCAGGACCATAACCTTCATAAATGATGGTCTCCATGTTCGCGTCTTCATCACCGCCTACGCCACGCGCGATGGCGCGGTTCAGGGTATCGCGAGTCATGTTGTTGGAGAGCGCTTTATCGATTGCCGCACGCAGACGCGGGTTGGAGCCGGCATCGCCGCCGCCCAGACGCGCCGCCGTTACCAGCTCACGAATTATTTTGGTAAAGATCTTACCGCGTTTGGCATCCTGTGCCGCTTTGCGGTGTTTGGTGTTGGCCCATTTACTGTGACCTGCCATAAAAAATTCTCCAAAAGCGCCTTCTCAGGCGGCGTTAATTACAAACTCTTCAATCGCCTGCCGGTTGCTCCACGACTTAGTCAGGGCGGCGGCATCCACCGCGTCGACCCAGCGGTAGGTCAGGTGCTCAGTGAACACAATCTCCCGCTCGTGAGGCAGCGCAAGACAGAACCACGATTCCGTGTTGCGCTTAACACCCGGCGCATAGCGATGACGTAAATGCATAAAAATTTCAAATTCCACCGTGCGCTGACAGTCGATCAAGGTCAGCTGCTCTGCCGCAACGTCGATGGCGACCTCTTCCTTTACTTCACGCACGGCGGCCTGCAGCGCGGTTTCACCCTCTTCCAGGCTGCCGGTAACCGACTGCCAGAAATTGGGATCGTCGCGTCGTTGTAGCATCAGCACCCGTTTCGTGTCCTGGGCGTAGATCACGACAAGAACAGAGACAGGACACTTAAATGCCATCAGCTATTCTCAGCCTTTTTGATCACTTCAATACCTAACTCGGTCAGCGCGGTCTGGTTGGCGAAGCTTGGTGCTTCGGTCATCAGGCAGGCAGCGGCGGTAGTTTTCGGGAAGGCGATCACGTCACGGATGTTATCGGTGCCGGTCAGCAGCATGGTCAGGCGATCGAGGCCGAAGGCCAGGCCCGCGTGCGGCGGCGTACCGTACTTCAGGGCGTCGAGTAGGAAGCCGAACTTCTCGCGCTGCTCCTGTTCGGTAATACCGAGGATGCCAAACACCGTCTGCTGCATTTCGCCGCGGTGAATACGCACTGAACCCCCACCCACTTCATAGCCGTTGATGACCATATCGTAGGCGTTAGCGATAGCCGTTTCCGGCGCGGCCTTCAGCTCTTCCGGGGTCATGTTGCTTGGCGCGGTGAACGGGTGGTGCATCGCGGTCAGACCGCCTTCGCCGTCCTCTTCAAACATCGGGAAATCGATGACCCACAGCGGTGCCCACTTGCTTTCGTCGGTGATGCTCAGGTCTTTACCCAGCTTGAGGCGCAGCGCGCCCATCGCGTCGGCAACTACTTTACGGTTGTCTGCGCCGAAGAAGATCATATCGCCATCTTGCGCACCGGTACGCTCCAGAATCGCTTCGATGATCTCAGCGTTCAGGAACTTCGCCACCGGGCTGGTGATGCCTTCGAGACCTTTCGCACGCTCGGTGACCTTGATGTAGGCCAGCCCTTTCGCGCCGTAAATCTTAATGAAGTTGCCGTAGTCGTCAATCTGCTTACGGCTCAGGGCAGCGCCGCCCGGCACGCGCAGGGCAGCCACGCGGCCTTTGGCATCGTTGGCCGGGCCAGCAAACACGGCGAATTCAACGTTTTTCAGCAGGTCAGCAACGTCCACCAGCTCCATCGGGTTACGCAGGTCTGGCTTGTCAGAGCCGTAGCGGCGCTCGGCCTCGGCAAAGGTCATCACCGGGAAGTCGCCCAGGTCCATGTTAATGGTGGCCTGCCACAGCTGACGCACCAGCGCCTCCATTACCTCACGCACCTGCGGCGCGGTCATGAAGGAGGTTTCAACGTCGATCTGGGTAAATTCAGGCTGGCGATCCGCACGCAGGTCTTCATCACGGAAGCATTTGACGATCTGGTAGTAGCGGTCAAAGCCGGACATCATCAGCAGCTGTTTGAACAGCTGCGGAGACTGCGGCAGCGCGTAGAATTTGCCTTTGTGCACGCGGCTCGGAACCAGGTAGTCACGCGCCCCTTCCGGGGTGGCCTTGGTCAGCATCGGGGTTTCGATATCGAGGAAACCGTGATCGTCCATGAAACGGCGCACGAAGCTGGTGATCTTCGCGCGGGTCTTCAGGCGGTTGGCCATCTCCGGGCGACGCAGATCCAGATAGCGGTACTTGAGACGCGCCTCTTCGGTGTTGACGTGGTTGGAGTCGAGCGGCAGCGATTCTGAACGGTTGATGATGGTCAGATCGGAGGCCAGCACTTCAATTTCGCCGGTGGCCATATCGCTGTTGATGTTTTTATCGTCACGGCGGCGCACGGTGCCGGTGACCTGGATGCAGAACTCATTACGCAGTTCAGAGGCCAGCTTTAACGCATCTGCGCGATCCGGATCGAAGAACACCTGCACGATACCTTCACGGTCGCGCATATCGATAAAGATCAGGCTGCCGAGATCGCGGCGGCGGTTGACCCAACCACACAGAGTCACCTGCTGCCCCTCGTGGGACAGTCGAAGCTGTCCGCAATATTCTGTACGCATGAGATATCCCTTAACTTAGCCGCAGGCCGTTTGTCGCCTGCCTTGCAGCCACGACGACCCAGCGCGAGCTGAATGTCACAACTGGATGAAAAAAGGGGGCTATTATACTGGATATCAGCAGGACACTCAAAGCCAAGATGAGCCGCTACGTCGGCACAAAGATACGTTTTTAGACAGCCTCTGCCCAGTTCTCCTGCTCGTTTTACGTGCAATCCCCCAATTGAGGTTTCTTTCTCCTGCGTCTGCTTGCACAATGCATGGAACTGAATATGCACTTATTAATTTTTTACAGGAACAACGCCGCCGTTATTGTCTATAGTAAACGTATAGTAATAAACTTTATTATTTAGAGTATAACTTGCCGCATAATCGGCACCTGATTTTAACTTCGGATTAAAGCAGGTGTCAGGGTAAGAGAGGTGAGCAAAATCGCCAATAAGTAACTGTTGATATCCATTTTCATGAGAGGTGAGCACATAGCGACTTAAAACATCTTTAGAATTAACGCTAAAGCATATGCTGTTCGTACCTATGCTGATTGGTCTCCATTCACCTAACTCTTTTCCTTCTCTGCTTCCCCCAGGACAACCTGCTAACAGCAAACACAACGGAACCAAAGCTATTATTCTTTTCATAAAGGGAACCTCTTAAGCACATTTTTATATTTTGCTAATAAATTTATCACTGGCTCATCTGGATTATAATTTCTCAGCGTGTAAAGGTTACTGTGTCCCTGAAAACCATAATTTTTTAATAACCAATAATCACTAACTATACTAGCCTGTTGTTCCAACCCATATTCAAGCAAACTGCTTTTATCTAAATCATAAGTATAATCTGCAGCCCAGGAAAACGCACCTCTTATTCTTACCCACATTCCTTTTTGATGCTGCCAGACATGCATCATCTCGTGAAGAAATAGATGTTGAACATCTATAAATGAATTATTTCTTGGGTTAGAGAAATCATTTTCATATCGTGGCTTTCTGAACCACATTTCTCCATTCGGACTCATAGCTTGAGCTGGGTTTTGTAAGTTGAAGGGAAGATAACTTGCAAAATGAACCCATACTTTGTTGTAACGAACACTATATCCATAGAGAGACAAAGCTAATTTTATTTCGCCTGGAGTTAATAGCCTCACCCCCCCTTCCCTTATGCTATTTTTCATTATTCACTCTCCATAAAGAAAAGCTTATGATAACACTTTAGTTCCACAAAGAAATTATTTAGTTACTGAATGTTTATTGCTTTTAATATATACTCTCATTAATAACTTTTCTAAAAATAGCTAAGTGATAGTCTTCACCTGCAGCCTGACTGCATACTTTTTCATCTACGCTCACAAAAATTAACAAAATTTGTGCCCCGGATTAACGTCATTTACGCTTACTGTATGGGCAAAACGACGTAGATAACAGGAGCTAACATGCCAGAACTTAACGCGAAAACAACTGCCCTTGTGGTTATCGATCTTCAGGAGGGTATTCTGCCGTTTGCCGGTGGCCCGCATACGGCGGATGAGGTTGTTGCTCGCGCCGCGCGGCTGGCGGAGAAGTTTCGCGCCAACGGTGCGCCGGTGGTGATGGTACGCGTGGGCTGGTCAGCTGATTTCGCCGAGGCGCTCAAGCAGCCCGTCGACGCCCCCATCGGTGGCCACGCCCTGCCGCCGGAGTGGTGGCACTATCCGGTGGCGCTCGGCAAGCGCGACAGCGATATCGAGGTGACTAAACGCCAGTGGGGCGCCTTCTACGGCACCGATCTGGAGCTACAGCTGCGCCGCCGGGGTATCGACACCATCGTGCTGTGCGGTATCTCCACCAACATCGGCGTTGAATCCACCGCCCGCAACGCGTGGGAGCTGGGCTTTAACCTGATCGTAGTAGAAGACGCCTGCAGCGCCGCCAGCAGCGAACAGCACCAGGGCAGCTTTACGCATATCTTCCCGCGCATTGGCCGGGTGCGTAGCACCGAGGAGATCCTTACCGCGCTATGATCTACATTGGCCTGCCGCAGTGGTCGCACCCGAAGTGGGTGCGCCTTGGCATCACCGACCTCGAAGCGTACGCCCGCCACTTTAACTGTGTGGAGGGTAACACCACGCTCTATGCCCTGCCAAAGGCCGATATCGTGGCGCGCTGGCACGCCCAGACCACCGACGCCTTTCGCTTCTGCTTTAAGTTCCCGGCCACCATCTCGCACCAGGCGCGGCTGCGCCAGTGCGGCGATCTCACCGAGGAGTTTTTTAGTCGCATGGCCCCGCTGGCGGAGCGGATAGGCCAGTACTGGCTCCAGCTGCCCGCCTCGTTTGCGCCGCAGGATCTGCCCGCTCTATGGGCTTTCCTCGACGGCCTGCCTGAGGATTTTCACTATGGGGTAGAGGTGCGCCATCAGGAATTTTTCGCCAAGGGCGATGCGGAAACAGAGCTTAACCGCGGCCTGCATGCGCGGGGCGTCAACCGGGTGATCCTCGACAGTCGTCCGGTGCACAGCGCCCTTCCCCGCAGCGAAGCGGTCATTGAAGCCCAGCGCAAGAAGCCCGTGGTGCCGGTGCATGCGGTGGTCACGGCTCAGCATCCGATGGTGCGCTTTATCGGCAGCGATGACATGGCGCAGAACAGCGCCCTGTTTGCCGTCTGGCTGGAGAAACTGGCCCTCTGGGAGAAAAGCACCACGCCCTATCTCTTTCTGCATACGCCCGATATTGCCGAAGCCCCGGTCCTGGTCGATACCCTGTGGGCCGCGCTACGGCGCGCCGTCCCCTCCGTGGGTTCCGCACCGTCAATTCCGCAACAATCCTCTCTTTTCTGAATCAGTCGCGCTATCATAGAGACGTACCCTTTCCGGGCTTAAATGGAGTTTCTATGGTAAGCGCGCTGTATGCCGTGCTGGGTGTTCTGCTGCTGATTAAGTTCTCTTTTGACGTTGTGCGCCTGCGTATGCAGTACCGGGTGTCATATGGTGATGGCGGGTTTAGCGAGCTACAGACCGCGATCCGCATTCACGGCAATGCGGTAGAGTATCTTCCCGGCGGCCTGATCCTGCTGCTGTTTATGGAAATGAACGGCGCAGAAACGTGGATGATACACGTCTGCGGGCTGCTGCTGATTGCTGGTCGCCTGATGCACTACTACGGTTTGCATCACCAGCTGATGCGCTGGCGGCGTTCTGGCATGAGCGCCACCTGGTGTTCGCTGGTGCTGATGGTGCTGGCAAACCTCTGGTTCATGCCCTGGGAGTTGGTTTTCTCTGTGCATTAGCGCACAATACGCCACTTTTGTTTTCTCGGATTTTTACGTTATGTCTCACCGCGACACGCTTTTTTCTGCGCCAATCGCCAGCCTGGGTGACTGGACATTCGATGAACGGGTAGCCGAAGTCTTCCCGGACATGATCCAGCGCTCCGTTCCCGGCTACTCAAATATTATCTCGATGATCGGCATGCTGGCGGAGCGTTTCGTACAGCCCGCTACCCAGGTCTACGATCTGGGCTGCTCGCTGGGCGCGGCTACGCTCTCCGTGCGCCGTAATATCGCCCATCCGGGCTGTAAAATTATTGCCGTGGATAACTCTCCGGCCATGGTTGAACGCTGCCGCCGCCATATTGACGCCTATAAAGCGCCGACGCCGGTTGAGGTGATTGAGGGCGATATTCGCCATATCCGCATTGAAAACGCGTCGCTGGTGGTACTGAACTTTACCCTGCAATTCCTTGAACCTGCTGAACGGCAGGCGCTGCTGGACAACATCTATCAGGGCTTGAATCCTGGCGGCGCGCTGGTGCTGTCGGAAAAATTCAGCTTTGAAGATGCTACCACCGGCGAGCTGCTGTTTAACATGCACCACGATTTTAAGCGTGCCAACGGCTACAGCGAGCTGGAGATCAGCCAGAAGCGCAGCATGCTGGAGAACGTAATGCTTACCGACTCCGTGGAGACGCACAAAGCTCGCCTGCGCCAGGCCGGGTTCGAGCACAGCGAGCTCTGGTTCCAGTGCTTTAATTTTGGTTCGCTGGTGGCGTTGAAAGCAGGAGCGTCAGCATGATCGAGTTCGGTGACTTCTATCAGCAGATTGCCAAAAGCCCCCTCGCCCACTGGCTGGAGACGCTGCCCGCGCAAATTGCAACCTGGCAGCGCGGTGCTCTGCATGGTCAGTTTAAGCAGTGGACCAATGCGGTAGAGTTTCTGCCAGAGATGCAGCCGTATCGGCTTGATCTGCTGCACAGCGTGACGGCGGAGAGCGAAACCCCGCTCAGCCCAGGCCAGATCAAACGCATCGATACGCTGCTGCGTAACCTGATGCCGTGGCGCAAGGGGCCGTTCTCGCTCTATGGCGTGAACATTGATACCGAGTGGCGCTCCGACTGGAAATGGGAGCGCGTTCTTCCGCACCTCTCTGATTTAGCCGGACGTACCATTCTCGACGTTGGCTGCGGCAGCGGCTATCACCTGTGGCGAATGGTGGGCGCAGGCGCACACCTGGCGGTAGGTATCGATCCGACTCAGCTGTTCCTCTGCCAGTTCGAGGCGGTGCGCAAGCTGCTGGGCGGCGACCAGCGGGCGCACCTGCTGCCGCTGGGCATTGAGCAGCTTCCAGCGCTGAACGCGTTTGACACGGTCTTCTCGATGGGGGTGCTCTATCATCGTCGCTCCCCGCTGGAGCACCTGTGGCAGCTTAAAGATCAGCTGGTGAGCGAGGGCGAGCTGGTGCTGGAGACGCTGGTGGTCGAGGGCGATGAGCGCACGGTGCTGCTCCCCGGCGATCGCTATGCGCAGATGCGCAACGTCTACTTTATCCCCTCCGCGCTGGCGCTGAAAAACTGGCTGGAGAAGTGTGGCTTTGTAGATGTGCGTATCGTTGACGTCTGCCAGACCACTACCGAGGAGCAGCGCCGCACCGAGTGGATGATCACCGAGTCGCTGGCGGAGTTCCTCGATCCAAACGATCCCAGCAAGACCGTTGAGGGCTACCCGGCCCCGCTGCGTGCGGTGTTAGTCGCGAAAAAGCCTTAACGCGGCAGCCAACACAGTTGCAGTTTGAAATATGAAGGAAAAAAAATGGCCCCTGTTGAAATGGCAGGGGCCTGGTACAAAGCAAGCATCATATTGGGCGACATGATGTGCGGTAAAAACTGGTCAGAACGCACGATGACGGGTAATCATCGCTTTCATTTCCGCTACAATTTCACCGTCCACGCAATAGCGCAGATACTCATCCGACTGCGCATCAGATGACATCGACAATCCCTGTTGACGGTAACGCATGGGCGACGGGATCCACATTCCTGCGGAGCTGTGTACCTCCTCCACCCCTGCGTCGAGAAACATGTGCAGGTTGCTGGCTCGAACGCCAGCACCAGCCATAATGATTGGAACACCGGATCGGTGTTTTAGTTCCGTAATTAATGAAAGTCCTTTTTCTGCCGACGCTTTTTGCCCCGAGGTAAGGACGCGTGAAACGCCTAAATCCCCTAATCTATCAACGGCTTCATGCGGGTTTCTGCACATATCAAAAGCGCGATGAAAAGTGACGGCCATCCCCTGTGCGGCATGCATTATTTGCCCCATGCGGGGCATATCGACATTGCCCTCTTCATCCAGCACGCCAATAACCACTCCTGCAAAGCCCAGCGTCTTGATCAGCCTGACGTCATCCAGCATGGCGCTGAACTCATCGTCGGTGTAGCAAAAGTCGCCGCCCCGCGGGCGGACGATGGGATGCACGGGAATGGTTACCGTCTCGCGCACCAGCCGCAGGACGCCATAGGAGGGCGTAAGCCCACCCTCTTTCGGCGCCGCACAAAGCTCAATACGATCCGCTCCGTTGAGCTGTGCGGTCTCGGCGCTCGCCTGGCTGTAACAGCAGATCTCCAGCAGAGCCATGTTCTCTCTCCTCTGTTCTACGCGCCGTTTTCGCTCGCCACGATCGCTTCGATGGACCAGGGGTGAAACTTCACCGTTACCGTGCCATCGGTCACCGCAAGCGTAGGGTTGGGCAGGCGCTCGTGCTCCCCTTTTGGCGAGCTGGTTTTAACGGCAATACCCGGCTGGCTTAGCCCCTCATCGGCCAGCAGCGCCAGCGCTCGGGCATTCAGGGTTTCCGGCTCGCCGGGCAGTACGATCTCGATATGCTCCCAGCCTTCGTGGGGGTAACGCTTTTCGCCCGGCCACGGCAGCTCAACCACCGTAAAGGACCAGTGCGCCACCGTCACAGGCTGGTGCAGCTTAAACAGGCAGATCGGCCGACCGTTAATGATGTTCTCTGACAGCAGCGTACCGCACTGCTCAAAGCCCCGCCGCCAGCGCTCGGCGGTGGTATTCTGATGGCAGCGCAGCGAAATGTGATCGGCCTCCAGAGGTGCAATATCCAGCCCCAGCCGGGTGGCAAGTTCGGTTAACGCTTTTGTAAAGCGCGGGAGATCCGCAGAAATATCATGCAATTCGTCAATGGTCTGCCAGTCAGCCATGGTCAACGCCCTCGTTTATCGCAAAGCCGCTAATTTACCCTGTTGTCGGACGCGCACCAAACGGCGATTGCCCCCGTTGGCAAATGAATGATTATTCACAATTAGCTTGCCGTTTATTTGCGCAAAACCCGCGTCCCGACAGGGCTGACGGCAGCAGGCAATTGCAGTATACTCCCGGCTTTACTTATCAACACCCGGACGCAGGCGGCTTTTTGCGCGCTGCGTCGTTAACGTAAGGTATCCCGGTGAATATTCAGGCACTTCTCTCAGAAAAAGTCAGTCAGGCACTGATTGCCGCAGGCGCACCTGCGGATTGCGAGCCGCAGGTTCGTCAGTCAGCAAAAGTACAGTTTGGTGACTACCAGGCCAATGGCGTCATGGCGGTTGCGAAAAAACTGGGCATGCCCCCGCGACAGGTTGCTGAGCAGGTCCTGACTCACCTTGACCTCAACGGCATTGCCAGCAAGGTCGAGATCGCCGGGCCAGGCTTTATCAATATCTTCCTCGATCCGGCGTTTCTGGCCGAGCACGTCAACCAGGCGCTGGCCTCCGATCGTCTGGGTCTCTCCCGCCCGGAGCCGCAGACCATTGTGGTTGACTACTCTGCCCCGAACGTAGCCAAAGAGATGCACGTCGGCCATCTGCGCTCGACCATCATCGGTGACGCCTCCGTGCGTACCCTGGAGCTGCTGGGTCACAAGGTAATCCGCGCCAACCACGTTGGCGACTGGGGCACCCAGTTTGGTATGCTGATTGCGTTCCTGGAGCTTAAGCAGCAGGAGAACGCAGGCGAGATGGCGCTGGCAGACCTCGAAGCGTTCTATCGTGAAGCAAAAAAACACTACGACGAAGATGCCGCCTTTGCCGAGCGCGCCCGTGGCTACGTGGTGAAATTACAGGGCGGGGACGAGTACTGCCGTCAGATGTGGCGCAAGCTGGTGGATATCACCATGGCGCAGAACCAGACCAACTACGATCGTCTGAACGTGACCCTCACCAGCAAGGATGTGATGGGCGAAAGCCTCTACAACCCGATGCTGCCGGGCATCGTGGCCGACCTGAAAGCCAAAGGGCTGGCGGTAGAGAGCGAAGGCGCGACCGTGGTCTTCCTCGACGAGTACAAAAACAAAGAGGGTGAGCCGATGGGCGTCATCATCCAGAAAAAGGATGGCGGCTACCTCTACACCACGACGGATATCGCCTGCGCCAAGTACCGCTTTGAGACCCTGCACGCCGATCGCGTGCTCTACTATATCGACTCCCGTCAGCACCAGCACCTGATGCAGGCGTGGACCATCGTGCGTAAAGCGGGCTACGTGCCAGAGAGCGTGCCGCTGGAGCACCACATGTTCGGCATGATGCTGGGCAAAGACGGCAAGCCGTTCAAAACCCGCGCCGGCGGTACCGTGAAGCTCGCCGATCTGCTGGACGAGGCGCTGGAGCGCGCCCGCCGTCTGGTGGCGGAGAAGAACCCGGA
Organism: Pseudescherichia sp. L3; assembly: GCF_024656065.1. Taxonomy (NCBI): domain Bacteria; kingdom Pseudomonadati; phylum Pseudomonadota; class Gammaproteobacteria; order Enterobacterales; family Enterobacteriaceae; genus Pseudescherichia; species Pseudescherichia sp. L3. The sequence goes on from NZ_JANKYC010000001.1 coordinate 1,777,446, forward strand.
TATGCCTGCCGACGAGCTGGAAAAGCTGGCTAACGCGGTGGGCATCGGTGCGGTGAAGTATGCGGATCTCTCTAAAAACCGCACCACCGACTACATCTTCGACTGGGATAACATGCTGGCCTTTGAGGGCAACACTGCGCCGTACATGCAGTATGCTTACACCCGCGTGCTCTCTGTATTTCGTAAAGCAGAGATCGACGAGAGCGTGCTGGCAAGTGCTAACGTGGTGATTACTGAAGATCGCGAAGCCCAGCTGGCGGCGCGCCTGCTGCAGTTTGAAGAGACGCTGAACGTAGTCGCTCGTGAAGGCACGCCGCACGTGATGTGCAGCTACCTCTACGATCTGGCTGGACTGTTCTCTGGTTTCTACGAGCACTGCCCGATCCTGACCGCCAAAAGCGACGAGACGCGCCTGAGCCGCCTGAAGCTCGCGCAGCTTACCGCGAAAACGCTGAAGACGGGTCTGGATACCCTTGGGATCCAGACCGTCGAACGGATGTAACAAATGATGTAAAAAAACCCGGCCAACGCCGGGTTTTTTATTATCAGAAGTATTTCCGCAGATACTCGGTCAGGCAGAGTATCGCCATCGCCTGGCCATAGGGCATGGAGGTGAGCGGAATATTGCGGTAGAAATCCAGGTTCGATCCCATTCCGGTGCCGAAGGAGGTTTGCAGCAGCTCCCCTTCCGGCGAGATGTTATTCACAATTCCCTTAATCGCTTTATCCGCGACCTCAGCATACTCTGGCCCGACGTAGCGCTTGCGCACCGCTTTCAAAATACCGTAGGCGAACCCGGCGGTGGCCGACGCCTCAAGGTAGGAGTGCGGGTCGTCCAGCAGGGTATGCCACAGGCCACTGTCGTCCTGGCACGTCGCCAGGGCGGCGATCTGCGCATTCAGCACCTGCACCAGGTAGCGGCGTACGGCGTTGTTTTCCGGCAGATGCACCAGCTCGAGAAAGTCCGGGATCACAATAGTCAGCCAGCTGTTGCCCCGTGCCCAGCGCGCCTGAGCGAAGTTGTGGTTACCCTCGTAGCTCCAGCCGTGGAACCAGAGACCGGTCTGGCGATCCATCAGGTTCTGCACGTGCAGCAGGAACTGATACACCGCCTCTTCAACATACTCCAGGCGGTTAAGCAGCTTGCCGATCTTCGCCAGCGGCAGCACGGTCATCATCAGCGTATCGTCCCACATCTGCTGGTGGTTCTCTTCCGCCAGCGTGATGTGCTGCATTCCGCCATGCTCGGTGCGTGGCATCTCGTTCATCGCCCACTCGGCCCAGCTCTCAAGCCACGGCAGGTAAGACGGATTGCGGGTCTCCTCATAGCGATAGGCCAGGGTCAAAAACGGTGCCATAGTGTTGACGTTTTTAGTGGTAGCCCCTTCAGCAAAGCGATCTGCGAACCAGCTATCAATGATCTCCCGCATCGTCTCATCGCCGGTCTGGCGATAGTATTGATACATGCCGTACAGTCCCACGCCGTGCGTCCACTCCCAGCCCGCCCAGCCTTTGGTATCAATGACACGCCCGTCGTCTAGTCGCAGTAAAAACTCACCGGATGCATCCTGAATATTGACCAGATTATGGGTCACCTTCTGGATCAGTGCCTTCAGCTCGTCCCGGGCAATAAAGCGCGTCGGCTGACAGAGTAAAGGGCTATGTTTGACAGGGTAAACAATCATTTACTTAACCTCTTGCGTATTGAATTCATGGCCGGGGCGATCTTTCAGCGACGGCGCGGCAGGCTTGTTACGATTCAGATAGCCAATATTGTTATTGCCCCACAGCGACTCGTAAGGCATACCCGCCAGCATCTCAACGGTGGCCCGCGCTTGCGGCGTCACGGTCTCCGGCATAGCGCGACCAGACTGGCGCATTTTGGCCGTCTCTTCCCGCAGCACGCTGTGGGTTTTCAGGTTCAGCTTAAAGCGCAGCGACACCAGGAAGCCGCAGATCAGCACCGCTACGGTACCGAAGCAGAGGATCATCAGAATGGTGTGGCTGACCGACTCCGGCTGCGTTTTCTGACCGGAGACGAAGCCAGAGGCCTGCATGACGATCCCCACCAGCATCACCGCCCCGGCCTGGGAGGCTTTACGGGTCAGGGTCATGATGCCAGCGAAGATCCCTTCCCGGCGCTGGCCGGTGATCACCTCATCCACGTCGGAGATGTAGGTGTAGGTATTCCACGGCACGTAGTTGATGCCCCCGCGTCCGAGACCGGCGACGGCAGAAACCAGCAGCAGCAGGGAGTAGATATCGCTCAGCCCCGCGTAGTAGAGCACGGCGTAGGAGATGGAGCTGAGTCCGAATAGCGTCACCACCATCCGATAGGACGGCGCGGGTCCAAAGCGGATGCAGAGCGGGATCATGGCGATGACCGCAATGAACTGGAAGATAGCCATGGTGCCGAGCAGATTAGAGGCCAGCGACGCCTCCTGCATCAGGACGAATACAACGTAGTAGGTAAAGACGGCGTTGAAGACATCCTGGGCAATATAGCCTCCGAGGTACATGCCCAGATGCTGACGGAAAATCTTGATGCGCAGGGTTGAGCTAAGCTCGGTAAACAGGCGGGTCATGCTCTGACGGAACGTCAGGTGTTTCTTCTCCTCTTCGGCACGCAGGGCGGCTTCGGTCCACTCTTCACGCGGACGCTCCCAGGTGAAGAACCAGACAAAGGTCAGCATCAGGGCACAGAGCACCGAGAAGACCAGGCTGGCATAGAAGAAGGAGACCGGGTTGTCTTTACCAAAGTGGGTCAGCAGGATCCCCGGCAGGAACGAGGCGAGGATCGCCGACATCTGCGCCATGCCGATACGTGCCCCAGAGAACTTGGTCTTCTGTTTGAAGTCGTCGGTCATCTCCGGTACCAGGGTCTCATACGGGACGAGGATCATGGTGTAGACGATGTCGAACAGCAGATAGGTGAGCAGGTAGTACCAGAAGCCCATGTCGCCAACCCACATGATGGAGTAGCTAAAGACACACGGGATACCGAGCATGATAAAGAATTTACGTCGGCCAAAGCGTTTGCCCAGCCAGGTCGAACCGAAGTTATCGGTTAAAAAGCCCATCAGCGGGCTGACGACCGCATCCAGCACCCTTGCGGTGGCAAAGATGAAGGTGGCCTCGATAGGCGTTAAACCACAAAACGTTGTGTAGAAATAGAGGAGCCACGCAGCGGTCAACGCTGTCGTCCCGGCCCCCAAAAAGTCACCGGATCCGTAGGCGAGATAGTTCGCCAGTCCAATTTTACGTGTTTTCATTGCCGCCAACCCTTTTTGTTTTGGGAGTACTTACACGGCTAAAGTAAGAGGATGCGTTCAGATAAACCTTTCTGTTTCTGCCACAACGCTGACGCGGTTGGCAAAAATACAAAGAGTCTCACTACGTGTGTCACTGATTTATAAAACAGTGTTTCTTCTGCATCAAAAGGCGGGGTCAAAAATTGAGAGCCAGCCATCATAATCCCGTTGAAAACGGTGATGACTGGCGAAGAATGAAGCGCTTACCGGTAGTTTACGATGACCTCGTTGCGGCTAACCTTCAGGGCTGGCAGCAGACGTCCGCCGCCGGGCACTTCCCAAATAAAGCGCAGCGGCTCAGCGGCCGGAATGCCGTTGAAGGCGTGGGTCGTGCCGCTCTCTCCGTCCAGCTCTGTGCAGCGGATCTGCGAGCAGAGACGCACCCGCAGCCCGGCCGGGGTTGGGCCATTAAGCGCGTAGCGCCACGCCACCAGCGTCATCAGCCCGGAGACGGGCTGAGAGGAGGCCAGCGGTCGAGACGACATTGACTCTCCCCGGTGGTTAAGGGTGATGCCGATGCTGCTCGCCTGCCATGCCCCCTCACCTGCCGCGTGGGCCAGCAGCGGCAGCGCCAGCAGAAGACCTAATACTCTACGCACTATTTACCTCCAATGGTGGCGGTCATGCGGATATTGCGGTTATCCGACAGCTCCATATTGGAGAGCACTACCAGCTGGGTCAGGCTGCGACGCAGGAAGCGCGACAGCAGCGGACGCAGGGCGTGATTCACCAGCAACACCGGCGGCGCACCAAGCATCTCCTGACGGGCCAGCGCCTCCTGAGTCTGGGCCAGCAGGCGATCCGCCAGGCCCGGCTCCAGGCCACCACCACCCTGCAACGCCTGCAGCAGCAGACGCTCAAGCGGCGTATCCAGACCGATTACCTGTACTTCACCGGTGCCCGGGAACCACTGCTGGGTGATTGCCCGGCCCAGCGCCACGCGAACTACCGCGGTCAGCTCGTGCGGATCGCTCTGGATCGGCGCATGTTCGGCCAGGGTCTCCAGAATGGTACGCATATCGCGAATCGGTACTTTCTCATCCAGCAGGTTCTGCAACACCTTATGCAGCGTCGTGAGCGTGACCACGCCCGGAACCAGATCTTCGGTGAGCTTCGGCATCTCCTGGCTCACGCGATCCAGCAGCTGCTGCGCCTCCTGGCGGCCAAACAGCTCGGCAGAGAACTGACCGATCAGGTGGTTAAGATGGGTCGCCACCACGGTGCTGGCCTCTACCACGGTATAGCCCTGAATTTGCGCCTGCTCTTTCAGGGCGCTCTCGATCCAGATCGCCGCCAGACCAAAGGCCGGATCCACCGTCTGCTCGCCGGGCAGCGTTCCCGCCGCCGTGCCGGGGTTGATCGCCAGCCAGCGACCCGGATAGGCCTCACCGCTGCCGATCTCCACGCCCTTCATCAGAATACGGTAGCGCGCCGGAGGCAGATCCATATTGTCACGGATGTGCACCACCGGCGGCAGGAAGCCCATATCCTGGGCAAATTTCTTACGGATGCTGCGGATACGTCCGAGCAGCTCGCCGTCCTGCTGGAAATCCACCATTGGGATCAGGCGGTAACCCACCTCCATGCCAAGGGAGTCCTCCAGCTGCACATCGTTCCAGGTCGCTTCAACCGCCTGGTTGTTCTCCGGCATCTTGATCGGTGCGGCCTCTACCGGGGCTTTCTGTTCACGTCCGCGCAGCCACCAGGCAAGGCCCAGCAGTCCGGCGGTAAAGAGCAGAAAGACAAAGTTTGGCATGCCCGGCACCAGGCCCAGCAGGCCCAGTACGGCGGCGCTCAGCAGCATCACGCGCGGGTTGCTAAACAGCTGACCCACCATCTGCTGGCCCACGTCCTGATCGGTTGCCACGCGGGTCACGATCACGCCCGCTGCGGTGGAGATCACCAGGGCCGGGATCTGGGCGACCAGCCCGTCACCGATGGTCAGCAGGGTATAGCTCTCCGCCGCGTGGCCCATGTCCATGCCGTGCTGCAGAACGCCCACCAGCAGGCCGCCGATAACGTTAATCACCATGATCAGGATGCCCGCGATGGCATCGCCGCGTACAAACTTACTCGCACCGTCCATGGAGCCGTAGAAGTCGGCCTCCTGGGTCACTTCCGAGCGGCGTTTTTTCGCCTCCTCTTCACCGATAATTCCAGCGTTGAGGTCAGCATCGATTGCCATCTGCTTGCCCGGCATCCCGTCGAGGACAAAGCGCGCGCCTACTTCTGCGATACGTCCCGCACCCTTGGTAATAACCATAAAGTTGATGATGACGAGGATAACGAACACCACGATACCGATGGCAAAGTTACCGCCCACGAGGAAGTGGCCGAAAGCTTCAACCACCTTCCCCGCCGCCGCGCCGCCGGTGTGCCCTTCCATCAGGATGATACGCGTGGAGGCGACGTTCAGCGCCAGCCGCAGCAGGGTGGTAAACAGCAGAATGGTCGGGAACGCGGCGAACTCCAGCGTGCGTTGGGTAAACATCGCCACCAGCAGCACCATAATGGAGAGCGCAATGTTAAAGGTAAACAGCAGGTCAAGGATGAACGCCGGAAGCGGCAGCACCATCATTGACAGGATAAGCAGAATCAGTATCGGTCCAGCAAGAATCTGCCATTGACCTGATTTCATGTTGCTGGGCAGACGCAACATCGTCACCAGATTATTCATCAGTGTCCTTCTCGTCGTTCATAAAATCCAGTGCTTCAGGCACCGGAAGATTGGCGGGTTTCACCGGCGCTTGCCCACCAGCGAGCTTCCAGCGTTTGAGCTGCCATACCCAGGCCAAAACTTCGGCTACCGCCGCGTAGAGCTGGCCGGGGATCTGCTGGCCGACATCGGCATGGCGGTAGAGCGCACGCGCCAGCGGCGGCGCTTCCAGCAGTGGAATACGGTTTTCAGCGGCAATCTCTCGAATGCGCAACGCCACCAGCCCGGCCCCTTTGGCCAGCACCTTCGGCGCACTCATCTTGTTCTCGTCGTACAGCAGCGCCACGGCGTAGTGCGTCGGGTTGGTTACCACCACGTTAGCCTTGGGCACGTCCGCCATCATGCGGCGACGTGCAGCGGCGCGCTGCATCTGGCGGATACGCCCTTTCACGTGCGGATCGCCTTCGCTCTGCTTGTGTTCATCGCGGATATCCTGGCGGGACATGCGCAGCTTTTTGATGTGGCTGTAGATCTGCCAAATCACGTCAAAGCCCACCATCGGAATGATGCCCAGCACCACCAGCAGTACGCAGAGGCCCACCAGGTTAAGGGCGTTGCTCATGGCCGTCAGCGGCGATTCGCTCATCAGACGCATCATCTCTGGCCACTTATGGGTCAGGTAGAGGCCTGCCACGCCGCCCATCAGCACGGCTTTCAGTACCGCTTTGACCAGCTCTGCGCCAACCTGGGCGGAGAAGAGGCGCTTCAGGCCGCTGAGCGGGTTAAGCTTGGAGAACTGGAACTGCAGCGACTTGCCGCTAAACACCAGCCCGCCCAGCAAAATCGGGGCGATCAGCGCCACCAGCACCACGCCGGTAATAAGCGGCAGCAGCGCAATCATGGCCTCTTTGATCAGCAAAACGGTTTGACCGAGGATCAGATGGGGATCGTTGACGATACCGTGGTCGAAGCGGAGGCCAGATGAGAGCAGTCCCGCCAGCCTGCGGGCGAGCGACTCCCCCCCAATCCAGATTACACAGATGCCGACCACCAGGATCAGCAGCGATGTAAGCTCTTTGGAGCGGGGAACCTGACCCTCCTCACGCGCCTTCTCTAGTCGGTGGGGTGTGGGGGCCTCTGTTTTGTCCTCGTTATCTTCTTCAGCCACGGGATAAATTCCGCTGATACAATTTTGTATCATGATGCCTGAGACAATCCCGAACAATGGGCGAATAAACGAGGCTAAAAGGCGGGCTTTTCGGCGTTAAGTGCAATTTTGAATGTAACTGTACTCTCGCGCTTTGCGGGGCTGGTCGAAATCTGTAGAAAAGCGCAGCGGCAAGGTAGCCGAGCTGAGACGCATTTGCTAGCCTAAACCCCTTACTAATAAGAGGGTTTTTTATGCAGTGGTCACGGTTACTCAACAGCGAACGCAGGAAAAATAAACGCAAGCAAAACGAGGCAGTAACACATTTGCAGGCTCCGCCGTCTCAGGAGTGGCGACAGGAGATTGAACGTGATTTTGATCGTCTCTTATTCGCTGCACCAACGCGTCGTCTGGCTGATAAAACGCAGGTTTATCCGCTCGATCGTAACGATAGCGTGCGTATGCGGTTGACGCATTCACATGAAGTTGCCAACTTCGCTCGCGGTATCGGTATGCGGCTGGCCTTTGATCTGAAAGAGGAGGTTTTTGGTACTTTACCTATGGACCTTTGCGTTGAACGTGACGTCCCTGCTCTGCTGGCTGCCATTGGGCTAGCACACGATCTTGGCAATCCGCCCTTTGGTCATCAGGGTGAGGCGGCTATGCGTGCCTGGTACAAACGCCATTTAAAAAAGGCAGTAGAAGAGTCTGAGGAGATTGACAACCCCTCTATTTTTAATGACTTTTTTAAATTCGACGGCAACTCTCAGACGTTCAGATTAGTCACCAAGCTACAGATCCTTAACGATACCTATGGTTTAAATTTGACCTATGCCACACTTGCGGCCCTGATCAAATATCCCAGCTCCTCTTACACTCTTTCGCCCGGCGTCTGGAGTAAGCATGGATACTTTTATTCTGAAGAGAAGGTTGTCGAAGAGGTCTGGAAAGAGACCGGGCTGGCTGAAGGCGTGCGTCATCCTTTTACCTGGCTGATGGAGGCCTGTGATGACATTGCTTATTCCGTTCTCGATGCCGAAGATACGGTCAAAAAAGGTCTCGCCTCCTATCACGACCTTATCGATCATCTCGAATGCTGGAACGAGGGTAAAGACGCCATTATCAATGAGGTGGTTGAGCAAACAAAGAAAAAGAACAGCGAATATAGAGAGCAGCAGCGCGATCTCACCCCTGCTGAAATCAACGATATGAACATGCAAATGTTCCGCGTCAAATCAACAATTGCGCTTGTGAACAGCGTTGTAGATGCTTTCATTCGTCATATAGACAAACTCATGAGCCATAGCTGTACAATGACGGATCTTATTGGTGTAAGTTCGGCAAAAGCCTTGTGCGAGGCACTGAAAGATTTTGATAAAACACGTGGCTATCGTCACCCTTCCGTACTCAAACTGGAGCTACAGGGTTCAAACTACATTCAAAGCCTGATGGACATGCTGTGGGTTGGCATTCATGGGCATAAAACGAAGCGCGAGCAAGAAAAAGAGCAAAAAGGCGACCAGAAATTCCGCGATGTCTACCTCTCTAATACACCTTTTGGCCGCTACGCCTACGGCCGTATTTCAGAAAACTATCGACGTATCTTTGAAGATGAAAATAACACGCTGCCGGTGCTCTACAAAGAAGCGCAGCTGCTTTCTGATGCTATCTCAGGTATGACCGATAACTATTTGATACGGTTTCACGATGAGCTAAAATCCCTTTATGAGTATGAACGTAGCCAAAACGCATCATGCCCTAAAGCAGCGCATTGATAATTTCTTTGCATCCGGAGAGGAACAGCGGGCAGCCCGGGCGTTGATTGACGCAGTTGCTGCCCAACATCGAGCCTGGATTTTCGGTGGTATGCTTCGGGACATTGGACTCTTTGGGCGCGAAGGGTTTACATCTGATATCGATATCGTGTTCGCTGGCGAACGTGAGGATTTGCTATACCTGCTATCCCACTTTCATATGGAGCATTTCGTCACCAATAAACTTGGCGGCATACGTTTTCGCTACTGCTCGTTGGATTTTGATATCTGGTGTCTCAACGACACCTGGGCGTTTAAAGAGAACATTATCCCTTTAGAAGATGCAAGGAGTCTGCTTCATACCACGCTAATGTCATGGGATGCGGTACTGTACGATGTCCATCGCGATGAAATCCTTACACCAGAAAATTATCTGCAAAACCTGAAGCGGGGCTATCTTGAGCTGGTGCTGGATGCTACGCCGAACGAAACCGGTTCGGTCGTAAAAATCTTACGTACTATCTATAACAAGCAGGTGAAGACGTTGGGGCCTTTTTTGAGTGATTTCTTACATAATGCCCTACTTCGTTACAGCTATTCGACATTACAGCATTATGAGCTTACGCATTATGACACCAGCAGCTTTGACGATGTTGAGTACAATTTGCTTCTGAATCGGTTATGTGAAACCGAGTCAGGCCATAGCGTCGACGTGACGCAGTTGCGTACCAATTAACCCGCCTCTCTTTACCAGCAGAGGCGGGGTTTTTAATCAGAAGCCGAGGCTGTCCAGCAGGTCGTCGACCTGGTCCTGGCTGGCCACGACGCCCGCTTTGGTGGTGTCGAGCTGCGGCCCGTTGAGCAGGCTTTCGTTCTCGCGCTTTGGCCGCGAGGACGGCTCTGGCATGTTATCCAGCAGCACCATCAGCAGCTGACGCTCAATCTCCTGGATCACATCCATCATGCGTTTGATCACCTGACCGGTCAGGTCCTGGAAATCCTGCGCCATCATGATGTCCAGCAGCTGGGCGTTGGTGAAGCTGGTGTGGCCCGGCACGTCGCCAAGATACTGACGAGTGTCTTTCACCAGCTCTTTGGCGTCGGTCAGCTCAATCGGGTTCTCAAACCACGCGTCCCAACGTTTGGTCAGCGACTTCGCGCCGCTCTCCATCGCATCCTGATGCGGCTGCGAAGCTTCTACGCTGTTTAACGCACGCTCGGCGGCCTGGGCCGTCATCTGCACAACATAGTCCAGACGATCGCGGGCATCGGGGATCGCTTCCGCCGCTTCGGCAATCGCCTGGTCAAGGCCCAGCTCGCGCAGGCTGTCGCGCAGCATGCGCGTCAGGCTGCCGATACGGGCGATAATGTCTCCGGGCGTGTGCTCATCCGAAGGTTTAATTTGCGGTTGCATCATCATCATCCGGTCCTCACATGCCGAGTTTCTCGAAGATCTTACCGAGTTTCTCTTCCAGGGTTGCTGCCGTGAACGGCTTCACCACGTAACCACTTGCACCCGCCTGGGCGGCCGCAATGATGTTCTCTTTCTTCGCCTCTGCGGTCACCATCAGTACCGGCAGGGAAGCCATGGCGCTGTTGCCGCGAATGGTTTTCAGCAGCTCCAGGCCATCCATGTTGGGCATGTTCCAGTCGGAGATAACGAAGCCAAACCCGCCCGCCTGGAGCTTGTTCAGCGCATCAACGCCGTCCTCTGCCTCTTCTACGTTATTGAAACCCAGCTCTTTCAGCAGGTTGCGCACGATGCGACGCATGGTGGAAAAGTCATCCACAACCAGAAACTTGAGCTCTTTGTCCGCCATAAAACTACACTCCTCGTTAAATACGTATTGCCTGTCCGGCACTGATTTTTGCCAGCATCTGCTGGCTTACCTGGCTAAGATCGACCACTTCGCTTACGCCACCCATATTGATAGCTTCGCGCGGCATGCCGAACACCACACAACTTGCTTCATTTTGCGCAATCGTCCAGGCGCCCGCCTGGTGCATTGCTAACATACCGGCCGCGCCGTCGTTACCCATGCCGGTGAGGATCACCCCCACGGCGTTGCGCCCCGCGTGTTTCGCGACCGAATGAAACAGCACGTCTACCGCCGGACGATGCCGGTTAACCGGCGGTCCGTCGTGAATCTTGATCTGATAGTTTGCGCCGCTGCGCGCCAGCTCCATATGCTTATCGCCAGGGGCAATATAGGCATGACCCGGCAGCACGCGCTCGCCGTCCTCCGCCTCTTTTACGCTGATCTGGCAGAGCTTGTTCAGACGCTCAGCGAACGAACGGGTAAAGCCCGGCGGCATGTGCTGGGTAATAAGAATACCGGGACTGGAGAGCGGCAATGGCTGGAGTACATGGCGAATTGCCTCTGTTCCGCCGGTTGATGCGCCGATCGCCAGCAGCTTTTCCGAGCTTAATAGCGGTCCGGCTTTCAGGGTGGCCGGGGCGGAGACCGGATTGTGCGCGGCCAGCTTGGCCCGCGAGGCGGTACGCACCTTCTCGGCAATCATCTCGCTATAGGCGAGCATGCCCTCACGGATCCCCAGCTGTGGCTTGGTGACGAAGTCAATTGCGCCCAGCTCTAGCGCGCGCAGGGTTACTTCAGAGCCCTTCCCGGTCAGGGAGGAGACCATCACCACCGGCATCGGCCGCAGGCGCATCAGCTTCTCAAGAAAGTCGAGGCCATCCATGCGCGGCATTTCGACGTCCAGGGTCAGAACATCCGGATTGTATTTCTTGATTAAATCCCGCGCGACCAGCGGATCCGGCGCGGTAGCCACCATCTCCATATCACTGTGGCTGTTGATAATCTCCGTCATGATCTGGCGCATCAGCGCGGAGTCATCAACAGACAGAACCCTGATTTTACTCATGCTTTATCCTTACTCAGCGCATAAACCGTCTGCCCACGCAGGGTAAACTCGCGCACAAGGTTGCTGAAATTCTCCGAATGCCCAGCGAACATCAGTCCGTCAGGCTTAAGCATTGGGGCAAAGCGGCGCAAAATGTCCTGCTGCGTCGTTTTATCAAAATAGATCATCACGTTACGACAAAAAATAGCGTCGAACGGGCCCGGCACGTTGTACTGCTTAGCCAGCAGGTTGATCGGCTGGAAGTCGACGAAGTTCGCCAGCTCCTGACGCACCCGCACCAGCCCGGCATGGGGCCCGGTGCCGCGCATAAAGTAGCGCTGCAGCTGCTGGGGAGAGAGCGTTTTCAGCTCGTCCAGGCGGTAGATGCCGCTGCGGGCTTTCTCCAGCACCTCGGTGTCGATATCGCTGGCGATCACTTTCCAGCGTCCCTGCACCATGCCCAGCGCATCTGCCAGGGTAATGGCGAGCGAGTAAGGCTCTTCGCCGGTCGACGCGGCGGCGCTCCAGACGCGGTACTCACCGCTGTGCTTGCGGGCGTGGTCGGCCAGCACCGGGAAGTGATGAGCTTCACGGAAGAAGGCGGTCAGGTTAGTGGTCAGCGAGTTGATAAATGCCTGCCACTCGGCGCTGCTCTGGTTCGCCTCCAGCATGCTCAGGTAGCGGCCAAAATCATCCAGCCCCAGCGTGCGCAGGCGGCGTACCAGCCGGTTGTAGACCATGTCTCGCTTATGGTCAGCCAGCACGATCCCCGCACGCTGGTAAATCAATTGACATATCCGACGAAAATGCGCGTCGGACAGCGCAAGGCGCTGAGGGAACTGCATAGTTAATGACGTTTGCCCGTTGGGCAGTGGTGATGTCATAGCGCCTTCTCAATTACTTTCAGGATAATGCCGGCACAGCCCTGGGGGGTGCCACGTCGGGTTGACCGATTTGTTCATCTAACTTAAATACCGCAACCTGGGACGTAAGACGGTCCGCCTGGTGCGCTAACTGTTCGGTTGCCGCAGCAGCCTCCTCGACCAGAGAGGCGTTCTGCTGCGTAACCTGATCCATCTGGCTGACCGCCAGCGCGACCTGCTCGATACCCCGGCGCTGCTCATCGGAGGCGGAAGCAATTTCGCCCATGATGTCATTCACCTGGGTGACAGAGCGGACGATGTCCGTCATGGTCTGCGCCGCCGTATCCACCAGGGCGGAGCCCTGCTGCACGCGGGCAACGGAATCTTCAATTAACCCTTTGATCTCTTTCGCCGCCTCGGCGCTGCGGCTGGCCAGATTGCGTACTTCGCCGGCTACGACGGCAAAACCACGCCCCTGCTCGCCCGCCCGTGCCGCCTCAACGGCGGCGTTCAGCGCCAGGATATTGGTCTGGAAGGCAATGCCGTCAATCACGCTAATGATGTCGCCAATCTTTTGTGAGCTGGTGGCGATATCATGCATAGTGTCAGCGACCCGTGAGGTCTGCTCCCCGCCTTTTCTCGCGGTTTCCGCCGCGCCGTGAGAGAGTACTGACGCCTGACGGGCGTTGTCCGCGTTCTGGGACACCGTCGCGGTGAGCTGCTCCATGCTGGCAGCGGTTTCGGCCAGCGACGCTGCCTGCTGCTCGGTGCGCGCCGAGAGATCGTTATTGCCTGCAGCAATTTCTGAGATGCCGGTGTGCATCGACACGCTGCCTTCGCGCACGTTGGCCACCGTGGTGCGCAGCGCGGTCTGCATCTTTTTCAAACTGGCAAAAATGGCTGAGATTTCGTTGCGGCCATAGACTGAGATCGGCCGCGCCAGGTCGCCCCCGGCGATGCTGTCAAAGTGGCTGCTGATGATCGCCAGCGGCTGCACGATCATTCTGCGCGACCAGAGCAGCCCGGCGGAGATGAGCCCCGCCGCCAGAATCAACACGGTAATAAAGGTTGCCGCCGACATGTGGTAGTTGGCACGGCTGGCTGCCGTTGCGGTCACGACAAAGCGATCGATATAGTGCTGCCAGGCCGTAAAGGTCGCCTCAAACGCATCCTGGGACTGCTGTACCGGCGCGGTCATAAAATCGGAGAGCTGGTTATTCTCAAGCCAGGTCGCCTGATGCTCTAAATCGCTCATCCACGTGGTATAGGTGGTTTTCGCCTGCGCCTTGAGCTTCTCCCCTTCCGGTGAGATCGCCTCGATTGCATCAAACTCGTTGAGCTGGGCAGCGGCTAACTGCAGGTTGTTGCGGGCCGCACTCATCAACCCTTTGATATCATCCGGCGGATAGCTTAAGGCGGTCAGCGTGCCCGCCTTGTTCAACGAGGTGCTGGTCTGCAGTAGAACGGCGCGCATCTGGGCCAGCGTGTTGCGCTGGTGGTTGCTCTTTTCAACCTGCTCCAGATGCTGGAAACCATCGCGGAAAGCCCAGAAAGAGAGGCCGTTGCTTCCCACCAGCAACAGACCGCAAACAATCAGTAAGATAAACAGTGTGGTCGAGATACGAATACGATTAAACATCTACGCTCCCATCAGGCGGCTAATGCCGCAATATCAATACGATCAAAAAGTTTCCCAGTTATCATCCTGCCCGGTACTGAGCTGACGTCTGCTGGCGGGGGCGGAGGTGAACTCCCCTCCCTGCGAGCGGCGCTGCGCCGGATTTTCAGGGACGGCAGCAAGGCGGAAAGCAGAGACCGCCTGCGTGAGTCGACTGGCCTGTTCTTCTAATGCTGCTGCGGCGGCCGCAGACTCTTCTACCAGCGACGCGTTCTGCTGTGTCACTCTGTCCATCTCCGATACCGCCAGCGCCACCTGGTCGATGCCTTTGCTCTGCTCATCGGAGGCAGAGGCAATCTCGCCCATAATGTCGGTGACCCGGGTGACCGCATTGACGATATCGTTCATGGTCTCCCCGGCGCTCTCTACCAGCACCGAGCCGGTATCCACGCGCGAGACGGAATCTTCAATTAACGCTTTGATCTCTTTAGCTGCATTGGCGCTGCGGCTGGCGAGGTTACGCACCTCACCGGCGACGACGGCAAAGCCGCGCCCCTGCTCGCCCGCACGGGCGGCCTCTACGGCAGCGTTAAGCGCCAGAATATTGGTCTGGAAGGCAATGCCGTCGATCACGCTGGTGATATCGGCGATTTTCTTTGAGCTGGCGGCAATGTCGTGCATGGTTTTCACCACGCCGTCCACCACCTTGCCCCCACGTCCGGCGGTTTCGGAGGCGCTGAGCGCCAGCTGCGAAGCCTGACGTGCGTTATCGGCGTTCTGCTTCACGGTGGCGGTGAGCTGCTCCATGCTGGCGGCGGTCTGCTCCAGCGCGGAGGCCTGCTGCTCGGTACGGGAAGAGAGATCGTTGTTACCGGCGGCGATTTCACTGGTTCCGCTGTGGATCCCATCCGATCCCCGGCGCACGTTGGTTACGGTATCGATTAGCGAACGCTGCATATGCTCAACGCTGTTCGCCAGCTCGGTAATTTCGTTTTTCCCGCTAATGACCAGAGTTTGGGTCAGATCGCCGCTGGCGATCTCACGGATGTGACGGATCACGTTAGCCAGCGGATTAAGCAGGATATGGCGAATGCCGTACCACACCGCGGCCAGCACGATGACCAGCGCCAGGGCGAGGATCGCCATCTGCCACTGGGCGAAGCGGTAGTCGTGGGTGCTCTGGGTAAAGGCGTTGTGGTAGAGCTCGCTGCTGAGCTGGGCATACTGCCCCAGCGCATCACCCATGGCATTCTGCATTCCCTGGGTTGGCTGGGCGAAGAAGGCATCCATATTGCCGCTCTCCAGGAACTGGATCAGGTCCGTGAGCGCGGCGCTGTAGGTGCGATACTTATCATCAAGCTGCTGGCTGACCTGGGCCATAGCCGGCACGGTGGGCAGCGCTTTGTAGGCGTCATAGTGTTTTGCCGCATCGGCCAGTGAAGCATGGGCGCTCTTCAGCAGATCGGTTTTGGCGCTGCTCTGTTGATTGGCTGGATCCATCATCATTCGCGCTGACGAACGGCTGAGGTTGATGCGCGTTTGCAGCATCAGCTCCCAGGTTTTGGTCAGCTCGGTCTGCTGCAGACGAAGATCGTTAGCATCAGCAAAGCTCTGCTGGTTCTGCTTCAGTGACGAGAACAACAGACCACCCGATACCAGCTGCAGAAGTGCAAAAACCACCAGCACCATCATGAGCATTGTGACAACGCGGATACGGTTCAACATGCAACACCTTATTGATGACTTATTAACGGTGTTATCGGCATGTGGGACGGGAACTTTACATTTGCGAAAGGGAAATAATCCGCTACGCACCTAATTGATTAAAAGGCGATATCCACCACCACCGTATCGCTATAGGTTCCGGCGGGCGGCGTTGCCTGGTTAGTTAACACCCGGGCCGTATAGTTATAGGTACGCACCAGGCCGTTGGCACTGAGCAGTGACGAGGCGCTGCTGGCCCAGCGTTCGGTGCCGCTGCTGCCCCAGCGGTCGCTGGTGCTGCCTTTGTAGATTTCGTAGCTTAAGCGGTTATTGCCCGAGGCCATATTGCGCACGTTGCCGCTGGCGTTGCTGCCGTTGTTGATCCCTACGCTATAGACGCTGCCTTTGGTGCAGGTCACCGCGACGCCCTGCGCCACCGCCGGGAAGTTTTTGACCAGCGGCGCGCTGCCGAAGTTGACGTTTGGCGCGGTGATGGTAATGCAGTCGTTGGTAATGCTGATGGTCGCCGTCACGGCGACGGGCACGGTGCCGGTCTGCCAAGAGGTGCAGCCGCCGAGCAGACCCAGCGAGCAGATGTTATAGGTGACGTTGAGGTTAAAGGTGGCCTGGTACTGGCCCGCCGCCACGGTCTGCCCGGAGAGCGTGCGAAAATAGATCGGCAGCACAATGCGCCGGGTATTCAGCAGATCGAGCAGCGCGTTTCCGCTCCAGGTGTAGCTGCCGCCAATCAGCGTCTCGCTGTTGTTATTGCATCCTGCGGCCCCGCACAGCCGTACCGGGATAGTATCAGTGCTGGCCGGGTTATCCACCCGGCGTAGGATCGCCCGGTTGCTGACCGCGGCGCTGGCGCTGCTCAGCTGCATGGTGATCGCGTTCCCGGTCAACAGATTCAGCAACACCGCATCGCACTGAACCGTCAGGCTGCCGCTGATCTCCTGCTCGGTGCTGTTAAGCGCAAACGAGGTGACGGTACCAAAAACGCCGTTGGTAGGCGTTACCGTACAGGCCGACCACGCCAGCGGGCTGCATCCCATCAGCAGCAGAAAAAGCAGAATAGCGCGGCGCATCAGCGTCTCTCCTCACAGGTAAGCGGCCCGTAGGTCTGTAATTTATGATCGGGATTTGCGCCGATCGTCAGGCGGGCATAGCAGGTGCGGTTATCCGGCGTGCTCACCCGCAGGGCGTTCACGTCGCTGAGGTTTTCCAGAAAGGCGATGCCGTCATAGCCCACCGGCGTCGGCGCGCGGCCTTGGCGGTAGACCTGGCTGCCTACCGGCAGGGTATGCCCCTGGGCATCGTGCAGGATCACGCTGGCGACCCGCTCCTGCTCCATCGGAAACTCTACCAGGTAGCCGCTTTGACGACGCAGGGCGATCCGCCGCTCGGTCTCTTTCAGGCGCGTATCGGCTGGCAGATTAAGGGTATTGATACTGTAGCTGGCGGGATAGTACGCCGAGACACCGCTCACCAGCAGATAGCCTTTATCATTGGTCTTACCTACCGGCTGGTTCTCATAGCTTACCGGCACGTTGGCATTGCCTCCGGTGCTGACCACCACAAAGGCGTCGTTGATCTTGTTAGCCGCAAAGAGCTGGCCGTCCATCAGCACCAGCGAACCCAGCGCCTCGCCCCACCAGGTCATCATCCCTCGCTCGCCGTAGCCGCCTCCCTGTAATTCCACGCTGTTGTTGCGCCAGTTGAGCGTGGCCTGCTGATAGTTATCCGACTGCGGCTGGCGGGCGAACGCCATATTCCAGCCGAAGCCGCCGTCGGTAGGCATTGCGTGGTTGTAGTTGATGCGCTGGCTGGTGCCTGCATCTGGGGTTTTCTCTACGCTGATGGCCGCGCTATCTCGCTCGCCGATAGGAATTTGCAGCGACATAGCAAAGCTCCAGTCGTCCCGCTGCTTATCGTGGCTGGCCGCCAGGTAGAGGCTGCTGCTGCCCCACAGGTTACGGCTCCAGGAGAGGTTCAGCAGCTCGGTCTTCTGGTTATCGAAGCTGCGGACGCCAATCCAGGCCGCGCCAACGTTGCCATAGTCGCCCATGTTAAAGGTCAGCGAATATTGATCGCTATTACGGCTCAAGGTCGCCAGCGGCTGGCGATCGTCATCGTAAACGATAGTCTGATCATAGAGGGCCAGGTTGCCAAAACCGCGCTCGCGGCGGGTATGCTGGGTGGCGATGCTGAAGACGCTGGTGCTGTACTGGTAGCCCCAGTTAAACTGGCTGCCGCTGCTGCCGCGCATCCGGCTCTCCGTCCACGACGAGTTCACCACGCCGTACTGGCCCAGCTTCACCACCCCGCCCGCGCCGCCGAGGGTCAGATCTTCTGCGGCTTCGCCGTGGCCTTCAAAGGTGAAATAGTCCGTTACCCCGTAGCGCAGGGAGCCGCTGCCCGCCGCCGGACCATAGTTGAAGTCGTCAATGCCGTAGTTACGCCGCAGACTGCCGAGGGTGACGGCCCCATCGGTAATGCCACTCTTCAGCACGTCGCTGGAGACGTAGAACGGCAGCGTGGTGCTAACCTGGCGTCCCAGCGCGTCAGTGGTGACCAGCACCGCATCTCCCGCCCCGTTAATATAGGGCAGATTGGTCAGGGTAAAGGGGCCGGGCTGCAGCTGGGTGGATCCGGCCCGGTAGCCGTTGATAAAGACGTCTACCGCCGTCGGCACCGCCGCCTCGCCGGTAAAGGCCGGCAGCGGCCAGGTGACCAGGTCCGGACGCAGCGAGAAGTCGCGTCCGTAGCGGATCCCGCCCATGCGCACGCTGCTGCTCCAGTTCAGCGAGTCGGAGATAACGTCCCCTAGCTGCCACTCGGTAGCATCCTCCTCATTGGTAAACAGCAGCGTGGTATCGTAGCGGGTATAGCCCTGGTTTTGCCCGGCGGTGCCGGAGAGATATTCCCGCAGCGTGCCGGTAGAGGAGAACACCGCATTGCTGTCGAAGTAGCGAAACTCATGCCACAGGGAGGCCTGGCTGCCAGCATGTTCGGTGCTGCTGGTATAGACGTCATAGTTGAGCAGCGCTCCCCGCCCGTAGTGCGGTTTGCTCCGCGCGGTTTCGCCGCTAAAGGAAGTGGCGCGATCCCCAACCCACGCGCGAGGCACAAACAGCAGCAGCCGCTGGCGATTGCTGTCATATTCGGTGCGAACGTCGGCCAGCGTCGAGAGATCAACGTCTCCCGGCGGGAGATGCTCCGCGGGGATCCCGGCCCGCTGCAGATCGCTGTTGGCTACAATATAGCTCCCCTGACGCCGCGTAACGGGCACCACGAGTTCGGTATCGTAATAGTTGACCACCAGCGAAAGGTGGAAGACCGCCTGAGCGTTAATGGCCTGCGCGTCCGGCGGCGGCGGCAGGGCGTCATCCCCCTCCTCTGCCAGCGCATCCGTCACTCCCCCCAGCAGCATCATCAGCGGCAGGATCAGTTTGCGGGAGACGACTGCCATTTGGTATCCCTGGCATTAATCGTCGCCGTCATGGTCGTCGGATTGCTCAGCCCAGAGGGGAGCGGCCAGCTGCGCGCTGCGCCCGGCAGCACGTATCCCAGCAGGCCGTCGGCCAGCTCGCGCCGCTGGCTGCCCTGCTGCACGCTAACCTGACTCAGGCGCACGTGCACATCGCTGCGGTTGCGTACCTCCAGAGCGGGTCTCCCCCCCTCGCGGATCACCCGCCAGCTCAGGTCACGGGTATTAACCAGGGCATGGTTTGCCCCCTCGGTCGTGGTCTCCACCCCCGGACCATAGACAAATAGCGGAATGGAGTAACGCATCTGAATTTTCAAGCCAATCTGCGGTGAATCTCCGCTTGCGGGCTGGGGGATCTCATCCACGATGATCCGGTAGCCTTGCTCAATGCCGGCGGGAACCTGACTCTGCTTGATCAGGCGAATCAGCTGCTTGCTGCCTTTATCGATTCGCACAATGGGCGGGCTGGCGACCACATCCTGCTGGGCCTGATAGCGTTCATGGCCGCCCTCCTGGGTCCAGCGCATGATGCGCACCTGCATCGTCGTCGGCGTATTCCCTTGGTTCTGGATCCACAGCTCGGTCGCTTTCGCATCGGCGGCCAGCCAGGGATCGATCGGCCAGAGTAGAATGGTGGCTGCCGCCTGCGCCTGCTGCGCCACCCCTACGAGCGCTGTCGCGAGCAGCGCACCCGCCAGTTGGCTTCGGCCCATAATGGTTTTCATGATCCTTCTCCCTGTATAACTTTACCAAGACAACGTTACGGTCAGCTGATCGGTATAATTTCCTGCAGGGCTAAACCCCGTGAGCTGCGCCGCGCCAAATAGCGTCAGCGCGATATTGTTGCTATCGCTGTAGGTGATTGAGAACGCCTGGTTAACGCCAATTTCCGTGTTGGCCGCCAGCGTGCTGCTGCGATAGAGCCGGTAAGGCACGCGATCCGTGCCCCCGCTGCGCTGCATGTTGCGCACGGTGCCGTAGTGCAGACCACCGTTGATGCTCATGCTTAATGCCACCCCAGGGGTGCAGGCGAGAGAGAGCGCGCTGTTAGGTACAAAGCTGGTGGTGACCTGCCCGCTCGCCACGCCGCTGCGACTCCCAAAGTCCAGGGAGCCGAGCAGACCTCCGCTGCCGCTGACTACCGAGCATCCTGCCGCAATGGTTGCCCCAACCTGAAATGACTGAGTGCTAACCGTCAGCGCGGTGGCGCTCCCTGCCCACCCCAGCAGCCCCAAACCAAAGACAATGCGTAGCATGCTTCGGCCAGGCGCCGGGAGCGTGTCAACTCCCTCAGGCTTCATTGCGCTGGCGTCAGTAGATCACGCTCACGTTTATCGTATCGGAGTAGGTGCCAGGGACGACGGTCACGCTGTTGCCACCCCCCTGGATGCGGCCAAAGAGGGTGTAGTTGTTCACGCCTCCGGCAGTGGAGGCCACCGGCAGCGGAGCGTTATTGGCGATGACGTTACTGAAGCCGCTGTCGCTGTAGAGGCTGTAGGCTACGCCCTGGGTTGCATTAGCGGTGTTAACCAAATAGCGCGCTGGCGTGCCGGGTGTTCCCACTACCGTGGCAGGCGCAACGGTATTGGTGGTGCCGGTGATCTGCACGGTATAGGTGTCGGTGGTGCACTGGATAGCAAAGCTGTTGCCGCCGTTAGCTCCGGTAAGCTGAGTGGTTAGCTCGGAGAAGGTCGCGGGATGGGTACCGAAGTCCAGAGAGCCGAAGTTAATACCGCTCTGGTTCGGCGAGCCATTGATCAGGCAGCCGTTGGTTAAAGTCAGCGTTGCGTTGATGGTCCCACTGCTGGTTACCGCATTGGCAGTATGCCCGGCCAGCGCCAGCGCACCGCTTGCCAAAACGAGGAGGATTTTTCTGTTCATGTTGTCGCCTCAGTGAAAAAGCAGGATTAACAGAAATTTAGCTTACGGGGTTGCAAAGAACCACCCTGTAAAGGCCTGCTCAAACCATCGGCGTATTGACAAAAAATTGCATTATCTTTCAATCAATTAAGCTTGTTAACAGCTCGTAACAAAGTGCAACGGGAATGATATATTCATTATCGCGTGATCTGCTTCACAATATATTGTCTGGTGTTGCATTGTGGGTTTAAGCAAAACTTAAAGTTTATTAATGAGTAATGAAGAAGCGGCATGAAAAGCGGTTAAAAAACGCTCCCGGGGCCGGGAGCGTTGAAGGGCATATCAGGCAACGTGCGCCGTTGCGCTATCCAGCAGGGCCATCTCGTCGCTGTTAAGCAGCTTCTCGATGTTGACCAGGATCAGCATGCGGTCACCCAGCGCGCCGAGGCCGGTGAGATACTCCGTTGAGAGGGTAACGGCAAACTCCGGCGCAGGACGGATCTGATCGGAAGCCAGCGACAGCACGTCAGAGACGCCGTCGACCACAATTCCGACCACGCGCTGGCCGAGATTGAGCACGATCACCACGGTGTTATCGTTATACTCAACGTCCTGCTGGCTGAATTTAACCCGCAGATCGACGATGGGCACAATCACACCGCGCAGGTTAGTCACCCCTTTAATAAAATCCGGGGTGTTGGCAATACGGGTTACCTGATCGTAACCGCGGATCTCCTGCACTTTCAGGATATCGATGCCGTACTCTTCATCGCCTAACGTGAATACCAGAAATTCCTGACCCGATGGCTCACCAGCCAGTTTCGTTACATTACTCATACCGGTCATATTTTTACCTTTTTAACTAAATCAGGCGGCTGTGTGCGCCACACGTTGCTCACGGTTTAATCCCTGTAACGCCGAAACATCGACGATCAGCGCCACGCTGCCATCGCCGAGAATAGTTGCAGCGGAGATGCCTGGCACCTTACGGTAGTTGCTCTCAAGGTTCTTCACGACAACCTGGTGCTGACCAATAAGCTGATCCACCAGCAGCGCGTAGCGGCGGCCTGCGCTTTGCAGGATCACCACGATGCCTTTCGTCGCTTCTGTTTTAGCGCCGTCGACGTCAAAGACTTTCCACAGCTCAACCAGCGGCAGATATTCGCCGCGCACTTCCAGCACGCGCTCGCCGCCCGCCAGCGGATGCAGATCCTCTTCACGCGGCTGCAGGGACTCCATCACCGCGTTCAGCGGCAGGATAAAGACCTCGTCGCTCACCTTCACCGACATGCCGTCGAGGATCGCCAGCGTCAGCGGCAGCAGAATGCGGATGGTGGTGCCTGCGCCCTGCTTCGACTGGATCTCAACGTGGCCGCCCATCTCCTGGATGTTACGTTTCACCACGTCCATGCCCACGCCGCGGCCGGAGACGTCGGTCACCTGCTCTGCGGTGGAGAAGCCAGGGGCGAAGATCAGCATGCCAACCTCTTCGTCGGTCATGTTTTCATGCACCGCCATGCCCTGCGATACCGCTTTCGCCAGAATGCGCTCGCGGTTGAGGCCTGCGCCGTCGTCGATCACTTCGATGCAGATATTGCCGCCCTGATGCTCGGCGGAAAGGGTCAGGTTACCGACCGGGGATTTTCCAGCGGCAACGCGGGTGTCCGGCAGTTCAATGCCGTGGTCGAGGCTGTTACGCACCAGGTGCGTTAACGGGTCGATAATGCGCTCGATCAGGCTCTTATCCAGCTCGGTCGAGCTGCCCAGCAGCGTCAGTTCGATCTGTTTGTTAAGCTTGCTCGCCAGGTCGCGCACCAGGCGCGGGAAGCGGCTAAAGACGTACTCCATCGGCATCATACGGATGGACATCACCGACTCTTGCAGATCGCGGGCGTTACGCTGCAGCTGCCCCATGCTGGTGATCAGATCGCCGTGATTGACCGGATCCAGTTCGTTAGAGCGCTGGGCCAGCATTGACTGGGTGATCACCAGTTCGCCGACGAGGTTGATCAGCTGATCCACTTTTTCAACGGCAACGCGGATGCTGGTAGATTCGCTGACGCGGGCCGGTTTTTCTGCACGCTCCTGACGGGCGGCAGGCTGCTCGCGCGGTGCGCTTTGCGCGACAGGGGCAGCCGCTACAGGCTGGGCGACCAGCGTCGGGGTTGCAGGTGCAGCAGGTGCAGCCTCGCTAGCGGGGGCCGCAGCTGGCGCATCGGTAAAGCTGATTTGATCCGGCTCGATCACAAAGCACAGCACGGCAACCAAGTCATCCTCGCTGACGCCGCCTTCCAGCGTCGCGCTCAGAGAATCCGCGCCTTTGACGACGTCGCTGAGGCTCGCCAGGTTTTTCAGCTCGTCCTCCAGCAGGTTGACTTCGCCCTCTTTCAGACGCGACAGGACAATGCGCAGTTTGCCATCGTTAGCAGCCGCAGGCGCGGCGGCGGACGCGGTATCAGCGACGGCCTGGGCATTATCGACAACGGTCAGCTTAGCGCCACCGGCCGCAGCGGCAGGGACTTCGCCTTTCGCTTCCAGCGCCAGCTGGCGCAGCGCATTGCAGATATACTCAAAGCTGGCAGCATCTGGCTCTTGCGAGCTTTTATAGGCGTCGAGCTGTTCCTGCATAATATCTTTGGTTTCCAAAAACAGGTTAATAATGTCGGTATTGAGCTGCATCTCTCCGCGCCGGGCCTCATCCAGCAGGTTTTCCATCAGGTGCGTGGTCTCCTGCAAAATGGTAAAGCCAAACGTGCCTGCTCCCCCCTTTATGGAGTGGGCCGCACGAAAAATGGCGTTGAGCTGCTCTGAATCGGGCGCTTCCGGCACCAGATCCAGCAGGTGTTGCTCCATGTCAGCCAACAACTCGTCAGCTTCATCAAAAAATGTCTGATAAAAATCGCTAATATCCATGCTCACGCTATCACCTCGGATCGGGTTGTGGCGATGTGGGAACGGTCGCCTGAGGCTGTGCCCCCGGCTGTTGTAATACACTTACCGGCTCGTTTTGGCTTTCGGCGTTTTCGTGCAGAATTGCCTGTTCTGCCTGTTTGTTAAGTACTAAAAGACTGATACGACGGTTAATGGCGTCATTGGAGCCTTTGTCGCTCAGGCGCATGGTGGCGGCCATGCCGACCACGCGCAGCACTTTTCCATCGTCCAGCCCGCCTGCAACCAGCTCGCGCCGCGAGGCGTTAGCACGGTCGGCAGAGAGCTCCCAGTTGCTGTAGCCGCGCTCGCCGTTGGCATACGGGAAGTCATCGGTGTGGCCAGAGAGGCTGACACGGTTAGGAATATTGTTTAACACCGGCGCAATCGCACGCAGAATATCGCGCATATACGGCTCTACCTCGGCGCTGCCGGTTTTAAACATCGGCCGGTTCTGGCTATCGATAATCTGAATACGCAGCCCCTCCTGCACCAAGTCAATTTTTAGGTGCGGACGCAGCGCGCGCAGCTTTGGATCGGCCTCGATCAGCTGATCGAGATCGCCGCGCAGCTTGCTCAGACGAGACTGCTCCATCTTCTGGCGCAGCTCTTCGACGTTAGGCTGGCGCTGCACCTCCCCCTTCTGCTGGGTGACGTCATCGCCGCCGCCAGGGATTGGGCTGTCGCTGTTGGAGATCCGTGGGCCGCCGGCAATGGAGGTCGCCAGCGGAGTGCGGAAATACTCTGCAATCTGGATCAGCTCTTTCGGGCTGGAGATTGAGATCAGCCACATCACCAGGAAGAACGCCATCATTGCCGTCATAAAATCGGCGTAGGCGATCTTCCAGGATCCGTGCGAGCCGCCTCCGTGCCCCTTATGCTTGCGCCGTTTTACAACGACAATAGGATGGGCCTGGTTTTTCATGCGTCCTCAGTCGTGGTCTGCTGGTTTGGGTTACGGACCGCGCGGACGTGCTCATCCAGTTCGATAAAGGACGGTCGCTCGCTGGAGTAGAGCGTTTTACGGCCAAATTCAACGGCAATCGGTGGCGCATAGCCATTCAGGTTGGAGAGCAGCGTGATCTTGACGCACTGCATCATCTTGGTCGTTTCCGCGCTCTTCTGGCGCAGCACGGTTGCCAGCGGCGAAATAAAGCCGTATGCCAGCAGAATACCGAGGAAGGTTCCTACCATCGCATGGGCGATCAGCGCGCCCAGCTCAGCCGCCGGGCGATCCGCCGAGGCCAGGGCGTGAACCACACCCATTACCGCGGCCACGATACCGAACGCCGGCAGCGAGTCACCGACCATGGCCAGGCTATTTGCCGGCACTTCGGCTTCGCTCTCGTGAGTCTCGATCTCTTCGTCCATCAGCGCTTCGATTTCGAAGGTATTCATATTGCCGCTGATGATCAGACGCAGATAGTCGACGATAAATTCCAGCATCACCGGATCGGCAAGGATCCGTGGATAGTTGGCAAAAATTTCGCTCTCTTTTGGATTCTCAATGTCACGCTCAAGGGAGAACATCCCCTGCTGGCGCGACTTGGCCATCAGGCGATAGAGCAGCGCCAGAAGATCCATGTAGACAGCTTTTGTGTATTTGGAGCGACGAAACAGCAACGGAAGCGCCTTAAGCGTTCCTTTGATGGCTTTGCCGTTGTTGCCCACAATAAACGCACCCACGCCCGCACCGCCGATAATAATCAGCTCAGCCGGTTGATAAAGTGCCCCAAGGTGTCCGCCGGTCATCATGTAACCGCCGAAGACTGTACCGAGAACAACAAGGTAACCTAATAAGATCAGCACGACATCATCCTTCCGCTGTTGACTAAGGCAAGGAAAAACAGTTTTTAGGGTTTAACCCAACGGGGAGGCAAAAAAAAGCAGCGGTAATTGCTTACCGCTGCTGGAGTGTTACCCACGCCGTTAGTTAAACAGCCTGTTTGATCTGTTCATCCAGCAGTTGTGGAATAATATCGGCAGCTTCCGGGGAAAGTTTACGTCTTTTTACGGCCCTGGACGGCGGCTGGCATAAACTGCAGGCAAAACTCCCTACGGGCTGGTGAGCATGGGTAATAAAATTACCGCCACAGCAGTTGCAGCTTGAAAGTTGCAGCATACCGCTCTCAACAAAACGGACTAATGTCCAGGCACGGGTCAGGGCTAACAACGGCCCCTCTTCCGGCTGCGGGCACTGTTCCAGATAGAGTCGATAGGCTTTGATAACTGCATCAACGCCGCTGCACAGGCCTGTTTTAAGCAAGAATTGCCAGGCGTTGCAGAACATTGAGGCATGAATATTCTGTTCCCACGTCATAAACCAGTCGGTTGAAAAAGGGAGCATCCCTTTCGGCGGCGGGCTACCACGAAGTTCTTTGTAGAGTTTGATGAGGCGGCCACGGCTGAGCTGCGTTTCGCTTTCCAGCATTTGCAAACGCGCGCCCAGCGTAATCAGTTCCATTGCGAGTTGAATATCACGCGCTTCCTGGACAATGCTCTTTTCAGTCATTATTAAGCCCTTTTCTTCCGGGACGCTGCGTCAGTACCCTGGTTGCTCTCATTGAGCAAACGCGTCGAGAGCAAAATACCGGTATGGACCTGCTGCAGGTCATCTACGCGAGACTCCTGCGTCAGACGAGTAATGGTCTGATGGCTGTCAAAACGGAATTGACAGATTAGCTGATTGGTTTCAGCTAATTTCACCATTTGTGGGAGTGATAACTCACCCATGGTAGACGCCATCTCCTCACTCATGCCCAGACGGAACATAGCGGAGGCTTTATCTTGACTAATCAAACGCTGTGCGAGCAGTAAATATGACAGGTTGATGTCATAGATATGTTTCAGCAACTCGGATGTATGCATTTTTCCCATCCAGAATAACCAACTAGTGTCTTATGCGGTCAAGCCGCACCCCGTGATGTCGCCGGGAAAAAAACCCGGTATTAAAAAAGATAAGGCGAAATGCATCGTTTGAACTTAGTTGTTTAACGTGACGGCGGTCGCATTGTTTGCCACCTCTCTCCGTTACGCTTTCAATCAATTCTTACAATTTACTAAGATTTTTCTTAAAGCGACGCAACTGTACTCGTGACCCGTAGGACATACAATTGGCTGCGGTGAATATTTTGAAAATAATGTGATCTATGTCACATAATTTACGTGAATATTTTAAAGAAATCCATACTTTTGACTTAGTGATTGTTTGTTTTTTGTACGATGAAGTGCCTTTTCTATTCCTTTTCGGCGAATAGTCATTCAGTTTTATGTGTTAACTGGTGACCAGTCATCAGACCTCGGACTTTATGAGAGCCCAAAGAGGAATATGGGCTTTCAAAGCGTGGGGTTATTTATAAAAATCATTATTTATCATAGAATTAAAGCGCTGCTAAACTTATCTCTAGAACTTGTAAAATGATTGCAATTTTGTTAACCATTAGTGAATAACAGGGAGCAGTGCATAATATAATGTGCCAAATTTCTCTTAAGTCGTTAACTTTCGTTAACATATGCACCAATGGCGCTATTCCATGCGCTGGAATAATTAGTGAATATTTATGATAATGTTCACAGGTTTGTCACACTTTTTCGCTTGCATGCTTTGTAAAAAGAAGGTAAAGATACGTCAGGGGTTCATATTCCATTAAGGAGCGAAATATGAGCTATTCCCACCTGCTAGTTGCGGTTGCCGTTAACTCAGAAAGTCATTTACTGCTTAAAAAAGCTGTTTCCATTGCCCGTCCCTATCAGGCACGCATTAGTCTGCTTACCCTTGCTAACGATCCCGAAATGTATAATCAGTTTGCTGCGCCCATGATGGAAAACCTGCGCGATCTGATGCAGGAAGAGACGCAGTATTTTATGAATGAACTCATAAAGCAGGTAGATTATCCCATTGCTGAAACGATTATTGCTTCGGGCGCGGTCAGTGAAAATATCGTTCATCTTTGCGAGCGAGACGGGATCGATCTGGTTATTTACGGAAACCATAATCAGCGCTATTTTTCGCGGGCGGCCTGTTCGGCTAAGGGTGTGGTGGGAGTCAGTAGGGTTGACGTGCTGCTGGTACCGCTAGGAGAGGAGTAGCGCCCCCGCAACAGCGGGAGCGCAGGCGTGTTTACGCTAGCTTGGGAAAGGTCGCCACGTTATTCTGCAAAAGAGTCTCTGCATTACGAGGCGCTATGCGCTTTAAATCGGCAATAAACCTCTCCTGCCAGTGCTGAATATCATTCTTCTTGATGATATCCATCATGTCGGCGTGGCGAGAAATACGCTCTGCCAGCGGCATGGTTAGCGCCCGGTTCATGGCATTAGCCACATCGTCACGGTCATAGGGGTTGACGAGCAGAGCGGAGGTCAGCTCGTTCGCCGCACCGGCAAATTTAGAGAGCACCAGCACGCCTGGGTTGGCCGGATCCTGCGCCGCCACATACTCCTTGGCAACGAGGTTCATCCCGTCACGTAGCGGCGTAACCAGCCCCACGTCAGCGTAGCGGAAGACCTTCATCAGCAGCTTACGATCGAAGTGCTGGTTAAGGTAGTAGAGCGGCGTCCAGCCCAGCTGACCATATTTACCGTTGATACGTCCTGCTTCGGTCTCCAGCTGATGGCGAATATCCTGGTAGGCCTGAACCTCGCCGCGCGAGGTGGGTGCAATCTGCGTATAGCGGATTTTACCGTGGTGCTGCGGGAACTTCTCCAGCAGGGTTTCATAGGCATGGAAACGTTCCGGCAGGCCCTTAGAGTAGTCTAACCGCTCTACGGAGAAGATGTTCTTCACATTTCCTAGCTCGGATTTGAGCTGCGCCAGCTTCGGCGGCAGCGGGCCAGAGGCCTGCTGGGCGATCTCATCCGGCTCAATCCCAATCGGATAGACCTCGGTACGGAAGGTTTTGCCCCATGCGGTATGGGTTTTATCACCTCGGGCAGTTAGGCGCGTCTGGCTGGAGAGGCTGTCAAGGAACGACACGCGGTCGCTCTCGGTCTGGAAGCCCAGCAGATCGTAGTCGCACAGCTGCTCGAGCAGTTCAGCATGCGGCGGCAGGGCGTTAAAGATTTCCGGAGTCGGGAAGGGAATATGCAGGAAGAAGCCAATCTGGTTATTCACGCCGCGCTGACGCAGCTCGTTGGCAAAGGGCAGCAGATGATAATCGTGGATCCAGAGGATATCGTCTTCTTCAAGCAGCGGTACCAGCTTGTCCGCCAGCAGAGCGTTCACGCGCTGATAGCCCTCCCAGGCCTCGCGCTGGAACTTCACTAGATCAAGACGGTAGTGAAACGCTGGCCACAGCACGGCATTGGAAAACTGGCTGTAGTACTCATCATAATCCTGCTCGCTGAGGTTAAATGAGGCCCAGGTAATATTGCCATGGGTAACCTTCTTTAGCGGCTGATCTTCATTGCCAATGTCACCGCTCCAGCCAAACCAGAGTCCGCCGGTTCCTTTCAGTGCACCCATAATACCGACGGCCAGGCCACCGGCGCTTGATTTTTTATCATCCGGCGGTGCGATACGATTAGATACTACGACTAAGCGACTCATAGCCATCTCTCCTGTTAGTTAACGCCATTTCTTCTTGTTGTTGATGGTCAGTAATATTTTCGAGCCATTGATGAACGTCCGCGACACTTTCCAACCGGTACTGCGCCTGCGTTGCGCCAATACCGACCTTAACGGATACGCCATCAAGGCGATTCACAACCTTGAAGCCTGCCTCGTCAGTGAGGTCGTCTCCCAGGAAAACAGGTTTGCGCCCGCAAAAAGGCGGCTCCTGCATGAATGCTTCTACTGCAGCTCCTTTATTGATACCACGTGGTTTTAGCTCTACCACGCATTTACCCGGCTGCAGGGCTAAATTCGGATATTTCTCTTCCATCGCCTTTGCCAGCGCAAAGATAGCCTCTTCATGGTGTACGGCCTGGCGATAGTGCAGCGCAAACGCCATCCCCTTCGCCTCCAGCTCTGTCCCCTTCAGGGGATCGAGCGCCGCAATCAGCTCCAGCTCCATCTGCTTAACCTGATCGGCAGGCAGAGCAATCTCGTGCGTTTTACCCTGGAAGTCGCGGCGCTGTGCGCCATGTACCCCGGCAAGCGGGAAATGCAGCGGGGATGCAATGGCATCCAGCTCTTTCATCGAGCGACCCGATACCAGCGCCACCGCGCCCTGATTCATTTCGGCCAGACGTTTGAGCAGGGTAAGGACCCCGGTGGGAATAAAGACCTGATCGGGACGAGGTTTGATTTCGGCGAGGGTTCCGTCGAGGTCAAAGAAGTAAGCATAGTTTGCGGAAAGTACAGGCGGTACAGCTAACTGGTCAGCCACCCTGGTCTCCTCCTTTCTGGTTTCGATGCCGCGTTCACGACCATCTCTCGTTATCATTAGCCATGTAAGTATAGCCAGTGTCACGCTCCTCGCCATTTTAAAGCAAAGAAACCAGCCGCAATTGCGGCTGGCTGAGAGGTAAAAACGATTAAAAAAGAGCCCGTTCGGTGAGGAGCCAGGCGTCAGACGGTACGTTTGGCCTTCTGTTTGTAACGGTCGAAGATAACCGCCGCCAGCAGGATCAGGCCGCGTACAAC
This sequence comes from Pseudescherichia sp. L3, assembly GCF_024656065.1. Taxonomy (NCBI): domain Bacteria; kingdom Pseudomonadati; phylum Pseudomonadota; class Gammaproteobacteria; order Enterobacterales; family Enterobacteriaceae; genus Pseudescherichia; species Pseudescherichia sp. L3. The sequence continues at coordinate 1,808,225 of NZ_JANKYC010000001.1, forward strand.
GTACTGTGAGAAGGGAGAGATATTCAGCAGGTTCATGGCATTCTCTACGGTGCCGAGGATCAGGATCCCCGCCACAACATACGAGATTTTTCCGATGCCGCCTTTAAGAGAGACGCCGCCGAGCACGCAGGCTGAGATCACGATCAGCTCGTAACCAATGGAGGTCATCGGCTGGCCGCTGGTCATGCGCGACGCCAGAATGATCCCGGCGGCGGCCGATACCAGGCCAGAGAGCACAAAGATAATGATTTTTGTGCGTACCACCGGTACCCCCGCCAGGCGAGCGGCCTCTTCATTGCCGCCAATAGCCAGCGTATTGCGGCCAAAGGTGGTTCTGTTGAGCAGGAAGCCGAAGATGATGAGGCAGGCCACGGTTAGCCAGATAGGCGCAGGCAGCCCCAACCAGTTGGTATAGCCGAGGGTAAAGAAACGCTCGTCTTCAATCCCCACCGCTTTACCATCAGAGATGATATAGGCCAGGCCGCGGACGATCTGCATCGTGGCGAGGGTGGTAATCAGGGCGTTGATCTTCAGCCTGGCAATAACGAAGCCGTTAACCAGACCGCTCAGCACGCCCAGCATCAGGCCCGCAAAGACGCCGATCCACAGGCTCTCCGTCATGTTGATCACCACCGCCGCGGTGACGCCCGCGCAGGCGATGACTGACGCCACCGACAGGTCAAAGTCGCCGGAGGCCAGGCAGAAGAGCATTCCGCAGGCCACCATGCCCGACATCGAGATGGCGAGCCCCAGCCCCTTCATATTGACGAAGCTGGCAAAGTTAGGCACAAACAGGGCGCAACCGATAAACAGTACGGCAAAGACCACCAGCATGCCGTAGTGATCCCAGATACGCCCGAGACTGAACGGCGACTTTCCTGCGCCGGAGCTTGTTACTGATGACATCATACTCTCCTTACTCAGGCAACGGCCTGACTCACTTTAGGCATGGCGAGGCTTAACGCCTGTTTTTCGTCTGCTTCGCCGTGCAGCAGTTCGCCGGCGATCTCCCCTTCCCGCATCACCAGAATGCGATCGGCGACGCCGAGCACTTCCGGCAGGTCGCTGGAGGCAAACAGTACCGCTACGCCGCGTGATGCCAGGGCGTAGATAACGTTGTAGATCTCATGCTTCGCGCCCACGTCTATCCCACGCGTCGGCTCATCGAGCAAAATGACCTTCATCTCTTCCGAGAGCCAGCGGCCAAGAATGGCTTTCTGCTGGTTCCCTCCGGAGAGATTCATAATCAGCTGTTCAGCGCCGGGGGTTTTGATATTAAGCGAGCGAATATGGTGGTCGGCGTTTTCCACCTCCCAGCCGTCGTTAATCAGACATCCGGCACGGACGGACTTGCGTCGGGCGCTGATGTTGATGTTGTCACGCACGGAGTGAACGGGAATGATGCCTTCTGCTTTGCGATCCTCGGGACAGAGCATCATCCCGGCGCGAATGGCATGGGCCGGCTTTTGAATACTCAGCGGCTTGCCGTCAATGATCAGCTGGCCTGCGGTGATGCGCGTGCCGCCAAACAGCCCTTTCATCAGCTCGCTGCGCCCGGCCCCCACCAGCCCAAACAGGCCGACGATTTCGCCGCGCTTCACCGAGAAGCTAACGGGATGACGCACGCCGGGGGCTTTAACCCCCTCCAGGCGCAGCATCTCCGCGCCGTACTCACGCGGCTGCCAGCCGTAGATGTCGCCGAGATCGCGCCCAACCATTGCCTGCACCAGCGAGTCATGGTTGACCTGCTGCATATCGTCAAAGGTGCGCACGTAGCGCCCGTCCTTAAAGACGGTGATGGCGTCGCTGAGGGCAAAAATCTCCTCCATACGGTGGGAAACGTAGATGATCACCCGCCCCTCGTTGCGCAGCTCGCGGATCACGCGAAACAGGTTGTCGATCTCCCGCGCTGAGAGCGAGCTGGTGGGTTCATCAAAGGCGATCACCTTTGCATTGCGCGCCAGCGCTTTGGCAATCTCGACCATCTGCCACTGGCCGATAGAGAGATATTTCAGCGGCGTCTGTGGATCGATATCCAGCCCGAGATGCTCCAGCTGGAGTCGGGCTTCGTAGTTCAGCAGGGAACGATTCACCAGCCCGCCCTTCTGCGGCAGCTGGCCAAGATAGATATTTTCCGCGACGGTCATCTCGGGGATCAGATGCAGCTCCTGATAGATGATTGCCACTCCGGCATTCAGCGCGGCGGTGGTATCGGTAAAGCTGACCTCTTTTCCCTGCAGCACCAGCGTCCCACCGGAGGGGGCATAGTTGCCGCTAAGAATTTTTAACAGCGTCGATTTACCCGCGCCGTTCTCCCCCATCAGGGCATGCACCTGACCGGCATAGCAGTCGAAGCTGATGTCGCTCAGGGCTTTTACACCGGGGAAGGTTTTGCTAATACCACGGAAAGAGAGATATGGAGTTGACTGTTGCATAACGTCTCCGTGACGCATTTATGGTACGACTGGCCCCTCACCCGGCGTTAAAAACCTGCGGTGAAGGGCGCAACCAACGACGCGAATTACTTCACGCCTAGCCCTTTCTTCGCTAACTCTTCTTTAAAGTTGTCGCGGGTGATCAGCACCACGTCGGTCACCGCAGTGAACTTCGGCGGCTCGACGCCTTTTTCCACCCAGTTATAGAGCATTTCGCTGGTCTTATAGCCGTGGACGTCCGGGCTTGGCAGCAGTGAGCCGTAGAAGCCGGTACCCTGAGCCTTGGAGAGCTCGCTCACGGCGTCAACGCCGTTGATGCCGATGCCGATCACATCGGCAGCTTTGAAGCCCTGCCCTTCGGTGGCACGCACGCCGCCCAGCACGGTGTTATCGTTCATGCCGACCACCAGCCAGTGTTTCACTTCAGGATGCTGAACCAGCAGAGAGTTGCCGGCATCGAACGCGCCGGGAATATCGTTTGATTTGGTCGGGACTTTATAGATCTGTTTCTCCGGGAAGCCGGCGGCTTTCAGGGCATCCATTGAGCCGGAGGTGCGGCGACGGGCGGTATCCAGCTCGTCAGCGGTGATCGCCATTACACCGGTCTCTTTCACATCCCAGCCCCGTTTTTGCATCTCTTTATACAGCTCCTGCCCCTGGCGAGCGCCAATCTCGCTGGCGGCCATCATCACCAGCGGTACGGTCTCCATCGGCTTGCCTTTGGCGTTGACGAACTGATCGTCCACGGCAATCACCTTCATGTCATAGCCGCGCGCTTTGGCAACAATCGCTGAACCCAGCTTGGGATCCGGGGTACAGATAACGAACCCTTTCGCACCGCTAGCGGCGAGGCTATCGATGGCGTTCAGCGTTTTCTCACCGTCCGGTACGGCGATTTTAATTACCTCGAAACCTAAATCTTTGCCTGCCTTATCAGCGAATTTCCACTCGGTCTGGAACCACGGCTCTTCGGGCTGCTTAACCAAAAAACCGAGCTTCATGGTTTCGGCGATAGCGGATTGTGACATAACGGCAGCTAAACCAATGGCCGCCAGCGCTTTAGTGAATTTGTGCATGGTTTACTCCAGCTTTAACGCTTTTTTATGTAGGGAATGAGAGTTTATGAGCTGTCTAATCAGCCTTAAAACAAGGCATTAGCACACGTCTATCAGGAGATGCTATTGCTGAAGAGTAGTTTTAGCGGGAAATTGATCCTCCATAGGAGAGCGCCATCACACCGCAGAATTACAGTAAAAGCGTGCATAAATTCAGCGAATATCTTCATAAGAAATGGCGTATTTGTCAGACAAATAAAGAGGGGTGTAGCAGAAATATCCATCAGGCCAGCCAGCTTATCCTTGTGGCCTGACGGGTTAGCTCAGTTGAAGAGTCAGAGGGGGTAGTAGATGTGATCCGCGTGGTCACGCACCGGGGCCACATCACCCAAAAGGCGCGTCGAGACGGCAAAGGCAAAATCAAATACTCGCCCTAACCCTTTGCCGCTGATCAGATTGCCATCCTCTACGACGGCGGCATCGACGTAGTGACCGTCGGTCACGGTTTCATACAGGTCGCCCGAGCAGACGTAGCGCCGCCCCTTCAACAGGCCGTTGCCTCCCAGCACCCGCGCGGCTGCCGAGCAGATTGGACAGATGAGCTTCTCTGCCTCGTCATGACGAGTGACAAAAGCGATAACCTCGGCGCTAGCCGCAAGGTTGACGCTTCCTTCCGGCCCGCCGGGCAGAACAACGGCGTCGTAAAGCGTACCCATGCGTTCACTCAGAATGGCGTCAGCCACCATAGGAATAGCGTGATAGCTTACTACCGCGCGGGACGCGGTACAGGCCAGGGTTTCAACCTCAATATGCAACCGGCGCAGTATATCGATGGTCACTATGGCTTCCGCCTCTTCAAAACCGGGGGCCAGCAGCACCGCAACTCTTTTCATCTCCAACTCCTTCATATTTAACGAAACCGTCCATGACATACATTCACTTATGAATGTAAGCCACTATTTTTATTAAGATTATTCTTTTACATGGCTGAAAAGTGTTTACTGGATCACATTTGTAAAATGAATAAATCCTTACGATCGTTTGGTCGACGCAGCATGGGTGATATTCATCGCAGCCCATCCAGGAGCCCATCCAGGACAGAAGGAGGTCATTATGGCGACGAGCGGCATGGCACAAAAACTCAACTCACAGGTTAACCTTGAGTTCCAGGCATCTAATCTCTGCCTTTCGTTGAGTGAATGGTGTGCAAAGCACAATCTACCGGGTTCGGCAACGTTTCTACGCGCGCAGGCACAGGAGAAGGTAAACCTGATGATGCGCATATTCGACTTTATGAAGCGCGCCGGTGCCTATCCCAGTGTAAAAGCCCGAGAGAATCCGCACGACAGCTTTAATTCGTTAGAAGAGCTGTTTCAGAAAGCGTTTGAAGAGTACCACGTGCGGTGTGAAATGCTGGCCCAGCTGAGTGAAGAAGCTAAAGCGATAAAGGATGAAAAAACGTTTAACTTCTTGCGCGAGGTGGAAAAAGCAGAGCAGCAGGATGGTCTGCTGCTGCAGCTGTTAATTAGCGAAATTCATCGCTCTGAGCGAGACGGGAAAAATATCGCCCAGACCGATCGGGCGCTGCTTAACGTGGTGAACTGCCGCAGGCACTAACCCTTTCCGCTAACCTCTCTGGCGGGAGCCTCTCCCGCCAGCCCCCTGCTGCCGGTTTAAACCTTAACGCAGGTGTCCCACCGTTTACTCTCGCCAGCAATAAAAAAACATCCGTTTGAAAATAACAAAACAAAGGTTTATTTTATTTGCTTATAGCCACACTTTAGTGCGCCTCTTCCTGCGGTGTAAATTTAAGCTCAATTAAGGCAATAGCTTTCTGAATAGCACGCCGGGTCACCGGATCGGCCGCCGCCGGATGCGTAGTAAAGTCGATGGTTTTGAGCTGGTTAGCCATCTTCTCACGCACCTCAACCGGAGCGATAACGTCAATGACGTCGAGGATCTGTTTGATCACCAGCTGGCACGCCACAACGTCGGACACCAGCTCCTGATCGGCGCTAAGATTTTGAGACATAGTTACTCCTGAGTTACAGAAACAAAAAAACCTGCCGCAGCAGGTTTTTTATCACAGCAACTTTATTAGAACATAGCGCCCGGCGGTACGTCTTTAAAAGTCTTGCAGTAGGTTTCAAAAATGCTTTTCAGGATTTTGCGCAGTTTCATGTTTTGCTCCGGCTATTTTGTTATGCAGGTGTTACTTATCTATGGGCGTATAATATGACTTGCATCACAAAAATCAACCACTTTGTGATGAATATCACATCAATTTCGCTGCAATCTTTCTCGTTTTGTTAAAAAATTATTGAATAATCCGTAAGTTACGCTAGTTTCATTTTTTTTAATTATTAAAATTTTTTTTGAAATGGCAGACCAAAAATGAGTGAAAATACCCTCCCGGAGAAGACGCGGGGCGTCTCGCCCGCCGCGCTGCTGGTCGCCGGGGCCTTTTTTATGGAGTTTCTCGACGGGACGGTGATAGCAACGGCCCTGCCGGATATGGCGCGGAGTTTTGGCGTCGAGGCGGTAGCGCTGAACATCGGCATCAGCGCCTACCTGATCACCCTTGCGGTATTGATCCCAGCCAGCGGCTGGATAGCCGACCGCTTCGGTGCGCGTAAGGTCTTCACCGCCGCGCTGGCGATCTTTACCCTTGCATCGGTATTCTGCGGCCTCTCCACCAGCGTTGAGATGTTTGTGGCGATGCGCGTGCTGCAGGGAATGGGCGGCGCGCTGATGGTCCCTGTCGGCAGGCTTGCCGTGCTGCGTACCACGCCTAAGCATCTGCTGATCACCGCCATCGCTACCCTCACCTGGCCCGCACTGGTCGGGCCTATTATCGGCCCACCGCTGGGCGGGTTTATTACCCACTATGCCGACTGGCGCTGGATCTTCTTTATCAACGTGCCGATTGGCCTGCTGGCCATTGTTCTGGCGCTGCGCATCATTCCCGATATTCGCGACGACGAGCGCCGCCCGTTCGATCTGGCTGGCTTTCTCTCGACCTCGGTGGCGATGGTGAGCCTGGTGTGTGCCATGGAGATGCTGGGAGGTGAACAGCAGCAGGGAGCGTGGACGCTCGGCCTGCTGGCGCTAGGCACGGCCACTCTGGTCTACGCGCTGCGCCACTTTCAGCGCGTCCGTTGGCCGATGATCCGCCTCGATGCCATGCAGGTGCATACCTTTCGCGTCACCATGTACGGTGGCTCGCTGTTTCGCGCCTCGATTAGCGCAGTACCCTTTCTGCTGCCGCTGATGTTCCAGGTGGGTTTTGGACTGGATCCGTTTCATGCCGGGCTGCTGGTGCTGGCGGTCTTTGTAGGTAACCTGACGATTAAGCCAGCCACCACGCCGCTGATCCGCTGGCTCGGCTTTAAAAAGCTGCTGCTGATTAACGGCGCGCTGAACGTGCTGGCCCTGCTGGCCTGTGCCTTTATTACGCCGACAACGCCGGTGTGGGTGATTTTTGTCGTGCTCTACCTGGGCGGGGTCTTTCGCTCGGTACAGTTTACCGGCGTCAGTACGCTGGCGTTCGCCGATGTCCCCTCTGCGCAGATGAGCTATGCCAATACCCTGTTCAGCACGGCGACGCAGCTGGCGGTTGGGCTGGGTATCACGCTCGGCGCGATCGGCATTCGTCTGGGGGAGAAAGCCAGCGACTGGCTAGCGCTTGGCGATGTGCCGGGCATAAGCTTCCGGCTGGCGTTTGTGTTTATCGCCCTGATCTGTCTGGTGGGTATGGTCGATACGTTTAGGCTGGCTAAGGATGCGGGCAGCGCGGTGTCATCTAAGAAAGGTTAACGGTGTGCCGGGCCAGCGTAGCGCTGCCCGGCGCAAGAGGTGTTATGCAAGCATTTCGCGAACGAACGCTTCGATCTCTTTATCCTGGCAGTGTTCAAAGAAGCACTCCTGGAAACGCTGGCCGGAGACGGCGGTTTTCACCAGCTCAGGATCGATGGCGCGCAGGGTATCGAGATAGTTATCTTTTACCACTGCCGCTTTCACCTGGTTGAGGATCCCGGCGTTACGCACCTGCGGCTCTTTACGCTCTGGCGGATAGCCTTCACCTTTACGGCCGGTAAAGGCTTTCTCGAAGATAAAGCGTACGTTCAGCTCTGCACCCCAGCCGAAGCCTTTGGCAAACGGCAGCGCCAGCGCATTACCATTGTTGATCTGGGCAAACAGGAAGGCGTCGGCCGGATCGATACAGTAGCCGCAGTTCACGCCTGGGTGGATGTTCAGCGACATCAACGCGCCCTGGCCGGTGCCGCAGCCGGCAATCACAAAATCAACCGCCTTTGAGTTCAGCAGGATGCTGGCCATAATGCCCAGGTGGATATAGGTCAGATGATGGTCATTCTCATCGCTCATCCCAACGTTGAAAACCGGGAAGCCTTTATCATCAGCGACGGTTTTCAGCTCTTTAAGAATGATGGCGTTTTTGGCAGCCTGGCTGTTTTCCATCATCAGTGCAATTTTCATTATCTCTTCTCCTGAATGCGTTGCGGGGGATCCCGTCATAAAGGGCTAATCAGCTTAAACCTTACTACCTGGCAAACATACTTTCAAATTTAATGAAAAATGGTTTTAAAAATTAGAGATGCGGTCACAGTTTTGCTTAAGCCAGCCCCTCTCCCGCTACCGTTGCAATTAGAGCGGTGAGATTCTTTAGCTATTCCTGCCATTGGCTAAATATGCTGGCTGTAGGATGAGATCATCGAAACTGAATCAGAGCGTTTGCATGAAAAGAGTTCTCCTCACCGCTTCACTGATGCTGCTTGCTGGATGCACCATCACGAAAGAACCTGAAGTCACCGACGTTAACCCGGCAACGGGCCTGGTGCGCCTGCATTTTAATGAGACGATGCTGCAGAAGGCCCGCTATGACGACTATACCACGCAGGGAACGGCTAATCGTCAGTGCCAGCAGATGGGCTACGCCACGGCGATAGCCTTTGGTCAGCCAGTGAAGACCTGCAGCGTCATCAGCGGCTCGCTGTGCCTGAATGAAACCGTCACGCTTCAGTACCAGTGTCAGGGCCATGCGGTGAACTACTCCCCCGCCGGCGTCTACTACTGATAGAGACCGTCTTAACCCCAGGCTGTGATTCGTATTGTTATCTTTACAGCAGTTGTAACGGTGGTTTGACGTAAACACGGTTTTGCCTTACTCTGCGCCGCACAATTTTGGTGCGTAGTTCAGGTGTAAGAGAAGCGTGAAGAACAGGACTTTTGGCAGTATGTTTATCGTTGCCGGGACCACCATCGGTGCCGGTATGCTGGCGATGCCGCTGGCCGCCGCAGGCGTTGGTTTTGGCGTAACGCTGGCGTTACTATTTTGCCTGTGGGGGCTGATGTGTTACACCGCCCTGCTGCTGCTGGAGGTGTATCAGCACGTTCCGGCGGATACCGGCTTAGGTACGCTGGCCCGCCGCTATCTCGGGCGCTACGGACAGTGGGCCACCGGTTTTAGCATGCTGTTCCTTATGTATGCCCTGACGGCGGCCTACATGAGCGGCGCAGGCGAGCTGCTGGCCTCAAGCCTGAGCGAGTGGCTTAGCCTCTCCGTTTCACCCGCGACCGGCGTTCTGCTGTTTACCCTTGTCGCTGGCGGCGTTGTCTGCATTGGCACTTCGCTGGTGGATCTCTTCAACCGTTTTCTGTTCAGCGCTAAGCTACTGTTCCTGATTGTGATGCTGGCGCTGCTGATGCCTCATGTGCATAAGGTGAATCTCCTGACGCTGCCGCTGGAGAAGGGGCTAGCGCTCTCTGCCATTCCTGTAATCTTTACCTCCTTTGGTTTTCACGGCAGCGTCCCGAGCATCGTTAGCTATATGAACGGCAACGTACAGAAGCTGCGCTGGGTCTTTATAACCGGCAGCGCCATTCCGCTGGTGGCCTATATCTTCTGGCAGCTGGCAACGCTGGGCAGCATCGACTCCACGACCTTTTTTGGTCTGATGGCTAACAGTGCCGGACTTAACGGCCTGCTGCAGGCCCTGCGCGACGTAGTCGCCTCGCCGCACGTAGAGCTGGCGGTACACCTGTTTGCCGATCTGGCGCTGGCGACGTCGTTTTTGGGCGTGACCCTGGGGCTATTTGATTACCTGGCCGATCTCTTTAACCGTCGCAACACCGCGATGGGCAGGCTACAGACCGGGGCGATTACCTTCCTGCCGCCGCTGGCCTTTGCTCTCTTCTATCCACGCGGCTTTGTGATGGCATTAGGTTATGCGGGCGTGGCGCTGGCCGTGCTGGCGCTGCTGATCCCTTCCCTGCTGGCGTGGCAGAGCCGTAAGCATTATCCGCAGTCGAACTACCGCGTACGGGGCGGTAAGCCCGCTCTGCTGCTGGTGCTTTTCTGCGGCGTGGCGGTGATTGCGATTCAATGCGGTATAGCAGCGGGACTGCTGCCAGAGGTGGGTTAGAGAAGTGAGCTCAACGTAGGCCGGGCAAACGCAGTGCCGCCCGGCGTTACAGTGTCAGCCTGGTTACGCCCGGTGGCGCTATGCTTACCGGGCCTACAATAAGGGTATCAGTGCAAACAACACTGCTTGTATTTTTTGCCGCTGCCACACGGACAAGGATCGTTGCGCCCGACCTTATCACCGTTCACTATCGGCTGTTTTACCGGACGTTCCTGCTGATTGTCAGCCCAGTAGTCAAACAGCGCCAGCGCAGCGGGTTTCAATGCCTCAACGCTCGCCTCGAATGCCTCCGGGGTCATCTCCTCTACGCGGGTAAAGTTCTCCTCTTTACCGTGCAGCGCAATGGCCTCCAGCGCAGGCTGTAACGACTCGGGCAGCGTGGACCAGTCACTCAGCGCGACACCGCGCATGTAGCCGAAGCACCACTCCTCCACGATGCTGAGATCCTGGCCTTCAATGGTGCGCGTCCCAAACAGCGGCTCAAACTGCTCCGGGTAATCGGCAAGGCGCTCGGCGATATCGTTCATATGCTGGAATGCGAGCGTCATAAAGCGCTCCATCTCCTTTTCGGATGACCAGCGTGGAACATGATTCGCACCGCCCCAGATAGCCACCAGCCACTCGCTCGGCTCAATCTCCGTTGGCGCGCTCAGCACTGCGGTCAGCAGGCCGTCCAGCTCCGCCACGTCGACAATGGATGCCTCATTGCTGTACTTCGTCAGCACGTCGTCCAGCCACTCCAGCTCTTTCTCATCCAGCGGTCCGGTTTTCATAAAATTACTACCTCAGTTTGGGGCGGGCGCATATGATAGACCATAGCAGATCGCAGGACAAACAAACCAGGAAGCGAGAAGATGCTCATTGAAGATTATAAAAGGATCTTAACTGACTTGAAGGCTACCTCTTTTGATTTAGCCGAAGATAAATATTCTGGCATCTTTTTACCTGTTCCCTTCGATGAGTACTGGCAATCAAATGTAAAAATCATGTTAGTAGGACGCGAAACGGCTGGCTGGAATACCAAGAACAATAAAAATAGTATTGCCAGAGCACTGGGTCTGGTACCCGGCATCACTGTAGAGACCGTTATTGAAGAGGCTGTGGCACGTTACAGGCAGCATTTAGATAAAAAGCCGAACGGTACGATTAAGTTAAAATCCAGAAGCCGATTTAAGCAGTATTACTTCCGGCTAGCCCGGGAGTTGCAGATCAACCCGAAAGCGATTGTCTATGCGAACCTGTTTGCATGGGATTATGCTAAGAAAACCCCGCTGGATCGACCTGCTACAGAGCTTACAGAAGTAACATCTATCTCTCTACGCCTTCTGGCTGCCCAAATCAGATATTTACAGCCCGACTTTATGATCTTTGCGGCAGGTATAAGTAGAGCAGACTCTACTATCAAGAAATTATTTACCGAGCATTTAGAGGGGTATCAGACATCAGCCCCTGTCATATCTGGCAGACTGTGGGAGTTTAAATCAAACAACACAACGTGCTTCCGCATAGCCCACCCCAGAGCTGGCCATGGGCATGAAGAATATCGAAGCAAAGTGATAGAACGTATTAAGCATGCACTTCGGCAGGGGTAAATGCAGAGGGCAACAGGTCACTTCAGGCACAAAAAAACCACCCATAGGTGGTTTGACGACACTGCTTATTGCTTTGATTATTCTGCAAATTTCCAATGGTACCCGGAGCGGGACTTGAACCCGCACAGCCTTACAGCCGAGGGATTTTAAAAACTATCACAGTGTCATAAAAATCATAACGTTATGAAGAATAAAACAATTTTACTTGCGCATCTCTGCGCATTACAGCTTATGGCACGAATCCATCGCCATTATTTTCACAGATTTTGCATCGTTATACTACGCTTTTTTACTGTATAAATTTACAGTACTTCAGCTAGGATATTTAGCATCCGCAAATTTTCTTAGTGCAAAAAGAAAACCTGCCTCAGTCAACCTCAACCGGTTGTCTGAGGCGGGCCTTAGCAACTCTGGGCGCCGTTAAATCTTATGCAGCCTTAATAGCCTTTTTATGGGCAGCCTGCAGAGCTGGGATATATGTTGGGTGCAGCGTCCCCATCACTGGTGACGACGTCGGCTGACCGCTCTTGATCGGCGCAAGATCGAACCAGTCACTGTCATAGGGCAATTTTACAAGCGTGCTCATATCAAATTTAGTATCGTGAGCAAGGCCGGAGATTGCAAAACCTGCATCCCCTGTTTTCAGCACAAATTCCGTGCTGTAAATTTTATTTACTTTCTGACTCGTTCCGTATGCTATCTTCACAGCATTATCTTCTTCTGCCACCTCAATAACCAGCGCAGGGCGCGGCTTTGGCCCTGGCTGACCTGGCACCTGGGGAAAATAACACCAAACAAAGTCACCAGGTTCAGGGAGTGGAGTGTAATGCTTCTTGCCGTTTGCCATGCTGTCTCCTTATAAAAGACTTTTTGTAAACCGCTCCTCCGGAATATCGCTTGCAGTGGAAAGCTCGCGGATAGTTTGGATCTGAGCAGCAGATAACGGCCCTTCGTCTTTTTCGTAATGTGGCAAGAATGCATCAGCCAACTTACGTAATGCCAGATGAGCCAATTCAGTTTTTGTCATACCTGTTACCGTCATCAACGCTTCTAGCGTGTAGCCGCTGATGGCATTCGGGGAATCCTTCTCTCTCAATCGAAGTACGAAATCTCCGGTTTTTTTAACGACGTGTACTGTCATAATTGATACTCCGTATATTTAGTGTCTAACCTCTCTTTTTCCTTTTAGATTCATCTACCTAAAAAAATTATTAAATTTAGATTGATCAAATGTGCCATTCCTTTCTCCAGTAGTTATTGCCCGCTATTAGGCAAGGTGAAAGATATCAGATTGATATCACCAATGTCAAGCATGATGATATCAGATTGATATCTAGCATTAGCCAATGCACTTTAAGGTTTAATTTGAATGACGTTTAGGAAAACCCGCCATGTAGGCGGGGTATTTTACAGCGCCAGCGATAACTGATCGTCGCCGTGGTGACTTCGTGGAAAAGCTTCTTGTGGCACCATCGCGCCGGGGGCGGGCTGGGTCTGGTTTAGTGATCCGTCTATTTCCGTCATGCTGGTGAAACAGTACCCGCACAACATATTTTGACACTGGTGATAGCTGCGCCGTACAAGCAAACTCAGCTCAACGCTGGTTCTGTTTTTTGCTACTGCATGGCAGCGAGGACAGCGCATTGCCATACGCGAGCCTTCTTTCAGGACTGGTTAATATCAACGCAAGTATAACGCTTAAGACGTTGAATCGTCACTCTCCGCTGTCCAGTCGTCGATTTTTACTTCCAGTTCCAGCGACGTGGTAAACCCGCTGCTGCCAACGTCATGAACGCAACGCGTTATCGTCCAGCTTCCACTGTCGATAGTAGACTTAAAACCGTACACGCTGGCGGGCTGTTCCAGGTACAAATCTGCGCGGCCACGCGCCAGGGTGATGCTGAACGTAGCCGCCCCGCGCTGCAACTCTCGCCACTTAGCCGCGGCTGCACGCTTCGCCGCCTTTTCCGTTTTGAAGGTTTTGCGAATCACAAAAACGTTACCATCTGCCCCGGCCAGATAATCCTCTTCTTTCTTGCTTGATGCAGGTTCTTTCTTTTTGGCCTGGGTGGTTCGGTGCCTGCGGGTGGTTTTCTTCACGGTGGTGGATGGCTTCTTACCAAAGTTGAGATCAAGCCAGTATGCCGTTACGCCCGCGTACGCATCCCTGTCGGCCACGTTAAACCGGTGCTTATCTCCGCTTGAGCGCACTATCTCGAGCACCGGCAGCGGCTTGCCGCTTTGCGTCACACCCTTGCCTGGCGTGATAAACAGCAGCATACCGTTTTTAATGGTCGCCACCGCGCCCAGCATTTCGGCCATGCGCGTTAAGAAGCTGATATCTGATTCACTCGTCTGATCGGCGTGGTCAATCTCAATCTTCGCCAGTTCTACGCTGACACCCGCGCAAATCGTAGCGGCTGGCAATGCTGGCGACCACATCCCCCACGGTAATATCGTGCCAGCTATATTCCCTTTTCACGTTGAACGTATCATGAAAATCCGCGCTTCTGGCGCTGATCGTCAGGTGGTCAGGTGGTCAGGTGGTCAGGTGGTCAGGTGGTCAGGTGGTCAGGTGGTCAGGTGGTCAGGTGGTCAGGTGGTCAGGTGGTCAGGTGGTCAGGTGGGCCAGCGTGGCCGATTTCGTCAACCGTATACACCCCTTTAAAGACCAGCGGATCATTATCCCAGCCCAGCGCCACCGATATCTTTGAGCCGCGCGATGGTAAAGCTACCTGTCCGTGTGCATCATCCAGCGTCAGATCCAGCGTATCCGCCTCAAAGCTCCGGTTATCGGTCAGCGAAAGGGAAATCAGCCGGTTATCCAGCGCCGTAAGTTGCTTACCTTCAATTTCAATACTGAACGCCGGGCGTGGCGAATATTGGTTTTCTGTCGTGTCTATATCAACCCCTTCATCATAATGGGGTACATCGTCGCCACGCGCGCGCATGAACAACGCCCCGTCATTGTTGCAGGTTGCTGACAACCCTTATACATCGCATCGGACTGCCAATGCCGCAATGATATTCGCAGTCATTAAAGTGGCGAGGCAAATACATGGCCACTAACTACCATCACGATGTAACCGCCACGGAAACCACCGACCTTAGCACGATGATCACCGACATTGATTCGGCGGTGATCGGCGTTGTCTGCACCGCTGATGATGCGGACGAAACAGCGTTCCCGCTGGATACCCCTGTACTGATCACCCCCGTGGCTAACATGCTGGGCAAAGCAGGCAAAACCGGCACCCTGTATACCACCCTGAAAGCGATTTCAGACCAGACCAGCCCGCAAACCATTGTGATTCGCGTTGCTGATGCTGCAAATATCGAACCGCCTGAAGGCGGCACCGCACAGACACAGGATCAACTGGTTATTGGCGGCACCGATGCAAACGGGCGCTTTATCGGCATGTACGCGCTGCTGTCTGCCGAAATGCGTGTAGGCGTGCGTCCGCGCGTCTTGGCTGTTCCTGGACTTGATACGGAAGCTGTGGCCGCACAACTCGGCGTCATTGCGGAAAAGCTGCGCGCGTTTGCTTACGTGGCAGCGAACGGCTGCAACACAATCGCCGAAGTGAAGGAATACCGCGAACAGTTCTCCCAGCGTGAAATGATGGTTATCTGGCCTAATTTCATCTGCTACGACACCAACGCCGGGGCAAAGGCCACCGTGCCCGTGGGTGCCCATGCGGTTGGGATGCGCGCCAAAATCGACGCAACGCAGGGTTGGCATAAAACCATTTCCAACGTGCCCGTTAATAACGTGCTGGGGATGGATCGGGATATCTATTTCACGTTGCAGGGCACCGATACCGACGCCGACGAACTGAACGCAGCAGGCGTTACCACGTTGATCAAGCAAGACGGCTACCGCATCTGGGGATCGCGCACCTACGACGCGGAAACGTATATCTTCGAAAGCTATAACCGAACCGCGCAGATCGTTGCGGATACCGTCGTCGAAGCCCATTTCGCCTATGTTGATAAACCGCTTACCCCGTCGCTGGTTAAGGACATTGTGGACGGCATCAATAAGAAGCTGACCTCATACGTGACGGCTGGCAAGCTGCTGGGCGCCCGCTGCTGGTATGACCCGGAACCGAATACCTCGGAAACCCTGCGCAATGGTCAATTGACCATTAAGTACAACTACACCCCTGTTCCACCGCTGGAAAATCTCAGCCTGGTACAGGAGTTTACCGACGAATATTTCGCTACGTTTTCCAGCACAGTGAATAACTAACCGGGGGCGCTTATGGCACTGCCTAAGAAACTCAAATATTTCAATATGTTCTTTGACGGGGATAACTACTTCGGCATGGTGCCGGAAATCACCCCCGCCAAACTCACAAAAAAACCGAAGATTACTAGGCGAGCGGTATGCCGGGTTCGGTTGCGGTGGATCTAGGCTTCGACGCTGGCGCCCTGGATATGGATAACACGCTGGGCGGTCTGGATGCCGGATTGCTGAAAAAATGGGGCGTTACCACTGCTGACGGGATGCAAACACGTTTTGCTGGCTCCTATCAGGACGATGCAACCGGCGACGCTGTACCGTGCGAAATCCAAACGCGCGGCCGCTTCACTGAACTGGATCCCGGTTCGGCAAAAGTCGTGGATGACACTTCGCATAAGTACACCCTGAAAACACCTATTACAAGCTGATCATCAACATACTGACGTGTTGCCAGCACTTCCGAACGGTCAATTTTCAGCGTCACCGCTGCGGTGCTGCTAACAATCAGGATCATGCGCACGACCTGCACGCGCCCGCTTCCCTACTGTAGCTGCGGCTTATAGGTTTCCGCACAATTGGCAACGGCAATCATATCGCCATCTTTATCAAACAGACCAATTTCACGGATCCACCACCCGCCCACGTCTTCTGGGATCACCTGTTCGGCAATAATCTGGTTGGCGTTGTTCGGGTCAATGCTCAGAGTAATGAGCGATGCGCGGCGCTGCTCATGAACCAGCGCCGTTTGTGCCGGATTCGGTGTTGGAAGCACGCCGTTATTTCGCCGCAACTACTACATTAACGGCAGTCATGCGGGGGTGATCGTCTACCTCACTGACCCGGTAGCGAATAATAACGATGTGGAAAAGCTTAAAAAGTCGCTGAAAGACGCACGCGGCAACGGTGCTTTTAAAAACCTGTTTGTTTACGCGGCGGGCGGGAAAAAAAACGGCCTGCAAACTATGCTGTTCAGCCAGGTGGCTGTAAAGGATCAATTTACCGGCATCAAAGACGCCACCCGCGACGACCTGTTAGCCGCGCGCCGCGTGCCGCCTGTTCTGATGGGGGGTAATGCCGAATAACTCCGGTGGCTTCGACGACGCAGAGAAAGCGGCGAAGGTGTTTTCCATCAACGAACTGGTCCCGATACAAGAAAGCCTGAAAGAGTTAAACGACTGGCTGGGGATCGACGTGGTGGGCTTCAACCCTTACGCACTGTTGCAGGCAGCGATCTGACGCCAGCCCGGACACACCCACCACCGCCGTGGAACGGCCAGCACGGCCATAAATGACCACACCGCACATAAGCCCCTCAGCAGCACGCTAGCAGGGGCTTTTCTTTTGCCTCAAACCACCACAACGAACTGAAAACGATGCAGCAGCGAGACGCAGTGGCGCGAAAATCGGCGCAGATAATACCGACCCTATTCCCCCCCTCAGCGCGCGCTCATTCTCCCGCCTCGCCCGCACGCAAAACCCCCGCTTTTTTTATGCAATTGTGCAGACCACTGGAAGGCCCGCCCCGCCTGTTCTGGCTTGATAAAATCCCCCCTAAACAATTTGTGCATATCCGCAAGATATTGCGCAATGATTGTAAGGAGTCTCTCATCTCAGTTTTTTAAGATACATTGCTGTTATCAGGGTTCTCCGTTCTGCTACCTTTAATCAATTGCTCCATCTCTCTTTCTTGTCTTTGATTGATTAATTGACATGTCTCCTCTGATAAAAAATAGAGATTGCAAATGTTATTTGGCATCGCAACGATGTTAACGGTGGCATTTAACATTGAATAAAGAAAAGGATTATCATCCTCAAATTTATATCGTTCTTTAACAAAATCAATATTTCCTTCAAAAATCTTTTCAATATTAACCGTTAGGACTTCTTCTGATTTCTTCAATTCAAAATTACCCAATAAATCCAAGTAATACAAACCAGAGCCATTCAAATTCAAATGACCTTCTTTATCATTAATTTTTAAACCTTTAGAGTGTCTAAAAGTATTCACTCTATCTTCAACCTTATATTCTATCGTGATTAATTTTTCAGTTGGTAATTCTTGAGGATCCTCAATGTTGATAATATTTGCAACGTCTACATTGATGCTATGTAGTACACTACGAATCCATTCATATATCAACCACTGACTATGGTTGTGAATGTTCATTCCATAAGAAACCCCATCTATTGGAGGGATAACCTCCCTTTTATTGACCAAGAAATATACTTCAATTCCTCTGACTTCAATTTCTAAAGGGATTGCATCCAATGACAGAATTAGTTCGAAGTAGTTCTCCACAGAAAGTTTAATTTCCTTACTATATTTATCAACTAACGAAGATTCTAATTCCGATTCGATAACGTTGCGCAACACTAGTGAATTTATAGAGGAAATAATTGATTCCAATTTAGTCACAATTTGTGCTTTATTATTCCCCTCAGATATTTCTTTATCAGTAATAAGCTTAAATAAATTGGCGAATGAATCTCCGTTCAAGTAGGCTACAATCGAACTTAGTTCATGCGTTAATATTGAAGTTATCTCTCGAAACTGAAATGCATCCCTAACAAATAAAAGATTAAACCGGTTATTATTAAAGGAACTTTGCGTAAGCATGAATGCTATCATCTTAAAAGTATCGTTCGAAACCGATGTCCACGTGGCCTCTCCATCCGGAATTTCTCTTATTTTAGTTTCTGCACCGAATACTGAAAATTCTTGGGGGATCGAAAATAACACATCATAAAGTTCTTTTTTATAATACAATTCTTGCAGAAACTTAGCATTTACCCAAGACTTTAATAACAAAATTAAATCTTTAAGCTCCTCTTTGTATTCATCCCCTTTTTTTCCTACATGTTCTATCCTCATAATTAATAACGTTATAACTTCAAATAAGCAGCGTAACATTTTACGTTGCATTTCATTTAAGGAGTCATATTCAGTTTCATTACTAAGATCTAGATATTGCAAATTACTTGTCACAAAATCAGAATCAACTTTGAATGCAGCGTAATTCTTATAAACTAAGTTTCGCAAAACTGTTGATGTATACAAGTCTAAAAAAACATAATTTGACTCTTCCGCACGATACCTTACCCTGTGATCGAACTGTCTAAATATTCTTTTATAAAAATCGACAAAATTATTTTTACTATAAATACACCTTGCTAAATCTATTAACGACCTCATTATATTTGCTGCTTTTTCAAAGTTATTCTGATTAATGGATTCAGATATCATTTTTTCAAAGAACTTTGCAAGCAAGGATGTTTTAACTAAATCTTTGTTATTTGACGATGTTATTGACAAATCAATATTTTTCAATGTGTACAAGTAGTTTTCATTTGAGGTTAACTCATGAAAAATACGCACTCCAAAATCTAATGACCACTCATCACCATTCAGCAAACTGTTCCTAACGTTTTCCACCAGTGCTTCTTCAAATTGTTTAAACTCATTATAAACATAAGGAACAGAACTATAAGTAAGCCCGCTTCTCAATAAGGATTCAATTTCTGAAATGTGTTCCTCTGTTAAATCAGATTCAACAGCAGGAATTATTTTTATCGATGAGTTTGATATAGGTGATAAAAATGACAAAGAGAAAAATAAGGTGGGGTTATTTTCCAGATTAAATTCGTTTATTTTTATTGTAAGTTGGTTAAATACATCAGGACTATACCCTGAAATAACTATATCAGTGTCGTCAGGGAAAATACTTATCGTTATCGAGTCATCATTCCAGTAAAAAGCACTTTGATCATTACTGTAAAAATCACCTTCAGAGACTACTTGAGAAAATTCATTAGTAATTTCCTGACGCTGATTATTGACCTCGCTATATTTTAGCCGTGTTGTCCGTATCGAATCTAACAAAACCCCATTAATAACCCCTGGCTCTTCTGTTAAATGGTAAAGCCTATAATACATTACACCATATTTAATAATAAAAAATAATGAAAAGAAAGACGAAATAAAATAACCAATTAAACCACTTCCAATAAGAAGCAAGAAAATACCACATAGAAGACTGCATACAGACTGAACGCTAAAGCCTAAGAAATCATATTCCCTTAGCAATAAAACTTTCGACAGAGGTTCAAAACCATGCTCAGATGTCTTAGAAACCTGATCAACAAACATTCCCATGAAGGCTATAGACAAAGCCGCTATAGTGCCATGTATGCCTAAAAAACTTCCCCATACGCCTGTAATCCAATTGAGATAGGGATTATTATAAAAAGACGGACTAATTAATAAGTATTTATAGGGTTCGATACAATAACGTGATAAATACATTCCAACAAGGATTAAAATTGAAATCACCGAATAAAAAGCTATAGTTTTCCTTACGTTATTATAGATAACAATTCCTTTTGGCTTGCCATTTATTTCTATTTTCCTAATACTCATAACCTATCCCAATTTGTGGTAAGCAGCAACTCACATAACGAGGCATCTTGTTTCGCCCTATCCATTTTCATACAAGGCCTTTTTCAACCTTTCTAGTATTCTATCTCTATCTAAAATGTTCGCCATCTTTTGTTTGGATGGTTCATTGAAACTTGTATCTGACCGATTTTTGAGCGTCAGATGCCCATCTTTGACTGCGAAGATGAGATCACCATAACCAATGTGCGCACCCGCAATTATTGATTTTATCATTCCTACACTGGCATCAACTCCACGCAGTGTAAGTAGCTCTTTAACCAAGAGCTCTTTCACTGATAGCCCGGCACCCTCTTCCTATTCTGGTGGCCGTTTTTTACGCTTACGCCGCACATTGTCACTTAGCCGCTGCGCCAGTTCTCGCTTTTCCTGCCTTGAAAGATCATCAAAATTCACCGTCACGCCCACTTCGTGATCGGCATGTTCAACACCGTCAGCACCTGTCGCAGGTTCCCCCGTACAGTTATTGACATAACTCCGAGGGGCGGCGCTGCCGCCTGAAAAACCAACGTCAACAGCCACACCGCCAGCGCCCTGCCGCTTCGACACGATTTTATATTGAGTGGTGCGAGTGAAGATCAAAGAGTCGTTGCCCGTACTGGCGAACTGGTCACGCCGCTTACTGGTGGCTATGCGATCGTTATTCGAAACGATGAGAAAATTATCCCGGCTCAGGTTGTGGCTCGCGAGGTTAAGGAGCGCGTTACCACGTTCGAGCATCTTCGCGGCGAAAAAATTAAGCAAGTCGAGCGCCGGCATATTGCCGCGCAGGTAAAGGTCGAGCTCTGTAAAAAGGCGTTCGTTAAGTCCTCGCTCATCTTGGCGCTCTATAACTCCGACGAGAATCTCTTGGTGATCAACACCACCAATAAAAATATTGCGGCGCTGGCTTGCGGCCTGCTGGTTAAGGTAGTCGGTTCCATTGAGACGAAGACTATCCACATTAGCGACATCAAACACGGCTTAACAACTCGCCTACAGAATCACCTGGACGGTAATGGTAACGGCTACGCCTTTGATGGCTTTACCGTTGGGGATTACATCCAGCTGTCGCGACGCGCAGAGCAGAAGAAAACCATCCGTTATTCTGCTGAGCACAATTCTGTCGCGGCCGAGGTAGTCGAGAGCTTTAATAGCAGCTTCACGGTAGACCAGACGGAGCTAGTCGGCGCAGGCGTGCACTTCCTGATGACGGAGAATTTCCACTTCCGCCGTATCAATACGCAGGATCACACCTTCACTCCTGAAGATGACCGGGCTTATCAATGGCGTCACCAGACCAGCGGCGCTCTTTTCCAGTTCAGCAAAGCGGTAAACGGCCTGCGCGAACTCCTCTCGTATAAAGATCCGCAAGACCAAAAACCAGCAGCGTAAAAAACTCAGCAGCAACTACCCCATCTCAATGGGTTGGGTTGCTGCAACCAAAATTCAGGCGCGGTGCAGCGCGTAATATGGAGAACTATCATTCATGAGCTTTATTCAGACAGCATCCGGTAAGCACTTCGATTACCTCAACGCCTCCACTGACGACGTGGTGATCGAGGATATCGCAACCGCTCTTTCAAATATCTGCCGCTTTGCTGGCCACCTGCCGGAGTTCTACAGCGTGGCGCAGCACTCCGTTCTGTGTAGCCAGATCGTTCAGCCTGAATTCGCCTTTGAAGCGCTGCTGCACGATGCAGCGAAGCGTATTGTCTGGACATGCCCGCGCCGCTGAAAGCGCTACTGCTAGATTACCGCCGCATTGAGACGATGATTGATGATTTAATCCGCTCGGCTTTCGGCCTGCCGTTTCACCATTCGGATGTAGTGAAGTATGGCGACCTCATTATGCTGGCGACCGAACGCCGTGATCTGGAGATCGACGATGGTAACCGTTGGCCGATTCTGGATGGCGTGCCAGCGTCGGACCTTATTCAGATCATCCCGCTCCGCCCGGGTCAGGCGTACGGCCTGTTCATGAACCGCTTTAACGAACTGCTGGGGACCCGCTAATGAAAGAGCAACTGGCTAACATGACCATCATCGAGCTGGTCACAAAGTCCCATAAAGCCACTAGCAATCAGCTGTCCGATGAAATGCCAGTACTCGTTACGGAGCTGGCCTCCCGGCTTGAGGCACTCAACCTAGCCTATATCGGCGCAATGAACAACCTGCGCAGCGTCAACAGCACTATCGAAAGGATGGGTGGAGATAGCCTACCTTTGCTGCGCCCGGCAGGGAGACGTGCTGGACGTAAAGAAAAGCCAGTCGCTGGATGCTGGGGTACTTATCCAGCAGGGTAAGACATCCGTTACTCAGATCAAGGCGTGGTCACCTCGGTTAGAAGCGGCGTTCGCCCTGGCTGAGAAGCTGCCATTACAGCCAGGAATGAGCAGCATCTATGTCATCCACCAGCCAAGCGGATCTCGCTATACCCGTGACGCCTTTAATGCACAGTGGATGAAGGCCAAAAAAGCGGCCGCCAACAAATACCCTGAGCTCGATTTTAATTTCACCTTCCACGATTTGAAGGCGAAAGGGATCTCAGATCTGGAAGGCACGTTGCAGGAGAAGCAGCAAATTTCAGGCCATAAAAACGCGTCGCAGACAGCCAGATATGACCGCAAAATTCCTATCGTACCGGTGGTAGGGGGGCAGTAATTGCCCTCTTTCAATGGCGAAGTCGAATGGCGAAACAATGGTGAAAGGGAGGTTGAAGGCACAAAAAAACCACCCGTAGGTGGTTTGACGACACTGCTTATTGCTTTGATTATTCTGCAAATTTCCAATGGTACCCGGAGCGGGACTTGAACCCGCACAGCCTTACAGCCGAGGGATTTTAAATCCCTTGTGTCTACCGATTTCACCATCCGGGCTCGGGAGGAAATTGGAGGCGCGTTCCGGAGTCGAACCGGACTAGACGGATTTGCAATCCGCTACATAACCGCTTTGCTAACGCGCCTTAAATCTTAGTCTTGCGACCTGTACCCGCACTCTTCAACATCATACAGTGCCGATACCTTAATTTGGAGCGGGAAACGAGACTCGAACTCGCGACCCCGACCTTGGCAAGGTCGTGCTCTACCAACTGAGCTATTCCCGCTTATCAGGTGATGGTGCTAATCACTTGATTTTACTCTCATCTGGCAAGCTGCGCCGCCGTCTGATGCGATGCATTCTACTTACCTGACGCACTGAGTCAACGATATTTTTTAAAACCCGGATCGTTTGCTGAAAATTAAGCCGAAACGATCACTGTTCCAGCAGATCGCCCCGGGCAGCGTTTAAATACTGGAACATGGACCACAGGGTCAGCACCGCAGCCACCCACAGCAGGCCAATGCCCGCCCACTCTACCCAGGCGTTTGGCCGCCACAGCATCCACACCAGCGAGGCCATCTGCGCGGTGGTTTTGACTTTACCAATCCACGACACCGCCACGCTGCTGCGCTTGCCCAGCTCTGCCATCCACTCGCGCAGGGCAGAGATGATGATCTCGCGGCCAATCATGGTGGCGGCGGGCAGGGTCACCCACCAGGTGTGGTAGTGCTCGGCCACCAGCACCATAGCAATGGCCACCATGACCTTATCCGCCACCGGATCGAGGAACGCCCCGAAACGGGTGCTCTGGTTCCAGCGCCGGGCCAGATAGCCATCAAACCAGTCAGTCACCGCAGCGACGAGAAAGATCAGCGCACATGCGAAGGGAGCCCAGACCACTGGTAGATAAAACGCCACCACGAAGAACGGGATCAGGATGACACGAAAAAGCGTGAGCAACGTTGGGATATTGTATCGCATAGTGGCAGGTAACTATCTGTTGTCAGTAAAAATTAGCCCTATGTTGCTACAGAGCCCTCAATGTTTCAACGAGTAGAAGATCTTTTCTGCCAGCCCCTGCGAAATACCCGGCACTTTTGCAATGTCCTCAACGCTGGCGTTGAGCAACCCCTGCAATCCACCCATGTATTTCAGCAGCATCTGGCGACGCTTCGGCCCGACCCCTTCAATGGTCTCCAGGGTACTGGTATTTTTCACCTTCGCGCGTTTTTTACGGTGCCCGGTGATGGCGTGATTGTGCGACTCATCGCGAATATGTTGGATCACGTGCAGCGCCGGTGAGTCTGGCGGCAGGTTAAAGCCCTCTCCCTCTGGTTCGAAGAAGAGCGTCTCCAGCCCCGCCTTACGGTCGGTGCCTTTTGCCACGCCCAGCAGCAGCGGATGGTGCTTATCCCAGGAAACGTCCAGCTCGGCAAAGACCGTCTTCGCCTGCCCCAGCTGTCCCTTGCCGCCGTCGATTAAGATCACGTCCGGCACTTTACTCTCTTCAATATCCTTGCCGTAGCGACGACGCAGCACCTGGTTCATGGCTGCATAGTCATCCCCTGGGGTAATACCGGTAATGTTGTACCGGCGGTACTCCGCGCGCAGCGGCCCATTGGCATCAAACACCACGCAGGAGGCCACGGTCTGCTCGCCCATGGTATGGCTAATATCAAAACACTCCATGCGCCGCACCGCCGGCAGCTTCAACAGCGTAGCGAGCGCCACCAGCCGTTGGCTAACCGTTGACTGCTGGGAGAGCTTGGTGCTGAGCGCCGTAGCGGCGTTGGTGCGGGCCAGCTTGAGGTAGCGCGCCCGGTCGCCGCGCGGTTTAGTCTGCACGTTGACGCGGCGGCCCGCCAGCTCAGAGAGCGAATCGGCCAGCAGCGTTTTATCACTCAGATCGAAGTCGAGCAGGATTTCGCCCGGCAGGGTGCGCATCTGGCTACCCTGCAGGTAGAACTGCCCCACAAAGGTCTCTACCACTTCGCCAAGCTCGGTGCCGCCCGGCACTTTCGGGAAGTAGCTGCGGCTGCCCAGGACCTTGCCCTGGCGAATAAAGAGCACGTGCACGCAGGCCATACCGGCATCGAACGATACGCCAATAACGTCGAGATCGTCGCCGTTGTTAGAGACGAACTGCTTCTCCGTCACGCGGCGTACGGCCTGGATCTGATCGCGAATGCGCGCCGCCTCTTCAAAGTCGAGATCGCGGCTGGCCTTCTCCATGCGCTCAATCAGCAGGTTCAGGACCTGATCGTCCTTGCCCGCCAGGAAGAGGCGCACGTAGTTAACCTGCTGGGCATACTCCTCCTCGCTGACCAGCCCCTCGACGCACGGCCCAAGGCAGCGGCCGATCTGATACTGCAGGCATGGCCGGGAGCGGTTGCGGTAGACGCTGTTTTCACACTGGCGGATGGGGAAGATCTTTTGCAGCAGCGCTAAGGTCTCGCGCACTGCGTAACCGTTCGGGAACGGTCCGAAGTACTCCCCTTTCGCGTGCTTAGCCCCCCGGTGCGTCGCCAGACGCGGGTGGGTATCACCGCTGAGGAAAATGAACGGGTAGGATTTATCGTCGCGCAGCAGCACGTTGTACCGTGGCTGATACAGCTTGATATAGTTGTGCTCAAGCAGCAGCGCCTCCGTTTCCGTATGGGTTACCGTCACGTCGATCTGCTGGATCTGGGCGACCAGCGCTTCGGTTTTTCGTGAGGCAAGGTTGCTACGGAAGTAGCTGGACAGGCGCTTCTTGAGATCTTTGGCTTTACCGACGTAGATAACAGTACCACCGGCGTCATACATGCGGTAGACACCGGGTTTACTGGTAACCGTACTCAGAAAGGCTTTTGAATCAAAAACATCACTCACTGACTTGTTAACGTCTCCGCATTACACAGACCATGACGAATGGCCAGATGGGTCAGCTCCACGTCGCCATGAATGTTCAATTTACTGAACATACGATAGCGGTAGCTGTTTACCGTTTTCGGGCTGAGATTCAACTGTTCGGAAATCTCATTCACCTTTTGGCCTTTGGTTATCATCAGCATAATCTGCAATTCGCGTTCAGACAAACTGGCAAAGGGAGATTCGGTTTTCTCGGGCGCAATCTGGCTGAGCGCCATCTGTTGGGCAATATCGGATGCAATATAGCGCTGTCCCGAGTAAACGGCGCGAATGGCGCTAACCATCTCTTTCGGGGCGGCCCCTTTGCTAAGATAACCTGACGCGCCGGCCTGCATCACTTTAGCAGGCAGCGGGCTCTCAGTGTGAACGGTAAGCATAATGACTTTGGTATCGGGCACGGATCGCGCAATTTTACGCGTTGCCTCCAGGCCGCCGATACCGGGCATGTTCATATCCATCAGCACCACATCCACAGGATGGGCACGGCACCATTTTACGGCATCTTCGCCGCAGCTGACCTCGCCGGAAACTTTTATGCCTTTAATATCTTCCAGAATGCGTCGTATCCCTGCGCGCACCAGCTCGTGGTCATCAACAAGAAGAACGTTGATCAAAGCAAATCTCCAAAAAGGGATAACGCGACTGACAGTACAGTCGCTCTATATTAGCGTTAATTTGGCGAAAACTAAAAGATTAAATGCGATGGGTACGATTTCGTTCGCAATTTTGGAAATAAAGCTGTACAAAACGTGGAAAGAGGCCGTCTCGCTTAGGTTTGAAACAGGTGTTTTAAATACCACTTTTCAGCAAGTTAAGTGCGATACTATTATTCATGCCCTGTAAAACGCTCTTTTTTCTTTGTAACATTAATTAACGCCTTTTATACCTCTTTTTAAACATATTCCCCACGTTATAAATTAGAGCAAATTGTAATAACAGGCTATTTACGCGCTGACGTGTATGGCGATCAAAAAACAACCACTGCTATTTTCTTAAAAGCTTGTGTTATACTCCGCCGCCTTTACATTCACGGGCGCGTACAGGCGCTATCACATATCGAGGAAAATAGATGAGCACTCCTGACTTCTCTACTGCGGAGAATAATCAACAGCTGGCGCAGGAAGTCGCCTGCATGAAAGCACTGGTCACCCTGATGCTGCAGGCGCTGGGTCAGGCGGACGCCGGTCGTATCATCCTGAAAATGGAAAAACAGATCGCGCAGATGGAAAACGACGCGCAGGCTGACGTCTTTGCCAATACGGTTAAGCAGATTAAACAAGCTTATCGTCAGTGAGAGTGACCGGCTGGCAGGCTGTCAGCCGGTAGTACGTTCGGCACGCGAAACGCAGGTGGGGTTCAAATGAATCCAGTAGCCGCCGCATAGCAGGCAATCTGCGTTTTATTCGGTGCGTTAAACTTCTTCTGCATGTTTTTCTGGTGAAAATTCACCGTGTTCTCTGAAATCGACAGGATCATTGCGATCTCCGCCGAGGTCTTCCCCTCTGCCGTCCACTTGAGAATTTCACACTCGCGCTTGCTGAATTTCATCTCTGGCGACATCACCATCTCCTCTTCCAGGCGTGAGAGCGTCACCAGGCTTAGCTGCACCAGCAGCTGAAGAGAGAGCTCAATCTCATCCGCGCTGAGACTTTTACCCCGGACGGAGGTTTTGGAGACCGAAAGGAAGCCGATAGCCCGGTTGGGCAGCATCAGACACTGGGTGTAACCTTTGCGCAGCCCGTGGTCACGCGCAGCATCCCACATGGTCTGTGCGTCCTGAAACAGGCGGTCGTTCCAGGGGAGATGGCCCTGAATAAAGTTATCCGGCTTCAGCACAGGATCGACGGAAAAATAGTTCTCCGCACAGTAGTGTGCTCTCCAGACATCAGGGTAGGAGGTCTCAAGGAAGGTTTTTGGCCGTGTGAACGGCACCGGATGACGCACGCATAACGAGTAGTAGTCAAATTCCAGCTGCTGCGTCTGACGCTCTAACTCTTTATAGACCTCATCCGCTGCTGTCATCTCACTAAACCGCCGCAGCATTTCCCTTCGCCATGTAAAAAAATCAATATCCTGCATACTGAGCGCGAAAACCCCGTTCGTTATATATTTATTATGAATGTATAAAACTATCACATAAATCTTATTTCTAGATCCAAATTATCCGACTGGCGGGAAATTAACTGAGTTTATATACCAACCGAAGCGAGATTAACGGGACAAATGGCGGGATGGTAATCGATTGCTAAAGCGGGCCGATGTTTCACGCCCACCGCCTAACCAGCCGATGGGCGCGTATCAGCGCACTACTGCATGAGGAATTTTTCCAGGAACTGGCGAGTTCGCGGCTGCTGTGGGTCGGCAAACAGCGTTTTGGCTGGCCCCTGCTCTACTATCCGGCCCTGGTCCATGAAGATAGCGCGATCGGCCACGTCCCGGGCGAAGCTCATCTCATGGGTGACAATCACCATGGTCCGTTTCTCCTGCGCCAGCTGACGAATAGTGCTTAGGACCTCTCCCACCAGCTCAGGATCCAGCGCTGAGGTGGGCTCATCAAAGAGGATCACGTCCGGGCGCATCGCCAGCGCGCGGGCAATGGCGACGCGCTGCTGCTGTCCCCCCGAGAGACGTTTCGGGTAGCTGGTCTCCTTGCCGCTCAATCCCACTTTCGCCAGCAGCTCCCGGGCGCGTGCTACAGCCTCGGCTTTCGCTTCGCCCTTAACGATCACCGGTCCCTCAATGATATTTTCCAGTACCGTGCGGTGGGGAAAGAGGTTAAAGCTCTGAAACACAAAGCCAACGTGCTGACGCAGCTGGCGGATCTCTCCTTTCTGCTGGCTCAATGCCCGCGCCGTATCGATGGTAATGGTACCGACGCGGATGCTGCCGCTCTCCGGGTGCTCAAGCAGGTTGATGCAGCGCAGCAGCGTCGTTTTTCCAGAGCCGCTGGGGCCGACGATCGCGACCACCTCCCCCTCGTTGACCTCTAAATTAATGCCGTGCAGCACCGTCTGACCGTGAAACTTCTTCACCAGGTTTTTTACTTCAATCGCACTCATTTCGGATCGCGCTCCTGACGGTTAAGCTGGTTTTCAAAATAGTTCTGCAACGCCGAAAGTACCGTCGCCATCACCCAGTAGATCAGGGAGGCGGCGAGATACATGGTAAAGACCTCCAGCGTCCGGGAGGTGATCAGCTGCGCCTGGCGGAACAGCTCCGGCACCTGAATGGTCGCCGCCAGCGAGGTATCTTTTACCAGGCTGATAAAACTGTTGCTGAGCGGCGGCAGCGCCACCCTGGCCGCCTGAGGTAAAATGGCGCGACGCAGGGTTTGCCACGGGGTCATACCGATACTGGCCGCGGCCTCCCACTGCCCCTTATCGATAGAGGAGATGGCGGCGCGCAGCGTTTCAGAGGTGTAGGCTGCCGTATTGAGCGACAGGCCAATCATCGCCGCCGGAAGCGGATCCAGTTCGATGCCGAACTGCGGCAGACCGTAGTAAATCATAAATAGCTGGGCAATCAGCGGCGTACCGCGAAACACGGAGATATAAAAGCGTGCCAGCCAGCGTACCGGCGCAATGGCCGACATCCGCATCAGCGCCAGCACAAAGCCGAGCAGCAGGCCAAAGAACATCCCGCCAATACTGAGCTGTAACGTAAATACCGCCCCACGCAGCAGGTACGGCAATGACTCTATCACCAGTTGAATACTTTCTTGCATTATGGTTTTTCTGCCTGAATGTTAAACATGGGGGTGGTAGGCAAAGAGCGCAGGCGCGCCGCCGGTATGAATAAACAGAATCGGCCCCTGATCCTTGAAACGGTTCTGGTTAATGCCATCGATCAGCCCGGCCATCGCTTTTCCGGTATAGACCGGATCCAGCAGAATACCCTCCAGGCGGGCCAGCAGCTTAATCGCCTCCACGCCCTCTTCGTTCGGCGTGCCGTAACCGGGCGCGAAGTACTCATCCCACAGTATGATGTCCGCTCTGGCCTCAACCTCAAGCTCGCGGGCGATGGCCTGCTGAAGCGCAACCACTTTCGGTCGCTGCTCGTCACGCTTGCGGGAGACGGTCACGCCAATCAGCTCCGCCTCGGGCATCAGCTGCTCAAGGCCAACCGCCAGACCAGCGTGCGTCCCGGCACTGCCGGATGCCACCACGATGGAAGAGAGCGCTACCGCCCCTTCACACTGCTGGGCAATCTCCAGGGCACTCTCTACGTAGCCCAATGCGCCCAGCGCGTTCGAGCCGCCAACCGGAATAACATAGGGACGAAAACCCTGAGCTTCAATACGCGTCGCCAGCTCGGCCAGCTGCGCTACCGGATCGGTGAGGGCATCGCACATCTCAATCTGCGCGTTGAAAAGATCCAGCAGCAGCCGGTTGCCGTTAGTGAGGTAGTTTTCTGCCCGCGTGCCGATGGGATTTTCCAGCAGCGCCACGCAGTGCAGGCCAAGCTTAGCCGCCACGGCGGCGGTTTGGCGTACGTGATTTGACTGGATCGCCCCGGCGGTGATCAGCGTGTCCGCGCCCTCCCGCAGCGCGTCGGCGGCGAGGAACTCCAGCTTGCGCAGCTTGTTGCCGCCCAGTGCCATCGGCGTCACGTCGTCGCGTTTGATATAGATTTCACGACCCAGATAGTCAGAGAAGCGCGGCAGGTACTCCAGCGGCGTCGGTGCGCCAATAAATTCGAGGCGCGGAAAGCGGGTCAGGTTTTGCAAAGACATAGGGCCTCCGGTGGCCGATTTGAGACGTGCGTGGTGTTAATTATGTACCTTTAGCGGCAGAAATAAAAAAGGCGCTTCAATAAGCGCCTTTTTACCGCCGGTGAACGTTACTTAGTTACGTCAGCACCGAACCATTTTTCTGACAGCGCCTTCAGGCTACCGTCTTTCTGCATAGCGGCAATCGCATCGTCAACCGCCTTCAGCAGGTCCTGATTGTCTTTACGCAGCGCCACGCCTGCTTCCTGACGGGAGAACGGCTCGCCCGCTACCGCCAGCGTATCTTTGGTCTTTTTCACCAGATCCAGCGCCGCCAGACGATCCACCAGAATGGCATCGATACGGCCTACGCGCAGATCCTGGTATTTGGTCGGGTCATCATCATAGGTACGAATATCCACGCCCTGGACGTTCTTGCGCAGCCACTCTTCATAGTTGGTTCCCAGACCGACACCGACCTTTTTATCTTTCAGATCGGCTGCGGTTTTGATCCCGCTCTCATTGTCTTTCTTCACCAGCGCCTGAATACCGGAGACGGTGTAAGGGGTAGAGAAGTCATATTTTTTCTTACGCTCGTCGGAGATCGTGACCTGGTTGATCACCACGTCGATGCGCTTAGAGTCCAGCGAGGCCAGCATACCGTCCCACTTGGTCGGCTTCAGCGAGGCTTTTACGCCGAGGTGTTTTGCCAGCTCTTCCGCAAACTCGACTTCAAAGCCGGTGAGCTTGCCGTCATCGCCCTGATAGCTGAACGGCGGGTAGGTGCCCTCCAGCCCGACCAGCAGCGTGCCGCGATCTTTAACTTTTTTCAACAGGCCTTCGTCAGCGAAGGATTTCGCGCTCACGCCAGCCATCAGCGCAACAGCCATTACACCCATCAGCGCCTGACGACCCAAAAGTGCTAATTTCATAGTTACCCCGAAGATAAAAATTGGTTGATAGGCAGTGTAAGGTGCTGACCCACAAGGTACAAACACCCGTACGCTACATATTATTCACTTTTAATATATATCAGAAGTTGCGCCGGAAGCGATTTTCTGACTGGCCATAAAGTGCGCCTGGGCTTTGAATTGCGCATATTTGCGCAGGGCGATCCGGTAATTATTGGTACTGGTCGTGGGTAGCCACGGCTCCAGAACTTCATCCAGAAAACCGTCTTCAAGCTGGTCGGGGGTAATACGGTGGGCGGTAAGGTGATTGCCAAGGCGGCGCAGGCGTACGACATACTCACGTACCGTGCCGTGGCTCATTTCAGTTTGCTCAAACAGATACTGTTTAAAGCCGATGATATCAAAAAAGTCGCTCTGCTCTTTGCAATGCAGATCGCCGCAGAAGCGGCACAGGGCAACCCACTCTTTCTGCTCCAGCTCCCAGCCCGCTTCGTCCAGCAGCGTGTCGAGGCGCGAGATAGCAATTTTGTTGACGATTTCGCCCCGGCGCACCAGCGTGATGCGGTCGAGCAGTTTATGGCAATGGGCGCAATGCGTCTGGCTGTGTTTAAAGTCTTTAAGGTAGCGGCTTAATGGCCGTCTTTTTACTTGTAGCACCGTCATGATAACTCCTGGCTGTCAATACGTTGTGCGACATCGTTCAGGCAGCAGTCGTGGCTGCCTATAACTTACCCAGTTTGGTACGTAAGCGCTTAATAGCCTGACTATGGAGCTGGCTGACCCGCGACTCTCCCACATCCAGCACCGCGCCGATCTCTTTGAGATTCAGCTCTTCCTGGTAGTAGAGCGTCAATACCAGCTGCTCACGTTCCGGCAAGGCTTCGATCGCCTCCATCACGCGATGGCGGAGATTGCTCTCCAGCAGCTGATGTAACGGGTTCTCCTGCTGGTTATCGTCAGTCACCAGCTCAATGCTATCGCCATGCTCTTCACGCCACTCGTCATAGGAGAAGAGCTGGCTATTGTTGGTGTCGAGCAACATCTGACGATACTCTTCGACAGAAATATTGAGCCGCTGCGCAACTTCGGTTTCCGTTGCGTTACGGCCTAACTCCTGCTCCAGCTGCCCCATCGCCTGCGCCACTTCGCGGGCGTTCCGCCGGACGCTACGTGGCACCCAATCGCGGCTGCGCAACTCGTCCAGCATTGCGCCACGAATACGCTGCACTGCGTAAGTGGTAAATGCCGTTCCTTGCAGAGCGTCGTATCGGTCAACTGCATTTAATAACCCGATACCGCCCGCCTGTAGCAGATCGTCCAGTTCCACACTCGCCGGCAAGCGCACCTGCAGGCGCAATGCTTCGTGACGCACTAGCGGTACATAACGTTGCCACAGCGAGTGTTTATCCATTACACCATCAGCGGTATAGAGTGTATTCACGATAAACAGCCCTGCGTTAAATGAGTTATCGGCATGATTATCCGATTCTGGAGGGGTTTTAATCGGATGAATAGTGGGTGAAATGGGGGGTTATTTGCAGAGTTAGACGCATGTCAGGTATACATACTGTTCTCATCGAATAAGCCTATCTGTCTAAGTGTATGATAAAAGTTTTGATAACCCCTGCAGGGACCGAAATTGGAAGGGAAATTTTCAGTTCGCTGCGTCATGAAAAATCAGTGGAATTAGTTCTTGCTGGGGCGGATTACGACAATCATGCCAGGTACATTGGTCATGAATACTTTCTCCTGCGTGGAGTAAATGAACCGGGATGGCTTGAGGATCTGCAAGCGTTTGTACGCCTGCATGCTATTGATTTCATATTTCCTGCTCATGATGACGTTTTATTAGCTTATGCGATGCATCAGGATGAAATCGCAGCGAAAATCATAGCGCCTCCTCGTGAAGCCTGCCTCATTACACGTTCAAAACAACGCACATACCATAAAGTAAGCGATCTGATACCAGTGCCTAAATGTTATCAATCTATTGAAGATATTGATATATGGCCTGTTTTTGTTAAGCCAGACTGCGGACAAGGTTCCCAGGGCGCGTTAAAAATCGCTGACAAAGTCACGCTGGAAAAGCACCTTGCGTCTAATCCAGGCCTGCTTATCTGCGAGTACCTTCCTGGTGAAGAGTATACGGTTGACTGTTTTACCCAAACGGGGAAAGGTGTCCTTTTTTGCCAGGCCAGAACGCGTGAACGTGTCCGGGCGGGGATATCCATGGCATCACGCACTATTGAGATACCCGGAATCGCTGAACTCGCTGAGTCTCTTTCGCAGCGTCTCAATTTATTAGGGAGTTGGTTTTTCCAGATCAAGCGTGCTAAGAATGGTACATTGAGCTTGCTGGAAATAGCCCCGCGCATAGCAGGAACTATGGCTCTAAATAGAGTCCGGGGTGTTAATTTCCCTTTGCTTTCTTTATATGAGCATCGAGACATTCCTGTTTCAATCAATGCCCTTAATGGTGAATTTAAGATTAGCAGAGCGCTAGTCAACCGATTTAAAACCGATATTAACTATAATTCCGTTTATATCGACTTTGATGATACACTGGTTGTACATAATCAACTTTGCCTCCCGTTAATATCCTTTATATTTCAATGTATTAATAAAAAAATTCCGTGTATACTTATCACTCGTCACGCTGGCGACATTCATCAAAGTTTAAAACAATGGCGCATTAATACGCTATTCGATGAAGTTATTCACCTTCGCCAGAATGAAAAGAAATCAGATTATATAGTTGATCGGGATGCTATTTTTATTGACGATAGCTTTCGTGAGCGCCGGGATGTGAGTGAAATACGAGGGATCCCTGTTTTTGATTTAAGTATGATCGATCTTCTGCTTGAAGAGTAATGTCTACCCATATTGCGAGTTGCGTCGTGAGCACACCAGGCAAGTGTGCTCAAAAGGAAAATAACGTCTACCGTTTATGATGCATTAGCATCAATACTATCCAGATAGTGTCTTAAAGGCGTATCGCTACGCTTCGTTTTGGCATGGTAATAAATAACCTGTAAAATTTTATCCTGCTCTCCATCCGTTAAGTCAGGATAAATAGGCAGACAAAGAATTTTATCTGCCAACGCGTTGGCATGAGGAAGATGCAGCGGATCGGCGGATGGCAGGTGCCGGTACATGGCAAAAGAACTGATCAGTGGATAGAAGTAGCGGCGAGTGTAAATACCCGCTTCTTTCATCGCCTCATGCAGTTCATCTCGGCTTATCGAATAATCATCCTCTACCAGGATCGGGTAGTAAGCATGGTTCCATTCAAAGCCATCCTGCTCATCAAACCATTTAATACCCGGAACGTTCTTAAGTCCCGTGCAATAGTAATCATATATTTCCTTGCGCCTTGTTAGCGCCTTATCGATATGCTGCAATTGTAAAAGCCCAAACGCCGCCTCAACTTCATTCATTTTTGCATTGATACCAGGAGCTACCACACGCGTTTCACCCGCAAACCCAAAATTCTTCAAATAATCAATGCGTTGCTTAGTGCGCTCGTCGTGACAAATGATTGCCCCACCTTCAAAAGTATTAAAAACTTTTGTCGCATGGAAACTTAATACTGATAGATCGCCATGATTGAGGATACTTGTTCCGCCCTGCCTGACACCAAACGCATGTGCGGCATCATAAACTACCTTCAAACCATAAATGTCGGCAATTTGCTGCAGTTTCGCTACATCGCAAGGGATA
The DNA here is from genome assembly GCF_024656065.1 of Pseudescherichia sp. L3. Taxonomy (NCBI): domain Bacteria; kingdom Pseudomonadati; phylum Pseudomonadota; class Gammaproteobacteria; order Enterobacterales; family Enterobacteriaceae; genus Pseudescherichia; species Pseudescherichia sp. L3. The sequence goes on from NZ_JANKYC010000001.1 coordinate 1,843,500, forward strand.
CCATAACAATGGACAGGCATAATTGCCGTAGTATTTGGAGTGATTAACTCTTCAACCCGATCAGGGTTGATATTGAATGTTTTCGGGTCAACGTCAGCAAAAACCGGCGTTAACCCATTCCATAGCAGAGTGTGTGATGTGGCGACAAAAGAGTATGGGGTAGTAATCACTTCCCCAGTGATTCTAAGTGCCTGTAATGCCGTGAGTAAGGCAAGAGTGCCATTTGCAAAGAGACAGACATATTTTACGCCCAAGTATTTCGCAAGCTCTGACTCCAGTTGCTGATGGAAGCCTCCGCCATTAGTCAGGATACGGCTTTCCCAAATCTGCTCGAGATAAGGAATGAACTCCTCTAGCGGCGGTAAAAGAGGATTAGTGACAAATATATTTTTGCTCATCGTGTTGCGGTTCCCAAAGGCGTTCATCAACGTATGATAGTCTCGTAGGGTTCATCTCTATCGTGCAAATAACACGATATTCATGTGCTTTTTCTTATAAAATGTCCTTAAACGCCTAAACACCATAGGCAAAAAAGCTAAAGTCTGGATGACTTCAAGCAACAAGTCATGCCATAATAGCTTATATTTTAGTAAGCAAGCTGTGATTTGAGGTAGTAATGAAAAACAACCCATGCATTATTTGTGGTGGCGGCATGCAACCTTATATAAAAAAAGAAAAATTTGCTTCAAACCTCAAAAAAGTTAATACAAAAGATCTGCTCCCTATCACCTACTCTTGCTGTGATGAGTGTGGCTTTCTATTATCTGATACACATACTGCAATGGATGAGAATGCATGGGTCACACTAAATGATGAATTTCATCATGCTAATGAAAATGATGAAAGAAACGAACTCGGTTTCAATCAACCGCCTTACCTTGAACAAGCGCTGATGTTCGAACTTCTTGCATGTAATGGTATTATTGACGATAAGCATGTGCTCGATTATGCCGCTGGATATGGAACATTGAGTCGTCTACTAGAGAAATATTTTCAGCGTAAAATAGATAACTATGATAAATATATTACAACTGTCCAGCAAAATTATTTATCTAATCCTTCACCAAAAAGCTGGTCTGTTGTTATAAACTCCGCCATGTTTGAACATGTGTTAAGTCGAAAGGACCTTGATTCGGTAAACGATTTTGTAGCGCCTGAAGGTGCATTAATTATTCACACGGTTGTAGTCGAAAAAGTGCCGAAGGATCCGAACTGGTTCTACATTGATATTCCTGTTCATACAGCAGTTCACACCAATCGCAGTATGAGCATTTTAATGCAGCAATGGGGCTATCAATCTTCTATCTACAGTCCTAAAAGCAAGTCCTGGGCTTTACTAAAAAAACCTTATGCAGAGATCAAGCCCATTGTTGATAAAATAAATGGTGAACTGCAAACCCCCTTTTTAATTGCCAAAGAGGGTTTCGTTGATTACTGGAAATAAAACAAGAATCTCTCAATTCTAGAGGCAGATTTAAAATAAATCCGCCTCGATTAACGTCTCACTACAGGCGGATAAACAGCGTATCGCTGGCAGTAAAATGTTCCGTCACTCGCGGATCATTGAGAAGTTCATCACCCGCCCGTTTAGGGCCATCGCCGAATGACCACTCATAATCGTCAACAAGTATCCAGCCACCCGGTTTAATATGGGGAAGCCAAAGTAAGATATCTTTTTTAACCTGCTCATACTGATGGTTACCATCAATATGCAGGAGTGCAATTTCGCCGGCAACGGGTACAGTGCCCAGCTCGGCAGTGGTCAACTGGCCTTCTTTACCCACAGCCTGATAAACACTGATAGCCTCTTCTGCGGGCTTGCGAATATAGTTAACGTTGTTAAGCCCGGAAACCGACACGATAAAACCACTATGAACAGCATCCCAGTCGATCATTACCGCTGTCTTATTAACAAGTTCAGTCCCTTCGCCTTGGGACGATATTGATACCACATCCCAAGGATCAACGCTGATCATACTTCCAATACAGTGTTGCTGGGCAAGGAATCCCAGGGCATATGCAGAACGCCCCCAATAACTGCCGATCTCCACAACATCACCAGAGGGAACTCGATTAAATAGCGAAACCAGCGATTTTAGCTTTTCGTTATCGCTCATTCCGGGGATCATATTGAACTGTATAAACAGGGAAGCGTATTTTTCTTGGGTAAGCAGGCCTGGAAAAGAGGGATTATCAGCTAAAATCTGAGCGCCAAAATCCAGCGCTTCAGCGTATTTTGCCTGATAAACGCGATATGGAAATTCATTACAAATGGTAAACTTTTGCTCGAGGCCGGGATTTGCTTTGAGCGAATGCAAGTATTCAAGCACGACGTCATGCTCAGAGTAGACGTAGCCAATATCCTCAGAATCGAGGAGGGCCAGGAACGCGTCGGTAAACTCCTCAGTATTAACATAGGGGAGTGCATGAACTCTTTTCCCTGTCTGCGCTGTCGCAACAGAGCTTGCATAAATCACATTAGCACCGAGTGCTTGCGCATGGGCAATAAAAGAAGTACCAGACTCAATATTGCAAGGAAACACTAATACATTAATATTATTCATTTTACCCTACTAAACGACTCTTATAAATGGCTAAGGGCAGACGCTTTTGCATCAACCGCTAAAAATATCTCCAGGCGCTTAACCTGGTAACCAGGCTTTCGCCCATAATGCCGCATTATCGCTATTTAGCATCCAGTCGCGATGAACGTAACGCTGAAGCTCACGCCCCATCTGTTCACTTTGCGAGGGATTATCAAGGTGGTAGCGAATCGCCTCATGCCACTCTTTATAACGGTTACGCACCCGGGTAACATGTTTAAATCCTTGATAACACGCAACATCGCTACAGATGACGGGTATACCGCACGCACCATATTCAAGCAGTCGCAAGTTACTTTTGCAGGTGTTGAAGAAATTATCTTCCACGGGCGCAAGCGCAAGATCCAGGTTAAGCGAGGCTAATTTTTGCGGGTAAAGCTCAATATCAACGCCGTAGTGCATCTCAGTCACATACGGCCTGATTTTTTCTGGGCACATGCCAAAAAACACCCATTCGACTTCATCTGCAAAGGCTTGAATCACGCCGGCAATCATCTCAAGATCGCCAGTATGACTTGACCCCCCTGCCCAGCCTACGCGGGGCTTATGCCCTTGCTCGCGCAGGCTGACGACATTACCCCACCAGTCATGGGACAGGCGGTTTGGCATGACGATAATATCTCGGTGCATATCTGAAAAGGCGTCAGCCAGCGGCTGCGTTGACACCACAAAACGATCCATGTAGCTGAGGCTTTTACGCAACATCTTCATGATGTCTTTACCAAAATCAGACCGGTGATGGTTTTTGATCGGGATATTGGGAAGATAGTCATCCAGTTCAAATACCTTAAATATATTGGTCAGTTCGCCAACACGGCTAGCCCACTCGTGAAATTCGGCCGTTATCTGCCTTTGTAGAATAATACTGTCAGGTTTATACCGTTCCAGATAGGGCACGCTGAGGAACGTTTCTGATAATTTGCCATCAACAATTGCCGCATCGCGCATGGCTTCAAAAGGTTTGATAATGCGATAGTAGCCACAGCCAGCGTAGTCGCCCATATGCGGTAAAACGACCGGAAGAGGACTCCAGTCCAGCGGTCGCCAGCTCAGTAAGCTGTCGGGACACACCATAGCGTGTTCACTGCTCAGTGACAGATTCACATTTGACGCCGGATCGTTAACCAATATGGGCATCCAGCGCGAGTAGAGAACGCTTTCATCCTGCTGTTGCTTCTCGTTGCGGGCTGTGACTTCTGCAGGCGTCTCGCTCACTTTACTGCTTACAGAGCGTAAAACCTCAACCGATGGTGTCCAGACGGTTAACCACCCTTTTTCTCTTACGCGTAAGCAGAAATCAACATCCCAGAAAGCGTCAAGAGATTCATCAAACCCCTGCACCGCATCGAAGACCTCTTTATTGACCAGCAGCAGATCGCCCGAAACGGCACTGTAGTTTTGGTCCACGTGCAGTCGGCCCATATAACTTTTGTGGCTGTTATTCACCCCAAAAAACGCTTCTCCCGCAACGCCGTTAACGCCAAGCAGATAGCCCGCATGGCGTACGGTACCATCACCATAGAGCTGTTTACCGCCAACAACGCCGACCTCGGGTCGTTGGCCGTGATTAAGTAACGCATGGATCCAGTTTGGTTGAGTAATAGCGATATCAGGATGCAGGAAGAGCAGATGCTGACCCGACGCTACTGACGCAGCAAGATTATTTCGCGCGGCTGTCGCGTGAACGCCTGCCGCAGAGAGCACCTTGATACGCTGAGGATCAATTTCAGCAAGGCCCTGTAACCAGTGAGTAATATCCTGTGGGGTCCCCTCATCCGCGATGACTAAAAGCTCATACGGCTGCCACTGGGTTTTTTCAATGACTGTGGTAACGCAGGTCACTAAGGGGGCTAACGCCTTCCCTGCTGAAATAATCACTGACACCATCGGCGTAAAGGCGTGACCGTACTGAATATGGAAGTGACCATAAATATCGCGGGTGATTTCTGCGTTATGATACCCCCGGTTTGCAAGGTGCCGTAATACAATACGTTCCTCTTCGTCACCGGCAATCACTGCGTCACCGGTGATAAACAGCGGCTCAGCAAGATGGCCTATCGGGGCAAAACCTTGTGTTTCGATCAGCTTAACCAGAAGATCGAACTCAAACGCAGCGCCCGCCTGGTTATCGAGACCCAGCGTCACCACCGCCTCACCACGCCACAGCCAGTTGCGTGCCATAATACCCGGCTGGCTTAAAAAGAGATCAAGGCTAAAGTCGGGTCGGAACCGGGCACCAATTAGTTTTCCATTGATGGTATAAACTTCATCACCGTAGATTGCGAGGAGATGAGAAGCAGAAAGCAACGTTGAGGCGAGCGATATCAACCCTGACGGCAGAAGCGTCATGCCCGCAGCTAAACAGAGAAACCATCCCTGAGGATCGTCCTGCGCCAGTCTGGTTAGCGCCTCGCAAGGGGTTAATGAAACAGGCAGCGTTTTTACGTCATCACGCGTTTCATCTGTTATCACCACCGGATTCAGGCTCATACCAGGTAATGTATGCGCAGCCAAAGATGCTAACGTCTTTTCTGTGTCGCTTTTATTGGCTTTACGCGCGTCAATCAGGATCGTCAGTGTGACAGGCTGGTGGCGACTGAGGTGCTGCTCTAAAAGGTGTTGCTGTATGGGCAGCAGGCGACGTTTGCCGATCCACTGCGCAAACTGACTCTCTTTTACCTGCTCCTCTAAGCTGTCGTCGACAAAGCGTACAGTAAACTGCTCGGGTGAAGAGAGCGGCGCAATGCGCAGATGCCGTGCCGGAACCGTCTGGTCATCGCCCATATCCAGTTCGCGAATAAGCTCAGGAAAACGTTCATGGGTTTTCTTTACGCGTTTATCGCTGTCACGCCCCTGCTGACTGACCTGCTGGCGAGAGATGCGTAAGCTGGAGAGCGTCTCTGTCAAATAGGCCAGATTCCCCTTGGCAAGGATCTTAGCGTACATCGTCAGATCACCGAGGAAATACATGACCTCACCGTTAAGACTAAACATGCCATCCGGTTGAGCAAGCATTGCCAATAGATCTTCACGATACATAAGAACCGTACTAGGTTCACCAATAAAGTTATTGATCTCAAAAAGCTGATAGCTATTAATATCTCGACCCACAATGACGGAGTCCTGCTCGACAGGTGAGGTCGTTGCAAACACATCCGTAAGTTCTTCCCCATGGATCCCGATCCGGTTCCGTCTTGAAGTTGCCATGCGAATTGAGTTATGGCTTTGCATAGCGTTAACCAGGGCAGAAATACAATTAGGTGCCATCAGGTCATCATCACATAAAAACTTAATCAGGCTACCCTGGGCTAGCTTGACGGAGGCTTCAAAGTTTTTGACATCACCCAGGCCTGGCACATTATGTACATACCGTAAGGGAAAGGGGGATTGGTCTTTACATTGCTCAACGATTTTTTTAATTTCATCCGTTGGGCAATCGTCACTAACGATAATTTCTACGTTCGGATAATCCTGAGCGAACGCACTTTGTAACGTCTCTTTAAACCATGATGACTTATATGCGGGAATAAGAAGGCTGACCAGAGCGGGCTGTGACATGTATAAGTTCCTGAATGCGGTCCCCGATGCCCGTACGCGCTGGCATCGCAATAATAGCAGAAACATTACTGCACTCTACGGGCTGCAATCGCACTAATACAAGGGTAAAACTAGTGGTTTCCTGAGGTTTAAGGCGGGGCAAAAAAAAACCCGGCAGCGCCGGGTTTTTATCTCTGCGTTGAAAATTAACGCAGCAGGGACAGCATGGTCTGCGGAACCTGGTTGGCCTGAGCCAGTACGGAAGAGCCAGCCTGCTGCAGGATCTGCGCGCGGGACATGTTGGACACTTCGGTCGCGTAGTCGGAGTCCTGAATACGGCTGCGAGCGGACGTCAGGTTGCTCACGGTGTTGTTCAGGTTGGTGATGGTGGACTCGAAACGGTTCTGGGAAGCACCCAGCAGGCTGCGCTGAGAGTCAACGGACTTGATCGCCGCGTCGATGTCTGCCAGCGGGGTGGAGCCAGCCGCTGCGCCAGTTGCGCCGCCGGTCACTTTGCCTTTCAGTACGTCGAAACCAACGGCTTCGGTGGTACGGGCGTTGCCGTTCACGGTATCGGTACCGGACGCCATGGCTTTGGTGTTCAGGGTGGTGCCGGAAGAGCCTGCAGCCGCCAGGTTGAAGCTGTCGCTGGAGCTGATTTTGATACCGATGGTTTCAGCGTCTTTAGAGCCAACCTGGAAGTTGTAGGTGCTGGAGCTTGCGCCGGTGTTCAGCACTTTGATGCCGTTGAAATCGGTCTGCTTGGTTACACGATCCACTTCTTTCATACGTTCGTTAACTTCAGCCTGGATGGAGTCAACGTCGGATGCGGAGTTGGAGCTGTTCTGCGCCTGAACGGTCAGGTCACGGATACGCTGCAGGTTGTTGTTGATTTCGCCCAGCGCGCCTTCAGCGGTCTGTGCCAGGGAGATACCGTCGTTGGCGTTACGTGCCGCTACGGTCAGACCGTTGATGTTGGAGGTGAAGCGGTTAGCAATCGCCTGGCCAGCAGCATCGTCTTTTGCGCTGTTGATACGCAGACCGGAGGACAGACGCTCGATAGAGGTGCCCAGGGAGGACTGAGACTTGGTCAGGTTGTTCTGAGTCGTCAGCGACAGGGTGTTAGTGTTGATCACTGCCATGGTAAATATCCTTCTTTAAATAGTGGTAATGCTATTTCGGCATGTGCCCAACGGCCTCATCGCCTTCAATAATGTTATCGACACGAGGTTGCGAAGCTTTAGTGTTTCTGAAGAATTTTTTTGTCGGCGAGAAAATAAAAAAAGCGCCGACAGGCGGCGCTTTGAATTGATCTGAGTGCGAATTAACGCAGCAGGGACAGCATGGTCTGCGGAACCTGGTTGGCCTGAGCCAGTACGGAAGAGCCAGCCTGCTGCAGGATCTGCGCGCGGGACATGTTGGACACTTCGGTCGCGTAGTCGGAGTCCTGAATACGGCTGCGAGCGGACGTCAGGTTGCTCACGGTGTTGTTCAGGTTAGTGATGGTGGACTCGAAACGGTTCTGGGAAGCACCCAGCAGGCTGCGCTGAGAGTCAACCGCTTTGATTGCCGCGTCAACGTCTGCCAGCGGGGTGGAGCCAGAAGCTGCACCGGACGCGCCGCCAGTCACTTTGCCTTTCAGTACGTCGAAACCAACGGCTTCGGTGGTACGAACGTTGCTGTTAACGGTGTCGCCGGACGCCATGGTTTTGGTGTTCAGGGTGGTGCCGGAAGAGCCTGCAGCCGCCAGGTTGAAGCTGTCGCTGGAGCTGATTTTGATACCGATGGTTTCAGCGTCTTTAGAGCCAACCTGGAAGTTGTAGGTGCTGGTGCCGGAACCGGTGTTCAGCACTTTGATGCCGTTGAAATCGGTCTGCTTGGTTACGCGGTCGATCTCTTTCATACGCTCGTTAACTTCCGCCTGGATGGAGTCAACGTCGGATGCGGAGTTGGAGCTGTTCTGCGCCTGAACGGTCAGGTCACGGATACGCTGCAGGTTGTTGTTGATTTCGCCCAGCGCGCCTTCAGCGGTCTGTGCCAGGGAGATACCGTCGTTGGCGTTACGTGCCGCTACGGTCAGACCGTTGATGTTGGAGGTGAAGCGGTTAGCAATCGCCTGGCCAGCAGCATCGTCTTTTGCGCTGTTGATACGCAGACCGGAGGACAGACGCTCGATAGAGGTGCCCAGGGAAGACTGAGACTTGGTCAGGTTGTTCTGAGTCGTCAGCGACAGGGTGTTAGTATTAATAACAGCCATGATAGTATTCCTTTGAAAAAGTTATCAGATTCAGGCATCTGCCTACGGCTTTCTCACCGTCAATGTGATTATCGACCGCCGTCGAATAACCTTTAGAAAAAATGATCGCTTTTTTAAAGGCGCAAACTGCCTGGTTTTTCTCCGCTTTATTCCGCCATTGTTTTTTGTAAAAGACACTAATCTTTTCGCTGTCGCTGCCGATAGAGCATCCAGTGATTGTCTCAAATGAAAGGATGTTATTATGGCAACAGTAAGTTCGCTCGGTGCTGGCACCAGCATGAGTTCGTCGTTAAGCACATTATATGATGGGCTGGAGGCTTCAGAACAAACCAGGCTGACGCCGATTACTCAGCAACAGACCTCTTATAAGGCAAAACTGACCGCCTGGGGCGTGGTGCAGACTGCGCTGACCAAGCTGCAGACGGCTGCTGACGCGCTGAAAAACACCTCTGCTATTGCCTCGGCTAAGGTTTCCAGCACCAATACCGCGTTCAGCGCCAAGCTTGCCAACAGCGCTACCGCCGGAACCTACTCCGTTGAGGTCAGCCAGCTGGCCGCTTCGCAGTCGCTGTTAAGCCCGAAGGCGAGCAGCAAGGATACCGATCTGGGCGACAGCAGCCTGAGTTCGCGGACAATCACTATCACTCAGCCGGGTCAAAAAGATCCCATGACGGTGACGCTGGCCAGCGATAAAACCAGCCTTGCGGACGTGCGTGATGCGATCAACGCCAAACAGGGCAGCGTCACCGCCAGCATCATTAAAGCGGATGACAATAGCTACTACCTGTCGCTGACCTCTCGCGACAGTGGTACCACGAATGCAATGACCATCAGCACTGACGACAGCGAGCTGGCGAAGTACATCAGCTATGACGCCACCGACAGTTCTAAGAGTGCGATGACCCAGCAGGTGGAGGCAAAAGATGCGATTGTTAAAATCAATAACATCACCATCACCCGCAGCAGCAACACCATTACCGATGCGCCAGAGGGTGTAACCCTGTCGCTGACCAAAACCAACGTCGGCAGTCCAGAGACGCTGTCCGTTGTCAAAGACAACGAGCCGATGACAGCGGCAATTCAGGCCTACGTTGACGCCTATAACTCGCTGCAGACCACCATCAATAACCAGACGAAATATACGGCGGTGGATCAGGGCAGCAACAGCCAGAGCACCTCGAACGGCGATCTGCTCGGTGACGGCACGCTGCGTAATATTCAGACGCGCCTGCGCTCGCAGCTCTCTACCAACCAGGGGACCGGGGCAATTTCTACTCTGTCGCAGATGGGGATTACCCAGGATCTGACCGGCAAGCTGACGGTCGACAGCACCAAGCTGACCAAAGCGCTGAACGAATCCCCTACCGACGTGCTGAATTTCCTCTCTGGCGATGGCAAAACCACTGGCTTTGCGACGCAGTCCAGCAGCCTGCTAAAGGATATCCTCGGTAACGACGGATCGCTGAAGAACGCCACCGATGGGATCAATAAAAGTCTTAAGCAGCTGTCAGAGAAGTACGATCAGGTGAATACCCAGATCACCGCGACGATGGCGCGTTACAAGGCGCAGTTTACCAGCCTGAGTACGCTTATTTCGTCGCTGGACTCCACCGGGAGTTACCTGACCCAGCAGTTTAATGCCATGAATAGTTAATGAACCAAGAGTTGAGGTTTGACATGTATACAAAATCGGGAATTCAGGCTTATGCCCAGGTGGGTGTGGAAAGCGCCGTTCTGAGCGCTAGCCCACATCAACTGGTGGTGCTGCTATTTGATGGTGCGTTAAGCGCCATGAAAAAAGCGGCCATCCTGATCGATCAGGGAGACATCCCCGGTAAAGGACAGGCGTTGTCAAAAGCCATCAACATTATCACCAACGGCTTACGCGCCGGGTTAAACCACGACGTCGGTGGTGACCTTGCGTCAAACCTCGACAGTCTTTATGACTATATGACACGGCGTCTTCTCCAGGCCAATCTGCACAATGATCTTGCTGCCATTGATGAGGTCACGAACCTGCTGACCAATATTGCAGATGCCTGGAAGGAGATAGGCCCTAATAATCAAAATGCGCGGGACACCTACTAATGGATGCCGATTTCGGGTTGCTCCAACACTATCAGCAGCTGCTGCTGACCAGCAACATGATGCTTAACCTCGCTAAAGAGGGGCGCTGGGATGAGCTTATCCAGCATGAGCTGAGCTATATCACCGCAGTGGAGAAGCTGACCCAGCTTCAGGATACCGCAGATACCGCCCCTACCGTCCAGGGGCGGCTCCGCCCGCTGTTAAAACAGATCCTTGATAACGAAGTTGAGCTTAAAACGCTGCTGCACCATCGCATGGAAGAACTACGCACCTTAGTTGGGCAAACATCCCGCCAACAGAACCTGAACTCAACCTATGGACGTCTCTCTGGTAATATCCTTTTCCCAAGCGAGTTGTGAACGCTGCTGTCTCCAGGCGGGTGATATTTTTTAACGCCCTCACCCGCTTCGTTTGCTGATTTTCATCCATACTTCAAGTTCCTAACTCTGGAGCATGGTCGATGAAAAACCCCACCCTATTGCAATGCTTTCACTGGTACTATCCGGATGGCGGTAAACTCTGGCCGGAAGTGGCTGAGCGTGCAGCTGGTTTTAATGATATTGGCATTAACATGGTCTGGCTGCCCCCCGCTTATAAAGCGGCGACGGGAGGATACTCGGTCGGGTATGACACCTACGATCTCTTCGATCTGGGCGAGTTTGATCAAAAAGGTACCGTTGCCACCAAATACGGCGATAAAGCCCAGCTGCTGGCGGCCATCGGCGCGCTGAAAGAGAACGGCATCGCCGTCCTGCTCGACGTCGTGGTTAACCATAAGATGGGGGCCGATGAAAAAGAGGCAATCTGTGTTAATCGGGTAAACGAACACGACCGCAACCAGATCGATGACGAAGAGATCGCGTGCGAGGCCTGGACGCGCTACACCTTCCCCGCCCGTGAGGGAAAATATTCGAAGTTTGTCTGGGACCACAAGTGCTTTAGCGGCGTCGACCATATCGAAAATCCCGATGAAGATGGCATATTCAAAATTGTTAACGATTACACCGGCGACGGCTGGACCGATCAGGTTGACGAAGAGCTGGGTAACTTTGACTATTTGATGGGCTCCAATATCGATTACCGCAACCGGGCGGTCACGGAAGAGATCAAATACTGGGCGCGCTGGGTGATGGAGCAGACCCAGTGCGATGGCTTCCGCCTCGATGCCGTGAAGCATATCCCGGCCTGGTTCTATAAAGAGTGGATCAACCACGTGCAGGAGGTGGCCCCGAAGCCGCTGTTCATCGTCGCCGAATACTGGTCCCATGAAGTCGGTCGGTTGCAGCAGTACATCGATCAGGTGGATGGCAATACGATGCTGTTCGACGCCCCACTGCAGATGAACTTCCATCAGGCATCGTTGCAGGGACGCGACTACGATATGAGCCAGATTTTCACCGGCACGCTGGTAGAGGCCGACCCCTTCCATGCCGTCACTCTTGTCACCAACCACGACACTCAGCCGCTACAGGCACTGGAAGCCCCCGTTGAAGCCTGGTTTAAACCGCTGGCCTACGCCCTGATCCTGCTGCGGGAAAACGGTGTGCCATCGGTGTTCTATCCGGATCTGTATGGTGCAAGCTATGACGATACCGGCGGCGACGGCGAAACCTACCATATCGATATGCCGATCGTTGAACATCTCGACCAGCTGATCCTGGCCCGTCAGCGCTTTGCTCACGGCGTACAGACGCTGTGGTTCGATCACCCAAACTGCATCGCCTTTAGCCGGAGCGGAACCGAAGAGGATCCCGGCTGCGTCGTGGTGCTCTCCAACGGCGACGACGGGGAAAAGACGCTGGAGCTAGGGGAGAATTACGGCAATAAGATATGGCGCGACTACCTTGGCAACCGCGAGGAGAGCGTGAGCACTGACGAAAACGGTACGGGTACCTTTACCTGCAACGGCGGCAGCGTCAGCGTGTGGGTTCTGGAGGAAGTGCTGTAACCGAATACGCTGAGTGAGAGGCCTCACTCAGCGTTATTGCTTTACGGCAGCGGCGTAGGCAGCGGGCTTTTCGCCAATACCTCAGCACACTCGGCGGTTGGGCGATCAACCCGTTTTAACGTCATGCCCGCATACTTCAGCAGGGCACCATCTCGTTCTACCGAGTACACTTCGACCTTCTGCGTCACGTTATAGAAATCGTCCCCGCGCAGCGTCAGCTTGCCAGGCAGCGCTATCACACGCTGCCACTGGCGACAGTCCAGCGTATCTCCTGCGGGGGTCACCACCAGGCTGGCTATCACCTCCGGACTGACCAGCTTGCTCTGCGGCCCGGCGGATTGCCAGTACCCGACCAGATCCGCAGGTGCCGGATGTTTGACTACCTCGTTATAGTTATCAATCTGTGCACAGCCGGTCAACGCCAGCAATGCGCTAAAAATCACTACTTTTTTCATCTAATGTCCTGCGCGCGAAGAAAAAAATTATTCTGGCACTAAAGCGCCACGCCTGCCAGCAATTACCTTAAACACTTTACTTGATCTGCACCGTATAAATGCCATTTAGCGCTGGGAAAATGCGTCGGTCCGTGTAGGATCGCGGTTCCGCTTTACCACATAAACCTTCTGAGTTCAGAGGCTATTATCATGTCCTGGCAACACTTCAAACAGCGCTGGCTGATTACTTTTTGGGCCCCCCTGCCCGCCGTTATCGCCGCCGGCATTCTCTCAACCTACTATTTTGGTATCACCGGCACCTTCTGGGCCGTTACCGGGGAATTTACCCGCTGGGGCGGTCAGCTTTTGCAGCTGATGGGCGTCCATGCGGAAACCTGGGGTTACTACAAGCTAATCCATCTGGAAGGTACGCCGCTGACCCGCATCGACGGTATGATGATCATCGGCATGTTTGGCGGCTGTTTCGCTGCCGCCCTGTGGGCCAATAACGTTAAGCTGCGCATGCCCCGCAGCCGTATCCGTATTTTTCAAGCCATTGTCGGCGGCATCATTGCCGGATTCGGCGCACGTCTGGCGATGGGCTGTAACCTGGCCGCGTTTTTCACCGGCATTCCGCAGTTTTCGCTCCACGCCTGGTTCTTTGCGCTGGCCACGGCGGTCGGCAGCTGGTTTGGCGCGCGCGTTACCCTGCTGCCGCTTTTCCGCATCCCGGTAAAAATGCAGAAGGTCTCTGCCGCCTCGCCGCTGACGCAGCAGCCTGACCGGGCGCGCCGTCGCTTTCGCCTTGGCATGCTGGTGTTTATAGGCATGCTGGGGTGGGCGCTGCTCACGGCGATGAACCAACCCAAACTCGGCCTCGCCATGCTGTTCGGCGTCGGCTTCGGTCTGCTGATTGAGCGGGCGCAGATCTGCTTCACCTCTGCCTTCCGTGATATGTGGATCACGGGCCGCACCCATATGGCAAAGGCTATCATCCTCGGGATGGCGGTGAGCGCCATCGGGATTTTCAGCTACGTTCAGCTGGGCGTCGAAGCCAAAATTATGTGGGCCGGCCCTAATGCCGTGATTGGCGGCCTGCTGTTCGGCTTTGGCATTGTGCTGGCGGGTGGGTGCGAAACGGGCTGGATGTACCGTGCCGTAGAGGGCCAGGTGCACTACTGGTGGGTGGGACTCGGGAATGTGATCGGCTCGACGCTGCTGGCTTACTTCTGGGACGATCTGGCCCCGTCGCTGGCCACCCGCTGGGATAAGGTCAATCTGCTGAATACCTTCGGGCCGCTCGGGGGTCTGCTGGTCACCTACGGCCTGCTGCTGGCCGCCCTGCTACTCGTCGTGGCCTGGGAGAAACATTTCTTTAAGCGCGCCGCCACGCTGGCGGTTAAGGAAGCGGTATGAATACGCGCAAAACGCCAGTCCCGGATTACCGTCTGGATATGGTGGGCGAGCCCTGCCCCTACCCTGCCGTCGCCACGCTGGAGGCGATGCCGCAGTTAAATAAGGGTGAGATTCTGGAGGTGGTGAGCGACTGTCCGCAATCCATTAATAACATTCCGCTGGACGCGCGCAATCACGGCTATACCGTGCTGGATATTCAGCAGGATGGGCCAACGATTCGTTACTTGATCCAGAAGTAGAGGTACACGCCGGGCAGCGATGGCCCGGCGTATCGCTTGATTACTGCGGAATACGCAGCACCTGACCCGGATAGATTTTTTCCGGGCTTTTCAGCATCGGTTTGTTGGCTTCAAAGATTTTGTTGTACTGGTTAGCGTCGCCGTACACCTGTTTAGAGATGGCGCTCAGCGTGTCACCGGATTTCACCGTGTAGAACTGGCTCTCTTTTACAGTAGTGTCTGCAGCGGGCGCAGCCTTCACGTTGTCAGCAACGCTGGCGATACCAGAGATGTTACCGACCGCCACCAGAATCTTCTCTTTCGCTTCCTGGCTCAGACCTTCGCCCGTGACGGTAGCCTGACCGTCGGCGACCTGCACGTTCACCTTATCCGCATCAGGAATACCGGTTTTGCTCAGATGCTCCTGCACCTTCTTCGCCTGCTCTTCCTTATCGTCATGCCCGGAAACGGCATCCCACAGTTTCTCACCTGCTTCTTTTACAAAATTGAAAAGACCCATCTTCAGCTCCTTACCGTTAAGTTAAGACTCTGAAAGTGTAGCAGAGGCCAGCGGAAGCGGCTGACGTAAGGGTGATTTAAGGAAGTTCTGACTACACCTGCATCGCCATGACATCCTGATAGGCGGACACCAGCTTGTTACGCACCTGGATCCCCATCTGTAACGACACGGATGATTTCTGCAGATCGGTCATCACGTCGTTCAGGGCAACGCCCGGCTCACCCAGCGTAAATTTCTCAGCCTGCGTACGCGCGGCGTTCTGCGTATCGCTGATGCGATCCAGCGCGGCGTGCAGCTGGCCCGCAAAGCTAACGGTGGACTCAGCGCCAACGCTCTGGTTTTTTGCCACGCCGGCCGTGGCCTGCAGCTGGCTGATGACGCCTTCAATCCCCTGGATAGACATGATTTAACCCCTACATGATTTGACTGGCGACGAGGTTACCAGTTTGTCAATAAGATGAAGGCGGTAAATAGCGACAAAAAACCAGGTTATTTGACCCATAGAAAATCGCGAATCATCAAATAATGGCAGGGCCATCAACATGGAACTTTTGTCGTGTTTGCCGACCCGGGAGTCCGTTTTGCTTCATTACACGAATAATGCCGTCCACCCTGAGTTACGAGGTGTGCAATGAGTGCGACAGCAACCGCATCACAGAATAAATCTCTCGAATGGATGAACCGCCTGCGCGCGAACCCCAGAATTCCACTGCTTGTCGCCGGTGCAGCTGCCATCGCCATCATCGTTGCTATGGTGCTGTGGGCGAAGCAGCCGGACTACCGCGTCCTTTATAGCAACGTCTCCGATCAGGACGGCGGCGCGATAGTGACTCAGCTGACGCAGATGAACATTCCCTACCGCTTCACCGAAACCGGTGGCGCGATTGAAGTGCCTGCGGACAAAGTGCACGAACTGCGCCTGCGCCTGGCCCAGCTGGGGCTGCCGAAAGGCGGCGCGGTGGGCTTTGAGCTGCTGGATCAGGAGAAGTTTGGTATCAGCCAGTTCAGCGAGCAGGTCAACTACCAGCGTGCGCTGGAGGGCGAACTGGCCCGTACCATCGAAACCCTCGGGCCGGTGAAATCAGCTCGTGTCCACCTGGCGATGCCTAAACCGTCGCTGTTCGTGCGCGAACAAAAATCTCCCTCGGCCTCCGTCACCGTGAACCTTGCACCGGGTCGCGCCATGGACGAAGGCCAGATCAGCGCCGTGGTCCATCTGGTCTCCAGCGCCGTCGCTGGCCTGCCGCCGGGGAATGTTACCCTCGTCGACCAGAGCGGTCGCCTGCTGACCCAGTCCAACACCAGCGGTCGCGATCTTAACGACGCCCAGCTGAAGTATGCCGCTGATGTTGAAGGCCGCGTGCAGCGCCGCATCGAGGCGATCCTCTCCCCTATCGTCGGCAATGGTAACGTCCATGCCCAGGTTAACGCCCAGATTGACTTTGATAATAAAGAGCAGACCGAAGAGCAGTATCATCCGAACGGCAACCCGTCCGAAGCAGTGATGCGCTCCCGTCAGCTGAACGAAAGTGAGCAGGTGGGCGGCCCCTATCCGGGCGGCGTGCCGGGTGCACTCTCTAACCAGCCTGCGCCAGCGAATAACGCGCCGATTACCGCGAATGCGCCGCAGAACGGCCAGCAGAACCAGAATGCGCAGCAGACCTCGACCAGCACGACGGCAAACAGCGCCGGTCCGCGTAATACGCAGCGCAACGAAACCACCAACTACGAAGTCGACCGCACCATTCGCCACACCAAAATGAACGTCGGCGACGTGCAGCGCCTCTCCGTTGCCGTGGTGGTGAACTATCGCACCCTCACCGAGGGTAAACCGCTGCCGTTGACCGCCGACCAGCTGAAGCAGATTGAAGACCTGACCCGCGAAGCAATGGGCTTCTCCCAGCAGCGCGGCGATACCCTCAACGTGGTGAACTCCCAGTTCAATGCCACCGATGAGAGCGTAGGCGAGCTGCCGTTCTGGCAACAGCAGGCCTTTATCGATCAGCTGATGACCGCCGGTCGCTGGCTGCTGGTGCTGATTGTTGCCTGGATCCTGTGGCGCAAAGCCGTTCGTCCGCAGCTGGTACGTCGCGAAGAGGAGCGCAAAGCGCTGCTTGAGAATGCGCACACTCGCCAGATGCCGGAAGAGGAAGCCGTGGAGGTTCGCCTCAGCAAAGACGAGCAGACCCAGCAGCGTCGGGCTAACCAGCGCCTGAGCGCCGAGGTGATGAGCCAGCGTATTCGCGAAATGTCAGATAACGATCCGCGCGTTGTTGCGCTGGTCATCCGCCAGTGGATGAGTGGTGAAGAGCATGAGTAACCTTACCGGAACCGAAAAGAGCGTCATCCTGCTGATGACCATTGGCGAAGACCGCGCGGCGGAGGTGTTCAAGCACCTCTCCCAGCGTGAGGTTCAGCACCTGAGTACCGCCATGGCCGGCGTGCGCCAGATCTCCAACAAGCAGCTGACCGACGTTCTGCAAGAGTTCGAGCAGGAAGCCGAGCAGTTCGCCGCGCTCAATATCAACGCCAACGACTACCTGCGTTCGGTGCTGGTGAAAGCGCTGGGCGAAGAGCGCGCCGCCAGCCTGCTGGAAGATATTCTTGAGACGCGCGATACCTCCAGCGGTATCGAGACCCTCAACTTTATGGAGCCGCAGACCGCAGCCGATCTTATCCGCGACGAGCATCCGCAGATTATCGCCACCATCCTTGTGCACCTTAAGCGCGGCCAGGCGGCGGATATTCTCGCCCTCTTCGATGAGCGTCTGCGTCATGACGTTATGCTGCGTATCGCCACCTTCGGCGGCGTTCAGCCAGCGGCGCTGGCAGAGCTGACCGAGGTGCTGAACAGCCTGCTCGACGGCCAGAACCTCAAGCGCAGCAAAATGGGCGGCGTAAGAACGGCGGCAGAGATCATCAACCTGATGAAGACCCAGCAGGAAGAGGCGGTTATTACCGCGGTGCGCGAATTCGACGGCGAGCTGGCACAGAAAATTATCGACGAGATGTTCCTGTTCGAAAACCTCTCCGAGGTGGACGATCGCAGCATCCAGCGCCTGCTGCAGGAAGTGGATTCCGAATCCCTGCTTATCGCGCTCAAAGGCTCCGAACAGCCGCTGCGCGAGAAGTTCCTGCGCAATATGTCCCAGCGTGCGGCAGACATTCTGCGCGACGACCTTGCCAACCGCGGTCCGGTGCGTCTCTCCCAGGTGGAGAACGAGCAGAAAGCGATCCTGCTTATCGTTCGTCGTCTGGCAGAGACCGGCGAGATGGTAATTGGCAGCGGCGAGGATACCTATGTCTAACGAGCTGCCGTGGAAAATCTGGACGCCGGAAAATCTGGCGATGCCGGTAAGCGAATTCGTTCCGGCGGTGGCGTACGACAGCGACAGCGACGACGCCCCGCAGGAGAGCGAAGAGGTCGTTTTAACCGACGAGCAGAAGCAACAGCAGCAGCTGGCGCAGCTGCAGATCCAGGCCCACGAGCAGGGATACAGCGCCGGTCTCGCCGAAGGTCGGCAGGACGGGCATAGCAAAGGCTACCAGGAGGGTCTGGCTCAGGGCCTTGAGCAGGGTCTGGCCCAGGCCCAACAGCAGCAGGCGCCGATCCATGCCCGGATGCAGCAGCTGGTGAGCGAGTTCCAGTACACGCTTGATGCGCTGGACAGCGTGATCGCCTCCCGCCTGATGCAGATGGCGCTGGAGGCGGCGCGCCAGGTGATTGGCCAGACGCCGAGCGTGGATAACACCGCGCTGATCAAACAGATCCAGCAGCTGCTTCAGCAGGAGCCGCTGTTTAACGGCAAGCCGCAGCTGCGCGTCCACCCGGACGATCTGCAGCGCGTGGAAGAGATGCTGGGGGCGACGCTGAGCCTGCACGGCTGGCGTCTGCGCGGCGATCCGACCCTCCATCCGGGAGGCTGTAAAGTCTCTGCCGACGAGGGCGATCTGGATGCCAGCGTCGCCACCCGCTGGCAGGAACTGTGTCGCCTGGCGGCGCCGGGAGCGATCTGATGACTGCACGCCTGACGCGCTGGCTGACCACGCTGGACAACTTTGAGAGCAAAATGGCGCAGCTGCCAGCGGTACGCCGCTACGGGCGGCTGACCCGCGCCACCGGTCTGGTGCTGGAGGCGACC
Source organism: Pseudescherichia sp. L3 (assembly GCF_024656065.1). Taxonomy (NCBI): domain Bacteria; kingdom Pseudomonadati; phylum Pseudomonadota; class Gammaproteobacteria; order Enterobacterales; family Enterobacteriaceae; genus Pseudescherichia; species Pseudescherichia sp. L3. The sequence goes on from NZ_JANKYC010000001.1 coordinate 1,862,663, forward strand.
GGCCTGCAGCTGCCGCTGGGGGCCACCTGCGTTATTGAACGTCAGGAGAACGGCGACATCCGGGAAGTAGAGAGTGAAGTCGTGGGCTTTAACGGCCAGCGCCTTTTTCTGATGCCGCTGGAAGAGGTGGAAGGCATTCTGCCCGGTGCGCGCGTTTACGCCCGCAGCGCCAGCAGCGACGGCTTGCATAGCGGCAAACAGCTGCCGTTAGGCCCGGCATTGCTGGGCCGGGTGCTGGACGGCGCGGGTAAACCGCTGGACGGTCTCCCCTCGCCCGACACCACCGAAACCGGGGCGCTGATCACCCAGCCGTTCAACCCCCTGCAACGTACCCCCATCGAGCACGTGCTGGATACCGGCGTGCGGCCGATTAACGCCCTGTTAACCGTGGGTCGCGGCCAGCGTATGGGCCTGTTCGCCGGTTCCGGCGTCGGTAAGAGCGTGCTGCTGGGCATGATGGCGCGCTACACCCAGGCCGACGTGATCGTGGTCGGACTGATTGGCGAGCGTGGCCGTGAAGTAAAAGACTTTATCGAGAACATTCTTGGCGCTGAGGGTCGCGCCCGGTCGGTGGTGATCGCCGCCCCGGCGGACGTTTCACCGCTGCTGCGTATGCAGGGTGCGGCCTACGCCACGCGCATCGCAGAAGACTTCCGCGATCGCGGCCAGCACGTGCTGCTGATTATGGACTCCCTGACCCGCTACGCGATGGCGCAGCGTGAGATCGCTCTGGCCATCGGCGAGCCTCCGGCGACGAAAGGCTACCCGCCTTCCGTGTTTGCCAAACTGCCCGCGCTGGTGGAACGCGCCGGTAACGGCATCCACGGCGGCGGCTCCGTTACCGCCTTCTATACCGTGCTGACCGAAGGGGATGACCAGCAGGATCCCATCGCCGACTCCGCCCGCGCCATTCTTGACGGCCACATCGTGCTGTCGCGGCGACTGGCCGAGGCGGGTCACTATCCGGCGATCGATATTGAAGCCTCTATCAGCCGAGCCATGACCGCGTTAATCAGCGAACAGCACTACGCAAGGGTCAGACATTTTAAACAGCTGCTCTCCAGCTTCCAGCGCAACCGCGATCTGGTGAGCGTGGGAGCCTATGCCCGGGGCAGCGATCCGATGCTGGATAAAGCGATTGCCCTGTGGCCGCAGCTGGAAGCCTATCTCCAGCAAGGCATTTTTGAACGCGCCGGATGGGAAGAGTCCATCCAGGGCTTAGAGCTTATTTTCCCGACGGTGTAACAGAAGAGTGGGAGGGCGACGATCGTGACGCAGACTAGCGCATTAACGACGCTAAAGGATCTGGCTGAAAAAGCGGTGGATGACGCAGCAATACGCCTCGGTGAGATGCGCCGGGGATGTCAGCAGGCGGAAGAGCAGCTCAAGATGCTGATGGATTATCAGAACGAGTACCGCAATAACCTCAACACGGATATGACCCAGGGCATTGGCAGCCAGCGCTGGCAGAACTACCAGCAGTTTATCTCCACGCTGGAGAAAGCTATCGAGCAGCACCGCCAGCAGCTGATGCAGTGGACCACGAAAGTCGAACAGGCGTTGAACGCCTGGCGAGAGAAGAAACAACGCTTGCAGGCGTGGCAAACCCTACAGGATCGGCAGACCAGCGCCGCCCTGCTGGCAGAGAACCGCCTCGATCAGAAAAAAATGGATGAGTTCGCCCAGCGCGCTTCAATGAGGAAACCAGAGTGATCACTTTGCCAAAACTGCTTGTTACCGATGCCGATACCGCCAGCGGCCTGCAAACAGGTAAAACGGCGACGGGCGCAGAAGACTTTCTTGCCCTGCTGTCGGGCGCGCTTTCCGGCACCCAGGCGCCCGGTGAGGACGCCCCCCTGACCCTTACCGATCTGCGCACCGCAGGCGCGACGCTACAGCAGAGCCTGCTGAAAGGCGGCGCGGATGAAACCGACACCCGATCTCCGGCGGTACAGCTGGCCGCCCTGCTCGCCCGGACGCCAGCAGGCGCTGCGGCTGCGGCTGCAACGGCAACTGCCGCGAAAGCTGATGCCCCCGAAGAGGTAGCTCAGGCCACGACGCCGCTGCAGAGCGAAGCGCAGATTATTTTAGCCACCCTGACCGGCGGCCTGAAAGGGGTAACATCGACAGCGGCTGCCTCCCAGGCGCAGCCAGCCGCGACGACCGCTGCCGCTGATGACGACACCCGCAGCGATTTGAGCGACGAGGAGCTGGCCGGGCTGAGCGCCCTGCTGGCAATGCTGCCGCATCAGCAAACGGCGACGGCCGCCGTGGCGAAAGGCGACACCGCGGCCTCTGCCACGTCCACCCCGGTGACCGCCGCCGCTGGCCGTGGTCATGATCTTGCCTCTCTCACCCGTGAGCCAGCGTTAGCCCCGGCCGCGCAGGACGCCACCGACGGCGAGCGTTTTGCCGCGGCCGTTGACACCAACGCGCAAACCAGCCAGCTGACCGCCGCCGCGCCGCTGAAAAACGCCCCGGAAACCGCCGTGCAGGCAGTTAACACCAGCGTTAGCGTCGCCCCTGCGGTGACCACCGCCGCCCCGGCGCAGGCCAGCGCTCCGGTTGCCGCGCCGGTGATCAGCGCCCCGTTGGGCAGCAGTGAATGGCAGCAGACCATCAGCCAGAATATCACCCTGTTTACCCGGCAGGGCCAGCAGAGCGCCGAGCTGCGCCTGCATCCGGAAGATTTAGGTCAGGTGCAGATTAGCCTGAAGATTGACGACAACCAGGCCCAGCTGCAGATGGTGTCCCAGCACAGCCACGTGCGCGCCGCGCTGGAAGCTGCGCTGCCGGTGCTGCGTACCCAGCTGGCGGAAAACGGCATTCAGCTTGGTCAGAGCAGCATCAGCAGCGAAAGCTCCGCTGGACAGCAGCAGTCGTCTTCCCAGCAGCAGGCCTCCCGCTCAGGCCACGGCGGCACGTTTGCCGCTGACGAAGAGGATGCATTGACCGTTCCGGCGAGCCTGCAATCGCGTGCTCTCGGCAACGGCGCGGTAGACATCTTTGCCTAAACGCAAAAGGTAGCATGATTATCCCCGTCTTTTCCGCCCTTTGACGGACGCAGGACACGGGATAATCAGTCTATAAGCAGTACCGAAACAGGAAGCACGTAACAGATGACTGACGCCGCAATTAGCAAGAAGAAGAAACGCTCAATCTGGATCCCGCTGTTGGTGTTGATCACGCTCGCCGCGTGCGCCACCGCTGGCTATAGCTACTGGCGCATGCACCAGCAGCCAGGTGAAGAGGTGAAAGCCGAAGCGCCGCCACCGCCTGCACCGGTCTTTTTCGCGCTGGATACCTTTACCGTTAACCTGGGCGAAGCCGATCGCGTCTTCTACATTGGCATTACCCTGCGCCTGAAAGACGAAGGCACGCGCGCACGCCTGAGCGAGTATCTGCCGGAGGTGCGTAGCCGCCTGCTGCTGCTCTTCTCCCGTCAGGATGCCACGCAGCTGGCAACCGACGAAGGCAAGCGCCAGCTGGTCGCCGCCATTAAAGAGACGCTCTCTCCGCCGTTAGTCCCTGGCCAGCCAAAGCAGGAAGTGACTGACGTTCTCTATACAGCTTTCATTTTGCGGTAAAGACATGGGCGATAGCATTCTTTCACAGGCCGAAATTGATGCGCTGCTGAACGGCGACAGCGAACAGAGCGATGCTCCGCAGCCCGGCAAAGGCGGCGAGAGTGATATTCGTCCTTACGATCCCAATACCCAGCGCCGCGTGGTGCGTGAACGCCTGCAGGCGCTGGAGATCATTAATGAACGTTTCGCGCGCCAGTTCCGTATGGGGCTATTTAACCTGCTGCGCCGCAGCCCGGATATTACCGTGGGGGCGATCCGCATTCAGCCCTACCATGAGTTTGCGCGTAACCTGCCGGTGCCGACCAACCTTAACCTGATCCATCTGAAGCCGCTGCGCGGCACCGGGCTGTTTGTCTTCTCGCCAAGCCTGGTGTTCATTGCCGTGGATAACCTGTTCGGCGGCGATGGCCGTTTCCCGACCAAGGTTGAGGGACGTGAGTTTACCCATACCGAGCAGCGGGTGATCAACCGCATGCTGAAGCTGGCGCTGGAAGGCTACAGCGACGCATGGAAGGCGATTCACCCCCTGGACGTTGAGTATGTTCGTTCGGAGATGCAGGTGAAGTTTACCAACATCACGACCTCGCCGAACGATATCGTCGTCAATACCCCGTTCCACGTGGAGATCGGTAACCTGACCGGCGAGTTTAATATCTGTCTGCCCTTCAGCATGATTGAGCCGCTGCGCGAGACGCTGGTTAACCCGCCGCTGGAGAACTCCCGCAACGAGGATCAGAACTGGCGTGATAACCTGGTTCGTCAGGTGCAGCACTCCGAGCTGGAGCTGATTGCCAATTTCGGCGATGTCCCGCTGCGCCTGTCGCAGATCCTGAAGCTGCAACCCGGCGATGTACTGCCGATCGAGAAACCCGATCGCATCATCGCCCACGTAGACGGTGTCCCGGTGCTTACCAGCCAGTACGGCACCATCAACGGCCAGTATGCCCTGCGCGTTGAACATTTGATCAACCCGATTTTGAATTCGCTGAATGAGGAACAGCCCAAATGAGTGATATGAACAATCCGTCCGATGAGAACAGTATGGCAATGGACGATCTGTGGGCTGACGCGTTGAACGAACAAAAAACCACTCCCAGCAGCAAAAGCACCACCGACTCGGTGTTTCAGCAGTTTGGCGGCGGTGACGTGAGCGGCACCCTGCAGGATATCGATCTGATTATGGATATCCCGGTCAAGCTGACCGTGGAGCTTGGCCGTACCCGCATGACCATTAAAGAGCTGCTGCGCCTGACCCAGGGGTCGGTGGTGGCGCTGGACGGCCTCGCCGGTGAGCCGCTGGATATCCTGATCAATGGCTATCTGATTGCCCAGGGTGAAGTGGTGGTCGTCGCCGACAAATACGGCGTGCGTATTACCGATATCATCACGCCGTCCGAGCGTATGCGTCGTCTGAGCCGCTAAGCATGAAAACCCAGGCTACCGTTGCGCAGCCCTCTGCCGTTCACGGTTCACCGCTGGTGCAGGTGAGCGGCGCGCTGCTGGGCATTATCGCCCTGATCCTCGCGGCAGCCTGGCTGGCGAAGCGGATGGGTTTTGGCGGTAAAACCGCCAGCGCTCGTGGCCTGAAGGTCAGCGCCAGTACAACCGTTGGCGCGCGTGAGCGGGTGATTATCGTTGACGTCGACGATGCCCGACTGGTGCTGGGCGTGACGCCGTCACAAATCAGCCTGCTGCACACGCTTCCTCCGGCACCGCCTGCGAGCGAAGCCCCGAAAGAGAACACCCCGGATTTTCAGGCCGTGTTAAAGAATTTGATCAAGCGTTCCGGGAGATCCTGATGCGCCGTTTGTTACCCCTTGCGCTGGCTGGCCTGGTGCTGGTTGCGCCCAGCGCCTTTGCGCAACTTCCCGGATTAGTCAGCCAACCGCTGGCCAACGGCGGCCAGAGCTGGTCCCTGCCGGTGCAGACCCTGGTGTTTATCACCTCGCTGACCTTCCTGCCCGCTATTCTGCTGATGATGACCAGCTTTACCCGCATCATCATCGTTTTTGGCCTGCTGCGTAACGCCCTGGGCACGCCCTCCGCGCCGCCTAACCAGGTGCTGCTCGGCCTCGCGCTATTCCTGACCTTTTTTATTATGTCGCCGGTGATCGATAAGATTTATACCGAGGCCTATCAGCCGTTCAGTGAAAGCAAGATCTCTATCGATGTGGCGCTGGAGAAAGGCGCGCAGCCGCTGAGAGAGTTTATGATGCGCCAGACGCGGGAAGCCGATTTAGCGCTGTTTGCCCGCCTGGCTAACAGCGGCCCGCTGCCTGGCCCGGAAGCGGTGCCGATGCGCATTCTGCTCCCGGCCTATGTGACCAGCGAGCTCAAGACCGCGTTTCAGATTGGCTTTACCATTTTTATTCCGTTCCTCATCATCGACCTTGTTATCGCCAGCGTGCTGATGGCGCTGGGGATGATGATGGTTCCGCCCGCCACCATCGCCCTGCCGTTTAAGCTGATGCTGTTCGTGCTGGTAGACGGTTGGCAGCTGCTGGTCGGCTCCCTGGCGCAGAGCTTTTACAGTTAAGGAGTGCGGAAATGACGCCAGAATCGGTGATGATGATGGGCACGGACGCGATGAAAATCGCGTTGATGGTCGCCGCGCCCCTGCTGCTGGTGGCGCTGGTCACCGGCCTGGTGATCAGTATTCTTCAGGCCGCCACGCAGATTAACGAGATGACGCTGTCGTTTATCCCGAAAATTATCGCCGTTTTCGTTGCTATTATCGTTGCCGGCCCGTGGATGCTTAACCTGCTGCTGGACTATATGCGCACCCTGTTCAGCAACATTCCCTATATTATTGGATAAGTAACCCTTATGGTGTCGGTAACCAGCGATCAGTGGCTCCACTGGCTGAGTCTCTACTTTTGGCCGCTGCTGCGCGTGCTGGCACTGATCTCGACCGCGCCGATCCTCAGCGAGCGTAGCGTGCCGAAACGCGTGAAGCTGGGGCTGGGATTTGTCATTACCATCATCATTGCGCCTTCCCTGCCCGCCACCAACGTGCCAATTTTTTCCGGGGACTCGCTGTGGCTGGCGTTGCAGCAGATCCTGATTGGCATTGCGCTGGGCTTTACCATGCAGTTCGCTTTTGCCGCTATACGCACCGCTGGCGAGCTGATTGGGCTACAGATGGGGCTCTCCTTTGCTACCTTCTTCGATCCCGGCAGCAACCTGAATATGCCCGTGCTGGCGCGCTTCATGGATATGCTGGCCCTGCTGCTATTTCTGACCTTTAACGGTCACCTGTGGCTGATCTCGATGTTGGTGGATACGTTCCATACCCTGCCCATCGGTGGCGAGCCGGTGAACAGCAATGCGTTCCTCGCCTTAACCCGTGCGGGCGGACTGATTTTTATCAACGGCCTGATGCTGGCGCTGCCGGTCATTACCCTGCTGCTAACCCTGAACCTCTCCCTGGGGCTGTTGAACCGTATGGCTCCCCAGCTCTCGATCTTCTCAATAGGTTTTCCCGTCACCCTGGGCGTCGGTATTGTGCTGATGGCGGCCCTGATGCCGCTCATTGCCCCCTTCTGCGAGCATCTGTTCAGCGAAATTTTTAATCTGCTGGCGGATATCATCAGCGAATTACCGCAGGCCTCCAATCCTTAGGTTTTGAATGGTCTTTATTGAGGATATTCCTAAAAAGGAATTTCGCTAATACCCGCCAGGATATACGGGACGCGGTTTATTTGTTTTTATGATTATCACAGTTCCGAAAGTTTACTTTACTTTAAGATGTTTCCTGGCAAATTATACCTAACTTTACGGGATAGTGTGTTCGCCTGAAAGTCCTGTCCTGCTCATAGGTTTTCAGAATATTTTCATCCTTTTACTGTTATGAGTAGCTCAGGCAGGTGGTGAATTATCGTTACGCATTGAGTGAGGGTATGCCATGTCAACGATTATTATGGATTTATGCAGCTATACCCGGTTGGGATTAACCGGTTATCTGGCAAGTCGCGGAGTAAAAAAACGAGATATCAAAGACGTATCCAGCGTCAGCGAGCTCGGCTCAGCCTGCGAGGCCTGGCGGCCCGCGGTGGTGTTTATTAATGAAGACTGCTTCATCCACGATCTCGAACAGAGTCAGCATATCAAGCAAATCATTAATCAGCATCCCAAGACGTTGTTTATTGTGTTTATGGCGATAGCAAATATCCATTTTGATGAATACCTGCTGGTGCGCAAAAACTTATTAATTAGTTCTAAATCGATTAAACCCGAGTCGCTGGATGAGTTTCTCGCCGATTATCTAAATAAAGAAGCGAAGGGGCAAAAAGGGATTAATCTCCCTACACTATCGTTAAGCCGTACTGAATCCAGTATGCTGCGAATGTGGATGTCCGGTCAGGGAACGATTCAAATCTCCGACCAGATGAATATTAAAGCCAAAACGGTATCATCACATAAGGGTAATATTAAAAGAAAAATAAAAACGCATAATAAGCAGGTTATCTACCACGTGGTACGCCTGACGGATTATGTCACCAGCGGCATCTTCGTCAATATGCGTTGAGAGGGCAAGCAGGCACTTACCCTCCAGGGCATGAGGGCAGTGATAGCGTTACGCCTGCATCTCTACGAATACCCCGTCCGGATGCCCTTTTTCATTAAAGAACCAGATGCCGAGCGGGTAATCTTCAAGCGAAACCAGATACATTGTGCCTTCATTAAACTCTTCAATAGCGAGTACGACACCCGGACGTCGCGGTCCCCCGTCCGTTTTAACTGTAACCCGATCGTTTACCTTCATTATTTTCCTCCTGTCACATTTTTGCCAGTGTAGAACAAAATGCGCGGTCTGACAGCCCTACCGTCGTGATTGCTGCTTTTCTCCACCGACTATACTTAGGGAAACGGTCTGTGGAGTCACGATGATGAATACCAGCCATGAAAAAATGTTGAACGATGCTGAAGTTGATGCGCTGCTCGCCGCTATCGATCCCAGCAGTCCGGAGAAACACCCTGTTGATCGGGTGCAAAATAGCGAAGAGTATGGGGTAGCCAATGCCTGGGAGATGGACATTCACGATGGTAGCGCGGCGGAACTGGATCGCTAAAAGAAAAAATCCCGGTCTGGGGAGACCGGGATAAAGCTTGCGTTTGCAAGAAGCACTTGAAAATTCGTTACACCAGGAAATCTGATGCGGTTATGAATGTATATGCAAATTATTTGCGGTACAAGATAATATTCATCAACCTAATTATTATTTCGTACAACTGTTTTACGACTAAAGTATGAGAAGCCAGAAGGCATCGCCTTTAGCGGGTTATTTAAATCAGGTATCTATAGTGCATGTTTATTAAATTAAGATTTTTCTTACTATCCCGTTGCGCTAGCAAAGGAGCAGACCATGCCCGACCTTAACGATACGCTGCTGGTATTTACCGATATCGACGGTACGTTACTTGATAGTCATACCCACGAATGGCAGCCGGCCGAGCCCTGGTTGACGCGTCTGCGTCAGCATGAAATACCCGTTATCCTGTGTAGCAGCATGACGGCGGCGGAAATTGTGGCGATCCAGAAGATGGTCGGGTTACAAGGGCAACCGTTTATTGCTGAGAACGGCGCGGTGATCCAGATCGATGCGCACTGGGAAGGGCATAAAAACGCGCCACGCCTGCTTAACGGCGCGACCCACGATCAGATTATGACCGTTCTGACGCCGCTGCGGGAAAATGAGGGGTATAAATTCACACCCTTTAGCGATCTTGAGGTCGCTGCCCTGGTCGAGCTAACCGGTTATACGCCCGCTCAGGCGAGCCTGGCCCGGCTGCATGAAGCCTCCGAGACGCTGATCTGGCGCGATAGCGACGAGCGAATGACAAAATTTGACGCTGACCTGACCCGCTTTGGCCTGCGTCTTGTCCAGGGCGCACGCTACTGGCATGTTATCGACCAGCGCGATGGTAAGGATCAGGCCGTAAACTGGCTGACGCGCCAGTACTGCCAGCATGAGGGCAAGCAGTACACGACCCTTGGCCTTGGCGATGGCCCTAATGATGCCCCTATGTTGGACAATGTCGATTTTGCCATTGTGGTGAAAGGGTTTAACCGCGACGGCGTTATGCTCCGCGACGATGATCCCTCCCGGGTCTATCGCACCACCCAGACCGGCCCCGCAGGCTGGCATGAAGGGCTGGATCACGTGTTCGGCGCATCCTGAATGGGGTCAACAGCACAGACGCGGTTGCGCCCGCCCCATTTGGCCAGATAGAGCCGCTTGTCTGCCACCATCTGCAAATATTCAAAGACGTAGCTCTCGCTCGGCTCAGCGCTGCTGACGCCCAGCGAGGCGCTGATGCGGATGGTCTGGCTATTGTGGACCAGGATCTCTTTGCGGCTGATACGCTCACGTACCCGCTCTGCAACGCGCTGCGCCTGGAGCAGGGTGCTCCCCGGAAGAACGATGCAGAACTCCTCCCCACCGACGCGTCCGGCAAGGTCTTCTCCCTGTATACAGCCTCCAATCAGCCGTGCGGCCTGCGTCAGGACTAAATCTCCTGCCTGGTGACCATAGTGGTCGTTAACGTTTTTGAAGTGATCGAGATCGAGCTGGATCACCGAGAACGGTCTGTGCTGCTGCTGACACAGCTCCGCCAGCGCCTTTGCCCGTTCAAAAAGCGCGCCGCGGTTGAGCAGCCGCGTCAGCGGATCGTGCCACGCCTGCCACTGCAGCGAGTGCTGCATCGCGTACATGTTGCTGACCATACGGCGAATGACTACCCAGGAGCATAATACCATCGCGGTAAACAGCAGCCACAGCAGCGCCAGCACAATGCTGATGGTACCAAAATCCCCCTGCAAGCCTTCCCGTAGGGTCTGGATGCGCAGCAGCATCCCGTCAAAGTGGTCAAGTTTCTGCCAGACAACGAAGTTTGGCCCAAGACGCAGGCTGCCGCTATTGCTCAGCGTTATTGCCTGGGTCAGCATCTCGCGCTGCGCCTGGGTAAAGTTACGCGGCTGCACACCAGCAGGCAAAGAGGTGACCACACGTTCAAGGTTATTATTATAAAGCTGGTACTCTCCCTGCTCTTCATCCCTGAGCGCCTCCGCCAGCAGCTGTTTTACCGACGAATAGGCGTAGTCAATCGCCAGCACACCGTACCAGTACTGGGCATAGTCCAGCGGTACGCTAACCGTGACTATTGGCTCCTGCAGACCAGCAGGGTGCTGAGAGGTAAACCAGCGAATGCCGCGAAAACGGTTGTCATGGATGGATTGCCCGGTAAACCAGGGCTGCGCCAGTAGACTTTCATAGCGCGTAATGCTCTCTGCCGACACGGCTGTCGGCCGGGAAGAGAGATAGAAGCCAGCGCGCGAAACATACCAGGCGTGCTTAGGCATCGCGGGTATTGCCGTGGCGAGACGCATGATGTAACCAACCTCCAGGGCGGCGGTCATCTCATTATGCATCTGGGGATCGTCGCGGCTAAGCAGCGGATGCCGGGCAACAAAGGCGTCGGAGACGCCGGTAATCGGCAGCGTGCGTCGCTGATCGACGCTGATACGCCAGACAGGCAGCTGACGCTGCTGGGCAAACTCAGCCTGCACATTCTTCAACACATCTGAGGCCAGCGGTGTCTGCACCGCTGCCCTCATGGCATTGCGAAAGAAGAGCAGCGCGTTAACCCCGATCTCCATCTGCCGGTCCAGCGTGCTGGAGACCTTATCGAGGGTATTGCGCTGGCTGGCAACATACGCATCCTCCAGTACCGCAACCTCGCGCCAGGTCAGCAGCGTTGAGCTGACCAACACAATCAAAAAACAGAGATTAACGACGCGAGCAGGCACCAGATACGTGCGAATGCGATTTAGCCGTGACGAGCCTGTGGCAGCGGTAGAGGGTGGCACGACGTCTCCATAGTTTTTGCTGAAGTTATCCAGTCACTACAATCCCTATTATCGGCACGCCGCTGCCAGACTTCATATCGGGTCAGGCAGATCGCTAGTGGGCGGCTCCGCGTAGACGCGAGATGCCCTTTACCAGTCCGACAACAATCAGGCCAATAATAAACCCGAGCACCAGGTTTGCCAGCGTTGGCAACGTCGCGGCCAGCACCGCGCCCTGCTCTGCGGCAAAATGCTCAATGGCATGATGCAGAGGTGCAATGCCGTGAACCACGATCCCGCCCCCCACCAGAAACATCGCCAGCGTGCCAACGATCGACAGCACTTTCATCAGCCAGGGCGCAACCACCAGCAATCCTTTACCCACGGTTTTTGCCAGTGCGCCTGGGCGCTCAACCAGCCAGTAGCCCATGTCGTCCAGCTTAACGATGATCCCCACCAGACCATAAACACCAAGCGTAACCAGCACGGCGATACCTGACAGCACCAGCACCTGATTAAGCAGAGGCGCATCGGCCACGATCCCCAGCGTAATCGCGACAATCTCTGCCGACAGGATAAAGTCGGTACGAATCGCCCCTTTTACCTTATCTCGCTCGTACTGCTTTGGATCCTGCTTAGCAATGGCGTTTAGCCGCTCCTGCGCCTGCTGAGGGTCCTCTTTATGCTTGCGGGCGTGCAGGCTATGCAGCACCTTCTCTACCCCCTCAAAACAGAGAAACGCCCCGCCGACCATCAGCAGCGGCGTGATGGCCCAGGGAATAAAGGCGCTGATCAGCAGCGCCAGCGGCACCAGGATCACCTTGTTTAACAGGGAGCCTTTGGCCACGCTCCAGACCACCGGCAGTTCGCGGTTGGCCCGCACGCCAGAAACCTGCTGGGCGTTGAGAGAGAGATCGTCACCCAATACCCCTGCGGTCTTTTTAGCCGCCAGCTTGCCCATCAGTGAAATGTCGTCGAGCAACGTGGCAATATCGTCCAGTAAGGTTAATAAACTACTTCCTGCCAAAATAAACATCCTTCTCTAACTGCTGATAATAGGAAGATTATGGAGCATAAAAGCCCATTGCGTAAATTAATCCTTAACGTCAACAAATCTTTAACATTACAAGCACAATTAATTGCTCGCCAGTCTGATTGTTTTGGCGTTTACTCTATGCGTCATTTCAATTTTGTCGTGAGGGAGTATGCGTTTCAGGCAGCTTTTACCGCTTATTGGTGCGCTTTTTGCGCTCTACATTATTTGGGGTTCCACCTACTTTGTGATTCGTATCGGCGTCGAGAGCTGGCCGCCGTTGATGATGGCCGGGGTACGCTTTTTCTCTGCCGGTCTTCTGCTGATCGCCTTTTTGCTCATTACCGGCCACCGTTTACCCTCCCTGCGCCCGCTGCTTAACGCGGCGCTGATTGGGGTTCTGCTGCTGGCGGTAGGCAACGGCATGGTGACGCTGGCCGAACATCAAAACGTCCCGTCCGGGATTGCCGCCGTAGTCGTCGCGACCGTTCCGCTCTTTACCCTCTGCTTTAGCCACTTTTTCGGCATCGCTACGCGCAAGCTAGAGTGGTTCGGCATTGCTATCGGCCTGTCGGGCATTGTTCTGCTTAACAGCGGCGGTAACCTGAGCGGTAATCCATGGGGAGCAGGCATGATCCTCATCGGATCCCTGAGCTGGGCTTTTGGCTCTGTTCTGGGTTCACGCATCGCGCTGCCCACTGGCATGATGGCCGGCGCGATTGAGATGCTCGCCGCAGGCGTTGTACTGCTGGCCGCCTCGGGGCTAACCGGTGAACGGCTCACGGCGATGCCAACGGTGTCTGGACTGCTGGCCGTGAGCTACCTGGCGATTTTTGGTTCGATTATTGCCATCAACGCCTATATGTTCCTGATCCGCACGACTTCCCCTGCGGTAGCGACCAGCTATGCCTACGTTAATCCGGTCGTCGCTGTGCTGCTGGGGACAGGGTTTGCCGGTGAAAGCCTCTCGCCCGTCGAGTGGCTGGCGTTGGGAATTATCATTCTGGCGGTAGTGCTGGTGACGCTGGGTAAGTACCTGCTGCCTGCCCGTCCGACGGTTACGCCGTGTGGGGTGGAGAAGTAACCAGGTCGCAGGCCTGAATGCCCCGGGTGTCGATCTGCGCGGCCGCCCCGCCGCCGCAGATCCACTCTTCAAGCCGCTCGCTAAGGGCTACATCGCTCAGCTTTGCCCGCCCTCGGATCGCACACTCCCAGACAATCAGAACCCGCCACCCCTCTGCCAGCAGCTGGGCACAGTCGCGCCGGTCGCGTTCGACGTTTTTACCAATCTTCTCCAGCCAGAATTCAGTGCGCGTGGCCGGGACCTTAAACAGATAGCAGTCATGATGGTGCCAGAAGCAGCCGTGGGTAAAAATAACGCAGCGGTAGTCATCGACAACAAAATCCGGCCTGCCGGGCAGCGCCGCATCCTGAACACGAAACGCCAGCCCGCACTCGGTAAGCAGCGCGGCAAGCCGTTTCTCAATGGCCGTATCCCGCGTACCGATAGCACGCATATTTTTGCTCCGCGTGGCTTTATCATGAACGTCTGCCATGCTCTCCTCTTTATGCGGTTATTCTGACCAGTAATAGCGTAATAATCTTAGCATCAGGGGCAGATATGGACTGATTTTTTTAATGGATTATGTAATTATTCTCGTCGTTATTAATCCCAATACCTTTAGATTTCACCCTCGCTCTTCTTGACAGTGCTTGGCTCAGCGTTATTACGCTGAGCTTTTTTTTTGCGCCATATCTGGACATTTAAAAAACAAATACAACAACACAAAACGATACAGTAAAAATATGATAGTTATTTCTCAAATTAATATATAAACAACAAAACATTCACCACAAAAATAACAAACCAAAATGAAACATCCAGCAATAAATAATACTATTTACTTACACGTTTCCTTTAAAAATAAATGAACTTAATCGCTAGTATCAGAATTGCAGTTCGGGTAGTTCAATAATCATTTACATTATCAATGATTCAAGGAAATGAATAATGAAAAGAAAAGTATTGGCAATTATTGTCCCGGCACTATTAGCCGCAGGCACAGCACATGCAGCAGAAGTCTATAACCAGAACGGCAATAAGCTCGACCTCTACGGTAAAGTGGACGGCCTGCACTACTTCTCTGATAACAGCAGCGCTGATGGCGATCAGACCTATATCCGTATGGGATTCAAAGGCGAAACCCAAATCTCTGACCAGCTGGTGGGTTATGGCCAGTGGGAGTATAACGTTCAGGCCAATAATACTGAAGACAGCGGCAACCAGAGCTGGACCCGTCTGGCCTTCGCTGGCCTGAAGGCAGGCGACTACGGTTCATTTGACTATGGGCGTAACTACGGCGTGCTGTATGACGTAGAAGCCTGGACCGATATGCTACCGGAGTTCGGCGGCGACAGCTATTCTAAAGCCGATAACTTTATGACTAACCGCGCCAACGGGGTGGCAACCTACCGCAACAACAATATGTTCGGCCTGGTCGACGGCCTCAGCTTTGCCGTGCAGTATCAGGGCAACAACGAGAACACCGGTAACGGTAATGAAGGCACAGCCAGCCGTAATGGAGATGCCGACGCACGTTACGAGAACGGCGACGGCTGGGGCCTCTCCTCTACCTATGACTTTGGCAGCGGCTTTAGCGTGGGTGCGGCGTACGCCTCATCTGACCGAACCGCAGATCAGACCAATCGCGGCAATGCTGCAGACAGCACCTATGCTGGCGGCGATAAAGCGGACGCCTGGACTACCGGCCTGAAGTATGACGCGAATAATGTCTACCTGGCGGCGATGTATTCCGAAACCCGAAATATGACCCCGTACGGCAGCACTGATAACGCCGATATTGGCGGTATTGCCAATAAAACGCAGAACTTCGAAGTTACCGCACAGTACCAGTTCGACTTTGGCCTGCGCCCGGCGGTCTCTTTCCTGATGTCTAAAGGTAAGGATCTTAACTACAACGGCGTTAACACCGATGAAGATCTGGTTAAATACGCTGACGTAGGCGCGACCTACTACTTCAATAAAAACATGTCGACCTATGTCGACTATAAAATTAACCTGCTGGATGAGGACGAGCAGTTCTACAAAGACGCCGGCATCGCCACCGACGATATTGTCGCGCTGGGTCTGGTTTATCAGTTCTAAACGCGTTTTAAAAAACAAAGCCCGCTCGCTGCGGGCTTTTTATTATCTGGCGGTGGCTAACTGCATATCGCCCACTTTATCACGCTGCATCATGCCAAAGGCAATAATAAATAGCCCCAGCATAAAGGGAATTTCGTACAGCTCCTCCAGCAGATCCTGATCGCGCGCGTCATGCAACACCAGCGAGCCCAGCAGACGATGGTGCTCTACCGCATCGGAAAACAAAAAGGTTATTACCACTAGCGCCACGGTCCACAGCGGGAAGGTTTCATGACGAAAACGCAGCGCTATCTCCTTACGCAGCGTAGCGGAAAGGATCACCGGTAGCGCCAACGCAGCGATCAGAATCACGGAAATAATACGAAATATCAGCCTTGGCTCATCCGGAAAGTAGACCCGGCCCCAGCTGGTACTGCGCCCTAACAGCACCACCCACCAGGCAACGGACCAGAGCCAGAAGGCTTTCTGACCGGGCGTCAGCGTCCAGGATTTGATCCAGAAGAGAGTAAACAACGCGCCGAAAAGCAGCCATAAGGCCTGCCCGTTCTCAATCCAGTTAACCAGTCTCGCTTCGCTAACGGGCAACGGGATCTCAGGAAAGATGGGAAAAAGAATAGATAAAATAAAAAGCAGTGCCGTAACAAATGGCAGCTGTGCGTCCAGTTTCATGATTGTTATTACCTGGATGAATATTAGCTCCCTAGCTTATCTGGGTATGTTGCTGGCTGCTTGGCGATGTGTGCCAAATAGTTCATCTAAATTAGGATAATGATGATTCACGGTATGAATGGAAGAGAACTACCTTTGAGAGACATCTAAGCAGTGAGTTGTGATGAACGTCGTTGAAAGCGGTACGGGTAAGTGCTTGAATAGTGGCGGAGAGAGGGGGATTTGAACCCCCGGTAGAGTTGCCCCTACTCCGGTTTTCGAGACCGGTCCGTTCAGCCGCTCCGGCATCTCTCCGTTTTGATGACTGATATCATGCCAGGATATTGTGCATTTTAACAGTCCTCATCCAGTCAATTGAGTTCAAGTGACGAGTTTGCGAGCAAAGCGATGATAAAATGGCCCTGGAAAGCGAATGAAGCATCACGGATGATCCATTATCCCTGGCAAGAGGCGCTTGCCATTCCGGTTCTGGCAAATCTGACGCAGGAAGAGCAGCAGCGTCTTGTCCAGCTTGCCGAACGTTTTTTACAGCAGAAGCGCCTGGCCCCGCTACAGGGGTTCGATCTTGACGCCCTCAAGAGCTGCCGTATCGCCCTGCTCTTTTGCCTGCCGGTGCTCGAGCTGGGCCTTGAGTGGCTCGATGGGTTTCATGAGGTATTAATTTATCCTGCCCCCTTTGTTGTCGATGACGAGTGGGAAGACGATATTGGCCTGGTGCATAACCAGCGGGTGGTGCACGCCGGGCAGAGCTGGCAGCAGGGGCCAATCGTCCTTAACTGGCTGGACATTCAGGACTCGTTTGATGCCTCAGGTTATAACCTGATTATTCATGAAGTCGCGCATAAGCTGGATACCCGCAACGGCGACCGGGCCAGCGGCGTACCGATGATCACCCTGCGAGAGGTGGCTGGCTGGGAGCACGATCTCCACGCCGCCATGAACAATATTCAGGATGAGATCGATCTGGTAGGCGAAAGTACGGCCAGCATTGATGCCTATGCCGCCACCGATCCCGCCGAGTGCTTCGCCGTCCTCTCCGAATACTTTTTTAGCGCGCCGGAACTGTTTGCCCCACGCTTCCCTTCGCTGTGGCAGCGTTTCTGCCAGTTTTATCGTCAGGATCCGCTTGTCCGTTTACGCGCCAATACTCCGGCTTCAGCCGCCGGGCGCTATCGCGTTCAGTAAAAGCACAGTTTGTACTTTAATTAGGCATTCAAATCAGGATGTTAATTTTCGTATTGACACTAAAAAACGGGGCCAGTAATATGCGCCCCGTTCACACGATTCCTCTGTAGTTCAGTCGGTAGAACGGCGGACTGTTAATCCGTATGTCACTGGTTCGAGTCCAGTCAGAGGAGCCACTCTTTCAGCAATCGCTGCCCTATTTTGTCTTCGCCTGTGCCTCACTTTTCTTCGTCTCTGCATCGCTGCCCGTTTTGTTATCAGCCGACGCTTGAACGCTATTGCCGGCGGGAACAATGGTGCCCGTAAAGGTTAGCGTGGCGTCAGCCGCCTGAACAGACCAGGCTGATGCGATCATGAGTAAAACGGTACCTGACAGTAAAACCTGAACTAATTTATGTGACTTATTCATTGCGGTTTCCTCTTATTGATAGGAGAGCGTTACGGTGGCTGATGCATTGGCATGGCCTGGCAGAATGGCTTTATGCGTCTGGTAGTAACGTGCCTCAAACTGCAGGGTTTGCGCACCGCCAGCGGAATAGTAGATAAACTGGTCTTTACCAAAGGTTACCGGCACATCAGCTTTACCACCGGCACTGACCCAGTAGAGCTGAACGCCGACGCCTGAGGCACTCTCATTGCCAGGCGCAAGCTGAATGACCGATTCGGCACCGGACGGATCCGCGACAGCATCAACGCGAGCGGTTATTTGCGCACCACGTTCACAAATTAAGGGAATATTGAGTCTACTAAACGACGTAGTCGATCCCGGACCGCTGAACTCGTCGGGAGAGTGCGTCCCCAGGAAAGCCGATCCTGATGCGGTATCCACCTTACAGCTCGGAACATGTGGCGGTGTCGCATTGATGGTGCCGGCGAGGTTGACGGTGTAGGTTGTTGACTTGGCCGACCCTGAAACGACAAGATGGTTAGCCTTGCCTGAAAGTGTACCGCTCTCTATATCATCGGAAATTTTCACTAGCTTAAACATCGGACCAAAGTTTACGTTAATAATTGGCGACGTGAAGAAACGCAGCTGCTGCGAGAAGAACTGCTGCTGTGTGTTACCGTTGGCGATCCATCCTGAATAATCTTTCGTCGCGCCAGTCCACAGATGAAATTTCCCCCCCATCTGGATCCCTACTCCCGGCACGTTGGTTTTAAAGGTGCTGCGACCGCCATAGACCGCATCCGCTGGCAGGTCAGAGTAGAGCGTGGTATAAAAATTCCCGCTCCCTTCACACTGGGCCATATGATTTTGAGGATAGGAGAGTTCGCCGGTAATATCGCCGCCGACGGGAAGATCCGTGGGTACCGTAATATTACCTAAATCAATTGTAATTGACGTTGCGTTACGAGCATTACAATATACCCCAGAGGCCTCTGATAAACTGGCCCAGCAGAGAGTGAGTATTAAAAGAGCATAGGAGATCACACTCTTTCTTTTAGAAGTGCGTTTCAAGGATTGCATATTTTTATCTCCAGCCGAGGAATAAAATAGCTATTCAACGGCTCGTTAGGGTTTTATAAGGTTATTTTGATAACGTTCTATATCTACGCAGATTCAGATGAAAAATAAGATACCGCGCCCTGTAGCTCAGTCGGGATCGCTCCCGTACTTCCCCCGTCTGCGCTATTGCCCCACGCGACAAGGGTGCTGTCGTCTTTAATCGCTATAAATACCGATCCGCCTGAGTAGACGCCTTTAACGCCGGAAGCCAGGGCGGAGATCGCCGCAGCGCTATCGCCTCCCGCCGCACTGTCGCCCCAGCTATTAACCGCACCGTTTTTTCTCAGGACAGCGAACGCTGTTGCCGTGGCGCTTAACGCGACAACGTCCGTTAGCTGGGCAATCTCTGCCGGTAATGCTCCCCCGGCCGCGCTATCTCCCCACGCATACACAGAGCCGCTGCTCTGCAGGGCGCAGAAGGCATACTCGGTACCCTGAACGTGTACGACGTTACTGAGCGCTGGCGCAGGGGCGATAGCTGGCGAGCCCCATGACACCACCGTCCCGGAGGTTTGCAATGCGCAGAAGCCGCTATAGCACCCGTAAACGCTGGCGATATTGGTAAGCGAAGCGATATGGGCGGGCACGTTGCCTCCATAGCTCCCCTGCCCCCAGGCAACAACCGCACCGTTGCGTCTGCGTGCGCAAAATGCGGAGGCGCTGGCGCTGATTTCAACGATGTCCGTAAGCTGCGCAATGTGTGAGGGTACGTTTCCGCCGTAGTTTTCGCTTCCCCAGCCGTAGACCTGGCCGCGGGCATTGAGCACTGCGCAGGCGTAATCATTGCACTGGATCTGGACAACGTCGCCCAGGGTGCTCACCGCTAAGGGAACATTGAGTTGACCATAGGTATTGTCTCCCCATGCGGCGATATAGGGCGAATTGACGTTACGCGCCACGAACATGCCACCTGAAGCCGCCAGCATATTCCAGCCGCTACGGTTGGCTAGCATAGATGGCAGGCTGCCCCCCTTGCTGGGCTCGCCCCAGGCAAAGAGTTCACCGCTCTGGTTGCAGGCAGCAAATGCATGAAGGGTGGCGCTGATTGCCGTTACGCGAGTATTGAAGGTAGAGGCCGGTGATGAACCGCCCGACGCGCTTTGGCCCCATGCGCTTACCGTGCCGCTATCACTCCTGGCGACAACGGCCCTGGTATTCCCCAGAACGTTGCTTTCGTTCAGCACGGTCGACGCGCCAGCGAGTGAAACAGTCAGCTTTTTCTGCGGCTCGGTATCGATAAAATAGCGCGTGCTCTGGAAGGTACTCTCCCCTTCATACTGCCACTCAGCGGTAACCACACTCTGCCCGTTACTCTCTAAAGCCACCAGGCAGCGTTTTTCTGAGTAGAGCCAGTCGGCCCCACGGCTGGAGCGCGCGCCCATCACCGAGAGAGAGGCCTCGGCGGCATCCGTTAGCGTGACCAGCCAGCGGCCATCGCTCTGTTTTTCCGCCAGGCTAAAGTTCCAGCTAGAGGGGAGATCCCCCCCTGGCGTCACGACGGGTACGGCCCCGTTATAGCGGGCCGTCAGCGTACCAGCGCCAGCGGCAACAAACTGCCCGCTGCCGTTAAGCGCCCCGTAGCTTACCTGTACCGTTTGCAAAGCGCCGCTCGACGGCACAATCGCCAGCACGCCTTCATGAGCAGTATCAGCAAAGGTACTGAAACCGAGCGGATAGCGTTGGGTCATCACCAGCGCGCTGTCGCTGCTGCCGGTCGTCCGTAGCTGAACGTCTATCTGTACATCACCGTTATCCAGCGACAGCAGCTGGGCAGGCAGCGCGCCTGTGCCAAACGCACTGCTAAAATCCGGGGTATCGTCGATCAAGCGCAGCATTTGATAGTGGGTAAAACGATAGGCGCTGTCGATGGGGTTAAAGGCGGACAGGAGCAGCACGGGCATGGCATTGAGCTTAACGGATTGCCAGATCCAGCCGGTTCCGCTATTAACAGAGATAAGCTGATGGGGATAGAGGGCCTCAGCGCTGCCCGCATAGTTAGGCTGGCTGTATAAAATGCCGCTGTCTATCGCCGGGCCATTACCCAACTGGACGAGCCAGCTGCCGTCTGGTTGCATCACCGGCGCGCTGAAGCTCCAGCCAGAGGGGAATCCTGTGATATCGGTTAAAGAGACAAGCGAGCCATCCCAGGCGATCGTCAGCGAGCCGCTGCCCGTCCACTGTACCTCACCCGTAGCAGCATCGAAAATGCCATACAGCGCGCTGACTTGAGTGTGACTCCCGGGCACGGTCCCGACAAAGCCCAGCGCACCGGGGAGATTAGGCAGCGAGAGCGTAGTCTGCTGCGACATACTTTCCGGCAGTAACCAGGTAGCGGCCAGCGTATCAGGCTGGTCGCTGGTAGCAGAATAATCCAGCTCCAGCCTGACCAGCGTAGCCAGATCGCTATCAACGCCAATAAACCCCAGCGTATATTGGGGTAAGGGGAAGGCCTGTTGTAGAGAGCTGATGCTGGCGGTTACCATCTTTTCGACATGGTTAAAATAACTTTTCGCCATCATGCCGGTTTCAACGCTGCTGCTAATATAAGCGTGTAAATTGTCGGTTCCTAAAATAGAGACCGATTTTTCTCGCCAGCTATTGGCTGAGGTGGCAATCATTCCCAGTGAACCATGTTTCACCTGAATAGGCACGCCCGCCATATTAGGTTCAGAATAGAACACCAGGGTACTGGTATCGGCCATAACGTTTTCATTCATAATAAACTCCTGGGTATCGCACACGATGGTTTAGCGTAAATTTTCTAGCGGAGGGAAGGTTACAAAGACACAGCTGTCGATTACCGTTGAGCCAGAGGCCTGAGGTAAACTTATTGTTAGGGTGACGCTTTCAGCGACAGAATTAATCAGATCAATGCTGGCGGTGCCGTCGTCGTACAGCAGAACGTTCGCGGTTTGCGGAAGCTGGGTCCCAACGAAACGCGCCGTAGTGGAGTTGGTGATCTGAAAACGGGCATAGTCCACCCCGGGGGTGATATCCGTAGTGATATAGACGCTGTTACGCATAGTGCCATCGGCTGCGGCGCTGGTAACAATGGCATAATGCGTTAATACATTAGCCCCCGCCGTATAATTGTTGAACGTCATGCTGCCGCTAGCGCTTATGGCTGGGTTATTGGTGACATAGGCGCTTAGCGAAACAAGCCCTGTTTGCAGGCTGAATACCTGAAGTTCAAGCGCGCCGCTTCGATCAAGATTGCCGCTCCAGGTTTTATAACCGTTAATGTTAAAAACACCGCTGCCATCCAGCGAAACCGTTACTGGCGCGCCGGGCGTACCCGCAAGCTTAACCGTATTAAAGGGTTTCATCGCCGCACTGGTATTCGCCCATGCAGGCGCTCCCGTAGAGCAGTCAATATAGAGCGCGTCAGTTGCAGCCATTACTAATGAGGAGAGAGTGGGATAAGAAATATGATTCATCGTTTTTCGCCTTGTTGATTTTATAAGGCGAATAGTAAGAAATTAATGCAGAAGAAGTGGGTCAATAAGAGGAGTTTGAACTGCAATATTTAGTCATTTAAAATAGCAAGCCCGTAATTAACCGGGCTTAACATATAATTAAATCTGATAATCCAACGCTATTTCGTCCGGCTCCATGACCTGACGCTTAATATCCTCGACGGAGAGTCCCGCGTTGCACAGCTCAATAAAACGCCAGACATAGTTACGCTGCAGCTGTCCGCGCTTAAGCCCCAGCCAGACGGTATTGGCGTCAAAGAGATGGCGGGTATCGAGACGGATCAGCGTTCCGGTCTCCTGCTCGCTGCTCGACTGTTCAGCAACGATGCCGACCCCCAGCCCCAGCTCAACGTAGGTTTTGATCACGTCCGAATCCTGGGCGCTCAGCACCACGTCCGGGATCAGCTCCTTGCGGCCAAAGGCCTCATCAATGCGTGAGCGGCCGGTAATACCCTGTCGGTAGGTAATCAGCGGCCAGCGGCTAATCTCCTCCAGGGTGAGCGGCGAGGCGTGAGCGAGCGGATGATCCTCTGGAATAAGCAGGCTGTGATGCCAGCGGAACCACGGGAAGGCCACCAGGGCAGGATCGTTACTCAGGCGCTCGCTGGCAATACCGATATCCGCCCCGCCGTTGTGCAGCAGAGACTCAATCTCCTGCGGCGTGCCCTGAATAAGTTCCAGTCGAACCTCGGGAAAGAGCGCGCGAAAGGCTTTGATCACCGGGGGCAGGCTGTAACGTGCCTGGGTATGTGTTGTGGCAACGGTTAAGACGCCCGAGGTATCGTTGGTAAAGAGATCGGCAAGGCGACGGACGTTGCTTGCTTCGTTGAGGATCCGTTCGGCGATCGCCAGCAGTGCTTTGCCCGGTTCGGTCATACCCAGCAGGCGTTTTCCACGGCGGATGAAGATCTCAATTCCCAGCTCCTCTTCCAGCTCGCGAATATGGCGGCTGACGCCGGACTGCGACGTGTAGAGCATATTGGCGACTTCCGTCAGGTTGAAGTCCCGACGCGCCGCTTCACGGATAATTTTTAGTTGCTGGAAATTCATCCTGCCCTCCAGAGCCATCAGACATGTCGCTATTGTTAAAGTCTGAGGCCTGGCAGGACAAATAATAAAAACCCGTATCTTATTCTTTTATAGAATAAAGCTAGCTTACCAGCAGCAGCTCGCGGTTCTCCAGAGTAGGCCGACTGACCAGGGACATCAGAATGTCTTTTACCGCCTGCGCCTGGGGTGAGAGTGGCCCGTGCGCAGAGGTGTTGAGCGACAGCGGCAGGCTCATCGAGGGGGCCGTAATCCGTGCCATCCAGCCGTTTGCAGCACTGCACAACGAGCGAGCAGCAGATTCCGGCAGGACCGTTACCCCCATGCCGCTGGCAATCGCTGCGGTTAAGGTGGTAATCGACTCAATTTCGCCAATGATTTTAGCGGTCAGGCGACGCAGGGAGAACGCCTCGTCCACCCGCAGGCGCACTGCGCTGTAGTCGCGCGGCAGGAAGAGGTTCATCTCTGCTACGGCGGTGAGATCGACGCTCTGCCCCGGGCAATCTCGGGTTCCAACCAGGTAGAGATCCTCTTTTAGCAGCGCCTGGCTGGCTATCCCCTCCGCTGGTGCACGCTCATAGAGCACCGCCATATCGAGCTGGCCGCCGATCAGCTTGTCGTTAAGATCGGTACCGCTGTTTTCATGCAGATAAACGATAACATCCGGCAGCGCGTTGCGTACCGCCTGTAACAAAGGCATGGTAATGGACGATGCCGCAGTGCCGGGTGCAAGGCCAATAGCCACCTGCCCGCGCAGGGTCTGGCCGACGTTGTTCACTGCCAGCTGGGCTTGTTCGCACTGACGCAGGATGGTGCGCGCGTGAGTATAGAGAATTTTTCCGGCTTCGGTTGGCGTTACGCCACGCTTGGTACGGATTAACAGCTGCTGATCCATCTCTCCCTCAAGCGTTGCCACCTGCTGACTCAGTGCGGGCTGGGCGATATGTAACACCTCAGCGGCCTGGGTCAGGCTACCGATATCAACGATTTTCACGAAATACTTGAGTCGTCTGAAGTTCATTTTGCCTCCGGTACAAAAAGCGTAAGTTGATGCATACACATGTTTTATCGGAGGATTTGCAAGATGCTTGCCAATTTTTAAAAAGTCGTTTTGATTCTGTCTAACAGGCTGGATAATAAGAGTTTCTGATTACCTGCACGTTAGCATTAGTAAGAACAGGCTGGCTACACTGCCCCATAAGGGGTAGATTTGCACCGCGCTGGTGCACAGCCATCGTTTTTGCTGATGAATACGCCAGATTGCTGTAATTCTCAGCAAACGAATGCCGAATTGCAATCCACCCTTTGACAAGCCGATCCGCCGCCGCTAGTATTCACCCCGTTCACACGATTCCTCTGTAGTTCAGTCGGTAGAACGGCGGACTGTTAATCCGTATGTCACTGGTTCGAGTCCAGTCAGAGGAGCCAAATTCGTGTTTCTATACCACTCATCCTGTCTTATTTAGAGTCACTGCAGTTCAATTGCAGAGCGACTGCTCTATATCCTTCATCAGTTCCCCATCCGTAATATAAAAAATTCCTTCATTACAGCCATAAACATAGTTAACATCATTACTACCCATCATTTCTACCGCCTGTAAAAACATCCCCCTCCGTTAATAAATACCTGCTTTATATCAATATCATAACGATGCCTGCCAAAAAATATTCCCCAGAGGAGTACTCGACCTGTGCTCTTTGCACGCATTACTGCTCATTTTTTTGCACAACGCTTACCTCATTTCTTTTTTTATACTTTCCCAAAAATCACTTCACATAAACGCATGAAAATCAGCATTAGGGCGACGATATTGCCAATATCCATCTTGGCATGACGCCGTCTGTTTCACGCACCCGCAACTGCGGTCTGTGAACCATTTAAATCAACCCAGTCTGTTAATTAACAGGAGCAGTCATGACAAATCAGACAGCCAGCCCTGCGCTTCAGCAGATAGAAGCCGCTCTTCAGGTCACCTCCGGCACGTTTGAAAAAAAAATTACCGCTCTGTTTTTGACATCACCCGCCTCTCCCGCAAACAGTTTATTACCGACAATATCGACTGGCTGGGCTCCCGCGGCGGCAGAGCCGGTGAGTCGCTGGTGGCCACCCTGTCCGGAAAGTAACAGTAGCTCTACCCCGTGTTATGCGGCACAGCACGCCGTGCCGCGACAATTTATTTCACAATAAGGTGAGACACTATGAGTATTGATATTGCAGCTTCCCTGAACGAACGCCAGCGCGACGCGCTGCTCTCCTACTATCTGGGACAGTATGTTCCGGCCAGTGGTAATAGCGACCTGACCAACCTGGTACAGACCCCGGAAGACGTCTACGAGTACCTGCTGATTGACCCACTGGTCAGCAACGCCGTCCCCACCGCCCGGGTGGCGCAGGCGATGTCCAGCATCCAGCAGTATATCAACGGCATCACCATGAACATGGAGCCAGGCTACCATACCCAGAACCTGGACCAGACCAGCATCAGCAACTGGAAGGGGGGACTGAGTCAGTACGACGTCTGGGCCGGTGAAGTCGAGCTGGATACCTATCCGGAGAACTATATTGATCCGACCCTGCGCCAGAGCCAGACCGCCTACTTTAAGGAGCTGATCACCGATCTGAACCAGAACACCATCAACAGCGATACGGCGCAGCAGGCGGTGATGAACTACCTGAATAAGTTTGAGCAGGTAGCAAACCTGACGATTGTGAGTGGCTATCTGGACAGTGCCGATCAGACGAACGGTATCTATTATCTCCTTGGCAAGTCCACTACTTCACCGGTGCAGTACTACTGGCGTTCGTTTGATATGAGCCAAAACGTGGATAACGTAGTATCGACCAGCGCCTGGTCGGAGTGGTATCCGATGAATACCGCGATTGATGAGGAGGCATTACAAGGTATACCCAGGTTAACCTATTTTAACAATCGACTCTATCTTTTCTGGTTTGAACGGGCAAAAGCCGGGAATGTAGGTAATAGTGCCGAAGGTGAGACTTACGACGCGATTACCGCCTACTCCTCCTATAGCGACTTTAGTAATAACTGGTCTTCGCCTTATAAATTACAATCGGTAGATAATAATAGTTCTGGCAATCATGATGCTTACTGTGATTCTCTGTTTAACACCTCAACTCTCTGCACGGCCAGTTTGTACAATCAGACAGATAATATTTTGACAGTCTCCCTGTATGATGGTATCAACGGGAGTCTTATCGCGGGCTACAATGACTTTTCAATCAGTATTGATTATTGGTTCAATATTGAAAAAATTGAATCTAAAAGCACGGAAAAAGATAGTGAAGGAAATGATATTCCAACGTTGCTTGCGACCTATTTACAATACTACTCTCCTGTCAGCGGTGATAGCGATGCACAACAATATGTACAGGCGAAATTTACTAGCTTATTTTCTGTAGAAAATGTTATCCTGGAAACTGAGGAGAGTATTAGTGATTTCGCCGGATACATAACCCTGCCTGCGCTGACGAAAGATAATTTCAACGTGAGTTACAATAGTAAAAATACATTTACCCTTGAAGGGAAAATCCCCCAGTCTGTGAATACAGCCACTGCCGATATTTATTCTACCACTCTTGATCTATTAACGGCTAACGGTAGTTCAACCATCTGTGGAAGCGTTAATTTTAAAGTTGCCCCTGCGAAAGGGGAATTTTATGATATGATCCTTTACACTACGTTAACTGAAAAAATAGATATCCTTGCCTTATACAATCCTGATGACAGGTCTGTAGGTTGGCATACAGTCCCCCTATCTAAAATTTACTATGCGGATCACGGCACTTATGATCTTTCTAACGAAAAAATTAATTTCAACGTAGACATTGAAAATAAAGAGTGGCAAATCACTTATGGAGTCGGTGACAACCAGAGTATTACCCCCAGCTATTACTCCGCACCATTCACTGGTTTAATGACAACTCCCTGGCGTTTTCAAACGTTCAGCAACACCTCAACTGATGCATGGGGTGCTAGCAGTAGCTTATTACTATTAAATATATCGCAAAATGATTTTCCAGCTTCACAAGACAGCTGGACTTATAATATTTCAGACTTTACAGATGCAGAGCTAAATAATACAAAAATTGTGCGCTATATTGCTTTTGGGTATACCAATAATTTGGGGAAGACCGTCCATCAAGAATATGAGATTACCTTAAGCAAGCCAGAGGATATTGTAGTTACGCCTCATGTTTCATCCAGAACCGATCCTAATTTAGGGATGGTCCTATTTCTGGATTTTAAGGGTAATTTTGATAGCGGGAAGGCGATTAATCCGATTCGCCTCAACACCCTCTTTGCCAAAGAGTTAATCAATAAAGCCAGCGCCAGCATCAAGGCATTACTTAACTGGGATACCCAACTCACCCTGGAACCCGGTATGACTAACTCGACGGCCGTACCCATGGACTTCAGCGGCGCCAACGGCATCTACTTCTGGGAGCTGTTCTTCTATATGCCGTACCTGGTGGCCTGGCGACTCAATCAGGAGCAACAGTACGGGGATTCGCTGAGCTGGTACAGCTATATCTTCGATCCGTCGGCCCGCGGCCGTGACAACAGCAGCGATATCCGTAAACAGTATCCGGAACCGGATTACTGGAGCGTGCGCCCGCTGGTAGAAACCGCATCGTCCGCCGCCCAGGCCACCGCGGTCTGGCTGACCACCGACCCGGATGCGCTGGCCTCTGCCAGCCCGGTACACTACCAGAAATCGGTGTTTATGGCCTACGTCAGTAGCCTGATGGCCGCTGCGGATGCCAGCTATCGCCTGCTGACTAATGATGGCCTGAGCCTGGCCCGCCTGCAGTATGGTCAGGTGAAGGTTCTGCTCGGCCTCCGTCCGGATACGGTCATTGTTAATAACTGGGAGCCAGAGACACTGACTGAACTCGCCGACAACAACGCCAATAGCGCAGCCCTGGCTGGCTACGAACAGCAAGTAACGGCGCTGCCTGCTTTCGTCGGGCAGTACAGCGTTGCTGCAGATGTTGCCACCGGCGA
The DNA here is from genome assembly GCF_024656065.1 of Pseudescherichia sp. L3. NCBI lineage: Bacteria > Pseudomonadati > Pseudomonadota > Gammaproteobacteria > Enterobacterales > Enterobacteriaceae > Pseudescherichia > Pseudescherichia sp. L3. Next base: position 1,891,209 of record NZ_JANKYC010000001.1, read on the forward strand.
CAGCTTTATGGCGCCGGTCAACGCACAGCTGCTGGGCTACTGGAACACGCTGGATTCTCGTCTGTATAACCTGCGTCATCAGCTGACCATCGACGGCCTGCCGATGACCGTGCCGCTGTATGCCCCGCCGGTAAACCCGACGATCCTGATGGAACAAAGCGTACAGGGCGGATCGCTGATCGCCGCCTCATCCGGCCTGGCGGTCGCCATTCCACCGTACCGTTTTACCACTATGCTGCAAAGCACCCGCGCGGCCGTCTCAACCCTGAGCCAGTTCGGTCAGACCCTGCTCAGCTACTATGAGCGTCAGGATGCCACCGGCCTGCAGGAGCTGGACACCCAGTTGGCGCTGAACCTCTCCGCCTACACCCTGGACCTGCAGCAAAACGCCATTGATGCCCTGGACCAGGACAAAACGGCGCTGGAAGCCAGCCGGACCACGGCGCAGCAGCGGTACGACCACTATTTTGCGCTCTACAGCAATGGCGTTTCCGCCGGGGAAGCCAGCGCCATGGCCCTGCGCGACAGCGCCAGCGCCTCGATAACCGCCGCCTCGCCGCTGCTCACCGCCGGTATGGCATTGAAGACCATTCCAAATATCTTTGGTTTCTCAGTCGGTGGGGCGGACGTTGGCGCGCCAACCCTTGCCGCAGGTATTGTGCTGCAGATGACCGGGGATATTATCAACCTCGCCGCCCAGCAGACGGAGATGTCGGAGAACTACCGCCGCCGCAGCGAGGAGTGGCAAATCCAGTATCAGCAGGCGCAGTGCGAAGTGGATACCATCAACGCCCAGCTGGATGCGCTGGCGGTACGTCGCCAGGGTGCGGTGACGGCGCTCCAGCTGGCCCAGGCCCAGCAGGATAACCTGAAGTCTACCCTGAGCTTCCTGACCACCCGCTTCACCCAGTCGTCACTGTATAACTGGTTAACCGGGCAGCTTTCCGCCCTCTATTACCAGGCCTATGATGCGGTGCTCTCTCTGTGCCTGAGCACCCAGGCCTGCTGGCAGTATGAAATGGGGGATATCACCAGCACCTTTATCCAGACCAGCGCCTGGAACGACAGCTACCACGGCCTGCTGGTGGGCGAAACGCTGACCCTGAACCTGCAGCAGATGGAGTCCGCCTGGCTGTCGCGCAACCAGCGTCGCCTGGAGTTGACCAAAACCCTCTCCCTGAAGCAACTGCTCGGTGACGACGGTTTCGCGCCGCTCCTTACCGATGGCACGGTCAGCTTCAGCCTCGCCGAGTCCCTGTTTGATAACGACTATCCGGGTCACTATCTGCGGCAGATCAAATGCGTCACGGTATCCCTGCCCACGCTGGTCGGCCCGTATCAGGACGTGCGCGCCACCCTCACCCAGACCGGCAGCCGCACCCTGCTGAAAGCGGATATCAACGGCGTGAACTATCTCAATGACAGCACCAAGGGCAGCGCCGCTAACGTGGTCACCAACCTGCGTGCCAGTCAGCAGATTGCGGTATCGGCCGGGCTCAATGACAGCGGGCTGTTCCAGCTCAACTTCGGCGATGAGCGCTACCTGCCGTTTGAAGGCACCGGTGCCGTCTCCAACTGGCAGTTTAGCTTCCCGCGCTACCAGAGCGATGAGCAGCAGGCCATCCTGCAGAATCTGAGCGACGTCATTGTCCAGGTGCACTATACCGCAGTGTACGGCGGCAGCACCTTTGAACAGGCCGTAGAGCAGACGCTGTAGGCGCCCCCCCCTGGCCACCTGACGACGGCCAGGGGGCCACATGAAAAAGCCCGCTTTTTAGCGGGCTTTTGCTTTCCAGACATTGACGGTTTACGCTAACCCCTCCGTATCGTTCTCATCCTCTGCGACCGTAAACCACGAATACCATGTATTACGCCGCAGATAGCCTTTCGCAGTGACCGTGCGGATATTACGGCCCAGCGCGTCGTAGTAGAGGGTGTCGCTATACCCCTGGGTTCGCATTGAATCATCGGTGACATAGAGCCAGCTATCAAGGAACCAGGGTTGATAGCTACGTACTACCTGGCCCTTATTATCATACTCGGCTCGGCCAGAGATTGCCCAACGCGGCGCGGCATCAACCTCGGTCGTATCGACTTCGCCATCATCTTGCCGATGCCAGGCCTGGCCATCCGGCACCAGAGCGCACTGCTGCAGAGCACGGCCAAAGCCGTCGCTATAGCTCACGACGATAGCCGTCTGCTGGAGCAGCTGGGTAGCGTCGTCAGGATCGACAGTATCAGGATAGTTATCCGCAGTCAGTATCGCACTGTGTACGGGTACCCGGTCACTCTCTGCCAGCAGCTTCGCCAGCGGAGCGTCAGGATTTTTTGCGGCCCATTGATGCCCCGCGCAGCGGATATGCCCGTCAGAGGCGATAAAGCGATTTTCCAGAAGAGAGATCCAGCCGCCATCCGCTGCCGCGTTTGCCTCGCTCTCCGTCACGCTCCCCATCCAGCTGAACATATCGCTGACGCTGACCGAGGCCAGCTGCTGTACATAGCCTTCCGCAGTGGCGTCGTCGATGGCATCCTGAACGCTCATAGAGGCATCAACCGGATAGTCAGAAACCAGACCAAACCCGACTTTTTGTCCACCATTTTCAGTCCCGTAGACGCTACCGCCTATAGCCTGCCCCAGCGCATTCAGCTGTACTTCCTGCGTATTGGCGTTGATATCCATCGTCCGCCACGGGGTCAGGAACCGGTAGTCCCAGACGGTGGTCGTACTGTTGCGACTGTCGCTCTGCCCGGTGATGCAGAGCGTGTAGCTATCATACTGTAAGGTAATAGCAGAGATGAGTTTCGTTGCCTGGGTGCTGCGCACGGCATAAAAAGGCAGATATTCGCCCTGGTCATCAGCGTAATAGGCAAAATCGTGCTCCGTTCCCCAGAGCGGGCTATCGGCATCGTCGGACATCGAGACGTAGCCGAGCTTATCCCAGGCATACTCTGATGGAATATCAACGCCGTCATAGGCCTGCAGCGCAGTACTGTCCAGCACGGCGGTTCGCTGATGATCCACCAGCGCTCGCAGATCCGGCGGCGTAGTCAGGTAGATAACCTCACTCTGAGCGGCAAGATAGCGCGTTTGCGTATCGGCCAGTAATCCGTTCGGATCGCTCAGCGTTTCATAGCTGATACCCCCTGCGGGCACGCTGCTGTATACCAGCTGATTGCTACAGCGCGTATCCGGCAGCCCCAACCGCCAGCCTTGCGGATCCGTAAGATGAATAACCGACCCAAGTTCCTCCGTCAGACGCAGCATCTGCTGCTGTTCGTCATAGGTATTGTCCCAGGCATCGGCAGGCAGGTTGGCCGGGTACGGCGATAGCGGATGAGATGCCCGGCGAGGGTAGGCCACGCTAACCTGCTGCAGCGGCACGCCATAGCCGTCATACACCAGGGTTACCTTCTGGACAACCACAGGATCGTCTGCCTTCTGTTCATAGCCGCTGGCGACCTGCTCCAGCGCCAGAGCAAGGGCAACAGGCATATCGCCCGCCTGAACCAGCCGGACCTGCATACGCTGGTGGGAGCAGAGGTACGGCGCTTCACTCTCTCCCTGCGCCCAGGTTTCACTCCGCAGCGTTGCGCCTTTCAGTGCCCGGTAGAGCCACCAGCGGGTCGTCTCATCCGGCGCATCCAGCACCTTGTCCTGGCCATCCTGGTAGGTTGTGAACAGAGTGGGATTGAGGATTATCGCCTCGCTGTCTCCCTGCCAGGGATTACCGTAGAGGCGGGTCTCATCCTCCTCTCTTCCGCAGTGGTACCAGGTTTTAATCAGCTGCGTGGCGGCAAGGGGGGTGTCATCTCCTACCGGCAGCGCATCGTCACTGGTATCTTCAGTCTCAACATAGCCAAACCCGCGAAACTCCCGTTCGCGCCCGTCATAGACCCCCTGGTAGTAGCGGCACACCTGACTAAGCTGGTTACCGGTGATCTCGTCCAGCGTCAGGGTCTTCACCAGCAGCTGCATAGCGAAAGGCAGCGCGGGCACCGCCTGCGGGTTGGCCTGTTTTTCATCCAGCCATGACTGGGCAGAGCTACGATAGCAGAGGGTATGAGCGGCACCCAGGTTGTTATTGATGCCGTTGAGCAGGTAAGGCTTGGCGCTGTTAAACGGGAAGCGCCAGTGGGTCGGGGTCATGTAAGGCACAGAGAGCACCAGCTCTGCCATGCCGGTTCCCTGCACGTCGGCTGCGGTCACCTGGCACAGGCGATCGAAAAACACGCCCTCAGGCAGCAGGATCGGCTCGCCGAGGATAAAGCTATTTCCGCCCTGGTTAAGCCACACCTGCACCCGGTCATGCTGCATATAGATGATGTCATGTGCCCCTGAGCCGTCGGTATCCGCAAGCAGCACGTTCTCCGGGTTAAACGTGCTCTCATCAAGACCCTCAATCGCTGGCAGCGGCAGGCTTATCGGCTGACCAAAATGACCACGGCCCAGGTTGGGCCAGCAGGTCAGCTCATTGTAGCGGATGCGGCACAGATGGGACTGGCCAGAGCCGAGCATATCGGCAAACACCACCAGCTCACGCGCGTTGCGCCAGGGGATCGGCAGCTGAATGCTCTCTTCCTGTTCGACGTCGAGGCCTACGCTAAAGCTCTCGCCCTGGTTGGCATAGAGGCGCACCGACGACGGCCCGATCAGCACCAGATCGGCCAGGCCGCTGCCTACCAGCTCAGCAAACTGCGCCTGCGGATGGAAGAACTCCGTGGGCAGGGCGCTGAAGGGAGTAAAGCCGCTCCAGCTCTTATCCGGTCTCTGGGTAAAGAAGCCCGCCATGCCCGGCTGGGCCACGACCCAATCCAGCTGGCCATCACCGTTGATATCCATCAGCCGTGCGGTATCGCGCTGCATCGCCGGCATGGTGGGTAACAGCTGCCAGTCAGCATAGTCGACGCTGTCGCCGCCCTCCTCTCCCCGCTGCGGCGCACGGTAGCGCCATGCGTTGCCGGTGCGGCAGAGCACGCCAGGCAGCCCCTCGCCATAGAGATCCACCAGCGCGTAAGGCCAGCTATCCAGGCCCGGCATGGCGGGCATCTGCTGCCAGCTGGCACCGCCGTTAGCGGCGGGCTGGCTGTACTGCAACTCCAGCGGTGGGAGCGACTGCACGTAGCCATCGGACTCATACGCCAGTGACTGGGCAGCGGTGAGCTGAGTCAGTACTGGGCTCTCGTCATACTCCAGCAGCAGGCGCGAGACCAGCGTATTTGCCTCCCCCAGCTCGTCGGAAAAGTGGTGAAACATCAGGATCTGACGGCACAGGCGATAGACGCGGATCTCAAACCCGTAGTCGTAACGGGAGAAAGGATCCTGCCGGGCAGGCCACGCCGCCTCCGTGGAAAAGAGGGGTGGCGTCTGGGGATCCACGCCGCGTTCACCGTAGTCAAATACCAGCGTAAACAGCCAGTCGGCGGTGGGGGTATCGCTACGCCAGAGATAGAGATCTGCTGCGGGGGCTTTATTACCATACTGCACCTGGCTCAGGTAGCGCATGGCGCTCTCATCGCGGCCGTGATCGCTCACGCCACTGCTATTTTCCTCGAGATAAGTGTAGTAAATGTGCTCTCCCCGCGGATTAAGCGACTCTTCCAGCAGCCACTGTGCCGTGTGCGAGGCGGCCTGCGGGTCGCTGATACGCGCCAGGGCGGTTTTACCAAACAGATGCAGCGTGCCGTCGCTGCCATGCAGCAGCCAAAAGTCATCGCCTTTGTCATCCCCTAACCAGTACTCCAGACGGTTGAAGCTTCCCTCAATGCGGGGCTGGTAGCGGGTCACGGAGTAGGTTTGCGTAAGCGTCACGTCGCCATAGGCGGAACAGGTGGCTGGGTTGGGGTCGCTGGCGGTACCGTCCACTTTTACCAGAACCTCACCATCCGGCCCCTGGAACTCATCATCTTTGTCATACTGCGGTAGGCCATGGCTGGTTCGCCGCGTGATACGCATCGTTTCGCAGAACCAGCCTACGCCAAACACGCTATTTCCGCTGCCGCTGCCGTAGGTAAGCGATAGCTCTGGCGCAAATCCTCGTCCGGCGGTGATGGGCAGCGGCAAGGACATGCCGGCCAGCCCGGTGGGACCTGCCTGTCCCAGGGACTCCCCCATTCCCGTTAGCGCACCGCCGCCTTTCGGTAGCGAGGGCGGCGTGACCGAGACCGCTGAAGAAAAAGTATTTTGCTGCTGCATAAAACCTCCTGAAACGGGCCGCCAGCAGGCGGCCGACACGGTTCTTTTACTGCCCCCCGCAGGGCGTTGCGCCGCAGGTGAAAGGTTTGATCTATTGCTGTCCGGACTGGGCGGCCACCAGCGACTCACCGGCCGACTGCCAGGCACTCCAGGTGTCAGTGATGCTGCCGGGTACCAGCGCCCCGACGGCCAGCAGTGGCGTGACCGACAGGCCGCTCTCTGCCGACAGCGACTTCAGGCGCATCACGTAATCCACGTCGGCCACGGTTTTCGCCATGCCACCGGGCAACCCGGCGACGGCGGCGCTGACCTCATCGCTGTCCCAGTCCAGCAGGGCGGCAAGGGCTTTAGCGGCATCGGTCTGGTCAGGCGCGGCGGCGGCATTCACCCACGCCAGATAGCCCAGCACCGCATCTTCACGCCCCGCCAGCGTCAGACAGTCAAGATAGCGGCTGAACCGGTAGAGCAGGGTCAGCGACAGGGTGGTGTCGCTGAGGCCAAACCAGTCAGGGTGGGCCAGGAAGGCGTGAAGGGTGGCCGGGGTGAGGCTGAAGGCGGCGGTGATACCGGCCCGCTGACCAAGGGCGTACAGGTCCGCCAGGTAGGCGACCGTTACCTGCGCCGGGTCGGTGAGGTTTTCGCCGCTGTTCATGGTCAACGAATCGGATAACAGGCGATACTCGCTGTCGTTTGCCCACTGCAGCAGGAAGGCCGGCAGCGACTGTGCGGTGCTGAACATCTGCGCCAGGGCGCTGTCGGCAATGTCGTTCTGGGTCAGCCGGGCCTGGCTGATGATACCGGAGAGGGTATCGACCGCCTGCTGCCGGTCGGCATCGGAGTCAAAAACGATACCGGCGGCGTCAATATCGGCGCTGACCATGTCGGTGATGGTGGCGTAGTCGGTGGCGGCAGGCAGCACCAGGCCGTTGCTGTCAATCAGGTCGCATAGCATGCCGGTCCGCAGTTCCAGTGTCGCAACCACGGTCTGCGTGGCCGGTTTACCGGAGGATACGATGGTCGCGATATTATCTGTAGTCAGCACGCTGTCCCACAGGGTGATATCGTCGTAACTCATCGTGGCATGGGTGCTGGTATTATTCAGCAACCCATTCTGACTGAGCGCCCAGACATTGCTTTCCGGCATCAGAATAGAACCAGCATACTTCAGTGCTGCGGAAGAGGTGATTGTCCCGTCTGCAGAATACGCATATACGGTGAGCGTCTGACTGGCTGAATCATTGGCCACGCCCAGCCAGAACCATTTATCAGCCTGCCAGGTGGTGCTGGCGGTATCGGTGACGACCGGGGTCGTACCGTCATCAGAGACGGTGCTGATTTCAAGGTGGTAGCTGCTCCCGAGCCCAATAAAAATACCGGAGCTGGTTTTCTGGTTATAGGCAGCGGCGTTTGCCAGTACAGGAAAACCGACCGAAGCACCGCTTTTCACTTTCACCCACATACCCAGGGTGTAGCTGTTACTGCCGTTTGCCAGCGTATTGGCGGCTTCAGGGAAGGCGGCATACTGCCCCTGAGTGGAGTTGAACAGGATGCCGTGCCAGTTGCCCAGGGGACTGTCAACTGCGGTGTATCCACCTGGTACTGACAGCATATTGTTCGGTTCAGACAGCGTAACTCCGGTAAAGCTCTGTTCGGTGAGCAGTGCGGCAGGAAGCTGCTGCTTAATCCCGTTAACAAAGTTCACCGTGGCAGCGGTGGCGACCAGGTCATTCGACTCCGGCTGCAGCGCCAGCCAGTTTTTCACCCACGACAGGCTGTGCTCTTTGGCCCATTGCGCGGCGGCCTCCAGCGCCATCAGGATGTCCAGAATATCGCCCTCTCCGGAGTCAGTAGCAGACAACAGTGGTTCGCCCGCCAGGGTGGTCCAGACGCTGTCATCCTGCCCCAGCAGGCTGCAGAGCGCCACGCCGTCGGCAAACGACAGCCCCAGCCAGCGGGGGAGCATCACCAGCCGGTAGAGGGCCGAGACGGTAGCCAGCGTCAGCGGGAAGGTGCGGGCGCTGGCATCACCCAGCTGGGCAGCAACTTTATCAGCCAGCACGCGGAACTGGGCCTGGGTGATGTCCAGCCCGGCACATATCTGGCGCACGGTACGGGCACTGTCGCCGGTGGTGTCGGTGTAGCTGACGGTGGCACCGGTAATGGCAAACGGCTCATCAAACAGCGACGGCGAGTTAAATACCTGGTCGAGGAACGGCACCGCCGGCGAGATGGCGTAGGGCGTAATCTGGCTCAGGACGGCAGCAAACTGGAAGGCGCTAACGTGATATTTCTGCTGCCAGTGGCGGAATGCGCCGAGCATCCGCAGGGTATCGGCGTTCAGTGAGTAGCCGGGGTTGTCTGCACCCTGGGCGCGGATACAGGCGCTGAGCAGCAGGTCGGTCTCCTCATAAGATAAGCCCAGCCAGCGCTGCAGGCGCACCATGCGGTTGATGCGGTCCATACGGGCGTCGGAGAGGTTGTTCAGCCCCTGGTCCAGACTGTTGCTCCAGATACAGTCCGCTGAGAAGCCGGAGATATCGGTCTTCGCAAGGGGCTTGCCGGAGGTGGCGAGCGTATTTATCTCCTCAGTAGTCAGAGCACCGTCAAATACAACGATGTCGTCATAGATAAAATCCGGAGTATCATCAGTCGCTTTACTATTGCGTGTTAAATCCCCACGAGTATTAAAGGCCCAGGTAAAACCTTGAGCGGTAGTGATATCGCCAAGACTGGAAGCATTCAACGTAATAGTAGCATCAGATACAGTCGAGCCATCGTTTAGCGTATATAAATAAGCATTCCGGGTTTCGGCATCCCAGCAGAGCGCAATATAGTACCAGCTGTTACAATTTAAAGTGTGTTTCCAGGAGTTATAGATTTGCTTATCTTTATCATCATTGATGACAAAAGCAATATTACTATTATTCTCATCTGTTGATAAATAAAACCCTGAAGAGTATGCCGTACTATTGGCATCTCCGGCATTACTGAAAATGAGATTTCGCTCTGTGGTATAGTTATTCCTGTATAACCAGAAGCCCAGCGTAAAGGATTTGTCCCCTTTCATCGTCTGGGCGACCTCCCCTTCAGGATTGAAATAAAAATAGCTGTCGTCAGTACTGCGGGTCTGAATCCCCTGACCAAATTTTCCTTCAACATAAGAGGTATTCGATAAATGTAACTCACCCAGTTCAGGAGCACCCAGTACTATCACTGGTTGATCATTAACATTAATAAATGTCGCACCGTAATGGTCCGGTGAGGCAATATACTCGGTTTTATCCACATTATCTGACACCACCACGCTGCTGCCCCCGGCAGTCCCCGCAATCAGCTTCTCCACCTGCGGCACGGTGATGCTCAGCTGGCGGGTGAAAGTGCTCAGGTCAGTAAACGGCGTGTAACCAGCGGTGTTCAGCCCGAGGTTGGTTTTATAGAAGCCGGTCAGGTCGGAGGCGGTGCTGTTATCCGGCTCGGTCAGCAGGGTCTGCTGCTCCGGGGCCAGGGCGCTGGCCAGCTCCATGGCACTGTTACTGCTCTCCCCGGTCAGGGCGTCACTGAGGAACCACGGCCAGTCGGTGCTGGTCTGGCTGATAATCGCCTCAAGCGGCACGCCGGCACTGAGCAGGGAGAGCTCCACCTGGTCGTGGGGGAAGTGGTATGGCAGCAGGGTCGGGTAGCGGGTCTCTGCCAGGGTTTCGTCCACGGACTGCCCTGAGGGCAGGCTGCCGGCAATGCTGTTTTCCAGAATTTCATTCACCAGCTGCAGGGCGGGGATGTGCTGGTTAATGGCATCATTATCCACCACCATGCTGCCCAGGTCCGGACGGCGCTCGGACAGCGGGATGATATCGCCGTCGCCGGTCATCTCCTGTTCAAACCGCATCGCCTGGTTATAGAGCCAGGTGAGGTAGCTGACCGGGGAGTTCACGGCCTCCGGAGCGCCGGACTGACAGTAGGCCTGCCAGCTTTCGGCAAACTGGCTCTGCCAGTCCGGCCCGTCCTGTACCAGCCCCTGAATGCCGCCGACCCCGGCGCTGCCCTGCCGCAGGGCACCCCGCACCCGGCCGGTCAGCTGATTCTCGCGGAACAGGTGGCGGATATACTGAGCCTGGCCCGTCGCCAGGTCCCAGGCTCTGCCGCCGCGGGAGCCCAGCCAGTCGATATTGTCGGTAATAAACTGTTTGCGGGAGAGGCGGGTGATGTCAAAAACAGAGCGGTAATTTTTTTTTTCAAACGTGCCGGAAGTGACCTGAAGAGCGGCTTCTATCTGCTGAAGCGCAGGGCTGGCTGAGAGAGTCATAATATAGCTCCAGTTTGTGTGCTTTGTATAAGCTGAAAACGGAATAGATCTTTCAGATAAGATGGGACTATTAATTCAAGGCTTTTTATTACTAACAACGAGGCCTGCAAGTAAAGGCATTACCGTAAGTTTTCACCAAACGTATAAAAGCACAACATAAAAACAAAGCACCCAATACCTTTTCTATTAAAATCAATAAAATGAAAAACAAACAATTTCCACATCACGATGTCTAAAAATAGGTTTACCGCAAGAAAACATCTAAAAGCATTAAAATAGTAGAGCACTAGAAATTTAAATTGCATACCCCGTACCTAAAACGCACGTTGCCGCATTAATTTAATACGGTTAACGCTTAATACACCTTATCTAACGGGAGATTCACGCCCAACTATTAGCAATATAATCGACAGGCAGGAATGCGAGGATTAAACCCCGCCGAGGTAGGCTTTTCTCACGTCGGGGTCCGCCAGCAGCTCTGCGCCGCTGCCGCTGAGGCGGATCTCGCCGTTGACCATCACATAGGCGCGGTCAGAGAGCCTCAGGGCGTGGTTGGCGTTCTGCTCCACCAGAAACAGCGTCATTCCTTTTTGGGTAAGCTCGCGCAGCACCTGGAAAATCTGCTTCACCACCAGCGGAGCCAGGCCAAGGCTGGGCTCATCCAGCAGCAGCAGCCTTGGGCGGCTCATCAGCGCCCGAGCGATGGCCAGCATCTGCTGCTCGCCGCCGGAAAGGGTCATTGCCCGCTGGCTACGCCGCTCTTCCAGCAACGGAAAGATGTCGTACATCCGCGCCCTGTCCTCTTTCTGGTAGCGATCGCCAATCGGGATGGTCCCCATCAACAGGTTCTCCTCTACCGTCATGTCGGGAAAGATGCGCCGTCCCTCCGGAGCCTGGGCGATGCCGTTGCTGGCGATAAAGTGGGTGGATTTATGGCTGATATCCTCCCCACGATAGCGTATCTCCCCGCTGGCGATGCGCGGCTGACCAAAGACCGACATCAGCAGCGTCGACTTGCCCGCGCCGTTGGCACCAATCAGCGAAACGGTTTCGCCTTCGTTTACCGTCAAAGAGACGCTCTTCAACGCCTGAATTGGGCCGTAGAAAACATCGACCCGGTGAAACTCAAGCAGCGGCTGGCTCATCGATCTATCGCCTCCTCGTCAGTCCCCAGATAGGCAGCAATGACGCTGGCATTGGTCTGGATCGCCTCTGGCGTCCCGCGCGCGATAACGTTGCCGTGGTCGAGAACGATCACCCAGTCGGCAATCGACATCACCATGCCCATGTCGTGCTCAATCAGCAGCACCGTGACCCCATGCTGTTGGCGCAGGGTCCGCACAATTTGGCTCAGGGCATGGGTCTCGACGGGGTTCAGCCCCGCCGCAGGCTCATCCAGGCAGATCATCTCCGGCCCGGTGCACATGGCGCGAGCGATCTCCAGCCGACGCTGCTGTCCATAGGAGAGCGTCCCGGCCAGCCGGTTGGCGCACTCCACCATCTCGACCACTTCCAGCCAATAGAAGGCCCGATCCAGAGCCTGATTCTCGGCCCGGCGGTAGCCAGGCGTATTGAGGATCCCGGCGATAAGATTGCGGTTAGCCTGCATGTGCTGGGCCACCAGCAGGTTCTCTACCACCGACATCTCGCGAAACAGGCGGATATTCTGGAAGGTGCGCGCCAGTCCGGCGCGGTTCACCAGATGAGTGCCGCCAAACATCTTGTAGCCTATCCGGGACAGCAACCGGCGCGGATGAAGAAAATCACCTGCCCGCAGCGTCTGGCCCAGCACCTGCACAATGTCGGTGGTGCGCGATCGCGTCTCCAGCAGGATCGATCCACCGGAAGCCTGATAAAACCCAGTCAGGCAGTTGAATACCGTGGTTTTCCCCGCGCCGTTGGGGCCAATGAGGGCGGTGATCGAGCCGCGCTCAACCTCCAGGCTGACGTTGTTGAGGGCTTTGATCCCACCGAAGTGCATCATCAGGTTGTCCACGCGTAAGATGGCGTCGCTCATGGCGCAACGCCTTTACGCACGGCGAATCCGGCCCGGCTGGTACGCACCAGACCGCGCGGCCGCCAGATCATCATCAGCACCATCAGCACGCCAAACAGCAGCACCCGGTACTCGGCGAAATCCCGCAGCAGCTCCGGGGCGACGGTGAGGATAAACGCCGCCAGCACTACGCCGAGCGTGGAGCCCATCCCGCCCAGCACCACAATAGCGAGGATCAGCGCCGACTCAAAAAAGGTAAACGAGGTGGGGTTAACAAAGCCCTGGTAGGTGGCAAAGAAGACACCGGCGATCCCGGCGGTGGAAGCGCCGAGCATAAACGCCGACAGCTTGACCAGAACGTGGTTTAGACCCAACGAGCGGCAGGCGACCTCATCCTCCCGCAGCGCCTCCCAGGCGCGGCCGACAGGCATGGTGGTCAGGCGATGTTTAATAAACAGCACTACTACGACAACCAGAATCAGCACCGCGTAGATAAAGATAAACTTGAGGTTGGGGTTATAGGTAATGCCAAAAAATTCATGAAAGGGAACGCCGCCGTCTCGCGCTCGGCGGCTAAACTCCAGGCCTAAAAAGGTTGGCGCGGGTGCGGAGATGCCGTTTGGCCCGCCGGTAAAGCTCACCCAGTTGTTGAGCACCAGGCGAATGATCTCCCCGAAGCCAAGGGTGACAATCGCCAGGTAGTCGCCGTGCATCCGCAACACCGGAAAACCCAGCAGCGCCCCGGCCAGCGCCGCAATAATCGCCCCCAGGGGCAGCATCACCCAAAACCCCAGGCCAAGATACTGATACCCCAGCGCCAAACCATAGGCACCGATGGCATAAAACGCGACGTAGCCGAGGTCCAGCAGCCCGGCCAGGCCCACCACGATGTTGAGCCCCAGCCCGAGCAGAACATAGATCAGCCCGAGGATCGCGACGGTCAGAAGGTATTTACTGGCAACAAAGGGAAACAGCATCGCCAGCACCAGCAGCAGCGGACCCATCCAACGTAGGTGGGAGATATGATCCGGAGAGCGCACAAAGACCCCATCGTTGGCGCTTTCAAAGTGGCGGGTAAATTGTCGCCCGCGCGTCGTTTGCAGCGCCAGGCTCAGCAGAAAGCGTCCGGCCATGACGATCGCTACCAGCATTGCGACGCGTCCCGGAGCCAGATTAAAGCTGTAACCTTTAAGCACCACACCAACAATCGGCCCGAACACTACCAGCGCGCACAGCCCGGCCAGGAGGGTATCCCGCAGGCACTGCATCATATCCAGCCGGGGTTTTATCGCCGCATCCGTCATGCTCGCGCTCCTCATACCTTCGCCACCACCGGGCGGCCCAGCAGCCCCTGCGGGCGGAAAATCAGAATGGCAACCAGCAGCGCAAAGGAGAAGACGTCCTTATAGTCAGAGTTGACCAGCCCCGCGAACTGCGCTTCGGCCACCCCCAGCAGCAGACCACCCAGCATTGCGCCGGGCAGCGAGCCGATCCCGCCCAGCACGGCGGCGGTAAAGGCTTTAATGCCGATGATAAAGCCAATATAGAAATCAAAGGTGCCGTAGTTCATGGTGACCAGCACCCCGGCCAGCCCCGCCATCGCCGCTCCCATCACAAACACCAGCGAGATAACCCTATCGGTATTGATACCAAGGATCGACGCCATCCGCCGATCCTGCTGCGTGGCCCGGCAGATGCGCCCCAGCCGGGTAAACTGAATTATCCAGGTAAGCAGCAGCATCCCCGCCAGCGCCGCCAGCAGAATGAATATTTTGGTCCAGGTGATCTGCACGATGCCATCCCCGACGTCCAGGCGCAGCACGCCGGTCAGCAGGGTTGGGATCCCCTGCTGATTGGGTCCCTGAGCGATCTGGACATAGTTTTGCAGGATCAGCGACATGCCAATCGCCGAGATCAGCGGCGCGAGGCGCGTGGAGTTGCGCAGCGGCCGGTAGGCGATACGCTCAATGGTCCAGCCGTAGACGCCGGTAACCACCACGGTGAAGATAAGGGTGCCGAAGATCAGCAGTGGGAACGAGTGCAGACCAAACCACGACAGCAGCCCGAGACCGATGGCACAGAGGTAGGCCGAGATCATATAGACCTCGCCGTGGGCAAAGTTGATCATGCCGATGATGCCGTAGACCATGGTGTAACCGATGGCGATTAGGCCATACACCGCGCCCAGCGTCAGGCCGTTGATAAGCTGCTGCAAGAAGAATGCATCCATGGTGAACGCCCTCGCCCCGGTAGATGGGATTACAGCTGATGATATTTACCTTTGTCGTCCCACTGATAGACAACGTAGTCAGAGACTTTAAGATCGCCCTTTCCGTCCCAGGCTTTCGGCCCCATCACCGTATCGACGCTGTTGGATTTCAGCCAGGCGCTAGCCTTCTCGTTGTCTTTGCCGACGGCGTTATAGGCGGCGGCGATAGCCTGAATGGAGGCGTAGGCATAGAGGGTGTAGCCTTCTGGCTCAAAGCCTGCACCGCGGAACTTCTCAATGACCGCTTTTCCCGCCGGGATGGTGCGGGGATCTTTACCGAAGGTCATCAGCACGCCGTTGGTGAACTGCGCCCCGCCTGCCGCCGTGACCAGCTCTTCAGTGACTACGCAGTCACCGGAGAAAAATTTCGCCTCTACGCCCTGCTCGCGCATCTGGCGTATCAGCGGCCCGGCCTCGGGATGGCAGCCGCCAAAGTAGACCACGTCAGGCTTTAGCGCGCCCACTTTGGTGACCAGCGCGTTGAAATCTTTTTCGCCCCGGGAGAGGCCTTCATACAGCACCTCTTTGGTGCCGCGTTTCGCCAGCGCGGCACGCATCGCGTCCGCCAGTCCCTGACCGTAGGTATCTTTGTCGTGGATCACGGCAACTTTTTTTGCCTTCAGCACGTCGAGAATATAGTTTGCCGCTACCACGCCCTGCTGATCGTCGCGGCCACACATGCGAAACATGTTCTGCATGCCCCGCTCGGTAATCTGTGGGTTGGTGGAGCCAGGGGTAATGGTCAGAACGCCCGCTTCGTCATAGACCTCGGACGAGGGCATCGTGGAGGAGGAGCAGAAGTGGCCGACCACGGCGGAGACCTTCTCTTCGTCTACCAGCCGGTTGGCCACCGCCACCGCCTGCTTGGGTTCGCAGGCGTCATCTCCCTGCACCAGCACGATCTTCTCGCCCTTGATGCCGCCTGCGGCGTTGATATCCGCCGCCGCCTGGGTTGCGCCCTTCCAGTACTGCGCCCCATAGGTGGCGTTAGGGCCGGTAAATGGCCCGGCAACGCCGATGGTGATATCCGCCTGCGCATAAAACGCAGCACCCAGGCCGCTCAGCAGAGCAAGCGGTAACGTAAGCGTTTTGATAGACATGTGTTAATCCTCAGCACGGTTCAGAACCCGCCGCCAGCAGCGGCGTGGAAGAGGTCGCCATCACATGGCTGGCTGGGCTACGCGGTGTCCGGACCGTCCAGAATCTTAAACATAGCTGTGGGAAAGTGAGGCTGCGCACCCCGCTTGTACAAATTTGCAGCGGAGATCACTGAGTTGAGCGATTTTACCGCTACGCAAAAGAAGCGCGCCCCGGCAGGGTTAGCCATACCGGGGCGCGTTTAGCGAGGATCGGTCAGTGAATCAGGCGGTTTTAGCCCGGCTGGCGATAATGCTCTCCGCCACGTTTCGCGGCGCTTCCGCGTAGTGGTGGAACTCCATGCTGTAGGTGGCGCGTCCCTGGGACATTGAGCGCAGCGTCGTCGAGTAACCGAACATCTCCGCCAGCGGTACGTCGGCGCGGATGATCTGGCTCCCGAACCGCTCATCCATTCCCTGAACCATGCCGCGACGGGACGAGAGATCCCCCATCACGTTGCCGGCATACTCCTCCGGGGTCTCTACCTCAACGTGCATAATCGGCTCCAGGATCGCCGGATCGGCGCGTTTCGCCCCCTCTTTGAAGCCGAAAATGGCCGCCATTTTGAAGGCCAGCTCCGAGGAGTCGACATCATGATAGGAGCCAAAGGTCAGGGTCGCCTTGATATCCACTACCGGATAGCCCGCCAGCACGCCGCTGTTGATCGCCTCCCGCAGGCCCTTCTCCACCGAAGGGATAAACTCCCGCGGTACGACCCCGCCCTTGGTGGCATCCTCGAAGATAAACCCTTTGCCTCCCTCCAGCGGCTCCAGCGTCAGCACGACATGGCCGTACTGCCCTTTACCGCCGGACTGGCGGACAAATTTGCCTTCGATATCCTTAACCGTTTTGCGGATCGTCTCCCGGTAGGTTACCTGCGGACGACCAATGTTCGCCTCCACGCCAAACTCTCGGCGCATGCGGTCGACGATGATCTCCAGATGCAGCTCACCCATGCCGGAGATAATGGTCTGACCCGACTCCTCGTCGGTATGCAGATGGAACGAGGGATCCTCCGCTGCCAGCCGCTGCAGGGCGATGCCCATCTTCTCCTGATCCGCCTTGGTTTTTGGCTCAATTGCCAGGGAGATCACCGGATCGGGAAACTCCATGCGTTCAAGGGTGATCACCGCATCCGGGGCGCACAGGGTATCGCCGGTGGTGACATCCTTCAGTCCGACGCAGGCGGCGATATCCCCGGCCCGCAGCTCGTCCACCTCGTGGCGATCGTTGGCGTGCATCAGCACAATGCGCCCGATGCGCTCCTTCTTGCCCTTAATCGGGTTCCACACCGCATCGCCTTTTTTCAGCACGCCGGAGTAGACACGGATAAAGGTGAGCTGGCCCACGTAGGGATCGGTCATCAGCTTGAAGGCCAGGGCGGAGAACGGCTCGCGATCGTCCGGATGGCGCTCGGCGGTTGCCCCCTTCTCATCGACGCCTTTAATAGCCGGAATATCAAGTGGGGATGGCATCAGCTCCACCACGGCGTCAAGCACGCGCTGTACCCCTTTGTTTTTAAATGCGCTGCCGCAGAGTACGGGCTGGATCTCACCGGCCACGGTGCGGGCGCGCAGGCCGCTGATAATCTCCGCCTCCTCCAGATCGCCGTTTTCCAGATACTTATCCATTAACTCGTCATTGGCTTCCGCCGCTGCGGAGACCATTTTTTCACGCCACGCTTTCGCCGTGGCCAGCAGCTCGTCCGGCACCGGCGCATAGCTGAACGCCATCCCCTGGCTGGCGTCGTCCCAAATGATTTCCCGCATCTTAATGAGATCGATTACGCCGGTGAAGTGCTCTTCCGCCCCGATGGGGATCACAATCGGTACCGGATTTGCCTTCAGGCGGTCGATCATCATCTGCACCACGCGGAAGAAATCCGCGCCGGGCCGGTCCATCTTGTTGACGAACGCCAGCCGGGGGACATGATACTTGTTGGCCTGCCGCCAGACGGTCTCCGACTGGGGCTGCACGCCGCCCACGGAGTCGTAGACCATCACCGCGCCGTCCAGCACGCGCATGGAGCGCTCAACTTCAATGGTGAAGTCGACGTGGCCGGGGGTGTCGATGATATTGATCCGGTGCGGCTCAAAGCCCCGATCCATACCGGGCCAGAAGCAGCTTACGGCCGCAGAGGTAATGGTAATTCCGCGCTCCTGCTCCTGCGCCATCCAGTCTGTCGTCGCTGCGCCATCGTGAACTTCACCCAGCTTATGGCTCATGCCGGTGTAAAACAGGATCCGTTCAGTGGTGGTGGTTTTGCCGGCATCAATGTGGGCAGAAATACCAATGTTGCGATAGCGTTCGAGGGGGATGGGTCGGGGCATGATGCGTCCTTAGTCAGTTTGACTGTTAGCGGCCAGTGCGGCCATTCGGGTTTAACGTCCTCATCATAGTCCAACTGTACGAGTATATTCGAACTATTTTAGCTATAGTTATGGATGATAATCTCGCCGCCGCTGCCGCATGGCACTCGCCGTTGGGTTTAGGTATAGTATGCGTTAGCCAGCTCGCTGGTCACTATTTGTGCTTATTGACTCAGGAACACTATGATTGCCAGCCATCCCGATCGGGCAAAAATCCGCCTCGAAAATGTACTGTTCGCGCTGGGAAATCCGCTGCGCCTGGAGATCGTCAGAACGCTGGCAGATGAAGGAGAGCAGGCCTGCGGGTCGCTGCGCAAGGACGTGGCCAAATCGACCATGACCCACCACTGGCGCGTGCTGCGCGATAGCGGCGTGATCTGGCAGCGCCCGCAGGGCCGGGAAAATCTGATCTCGCTGCGCCGTGACGATCTTGACGCCCGTTTTCCAGGGCTAATGGATATCCTGCTCAATGCCATTCATGCCGAGCAGTAGTTAACGAGCAGTAGTTAAACGGTTTGCGAGGTAAGTCAGGAACGCGGAAGGGGTAAAACGCCGGGTGGCAGCGTTGCCAGACCCGGCTTAAAAACGTTACTCGTCTTTCGCTTCAACCGCGGCGTGTTTCAGTTCGCCCATCGTTTTCAGCTTTTTAGAGATTTCACGGCGCTCTTTCGAGATCTCAGCGTTTTTGATGATGTAGTCATCTACGCGGTCCTCGTAGTCGGTCTTCATGCTGGCGATGATGCCCTGGATCGCTTCAACGCTCATGCCCGGCTTGATGTAGTCGCTCAGGTTATCCAGCAGCAGAACGCGTTTCTGGTTATCGCGGATTTTTTTCTCAACGTCCTGAATTTCACGCTGAAGTTTGTTCTTACGGCGGAACAGACGTACAAACTCCAGAACGTCCTGGAATGAAGGCTTAGTAGTTTCCATTTTTACACCCCTGCTAATATCAGATTCGGATTCGTTAAAGCAACCGCTGTAGGGTAAACATACTTTTAGGCGTTGCTGATGACAATGATTTTATCCCTCTAAATATCATAACGCTAAATCAGGCTGAATCGAAACAACCGGCTGCTGATTCATTTACGGATGCAGCTTATTTGCGCAGCGCCCGGCAGATAAGATGCGAAAGCAGCTCCAGCTGCCGCGCCAGCTCCATGCTTAACCACACGTAGCTGTGCATCGGAGTTTCCGCTAATGGCTCATCTTTATGCTGTTGGATCAGCTCCCGCAGCTCCACCACTATCTCGTTAAGCCGCTCGCTGTTGGCAAGAATCGGCTGCGGATTACCTTCGTAGAGCGCATGGGCGATGGTCAGCAGCGTTTGCTGCGTCATGGTCTGGGTCTCGCGGATCGTCCGGGCGTTAAGCATCACGAAGTGGCTGGCCCGCGACGCCCAGTGGGCGTTGATCTGCAGCTCAAGCATACACACCATGTTGCGGCTTACGGTCTGAATAGCTTCGAAAATCGCTTTCTGAATGTGCGTCTCTTTGCTGGCAGGCACAATCAGGCCGCGCATCTTTACGACATCATTGAGAATGTTTTGCAGATGCTTCTCCAGCCGCGGGCGCTCCACCAGGTTCGGTGAGAAGCCCGCCTGGTAGACACGGTTGAAGTTGGTGACGTAGTTCGCCATCTGGATACGCCAGTGCAGAAAAGCCCGCTGCGGCCAGATACCGGTAAACAGCATTGCCAGCAGCGAGCCTAAAATAACGTCTCCGCCTCGCCACAGCGCAATTTGCATATCTCCCGCCGGTGCACCCACCACAACCGCAAGCGTAATACCGATCAGCAGCGCCTGGTAGGGCTTCTTGCCCAGCGCCAGCCAGCCACAGAGAAACATCGCGGCGGCGCACCAGAGCAGCATCAGCGGCAGAGAGATCACTTCCAGCTTCAGGGCTATCAGCCCTAGCGCCGAACCGAAGATAGTGCCACCGATACGTTCGAAGGCACGCGGCACGACGTTACCCCAAAAGGAGATAGGCCCCATAATCACCACCAGGGTAATCAGCGGCCAGGTGCCCTCAGGAATGTTTAGCAGGCGCACCAGCAGAAAGGTGAGAATAAACGCCAGCGCTATTCTGGCCCCATGCACAAGGCGATAGTGGCGGTATAAGCGTATTTCAAAAGGGCTAAGTGATTTGTCGGTGCGCACCACGCTCTCCGGCTAAGACGTCCAAAGGCGCAATTGTAGCGAATTTTCGCGCCGGGGCCCTGGCGTTGTGACCGAAAGCCCCGTAAAAGCTGCTTTTAATGATTAAAATCAGTAAACAGGCTGACAGGATCAACGGTAAGCGGACGCTTAAAGTGACTTCGGCTCAACGGGAATGTGCATCTCAACGTCCCAGTAGCCGCTACTGCTGTCTGCATTCAGGTAGCGCTCAAAGCAGGGCCGGGCCGCTATCTGGTAGTAGGCATCCGGGAGCAGGCTGTCAAAAAAGAGATCCCAGGTTTTTTCAAACTCTTCGTTATAGACCCGCGCCCGGGCCACAGCATACTGACCGCCGGGCAGCTCGCTCAGGATCACTCCCTCGCTGTTTTCCGGAACGGTGAACCCTTCGGGCACTGAAATAACCGTGTCGGCACGCAGTTTCTCCGGCGGGACTTCGTCGGGGTTATCGTAGTAGACGGCGATCCACTCCTGCGGCTGGAGATGATTACTTTGCACCCACAGAGTAAGCTGTGCAAAACCCTGCTTAACGGTCTTTTCCCACGGACCCACCAGATGAAACCCGGCAATGGTGCGCTTATCGAGCTGTTTGATACTGTAGTCCATGCTGCCTCCGCGATGATTGCTGTATGGATATACACTCTCTCTTTTTAAGGGCTTACTGTCACCCCTGAACTGTTCAGTATGCGAGCAGACTCGCAGAGTTGCCAGCCTGCCCGCGCTCTCTTACAGCACGTGGTGCAGATAGTCGCTCATACGTGAGAAAACGCCGCCTTTCTCAATCGCTTCCAGAGTGACCAGCGGTGAGCGGGCAACCAGCTTGCCGTTATCATATAGCTCCACCTCGCCCACCTGCTGGTTCGCGGGCATCGGCGCTTCCAGCTCTTTACCGTTCAGCACGTACTTGGCTTTGATGTGGTCCAAATCGGCCTTGGGCAGTGCCAGCCAGAAGTCGCGGTCCGTACCCAGCGCCACCTTCTCTTTATCGCCGTACCAGACGCGCTCGCTTCCTACCTGTTTCCCTTTATGCAGGATCTGTACGGTATCAAAGTTATCATCGCCCCAGTGCAGCAGCTTACGTGCCTGCTCCTCACGACCTTTCGGGCTTTCACCGCCCATCACGACCGCGATCAGCCGCCGCTGGCCGTTAACGCTGGAAGCAATAAGGTTAAAGCCCGCCCCGGAGGTGTGGCCGGTTTTTAGACCGTCGACGTTGAGCGACTTGTCCCACAGCAGGCCATTACGGTTCTGCTGGGTGATACCGTTCCAGGTGAGGCTCTTCTCGCTATACATGTGGTAGAACTCGGGCTCACCGTGAATGATGGCTCGGGAAAGTACGGCCAGATCGTAGGCCGAGCTGTGCTGGCCCGGTGCATCCAGACCGTGGACGGTCTCAAAGTGGGTATCGCGCAGGTTGAGCTTCTGCGCGTAGCTGTTCATCATCTTCACAAACTGCGGCTGGCCGCCAGCAACATAGTCCGCCAGCGCCACGCAGGCGTCGTTGCCGGAGTCAACGATCAGGCCACGGCTCAGATCGCGCACCGTGATGCGATCCCCCGGCTTGATAAACATCAGCGAGGAGCCATCAAATACCGGATTTCCCTTTGCCCAGGCGTCTTTACCAACGGTAACAATATCGTCCGGCGTGATGCGCTTGCTATCGATAGCGCGGTCAACCACGTAGCCGGTCATCAGCTTAGTGAGGCTAGCCGGGTTACGCTGCTGGTGTTCATTGCCTGCGGTCAATATCTGCCCCGTGGTGTAGTCCATTAATACCCAGGCACCGGCCTGGATCTGCGGAGGCTGTACAGTAAAAGAGGGGCTGGCAGCCAGGGCAGAATTCACGCAAACAGCAAGGAGGGAGACGGCAACAAACAAACGGCGTTTCAAGAGGATATCCTTAAGGTGTGACAAAAGAGCTGACCTTTGTACGGAAAATCTTGTGTCGAATCCTGGAACAATTGCAAACAAATGTGACAGCGAAGAGGTACGCGGCGGAAGCAGGCACGCAGTTCGGGTAAAAACAGCGCTTTTATTTCTGTTTAGCGGGCGGCATGGTTTACCATAAAGAGGTGATATAACAACAGGACAATATCAGGTGTCAGATTCCGCTGCGCAGCCAACTTTTCTTTTCCACGACTACGAAACCTTCGGAACCAGCCCGTCGCTGGACCGGCCGGCACAGTTTGCCGCCCTCCGCACCGATGAGGATTTCACGCCGATTGGCGAGCCGGAGGTGTTTTACTGCCAGCCTGCCGATGACTATTTGCCGCAGCCGGAAGCCGTGATGATCACCGGCATTACGCCGCAGATCGCCCTGGAAAAAGGTGACAACGAAGCCGCCTTTGCGAAGCGTATCCACGATATCTTTACCGTGCCGGGCACCTGCGTGGTGGGCTATAACAACGTTCGCTTCGATGATGAAGTCACCCGCAACGTTTTCTACCGCAACTTCTATGACCCCTATGCCTGGAGCTGGCAGCACGGTAACTCCCGCTGGGATCTGCTGGACGTGATGCGTGCCTGCTACGCGCTGCGCCCGGAAGGCATCAACTGGCCGGAGAACGATGACGGCCTGCCCAGCTTCCGCCTTGAGCATCTGACGCAGGCCAACGGCATCGAGCACAGCAACGCCCACGACGCGATGGCGGACGTCTACGCGACCATTGCCATGGCGCAGCTGGTTAAAGCCCGCCAACCCAAGCTGTTTAACTACCTCTACGCCTATCGCAGCAAGCAGAAGCTGACCACGCTGATCGACGTGCCGCAGATGAAACCGCTGGTGCATGTTTCCGGTATGTTCGGTGCCCATCGCGGCAATACCAGCTGGGTTGCGCCGCTGGCCTGGCACCCCGAGAACCGAAACGCGGTGATCATGGTCGACCTGGCGGGGGATATGTCTCCTCTGCTGGAACTGGACGCCGACGCCCTGCGCGAGCGCCTCTATACGCCTAAAGCGGATCTGGGCGACGAGTCCCCCGTACCGGTGAAGCTGGTGCACCTCAATAAGTGTCCGGTGCTGGCGCAGGCGAATACCCTGCGTCCGGAAGACGCCGATCGGCTGGGTATCAACCGTCAGGCGTGCCTGGCGAACCTGCAAATTCTGCGCGACAACCCAGAGGTGCGGGAAAAAGTGCTGGCTATCTTCGCCGAAGCCGAGCCGTTTGTACCGTCGGATAACGTTGACGCCCAGCTCTATAACGGCTTCTTTAGCGACGCCGATCGTGCAGCGATGAAAATCGTGCTGGCGACCGATCCGCAGAACCTGCCGGCGCTGGATATTACCTTTGCCGACAAGCGCATTGAGAAGCTGCTGTTTAACTACCGGGCACGCAATTTCCCCGGCACGCTGGATGAAAACGAGCAGCAGCGCTGGCTCCAGCATCGGCGTAACGTTTTTACACCAGAATTTTTGCAGGCCTGGGCGGAAGAGCTGGAGACGCTCTACCAGCAGCACGCGGGGGATAGTGAAAAACTCGCCCTGATCAAAGCCCTGTATCAGTACGCGCAAGAGATTGTATAAACAAAAAAGCCAGCTTCTCAGCTGGCTTTTCTTTTTACTTACGGCTTAGCGCATTACGCAACGTCTTCGTACTGCGGGACCGGGTTGCGGAAGCTTTTAGTCACGCAGGCCAGGTAAACCAGACCGATACCGCCCCAGATCAGACCCAGAATCATTGAGCTCTCTTCCAGGTTCAGCCACAGCGCACCTACGGTCAACGCACCGCACAGCGGCAGGATCAGGAACTGGAAGTGATCTTTCAGCGTCTTGTTACGCTTCTCACGGATCCAGAACTGTGAAATCACCGACAGGTTAACGAAGGTAAAGGCTACCAGCGCACCGAAGTTGATCAGCGCCGTCGCAGTCACCAGGTCAAAGTTAATCGCCAGCAGGGCAATCGCGCCCACCAGCAGCACGTTCCAGGCCGGGGTGCGCCATTTCGGGTGCACGTAGCCAAAGAAGCGGCTCGGGAATACGCCGTCACGGCCCATCACATACATCAGGCGGGAAACGCCTGCGTGCGCTGCCATGCCAGAAGCCAGTACGGTAATGGTCGAGAAGACCAGCACGCCGAACTGGAAGGTTTTACCCGCCACGTAGAGCATGATTTCCGGCTGAGACGCGTCAGGATCTTTGAAGCGGCTGATATCCGGGAAATAGAGCTGCAGGAAGTAGGAGGCCACGATAAACACCAGGCCGCCAATCAGCGCTGTCAGGAAGATCGCTTTCGGGATCACGCGCTCGGCGTCTTTGGTCTCTTCCGACAGAGAAGAGATGCCGTCGAAGCCCAGGAACGAGAAGCACAGAATGGTCGCACCGGTGATCATCGGCACCACGTGCGCGCCTTCAGACCAGAACGGACGGGAGCTGGTCAGCGTACCCGCACCTTCACCGTGCGCCACGCCGTAAACAATCAGGCCGACGATGGCTGCCACAATACCCATCTGCAGAATAACAATCAGGGTGTTGAAGTTAGCTACGGATTTAATGCTGCGCAGGTTCGAGATGGTCATAAAGGCCACCAGCGCCACCACAAAGATCCACGACGGCACGCTGGGCACCAGCGCTTCGAAGTAGATTTTAGCCAGCAGGATGTTGATCATCGGCATGAACAGGTAGTCCAGCAGCGACGACCAGCCCACCATAAAGCCAACCGCCGGGCTAATGGATTTTTGGGCATAGGTGTAGGCTGAGCCAGCGGACGGGAAACGACGCACCAGTTTACCGTAGCTCAGGGCAGTAAAGAGAATAGCCACCAGCGCAAACGCATACGCGGTCGCGACATGACCATCGGTCAGACCAGAGACAATGCCGAACGTATCGAACAGCGTCATCGGCTGCATATAGGCAAGACCCATCATAACAACCGGAATCAACGTAAGCGATTTACGCAGTTCCACGCGAGAGGTTTTTGGAGTAACGTTATGCGACATGGTCAGCCCCCATTACGGCGAATGCCGTCGCAATAGCAAAAAATTGCCCCATTTTGTTTCTTTCCTCAGCGACAACGACTGTCGGTTTTTAAATGTGTATCTATCCGGTACGAAGCCCGGCCTCTTGGTTTTAAATGACGTTTTGATGCAAAAAAATAACCGACGCGTTTAACGTCGGTTAGTGTCATTTTTTGCAGGCGACATATTTTGCCCCAAACTGAGGCGCGATGACAAGATGGCATACACCCATCAGGCCATCTTTTTTAACGCACGCCTGATTCACGGCCGCTCACCGGAATGTAAACGCCAGCGATCGCACTATTTGCTAAAATTTCCGTGCACCACCATCCGCTTGCCAGCCCTGCGGTCTGCTCATTCCAGCCCATCCAGACCGGTTCGGCTGAGATTGGCGCGACCACCTGCTTCTCTACCAGCGCGCCGCTATTTAAGAAAAGCTGCGCCATATAGCGTGGCAAATAGCCACAGCCAAGACCGCCAATCAGCAGATCCAGTTTAGCCTTAAAATCAAAAACGGTGATCGCCTCCTGATCCTCCAGCAGCAGCTGGGAGCGTGAGCAGCCCGGCCGCGCTTCGCCAACGACAATAGCGCGATGGCGTTTGATTACCCTCCGGGGGAGCGGCTCCGCAGCCCCAGCCAGCGGATGATGGGGCGCAACGGCAAAGACCTGCTCAAGGCTGCCAAGCCTGGCAAAGCCAAATCCGCTGAGCGGCGGTGGGTCGTGCAGCGCACCGACGATAATATCGGCCCGCCCCTGAATTAGCGCCTCCCACGATCCCGACAGTACGCCATTAATAAACGCCAGCCGGGTTACGCTGTGCTGCAGATAGAAGGCATCGATAAGCGGTAAAAGCAGGGAGAAGGGAAAGGTGTCATCCACACCAATAGTAAGATGGCTCTCCCAGCCCTCGTTGAGCTTGATGGCCTGCTTCTCCAGCTCGCGCACCGTGTGCAGCACCTCCCTCCCCTTATCCAGCAGCATCTGGCCGGTGCGGGTAAACCTGGCCCGATGGCCGCTGCGGTCGAGAAGCTGAATATTAAGATCGCTCTCCAGCTTATGCACGGTGTAGCTCAGCGCAGAGGGCGTTTTGTAGAGCTTCGCCGAGGCCGCAGCAAAGCTGCCCTCTTTTTCGAGGGCATCAAGGATAACGAGAACATCCAGCAATGGTTTCATGTTCGCCCCATAGGGTGTGCGACCAGTCCCCAGGCTGCTGCCCTACTCCATCGGCATGATCAGCGGATCGGGATACTGATATTCGAACCCTAATTCATTGGTGATGCGGCTCCCGTCAACAAGCTTGCCCTTGCTGTCAGCGTCGCTCTCGGTAAACTGCGGCGGCGCCAGGCCCAGCTGGCGAGCCATCACCGGGTAAAATTCAGATCGCGCAGGGTGCTTAGGCGCGCAGAGGTTGTAGATATGCCCCCCCTTCGGCGACTGCAATAACAGCGTAATCGCGGCGATAACGTCTTCCAGGTGCACCAGATTAACGCCCTGGCTGCCATTGGGAGCCGTTTTACCGGCGAAGAAGCGCCCCGGATGGCGACCCGGCCCGACCAGCCCGGCAAGCCGAAGGATATCCACCGACGTACCCGGCAGGTTGTGCAGCCACTCCTCCAGCTCTTTCAAGGTGCGCCCGCTGTGGGTCACCGGCTGAAGCGGCATGCTCTCTTTGACGGTGCCCTCTGCGTTACCGTATACCGACGTCGAGCTGGTAAAGATAATGCGCGGAATACGCCTCGCCAGCGCGCTGTCGACAATCTCCTGCACCGCCTGCAGATAGAACGTGTCCCCGCTGCCGCTCCGTCGGGCGGGCAGCGTGACCACCAGCGCATCCACGTTCATCAGCGCTTCCAGGTCGTCAGCGTCACACACCAGCTCCGGCTCAAGCTTCAGCGGATAGCTTTCAATACCGCACATGCGCGCCGCTTCGACGCCGTCGTGGGTCGTTTTACTGCCGGTAACCTGCCAGCCCTTTGACTGCAGCGAGAGCGCCAGCGGCATCCCCAGCCAGCCTAAACCGACAATCGCGACTTTTTTCATCCTTAATTCTCCCGGCTTTCATACGTTAGGATTAAGGCTACGCCAGGCAAGGGCAACTGACAATTCAGAAGGCAAGATGAAATGATGTAATGATGTAAAAAAGCCCTTGCTTTCAGCGGGCAAAGTGGTTTAGGTTAATTGACAAGACATGAATAAGCATTCATTGGAAATTTTATGACACGCGTTCAATTTAAACACCACCATCATCACCATCATCCTGACTAGTCTTTCAGGCGATGTGTGCTGGAAGACGTTTGGATCTTCCAGTGGTGCATGAACGCATGAAAAAGCCCCCGGAAGATCCTCTTCCGGGGGCTTTTTTTTGAACCTAATTCAGGCAGGATAAGAGGATAAGTAGAATGTTAGATAACTCCCGTTTACGCATAGCTATGCAGAAATCTGGCCGCTTAAGCGATGATTCACGCGAACTGCTGGCCCGCTGCGGCATCAAAATTAATCTGCACACGCAGCGTCTGATTGCGCTGGCAGAGAATATGCCCATCGATATTCTGCGCGTACGTGACGACGACATTCCGGGGCTGGTCATGGACGGCGTGGTGGATCTCGGCATTATCGGCGAGAACGTGCTGGAAGAGGAGTTGCTGACCCGTCGCGCACAGGGCGAAGACCCGCGCTACTTTACCCTGCGCCGTCTCGATTTTGGCGGCTGCCGCCTGTCGCTGGCCACCGCCGTTGACGAGCCGTGGGACGGCCCGGCAGCATTGAACGGTAAACGTATCGCGACCTCCTATCCGCACCTGCTGAAGCGCTACCTCGATCAGAAAGGCGTCGCGTTTAAATCCTGTCTGCTGAACGGCTCGGTCGAAGTGGCCCCGCGCGCGGGTCTGGCCGATGCTATCTGTGACCTGGTCTCGACCGGGGCGACGCTCGAAGCCAACGGCCTGCGTGAGGTAGAGGTGATCTATCGCTCGAAAGCCTGCCTGATCCAGCGCGACGGCGAGATGCCGGCGGCCAAGCAGCAGCTGATCGACAAGCTGCTGACCCGTATCCAGGGCGTTATCCAGGCCCGCGAATCAAAATACATCATGATGCATGCTCCGACCGAGCGTCTTGACGAGGTGATTGCCCTGCTGCCAGGCGCTGAACGTCCGACCATTCTGCCGCTGGCAGGCGACCAGCAGCGCGTAGCAATGCACATGGTCAGCAGCGAAACGCTGTTCTGGGAAACCATGGAGAAGCTGAAGGCGCTGGGGGCCAGCTCTATTCTGGTGCTGCCGATTGAGAAGATGATGGAGTAATGGCCATGAGCTTCAATACCGTTATCGACTGGAACACCTGTAGCGACGAGCAGCAGCGCGATCTGCTGATGCGTCCGGCAATCTCCGCCTCGGAAAGCATCACCCGCACGGTGGTAGAGATCCTCGACAATGTAAAAGCACGCGGCGACGACGCCCTGCGTGAATACAGCGCTAAATTTGATAAAACCGAGGTCGGCGCGCTGAAGGTCACCGCGCAGGAGATCGCCGACGCCAGCGCCCGCCTGGGTGATGATATCAAGCAGGCGATGGCCGTGGCGGTGAAGAACATCGACACCTTCCACCAGGCGCAAAAGCTCCAGCCTGTGGATGTGGAAACCCTGCCTGGCGTGCGCTGCCAGCAGGTGACCCGCCCGATAGCCTCCGTAGGCCTCTATATTCCCGGTGGCTCCGCGCCGCTGTTCTCAACGGTATTGATGCTGGCCACGCCGGCGCGCATCGCGGGCTGTCAGCGGGTAGTGCTCTGCTCGCCGCCGCCGATTGCCGATGAGATCCTCTATGCCGCCAGTCTCTGCGGCGTGCAGGAGGTCTTCAAGGTGGGCGGGGCGCAGGCCATCGCCGCCCTGGCCTTTGGCACCGAATCGATCCCCTCGGTGGATAAAATTTTTGGCCCTGGCAACGCTTTCGTAACCGAAGCCAAGCGCCAGGTCAGCCAGCGGCTGGACGGGGCGGCGATTGATATGCCTGCCGGTCCGTCTGAGGTACTGGTGATTGCCGACAGTGGCGCAACGCCGGATTTCGTCGCCTCGGATCTGCTCTCCCAGGCCGAACACGGCCCGGATTCGCAGGTGATCCTGCTGACGCCGGACACACAGATGGCTGAAGCAGTAGCCGACGCCGTTGAGCGCCAGCTGGCCGAGCTTCCGCGCGCCGACACCGCCCGCCAGGCGCTGGCCGCCAGCCGGCTGATCGTCGCGAAGGATCTTGCCCAGTGCGTAGCTATCTCCAACGCCTACGGCCCGGAACACCTGATTATTCAGACGCGCGACGCCCGCTCGCTGGTAGACAGCATCACCAGCGCGGGATCGGTGTTTCTCGGCGACTGGTCGCCGGAGTCGGCGGGCGACTATGCATCGGGGACCAACCACGTGCTGCCGACCTACGGCTATACTGCCACCTGCTCCAGCCTCGGGCTGGCGGATTTCCAGAAGCGCATGACGGTGCAGGAGCTGTCCCGGGAGGGCTTCTCGGCGCTGGCGGCGACCATTGAGACCCTGGCGGCGGCCGAGCGTCTGCACGCCCACAAGAATGCCGTTACCCTGCGCGTTAACGCCCTCAAGGAGCAAGCATGAGCATCGAAGACTTAGCGCGCGAGAACGTGCGAAACCTGACGCCCTATCAGTCCGCTCGTCGCCTGGGCGGCAAAGGCGACGTCTGGCTGAACGCCAACGAGTTCCCTACTCCGGTGGCCTTTGAGCTGACCCAGTCATCGCTCAACCGCTACCCGGAGTGCCAGCCGAAAGCGGTGATTGAGGGTTACGCCCGCTATGCCGGTCTGCAGCCGGAGCAGGTGCTGGTCAGCCGCGGCGCGGACGAAGGTATCGAGCTGCTGATCCGCGCCTTCT
The DNA here is from genome assembly GCF_024656065.1 of Pseudescherichia sp. L3. NCBI lineage: Bacteria > Pseudomonadati > Pseudomonadota > Gammaproteobacteria > Enterobacterales > Enterobacteriaceae > Pseudescherichia > Pseudescherichia sp. L3. The sequence continues at coordinate 1,921,483 of NZ_JANKYC010000001.1, forward strand.
GCGAGCCAGGCAAGGACGCGGTGCTCTACTGCCCGCCGACCTACGGCATGTACAGCGTGAGCGCCGAAACCTTTGGCGTTGAGGCGCGCACCGTTCCGGCGCTGGAGAGCTGGCAGCTCAATCTGGAGGGCATCTCTGAGTCCCTCGATGGGGTAAAGCTTATCTATGTGTGCAGCCCCAACAACCCGACCGGGCAGATTATCGACCCGCAGGATATGCGTGCCCTGTTAGAGATGACCCGTGGAAAAGCACTGGTGATTGCCGACGAGGCCTACATTGAGTTCTGTCCGCAGGCGACGCTCAGCGGCTGGCTGGCGGACTATCCGCACCTGGTGATCTTACGCACGCTGTCGAAAGCCTTTGCGCTGGCCGGTCTGCGCTGCGGCTTTACCCTCGCAAGCCAGGAGATTATCGCCCTGCTGCTGAAGGTGATTGCCCCCTACCCGCTCTCGACCCCGGTCGCCGAGATCGCCGCTCAAGCCCTCTCCCCAGCGGGCATTGAGGCTATGCAGGGCCGGGTGGCGCAGATCCTCAATGAACGCCGCTATCTGGTTGAGCAGCTGCGCACGATTCCCTGCGTGGAAACGGTATTCGATTCAGAAACCAACTATATTCTGGCGCGCATCACCGCCTCCAGCGCGGTATTTAAATCCCTGTGGGATCAGGGCATTATTCTACGCGATCAAAACAAACAACCCTCTTTAAGCGGCTGCCTGCGGATCACCATCGGTACCCGGGAAGAGAGCCAGCGCGTCATCGACGCCCTACGTGCGGAGCAAGTATGAGCCAGAAGTACCTTTTTATTGACCGTGACGGCACCCTGATTAGCGAGCCGCCGAGCGACTTTCAGGTCGATAGCTTTGAAAAACTGGCCTTTGAGCCAGATGCCATCCCGGTGCTGCTCAAGCTGCAGGCGGCAGGCTTTAAGCTGGTGATGATCACCAATCAGGATGGACTGGGCACGGCCAGCTTCCCGCAGGAGCACTTTACCGGCCCGCACAACCTGATGATGCAGATCTTCACCTCCCAGGGCGTGATCTTTGACGAGGTGCTGATCTGTCCGCACCTGCCCGCCGACGAGTGCGACTGCCGTAAGCCGAAGGTGAAGCTGGTTGAAGGCTATCTCGCCAACGAGGCGCTGGATAAGGCCAACAGCTACGTGATTGGCGATCGAATGACGGACGTGACCCTGGCCGAAAACATGGGTATCACCGGCCTGCGCTACGATCGAGAAACGCTGAACTGGCGCGCCATTGGCGACCAGCTGACCAAACGCGACCGCTACGCCCACGTCGAGCGTAAGACCAAAGAGACGCAGATTGACGTGAAGGTATGGCTGGATCGCGAAGGCGGCAGCAAAATTAACACTGGCGTGGGTTTCTTTGATCATATGCTGGATCAGATTGCCACTCACGGCGGTTTTCGCATGGAGATTCAGGTCAAGGGGGATCTCTACATTGACGATCACCACACCGTGGAAGACACCGGCCTGGCGCTCGGCGAGGCGCTGAAGCTGGCCCTCGGCGACAAGCGCGGCATTAACCGCTTTGGCTTTGTCCTGCCGATGGACGAGTGCCTGGCCCGCTGCGCGCTGGATATCTCCGGGCGTCCGCACCTTGAGTACAAGGCCGAGTTTACCTACCAGCGCGTGGGTGACCTGACCACCGAGATGGTTGAGCACTTCTTCCGCTCACTCTCCTACACCATGGCCGTCACCCTGCACCTGAAAACCAAGGGCAAGAACGATCACCATCGCGTGGAGAGCCTGTTTAAGGCCTTTGGCCGTACGCTGCGTCAGGCGATCCGTGTGGAAGGCGATACCCTTCCCTCCTCGAAAGGAGTGCTGTAATGAACGTGGTGATCCTTGATACCGGCTGCGCCAACCTGCACTCGGTAACCTCTGCGATTGCCCGCCACGGCTACCAGCCGGTGGTGAGTCGCGATCCGGACGTGGTGCTGCGCGCCGATAAGCTCTTTTTACCTGGCGTAGGGACGGCACAGGCTGCGATGGATCAGATCCACCAGCGCGAACTGGTGAACCTGATCCGAGCCTGCACCCAGCCGGTGCTTGGGATCTGCCTCGGCATGCAGCTGTTGGGCAGCCGCAGCGAAGAGACCCACGGCGTAGAGCTGCTGGGAATTATCGATGAGCCAGTGGTTAAGATGGAGGACGTCGGTCTTCCTTTACCGCACATGGGCTGGAACCGCGTCTACCCGAAAGCGGGCGATCGCCTGTTTCGCGGCATTGAGGATGGGGCTTACTTCTACTTCGTGCACAGCTACGCCATGCCGGTGAATGCCCAGACCATCGCCCAGTGTCACTACGGCGCGCCCTTCACCGCCGCCGTGCAGAAAGATAACTTCTACGGCGTCCAGTTCCACCCGGAGCGCTCCGGTGCGGCGGGCGCGCAGCTGCTGAAAAACTTCCTGGAGATGTAATGATTATTCCAGCGTTAGACTTAATTGATGGCACGGTAGTCCGCCTGCATCAGGGGGACTACGCGCAGCAGCGCGACTACGGTAACGATCCGCTGACCCGCCTGCAGGGCTATGCCGCCGAAGGCGCAGAGGTGCTGCACCTGGTCGATCTGACCGGGGCGAAAGATCCGGCTAAGCGGCAGATCCCGCTGATTAAAACCCTGGTAGCTGGCGTAAACGTGCCGGTGCAGGTCGGCGGCGGGATCCGCACGGAAGAGGACGTTGCCGCCCTACTGGAAGCAGGCGTTGCCCGCGTGGTAGTCGGATCGACGGCGGTAAAATCCCCTGAGGTCGTTAAAGGCTGGTTCACGCGCTTCGGCGCAGAGGCGCTGGTGCTGGCGCTTGACGTACGCATCGACGCCGAGGGCGTGAAGCAGGTGGCGGTCAGCGGCTGGCAGGAGAACTCCGGCGTATCGCTGGAAGAACTGATTGAAACTTATCAGCCCGTGGGCCTGAAGCACGTCCTGTGCACGGATATCTCTCGCGATGGCACCCTTGCAGGCTCCAACGTCTCGCTGTATGAAGAGGTGTGCGCCCGCTATCCGCAGATCGCTTTTCAATCCTCGGGCGGCATCGGCGGGCTACAGGATATCGCCGCCCTACGTGGTACTGGGGTGCGCGGGGTGATCGTTGGCCGGGCGCTGCTGGAAGGCAAATTTAACGTAACGGAGGCGATCCAATGCTGGCAAAACGGATAATTCCCTGTCTGGACGTGCGCAACGGCCAGGTAGTAAAAGGCGTGCAGTTCCGCAACCATGAGATCATTGGCGACATCGTCCCCCTGGCGAAGCGCTATGCAGAGGAAGGCGCGGACGAGCTGGTGTTTTACGATATCACCGCCTCCAGCGATGGACGCGTCGTGGATAAGAGCTGGGTCTCCAGCGTAGCAGAAGCGATCGATATCCCCTTCTGTGTAGCGGGTGGGATTAAATCCGTTGACGACGCGGCACAGATCCTCTCCTTTGGCGCGGACAAGATCTCTATTAACTCACCGGCCCTGGCCGACCCGGAGCTGATCACCCGCCTCGCCGACCGCTTTGGCGTGCAGTGTATCGTCATCGGCATTGATACCTGGTTTGATGAAGCCACCGGCAAATATCACGTTAATCAGTATACCGGTGACGAGAGCCGTACCCGCGTCACTACCTGGGAGACGCTGGACTGGGTGCAGGAAGTCCAGAAGCGTGGCGCGGGTGAAATCGTGCTTAACATGATGAACCAGGACGGGGTGCGTAACGGATACGATCTGGTGCAGCTGAAGAAGGTGCGCGAGGTCTGCCATGTTCCGCTGATCGCCTCCGGTGGCGCGGGAACCATGGAGCACTTCCTGGAAGCCTTCCGGGATGTTGACGTCGACGGGGCGCTGGCCGCATCAGTGTTCCACAAGCAGATTATTAATATTGGTGAACTGAAAGCGTACCTGGCACTGCAGGGCGTGGAGATAAGGATATGTTAACAGAGCAACAACGCAGCCTGCTGGACTGGACCAAAACCGATGGGCTGCTGCCTGCCGTGATCCAACATGCGGTATCCGGCGAGGTGTTAATGCTGGGCTATATGAACCAGCAGGCGCTGGCGAAGACCGAAGAGAGCGGGCTGGTCACGTTCTACTCGCGCACCAAACAGCGCCTGTGGACCAAGGGTGAAACCTCCGGCAACGTGCTTAATGTGGTCAGTATCACGCCGGACTGTGACAACGACACGCTGCTGGTGCTGGTCAATCCCGTCGGTCCAACCTGTCATACCGGCACCACCAGCTGCTTTGGTGAAGAGAAGAGCCATCAGTGGCTGTTCCTCTACCAGCTGGAGCAGCTGCTGGCAGCGCGCAAAAGCGCCGATCCTGCCAGCTCCTACACGGCGAAGCTCTACGCCAGCGGCACCAAGCGTATCGCCCAGAAGGTCGGGGAAGAAGGGGTTGAAACCGCCCTCGCCGCTACCGTTAACGACCGCGAAGAGCTGACTAACGAAGCCTCCGATCTGATCTACCACCTGCTGGTACTGCTGCAGGATCAGGATCTGGACATGACGGCCATCATTGAAAACTTGAGAGCGCGGCACAAGTAGTACCGCAGAGATAAAAAAACCGGGCAAGCCCGGTTTTTTTTATTACGCTTTCGGCTGGTAGTTTCGCAGCGCGTTGCGGGTAAGGACGTAGCCGGAGCCAAGGATAAGACCCAGCAACACGGCCATAATCAGTGTTAACGCGCGTTTCGGGCTATCACGCCATATTGGCAGAGTAGGCTTCATAACGTAGCGGTAGCTGTGCATATTGGACGGATCGGGCTTCAGACGTGCAATATCCAACAGGTTTTTGCGCATCTGGTAATAGCTTTCCGGATAAACTAACGGTCGGGATGCTTCATTTTTAACCATAGATTCCAGCGCTTCCCCACCCAGCAGGAAGAGCGTATCCTGCGTTACCTCTTGGGTTTGCTGCACCTGTGGATTCTTAATTTGCGCCTCTTGTGCGACCTTCAACGCCTCTGAGATCTGTTTCAGGCGCAGATCTTTCTGTTCCTGAGCCACCTTCTCCTGGGTCGCTAATAGTGCAACCAGTTCATTTGTGCGCGACTTAATGTTTACTGAGAGATCCAGGTCGAGTTCGTCAGCGATCTGTTCGTCTACCTGCTGAATGTACTGGGCCAGCGTTTTCTGTGCATTTTCTGCAGAATCGCCCTGATAAGTAAGTTTTAACGGCAGGGCCTGCCCGCGCACCGCAGAGTCGATAGTGAGCTTTTCAGGCTCCTCCTGGTTTTCTAAAATTTCCGATAGTGCAGAGAAAGCAGCATTAAAGCGACCTATAACGCGCTGCTGGATATTATCGATATCGGCAGATGAGACCCCGTTAAGGACGCTCATTGCGTTGGTGTAGCCAGTAATCTGACCCGCATCCGGCATAGTGATAACTGCCGTTGAGGTCCATTTCTCTTTAGCCACAGTCAAATACACTGCTGCTAATGCCAGGGTAGCAACCACAAAAATTGCAATTGTCCATTTGCTGCGCCAAAGCTGCAGCAGAAGATCAATCATATCAACTTGTTCAGGATTGTAATTTCCCTTTCTTACCACATCATTGTCGTTGTGCGTCATAGCAACCTTTGTGATGAAAGCGCAAGTAACCGTTACGTTTAGCGTAGTTTACCCAAGGCGTTTTTTTTTACTATAAGATTCATTCTAATTCATTACCTGAATGTTGCAGAGTCAGTGTTCACCCCCATCCAGGTGTACAAAATATGAACAATTCAAGCACATAGCCCGACAAACTGAACAAAAAAAAGCCTGATGCTTGGCATCAGGCTTTTGCCTTCCAGAACGGTACATTAGTCATTGCCAAACAGATCGCGGGTGTAAACTTTTTCTGCAACGTCAAGTAACTCTTCCGCCATACGATTTGAGATAATAACGTCGGCCTCTTGCTTGAAGGCAGTGATATCACGCACAACACGTGAGTTGTAGAACTGTTCTTCTTTCATTACCGGTTCGTAGATAATAACTTCGACACCTTTCGCTTTGATACGCTTCATAATGCCCTGAATGGATGAGGCACGGAAGTTGTCAGAGCCGCTTTTCATGATCAGCCGATAAACCCCAACCACTTTCGGCTGGCGCGCCAATATCGCATCGGCAATAAAATCTTTACGGGTGCGGTTGGCTTCGACAATAGCCGAAACAATGTTGTTTGGTACGGATTTATAGTTAGCAACCAGCTGCTTGGTATCCTTCGGTAAACAGTAACCGCCATAGCCAAAGGAAGGGTTATTATAGTGATTGCCAATACGGGGATCGAGACACACCCCTTCAATAATCTGTCGGGTATTTAAACCCAGGCTTTCAGCGTAGCTGTCCAGCTCATTAAAGTAAGCCACGCGCATCGCCAGATAGGTATTAGCAAAAAGCTTAATGGCTTCGGCTTCGGTTGAGTCGGTAAACAGAACGGGAATATCGGTTTTAATCGCGCCCTCTACCAGCAAGGCAGCAAAACGCTCAGCACGCAGCGACTGCTCGCCGATGACAATCCGGGAGGGATGCAGGTTATCGTACAGCGCCCGCCCTTCACGCAGGAACTCCGGGGAGAAGATAACGTTATCAATGTCCAGCGTCTCTTTAATTTTTTGCGTAAAGCCAACGGGAACCGTTGATTTGATAACCATCACCGCATTGGGATTAATTTCATTTACATCCTTGATGACGGCTTCAACGCTGGTCGTGCAAAAGTAGTTGGTTTTCGGATCGTAATCCGTAGGCGTAGCAATAATCACATAATCTGCATCACGATAGGCATCGTACTTATCGGTAGTGGCGCGAAAATTGAGCGGCTTGGTTTTAAGATATTCCTCAATTTCTTTATCAGCAATCGGCGACTTTTCCTGATTCAGCAGATCCACTTTTTCTTGCACGATATCCAGCGCAACAACTTCATGATTCTGGGCAATTAAAATGCCGTTGGAGAGGCCTACATAACCTGTACCGGAGATGGTAATTTTCATACGTTTGACTTTTTCTCGTTAAAGAACGTAGTGCCTGAAAACGACACAGCCAGTGAGTGGAACGGCTTTAACGATAACGACACTCAGATTACAGTGTCAATACACCCTCTTCATATTCAGATAAGCTTCATAATCAGTAGCAGATACATACCTTTTTTAACAAATTACAATCAGACAAAATAAAAAAAGCCCGGCAAAACCGGGCTTAATAAATAATTAATAAATCAGATTATTCCATCCATTCGGTATGGAATACACCCTCTTTATCGGTACGTTTGTAGGTGTGTGCACCAAAGTAGTCGCGCTGGGCCTGGATCAGGTTCGCCGGCAGCACCGCAGAGCGGTAGCTGTCATAGTAAGCAACGGCTGCGCCAAAGGTTGGCACCGGGATACCATTCTGTACAGCATAAGCCACGACGTCACGCAGCGCCTGCTGGTAGTCATCGGCAATCTGCTTAAAGTAAGGTGCCAGCAGCAGGTTGGCAATCGCCGGGGTCTCAGCGTAGGCGTCGGTAATTTTCTGCAGGAACTGGGCACGGATGATGCAGCCCGCGCGGAAAATCTTCGCGATTTCACCATAGTTCAGATCCCAGTTGTACTCTTCCGACGCGGCGCGCAGCTGAGAGAAGCCCTGAGCATAGGAGACGATTTTGCCCAGGTAGAGCGCACGACGCACCTTCTCGACGAATTCGGCTTTGTCACCGGCTGGCTTAGCCTGCGGTCCACTCAGGACTTTAGAGGCGGCAACGCGCTGCTCTTTCAGCGAAGAGATGTAACGCGCAAACACCGATTCGGTAATCAGCGACAGCGGCTCGCCCAGATCCAGCGAGCTCTGGCTGGTCCACTTACCGGTGCCTTTGTTGGCAGCTTCATCAAGGATCACATCGACCAGGTATTTACCCTCTTCATCTTTCTTAGTGAAGATATCTTTAGTGATGTCGATCAGGTAGCTGCTCAGCTCGCCTTCGTTCCACTCGGTGAAGGTCTGGGCCAGCTCTTCGTTAGAGAGGTTCAGGCCACCCTTCAGCAGGGCATAGGCTTCAGCAATCAGCTGCATATCGCCATATTCGATGCCGTTGTGAACCATCTTCACATAGTGACCGGCACCGTCAGCACCGATATAGGTTACACACGGCTCGCCGTCTTCCGCTACCGCAGCAATCTTGGTGAGGATCGGCGCAACCAGCTCATAAGCCTCTTTCTGGCCCCCAGGCATAATGGAAGGCCCTTTCAGCGCCCCCTCTTCACCACCGGAAACGCCGGTACCGATAAAGTTAAAGCCTTCAGCAGAGAGTTCACGATTACGACGAATGGTGTCATGGAAGAAGGTGTTGCCGCCATCAATGATGATGTCGCCTTTATCCAGGTAAGGTTTAAGCGAGTTGATAGCAGCATCGGTACCCGCACCCGCCTGCACCATTAACAGGATACGACGCGGCGTTTCAAGAGACTCTACAAACTCTTGTACGGTATAGTAAGGCACCAGCTTCTTGCCTGGGTTTTCAGCAACGACTTCTTCAGTTTTTTCACGGGAGCGGTTGAAAACGGAAACGGTATAACCACGGCTTTCGATGTTGAGCGCCAGGTTGCGCCCCATAACGGCCATACCTACAACGCCGATCTGCTGTTTAGACATTACATACTCCTGTCAGGTGTGTTTTGCAGCTGGTTAACATTTCAGCTGGTTAAGTAACAAATATGTTAACTCAGGATTTTCTCAGGTGATAGTACCGATTTATGCTAAACGATAAATCGGTATGACAAATTATTTATCCATTGTACTTTTAATAAACGCTGAGATCCCATCAACTAAAGGGGTGAGCGGATAAGGGCCAATCACATCCGTTAATCGCTGGTTACATAGAATATTTGAAGGAATCAAGCTGCGGTGAATATCAATATATTTCTTTTCAACGCCACTGTTACCCGCTAACTCCAACACCGTTTCAACAATATGAATAGTCGAGGTCCCATAGCCTGAACCGATATTGAAAATAGTGTAAGGAGGATTGATATAGTTAAAAAGAGTATAAAAAGCTGAAACAAAATCATCAATATAGATGTAGTCTCTGACCTCTGTACCCGTACCCCAAATTTCAATATCTTTACCGCTTTTTATTTTTCCTAAAAGAATAGCGATTAGCCCCTGATTAGCATACAAATTTTGATGCCGCCCATAAGGGTTTGAAGGTCTGATAATGAGGTAGTCTCGGTTCAGAGCGGCACTGCGTTGCGCCACATACTCTTCTAGCTCAACCTTGCTTTTCCCATAGGAGCAGGTCGGTGAAAGCGGATCCGTCTCTTTATGCGGTTCCGGGCTGGTCTTATAGATCCTGCCACCGGAAGAAAAATAGACCACGCGCTTGACGATTGTGTAGAGAAAATCAATCGCCGAACGGTTTTCCTCTAAACGTGCTTCGTAGTCAGTGGGATCAGCATTAACAGGGATATTGTTAACGAGATAGATCGCGCTATCGATAGTTGATTCGGAAAAATGGCTTAGCTTAACATCGATTTCCGAGAGTTCACCGCTGATAAAGGTTAGCCCTGCAAAATCTAATTGTGGTTTGTTCCGTCCATAGACAATAACCTGCCAGGACTCTTTGATAAATTTTTCAATCAGATTAAGCGCTATAAAACTTGATCCGCCGATGATTAAAACGTGCTTGCTCATTACCCCACCCCAGGCTGATTAGGGATACGTTGAAAAATGATTCAGATATTTTTTAAAACCTTTGCCGGTATGCCGCCAATGACTACATTGTCAGGAAATGAGCGTGTCACAACCGAATTAGCCGCTACCACAACATTATTACCTAAGGTTACGCCCGATAGGATCTTAACGTTATCGCCTAGCCAGCAGTTTTTTCCAAGCTTTGTCGCATCGCGGATCGTCAGTGGACGATGTTTTGGCAATATCATTGCTGAGTCGCCGCCGAAGGAATGGTCATGATCGCTAATCAGCACGTCGCTCCCGATCAGACAACCATCCTCAATCGTAACGGATTCAGCAGCAGCAATATGCACATTCTGACTTAAAGAGACATCATTACCGATGATGATACTCCCTGTGCCAATAGCATCTAGCCAGGTCTGGTTTCCTAAAATAACATGGCGTCCAAGCTTTATATTTTTAGAACCAACGATAGATATATTTTTACCTACGATGAGACCCTGCGTCGAAAATGCATAGCTATAATACTTATTACGTAATTTGTTATAGGGGAAAAACAAGGCTTTTAATGTCAACAACAAAGAACGTTCGCTTGAAAGACGAGACATTGCTAGCTCCGGCTGATTGTTTTTTTAATTTTACATGCCACGCGAATTAACAGCCAGGCTGGCAAACCATAGGTTTTTTTCAAAATCTCGTCAGCATTATCCGTAATAAAGGTAAAACCTTGATTGGTGTATACCGTTTTATAGTACCAGGGAATAACGAATTTCTGATACATTTTCCATTTAACCGCATTGAACGTTGTCTCAGAAACTTCACCTGCTTTAACTTTATCTTTAATTAACCCGAGATAGATAAGGCAGAAGCACTCAAAGAGGTTATATCCCCCCTTGCCTGCCACGGCGATATTTTCAAAGACCGTCTTATCACAAATGAGATAACGTGTATTTGTAGAGTTTAACAACAGCGATGTGTGAGGGAACATGGGGTTAACATCTTCTTTCTCATGCGGTATTTTGTCGAAATCCGCCTTCCAGATGCTAAACGCCGAACTCCAGCTATTCTGAAAATGCGTCGCGGCGATAAACTCATCTTTCGAATTACACCGCGTATTTTCTGCAAGCTTTAGGGTTCCATTAGCGAAAAAGATCGTTGGCTTATCGACCAGATTCTGCTTCGCCAGCTCGACAAGATATCTAAACTGGCCCGACAGAAAGCAGCTGTAATCATTATGCAGCTTCAGTAGTGCACCGCTGCCGTTGCGTAAGGCTACAATCGAATTATAAAAACCGAGGACGGGATTACGAACGTGCTTGATATTGTAGCCTTGAGCAGCAATACGATCGCAATGGTTTTTGATGACGTCATTATCCGAATTATCAGAAATAACTATTTCAAAATCGTTAGCATCAACGCCATCATTAATTATAGAATCAATCGTTTTAGTTAAATGTTCCAGACGGTCTTTAGTTGGAATACAAATTGAGACAATTGGCATAATATTATTTATCGAATAATTTAAATGGATTTGATGAGGCTGAGATAAAGTACCAGAACATACTCACCACAATAATTTCGATGACAACTGATGCGATACTTACGCCCCAGGCGGCTAAGAAATAAGCGCCTATAAAAAGCAACGGCAGGCCGATGATCCCACATATGATATACGTCAGGCTGAACTGCTTCTTCATGCCGCGCGGCAGCATGATCTGTATTCCTAACAGGTTAGCAATAGCCACGACCGGTGGGATCCAGATAAGTATTTTAAGCACGCTAGCCGCTTCCATCAGATCTTCTCCATAGAAGATCCGAATCAACTCGTCTGAAAGCAGCATCACCACCAGAGAAAATCCGAAGAAAGGTAACACAAAGAATTTAAACATCACGCGAATAAGCTTCAGCGCTGACTCTTCTTCTTTAATCATTAACTTGCTTAAACGGGGATAGATTGCCTGTGAGACCGGGTTGATCACCGACTGTAATGCTATGCGAATCTTATCTGCGGCTGAAAAGACCCCTACGCTACCCGCACCTGCAAAATATCCTAAAATAAGAGGGATACTCGTTGTGTAAAGGCTGACAAAGGACGTGGATACAAATATGTCCCAACTATCTTTAAGTTCCTCAACAACCTCGCGAAAGCTGATTCGTGTCCATTGCACCATGCCGCTTGAAAAGCAGTATACCAGCGCAATGACAGCAGCAATAATAGGCATAATACTCTGGATAACGATCGCCAATAAAAGGTCGCTTTTTGCTGTCACCATCCAGAAAATAAGAATAATCCCCGCCACGCGCGAAATGAAGTTGCAGATAGCAATCCAAATCATTTTTTCATAAGCTTGATATAGCCAAATAGGGAAAAAAACGCTTCCCAGGACGCTCAGGTATCCCAGGTTTAGATATAGCGTATAGTGCTGATACTGCGGTAACAAGAGTAATACCGCATTCATCGCAACAAAACCAATCCCTGCGATCAACAGTTTGGCACTAATAACAGCAAAGAAGAACGTTGATACGCTCTGCTTATCCTCAATATTAATTGCGATCTTACGCGTCGCGGTCAGATTGAACCCATACTCGCTAGCAATAATAAAATACTGGATAACCGTCAGGATAAGTATATATATACCGAACAACTCAATGCCTAACACTCTGACCAGTAAGGGGATGATCAGCAGAGGCAGTAAATAATTTACTGCCTGAATACTAAACAGAGAGAAAATATTTTTAAGCAGAAGCTTATCCAATGCTATTCCCTCTTATAAACTATGCGGCATCGTTTTCTTTACCCACAGATAGCGAACCATGCTCCTCAGATGCCAGAAGAAGCTTTTAGAAAGCAGCTTCCGGTTGGAGTGAGCAGCAAAGTGCAACGCCTTAACGGTAGGATAGAAAGTGACTTTCTCTTTCTGTAACGCCATGGATCGTAAGCAGATATCAATATCTTCACAATACATAAAGTAGCTTTTATCAAATCCGCCAATCTGCTGGTATAGCTCAGCGTCGAACATTAAGAAGGAACCAGAAGCCCAATCAACCTTAGCCGGTTCTGTAATTTTACTTTTGTCGATAATGGTTGGGTTAGCCCCGGTTAAATAAGACTTGAAGAAATCAGTTAGGGTTGGGAAATGACGAACGGCATTATCATAGGTTTTAAAATTAATGTCTTTATACAGATTTACCGTTGCCAGACGTACACGATCGTGGCGCATTTTTTCTACTAACTCAAAAATTCGCTCTTTCTCAATGACCACATCCGGGTTCAGTACGAGGAACCAGTCGTCCTCGCCGATCCCATTTTTAAATGCCGCATCAAATACTTTGTTATTATTTTCACCAAAGCCGCATTTAATCTCATTTGCAAGATAATTGATATTGTGATTTTGACACCACTCCTCGAGCCCAGCCTCTTTGACATTATCAATTAAATAAACATCAAAATAGGGGGCAAGATGCTCCAGGCTTTGCAAGTCTTTAATTATTTTAAAATGTTTATGAGAAACTACAGATATAACGATACTCACTGATTTTTCCCTTTAATGATTTGCTCTTTTACGTCATCTAACCACTGAAGCTGGATGTGCTTTAATAGATTCAAGCGAGCGTTGATATCTGCAGCAGGAAAACTATTAGTTGTGATAACTTGCTCAATCTTATTTACTGCTGTCTCTACACTATACTGTTCATCGAGTACGTTAACCCCTTCAAGTTCGTACTCCTGCATAGCCAGCGCCGAAGGGATCGCGGTAGAAACAACGTGGCACCCTGCCACAAACGCCTCAAGATTTGGTAGCCCCAATCCTTCCCACTGCGAGAGGCAAACAAATACTTTAGCCCTGAGCAGCACGTCCACAAAATCTTTACGATTTACGTTGCTGATAATATTCTTACCGGACAGGGCCTGTCGCGAGGCGTTAATAATGCAGACGTTATATTTTTTATCTTCCAGAGACATCATAACCTGTAGCGTCTTATCAGGATCTTTATATTTTCCATCTCTGATAATAGCAACGGCATCAATTTCTTTTTCTTTTCCCTCTACCGCATCAATTTCAAAAGGAACAAATGATAAGCCTTTAACCGCGGTGGGTTTGATGCGCTGAACTCTTGCTGCAAGGGTAGTATTCGTAAAGAGCAGGTGGCGCGCAGAAAGATAATTCTGCCAAAAAATGGCCCCCACTTTTTTTAACCGCTGCGGATAAAAATCGGCTTCCAGATCCTGTACTAAAGCAAACTGGCTGCGTTTTATAAAATTAAAAAGCGATGTCAGATGATGTGTCGCAATATAATTTTTATAAAACAGCGCCTGTACAGAAAGAGAAAAAAATGCGAACAGGTTTTTTAAGGAGTTTATCAAACCGCGCTGGGGCTTAACCAGCACGACATCATGAGCGCGTTTTTTCTGGGAGCCTGACAGGCAATAGACGGTAATTCCTTCATTTTCCAGATAATTTGCAAGTTCTAAAGATACCAGGTTTCCACCAGATAATGCAAACCGAGGTATTGCTATGTGGATAATCACGTCATTAACCTTTAAAATATTTTATATCTTTATACTTCATTGCCATATAGGCACGGTGCGCAAAAAAGTAAACATTTACAATTGCGCTTTCAAAGATATTCCTTGAATGCAATATTTTTCTCGAACGCACCATCTCGTTATAGCGCGTACGCAAGCTATCTGAATTGGCATTAAGCGTACACAGACTCAGGTCGTGCTCAAAGCTGTAGTCCATCACGAACACGCTGCCTTTGGTTTTACGAACAAACTGCATGATATCATCATCGGTACAGTAGTTTCGCAGTTGTTCATTGTAACGGTAGCCATGCTTAACAATATAGGATAACGCTATTATCATCCCACTATTAATCGCAGAAACCGTGCTGCTACTGATGAACCCCTTCGGTGCGCTATCGTAGTAAAAACCTTTTAAATAGAGGATTTTCGTTGGGCTGACAATCTGTTCTTTGAATTTCACTACCGGCAATATAACATCCGGAGTCTGCTGATTAGTGATACTTTCAAATGTTGAGAAATAACCACTATCGAACTCTGAATCCTGATCCAGTACAAAAAGATAATCTTTTTCATTCTGGTACAGTTCAATAACTCTGTTATAGAGCTTCGATAAGGCCAGATTCTCAGGGGTGTTAATATATTTTGCCGTTAGCCCCAGTCCAGTTAACTTACTGATTGCCTCATCAACATGCGCTTCATTAATGCTGGCACTGCTGTTGTCCCAAAAAAGAACCTCATACCCTTCTGCACTATGCGCGCTATTCTCAAACGCTTTTTCTAACGAGATGAAGCTGTGCGTTTTAGTTATTATCTCATTATACAAAACAACCAGAATGATATTTTTCATTTTAAACCGTTAACTCTTTTTTCGTTTGAGAATTATAAACCAGCCAAATAAAGTACGCAGTCATAATCTTTTCAGAAAAATAGATAGGTCCTTTAAGGGCAAAACTGACGATCAACCCTGCCATACTGATACCAAACAATACTTTGAGTGCTGAACTGTTGATCTCAGTATAGACAACATGGTTTTTGATAAAATGCCATGTATACCCCAAGACAAAGATTAAGCCGGTAATACCGAATGCGATATAATTTAACAGGATGCCAGAGTCCGTTTTGTATATGAAATGATGCGGTTCGCTAAGGCTTGGCTGGGCCCAAAAACCGAAACCTGTTAGCGGTGGTACTTCCCAAGGGATGAAAAGATAGCTATCAATGAGTTCATTGGTCGAAGCCGTTTCAAACGACCCGGTATCCATATAGTTATAAATAGGTTCAAAAACAAACTGCAGGAATCGTGTGAACTGGTCTATACCCATTACAGCAATCACAGCCATTATCGCTAAGGTGATGAACGCGGCTAAATTGACTGAATAAAATATCTTACGACGACAGTACAGGAAGAAGAATATAAATATCGTCAGCACTAAAATAAAACCGCTTCTGCCAGCAATCAATGAGAGAACGGTAATGATGAGCGTAATAAGCAGGAACTTAAAGTTTACCGTAAACTTATACGACGTACACCACGGTAGGAAAAACAGATAAAGGATACCATAAGCTATTGAAGTATCATAAATTGACAGCCCGGCAAGACCGGTAGCCCTGAAGTGCCCCACGTCAGCCAACGCTTTCCATTCGTCTGTCAGCTCGATAATTGAGTTAAACGCTTCTCTGAAAGGAGGCAGTGAGAGCTGTAGAATGACAATCGTAAACTGGAAATAGAGCGCAAAGGCAACAGATTGACGAATGACGGTGTGGAAATCGCCCCGTGTTCTGGTGATATCTTGAGCAATATTACGTATTAATAGACAGCACCCAAAAGGTATCAGTATCGCTTTAGATAAGTAGCGAAACAGGACAAAAAGATAATCATTATTCTGGCCAATAAAAAAACATACAAGCATTAATACAAGGAAAAATGCCCACCATTTAATCTCGGTTACGATAATTGCAGGCATCTTTCTGCCTAAAATACTTTGGCCGATCCCTAATAGCGCAAATAAAAGCGGGGGATAAAACTTCACCCCCCCCAGAATATAGCTACCGGAAAAAAGACTAAATGTTACGATCAAATTTAGAAATAATTTATTAGCCAGCATAATTTTTATTAATGGTTACTCTTTAAAGTAGCTACATCCAAATTTTTAAAATTTGAAACTACATCAGAGAATGACGGCAAGATCTTATCTTTATCTGAAACCAGTAACTCACCGTGCGCTGGCCAGTCGATATTCAGATCGGTATCGTTCCACTTAATTCCCGCTTCCATTGCTGGCATATAGTAGGTTGTGGTTTTATAGAGAAACTCAGCCGTATCACTTAATGTCAGGAACCCATGGGCAAACCCTTCCGGGATCCAGAGCTGGCGTTTGTTCTCAGCGGATAAGTTAACGCCCACCCACTGCCCTAGCGTCGGTGAATTTTCGCGGATATCAACGGCGACATCGAATACTTCACCTACAGCGCAGCGCACCAGTTTACCTTGCGCGTGGGGAGCCTGTTGATAATGCAAACCACGCAGCACACCCTTACTGGATTTAGAATGGTTATCCTGCACAAATTCAACGTTGCGCCCAACCGCCTCTTCAAAGATCCGCTGGTTGAAGCTCTCCATAAAGAATCCGCGCGCATCGCCAAAGACCCTGGGCTCAAAAATCAGTACCTCGGGAATGGCTGTCTTGATCACATTCATTTCAATAACCTTTGATCATCTTAAGCAGATATTGACCGTACGCATTTTTGGATAGCGGTGCTGCCAGCTTTTTGACCTGTTCAGCATCGATAAAGCCTTTCCGGAAAGCGATCTCTTCCGGGCAGGAGACTTTCAGCCCCTGGCGCTCTTCAATGGTTTCAATAAAGTTGCTGGCCTCGATCAGGCTCTGGTGAGTCCCCGTATCCAGCCATGCAAAACCACGGCCCATCATTGCTACCGACAGTTTACCCTGCTCCAGGTAGAGACGGTTGATATCGGTAATTTCCAGCTCCCCACGCGGAGAGGGCTTGAGGCTCTTCGCCATTTCAACGACGCTGTTGTCGTAGAAGTAGAGGCCAGTTACTGCATAGTTACTCTTCGGCTCCAGCGGTTTCTCTTCAAGAGAGATGGCCGTGCCGTTGCTATCAAACTCTACTACCCCGTAACGCTCTGGATCGTTAACATGGTAGGCAAAGACGGTTGCCCCGCTCTCTTTGCTTACGGCTGCTTCCAGCTGTTTCGGCAGATCGTGGCCATAGAAGATGTTATCACCCAGCACCAGGGCACAGTTATCGTCGCCGATGAACTCTTCGCCAATGATAAAGGCCTGAGCCAAACCATCCGGGCTCGGCTGTACTTTGTACTGCAGATTCAGGCCCCACTGGCTACCATCACCCAGCAGCTGCTCAAAACGCGGTGTATCCTGCGGAGTACTGATGATCAAAATGTCACGAATGCCCGCCAGCATTAACGTCGAGAGCGGATAGTAGATCATCGGCTTGTCATAGATCGGCAGCAGCTGCTTGCTGACGGCCATCGTGACCGGATAAAGACGGGTCCCAGATCCGCCTGCGAGAATAATACCTTTACGTGTTTTCATTTTTTTCTCTGTGTACAAAAAATGCCCGACACCGGGCATTATCAATTTCGATCAGAATGAGGTCGTGGTAAACAGCTCAGCCAGCATGCGTTTGACGCCAACCTGCCAGTCAGGCAGCACCAGGTCAAACTGACGCTGGAATTTCTCGGTGTTCAAACGGGAGTTGGTCGGCCTGCGGGCAGGCGTCGGGTAAGCAGAGGTCGGTACGGCGTTAAGCTTCTCAATTGCCAGTTCCATACCTGCCGCTTTCGCTTCGGCGAAGACCAGTGCGGCATAGTCATGCCACGTTGTGGTACCCGATGCTACCAGATGGTATAAGCCTGCCACCTCTGGCTTGTGCAGCGCGGTACGAATGGCGTGCGCCGTGCAGTCGGCTAGCAGCTCCGCGCCGGTTGGGGCACCAAACTGATCGTTGATCACCGATAGCTCCGGGCGATCCTTGGCCAGGCGCAGCATGGTTTTGGCAAAGTTGTTGCCTTTACCCGCATAGACCCAGCTGGTACGGAAGATGAGGTGTTTCGTGCAGTTCTTCTGCACCGCTTTCTCGCCCGCCAGCTTGGTTTCACCGTAGACGTTTAATGGCGCAACGGCATCAGTTTCCAGCCACGGCCTCTCCCCGGTCCCCGGAAAAACATAGTCGGTAGAGTAGTGGATCAGCCATGCGCCAAGCTTTTCGGCTTCGACAGCAATAGCTTCAACGCTGGTTGCGTTTAAGAGCTCGGCAAATTCGCGCTCGGACTCGGCTTTATCAACGGCGGTGTGGGCCGCCGCATTGACGATCACATCCGGACGCACGCGGCGAACGGTTTCCGCTACGCCTTCTGGGTTGCTAAAGTCACCGCAAAAGGTGGTTGATTTAACGTCAACCGCCGTCACCGTGCCGAGCGGCGCAAGCGCGCGCTGCAGCTCCCAGCCTACCTGGCCAGTCTTGCCAAACAGCAGAATATTCATCATTAACGTTTCTCGTAATTCTGCTCGATCCAGGTCTTATAGCTGCCGCTTTTCACGTTATCCACCCACTGCTGATTATCCAGATACCAGCGGACGGTTTTACGGATCCCGGATTCAAACGTCTCTTCTGGTTTCCAGCCCAGCTCGCGGCTGATTTTGTCAGCATCGATAGCGTAGCGGCGGTCGTGTCCCGGGCGGTCTGTCACATAGGTGATCTGGTCGCGATAAGAGCCCTCTTTCGGCACGATCTCATCCAGCAGGTCACAGATGGTATGCACCACGTCCAGGTTCTGCTTTTCGTTATGGCCGCCAATGTTGTAAGTCTCGCCAGGTGCCCCCTGCGTTACCACGGTATAGAGCGCGCGGGCATGATCTTCAACATAGAGCCAGTCGCGGATCTGATCGCCCTTGCCATAAATCGGCAGCGGTTTGCCCTCAAGGGCGTTAAGGATCACCAGCGGGATCAGCTTCTCGGGGAAGTGATACGGACCGTAGTTATTGGAGCAGTTGGTGACCAGCGTCGGCAGACCATAGGTACGACGCCATGCGCGCACCAGGTGATCGCTGGATGCTTTCGATGAGGAGTACGGGCTGCTGGGGGCATATGCGGTCTGCTCGGTAAACAGCGGCAGCGCCGTGCCCTGCGGATGCTCATCCGGATGCGGCAGATCGCCATACACTTCATCGGTAGAGATATGGTGGAAGCGAAACGCGTTTTTCGCCTCATCGCTCAAGGTCAGCCAGTAGGCACGCGTAGCCTCCAGCAGAACATAAGTTCCGACGATGTTGGTTTCGATGAAGTCAGCCGGGCCAGTAATAGAGCGGTCAACATGGCTCTCTGCCGCCAGGTGCATTACCGCATCAGGCTGGTGCTCGGCAAAGACGCGTGCCAGCTCAGCGGCATCACAAATATCTACACGCTCAAAGGCATAACGATCGCTATCGGCGACGTCAACAAGCGATTCCAGATTACCGGCGTAAGTCAATTTATCAACATTCACAACGGAATCTTGGGTATTTTTAATAATATGTCGGACGACCGCAGAGCCGATGAAACCCGCTCCGCCAGTAACAAGGATTTTCACGCTATCAATTCCGTCAATTCAATAAGGAAGGGGGTATTTTACGCGAGACTGTGTGAAACAGGTTAGCCTCACTCCATTCGCAGGCACGCTACCGCCCCAGGCTCAACAGCTACCCGTGGACTGTACGGACCAATTTGTACCACAACTCATGCCTAACGATGACGTATAGGCAATAAATCAGGTGCTAATTGTCATCCTAAACGCGTACAGAAACAAGGAAAATTCTTAGCGTTTTGCTGTATGTTTAATCATCACAACCCCTTGATCTACAAGAATTTGGGGGTTGTAAAACAAAAACGGCAAGGGATTGTTCACCGCGATTTGGTACCGCACAATGAACGATCTCTTGCCGTCGAATTAAATAAATATTACTTATTTGTGGCCTAGGCCTGGCTTTGGCTCAGCAGCTTCTGAATGCGATTGCGGAACTTTTGCCCTTCTTTCAGGTTACGCAGACCGTACTTCACGAACGCCTGCATGTAGCCCATTTTCTTGCCACAGTCATAGCTATCGCCGGTCATCAGCATGGCATCAACGGACTGTTTTTCCGCCAGTCGAGCAATGGCGTCGGTAAGCTGAATACGGCCCCATGCGCCCGGCTCGGTTTTCTCCAGCTCAGCCCAGATATCCGCCGACAGGACATAGCGTCCTACCGCCATCAGGTCGGAATCCAGCGTCTGCGGCTGATCCGGTTTCTCGATAAAGTTGGTGATACGGCTCACTTTACCTTCGCTATCCAGCGGCTCTTTGGTCTGAATAACGGAGTACTCAGAGAGATCGCCCTTCATGCGTTTTGCCAGCACCTGGCTACGGCCGGTCTCGTTGAAACGAGCAACCATCGCGGCAAGGTTGTAGCGCAGCGGATCGGCGCTGGCGTTGTCCAGAATGATGTCCGGCAGCACCACCACGAACGGGTTGTCACCGACGATAGGACGCGCACAGAGAATGGAGTGGCCCAGACCCAGCGGCTGCGCCTGGCGCACGTTCATGATAGTCACGCCCGGCGGGCAGATAGACTGTACTTCCGCCAGCAGCTGACGCTTAACGCGCTGCTCCAGCAGAGCCTCAAGCTCGTAGGAAGTGTCGAAGTGGTTCTCCACCGCGTTTTTAGAGGAGTGGGTAACCAGAACGATCTCTTTGATCCCTGCAGCAACCACTTCGTCGACAATATACTGGATCATTGGCTTATCAACGATCGGCAGCATCTCTTTTGGGATCGCCTTGGTGGCAGGCAGCATATGCATCCCCAGACCCGCTACCGGAATAACCGCTTTCAAATTAATCATTATCACTTCCACCTATAAAATGGTTGCTGAATTATAGCCCTTTGATCTCGTTTAGCCAGTAGGATTTCGCTGGGTTGAGACTATCAACTAAAACATCTGCAATAGATGTAATACGAAGCCGCAGGTTGCGGCTCCAGGAATCCTCGCAAAATGGCGACAGAACAATTATGAGCGCTTTGCTGGCAGGGAAAAGTTTAATTTTTCAGCATTAATTGTCTGCTGATCGAGCCGGTCAATATCCACCGAGCTTTGCCCATTTTCATTCACAGCATGAATATTCGCCAGCGACAGCAGGGTGTCCCGCTTCGCCATAAAGCGGCCGCGCACGTCCTTGCGCAGGTCGAAGTGGAGCTTCAGCGCCGGGCCTGTCGCGGCCTCCTGCATTATCTGAATATTGCGCATAAACAGATGCTGGGGCTTATTATGCATCTCCAGCGACGCGCGCTGAATATTGAGATTGGTGATCGAGACAAACGAGTCGGCATTTCCCGATGAGATCTGGATCCCGCGTAATTTCCGCGTCTGCTCGCCGTTGTCTAAATGGACCGCGTTTAGTCTGAAATTTTGCGGTATCGAAAGATAATTACCTTTGATCACCCCATAACCTATTAGCATTCCGGCGCTGTTGCGCATTTTAACATCGTCGATGACGAAATTATCGCAGCCGTAAATCGCTACCGTGGCGTTATCAATGCCCGCTTTTTTACTGTAGTCAGGAGTAATATCCGTGGCCGTGATATGACGAATGACAAAGTGTTTGCCGTTTTCGACATGCACCAGCTGGCGGCAGTGGCTGCCGGTGATGTTGGCCACGGTAAAGTGTTTTACCGCCTGGTCTTCCGGGTAGGTGTTGTCATAGGTGCTGCCCGCCAGCCCGATGCCGATCCCCCAGTTGATTTTGCCGTTGGTACAGTCGATATGGTCAATCACGTGGTCAGAGATCAGCAGGTTACGATCGTTAATCGCCACGTTCCACTCGATGGCGTCCCCCTGCAGGTAGCTGAAACGGCCGTTGGTAATGCGCGCCCCGTCAATCTGATTGTGGAAACCCTGGCGCAGAATAGCGTAGTTGGCTTTGGTCACGGTGATATTATCGATGACCAGGTTACGCATAACCCGCTTCTCTTTGCCGCCGATATAGATCTGCGTCACCGGGCCGTAGCCGCTCATCGCCACGCCCTCAATAGTGCAGTCCGAGCCGCGCACGTCGAGGGTAATGTTATACAGGCTTCCGCCCTCTTCCCCGCGGACCCGACAGCCATCCTGCAATACAAAGCGCCCCCGGCCGTTGCCCTTGAGCGCCCCGCGAATTAGCAGCGTTTTACCCGCTGGAATAAAGATCGCGGTATTGATGTTCTCGCAGACGACGCCCGCCGGCACCAGCACCGTGCTGGCCTCGGCAAAGGCCTGCTTAAAGGCAGCAATAACGTCATTTTTCAGGTAGCGACGGATATCAACGCTGCCGGCCTCCTGAGCCTGAAGCAGCGGCGAGTGCAGAAGGGGTAGCGCCGCCAGGGCAGAGCCTGCCCCAATAAAGCGACGACGGGAGAGTAAGATATCTGGCATATCACCTCTGGCTTAGAGCGCTTGCAACAGCGTGGCAAGCCGCTGGTTAATGATTCGCTGATTAAACTCGGTTTCGACTTTCTCCCGCGCGCGGGAAACGACCGGCACCAGCGTCTCCTGCTGGATAGCGCTGAGCGCCGCCAGCCGATCCGCGAGGGCCTGGGGATCGTTCTCTGGCACCAGCCAGCCGGACCGATCGGCGTCGATAAGCTCGGGGATACCGCTGTGAACGGTAGAGACGACCGGCAGACCCACCGCCATCGCCTCCATCAGCGCCACCGGGATCCCCTCCATATCGCCGTCCGCGCCGGTGATCGAGGGCAGCAAGAAGAGATCCGCCTCGTCCAGCATCGCCTTTACCTCGTGGCTCGGCTTGAAGCCCGGCATCTCGATCATCTCCTGCAGGCCATACTCGGCGATTTTGTCGCGCAGACGCTGCTCCCACGGCCCGATGCCGAGAATGCGATAGTGAAAGGCCACGCCCCGCGCCTTGAGCAGGCGGCAGGCCTCAATGGCTACGTGCAGTCCCTTCTTCTCGGTGAGGCGGGCAACGGAGATGATATTCAGCCGGTTTGCCGGAGCCTGTACGGGACGCGGGGAGAAACGTGACAGATCAACGCCCATACGCGAGACGGCAATTTTATGCGCCGGGCAGCCCATATTCATGAGTCGTCCAGCCCACAGTTCGCTGATAGGCAGCATCAGGTCGCCCCGGCGAAAGAGCTGCTGATACTCCGGGGTATAGTGGCTAAGCACCGCCCGGCTGGAGATGTCGATGCCGTGGAATACGGTGGCGATTTTTCCGTTGAGGACGCCCAGCTCGCGCAGCTTGGCTGCCGTGACGCCCGCCGGGCCAAAGTGGGCGATAAAGACATCAGCATGGAACGTGCGCGGCGCAAGGCCGCACATCGCCGCGAGGATCAGATTGCGCGCCTCGGCTCCGTAGCGCCCTACGTTCAGCGCCCGCCAGGTTGCGCCCCGCCCTGCCCCGCGCAGCAGCGCCGCGCCACGATAGCGCAGCTTCGCCAGCTTGCCCTGCGGCTCGTCCAGCAGCCAGTGGGTCTTCTCTGCCAGCCGATAGTGTTGGAATGCCGCATGAGTATTGCTCAGATCCCCTTTATGCATCGCCACGATCTCAACCTCGTAGCCCATCTCAATAAAGGCGACGATCTGATCCAGCACGAAGGTCTCCGACGAGAGGGGGAACTTCAGCAAAAAGAAACTGACCTTCATTTACCCTCCCGAACGCGTTTCAGCACCGACTCCACCATCTCCATGCCGTGCTGCCGCTCGTGGGCCACGGCATCAGAGAGGCGCTGCTCCAGCGCCGGGAGCTGGCCAAGGGTGTCGGCCACCATGGCCTCCAGCGAGCCGTCCAGCAGATGGCGAATATCGATCGCCATCTCCGGCATCCCCAGCTGCTGCATAATGCCCGCCGACTTGTGTTCGTAGTTGATAGCGATCGCCGGGGTGCCAAAGTTCATCGAGATAATGGCCGAGTGCAGGCGGGTCCCCACCGTCAGATCGCAGGCGGCAAAAATTTTGCCCATCTCCAGATCGTTCAGCTCGTCCATCACCACGTGATAGCGCGAGGGATCGCTGACGTGCTCGCGGAGGTTGAGCGCCACCATGCGATCGTCTTTGTTGTAGCTGTCGATGCCGGTACAGGTCGAGAGGGCCAGCACCTGGTAGCCTGCATCAATAATGCGGTTGACCACGCCAGCAAAAGCCTGCTCGTAGGCTTTCTGCGTGGTGCCGAGCCGCTTGTCGAAGGGGGCCAGCTCGCGCAGGGTAATGGCGACCGTCTTCTCTTTTGCCGCCACGTCGAGCCAGTGGGCAACCGCATAGTTCGGCACGAACGTCTCGTCGTGATCCACCAGCCAGGCGGTATCCACCCCCTGCTCGACTTTCGCGGTGGTGATCTGGCTGTGCTCCATCAGCTCCAGGCTCACGCGCTCGCGGAGGATCAGCGCGTCACAGTGGCCGAAGACATAGTTCGCCAGCTGGTTAAACTGGGCGTCCTGGAACGGCCCAACGCTGTGGCCGATCATATAGAGCGGCTTTTTCGCCATAAAGGTGCACAGCGCATGCTCGAACTGCGGCACGCCATAGAGATCGACAAAGAACGAGCCGCCGACCTGGATAATGGCATCGTAGCCCGCCAGCAGGCGAACAAAATCAGTGAAGCCCTGGGCGATGGCGATGTTACGCAGCTTGCCGCTGTCGGTGACCCGGGAGAGCAGTACCTGATGCTGATAGCGGCGGCGCAGCACCTTCTTGACCCGCCCCATCAGTCCGGCGGCCGTGTTGTGCTGTTTCATCTGGCTGTAGAGCGGATCGCCCATCACCGGGCGGTTCAGCAGCCAGGAGGAGCTCACCGGGTAGCGGCTCATCACGTCCACCTCGGCGTTCGGCTCAAGCACGGCAATCGCGTCCAGCAGGCCGCGCAGGATGGCGCTGTCGCCACGGTTCCCGCAGGTATGGTTGCCCAGAATCAATAGTTTCATTGTGACCTCATTAAAGAAATAGGATTAACCTGCCCGCAGGAGCGTTCTTAATTTTTCATTGCGGCAAAGCTGGCGTTTGATCTCCACTACCAGCGCGTTACGCGACAGCGCGAGGGTGACCGCGAACGTCAGCGCGCCTGCGGCGATCTGGACGATCAGCAGGGTCACCAGCGGCAGATGGCCGCTCAGCGCCAGACCCAGCCCATAGCTCACCGCCAGCATCGGCAGTGACAGGTAGAACGGTAGCCAGAGGCTAAGCACGTACTGGCGGTAGCTGGGGCCGAGCACTGGCCTGATCATCACGAAGTAGCTCAGCACGGTATTGATAATCTGCACCAGCAGGAAGCCCAGCGTGACCCCCAGCGCCCCCGCCCACTGCCCGCCGAGAATAATGGCGGGCACAAAGAGCGCGGTTTTGAAGAGGTTAAACTTAAAGCTGATATCGACCCGCGCCTTGGCCATCAGCAGGGAGCCAATGGGGTTCCCCACGGCGCGCAGCAGGCCAACAATGCACAGCAGCTGGAGAATGGGGATAATCCCGCGCCACTTCTCGCCAAACACCAGCGGCACCATGTTATTGGCAACCACCATCAGGCCCAGCAGCACCGGGAAGTTGATGATCCCCACCGCCGACAGCAGCTTGTAGAAGTTGAGCCGCAGCTTGGCGGTATCGTCCTGGATTTTGGCGAACGCCGGAAACAGTACGCGGGTGATGATGGGGTTAAGCTTCATCGGCGGCACCACCGCCACGTTGTAGGCGAGGTTATAGCCCCCGGCGACGCTGGCCCCGAGAATGCGCGCCAGTACCAGCGTGGAGAGGTTGGTATTGATGTAGTTGATGACGCTATCCGCCGTCAGCCAGGCCCCAAAACGCAGGTTGGCTCTGACCGAGGCGAGGGAGAAGTGCAGGCCCGGACGATAGATTTTGCGCCCGAAGAAGCCAAACAGCAGGGTGCGCACCAGGGTATTAACGAGATAACCGACGATGGCGGTCATTGCCAGCGGCCAGAACCACGCGCCAATCACCGTCACGCTGAATCCCGCGACCACGGAGAGCGTTTCAATTGCGCCAATTTTGCCAAACTCTAACTCTTTTTGCATTAGCGCGCGGAACTGCTGGCCGTGGGGGATCACCACAAAGGCCAGCGACAGGGTTTTGATCAGCGGGGCGATATCCGGGTTGTGCAGCACCCGGGCCAGGGTATCGCTCAGGAGGAACATCGCCACGCAGACCAGCAGCCCCAAGCCGACGTTCAGCCAGTAGAGGGTGGTCAGCTCCAGCTGGCTGATCTCTTTGCGCTGGATAATCGAGTTGGCGATGCCGAAATCGGACAGCGTATCGGCAAGGGCGATAATCGTCAGCGCCACGGTCAGCAGGCCAAACTGGTGGCTGTCGATAATTCGCGCCAGCCAGGTCATCTGCACCAGGCCGAGGCCAATGATCGTGACGGTAGCCATCGCCGACCATTTGGCCCCGCTTAAGGTTTTCTCTCTCAGGCTCACAGGGTACTCACTCAGTAGGCCGCTTTGTTAACAAAGCCTTTGAAAATGGTCAGGAAAACGATCTTGATATCGAACCAGAGGCTCCATTCGCGAATGTACTCCAGGTCGAACTCGATCCGTTTCTCCATCTTCTCCAGGGTGTCGGTTTCTCCGCGCCAGCCGTTGATCTGTGCCCAGCCGGTAATGCCTGGCTTGACCTTATGGCGCAGCATGTAGCCCTGGATCAGCGTCCGGTACTGCTCGTTATGCGCCACGGCGTGCGGACGCGGGCCCACAATCGACATGCCACCGGTGAGGACGTTAATAAACTGCGGCAGCTCGTCGAGCGAGGTACGACGCAGGAAGTTGCCGACGCGGGTCACGCGGGGATCGTTCTGCGTCGCCTGGGTGACTACGCTGTCGTTCTCCATCACCTTCATGGAGCGGAACTTCCACACCATGATGGGCTTGCCGTCCATGCCGTAGCGAGTCTGACGGAAGATCACCGGGCCCGGCGAGGTGAACTTCACGGCAGCAGCAATGCTCAGCAGCACCGGGGAGATCATCAGCAGGATCAGCGAGGAGAGTACGATGTCCTCAAGGCGTTTCAGGACGCGGTTCATGCCGGAGAGCGGCGTGTCGTACAGCGGCACCACCGGAATACCGTTCATCTCCTCAATACGCGAATGCAGGATATTGAAGGTAAAGACATCGGGAATAAGGATCACCGAGCAGGTCGTATCCGCCAGATCGCTCACCAGCTTTTTAATGCTGGCAGCGTCGTTCATCGACATGGCGATGTAGACGTTGTGGATTTTCGCCGCCTTGGCATCCTCAATGAGCTGCGCAATAGTGCCCGTCCACTCCGCCGACACGCCCTCGGGGCCCACGTCGTGATAGACGCCCACCACCTCAAAGCCCAGCCACGGCTCGTTGCGGAAGCTCTCCAGCAGCATCTGCCCCACCGGCAGATCGCCGGCAATGGCCACCCGGCGGGTGTTATATCCACGGTTACGCAGCCAGCCCGCGCCGAAGCGGATCAGCGAGCGGCAGACCACCAGGCCAATGCTGCTCAGCACGTACCAGGCGAAAAACAGCGAGAAGTCGTCGTTAAAATCAGCGTTAAAGGCCATCAGCCCGGCGCTGAAGATCAGGCTCAGGGTCCAGTTTTGCAGCAGCAGCACCAGCTCGGTGGAGATCTTCACCCCGCGCCACGAGCGGTAGAAATCGGTCATACCGCCAATCATCTGGAAAACCACCAGCGCCATCAGCGCCATCAGCAGATGCAGATAGAAAAAGGGTAAGGCGTTTGCCTTACAGACCACCCAAAGCCCGCCAAACAGGATAGTGATGTCCGAAAATCGCTGCACCATAGAGATTAACGATGCATTCGTTTTGGCTCGCTCGCGCTTTTTTAAGTTTGTCATCGTTGTTCCTGTTCATTAATGCCCTCTCCGAAGAGAGGGCTCGCAACGGCTACCTGTCGAGCAGCGCCAGAATTTCCTGCGTCTTCGCCTCCATCAGCGAGACGTCGCCCTGGGACTCGACGTTCAGGCGTACCACCGGCTCGGTATTAGAGGATCGCAGGTTAAAGCGCCACCTTGGGAAGGCGACGCTGAGACCGTCGGTACGATCAATCTCCTGCGCCCCGCTGGCAAAATGCTGCTCCACGCGGGCAATGGCCTGCGCCGGTTCGCTGAGGGTACGGTTGATCTCACCGCTGGCAGGGAACGCCGCCATGCGATCGCGCACCAGCGCCGACAGCGGCTGACCGGAGAGGCACAGCAGCTCGGTGACCAGCAGCCAGGGGATCATCCCACTGTCGCAGTAGGCAAAGTCGCGGAAGTAGTGGTGGGCGCTCATCTCGCCGCCGTAGATCGCATCCTCGGCGCGCATCCGCTCTTTGATAAAGGCGTGGCCGGTTTTCGACATTACCGGCGTGCCGCCGGCCTGGGTCACCACGTCTACGGTGTTCCAGGAGAGGCGCGGGTCGTGGATGATTTTCGCGCCGGGATGCTTCTCCAGAAACGCCTGCGCCAGCAGGCCAACAATGTAGTAGCCCTCGATAAACTGACCCTCGCCGTCGAACAGGAAGCAGCGATCAAAGTCGCCGTCAAAAGCGATGCCCATATCGGCACGGTGGGCAATCACCGCATCGCGGGTGCTGTCCCGGCACTCCGGCAGCAGCGGGTTAGGAATACCGTTCGGGAAGTTGCCGTCCGGGGTGTTGTGCACTTTGATAAAGGTTACCGGCACCTTCAGCGCCTGGAAACGCGCTTCGATGGCATCAATCACCGGGCCCGCCGCGCCGTTGCCAGCGTTAATCACCAGCGTCAACGGCTTGAGATTCGCCACATCGATATAGCCCAGCAGGTGGTCAATATAGGCATCGCGCAGATCGATCTGCTTATAGCTGCCGCGCTTCGCCGGATTAACCGGCGGGAAATCGTTGGCCTCTGCCAGACGCTGCACGTCGCGCAGGCCGGTATCGCCGCTGATCGGGCGCGCGCCCTTGCGCACCAGCTTCATGCCGTTGTAGTCCATCGGGTTGTGGCTGGCGGTGACTTCGATACCGCCGTCAATCCCGAGGTGGAAGGTGGCGAAGTAGATCTCTTCCGTGCCGCACATCCCGAGGTCGAGCACGTCTACCCCGGCGTCCTGCAACCCCTTCGCCAGCGCCAGCTTCAGCGCCTCGCTGGTCAGGCGCACGTCGCCCCCCAGCACGATGGTTTGCGGCTTCAGGTATTCACCATAGGCGCGGCCAATGCGCCAGGCGATCTCTTCATTGAGCTCCGTGCCCAGCCTGCCGCGAATATCATAGGCTTTAAAACAGGTTAATTTTTCCATAATGGCCTCCATAGGCCCGGTAAGCGCACGCTGCCGGGCAGAGTTAATGCGTACTAAACTCGCCCGTAGCGGTCTTCGAAGCGCACCACGTCGTCCTCTTCGAGGTAGCCGCCGGAGCGCACCTCAATCAGATCCAGCGGGATCTTGCCGGGGTTCTCCAGGCAGTGGGTCGCGCCAAGGGGGATGTAAACCGACTCGTTCTCACCAATCAGGCGGATTTCGTCGTTGATGGTCACCTTCGCCGTGCCCGCTACCACGATCCAGTGCTCGGCCCGGTGGTGGTGCATCTGCAGGGAGAGTCCCTCCCCCGGCTTGACGGTGATCCGTTTTACCTGGTAACGCTCGCCTGAGTCGATGGAGTCATATTTACCCCACGGACGGTATACCTCGCGGTGGACGTGGTGCTCATGACGACCGTCGGCTTTGATCTGCTCGACGACTTTTTTGACGTCCTGCACCGCGTTGCGGTCGGCGATCAGCACCGCATCTTTGGTCTGGACAATCACCAGATCCTTGACCCCCACGGTGGTGACCAGGCCTGACTCGGCGTAGACATAGCTATTTTCGGTTTTGTGGCTGATGACGTCGCCGTGGTGAACGTTTCCCTCCGGCGTATGGGGGCTGATCTCCCACAGCGAGGACCAGGAGCCGACGTCGCTCCAGCCCGCGTCCATCGGAACCACCACTGCGTCGGCGGTCTTCTCCATCACCGCGTAGTCCACCGACTCTTCCGGGCAGGCGAGGAACGCCTCTTCATCAACGCGGATAAAGTCGAGATCCGGATCAACGGTGCGCATGGCGTTCTCACAGGCTTCGAGAATGTCCGGGCGGAAGCGCTTTAACTCGTCGAGATAGCGCCCGGCGCGGAACAGGAACATGCCGCTGTTCCAGTAGTATTCGCCGCTGGCAACGTAGGCCTGCGCCGTTTCCAGATTGGGTTTTTCGACAAACTGCGCCACTTCGAAGGCAACGGTATCGATCCCGCCCTGACTGACCTCGCCACGACGAATGTAGCCGTAGCCGGTCTCGGGCAGATCCGGCACGATGCCGAAGGTCACCAGCTTGCCGCTTTCGGCATAGGGCATTGCCGCGCGCACCGCCTCGCGGAAGGACTCTTCCTGCTGGATCACGTGATCGGCAGCGAGTACCAGCAGAAGCGGATCCGCATCAGGGCTGTTGCGCTTAGCGGCCAGCGCCGCGAGGGCGATGGCAGGCGCGGTGTTGCGTCCCGCCGGCTCAAGAATGATGTTTTCGGTCAGCTTATCAAGCTGACGCAGCTGCTCGGCAACGATAAAGCGGTGCTCTTCATTGCAGATCACTACCGGGCTTTCGCACTCGACGCCGTTCAGACGGTTAATCGTCGCCTGTAACATCGTCAGCTCGCCCTTCAGGCAGAGAAACTGTTTGGGGTAAAGCACGCGGGAGAGCGGCCACAGGCGGCTACCCGTGCCACCAGCCATGACTACCGGAAAAAGGGTGGTTTGCTTCATGATTATCCCTGGATATCGGCAATAAATTGGCTCAACACGCTCTCTTTTTCGAGCGTGCGTTCGGCATATTCACGTGCCACCGTGTTGTTTTTAGGCAGGGCTAACGCCTGCGCGATCCCGCTCACCAGCGCATCCACCGACTCCGGCTCGACGCACACGGCAATGCCGGGAAAGGCGGTGCAGAGCTGGCCCAGCTCGGTATCCGCTTCCGCGGTGATCACCGCGTTCCCGCCCACCGCCAGAATGTTAGTGAGCTTGGAGGGCAGTACCGCATCCGCCGCGCCGCGCTTCTGGATCACCAGATGGCAGTCGCCCATTTTCAACAGCGCCGGCAGCGCCTCGTAGGGCTGCAGCGGGAAGAATTTGACGTTGTCCAGCCCGCGCTCGGCGGCCAGTTTTTCCAGCCGGGCCTTGCCGCCGCCCTGGCCGACAATCACAAACAGCCACGGCTCGGCGCGCAGGCGCGCTGCCGCCTCAATAACGCTCTCCAGACCCTGCTTCTCGCCGATGTTGCCGGAGTAGAGAATGATGCGTTTGTCGTCCGGCAGGCCGAGCGAGGCACGCAGCTGAGCAACCTCGCTCTCGCTGACATCGCGAAAGCGCGCCACTTCTGACCAGTTCGGGAAGAAGATAACCCGCTCTTCGGCCACGCCCTTCTCCCGGGCTTTGTTCATCATCGAACGGGAGATAGTGGAGACGTTATCTACCCCAAGCAGACCGCTGCGCTCAAAGGCGCTGGCCAGCTTCGCGACCTTACCGCCCTTGCCGTTGCCCGCCATTCCGAGGCCGAGCATGGCGTCTACCTCATAGTCCTGAATGTGCAGCAGCGTGCGTGCCCCGGAGAGCTTCGCCAGCAGGCGCATCCCCGGCGTACAGAACAGGGTCGGCACGACGCCGATGATGCGATCCGGCTTCCAGCGGCGCTGGGCCAGCAGCGGGAAAAAGCTGCTGAGAGCAAAGCTGCCGAGGTGAACCAGCCGCTTCAGGGTCGAAGGCTGCTTTGGCACATACAGCGGACAGCGCCAGACGGTCGCCGCCCCCTCTTCCCGACGATAGCGCCAGGCCGAGTAGCGTTCGCCCACCTTCCACTCTGGGTAGTAAGGCGGTGCGGTGATGACCCGCACGTCATGGCCCTGACGGGCCATCCACTCCACCATCTCACCGGTGTACTTGCCGATGCCGGTAAGCTCCGGCGAGTAGTTAATGCCGTACACAAGGATCTTCATATGCCAACCGCCTGACCCTTATCCATAAAGTATGCCCGGCTGTTGTCGTGCACGTTCTCGTCGGCGATCAGCGCCTCTGGCGTCAGCCAGCGGTACGCTTCATGCTGCGCATCCGGCAGGGCCAGATCCGCCTGATTGACCTTCAGGCGGAAGCCGAGCACGATGTAGTGGGTGCTGAAGTCGCTCCCGGAGAAGTTGTCGTCATAGAAGTGCTGCCAGACGCCGTAAAACTCCCCCGCCGTCAGCGGCAGACGCACGCCAAGCTCGGCCAGGGTCAGGCGCTCAAACGCCTGGGCCAGCGGCTCATCTTTCTGCACGCGCCCGCCGGGCACAAACCAGAAGCCCTGCGCAGGACGGTTAGTGCGCTTGCCGAGCAGAAACTCGCCGCGCGCGTTCTCCACGATCAGATCGATGGAGATTAACGGCGTGGAACGCACCACGGTGGCAAAATCTTCCTGACTTAAAAACATGCCTACCCCCGGAACCGGTGCTGGTTTTCAAGGAACCACTGGTAGGTGCTTGCCAGCCCCTGCTCCAGCGAGATCTCATGACGCCAGCCCAGGGCGTGCAGGCGCGACACGTCCAGCAGCTTGCGCGGCGTGCCGTCGGGTTTGGTGGCGTCAAACACCACCCGCCCCTTGAAGCCCGTGACCTGAGCAAGGGTCTGCGCCAGCTCGCGAATGGTGCAGTCAACCCCAGTACCGACGTTGATGTGTGACAGCATCGGCTCGGTGTTCTCCAGCCACACCTCGCGATCCAGCTCCATCACGTGGATGCTGGCCGCAGCCATATCATCGACGTGCAGGAACTCGCGCATCGGCGTGCCGCTGCCCCACACCACCACGTCAGTGGCGTTCTGCTCGGCCGCCTCATGAAAGCGTCGCAGCAGCGCCGGGATGACGTGGGAGTTGCTCGGGTGGAAGTTGTCGTGCGGACCATACAGGTTGGTCGGCATCACCGAGCGGTAGTCTCGGCCATGCTGACGGTTGTAGGATTCACACAGCTTGATCCCGGCAATTTTAGCAATAGCGTACGGCTCGTTAGTGGCTTCCAGCGTCCCCTGCAGCAGCTCGCTCTCGGCGATCGGCTGGGTGGCCATCTTCGGATAGATACAGGAGGAGCCGAGGAACAGCAGCTTGTTCACGCCGTGCGTGTGCGCAGCGTGAATGATGTTGCTCTCGATCATCATGTTTTCGTAGATGAAGTCAGCCGGATACGTATTGTTCGCCACAATACCGCCCACCTTCGCCGCCGCCAGGTAGACCTGATCGATCCGCTGGTCGGCAAAAAAGGCGTCGACGGCAGCCGCATCCAGCAGGTTCAGCTCATCACGGGTGCGCAGGATCAGCTCCACGTTACCGCGCTGCTCCAGCTGGCGCACGATAGCTGACCCCACCATGCCGCGATGGCCAGCTACAAAGATACGTTGTTTACTCATGCTCAGGACTCCAGCGCGATGGCAACCTCGTAGCCGTGGGACTTCAGCAGCGAGTGCTTCTTAGCGGCTTCCAGATCCTTGGCGACCATCTCAGAGACCATCTCCTGCAGGGTGGTTTCCGGTTTCCAGCCCAGCTTCTCGTGCGCCTTGGTCGGATCGCCGAGCAGGGTTTCAACTTCTGCCGGACGGAAGTAGCGCGGATCGACGGCAACAATCACATCGCCCGCCTTCACGCCCGGCGCGTCATGGCCGGTGACCGAAACAACAATGCCCTTCTCGTCTACGCCGGTGCCTTCAAAGCGCAGCTTGATGCCCAGCTGTGCTGCCGCCATCTCAACGAACTGGCGAACCGAGTACTGCACGCCGGTAGCGATAACGAAATCTTCCGGGTGATCCTGCTGCAGCATCATCCACTGCATTTTCACGTAGTCTTTGGCATGGCCCCAGTCACGCAGGGAGTCCATGTTGCCGAGATAGAGGCAGGATTCGAGGCCCTGGGCAATGTTGGCAATGCCGCGGGTGATTTTACGGGTCACGAAGGTCTCGCCGCGGCGCGGGGATTCGTGGTTGAACAGAATGCCGTTGCAGGCGTACATGCCGTAGGATTCACGGTAGTTAACGGTGATCCAGTAGGCGTACAGTTTGGCAACCGCATACGGTGAGCGCGGGTAGAACGGCGTGGTCTCTTTCTGCGGGGTTTCCTGCACCAGACCATACAGCTCAGAGGTGGACGCCTGGTAGAAGCGGGTCTTCTTCTCAAGGCCGAGGAAGCGGATCGCCTCCAGCAGACGCAGGGTGCCCATGCCGTCAACGTCGGCGGTATATTCCGGCGACTCAAAGGAGACTGCTACGTGGCTCATCGCCCCCAGGTTGTAGACTTCGTCCGGCTGCACTTCCTGCAGGATACGGGTCAGGTTGGAGCTGTCGGTCAGATCGCCATAGTGCAGATGGAATTTCGGGTTGGTGGCGTGCGGATCCTGGTAGATGTGATCCACGCGTTCAGTGTTAAACGAGGAGGCGCGACGCTTGATGCCGTGAACCTCATAGCCTTTCTCCAGCAGCAGCTCTGCCAGATAAGAGCCATCCTGCCCGGTAACGCCGGTGATGAGAGCGACTTTAGACATAATTTTATTCTCCAGACTTATCAGAAATTATTCAGTTTCTACGCGTTCGCGTATCACCACTGCGGGATTGCCACGGCAGATGGCGTTGGCCGGTAGCGATTTAAAAACGCTGCTCCGCGCCCCTACCACCGTGCCGCTGCCAATCGTGACCCCTGGGGCAACGAAGACATCCGTTGCCAGCCAGCACTTCTCGCCAATCACGATAGGCGACGCGTTAATATCAAAATGCGCGCTTAAATAGTCGTGACTGCCGGTACACAAATAACACTTTTGTGACACTACCGAATTCGCGCCGAGGGTAATCTCGCCCAGCGTATATAAAACGGCCTCGTCCCCTACCCAGCTATGGTCTCCGAGGGTTAATTTCCACGGATAGGTAATTTTTACCGATGGTCGGATCACTACGTTTTTTCCGATTTTTGCGCCAAACAGACGCAATAAAAAAGCACGCCAGCGATACATAACCTGCGGTGACCAGGCAAATAAGGTTGCCTGCACCGCCCACCACAGCTGAACTTTAATCGCACTCGCCCCTCGGAACCCTTTCGGTACCGAGAATCCTTTTAGATCCTGCATGGTTATCCCTTATATTTAGGCTTTGTGATATAAGGCTTTTGTCTTTCCGGTGGTACGCACGCGTAAGAAATAAGAGAGCTGCGCCCAGAAGCCGGGCACGCGCAATATTTTACGCTGGACTTTTCGCGCATCGTCGCAGAGCTCAAGATTATTCGAGGTTGAGACGCCGCCCATAGAAAACTCTGATACCAGGCCCTTAATGCGTTTAAAGGGGTAGCCCGCTTTAAACATTCTGGCGGCCAACGCATAATCCGATGACACTTTATATTGCAGATCGTAGGGATAGGTTTTTAACCCGCTCACCGGGAAAAAGATCGCCTGATGGCTCGCCGGCAGGCTGTGATAAATATACCAGCCGTGCTTGGCGCTGCGGCGTATCTTGGTGCCGTCGCCGAAATCCAGCAGCGCGTCGCCAATGTACATCGCCTTTTCGCGCTCGTCCGCCAGCTGGCGAACCACGTCGGCAACGTCCTCATGGAAAATATCGCCCGAGTTAAGGAACAGGGCAAAGCGCCCTTCAGCCAGCGCAACGCCCTTGTTCATGGCGTCATAGATGCCGTTATCTTTCTCGCTAACGAAGCGTAAGTTGTATTCACCGTTGAGATTTTCTAAAAACTCACGGGTGCCGTCGTTAGAGCCGCCGTCCACCACAATCCACTCAAAGGTAATGTCCTTTGCCCGTGCCAGGTGGGCCAGTGAGGCATGCGTTTTCACCACGCCCGCATAGTTACGGAAGGCAACGGTAATGACACTGAGCAGCATGTTTTCACCTCATCAGGATTGAGTAATATTAAGCGCCTTGCGCAAAATAAACGGGCAAACGATCAAAAATGCGTATTCCGGGCTAAAAATCGAACCGGTAAAAAAGAGTGACACCGGCATAAATAGATAAAGCTGAACACGATAATTCTGATTATTACCAAATGCGTTGACCATCATTTTTAAGACTTTACTCATGTACCAAAGGGTCAGCACTACAGCGCACCAGGAAAAATAAATAATCAACAGATACAGGCCATTGTCTATTGTTTTTCCGACGTCCGCACCGTTAAAGATTCCGAATGATGCAACATATTCATAAAGCGATCCAAAACGTACCGCGCCATCGATATTGGTTAATGCGCTGCCGACCATCGCCAGCGGACCGATGATTCGATAATAGGAAGAGGAGCCTTCCGTACCGAGATCGCCGAGTCGTTCGGAAATATACGGAAATGCAAACACGATACCGACCATAAAAACGGCTAACGATATTATTGCCAACGGCAGTTTTTTCTTAATCGCCTCTTTATTCAGATACTGAAACGCCCACTCCAGCAAATAAAAGAGAATAAAGGTCATTACGCCAGAGAAAGATCCTGAGAGAACTATCCCTGCCAGAATCATACCATCAGTTTTAGGGGTCTTGATACCAAACTGTTTGATGCTGAGCCAAATTGAGATTAATGCCAGAGCGAAGAAGGCCGGTTCAAAATAGAGCGCCGTGGTTCGCTTTCCGCCGAACTTGATAAAATTCAAAACGTAGCTGTTGGAGTAGATCAAATATTTCGATATGGTTTCCATCAGGCTGCTGCCGCCGGAGAGAATAATCTGCGCCATCTCCATCGCCGCCAGGGTCACGATCAGCCCCACTACCATGTAGAAGAAGCGCAGGATCTTGCGGTAGTTGTGGGGCGAGACGACCTTAAAGCGAATGCTCCACACCATCCCGATAATAATGACGATGTTGATAAACAGCAGCGTAGAGGTCGCGTACTTGCTGGCGTTAAACGACCGTCCGAACAGGTAGTTAAAGACGGTCAGACCGGCACCTATCCCCAGCGCGATCAGCAGCTTCTTAACGCTGATCTTATCGACGAAGAGCAGCAGCAGCACCGGTAAAAAGGTGACGATAGTAATGGGGAAGCTCTCCCCCAGCTGAGCGATTTTAACGTTGACCAGCAGATAGGTCAGCGGCAGCAGCAGATAGCTACAGACTCTGATAGAACGCGACATACTCCTCCAGCATCTGCTCTCCGCTATAGGCCTGACGGCTGCGCGCCCTAAACGCCGCCAGCGAGGTGCCAAACACCGCCTCGGCAATCTCCGCTTTTGGCCGCTGGACCAGATCCAGCACCTCACTCTCGCTAAAGGTGGTGCCGCCGGATTTGCGCAGCACCTCGTGCGCCGCGTCGCTGTGGGTCGCAATTACCGGCACGCCAATCGACAGCGCCTCGCACAGGATCAACGGATAGTTATCGACCCGGGAGCTAAACACCAGGGCATCCATCTGGTTAAGCTCGCTCATCAGCTGGCGCTTGTTGGTTAAAAAACCGTGGTTGATGACGTTCTCGCCAGCAAAGGGAGAGAACTTGCCGAAGGTGTGCAGCTCAATGCCGCTGCCAAGGGCCATCATTTTTTGTACCAGCGCCTGATTAGTTTTACCGTCATAGCGCAGGTCGTGGGCGACAACGGCTATTTTAGGTGCGCCCTGGCTGGGCTCTACCAACGGCAGCTCGGCGAGGATCGCCTCGGTGGCGACATCGATACCGTTGTTAACAATCTTGCAGCGATCCGCGCCGTAGATGCTGTTGAACGCGTCGGCCACGTGCTGGCTGGGAGAGATAAAGTGACACCCGAGGGCGATCATCTCGTTAAACAGGCGACGTTTGCCTGCCACCAGGCTATGGGCACGATCGATTTTCACCGGCGGATAGTTATCCAGCGTTGGACAGGCCTGACAGTGGTTTTTCCACCCTTCGCAGCCGTCGGTAAATGCACAGCGGCCGGTCACGCTCCAGTGATCGTGCAGCGTCCAGACCAGGGTCACATCACGACGGCTGGCGGTTACCCGCTGACAAAATGCCACCACCGCCTCCAGCTTCAGCCAGTAGCTGTGCATCACGTGAAAGTGCAGCACTACCGGCCCCTCAGTGCGGATCACATCGAGATAGAGGCTGTTGAGATCGCCAAACAGATCGCGGTTAAAGAGACGGAACAGCGCCAGGTTAGCAATCGAGGTCAGGCGCGGCGTGTGCTGGATCACCTCTGGATAGCTGTCATGGCTGACGCTCTTCCTGCCGCCTTTGCCGTAGCCGTAGACAAAGCGCGAACGCATACCCTGCTGTAAAGCGCGCTGATGCAGGTCAAGGGCCACGCCTGCTGCGCCCCCTTCGGCGAGGCGCACGTTAAACTGTAAGATATTCATTGTCTCACCTTCACCCGGGCTTTCTCTCCTGTCACCAGCGCGTTGTCCGGGATGCTGTCCAGCACCACGCTACCTGCCCCGATGGTGACGCCGTTGCCAATGGTGATATCACCAATGATGACCACGTTTGCTCCCAGCTCCACGCCGTTACCAATCACCGGGCAGGCCAGACTGTCACCGCCTCGGTTGCCAATGGTGACGCCGTGACGAATGGTGAAGTCATCCCCGGCCACAACGTTTTTATTGATCACCACGGCATAGCCGTGATGAATGGTAAAGCGCCGTCCAATGGTGGCTGCGGCCTGGATCTCATAGCCAAACAGGCACTCGGTGATAAAGCGGTAGAGCAGCAGCACCGGCGCGGCCCAGATGTTGTTAATGACGTTTTTTTTGCGCCACACCGAGCAAAAATGCGCGATACGGTAGGCCATGACCATGCAGCAGGGGCGCAGGCTCCAGTGGTTTGCGCGAAAATCTTCCAGGCGCATTATTTACTCCGTAACCCATAAGCCAGGCGCTTGCCGTTGCGCAGGGAGAACAGGGTCAGCAGCGTGCGCAGGGTCATCCGCTTGTTGCGGATCTGATAGAGCGTAAAGAGCTGGTACTTCTTGCTGGCACGATCGAACTTATCTTTATGCTTGCGATAGAAGTGGAAGTAGCCGGAGAACTTCTTCGGCGAGGTGGTGATCTGCATCTCGCCGTGGTTGATATGCAGGATCTGCGTGGCCTCGTCGACCTTCCACGGCTCGCCATACTCGACCACCATGCGCAGGAAGATGTCGTAGTCCTGAGCCGCCTTCAGATCGACGTCAAACAGGCAGGCCTTGAAGCGCGAGGCCAGGGTAAAGACCTGGTTGCCAATAATGTTGCGCTTGTAGAACAGCGTGCGCGAATAGGGCGACTTCGGGTAGAGCGGCAGGCTGGCCGGCTGGGCGTAGACCTCCCCTTCGCAAACGTAGTCGTTGGCGTAGAGGAAAGCATGGGTCACCAGCTGGTGCTTGTGCGCAAGGAAAACCGACAGGCGGTCCGGCGTCCACTCGTCGTCATCGTCGATACCGGTGATGTAGTGGCCACGCGCCTGTAAAATCGCCTGGTTACGTACCGCACAGGCACCGGAGTTGAACGCGTTACGGACGTAGGTCACGCGCGGATCGTTCAGGTCAGCAACATACTGCTCAAGCTGTTCAAAATTCGATGAGCAGTCGTCGACGACGATCATCTCCCAGTGCGGATAGTCCTGGCGTAAAACCGATTTGATAGCGCGGATCGCCAGCTGCTGACGATTCCATGTCGGCATATAAATCGAGATCGTTGGGTAATTAGCGGTTGTCATTTCTTGTCCCCGAGGTTGCCTAAGATGCTTATTTGGCGTCCGATTTGTATTCGTACTCGTAGTAGCCGTAATCCTGATATCCCGTCGCCCGCCGGAAGATAGAGTTAAGGATCACGCCTTTCACCTGAATGCCGTTCTGCGCAAAGCGGCTCAGGCTGGTCTCCACCTCTTTCAGGGTGTTAACGGCATAGCGCGCCACCATCAGGGTGGTGCCTGCATGCCGTCCGACCACCGCCGCATCGGTCACGGCGAGAATTGGCGGAGTATCGATCAGCACCAGGTCATAGTGGCTGCTGGCCCATGCGATCAGCTGAGCAAAGCGTTCGCTCATCAGCAGCTCGGAAGGGTTAGGCGGCACCTGGCCACGCGGCACCAGATCGAAATGGGTAATGGCGGTCGGCTTAACGCAGGTAGAGAAATCCCCCTTCCCGGCCAGAATGTCCGACAGACCGTTGACGTTATCGGTGCCGAGCAGCTCGTGGGTGTAGCCCTTGCGCATGTCACAGTCGATCATCAGCACGCGCTTGTTGGTCTGGCTGATCACCGCCGCCAGGTTGGCACAGACAAAGGT
This sequence comes from Pseudescherichia sp. L3, assembly GCF_024656065.1. NCBI lineage: Bacteria > Pseudomonadati > Pseudomonadota > Gammaproteobacteria > Enterobacterales > Enterobacteriaceae > Pseudescherichia > Pseudescherichia sp. L3. The sequence continues at coordinate 1,961,897 of NZ_JANKYC010000001.1, forward strand.
TTTACCGATTGACGGGCTGACCCCGGTCATCATCAGCACGTTATTGCTGGCCTGCATCATGGCGAAGTGCAGGCTGGTACGCAGGCTGCGGATCGCTTCGATGGCAAGGTCGGTGGGGTTGCCCACGGCCAGCAGCTGGCTCTGTTTGAAGCGCTTGGTACCTTTATGGGTGTTGACGCTGTCACGCGCTTTTTGCCACTCGGAGAGCGGAATGCTGGCGTAGACGCTGATGCCGTTCTCCTCCAGCACCTGCGGGCTTTCGATACCGCGATTGAACAGCGAGCGCAGCAGCACGCCAACAATAGAGAGCATCAGGCCAAGGATAATGCTGCCAAGGATAATCAGCGCCTTTTTCGGCTTCAGCACGCCAGGCTGATCGATAGCCGGATCGACAATGCGAACATCCCCTACCGTACTCGCCTCGGTGATCTTCAGCTCCTGCTGCTTATTCAGCAGCTGCATATAGACCTGCTGACCGGACTCAACGTCACGGGTCAGGCGCACAATTTCCTGCTGGGTTTTTGGCATCGCGGAGACGCGACCGCTGAGGCGATCCTTCTCATCTTCTAACGCGCGGCGTTTCTCCAGCAGCGTGCGGTAGGCCGGGTGCGCTTTGGTATAGAGCTTGGAGATCTCGGCCTCTTTGAACGTCAGCTCGTTGAGCTGGGCATCGATGTTGACCATGGAGTCCAGCACCGCCTTGGCCTCCAGCGGCAGGTCTACCGAATCCTTGTCCTGACGGAAGGCATTGAGCTTGTTCTCCGCCGCATCGAGATTCGCCCGCACTTCCGGGAGCTGTTTCGCAAGGAAGGCCAGGCTTTTAGCCGCCTCTTCCGACTTACGCTCAATGTTTTGCGCCAGATAGTTACGAGTAATGCTGTTGAGAATGGCGCGGATCTGGTTGCGATCCTCACCGGTGTAGCTCAGGCTGAGTACTCCGGTATCTTTACCGTTCTCCGTCACTGACAGGTTGTTTTGCAGATTATTGATAACGCCCAGCGTGGAGAATTTAGATACCGTGAATTCGCTGCCCTCCGCTGCCTGGATAGCGCTGACTTCAAAGGTGACGCCCTCCTTTTGCAGCAGTTTGCCTACCTCACCGCGGGCGCTAAACCCGGCGTCGCTGGTTAGCTGATACTGCTTCGGCCCCAGCACGCTGAGGGTAAAGACCTCTCCGCCTGCGCCCTTGGGCAGCGTAAAGGTAGTGACCTTAACGGTTTCGTTCTGGCGGCCCTGAAGGCGATCCCAGCCTGCGCCAAAAATGGGAAAGGTGTTTTTGGTCACGCCGATATCCAGATCGAGATCGTCAACCGTCTTGCCCAGCACCATCCGCGACTTAATCAGCTGGATCTCGGCATCCGAGGCGGGAGGCTTGTTAGAGAGCGCGCTGTTGAGGTTCTGCACCAGTGAGCCGCCGGTATCCTGCTCAATCTGCACCAGCGCATCAGCGCTGTAGATCGGGGTGGCAAACAGGGTATAGATCGTCGCCGCCAGCGCGAACAGGGCCGTAATGCCCAGCACCCACCAGCGCGCCTCGATAACAGTTCCCACAAGGCGGCCAATATCGATCTCATCACTGCCCGTCTGTGGGGCAGCAGCATGGTGTAATTTTTCTGTCATGGTTATCCCTGCTGAACGTGCAACGCCTGCGCCCACTGGCGGGCCGAGCGATCGAGTAAGGTGTAGACGGCCTCAAAGGCCTCCCGGCTTTTGCGGTAGGGATCGGGGATCTCACGCTCGCCGTCCCAGTGACCGAACAGCATCACCTTGCCGCGCATCTCCGGTGCGATTTCGCACAGCGCGGCGATATGGCGCTTCTCCATCACCAGGATCAGGTCATACTCCCGGCACATCTGCCCGGTGAGCTGGCGCGCGCTGTGTCCGGCCAGCGACAGCTGGTTATCCTGCGCCACGCTGGTCGCGGTGGCGTCCGCACCTTTTCCTACCAGCGCCCCGAGCCCGGCAGACTCCACCGTCAGAGCAGGCTGATAGTGTTTCAGCAGCCGCTCACCCGTTGGAGAGCGGCAGATATTGCCCACGCATACCACTAAAATTTTGTTAAACATGAGCGTTACCAGTTGTGAACGTCGCTGGCGGTGTCGGTCATGTAGCGAACGCCACTGATCGTCGGCAGCAACTGGTTGATAAGACGGTTCCAACGGGTAACCGGCGCGGTGGTGACGTAAACCACGTCGTAAGGCTGAAGCCGGAACTCCGTCGCCATCACCAGCGAGGTAGCATCGGACATATCGAGCTGGTAGATATTGGCCATCTTGCCGCTGCGACCGCCCTCGCCTTTCAGCGGACGGATCACAAAGATACCGCTGGCATCGGAGGCTGTGAGATCCAGACCTTCGGCCTGGCCCAGCGCTTCGGTCAGGGTCATACCGCTGAAGTCCATCTTGAGGGTGCTCTGTTTTTTCACTTCGCCCATCACGAACACTTTCAGATCGTCATTGCGCGGTACAAACAGAATGTCCCCTGGATAGAGCAGTCGGTTCTGGCTGAGGTCGCCGTTCTGCATCAGCGCCTGCAGAGAGATGCGCTGCTCGCGGCCATCATGGGTAAGCACCACGTTGCGCCAGTCGGCGGTATCGGTCAGGCCACCGGCGGCGTTAATCGCATCCAGCACGGTGAGCGGCACGTTAGTAATGGCCTGCTGGCCCGATTTATTAACCTGGCCGGAGATATAGGCTTTCTGCGAGCGGAAAGCGGCGATATTAACGTCCACCTGCGGGTCGGCGATGTACTGCGCTAAACGGCCGGTAATATCACTGCGAATTTCAGCAAGGGTTTTGCCCACTACGTGGACTTTGCCAATATAGGGGTAGAACATGGTGCCGTCGGGCTGCACCCAGTTACCGGCGTCGCTGGAGCTGCGGTACTGCCCGGCAGGGGTGGTGAGCTCCGGGTGATCCCAGACGGTGACGCTGAGGACGTCACCCGGTCCTACGCGATACTGGTAGCTGGAGATCTCCTGGTCCAGCGACATATTGGGCTGCGCAACGGTGGGACGGGGTCGAAGCTGTTCTACCAGTCGGGGAGTCAAAGGATAAACATTTACCATGCGGTCAAGATCGAAGTCAGCATCTTGCTGTTTAATCACATCCTTACCCATTGTGGTCATATTGCTTCCGGGGAACACCGTGCAACCACTCATCAAGGCCACAGATACCAATAATGGCATCAATTTCATTTTGGATTTCATCATTGATTATTTATCACTTTGGCAGAGTAATTATCCTGTGCAATTTAATTAGCGCTGCTTTCGCCGCACATTTAACAGAATGCATTTAATTACTGTTAAATATAACTGGCATCAGTCCTAAAAAGCGCCTGGTCAAATGCAGCCGATTGATAGCATGAGCGAAGGTGATTAATACCCCTTATGATCCAGAGACATAACGTTTAACCACGGGCGGACAACGCCGGGCAGGACATCGGCAAAATAGTTTAGTAAAGTAGCGCGTTAACGCTGGAAGAATTGTTGCAGCTAAAGGAATTACAGGCAAGGCTCCACTTTGTCTGATGCCAGTTTTTAAGAATAAGATTAAGTCGCTATTTTTGCGCTTTTAGGAATTACTTCATATTGACAAAAAAAATAGACACATTTACATCTGCGATATATCCTAAATTCCATTCCCGCTGAGTCGGGTAGTTATTTTTTCTGGAGGATGAAAAACGTATTATGGAATGGATTGCCGATCCATCAATCTGGGCCGGGCTGCTGACGCTGGTCGTGCTTGAGCTGGTCTTAGGCATTGATAACCTGGTGTTTATCGCCATCCTGGCCGAGAAGCTGCCCCCTGCACAGCGCGACCGGGCGCGGGTCACCGGTCTTGTGCTGGCGATGCTGATGCGCCTGCTGCTGCTGGCCTCTATCTCCTGGCTGGTAACGCTCACCACCCCCCTTTTCTCACTGCGCGGCTTCAGCTTTAGCGCGCGAGATCTGATCATGCTGTTTGGTGGCCTGTTCCTGCTCTTTAAGGCCACGGTCGAACTCAACGAGCGGTTAGAGGGTAAAGACAGCGACAACCCGACCCAACAGCGCGGGGCGAAATTCTGGCCGGTGGTGGCGCAGATTGTCGTGCTGGATGCGGTCTTCTCGCTGGACTCGGTGATCACCGCCGTAGGGATGGTCGATCATCTGCCCGTGATGATGGCGGCGGTAGTGATTGCCATTGCGCTGATGCTGCTGGCCAGCAAGGCCCTGACGCGCTTTGTGAACAGCCACCCTACTATCGTGATCCTCTGCCTCAGCTTCCTGCTGATGATCGGCTTTAGCCTGATTGCCGACGGCTTCGGGTTCCACATTCCGAAAGGCTATCTGTATGCGGCCATTGGCTTCTCGGTGATCATTGAGGCCCTTAACCAGCTGGCGATCTTCAACCGCCGCCGTTTTCTCTCTGCTAACCAGACGCTGCGCCAGCGCACCACCGATGCGGTAATGCGCCTGCTGAGCAATAAGAAAGAGGATGCCGAGCTGGACGTGGAGACCTCGTCTCTGCTGGTGGATCACGACGATAGCCAGATCTTCAACACCCAGGAGCGCCTGATGATCGAGCGGGTGTTGAACCTTAACCAGCGCAGCGTCAGCAGCATCATGACCTCGCGCCATGACATCGAGTATATCGATCTCAGCGCCCCGGAAGAGGAGATCCGTGCCCTGCTGGACAAAAACCAGCATACCCGCATGGTGGTCACCGGCGGCGACGAGCATGAGGATCTGCTGGGCGTGGTGCACATTCTCGATCTGCTTCACCAGTCGCTGCGCGGCGATCCGCTCAACATCAACGTGCTGATCCGCCAGCCGCTGGTCTTTCCCGAGGGGCTGCCGCTGTTGCAGGCTCTGGAGCAGTTTCGTAACGCGCGCACGCACTTTGCCTTTGTGGTCGATGAGTTCGGCTCCATCGAGGGGATCGTGACCCTTAGCGACGTGATGGAGACCATCGCTGGCAACCTGCCGAACGAGGTAGAGGAGATTGACGCCCGCCACGATATCCAGAAAAACGCCGACGGCAGCTGGACGGCAAACGGTCATATGCCGCTGGAAGATCTGGTGCACTATGTGCCGCTACCGCTGGACGAGAAGCGGGAGTATCACACCATCGCAGGCCTGCTGATGGAGTACCTGCAGCGTATTCCTAAAGTCGGGGAGGAGGTGCAGGTGGGTGATTATCTGCTGAAAACGCTTCAGGTAGAGAGCCATCGCGTACAGAAGGTACAGATTGTGCCGCTGGAGACAGAAGACGCGGACTACGAGGTGTAACGCCGCGCAGAGTGGTCAATGCCCGGTGGCGCTACGCTTACCGGGCCTACAAACCACAAACCATTACCCGCCTGATATTAAAGCTTGTCGATCAGCTTTTTAATATCTTTGCTGCGCTGGCTATCTTTGTTGCGATCCGCCCAGTCGCTAAGACGGCGTTTCGCTTCATCCTGCAGATGCTTACGCAGAACCTGATCTACTTGCAAGCTGTAACTGAGCGCCTGCCATTTGCCATAGACGCGCAGCGGGATCGGCGTATTGCGCAGGAACTCGATCAGCTTGCCATCGCCCTTCCACCCCTCGGTGACCTGCACGCTGAAGCGCGTATCGCAGAGCTGTTTCACCAGGTCGAGCGAGCCCTCACCGGAGAGATTGAGCATCGCTGATTTCCCCTGCATATCGTTGAGGGCCATCTGACCGCGATCGAGGGTCAAATCCGTGCTGAAGCTATCGAGTTTTGTCGCGCTATCGTAGTTCTGCTCAGCCTGCACATCGCTGCTGCGGGCCACCGCCTGCTGGATAAGCTGCTGGAAGTTCAGCCCCTCCATGCGCGTGTTGGCCATCTCAACGTGGGCGCTCCCCTGCCAGCTGCGGCGAAACGCCTCGGCATCTATCCTGTCGCCTTTAAAATCCCCCGCCAGCGACAGCTTACCGGTCAGTGACAGCGGATAGTTAAAGGCTTTCAGCACCGTGCCGATCTCAACGTTATCAAGCTGCGGCTGGAAGGCGCTTTTTGGCATTTTGCCCCGAACGTCGAGGCTTCCCGGCAGCGAGAGCATGCCCTCGCCTAATTTTCCGGTCAGGGTCGAGAGCGTCAGCAGGCCGGTGTTATTGGTGATATGGCTGCTCACGTTAGTAAAATCCATACCGCGCCAGCGCACTTTTTTCGCCGCCAGCGACAGATTTGCCGTAAAGCCGCGCAGGCTGCTGTAATCATCGCCGTCCATGTCCCGGGCGATAACCGGACGCGGCGGCGCGATCGTGCCCTGCCCCTGCTGCGCTGCGGTGGCGTTAGTGGCCGGGTTGGTCACCGCCCCCAGCAAATTCTCCAGGTTTAGCGTGTCAAACGCCAGATCCAGCACCCAGTCGGGTTTGTCCCCTAGCGTCACGCTGCCGCTGCCGGTCACCGCGCTGTCGTTGGCGGTCATATTCAGCTGGCTAAAGGTGAGCTGCTTTTTCGCTTCGCGCCACTGGGCCTGGAAGCTACCCTGCCCGGTAATGCCCTGAGCAGGGACGTCGCCGCCCTGGAGCTGCCAGTTAAGCTGCTCAACGACGGCGGTTAAATTATAGGGGTAGTCAGCGGCGTTCACGCTCGCCTTCAGCGCCAGGGTCAGGTCGCGCTGGTTGCGGTTGATCCGCCCCGAGAAGTCGACGTTGGCGTGATAGTTTTCGTCCTGGTCCATCTTCAGATGGATATTACGCACCGTTACCTGCTCGTCGTCCTTGTGCTGGAAAACCAGCACGCTGTCGGCAATTTGCAGATGGGAGACAGCCCATGACCAGCCGCGATCGCTCTCTACCTGCGGCAGGGCGTTCTCCTGCGGCGCAACCGGCGCGTCTTTTGGCTCTGACGCCTCGGTTTGCGGCGTAAGCTGAACAACCGCGCCCTTCAGCATCACCTGCTTAACGTGCAGCTGGTGGGAGAGCAGCGGCAGCAGCTCTACGTCCAGCCGCATGTTGTCCGCCGTGACCAGCGGCTGCGGTGCGCCAGGCGCCGTCAGCGACATGCGGCCAGAGAGAATGCTCAGCCGGGGCCAGACGTGCCAGCGCAGCGGCTCGTCAAGCTTCAGCTGATAACCGCTGCGCGACTCAACGTGTCGCACCATGTAATCCCGAAAGTCGTTCGGGTTCACCAGCAGCACCAACGCAGAGAGGCCGGCGACCAGCACGACCAGTAAAATCATCAGCGTGGTTAACACTCTTCTCATGGCATCCTCAACGAGCAGCTATTACATCGCGCAACAGGCGCTCAGTCTTTATCAATTCGGCTAGCCACCGCGCCCTGCTGGTCGCGATACTTCGCGTCCTGGCGACGGTTATAGGGCCGCGCGGCCGGGCCGGAGAGCGGCTCAAAGCTCAGCGCGCCGATAAGCATACCCGGACGTAGCGCCAGCGGCAGCTTACCGGAGTTGTAGAACTCCAGCACGATGCAGCCGGACCAGCCCGGATCGATACGGTGGGCGGTAACGTGCACCATCAGGCCCAGCCGCGCCAGCGAGGAGCGGCCGTCCAGCCAGCCCACCAGGTCCGCTGGTAGGGTCACGGACTCAAAGGTCACCGCCAGCGCCAGTTCCCCCGGGTGCAGGAAGAAGGCATCGCCTTCTGCCAGCACAATCTCATCGCTCATCACCCGATCCAGCGCGGCGCTCACCTCATCCTTGGGACCACTCAGATCGATAAAGGCAGCGGTGTGGCCCCGGAAGGTGCGAAACTTGTTGCCCAGACGCACGTCCACCGTCGCACCGTTAATGCGTTCTACCGGCGGGCGCGGGGTAATCGACAGGCGGCCATCGTCCAGCCAGGCTTCAATATCGCGATCACACAAACGCATAGCACTTTCTCCTTAGGTGCTGCCCGTCCGACTAAGTTCGGTCTGGGCAGGCAAGTTATCTCTGAACGGTACACAATTCGCGCCGTTTATTCAAAACCAGACGGTTTAAAAAGCCCGGTTATTCAAAAAACTGGCTGATTTTGGCCTTCAGGATATCGATAGCAATGCGGTTTTTACCCCCGCGCGGCACGATAATATCGGCGTACTGTTTGGATGGCTCAATAAACTGCAGGAACATCGGACGCACTGTCTTCTGATATTGTGCCATCACCGAGTCCATGGAGCGGCCACGTTCGTTGACGTCACGCTTGATACGGCGCATCAGGCAGATATCCAGTGGGGTGTCGACAAAGATCGAAAAGTTCATCGACTCGCGCAGGCGCGCATCGGTCAGCAGCAGGATCCCCTCAAGAATGATCACTTTCTTGGGTTCAATGTGAATGGTCTCACTGGTACGGGTGTGCTCAACGTAGCTGTACACCGGCAGTTCGATGGGGTTTCCGCCTTTCAGGGTCTGCAAATGTTCGAACAGCAAACTGTGATCCATGGCGCTGGGATGGTCGTAGTTCGTTTTAACACGCTCTTCCATCAACAGGTGACTTTGATCCTTGTAGTAGCTATCTTCTGGGATAACGCCAATATGTTCATCACCAACCTGTTCGCGCAACTCGCGGTAAAGCGTACTGGCAATGAGACTTTTACCTGAAGCGGATGCGCCGGCGATGCCGATAATGACGCACTGATGGGACTTATCAGTCATAAATTTTTGCGACCTGATTAACCTGGAAGTAAAGAAGGGAGACGCTATAGCGTCAAACGCGGCAATTATAGGGATTTCGCGGTCGTGATACCAGTCGAATGCGCAAACGTCTGTCACAACGGTGCTAATCTGGCATATTACCCTTTTCGCAAATTAAAACGTTTAATTTTACAGCGTTCAGTTGCCTTTTTTGGCAGACTAAGTGATTAATAACACTATGATGTCAAATTATGAGCGGTCACCATAGGAATTGTAAATTGTTTGTACTAGCATAATCCAAATTTCAATTTTACCCGTCCGGGCGTTATGAACCTGGCGGCACAGGGACTGCGGATAAAGCGGTAATGAATAAACAATACCAGCGCGTTTTGGTTACTACCCCAAATCCCCTACTGAGGTTGCTCAGTTTAGGACTGGTGACCTTTATCTTTACCCTGTTTTCCCTTGAGCTGACCCGTTTCGGTACCGTTCTTGCGCCGCTGTGGTTTACGACATCTATTATGATGGTGGCCTTCTACCGCCACGCCGGACGCATGTGGCCGGGCATCGCCATCGCCTGTACGCTGGGCAGCCTGGCCGGGTCGTTTGTGCTCTTCCCCGCAAGAGAAATCAACCTCTGGTATCCGGGAATCAATATCATTGAGGCGCTGACGGGCGCGGTGCTGCTGCGTAAGATGCTGCCGTGGTATAACCCGCTGCAAAACCTGAGCGACTGGATCCGCCTGACCATCGGCAGCGCTGTGATCCCTCCCCTGCTCGGCGGAGTGCTGATTTGCCTGGTGTCCGGCAGCGAAAACCTGCTGCGCACCTTTATGATATGGGTGCTTTCAGAATCCATCGGCGCACTGGCCCTGGTCCCGCTCGGGCTGATGTTCAAGCTGCACTACCTGCTGCGCCACCGCAAGCCGCAGTTGCTGCTGGAAACCCTGGTGACGCTGGCCGTGACGCTCTTTCTCAGCTGGCTCTCGATGACCTATCTGCCGTGGCCCTTTACTGCCGTTATCGTTCTGCTGATGTGGACCGCCGTTCGCCTGCCACGCCTGGAGGCCTTTCTTATCTTCCTCATCACCATCATGGTGGTGTCGCTGATAATGACCCATAGCCCCATCGAGTTTACCAATTTCAACAGCAGCGCCATGCTGAACGCGCCCTGGCTGCCGTTCTTGATGATCCTGCTGCCGGCCAACGTCATGACCATGGTGATGTACTCTTTCCGCGCCGAGCGTAAGCACATTACTGAAAGCGAGGCCCGTTTTCGTAATGCGATGGAGTACTCCGCCATCGGCATGGCGCTGGTGGGCACGGACGGTCAGTGGCTACAGGTCAATAAAGCGCTGTGTAGTTTTCTTGGCTACTCCCAGGATGAGCTACGCCTGCTGACCTTCCAGCAGCTCACCTGGCCTGAGGATCTCAAGAACGACCTGGAGCAGCTTGAGGCGCTGGTGCGCGGTGACATTGACAGCTACTCCATGGAGAAGCGCTACTACACCCGCACAGGGGATGTCGTCTGGGCGCTGCTGGCGGTGTCGCTGGTACGCCACCCGGACGGCACGCCGCTCTACTTCATCTCCCAGGTAGAGGATATCAACGATCTGAAGCACACCGAGTGGGTCAATAAACGGCTGATGGAGCGCATTACGCTGGCCAACGAGGCCGGGGGTATCGGGATCTGGGAGTGGGATCTGGAGCCGGACATCATCAGCTGGGATAAGCGCATGTTTGAGCTCTACGAGCTGCCGCCGCACGTGAAGCCCACCTGGAAGCTCTGGTATGAGTGTGTGGTACCGGAAGATCGCGAGGAGGCCGAGCGCATTATCCGCGACTCACTGGTCGCGAGAGCGCCGTTTAAGCTTGAGTTTCGTATCCATGTAAAAGAGGGAATTCGCCATATCCGCACCCTGGCGAACCGGGTGCTGAATAAAAACGGCGAGGTTGAACGGCTGCTCGGCATCAATATGGACATGACCGAGGTGAAACAGCTCAACGAGGCCCTGTTCCAGGAGAAAGAGCGCCTGCACATTACCCTCGACTCTATCGGCGAAGCGGTGCTCTGTACCGACGTGGAGATGAACGTCACCTTTATGAACCCGGTGGCGGAAAAAATGAGCGGCTGGCAGCAGGAGCACGCCATCGGTCAGGCGTTGCTGAATGTGCTGCGCATTACCTTTGGCGACAACGGCCCCGCGCTGGAAAACATTCATAGCGGTGATATATCACGTTCAGCTATCGAGCAGGACGTGGTGCTGCACTGTCGCAACGGCGGGACCTACGATATTCACTACAGCGTGACGCCACTTAGCACCCTTGACGGGCACAACATCGGCTTCGTGCTGGTGATCCAAGATGTTACCGAGTCCCGGAAGATGCTGCGCCAGCTGAGCTATAGCGCCTCCCATGATGCGCTGACCCATCTGGCGAATCGTGTCAGCTTCGAGAACCATCTTAAACGCCTGCTGCACACCGTGCAGGAGACGCATCAGCGCCATGCGCTGGTCTATATCGATCTCGACCGCTTTAAGGCGGTGAACGACACCGCAGGTCATGCGGCAGGTGATGCCCTGCTGCGGGAGCTCTCCTCCCTGATGCTTAGCATGCTGCGCTCTACCGATATCCTGGCCCGTCTCGGCGGAGATGAGTTTGGCCTGCTGCTGCCGGACTGCAATATTGAGAGCGCCCGCTATATCTCTGGGCGCATTATCCATGCCATCAATGACTACCGCTTTATGTGGGAGGGCCGCCTGCACCGCATCGGCGCGAGCGCTGGGATCACCCTGATTGATGAGAGCAACTGTCAGGCCTCAGAAGTGATGTCCCAGGCGGATATCGCCTGCTACGCCTCGAAAAACAACGGTCGTGGCGTGGTCACGGTGTACGAGCCGCAGCAGGATCATATGCATCACAACCGCAGCCTGATCTCCCTTGAGGAGCAGTCGCGGATGATCCGTGACAACCACCTCCTGCTGGTGGCGCGCGGTGTCGCCTCCCCGCGGGTGCCGGAGTCCTGCAACTTCTGGCTGCTCTCACTGCGCCTGTGGACCAGTGAAGGGGAAGCCATGGAGGAGCGCGCCTTCCGTTCCGGCCTCGCCGAGCCGGAGCTTATCCGCGCCCTCGATCGCCGGGTGCTCCACGAGTTCTTCACCAACAGCGCCGCCGGGGTAGTACGTAAAGGGGTCAGCGTTGCCCTGCCGCTCTCCAGCGCCGGGCTGGCCAGCCGGACAGTCATAACTGAAATCATTGAGAAGCTCACGCAGAGCGGAATGCCTGGCCGCCTGCTGCACTTTGTGATCGATGCCGATGCCCTGATGCGCGAAGAGAGCAGCATCGGCGACGGTCTCGCCAAACTTCGTCAGGCGGGCTGCCGACTCATTATCAGCCATATTGGGCGCGACCTGGAGATCTTCAACCATCTCATGCCGCAGATGGCGGACTACGTGCTGCTGGAGCCGGAGCTGGTTAACAATGTGCACGGTAATCTGATGGACGAGATGATGGTCACCATCGTGCAGGGCCATGCTCACCGTCTGGGGATGAAGAGCATTGCCGGGCCGACTAACCAGCCAATGATGATGGATACCCTCTCTGGCATTGGCATTGACTACATCTTCGGGGACACCATCTCCCAGGCCCAGCCGCTGGATCTCATGCTCAACACCAGCTATTTTGCCATCAACTGATCCTCATCAGCTGACGGCTGCCAGTCCGGGGTGTACCAGATATGCAGCAGCGCATAGGAGCGCCAGGGCTGCCAGCGTTGGGCATAGCGGCGGATCTGCGCCGGCGTCATGCCCGCGAAGCGCTGCTTGATAGCGTAGTCGTCGGCCAAAAAGATATCTTTCGCCTGCCAGCCGCGCATCGCCAGATAGTTTGCCGTCCAGCGCCCTATGCCAGGAAACCCCTGCAACAGCTTCACCCCCTGCTCGATATCCGCCGGAGCCTGCACTGGAAACTCACCGTCGAGGGTGGCGCGGGCCAAATTGATCAGCGCCTCGGCGCGCTTAAGCGGCATCCCGAGCGCCTTTAACGCCGCGGGATCGGCCTGGACCAGCGCCTCTGCCGTCGGGAAGCAGATGAAACCCGGGACCTCTGCCAGCGGCTTTCCCAGACTCTCCACGACCTTGCCGGTCAGCTTAGCCGCCATCGCCACGCTGACCAGCTGGCCAAGGATCGCGCGCACGCCCTGCTCAAAGGTATCCATCGATCCCGGCAGCCGCAGGCCCGGTCTCTGCTCTCCTACCGAGCCAAGGGCGTGAATAATCTCCTGCGGATCGCAGGCGAGATCAAACAGACGCCCCAGCCGGGCCAGACACGCCTCGGCGACCGGCAACAGCCCATCGCTAAGGGTAACCCGCAGCGTATGATTAGCCTCGTCCGGCTCGGCGGTGACGATCCCCCGGTGCTCACCTATCGCAAAACTGCGCACGTAGCGGCCTTCGCTGACCACCTCTACGCCAGTCACCGCACGCGCCTGTAAAAAACCCAACATCCACGCCCAGTCGTAGGGCGGCTTCCAGCTCAGTGTATACATGGTTACTCCTCTCACTCTTATTTCAGCTTAAGCGCCCCGCCACTTTTTTGCTTTGCTTTCATAATCCTTTCGGCTAAAGTCGCCCCCCTTCTTCACCGGCATGGGGAACTTTCATGTTTATTGGTTTTGACTACGGCACGGCAAACTGCTCCGTTGCGGTAATGCGCGACGGCATCCCGCAGCTCTTAAAAATGGAAAACGACAGCACGCTACTGCCGTCGATGCTCTGCGCCCCGACGCGGGAAGCGGTCAGCGAGTGGCTCTACCGCCACCATGACGTCCCCGCCACCGGGAGCGAAACCCAGGCGCTGCTGCGTCGGGCAGTAAGCTTCAACCGCGAAGAAGATATCGAGGTGCTGCCAGGCAGCGTGCAGTTTGGGCTTCAGTCGCTGCAGCAGTACGTGCAGGATCCGGAAGAGGTCTACTTCGTTAAATCGCCAAAATCCTTCCTCGGTGCCAGCGGCCTGAAGCCGCAGCAGATCGCGCTGTTTGAGGACCTGGTCTGCGCCATGATGCTGCATATTCGCCAGCAGGCCGAGAGCCAGCTGCCGGAGGCCATCGATCGCGCGGTGATTGGCCGTCCCATCAACTTTCAGGGGCTAGGCGGCGATGACGCCAACGCCCAGGCGCAGGGGATCCTGGAGCGTGCCGCCAGGCGCGCAGGCTTTAACGAGGTCGTATTCCAGTACGAGCCGGTCGCGGCCGGGCTGGATTTTGAAGCCACGTTGCAGTCAGAGAAGCGCGTGCTGGTGGTGGATATCGGCGGCGGGACCACCGACTGCTCGCTGCTGCTGATGGGGCCCCAGTGGCACCAGCGCCAGGATCGCGATACCAGCCTGCTGGGGCACAGCGGCTGCCGCGTCGGCGGTAACGATCTCGATATTGCGCTGGCCTTTAAGCATCTGATGCCGCTGCTGGGCATGGGCGGACAGACCGAAAAGGGTATCGCCCTGCCGATCCTGCCGTGGTGGAACGCGGTAGCCATTAATGACGTCCCAGCCCAGAGTGACTTCTATAGCAGCGCTAATGGTCGCTTGCTCAACGACCTGGTGCGCGATGCCCGGGAAGGGGATAAGGTGGCGCGGCTGGTGAAGGTGTGGCGTCAGCGCCTCAGCTACCGCCTGGTGCGCAGTGCGGAAGAGAGCAAGATTGCCCTCTCCGACAACCTGCAAACCGAGGCCCGTTTGCCGTTTATCAGCGACGAGCTGGCAACGGCGATAACCCAGGAGGGGCTGGAGACCGCCCTCAACCAGCCTCTGACACGGATCCTTGAGCAGGTGCAGCTGGCGCTGGCAAGCAGCAACGAGACGCCGGATATTATCTACCTGACCGGGGGCAGCGCCCGCTCACCGCTGATCAAAAAGGCGCTTGCCGACGCCCTACCCGGCATTCCGATTGCCGGCGGCGACGATTTTGGCTCGGTCACCGCAGGCCTCGCCCGCTGGGCGCAGGTAGTGTTTTAAAAACGTCCAGCGCGTTCCACATCCCCAGGCCGGGTAAGGCGTAGCCGCCACCCGGCACTTTCATGCCCCCACGCTGCAACGCCCGCCGCATTCAGACGATTCCCTACGGTCTTTCATATTTCCTCCATTTTTCTGCGGCGTTGCATTACTAAACTAGTATCATTCTGTGAAATGTTTCAGGAAGAGATACGGATAACAATGAAAGGTCGTGTTAATGCCCGCTGGGCGATGGTCATCGGCGTGGCGCTTGTCGCTATTGCCGCACTTTGGTACTGGCATAGCCACAACAGCACCCAAACTGCGGCAGGCGCTCATGCCCCGCAGGCGGGACGTGGCGCTGCGGGTGGCCGTCGCGGTATGCCGCTGGCACCGGTGCAGGCCGCTACTGCCGTAGAAGGCGAAGTGCCCCGCTATTTGACCGGCCTTGGCACCATCACCGCCGCCAATACCGTAACCGTACGCAGCCGCGTTGACGGCCAGCTGATGGCCCTGCACTTCCAGGAGGGCCAGCAGGTCAAGGCCGGAGACCTTTTAGCAGAGATCGATCCCAGCCAGTTTAAAGTGGCGCTCGCCCAGGCCCAGGGCCAGCTGGCGAAAGACAGAGCCACGCTGGCCAACGCCCAGCGCGATCTGGCCCGCTATCAGCAGCTGGTCAAAACCAATCTGGTTTCCCGCCAGGAGCTGGATGCCCAGCAGGCGCTGGTGAGCGAATCTCAGGGCACGATCAAAGCTGATGAAGCCTCGGTTGCCAGCGCCCAGCTGCAGCTGGACTGGGGCCGCATCACCGCCCCGATTGATGGCCGCGTGGGCCTGAAACAGGTCGATATCGGCAACCAGATCTCCAGCGGCGACACCACCGGCATTGTGGTCATTACCCAGACCCACCCTATCGATCTGGTGTTTACCCTGCCGGAGAGCGATATCGCCACGGTGGTGCAGGCGCAAAAGGCCGGGCAGACCCTCAGCGTTGAAGCCTGGGACCGCACTAACAAGCAGAAGCTGAGCGACGGCACCCTGCTGAGCCTCGACAACCAGATCGACACCACCACTGGCACCATTAAGCTGAAAGCCCGCTTTACCAACCAGGACGACGCCCTCTTCCCTAATCAGTTCGTTAACGCCCGAATGCTGGTCTCTACCGAGCAAAATGCGGTGCTGATCCCGACCGCCGCACTGCAGATGGGCAACGACGGCCACTTTGTTTGGGTGCTGAACGAGCAGAACAAAGTGAGCAAGCACACCGTGACGCCTGGCATTCAGAACAGCCAGCAGGTAGCGATCAGCGCCGGGCTGTCGGCAGGCGACCGGGTGGTCACCGACGGCATTGACCGCTTAACCGAAGGTGCCCAGGTTGAGGTGGTGACGGCCCAGAGCGCCGACGCCGCCCCTGCCGCGCAGGCGAAAACCCATGGCACGCGCGCCGCACAGGGAGCCGGTTCCTGATGCAGGTGTTACCTCCCAGCGCCACCGGCGGCCCGTCCCGCCTGTTTATTCTCCGT
Organism: Pseudescherichia sp. L3; assembly: GCF_024656065.1. NCBI lineage: Bacteria > Pseudomonadati > Pseudomonadota > Gammaproteobacteria > Enterobacterales > Enterobacteriaceae > Pseudescherichia > Pseudescherichia sp. L3. The sequence continues at coordinate 1,977,964 of NZ_JANKYC010000001.1, forward strand.
CCGGTCGCCACCACCCTCTTTATGGTGGCGATCCTGCTGGCGGGGATCATCGGCTACCGTTTTCTGCCGGTCTCCGCCCTGCCCGAGGTGGACTATCCGACGATTCAGGTAGTGACCCTCTATCCCGGCGCCAGCCCGGACGTGATGACCTCTGCCGTCACCGCGCCCCTTGAGCGCCAGTTCGGCCAGATGTCCGGCTTAAAGCAGATGTCTTCCCAAAGTTCCGGCGGCGCGTCGGTAGTGACGCTCCAGTTCCAACTCACCCTGGGACTGGACGTTGCCGAGCAGGAGGTGCAGGCCGCAATTAACGCCGCCACCAATTTACTGCCCTCCGATCTGCCTAACCCGCCGGTCTACAGCAAGGTCAACCCGGCGGATCCGCCGATCATGTCGCTGGCGGTGACCTCGACTGCGATGCCGATGACCCAGGTTGAGGATATGGTCGAGACCCGGGTGGCGCAGAAGATCTCTCAGGTGGCTGGCGTCGGCCTGGTGACGCTTTCCGGCGGCCAGCGTCCGGCGGTACGGGTGAAGCTTAACGCCCAGGCCATTGCCGCCCTCGGGCTGACCAGCGAAACCGTGCGCACCGCGATTAACAACAACAACGTGAACTCGGCGAAGGGTAGCCTCGACGGCCCGACGCGGGCGGTGACCCTCTCTGCGAACGACCAGATGCAGTCCGCCGAAGACTACCGCCGCCTGATTATCGCCTACCAGAATGGGGCACCGATCCGCCTCGGCGACGTGGCAACCATTGAGCAGGGCGCGGAGAACAGCTGGCTGGGAGCGTGGGCCAACAAGCAGCAGGCGATCGTGATGAACGTTCAGCGCCAGCCGGGCGCCAACATTCTCTCCACTGCCGACAGCATCCGCACCCTGCTGCCTCAGCTTACCGAGAGCCTGCCGAAGTCGGTCACGGTGAAGGTCCTGTCGGATCGTACCACCAACATTCGCGCCTCGGTGCACGATACCCAGTTCGAGCTGATGCTGGCCATCGCCCTGGTGGTGATGATCATCTACCTGTTCCTGCGTAATGTCCCGGCGACCATTATTCCCGCCGTGGCGGTACCGCTGTCGCTGGTGGGCACCTTTGCGGTGATGGTGTTCCTCGACTTCTCGATCAACAACCTGACGCTGATGGCCCTGACCATTGCCACCGGCTTCGTGGTCGATGACGCCATCGTGGTGATTGAGAACATCTCCCGCTATATCGAAAAAGGCGAGAAGCCGCTGGCGGCGGCGCTGAAGGGCGCGGGAGAGATTGGCTTTACCATTATCTCCCTCACCTTCTCGCTGATTGCGGTGCTGATCCCGCTGCTGTTTATGGGCGATATCGTGGGCCGCCTGTTCCGCGAGTTTGCCGTCACCTTGGCGGTGGCAATCCTGATCTCCGCCGTGGTCTCCCTGACTCTGACGCCGATGATGTGCGCCCGGATGCTCAGCCATGACTCCCTGCGCAAGCAGAACCGCTTCTCCCGCGCCTCGGAGCGCTTTTTCGACCGGGTGATTGCCGCCTACGGCCGGGGGCTGACGAGGGTGCTGAACCATCCGTGGCTGACCCTCAGCGTGGCGTTGGGCGCGCTGCTGCTGTCGGTGCTGCTGTGGGTGACCATCCCGAAAGGCTTCTTCCCGATCCAGGATAATGGCATTATTCAGGGCACCTTGCAGGCCCCGCAGTCGGCATCGTTTGCCAGCATGGCGGAGCGCCAGCGTCAGGTGAGCGATATCGTACTGAAGGATCCGGCAGTAGAGAGCCTGACGGCCTTTGTCGGCGTTGACGGTACCAACCCGTCGCTGAACAGTGCCCGGCTGCAAATCAACCTCAAGCCGCTGGATGACCGGGACGATCGCGTCCAGACGGTGATCGCCCGGCTTCAGCAGGCGGTGGCGAAAGTCCCCGGTGTGGCGCTCTATCTTCAGCCGACCCAGGATCTGACCATCGACACCACCGTCAGCCGCACCCAGTACCAGTTTACGCTGCAGGCCACCACCCTTGAGGCGCTGAGCACCTGGGTACCGCAGCTGATGAATGAGCTACAGACCCTGCCGCAGCTGGCGGACGTCAGCAGCGACTGGCAGGACAAAGGGCTGGCCGCGTACGTTAACGTTGACCGGGACAGCGCCAGCCGGCTGGGCATTACGATGGCGGACGTGGATAACGCCCTCTACAACGCCTTCGGCCAGCGGCTGATCTCTACCATCTATACCCAGGCTAATCAGTATCGGGTCGTGCTGGAGCATAATACCGCCGCAACGCCGGGTCTGGCCGCGCTGGACTCCATCCGCCTGACCAGCAGCGACGGCGGCGTGGTGCCGCTCAGCACCATTGCCAAAGTGGAAGAGCGCTATACCCCGCTGGCGATTAACCACCTTGACCAGTTCCCGTCCACTACCATCTCGTTTAACGTCCCGGACGGCTACGCGCTGGGGGATGCGGTGCAGGCCATCCTGGATAGCGAGAAGAACCTCAGCCTGCCGGGGGATATTACCACCCAGTTCCAGGGCAGCTCGCTGGCGTTCCAGGATGCGCTGGGCAGCACCGTGTGGCTGATCGTTGCCGCGGTGGTGGCGATGTATATCGTGCTCGGCGTGCTCTACGAGAGCTTTATTCACCCCATTACCATCCTCTCTACCCTGCCCACCGCCGGGGTGGGTGCGCTGCTGGCCCTGATGCTGGCGGGCAGCGAGCTGGATGTGATTGCCATTATCGGTATCATTCTGCTGATCGGTATCGTCAAGAAGAACGCCATCATGATGATCGACTTTGCCCTCGCCGCCGAGCGGGAACAGGGCATGTCGCCCAGGGAGGCGATCTTCCAGGCTTGCCTGCTGCGTTTCAGGCCGATTTTAATGACGACCCTTGCGGCGCTGCTGGGTGCCCTGCCGCTGATGCTCAGCACCGGGGTGGGCGCAGAGCTGCGCCGTCCGCTGGGGATCGGCATGGTCGGCGGCCTGCTGGTGAGCCAGGTGCTAACCCTGTTTACTACGCCGGTGATCTACCTGCTGTTTGACCGCCTGGCCCTGCGGGTTCGCCACCGCTTTCCCCGCCGCGCAGAGCGTGAAGGGGAGGAGATGTAAGTGAAGTTTTTTGCCCTCTTCATTCACCGCCCGGTCGCCACCATCCTGATTTCGCTGGCGATTACCCTCTGCGGCATTCTTGGCTTCCGCCTGCTGCCGGTAGCCCCGCTGCCGCAGGTGGACTACCCGGTGATCATGGTCAGCGCCTCTCTGCCGGGGGCGTCGCCGGAAACCATGGCCTCCTCGGTGGCGACGCCGCTGGAGCGCGCCCTCGGGCGCATCGCCGGGGTCAATGAGATGACCTCCTCCAGCTCGCTGGGCAGCACGCGCATCATTCTGGAGTTCAATTTCAATCGCGACATCAACGGTGCCGCGCGAGACGTGCAGGCGGCGATCAATGCCGCGCAGAGCCTGCTGCCGAGCGGAATGCCGAGCCGTCCGACCTATCGGAAAGCGAACCCGTCCGATGCGCCGATCATGATCCTGACGTTAACCTCGGACACCTACTCCCAGGGGCAGCTGTATGACTTTGCCTCGACGCAGCTGGCGCAGACCATCTCGCAAATAGACGGCGTAGGTGACGTTGACGTCGGCGGCAGCTCCCTGCCTGCCGTGCGGGTGTCGCTCAACCCGCAGGCGCTGTTTAACCAGGGCGTGTCGCTGGACGCTGTGCGCAGCGCGATTAACAACGCCAACGTGCGCAGACCGCAGGGCGCTATCGAGGACGGCACCCACCGCTGGCAGCTGCAAACCAACGACGAGATCAAAACCGCCGAGGCCTACCAGCCGCTGATCGTTCACTACAGCAACGGGGCGGCGGTACGCCTCAGCGACGTCGCCAGCGTCACCGATTCGGTGCAGGACGTGCGCAACGCGGGGATGACCAACGCTAAGCCCGCCATCCTGCTGATGATCCGCAAGCTGCCGGAAGCCAATATTATCCAGACGGTGGACAGCATTCGCGCCCGGCTGCCGGAGCTGCAGGAGACCATCCCGGCGGCCATCGACTTACAGATCGCCCAGGATCGCTCTCCTACCATCCGCGCCTCGCTGGATGAGGTCGAGCATAGCCTGATCATCTCCGTGGCGCTGGTGATCCTGGTGGTCTTTCTCTTCCTGCGCTCGGGTCGGGCGACGCTGATCCCGGCGGTGGCGGTGCCGGTGTCGCTGATCGGCACCTTTGCCGCCATGTATCTGTGCGGCTTTAGCCTCAACAACCTCTCCCTGATGGCGCTGACCATCGCCACCGGCTTTGTGGTAGATGACGCCATCGTGGTGCTGGAAAATATTTCCCGCCATCTGGAGGCCGGAATGAAACCGCTCCAGGCGGCACTGCAGGGCACGCGGGAGGTGGGCTTTACCGTGCTCTCCATGAGCCTGTCGCTGGTAGCAGTTTTCCTGCCGCTGCTGCTGATGGACGGCCTGCCGGGCCGCCTGCTGCGGGAGTTCGCCGTCACCCTGTCGGTGGCGATCGGCATCTCGCTGGTGGTCTCCCTGACCCTGACACCGATGATGTGCGGCTGGCTGCTGAAGAGCGGCAAACCGAAAGCGCAAGCTAAGGTGCGGGGCTTTGGCCGCCTGCTGCTCGCCCTTCAGCAGGGCTACGCTAAATCGCTGAAGTGGGTGCTGAACCATACCCGGATAGTGGGCGTGGTGCTGCTTGGCACCATTGCGCTCAACGTCTGGCTCTATATCGCCATCCCGAAAACCTTCTTCCCGGAGCAGGACACCGGCGTGCTGATGGGCGGCATTCAGGCGGACCAGAGCATCTCTTTCCAGGCGATGCGCGGCAAGCTGGCGGACTTTATGAAGATTATTCGCGACGATCCGGCGGTGGATAACGTTACCGGCTTTACCGGCGGCTCACGGGTCAACAGCGGGATGATGTTTATCACCCTGAAATCTCGTGACCAGCGCAGCGATACCGCCCAGCAGGTTATCGACCGCCTGCGGGTGAAACTGGCGAAAGAGCCGGGGGCTAATCTGTTCCTGATGGCAGTCCAGGATATCCGCGTCGGCGGCCGTCAGTCGAACGCCAGCTACCAGTACGCTCTGCTGTCGGACGATCTCGGCGACCTGCGCGAGTGGGAGCCGAAGATCCGCAAGGCGCTGGCGGCCCTGCCCCAGCTGGCAGATGTTAACTCCGATCAGCAGGATAACGGCGCGGAGATGAACCTGATCTATGACCGGGAGACGATGTCCCGGCTGGGCATCAGCGTGCAGGATGCTAACGGCCTGCTTAACAACGCCTTCGGCCAGCGGCAGATATCAACCATCTACGAGGCACTCAACCAGTACAAGGTGGTGATGGAGGTCGATCCGCGCTACACCCAGGATATCAGCGCCCTGGACAAGATGTTTGTGATCAACAGCGAGGGCAAGCCGATCCCCCTCTCTTACTTTGCGAAGTGGCAGCCCGCTAACGCACCGCTGTCGGTGAACCACCAGGGGCTTTCCGCCGCCTCGACCATCGCCTTTAACCTGCCGACCGGCGTCTCGCTCTCCGAGGCCAGCGCGGCCATTGACCGGACGATGACCCAGCTAGGGGTGCCCTCCAGCGTGCGCGGCAGCTTTGCCGGGACGGCGCAGGTCTTCCAGGAGACCATGCGCTCCCAGCTGATCCTGATCCTCGCGGCCATCGCCACGGTTTACATCGTGCTCGGCATTCTCTATGAGAGCTACGTGCACCCGCTGACTATTCTCTCTACCCTGCCGTCGGCGGGTGTGGGGGCGCTGCTGGCGCTGGAGCTGTTCGATGCCCCATTTAGCCTCATCGCCCTGATCGGAATTATGTTATTGATAGGTATCGTCAAGAAGAACGCCATCATGATGGTCGACTTCGCCCTGGAGGCGCAGCGCACCGGCAACCTGACGCCGCAGGAGGCCATCTTCCAGGCCTGCCTGCTGCGTTTCAGGCCGATCATGATGACCACCCTGGCGGCGCTGTTTGGCGCCCTGCCGCTGGTGCTGACCTCCGGCGACGGTTCCGAGCTGCGCCAGCCGCTCGGGATTACCATCGTCGGCGGCCTGGTGATGAGCCAGCTGCTGACGCTCTACACCACGCCGGTGGTCTATCTCTTCTTTGACCGGCTGCGGCTGCGTTTTGCCCGCAGGCGCCAGCCGCTGTTGAGTGAGTAATTGAGTGAGTAAAGGGTAAAGAGGCAGGTGAAATGACCGATCTTCCGAACCAGGTCCGCTGGCAGCTATGGATAGTGGCCTTCGGCTTTTTCATGCAGGCGCTGGATACCACCATCGTTAACACCGCCCTGCCCTCAATGGCGCAGAGCCTCGGCGAAAGCCCGCTGCATATGCATATGGTCGTCGTGGCCTACGTACTGACGGTGGCGGTGATGCTTCCCGCCAGCGGCTGGCTGGCGGATAAGGTTGGCGTGCGCAACGTCTTCTTCTCGGCGATTGTGCTGTTTACGTTGGGATCGCTGTTCTGCGCCCAGGCCAGCACCCTAGACGGGCTGGTGATGGCGCGCGTGCTGCAGGGCGTCGGCGGCGCAATGATGGTGCCGGTGGGCAGGCTGACGGTGCTGAAGATCGTTCCCCGGTCACAGTATATGGCGGCGATGACCTTCGTCACGCTGCCGGGACAGATTGGCCCCCTGCTCGGCCCGGCCTTGGGAGGGATTCTGGTGGAGTATGCCTCCTGGCACTGGATCTTCCTGATTAACCTGCCGGTGGGTATCGTCGGGGCGATTGCCACCCTCTGGCTAATGCCCAACTACACTCTGCAAACCCGCCGCTTCGATATGCCCGGCTTCCTGCTGCTGGCCTTCGGCATGGCGGCGCTGACCCTCGCCCTCGACGGCCAGAAGGGGTTAGGTATCTCTACCCTTACGCTTGTGGCGCTGGTGGTTGCGGGCGCGATCGCGCTGGGCCTCTACCTGTGGCATGCCAGACGCAACGAGGCGGCGCTTTTCCCCCTCGGCCTGTTTAGCACTCGCTCTTTCTCCCTCGGCCTGGCCGGCAGCTTTGCCGGACGCATCGGCAGCGGCATGCTGCCCTTTATTACGCCGGTATTTTTACAGATCGGGCTGGGCTTCTCGCCGTTCCACGCCGGTCTGATGATGATCCCAATGGTGCTGGGCAGCATGGGCATGAAACGGATCGTGGTACAGGTAGTTAACCGCGCAGGCTACCGCCGGGTGCTGGTGGCCAGTACGCTGGGGCTGGCGCTGGTGAGTTTGCTGTTTATGGCTACGGCGCTGGCGGGCCTCTACTACCTGCTGCCGGTGGTGCTGTTCGTGCAGGGGATGATCAACTCGATGCGCTTCTCGACCATGAACACCCTGACGCTGAAGGATCTGCCGGATGCCCAGGCCAGCAGCGGCAACAGCCTGCTGTCGATGATCATGCAGCTCTCAATGAGCGTCGGCGTCACCGTGGCCGGGCTGCTGCTGGGCCTGTTTGGTCAGCAGCATCTGGCGACCGACAGCACCCTGGTGCACCACGTATTCTTTTCCACCTATCTGTGCATGGCGGTGATTATCGCCCTGCCCGCGCTGGTCTTTGCCCGCGTGCCGAATGACGCCAGCACCAATACCGTGATTGCCCGGCGCAAAAGGAGTGAACGATGAAATTCTGGCGACCGGGGATCACCGGCAAGCTTTTTTTGGCGATCCTGGCTACCTGCATTGTGCTGCTGATCACCATGCACTGGGCGGTGCGGATCAGCTTTGAGCGCGGCTTTATTGACTACATCAAGCACGGCAACGAGCAGCGGCTACAGATGCTTGGCGACGCGCTGGGAGAGCAGTACGAGCTCCACGGCGACTGGCGTTTTCTGCGCAACAACGACCGCTTTGTCTTTCAGATCCTGCGCTCTTTTGAGCATGACGGCGACAGCGATCGGCCTGGCCCCGGCATGCCGCCCCACGGCTGGCGAACGCAGTTCTGGGTGACCGACCAGAGCGGCGACGTGCTGGTTGGCCCGCGCTCGCCGATCCCAAAAGAGGGAACCCGGCGAGCGATAACGGTCAACGGTGCGGTGGTGGGCTCGGTTATCGCCTCCCCGGTAGAGCGGCTGACCCGCAACACCGATATCAACTTTGACCGCCAGCAGCGGCGCACTAGCTGGCTGATTGTCGGCCTCGCCACGCTGCTGGCGGCGCTGGCGACCTTTCCGCTGGCGCGCGGCCTGCTGGCCCCGGTAAAACGGCTGGTGGAAGGAACGCACCGGCTGGCAGCCGGGGACTTTACTACTCGTGTGGCGACGTCCAGTCCGGATGAGCTGGGTAAACTGGCCCAGGACTTTAACCAGCTCGCCAGCACGCTGGAGAAGAACCAGCAGATGCGCCGTGACTTTATGGCCGATATCTCCCACGAGCTGCGCACCCCGCTGGCGGTGCTGCGCGGGGAACTGGAGGCGATTCAGGACGGCGTGCGCCAGTTTACCCCCGAGTCGGTGGCCTCCTTGCAGGCTGAGGTGGGCACGCTGACCAAGCTGGTTGACGATCTGCATCAGCTCTCGATGTCCGACGAGGGGGCGCTGGCCTATCAGAAAGCCCCCATGGACGTGATCACCCTGCTGGAGATCGCTGCCGGGGCGTTCCGGGAGCGCTTCGCCAGCCGGGGGTTAACCCTTAGCGTCTCGCTGCCGGAGAGCGCTATCGTCTTCGGCGATCGCGACCGTCTGATGCAGCTGTTTAACAATCTGTTGGAGAACAGCCTGCGCTATACCGACGCCGGGGGTCAGCTGTTGATTAGCGCGAGCGTCAAGCCTGATATCCTGGCGATGACCTTTGCCGACAGCGGCCCGGGCGTCAGCGATGAGCAGCTCAGCCGTCTGTTTGAACGCTTCTACCGCACCGAAGGCTCGCGCAACCGGGCCAGCGGCGGCTCAGGGCTCGGATTGCCTATCTGTGTGAACATTGTTGAAGCCCACGGCGGGAACATTGCCGCAGCCCATTCGCCTTTTGGCGGGGTTAGCATTACAGTTGAGCTACCGCTGGAACGTGATTTACCGAGAGATGTATGACTGAGTTACCGATTGACGAAAACACGCCGCGCATTTTAATCGTGGAAGATGAGCCGAAGCTGGGACAGCTGCTAGTGGACTATCTGCGGGCGGCGGGCTATGCCCCGACGCTAATAAACCACGGCGATAAAGTGCTGCCCTACGTGCGCCAGACGCCGCCGGATCTGATGCTGCTGGATCTGATGCTTCCCGGCATCGACGGCCTGACCCTGTGCCGGGAGATCCGCCGCTTCTCCGATCTGCCGATTGTGATGGTCACCGCCCGAATCGAAGAGATTGACCGCCTGCTAGGGCTGGAGATCGGTGCCGATGACTACATCTGCAAGCCCTATAGTCCTCGGGAAGTCGTAGCGCGGGTAAAAACCATTCTGCGTCGCTGCAAGCCCCAGCGCGAGCTGAAAGCGCTGGATGCGGTCAGCCCGCTGGTGATCGACGAAGGCCGCTTCCAGGCCAGCTGGCACAGCAAGGCGCTGGATCTGACGCCCGCCGAGTTTCGCCTGCTGAAGACGCTTTCCAGCGAGCCGGGAAAGGTCTTCTCCCGCGAGCAGCTCCTGAATCATCTCTATGATGATTACCGGGTCGTCACCGACCGCACCATCGACAGCCACATCAAAAACCTGCGTCGCAAGCTGGAAGCGCTGGATGAGGAGCAGTCGTTTATCCGGGCGGTGTACGGCGTCGGATACCGCTGGGAAGCGGACGCGGGTCGATTGGCCTGACATTTACGCCCGGCGGCGCGCCGCTGGCCGGGCCTACGGATGACGGTGCTTTACCTGTTCTCTGTGCAGCGCTATAATTCCCGCCCTTAAAACAGGGGATTACCCCCTGCCCGCCCACCGAACTGCGGCGGATCTGACCTGTCATCAGAACGAGAACATCATGTTTAAACCGGAACTCCTCTCCCCGGCGGGAACGCTGAAAAATATGCGTTACGCCTTCGCCTATGGCGCGGATGCCGTCTACGCGGGCCAGCCTCGCTACTCCCTGCGCGTGCGCAATAATGAATTCAACCACGAGAATCTCCAGCTGGGGATCAACGAAGCCCATGCGCTGGGTAAAAAGTTCTACGTGGTGGTGAATATTGCGCCGCACAACGCCAAGCTGAAGACCTTTATCCGCGATTTAGCGCCGGTGGTGGCGATGGGGCCGGATGCGCTGATCATGTCCGATCCTGGTTTAATCATGCTGGTGCGCGAGCACTTCCCACAGATGGATATTCACCTCTCGGTGCAGGCTAACGCCGTCAACTGGGCGACGGTGAAGTTCTGGCAGCAGATGGGCCTGACCCGGGTGATCCTCTCCCGCGAGCTGTCGCTGGATGAGATCGCCGAGATCCGCCAGCAGGTGCCGGAGATGGAGCTTGAGATTTTCGTGCACGGTGCGCTGTGTATGGCCTACTCTGGCCGCTGCCTGCTCTCGGGCTATATCAACAAGCGCGATCCGAACCAGGGCACCTGCACCAACGCCTGCCGCTGGGAGTACAACGTCCAGGAGGGCAAAGAGGACGCCGTGGGTAATATCGTCCACGTCCACGAGCCGATCCCGGTGAAAAACGTCGAGCCGACGCTGGGGATTGGCGCGCCGACCGACAAGGTATTTATGATTGAAGAGGCCCAGCGCCCCGGCGAGTACATGACCGCGTTCGAAGATGAGCACGGCACCTACATCATGAACTCGAAAGATCTGCGCGCCATCGCCCACGTTGAGCGCCTGACGCAGATGGGCGTGCACTCGCTGAAGATCGAGGGCCGCACCAAATCGTTCTACTACTGCGCCCGTACTGCGCAGGTTTACCGCAAGGCCATTGATGACGCTGCCGCCGGTAAACCGTTCGACACCAGCCTGATGGAGACATTAGAAGGGCTGGCACACCGGGGCTATACCGAAGGCTTCCTGCGCCGCCATACCCATGACGACTACCAGAACTACGAGCAGGGCTACTCGATCTCCGATCGCCAGCAGTTTGTCGGCGAGTTCACCGGCGAGCGCAACGGCGCGCTGGCGGCGGTGAAGGTGAAGAATAAGTTCTCCGTGGGCGACAGCCTGGAGCTGATGACCCCGCACGGCAACGTCAATTTCACTCTGGAGCATATGGAGAATGCCAAAGGCGAAGCAATGCCGGTTGCACCGGGCGATGGCTACACCGTCTGGCTGCCGGTGCCTTCGGATATGCAGCTGGAGTATGGTCTGCTGATGCGCAATTTCAACGGCCAGACGACGCGCAACCCGCACGCTGCCTGATAGGCGAAGTAGTACAGTTGGGTTATTTTTTCAAGTGATATGAATCTTAGAATCGGATCACATACCGTTTCGCTTGATAAGGGTATTATCTCTGCGCTGAAAAACATAACCCATAAATGCTAGCTCTACCAGGAACCACCTCCTTGGCCTGTGTAATCTCCCTTACGCAGGCCTATTTTTTTGCCTGCCATGCCTCTAACCCCTTACTCACCCGACTCATCAGCGTCTGCCCGATAAGATAACCTTAACTTATTTGTGGTTTTTTGTTCAAACTCCTGTATCGCTTTTACTTATAGTAGATGACAACAAGTGATTGTATCTATTAGATGTTTTAGTAACAGGAGAGTACCGATGAGTATGACTTTTTCAGCGCTTTGGAATGCGCATCCTGAAGTTCATGGGGATGATAATCCCTGTCGGCGGCGTGATGGACATAAAGCGTTTGGTGATCAATGTGCCATTAGGCTTGGAACCGCCCTTGCCCGATGCGGTTACGATGTAACAAAACTTCATGTTCACTTTTGCTGGTTGCATCCTAAAAGTGCGGGGCATATTTTACGTGCAGAAGAACTGGCCGATGCGCTCAAACGTACACCAATACCTGGTACTTTTCCTGTTATAAAAGTACACGCAGATAATTTTGAAGATGTGCTAAAAAACCGAACCGGTATCATCTTTTTTAAGGATTACTGGCGGCGTGGAGATGAAAGCTTTCGAAACCGTAGTGGGGATCATATTGATCTTTGGAATGGAAGCAGACTTACCGCTCGCAATAGTTATCTACGCATTCACTGGGGTATGAATATCGATGGTATTTGGAGCAGCTACTCACACGCAAAAGAAGTATGGTTCTGGAGAATGATATGAAATTCTTGAAATTGTGCTTATGTACATTAACAGGAGCGATATGCGGGGCTGTGATTATGTACCTCATTCTGCCTGCTGTTTGCGGCTACTTCGTGGGTCCTATTTATGGCGACGATCAAATGTCGCAGAACTTTACTATTTTCCTTGTTGGTACTCCTCTACTCGCTCTATTAGGGGCTATAGCAGGTTGGTTACTAGGAAGAAAAATCATTAAAAAACATTAGCATATATTTGATTTGCGATGAAACTTGTACTTGATTGAACTCGTGTAATTACTTTACAACACTTTGGCGGCTTTTTGGCTAGCTCAATCAGGAACCCCTTCCCTCAGAGAATGCCGATGATTTAGCTTTAATGTTTTAAAAGAGAGTGTGTGGTGGGATATGAGAAAGCTAAAAATTTTCATTTGTACGGTCGTCGGTGCCTTCTGCGGTGCTCTTTTGATGTACCTGCTATTGCCAGCGATATGTGGCTACTTCGTTGGTCCCATTTATGGCGACGATCAGATGTCGGCGAATGCATCTATCTTTTTTATCGGCACGCCGGTGATGTTTCTGATTGGCGCAGTCGTTGGGTGGTTCCTGGGGTGGAAGTACACCAAACGTCCAGCGGATCGGGCTTGTTAAGCCAGGCCTATTTTTTAGCGTCTTTCAGCCACTTCTTACACGTTCCCGTTCCAGCTAAGATACACTCTCTTCACTCTCTCTTTTTCAGGGTTTTAGGATGACTAGCGATCCGTCGAGTTTACTTATTCTGAATGGCAAAAGTGCAGGCGATGACACCCTGCGCGAGGCGGTCACTCTGCTGCGTAACGAAGGTATCGAGCTGCACGTCAGGGTCACGTGGGAAAAAGGTGACGCTGCCCGCTACGTCGCGGAAGCCGTAGAGCTTGGCGTTGCTACGGTGATCGCTGGCGGCGGCGATGGCACGATCAATGAAGTGGCGACGGCGCTGGTCAACACGACGGGTGAGAACGTCCCAGCAATGGGGATCATCCCTCTCGGCACCGCCAACGATTTTGCCACCAGCACAGGCGTCCCGGAAACGCTGGATAAAGCCCTACAGCTGGCGATTGTCGGCAAGGCCGTGCCGATAGATGTTGCCCGGGTTAACGACCAGACCTGTTTTATCAACATGGCCACCGGCGGGTTTGGCACACGCATCACGACTGAAACGCCAGAGCGGATGAAGGCCGCGCTGGGGGGCGTATCTTATGTCATTCACGGCCTGATGCGCATGGATACCCTGAAAGCCGACAGCGTTGAGATCCGTGGCGAAAACTTCTCCTGGCAGGGCGACGCGCTGGTGATCGGCATTGGTAACGGCCGCCAGGCGGGCGGCGGACAACAGCTCTGCCCGGGCGCGCTGATCAACGACGGTCTGCTGCAGATACGCATTTTTACCGGGGAGGAGCTTCTTCCCGCGCTCTTTACCACCCTCACCCAACCGGAAGATAGCCCGAATATCGTGGACGGCGAATCGGCCTGGTTTGAGGTGACCTCCCCTCATGAGATCACCTTTAACCTTGACGGCGAGCCGCTGAGCGGGCAGCACTTCCGAATGGAGATCCTGCCCGGCGCGCTTAAATGTCGCCTGCCGCCGGACTGCCCACTGCTGCGGTAACGATTTGCCGGGTGGCGCTACGCTTACCCGGCCTGCAAGTTCGGCATAACCATCGGCGTTAATACGCCGCCACTGCTCGCGCCATCTCCCGGCTGTACTGCTGGCTGGCATTGACCAGCATCCGCGTATAGTCGGTTTTTGCCTGACCGCTCACCAGATCGTCTACCGTCAGCGTCTCAAGGATCTTGCCGTACTGCATCACGGCAATCTTCTGGCACAGGTGGGCAATGACGCCCAGATCGTGCGTCACCATCAGATAGGTCAGCTTTGACTCCTGATGCAGCTCCGCCAGCAGATTGAGGATCTCCGCCTGCACCGACACGTCCAGCGCCGAGGTGGGTTCATCCAGCAGCAGCACCTGTGGCTCCAGGATCAGCGCCCGGGCAATCGCCACGCGCTGTCGCTGACCGCCGGAGAGCTGATGCGGGAAGCGATCGCGAAAGGCGCGATTGAGCCCGACGCGATCCAGCAGGCGGTTTACCCGTCGATCCCGGTCGCCGATACCGTGAATATGCAGCGGCTCCTCCAGAATATCACCGATGGTATGGCGCGGATGCAGCGAGCCGTAGGGATCCTGAAACACCATCTGCACCAGCCGGCAGCGCTGTGGATTAAGCCGGTGCTCCAGCGGCTGACGGTTGATCGCCAGCTCGCCATCCCAGTGGGTAAACAGCCCCGCCAGGCACTTCAGCACCGTGGTTTTACCCGAGCCGGACTCGCCCACCAGACCGTAAATCTCTCCTGGCTGCACGTTAAAGCTCACGTCGTACAGCACCTGGTTACGCTTCTCCCCTTCGCCAAAGGACAGGTTCAGGTTCTTCACATCGATCATAGTGTGCTCCTCACTCGTTAAGCCAGCTGGCCTGACGCTGCAGTACCGGCAGCACGGGACGACGATGGTGGATCTCCGGCAGGGCGCTGATTAGCCCCTGGGTATAGGGGTGCTGGGCATTATGCAGATCGCAGGCGGCAATCGACTCCACCACCCGCCCGGCGTACATCACCAACACCCGGTCGCAGAAGCTGCGTACCAGGTTGATATCGTGACTGATGAAGATCAGCCCCAGCCCGCGAGACTGGACCAGATCGTCCAGCAGCCCCAGCACCTGTAAACGCACCGAAACGTCCAGCGCGGAGGTTGGCTCGTCAGCGATCACCAGTTCGGGATCGGTGATCAGCATCATGGCGATCATAATGCGCTGCCCCTGTCCGCCGGAGATCTCATGCGGATAGAGGTTATAGACGCGCTCGGGCTGACGGATACGCACCACGTCCAGCATCTCCAGCACTTTGGCCTTCGCTTCGGCCTTGCGCCCTGGATGATGGGTCAGCCAGGCCTCGGCGATCTGATCTCCAACGCAGACTACCGGGTTGAGGGAGTATTTCGGGTCCTGCATGATCATGGAGATCCGCTTCCCGCGCACGGTGCGCATCTGCGCCTCGCTGGCGGTGCGCAGATCGATATCGCCGAAGTGCATCCGTTCGGCGGTAATGCGGGCCTTAGCCGGATGCAGGCGCATCAAAGCGCGCCCGACAGTGGATTTACCGGAGCCGGATTCGCCAACGATGGCCAACTTCTCCCGGCCCAGCTGAAAGGAGACGCCGCGTACTGCGTTAGTGACCGCGCGTCCGTTGATAAAGTCGACATGGAGATCGCGCACGTCGAGCAGGGGCGCGTTATTCGCTGCGAGGATCGAGGATGTCACGTAGGCCATCTCCTAAGAAGTTGAACGCCAGGCTGTTGATCAGGATCGCCAGCCCCGGAATAGTCACTACCCACCAGCACTCCATCATGTAGGTGCGGCCGCTGGAGATCATCGCCCCCCACTCCGGCTCTGGCGGCTGCGCGCCAAGACCGAGGAAGCCCAGCCCGGCGGCGGTCAGGATGATCCCCGCCATGTTCATGGTGATGCGGATAATCACCGACGGCAGGCAGAGCGGCACAATGTGACGCCACAGCACGCGTACCGGTGACGCCCCCTGCAGGCGTACCGCCGAGATGAAGTCGGCCTGGCGCAGCGAGAGGGTTTCGGCCCGCGCCAGGCGGGCAATCGGCGGCCAGGCGGTCAGGGTAATGGCGATCACCACGTGCTCAAGACCTGGACCAAGAGCGGCCACGAAAGCCAGAGCCAGCACCAGGCTTGGGAAAGAGATAAAGATATCGGTGACGCGCATCAGCACCATATCAACCTTGCCGCCGAAGTAGCCCGCGCACACCCCCAGCAGCAGGCCCAGAGGCCCGACGGTGACCGAGACCAGCAGCACGATGTAGAGCGTAATGCGCGCCCCGTAGACCAGGCGGCTAAAGATGTCCCGACCAAACTCGTCGGTGCCAAACCAGTGCTGGGCGTTCGGAGATTGCAGCGCGGCGTTAAGATCCTGCACCAGCGGGTTATAGGGTGCGATCCACGGCGCAAAGGCGGCCACGACCAGCAGCAGGAGAATAATCCCGCCGCCGATGGCGGTCAGCGGGTTGCGGGCCATCTTGCCAATAAAACCGCCGGTGCGGACCAGGGCGCGCTTCAGGCGCAGGCGGCTTTCATTTCCGCCGCCGGTTACTGGCGTATCCAGAGAGACCGTCATGATTTCGTCCTCGGGTCAAAGAGTTGGTAGAGCATGTCGGAGAGCAGGTTGAGCATCACGAAGATCACCCCCACCAGCAGCACGCAGCCCATGACCGCATTCATATCCCCCAGCAGCAGGCTACCGGTGAGATAGGAGCCAAAGCCCGGCCAGGAGAAGACGGTTTCAATCAGCACCGCTCCTTCCAGCAGCGAGCCGTAGGCCAGCGCCACTACCGTCAGAAGCTGTACGAGGATGTTGCGAAACGCATGGTTCCAGATCACCTGCCGCTCGGTTAAGCCTTTAACCCGGGCGGTGATGATGAACTCCTGAGAGAGCTGGGCCAGCATAAAGCTGCGGGTCATCCGGCTGATGTAGGCCAGGGAGTGGAAGCCGAGCAGCGACGCGGGCAGCACCAGGTGGTTGACGGCATTCCAGAACACCGCCCAATTCCCCGCCAGCAGGGCGTCAATGGTAAACAGCCCGGTGCGGCGCGGAACCAGCCCCTCAAGACCCATATCCAGCCGCCCGGCCCCGCCGACCCAGCCCAGCCAGGCGTAAAACAGCAGCAGGCCCATCATCCCTACCCAGAAGATAGGCGTGGAGTAGCCCGCCAGGCTGATGATGCGCACTACGTAGTCAGAGACCGAGTTGCGGCGCGCGGCGGCCAGCACCCCCAGCGGAATGCCGAGGCCTGCACCGACAATAATGGCCATCGTCGCCAGCTCCAGCGTCGCCGGGAAGACGCGCAGGATATCGTCCGTTACCGGCTTACCGGTCAGCAGCGCGTTACCGAGATCGCCGTGCAGCAGGTTGTTGAAGTAGATACCGAACTGAGTCAGCAGAGATTTATCGAACCCCAGCTGCTGGTAAACCTGCTGATAGGTGCTCTGGTCGGCGTCCGGGCCGACGATAGCCAGCACCGGATCGACGGGCATCACCCGGCCGATAAAAAAGGTCAGCAGCAGCAGGCCAAACAGGGTGATCAGCACCTGACCAAGCCGGTTAGAGAACCGCCTGGCGCGGGAGCCGGGCGCTAAGATTGCTACACTCATCCTTTGGTTCCTCCGGTATGAATCGGCTCTTTGTAAACCTCACGCAGGAAGGTGGTGGCGGAGGGGTGAGACTGGAAGTTCTTCACCTCGTTGCGGACCACCACCGAGTCCACCATCTGGGAGAGCGGCACCAGGGCGGGGATCAGCTGGTCGTAGCGGGTCTGGATCTGCTGATAGTCAGCAATCTGCTTCTGCGGATCGCGCTCCAGCAACGCTTTATCGATCATCTCGTTGAGCGGCTTATCGTAAAAACCGGTGCGCCAGCCCTGGAAGTTGGTCAGCCGCGCCTCGTCGCTGTTGTCCGGGTTGTAGACCAGCGCGCGCAGGCTGGAGTGCGGATGCGGCTCCACGCCGCTGCCGCCGCGCCCGACCAGCATGTCAAACTTACGCTCGCGCATTGCACCGTAGATCTGGTTCCCGGTGCCGGTGATGATTTTGGCGTTAATGCCCGCCTGCATCAGGGTGGACTGCACGGCGATGGCGATGTTGAGGAACGGCTGATCCGCCAGCACCCGCAGGGTGGTATCAAAGCCATTCGGGTAGCCCGCCTCGGCCAGCAGCTTTTTCGCTTTCGCGATGTCCAGCCGGTAGCCTGGGTCCGGCAATGTCGAGGGCATTCCAGCCTTGATCGGCCGCTGGTGCAGCACGCCATAGCCGGGCATCAGCGCCTTGTTGATCCCCTGGTAGTCAATCAGGTAACGCACCGCCTCACGCACCCTGGGATTAGCAAAGTGCGGCTCCTTCATGCTCATCGCTACGTAGTAGACGGTTCCGCGCTGCACCGCTTCCACGGTAACGTCGGGATCCTTACGCAGGGCGTTGATGTCCGATACCGCCATGCTGTTAGCGATATCGAGATCGCCCTTGGCAATCATCAGGCGCAGCGTCTGCGACTCCTGGAAATGGCGCAGCACGATGCGGCTCATCTTCGGCTCTTCCCGCCAGTAGTCCGGGTTACGCTTCATGCGCAGCACGTCTTTTGCCTGCCAGGTCTCCAGCATAAAGGGGCCAGAGCCAGCTTCGTTGGTGGTCAGCCAGCGGTTGCCCCAGTCATTGTTCACCTCGTGGCTCTGCACCGTTTTGCTGTCGAGCACGCCAAGATTGCCCAGCGCGCCGAGGGAGTAGATCACCAGCTGCGGATCGTTGGCCTTCGGCAGGACAATCTGCACGGTATAGTCATCCGGGGCGCTCACCTGAGCGTCAATGTTCTTTTTGCTAAAACCATAGGATTTCCACACCGAGGCCTGGGCAAGGTTGAGGTGCAGCAGGCGGCGCATCGACCACACCACGTCCTGAGCGGTCAGGGGATTGCCGGAGTGAAACTTCACGTCCTTGCGCAGGTGAAAGGTCAGGGTTTTGCCATCCGGGCTGATGGCCCAGGATTCGGCCAGCGCCGGGCGGACGTTGGTAAGCTGGTCGGGATCGAGCTCTACCAGCGAGTCGTAAAGATTGACGACAATGCCGACCACTTCGTTACCGGTCATCGCCGCCGGATCGAGACTTAAGAGATTATTCATGTTCATGCCGATGATGAGCTGATCCGGCGGCGTGGCCGCCAGCGTCGCCCCGCTCCCCATCATCAGCGAGAGCGCCAGCAGGCTAGCCCTCAACGCGTTTTTTTTCATCTCTGTATACCGTTTGTAGAGTAAGACGTAGGCCCGGCTAGCGCAGCGCCACCGGGCGTTGGCTTTTTTTATTAGTCGTGACTGACGGTATTGGCTTCGATATAGGCAAAATTGATGTCTTCGCCGAGGCCAGGGCGCTGCGGCAGGTGGACAAAGCCCTCTTCATCCATCGGATCGACGATGCTGTTGAGATAGGCAGCGGGTTCGTCGTAGTCGAGGAACGGGTGCAGCAGGCCGCGCTCATACCAGCGGCAGTTGCGGATCGCCCCGACCACCGCCAGGCTGGCCGCGCCGTTGCCGTGCACTTCGCAGTCCATGCCAAAGGCTTCGGCGAGGCTTGCGACCTTCAGCGTCGGTGAGATACCGCCTACGCCGTTGGACCCGGCGCGCAGAATGTCGCAGGCCCCGGCTTTCACCCAGTCGGCACGACTGTGGTGCTTACCGCCGAGGCTCTCAGGCCCGATAATCGGAATAGAGAGGTTCTCAGCCAGCCAGGCGTAAGAGGACATGCTCTCCTCCTCCATCGGCTCTTCAAACCAGGCAAAGTCGAGCTTCTCCAGCGCCTTGCCGATATAGAGCGCCTCGGTGCGGCTGTACCAGTGGTAGCCGTCGATCATCAGGTCGATATCCGGCCCCACGGCTTCGCGCACGGCGGCGCAGGCCTTAATATCCATCTTCGGATTAGGTGCAAACGAGACCGGTGGCATCCAGGTGTGGAGCTTGATCGCCTTATAGCCGCGGGCGACCAGGGTTTCGGCAAAGGCGGCGTACTCTTCCGGCGTGGAGAGCCCACCCGGCAGATCGTCCCCACACATGGTGCTGCCGTAGGCCGGAACTTTGTCCCGAAAGCCGCCGAGCAGCTTATAGACCGGCACGTTGAGCTTGCGGCCAATCAGATCCCACAGCGCCTGCTCCACAAAGGAGAGTGCGCGCTCGGTGAGCTGATGAGCGCTACCGCGCTGCCAGTGAGCCAGGTCCTGCCAGATGCGCTCGCGGTTAAAGGGATCCTGACCCACCATCACCTTGCGGAAGAAGGTGTTCACGACAAAGGGACGTACCACTTCCGGCGGCGCAAACGAGAACCCCTGGCTGCCATCATCAGCGGTAATGGTCAGCATCGCCATTTTTGCCATGCTCTCCGGGCCCGGATGGGAGTGACCAGCGCTATCGGAAACACGACGGGTGGGATACTGAAAAACGGTGACGTTTACAGATTCAATTTTCATTACGGATCCTTGTCTCAGGTGCCTGCTTCATTTTGAAAAGCTGTTTCAGATGTAAATGTATGCAGAATTTTTAGCCAATACCTCAGACAATTTCCGCTAAGCGACGGGTGATTTTTGGGCAATAGCACAGGGCTGAGTGACACTTTTCACAAAAGAGAGGGGAAATGTGATGCAGATCGGGAGAAGCATTAACCTCACAATGAAAGGGGGTTGTTGCGTAGGCCGGGCAAGCGTTAGCGCCGCCCGGCATTGCAGCTTATGCACAGTAACGCCCGGTGGCGCTGCGCTTACCGGGCCTACAAACTCACTTAAAGCATGTTGTAACTAATTAGGCAATGGTCACTTTATTATCCAGGTAGACATCCTGCACGGCGTTAATCAGCTTCACGCCATCGGCCATCGTTTTCTTAAACGCTTTCCGGCCAAGGATTAGCCCCATCCCGCCCGCGCGCTTGTTGATCACTGCCGTGCGCACCGCCTCGGTGAGGTCAGCCTCGCCTCCCGACGCGCCGCCGGAGTTGATCAGGCCTGCACGGCCCATGTAGCAGTTAGCCAGCTGATAGCGCACCAGATCGATAGGGTTATCGGTGGTGAGTTTGCTGTAGACGCGCTCGTCGGTATAGCCATATTTCACCGCGTTATAGCCGCCGTTGTTCTCCGCCATCTTCTGCTTGACGATATCCGCCCCGATGGTAGCCGCCAGGTGGTTAGCCTGCCCGGTGAGATCCGCAGAGACGTGGTAGTCCACGCCATCCTTTTTGAAGTCGGCGTTGCGCAGGTAGGCCCACAGTACGGTTACCAGCCCCAGCTCGTGGGCACGCTCAAAGGCGCTGGCGACCTCCTCGATCTGGCGGCGCGACTGCTCAGAGCCAAAGTAGATTGTCGCCCCCACGGCAACCGCGCCCATATTGAACGCCTGCTCGACGCTGGCATAGAGCGTTTGGTCAAAAGTGTTGGGATAGCTTAGGGTTTCGTTATGGTTAAGCTTTACCAGAAACGGAATGCGGTGCGCGTAGCGGCGCGATACCGAGGCCAGCACGCCATAGGTAGAGGCCACGCAGTTACAGCCCGCCTCAATGGCCAGCTCAACGATGTTTTTCGGATCGAAATAGTGTGGGTTAGCGGCGAAGGATGCGCCCGCCGAGTGCTCTACCCCCTGGTCAACCGGCAGAATCGACAGATAGCCGGTTCCCGCCAGACGGCCAGTATTGTAGAGCGTCTGCATATTACGGAGTACGGCAGGAGGACGGTTGTTATCGACCATCACGCGATCGACATAGTCGTGTCCTGGCAGGTAGAGCTGGTCGGCTGGAATGGTCATACAACGATGCTGCAACAGGCTGTCGGCATCTTTGCCAAGCAGCTGTGAAATATCAGTCATGATGAGGCTCCCGTAAGATTCGCCCGCAGGCGAACGTGGTTAGTCCTGCCCTGAGTTCGCAGGCAGAGTAAGCCTGGTACCGGGCGGCGGATTTTTCCAGCTCGCAGGAAATTTTGATACTTTTGGTTTAATGAAAATTTATCTCTAAGCGTACGGGAATCGATAGTGGGTTATTTAAGAGGCGTTTAGGATTGTTATCCGGCCATTTTGATCGCTGAGAAATCGGAAGTGATACCAGTCGCCGTCTACCTGATAATTAAACGAGTAGATATAGCCCTTATCAAAACGCGCTAAAAAACAGATGCCCGGCGCATGGACGGTAATCTCCTCTTCACCTACGGGAGAGTAGGTAGACTTAAAGTTATCCTTCGATGAGGTCAGGTTGTAGGCCTCTATCTCTCCATCCTCAGGCGCGGTTAAACAGATATAGTGTTCATAGTGCCTGGTGGAGATATGGCCCGTATAGGGCGACGGACCGTTGCTCCCGCAGGCGCTCAGTAAGAGAGAGATGAACGGTAATAGCAAAGCGTGCTGTTTCATATCATCGACTCCGTTATCACGCGTTGATGCTTCCGCGAACCTGCGACACTATTTGAGAATAGTTAATTAAAGTAAATATTAACTACCCCTCCGTAAGCCGGAAGGGTTATTTATGTTTTGCGTTTACCACCAGGCGTGGAAATGATGCACCGGCCCGATGCCCTGCCCCACCTCCAATGAGTCCGCCTGCGCCAGGGCATTGGTGAGCCAGATTTTGGCTTCGCCCAGAGTATCGGCCCAGTTAGCGTGACGCGGGCGCAGCGCCGCCAGCGCCGCCGAGAGCGTGCAGCCGGTGCCGTGGGTATTTTTCGTGGCGATGCGCGGGGCGGTGAACCGTGTTGCCCCCTCGCGGGTAAAGAGCCAGTCCGGGCTTTCGCCGTCAGTGAGATGGCCACCTTTCATCAGCACCGCTTCACAACCGAGCGCCAGCAGTGCCCGCCCCTGCTCATGCATATCCTGCTCGTTGCGGGCGTGATCGGCATCGAGCAGCGCCGCCGCCTCCGGCAGGTTAGGCGTGATCAGTGAGACCTGCGGCAGCAGCCGGGTGCGCAGGGTGGCAACCGCCGAGGGCGTTAAAAGCGGATCGCCACTTTTTGCCAGCATCACCGTATCCAGCACGATATTCTCTACCCGATAGTGTGCCAGCCGCTCGGCCACCGCCTCGATAATATCGGTATCGGCCAGCATGCCGATCTTGGTTGTATCGATACGCACGTCGCTTAATACTGAATCCAGCTGCGCAGCGACAAACTCCGGCGTGATGCGATAGACCGACTGCACGCCAAGGGTATTTTGCGCCACCAGGGCGGTAATGACTGAGCAGCCATAGGCTCCGAGAGCCGAGAAGGTTTTCAGATCCGCCTGGATGCCCGCCCCTCCGCTTGGATCGGTTCCGGCGATAGTTAATGCATTGATTCTTTTCATGCTGACGCGCCTCCATCCAGGTGATAAAGGGCATCAAGAAACGCTACAACAAAGGAGCCGGGGCCACGGCTCTCTGCCGCCGCCTCGCCTCCTGCAACGGCGAACAGGCCGCAGGCTGCCGCAACGCTAACGAGACGCTCGCCAGGCAGCGCACAGCCTGCCGCCACAACCGCCGACAGCGCGCAGCCGGTGCCCACTACCCGAGTCATGATCGGCGCACCGCCGACGACCTTCAGCGTGCGGCTGCCGTCGGTAATGTAGTCCACCTCCCCCGTGACGGCGACCACTGCGCCGGTTTCCTGCGCCAGCCGCTCAGCGGCTGGCCGCGCCGCGCTGGCCGAGTCGGTGGTATCCACCCCGCGCCCCCCTGCGCTCAAGCCCTTCAGGGCCATTATTTCCGAGGCGTTGCCGCGAATCGCCGCTGGCCTCAGGGAGAGGATCTCCCGGCAGAAGCGGGTACGAAAATCGAGCGCACCCACGGCAACCGGGTCAAGGGTCCAGGGTTTGTTCGCGTCGTTCGCATTGTGGATCGCAGCGCGCATGGCATCCGCGCGGTCAACCGTAAGCGTGCCAACGTTAATCAGCAGTGCGTCGGCAATAGCGCTGAACTGCGCGGCCTCTTCACGCTCAATCACCATGGCAGGGGAAGCGCCGATGGCCAGCAGAACATTCGCGGTAAAGGTCTGCACAACGTCGTTGGTCATGCAGTGAACAAGAGGGGAACGGGTACGAAAGTGCTGTAAAACAGACGCGACGTGCGCGTGGCTCAGCAGGTCAGGTTGCATAGTTAGCTCCTGCCCGGCGCGAAGAAGGGACGCCGGCAGGCATCTGACTTCCCTACGCTGGCATTATCCAGATCAGGTGGTACGGGTATTTCTCAGCCTTCACGCAGAAGGGCACCCCGAGTCATGTTGAGTACATCTTTGAACTTTTTGCCAGATTAGGGGAAGTGGCTTGCTGATGCAAGCGTGCTTCAGGAGTTATCGCTTCTCCACCCTGCTTTTACACGACAGTACAGATAGTAAGGGAAATATTAATCGTACAACCATTCGCCTGCTTTTGCAGATTCTACCAGCATTCGTACCGTTAGCGGTTTTAGCGGCTTTTCTGGAGGTTTTGAACCTAAAAAATTCGGTTCAAAATAGTAGATTATCTCAAAACCGTTTGGCTTTACATTCCAATTCCTGAAATAGTAATCTAATGTATCCTCTGCATCTTCCCAAATAACATCCAGACCGCCTTTAGTTAACTCAGTATCTAATGTTACTTCTGGACGACGCCCAAAAAATCCATATTTCTTGTGGCTATGATTAGTATATATATAATCAATGATCTCTTGTTCTATGCTCATTAGTAATAGTTCCACATAGCACTATCCTCAGATTTAACTATATCATAAAAAATAATTTACGAACAACGGACAAACAAATTGCGTAAATAGATATAGTTATAACTATTACCGAGGCCACATCAAGATAGAAATAAGCATCATAGAGTGACTCAGCGTTTACATCACCGCTAAAAAACTGGGCCAGACTCTTTGCGATATCATGATTTATATAAATGTAAGGATCTGGCATACACTTACCTATCAAAAGAAAAATCACGATAAAAAAAATCATTTTCGCAATTTTAAGGGCGATTGTCCTAACCATTTGCAACAACCTCAATCCAGCCACGAGCTAAAAGAGATTTCATACAGGGGATGTTTATCATATCATCTTATTTCACGCAACCTCTCCAATTCATCCAATATAAGCGAACAGGGTCAGGAACCAATTAAACACCCGCCAACCATTACATAATAGTATTTTATTTTACACATATTAAGTAGTAGTAACCTGACTAATGAATAACCCTTGCACCTCTTTACCTCTCAGATAATACATAATGCTGTTACTCTGAATATAATTTAAACTCTCAACTTCCTTGTAGAACATGACAATATCTTTCTTTGGCATAACAAAGTAAGAGGATATATCATCTTTAGAAGCCAACATAGGGGCCTTAACGGCTACTCGTAGAAAACCTTGGTAAGATGTACATGGAGATGCGTCTTTTGCCATAGCTACCGTAGTTAAATACCCTCCTCCCATCTCATTATCGGAGATAAACCAGTAATTAATATCTTTTGATTTCAGACAAATCCAAGAAGCTTGGCTATCTTTATTTACATCCACACCTGCTTGTTTAGCAATAGCTTCTACCGTATTTACTTCAAACTTATATTTCTCATTTCCTACAGTAATAATGGGTTCTAGATCCTTATTTGTTGCATGATTATCCGAATAGGTTTCTGTAATATCATCATAGTACCTTGCACCAAAACCTTTCATTTGATTTGCCCCACACGTACCAGCTACCAAACATAAAAAAACTAAGCTGTATTTCATATCAGTCTTCCACTACTAATATCTTATCACTGCTATCATTGAGTTGTTTACGTTGGGGTAAATTTAGGATGATACATCCGTCCGATGCTTGTGTTGGATGCGCCGTACTATTACCATGTATCATGAAACCATCTCGTCCGCACATTGGGTTTTCAACATATGGAGTAAGCCTCATTGTATATGCCCCTGCTTTATAATGTGCAAAAGCCTTTCCTATAGTGTAAGTACCTCTCGGCAAAGGACCTTTACCACTTACACACTCATTTGCGGAATCATTCCAATATCCCGGCCTACCTGAGTATTCAGCATTAAATTTATAAGTACCATTTAGGTAGAATGCGCGTGCACTAACTTTATATACCCACGGCATTATGCGACCTCCTTGCGGTTCCATGAGTCGGAATGAATAATATTCCCGTCCAGGTAGTGCCACGTAATCTTTTCATAGGCCAGGTAGAAAGCCTCAAGGTGGTTGTGTTTCTCGTAGCGGGGATTCTTTATATCCATCATAAAAGGTTCAACTTCGGTTACCCTTACGTTCTCCATTGTAACCCGGAAGTACTCTTCTTCCTGCCCGTTGTAGTTGATTCGATAGAACTTTAAAACAGCCTCTTTGAACTTCCTACCTGATGATACACCCTGATACAGATAAGGTGATGAACTATCCAGTTCCTTAATTAAGAAGTAATCACCGTGTAGACGTTTACTGACAATTTTACCTGTACGGTCATCTATAGGTAAGTCTACCGTGTGCATAAGCTCTACGATCTCAATTGAACCTTCACGATCTTTTACATCGACAGATCCTCTAACGGCATTGCCGCCGTTATCTTTCAACCATAAATATACCGGGAGCGCCATCTTATTTCCTTATTTAATATTTTCAATGAAAAACCGACCTCATTATTGACACTAACATTAATAGGATTTTATGAAAGCCTATTCCTATCGCAAAGAAGATCAATAAATCAATCGTAACAAAATTTAATCGATTAACAGGTAACAAAGCTAAAAACTAACCCTAGGCATTCACCTTCTGAATATATTGACACAATAAATATATACTTAATTAAATATTGATTGAATGGCTAAGCGGAACATATTCAAGTGGATTTCTTTTACTACATAAGCTAATAACTTTGCTAACGTTTAAAAGTACCTCTCTCAGTATGGCAAAGGCCTGTTGCGGCTGAGAGCAAACATAATCCCCTTTAAAAGGCTTACACCATGCTCAAGCACTGCCTTAAGATTTCTCTAACCTGGAGGCCTTTGCTCGTATCTTTTAGCTCAAAAGCCAGCCTCACGTCGTAAAAACATGCTTATTTTGCGGCCTGCTGTTGCGTTCAAGGCAGTCTGGCTCAGGCTTAACCCTCTTTCATCTTGAGTAAATACTTCTTTCACTCGAAGTAATAACCACAAAAAACTTACCGTCCATAAGCAATATTTTTTAGCTATTGATGCTTTTTGTGATCTAAATCAACATCGAAAAAGGCACGGTCCGGGATAGTTCATTCGCGTTACTAAAAAAGATATACGCATACCTTTTCATTATTTGTAATGTGAGAAATTAAAATGCCGGCTATCGCATGTGTAAAAAAAGCACTGTCTGTTGTTACTTTAGGTATCTTGTTCACTAGCTCTGCTTTCGCTAATGAAAGCTTCAGCATCATGAACGATCGCCTCTCCTCTGCACTACAAGACAATGCAAACAATAACAATGCGTCTACACAAACGCGTGTCAGCAAGGCTTATAATGACGCTAAAGGTGCGATAGGTGGCCCAATGGATAATAGCAATGCTCTCGCTTCTGCTCCTTCTACGAGTACCACCGATCCGCATACATCCTTAAGCGTTACTAATCTGACTAATGCGCAAACTGATAAGATAAATAATGCTTTCGGCCAAACATATATCGATGCAAAAAACGAAACATCAACCAGCACCGTAGTACACGACACAACGATGCAAAGTCTTAAGGTAGATCCGACGGGGAATCCTGTAAGCATGGTATCAGGGGTTAAGAACGACCCTACCGGTACGCCTGTTTCGATGGTGGCCGGAGTGAAGAATGACCCTACCGGTACGCCTGTTTCGATGGTGGCCGGAGTGAAGAATGACCCTACCGGCACGCCTGTTTCGATGGTGGCCGGAGTGAAGAACGACCCTACCGGTACGCCTGTTTCGATGGTGGCCGGAGTGAAGAATGACCCTACCGGTACGCCTGTTTCGATGGTGGCCGGAGTGAAGAATGACCCTACCGGTACGCCTGTTTCAATGGTGGCCGGAGTGAAGAATGACCCTACCGGTACGCCTGTCTCGATGGTGGCCGGAGTGAAGAATGACCCTACCGGTACGCCTGTTTCAATGGTGGCCGGAGTGAAGAACGACCCTACCGGTACGCCTGTTTCGATGGTGGCCGGAGTGAAGAATGACCCTACCGGTACGCCTGTTTCGATGGTGGCAGGGGTTGAAACTAATCCCACTGGTATGCCTGTTGACCAACTTACAGTAAACACTACCGTAGAACCTGTTGGCTCTCCAATTAACAGGGTTAACGAGGTTGTTAATAATCCGGTAGATAGTCCTGTTACTGTTGCTACTAAGCCAGCTAATAGCTCTATTAACGTTAATGCTAACCAATTGATGCCTGATACTGTTGTACAGGTGGGGGACGCTATGACCACTGCTGGAGCAATTGCGGCTACTAATCCTACTGCGCAAATTTCTGTGCCCATGGAAAGCGTCTTTGATGTTCCTGTGCGTAGTAACCATAACGTTCAGACCCATAACTCGCATGCTAGTGGAGATAAGGGTCGGGGTGCTGAGAATGCACATTCCCATGCTTTCGGCGGTCATGGCTATGGTCATGATAACTCTAAATCTGAAGGCTTTGGTGGTCATTCACATTTCCATTAATAATGGCGTTTTCTAAAAAATTTTAATAACAAAAAAACCTGCAAATAACATCGCATCTTAATTATTATATCAACGGCAAGGTAATAAATAGTGTTTGTTAATGTAAATAAAGGTTTAATTGTACTGGCTGTATTAGCATCTGTTGGCGTTGCTAACGCTGCCAGTGATGTATCTGTTGGTTATGCCAATAGCCGCGCTGCTGGAACAAATCTGAACGGCCTAAACGCTAAATATAGCTATACGCCAGAAGGTTCTAACCTCGGCTTTATCTCTTCTATTACTCTCACGGGAAAGAAAGAGACAGCAGAGGAAGCAGGTTTTAAAGGTGAAGCTGATTATGCATACGGATCAGCGCTGGTAGGTGCTCAATACCAGCTTAACGAATACTTCACACCTTACGTTATGGCAGGTGTAGGGCGTGGTGCGGTAAAAGTAAAAATTAGAGGTTACGGTGAGAAATGGGAAGATACAGAGAGAGAAAACGGCTTTGCTTACTCTGCTGGCGTTAAGGTGCATGTAACACCGTCTATCTTCCTTGATGCTAATTATGAAGGTAGCAAAGTGTTCGATACGCAGGTTAATACATTCTCTATCGGCGCTGGCTACTCGTTTTAATACCTCCACCCCTGGTTTAGCCCAGGGGTTTATAAGGTGAAACATGTTTGATCTAACCTATTGCGAGATAGCGTATTTATGTAGCTATATCGCAATCATATCCCTCACGAGCTATCTTTATATTCATAAGCCCCACACTGTAATGTATGGTTATGTGAAAAATATCTTATATACTTTCGTGATACTTTCGATTGTTATATTTATGACAACCCTATTAACAAAATAGGGGGTGAGCTGTTAAGACTATTTACCCGCTCTATATTTTCTCTTTTTTAATTGTCCCCTGGTTTCCCTCTGCCTGCGCGCCTGCGCCACCACGGTTAGATAGTAGAGATCGTTAAAATTCTCGTTGAGAATCAACAGCGTCTTACGACTTATGAGTAAGACTCAACAGTAGCGCAAACAGAGGCGATTTTCACTCGCGGAGGATAAGTGCTGCTGTTATCAAAGGCTGTTTCCCGCGTCCGGTGCTGGTTACCCTAAACTTATTCATCTGAAGCCACTCATGCTATGGAGTATTTATGAAAGCTATCGCTATTACCGCTGCGGCGCAGGCCAACGGCAACATTGATGCCCTACAGGACATTGAGATTGAAAAACCGGTCGCGCACGGCCACGACCTGCTGGTACAAATAAGCGCCATCTCTGTCAACCCGGTAGATACCAAAGTGCGCGCGGGCTTTAACGCCGACACGCCGCGTATTCTCGGCTGGGATGCAGTCGGCGTCGTGGCCGACGTCGGCGACGCGGTGACGCTGTTTAAGCCCGGCGACACCGTGTGGTACGCCGGGGCGCTGACCCGCCCAGGCAGCAATAGTGAGTATCAGCTGGTAGATGAACGCATCGTGGCGCTGAAGCCTGCTTCCCTGGACAATGCCTCCGCCGCCGCGCTGCCGCTTACTGCTATTACGGCCTGGGAGATGCTGTTCGATCGCCTGGGCGTTAATGAAGACGGCAACGAAGGCGACGTGCTGCTGATTGTCGGGGCAGCGGGCGGGGTCGGTTCCATCATGACCCAGCTTGCCCGTAAGCTCACCAAAATGACGGTGATCGGCACGGCGTCACGCCCGGAAAGCCAGCAGTGGGTTACCGACCTCGGGGCACATCACGTTATCGATCACAGCAAGCCGCTCACCGAAGAGCTGGCTCGTATTGGCATTCAGCACGTCACCCACGTCGCCAGCCTCAACAATACCGAGGAGCACTATCAGCAGCTGATTGAGGCGCTGATCCCACAGGGCAAGCTGGCGCTGATTGACGATCCCGAGACGCTGGATGCGCGCCCGCTCAAGGCAAAGAGCATCTCTCTGCACTGGGAGTTTATGTTCACCCGCTCGATGTTCGAAACCCAGGACATCATTGAGCAGCACCGCCTGCTGACCCGCGTCGCCTCGCTTATCGACGACGGCGTGATTAAGACCACCCTGGGCGAACACTTTGGCGCAATCAACGCTGAGAACCTGCGTAAAGCCCACCGTCTGTTGGAATCCCACAGGGCAGTGGGCAAGATCGTGCTGGAAGGTTTTTAACGCCAGGAATCATCCCAAAAGGGATCGCCCTTCTCAAGCGGATGGCTTTTTTAGCGATCCGCTGCTTCTGCTTTCTCCTGCATTTGCTTACACTTTTTTCCAAAGCACGCGCGAGCATGATAGCTTTTGCTATTGCTTTCAGTGAGAAATCACAGCGATGATAGCGCGCACGTAATACTAAAGGGCCAGATGAGAACAGCCCGCCCGGCAAAATATGGAGAGACCATGGGTAAGACCAAACTGATGCTTCTTGGTGCACTGCTGGTATCAGCGAGCGCCGCTTTTGCAGCGCCACAGACTGCTGCTGCCACGGGCATATCGAAATACGAACTGCAGGAATTTGCTGCTGACTTTACCAAATTCAAAATCGGCGACACCGTTCCGCCGATGTACCTCACTGACGAGTACAATATTAAAGCGTGGCAGCAGCGTAACCTGCCTGCGCCCGATGCCGGCAGCCACTGGACCTATATGGGCGGCAACTACGTGCTGATCACCGAACCCGAAGGTAAGATCCTTAAAGTTTATGACGGTGAGATTTTCTACCGCCGATGATTATTCGCCCCTGGCAAGAGAGCGATCGCCCCTTCCTGCGCACGCTTTATCTGCATGCCCGCCGCACCTGCTGGACCTGGATAGACGGTAGCGACTGGCAGCTGGAAGATTTTGATGCTGCGACGCTCGGAGAGCGTATCTGGGTGGCCGATGAAGATGGGCACCGCCTGGGCTTCGCATCGGTCACGCTGAACGATAATTTCGTCCACAACCTGTTTGTTGACCCGGCGTATCAGGGTCAGGGCGTCGGTAGCGCGCTGCTGAAGAAGGTGCAGTCGAATTTTACCAGTTCGGGATCGCTGAAGTGCCTTACTGAGAACAAAGCCGCGCTGGCGTTTTATCGCCGCCACGGCTGGCATATCGAGGCGCGAGGCGAGGCGCCGGAAGGGGATTACTACCTCTTACACTATCGGTTGCCGTAGCAAGGTAGGCCCGGTAAGCGGTAGCGCCACCGGGCATTTCCAGGCTAATGCTGCCATGCCGGGCGGCACTGCGTTTGCCCAGCCTACGTTGGCGCAGGATGTAGGCCCGGCAATAACAATTACACCGCGCGGAACGCGATCTCTGACGGGATCACATCACCCTGCCAGTAGAGCTGAGCGGCAACGCGCCCGGCCAGACGGCGGTAGAGGGCGGTGAACTCGCTATCAGGACGGTGGATCACCGTCGGCGTGCCGTTATCGAGATCCTCACGCAGCGTAATGTGCAGCGGCATCTGTCCCAGCAGTTCAGTGTGATACTGCTCGGCCAGCTTCTCGGCACCACCGGTGCCAAAGATGGCTTCGTGATGACCGCAGTTGCTGCAAATATGCATGCTCATGTTCTCGACGATGCCGAGCACCGGCACTTCCACCTTCTCAAACATCACGATGCCTTTTTTGGCGTCGATCAGGGCGATATCCTGCGGGGTGGTCACCACCAGCGCCCCGGTCACCGGGATATTTTGCGCCAGCGTTAGCTGAATATCCCCGGTACCCGGCGGCATATCCAGTACCAGATAGTCCAGATCCGGCCACATTGACTCCTGCAGCAGCTGCAGCAGCGCTTTGCTGGCCATCGGGCCGCGCCATACCATGGCGTTATCATCGGTAACCAGATAGCCGATAGAGTTGGTCGCCAGGCCGTGGGCCATAATCGGCGCCATGTGGGTGCCGTCCGGGGAGGTCGGGCGGTTGCCTTCGGTGCCCAGCATCGCCGGAATTGACGGACCGTAGATATCGGCATCAAGAATACCGACCTTCGCCCCTTCGGCAGCCAGCGCCAGCGCCAGGTTGACCGCGGTAGAGGATTTCCCTACCCCGCCCTTGCCAGAGCTAACGGCAATAATGTTCTTCACGCCGTTAATGCCCGGCTGGTTTTTAACACGCTTCAGCGTGGCGATGGTGTGGGACAGCTTCCAGTCGATGGCTTTTGCGCCAGTGATGCGCAGCAGCTCGGCGCTGCACTGCTCCTTCAGCTCCTCAAACGCGCTGCGCCAGGCAAACGGCATCAGCAGTTCGATGTGCACAGTATCATCCAGCCAGGCAACGTGGTGCACGGCTTTTAATGCGGTGAGATTATGCTTCAGGGTGGGGTGCTGAAAATTCGCCAGCGTTCCGGCTACCATTGCTCGCAGGGCTTCCGGTGATTTGGCCTGGGATTGAGAGTTCATCCCGACTCCTCTGTTCTTGTAGGTGAAAAGCTCGTGTAGCAAGTTTACCTGAAAGAAAAAGGTTTGTGCTTACTTAATAGTGCCCCATTTGGTAATATCAAAACCCCTTTTTTACAGAAGACGTAATGCTCACTATGACTCAAGTCGCGAAAAAAATTCTGGTAACGTGCGCGCTGCCGTACGCAAACGGCTCCATCCACCTCGGCCATATGCTGGAGCACATCCAGGCTGATGTCTGGGTCCGTTACCAGCGAATGCGCGGCCACGACGTCAACTTCATCTGCGCCGACGATGCCCACGGCACGCCAATCATGCTGAAAGCTCAGCAGCTTGGCATTACCCCGGAGCAGATGATCGGTGAGATGAGCCAGGAGCACCAGACCGATTTCGCTGGCTTTGATATCAGCTATGACAACTACCACTCTACGCACAGCGAAGAGAACCGCGAGCTGTCCGAGCTGATCTACGGTCGCCTGAAAGAGAACGGTTTTATTAAGAACCGCACCATCTCTCAGCTCTACGATCCAGAGAAAGGCATGTTCCTGCCGGACCGTTTTGTGAAAGGCACCTGCCCGAAATGTAAGTCACCGGATCAGTATGGCGATAACTGCGAAGTCTGCGGCGCGACCTACAGCCCGACCGAGCTGATTGAGCCGAAGTCGGTGGTGTCTGGCGCGACGCCGGTGATGCGTGACTCTGAGCACTTCTTCTTTGACCTGCCGTCGTTCAGCGAGATGTTGCAGGCCTGGACCCGCTCTGGCGCGCTGCAGGAGCAGGTTGCTAACAAAATGCAGGAGTGGTTTGAATCTGGCCTGCAGCAGTGGGATATCTCCCGCGATGCGCCCTACTTCGGCTTTGAAATTCCGAACGCACCGGGCAAATACTTCTACGTCTGGCTGGATGCGCCGATCGGCTATATGGGCTCGTTCAAGAACCTGTGCGACAAGCGTGGCGACACCACCAGCTTCGACGAATACTGGAAGAAAGATTCCGACGCCGAGCTGTATCACTTTATCGGCAAGGATATCGTCTACTTCCACAGCCTGTTCTGGCCAGCGATGCTGGAAGGCAGCAACTTCCGCAAGCCGACCAACCTGTTCGTGCACGGCTACGTGACGGTGAACGGCGCGAAGATGTCTAAATCGCGCGGAACCTTTATCAAGGCCAGCACCTGGCTGAACCATTTTGACGCCGACAGCCTGCGCTACTACTACACTGCCAAGCTCTCTTCGCGCATCGATGATATCGACCTGAATCTGGAAGATTTCGTCCAGCGCGTGAATGCCGACATCGTTAACAAGGTGGTGAACCTCGCCTCCCGTAACGCGGGCTTTATCGCCAAGCGCTTTGACGGCGTGCTGGCGGCCGAGCTGCCGGATCCGGCGCTGTATAAAACCTTCACCGATGCGGCAGCCAGCATTGGCGAAGCCTGGGAGAGCCGCGAGTTTGGTAAAGCGGTGCGTGAGATCATGGCCCTGGCCGACGTGGCAAACCGCTACGTTGACGAGCAGGCACCGTGGGTGGTGGCGAAGCAGGAGGGCCGCGACGCCGATCTGCAGGCTATCTGCACCATGGGTCTTAACCTGTTCCGTGTTCTGATGACCTGGCTGAAGCCGGTGCTGCCGCAGCTGGCCGCGCGTGCCGAAGCGTTCCTGAACACCGAACTGACGTGGGATGCTATCCAGCAGCCGCTGCTGAGCCACAAGGTAAATACCTTTAAGGCACTCTATAACCGCATCGAGATGAAGCAGGTAGACGGCCTGGTGGAAGCCTCTAAAGAAGAGGTGAAAGCCGCCGCTGCGCCGGTCACCGGCCCGCTGGCAGACGATCCGATTCAGGAGACCATCAGCTTTGACGACTTCGCTAAAGTCGATATGCGTGTGGCATTGATTGAGAACGCCGAGTTCGTTGACGGCTCCGACAAGCTGCTGCGTCTGACCCTGGATCTCG
This sequence comes from Pseudescherichia sp. L3, assembly GCF_024656065.1. Lineage (NCBI taxonomy): Bacteria > Pseudomonadati > Pseudomonadota > Gammaproteobacteria > Enterobacterales > Enterobacteriaceae > Pseudescherichia > Pseudescherichia sp. L3. Next base: position 2,012,621 of record NZ_JANKYC010000001.1, read on the forward strand.
GCGGCGAGAAGCGTAACGTCTTCTCCGGCATTCGCTCTGCCTATCCGGATCCGGCCGCGCTGGTGGGCCGCCTGACGGTGATGGTCGCCAACCTTGCGCCGCGCAAGATGCGCTTTGGCGTCTCGGAAGGCATGGTGATGGCTGCCGGTCCTGGCGGGAAGGATATCTTCCTGCTTAGCCCGGACAGCGGTGCGCAGCCGGGACAACAGGTTAAATAATCCGCAAAGGGTGCTGTAAATACAGCACCCTTTTTTTATTGCGCTATGATTCTAGGGACAGGGTTATTTTAAATAAGGGAAAAGTATGAATATTGTGAAAAAAATCATTGCTACTGCGTTTACTGCACTGCTGGTAATTACCTTAAGCGGCTGCGGCGACAAAGAGGAGAGTAAGACCTTTACCTGGTCAGACGGTAAAACCAACGTTGAGCTGACCTATTACTACAAAAACGACGTCGTGCTGCGCCAGACGGCGAAAAATACCCTGCACTATGATGCGCTGGGGATCCCAAATAAAGAGGTGGCCATGCAGCGCCTGGGGCCAATCAGCGAGCAGTATAAAGAGATTAAAGGCGTGGATGAGAGCCTGGACTACCAGGATACCTATGCCACTGAGACCTTAACCGTTGATTACACCAAAGTTGATCGCGATGCGCTGCAGAAAGTGCAGGGCACAGCGTTTACCGGTGAAATCAAAGAAGGTATCAGCATGAAAAAATCTGAGCAGCTGCTGGAGTCTCGCGGCTTTAAAGAAGTGAAATAATCTGCTTTATGCCCGGCAGCGCCAGTTGCCGGGCAGTCCTACCTTATTTAGCCGCGTGCAGACGAACGGCCAGACCCCGCAGGAAATAGCGGAAGAATTGATCCCCACACTCGCGATAGTTTTTATGATCCGGGGCACGCATCATCGCAGTAATTTCCGGCATCGATACGCGGAACTGCTGCTCAGTCAGAATAGCCAGAATATCGTCGGTTTTTAACGCAAAGGCGATGCGCAGCTTTTTCAGCACAATATTATTATTCAGCTTGCGCTCGGTCTTCAGATCGGGGGCTGAGTCGTCTTTGCCACGGCGGGCATAGATCAGCCCGTTGAGAAAGGTCGACATTACGATGTCCGGACAGGCCTGGAAACCCGCCTCCTCCTCTTTACGCAGCCAGACAGCAATCTGCTGCTCGCTGGCCTCTGCGCCGCCAAGGGTAAAGATCCGTTGCAGCTCGGTGTTGTTGGCTTTCAGGGTGTAGCGCAGGCTACGTAAAATATCGTTGTTCAGCATAGTCTCTTCAGCGGTGATTTTCGCAAACGCACAGTGTACCACCGAACGTTACAACCCCAGCGCCTCTTTTAGATTTTTGAGGTAGCGGCGGCTGACCGGCACGGTGTGGCCGTCGCGCAGCAGCAGCTCGGCCTGGCCATTATCCTCAAAGCGGATCTCCTGCAGATGGGCCATATTCACCAGATACTGACGATGGCAGCGCATCAGCGGCGTACGCTGCTCCAGAGTGCGCAGCGTGAGCTCGGTAAAGCCCTCTTTGCCTTCGTGGTTGGTGACATAGACGCCGCTCATCCGGCTGCTGACAAAGGCCACGTCATCCATTTGCAGCAGCCAGATACGGCTGTGGCCAGTGCAGGGGATGAACTTCAGCGCCTGCTGGTTCTCCGGCAGCAGGGAGATGTCCTGCACGCCCCGGGCGTGGCGCAGGCGCTGGAGCGTCTTCTCCAGCCGTGCCGCCTCGATGGGCTTAAGCAGATAGTCAAAGGCGTGCTCTTCAAAGGCCTTCACCGCATACTCATCAAAGGCGGTAAGAAACACCACGTAAGGACGCTGATCCGGGTCGAGCATGCCGACCATCTCCAGCCCGCTGATGCGTGGCATCTGGATATCCAGAAACAGCACGTCTGGACGCAGCTTGTGCACCGCCCCCAGCGCCTCTATGGCGTTGGCACATTCGCCGACAATCTCAATCTCACTCTCATCTTCCAGCAGAACGCGCAGGTTCTCCCGCGCCAGCGGCTCGTCATCGACAATCAACACTTTTAACATGCGTTCTCCTCCAGAGGCAGTCGCAGGGTAATACGGGTAAAACGATCCGGCTCGCACTGGACGGTAATGCCGCAGGTATCGCCAAACCGCGCCCGCAGGCGCTTGTCCACAAGGCTCATCCCCAGCCCGCTGGCATCGGTTTTCGGCTGGTAGAGACCCGCGTTATCTTCAATATCCAGCACCAGGTGATGTTGATCCTGGCTGGCCTGAATGGTGATCTCCCCTACGCCAAGCAGCTGCGACGTGCCGTGCTTAATCGCGTTTTCTACAATTGGTTGTAGGGTAAAAGCCGGGAGCTGCTGATGGGCCAGCGCATCGGGCACGTACAGCGTCACCTGCAAGTTAGCCTGGAAGCGCGCCTTCTCGATTTGCAGATAGGCATTCACATGCTCAATCTCATCCGCCAGGGTGACCACCTCCGACGGACGCTTCAGGTTTTTACGGAAGAAGGTGGAGAGATACTGTACCAGCTGGCCCGCCTGGTCACTGTCGCGGCGGATCACCGCCTTCAGCGTGTTGAGCGCGTTAAACAGAAAATGTGGATTGACCTGGGCATGGAGCAGCTTGATCTCTGACTGGGTCAGGAGCGCCTTCTGCCGCTCGTACTGTCCGGCCAGAATCTGCGCCGACAGCAGCTGGGCAATCCCCTCTCCCAGCGTGCGGTTGATAGAGCTGAACAGCCGGTTTTTCGCTTCGTAGAGCTTAATGGTGCCCATCACCCGCTGATTTTCACCGCGCAGCGGGATCACCAGCGTCGAGCCGAGCTTGCACTGGGGGTGCAGCGAGCAGCGGTACGGCACCTCATTACCGTCTGCGTAGACGACTTCGCCGGTCTCAAGCGTCTTTTTGGTCCAGGCGGAGGAGATGGGCCGCCCCGGCAGATGGTGATCGTCACCGATGCCCTTAAACGCCAGCAGCTTCTCCCGGTCGGTGATGGCGACCGCGCCAATATCCAGCTCCTGATAGAGCACCTGGGCCACCTTCATGCTGTTCTCTTCGTTAAACCCCTGGCGTAAAATCCCCTCCGTGGAGGCCGCTACTTTCAACGCGGTGGCGGAGAAGGCTGAGGTGTACTTTTCGAACATGGCACGCTTGTCCAGCAGGATGCGCATAAACAGCGCCGCGCCCACGGTATTGGTCACCATCATCGGCGCAGCGATGCTGCTCACCAGATGCAGAGCGTCGGCAAAGGGCCGGGCGATGAGCAGAATGATCATCATCTGCACCAGCTCCGCCACCAGGGTGATTGCCCCCGCGGTCAGAGGGTTAAAGACGTAGTCGGTGCGGCCACGCTTGATCATGATGCTGTGCACCAGTCCGCCGAGCAATCCTTCAACCATCGTGGAGAGCATGCAGCTCAGGGCGGTCATCCCGCCCATTGAGTAGCGGTGCAGGCCGCCGGTGAATCCCACCAGCGCGCCTACCACTGGACCGCCCAGCAGGCCCCCCATCACCGCGCCGATGGCCCGCGTATTGGCGATAGAGTCTTCGATATGCAGGCCAAAGTAGGTCCCGAGAATGCAGAAAATCGAGAAGGTCACGTAGCAGAGCAGCTTGTGCGGCAGCCGGACGGTGACCTGCATCAGGGGGATAAAGAGCCGGGTTTTACTCATTAGCCAGGCGATAACCAGAAAAACGCACATCTGCTGCAAAAGCAGTAAAACCAGATTAAATTCATACATGCGCGTGCGTCCATCCCGGTAAAAACGCGTAACATACAGTGAGTGGGTGTAACTTTCTTTTAAGCATTGCAATAAATCGACAAATCGTGCTCACTATCACAAAACAGACCCGGTTATTTGACGAAATTGTTACAAAGCGATCATAAAATCATCGGTCCCTTCTGATAGGCTGGGGATCGATCCTCGGGAAATGGAGTCTGCTGGCAAAGGTGGAATCATGGCGCTTTACACGATCGGTGAAGTGGCTTTGCTCTGTGATATCAATCCCGTTACGCTGCGCGCCTGGCAGCGACGGTACGGACTACTGAAGCCGCAGCGCACGGATGGCGGACATCGGCTATTTAACGATGCGGATATCGACCTGATCCGTGAAATAAAGCGCTGGATCGACACCGGCGTGCCGGTGAGTAAAGTCCAGGCGCTGCTGCTTAACGAGTCGCTGGATGGCTCAAACGGCTGGCGCGACCAGCAGGAGGCGCTGCTACAGCTGCTGCAAAACGGCAACATTCCCCGCCTGCGCCAGTGGCTAAAGGAGCGCACCCGCGACTACCCCGCCGAAACGCTTACCCTGCATCTGCTGAGTCCGCTTCGTCGCCGTCTGCGCTGCCAGCAGCCCACGCTACTGGCGATGCTCAGCCTGCTTGACGGCATCTTGATCAACCACATCTCTGCCTCCCTTGCCGCGTCTCGAAAGAAGTACAACAAGGATGCGCTGGTCGTCGGCTGGAATATTCACGATACCACCCGGCTATGGCTGGAGGGTTGGCGGATTAGCGAGCAGGGCTGGCGCGTGGAGGTGCTGGCAAACTCGCTTAATCATCTGCGCCCCGATCTGTTTGAGGGCCACACCCTGATGGTGTGGTGCGGTGATGCCCCTACCCTGGCCCAGCGGCAGCAGTTGGCAACGTGGCAGGCCGCCGGGCATGCCATCTATCCGCTCGGCATTTAATGTTTTATTAACAGCTGCGCTTCACGTTATACTTATGCGCTTAAATAAGGAGCACATCATGAACGCAGCCAAAATTTCTATCGTTACCCTTTTCTTTCTGATGGCCGTGGGCGGCATCGGCGGCGTGATGCTGGCGGGCTACACCTTTATTTTGCATGCTGGCTAAGACGTCGTGCCAGCCGTTCAAAGCAGCGGTCGACAATAATTGCCGCCAGGGCCACCAGTAGCGCGCCCTGCAGAACGTAGGCGGTGTTGAATCCGCTCAGGCCGATAATAATCGGCGTCCCCAGCGTATTTGCCCCCACCGTTGAGGCAATTGCCGCCGTACCGATATTGATAATCACCGAGGTCCGTACCCCGGCCAGGATCACCGGCGCGGCCAGCGGCAGCTCTACCTTGAACAGGCGCTGCCATCCGCTCAGCCCCATCCCCTCCGCCACGCTCACCACGCCGCCAGGCAGCGCCGCGAACCCCGCCAGCGTCCCCTGCAAAACAGGCAGTATCCCGTAGAGGGTAAGCGCGATGATGGCCGGCTCTTTGCCAAAGCCCATCACCGGCACGGCGATTGCCAGCACCGCTACCGGCGGAAAGGTCTGTCCAACCGCAGCAATGGTCTCTACCAGCGAGCGAAACTCCAGTCCCGCCGGACGGGTTACGGCGATGCCCGCGCCAACGCCCAGCACCACGGCTATCGCGCTGGAGACACCCACCAGCCAGAAGTGGGCCAGCGTCAGGGAGATAAAGCTCTCCTGCTGATAGAGCGGCCGTGAGAGCTCTGGAAAGAGCGCGCTAAACAGGCCGCCGCTGTAGGGCAGCGCCACCAGCAGCGCGATAAACAGCGCAATAAGCCACAGAAGCGGATCACGAATGACTTTCACGGCTGGCCTCCGCGCGAAGCAGATCCTGGAAGTGGATCGCGCCGTAGGGTGCCCCCTCGGCGTTGGCCACCGGCAGCACCTCGCAGCGCCGGGCAACAAACGCGGAGAGCGCGTCGCGCAGGGTCATAGCCGCATCCAGCGGCTCTCCGGCTACCTGCTCGCCGGGCCGGACATAGTCACCCACGCTGCGCAGGGAGAGCAGACGGACGCCCAGTTCACTGCGGCCAAAAAAGGTGCGGACAAACGCACTCGCGGGACGGGTCAGCATCTCCAGCGGCGTCCCCTGCTGCACCACCCTGCCCTCATCCATCAGCACCAGGTTGTCCGCCAGCTGCAGCGCCTCGTCGATATCGTGGGTGACCAGCACAATCGTGCGTCCCAGCAGGCGGTGGATACGCTTCATCTCCTGCTGGAGCGTGCCACGGGTCACCGGATCCAGCGCGCCGAAAGGCTCATCCATCAGCAGCACTTCCGGGTCGGCCGCCAGCGCCCGAGCCACGCCGACGCGCTGCTGTTGCCCACCTGAAAGCTGGTGCGGATAGCGACCGCGCAGCTGCGGATCCAGCCCCAGCAGAGCCATCAGCTCATCAATGCGGGCATCGATTTTCGCCCGGGGCCACTTCAGCAGCTGCGGCACGGTGGCGATATTTTGCGCCACCGTCCAGTGGGGAAAAAGGCCGATAGACTGAATGGCGTACCCCATGCGCCGCCGCAGAGCCAGCAGCGGCAAACTGCGGATCTCCTCCCCGGCAAAGCGGATAGTACCCGCGTCGTGCTCCACCAGCCGGTTGATCATCTTCAGGGTAGTGGATTTCCCGGAGCCTGAGGTGCCGATCAGCACCGAAAAAGCCCCGGTTTTGAAGTGCAGATTGAGATCGCTGACCGCGCTCTGCCCGTTAAACATTTTGCTAACCTGCGTGAACTCGATCATGGCTCTTTTACCTTCAGCAGCGCTATCCATAAGCCAAAAAGTGCGTCGACGACCACCGCCAGGGCAATCGTTGGGATCACCCCCAGCAGCACCAGATCCAGGGCGCTGCTGAGCAGCCCCTGAAAGACCAGTGCCCCAAAGCCGCCCGCGCCAATCAGGGCGGCGATCACCGCCATACCCACCGTCTGCACCGTCACCACCCGCAGGCTGCGCAGCAGCACTGGCAGCGCCAGCGGCAGGCGCACCTGGAAGAAGCGCTGACGGGCGCTCATCCCCATGCCGGCCGCGCTCTCCAGCACGTCTCTGGGTACCTGGTTCAGGCCGGCTACGACCCCGCGCACCAGCGGCAAGAGGGCGTAAAGCACCAGCGCGATCAGCGCGGGCGTCAGTCCCGTTCCGGCAATACCGACGCGGCTAAGCGCGGGAAAGTGCGCCACCAGGCCGGCCAGCGGGGCGATCAGCAGACCAAACAGCGCCACGGAGGGTACGGTCTGGATAACGTTCAGCACGGTAAATACCGGTGCCTGCCGCGCCGGATGGCGGTAGCACCACAGCCCCAGCGCACCGCCCAGCAGCAGCGCCGGAAGTAGCGTCCCCAGCAGCAGAACCAGGTGCTGGGCCAGGGCGTCGTTAAACACGTCCTGGCGGTTGGCATACTCTTTCATCAGCGAGAGATGATTCAGCGCCCCCAGGTGCAGAAGCAGCAGCGGTACCAGCCAGATCTGGGCCTGTAACAGCCAGCGCCAGAGGGGATTAACGGTAAGGCGGCGGATGGCGTCGCTGCAGGCAAGCAGCGCCAGAGCCAGCCAGAGCCAGAGACCGCTGCCGATGGAGGTGCGCGCCAGGGCACTGCCCGACTGCGCCAGATCGGTAGCGGCTTTACCCGCCCCCCATACCAGCACAATAAAGCACAGCTCAGCCAGCGCCAGCGTCGCCACCAGCGGCCAGCGCCGGGGCAAAAAGCAGAGCGCGAAAAAGAGCAGCGGTACGGGAAGCCACAGCGCGGGCGAGTGCGGCCAAATCTGCCACAGCGCCCGGCTCTCGCCGGACATCAGCCGATTTGGCGCATAGTTGACAAAAGGCAGCAGCGCTGCCGCCAGAGCAAGCGCCACCAGCAGCAGCAAGACGCGATTATGACAGCGTATAGACACGTTCCTGTCCTGTCGGGCGGATTACTTCACCAGCCCTTTCTGTTTCAGATAATCGGCGGCGACTTTTTTGGCATCCAGCCCTTCAACGGCGATGCTGGCATTAAGCTGCTGGAGCGTTTTCTCATCCAGGCTGGCAAATACCGGCTTCAGCCACTCTTCCAGCTGCGGATAGGCCTTCAGCACCGCCTCACGCACTACCGGCGTCGGGGCATAGATCGGCTGAACGCCTTTTGGATCGCTCAGGGTTTGCAGGCCAAGAGCCGCAACCGGGCCGTCGGTACCGTAGGCCATCGCCGCGTTCACGCCAGAGGTCTGCTGAGCCGCCGCTTTAATGGTAACCGCCGTATCGCCTCCGGCCAGGGAGAGGAGCTGCTTCTGATCCAGCTTGAAGTCGTAGGCTTTTTCAAACGCCGGGAGGGCATCGGCGCGCTCGATAAACTCTGCCGACGCCGCCAGCTTAAACGCCCCGCCCTTCTTCAGGTAGCCGCTGAGATCGGCCAGCGAGGTGAGCTTGTTCTTCTCCGCCATCTCTTTGCGTACGGCGATGGTCCAGGTGTTGTTGGCCGGAGCCGGCGTCAGCCACACCAGCTTGTTCTGCTCAAAGTCGAGCTTTTTGACCTTCTCGTAGCCCTGCTGGGCGTTTTTCCATGCCGCATCGTTCTCATCTTTAAAGAAGAACGCGCCGTTGCCGGTGTACTCTGGATAGATGTCCAGCTCGCCGGAGGTGATCGCCCCGCGTACTACCGGCGTGGTTCCCAGCTGAACTTTATTGACGGTTTTTACGCCGTGGCTTTCCAGCACTTGCAGAATAATATTGCCGAGCAGCGCCCCTTCGGTATCAATTTTCGAGCCGACTTTGACCGGCTCAGCCGCCAGCGCAGGCAGGCTCACGGCAGCCATCAATACCAGTGAGCTCAGCGTTGTTTTTATCATTGCCATTGCACTTTCCTCATTCTTGTTGAAATTGCGGTTGCTCTTACTCATCTCATAAAAACAAGGGCCAGTAAACTGGCCCTTTTGCTTATTGCAACGCGAACTGCGCCTGTTTTACCCGGGCGGAGTCGGTGCCGATAAAGACATTAAACTTGCCTGGTTCAGCATCGTATTTCATCTTCTGATTCCAGAACTTCAGGGCATTAATGTCGATCGGGAAGCTGACGGTCTGGGTCTCGCCCGGCTTGAGGTTGACCTTATCAAAGCCCTTTAGCTCCTTCACCGGACGGCTCTGGGAGGCGGTAACATCCTGAATGTACATCTGCATTACCGTGGCCCCTTCCCGCTTGCCGGTGTTGGTCACGTCAACGCTGGCGGTGACCGTACCGTCACGCGAGAGCGTCGGAGCGGAGAGCTTAACGTCAGAGACGCTGAAGGTAGTGTAGCTCAGGCCGTAGCCGAACGGGTAAAGCGGCCCGTTAGCCTCGTCAAAGTAGCGCGAGGTGTACTTATTGGGGTGCTCGGCGTTGTACGGACGACCGGTGTTCAGGTGGCTGTAGTAGACCGGGATCTGCCCTACCGAACGCGGGAAGGAGATCGGCAGCTTGCCGGACGGGTTGTAGTCGCCAAACAGCACGTCGGCTACGGCGTTGCCGCCCTCGGTACCGGCGAACCAGGTTTCCAGAATGGCATCTGCCTGCTGGTCCTGCTTGACCATGGCCAGCGGACGGCCGTTCATCAACACCAGCACCAGCGGCTTGCCGGTGGCTTTCAGGGCAGCGATCAGATCCTGCTGGCTCTGAGGAATGGTGATGTCGGTCCGGCTGGAGGCCTCGTGCGCCATGCCCTGAGACTCGCCCACCACGGCGACCACCACGTCAGCGTCATTCGCTGCCTTGACCGCTTCGTCAATCATTGCCTGCGGCGTGCGCTCGTCAACCTGAATAGCCGGCTCGTACTGGTTAAGGAACGTAATAATATCTTTGTCGTTGGTGACGTTTGCGCCTTTCGCAAAGATGACTTTCCCTTCGCTGCCGACGGCATTTTTGATCCCGGTCAGTACGGTCACGGACTGGTCACTCACCCCAGCGGCGGACCAGCTGCCCATCACGTCACGCTTGCTGTCGGCCAGCGGCCCCACCACGGCAACGGTGGCCGATTTTTTCAGCGGCAGCGTCTCCAGGCGGTTTTTCAGCAGCACCATGCTTTCGCGCGCCACTTCCCGCGCCTCTTTGCGGTGCAGGCGGCTCTCGGCGTTGGTGTCCTGCGGATCGCTCTCTTTCGGGCCGAGGTGGCTGTAGGGATCGTTGAACAGCCCCATATCGTATTTGACGTTGAGCACGTGGCGCGTGGCGTCATCCAGCTCGTCCATGGTGACTTTGCCGCTCTTGATCAGCCCCGGCAGGTACTTGCTGTAGTACTCATCGGCCATGCTCATATCGACGCCAGACTTGATCGCCACACGCACCGCATCCTCTGGATCCGCGGCCGTACCGTGTTTGATCAGCTCTTTAATCGCCCCGTGGTCGGAGATAGTGATGCCTTTAAATTTCCAGTCATCGCGCAGGAGATCCTTCAGCAGCCACGAATCAGAGGAGGCCGGGGTGCCGTTGAGCGAGTTCAGGGCAATCATCACCCCGCCGCTGCCGGCGTCCAGCGCCGCTTTATAGGGCGGCATGTAGTCGTTAAACAGGCGCTGCGGGCTCATGTCGACGGTGTTGTACTCTTTCCCGCCCTCCACGGCACCGTAGGCGGCGAAGTGTTTCACGCTGGTCATCACCGAGTAGCGATCCGCCGGGCTTTTGCCCTGCATCGCTTCGACCATGGTTTTACCCATCATCGCGGTAAGGTAGGTATCCTCCCCAAAGCCCTCGGAGCCACGGCCCCAGCGCGGATCGCGCGTGACGTCGACCATCGGAGCCCAGGTCATGTTCAGACCGTCGTCCGCCGCTTCATAGGCGGAGATGCGGCCGACGGTTTTGACCGCGTCAAGATCGAAGGAGGAGGCCAGGCCGAGGCTAATTGGGAAAACGGTACGCTGACCGTGCACCACGTCGAAGGCGAAAAAGAGAGGGATCTTCAGGCGGCTAAGCTGCATCGCCTGATCCTGCATCGCACGGATATCCTGGCGGGTCACGGTGTTAAAAATCGCCCCCACCTGGCTGGCTTTGATCATGTCGCGGATCGCCTCTTTCGGGTTATCCGGTCCGACGCTAATCAGGCGTAGCTGGCCAATTTTTTCGTCGACCGTCATCTTTTTGAGTAAATCCGTGACGTATGCATCCCGCGCCTGCGGCGTCAGGGGATGGTTAGCGGACGTATCCTCTGCCAACGCGGGTTGCAGCGCCAGCCCTACGGCGACACCTACTGAACATAGCCATTTCATGTCGTTCACTCTCTTGTATTAACAGCCGACTCAGCGGCCTGACCGTGCAAAAAATGCAGTGTGCCATAATCGTAGCGCGCCTTGCAGGGTTATTCTCTTATTTTTCTGGCAATTAGTCCGCCGGGATAGATTTTCCCGCGCTATGCTTTATCAGATGATTCTGGCCTTGCCACAAGGAGTGGAAAATGTCTGCTGTGCCCCTACAAAATAACCCCCTCTTTCTCAGCGAACTTGCCCGACTGGTGGGCCATGCGCAGCTGCTTACCGATCCGGCCAAGACCGCCCGCTACCGCAAAGGCTTCCGCTCCGGCGAGGGCAAGGCGCTGGCAGTGGTCTTCCCCGAGACGCTGCTGCAGCTCTGGCACGTGCTCAATCTTTGCGTGCGTAACGATAAGATCATTTTGATGCAGGCGGCGAATACCGGCCTTACCGAAGGCTCAACGCCGAGCGGCAACGACTACGATCGCGACATCGTGATTATCAGCACCCTGCGCCTCGATCGGCTCCAGCTGATCGATGAGGGCAAGCAGGTGCTGGCCTGGCCTGGCACCACCCTCTACTCCCTGGAAAAAGCGCTGAAGCCGCTGGGCCGGGAGCCGCACTCGGTAATTGGCTCCTCGTGCATCGGGGCGTCGGTGATCGGCGGGGTATGCAACAACTCCGGCGGCTCGCTGGTGCAGCGCGGTCCGGCCTATACCGAGATGTCGCTTTTTGCCCGCATTGACGAGCGGGGCCAGCTGCGGCTGGTGAATCACCTGGGGATTGACCTCGGCGAGACGCCGGAGCAGATCCTCAGCAAGCTCGACGATCAGCGCGTCACCGATGCTGACGTGCGTCACGATGGCCGCCATGCCCATGACAGCGACTACGTAGAGCGGGTGCGTGATATCGAGGCCGATACCCCTGCGCGCTACAATGCCGATCCGGATCGTCTGTTTGAATCCTCCGGCTGCGCGGGCAAGCTGGCGGTCTTCGCCGTGCGCCTCGATACCTTTGCCGCCGCCAAGCGCCAGCAGGTGTTCTATATCGGCACCAACCAGCCGACGGTGCTGACGGAGATCCGCCGCCATATGCTGGCGAACTTTACTAACCTGCCGGTAGCGGCAGAGTATATGCATCGGGATATCTACGATATTGCCGAGCGCTACGGCAAAGATACCTTCCTGATGATCGACAAGCTCGGTACCGATAAGATGCCGCTGCTCTTCACCCTGAAAGGGCGCGCCGACGCCATGCTGGAGAAGGTGACGCTGTTTAAGCCCCACTTCACCGATCGCCTGATGCAGCGCGTAGGCAGCGTCTTCCCAGGACACCTGCCGCCGCGCATGAAAAGTTGGCGCAACAAGTATGAGCACCACCTGCTGTTGAAAATGGCCGGGGACGGTATTGCCGAAGCGCAGAGCTGGTTGAAAGAGTACTTTACCGAGGCCGAAGGCGGCTTCTTCGCCTGTACCACCGAGGAGGGAAACAAAGCCTTCCTGCACCGCTTCGCCGCGGCGGGGGCCGCTATCCGTTACCAGGCCGTGCATGCCGATGAGGTCGAGGAGATTCTGGCCCTGGATATCGCCCTGCGGCGCAACGACACCGAGTGGTTTGAAACGCTGCCGGACGACATTGCCAGCAAACTGACGCATAAGCTTTACTATGGCCACTTTTTCTGTCACGTTTTCCATCAGGACTACATCGTCAAGCGAGGCGTTGATGTCCATGAGCTTAAAGCACAGATGCTGGCGCTGCTGCACGAGCGTGGCGCGCAGTATCCGGCTGAACATAACGTCGGGCATCTGTATGAGGCGGCTGAGAGCCTGAAACGCAACTATCGCGAGCTCGATCCCACTAACAGCATGAATCCCGGCATTGGCAAAACCAGTAAGCGGAAGTACTGGGGCGAAGGCGCTGACCAGCCCCGGTCGTAAAGGAGTACAGCGCGATGTCTGCTGTTGATGTTTTAGCCATAAATGACGTTGAAGTCCGCGATGCCCGGCCGGACGACGTACACGCTATCTCAGCGATCTACGCCTGGCATGTTCTGCATGGCCGCGCCTCTTTTGAGGAGGTGCCCCCCACCATCGACGAGATGCGTCAGCGGATCGCAAAAATTACCAGCGAGGGTCTGCCCTGGCTGGTGGCGCTCTATCGCGGCATCATCGTCGGTTACTGCTACGCGGGGCCTTACCGCCCGCGCCACGCCTATCGCTATACCCTTGAATGCTCTATCTACATTGAGTCCACCCTGACCGGGCGGCAGATCGGCAGCACGCTGATGCAGGCCTTGCTCGACCGCTGTGAAGCGGGTCCGTGGCGGCAGATGGTGGCGGTTATTGGCGACGGCCATCAAAATGAAGGCTCTCTGCGCCTGCATAAAAGCCACGGCTTTGAGGTGGTGGGACAGCTGCGCAGCGTCGGCTACAAAAAGGGTGACTGGCGGGATACGCTAATCATGCAGCGCCCGCTCAACGATGGAGACTGGACGCTGCCTGAGTAGTGACTGATTTAGCTGATTAATCATTTTGCGCGGTTTGCGCCGCGCTGCCGGTGGCGTTGATTGCCATCTGGGCTGCCTTCTGGCGCTTATAGCTCAGCGCCGACGCTGGCACAGGCTGCACCTTACCGGTCTCAATCCAGGTCCGCAGACGGCTGGCGTCGGCGAAGTGGGTGTATTTGCCAAAGGCGTCCATCACCACCAGCGCCACCGGTTTGTTATTGATCATCGTCCGCATCACCAGGCAGTGCCCGGCGGCGTTGGTGAAGCCGGTTTTAGTCAGCTGAATATTCCAGTTGTCGCGATAGACCAGGTGGTTGGTATTGCGAAACGGCAGGGTGTAAGCCGGAGTGGAGAAGGTCGCCATCTCCTCTCGGGTGGTGCTGAGCTGGCCGATCAGCGGATACTGCTTGCTGGCAATCAGCAGCCGGGTCAAATCACGCGCGGTAGAGACGTTATGGATCGACAGGCCGGTCGGCTCCACAAAGCGGGTATTCACCATGCCCAGAGATTTTGCCTTCGCATTCATCGCCCGAATAAACGCACCGTAGCCACCCGGATAGTGGTGGGCTAAGCTCGCCGCAGCGCGGTTCTCTGAGGACATCAGCGCCAGCAGCAGCATGTTCTTACGGCTAATTTCACTGTTCAGACGCACGCGGGAGTAGATGCCACGCATCTCTGGCGTCTGGCTGATATCCACTTTCAAACGCTCGTCCAGCGGCAGGTGCGCATCCAGCACCACCATCGCCGTCATCAGCTTGGTGATAGAGGCAATCGGCCGCACCAGATCCGGATGGCTGGCGTAGATCACTTTATTGGTTTGCAGATCGACAATCATCGCGCTGCCGGAGGCGATCTCAGGTTGCGCAGCGGTGGTGGCAGAGGTGGTAGCAGCAGCGGTTTTTGCCAGCGCCTGGGGGGCGACGGGAACGGCCAGCAGCAGGGCAAGGCTTAACAGGGAAACTCGAAATTTCAGCATGGTGAGACTTCTGGTGATTATTCACGCGCGTGATGACGCACACCGCTTTTGCAGGCAGAAAATGGCAAAAGCTGGCCAACGCATGATAGCTGCCATCATGCGTTGTCGCCAGAGAAGATTCTTTGCTGAACGTAACGCACCCTTTGCGCCCGGTTCAGAACAGACGATAGCCGTAACCCCACAGCACCACCGTCAGCGCCAGCAGCACCTCCAACACCAGCACGCCAATCGCCAGCGTCGAGCTGGAGAAGCTCAGCCCCTCCTCCTGATTAATGTTCAGGAAGGTCGGAATGCCGACGTAGAGCAGATAACCGGTATAGAACAGCGCCACGGTGCCGACCAGCGCGCAGAGCCAGACCAGCGGGTAGAGCGCCACCAGGCCGCTCAAGAAGAGCGGCGTTGCGACGTAGCCAGCAAAGACCATGCAGCGGGCCAGCGACGGCCGCTGGGGTATATTGCGCGCCATCCAGTAGATAACCCGTCCCATTACCGCCACGCCGGCCAGCATCAGGCCGTAGAAGAGAATACCGAGTAACAGTGCCGTAGAGAGTGACAGCCTTGAGAAGACACCTTCGCCAAAGTGCCAGCCGAGCTGGGTGGTACCAATAAATGCACAGACAACTGGAATTGCCGCCATCAGTAGAACGTGGTGGGTATAGTGGTGCGAAACCGTTTCGTTTTCGCCTCTGATCACTTTCATTTCACGATCGGGATGGGACAGGAGTCCCCAGACATGGTTCATAACGCCCCCTTGCTGTCAGCCCTGATGATAACGCCTTTAGTATAATGCAAATGCTGATTATTTTTTGTGCAAAGAGGCGCGCTCTGCCGCGATGGCCCGCTGCTCACTCTCTTCAGACGCTATGCTTATACAATCTTTTTAGTCTGGAGGAAGCCTAACTCGCATGGATATCAACAACCTGATTGCGCACTACGGTTACGCCGCGCTGGTGGTAGGCAGCGTGGCAGAAGGTGAAACCATTACCCTGCTCGGCGGCGTGGCAGCGCATCAGGGCCTGCTGCGCTTCTGGCTGGTGGTCGCGGCGGTGGCGCTGGGAGGCATGATTGGCGATCAGCTGCTCTTTCTGCTTGGCCGCCGCCTGGGGGATCGCGTATTGGGTCACTTTTCGCGCCATCAGAAGAAAATCGATCGCGCCCAGCGGCTGATCAAAAAACGGCCGTGGCTCTTCGTGATCGGCACCCGCTTTATGTATGGCTTTCGCATCATCGGCCCGCTGCTGATTGGCTCCAGCGGCCTCTCACCGCGGGTTTTTATTCCGCTCAATATCGTGGGCGCTATCGTCTGGGCGCTGATCTTTACTACCCTCGGCTACGTGGGCGGCGAGGTAGTAGGCCCATGGCTGCATACCCTGGATCAGCACCTGAAGCACTGGATATGGCTGATTGTGGCGGTCGTTGTCGTCTTTATACTGCGGGCGGTGCTCAAACGCTGGCTGGCAAAAGACAAAGAGACGGGAGAGTAATCCCTCCCGCCTGTGGCCTACTGGGGTTTGTACTGCGGGTTGGCCAGCATAAAGCCGCCGTCTACGATAAACGACTGGCCGGTGGTATAAGTGGCATCCTCAGAGCTGAGCCAGCCCACCAGGCTGGCAATCTCCTGGGTGTGGCCTGGCCGGGCCAGCGGAATATTCGGCATAGAGCCCTCTTCCACATCCTCATCCTTCATGTCGTTCATCGGGGTGGCGATGGCCCCCGGCGCTACCGAGTTCACCAGGATTTTGTGCTGCACCAGCTCCATCGCCATCGACTTGGTCAGCCCGCCGAGAGCGTGCTTGGCCGCGGTGTAGGCGCTGGCCTCCGGCAGCGGGGTGTGCTCATGCACGGAGGTAATATTGATAATGCGTCCGCCCTCGCCCTGCTCCACCATCTTTCTGGCCGCGATCTGCGCGCACAGGAACGCGCCGTCAACGTCAACGGTAAAGACGGTGCGCCACTCCTCAAACGCCATCTCCAAAAACGGCGCCTTGCTCATCGCCCCGGCGTTGTTGACCAGCACGTCGATGCGTCCGAACCTGTCGATCAGGGTCTGAATAGCCTGCGCCCCCTCGGGCAGATTACTCAGGTCGAGCTGCACGGTTTCGGCCCGGCGGCCAAACGAGGCAACGGCTTCCGCCACCTCTTTTGCCCCCTCGTCGTCCGAGTGCCAGGTGATGCCAATGTCGTACCCCTGCTTTGCCAATACCAGCGCGCACTGCTTGCCGATACCTGAATCTGATGCCGTGACGATGGCAACCTTATTTGTCGTGCCCATAAGAACCTCCGCAAAAAGAAGTGATAAGGGGAGAACGCGAAAAAGCTGAACAGTAAGTATAGAGAGTTCCCGGCTATCGCAAGGACACGGGCCATTTTCTGCTCCGGCCAGGCAAAACGGCAGATAATTGTCTATGCTTTCAGAGGTATCAGCCAAACGTCACGATAAAAGGACAGGACGATGAAAATTTTACTTTGGGCTATTTTGATTATTTTTCTGATTGGGCTGTTGGTGGTAACCGGCGTGTTTAAGATGATTTTCTAAGATGTTCGCCTGAACATGGCCCCCGCAAGGGGGCAAAATGCGTTAACCGACCCCACCATCCTACTATCGCGATTAAACCTGATGATACCCCCCACCTAGCGTAGAGGTGAGTTGCAACGTGGCGTCCAGCCACTGGCCGTGCAGGGTGATGCCGTTAATCTGCTCCTGGAGCAGCGGCAGTCGGCTCTGGCTAACCCGCATGCCGGGAATAATCCCTACCTTAAAGCGCGCTTCGGCTAACGCGACAATGCGTCCCGTATCCTGCTCAATCTGCTGCTGACGTTGATTCTCGTCCGCCAGCGTTTCTACCTGTACCGCCGCCTTCTCGACCTCGTTGACCGCGTCCACGACCGCCTTGTTATAGTTGGCAATAGAGAGGTTATGCTCCTCTTCGGCAATATTAAGGCTGGCGTTAAGCCGCCCGCTGTCAAAGACAGGCAGCGTCAGCCCGCCGGTGACGCCCATCTGCTGGGCTGAGTGGCGAAAGAGATCGCTCAGGTGCAGGGCGTCCTGCTGGAGAAACGCCATCAGGTTAAGATCCGGGTAGAAAGCGGCTTTTGCCGCCTCTACGCTGCTGAGAGAGGACTCAATGTACCAGTGCGCCGCCTGCAGATCCGGACGACGAGCCAGCAGATCGTAGCCGAGCTGCGCAGGCATTTTACCTTCAACCTTCGGCAACCTGACCGGCTGCAGATGCAGCGTGGCAGCGCTGCTGTCCGTCAGCGCCATCAGGCGGGCTTCAATCACCCGCATTTTACCCCGAGCCTCGCTCTGCTGCTGGCGGGTTTTCTCTTCGTCGATGCTGTTTTCCGCGTCCGCCACCGAAGAGGTGATGCCCGCCTGATGAAGCTGGCGGTCGGCGGCAACAATCGTCTGCTGGTTACGTTCGATCTCGTCCAGCACCTGACTGATGGCGGCCTCGGTCTGCCACTGCCAGTAGAGGCGTGCCACGCTGGTCGCCAGCAGCTGACGCGTCTGCTGACGCTCCGCTTCATGAGCGCGCACGTTGCCAATGCGGGCGGCTACCTCGTCACGGTTTTTCCCCCACAGATCCAGGTCCCAACCGGCGGTAAGGCCGAAGGTGCCGTTGGTATACCAGGGTCCGGTGGTTCCGGCAGCGGGATCGGTTATGGCAAAGGGCCCCATTAACCCCTCGGCGGACATGCGCTGCCGCTCGACGTCGGCGGAAAAATCAACCTCCGGGCCACCGTTGGCGGCGACGCGCTGCGCCTGCGCTTCGGCAAGGTGAATACGCTGCTCTGCCACCTGCATATCCGGCGCATGCGCCAGGGCGCGCTCAATCAGGGAGTTTAGCTGCGGATCGTGATACGCCTGCCACCACTGGCTCTGCGGCCAGCCAGCGGCCAGCGCCGGAGGTAAGCGCGGGGTAGCCGCCGCTGCCGGGGCCTGCTCTTTCAGGGGGACGACGCTGTCATGCATCGGCGCGCATCCGCTAAGAAGGGATACCAGCGGGAAGCACGCCGCAGCGGCGAGAATAAAAGGACGACTCATAGATACGCTCTGCTAAACCAGGGCGTTGCAGAGTACACATACTTCTATCCCGTTTTTTAGGTAAGCGTGGCAAAACACAGCCGGTCATAAAAAAACACAGCTGGAAAAATATTCACCTTATCAATGATATAAATAAAACTATTCTTCCCGAATATGTTTAGCCGCAGCCTCAATGGCGGTGGCAATCGCCGCCGACTGCTTCAGGGTACGGATCTCGCTGAACAGGCCGTCGGCTTCGGCATACTCTTTGCGTAAATAGCCCAGCCACTGCTTGATACGCGCCACATGGTACATCCCCGTATCGCCCTGCTTCTCAAGCTGGCTGTACTGCTGGAGCAGGCCGACCACCTCCGGCCAGGGCATGCGCGGTGCGTTATCTTTGATCACTCGGCTGAGATTAGGCACGTTCAGCGCGCCGCGGCCAATCATCACCGCATCGCAGCCGGTCACCGCCAGGCAATCCTGCGCGCTCTGCCAGTCCCAGATCTCACCGTTCGCAATCACCGGGATGGTCAGCCGCTTACGGATCTCGCCAATCGCCTGCCAGTTGATGCGCTCCGCTTTATAGCCATCCTCTTTCGTGCGACCGTGGACCACCAGCTCGGTGGCTCCCGCCTGCTGCACCGCATCGGCGATCTCAAACTGCCGTGCGCCGCTGTCCCAGCCGAGGCGTATCTTAACGGTAACAGGCAGCGAGGCCGGCACGGCTTCACGCATCGCTTTGGCACCGCGGTAGATCAGCTCGGGATCTTTGAGCAGGGTCGCTCCGCCGCCGCTGCCGTTCACCAGTTTTGACGGACAGCCGCAGTTGAGATCGACCCCGTACGAGCCGAGCTCTACGGCGCGCGCGGCGTTCTCCGCCAGCCACTGCGGATACTGACCCAGCAGCTGGATCCGCACCGGGGTGCCGTTCAACGTCCGGCTCTGGCGATGCAGTTCGGGGCAGATCTTATAGAACGATTTTACCGGCAGCAGCTGATCGACCACGCGTAAAAATTCGGTCATACAGAGATCGTAATCATTTACCCCGGTCAGCAGCTCGCGCACCAGCGAATCGAGCACGCCTTCCATCGGTGCCAGTAATACACGCATAACGTTACCCGTCAGAAAAGAGGCGCGTATGGTAGCGCCTCTGGCCCACGGGTGAAAGGGGCTTTATCGCCCGGTTTACGCCTAATCTTGTGTGAATGCCTGACGTTCCATTTAGGAATATTTGGTATGCTCACAATTCATGATGTGATCGATAGCACAGTTATCGAATCAATTGTATGATGAATACGTTTCATCAGAGGCTTGAACCATGTCCAAATCATTGACCGTTGTCTGGCAGTATCTTCGCGCTTTTGTGCTGATTTATGCCTGCCTGTATGCCGGAATCGCTATCTCTTCCCTGCTGCCCATTACCATTCCCGGCAGCATTATCGGCATGCTGATCATGTTCTTTCTGCTGGCGCTGCAAATCCTGCCGGCAAAATGGGTGAACCCCGGCTGCTACGTGCTGATCCGCTATATGGCGCTGCTGTTTGTACCCATCGGCGTGGGCGTGATGCAGTACTACGACGTGCTGCGGGCGCAGTTCGGGCCGGTGGTGGTCTCCTGCGCGATCAGCACGCTTGTTGTCTTCCTTGTCGTGAGCTGGAGCTCGCACCTGGTGCACGGCGAGCGCAAGGTGGGTGAGAAAGGAGCAAAATCGTGATGGAAAATATCTGGTGGTCGCTGCCGCTGACGCTGGCGGTCTTCTTTGCGGCCCGCAAGCTGGCGGCGCGTTTTAAGATGCCCCTGCTCAATCCGCTGCTGGTGGCGATGGTGGTGCTGATCCCATTCCTGCTGCTGACCGGCATCCCCTATGAGCGCTACTTCGCCGGGAGCAAAATTCTTAACGATCTGCTCCAGCCCGCCGTAGTGGCGCTGGCCTACCCGCTGTATGAGCAGCTGCATCAGATCCGCGCTCGTTGGAAATCGATTATCTCCATCTGCTTTATCGGCAGCGTGGTCGCAATGGTCACCGGCACTACCGTTGCCCTGCTAATGGGCGCCTCACCGGAGATCGCCGCCTCGATCCTGCCAAAATCGGTTACCACGCCGATTGCCATGGCGGTTGGGGGCAGCATCGGTGGGATCCCGGCCATTAGCGCGGTGTGCGTGATCTTTGTAGGCATCCTTGGGGCGGTGTTTGGCCATACCCTGCTGAACCTGATGCGTATTCGAACTAAAGCGGCCCGAGGTCTGGCAATGGGTACCGCCTCCCACGCCCTGGGCACAGCACGCTGTGCGGAGCTGGATTATCAGGAGGGCGCATTCAGTTCACTGGCGCTGGTGCTCTGCGGGATTATCACCTCGCTGATGGCTCCCCTGATCTTCCCACTGATCCTGACGCTGGTGGGTTAAAATTTGCGATGCGTCGCGCATTTTTCATTTGAATTTCATAAGTTGCATATAGAGTGTGATTTGAATCACATATAAAGCGCCTTACGCTCTTTACACTAGGCTCCCATTACACTGCTATGAGGCAACGCCATGCATTCACGTTTTCACTCGGCTTTCGCTAATCTTGCGAAGGATCTGCAATCCGCTTTAGCCCCCCTTCTTGCGGATGACCATTTTCCCGCCATGCTGAGCGCGGAGCAGGTGAAGGCGCTGGTGAGCGCCACCGGACTGGATGAAGACGCGCTGGCCTTTGCGCTCCTGCCGCTGGCCGCCGCCTGCGCCCGGGCCGATCTCTCGCATTTTAACGTGGGTGCCATCGCCCGCGGGGTGAGCGGCACGTGGTACTTCGGCGGTAATATGGAGTTTCTTGGCTCCAGCATGCAGCAGACCGTTCACGCCGAGCAGAGCGCCATCAGCCACGCCTGGCTGCGGGGGGAGAAATCGCTGGTGGCTATCACCGTTAACTACACCCCCTGTGGGCACTGCCGTCAGTTTATGAACGAGCTGAACAGCGGTCTCGATCTGCGTATTGCTCTCCCAGGCCGCGATCCCCATACTCTGGCGGATTACCTGCCCGACGCCTTTGGTCCCAAAGATCTTGAAATTAATACTCTGCTGATGGATGACGAGGATCACGGTTTCACGTCTGAGGGGGAGGCGCTGGTCAAAGCGGCCATCACCGCCGCCAACCAGAGCCATGCGCCTTACAGCAACGCCCCCTCCGGCGTCGCCATCGAGCTGAGCAACGGGCAAATTTTCGCCGGGCGCTATGCGGAAAATGCGGCTTTCAACCCATCCCTGCCGCCGTTACAGGGTGCGCTCAATCTACTGAGCCTGAACGGCTATGACTATCCGGATATGCGCCGTGCCGTACTGGCCGAACGCCCGGACGCGCCGCTCACCCAGTGGGATGCCACTTCCGCCACGCTGAGAGCGCTGGGATGCCGCTACGTTGAGCGTGTGGCACTGCCGGCCTGAGCCGCGGTGCTAACACAATGAAAAGATTGTGATGAAAATCCCCGCAGTTGAATCGCTGATTCTTGCGCTTCCTCTGCGGGTAAAGTAGCCTGAATGAAATTTCATCTCCGCATCGAGCTATCTGCATGTTAAAGCGTTTGTTATACAGCCTGTTAGTCATCATCGGCTTGCTGCTGTTAACTGCGCTTGTTCTTGACCGCTGGATAAGCTGGAAAACCTCTCCGTGGATCTACGACGATTTGCAAGATCTGCCCTATCGCCAGGTTGGGGTCGTGCTGGGTACGGCCAAGTATTACCGCACCGGAGTCATTAATCAGTACTATCGCTACCGCATTCAGGGCGCGCTGAACGCCTACAACAGCGGCAAGGTGAACTACCTGCTGTTGAGCGGCGACAATGCCCAACAGAGCTACAACGAGCCGGTCACCATGCGCAAGGATCTGATTGCCGCCGGGGTAGACCCGCAGGATATCGTGCTTGATTACGCGGGTTTCCGCACCCTGGACTCCATCGTGCGCACGCGTAAGGTCTTCGACGCCAACGACTTTATTATTATTACCCAGCGCTTCCACTGCGAGCGCGCGCTGTTTATCGCCCTGCACCGGGGCATTCAGGCCCAGTGCTACGCCGTGCCTTCGCCGAAAGATATGCTCACCGTGCGGGTGCGCGAATTTGGCGCGCGTCTTGGCGCGCTGGCGGATCTCTATATCTTCAAGCGCGAGCCACGCTTCCTCGGCCCGCTGCTGCCCATCTCTTCACTCCAGGAGGTGCCGGACGATGCGCAGGGCTACCCCGCCGTCACGCCGGAGCAGCTGATGGATCTGCAGCCAAAAGCGAAAAAGTAGTGCTCAGAAGGCGATATTGTCTGCCCAGGTAGTGGCGCGTTTCATGATCTCTATCACCGCCTCAGGAGAGAGCCCAAGGCTTTTTGCCGCCGCGTTAACCTCCTCCCAGCGCTGCTGTTCATAGAGGCGGGCCACTTCCAGGAAGGGATAAAGCACGCCCTCCTGATCGGTAAGCGCCTGCGTAACCCGCTCCGATAGCGCGATCTGCTTAACCAGATCCTCCAGCGCGATGCCAAGAATAACGTCCAGCAGCGAAAACAGGCCGCAGAAGAAGGCGTCATGAGAGAGCGATTCCCGCCCTGCCGCTTTGGCAAGCAGCTCGCAGAACATCCCTCGCACCAGACTCATGTGGTACAGCTCGGTCGTCTTAACGTTGGCGATACTGGTCAGGCAGGAGATCGAAACAAAGCGGCGCAGCTCGTTAAAGCCAAGATAGAGCAGCGTGTCCTTGAGGGTGCTGTTTTTCACTATCTCAATGCCGCGCGTGTTGTAGACTACGTTGCGGGTATAACGCATCAGAGTATAGGAGAGACTGATATCGCTCTTGAGATAGTTTTCAATTTTCGCCAGATCCGGATTCTGAGCGTTAACCTCGGCAATCAGCTGGATCTGCAACACCTTGTTTTGCGATAGCCGCTTGTTTTGCAATACCTCGGGCTTGCTGTAGAAGTAGCCCTGAAAGAGATCGAAGCCGAACGCGCGATACCGATCGAACTCCTCTTGCGTTTCGACCTTTTCAGCCAGCAGCGTAACCTTGCCTAGCCGGTTACGGTTTTGCGTAATATAGCCTGAGATCTCATCGAAGGTCTGGGCCTGAATATCGAATTTGATAATGCTGATATAGGGAAAAAAGCGCTCCCACTCATTTTTAAGGGCAAAGTCATCGAGGGCAATTTGAAATCCACTGGCGTAGAGACGACGCACGGCGGCCAGCAGCTCGTTATCAGGCGTGGCTGTCTCAAGGATCTCAATCACCACCTTGTCGTGGGGAAGCGCATCGGCAAAGCCCTGAACGATCATCTCGCCGGGAAAGTTGATATAGCAGGCGTGCTTGCCCACCAGCGATGGGAGCGGCGTAGAGAAGAAGAGATCGGAGATAATTTGTTTTGTCGCATACTCAGACGAGACGTCTGGAAACCGGTTGGTTAACCCGTCACGGAACAGCAGCTCCCAGCCAACGGTCGCCATGTTTTTGTCAAAAATGGGTTGTCTCGCAACAAAAGAGTACATATCTCCTCTCCATGGCATATGCTAGCGGCAAAATTTAACTATAGCTAAATCCCCTCTGAGATCGAGTGCTCAGCCCGCGCTAGCTCACACTTTAATGCACAACGCTTTTAGAAAAGAGGTTGATCACCAGTACGCCCGCACAAATCAGTGCCATTCCACCGATGGCTGGCAGGTCCAGCTTCTGACCGCTAAAGATCCATCCCGCAGCGCTAATCAGTACGATACCCACCCCGGACCAGATGGCGTAGGCAATGCCGGTAGGAATGTACTGTAGGGTTTGGGAGAGAAACCAGAACGCCACGGCATAGCAGCCCAACGCGGCCACCGTCGGCCACAGTTTTGTAAACCCCTCGGAGTAGCGCATCAGCGTTGTACCGATCACTTCTGCCACAATGGCGATCCCCAGATGAACATAAGCGTGCATGAATCCTCCTGTTTTAAATCATTTTGTAAAATATGCCATCTGCCGTTACATATCGCTACTTTATAACCTCTGCCACAGGGCATCTATACTGTTACTGACACAGGAGGTTGTTCATTGTGAGAATTCTACGCTATCTATTCACCAGTCCGGAAAAGCTACTCCAGGTAACCGATCATCGTGACGTTCAGGAATCTATCGACGACGGCGAGCGGATCATTATTGATGAGGACGGCAGAGCGCGGGTTAACGTCCGCAGCCAGGCCGTGAAGGAGGATTTTATCCGCCATGTTGATGCACTAAAGAGGGCATAAAATGGCGACAGCAATATTTATGGTGTTGATGGTTTCCGGCTACTGGTACACCAGCCGCGATCTCTCTACCCGCTTTAAACTGCGGCGCTCCTTTGGCTGGGACGTCTACTTTCTGGTAGCCCTTTACGGCTGCATCTTTATGCTACAGGGGATCATTGCTACCGCCCTGGTGTGGCTGCTGCTGCTGTTTTCATCTATGGGCATGGATGCGCTGCCGCAGTGGTTTGGCTCAGAAGAGCACCGTCTCCAGGTGACCTTTATGAACTGGAGCTTCCTCGGCATTCAGGCTCCAGTGGTGATCATGCTCGCCTTTGCGACCCTGTTCTGCCTCTATCGCTCGAACTGGGCAGGCAGCGCTCGTCTCGACGGCAACGGTCGCCGCCAGCTGTATAAATTTCTCACGCGGGGCAACGGCGTGGAGGGGCTGCTCTACCAATGTATGGAGACAGGCCAGCTGGCATGGATCACTCTGAAATCGCAGCGGGTCTATATCGGCATGATCCACGGCGCAACGCTTGATGATACCGAGGTGAGAAATATCGAACTGATCCCCATGCTCAGCGGCCACCGGGATCGTCACTCCCACCAGCTCAATATTGAGAATAACTACAGCGCCTGGTATGCCAAGCACGATATCAACCTCGATACCGAGCCGCAGTCGGCCCTGGATTTCCGCAAGGTGATCCTGCTTGATGAGGTGGAGAGCCTGTCGCTGTTCGATCCGGCGCAGGTTATGGCGATGGGCATCAAAGAAGAGCCGCAGGCATAACCTCAACAGGAAAGCGCGATGCATAAAACGTCTCCACCCGATCAGAACCCGCCTCCGGTGCGGGAGAAGCAGCTCTGGTTAAGCTTTGAAGCCAACGCGCGACGAATTGGCTTCTTTGTGCTGCTGTTTATCGTGCTGGCGGCATTGGGCGGCCTGTTTTCCCGGGGTCACTTTAGCCACGTCGAGCGCAGCAGCGCCGACCATACGCTAACGCTAAGCTACGAGCGCTTTAACCGTCACCAGAGCGATGTGGATATGAAAATCTTCGCTAAAGCAGCCGGTGACGAGACGCTCACCGTTACGCTGGGCGGGGACTTTATGCGGGCGTTTAAGATCGATACCCTTCAGCCGCAACCGGACCGAACCTGGAGCCAGGGCGAAAATCTGGTACTGGAGTATGGGCACAGCAGGCTGCTCTCCGGGGGGACGCTCTGGCTGGGACTGCTTCCACAGCAGCCCGGCAGCAGTACAAGTACCGTTACCCTTAACAACGGCCCGCCGCTCTCTTTCTGGCAGTTTACTTACCCCTAGGAGCACAATATGGAAATGGTACTCAGAGCGTTGGCTATCTATCTGGTGTTAATGGTGGTATTTAAGATTGCCGGACGGCGGGCGCTGATGCAGATGACGTCGTTTGACCTGATCCTGCTGCTGATTATCAGTGAGGCGACACAGCAGGCGCTGCTGGGCAATGACTTTTCCGTTACCGGTGCAGCGCTGACGATTATTACCCTGGTGGTGGTGGATATGCTGTTTGGCTATCTGAAGCGGTATCTTCCTGGGGTCGAAGCGGCTATTGACGGCACGCCGGTGATCCTCGTTGAAAATGGTCGACTGCTTGAGAAGAGAATGAAGCAGGCCGATATCTCCTATGACGATATTATGGCTTTTGCCCGTAACGGTCAGGGAATCGACAAGCTAGCCGATATCAAGTACGCCATTCTGGAGCAGAACGGCCATATCTCTATCATCCCGACGAATAAATAAAAAAACCGGCCAGCATGGCTGACCGGTTCTCTTCAAGCCTGAGCTACTTTTTCTCAGGCTTTTTATCGCCAGACTCCGGTGATTCGGAAGGATCGTCTTTTTCAACGTTCAGGGAGTAGTTAATACGCATAGCGCCTCCTTATTTTTTGCCTTCGGCAATACCGGTGAGTTTCACATCGGTCTGTTTCTCTTCGTTCAGCGTCTCTTCCAGCAGCTTAGCCGCTTCTTTGTAGCCCAGCTTCAGGGCAAGAGTACGCAGCGTACCGTAAGAGGCGATCTCATAGTGCTCAACTTTTTGTGCAGCACCAATCAGACCCTCGTCGCGCAGTTCACCTGCTTGGACAGAATCAATGATCTCCTGCGCCTCTTCCACCAGACCCTCAAGGGCGTGGCATTTCATACGGCGAATACGCAGGCCTTCAGTTACTTCAACAATCTGGTCGATTCGTTCAATCTGGCCGCGGGTCTCTTCGAGATGGGTTTCAAACGCGGTAACCAATTGTTCTGAGGTCGCTGCACGGGCCATTTTTGGCAGTGCACGCGCTATTTGTTTCTCGGCGCTGTATATGTCTGACAGTTCATGAATAAAAAGATCTTCAAGTGTTTTTACCGCTGGCATAATTAATTCCTCTTTAGGTCGCCGAAATGGATCCTTAATTAAGTGTGGCAATCCTGTAAAGGTAATTACAGGATTGCCACCGACAGTCAATATATATCTCTTTAATCAGGGTTAATGAATTAAATAAGATATATGTGTACTACGGTCAGGAGGAACGACCGCCGCTGTGACTGTTTTGTCCGCCTTTCTTACCTGCTTCAGATGCGCGCTGCGGGTCGTTTTTAAAGTTCCCGCCGCTCTGCTGCCCGCCTTTACGGCCTGCTTCAGATGCACGCTGTTTATCTTCTGCGAAGTTTCCTGAACCGCCACGATGTTGTTGGGCCATAATATACTCCTTCCACATACAGTTTTGGTTTAAAAATAGAGGGAAGTATTCCCCCGTCAGGCATGTTTAACTGTAGCCATAATTCCCCCGCCTTCAAGTCAAAAACTCAAGGAAATATCAACAGCGAAGCATACCAGGAGCATTCCGAGAGCAATATTTTTTCCTTATAATGTGAAATCAAGCAGATAGGAAATATATAAAGTAAGCGAAGCGGCAAATATATCTTTGCCGCTAAATATTGCAAAATATGTCTTTGCATAAAGAAACGCGAATAAAAAAGCCCACCGAAGCGGCGGGCTTTGATAACCAACTGAAACAGTAAGGTTATTTTTTGCGTGCGTACTTCAGCGAGTCCAGCGCTACAGCGAAGATAATGATGCCGCCCTTGATGATGTACTGCCAGTACGGGTTAACGCCGATATAGGTCAGACCGTAGTTGATAACGGTAAAGATGATGACCCCGGTCACTACGCCCAGTACCGTACCCACGCCGCCGCTGAAGGAGACTCCACCCACTACGCAGGCGGCGATGGCGTCCAGCTCGTACATAAAGCCAAGGTTGTTGGTTGCAGAGCCGATACGGCCCGCTTCCAGCATCCCGCCAAAGGCGTAGAAGACGCCGGACAGGGCATAGATCATCAGCAGGTTCAGCGCCACGTTTACGCCCGAGACCTTGGCCGCTTCCGGGTTGCCGCCGATAGCGAAGATATTTTTACCGAAGCGCGTCTTGTTCCAGAGGATCCAGACAAAGGCCACGGCGATCAGCGCGTAGAAGGTAATATATGAGAGACGGAAGCTGCCCAGCGCCACGAACCCTTGGGTAAAGGTTGAGAAGCCGCTGTCAAAGCCAGAGATTGGCGACGCGCCCACGAAATCATAGTAGAGAGAGTTGATACCGTAGACGATGATCATCGTGCCCAGGGTGGTGATAAACGGCGTCACGTTCAGGTAGGCAATGATAATCCCGTTCACCAGGCCAATGACCGCGCCAATCACACAGACGATACCGATAACCGCGATAATCGGCATGGTTGCCATCTCCGGGAACACCTTGTTGGCGTTCTCCATTGACTGGAGCAGCGTTGCCGCGACAACCGCTGCCAGGCCAACCTGACGTCCGGCAGAGAGGTCGGTCCCCTGGGTGACAATCAGCCCCGCCACGCCCAGCGCGATAATAATACGCACCGAAGACTGGGTCAGAATGTTACTGAGGTTAAGCAGACTCAGGAACGTTGGATCCTGGAAAATAATAATGGCCAGCAACACCAAAAGAACGACGTACAGACCGCCCTCTTTCAGGTAAGTGAGAAAACTCTTTTTATCTAACGCACTCATGTGAAGCCCCTGATCTTAAAGGTGCAAAGACGCAAGACGTAAAATTTCGTTTTGCGTTGTCGTTTTAGTGTCAACAATTCCGGCAACGAGGCCATTGCTCATAACCAAAATACGGTCGGTAATGCCAAGCAGCTCCGGCATTTCAGAGGAGATAATAATGATCCCCTTCTCTTTCTTCGCCAGCTCTGCAATCAGCTGGTAGATCTCAAATTTTGCCCCCACGTCGATACCGCGCGTAGGCTCATCCAGCATCAGGATCTCCGGCTGGGTCAGCAGCCAGCGGCCGATAATCACCTTCTGCTGGTTACCACCAGAGAGGGAGCCGATCTGCGTGCGGTGGCCCGGGGTTTTCACGCGCATCGAGTCGATGACCCACTGGGTGTCGCTTTTCATCCGGCTGTTATCCAGCAGGCCGACTTTGTTTTTGTAGTTCTGGATGTTGGAGATAAGCGAGTTAAAACCGATATCCAGATAGGCGTAGATCCCCGTCGAGCGCCGCTCTTCGGTCACCAGCGCAAAGCCGTTGTTGATCGCTTCGTGGGCGGTGTGGTTGTTAATGGTTTTACCGTGCAGGGTGATGGTGCCGCCTGATTTTTCGCGGATACCAAACAGCGTCTCCACGATATCGGTACGCTTCGCCCCAACCAGCCCGGCGATGCCGAGGATCTCACCCTTGTGCAGGTCGAAGGAGACGTCGCGAATCGAAGGCTGACGCAGGGAGGTCAGATTGCGCACCTGCATGATCGTCTCACCCGGTTTGTTCTGCTTGTCCGGGAAGCGCTGGTTCAGCGAGCGACCAACCATCATGGCAATGATTTTGTCCATATCCAGCCCTTCCAGCGGCTGAGTGGCGATCCACTGTCCGTCGCGCAGGATGGTAATTTCGTCGCAAAGCTGGAAGATCTCTTCCATCTTGTGCGAGATATAGACGATACCGCAGCCGCGCTCTTTCAGCTTGCGGATAATTTTAAACAGATGATTGACCTCTTTTTCGGTCAGCGAGGAGGTCGGTTCATCCATAATGACGATTTTGGCATCGTAGGAGAACGCCTTCGCAATTTCGATCATCTGCATTTGCGAAACAGAGAGGGTTCCTACGCGGGCGCGCGGATCGATATCGATATCCAGCTCGTCAAAAATAGCCTTCGTATCGCGGTACATTTTATCCTGATCGACAAACACGCCTTTGGTGGGGTAACGCCCCAGCCACATGTTGTCCATCACCGACCGCTGCAGCACCAGGTTAAGCTCCTGATGCACCATAGATATCCCGTTTTCCAACGCCTCTTTGGTCGAATGAAAATCGATCTCTTTACCCTGGAATAGAATGCTGCCGGAATCTTTTTGATAGATCCCAAAAAGGCATTTTAATAACGTTGATTTTCCTGCGCCGTTCTCACCCATCAGGGCGTGAATAGAGTGCGGACGCACTTTTAAATTAACGTTATCGAGTGCCTTAACGCCGGGAAATGACTTGTTGATGCCGCTCATTTCCAACAAGAATTCACCTGACGACTGAGTAGTATCGCTGACCATAATTATACCTTGTTGGCCTCGCACATCGCGTTATAAAAGGGCGCATCAAGATGCGCCCAGTGAAAGCAGAACAATGAATTATTTATTGCTGAACTCAGAGAGGTTCTCTTTATCCACGCCAACGTATGGGATACGGACGATTTTCTGTTCCAGCTTCCAGTTAGTACCGTCAGCCGCGCCTTTACCGTCGGCGAGGTTCTTCGCCAGATCAAAGGTGGCTTTCGCCTGGTTGTTGGCATCGTTCAGAACGGTACCGGCCAGCGCACCAGATTTAACCAGCGCCAGCGCTTCTGGCAGGGCGTCAACGCCGAATACCGGAATAGAGGATTTGTTGTGCGCTTTCAGCGCTTCTACCGCACCCATTGCCATCGCATCGTTGTTGGCAATAACCACTTCGATTTTGTTGGCGTTCGGGCCAGAGAGCCATGCATCCATCTTATCTTTCGCCATGGCGGTATCCCACATGGCGGTATCCAGCTGCAGCTGCTGGGTTTTCACACCCTTGTCGTTCAGCTCTTTGATCACGTAGGTGGTACGCGCTTCAGCATCCGGGTGGCCCGGCTCGCCTTTCAGCAGCACGAACTGGATCTGGCCATCTTTGTTCAGGTCCCAGGTCGGGTTCGCCGCCCAGTGTTTGGCGATCAGATCGCCCTGGATAATGCCAGACTCTTTTGAGTCGGTACCGACATAATAGGCTTTGTCGTAGCTGTCCAGCGCTTTGCGGGAAGGCTCTTTGTTGAAGAAGACAATCGGCACGTTCTGGCCGCGCGCTTTTTCGATAACCGTACCTGCGGCTGCCGGGTCAACCAGGTTAATCGCCAGCGCTTTAACGCCTTTCGCCAGCAGAACGTCGATCTGGTCATTCTGTTTTGACTGGTCGTTCTGCGAG
The DNA here is from genome assembly GCF_024656065.1 of Pseudescherichia sp. L3. Taxonomy (NCBI): domain Bacteria; kingdom Pseudomonadati; phylum Pseudomonadota; class Gammaproteobacteria; order Enterobacterales; family Enterobacteriaceae; genus Pseudescherichia; species Pseudescherichia sp. L3. Next base: position 2,043,756 of record NZ_JANKYC010000001.1, read on the forward strand.
TCGTTCATCAGCAGCTGAACGTCCGGCGTCTCTTTCGCATCTTTCTCAATTGCTTTACGCACAACCGACATAAAGTTGTCGTCATATTTATAAATGGTCACGCCAATACGGGTATCTGCCGCATGTGCTGCCGCGCCAAAAAGCATGCTTGCCATTACGGCAGACAGAGTTAAAACCTTCTTATTCATGGTATCTCCGGTTTATGCAGGGTAGTTCTTGTGAATAAAGATCGGCGGGCAGCAGAATAATGAAACGTTACTGTCGCCGAAGGTCACTCTAAAAATTGGGTCTTCCGTGTACGGTAACGCTCCAGAAAAGCTTTATTGATTGTCCCTTGCGAAGCATCATGCCTGACCGAACGGCCTGTATTACATAATGTTTCAGGCTCTGGAACGCTGACATCATAGTCAGCGCATTGTTAAGATACTGTGAATTTACTCACAGATTGAAAACGGTTACATACATCAATGTTATAAGTTAGTGATCGGAGCCACAGTTTGCCGCTGCGCCACCGAATGGCGGCGTACCAGGGTCGGCATAAAGCAGTGGGTTGCGGCCAGATCCTGCGCCCCTGCGGCCCCCTGTAGCGCCAGCTCCGTCGCCAGTCGGGCCATTGACGCAATGGGGTAACGCACCGTGGTCAGCTGCGGATCGGTATAACGGGCGATAGGGATATCATCGAAACCAATGAGCGACAGATGCTGCGGTACGGCAATGCCGTTATCTTTAAGCGCCGTCAGCGCACCTGCAGCCATGCTGTCGTTGTAGGCAAAGACGGCGGTGAGGTGCAGATTACGGCCCAGCAACTCAACCATGGCTGCCTCCCCGCCCTGCATATCCGGCGCACCGACGCCCACCCACCCCTCCGGGGCGTGGATGTCCCGCTCCGCCAGCGCCTGCCGCCAGCCCTGCTGGCGCAGATCGTTATCTTCTATCTGATGACTGGAGCCAAGGTAGCCCACGCGCTGATGCCCCTGCGCGAGCAGCATTCGGGTGGCCATCACCGCTCCGCTGACGTTATCCAACGCAACGCAGCGGTGGGCGTATCCGGGCACGACGCGGTTGATCAGCACCATGCCGGGGATCTGCTCCATAAAACCGGCCAGCTCCTCGTCACTTAATGCTTTAGAGTGAACAATCAGGGCGTTACAGCGCTGGCGGATCAGGATCTCAATGGCGTGGCGCTCTTTTTCTGCCTCATGGTAGCTGTTGCCGATCAGGAGATATTTCTGATGCTGCTGGGCGACAGTGTCGACTGCCTTGACCAGCGCGCCGAAGAAGGCGTCGGAGACGTCCATCACCACCACGCCAATGGTATCGCTGATCTGGGTCGCCAGCGCCTGAGCGTTGGCGTTAGGCCGATACCCCAGCTGCGCCACGGCCTTCATCACCGCTTCACGGGTGTCAGGGCTGACCATTGCGCTGTTGTTGAGTACGCGGGATACCGTCGCCACGGAGACGCCTGCGCGACGCGCGACGTCACGAATGGTAATCATGACCGGTCTCCTGATTGAGATTGCAGCAGCACACAGTTTCCCCCCTGGATTTAGCAAGAGCGCTATTCTGGCAGGGGGCGCGGCGGCGCTACGTGAGGAAGGTCACACCACTGAAAACGGTTACATCCGTTTTGTTAATGATTGTGATCCAGATCGTTATCTGGATGTGTGGGAGAGTGTAACGCCTGCCGCACGGGCGGTTAGCTTACGCCACAGCCACTCCAGCGGCCCCTGGCGGAAATGCCGTAGCCAAAGAATGGAGAAGAGTATATTCACGGCCCAAATAGGTGGAACAAAGGCCAGCAGCTGTAAGCGGTCAAAGCGCATAAACAGGCCGAGGTGATAGAAGAGCGTGGTGCAGAGCAGGGTCTGTAACAGATAGTTGCTCAGCGCCATCCGCCCGACGCAGGCCACCGCCAGTACCATACGCCAGCGGCAAATCTGTGGCCAGAAGCCATAGGCCAGCGCTGCATAGCCGATGGTTTGCAGCGGTGCGCTAAGCTCGCGCGGGGCCTGTAAGAAAAAGGCGCACCAGCGGTACGACCATCCCAGTTGCCACTGAGCAACAATCGCTGGCAGGTTGATCGCCATGCCAGCAAGGATCAGCAGCACGCCGGTTTTACGGTAGTGACGGAGGCTAAACTGCCCTTTTAACCAGCCGCTGCGCATCAGCGCCGCCCCCATCAGCATCATACCCGCCAGCTGCCAGCCATACTGCGCGCCCAGCGCAATCAGGCTATTAGAGAGCATATCCGCGCGGTTGCTGATGGCTTCATAGCCGCCGTTGGTCTTCCACCACTGCTCATACTGGAGGTTGGCCGCGTCAGGCAGCCACGAGCGGCTGGTCTGGTTACCGGAGATAAAGCCCAGCAGCAGCAGCACGGCGATGCCCACGAGATAAAGCATAATGCCGGTATTGAACAGGCTCTTGACGCCCGGTGCGTCGCGCACCAGCCGCCAGCTGATTAAGCCCATCAGCCCGTAGGCCAGGAGAATATCGCCATCCCAGAACAGCAGACCATGAATAAAGCCCAGCAGCACCAGCAGGGTAAGACGCGACTGGATCCAGCGCTTGCCCCGGGAGAGCAGTAGCTGAAGCCCCGCACCAAACAGTAGTGCAAACAGCGTCAGGAATTTCACCTGGGCGAAGAGGTCAAGCGCGGCCCAGGTCCAGGCATCGCGCAGCGTGATGTCACCATACCAGGCGGGGTTGATATAGGCCGCCTTCGGTAGACCAAAGGCGTTGATATTAAGCAGTAGAATACCGAGGATGGCGACGCCACGAATGAAATCCAGCGTAATGTTTCGTTCCATGGCGTCGCCTCTGCGCGTCATTGACGGGATCAGTTATGATGACGCACGGCGCGCAGAAACTCTTGACGCGTATTCTGACTCGATTTAAACAGCCCACCCAGCGAGGTAGTGGTGGTGGCGCTGGTGGCATCACGAATGCCGCGCGCTTTCACACAGTAGTGCACCGCATCAATAGAGACGGCCACGTTATTGGTTCCCAGCAGCGTTTGCAGCGCGGTGAGGATCTGCTGCGTCAGACGCTCCTGCACCTGCGGGCGCTGGGCGAAGAACTGCACGATACGGTTGATCTTCGAGAGACCGATGACCGCATCTTTCGGGATATAGGCCACCGTTGCCTTGCCGTCGATAGTGACGAAATGGTGCTCGCAGGTGCTGGTCAGCGTAATGTCGCGCACCGTGACCATCTCATCTACCTTCATTTTGTTTTCAATGACGGTGATCTTCGGGAAGTTAGCGTAGTCGAGGCCGGAAAAGATCTCGTCAACGTACATTTTGGCGATACGCTGCGGCGTTTCCATCAGACTGTCATCGCTCAGATCGAGATTTAACAGTTGCATGATCTCGGTCATGTGTCCGGCAATAAGACGTTTACGGGTTTCTTTGTCGAGGTCGACAGGTGGACGCAGCGGCGTTTCCAACCCGTGCGCGACCAGCGCCTCATGGACAAGGGCCGCTTCTTTACTGAGTGATGGCATTATTTATTCTCCAGCAGGTGATGCTCTCCTTTGCCGCTAACGGGGCAAAGTGCGCAATCATTGTGCGTTAGGATGCAGGCAGAATCTAGTATTGCGTCATGATAATTGGTGAAATTGTTATTACCTTTCATCATGACGTCGCCAAACCAGCGCTCCGGCGATAAAAAGCGCTGCCCCTGCCAGACCCAGCGCAGGCTCCAGGCAATGGGTCAGCCAGGTTGACAGCGCCGACGTCATCGGTCCGATCAGCTGGCCAACCGCATAACCGGTAGTAAGCAGCCCGGCCATATAGCGCGCATGCCCTGCCGCCAGCTCGCGGCCATAAAGCAGCGACAGCTGGACCGCAGAGAGGAAACCGCCGCCCACCAGCAGCGCGCCGCAAACCAGCCCCGCCATGCCCGGCAGCAGCCAGGCAGCAATCACCCCTACCCCTTGTAGCCAGAGCACCACGGCGAGACGCTGGTGGCTCTCTCCTTTATGACGCAGCGCCACGCTGAGGGCAATACCAACCATCGCGGCCAGGCCAAATACCGGCCAGACGAACTGGGCAAACAGGCTACCGGGAAAGCGCAGCGCCGCCATCTGCGACAAAAAGGTGGCGGGCAGGATGTAGCCAAATCCGGCGAGGCTGTAGCTCCACGCCAGCCGTTTAATATCTCTCGTCAGGTGAAGCGGCTGCGGCTGTTCGCCGCTACGGTGCAGGGCACCTGGACGGGGAAGATCGCGCGCAATCAGCATAATCAGCACCAGCGCCAGCACGCCATACACCAGCCAGCCCGCCGCCGCCGACAGCCCCTGGGCCTGGATCGCCACCGCCAGCAATCCGCTGAGGGCAATGCCGGCTCCTGGCCCGGCAAAGACCGCTGCGTTGAGGCCCGTTCTGCCGGTATGTGCCAGCCGATCGCCGACCCAGGCCGCGGTCAGCACCATCGCCCAGCCGCTCATTACGCCAATAATCAGCCGCAGTATGCCATGGAGCAGCGGATCCACCGCCAGCGCTGAGAGAAGGGTCAGCAGCACCGCCCCGCCGATGCCGACATACAGCCTCTGTTCAACGCGCTGGCGGGCACGCATGGCATCCCACGCGCCGATGAGATAGCCAAGGTAGTTCATCGCCGCCACCAGGCCCGTACTGGTCAGGCTGAGCTGGCCGTCGCGGATCATCAGCGGCACCTGGGGCGTGAAAGCAAAGCGTCCAATCCCCATCGCTACAATCAGCATCACAAACCCGGCCAGCGCAATACGTACCGCCATAACCGCCTCAAATGTTAACAAAAAGTTGCGTTTATGATGCTTGATAATGTCTTGCTGCGGAAGTGAAAGTTACTCCCGAGGCGGGGAATTATCTGTATGATTAATAAAACAGACGAAAGTATGACGATCCGAGGAGACAAGCATGGACATGCTCGAACAGCACCGCTGCTATGAAGGCTGGCAACAGCGCTGGCAGCACCACTCCGCCGTACTGAACTGTACGATGACCTTCAGCGTTTTTGTACCGCCGTCGGCAAACGATGCGCCGCTGCCGGTGCTCTACTGGCTCTCCGGCCTGACCTGTAACGATGAAAACTTCACGACAAAGGCAGGGGCGCAGCGTATAGCGGCGGAGCTCGGGATCGTACTGGTCATGCCGGACACCAGTCCGCGTGGCGACAACGTGGCTGACGATGCCGGTTACGATCTGGGTAAAGGCGCGGGTTTCTATCTCAATGCCACCCAGCAGCCCTGGGCCGCCCACTACCGGATGTATGACTACCTCCGTGACGAGCTGCCGGCCCTGGTGAAAGCGCACTTTAACGTCAGCGATCGCTGCGCTATCAGCGGCCACTCGATGGGCGGTCACGGCGCGCTGATCATGGCGCTAAAAAACCCGGGCAGATTTACCAGCGTATCGGCCTTTGCGCCTATCGTTAACCCGGCACAGGTTCCGTGGGGAGAGAAAGCGTTTAGCGCCTACCTGGGCGATAACCGCAGCGACTGGCAGGCATGGGACAGCTGCGCGCTGATGCAGTCCAGCCAGCCGGAAGACGCTATTCCAATGCTAATCGATCAGGGTGACAGCGACGCATTCCTGGCCGAGCAGCTCCAGCCTGCCCGCCTCGCCGAGGCCGCACGTCAAACCGACTGGCCACTGACCCTGCGCGTACAGCCGGGTTACGATCACAGCTACTTTTTTATCGCCAGCTTTATTGAAGACCACCTGCGTTTTCATGCTCAGCATTTGCAGGCTAATTAAATAGCCTGTTAAAATAACTATCCCGGATGCTCCGGGATAGTTAATTAAGGCTTAACTGGTCTGACAACGTTGCTTAATAATATTTGCGAAACTATTTTAATAGGAGTGTGATCGTCTTAGCAAAATCAAAACAGTATTCCAGATAGATACCGCGCTGTTTTCCCCGGATCTTTTCGTTTTTCTGCACACGTTACTCCTCCCCCGACAGGCATTAAAGCTGATGGTACACAATTTATTGATTTTGCAAATGAATAGCTGAAAATCATTGATAAATAATATCAATCGTATCGATCTTTATTTTTTGAAGTTAAAAATTTGTAACACGATAGAATAACCGCATCTTTCTCAGGCATACGCCGACGGAAAATGCACATCCACTGTATGTAGTTTGATGTTAACTTACCTATGAAGCAGTTCTCACACTGTCGGAGGGAGTAATGAACCTGTTTATCTCTAATAAGCTTAAATATTTTATAGCGGTAATGGAGGAAGGCAGCGTAAGTAAGGCCTGTCATCGAATGCACATATCCAGAACGCCAATGAGCAAGGCGATTTCCGATATTGAGCAGGCGCTGGGGATCCCACTTTTTATCAGAACCAAAGAGGGCATGACGCCCAGTAAATTCGGCACAATCCTCTATAACAAAATTGTGCCCTACTACAATGATTTGGTTAAGATCGAACACTGTGTGTATACTGATGATGGGCTACCTGTTACCCGTATAATGTTCAGTAAAAGTATACCTAATTCAATCATAAGCCACCTAAGCGTTGCGCTTGCAAAGCATAATATCAATCATGAGTTTTCCATCGCCGATGAGATAAAACAGGAGGATCTCTGCTCGGAGCTTCACTTCTATGACATTGTAATCGCTGATGAAAATTACGCAGGCCAGTACAGCCGGGCAGAGCCGGTATCCTTTGAGATCTCTATTAACTCAACGCCCTCCGCCTGTGCAAAAATGATTGGCGGCGGTGACGTTGATGTTTACCATGACTTTAATACAGACAGCGGCGTAACCGATCTGTTTATGACGGATAAAATAAACTTCAGGAATATCAAAAAAATTTCTGATAGCGATCTTATTGATATGATGCATAAGGTCAGCAATCATGAGGCGGTGATCATCTCAACCGAACCTCTGTTAAGTATTTTTAAGGTTGAAGGCGTCACGGTATTAAAAAGAAGCGTGATAAACAAAACGTTGTGGTTCTACTCGCAGTGGAAAGCAAAAAACAATAAAGAGACGGCGCAGGTGATCTCCGCCGTATTTGCCGATTTAAAACGATCGGGCCATAGCAGCGATGCACTATCTCGCTAGCCTTGCTTTTTTTTTAGTGAATCATCCACTGGCCACCTTTTGCGGTCTGAGCGCCTTTATCGTCTCCTGCTGGTCCGGGTACATAGAGAAAGCCTCACCGGGGAACATTATAATAAGCAGTTTGGTCTGCGTCGTTAGCGCGCTGGCCTTTTTAGATGTGTTATTTCGCGGCAGTCACTATCAACTTCTATTCCCTTTAATAGGGATTATTACCGGTTTTATTGGGCCTTTTAAGATTAGAGCCCTTATTATTGGCGTCATTAAGTTTTACTTCACTTCTGAGAATAAGAAATAAGTTGTCGTTTTTAGGGGGGCTGGCACCCCCCTCTTTTTATTGTCTGCTAAAAACGATAATCTACCGCCATGAAATAGCGTCGGCCATCTTCGTTATAGCTATAGTCATCCCGACTCAGATCTTTATCCGTGAGATTGAGCACCCCCGCGCGCAGCTTGACGTTTTTTGTTGCCTGCCATGCGCCGCCCGCGTTCCAGATCACATAGCCGCCCGGCGTTTTACCGGTGTTGCTTACGTCACGCTTCTCGCCGGTATAGTTACCGGAAACATAGAATGACCACTCCTGCATCGCCTGCCAGTCCAGGGTCCCGTTGGCGGTATGGAACGGCAGCTCCTGCAGCGGTTTATCGCCGCCGTCGCTGAGATCGCGCCCGTCGTTGTAGGTGTAGTTCAGCGTCAGTTTCCACGCCTCGTCAAACGGCACCTTCAGCTCGGTTTCTACGCCGCGAATGCGCGCTTTGTTCACGTTGAAGTAGCGGAACGTGGGGACGCGGCGACCGTTGGCATTGGTATAGAAACCGACAAAGTTGGAGTAGGACGGCGCGGCGGCGGCATCAGCCGTACGATTGATGCTGATCATATCGTCCACGTCGTTCTGGAAAGTGGTAATACTGCCTTCCACTCCCTCCAGCCAGCCCTCTTCTCCGCTGTAGTAGAGCCCCAACTCAACGCTTTCGCTGGTCTCCGGCTTCAGATCCGGGCTACCTACAATTCGGCAGCTGCCGCGGCAGGAGTTAGTGGCCCAGTCGGGGCTAAGCTGTAAGAGAGAGGGCGCTTTGAACGCCGTGGCCCAGCCGCCTTTCACGGTGACGGTATCGGTGGCGTTATAGACCAGGTAGGCGCGCGGGCTGTAGTGATCTCCATAGGTTTCGTGATCGTCCATACGAATACCGGTGGTCAGCGCCAGCGGCTCGAAAATGCGCCACTCATCTTCAATAAACAGCGCATACTGGCTGGCAGAGGTGTTGCTGCTGCTCCCCCCGGTAAGGTTAACCGGATCCTTGAGCTTGTCGTGACGCCACTCGCCGCCGACGGTCACGAACTGGTTAATCATCTCCAGCGGCAGAACATATTTGCCATCCACGGTGTTATTTTCTGAGGTGATGCCTTTGCTACCCGGATCTTTATTATCTACCTTCTCGCCGTAGACCTTCAGCTCGCTGGTGCCGACGTCCCAGCGGCCGTTGTGGCTCAGGGAGTAGTTTTGGCGTTCAAGGCGGTTACGATCGAGGGAGTCGGAATTGCGGTCCTGGCGGTCAAAGCCATACCCGGCGGTAAAGTCGTGGTTTTCGGTTGGCGTCCAGGCAAATTCAACGTTAGCATCGCGGCTGGTAAATCCTTCGATGCGCGGGGTTTCACCGGTCGCAGCGGTGTCGGACGGCGCCTGCTTATCTTTCTCACGCTTCGCCACGCTGCCGAAGGCCTTCATACCAAGCTCACCATCCACCAGCGGGCCGCTGGTGTAGAACTGGCCGTTGTAGGTATCGCCGCGATCGCGCTTCTCCTGGATCGTGGTATCCGCAGAGAGCGTGCCGGTCCACTGCTGGCCGACCTTTTTGGTAATAATGTTGACCACGCCGCCCAGGGCGTCGGAGCCGTAGAGTGAGGACATCGGGCCGCGTACCACCTCAATGCGCTCGATGGCATCCACCGGGATCCAGTTCAGGTCAAAATCGTTATGGCGGAATACCGCGTTGCGGGAGTTAACGCGCTTGCCGTCGATCAGGATCAGCGTGTAGCTGCTGCTGAGACCACGGATGCTAATGCCTTTACGGTTATCCCCCTCGTTGGTGAGCTGTACGCCCGGCACGTCCTGCAGCACATCCTTGAGATTATTGACCGGCCGACGCTGCAGATCCTGCTGCGTCACAACGCTAATACTGGCCGGGGCATCTTTCAGATTCTGCTCCGTGGCGGCGGCGGTGACGACCAGCGTATCGGACTCGCTGTCGACGGCAAAAGCGGGCAGCGCCAGCACCATTGCGGACGCACAAAGCCCTCCCCGCACGATGGGATTCAACCTAAACATTCCATTTCTCCATGAGATAACTACAACAAATCTAAGAAGTTTTGCTCACACATTTTATTTACCCCCGCTACGCTGGCGGAGCGATCGTAACGATAAAGCAAATAATAATGATTATCAATTAAATTGTTAAAAGTTATGTCAAGATGGCGGTTTAGGGGGAAATAGCAGGCAAAAAAAGGCCCTTTCAAAATGAAAGGGCCTGATAGTGAAAGCGTTTATTTGTTGAATCTGTCCGGGAACTCCATGTCCTTGTAGCTGACAAATTTCGTTCCACGGGTCAGCTTGTAGCCGAACCAGATAATCAAGAACAGTGGAATACCAATATAGGTCGCAGCCACCCCGCCCCAATCAATGGCGTCCTCCAGGAAGGCCTGATAGTTCTGACCTAAGGTGATAATCAGACACAGTACAAAGGCGAAGATCGGCCCCAGCGGGAAGAAACCGGAGCGGTACGGCAGGTCGTTCAGGTTATGGCCCTGCATAACGTAGCCGCGACGGAAACGGTAGTGGCTGATGGCAATTCCCAGCCATGCGATGAAGCCGGTCATGCCCGAGGTGTTCAGCAGCCACAGGTAAACCGTCTGATTGCCAAACATCGAAGTCAGGAAGCAGAGCCCGGCAATGACCGTGGTCGCATACAGAGCGTTGCGCGGTACGCCGCCCTTTGAGAGACGGGAGAAGACGCGCGGCGCTTTGCCGTCACAGGCCAGGGTATAGAGCATACGCGTAGAGGCGTACATGCCGGAGTTACCCGCTGAGAGCACCGCCGTCAGGATCACCGCATTCATAATCGCCGCCGCAGAGAGCAGGCCCGCGTGTTGGAACACCAGGGTGAACGGGCTGACGCTGATGTCTTTTACATCGTTACGCAGCAGGCTCGGATCGGTATACGGAATGATCAGGCTGATAATCAGAATCGCGAAGACATAGAACAGCAGGATACGCCAGAACACCTGACGCACCGCGCGCGGAATATTTTTCTCTGGCTCTTCCGACTCACCTGCGGCAATGCCGATAAGCTCAGTGCCCTGGAAAGAGAAGCCCACGATCATCGCCACGCCAATCATGGCGGCAAAACCGCCAGCAAACGGCGCGTCGCCGATCCCCCAGTTGCTCCAGCCAGCCGGTTTTGCGCCGTGGAAGATACCCAGGATCATCATCACGCCGACGATGATAAAGATAATGACGGTAGCGACCTTAATTAACGAGAACCAGTACTCCGCCTCGCCAAAGCCCTTCACGGAGATCCAGTTCAGCAGCACGATGACGGTTAAGAACAGTGCGCTCCAGATCCAGCCCGGCGTGTCCGGGAACCACCAGCTCATGACCAGCTGCGCGGCCACGAGGTCAACGGCGATGGTCACCGCCCAGTTGTACCAGTAGTTCCAGCCCAGCGCGAAGCCAAAGCCCTCTTCTACGTACTTCTGCCCGTAGGTCGCAAACGAGCCGGATACCGGCATATAGGCCGCCAGCTCGCCGAGACTGGTCATCAGGAAGTAAACCATCAGGCCAATCAGGATATAAGAGAGCAGCGCGCCGCCGGGGCCCGCCTGGGAGATAGTTGCGCCACTGGCAACAAAGAGACCTGTCCCAATCGATCCGCCAATGGCGATCATGGTCAGATGACGCGCCTTGAGTTCACGGCGAAGCGTGGGCGCTTGTGTGGTTTTAGTTTCGGAAACCATATGAAAATGCTATCCATCCAAAAAATGAGGCGGGATTGTAGCAGACGTCACCACATCCTTCTGGCTCAAATATGCGGTTATAAGAGAGCTTCATGATCGCTAATGGATTATAAGTAAAGCATACAAATCCCTATATTTCACAGTAGCGTAAAAAGCGCTTCAGGGCGTTGGAGAGATGCTTCTGCCGGTGGTGAATGCGCCACAGGGTGCGCACCAGCCGCGGTAGCGGGAGAGCGATCTCCTTGAGCGTGCCGGTCTCAAGCTGCTCGGCAATCACCCGCCGCGACAAACAGCTGATCCCCAGCCCATGACGTACCGCATGCTTGATGGCCTCTGAGTTGCCCAGCTCCATACCAAGATGAAACTGCGGCAGGTGGGAAAGCAGCAGATAATCCACCAGCTCCCGGGTACCGGAACCGCGCTCGCGCAGGATCCACGGCGCGCTGGCGAGACGCTCCAGCGTGACCTCCCCCTGCAACAGCGGCGAAGCCGGGGAGGCAAACACCACCAGCTCATCCTCCAGCCAGGGCTCAGAGACGATCTCGGCGGTATGGCATGGCCCCTCAATCAGGCCAATATCCACGCGGAAATCCGCTACCGCATTAATTACGTCCTGACTGTTGCCCACGCTTATCTCCAGCGGCAGTCCTGGGAAGTCGCGCCGGTAGCGGGCAATAACCTCTGGCAGGATATAGTTACCGATGGTGCTACTGGCGTAGACGCGGATCGCCCCGTTATCTTCCCGGAAGAGCTGCTCTATTTCCGTAGCCTGCTCCAGCAGCGCCAGTGCGCGGGGATAGAGCAATCGCCCGTGCTCGTTCACCACCAGCCGCTTACCAACCCGGTCAAAAAGCTGCACGCCCAGCTGCCCTTCCAGATCGGTCAGGGCCGCGCTGACCGCCGATTGAGAGAGCGCGAGCATCTGGGAGGCCTGGGTGGTTGAGCCGCTTTTCAGCACTTCAGCAAAAACGGCCAGCTGGCGCAGAGTGATATGCATGGTCACGATCCTGGAGGCAAGCGTCACGCTTACCACTTATATAGATTAATTATAAATATATAATCAATTTTATTTTTAAGCTAGCCCAACGTAACCTTTATCCCAACAGAGGAGAAGGTTATGGCTGAACTGACATTAAAACATCATCGTAGCGTGGGGCATCTTGTGCCGGGCCTGGCGCTAAGCGCTGCCGTAGCGGGCGTGGCGCTGTGGAGCGGTACGGTCCCGGCCGTTGCCGGTGCCGGTTTTAGCGCCCTTTCGCTGGCTATTTTAATCGGAATGGTGCTCGGTAACACCCTCTATCCGCAGATTGGGCGACCGTGCGAGAGCGGGATTGTGTTTGCTAAACAGCACCTATTGCGGCTGGGGATTATTCTGTACGGCTTTCGCCTGACGTTCTCTCAGATTGCTGACGTTGGCGTCAGCGGTATCGTGATAGACCTGCTGACACTCTCCAGCACCTTTTTGCTGGCGTGCCTGCTGGGCCAGAAGGTATTCGGCCTCGACAAGCACACCAGCTGGCTGATTGGCGCGGGCAGCAGCATCTGCGGCGCGGCGGCGGTGCTGGCTACCGAGCCGGTTGTGAAAGCCGAAGCCAGCAAGGTAACGGTGGCGATTGCCACGGTAATGATTTTCGGCACGCTGGCTATTTTCATCTACCCAGCAATCTACCCGCTGCTGGCTCACTGGTTCACCCCGGAAAGCTACGGCATCTATATAGGGTCGACGATGCACGAGGTTGCTCAGGTGGTTGCCGCAGGCCACGCCGTTAGCCCGGAGACCGAGAGCGCGGCGGTGATTGCTAAAATGCTGCGCGTGATGATGCTGGCGCCCTTTCTCATCCTGCTTGCTGCCCGCGTGAAGCAGCTGGCTCCTGCTAACGGCGGCCAACGCAGTAAGATTACGATCCCGTGGTTTGCGATCCTGTTTATTGCGGTGGCGGTGTTTAACTCCTTTGGCCTGCTGCCGAAGGCCGCTGTTGATATGCTGGTGACGCTGGATACCCTGCTGCTGGCCATGGCGATGGCGGCTCTGGGTATCACGACCCACGTTAGCGCGATTCGCAAAGCGGGGGCGCGGCCGCTGCTGATGGCGCTGCTGCTCTTTATCTGGCTGATCGTCGGCGGCGGCGTCATCAACCTGGCGGTTCATCATCTGATGGCATAAATCAATACAAACTGCGGCTGTTAACCCGCTATCATATGCCCTGGCTTTTACCTGCGGGTTTTTACAGGAGTGGTACATGAAATTTATTGGCGCGCACGTGAGCGCGGCGGGCGGCGTGGCAAATGCCGCCGTACGTGCGGCAGAGATCGGGGCCACCGCCTTTGCCCTGTTTACCAAAAACCAGCGCCAGTGGCGGGCAGCGGCGCTCACTGGCGCGACCATCGATGAGTTTAAAGCGGCCTGTGAGAAACACCGCTTTGGTCCGGGCCAGATCCTGCCTCACGATAGCTATTTAATTAACCTCGGGCACCCGGTAGCCGAGGCGCTGGAGAAGTCGCGAGAAGCCTTTATTGATGAGATGCAGCGCTGCGAGCAGTTGGGGCTGACCCTGCTGAACTTCCACCCCGGTAGCCACCTGATGCAGATCCCGGAGGATGCGTGCCTGGCGCGCATCGCCGAGTCGATCAACATTGCGCTGGATAAAACCGAGGGCGTCACGGCGGTGATTGAAAACACCGCTGGCCAGGGCAGCAACCTCGGCTTTAAGTTTGAGCATCTGGCGGCGATTATCGACGGCGTGGAGGATAAATCCCGCGTCGGCGTCTGCATCGATACCTGTCACGCCTTTGCGGCAGGCTACGATCTGCGCGGCAGCGAAGCCTGTGAAAAAACCTTTGCCGAGTTTGAGCGCATCGTCGGTTTCCAGTATCTTCGGGGAATGCACCTCAACGACGCCAAAAGCGCCTTCGCCAGCCGCGTTGACCGCCATCACAGCCTGGGCGAAGGCAATATTGGCCACGCGGCTTTTAGCTGGATCATGCAGGATGCCCGCTTCGACGGTATTCCGCTGATCCTTGAGACCATTAACTCCGATATCTGGGGTGAAGAGATTGCGTGGCTGAAGGCGCAGCAGGTGCAGACAGCTACGATCGCGTAGGCCCGGTAAGCGTAGCGCCACCGGCCAAAAAAAAGGGCAGCCCGTGGGCTGCCCTTTTTGATCCAGCTCGCGTTACGCGGTTTTCACCGCCATCTCCGCTTCTGGACGCTTCAGGAAGGCGTAGGCCAGACCTGCCAGTAGCGTACCGGCAACGATTGCCACCAGGTAGCCCAGCACCGGCGTGATAGCACCCGGGATCAGCAGGACAAACAGGCCGCCGTGCGGGGCCATCAGCTTCGCGCCAATCGCCATGGAGATCGCCCCGGTCACCGCACCACCCACGATACAGCAGGGGATCACCCGCATAGGATCGCGTGCGGCAAACGGAATCGCCCCTTCAGAGATGAAGCACAGGCCCAGCACCAGCGCGGCTTTGCCACCCTCCTGCTGCCCTTTGTCGAACTTTTTACGCGCAACCAGGGTTGCGATACCCATCGCCAGCGGCGGCACCATGCCCGCAGCCATAATAGCGGCCATCGGGGCGTAGGTCTGGGTACTCAGCAGGCCAACGCCAAAGGCATAGGCCGCTTTGTTCACCGGACCGCCCATGTCGGTACACATCATGCCACCGAGGATCGCCCCCAGCAGGACCGCATTGGCCGTACCCATGGTTTGCAGCCAGTGGGTCAGGCCGGTCAGGATGCCCGCAACCGGTTTACCGATCAGGTAGATCATCGCCAGGCCAACCACCAGGCTGGAGAAGAGCGGAATGATCAGGATAGGCTTCAGCGCTTCCATGCTCGGCGGCAGCTTCAGCTTCTGGCTGATCGCCTTCGCCACGTAGCCTGCGAGGAAGCCCGCAATGATACCGCCGATAAAGCCAGAGCCGGTGCTGACGGCCAGCATACCGCCAATCAGGCCCGGGGTCAGACCCGGACGGTCAGCAATCGAGAACGCAATGTAACCTGCCAGCACCGGCACCATCAGGGCGAATGCTGAACCGCCGCCGATCTGCATCAGCGCAGCGGCCAGGGTATCAGGGGTTTTAAACGCTTCGATACCAAAGGCAAACGACAGAGCGATACAGAGACCGCCCGCCACCACCATCGGCAGCATATAGGAGACGCCAGTCAGCAGGTGACGGTATGCGCCCGCACCCTCTTTCTTCCCTTCCGTTGCCGCCTGGGCTTTGCCAGAGGGCTGATAAGGCCTGGCCTCCGCCTGGGCTTTATCCAGCTCCTGCGCGGTTTTCTTCAGCGCCAGCCCGGTGGTGGTGCGGTACATCGGCTTACCGGCAAATTTCGCCAGATCCACTTCGATATCTGCCGCCACGATCACCAGATCCGCCTCGGCCACCTCTTCCGGAGTGATGGCGTTGCCAGCCCCCACGGAGCCGCGGGTTTCAACCTTCACCTGCCAGCCGCGTTTTTTGGCCTCGGTTTCGATCGCTTCAGCTGCCATAAAGGTGTGTGCCACCCCGGTCGGGCAGGCGGTCACCGCCACGATGCGCTTCACGCCGCCGCTTGCTGCCGGAGCGGCAGCTGCCGCAGTGGCAACCGGTGCGCTGTAGACCGCAGCATGGCTTTTCGCCTCGCTGAGGAACAGCTCCGGGTGCGCAACAGCGCGGTTCACGTCGCCGAGCCACACTTTCTTGCCGGTCAGCGCGCTGTCGTTTGGCACGCTGGAGCCGAGCACGATCGCCAGCTCTGCTTCATTCGGGTTATCGATAAATTGCAGATTTGCTTTTTGTGCCGCCGCACCCAGCAGGGTTTTCGCCATGTAAGCGCGAGCCTGTCCAAGAGCGGAGTCAATAATCAGCAGCGTTTTCATTATGCTCTCCTGCTGTTAGTTAAAAGGTTTTAAGTCAACGCGCGCCATCATCGCGGCTAACTGGGTACGATCGGTAATGCCGACGTTACTCTGGCTCACGGCCAGCGCCGCGACAGCGGTCGCAAGGCGTAACGTATGCTCGCTGGACTCACGCATCAGCAGGCCGTAGATCAGCCCCCCAACCATCGAATCCCCGGCGCCAACGGTGCTTACCACCTCCATTGACGGCGGTTTGGCGATCCATTCGCCTGAAGCGTTAACCCACAGCGCCCCTTCTGCGCCCAGCGAGATCACCACGTGGGCAATTCCCTGCTCGCGAAGGGCATGAGCGGCTTCAATCACATCTTTCAGGTCGGGCAGCTTACGCCCGGCCCAGATCTCCAGCTCGCGGCGGTTCGGTTTTACCAGCCACGGCGCGGCCTTCAGCCCGGCGACCAGCGCCTCGCGGCTGCTGTCAAAGATGATGCACGGACACTGGCTGCGCAGACGCGTCATCCAGTCGGTGAACGCTTCCGGGCTAACGCCCGCCGGCAGGCTGCCGCTGACGCAGACCATGTCGAACTGGCCCAGCCAGCTCAGGGAGTCGGCGACAAAGCGTTCCCAGTCAGCCGGGGTCACTTCAAAACCGGAGAAGTTGAAATCGGTGACTTCGCTGTCTTTTTCGGTCAGCTTAACGTTGATGCGGGTACGGCCCTGCACCACCTGGAAACGGTTGGCGATCCCCAGCTCGCTGAACAGCTGCTGGAAGCCATCCTGGTTATCTTTGCCGAGGAAACCGCCGACGGTAACATCAATACCTAAGTCTTTAAGCACTTTGGCGACGTTGATCCCCTTACCTGCGGCGTGCAGGCCGGTGGTGCGCACGAGGTTGACTTCACCGCGTTCAATTTCCGGGGTAAACCCAACCAGGTCGTAGGCAGGGTTAAGGGTGATGGTGGCTACACGTCTGCTCATTATGCGCCCTCCCCCAGACCGGCTGCGATGGCGTCGCCAATCGCCTTCAGCGCCTGTTCAGCATCTTCCCCCTGAGCGGTAAAGCGCAGGCGGTGGCCTTTCTTGACGCCCAGCGCCACAACCTTCATCAGGCTGCGACCGTTGGCAGGTTTGCCGCTGCCGTCCAGGTTGGTGACGGTGACGTCGCTGTTAAACTGTTTAATGGTGTTGACCAGCATCGTTCCCGGACGGGCGTGCAGGCCATGCTCATTGCGTACCACAAACTCGGCGTTCAGCACGTCATCCTTCAGCGCGTCATCGCTGGTCAGCAGCGCCAGCAGCGTCGCTGCGTCAGCTGTCAGCAGACGGTCAGCTTTATTGGCCAGCAGCATGTCAGCCAGACGCTTCAGCACCGCTTCCGGGCCGCTGTCGGTCATGGCGACGCTGACCAGCAGCGCCGCGCGCTCGCCGTTCACGTCAAAGGCGTTTGCCGCCCGGCTGACGGCGATAGCGCTTTGCAGGTTGCCTTCGGCGCTGTCGTTCAGCCAGATCCCCTGGCCGAGGTTCAGCGGCTGTTCGCTGATGGCGCGGGTCACGAAGTTTACATCAACCGCCCCGGCCTCTTTCAGACGTCCGGCGTTCAGCGCCTGGAGCGTCACCAGATCGCTGGCCGCGACGTCGAGAGTCAGTGTTTCATTGTCCAGCTTCATGCCAGCGCTTTGCTTTTCACCCATCAGCAGGGCGCGCAGCTCTTCAGCGGTGGTAGCAGATTGCAGCTGGGCTGCGACGTCATCGTCGCTCAGAACGTGGGTCAGCTGGCGCAGCAGGCCCAAATGTTCGTCTGAGCTGGCAGCGATGCCGATAGCAACATAGGCCACCTGCCCTTCACCCCACAGAACACCCTGCGGGAACTGGTAGACCTGCACGCCGGTTTTCAGCACCTGGTCACGGGTGTCGGTGGTACCGTGCGGAATAGCGATGCCGTTGCCGAGAAAGGTCGACGTCTGCTGCTCACGGGCGAGCATGCCGGCCACGTAGCCGTCAGCCACGTTGCCCGCCTGCACCAGCGCGCCCGCGATCTGGCGAATCGCCTCTTCTTTATTACCGGCCTGCTGGCCCGGATGGATGTCCTGAACGGATAACTGGAACATGAATCTCCACTCCTGCTGAACTTGAATCGTTTCAGCTAGCTGGTGAAATGGAGCGTCACCGAGGCGAGAACGATCGCCGCGATGACGCTGAAACGTTTCACGAAGTCTTGCTCACACCGCTTCAGGGATCAAGGAAACTCTTAATCGAGGTGCAAAAATTTAGAACCAATGCACATTTCTTTAACGCCTGCCGACGCGCTGCTGAACTCAAAGCTGCTTTCGACGCTGTGTTTCAGCAACGTCAGCTTTAATGATAATTATTTCAAAATAGCGTTTTGATTTTTTGTGGCAAAACCCAGCTCGATGGCTGTCTATTTTTGCTCCAGCGGCGTAAACTCCGCGTCTCTCTACTCTAAACAATAGTAAAAGATGCAAACTTCCCCTGCTGACGCTGCCCACAGACCCGTTGATTTCACCTCTGCCGCGTTCCTGATCGTTGCCTTTTTAACCGGTATCGCCGGAGCGTTACAGACCCCGACCCTGAGCCTGTTTTTAACTAATGAGGTTCACGCTCGCCCGGCGATGGTGGGCTTCTTCTTCACCGGCAGCGCGGTGATCGGCATCCTGGTGAGCCAGTTCCTGGCCGGGCGATCCGACCGCAAAGGCAGCCGGAAAAACCTGATCGTCTTTTGCTGCCTGCTCGGCATGCTGGCCTGCGTGCTGTTTGCCTGGAACCGCAACTACTTTATTCTGCTGTTTATCGGGGTCTTTCTAAGCAGCTTCGGCTCTACCGCCAACCCGCAGATGTTCGCCCTCGCCCGCGAGCACGCTGACCAAACCGGTCGGGAAGCGGTGATGTTCAGCTCAATACTGCGCGCTCAGGTGTCACTCGCATGGGTCATCGGCCCACCGCTGGCCTACGCCCTGGCAATGGGGTTTGGCTTTACCGCCATGTACCTCAGTGCAGGGGTCGCTTTCATCGTCTGCGGCGTGATGGTCTGGCTCTTTCTGCCTACCATGCGCAAAGAGCCGCGCCTCGCCACCGGCGTGGTAGAAGCGCCGCGAACCAACCGTCGCGATGCTCTGCTGCTGTTTACTATCTGCACCCTGATGTGGGGCACCAACAGCCTGTACATTATCAATATGCCGCTGTTTATCATTGATGAGCTGCACCTGCCGGAGAAGCTTGCTGGGGTGATGATGGGCACCGCCGCCGGGTTGGAGATCCCAACGATGCTGATTGCGGGCTATTACGCAAAACGCTTCGGTAAACGTTTTCTGATGCGCATTGCGGTGGCGGGCGGCCTGCTGTTCTATATCGGGATGCTGACGGTGCATACCCCTGCCCTGCTGCTGGCCTTCCAGCTGCTGAACGCCATCTATATCGGCATTCTGGCGGGGATTGGCATGCTCTACTTCCAGGATCTGATGCCGGGCCAGGCGGGGGCAGCCACCACGCTCTATACCAATACCACGCGCGTAGGCTGGATCATCGCCGGTTCGCTGGCAGGGGTGGTGGCAGAGCTCTGGAACTACCACGCCGTATTCTGGTTCGCGCTGGTCATGGTGCTGATCGCCGCCGTCTGCCTGGCGCGGATCAAGGACGTTTAGGGCGCGGTTGCCGCTTCGAGCTGAAGCAGCCAGGTTATCGCCGCGTCGCGGCTGGTAAGGCACATCTCCTGGGACGGCTGCAGGCCGGAGCAGACCTTCGGGCGCAGGGGCGAGCCAAAGATGTTGCAGAGGTTATCCGCTGAGAGCTGAACGCAGCGCGTGTTGGCCGGTTTGCCGTTGGGCATCCCAGGAATAGGACTACTGATTGACGGGGCGGTACAGCAGGCTCCGCAGTCCGGGCGACACTCCATAAACGGCTCTCTTTTAGCGAACGATCGCGCAGCAAATGCCGACCTTTTGCCGCACGCTAACACTTTTTGTAGTCAAGATGCAAAACCTGGCGAAGAGGCTTGCCAACTGCGCCCCTCGCGAGTACTTTGTCGCGATATTTTTTCCACTTTTCCCGCACAGGATCCATCATGGCAAGAGCGAACGAAATTAAAAAAGGTATGGTATTAAATTACAACGGCAAGCTGCTGATTGTTAAAAATATCGATATTCAATCCCCCAGCGCCCGCGGTGCAGCCACCCTCTATAAAATGCGCTTCGCCGACGTCCGTACCGGGATGAAAGTGGAAGAGCGCTTCAAGGGCGATGATATCGTGGATACCGTGACCCTGACCCGTCGCTTCGTTGACTTCTCCTACGTGGACGGCAATGAGTACGTCTTTATGGATAAAGAGGATTACACCCCGTATATCTTCACCAAAGAGCAGATTGAAGAAGAGCTGCAGTTTATTCCAGAAGGCGGTATGCCGGATATGCAGGTTCTGACGTGGGATGGTCAGCTGCTGGCACTGGAGCTGCCGCAGACGGTGGATCTGGAGATTGTGGAGACCGCACCGGGCATCAAAGGCGCATCGGCCAGCTCACGCACCAAGCCGGCGACCCTGAGCACCGGTCTGGTGATCCAGGTACCTGAATACCTGACCACCGGCGAGAAGATCCGCATTCATATCGAAGAGAGCCGCTACATGGGCCGTGCAGATTAAAGCTCCATAAGCATTATAAAAGCCGGGTAGCGCTACGCTTACCCGGCCTACGTCAGACTTATAATAAATCGCGGAACATCACCTGCTTCAGCGCCAGCTCTACGCCGCGCACTTCCGCCATTCCCTTCAAGCGACCAATCGCCGAATAGCCCGGGTTGGTTTTCTTACGCAGATCGTCAAGCATCTGATGACCGTGATCCGGACGGAACGGGATCGGACGCAGGTCGCCCGCCTGTTTGCGGCGCTGCTCTTCGGTCAAAATTGCTTTCACTACCGACACCATATCCACGTCGCCCTGCAGATGCGCCGCCTCGTGGAAGGTTTTTGGGTTCTCTTCCCGACAGGTTGAACGCAGGTGGGTGAAGTG
Source organism: Pseudescherichia sp. L3 (assembly GCF_024656065.1). Lineage (NCBI taxonomy): Bacteria > Pseudomonadati > Pseudomonadota > Gammaproteobacteria > Enterobacterales > Enterobacteriaceae > Pseudescherichia > Pseudescherichia sp. L3. Next base: position 2,064,693 of record NZ_JANKYC010000001.1, read on the forward strand.
AATGCGATCGCCGAAGGTTTCTACCATCTTCACCAGATCGTTATCGGCGCGGACGCCATAGGAGCCGGTGCACATGGTGAAGCCGTTATTAATGCTGTCGACGGTCTCTTTCAGCCACTGCATATCTTCAATGGTAGAAACAATGCGCGGCAGACCGAGGATCGGGCGCGGCGGATCGTCCGGGTGTACCGCCAGGCGCACGCCAGCTTCTTCTGCCACTGGAACAATGGCCCGCAGAAAGACGGCCATGTTTTCCCGCAGCTGCGCTTTATTGATGCCGTCATACTCCGCCAGGCGAGCGCGGAACTGATCGAGGGTGTAGCCCTCTTCCGCTCCCGGCAGGCCGGCAATGATATTGCGGGTCAGTTTGTCGATCTCCGCCTCGCTGGCGTTATCGAACCAGGCTTTAGCCTGGCGCTGCTCCTCGTCGCTGTAGTCCGCTTCCGCACCGTTGCGCTTCAGCACGTGCAGCTCAAAGGCGGCAAAGGCGATCTGGTCGAAACGCAGGGCTTTGGAGCCGTCCGGCAGCTCATACTCCAGATCGGTACGCGTCCAGTCGAGGATCGGCATAAAGTTGTAGCAAACGGTATCGATACCGCAGGCCGCAAGGTTACGGATGCTCTGCTGATAGTTGGCAATCCAGGTATCAACCTGACCGCTGTGGGTTTTGATCTCTTCATGCACCGGGATGCTCTCAACCACCGACCAGGTTAACCCTTTTTCGGCCAGCAGCGCCTGGCGCTGTTTGATCTCTTCCACCGGCCAGACCTGACCGTTGGGAATATGGTGCAGCGCAGTGACTACGCCCGTTGCGCCTGCCTGACGCACATCATCAAGAGAAACCGGATCGTTCGGACCGTACCAACGCCAGGTGTGTTCCATCGCCTAACCCTCAAATAAAGTTGTTATACCAATATGGCTCATACAGATGACGACTACCATACATGTTTCCCAACCAGGGTCAATTGGTGCCCCTGCTTTGATTGATCCAGCTCACGTTCCGCAGATATTTGAGGCACACCAATTTAATTTGCTGTCATATAACTTTACACTGCATCTTGTTAATTATTAGTTAATCAGGTGTGTTGGTCATGAAAAATATTGCCTCAGTTGCCCTCGCGGACAGCGTTCAACGGCCAGGGTACGATCGTCAGGCGCTGCGCTCGCGTATTGTCCATTTTGGATTTGGCGCTTTTCACCGCGCCCACCAGGCACTGCTAACCGATCGGGTGCTGAACGCCCGGGGCGGCGACTGGGGGATCTGTGAGATCAGCCTGTTTAGCGGTGACGCCTTAATGACCCAGCTTCGTGAGCAGGATCATTTGTTTACCGTGCTGGAGAAAGGTGCAGAAGGCAACCAGGCCATTATTGTTGGCGCGGTAAAAGAGTGCCTTAACGCTAAACTCGATTCGCTGGCAGCCATTATTGAGAAATTTTGCGAGCCGCAGGTCGCCATTGTCTCCCTGACCATCACCGAGAAAGGCTACTGCATCGATCCGGCTACCGGCAAACTGGATACCCGCAACGAGCGCATCATGCACGATCTGCAGAACCCACAGGCGCCGCACTCTGCGCCGGGCATTCTGGTTGAAGCCCTCTCCCGCCGCCGTGAGCGGGGCCTGCCGCCCTTTAGCGTTCTCTCCTGCGACAACATTCCCGACAATGGCCACGTAGTCAAAAACGCCGTGCTGGGGATGGCGCAGCAGCGATCCGCCGAGCTGGCAGAGTGGATTGGCGAGCAGGTGAGCTTCCCGGGCACGATGGTCGATCGCATTGTGCCGGCGGCCACCGACGCCTCGCTGGCCGAGATTGCCGAGGTGCTGGGGGTAGAAGATCCCTGCGCCATCAGCTGTGAGCCGTTTATCCAGTGGGTGATTGAAGATAACTTCGTCGCCGGGCGTCCTGAGTGGGAAGCCGCAGGGGTGCAGATGGTAGAGGATGTTCTGCCCTGGGAGCAGATGAAGCTGCGGATGCTCAACGGCAGCCACTCCTTTTTAGCTTACCTCGGCTACCTGGCTGGCTTTGCCCACATCAACGACTGTATGGCCGACGCGCATTTCCGTGCCGCCGCCCGACGTCTGATGCTGGACGAGCAGGCACCCACGCTGCGCATTACCGGCGTCGATCTCACTGACTATGCCGAGAGCCTGCTGGCGCGCTTTGCCAACCCGGCGCTGCAGCACCGCACCTGGCAGATTGCAATGGACGGTAGCCAAAAGCTCCCCCAGCGCATGCTGGAGAGTATTCGCCTCCATCTGACGCGTGGAACCCCATGGCCGCTGCTGGCCCTGGGCGTCGCAGGCTGGATGCGCTACGTCAGCGGCGTTGATGACGCGGGCAATGCGATTGATGTGCGCGATCCGCTGGCGGACACCTTCCGTGAGAAAGTCGCTCAGAGCAGCGAGCACGAGCGCGTTGCCGCCCTGCTCTCTCTTAGCGAAATCTTTGGCAACGACCTGCCGCAAAACCCGGCTTTTGTCTCCGGCATTGAAGCCGCCTGGCAGCGCATTGCCACCCAGGGCGCGCATCAGGCGGTGATCTCCACGCTACAGAGTTAACCTTTCCTGCGTTTACCGCGGACGGAAAATGCTGCCGTCCGCGTTCACCCTTCTCTTTTCACTCTTTTTTCGCCAGGATGATGGCATCGTTTTGACGCCCCTTATCGGGCGGGACTATTTCTGGAGTGAATGTGACTAAGACCAATTTAATTACCGGCTTCCTGGGCACCGGCAAAACCACCTCTATATTGCATCTGCTGGCGAATAAGCCCGAGGGCGAAAAGTGGGCCGTGCTGGTCAATGAATTTGGTGAGGTCGGCATTGACGGCGCGCTGATGGCAGAAAGCGGCGCCTTGCTCAAAGAGATCCCTGGCGGCTGCATGTGCTGCGTCAACGGTCTGCCGATGCAGGTGGGGCTGAATACGCTGCTGCGCCAGGGCAAACCCGATCGCCTGCTGATTGAGCCCACCGGCCTCGGCCATCCGAAGCAGATCCTTGATATCCTGACGGCTGAAGTATATGAGCCGTGGATCGACCTGCGCGCCACCCTCTGCCTGCTTGACCCGCGCCAGCTGCTGAATGAAAAAGCGGTCAGCAATGAGAACTTCCGCGATCAGCTGGCAGCGGCAGATATCATCGTGGCGAATAAAAGCGATCGTGCGACCCCTGAGAGCGAAGCGGCGCTGGCCCAGTGGTGGCAGCAGTTCGGCGGCGACCGCCAGCTGCTGAACGCGACCCAGGGCGAAATCGACCCGGCGCTGCTGGATCTGCCTCGCCGTAACCGTCGCGCGCTGCCCACCAGCGCCGGGCACAACCATAGCCACGCGGAGAAAAAGGGGTTGGCGGCGCTGAACCTGCCCGCCCACCAGCGCTGGCGTCGCAGTCTCAATAGTGGTCAGGGCCATCAGGCCTGCGGGTGGATTTTTGATGCCGAAACGCAGTTTGATACCGTGGGCATTCTGGAGTGGGCGCGCCTGGCCCCGGTTGGACGGGTTAAAGGCGTGATGCGCATTGCCGAAGGTCTGGTGCGTATCAATCGCCAGGGGGACGATTTTCATATCGAGACGCAAAGCGTTGCGCCGCCGGACAGCCGTATTGAGCTGATTGCAGAAGGTGATGTGGACTGGAATGCGCTTCAGTCCGCTCTGTTGAAGCTTCGTTTAGCGGAAAGCGATTAACGTTGCGGCTTTAGAATCTGCCGTGATGGAATAATGAAAAATCGACTGCCACTTATAGTATTGCTTAACATTGCCGGGCTGGCCCTGTTCTTATCCTGGTACCTGCCCGCTAATCATGGCGCGTGGTTTACGCTGGACTCTGCAATTTTTCATTTTTTCAACCATCTGCTGGTGGAGAGCCGCGCCTTTCTGTGGCTAGTGGCCATCACCAACAACCGGGCCTTTGACGCCTGCTCGCTGCTGGCCATGGGCTGCGTCATGCTCGCGTTCTGGCTAAAAGCCGACAGCGTAGGCCGTCAACGTATTGTGGCTATCGGCCTGACGATGCTGCTGGCGGCGCTGATCGTGAACCAGCTGGCGCAGCACCTCTATCCGGTTAAACGCGCCAGCCCTACCCTCTATTTCAGCGATATCTGGCGCGTCAGCGAACTGTCAAACCTCTCCACCAAAGATGCCTCTAAAGACAGTTTCCCTGGCGATCACGGCATGATGCTGCTTATTTTTTCCACATTTATGTGGCGCTATTTTGGCTGCAAAACCTTCATCGTTGCCCTGATTATTTTTGTGGTTTTTGCCTTTCCACGGGTAATGATTGGTGCGCACTGGTTTAGCGATATCGCCGTTGGCTCCCTTTCTGCGGCGCTTATTGGCCTGCCGTGGATCGTGCTTACACCGTTAAGTGACAAAGTCATTTCACGCTTTAACCATTATCTGCCTAATAAAAACATACAATTTAATAACATTTAAAAAAATATTATTAACACCAGACATCAGGGATTCATTAGGATCCCTGACACAAATTTTTACTTCTCGCCGCAATTTGTCATCAAACTGTCATTTAATTTTGTTTACAAATTAGTAAGTTGAATGGTTTTTAAGGGAAATTGAACACTTTTTACCCAAATCATTTTTTTCACTTTGTCTATCATAATTTCTTATAAAAAATCCTATAAAACTACTCGCAATGGGGGATACGATCGGGTAATCTCGATGACGTTTCGCCTTACAGAGATAAATATTCCCGCTGTAAATTAATTTGTGCGTTTCTCCACAGATTTGACCAAGAGGAATTGTCTCTCAGTGCGCAAGTAATTAGTCTCGTCACGTTTGGCATTTTATAACGATTATTTATCGTTAAGGACTTCAAGGGAAAATAAGCAACATGGTCAAATCTCAACCGTTCCTGAGATATCTCTGGCGGGCTATCCCCGCGATTGCAGTAGCGGCACTGCTTTCAGCTTGTTCGACAAATACCGCAAAGAATATGCACCCTGAGACGCATGTTGTGGGCATGGAAGATGCCTCTTCACTGCAAGCCTCTCAGGATGAATTTGAAAGTATGGTTCGTAATCTCGACGTCAAATCGCGAATTATGGATCAATACGCCAGCTGGAAAGGCGTGCGTTACCGTCTTGGCGGTGATACCAAACGTGGTATTGACTGCTCTGGTTTCGTACAGCGCACCTTCCGTGAACAGTTTGGCTTAGAGCTGCCGCGTTCGACCTACGAACAGCAGGAGATGGGTAAATCGGTTTCACGCACTAGCCTGCGTACCGGCGACCTGGTTCTCTTCCGCGCTGGCTCTACCGGCCGCCACGTTGGCATCTATATCGGTAACAACCAGTTTGTGCATGCGTCCACCAGCAGCGGTGTGATGATCTCCAATATGGACGAGCCATACTGGAAGAAGCGCTACAATGAAGCGCGCCGCGTTTTAGCTCGCAGCTAATGAGTCCGCGGCACTTTTTCCGGGATCGGTTTTCCCTTGGCCGGTATCGCGAAAAGATAATAAAAGAAAGCGTTGCTACGGCAGCGCTTTTTTTTGGTCTGTTGCCAGGCAAATTCTACCCAGTGTGGTAGCGCGCGAATGATATTCACAATATCCTCAAGGTCACCTATCATTCACTGAATCTCAGCGCTCGGTAAAAGGACACTGCCTGATGACGTTTGCGCGCCTCTCTGCTCTGCTGTTGGCCCTGATCTGCTTTACCTGCCAGGCACAGACGATTAAAGAGAACTATGCCTTCGCCGTTATTGGCGAACCGAAATACGCTATCGACTTTACCCATTTTGACTATGTGAACCCCGCAGCCCCCAAAGGCGGCAGCGTTACGCTATCGGTGATTGGCACGTTCGATAACTTCAACCGTTTTGCCCTGCGCGGCAATGCCGGCGTGCGTACCGAGTCACTCTATGACTCGCTTTACACCACCTCCGACGATGAACCCGGCAGCTATTATCCGCTGATTGCCGAGGTAGCACGCTATGCCGATGACTATTCGTGGATGGAGATCGCGCTCAATCCCCGCGCGACCTTTCACGACGGCTCGCCCATCACCGCCCGCGACGTCGTCTTTACCTTCCATAAATTTATGACTGAAGGGGTGCCGCAGTTTCGCCTGATCTACAAGGGCACAACGATGGAAGCCATCGCCCCGCTCACGGTGCGCATCAAGCTTGCGAAACCGGGCAAAGAGGATATGCTCAGCCTGCTTACCCTGCCGGTCATGCCGGAGAAGTTCTGGAAAGATCACAAGCTCAGCGATCCGCTTGCCACGCCCCCGCTGGGCAGCGGGCCGTACCGCATCACCCGGTGGCGTATGGGCCAGTATATCGTCTACAGCCGGGTGAAAGATTACTGGGGCGCTAATCTGCCGGTTAACCGCGGTCGCTGGAATTTCGATTCGATCCGCTACGACTACTATCTCGACGATAACGTCGCCTTTGAAGCCTTTAAGGCGGGCGCATTTGACATGCGTACCGAGGGCGATGCCAAGAACTGGGCCACCCGCTACAGCGGCAAAAACTTCAGCAATCACCAGATTATTAAACGAGAGCTGAAAAACGAATCGGCACAGGATACGCGCTGGCTGGCGTTTAATAACCAGCGCCCGCTGTTTAGCGACCGCCGCGTGCGTGAGGCGCTCACTCTCGCCTTTGACTTCGAGTGGATGAACAAGGCGCTGTTCTATAACGCCTACAGCCGCACCAACAGCTATTTCCAGAATACCGAGTACGCCGCGCGCGGTTATCCGGATGCGGCAGAGCTTACCCTGCTCGCCCCAATGAAGGCCGACCTGCCGCCGGAGGTATTTACTCAGATCTATCAGCCGCCCGTATCAAAAGGTAATGGCTTCGACCGCGCTAATTTGCTGAAGGCCAGCAAGCTGCTGGAGGACGCGGGCTGGGTGCTAAAAAATCAGAAGCGAGTCAACGCTAAAACCGGTAAGCCCTTTAGCTTTGAACTGCTGCTGCCCGCCGGAGCCAACAATCTGTGGGTAATGCCGTTTCAGCACAGCTTACAGCGTCTTGGGATTGTCATGAACATTCGCCAGGTGGATAACTCCCAGCTTAATAATCGTCTGCGCAGCCGCGACTTTGATATGATGCCGCGCACCGTGCGCGCAACGCCGTGGCCCGGTACCGACCTGCAGATCTCCTGGGGGTCGCAGTACCTTGACTCCACCTATAATACGCCAGGCGTTAGCAGCCCGGCGATCGACGCCCTGCTGGGGCAGATCGTTGCCAACCAGGGGAATAAGGAGAAGCTTGTTCCCCTCGGGCGCGCCCTTGATCGCGTCCTGACCTGGAACTACTACATGCTGCCGATGTGGTTTATGGCGGCCGATCGCGTTGCGTACTGGGATAAGTTCTCAATGCCCGAGGTGCGCCCTATCTACTCCTTCGGGTTTGATACCTGGTGGTACGACGTAAATAGAGCGGCAAAACTGCCTGCCGACAGGCGCTAAGGAGTACATAAGACGATGGGTGCCTATCTTATCCGCCGCCTGCTGCTGGTGATCCCTACCCTGTGGGCGATCATCACCATCAACTTTTTTATTGTCCAGATCGCGCCCGGCGGGCCGGTGGACCAGGCGATTGCCGCCATTGAGTTCGGACAACAGGGCGGAATGCCGGGCGGCGGCGGTGAAAACATGGGCGCTACCCACGCCCGCACCGGGGTCGGTAACGTGGGCGAAGGCCAGTATCGCGGCGCACGCGGGCTGGATCCAGAGGTGATCGCCGAGATCACCAAACGCTACGGCTTTGATAAGCCGCTGTATGAACGCTACTTCACCATGCTGTGGAACTACGTGCGCTTTGACTTTGGCGACAGCCTGTTTCGCAGCGCCTCCGTGCTACAGCTGATCAAAGACAGCATGCCGGTCTCGATTACCCTTGGGCTGTGGGGAACGCTGATTATCTATCTGGTGTCGATCCCGCTGGGGATCCGCAAAGCGGTCTACAACGGTAGCCGCTTCGATATCTGGAGCAGCGCGTTTATTATCATCGGCTACGCCATTCCCGCCTTTCTGTTCGCTATCCTGCTGATTGTGCTGTTCGCCGGCGGCAGCTACTACGATATCTTCCCGTTGCGCGGGCTGGTGTCGGCTAACTTTGACGCCCTGCCCTGGTATCAAAAAATTACCGACTACCTGTGGCATATTACCCTGCCGGTGCTGGCGACGGTGATCGGCGGCTTCGCGGCGCTGACCATGCTGACTAAAAATTCGTTTCTTGATGAGATCCGCAAGCAGTATGTGGTTACCGCCAGGGCGAAAGGGGTGAGCGAGCGGGCTATTCTGCGTAACCACGTCTTCCGTAACGCTATGCTGCTGGTGATCGCCGGTTTCCCGGCCACCTTTATCAGCATGTTTTTCACCGGATCGCTGCTGATTGAGGTGATGTTCTCCCTTAACGGTCTTGGCCTGCTGGGCTATGAGGCCACCGTGTCGCGAGACTATCCGGTGATGTTTGGTACGCTCTATATTTTCACGCTGATTGGCCTGCTGCTGAATATCCTGAGCGATATCAGCTACACGCTGGTCGATCCGCGTATCGATTTTGAGGGTCGCTGATGCGTCGATTAAGCCACGTTAACCAGGCCCGCTGGGCGCGCTTTCGCCATAACCGCCGCGGCTACTGGTCGCTGTGGATCTTCGCGGTGATTTTTATCCTCAGCCTCGGCTCAGAGCTGATCGCTAACGATAAGCCGCTGCTGGTGCACTATCAGGATCGTTGGTATGCGCCGGTGCTCAGGGATTACAGCGAGACCGCGTTTGGCGGCGAGTTTGCCACCCCGGCCGATTATCAGGATCCGTGGCTGCAACAGCAGATTGCGACTCACGGCTGGGCGCTATGGGCTCCGATCCGCTTTGGGGCCACCAGTATTAACTTTGCTACCGACACGCCTTTCCCTTCTCCTCCTTCGGCGCAAAACTGGCTAGGAACCGATGCCAACGGCAGCGACGTACTGGCGCGCATCCTCTACGGAACGCGGATCTCGGTGCTGTTTGGCCTGATGCTGACCCTCTGCTCCAGCGTGGTTGGCGTGCTGGCCGGGGCGCTACAGGGCTATTACGGGGGTAAAATCGATCTCTGGGGCCAGCGTTTTATTGAAGTGTGGTCGGGGATGCCGACGCTGTTTCTGATCATCCTGCTCTCCAGCGTGATCCAGCCAAATTTCTGGTGGCTGCTGGCGATCACGGTGATCTTCGGCTGGATGAGCCTGGTGGGCGTGGTGCGGGCGGAATTCCTGCGCACCCGCAACTTTGACTATATCCGCGCGGCGCAGGCGCTAGGGGTGGGCGATCGCGGCATTATTTTCCGTCATATGCTGCCGAACGCCATGGTCGCTACCCTCACCTTCCTGCCTTTTATCCTCTGCGGCTCTATCACGACCCTGACCTCGCTCGACTTTCTCGGCTTTGGCCTGCCGCTGGGATCGCCTTCGCTCGGCGAGCTGCTCTTACAGGGTAAAAATAATTTGCAGGCCCCGTGGCTGGGTATTGCTGCCTTCCTGTCGGTGGCGGTGCTGCTCTCGCTGCTGATCTTTATTGGCGAAGCGGTGCGCGACGCGTTTGATCCCAACAAGGCGTTCTGATATGACTCCCCTCCTCACCATTGATTCGCTTTCTGTCGCCTTCCGCCATCAGGACCAGCTGCGCACCGTGGTCAGCGATCTGTCGCTGCAGGTCGAGGCCGGGGAGACCCTGGCGCTGGTCGGCGAGTCCGGCTCCGGCAAAAGCGTTAGCGCCCTGTCGATCCTGCGCCTGCTCCCCTCCCCGCCGGTGGTCTACCCCAGCGGCGATATCCGCTTTCATGGCGAATCGCTGCTCTACGCCAGCGAGCAGACCCTGCGCGGCGTGCGCGGGAATAAGATCGCCATGATTTTCCAGGAGCCGATGGTATCGCTTAACCCGCTGCACAGCCTGGAGAAGCAGCTCTATGAAGTCCTCTCCCTGCATCGCGGTATGCGACGGGAGGCGGCGCGCGCTGAGATCCTCACCTGTCTCGATCGGGTCGGCATTCGTAACGCCCGTGCGCGGCTGGGGGATTTCCCCCATCAGCTCTCCGGCGGCGAGCGCCAGCGGGTGATGATTGCCATGGCGCTGCTCACTCGCCCAGAGCTGCTTATCGCCGATGAACCCACCACCGCGCTGGACGTGGCGGTACAGGCACAAATTTTACAGCTGCTGCGCGAGCTGCGTGACGAGCTAAACATGGGCCTGCTGTTTATCACCCATAACCTCAATATTGTACGCAGGCTGGCGGACAGCGTAGCGGTGATGCATAACGGCCGCTGCGTTGAGCAGAACCGGGCGGCAGCGCTGTTTAGCGCCCCACAGCACGCCTATACCCAGCGCCTGCTGAATAGTGAGCCCGCGGGCGCACCGGTTCCGCTGCCGTCCGATGCCCCGCCGCTGCTGGAGGTGGATCGCCTCGGGGTCACCTTCCCGCTGCGTAAGGGAATTTTTAAGCGCGTCGTCGGCCAGAAGCCAGTGGTCAAGGATCTGAGCTTTACCCTGCGGGCAGGGGAAACCTTAGGCCTGGTGGGCGAGTCCGGCTCGGGCAAAAGCACCACCGGGCTGGCGCTGCTGCGCCTGATCGCCTCGCAGGGGACGATTAACTTTGCCGGTCAGCCGCTGCATCAGTGGGCGCGGAAGCAGATGCTGCCGGTGCGTCACCGGATGCAGGTGGTTTTTCAGGATCCCAACTCCTCGCTTAACCCCCGCCTCGACGTGCAGCAGATTATTGAGGAGGGGCTGCGCGTGCATCAGCCCGCGCTGACTCCGCAGGCGCGCGAGGCGCAGGTGATTGCAGTGATGCAGGAGGTGGGTCTCGATCCTGAAACCCGCCACCGCTACCCGGCAGAGTTCTCAGGCGGCCAGCGCCAGCGGATCGCCATCGCCCGGGCGCTCATTTTACAGCCGGAGCTGATCGTGCTGGATGAGCCCACGTCGTCGCTGGATCGCACCGTGCAGGCGCAGATAATCGCGCTGCTGAAGTCGTTGCAGGAGAAGCATGGGTTAGCCTATCTATTTATCAGTCACGATTTGCAGGTGGTGCGGTCGCTGTGCCACCAGGTGATTATCCTGCGGCAGGGTGAGGTGGTTGAGCAGGGAGAGTGCCAGCGCGTGTTTGCCGATCCGCAGAACGACTATACGCGCCAGCTGCTAGCATTGAGCTAGCATTTAAAAAGGCGCAGTGGCAGTGCTGGCAAACGGCTCGGCAATCGCCACGCCAAAGTTTTTCAGGCGACAGGTGGCAGCAAATTCATCCTGCCGATTCACAAACAGGCACGGCTCACCTTCACACTCCAGCACGGAGCAGTCGACTTCGATATCGTTCAGCGCCTGGCTAAGCTTGTGCATCACCGGCCAGGCTTTATCGCCGTCCGGGCTCAGCAGTTTTAACGCCACCAGGCAGTTATCACCGCTCTGGCCGTTAGAGGGGATCGGTTCAACTTGCGAGCCGGCAGCGCCTGCCAGCCAGCGGTAACTTTGGGGTAACCGATGCACAATAGAGAGATTTAAGCTATTCATGTTCTTCCCCGAAGCAATCACTTCACAATTCATTTACATCTATATTAACACATCATTGACATTTCTGCCTGTCACGACGCAGTAACCGCTTACATCCTTGAATTTACAAGATTAGCAGCCTCATTATTAGGGTGGGTGGATGATGGCTTACCTCACCTTTTGGGGGTATATGTACCCGTTTCTGCGATCTAACTCAACCTTTTTAACTACAAGAGTGTGACATTTACACAAATGGATTTTACATAAAAGAAACAAATGATAGCAATCTCACAATAGATTGTGATGATGTGTATCAATGAAGGGGCAGTTAAGCCCCCTGAAGAGAGGCGCTAGCGGCGCTTAGGACGGCTGGCGTAGAGATAGAAGAGAATGGAGCTGGTTGCGCAGAAGGCAATAGACCAGATCATCGGCCAGGCGCTGTTAAAGGTCGCCAGCGAGAGCAGCGCGCCAACGATGGCACCGATGCCAAAGCGGAACGTTCCTGCCAGCGACGAAGCGGTTCCCGCCATGTGTGGAAACTCATCCAGGATCACCGCCATCGCGTTTGATGCCACCAGCGAGACGCAGCCAACAAAGGCGGCGACGCCCACGACCAATGCCCAGAAGCCCACGTCAAACGCGGCGCTCACCACCATCCACAGCGCCATAACGAACTGGATCCACAGCCCGGCGCGGAACATCCTTAGCGCCCCCACCCGCCGCACAAATCGGCCATTGATGATGGTCATCATAAACAGGAAGACGATGTTCAGCGCGAAGTAGTAGCCAAAGTTTTGCGGTAGAACGTGGTTCAGCTCAATGTAAACAAAGGGCCCGGCGCTTAAGAACGAGAACATGCCCGCGAAGCTGAAACCGCTTGCAAGCATATAGCTCAGCACGCGCTTGTGGCGAAACAGCGTTGCGAAGTTGCCGAGGGTGGTGCGAATGCGAAACGGCTGCCGCCGCTCGACCGGCAGCGTCTCGCTGATAAAGAAAAAGATCATCAGCGAGGCCAGCAGCGCAGCGATGGCCAGGATCCAGAAGATGGCGTGCCAGCTTAACCAGACCAGCACCGCACCGCCGATCATCGGGGCCAGCAGCGGCGCAACGGTGGTCACCAGCATGACAAACGACATCATCCGCGAGAACTCCTCTTTCGGATAGATATCGCGCATCAGGGCATTGATCACCACGCTTGCCGCCGCCGCTGCCAGGCCGTGGAAGAAACGCAGGGTGATAAGCTGATCGATGCTCTGCGCCAGTGCACAGGCACCCGCGGCGACGGCGAAGATCAGCGTGCCACCGAGGATCACCGGCTTGCGGCCAAGGCTGTCCGCCATTGGACCATAGAGCAGCTGACCCAGCGCAAAGCCGAGAATATAGGTGCTCAGGGTCATCTGAGCGCTACCGGCCGGAACGCCAAACTGCTGGGCAATCACCGGCAGCGCAGGCAGATACATATCGATCGAGAGCGGCATCAGCATGGCCAGCAGGCCAAGAATAAAGACAATGCGCAGGGAAGAGTGCTGCCTGGTGGTCACTACGGGCTCCTGGGATTTAGCGGGACGTTAAGCTAACGCTGGCGATCTCTTCTTCGGTTAACGGACGATACTCGCCAGGGGCCAGGTCAGCGTCGAGAACAATCTCCCCGATGCGCTCGCGGTGCAGCCCCACAACATGGTTACCTACCGCAGCAAACATGCGCTTAACCTGATGGTAGCGCCCCTCGCTGATGGTCAGACGCACCTCGGTGGGGGCGAGCACCTCCAGCACGGCGGGCCTGGTGAGATCGGGTTCGTTATGCAGCTGAACGCCTTTCGCGAACTGCGCCGCGGTATCGTCGCTAACCGGGGACTCCAGCGTCACCAGATAGGTTTTCTCGCAGTGGTGACGCGGCGAGGTGATGCGGTGTGACCACTGGCCGTCGTCGGTCATCAGCACCAGACCGGTAGTGTCGATATCCAGCCGTCCGGCGGCGTGCAGCTTATGTGCGACCGGCTCGTCAAGGAAGTAGAGCACCGTCGGATGATCGGGATCGTCAGTGGAGCAGACGTACCCCTGCGGCTTATGCAGCATGAAGTAGCGCGGGCCGGTCTGCTGCACGAGGGTACTGCCGTCATACTCTACCTCGTGCTCGGGCAGAAGTTTGAAGGCGGCGTTTCTAACAATATCGCCATCCACGGTTACGCGGCTGCCGCGGATTTCACGCCCGGCAATAGCCCGGCTGACGCCGAGTTGCTGAGCGATAAACTTATCAAGTCGCATGAAGTCTTATTTGCCTGTAAAGAGTGCCGGAGTCGGACAAAAGTCCGAAAAAAAGAAGCAATTGTGAATCTCTCAGTATAACGGCCTGGCAGCAGCGCTCAAGAGAAAAAATCGTGGCATACTATTACCAGACTAATGAACGCCGAGAGACAATGACCTTTACGCTACGCCCCTACCAACGAGATGCGGTAAACGCCACCCTCACCCACTTTCGCCATCGCCATGAGCCCGCAGTCATCGTTCTGCCTACCGGCGCAGGCAAAAGTCTGGTGATCGCCGAGCTTGCCCGCGTGGCCCGTGGCCGCGTGCTGGTCCTCGCCCATGTTAAAGAGCTGGTGGCGCAGAACCATGCCAAATATCTGGCGCTGGGGCTGGAGGCGGATATCTACGCCGCCGGGCTGAAGCGTAAAGAGAGCCACGGCAAGGTGGTATTTGGCAGCGTGCAGTCGGTAGCCCGTAACCTCGATCACTTCCAGGGCGAGTTCTCCCTGCTGATCGTCGATGAGTGCCACCGCATCAGCGATGACGATGAGAGCCAGTATCAGCAGATCCTCACCCACCTCTCACAGGTCAATCCCCGCCTGCGTCTGCTGGGCCTGACCGCCACGCCGTTTCGCCTCGGCAAGGGGTGGATCTACCAGTTCCACTACCACGGCATGGTGCGCGGCAACGAGAAGGCGCTGTTTCGTGACTGCATCTACGAGCTGCCGCTACGCTATATGATCAAGCACGGCTACCTGACGCCCCCCGAGCGGCTGGATATGCCCATCGTGCAGTATGATTTCAGCCGGTTGCACGCCCAGAGCAGCGGCCTGTTCAGCGAGGCGGATCTCAACCGCGAGCTGAAAAAGCAGCAGCGTATTACCCCGCACATCGTCAGCCAGATCGTCGAGTTTGCCGCCGAGCGCCAGGGAGTAATGATTTTTGCCGCCACCGTGGAGCATGCCCGGGAGGTCACCGGCCTGCTGCCCGCTGGCGAGGCGGCGCTGATCACCGGCGAGACGCCGGGCCCCGAGCGCGATGCACTGATTGAGGAGTTTAAATGTAAGCGTTTTCGCTATCTGGTGAACGTCTCGGTACTGACCACCGGCTTCGATGCGCCGCACGTCGATCTGATCGCCATTCTGCGTCCGACGGAGTCTGTGAGCCTCTATCAGCAGATCGTCGGTCGCGGCCTGCGTCTTGCGCCGGGTAAAACTGACTGTCTGATCCTCGACTACGCCGGTAACCCGCACGATCTCTATGCCCCGGAAGTCGGCGAGCCAAAAGGGAAAAGTGACAACGTGCCGGTGCAGGTCTTCTGCCCCGACTGCGGTTTTGCTAATACCTTCTGGGGAAAGATGGCCGCCGACGGTACGTTAATCGAGCACTTTGGCCGCCGCTGCCAGGGCTTTTTTGAGGATGACGAGGGCCACCGGGAGCAGTGCAGCTATCGCTTCCGCTTTAAAAATTGCCCCCAGTGCAATGCTGAAAACGATATTGCCGCCCGCCGCTGCCGGGAGTGCAACACAGTTCTGGTGGATCCGGACGATATGCTGAAGGCAGCTCTGAAGCTGAAGGACGCCCTTGTGCTGCGCTGCGGCGGCATGGACTTGCAGCACGGCGCGGACGACAAGGGCGAGTGGCTGAAGATCACCTATTACGACGAGGATGGGGCCGACGTTAGCGAGCGCTTCCGTCTGCATACCCCTGCCCAGCGCACCGCCTTTGAGCAGCTCTTTATCCGCCCGCACACCCGCACGCCCGGGGTGCCGCTGCGCTGGATCGTGGCCGCCGATATCGTGGCCCAGCAGGCGCTGCTACGTCACCCCGATTTTGTCGTGGCGCGCCTGAAGGGCCAGTACTGGCAGGTGCGGGAGAAGGTCTTTGATTATGAAGGCCGCTTCCGCCGGGCAAACGAATTACGTGGTTAGCGTACTTTTCGTTGAAGAAAAAGCGATTCAGGGCTACTATATCGCCCGCTTTACATCCGTAAAGCCAGAAATCTGCCTGCTGCTGGGTCGCCTGTAGCAGGAATTATTAAAGAGAAATTGATATGTTCACTATCGAAGCACAAGCACGTAAAGAGCAGGGTAAGGGTGCGAGCCGCCGCCTGCGTACCGCGAACAAGTTCCCGGCGATCGTTTACGGTGGCACTGAAGCCCCGATCGCTATCGAACTGGATCACGACAAAGTCATGAACATGCAGGCCAAAGAAGGTTTTTACGGCGAAGTTCTGACCCTGGTTGTTGACGGTACCGAAGTAAAAGTTAAAGTTCAGGCTGTACAGCGTCACCCGTACAAACCTAAACTGGCTCACATCGACTTCGTTCGCGCTTAATCGCTGACGTGTTGAAAAAAACCCCGCTTCGGCGGGGTTTTTTATTGCTACTTACCAGAGGTTCTGCGCTGCAGCTGATCGCGCAGGTTGGGCGGCGTACCCTTGATGGTCAGGGTGTCGGTGGCCGGATCCCAAAAAATACGCTCGCCGAGCAGCATCGCATCAAAGTTGATGGTTAACCCGCCGCCGCTACCGGCGTACTTGGTCAGCTGACGCAGCGTGCTGCGATCCGCCGGGAAGCTCTCTTCCAGCTCATAGCCTTTATCCGCCGTAAACGCCTGGAAGCTTACCTCGCTGACGCCCCCCAGCTCTTTCGACAGCGACGCCAGCTCGATCTCCTCCCCGGCCTGTAGCTGCTCATTGCAGTAGCTGTAGACCTGCTGACGCACGCTCTGGCGCTCGGCTTTGTCCAGCTGTGCCTCGGCGGTAAAGTCATCCACCGCCTGCAGCAGGCCGCGGTTCTGCGCTTTGGCGTTCAGCCCTTCGCTGGCGCCGAGGAAATCCATAAAGAAGTCGGCGACCTTGCGCCCTACCCTTCCCTTCAGGAAAGTCAGGTAGCGGGTGGACTCCGGGTTGGTCTCCCACTCGGTGAGATCGATCCGCGCCACGATATCGGCATGGTTAATGTCGAGATAGTGGGTGGAGCTGATATCGAGCTGCTCGTTGACGCGCATGCTGCTGAGATTGTTCAGCACCGCGACCAGCAGATACTCCACCGCCAGGTAGCGATAATGACAGAACAGCACAATCCCGCCGTCGGCAAAGGGGTATTTCGCCAGCTCGTCGCGCAGGCGTCCGGT
Organism: Pseudescherichia sp. L3; assembly: GCF_024656065.1. Lineage (NCBI taxonomy): Bacteria > Pseudomonadati > Pseudomonadota > Gammaproteobacteria > Enterobacterales > Enterobacteriaceae > Pseudescherichia > Pseudescherichia sp. L3. Next base: position 2,081,559 of record NZ_JANKYC010000001.1, read on the forward strand.
CGCCGCCCGGCTGAAGGCGAGGAAATCGTCGTTGCCCTGGCGCTGCTGGCGCAGCGCGTCTGCCAGCTCGCTCTCTTCGTTAAACAGACCGTAGGCTTTATTTTTTGCACTGTAGACCCGGTGCAGCTCGGCCATCATCTCTACAACGGTGGCCGTCGGCTCCAGTAATGAATCGCGCAGCACCAGCTCAAGGGTTTGCTCATCACGCTTGATAAGCTGGTGCAGGGCAATCTGGTTGATATCCAGACTCATGATAAACTCTCCTGTTAGACCGGCGGTATTCAACCACCGCAGAGGTAACAGCGCAACCAGAGATCAAACCAGAGATAAAAAAGCAGAAAAAAAGCTGTTGCTACGGTAATATGTTGCCCTTTCATAAAGAGACTGATTCTGATTTTATGCCACAGATTTCCCGTTATAGTGATGAACACGTTGAACAACTGCTGAGCGAGCTGGCGAACGTGCTGGAAAAACACAAGGTTCCGACCGATCTCTCCCTGATGGTGCTGGGAAACATGGTCACCAACCTGATCAACACCAGCGTTGCCCCGGCACAGCGGCAGGCTATTGCGAAATCCTTCGCCCAGGCGTTGCAGTCCTCCGTGGCTGACGATAAAGCGCATTAAGGACAACGACGGCATTTTATGGTGACTCATCGTCAACGCTACCGAGAAAAAGTCTCCCAGATGGTTAGCTGGGGGCACTGGTTTGCCCTGTTCAACATTCTGTTGGCCATGGTTCTTGGCAGCCGTTACCTGTTCGTCGCCGACTGGCCGACCACGCTTGGCGGCAGGATCTACTCCTGGCTGAGCGTCATCGGCCACTTCAGCTTTCTGGTGTTTGCCACCTATCTGCTGATCCTCTTTCCGCTCACCTTTGTGGTGATGTCGCAGCGGCTGATGCGCGGGTTCTCCGCCGTGCTGGCTACCATCGGCATGACGCTGCTGCTGATCGATAGCGAAGTCTTTACCCGCTTCCACCTGCACCTTAACCCTATCGTCTGGGAGCTGGTGATCAACCCGGACCAGAACGAGATGGCCCGCGATTGGCAGCTGATGTTTATCAGCGTGCCGGTGATCCTGCTGGTAGAGCTGCTGTTTGCCAACTGGAGCTGGCAGAAGCTGCGCAGCCTGACGCGCCGTCGCCGCTATGCCAAGCCGGTGGCCGCCCTGTTCTTTACCGCCTTTATCGCCTCGCACCTGAGCTATATCTGGGCTGATGCCAACTTCTACCGGCCAATCACCATGCAGCGCGCCAACCTGCCGCTCTCCTACCCGATGACCGCGCGCCGCTTCCTGGAGAAGCATGGCCTGCTGGATGCCCAGGAGTATCAGCGTCGGCTGGTTGAACAGGGGAACCCGGAGGCGGTGTCGGTGCAGTATCCGCTGAGCGATCTGCGCTATCGCGATATGGGGCCAGGTCAGAACGTGCTGCTGATCACCGTCGACGCGTTGAACTATGCGCGTTACGAAAAAGAGATGCCGTCGCTGGCAGGGTTTGCCGCAGAGAACATCACCTTTACCCAGCACATGAGCGCCGGTAACGATACTGACAACGGCCTGTTTGGCCTGTTCTACGGTATCTCGCCCTCCTACATGGACGGTGTGCTGTCGGCGCGTATTCCGGCGGCGCTGGTGACCGCGCTTAACCAGCAGGGTTACCAGCTGGGCCTCTTCTCTTCGGACGGCTTTAGCAGTTCGCTCTATCGCCAGGCGCTGCTCTCTGACTTCTCCCTGCCTGTAGCGAAGGCGCAGTCTGATAAGCAGACCGCCGACCAGTGGATTAACTGGCTGGATCGCTATGCGCAGGAAGATAACCGTTGGTTCTCATGGATTGCGTTGAACGGCACGTCGCTGGACGCAGAGCAGCAGGACTTCGAACGTCGCTATGCGCGGGCCGCAGGTAACGTCGATGCACAGATTGAACGCGTGCTGACCGCCCTGCGCGACGCGGGCAAGCTGGATAAAACGGTGGTTATCATTACGGCGGGCCACGGCGTCTCCGCTGAGAGCAGTGACATGGACGAGGGCTGGTCGCGGGGCGATCTGCATGTACCGCTGGTGATCCACTGGCCGGGCACGCCTGCCCAGCGCATCAGCAAGCTGACCGACCATAAAGATGTGATGACCACCCTGATGCAGCGCCTGCTGCACGTCAGCACCCCGGCGAACGAGTACTCTCAGGGGCAGGATCTGTTTAACGCCACGCGTCGTCATAACTGGGTCACCGCCGCCAATAGCGATACGCTGGCGGTCACCACGCCGGCGATGACGCTGGTGCTAAAGCACAACGGCACCTATCAGACCTATGACCTGAAAGGTAAGAAGATCGGCGATCAGAAGCCGCAGCTCAGCCTGCTGTTGCAGGTGCTGACGGATGAAAAGCGCTTTATCGCTAACTGATTGATTAATTATGAATCAGTCGGCGGGTTGCCTCTTGCATTCGATGGTAAAAAGGGTACTATTAGCGCCACAGATCGGCACGTAGCGCAGCCTGGTAGCGCACCGTCATGGGGTGTCGGGGGTCGGAGGTTCAAATCCTCTCGTGCCGACCAAAAAATCCCAGAAGAACCAGCCTCTTACGGCTGGTTTTTTTATGCCTGCTTTTTGCCTACGTATAAAAAACCTCTCTTCACCGACTATTTATAGTGCATTTTCTAATCGCTGAATATCCCTCATGCTGTAGCTGAGTTGAAGATCGTTGGTATCACTCACAAGCGTCATCAACATGAGGTCATACACTATGTCATGGGATAATGTTTCAAGTATTAAAAATATCAAAATCTGGACAAACTATTCTGACTCGACGCAGGGGCATCTGTTTATCAACAATAACCATCAGCTGCTGCTGAACGTCGGGATCTCTTTCAATCTAAAAAGCGGTACTACGGCAGGCCCAACCCAACAAGAGGTATCGAGTGCGCTGTCATTGATTAACAATCAGGACAGCGGACCTTTAAAATACTTAACTCTTTCTGACAAAGGAAAATTTATTGCGATTTACGACCCCTCCCTTGCCCTGTCAGCCGCTGATAGTGACGCAGCGAGTGCAGAGTCGGGGACCTATGACTATCAGTTAACTTACTATGTGTATAGCCCAACGAGCATGAACGCGGAGGCCCATGCTGAAGGGGTTGCGCTTAAGCTGGACTACACTGATACGTCGGGAAACAGGGTAGTACAGGAGACGTCCGCCACCGGAAATTACAATACGAAAACCTGTGTCTATATAACCTGCTACCCCGCTAAGTTATATGGTATGAAAGGGGAAAACCGCACCAATATTACCTACAGCAGCAAAGCCGTTGCCGAGGCAGATTGCTGGGACTACAGCGGTCATTTTAATCACTCTGGCGATAGTTTTACAGTAATCTGGTTTTATATTGACGATCCCTACTTTCAGCTTTTTTACTTTGATGGTTGCAGCGACCCGGATGAAAACAATGCACATAATCCCTATTATATCTACAAAGCGCAATCCAAACCGAAATGGGATATCGTTTATAATGCCTTCTTCCCAAATGTAAAATGCGGAGCGTTTGACTACGGTGTACAAATTGTCCTCCGTTCTGATATGGATGACTCTCACACTACCCTCCTTACTGAACATATTGAAGTTCACCAGCAACAAAATCAGATAACGTTTCTGGGGGCACACACCTCCGTGGAGAGTTTGAACCATGCAACCGATATGAGTAATCGTGTGCGTATCCAGGCGTATGATCAGTTTGGCAACAGCACCTACATCGTAGCTTACTCAAACGGTGCGGATGCACTGCCTCTTAGCATTAGTTAAATATTAATTAGATAAACCTGAGGTAATATTATGTCATGGGATAATGTTAAAGGGGTGAGCTCCGCTAAAATCTGGACGGACAACCCGAATCTGAGTCAAGCGTATCTTTTTGCCAACGGTAATCATCAGGTTAAAGTCACCGTTGGCCTGAGTCTGACCCTTACCAATATATCACAGGGGGGGCCAACCGCAGATGAAGTCAAAGCCGCGCTGAGCCTGATTGATTATGAAACCGGTGCCTCCCTCTCGTACCTAAAAACCGGCTCTAAGGGAAGCTATGGCTCTGTTTACCTGCCCAACTTGCCGATGGCAAACAACGCTGTCACGGCCAGCAGCGATATCGCCTATCAGTATGAGTTTGACTACTACCTTTCCAGCGACAGCACCATTAACCCTAGCTATGGCTCTGAAAAAGTAGCGCTGTTACTGTCTTACACTGACAGCAGCGGTACAAAAGTAAAGTACAGTACGGCAAGCGGCAACAAATCGCAAAGCTCTGTGGCAGTAACGGTTTATCCGCCTAAGCGCTATGGTATGTCCGACGGAAACACAATGCCAATCATCTTTAATATCGTAGACGATCAGCCAAACTTTCAATTATTAAGTGAAAACACGGTTGTAATAGATTATTATCCTCAGGAAATGACTGTCTATGGACTGAGAATTGATGATCCCTATTTCAGGCTAACTCAGTTTGAGCCTGTGAGCACCCCTGAATCACCTACAGCGTTTTTGCAATATCAAATAAATGATCAATCGAGTTCAAATCAATATTTCTTTAACGTCGCACACAGCTTTCTTCTTTCAGAAAATAATCCAACCACCACCGGCACTAATTACACTGCCAAATGTAGCTTTGTTACTAACCAAAATTACTTTTTATTACAATATGGCGTTAGTGTTCATCAACAATGCGGCCAAATAATGTTTGTTCGTATTCAGACCGGCATACAATATGATAATGTTAATGTGCATGTGGGCCCCATCGCCGACTCGGGCGGGCAAGCTAACTTTACCGTTTTTGATCAATTTGGTAATTCAGCATCTGTCGATGTAGTTAAAGATGGTAATGGGTATTTAAAACTGAGTAGCGTAAGCTGAATGAGTTGCCGATTTTATAAAGGTAATGCACTGGCTCTACGGCCAGTGCATTTTTTTCATCACGCCAGATCCGTTACCGCGTCAACCTCAACCTGTACCTGCTTCTGTGCCGCTTTCACCACAGGAACCACATCCACCACCGGCTGCGGCTCATAGGTCAGGTCCAGCACCTGGCTTGTCTGCTGCAGGACCCGCTGGGTCGCTTCGACGTTGCCGTTAAGCTGCATACCAAAGCTCGGGATGATCTCCTTCAGCTTCGCCTGCCATGCGGGCGACGCGAACTGGGCCTTAAAGACCTTCTTCATCAGCTCCAGCATGATTGGCGCTGCGGTAGAGGCCCCCGGCGACGCGCCGAGCAGCGCGGCAATGGTGCCCTGCTGGTCGCTTACCACCTCGGTTCCGAGGCGCAGAACGCCACCCAGCAGCGGATCGCGCTTGATGATCTGCACCCGCTGCCCCGCCTGCCACAGACGCCACTCCTCTTTTTTCGCCTGCGGATAGTATTCGCGCAGGGCGGCAAAGCGTGCATCGTCGTTCTGTAGCACCTGCCCTACCAGATATTTCACCAGGCTGAAGTTAGTCAGCCCCACCTTCACCATTGGCATCAGGTTAGACGGGGTGGTTGAGCGCGGCAGATCCCACAGGGAGCCGTTCTTGAGAAATTTAGTCGAGAAGGTGGCGAACGGTCCGAAGAGCAGTACGCGCTTGCCGTTAAGGATGCGGGTATCAATATGCGGGACCGACATCGGCGGTGCGCCGACCGACGCCTGGCCGTAAACCTTCGCCAGATGGCGGTTCACCACGTCCGGATTGTCGGACACAAGGAACTGTCCGCCCACCGGGAAACCGGCAAAGTCCCGCGCTTCCGGAATGCCGGACTCCTGCAATAGTTTCAGCGCCGCGCCGCCCGCGCCGATAAAGACAAACTTCGCGATGATAGTGCGCGTGCTGCGAGGATGATTGACGTCGGCAACGGTCACCGCCCAGCGGCCGTCGGCGTTGCGCTTGATGGCGCGCACCTCGGTGCTCAGGTTTAGTGAAAAGTTCTCGTGCTTTTGCAGAGAGGCCACCAGCTGGCGGGCGATCTCGCCGAAGTTGACGTCCGTCCCCAGCTCGGTGCGGGTGGCGGCAATTTTCTGTTTTGCATCGCGCCCCTCCATCACCAGTGGTGCCCAGCGTTTGATCTGCGCGTGGTCTTCACTGTAGCGAATGCCGCTGAAGAGATTGCTCTGCTGGAGCGCAGCGTAGCGGGCGCGCAGGAAGTTGACGTTCTCTTCCCCCCACACAAAGCTCATGTGCGGTACGGTGTTAATAAAGGAGCGGGGATTATTCAGCACGCCCGCTTTCACCTGGTGAGCCCAGAACTGGCGGGAGAGATGAAACGCCTCGTTGATTTCGATGGCTTTGTCGATGCTCACGCTGCCATCGGCCTTTTGCGGCGTGTAGTTCAGTTCCATTAATGCAGCGTGCCCGGTGCCGGCGTTGTTCCAGCCCTCGGAGCTCTCCTTTGCGACTTCATCCAGGCGCTCAATCATGGTCATCGACCACGTTGGTTCCAGCGCCTGCAGATAGGTTCCCAGCGTGGCGCTCATAATGCCACCACCCAGGAGGAGTACATCAGTTTCTCGCTTCTTCGCCGCAGTTGCCTTCCCTGTCCGTGAGGCAGCGCGACTACCCGTAGCCACAGAAGAGAGCACGGCACGCATTTTTTTCATAATGATAATGCCCTACAATTAGTACTGCTTTATTGGAATTTATTGGAGTGAAATTACCCGGACAACTAACCTACCACCCTCATCCGAGAATTTAAATATTGTTGAGATAGTACACAGCAAGTTGATAGATGTTAACAAAAAGTTAGATTTTTATAACGTCTATGACAAAAAAACTGGTATCTCCTGCGCTGCGCCGCTACTATTCTTCGCTTTGCTACACTGCACACTTTCCGTCCGCTTTGACTCTGTGAAACTCTATGTCTGATGCTCAAAAAGCTTTAACTCCTGTACAAGCGGGAAACGTCGCCACGGTGCTGCGCTCGCCGTCTCTGCTGATGCGTGAAACCCTGGCGGGGGTGATGACCGCGCTGGCCCTGATCCCGGAAGTGATCTCCTTCTCGGTGATCGCCGGCGTCGATCCCACCGTGAGCCTGATCGCCTCCGTGGTACTCTGCCTTGGGATGTCCTTCCTTGGCGGCCGCCCGGCCATGGTTACGGCCGCCGCGGGCTCTGTGGCGCTGGTGATCGGCCCGATGGTGCACCAGCACGGCGTGGAGTACATCCTGCCTGCCGTTTTACTGGCGGGGCTGATTCAGATCGTCTTTGGCCTGACGGGAATGGCGCGCCTGATGCGCTTTATTCCGCACACGGTGATGACCGGCTTTGTTAACGCACTGGGGATCCTGATCTTCTTTGCGCAGGTGCCGCACTTCTGGACCCGCGATCCGCTGATCCTCGGGCTGTTTGTCCTGACGATCCTGATTGTGCTCTGGCTACCGAAGGTGCTGAAGAGCGTCCCCTCCCCGCTGGTCGCTATCGTAGTGCTGACTCTGTTTACCGTCTTCTCCGGGCAGATCCTGCCGGTAGTGGGCGACGAAGGCCCGATGCAGGGTGGCCTCCCCGGCCTGACTCAGTGGCTGGTGCCGTTTAACCTGACCACGCTGAGCATCGTCTGGCCCTGTGCCCTGAGCATCGCCTTTGTCGGCCTGATGGAGTCGCTGCTGACGGCGAAGCTGGTGGACGATCTCACCGAAACGCCGTCAAACAAGGGCCGCGAGAGCGCGGGTCTTGGCATCGCTAATATTCTGGCGGGTTTTTACGGCGGGATTGCAGGCTGCGCAATGATCGGCCAGACCATTGTCAACGTGGAGATGGGTAAAGGGCGCAGCCGCGTCTCGACCATCGCCGCGGGGCTGGTCCTGCTGCTGTTGGTGACCGCGCTGAGCAACGTGATGGCGAAGATCCCGATGGCGGTGCTGGCCGGGATCATGGTGATTGTGGCGGTGAAGACCTTCAACTGGCACAGCATTCAGCCTGCGCAGTTAAAACGCGCCCCGGTAGCCGAGACGCTGGTAATGCTGGTGACGGTGATTGCCACCGTCACCACCGGGAACCTGGCGATTGGCGTAGTGGCTGGCGTCGCGCTGATGTTCCTTCTGCCTCCGGTCTTTAGCCGTAAAAAACGCGCTACAGCAGAAAAATCGTCGCCAGACCGAGAAAAATAAAGAAGCCGCCGGTGTCCGTCAGGGCGGTGATCATCACGCTGGAGCCGACCGCCGGGTCGCGCCCCAGCCGGACCATAATCATCGGGATCAGCACCCCCATAGTGGCGGCCAGCAGCAGGTTTAGCACCATCGCCAGGGTCATCACCCCGCCGAGGGCCATATCGTCATAGAGCCACCAGGTCACGCCGCCCATAATTCCGCCCCACACCAGGCCGTTGATCAGCGCCACGCCCAATTCGCGGAAGATGAGAAAGCGGTAGTTCCCCGGCTGAATATTCTGTAGCGCCAGCGCGCGCACGATCATGGTGATGGTCTGGTTGCCGGTATTGCCGCCGATCCCGGCGACGATAGGCATCAGCGAGGCCAGGGCCACCAGCTGGGAGATGGTATGCTCGAAGCCATCAATCACCCGCGAGGCGATAAAGGCGGTACAGAGGTTGATCGCCAGCCACGCCCAGCGGTTCTTGACCGCTTTGCCGACCGGGGCAAAGACATCCTCCTCTGGGCTAAGACCGCCCATCAGCCGCATGTCGTTATCGCTCTCCTCATAGACCACGTTAACAATCTCATCGATGGTCACCCGTCCCAGCAGCTTGCCGTCGGGGTTGACCACCGGCGCACTCACCAGGTTGTCACGCTCGAAGGTACGGGCGGTCTTCTCCGCATCGTCATGAGGCGAGAAGGTCACAGGATCGTCCTGCATCACTTCGCTGACCCGCGTCTGGGTATCATTAAGTAAAATCGTTTGCAGCGGCAGCTCGCCGAGCAGCAGCCCTTCGCGATCGGTCACAAAAAGCTTATCGGTGTTCTGCGGCATGCTGCCGAGGCGATGCAGATAGCGCTGCACCGTCTCCAGGGTCACCTCCGGACGGACGGTGATCACCTCAAACTCCATCAGCGCACCCACGCTGTTCTGCTCGTAGCTCATCACCTGATGCACGCGGGCGCGATCGTCCGGGGGCAGCGAAGCCTCCAGCCGCCCGGTGAGGTTACGCGGCAGACGCTTAACCAGATAGATCTGCTCGTCGATATCCAGCCCGCGCAGCGCCTCCAGCAGCGCCTGATCGCTCATCTCCTCAATCAGATCCTCGCGCACGCTGTCCGTGGCCTCAAGCAGGATGTCCCCGCGTTTGAGATCGTCAACCAGACGCCACAGCGCTCGCCGCTCCTCGGTGGGCAGCGCCTCCAACGTATCCGCCAGGTCCGGGGCCGGGAGATGGGAGACCAGCACGCCAACTTCGGCAATATCATCGTTTAGCGCGCTGCCGTCGAACTGCTCGACCAGGGTCAGCTTGCCGAGGATCTGGGAGGTAATGGCGCTGTTGGTATTCAGCAGCCAGATGAGGCGCGCCCGCTCCTCGTCGCGAAGGCGGGCGCTATTTTTAGGGGTGGCGGACATTAACGACTCCTTATCCTTTATTTATTCCTATGCGGTGCGTGAAACGGCGTCGCGGGACGCGAGCGTTCGTTCTTCTCCTGTCAGCTCTGAGAGTACGCCACTGCGCATCTCCAGCAGGCGATCGGCATGTATAAAGTAGTGGTCGTCGTGACTAATAGCAAAAATGGTTTTCCCTTCGGCCTGCATCAGCGGCAGGATCGTCTGGTAAAACTCGCGGCGGAAGTGCGGATCCTGATCGGCTGCCCACTCATCCAGCAGGATGATATCGCGCTCCTCCGCCAGCGCCAGCAGCAGGGCCACGCGCTTCTTCTGCCCTTTCGACAGCTTGAGGTTCAGGATCTTGCCGTTATCCAGCTCCAGCTTGTGGGTCATCTTCAGCTGCGCTAACCATCTGTCGACGATAGCCGGATCGGCCTGCTTCCCTTCCGGGCCAATGAGCTGGTCAAACAGCCAGACGTCGGTAAATACCGCCGAGAAGAGCTTGCGATAGTCCTCTTCACGCCCGGCAGCCAGCGGCTGGCCGTCGATGAGAATGGTGCCCGACACCGGCTGATAGAGACCGGTCAGCAGCATCGCCAGAGTCGACTTGCCGCTGCCGTTGCCACCGATCAGAAATACCAGTTCGCCGCGCTTCAGAGTCAGGTTAATCGGCCCAACGGAGAAAGCGCCCTCCTGGTAGGTAAAGGTCACGTCACGCAGCTCCAGCGTCTGCCAGCCGGTAAAGGCGGTCGGGCGCGGGAACTCAGGGTTATAGGGCGCAAGAGAGAACTGCTTAAGTTTGTTAAACGCCACCTGGGCGCTGAGCAGGGTCGGCAGCGCCCCTACCGCCGACAGCAGCGGCGTGCGCAGGAATAGCACGGTCAGGGAGAAGGTCGCCGCGACGTTGGTATCCGCCCAGCCAAGGCCGTTAGCCATCCAGAATACCAGGCCAATCGCCCCCAGCATCATGATGTTTGACCAGTTAACCGCGCTGAGGTGGAAAGTGTCGGCGCGAATAATATGGTGGCGATACTCTTGCGCATCCGGCAGGTAAGCGTTGTTAAAGATCGCCTCGGCACGCTCGCGGTTGAGGGTCAGCTCTTTACGCCCCTCCAGCACCGTCTGATAGTCATGGTGCAGCTTGTCTTCGGTTTCACGCAGTCTCGCTAAATGCTTATAGACCCGCGACACCAGCACAAAACCGCCCCAGATGGTGATCGCCATCCACAGGGCGGTGACCAGCAGCATTTTGCCAGAGAGCCAGCCCAGGTAAGCCGCCGATCCGGCGGTCAGGATGATCCCCTGCACCAGCTCCGGCAGGCGCACAAAGGCGATGGTGATGTTACGCACGTCGCTGGTCAACGCGGCCAGCAGCGCGGCGTTGCCTAACTGCTCCACGCGCTCCACCTGGGTGTCGAGGATGCGCTTAATGAACTCTCCCCGCAGACGGTAGACAAAGTGATGGCCGAGGGCGGTCAACGCCAGCTGCGAGCCAAGGGTCACCGCCATCAGCAGCAGCAGCAGGCCGAGAAACTCCGGCAGCACCGTCAGGGAGATATCGACGTTCTCGATGAGCCGCGCGTTAATAAAGGCAATGAGGCCAATGCCAAGCGCCGCGCTGAGCAGGGTCAAGAGGATGACGGCAATAAAGGGCCAGCGGTACTGCCGCCAGACAAGAAGAAGAAGTTCCATGAGAGCGATCCGGCAAGAAAAATCAGCCCGCAGTGTAAACTGCTGCTGTAACGGATCAAGAATAATTCTGATTTATATTCTTAATTACCTGCCCGGCGAAAGGTTAAGTTGTAGCGGCATTCGCCGGTCGCCGGATGCTGGCCTGGCTTAAGCGGCTGCACGCCGTGATAGAAGAGCCGCGACGGGCCGCCCCACACTACCACGTCGCCATGCTCCAGCAGCAGGCGCTTGAGCGGATCGCTGCGTCGGCTGCCACCAAACTGGAAAACAGCAGGCAGGCCCAGCGAGACCGAAACGATGGGTGCCCGCAGATCCGGCTCGTCTTTATCCTGATGCAGAGAGAGTTTGGCGCCCGGCAGGTAGCGGTTGATCAGGCAGGCGTCCGGCTGAAAATCGCTGTAGCCTGCCGCCGTTGAAGCCTGCTGGCATAGCGCGGCAAAGGCGGGCGGCATAGCAGGCCACGGCTGGCCGGTGAGCGGATCGCCAGGGGCATAGCGGTAGCCGCGCGCGTCGGTCGTCCAGCCCAGGCGGCCACAGTTGGTCATCGCCACCGACATGGTATAGCCGCCGGGGGTGATCATCTGGCGAAACGGCGACTGGCTGGCGACCGCATTGATGTCGGCCAGCAGCGCATCGGCATCGGCAAGGGCAAAGCGACGCAGGATAGTGGCCCCCGGTGCCAGCGGCTCCTGCCACGGTTCAGCATCGGCAAACAGATCGAGCATTATGACTCCTCTTTTAACGATTCGCGCGCCAGCAGCTGGGCCTTGCGCGCCGGGCCCCAGCGGTAGCCCGAGAGCATGCCATCCCCACGAACCACACGATGGCAAGGGATCACGATCGCCAGGCGGTTGGCCGCACAGGCGCTGGCTACGGCGCGGATCGCCTGCGGCTTGCCGATGGCGCTGGCAACGGCGCGATAGCTGGCGGTTTCCCCTGCCGGGATCGCCTGCAGTGCCTGCCAGACCTGCATCTGAAAGGCGGTGCCGCGTAGATCCAGCGGCAGGGCCAGCGGGCGGCCAGGACTTTCAATTGTCGCTACTACCTCGGCAACCCGGGCGCTGAAGTCGGCATCATCCTGCATAAGCTGAGCCTGAGGAAACATCGTGTGCAGCTCGGCGGTGAGCAGCGAGTCACAGTCAGCCAGCAGGATCGCGCAGATACCGCGCTCGCTCTCGGCCACCAGACAGCGGCCTAGCGTAGAGTGCGTTAACGCGTAGCGGATCGCTGCCCCCTCCCCGCCCTGACGATACTGGCGAGCCGTCATACCCAGCGACGCATCCGCCTTGCGGTAGTAGCTGCCGCTGTCCGGGAAGCCAGCGGCCAGCACCGCATCGGTAATGGTTGTACTGTGAGCAAGCACATTGCGCAGGCGCTTCGCTCGCGCGGCCTGCTGCCAGGCTTTCGGCGTCATGCCGGTAACGGCTTTAAACTGGCGGTGAAGATGGTAGGGGCTGAGACCCACCCGTTGCGCCAGCGCCGCCAGGGTTATCGGCGTCTCCTGCTCCAGCAGACGGCAGGCAGCGGTAATTTTTTGCGCCAGGCTGCGCTTGTCTGCGGGTCTGTCAGGCTGGCAGCGCTTGCAGGGACGAAACCCCGCCTGCGCCGCCGTCTGTGGATCGGCAAAGAAGCGCACGTTTTCGCGCAGAGCGTGGCGCGCCCGGCACGAGGGGCGGCAAAAGATGCCGGTGGTCATGACGGCAAAGACGAAAAGATCGTCCGCGTCCGCACGCCGCTCAAGCACCGCCTGCCAGCGCTGCTCGTCTTCAATAAAGGTCGTTACGCTCATATCAGGCTCCTCTCTTTAGCTTAGCCCGACTATGCCCTGGGGCCAGACTACCTTCACCTGAAATCTTGCGCTTTAATTCTTTTTGCTCTGCAAAAAGGCAGCAAACTGCGGCGACATCCAGGGGGTAAAGGTATCGCCCTCCTTGGTGATCATATAGATTGCCAGCCCTTCGCGCATCGCCACCTCGCGGGCCTTCTGCGGGCCCAGCACCATCAGACCGGTATCCCATGTGTCGGCCTCCAGCGCCGTCGGGGCGATCACCGTGACCGACACCAGGTTATGATCGACAGGATGCCCGGTATGCGGATCGATAACGTGCGACAGACGTTTGCCGTCCAGCTCATAGTAGTTACGGTAGCTGCCGGAGGTGCTGATACCGTGTCCGTTAATATCCACCACCGCCTGTACCGCGTTCTCGCGATCGGTCGGCTTCTGGATCGCCACCCGCCAGGGTTTACCTTCGCCGTTCATACCCCGGCTCACCAGCGCGCCGCCTACCGAGACCAGATAGCGGGGGATCCCCTCCTGCTCCATTAGCCGTGCCAGGTGATCGGCTGCGTAGCCCTCGCCGACCGTAGAGAGATCGACATAGAGATCAGGAATATCCTTCTGCAAAAACTGCTGCCCGGCCTGGTAAGAGACCGCCAGATGTTGCAGGCCAACGCGCCTTTTTGCCGCCTCAATCTGCGCTGGCGTCGGCGTCGTAGCGGGCTGGTGATCCGGGCCAAAGCCCCACAGGTTAACCAGCGGGCCAATGGTGATGTCCATTGCACTGTCAGTTTTGATGCCGATACGCAAAGCAAGAGTAATAATGTCTGCCATCGCGGCGTCAACCGGCCACGGCGTGGTGCTGGTGGAGGCGTTAAAGCGGCTCAGGGCTGAGTCGCTCTTCCAGGTCGAGAGCAGCATGTCATCAGCGTCGAGCTGGGCGGTAATTTTTTCCCGCAGTGCATCGGTCTCGGCTTTATCCCTATCCACAACGCTGACGCGCCAGGAGGTGCCCATGGTTTTGCCTTCCAGCACGGTAACGGCAGCGGCAGGCTGCGGCGCGGGCGGCGTCGGATCGCAGCCGGTGAGGATCAGGGTAAGCGCCAGCAGGGCAGCGCGAAAAAGAGTGGTATCCATAGCAATGATTCCCTTACGCAATGCGCGCAAGCGTACACCAAAAGTGTGTCTGTCCAGAAAAGAATCGATAAAAAAAGGGGCCAGCGCGGCCCCCTCATGCATGTATGTATGTAACGACTTAGAACTGGTAAACCAGACCCAGGGCTACGATATCATCGGTGCTAACACCGGCCTGACGGGTGAAGTCGTTGTCATCCAGCAGGTTGATTTTGTAGTCAACGTAGGTAGACATGTTTTTGTTGAAGTAGTAAGTCGCGCCAACGTCGACGTACTCCAGCAGATCCTGGTTGCCGTAGTTAACGAAACCGTTGTCTACGTCTTTGCCTTCAGACTTCAGGTAAGCGATAGACGGACGCAGGCCGAAGTCGAACTGGTACTGAGCAACCACTTCGAAGTTCTGCGCTTTGTTAGCAAAACCGTATACGGTGGAGTCGTTCTGCGAGTTACCGAAACGGGTTGCATTGTAGGTCTGGGAGTACTGTGCTGCCAGGTAGAGGTTGTTCGCGTCGTATTTCAGACCGCCGGTGTAAACGGTAGCACGGTCGCCGCTGCCATAGACGCCGAGAGCATTCTGGTCAGCAGTACGCTTAGAGGTAGTGATCGCACCACCGACGCTGAAGCCTTCGCCCATGTCATAGGTCAGAGAGCCGCCGTAGCCGTCGCCGTTCTGGCGCAGGGTGCTACGACCGGTGTCGTTTTCGCCGCTGGCGCTGCCGTTTTTGCCCTGGTACTGCAGAGCAAAGTTCAGGCCGTCAACCAGGCCGAAGAAGTCGGTGCTGCGGTAGGTCGCCACGCCGTTAGCGCGGGACTGCAGGAAGTTATCGGCACCGTAGGTGTCGCCGCCGAACTCAGGCAGAACGTCGGTCCAGGCAGTAACGTCATAGGTTACGCCGTAGTTACGACCGTAGTCGAAAGAGCCCGCGTCGCCGAATTTCAGACCAGCAAATGCCAGACGAGTCCAGGACTGGTTTTCGCTTTCAGCAGTGTTGCCCTGCACCTGGTATTCCCACTGGCCGTAGCCGGTGATCTGATCGTTAACCTGGGTTTCGCCTTTGAAGCCGAGACGCATGTAGGTCTGGTCGCCATCGCTACCGTCGTCATCAGAGAAATAGTGCAGGCCATCAACTTTACCGTAGAGGTCTAATTTGTTGCCGTCTTTGTTGTAAATTTCAGCCGCATTCGCTGCGCCTGCTACCAGCAGAGCCGGTACCAGGAGGGACAGTACTTTAACTTTCATGTTATTAACCCTCATTTATATGCTTTTTATAGTTGCCACTGCTTACTGATTGAGCGTCAAATCAGTCGGCACAGCCATTCTCCTAAAAAATACAGAATAATCCAACAAGAAAATGCTACTAAAACTTTTAATATGTTTCAGAGAGGGTGATAGGTGTTTCATTTTGTAAATTTTGGGGAACTTTTTTCAGCATCAATGGTTAAAAAATAACGCACTAATAATCAAAAAATAATATTTTTACTTATAAATCATGAGACTGTATGATTTTTCAAGCATAGCACTGAAAGACAAAACAAATCGCGGATGGGCTACTAAAATAACTCTCGCTATCATCATTAACTTTTATTTATTACCGTCATTCGACTCTGAATGTCCGTTTACCCCCAATTCTCGCCGAATGCTCTGCATTCGGCTTTTTTTTACCTTTCTTTACGTTGCCCATGCAATTATGTGCTACCGTCCCGAAATCATAACGACTATTAACTAATGACAGTGGAAAGTAAACAAAATTTGCCAAGGGTAGAGCCCGGACAATATCTTGTTATTTCGTGCAATTTGCCCACACATCTTGCTGAATATTTATACCATTGTTTAAAGCCTGTACAGGTTTGCCGTTTCGCTATGCTGAAATAGCATTTTTGGCGTTTAGTTCCTCTTCAGAGGTGAAGAGAGTCTGGAAATTCATGCATTACCCTTTATACTGCCTGCTGTACGCCACCCAGTAGCTTAACTTTTACCAGCCTGATGACACACTGATGAGTCGATCCGACAGCATGATCCCTGGCAAGTTTTCCCTGATACCAGGCAACATTACCCGTTTTTTTCTATTACTGATTATCGTTCTGTTGGTCACCCTGGGCGTCATGGTGCAAAGCGCCGTCAATGCATGGCTGAAGGATAAGAGCTATCAAGTCGTCGACATCACCCATGCGTTGCACAAGCGGGTCGATACCTGGCGCTACGCGACGTGGCAGATTTACGACAATATCGCTGCCGCCCCTGCCGCACCCGCAGACGGTCTTCAGGAGACGCGTTTAAAGCAGGACGTCTACTACCTTGAGAAGCCGCGGCGTAAAACCGAAGCGCTGATCTTTGGCTCACACGACAGCTCCACCCTTGAGATGACGCAGCGCATCTCCACCTATCTCGATACGCTGTGGGGCGCGGAGACCGTGCCCTGGTCGATGTACTATCTCAACGGCCAGGATAACAGCATGATCCTGGTGTCGACCCTGCCGCTGAAGGATCTCTCTTCGGGCTTCAAGGAGTCCTCCATCGACAATATTGTCGACTCTCGCCGGGCAGAGATGCTCCAGCAGGCCAACGC
The DNA here is from genome assembly GCF_024656065.1 of Pseudescherichia sp. L3. Lineage (NCBI taxonomy): Bacteria > Pseudomonadati > Pseudomonadota > Gammaproteobacteria > Enterobacterales > Enterobacteriaceae > Pseudescherichia > Pseudescherichia sp. L3. The sequence continues at coordinate 2,098,223 of NZ_JANKYC010000001.1, forward strand.
CCTTGACGAGCGGGAGAGCTTCTCTCCGCTGCGCAGCCTGAGCTGGCAAAACGGTTACTACTTTACCCTGCGCACCACCTTTAATCAGCCGGGCCATCTGGCGACGGTGGTGGCGTTCGATCTGCCGATTAACGACCTCATTCCTCCCGGCATGCCGATGGACAGCTTCCGCCTCGAAGCAGACAACGGTCCTACTCCCCTGCGTACCTCAGACAAGGAGACGGCAGACAGCGTTTCGATCAACTTTAGCGGCGCGAAGATTGAGATCTCCTCCGCGCTGAACTCGACGGATATGCGTCTGGTGTGGCAGGTACCTTTCGGCACCCTGCTGCTGGAGACGCTACAGAATATCGTTCTGCCGCTGCTGCTCAACGTCGGCCTGCTGGCGCTGGCATTGTTTGGCTTTACCACCTTTCGCCATCAGCCGGGCCGCCAGCTTGACGGTCAGCCCTCGCCGGGGGCCAATAACGAGCTGCGCCTGCTGCGCGCGCTAAACGAGGAGATCGTCTCCGTGCTGCCGCTGGGGCTGCTGGTGCACGACCAGGAGGCCAACCGCACGGTCATCAGCAACAAGATTGCTGACCATCTGCTGCCGCATCTGAACCTGCAAAACATCACCAGCATGGCGGATCAGCATCAGGGGGTGATCCAGGCGACGGTCAACAACGAGCTGTATGAGATCCGCCAGTTCCGCAGCCAGGTGGTGCCGAGAACGCAGATCTTTATTATTCGCGATCAGGACCGTGAGGTGCTGGTGAATAAAAAGCTCAAGCAGGCCCAGCGTCTGTATGAGAAAAACCAGCAGGGCCGCTCGGCGTTTATGCATCATATCGGCGATGCGCTCCGCCTGCCGGTACAGACGCTTGCCGGAGAAGCCGCAGCGATCGACAGCGAAGAGAGCCGTCATCTGGCCCAGCATGCCCAGACGCTGGTGCAGCTGGTAGAGGATATTCAGCTGGCAAACCTGCTGGAGACCGACAGCTGGAGAGGAACGCTGACCCAGTTCTCGATTCAGGATCTGATTGATGAAGTGGTCCCCGAGGTGCTGCCGACCATCAAGCGTAAAGGCCTGCAGCTGCTGATCAACAATAACCTGCCCGCTAACGAAGAGCGGCACGGCGATCGCGAGGCGCTGAGGCGCATCCTGCTGATGCTGATCCAGTATGCGGTGACCACTACGCAGATCGGCAAAATTACCCTTGAGGTTGATACCGACGAGTCGGCAAACGATCGTCTGACCTTCCGTATTCTCGATACCGGCGAGGGGGTCACGGCCAGCGAGGTGGACAACCTGCACTTCCCATTCCTCAACGATACTCAGAGCGATCGCTACGGCAAAGCCAACGCCCTCACCTTCTGGCTGTGCGATCAGCTGGCGCGCAAGCTCGGCGGACATCTGAACATTAAAGCACGCGAAAGCCTGGGCACCCGCTATACGCTGCATGTGAAGATGGCGGCGCAGGCACAGGAAGCTGAATCCGAAGAGAAGCTGCTGGACGACGTGGTGGCGATGATCGACATTACCTCCAACGAAATTCGCCATATCGTGGTTCGCCAGCTGGAAAACTGGGGGGCAAGCTGCATCACGCCTGATGAAAGGCTAATAAGTCAAGAATACGATCTCTTCCTGACAGATAATCCGTCTAATCTTACAGCCTCGGGCTTGCTTTTAAGCGATGATGAGGCCGCCGTGCGGAAAATTGGCCCAGGCCAGCTGCGGGTGAACTTTAATATCAGTACTGCCATGCAGGAAGCCATACTGCAGCTTATCGAAGAGCAGCTGGCGCAGGATGAGGTAGCTCCCTCACCGATGGGCGGAAATGAAAATGCCGAACTGCATGCCAGCGGATATTATGCCCTGTTTGTCGATACAGTACCCGATGATGTTAAGAGGTTGTATACTGAAGCGGCTGTAAGCGATTTCGCGGCGCTGGCACAGACAGCGCACCGCCTCAAAGGGGTGTTTGCCATGCTAAATTTGGTTCCCGGCAAGCAATTATGTGAAACGCTGGAACATTTAATTCGAGAGAAAGATGTTTCAGGCATAGAAAAATACATCAGCGACATTGACGCCTACGTCAAAAGCTTGCTGTAGCAAGGTAGCCTTATACATGAACAATATGAACGTAATTATTGCCGATGACCATCCGATTGTACTGTTCGGTATTCGCAAGTCACTTGAACAGATCGAGTGGGTGAATGTAGTCGGTGAATTTGAAGACTCAACACAGCTTATCAATAATCTGCCAAAACTGGATGCTCACGTCCTGATCACCGACCTCTCCATGCCCGGTGATAAATATGGCGACGGCATTACCCTGATTAAATACATCAAGCGCCACTTCCCGAACCTGTCGGTGATCGTGCTGACCATGAACAACAACCCGGCCATCCTCAGCGCAGTGCTGGAGCTGGATATCGAAGGGATTGTGCTGAAACAGGGTGCGCCGACCGACCTGCCGAAAGCGCTGGCCTCGCTGCAGAAAGGGAAGAAGTTTACCCCGGAGAGCGTCTCCCGCCTGCTGGAGAAGATCAGCGCCGGCGGCTATGGCGACAAGCGCCTGTCTCCGAAAGAGAGCGAAGTGCTGCGTCTGTTTGCCGAAGGTTTCCTCGTCACTGAGATTGCCAAGAAGCTGAACCGCAGCATTAAAACTATCAGCAGCCAAAAGAAATCAGCGATGATGAAGCTGGGTGTGGATAACGATATCGCCCTGCTGAACTACCTCTCCTCCGTGACCCTGAGCCCGGCGGACAAAGATTAATTCTGTCTGACCGTTAAGCCGGGCGGCGCGTTGCGCTTGCCCGGCCTACCGTTTCCTACCCTACGTTCTTGCTTTTCTCACCCGCTCCGCATAGATCGCCAGCGTCTGCTGCAGTACGTCCAGCGTCACCGGTTTCGACAGGCAGCTGTCCATGCCCGACTCCAGACAACGCTGCTTCTCTTCCGCCAGCGCGTTAGCCGTCACGCCCACCACCGGCAGGGTCAGCCCCAGCTGGCGAATGCGCTGCGTCAGGCGGTAGCCATCCATATTTGGCATGTTGACGTCGCTGAGAATAATGTCGATGTGGTTTTTGCTCAGCACGTTCAGGGCATCCACCCCGTCATTGGCGGTTTTGCACTGGTAGCCCAGGGAACCCAGCTGGTCGGCAAGCAGACGTCGGTTAATGGGATGATCGTCCACCACCAGAATCATCATGTCGTCATTGTAGGCATCCTGCGTCTCGGCAGAGAGCACCGGCGCGGTTTCGCTGGTGTCCACCTTAACGCTGTAGATACGCGCCAGCAGAGCCAGCAGCTCGTGCGGTGACGCCACGCTGTGCGTCCACTCGCCGGGCTTGCGCTCCTGCGGAATGCCGATATGCCGACGGCAGAAGATCACCGCCGCCCTGCCCTGCCAGGGCTGGTCGAGGGCGTCATCGGTCAGTAGCGTATCATCCGCGTCCGGGATCTGGCCCTCGTAGCGCTCGGTGCGAATGCCGTTGCGCGCCAGCAGCGACTCCACAAAGCTGCACAGGAAAGCGTTGCGGATCGCCAGCCAGCAGCGGGTGTTGGCCAGGCCGTCAACGTCAATCGCCTGCGGAGACTGGACGGAGTAGAGCGGGATACGCACCGTAAACTGGCTGCCCATTCCCGGCTCGGTATCCACGGAGATATCACCGTCCATCATGCTGATCAGCTTCTCACAGATAGCCAGCCCCAGCCCGGTGCCCTGGAAGTTGCGCTGCACTCCAGTTCCCACCTGGAAGAAGGGATCGAACAGGCGAACCACCTCTTTGGCCGGAATACCAACGCCGGTATCACGGACCTGAATAGAGAGATACTCCCCTGAGCGCTGCACGTGCAGCACGATGCAGCCCACGTCGGTAAATTTGATGGCGTTGCTCAGCAGGTTGGAGATCACCTGCTGCAGGCGCATCGGATCGCCCTCCATCATCACCGGCACGTCCGGCTCGATAAAGCAGTACAGCCCAAGCTGCTTACGCACCACCAGCGGCAGGTAGTTCGCGGTAATGTGGTTCATCACCTCGCGCGGGGAGAACTCTCGCGGCTCGATCTTCAGCTGCTCCGACTCGATTTTTGAGAAGTCGAGAATATCGCTGATGATCTTCAGCAGCAGGCTGGAGGAGTTGTTCATCGCCGTCACCAGCCGATCCACGCCTTTCGGCAGGGCCTTGGTTTGCAGCAGATCGAGGTTACCGATAATGCCGTAGAGCGGCGTGCGCAGCTCATGGCTAACGGTCGCCAGGAACATCGATTTCGACTGGCTCGCCTGCTCTGCCGCCTGGGCCATATCCTGCAGCGACTCCTCCATTTTTACGCGTGAGGAGACATCCACCAGCACGCAAATAGCCACGTTCTCATTGCGGTAGCGCGAATGGACAAAGCTAATCTGTAGGTTGGTGTTGTTGCTGGTGAGCACGTCAACAAAGTTGACCTGCTGACCGCAGATGATCTGCGTCAGCCGCTGCCGATCCTCGTGGGTCAGCATATTAAGGTAGTTGTGCGCCAGCTCGTTACTCAGAATGTTTGTGCCATCCTGGGTACGTAAAATACAGATCCCCACCGGCGCGGAGGCCACAATCTTGCGGTTGAACTGCTCATGCTCTTCAAGACGCTGGGCGTCCACCTCCGCCGGAATAAAGATGCGTCGCTCGTACATCCGCGCCAGGGTAAAGAGGGCGATCCCCACCAGCACGTTAAGCAGGACCGCGTTGAGGATCAGCATGCGGATATGCTCCAGCACCAAATCTACCGGCACCGAGTAAACCACGCTCAGCGATGAGGGTTGCAGGCTCTTCTTCAGCACCAGATCGCGGAAGCCAGAGGTGTAGCCAAACCAGGATCGCTCCTGCATCCAACGCGGGTCGATCTCCGGCCGGTTGTCCGGCCCGGTCAGAGAGATCAGCGCATGGCCGTTCTCATCAAGAATGGTCACGCTTATCGGCAGCGTACCCGGGGTAAAGAAGTTATCCATGCGGATAGACTGCTCAACGCCCAGCAGCGCCTGCAGGCGGTTGGCCAGATAGACCGGCGTCAGGGCGTAGAAGTAACCGATGCCCGGACGCGCGCCCTGGCTTATCCAGAAGATGTTGTTGCCGCGCTCTTCCTGCGGGGCATTGCGGTACTTCATGATGCGCTCGTGCAGGTTTTTCAGAGCGCTTTCCCGCTCCAGCGGCACGTCGCGCAGGCCAAAGTCGGCCATGCAGAGGTTGGCGCTGCCGATTAAAAATACTCGATTGAGATCGTAGGCAGCGGAGAAGTTGTCCCGCCAGTAGCGCATAAACCACGCCAGCGACTCCAGCGAGCCGCGCCATGCGGTGCTCATTGCTGCGCAGTCAGAGTCTGGAAACAGCGGTTGAAAATCGGGAACGTCGTTCTGCGAATTCGGGGCGCGAGAGGCCATAATGCCGTTCTCTGCCGTCAGGCGGTTTTCCGCGATGTACTTAAGCTCTTTCATCACGTCTGAGGTGCGCTGAATATAGCGCTGGGCCTGATCGGAGCTGAGGTTGAACTCCTTGCGGATTTCAGACTCTTTCTGGTGCAGGGCGTTTACGATGTAGAACACCGAACAGAGAATAATCAGCAGCCAAAGCAGCAGCGCCAGCGCCCGAAACAGATAGCGTGAAACTTTGAGTGTAGTACGAAAAGAGACGAGGTATTTCAACGTGGCGATGCTCCGCCGTCAGGGTCACAAAAGGATGTCGATAAGGTAGCGGTAAAACGGGCAGACCGCAAAGAAAAAGGGCCGGATTGCCGGCCCTTTCATCAATGCTCAGAGTGACGGCGTAGAATTACTCTTCGCTATCGTCCGCTGCTTCATCGTCAGCTTCGGTTTCCGGCGCGATATCGTCATCGCCCTCGGCTACCGTACCGTCGATTGCGTCCAGCTCTTCGTCATCTACCGGCTCGGCCACGCGTTGCAGACCCACTACGTTCTCATCTTCCGCCGTGCGGATGAGGATCACGCCCTGGGTGTTACGCCCAACCACGCTGATCTCCGAGACGCGGGTACGCACCAGCGTACCGGCATCGGTGATCATCATGATCTGGTCGCAATCGTCGACCTGCACCGCGCCAACAACGGAACCGTTGCGCTCGGTGACCTTGATGGAGATAACGCCCTGGGTACCGCGTGACTTGGTAGGGTACTCTTCCTGCGCCGTACGTTTACCGTAGCCGTTCTGGGTCACGGTCAGGATGGCACCTTCCCCACGAGGCACAATCAGAGAGACAACCTTATCAACGCCTGCCAGCTTGATACCGCGCACGCCGGTGGCCGTACGGCCCATTGCACGCACCGCATTATCTTTGAAGCGTACCACTTTACCGGCAGCAGAGAAGAGCATCACTTCGTCGTCGCCGGAGGTCAGGTCAACGCCAATCAGCTCATCGCCTTCGTTCAGGTTCACCGCGATGATCCCGGCCGAACGCGGACGGCTGAACTCGGTCAGCGCCGTTTTCTTCACCGTACCGCTGGCGGTTGCCATGAAGACGTTGACGCCCTCTTCATACTCGCGCACCGGCAGAATGGCGGTGATACGTTCGTTGGCTTCCAGCGGCAGCAGGTTGACGATCGGACGACCGCGCGCCCCACGGCTCGCTTCCGGCAGCTGATAGACCTTCATCCAGTAGAGACGACCCCGGCTGGAGAAGCAGAGGATCGTGTCGTGGGTGTTGGCCACCAGCAGACGATCGATAAAGTCCTCTTCTTTAATACGGGCGGCCGATTTGCCTTTACCACCGCGACGTTGCGCTTCGTAATCCGTCAGCGGCTGATACTTCACGTAGCCCTGATGCGACAGGGTGACGACTACGTCTTCCTGGCTGATCAGATCTTCGATGTTGATATCGGCGCTGTTCGCAGTGATTTCGGTGCGACGCGCATCGCCAAACTGTTCACGAACCAGCTCCAGCTCTTCGCGGATCACTTCCATCAGGCGATCGGCGCTGCCCAGAATGCGCAGCAGTTCGGCGATCTGCTCCAGCAGCTCTTTGTATTCGTCGAGCAGTTTTTCATGCTCAAGGCCGGTCAGCTTCTGCAAACGCAGATCCAGAATCGCCTGTGCCTGCTGTTCCGTCAGGTAGTATTGACCGTCACGCACGCCAAATTCCGGCTCCAGCCACTCCGGACGCGCAGCGTCATCGCCCGCACGTTCGAGCATGGCAGAGACATTACCCAGCGCCCATGGACGGGCTACCAGGCCTGCTTTTGCTTCAGCCGGGGTCGGCGCATGGCGGATCAGCTCGATAATCGGGTCGATGTTCGCCAGCGCAATGGCCAGCGCTTCGAGGATGTGTGCGCGATCGCGGGCTTTACGCAGTTCGAAAATGGTACGACGGGTCACAACTTCACGACGGTGACGCACAAACGCGGAAAGAATATCTTTCAGGTTCATGATCTTCGGCTGGCCGTGGTGCAGTGCCACCATGTTGATACCGAAGGAGACCTGCAGCTGCGTCTGGGAGTAGAGGTTGTTTAGCACCACCTCGCCCACCGCGTCGCGTTTGATCTCAATCACGATGCGCATGCCGTCTTTATCGGACTCGTCGCGCAGGGCGCTGATGCCCTCGACGCGCTTGTCTTTCACCAGCTCGGCAATCTTCTCGATCAGGCGCGCTTTGTTCACCTGGTACGGAATTTCGTGCACGATAATGGTTTCACGACCGGTTTTCGCGTCGGCTTCCACTTCCGCGCGTGCGCGAATGTAGATTTTGCCGCGGCCGGTGCGATAGGCCTCTTCGATACCGCGACGACCGTTGATGATCGCCGCCGTCGGGAAGTCTGGCCCTGGAATGTGTTCCATCAGCCCTTCAACGCTGATGTTCTCATCGTCGATGTAGGCCAGGCAGCCGTTGATCACTTCCGTCAGGTTGTGTGGCGGAATGTTGGTGGCCATCCCTACTGCGATACCGGACGCGCCGTTGACCAGCAGGTTCGGGATTTTGGTTGGCATAACGTCTGGAATGCGTTCGGTTCCGTCGTAGTTATCAACGAAATCGACCGTCTCTTTTTCCAGATCGGCCATCAGCTCGTGGGCGATTTTCGACATACGGATTTCCGTATAACGCATCGCTGCGGCGGAGTCGCCGTCTACTGAGCCGAAGTTACCCTGGCCATCGACCAGCATATAACGCAGCGAAAACGGCTGCGCCATACGAACGATGGTGTCATACACCGCCGTATCCCCATGGGGATGGTATTTACCGATTACGTCACCAACGACACGGGCAGATTTTTTGTAGGCTTTATTCCAGTCATTGCCCAATACGTTCATGGCGTAAAGTACGCGACGGTGTACCGGTTTCAGGCCATCGCGGACGTCTGGCAGCGCACGGCCAACAATGACCGACATCGCATAGTCCAGATAGGAGCTCTTCAGCTCTTCCTCGATGTTAACCGGTGTAATTTCTCTCGCAAGGTCGCTCATCTAACCGCTATCCCTCTACTGTATCCCGGATTCAAAGGTCGCAAATTATAACACAGCCGACGTGATTCCGGTAAAGTAAACACCCCCGCCAATGCTTTATTGATACTTCTCTCCTGATATACTCAATGCACTGATTGATTAAGGAGTAAAAGCGCCCATGAATGCTGAAAAACCGCCGGTGGCTCAAAACGTTGACTATGAAGAGATCGCCAAATTTGAAGCCGTGGCGTCACGCTGGTGGGATACCGAAGGCGAGTTTAAACCGCTGCATCGTATCAACCCCCTGCGCCTGGGCTATATCGCCGAGCGCGTCGGCGGCCTGTTCGGCAAAAAAGTGCTGGACGTCGGCTGCGGCGGCGGCATCCTGGCCGAGAGCATGGCCCGGGAAGGCGCTAACGTCAGCGGCCTCGATATGGGCTTTGAGCCGCTGCAGGTCGCACGCCTGCACGCCCTCGAGTCCGGCATTCATGTCGACTACGTTCAGGAGACGGTAGAGGAACATGCGGCTAAGCATGCAGGAGAGTATGACGTCGTCACCTGCATGGAGATGCTGGAGCACGTCCCCGATCCGCAGTCGGTGGTTCACGCCTGCGCCCGCCTTGTTAAGCCAGGCGGCCACGTCTTCTTCTCGACGCTTAACCGCAGCGGCAAAGCCTGGCTGCTGGCGATTGTTGGCGCAGAGTACGTGTTGCGCATGGTGCCGAAAGGGACACATGACGTGAAGAAGTTTATTAAACCCGCCGAACTGATTAGCTGGATCGATCCTACTCCGCTGCAGGAGCGGCATATGATTGGCCTGCACTACAATCCGCTTAGCGATCGCTTTAAGCTGGCGCCTGGCGTTGACGTGAACTACATGCTGCACACCCAGGCAAAAAACAGCTAACGATATCTGAAAATGTGATGACAATTACGCAGCCTCATAAGCTGCGTAATTCACTTCCGCCAGTTCCGCGATGAAGATTTCAGCGTTCGATCACATTGAGTTTTTTTTTTCACATGCGTTGACTTTCCTGTAGCCCTTATCGTTCGCGGACTTAGCGTTTATTACCTTTCCGCAACCGCAATTTAACCTCAAAATCAACTCTTGTACTGAAAAGAATCCAGACTAGAATACTCACCATATTGTGACGTTTTTATCAAACACCCCCTACATATAGTATTTATCCACAGGTTTAACCACAGTGTGAAAATGTGGATAAGCGGGGGATACTTTTTTCTTAAGGACAGGTACATGAATCAGAGTCTGCTGGTGACGAAGCGTGATGGTCGTACTGAACGCATCAATCTGGATAAAATCCACCGGGTGCTGGATTGGGCGGCAGAAGGGCTGAATAACGTATCGATCTCTCAGGTTGAACTGCGTTCCCACATTCAGTTCTACGACGGCATTAAAACGTCCGACATCCACGAAACCATTATCAAAGCCGCTGCGGATCTCATCTCCCGCGACGCGCCGGATTATCAATATCTGGCTGCCCGCCTTGCCATCTTCCACCTGCGTAAAAAAGCCTACGGCCAGTTTGAGCCGCCGGTGCTGATCGACCACGTACGCAAAATGATTGAGCTGGGCAAATACGATAGTCATCTGCTGGAAGACTACACGGAAGAAGAGTTCCAGCAGATGGACGGTTTCATCCAGCACGACCGCGACCTGACCTTCTCCTATGCGGCAGTGAAGCAGCTGGAAGGTAAATACCTGGTTCAGAACCGCGTGACCGGCGAAATCTACGAGAGCGCCCAGTTCCTCTACATTCTGGTTGCCGCGTGCCTGTTCTCTAACTATCCGCGCGACACCCGTCTGGACTACGTAAAACGTTTCTATGACGCGGTCTCAACCTTTAAGATCTCGCTGCCAACGCCGATCATGTCCGGCGTGCGTACCCCAACTCGCCAGTTCAGCTCCTGCGTGCTGATCGAGTGCGGCGACAGCCTGGACTCCATCAACGCCACCTCCAGCGCGATTGTGAAGTATGTCTCCCAGCGCGCCGGTATCGGCATCAATGCTGGCCGCATCCGCGCGCTCGGCAGCCCGATCCGCGGCGGTGAAGCGTTCCACACCGGCTGTATTCCGTTCTACAAGCACTTCCAGACCGCGGTGAAGTCCTGCTCCCAGGGCGGCGTGCGCGGCGGTGCGGCTACCCTCTTCTACCCGATGTGGCATCTGGAAGTTGAGAGCCTGCTGGTGCTGAAAAACAACCGCGGCGTCGAGGGCAACCGCGTTCGTCACATGGACTACGGCGTACAGATCAACAAGCTGATGTACACCCGTCTGCTGAAGGGCCAGGATATCACCCTCTTCAGCCCGTCCGATGTGCCAGGGCTGTACGATGCCTTCTTTGCCGATCAGGACGAGTTTGAGCGCCTGTACGTGCAGTATGAGCAGGATGAGAGCATCCGTAAGCAGCGCGTGAAGGCCGTTGAGCTCTTCTCGCTGATGATGCAGGAGCGTGCCTCTACCGGCCGTATCTACATTCAGAACGTGGACCACTGCAACACCCACAGCCCGTTCGATCCGGCTGTTGCGCCGGTGCGCCAGTCCAACCTGTGCCTGGAGATCGCCCTGCCGACCAAACCGCTGATGGACGTCAACGACGAGAACGGCGAAATCGCGCTCTGCACGCTGTCGGCGTTCAACCTCGGCGCAATCAACAGCCTGGACGAGCTGGAAGAGCTGGCGGTGCTGGCGGTACGTGCTCTGGATGCGCTGCTGGACTATCAGGACTACCCGATCCCGGCCGCAAAACGCGGGGCAATGGGCCGCCGTACGCTGGGTATTGGCGTGATCAACTACGCCTACTGGCTGGCGAAAAACGGCAAGCGCTACTCCGACGGCAGCGCCAACAATCTGACCCACCAGACCTTTGAAGCCATTCAGTACTTCCTGCTGAAAGCGTCTAACGAGCTGGCGAAAGAGCAAGGCGCGTGCCCGTGGTTCAACGAAACCACCTATGCCCAGGGTATCCTGCCGATCGACACCTATAAAAAGGATCTCGACAGCATTACCAATGAGGCGCTGCACTACAACTGGGAAGCGCTGCGTCAGTCCATTAAGACCCACGGCCTGCGTAACTCCACGCTCTCCGCGCTGATGCCGTCTGAGACCTCGTCGCAGATCTCTAACGCCACCAACGGCATTGAGCCGCCGCGCGGCCACGTGAGCATCAAAGCGTCGAAAGATGGGATCCTGCGCCAGGTGGTGCCGGACTATGAGCACCTGAAAAACAACTATGAGCTGCTGTGGGAGATGCCGAACAACGACGGTTACCTCCAGCTGGTGGGCATCATGCAGAAGTTTATCGACCAGTCGATCTCTGCTAACACCAACTACGATCCGTCCCGCTTCCCGTCTGGCAAAGTGCCGATGCAGCAGCTGCTGAAGGATCTGCTCACTGCCTATAAGTTTGGCGTCAAGACCCTGTACTATCAGAACACCCGCGACGGTGCGGAAGATGCGCAGGACGATATGGTGCCTTCTATTCAGGACGACGGCTGCGAAAGCGGCGCATGTAAGATTTAATAAATTGCCCGGCGGCGCAAAGCTTGCCGGGCCTACGGATTAGGTTTTGTAGGCCGGGTAAGCGAAGCGCCACCCGGCGTATAACGGCAGGACAGGAAACATTCGCATGGCATACACCACCTTTTCACAGACGAAGAACGATCAGCTGAAAGAGCCGATGTTTTTTGGCCAGTCGGTCAACGTCGCCCGCTACGATCAGCAAAAATATGACATCTTTGAAAAGCTGATTGAGAAACAGCTCTCCTTCTTCTGGCGTCCGGAAGAGGTTGACGTCTCGCGGGATCGCATCGACTTCCAGGCGCTGCCGGAGCATGAAAAGCACATTTTCCTCAGCAACCTGAAATATCAGACGCTGCTGGACTCCATTCAGGGCCGTAGCCCAAACGTGGCCCTGCTGCCGCTGATCTCTATCCCTGAGCTGGAGACATGGGTCGAAACCTGGGCGTTTTCCGAGACCATCCACTCTCGCTCCTACACCCATATCATTCGTAATATCGTTAACGATCCGGCAATCGTCTTCGACGATATCGTCACCAACGAGCAGATCCTCAAGCGAGCGGAAGGTATCTCTCACTTCTATGACGATCTGATCCAGCTAACCAGCTACTGGCACCTGCTGGGCGAAGGGACGCATACCGTCAACGGCCAGACCGTGACCGTGAACCTGCGCGAGCTGAAAAAGAAACTCTACCTCTGCCTGATGAGCGTGAACGCGCTGGAAGCGATCCGCTTCTACGTCAGCTTCGCCTGCTCCTTCGCCTTCGCCGAGCGCGAGCTGATGGAGGGCAACGCCAAGATCATTCGCCTGATCGCCCGTGACGAAGCCCTGCACCTGACCGGCACCCAGCATATGCTGAACCTGCTGCGCAGCGGCGTGGACGATCCGGAGATGGCGGAAATTGCAGAAGAGTGCAAGCAGGCCTCGTACGATCTCTTCGTGCAGGCGGCAGTGCAGGAGAAAGAGTGGGCGGAGTATCTCTTCCAGGGCGGCTCGATGATCGGCCTGAACAAGGATATTCTCTGCCAGTACGTAGAGTACATCACCAATATCCGCATGCAGGCGGTGGGCTTGGATCTGCCGTTCCAAACCCGCTCCAACCCGATCCCGTGGATCAACACCTGGCTGGTCTCTGACAACGTGCAGGTGGCACCGCAGGAGGTTGAGGTGAGCTCTTACCTGGTCGGGCAGATCGATTCGGAAGTTAACACCGACGATCTCAGCGACTTCCAGCTCTAATGGGTGCGGTGACGCTGCGCATCACTGGCGCACAGCTGCTGTGCCAGGATGAACATCCGTCGCTGCTGGCGGCGTTAGAGTTCCACAAGGTTAACGTAGAGTATCAGTGCCGGCAGGGCTACTGCGGCTCCTGCCGCACCCGGCTGATTGCTGGTCAGGTTGAGTGGCTCACCGAGCCGCTGGCCTTTATCCAGGCCGGGGAGATCCTCCCCTGCTGCTGTCGCGCCATGGGCGATATTGAACTCGACCTGTAGGTGGCGACCGGCAAATATAAAAAATCCCTGAGCACACACATGTTCAGGGATAAATTTCCGGGTTGACATCACTCACGCCGGAATAGCTAACTCTCCGTTATTTTCTCAGGGCAGCGCTGGAGTTCACTGACTCTGTAATAGATTGGCGTAATATCAACATAGTTAATGATATAGCCGCTTCCCCTGACGTTGGCGATGAAATCATCAGGTAATCCCAGCAGGCTGAGCCGACGATTGAGGTTTCTTAATACCTGCCACAGGCGCTGGCTCGATGGCACCAGATCGTTCTCTTCCCACACCACGCGCAGCAGCTCCTCGCGCGGCACCGTCGCATGACGACCATGCTGTAAAAGATAGACAAACAGATGCAGCATCGTATGGTTAAATAATACCGAGCCAAAGATAAATGATTTATCGGCGCTTCCCTGCGGCAGGCGATAAAGCCTTCGGTTTTCAATCTCGAAGTGAATTTCTTTGCCTATTACGTAACCGTATAGCCGATATCCCATCGTATCTTTACTCATATCTCTTAAAACTGTCCGTAGAGTGCCGTTCGATCCTTATTTCATAAGCCGCACTGATAATAAGAACGATTATATGGCGATAGTGAATACTTTCAACATACAGCCCGGCGCTTATTTTTACACGCCGAGATGCATGTAAATAAATTATTGTTCGACGTTAACAGCAATATTTAGCGTTAAATAGTGAAAAAAGGTAAACAGAGAGTCGCACTGGGTCATCCAGGATCGTCGCGCGGATCATCAACATAATCTATTGATTTTACATGATTAATAAGAACTAAATGCTACCGCAACCTTACCTGTTTCCTGGATATAAAAAAAGGGCCTTGCGGCCCGCTTGGTTCTTTTTATCAAAAGAGTAGATAGAATATGTGGATCTAACCTTGTTTCCGTTCACTTTGAACACTCTGCTTATCTGAAAATACCGTACACGTGAACGTGCCAGGGTGGCTCGCCGCCACCACCCTGGCGACCCGGGCTCCCGGCAGGGAAAATCGCCGCTGCGCGGGTGCCTCGGCTTATCCCTTCCGGCTTTCGGGTCGGGCGTGAGGTAACTTCCCTGTAAAGCACGCCCTCAGCCCGCATCCATGCGGGCTGCCCCGGCCTGAAGTGAACGCCTCGGCGATTTTCAGCCGGACCCAATACCTCGCTTTGATACAGAGCCTACAGCGATTTCGTTGTTGCTGTGGAGTGCAGTCTAACAGCACGGGTGTTGAGTCCCCCGCTGAAACCGGCGAACCGGAGACCGGTTGACAAGGACTGGACGCCAGGGAGGGCGGCCAGAGGCGAAACGAGACACGACGTCGAGTCGAGCCGGCCGTCGGTCAGCCGGGCGGGAGGTGAGCGCAGTGCGTAGCACCGGTTTCCCCGCGGGGCCGCGGGGATCGATAAGGGGGCCGCGGTGGCCCCCTTATCCCGTTCACGTGTGACACTCGTTATATGTTCTTCCCTACATGAGGTGAGCGGAACACATACGCAAAAGCCACATATTTATTTATAAACAATGCATTACATGATAATCATTATGATCTCTGTTTAGTACTTATTAACGACGCGCCAGCATCTCCGCATGGTGCCGTTTTTCACCGAACATCACCACAATCAGCAGCAATACTGCCAGCACGCTTCCGCCGATCATCACCATAAAGCCACCATCCCAGCCGAAGAAGTCAACCGTATAACCTACGATGGCGCTCGCCGCTACCGAACCGCCCAGGTAACCAAACAGGCCGGTAAAGCCAGCCGCTGTGCCTGCCGCTTTTTTCGGGGCCAGCTCCAGGGCATGCAGACCAATCAGCATCACCGGGCCATAGATAAGGAAGCCGATAACAATCATGCAGGCCATATCCACGCCTGGGTTGCCCGCTGGGTTAAGCCAGTACACCACGGTCGCAATAGTTACCAGCGTCATAAAGAACACGCCCGTTGCACCACGGTTACCTTTGAACACCTTATCCGACATCCAGCCACACAGCAGGGTGCCGGGGATCCCCGCATATTCATAGAGGAAGTAGGCCCAGGAGGATTTATCCAGCGCAAAATGCTTCACCTCACGCAGGTAGGTCGGCGACCAGTCGAGGATGCCGTAACGCAGCAGATAGACAAAGACGTTGGCTATCGCGATGTACCACAGCAGCTTGTTAGGCAGGACATACTTCATGAAGATCTGTTTAGCGGTCAGCTCCTCTTCGTGCTGTTCGCTGTAGTCATCAGGATAGTCGTTTTTGTACTCTTCAATAGGCGGCAGCCCCTGAGACTGCGGCGTATCACGCATCAGCGCAAAGGCAATGATTGCCACCACAATCGCACCGAACGCCGGCATATAGAGCGCGGCTTTCCAGTCGTTGAACCAGGCCATCCCTAGCAGGAACAGCAGAGGCGGGATACCGCCGCCCACGTTATGCGCGCAGTTCCACACCGAGACAATGCCGCCACGCTCTTTCTGCGACCACCAGTGAACCATAGTACGTCCGCACGGCGGCCATCCCATTCCCTGGAACCAACCGCAGAGGAAAAGCAGGACAAACATCACGGCAATGCTCGACGTCGCCCAGGGCACGAAGCCCATAAACAGCATCACCGCCGCCGCCAGAATCAGACCGGCAGGGAGGAAAACGCGTGGATTAGAGCGATCCGATACTGAGCCCATAATGAACTTGGAGAAACCGTAGGCAATGGAGATGCCCGACAGCGCGAATCCGAGATCGCCGCGTGAGAACCCCTGCTCCACCAGATAGGGCATGGCGAGGGCGAAGTTTTTACGCACCAGATAGTACGCCGCGTAGCCAAAGAAGATGCCGATAAAGATTTGCCAGCGCAAACGGCGGTAGAGGGGATCAATTTCTGCTTTTCCCAGGCGCGCCTGATGTGGCGCTGGTTTAAAGATACTGAGCATGTAGCCTCCGTGGCCAACGATTAAATTTGTAGGGTTTAAGTGTCTCACCACTCCAGCGAGGCGGCGATGTTAAGGAATATCGGTCATTGTTACTGTGAATTCACGCACAGATTGTTACAGAAATATGACAGGATGCGCAAAAAAGCGCATTAACCCACAAATTAGCTTTCGAATCACGCTCGTTAGTGCTCGAAATCAAACAAAAATCTGATTCTTCATGGCTAAATGATAAAAAACGAACATGAGGGCAGAGAATGAGTGTTCACGATCCTCACTATAGCGATGTGATTGTCATTGGCGGCGGCGCGACCGGGGCGGGCATAGCACGCGACTGTGCTCTGCGCGGGCTAAACGTTGTGCTGGTCGAGCGCCATGACATTGCTACCGGCGCCACCGGGCGCAATCACGGCCTGCTGCACAGCGGCGCACGCTATGCGGTTACCGATAATGAATCCGCCCGCGAGTGCATTGCCGAAAACCAGATCCTCAAACGCATCGCCCGCCACTGTGTAGAACCCACCGACGGGCTGTTCATTACCCTTCCCGAAGACGATCTCGCGTTTCAGCACACCTTTATTACCGCCTGCATCTCGGCGGGTATTGATGCCGAAGCCATCGATCCTCTTCTCGCTCGTCGGCTGGAGCCTGCCGTCAACCCGGCACTGATTGGCGCGGTTAAGGTCCCGGACGGCACCGTCGATCCCTTTCGACTCACGGCGGCTAATATGCTGGATGCCCAGGAGCATGGGGCGCGTATCTTGACGGGCCATGAGGTCACCGGCCTGATTCGTCAGGGAGATCGCGTGTGCGGCGTGCGGCTCTTTAATACGCACTATCGTGAGCACAGCGAACGGTATGCCAGCGTCGTGGTTAACGCGGCGGGTATCTGGGGGCAGCGCATTGCCGACTATGCCGATCTCGCTATTCGGATGTTCCCGGCTAAAGGATCGCTGCTGATCCTCGATCATCGCATTAATCACCATGTGATCAACCGCTGCCGTAAACCTGCCGACGCCGACATTCTGGTGCCCGGTGATACCATTTCGTTAATTGGCACCACCTCAACCCGCATTGACTATAGCGAGATCGACGCCAACCGGGTCACGCCTGAAGAGGTCGATATTCTGCTGCGCGAGGGTGAGAAACTGGCTCCCATAATGGGCAGAACGCGCATCTTGCGCGCCTATGCCGGGGTGCGCCCGCTGGTGGCAAGCGATGATGATCCGACCGGGCGCAGCGTCAGCCGCGGCATTGTGCTGCTCGACCATGCCCAACGCGACGGGCTGGAGGGGTTTATCACCATTACCGGCGGGAAGCTGATGACCTATCGCCTGATGGCCGAGTGGGCGACCGACGCCGTGTGCCGCAAGCTTAACCATAGCGCCCCCTGCACCACCGCCCGCGATCCGCTGCCTGGCTCACGGGAGCCGATCGACGCGACACGGAAGACTCTCTCACTCCCCGCTCCGCTGCGCGGCTCGGCCCTCTATCGCCACGGCGATCGCGTTTCCGCCTGGCCTGAGGAGACGCGCCACAGCCGCAGCCTGGTGTGCGAGTGCGAGGCCGTCACCGCCGGGGAGGTGCAGTATGCAGTTGAACATCTTAACGTGCGCTCTCTGCTCGATCTGCGCCGCCGAACCCGCATCGGAATGGGGACCTGCCAGGGTGAGCTGTGCGCCTGCCGTGCCGCGGGGCTGCTCAACCGTCTCAGCGTTACCAATGAGATGCAGACCCTGAGCCAGCTGTCGCAGTTTCTTAACGAGCGCTGGAAAGGCATCCATCCCGTGGCCTGGGGTGATGCGCTGCGGGAGAGCGAATTTACCCGCTGGGTCTACATGGGACTATGCGGGCTGGAAAAGGAGGAGCCAGATGAACTTTGATACGGTAATTATCGGCGGCGGGCTGGCAGGCTTACTGTGCGGCATAACGCTCACGGCACACGGCCAGCGCGTTGCTATCGTCAGTCGGGGAAGGAGCGCGCTCAGCTTCTCCTCTGGCTCGTTGGATCTGCTCTCCCACCTGCCCAACGGCGAGGCAGTAACGGATCTCCATACCGGCCTGGCGAGGCTGGCGGATCTGGCCCCGATGCACCCCTATGCTCTGCTGGGGCCTGAGCGGGTGATCGAGTATGCGCGGGAAGCCCAGCGCCTGCTGGCCAACAGTGGCCTGGTGATGCAGGGCCACATAGAAAAGCCCCATTTTCGCGTAACGCCGCTGGGCAGAGTGCGCCCCGCGTGGCTTAGTCCGCAGGAGGTACCGGTTGCGCCATCGCCGGGCGTGCATGTTGGCATCATCGGTATTGAAGGCTTCCTCGACTTTCAGCCAGCACTTGCCGCTGCCGGGCTGCGCAGGCTGGGCGTTACCGCCACTGCCCACGAAATGAGCCTCCCTGCCCTCGACATTCTGCGTGACAACCCGAGCGAGTTCCGTGCCGTCACTATCGCCCGGGTGCTCGACGATGAGGCGCAGTTTGCCCCGCTCTGCGACGCGCTGCACGCTTTAAGCCAGGAGCATGATGTGCTCTGGCTGCCTGCCTGCTTTGGCCTGACGGATAACCGCGTCTGGACTCGCCTGAATGAAGCATTACCCGGCAAGGTGCAGCTTCTGCCTACGCTTCCGCCGTCGGTATTCGGCATGCGGATGCAGACGCTGCTCCAGCGGCAGTTTATTAAAAACGGCGGCATCTGGCTGCCGGGCGATGAGGTGCTGAACACCACCGTTAGCGCGGGTCGGGTCAACGCATTGTGGACGCGCAGGCATGAGGATATTCCTCTGCGTCCACGTCATGTGGTGCTGGCCAGCGGCAGCTTCTTCAGCAACGGCTTGATTGCTGAACGCCAAGGCATTCGCGAGGCGGTGCTGGGGTTAGAGGTCCAGCAGCCTGAGAGAGGCAACTGGACTCGCGACGATCTGTTTGCTGCCCAACCGTGGCAGCATACTGGCGTACGTACCGACAATACGCTGCGCGGCTGGCAAAACGGCGAACGGCTTGAAAATCTCTACGTTGCCGGTTCGGTGCTGGGCGGTTTCGATGCCATTACCCAGGGATGCGGCGGCGGTGTCTGCGCCGTAACAGCATTACACACGGCGCGGCAGATCTGCGCCAGGGAGGATCTGCAATGAGCATGACGCAATTTGAGAGCTGTATAAAGTGCACTGTCTGCACCACCGCCTGTCCGGTAAGCCAGGTGAACCCGGCCTACAGCGGCCCCAAACAGGCTGGCCCAGACGGGGAGCGCCTGCGGCTAAAGGATCCGGCCCTGTTTGATGAGTCGCTAAGCTACTGTACTAACTGCAAACGCTGTGAAACCGCCTGCCCTTCCGGGGTCAACATTGGCGATATTATTCAGCGCGCCCGCGCGCAGTATGCCCAACCTAAAAACGGGCTGCGCAATACCCTGCTCAGCCACACCGATCTGCTCGGCACGCTCTCTTCCCCGATTGCACCGCTGGTGAATGCCACCACGGGACTCAAACCGGTGCGCCAGCTGCTCGACAAGGTACTTCATATTGATCACCGCCGGACGCTGCCCAAATATGCCCGGGGCACCTTTCGCCAGTGGTATCGCCGGCAGGCCAAGTGTCAGGCGGCCTACCCTGAGCAGGTGGCCTTTTTTCACGGCTGCTATGTGAACTACAACCACCCCCAGTTAGGGAAAGATGTCGTGAAGGTGGCTAACGCGCTGGGGATCGGCGTGCAATTGCTGGATAGGGAGCGATGCTGCGGCGTCCCGCTGATGGCAAACGGCTTCTATGATAAAGCTAAAAAGCAGGCGAGGGTGAACCTGCGCGCCCTGGAGCAGGCCATTGTCGATAACGGTCTGACAACGATAGCGACCTCATCAACTTGTACCCTCACGCTGCGCGATGAGTATCCGCACCTGCTGGATCTGCCCAACGCCCAACTGCGGTCGCATATCGACCTTGCTACGCGCTGGCTGTGGCGCAGGCTAGACGAGGGACGCACCCTGCCGCTGCGAACGCTACCGTTGACGGTGGCCTACCATACCCCATGCCATATGGAGAAGATGGGCTGGACGCTCTACAGCCTGGAGCTGCTGCGGAAAATCCCGGGGGTGAACGTCATCGTGCTGGATTCTCAGTGCTGCGGCATTGCCGGAACCTACGGTTTTAAAGCCGAGAACTACCCCACCTCGCAGGCAATTGGTGCGCCGCTGTTTCAGCAGATTGAAGCGAGCGGCGCAGACATCGTGGTGACCGACTGCGAAACCTGCAAATGGCAGATAGAGACGTCCACCTCCAAACGCTGTGAACATCCCATTACTCTGCTGGCGCAGGCGCTGGCAGAGTAGCCAAAAGCCAGATTACTCAACAAACAGCGAGTCGACGACGTTGACCCAGCCGTGCTCACTGGCGACATCTTTACCGCTGAGCCAGCGGCGCAGCATGTTCAGGGCCATCATCGCACAGACTTCCTGGCGCAGCGCCACACCGTGGCGTCCGGTAGCAAACTTCACTCGCAGCGCGTGGGCGCCCTGCGGCGTGGCGAGGGCAAAGTTAATATGCTCCTCGTCCAGCCCACCGACGGTCAAGGCCAGCCCGGCCAGATGACGGTTACGTAGCTCGGCTGCCCAGCGCGCGGTCTGCTCCAGCGTGTCGGCCTGGAACGGCAGCACCTCGCTCGCCAGCAGCGGGGCGGAAGCGCGGGAGAGCTGTAGCGCCAGCAGGCCGCTGGTAAACTGCTCGCTAACGGTCAGGCTCAGCTGCTGCTCACGCATCTTCTCCGCCAGCAGCGCCGGTAGCCCCTGGGTACCTTCAAAGATCAGGCTCTCGCCAGCGACGCGTTGCACCTCTGGCCACAGCGCCTCCATGGCTTCACGCTGCTCCGCCGGGCCGGTCAGCTTCAGTTCGATGATCGGCATGGATGAGCGGTAGCCCATCACCACCCCCTCCGGCAGCTGGAGATGATCGAGGCTCTGGGCCAGATCGCTCTCAGAGCGGCCAAAGGTAGTCAGGCGTAAGCAGACTGGCGGTGACGGCAGGCTAAAGCGCTCCCGCAGGCGCGGCAGGATCTCCTGCTGCACCATCACCTTGAACTCAGAGGGGACACCCGGCGTAAAGAACATCAGGCAGCGGTTGAGCTTGATGGCAAAGCCGCAGGCAGTGCCCACCGGATTATCAATCAGCTCCGCGCTGGCCGGGATCTCCGCCTGCTTGCGGTTGCTGGGCGCCATTACACGTCCGCGCTCGGTGAAGAAGCGTTCCATGTGGCTCAGCCACGCCTCATGCAGCACCAGCCCTTCGCCCGCAGCGGTAGCCGCCGCCAGCGCACTGAGATCGTCGCTGGTCGGGCCCAGGCCACCGTTAACAATTAAGATATCAGCGTGCTCGCTACGCTCGCGCAGAATAGCAACCAGATCGTTAAGGCTGTCGCCCACGGTATTGCGGCGCGTCAGCGGCAGCCCTTCGGTGAAAAACAGATCGGCAAGCCATGCAGCGTTAGTATCCACAATCTGGCCGTGCAGGACTTCATCCCCGGTAGACAGCATTTCCACATTTATCATTGGTATCTCCGTACTCTCCCTTACCTGTTGTGGGAGTACTATAACGCATGGAGAAGCAAATAGCGGCAGGATCCAGCAGGAGAAAAGGCGCGACAGACCGCCGCGCCGGAGGATTAGAAGCTGGCGTTCACCCCAACGTAGGGGCCATCGGCCAGCGCATTGTCGCGATTGCCGTCTTTACCCGCCAGGTTCAGGTAACGATAGCCCGCTTCAATACTCAGCGGACGCATGATGGTCCAGCGCGCACCGGCGTTGGCTTCCTGATAGCTGTCGATACCGCTGGAGAGCGAGTCCGGAGAGTAGTAGTACTCGCCAAACAGGCGGAAGCTGTCGCCGATCGGCCACTGCAGGCCGCCGCCTACCGCTGCGGCATAGCCCTCGTCACCATCGTTCGGATTGGTATAGATACCTTTACCGCCAACGGTCGCCAGCAGCGGCCCGAGCGGCAGGTTAAGGCCCAGCCCCAGACCGGCGGCGTCGCCGTCATCATCGCTGTGCGTCCAGTTGCCGCTCAGCGCCAGGCCGCTGGTTTCCGTGCCAAATCCGGCCGCCAGGTTGGTATAGTGCTCCCCTGCCTGACCGCTGAGGCTCAGCGCGCTGGCCGATGCCGATACCAGCATCAGGCTGGCTACTCCCCACAAAATTCTTTTATCCATTGCCCTTTTCCATACAAAAAATGTAATACGCCCAAAACCGGCACAGTGTACAAGCCTTTCAGGCCGGCCGATGGGCGAAAAGTGTTTTACACGGTTTAGCGGCGCAGGGGAAGCGCTATCCGCCGCGCAGGGTCTGCTGAACCCAGTCGATCAGCGACCGGCGGGAGATCTTAATTCCGCCCGGATTGAGGCTCTCGGGCAGGGCCAGCCAATGTATCGGCTGCTGAAAACGGGCCAGCCTGCCCTTGACCCACTCCCCCAGCGAGTCGATAGCAAAACCGCTGTCGCACGCCACCACGGCAACCGGACGTTGGCCAAATTCACGGTCGTCCAGCGGGACCACAAAAGCCTGCTGCACGCGGGGATGGGCCACAATCACCCGCTCCACCTCTTCTGGCTGGATCCCCTCCCCGCCGCTGAAGAAGAGATTATCCATCCGCCCGAGCACGCTTAGCCGTCCGTTGTTCAGCACGCCCCGATCGCGGGTAGCAAACCAGCCTTCATCATTGACCAGCGGGATAAGCTCACCGTGACGCCAGTAGCCTGCGGCCATACTCTCGCCGCGCAGCCACACTTCGCCGTTGACGATCCGTACCTCACGCCCCGGCAGCGGCAGACCGACGTCCGGCTCGCCGTCGGCTTTTTTTGCACACACCGTGGAAGCAAACTCTGTCAGCCCGTAGCCGCACCAGGTACGGATCCCCCGTTCACTGGCACGGGTGGTCAGCTCAACAGGAATGGCCGCCCCTCCCAGTAATACCGCCTTCAGGCTTACGCAGGCATCCTCACTAAGCAGCCGCCAGAGCTGGGTCGGCACCAGCGAGGCGTGAGTACACCCGGCGAGCGCCTGCGCCAGGGGCTGTTTATCGCGAACCGTTAGCCGCCCGCCCGCCAGCAGCCAGCGCCATAAAATACCCTGACCAGAGACGTGAAACAGCGGCAGGGAGAGCAGCCAGTCCTCTTCCGGGCCATAAGGCAGCAGGGAGAGCACGCCATGTGCGCTGGCCAGGTGCGCAGCAGCGGTGTGTACTGCCGCCTTGGGCACGCCGGTTGAACCAGAGGTAAGCGTCATGGAAGTCAGCCGCTGCGGCTGCCAGCAGGCAGCACAATCGCCCTCTGCTTCTCGCATTGCCAGCGTCGGAAGCCCGATGCCGCGCCAGCCGTTATCAACGCTCACTGTATGTTGTAACGAAAGCGGCGGCAGCAGCACCGCCAGCAGCGAATCAGGCAGCTGGGGGTTAATATGCAGCACCCGCGCTCCGCACTGGAGCAGCGCCAGCCAGGCCAGCAGCGTTTGTGGTGAATTGCCGGCGCGGAGCAGCACGCCATCCCCCTGCCGAACGTTTTGCCGGGAAAAGCCTGCCGCCAGGGCATCAATGCGCGCACAGAGCACGCGCCAGCTGAGGGTTTCACTGTTCAAACGCACGGCGGCGTCGTCGCCCCGCTGCTCACGCCAATGACGCCAGGGCCAGTCGGCAAAGGTCATCGCAACGGCTCCAGAGCGGTAATATCAATGCACGGCAGGGTGCTGCCCGGCCAGCGGCGAACCTGCTGCGCCTGCATCAGGCCCAGCGTGTCGAGGCCCGGCAGGGTATGTGGCGTCAGCCAGGCGGCAATCCGCGCCAGCTGGGTCAGACCAAGGCTGGATTCGATAGAGGAGCTGATCACCGCCGTGATACCCAGCGCATGAGCAGCCTGCACCTGCTCACGAACCCTCTCCAGCGCGCCGGTGAGCGTAGGTTTGATCACCACCGCTTTTACGCCCGCTTCGGCGGCCAGGGTAAAATCAGCGTCGCGCAGGCTCTCATCCCATGCGATGGCAATCCCGGTATCACGGGCAAAATCCAGCGAGTCGGCACGGGTTCGGCACGGCTCCTCAAGAAAGGCGATGCGCGAGCGATAGTCAGGATGGACATACTTCGCAAACTGCTGCGCCTTCTGCGGAGTCCAGGCGCGATTGGCGTCCAGCCGCAGCTGGAGATCGGGCACCGCCTCCAGCAGGAGATTGACCACCATGCCGTCACGTACCGCTTCATAGAGGCCCACTTTCACCTTTGCGACTTTCTCGCCGGGCATGGCGGCCAGCTGCAGCATCAGTTCGTCAGGATCGCCGGTGCAGAGCGGCGCGGCGCGATAGTCCGCTGCCTCAGGTAAGGTTCCGGCCAGCTCTGCCTGCGCACAGCTTATGCCAAAAGCCACCGACGGCATCTCCGGGAGTGTTTCTGCACCCTGTAGCCAGCGGTCGACCCAGGCCATTAGCACAGCCTGCGCCTCATCGCATGTTTCATGGCTGAAGCCCGGCAGCGGAGCAATCTCGCCCCACCCTTCCCGGCTGCCGTCATGCAGGCAGAGATAGAGTCCTTCGCGGGTTTTCAGCCGCCGCTCGCGCAGCACAACCCCCGCGTCCATCGGGATCTGCCAGCGGTAAACGTGTGCCCGACGCATTACGGGTTCCGTTTAAATTTACTGAAGTCCGGCTGACGCTTCTCGTTGAAGGCGTTGCGCCCCTCCTGCCCCTCTTCTGTCATGTAGAAGAGCATCGTAGCGTTGCCCGCCAGCTCCTGCAGGCCCGCCTGGCCGTCACAGTCGGCGTTGAGCGCCGCCTTCAGACAGCGCAATGCCATCGGGCTGTTTTGCAGCATCTCGCGACACCAGCGCACGGTCTCTTTTTCCAGCTCGGCAATCGGCACCACGGTGTTGACCAGCCCCATATCCAATGCCTGCTGCGCGTCGTACTGACGGCAAAGGAACCAGATTTCACGCGCTTTTTTCTGTCCGACGATGCGGGCCATATAGGCCGCGCCCCAGCCGCCGTCGAAAGAGCCGACCTTAGGACCAGTCTGGCCGAATACCGCGTTCTCTGCCGCAACGGTCAGATCGCACATCATATGCAGGACGTGGCCGCCGCCAATGGCGTAGCCCGCCACCATCGCCACCACCGGTTTCGGGCAGGTACGGATCTGCCGCTGGAAGTCGAGCACGTTAAGATGATGCACGCCAGAGTCATCCTGATAGCCGCCGTAGTCGCCGCGCACCTTCTGGTCCCCCCCGGCGCAGAAGGCCTTCTCACCTTCGCCGGTGAGGATAATTACCCCAACCGCATCATCGTAGCGGGCATCCGCCAGCGCCTGGAGCATCTCTTTTACCGTCAGGGGACGAAACGCATTGCGCACCTGCGGACGGTTGATGGTGATTTTGGCGATGCCGTCCGTAGATTTTTGGTAGCGAATGTCGCTGTAGCCTTCAGAGCAGTCCTGCCACTCAACCGGCGCGTAAAGCATGGATTCATCGGGATAGATCATCAGAGTTCCTTAATCAGTAGCGCAAAATGTGCGCCAGACAGGCAGCCGTCCCGTTGGGATTCTCCCGGTGGGCATTGTGCCCGGCGTCGTTAATTAACAGGCAAGGTGCCGCAAGCTCTGCACCAAGGGCGCGGAATTTGTGGTCGTGTTCGCCGCACAGGTAGTAAAAGGGAATGTCGCACCGGCGCAGCGCCGGACGAAGATTGGGCTGCCCCGCCAGAGAGGTGGCTTCCAGCATGGCGGCCAGCGCCTCGCCGCTGTTGTCGCATCTTATTGCCACCAGCTCACGCCGCTGTGCAGCGCTCAGCCCGGCAAAGACCGGCTGTCGATACCAGTGGTTAAAAACGTCAGTCAGCGGTTCATGGCGAAAGCGCTGTGCCCAGCGGGCATCGGTGAGCCAGCGCGCCTCCCGTGCGGCGGCGGCGGTAAGCCCGGGATGGCCGCCTTCTACGACCACCCCCTTTAGTCCAACAGGGTTTTGACAACAGGAGTACATAGCGATGCGGCCGCCGAGGGAGTACCCCACCAGCCAATAGTTTAGTATGTTGTAACTAACTAGCGTAGCACGCAGCTGTAAGCAAACCTCATCCAGGTTACGGGCGTAGAGAGCCGATGAACCGCCGTGACCGGGGAGATCGATATAGAGTCGAGGGTGGCGGGAAAAGCGCTCCCCTACTTCCATCCACTCCCGGCTATCGCCGGCGAAACCGTGCAGGAACACCAGCCAGGGCCGCTGCGCCTCGCCGGCTTTCGCCACCGCGTGCAGGATCATAGCTGACTGACCTCGGCAAGGAGCTGCTGTAAGGTTTGCGCCCCCGCCTGCGGATCGACCACCAGCTCGATAAGGGTTGCCTGCGGTGTACGCCAGGCTCCCGTCAGCGCCGCCTCCAGCTCGGCCCAGCTTTCAGGGCGATCGTAAGCCAGGTCGAACATCGCTGCCGCATGGTCAAAGTGGACGTTCTGCGGCATCAAGTAGAACTGCTCCCGCTCGGCCTGCGGAGTCGGCAGCAGGGAGAAGATCTGCCCGCCGTTGTTGTTCACCACAATCAGCACAAAGGGCGCGGAGACCTGGCGCAGCAGCGCCAGCGCGTTGAGATCGTAGAGTGCAGAGAGATCGCCCACCAGCGCCAGGGTCGGCCTCGCGGTAGCCCGCTGTACCCCGGCAGCAGTAGAAAGCAAACCGTCAATGCCGCTGGCACCGCGATTGCTGTACACCGGATAGCCCGCTGGCAGCTGCGCAAGGGCATCCACCAGGCGGACGACCAGGCTGTTGCCCAGAAACAGCTGCCCCTGCTCCGGCAGAAACTCCGCCAGACGGTGTGCCAGCTGCGCTTCGCCAAAGGTTTCACGCCGGGCCGCAGCGGCCTGCCACGCCCGATCCGCCAGGGAGGGGATCGCTGTATACCACGGATGACGCTTCTCGGCCGGATGCAGCGCCAGCCACTCGACTACGCCGGATATCAGCCGCCGCCCGCGATGGTGCGCTGGATCAAGACGTCCTGCAATGTTATCCACCAGCCAATACTCATCCGGTGTGCAGGTTGCCTGCCACTGCAACAGCCGTTTTCCGGTCAGGCTGCTGCCCAACTGGATGACAATCTGCGCCTGAGCCAGCTCGCTCACCGCGCTGGCGTTGCCCAGCCACAGATCGGCACAGGGCAGCGGCTGCCCGGTCTGGGAGAGCACGTCGCTAATCAGGGGCCAGCCCAGCATCTGCGCCCACTCTGCCACCCGCTTGCCCTCGGCGGCGCTCATCCGCCCGGCCACCACAACGCCGCGCTTCTGTCGCCAGAAGAACCAGTCGCGCTGCTTCTCGCTCTCGCGACGAATATCCTCCCGCAGCCAGGGACGATCGCTCTGCCACCAGCTGCCCAATGCGTTCTGCCACTCAAGGCCAGAATCATCCAGCTCGCCGTAGAGCGGCTCGGCAAAGGGACAGTTGATATGTACCGCCCCACCGTGCAGCGATCCCAGCGCGTTATCCAGCGTGGAGACCAGCCAGCGGGCCGGGATCTCCTGGGCAGGACGTGGCAGCGAAACCGTCTGTGCCGGATGCGAGGCAAACATGCCCGGCTGGCGGATCGCCTGATTGGCCCCGCAGTCGATAAGCTCCGGAGGACGATCGGCGGTAAGCAGGATCAGCTTTTCACCGGTCAGCCCGGCCTCAATCAGCGCCGGATAGAGGTTCGCCACCGCCGTTCCGGAGGTGACAATTACCGCGACCGGCTGCTGGCTGGCTTTCGCCAACCCGAGCGCCAGATGTCCCAGCCCGCGCTCGTCGAAATGGGTATGGTGAATAAACGCTTTATTCTGCGCAGCCGCCAGGGTGAGCGGCGTCGAGCGGGAGCCGGGCGCGATGCAAACGTGTCGGATGCCGTGGCGCGCCAGCGTTTCGAGGATAACCTCCGCCCAGCGCCGGTTGAATGAGCTTGCTGACATGAGTTTGTCCGGTATCAAGAATACGGACAAGTATACGGAGATGCAGAGACGGGATTTTTGATGTAAATCGGTAAGGCGTGAAGAAGAGAGAAAAAACAGCGGGCGCTGCCCTTAAGACAGCGCCCGCGTAGGGAGGCACGTCACAACATTAGCGACGCAGCAGCAGCCCTAATACCAGGCCAGCGGCGGCACCGATGCCCACGCCCTGCCATGGTTTTTCACGCACGTAATCGTCCGCACGGTAAGCCACCTGCTTAGCACGCACGTAATACGTGTCAGATGCCTGGCTAACGCGGTCTTTTACATCATGCAGAGCCTGCTCGGCGCGTGCTTTCAGCTCGACATATTTCTGGTCGGCCGGATCGCCGGAGGAGCGTAGCACTTCTTCCAGCGTGTCGCTTAGCAGGTTCAGGTCGTCATCGATACGGGTACTCGTAAATTGGTTAGACATTAGGTTTCTCCATGTTTTGCACCTGTCAGCTAACTATAGACAATGACTTGCGGTTACGCCTGGTCAACGTGAGGGATGATTTCACGTGCCATACCGATATGCGGAATACCATCCTCGTCATAAACCTCGGTCACCGGCACAAAGCCAAAGTGGCGATAGAAGTCCTGGAGATGCGCCTGCGCGCCCAGATATATCGGGCTTTGCGGCCAGTTTTTGCTACAGCTGGCAACGGCCCTTTCCATCAGCTGGTAACCCAGTTTTTCGCCCCGCACCGCGGCGCTAACAATGACGCGACCAATGACCACCGGCGCAAAATCATCCTCGCTTTTCAGAATCCTCGCATACGCCACCAGCTCGTTATCACGCCAGCCAAGCAGGTGTCGGTTTTCACCGATCAGGTCATCACCATCAACGTCGAGATAGACGCATTTCTGCTCAACCACAAAAACTTCGCAGCGTAGCTTCAGCAGCGCGTAGATTTCAGAAACGGTTAATTCAGCGTGGTGCAGGTCTTGCCAACGGATCATGGTGCGCTCCTTTTTATGCGTTGCTCGCTATAATAAGGCTTTTATCGACCCAGAGCGCATATGGAACTGATATTTTTAGGCACCTCAGCAGGCGTCCCCACGCGCACGCGTAACGTCAGCGCGGCGCTGCTGAATCTACGCCACCCAACGCGGCCCGCCCTGTGGCTAATTGACTGCGGCGAGGGCACTCAGCAGCAGATGCAGCGCACCGCCTGGCATCCCGGCAAGTTGGATCGGATTTTTATTACCCATCTGCACGGGGATCATCTCTTTGGCCTGCCGGGCCTGCTGTGCAGCCGTTCGATGGCTGGCAACGTCCAGCCGCTGACTATCTACGGCCCTAAAGGGCTGCGGGAGTTTATTGATACCGCCCTACGCCTGAGCGGCTCCTGGACCGACTATCCGTTGACGGTGGTGGAGATTGAGGAAGGCCCGGTGATGGATGACGGCCTGCGTCACGTCACCGCCGTTGCGCTTAACCATCCGGTTGAGTGCTACGGCTACCGCATCGAGGAGCACGACAAGCCCGGCGCACTCGACGCTGCCGCGCTGATGGCCCAGGGCGTTAAACCCGGCCCGCTCTTTCAGCGTTTGAAAGCCGGAGAAAGCGTTACCCTCGACGATGGCAGGCGCATCGACGGTAAAGATTTTCTCGCCCCTGCTGTGCCAGGCAAAAAGCTGGCTCTGTTTGGCGACACCGCCCCCTGCCCCGGCGCGCTGGCGCTGGCCCGTGGTGCAGACGTGATGGTGCATGAGACAACGCTGGAGGCGGAGATGGAGGAGAAAGCCAATAGCCGGGGTCACAGCTCGACGCGCCAGGCAGCACAGCTGGCACAGGAAGCGGGCGTCGGCAAGCTGGTGATGACGCACATCAGCTCACGCTACGATGACGAGGGCGGTCAGCGACTGCTGGCCGAGTGCCGGGCTATCTTCCCTGACACCTTGCTGGCAGAGGATTTTGCTGTTGTAGAGATTTGATGTAAATCGCGCCTCCACTTTTTCCTCCGCGTGCCGATAACTGTGTAAACGCAGGTACTTCACTCTGAGGGCATAATGGATAGTTTCCAGAAAGATATTGATGACAGGGCTAATCTCACCCTGTCCAACCGCTTCGAGCTGTTACTGTTTCGCCTTGGTACGTCACAACACGAACAGAAATCAGAACTCTATGGCATTAACGTATTTAAGCTGCGTGAAATTGTGCCCATGCCTGCGTTTACTCGCCCTGCCGGGATGAAATCGCCCCTGCTGGGGATGGTGAATATTCGCGACCAGGTGATCCCGGTTATCGATCTCGCTGCCGTGGCAGGCTGCAAACCCAGCACCGGTCTGAATATCCTGCTGATCACCGAGTATGCCCGCAGCGTGCAGGCCTTTGCCGTCGAGTCGGTGGAGAACATTACCCGTCTGGACTGGAAGCAGGTGCACACGGCGGAAAAGGCGATCAACGGCCGCTACATTACCAGTATCGCCTGCCTCGACGACGATAAAGACACCAACAATTTAGCGCTGGTGCTGGACGTTGAGCAGATCCTCTATGACATTGTGCCGTCCGATCATGACGTTCACGCCAACAATGCCGCAGTACAGAAATTCAATATTAAGCCGGGTGCGGTGGCGATAGTTGCCGAGGACTCCAAAGTCGCGCGGGCAATGCTGGAGAAGGGGCTGGAGGCGATGCAGATCCCCAACCAGATGCACGTAACTGGCAAAGACGCGTGGGAGAAAATCCAGCGACTGGCCGAGCAGGCGGAAGCCGAGGGCGTACCGGTGAGCGATAAGATCGCCATGGTGCTCACGGATCTGGAGATGCCGGAGATGGACGGTTTTACCCTGACGCGTAAAATCAAAACCGATCCGCGCCTGAAGCATATTCCCGTGGTGATCCACTCCTCGCTCTCCGGCAGCGCCAACGAAGATCACGTTCGCAAGGTGCAGGCCGACGGCTACGTCGCCAAGTTTGAAGTGACCGAGCTGTCGGCGGTGCTCAAAGAGGTGCTGGATCGTGCGGCAAGCAAGGCTAACGGCCCGCTGATTAGCCACAAGCAGGCGGTGTAATCGATAACGCCTAATGGCGCTGCGCTTATCAGGCCTACCCCAGACGAAAAAAAACCGCCGAATCTTCGGCGGTTTTTATTTTGCTCTAAAGCCTTACATCAGCGGCTGGGCCATCTGTACCAGGCTGATCAGCGGCTGCGGATAAACACCCAGCAGCAGCACCAGCAGTGCAGAGATCAGAACCACAATCCCGCCCGCGCTGTAGGCCCAGTCGGACGGCGCATCGCGGTTAAGCTGCTGCGGCGCGCTGAGGTAGAGGCTCACCGCTACGCGCAGGTAGTAGTAGAGGCCAATTGCGGAGCCGATCACTACCGCCGCCGTCAGCCACCACAGGTGGGCATTCACACCCACCGCCAGCACGTAGAACTTACCGATAAAGCCGAGGGTCATCGGGATGCCCGCCAGCGACAGCATCATCACCGTCATTACCGCCGAAAGGATCGGACGGTGCCAGAACAGGCCGCGGTAGGAGTAGAGCGAGTCGGCATCCGGGCCACGGTATGGGCTGGACATCAGGCTCACCACGCCGAACGCGCCGAGGCTGCTAAACAAATAGCCTGCCAGGTAAACGCCCACGGTCTCCATCGACATCTCACCGCTCTGCAGGGCGATCAGCGCCACCAGCAGATAGCCGAGGTGAGAGATAGAGGAGTAGCCGAGCAGACGTTTGATGTTGGTCTGGCTCAGGGCCATCAGGTTACCGAAGATGATCGAGGCGAAGGCAATAATGCCCAGCACCACGCGTACCGCTTCGCTCTCACCTACCGGCGCGTAGAGGAACAGACGCATCACCACGCCAAAGATCGCAATCTTGCTGGCGGTCGCCAGGAAGGTAGAGACCGGCGCAGGCGCACCCTGATACACATCTGGCGTCCAGAGATGGAACGGCACCAGAGACAGCTTAAAGCCGAGACCAACGATCATCAGGCCGAGACCAATCAGCAGCAGCGGCTCGTGCAGCATGCCGTCGCCGAGGCTCTTACCGATAGCCAGGAACGACAGGTTGCCGGAGTTGGCATACACCAGCGCCATACCAAACAGCAGGAACGACGAGGCTGCGGCAGAGAGAATGGTGTACTTGATGCTGGCTTCCAGCGAGCGCTTCTGACGGAACGCATAGCCGATCAGGCCGAACAGCGGCAGCGAGATCAGCTCGATGCCGAGGAACAGCGCAGCCAGGTGATTAGCATTGGCCAGCAGAATGCCACCGAGGGCGGCAATCAGCACCAGCAGGTAGAACTCTTCCTGGTTATCGTTGTACCCTTCCAGCCACGGGTAGGCAAAGGTACAGGTCGCAAGGCTCGCCAGTAGGACCAGGCCGGTATAGAACATGGAGAAGCCGTCAACGCGCATCAACGGCGTGACGTCCATTGCTCCCGCCTGGCCAACCAGCCAGAGCGAGACCAGAGCGGCGTTCAGACCGATAACGGCAATCGTGGCGTTCAGGAAATGGTTGCGTCGCCACGCAATGGAGAGCATCACAACCACCACCGTCAATCCGACGATCAGCAGCGGTAGCAGCGCGATCAGGTGTTGTGGAGTAAGAGTCATATGCGCTTTACGGCCTTGTAGTAGTAACGGAATTAACAAACCACTGCTGGATATTGCTCATCGCAGAGTGCGAGGTATCCAGAATCGGCTGCGGATAGAAGCCAAGCAGTACCAGAAGTACTACCAGCAGCAGGATGATAAACAGCTCACGCAGCGACATCCCTGGCAGTTCTTTAGCGGCAATTTCACTCTTCGCCTTACCAAAGTAGGTACGGTGCAGCATCGCCAGCGAGTAAACCGAGGCGAAAACCAGACCAAAGGTCGAGACCACGGTGATGACCGGTACGACGCCGTAGCTGCCGAAGAGGATCATAAACTCGCCCACGAAGTTACCGGTGCCCGGCATCCCCAGGGTGGCGACGGCAAAGAACATCGACAGCGCTGGCAGCCACTTAATCTTGTTCCACAGGCCGCCCATCATGCGCATATCACGGGTGTGCAGACGCTCGTAGATCTGGCCGCAGATGATGAACAGACCGGCCGCAGAGAGGCCGTGGGCAATCATCTGGATCACCGCACCCTGGTAGGCGAGCTGGTTACCGGTGTAGATGGCGATCAGCACGAAGCCCATGTGGGACACGGAGGTGTAAGCAATCAGACGTTTGATATCGGTCTGGGCAAAGGCCATCCACGCGCCGTAGAAGATACCGATCACGCCCAGCCACATGGCAATCGGCGCGAACTCCGCAGAGGCGTTCGGGAACAGCGGCAGCGCAAAACGCAGCAGACCATAGGCAGCGGTTTTCAGCAGGATCCCCGCGAGGTCAACGGAACCGGCGGTCGGTGCCTGAGAGTGCGCGTCCGGCAGCCAGCCGTGCAGCGGCACCACCGGCATTTTCACCGCAAAGGCGATGAAGAAGCCCAGCATCAGCAGATATTCCACGCCGTGGGACATCGGGGTTTTCAGCAGCTGCTCGTAGTTGAAGGTCCAGACGCCAGTGGCGTTGTAGTGGACAAACACCAGTCCGAGGATCGCAATCAGCATCACCAGCCCGCTCGCCTGGGTGTAGATGAAGAACTTGGTGGCCGCCGTGATACGCGTTTTACCATCGGAGGCCTTGTGGCCCCAGAGCGCGATCAGGAAGTACATCGGCACCAGCATCATCTCCCAGAAGAAGAAGAACAGGAACATGTCGATGGCAAGGAACACGCCGATCACGCCGCCCAGGATCCACATCAGGTTGAGGTGGAAGAAGCCCTGGTACTTTTCAATCTCACGCCATGAGCAGAGCACTGCAAGCACGCCAAGGAAGCCGGTCAGGACAACCATCAGCAGCGACAGGCCATCCAGCGCCAGGTGAATAGTGATACCAAAGCGTGGGATCCACTGCCGGACGTACTCCGACTGCCACTGCGGCAGGCCTGTAGACTGCGTGAGAGAGTAGCCGCCCTGTAACCACAGTTGCAGGCCAAGCGCGAGCGTCAATCCCATCGTAATCAGCGCGATCCAGCGCGGCATCTTCACGCCAAAGCGTTCAGTTTGCCAGCAGAGGAAGCCGCCAATAAAGGGAATCAGTATTAGCCAGGGTAATAACATGGCGATATTTGTTCCTTGTTAAAGTCTAAATTGCCCGGTGGCGCTAGCGCTTACCGGGCTTACCGATTAACGCAATACCACCAGCAGGGCAAGCACCACGACCGCACCAACGCTCATGGATGCCACATACCAGCGCAGCTGTCCGTTCTCGCTGAACAGCAGGCCCTTCCCGGCAAAGCGGGAGAGAATAGCCGGCGTGTTCATCACCGCATTCAACGGATCGCGCTTAATTAACCACGCAATGCCGAGGAAAGGTTTCACGAAAATTTTGTCGTACAGCCAGTCGAAGCCCCAGGCGTTGTACCACCAGGTACCCAGCAGGCGGCCCGGTGCGCTGTTAGCAATAGAGGTGACCAGCGTACGCTTGCCCAGCCACAGCCATGCGGCAATCAGGATCCCGGCGATAGCGACCACGCCCGAGGTGATTTCCAGCGTCAGCACGCGACCATGTTCAAGCTCGGTAGTATCCGGCAGCACGCCCTGCAGCGGCGGCACGATCATCGCCCCAACGAAGGTGGAGAGTACCAGCAGCACAATCAGCGGCAGGTGATGGGTGATCCCCTTCCCTGCGTGGGCATGGATCTGCTCTTTGCCATGGAAGACGATAAAGATCATCCGGAAAGTGTAGAGCGAGGTCATGAACGCCCCGACCAGGCCCGCTACCATCAGGTTGATATGGCCGTTTGCCATCGCCCCGGCGAGGATCTCATCCTTACTGAAGAAGCCTGCGGTAATCAGCGGCAGTGCCGCCAGCGCCGCGCCGCCCACCAGGAAGCAGACGTAGACCAGCGGGATAGACTTACGCAGCCCGCCCATTTTAAAGATGTTCTGCTCGTGGTGGCAGGCAAGGATCACCGAGCCAGACGAGAGGAACAGCAGCGCTTTGAAGAACGCATGGGTCATCAGGTGGAAAATCGCCGCATCCCATGCCTGCACGCCCAGCGCGAGGAACATGTAGCCGATCTGGCTCATGGTGGAATACGCGAGAACGCGTTTGATGTCGGTCTGCACCAGCGCCGCAAAACCGGCCAGTACCAGGGTGACCGCGCCAACGATCCCCACCAGATGCAGGATCTCCGGGGTCATCAGGAACAGGCCGTGGGTACGGGCGATCAGGTAGACACCGGCGGTAACCATCGTAGCGGCGTGGATCAGCGCAGAGACCGGCGTCGGGCCAGCCATCGCGTCCGCAAGCCAGGTCTGCAACGGCAGCTGTGCCGATTTACCGACCGCACCGCCCAGCAGCATCAGCGTCGCCCACGTCAGCATGTTGTTGCCTGCTTCGAAGTGCGCAGGTGCCAGCTCGACCATCTCACGGAAGTTCAGCGTGCCCAGCTCGGTGTAGAGAATGAACAGCGCAAACGCGAGGAAGACGTCACCCACGCGGGTCACGATAAACGCTTTCATTGCCGCCGCACCGTTCTTCGGATCGGTGTAGTAGAAGCCGATCAGCAGATAGGAGCAGAGGCCCACGCCTTCCCAGCCGAGGTACATCAGCAGCAGGTTGTCCGCCAGCACCAGCACTACCATGCTCGCGATGAACAGGTTGGTGTAGGCGAAGAAGCGGGAGTAGCCCTCTTCCCCACGCATGTACCAGGAGGCAAACATATGGATCAGGAAGCCAACCCCGGTTACCACCGAGAGCATGGTCAGCGACAGGCCGTCCAGCACCAGGTTGAAGCCGATGTTGAAATCGCCCACTGCCATCCAGGTCCACAGCGGCTGGCTGAAAGCCTCGCGTCCGTTGTTAAAGAAGTCAACGCCAGCAATCGCCGTTACCAGCGCCGCCAGCCCGACGGAGCCCATCCCCACCGCAGCGGAGAGGTTTTCCGACCAGCGGCCACGGGAGAACGACAGAAGCAGGAAGCCAATCAATGGCAAAATAATGGTTAAGGCAAGCATGTTCATCCACGCAACTCACTTACTGAATCGATATTCAGGTTCTGGCGACGGCGATGCAGCTGGAGCAGCAGCGCCAGACCAATACTGGCTTCCGCAGCCGCGAGGCTAATCGCGAGGATATACATCACCTGGCCGTCACTCTGGCCCCAGTAGCTGCCCGCGACGACAAAAGCCAGCGCGGCGGCGTTAATCATAATTTCCAGGCCAATCAGCATGAACAGCAGGTTGCGGCGGATGATAAGCCCCGTCAGCCCGAGCACAAACAGAACGGCGGCGAGGATCAGTCCGTGTTGTAAGGGGATCATACGTGCTCCTCCGTTTTTCTTTTCGCATCCGCCGGACGGTTGCTCAGCACTTCGCCCGGACGCTCTTCACGGCCAACGTGGAAGGCCACCACCAGACCCGCCAGCAGCAGCATCGACGCCAGCTCAACCGCCAGAACGTATGGCCCGAACAGAGTGATACCGACCGCTTTCGCGCTAATCGCGGTACCGTCAATGCCCTGGTCGTTAACGGTGAGGATAGCGTAAACCATCACCGCCAGCAGTACGGCAGAGACCAGCCCCGGGCCGATCCACACCTGCGGCTTCAGCCACTGGCGCTCCTGCTCGATTTCGGCTCCGCCAAGGTTAAGCATCATCACCACAAACACGAACAGCACCATGATGGCCCCGGCGTAGACGATGATCTCCAGCGCACCGGCAAAGTAGGCGCCAAGGGAGAAGAAGACCCCTGAAATCGCCAGCAGGGAGACAATCAGGTACAGCAGCGCATGCACCGGATTGGTATGCGTGATCACGCGTAGCGTGGTCACGATGGCAACAAGGCCACAGATATAAAAAGCGAACTCCATTGCCCCTCTCCTTACGGTAACAGGCCCTTGACGTCGATAGGTTTGGCTTCGTTCTCTGCCTCGCCCTTATCCTTGCCGTCGATTGCCATACCTGCCATCCGGTAGAAGTTATATTCCGGATATTTACCCGGACCGGAGATCAGCAGATCCTCTTTTTCGTAAACCAGGTCCTGACGCTTGAACTCGCCCAGCTCGAAGTCTGGCGTAAGCTGGATGGCGGTAGTCGGACAGGCCTCTTCACACATGCCGCAGAAGATGCAGCGTGAGAAGTTGATACGGAAAAACTCTGGATACCAGCGGCCGTCGACGGTTTCCGCTTTTTGCAGCGAAATACAGCCTACCGGGCAGGCTACCGCACACAGGTTACAGGCAACGCAGCGCTCTGCGCCGTCCGGATCGCGGGTTAATACAATGCGGCCACGGTAGCGCGGCGGCAGGTATACCGGCTCTTCCGGATACATACGGGTTTCGCGTTTGGCAAACGCGTGCAGGCCGATCATCCAGATACTGCGTACCTGGGTGCCGAAACCTACGATTAACTCTTTTAAGGTCATGGTCTTTTCATCCCTTATTGCGCCTGCCACAGAATGACAGCCGCCGTTACCAGCAGGTTGATTAGCGTAAGCGGCAGGCACACTTTCCAGCCGAAGGACATCACCTGGTCATAACGCGGACGGGGTAATGCTGCGCGAATCAAAATGAACATCATCATGAAGAATGCTGTTTTCAGGGCAAACCAGACGAACGGAGGTAAGAACGGACCGTGCCAGCCACCGAAGAACAGGGTGACGATCAGCGCGGACACGGTAACGATAGCGACATATTCGCCCACGAAGAACAGACCGAACTTCATGCCGGAGTATTCGATGTGGTAACCGTCCGCCAGCTCCTGCTCAGCCTCTGGCTGGTCAAAAGGATGTCGGTGACAGACCGCAACGCCTGCAATCGCAAAGGTGATGAAACCAAAGAACTGGGGAATGATGTTCCACAGGTGCGCCTGGTTGTTCACGATGTCGGTCATGTTGAATGAACCGGCCTGCGCCACAACGCCCATCAGCGACAGCCCGAGGAAGACCTCGTAGCTCAGCGTCTGGGCCGAGGCGCGCATCGCCCCCAGCAGCGAGTATTTGTTGTTACTCGACCAGCCGGCAAACAGCACCGCGTAAACCGTCAGCCCCGCCATCATCAGGAAGAACAGGATGCCGATGTTGAGATCCGCCACGACCCACGTCGGGCTGACCGGCACAATAGCAAAGGCCAGCAGCAGCGAGGTAAACGCGATCATCGGTGCGAGGGTATAGATCATGCGGTCCGAGAAGCGCGGGATCCAGTCCTCTTTAAAGAACATCTTGATCATGTCCGCCACCAGCTGGAGTGAGCCACCCCAGCCTACGCGGTTCGGTCCATAGCGGTTCTGGAACAGGCCGAGCAGACGACGCTCGGCAAAGCTCATAAACGCCCCGCAGATGACCACCACCAGCAGGATCGCCAACGCCTTAAGAATGCCGATCAGGATATCAATCAGCTCCGGTGTTAACCAACTCATTGCTGTGCCTCCTGCAAGTTCTCAAGACGCGCGCCTGCCAGCACCGGTGCGATGCCCGGCATACCCATCGGCAAGCCCACCTGCCCTGCTGTCAAACCTTCTGCAATCACCAGCGGCAGAGTGACCGTCTGGCCCTCGTAGCTGAATGCAACCTGCGCACCCGCATTGACGCCAAGCTTCGCGGCATCTGCCGGGTTGAGCTTGATGTACGGCTGCGGCATCCGGGTCTGGAACACCGGAGAGCGCTGGGACAGCTCATCGCTGCCGAAGAGGTGATAGTACGGCGCCACGCGCCATTTCCCCTCTTCCGCCCGGAAGCCTGCCGGTACGCGGTCAAAGTATTCCAGACCGTTGGCGGACGCTTCAATCAGGCGCACGCCCGGATCGCCATGACGCAGTTTGCCCCCCACTTCGGCCTGGAACTTGTTCCATGCCTGCGGTGAGTTCCAGCCCGGAGCCCAGGCAAACGGAATTTGCGAGCGCGGAGCGGACGGCTGGTTGTTCCCTTCCATAGAGAAGGCGAACATGGTGTCTTTATCCTGCGGCTGACGCGGCTCGTGCACGCTGATATTGGCGCGCATTGCCGTCCGACCGCTGTAGCGGTGCGGTTCACGGGCCAGCTTCTGACCACGAATGCGGAAGCTGGCATCCGGCGCGGCATCTTTAATACCGGCCAGCTGCGGCAGCTGGACAATCGCGGCGTCGATCACGTGATCGAGCTGGGTCCAGTCTACTTCGCGACTCAGCACGGTGCTGTGCAGGGAGTGCAGCCAGCGCCAGCTCTCCAGCATCACAGCGCTGCTGTCGTAGTAGGCCGGGTCGTAAACCTGGAAGAAGCGCTGGGCGCGGCCTTCAT
This sequence comes from Pseudescherichia sp. L3, assembly GCF_024656065.1. Classification (NCBI taxonomy): domain Bacteria; kingdom Pseudomonadati; phylum Pseudomonadota; class Gammaproteobacteria; order Enterobacterales; family Enterobacteriaceae; genus Pseudescherichia; species Pseudescherichia sp. L3. The sequence goes on from NZ_JANKYC010000001.1 coordinate 2,137,786, forward strand.
TGTTGATCACCGTTCCGTCGCTTTCGGCGAAGCTTGCCGCCGACAGCACCAGGTGCGCTTTCTCCATAATCGCCGTGCGCTGGTGGTCAATCACCAACACCAGCGGCGCTTTAGAGAGGGCCGCGTCAACGCGTGCCGCAGAGGCGTGGCGATGCAGATCGTTCTCCAGCACCACCACGGCATCCGCTGCGCCGGTCTCCAGTTCGCTCAGGGCGTCATCCAGAGAGCCGCCGCCGATCAGACCCAGGCCAACGCTGTTCACCGCCCGGGCAATCATGGTCACGCCCACGTCCGCGCCGCGCCCTTTCAGGGCCTTCGCCACGTTCGCTGCCGCTTGAATGATCTCAACGCTGCCAGCGTTGGTGCCGGAAATAATCAGTGGTTTCTTCGCCCCGGCCAGCGCCTGGACGATCACATCAATTTTGTTTTGCAGATCGCGATTGATACCGTCTACCGCCGGGGCGGTGCCGTCCAGCGCATGGGCGATGGCAAAGCCTAAGCGCGCCTGATCCTCAACCGGGGCACGGTAGGTCCATGCCGCGATATCGTCCAGACGAGTGCTGTCGACGTTGGTCATAAACAGCGGATGCTTGGCACGCTGGCCGATGTTCTGAATTGCGGCAATCTGCCAGTCGGCCACTTTCTGGGCCGCCGCCATCTCGCGCGCTTTGCCTTTCACCGCCTGACGCACCGCCAGCGCGGCACGCGCACCGGTCTGGGTGAGATCTTCACCGAGGATCAGTACCGCGTCGTAGCTTTCGATTTCGCGCAGCGCAGGAGTATGAATGCCCCCTTCGCGCAGCACCTTCAGGGCCAGCTCAAGACGCTCCTGCTCACCTTTGGCGATGCCGGTATAGAAGTTCTCGGCACCCACCAGCTCACGCAGGGCAAAGTTGCTCTCAACGCTGGCGCGCGGGGAGCCGATACCGATCACTTTCTTCGACTGGCGCAGAATATCTGCCGCACCCTGCATCGCCTGCTCGGCGTTGAGGGCGATCAGATCGTCGCCGCGACGCTGAACCGGCTGGCGCGGACGATCCTTCAGATTCACGTAGCCGTAGCCAAAGCGGCCGCGGTCGCAGAGGAAGTAGTGGTTCACGGTGCCGTTATAGCGGTTTTCAATACGACGCAGTTCGCCGTAGCGTTCGCCTGGGCTGGTGTTACAGCCCAGAGAGCACTGCTGGCAGATGCTCGGGGCAAACTGCATGTCCCACTTACGGTTGTAGCGTTCGGAGTGCGTTTTGTCGGTAAAGACGCCGGTCGGGCAGATCTCTACCAGGTTGCCGGAGAACTCGCTCTCCAGCACACCATCTTCCGGACGACCGAAGTAGACGTTGTCATGAGCACCGTAGACGCCGAGATCGGTGCCGTCGGCGTAGTCTTTGTAGTAGCGCACGCAGCGGTAGCAGGCGATGCAGCGGTTCATCTCATGGGAGATGAATGGCCCCAGATCCTGGTTGCGGTGGGTACGTTTTGTAAAGCGATAACGACGGAAGCTATGACCGGTCATGACGGTCATATCCTGCAGGTGGCAGTTGCCCCCCTCTTCACAGACCGGGCAGTCGTGCGGGTGGTTGGTCATCAGCCACTCCACGACGCTCTCACGGAACTGTTTTGCCTCTTCGTCATCGATAGAGATAAAGGTGTTGTCCGTCGCCGGTGTCATACAGGACATCACCAGGCGACCGCGCGTATCTTCCGCGTTCTGGTACTGCTTCACCGCACACTGGCGGCAAGCGCCAACGCTGCCCAGCGCCGGATGCCAGCAAAAATACGGAATATCAAGACCTAACGAGAGACATGCCTGTAGCAGGTTGTCCGCCCCGTTGACCTCGTAATCTTTGCCGTCTACATGAATCGTAGCCATTAGCATGCTTCCAAAATAAATAAACCTTTAGATTACCAGCGCGTCTTAAGCAGGTTAGGCTGAATACCGTTAATCAGATGGGTATTGCTAAACTGCTGCTTGATGCCGGCTTCGAATTCATCGCGGAAATATTTTATTGCACTCTGCAGAGGCTCTACCGCGCCTGGCGCATGGGCACAGAAGGTTTTACCTGGCCCGAGGAATCGACACAGCTGCTCAAGCGTCTCGATATCGCCAGGCTGACCTTCGCCGCGCTCAAGGGCGCGCAGGATCTTCACGCTCCACGGCAGGCCGTCGCGACAAGGCGTACACCAGCCGCAGGATTCGCGGGCAAAAAACTCTTCCAGGTTACGCACCAGCGACACCATGTTGATTTCGTGGTCCACCGCCATCGCCAGCGCAGTACCCAGACGGCTGCCGGCTTTGCCAATGCTGGCAAACTCCATCGGCAGGTCAAGGTGCGCATCGGTGAGGAAGTCGGTTCCCGCGCCGCCCGGCTGCCAGGCCTTGAACTTCAGGCCATCGCGCATGCCGCCCGCGTACTCTTCCAGGATCTCACGTGCGGTGGTGCCAAACGGCAGCTCCCAGACGCCGGGATTTTTCACGCGGCCAGAGAAGCCCATCAGCTTGGTGCCGTTGTCTTCGCTTTTCGAGATACCCTGATACCATTCGACGCCGTTGGCGAGGATCGCCGGGACGTTGCACAGGGTTTCAACGTTATTGACGCAGGTCGGCTTGCCCCACACCCCGGAGCTTGCCGGGAACGGTGGCTTAGAGCGCGGGTTCGCGCGGCGGCCTTCCAGGGAGTTGATCAGCGCCGTCTCTTCACCGCAGATGTAGCGCCCTGCCCCGGTATGGACAAACAGCTCGAAGTCAAAGCCGGTGCCAAGAATGTTTTTACCCAGCAGCCCCGCTTCGGTCGCTTCGGCGATGGCACGACGCAGGCGCTCGGCGGCCTCGATGTACTCGCCGCGCAGGAAAATGTAGCCCCGGTACGCTTTCAGCGCGAAGGCGGAGATCAGCATCCCCTCTACCAGCAGGTGCGGCAGCTGCTCCATCAGCAGGCGGTCTTTATAGGTGCCCGGCTCCATCTCATCGGCGTTACACAGCAGGTAACGGATGTTCATGGATTCATCTTTCGGCATCAGGCTCCACTTCAAACCGGTGGAGAAGCCCGCACCGCCGCGCCCTTTCAGGCCCGAATCTTTAACCGCATTAACGATCTCATCCGGCGCCATGCCGGTGAGCGCCTTACGCGCCCCGGCGTAGCCGTTTTTGCTCTGGTACTCATCCAGCCAGACCGGCTGCTTGTCAGCACGCAGACGCCAGGTCAGAGGATGGGTTTCAGGAGTCAGGATAATGTTTTTCATTATTTATACTGCTCCAGAAGGTCGGGGATGGCTTCCGGCGTCAGATAGCTGTGCGTATCTTCGTCGATCATCATCGTTGGCCCTTTGTCGCAGTTACCCAGGCAGCAGGTCGGCAGCAGGGTGAAACGGCCATCAAAGGTGGTCTGTCCCGGCTTGATATCGAGTTTTTTCTCAATCGCGGCCTGGATGCCCTGGTAACCGGTGATGTGGCACACCACGCTATCGCAGTAGCGGATAACGTGGCGACCCACCGGCTGGCGGAAGATCTGGCTGTAGAAAGTGGCGACACCCTCTACGTCGCTGGCTGGAATATCCAGCACCTCGGCGATGGCGTAGATCGCCCCGTCCGGCACCCAGCCACGCTGCTTCTGAACAATTTTCAGCGCTTCGATGGACGCCGCACGCGGGTCTTCGTAGTGGTGCTTCTCGTGCTCGATAGCATCACGCTCTGCCGCACTCAGCTCAAAAGCCTCGGTTTGTGGTTGTTGATTTTCGTGCATAATTAGCGGTCCACGTCTGACATAACAAAATCGATACTACCCAGATAGACAATCAGGTCGGACACCAGGCTGCCGCGGATCGCCGAAGGGATCTGCTGCAGGTGCGGGAAGCTTGGCGTACGCACGCGGGTGCGGTAGCTCATGGTGCTGCCGTCGCTGGTCAGGTAGTAGCTGTTGATACCCTTGGTTGCCTCAATCATCTGGAAGGATTCGTTGGCCGGCATGACCGGGCCCCAGGAAACCTGCAGGAAGTGGGTAATCAGGGTTTCGATATGCTGAAGCGTGCGCTCTTTCGGCGGCGGCGTCGTCAGCGGGTGATCCGCCTTGAACGGGCCTTCCGGCATGTTGTTGAGGCACTGCTCAAGAATGCGCAGGCTCTGGCGCAGCTCTTCGACTTTCAGCATCACACGGGTGTAGGCATCGCTGATGCCGCCGCCGACCGGGACCTCAAAGTCAAAGTTTTCGTAGCCAGAGTAAGGACGCGCCTTACGCACGTCGAAGTCGATACCGGTGGCGCGCAGACCAGCCCCGGTGGTGCCCCACTCCAGCGCCTCTTTCGCGCCGTAGGCGGCAACGCCCTTCGAACGGCCAATCAGAATGGTGTTGCGCAGCGCGGCTTTCTCGTAGGAGTCCAGACGCTTCGGCATCCACTCCAGGAACTCACGCAGCAGGCGATCCCAGCCGCGCGGCAGATCGTGCGCTACGCCGCCAATGCGGAACCAGGCCGGGTGCATACGGAAACCGGTGATGGCCTCAACCAGATCGTAGATTTTCTGTCGATCGGTGAAGGCGAAGAACACCGGCGTCATTGCACCGACGTCCTGGATAAAGGTCGAAATATAGAGCAGGTGGCTGTTGATACGGAACAGCTCGGAGAGCATGACGCGGATAACATCAACGCGTTCAGGCACCTTGATGCCTGCCAGCTTCTCAACCGCCAGCACGTACGGCATCTCGTTCACGCAGCCGCCGAGGTACTCGATACGGTCGGTGTACGGAATGTAGCTGTGCCAGGACTGACGCTCGCCCATCTTCTCTGCACCACGGTGGTGGTAGCCGATATCCGGCACGCAGTCGACAATCTCTTCGCCATCAAGCTGCAGGACAATACGGAACGCACCGTGCGCCGACGGGTGGTTAGGCCCGAGGTTGAGGAACATAAAGTCTTCGTTAGCGGTGCCGCGCTGCATGCCCCAGTCTTCCGGCTTGAAGGTCAACGCCTCCATCTCCAGATCCTGCTTGGCTTTGGTCAGCTCGAACGGATCGAACTCGGTGGCGCGCGCCGGGTAGTCTTTACGCAGCGGGTGGCCGGTCCAGGTCGGCGGCATCATGATGCGCGTCAGGTGCGGGTGGCCTTCGATATTGATGCCAAACATCTCCCAGGTTTCACGCTCGTACCAGTTGGCGTTGGGGAAGAGTTTGGTAAAGGTCGGCACGTTGAGATCGTTTTCTGACAGCGCCACCTTGAGCATAATGTCGCGGTTACGCTCAATGGAGAGCAGATGGTAGAAAACGGAAAAATCCGCGGCGGGAAGCCCGTCGCGGTGCGTGCGGAGACGTTCGTCCATGCCGTGCAGATCGTACAGCATGACGTAAGGCTTCGGCAGTTTCTTTAAGAAATCGCCCACTTCCAGTAACTGTTCACGCTTTACCCAAACAACAGGGACGCCGGTGCGGGTCGCCTGAACGGTAAAGGCATCCGGCCCAAAACGGTTGCGCAGTTCGCCAATAACTGGGTCGTCCAGGTGATCCCGGGTTTGCCAGAACGCGTCTTGCGCGGTTAAGTCGGTCATAATGTTCACCATTGCAAAGGGTCCGTGGTGACTGCCGGGCGTGGCTTCGCGCTATAAGTTTATTATGCGAAGGTGTTTTCCACGGCCCGCAGGCGCAAATTAAATCTCGTCCGGCGTACGCAGGTTAGTAACAGCAATGCGTTCGCCGCGTTTGCGCTCGCGCTCTGACTGCATGTTGGCGCGATAGACGCCCTGGTCGCCCACAACCCATGAGAGCGGACGACGCTCTTTGCCAATCGACTCCTGAAGCAGCATCAGCGCCTGCATGTAGGCTTCCGGACGCGGCGGACAGCCCGGGATGTAAACATCAACCGGGAGGAATTTATCAACGCCCTGCACCACGGAGTAGATGTCGTACATGCCGCCTGAGTTGGCACAGGCACCCATGGAGATAACCCACTTCGGCTCGAGCATCTGATCGTACAGACGCTGAATAACCGGGGCCATTTTGGTAAACGGCGTACCGGCGATCACCATCAGGTCAGCCTGGCGTGGTGAGGCGCGCAGCACTTCCGCACCAAAGCGTGCCACGTCATGGACCGCGGTAAAGGAGGTCACCATCTCAACGTAGCAGCAGGAGAGACCGAAGTTGTACGGCCAAATAGAGTTTTTACGGCCCCAGTTAACCATGCCGTGCATGACGTCTTCCAGCTTGCCCATGAACACGCTGCGGTTAACTTCTTGCTCGAGGGGGTCGGTTACGATCTCCTGTTTTTGCAGGGGGTAACGGTCGTTCTCACCGTTGGGATCGATGCGGGTGAGCGTGTAATCCATCTTATTGCCTCGCTGTTAGCGTTGACGGTTAGTGATATTGCCTGACTCAGGGTTGAAGCGCTCGCGGCGTGAACGCGCGGGCGTCCAGTCCAGCGCGCCAATACGCACCAGATAAACCAGACCAGCCAGCAGCACTAAAATAAAAATTGCAGCCTCAACAAAGCCAACCCAGCCGCTTTCGCGAATGGAGGTTGACCATGCAAACAGGTAAAGCGCTTCGACGTCGAAGATGACGAAGAACATGGCGACCAGATAAAACTTGGCAGAGAGGCGCAGACGAGCGGTGCCAACGGAATCGATACCCGATTCGAAAGGCGTGTTCTTGTGCCGCGCGCGGGCGCGCCCGCCCAGTAACCAGCCGCCGACCAGCATCAGGCAGCATAAGCCAATGGCAACAATAAGAAAGATCGCGAATGCCCAGTGATGAGCAATAACTTCAGTGGATGTTGACATACGCATTGCTTAACTCAAAAAGTGGCACCGTTACCTCTGCTCTTCTCGGCAGATGGACGCCACACAGTTTCAGGGAGGAACAAAAAAAACCTTACACTCACTGTTAGAAACGGCTTAGACAGCTAAATGATGGGGTTTTTTACTCCTTTCTATAACCTTTTGTCAACTTTGACCAAAAGTTCCTTCACATTAGTTTACAGCGGTATCAATTCATTAACATAAAATGCCTTTTTTTCCACCAACACCCATTTTTTATAGGGTGTTTAGCGGTGTTGAATCGTGTCCGTTGTGCGGTGATACAAAAAGTACCCTCTTATTTTGACAGGATTTCGGCAGGATTCCTCCCCCTCTATGGGAGTATTTTCTTGATCTGAGACACGCTTTTGTTAATTCACACAAAAAAACGGCAACAATCAGACTTGTTTTTTAACATGAACTTTCGCTATGCATAGTAGCATACAAAGCAGGGTTTACTGAGGGCGGTAGCGCTTAACTGCCTGATGGCAAAAGCGATAAATAATGATTTTTGATAATTTGTGCTGAAAAAGCGCACGAAGCACGCCGCTGGCAAATTTTCTGCTACCAGCGGCTCGCCCGATTCCTGACAAAATGTTACCTGTGCCAGGCAACTGTGTTACGTAAATTCCCTGTATGACATCCACTGTCCGCGTTACTCAAAGTCCCCTTCAACAACTAGCGAACTGTCGCCGCCCTGCGGCGTAGCGGCACCGTAGTGCCAGGGTGTCTGGTACTCCGTCATGGCCTGAAAAACGACCTGGGCCAGTTCGTTCTGGCTTTGCGGGTTATGGCACAGAAGATATTCGGTCTCTGCCAGCGCAGGCAGCCCATCGCTTGGTCCCAGCACGCGGAGATCCGCGCTCATCATCTCTACCGGCCTTGCGGTAATCCCCAGCCCGGCCTTCACCGCCGACTTTACCGCCGAAAGCGTTGAGGCCACGTAGGCCATACGCCAGGGGATCCCGGCGGCATCAAGCGTATTAAGCACAACGTCGCGGAACGGATTAGGATCGTCAAGGAAGACCAGCGGCAGCGTTTCCCCCTTCTGCAAGACATACTCTGCCGCGCAGTACCAGTGGGTCGGGGAGGTACGCAGCGTCAGATGTTCAAACTGGTGAGGCCGATGCGTGGTCACCAGCAGATCGACCTCCTGGGCCGCCAGCATGTCGACCATAGAGAGATTACGCTTTACACGGACATCGAGCGCCAGCCTGGGATAGATCGAACTAATGCGGTTTAACAGAAACGGTAAAATAGTATCCGCAGAGTCGTCGGAAGCACCGACCGTTAATACCCCCTGCAAATTGTTGAACATTAATGAGCTACAGGCCTCATCATTAAAGCGCAGGATTTTTCGCGCATAGCCCAGCAGCTGTATACCGTGTTCAGTTAATAGCTTATTACGACCGTGGCGAACAAACAGCTCTTTGCCTACCAGCTGCTCCAGGCGCTGCATCTGCTGGCTTACCGCAGATTGCGTTCGGCATACCGCAACAGCGGCAGCCGCAAAGGTGTTGAGATCGGCGACGGCAACAAACGTTCTCAGTAGATCGAGATCGAGATTGAGTATCGGACGATTTGCATTAATCATATGTTTTCACTTACAGGGTACTCCTGACGAGCGCCCCGGCTTTTGCTGTGTTCAAAGATTTAAGCAATCCTCATTGAGAAGGGATCTGTGTGGCAGAGACCAAACCGATCGTAGTTAATAATTCGCGTACGCTTGCGATCCGCTATATATAATTACAGTGTATAACTGTAAATTATTTTACCAGGCCACATGCTATTACTGCATCTTTGAATGCAATCGCAAATCATTTACCAATCCATCTCAGAGAGATTGACGGAAAAAAATTTTTAATATCAATTAATTGTATATTCAACCAGAGAATTATGCGGACGCGATTATCGCTTTTAGCCACAGTCTCTGCCGATCATCTTACCTCATACCCGCATCGGTTATAAGACCCTTTACGAATGACCTTAAGCCTTCTGATGTTATACAGGAGAGGTGAGTGCTATTAATATTAACAATTGTCAGTAATCGCAAGCTATCGTATTAAATAATTATCTATTGATAATAGAAACGCGTCTTAATAGTCCTTAACATTACCTTTACACCCTGCCTGCTTTGCCTGATGTCCGGCCCTATCCTCTCTTCCCCCGTTCCGTATATTAGCTAAAAAACGCCCTGCCTTCGCCCTACAATACAGTGATAACAGCGGCAGTTTTGCGATCTACCCACACATTAATCCAAAATTAATATTTTTGTCGAAATTATTATCAGCTCCATGCTTGTAACCTCAGCGTAAAAAACCGGTATCTCTCTAGCGCCAGAGGCAAAATCTTCTTCTGTGCACCCTTCTAAACTGCCATTCGGGGGAGTACATTGTTCCGTGCTGACTTCCACGGCAGGAAGTCGCACCAACAGCTAAAAGGTCAACGATTCATGTCCCCCATCGAAAAATCCAGCAAATTAGACAATGTCTGTTATGACATCCGTGGCCCGGTTCTGAAAGAGGCGAAACGCCTAGAAGAAGAAGGTAACAAAGTACTGAAGCTTAATATCGGTAACCCGGCCCCCTTTGGCTTCGACGCCCCCGATGAGATCCTGGTAGACGTTATCCGTCATCTGCCTACGGCGCAGGGCTATTGCGACTCCAAAGGGCTCTACAGCGCCCGCAAAGCGATCATGCAACACTATCAGGCGCGCGATATGCGCGACGTGACCGTAGAAGATATCTACATTGGTAACGGCGTCTCTGAGCTGATCGTGCAGTCGATGCAGGCGCTACTGAACAGCGGCGATGAGATGCTGGTTCCGGCTCCGGACTACCCGCTGTGGACGGCGGCCGTGTCGCTCTCCGGGGGTAAAGCGGTACACTATCTTTGCGATGAGTCGTCTGACTGGTTCCCGGATCTTGATGATATCCGTGCGAAAATCACCCCGCGCACCCGGGGGATCGTCATCATTAACCCGAACAACCCTACCGGCGCAGTCTACTCGAAAGCGCTGCTGCTGGAGATCGTGGAAATTGCCCGCCAGCATAACCTGATTATCTTCGCCGATGAGATCTACGATAAAATCCTCTACGACGAGGCGGAGCACCACTCCATCGCCGCGCTGGCCCCGGATCTGCTGACAATTACCTTTAACGGCCTCTCTAAAACCTATCGCGTGGCGGGTTTCCGTCAGGGATGGATGGTGCTTAACGGGCCCAAAAAGCATGCCAAAGGCTATATCGAAGGCCTGGAGATGCTGGCGTCGATGCGTCTTTGCGCCAACGTTCCGGCTCAGCATGCTATCCAGACCGCGCTTGGTGGCTATCAGAGCATTAGTGAATTTATTGTGCCCGGCGGGCGCCTCTACGAGCAGCGTAACCGCGCCTGGGAGCTGATCAACGAGATCCCCGGCGTGACCTGCACTAAGCCGAAGGGCGCGCTCTATATGTTCCCGAAAATCGACATCAAGCGTTTTAACATTCATGACGACCAGAAGATGGTGCTGGATTTCCTGCTGCAGGAGAAGGTGCTGCTGGTGCAGGGAACGGCCTTTAACTGGCCGTGGCCGGATCACGTCCGCATTGTGACCCTGCCGCGCCTGGACGATCTGGAGATGTCTATCAACCGCTTTAGCCGCTTCCTCTCGGGCTACCATCAGTAAGCGTATCAAGGGGAAGATTTGCATCTTCCCCTGCTCTCTGCGCACAATGGATCCTTAGCGCCGTTACTGACAGGGTCCATCATGAGTACGAGTCAAAGCCACTTTTTCGCCCACCTCTCCCGCCTGAAACTGATTAACCGCTGGCCGCTGATGCGCAACGTGCGTACCGAAAACGTCTCCGAACATAGCCTGCAGGTGGCCATGGTTGCCCACGCCCTGGCGGCGATCAAAAACCGCAAGTTTGGCGGCCAGGCTAACCCGGAACGCATCGCCCTGCTGGCGATGTATCACGACGCCTCGGAAGTGCTGACCGGCGATCTGCCGACCCCGGTAAAGTACTTCAACTCACAGATCGCCCAGGAGTATAAGGCTATCGAGAAGATCGCCCAGCAGAAGCTGGTGGATATGGTGCCGGAAGAGCTGCGGGATATTTTTGCCGGGCTGATTGACGAGCATCGCTACAGCGAGGAGGAGACGTCGCTGGTGAAGCAGGCCGACGCCCTCTGCGCCTACCTGAAGTGCCTGGAGGAGCTATCCGCCGGTAACAACGAGTTTTCGCTGGCTAAGTCACGGCTGGAGAAGACCCTTGCCGCCCGCCGTAGCCCGGAGATGGACTACTTTATGGCCGTGTTTGTGCCCAGTTTTCATCTCTCATTAGATGAGATAAGCCAGGATTCGCCGTTGTAGTGTTGCTGTAGCCCCGGTAAGCGCAACGCCGCCGGGGAGAGTTAAAACGGGAACAGCATCGGGATCAGCACCACGCACACCACCATCACAATCAGCGTGAACGGTACGCCAATCTTGACGAAATCGCTGAAGGTATAGTTTCCGGGTCCCAGCACAAGGGTATTAACCGGAGAAGAGACCGGGGTCATAAAGGCGGCCGAGGCGGCCATGGCCACCATCATGGCAAAAGGATACGGCGAGACGCCCATCGACTTGGCCGTTGCTAATGCAATAGGTGCCATCAGTACCGCCGTGGCGGTATTCGAGATAAACAGCCCAATGGTGGCGCACATGATAAACAGACAGAGCAGCATCATATACGGCCCATAGCCGCCGCCAAACTCCATCAGCCCCCTCACCACCAGGTCGACGCCGCCGGTTTTTTGCAGTGCCAGAGCAAACGGCATCATGCCGACGATAAGAATAATGCTCGGCCAGTGGATCGCTTTATAGGCGCTGGCGGCATCAATGCAGCGAAACTTACCCATCAGCAGGCAGGCGATAATCGCCGCAACGGGATTAGGGATCTCATCGGTCAGCATCAGGGCAACCATTAGCAGCAGGCAGAAGATGGCGTGAGGCGCCTGGCTGTGGGCGGGCGAGGCGTCCCCGGCCTCGATGGGCATATTCAGCACCACAAAGTCGCGCCCCTTCTGCGCCATCTGGCCGATCAGCTTCCAGTTGCCGACCACCAGAAAAATGTCGCCCAGCTGCAAGGGCTCGTCCACCACCGGCCCGCTAATCGCGCTCCCGTCACGCTTAATGCCGACCATGTTCAGACCGTAGCGGGTGCGAAAACCTATTTCGCGTACGGTTTTGCCAACCAGCTCTGAGTCAGGGATCAGCGACACCTCCGCCATGCCGACGTCCAGCGCCTGATCGGAGAAGTATTCACCGCGCAGGATCATTGGCTCCAGCAGCTGTTCGCTGCAAAAATCGCGCAGGTCGATGTCGGCGGCGGACATATCAATCAGCAGTACGTCTCCGGCGCGAAACTCCGACACGCCGTTGACGTTAACGATCACCCGGCGAAAGCGCCGCCAGCGCTCTACGCCGATCACATTTGCCCCGTAGCGCTCGCGCAGCTTAAGATCGTCGAGGCGCTGACCGACCATCGGGGAGCCGGGACGGATAGCCAGTCGCCGGGCGCGTCCGGTCAGACGATACTCTTTAATCAGATCGCGAAAGGTGCGCCGTTTCCAGCCGTCATGCTGCCCCGCCTGCCCGTCACTCTTCAGGGCAAAACGCATCACCAGCATATAGACGATGCCCAGCAGCAGAATAACGATCCCCAGCGGAGTTACGCTAAAAAAGCCAAAGCCTGGCAGCCCCTCGCGCAGCAGCTCGCTATTCACCACCAGGTTAGGCGGCGTAGCCACCAGCGTCATCATACCGCTAATCAGTCCGGCAAAGCTGAGGGGCATCATCAGGCGCGACGGGGCGATCTGCATCCGCATTGAGACGCTGAGCACCACCGGAATAAAGATGGCGACCACCCCGGTGGAGCTCATAAAGGCCCCCAGCCCGGCGACGGTAAGCATCAGCAGAACCAGCATTTTGATTTCGCTGCTGCCCGCCACGTTCACCAGCCAGGCCCCCATGCTGGTAGCGACCCCGGTACGCACCAGGCCATCGCCGATAATAAACAGGGCGGCAATAAGAATAACGTTGGGATCGCTAAAGCCAGAGAAGGCCTCGCTGAGGGTCAGGGTGCCGCTCAGGCTAAAGGCCACAATCACCAGTAGCGCCACGGCATCCATGCGAACCTTGCCGGTGGCGAAGAGTACGACGGCAATGGCCAGTAAACACAACACCCAAATCAGTTCACCGTTCACAACGTATCCTTGTTCATTGCGGGGATAGAGCCAGTTTGCCATAAAAAAGCCCCGCTCAGGCGGGGCTAAATCAATAGCATGGGCTGTTGTTCACTATTTTTGGGTATTTGCCTGCGGCTATCAGGCGTTAACAATCTGGTTAATTTCGTTAGCGCTCAAATGGTACTGGCGCGGGCAGGCGTGCCACGCTCCCAGCATACGCTGATATTTTTCCCACATCGGCGTCTGGGCATTAAAGCCGTGGGTGCCGGCGTCAAAGTGGGTGTAACGCCCTTCGGTGTTAACCATAAAGCGCACATAGCTGAGGTAGCGCGCCTCGGTGGCGGCATCAAAGCCCAGGAAGGTCACCCGGCGCTCGTCAATAGATTGAGTATCTTTCAGGTTAGTCCAGGATACATGCAGCGCGTGATACATCTCCATGATGTCGATAACGGTGCGGCAGGTCTCCTCCGGCAGTTCGCCAAACTCGCGGTCCAATTCGCGCATTTGCAGGCCAAAGCCGCGCTCGACGATGGTTTGCAGGCGGCGGTAGCGCTCGGCGTTGGTGGGATCGAGCATCGTCATCATTTTGTACTGATTCGATAAAATCAGCCGTTGGGCATTGGTCATTTCCATCTTACACTCCCGTATCACGTCGGCAAAAAAAGAGGCACATAAATTATGTGCCTTCTTTTATATGCGCAATGGGGGGTGAATTACAAATCATCGAGGAAAGTTTTGTCGAGCTGACCAAATGCGCGCTTAAGCGTATCAGCCAGGGCCTGGTAGTCCGGCTTGCCGGTAACAGGGGCCATCGTCTGGCCAGCATCCTGTAATTTACCGCGTACTTCATAGAACCAGTGTAAAATGCCCGGCGGCAGCGGCGTAACGGAGCGCTTGCCCAACCACCACAGCCCCTGCAGCGGCAAACTCAGCGCAAAGAGCGCGGTGGCTACCGCAGGACCCAGCTGGCCGCCAAGGGCGATCTGCCAGCAGAGGGTGAAGACGGCAACCGGGGGCATAATGCGGATCGCGTAGCGGGTGGCGCGAATGACACGGTTATCGATAAAGACAGGAGCGAGGCTTTTTTCCATAGGCCAGGTCTTCGCATAATGCTGTCCCAGGCGAAACAAACTGAAAAAGCTCACGGGGCGATTCTCAGGTGTGTTCATGGCGTTACCTCAACTTCACATATAAAAATTAAAAAATTTGTGCAAAACAACAACTGCTCATGACAACGTTCAAAATATTTTGTCATCGCTACCCAGTATCGGGTATTCTGTGCCCGCCTGAGTGGGCCTTAGACGATGAACGCAATGTCGTCAATGTAACGCCCAGTATGCCAATTCCTCTTATGGGGCCAAAATGGCATAAACTCAACCGTATTCTCTTTCATCGCGCCAAAAAAATCGTTCTGGCATGATGTTAATCATAAATGTCAGCGTCAACATGCGCTACGCTGAAAGACTCACTGACGTTTTTTTAGCCACGTATCAAAAATAGGTACTTCCATGTCGAGTAAGTTAGTACTGGTTCTGAACTGCGGTAGCTCCTCACTGAAATTTGCAATCATCGATGCACTGAACGGTGAAGAGTACCTCTCTGGTTTAGCCGAATGCTTCCATCTTCCTGAAGCGCGTATCAAATGGAAAATGGACGGTGGTAAACAAGAAGCTGCTTTAGGTGCAGGTGCCGCTCACAGTGAAGCACTGAACTTTATCGTTAACACTATTCTGGCACAAAAACCAGAACTGTCTGCACAGCTGACCGCAATTGGTCACCGCATCGTGCACGGTGGCGAAAAATACACCAGCTCCGTGGTGATCGATGACTCCGTTATCCAGGGCATCAAAGACTCAGCCTCTTTTGCACCGCTGCATAACCCGGCTCACCTGATCGGTATCGCTGAAGCACTGAAATCCTTCCCGCAGCTGAAAGACAAGAACGTGGCCGTATTTGATACCGCGTTCCATCAGACCATGCCGGAAGAGTCCTACCTCTACGCTCTGCCATACAAACTGTATAAAGAGCACGGCGTTCGTCGCTATGGCGCACACGGCACCAGCCACTTCTACGTTACGCAAGAAGCAGCAAAAATGCTGAACAAGCCGGTAGAAGAGGTGAACATCATCACCTGCCACCTGGGCAACGGCGGTTCCGTTTCAGCTATCCGTAACGGCAAATGCGTTGATACCTCTATGGGTCTGACCCCGCTGGAAGGTCTGGTGATGGGTACGCGCTCTGGTGATATCGACCCGGCGATCATCTTCCACCTGCACGATACCCTGGGTATGAGCGTAGAAGATATCAACAAGATGCTGACCAAAGAGTCCGGCCTGCTGGGCCTGACCGAAGTCACCAGCGACTGCCGCTACGTTGAAGACAACTACACCAGCAAAGAAGATGCTAAACGTGCCATGGACGTTTACTGCCACCGCCTGGCGAAGTACATCGGCTCCTACACCGCGCTGATGGAAGGTCGTCTGGACGCAGTGGTCTTCACCGGCGGTATCGGTGAAAACGCGGCGATGGTGCGCGAGCTCTCCCTGGGCAAACTGGGCGTGCTGGGCTTCGAGGTTGACCACGAGCGTAACCTGGCAGCCCGCTTCGGCAAATCCGGCTACATCAACAAAGAGGGTACCACCCTCGCGATGGTCATCCCGACCAACGAAGAGTTGGTGATTGCCCAGGACGCCTGCCGTCTGACTGCCTGATTCCACACCGCCAGCCCACGCTGGCGGTGCTGTTTTGTATCGCGCCAGTTTTCTGGCGGTAACGAAAAAGAGGATATACCGTGTCCCGTATTATTATGCTGATCCCTACCGGAACCAGCGTCGGCCTGACCAGCGTCAGCCTTGGCGTGATCCGTGCTATGGAACGCAAAGGCGTTCGTCTGAGCGTCTTTAAACCTATTGCCCAGCCACGTGCCGGGGGCGATGCGCCAGACCAGACCACCACTATCGTGCGTGCGAACTCCAATCTGCCTGCCGCTGAACCGCTGAAGATGAGCCACGTTGAGTCTCTGCTCTCCAGCAACCAGAAAGACGTGCTGATGGAAGAGATCATCGCCCGCTACCACGAAAGCGCAAAAGACGCGGAAGTGGTGCTGGTTGAAGGTCTGGTGCCGACGCGCAAACACCAGTTTGCCCAGTCGCTGAACTTTGAAATCGCTAAAACGCTGAATGCCGAGATCGTCTTCGTCATGTCTCAGGGTACCGATACCCAGGAGCAGCTGAAAGAGCGTATCGAACTGACCCGCAACAGCTTCGGCGGCGTGAAGAACACCAATATCACCGGCGTAATCGTTAACAAGCTGAACGCGCCGGTTGACGATCAGGGCCGTACCCGCCCGGATCTCTCTGAGATCTTCGATGACTCCTCCAAAGCGAAAGTGATCAGCATCGATCCGGCGCAGCTGAGCGCGTCCAGCTCGCTGCCAGTGCTGGGTGCCATTCCGTGGAGCTTCGATCTGATTGCCACCCGCGCAATCGACATGGCAAAACACCTGAATGCCACCATCGTTAACGAAGGCGACATCAACACCCGCCGCGTGAAGTCCGTGACCTTCTGTGCGCGTAGCATTCCGCACATGCTGGAACACTTCCGCCCAGGCTCTCTGCTGGTGACCTCCGCTGACCGTCCTGACGTGCTGGTTGCCGCCTGCCTGGCCGCGATGAACGGCGTTGAGATCGGTGCAATCCTGCTGACCGGTGCCTATGAGATGGACGCCCGCGTTGCCAAGCTGTGCGAGCGTGCCTTCGCCACTGGCCTGCCGGTATTCATGGTTAACACCAATACCTGGCAGACCTCCCTGAGCCTGCAAAGCTTCAACCTGGAAGTGCCGGCTGACGACCATCAGCGTATCGAGAAAGTGCAGGAGTACGTGGCTGGCTACGTGAACGCTGACTGGATCGAATCCCTGACCGCGACCTCCGAGCGTAGCCGCCGTCTCTCTCCGCCTGCGTTCCGCTATCAGCTCACCGAGCTGGCGCGCCAGGCCGGTAAACGCGTTGTGCTGCCGGAAGGCGACGAGCCGCGTACCGTTAAAGCGGCGGCCATCTGTGCCGAGCGCGGCATCGCGACCTGCGTGCTGCTGGGTAACCCGGAAGAGATCACCCGCGTTGCGGCGGCTCAGGGCGTTGAGCTGGGCGCAGGCATTGAAATCGTTGACCCGGACGTGGTGCGTGAAAGCTACGTAGCCCGTCTGGTTGAGCTGCGTAAGAGCAAAGGCATGACCGAAGCCGTTGCCCGCGAACAGCTGGAAGACAACGTAGTGCTCGGCACCCTGATGCTGGAGCAGGACGAAGTTGACGGCCTGGTTTCCGGTGCGGTTCACACCACCGCGAACACCATCCGTCCGCCGCTGCAGCTGATCAAAACGGCACCGGGCAGCTCGCTGGTCTCCTCCGTATTCTTCATGCTCCTGCCGGAGCAGGTATATGTTTACGGCGACTGCGCGATTAACCCGGATCCGACCGCTGAACAGCTGGCTGAGATCGCTATTCAGTCCGCGGACTCTGCGATTGCCTTTGGTATCGAGCCGCGCGTGGCGATGCTCTCCTACTCCACCGGTAACTCCGGCGCGGGTAGCGACGTAGAGAAAGTGCGTGAAGCGACTCGTCTGGCGCAGGAGAAACGTCCTGACCTGATGATCGACGGTCCGCTGCAGTACGATGCTGCGGTAATGGCTGACGTAGCGAAATCCAAAGCGCCGAACTCCCCGGTTGCCGGTCGCGCTACCGTGTTCATCTTCCCGGATCTGAACACCGGTAACACCACCTACAAAGCGGTTCAGCGCTCTGCCGACCTGATCTCCATCGGGCCGATGCTGCAGGGTATGCGTAAGCCTGTGAACGACCTGTCCCGTGGCGCACTGGTTGACGATATCGTCTACACCATCGCGCTGACGGCGATCCAGTCTTCTCAGCAGCAGTAAGCGAATACCACGCGTTAAAGGGTCATGGCGCTGCCATGGCCCTTTTTTTGTGGGCCAAATTCGCCCTCCTCCGCTTCTTCTATTAGGGTTAACAGGTACGATTTAACCTGATAACGGGAGAAAGCATGACGCAATCTGCAACCGGGCACGTTAACGACGACGACTTCACGTTACTGGATCGCTACTGGCGCGCCGCAAACTACCTCTCCGTCGGCCAGATCTATCTGATGGATAACCCGCTGCTGCGCGAGCCGCTTAAGCGGGAACATATCAAACCCCGCCTGCTGGGCCACTGGGGCACCACACCAGGGCTGAACTTTATCTATGCGCACCTTAACCGCGCCATTCGCCAGCGCGATTTGGATATGCTCTACGTCTGCGGCCCTGGCCACGGTGGTCCTGGCATGGTCGCGAATACCTGGCTTGAGGGTAGCTATAGCGAGATCTACCCCGATATCAGCGAAGACGCGCCGGGGATGCAGAAGCTGTTCAAGCAGTTTTCGTTTCCCGGTGGTATTCCCAGCCACGCCGCGCCGGAAACACCCGGCTCGATCAACGAAGGGGGCGAGCTGGGCTACTCTCTCTCCCACGCGTTCGGGGCCGTGTTTGATGCTCCCGACCTGATTGCCGCCTGCGTGATCGGCGACGGCGAAGCCGAGACCGGTCCGCTCGCGGCCAGCTGGCACGGGATCAAGTTTCTCAACGCCGCCCGCGACGGAGCCGTGCTCCCGATCCTGCACCTCAACGGCTACAAGATCGCGAACCCGACGCTGCTGGCCCGCACCAGCGATGAGGATCTTACCCAGCTGTTTCGCGGCTACGGCTACGATCCGCTCTTTGTCAGCGGCCACGAGCCGGAGAAAATGCATCCGCAGATGGCCGAGGCGCTGGATAACGCCCTGGATAAGATCCGCGCGTTCCAGCAGCGCGCCCGTCAGGGTGAGACTGCGGAGTCCATCCCGCGCTGGCCGATGATTATTCTGCGCAGCCCGAAGGGGTGGACCGGCCCGCAGACCGTCGACGGCAAAAAGGTTGAAGGCTTCTGGCGCGCCCATCAGGTGCCGGTCTCTTCCTGCCGGGAAAACGACGAGCATCGACAGATCCTTGAGCGCTGGATGCGCAGCTATCAGCCAGAGGATCTCTTCGACGAGCAGGGGCGGCTTAGGCCTGAGCTAAAGGCGTTGGCACCAGCGGGAGACAAGCGGATGGGAGCGACTCCCTGGGCCAACGGCGGACGGCTGCGCCGCGAGCTGGTGACGCCCGAGCTACAGGAATTCGCGCTTGATATTGCCTCTCCTGGCGAAACCCAGGCGCAGTCCACGGAGGTGCTGGGGCGCTATCTGCGCGGCATCTTCACCCGTAACCCGGACAACTTCCGCCTCTTTGGCCCGGATGAGACCGCCTCCAACCGGCTGGGGGATGTCTTCGACGTGACTAACCGTACCTGGGAAGGGGAGATTGAGCCTTACGATGAGCAGCTTGCTCCCGATGGCCGGGTGATGGAGATCCTCAGCGAGCATCAGTGTCAGGGCTGGCTGGAGGGCTACCTGCTCACCGGACGCCACGGCCTGTTTAACTGCTACGAGGCCTTTATTCACATTATCGACTCGATGTTCAACCAGCACGCTAAATGGCTGAAGGTGACGCGCAAGCTGCCGTGGCGCGAACCCGTCGCCTCCCTGAACTATCTGCTCTCCTCCCACGTCTGGCGACAGGATCACAACGGCTACAGCCATCAGGATCCTGGCTTTATCGATCACGTCGCCAACAAGAAAGCCGATATCGTGCGCATCTACCTGCCGCCGGATGCCAACACCCTGCTGTGGGTAGCCGATCACTGCCTGAAGACCTGGGATAGGATCAACGTCATCGTCGCGGGCAAGCAGCCAGAGCCGCAGTGGCTCACCCAGGAAGAGGCGGCGAAGCACTGTGAAGTCGGAATGGGCATCTGGCCCTGGGCAGGCAACGAAATACCGGGCAAAGCGCCGGACGTAGTGATGGCCTGCGCCGGGGATGTCCCTACCATGGAGGCGCTGGCGGCAGTGGATCTGCTCCGGGGTTATTTGCCGGATCTTAGCGTGCGGGTGGTAAACGTAGTCGACCTGATGGCGCTCCAGACCGAGGATCAGCATCCGCACGGGCTGAGCGACGAGGCGTTTGAGGCTATCTTTACCGCGGATAAGCCGGTGATCTTCGCCTTTCATGGTTACCCAAGCCTGATTCATCGCCTGACCTACCATCGTAATAACCATCGTAACTTCCACGTGCGTGGTTTTATGGAGGAAGGCACTACCACCACACCGTTTGACATGACGGTGATGAACGAGCTGGATCGTTTCCATCTGGCGCAGGAGGCGATTTTGCGGGTAGAGAAGCTGGCGGGCAAGGCCGATGCGATCCTTGACGATTTGCAGGAGAAGATCGCTGAGCACCACCGCTACGTGCGCGAACACGGGGAAGATCTGCCTGAGGTACGCAACTGGAAGTGGCCTTCGCAGCAGGGCAGCGGCGACGTGCCGGAGTAAATCGAGGCGATAAAAAAGCCGGCTATGGCGCACCCTGGCCGGCTTGATGCTTTTAGGCAGGCCTACTCGGTTTCAGCCAGCTTAAGCGTATCGTTGTTGGCATTGCGGCTCATCCACAGCGCGAGCGCCTTAAGGGAGTCCGGGGTAAACTCATCGCAGCGGGCGGTGATCTCTTCCGGCGTCATCCAGATGGCTTCGCTGACCTCATCCTCCTGCAGGGCAAAAGGCCCGTGGGAGACGCAGCTGAAAAGCCCACCCCAGACGCGACAGTGATCGTCTTCGTAGTAGAACTGGCCATGCTCGGCAAACGGCACGCCAGCAATGCCCAGCTCCTCTTCCGCTTCACGCCGTGCGGACTCCAGCATCCCCTCGTCCGCCTGCACCACGCCACCCGCCGTCGCGTCCAGCAGGCCAGGCAGGTAGTCTTTTGTCTCGGTACGGCGCTGCACCAAAATTTTCCCCATGCCGTCATGCACGACAATGAAGGTGGCCCGATGACGCAGACACTGCGCGCGCATCTGTTCGCGGCTAGCCTGCGCAATCACCTCGTTGTCCTCATTGACGATATCTACCCATTCCGTGCCTGTAAAATGACTCTGTTCCACCATCGGAAAAACCTTCTCTGCATAGCGCTCTGGTGGCGCGTTTCTGGTTGAGAGCTAACTTACGGATTAATGGCGACTTCTGCAATAATCCGTTGATCGTTCAGTGCGATTACGCGAAAAATACCGTCGTCAAACATACCGTAGCTGGCGGCGAAGCCCCCTTTCGGGATGCTTACCGAACCGGGATTAAAGTGGATAATATCGCCGCGCTTTTCCGCCACCGGAATATGAGTATGACCGGAGATCAATACATCGCCAGGGTTGAGCGGGGGTAAATTTTCTGCATTATAGAGGTGACCGTGGGTCAAAAACAGCCGGTAATGACCGAATAATACCTGCTGCCAGGGGGCAGTGATGGGAAACGTAAGCAGCATCTGATCCACTTCGCTGTCACAGTTGCCGCGCACGGCGATGATCCGCGACGCCTGCGTGTTCAGCCGCTCGGCTACCTGCGCGGGCGCGTACCCCTCCGGCAGCGCGTTGCGCGGCCCGTGGTTAAGCAGGTCGCCCAGGATCACCAGCCACTGTGCGCCGCTCTCGGCAAACCGCGCCAGCACACGCTCCGTCGCCGGCAGCGACCCGTGAATATCAGAGGCAAACATCAGCTTCATCGCTTACACCCTTATCGTTGAAAAATGTGCTTCATGATAACGGATTTGCCAGTGCTAAACAGCTTCAGCGCGCGGCCGAAAGGGCGATATAGCGCTGCACCGAGGAGCGTTGCCACTGGAAGGCGGCGTAGTCTGCGAGGCGTTCGGGCACCTCGTCGCCGTTAAGCACCAGTCGGTTCAGCATCAGCGCCAGATCGGCATCGGCAATGCACCATTCGCCAAACAGATTGGGGTTGGCATGGGCCAGCAGCGCGCCGGCAATAGTGAACAATTTTTCTGCGCTCCGCTGGCCCGCCTCGCTCAGCGGGGGCTTTTTCACACCGGCGAAAATCACATCCGTCGAGCGCTCCTCGCGGATCGGCATCAGATCGCTGCGCAGCCATGCCTGAATCTGCCGTGCTCTGGCGCGCTTCTGGAGATCGTGAGGATAGACGCGCTCCCACTCCGGCGGCGCAAAACGCTCCTCAAGGTATTCGCTAATCGCCGAGGACTCCGTCAGCTCAAAGCCGTCAACCTCCAGCAGCGGCACGCGGCGGCTGAGATGGTATCCCTTCCACTCCGGGCGCAGATGTTCGCCATCGTTGAGGTCGACGGTCTTCAGCGTAAAAGGCAGCGCCTTTTCGTGTAGCGTGACGTACACCGACATGACGTAAGGAGAGAAAAAGTCTGCATCAGACCACAACGTTATTGCTGGCTCGCCCATGGGTATCCTCATTAAATTATCGAATTTCATCTAAAATATAGCGTCCTGTGCGGGCTGTCACTGCCTTAAAATCCCGCCTCGCCCGCCAGCGCCTATACTCCTGTTTGCGACTTTATTCCCTGACAGGAGCTGAGATGATCGATCTCTATTACGCGCCCACCCCTAACGGTCACAAAATTACGCTATTCCTGGAAGAGGCGGAGCTGGATTACCGTCTGATCCGCGTCGATATCAGCAAAGGCGATCAGTTTCGTCCTGACTTTCTGGAGATCTCGCCGAATAATAAAATTCCCGCCATCGTAGACCATGCCCCTGTCGACGGTGGTGCGCCGCTTAGCCTGTTTGAATCAGGGGAGATCCTGCTCTATTTGGCAGAGAAGAGCGGCATGCTGCTCAGCGGCGAGCTGCGCGAGCGGCATCTGACGCTACAGTGGCTCTTCTGGCAGGTAGGCGGTCTGGGGCCGATGCTCGGGCAAAATCACCACTTTAACTACTTTGCGCCCAAGCCAGTGCCCTACGCTATCGAGCGTTTTCAGGTTGAAACCCAGCGTCTCTACGGCGTGATGAACAAGCGTCTTGAGCGCGTGCCCTGGCTGGGCGGCGAGCACTACAGCATCGCCGACATCGCCGCCTGGCCGTGGATCAATGCCCACGAGCGCCAGCGGATCAACCTCAGCAGCTACCCGGCGGTAAACAACTGGTTCGAGCGCATTCGCACCCGCCCCGCCACCCTGCGGGCGATGCAAAAAATTGCGCAGAATTAGCCGTCTCGCCCGCGTGGGCAGGCCGTTTAACCTCGTGTATGATATTGCCGATCACTACACAGAGGGAATTTATCATGTCGCAACCAGACGCTGTCATACGAATAAAAAATTTGCGCCTGCGGACCTTTATCGGCATCAAAGATGAGGAGATAGCAAACCGCCAGGATATCGTGGTCAACGTGGTTATCCACTACCCCGCGGACAAAGCGCGGGCTAGTGAGGATATCAACGATGCCCTGAACTACCGCACCATCACTAAAAACATCATTCAGCATATTGAAAATAATCGCTTCTTTTTGCTGGAAAAATTAACTCAGGATGTGCTTGATATCGCACGCGAACATCACTGGGTTACCTATGCTGAAGTGGAGATCGATAAACTTTACGCGCTACGTTATGCCGACTCGGTGTCGATGAGTATGAGCTGGCGACGTTAAGCGCAGCCCTGGAGGTTGCATGAGGATTTTAATTACCGGCGGTACCGGCCTGATTGGCAGCCATCTTGTTCCTCGCCTGCTGGCGCTGGGGCATTCAGTAACGGTGATTACCCGCAGCCCAGAGCGGGCACGCCGCACGCTGGGGGATGGTGTGACCTTCAGCAAAGGACTTGACGATCGCCACGATCTCAACGACATCGACGCGGTAATTAATCTGGCGGGCGAGCCGATTGCCGACAAACGCTGGAGCGAGGCGCAAAAAGTGCGCCTGTGCAACAGCCGCTGGGAGATCACCCAGAAGCTGGTGGATCTGATCAAGGCTAGCGCTACGCCGCCCTCGGTGCTGATCTCCGGATCGGCAACGGGCTACTACGGCGATCTCGGTGAGGTAGTCGTGACCGAAGAGGAGCCGCCGCACAATGAGTTTACCCATAAGCTCTGCGCTCGCTGGGAGCAAATTGCCTGCGGCGCGCTGAGCGACCAGACCCGCGTCTGCCTGCTGCGCACCGGCGTGGTCTTTGCCCCGAAAGGCGGCGTGCTGGCGAAAATGCTGCCGGTGTTCCGCCTCGGCCTCGGCGGCCCGATCGGCAGCGGACGACAGTATCTGGCCTGGATCCATATCGATGATATGGTCAACGGCATTCTCTGGCTGCTGGATAACGATCTGCGCGGCCCGTTTAATATGGTCTCCCCCTACCCGGTGCATAACGAACGCTTCGCCCATGCCCTCGGCCATGCCCTGCACCGTCCCGCCTTTATGCGCGCGCCAGCCAGCGCCGTGCGTCTGCTGATGGGTGAGTCGTCGGTGCTGGTGCTCGGCGGCCAGCGTGCGCTGCCCAAGCGTCTGGAGGCCTCCGGGTTTGGTTTTCGCTGGTACGATCTGGATGAAGCCCTTGCAGACGTACTGCGCTGAATCGTTAAAATAAATAGTACCAACTTATCATTCTGGTGATAATGTAATCGACATATTCACCAGAATGATGATTCCAATGCTGACGCTGACCACTCCCCGCCTGAGCCTCTCTCCCTTTCAGGAGTCTGACTGGCCGTTTTTCCTGCGCCTGCGCCGCGATCCGGCCATTATGCGTTTTATGGCGGATATCGCCTCGCAGCAGGATATTCGTCGGGTATTTAATGCGCGTTTGATCGACGCCGGGGCGTTTGTCATTCGCCAGCAGGACACTGGAGCCGCGCTGGGGGATATTGGTCTGAGCCGGTCGGGAGCGAACCCGCAGGAGGCAGACGTCGGCTACAGCATTGCCACCTGGGCTCAGGGTCAGGGTTACGCCAGCGAAGCCCTGCGCGCCCTGTGTCACTACGCGTTTAACGAAGCGGGCGTCACGGCGCTCAATGCGTGGGTGCTGGCAGGGAACGTCGGCTCGCAACGCGTGCTGGAGAAGCTAGGGTTTAGCCGGGTGGAGATCCTGCAGAAGGTTTATCGCCTGAACGGCGTGTTTCACGATGACTGGGTTTACCGTCTGACTGACCAGGCGTTCAGCTCAGCCCTCCCCGGTTAAGAAGAGGGCCGGAGCATTACTTCAGCGAGCCTTTAAGGAACTGCTGCAGGCGTGGGCTCTGCGGATTGTCAAACAGCGCCTCCGGCTTGCCCTCCTCCTCAATTTTCCCCTGATGCAGGAAGATCACGTGAGAAGAGACGTGGCGGGCAAAGCCCATCTCATGAGTCACGACCACCATGGTTTTCCCCTCTTCTGCCAGCTTCTGCATGATGCGCAGCACTTCGCCCACCAGCTCAGGATCCAGCGCCGAGGTCGGCTCGTCAAACAGCAGCACCTCAGGCTCCATCGCCAGCGCGCGGGCAATCGAGACGCGCTGCTGCTGGCCCCCGGAGAGGTGCACCGGGTATTTCGCCTGGGCACGCTCGTCGATGCCGACCTTCGCCAGATACCTTACCGCCCGCTCCCGCGCCTCCTGCTTGCTTAACCCCAGCACCTGAATCGGCGCTTCCATCACGTTCTCCAGCACCGTCATGTGGCTCCAGAGGTTAAAGTGCTGGAACACCATGGTCAGGCGGGTACGCAGCAGGCGCAGCTGATGCTTATCAGCCACCTTCAGCTGGCCGTCTTTATCCCGCACCAGGGTGATGTTCTGCCCGCTCACCACAATCGTGCCTTCGCTTGGTTTCTCAAGAAAGTTAATGCAGCGCAGGAAGGTACTCTTGCCGGATCCCGACGAGCCGATAATGGTGATCACATCGCCTGCGTTAGCCTGCAGCGATACCCCTTTCAGCACCTCGTGTTCGCCGTAGCGCTTGTGCAGATCTGTAACGTTTAATTTATTCTCGGACATCGTATTCTCAGTGCGTCGAAGAAGGTTTCATATGCTTCAGCCAGCGTTTTTCCGCTTTGCGGAACAGGCTAATCAGCGCATAGGAGATGATCAGGTACAACACGGCGGCAATACCAAACGCGGTAAAGGGCTGGTAGGTGGCCGAGTTAATATCACGAGCGATTTTCAGCAGATCCGGGACGGTGGCGGTAAAGGCCAGCGCCGTCGAGTGCAGCATGAGGATCACTTCGTTGCTGTAGGCAGGCAGCGCGATGCGCAGCGCCGACGGCAGAATAATGCAGCGGTACATCTTCACCGACGAGAAGCCGTAGGCCCGCGCCGCCTCGATCTCGCCGTGCGGCACCGAGCGGATCGCGCCGGCAAAAATCTCGGTGGTGTAGGCGCAGGTATTGAGCGTTAACGCCAGCACCGTACAGTTGAGGCCGCTACGGAAAAAGGCGTTCAGCAGCTCCGTGCCCTTTACAATCTCCAGGGTGTACATCCCGGAGTAGAAGACCAGCAGCTGGACGTAGAGCGGCGTGCCGCGAAAAATGTAGGTAAACAGCCAGATAGGAAAGCAGATAAATTTGTTGCTGGAGACGCGCCCGATGGCGAGAAACAGCGCGAGGATGCCGCCCATCACCACCGACAGGATCAGCAGCCAGAGAGTGATTGCCACGCCGGTAAAGCGGTAGCCGTCGGTCCACAGCAGGGCGCGCCAGTACTCCTGAATAATTTCAATCACAGGTCAGCCCTCTTCACGCCCACGGAGTAGCGGCGTTCGAGCAGAAGCAGCACCCCATTAGAGACGGTGGTAAATACCAGGTAGATAAGTCCGCAGACCACGGCGAAGTAGAACGGCTCCCAGGTGCTTTTCCCGGCAAGCTGGGTGGCTTTGACCACGTCTTCCAGGCCCAGCAGCGACACCAGCGCGGTGGCCTTGAGGATCACCTGCCAGTTGTTACCAATTCCCGGCAGGGCGTAGCGCATCATGGCCGGAAAGAGGATGCGGCGAAAGGTCTGTCCGCTGGTAAAGCCAAAGGCGGTCGCCGCCTCGATATGCCCTTTCGGCACGGCCATAAACGCTCCGCGAAAGGTTTCCGTAAAGTAGGCTCCGTAGATAAAGCCGAGGGTGATGATACCGGCGATCATCGGATCGATATCAATCTGTGCCATGCCGACGGCATCGGTGACGCTGTTCAGCGCGATTTGCAGCCCGTAGAAGATGAGCAGCATCAGCACCAGATCGGGCACGCCACGGATAAGCGTGGTGTAGCCTTCAAAAATAGCGGCCAGCAGGCGGCTATGAGAGAGCTTGGCCCCTGCCCCCGCCAGGCCGATCAGCACGGCCAGCACAACGGAGCTGAGCGCCAGCTCCAGCGTGACAACAGCGCCCTGGAATATAACTTGAGAAAACCCGTACAGCATGCAGCCTGCCCCGTGGTGTGTAGTGTCTGCCGTGTCTTTTCCCCTCCCGCGATGGGAGGGGCCGCACGTTTGTCACAGGTGGGGATTAGCCACCGTAAACATCAAAATCGAAATACTTTTTCGCCAGCTTTTCGTAGGTGCCGTCGGCACGCATATCGGCAAAGGCTTTGTTCAGCGCTTCGCGCAGCTCGTTATCCTCTTTGCGAATGCCCATGCCGGTACCCACGCCAAACAGCTTCTCATCTTTGATCGACGGGCCACCAAATTTGTACTCTTTGCCTGCCTGGGTTTTCAGGAAACCTTCGCTGGCGGCCACTTCATCCTGGAATGCGGCGTCGATACGGCCTGCGGTCAGGTCGGCATAGATAGAGTCCTGGCCCTGATAGGAGACGATCTCAACGCCTTTCGCCGCCCAGTGTTCGTTGCCGTAGGTCTCCTGGGTGGTGCCCTGCAGAACGCCGACGCGTTTGCCTTTCAGGGTCGACAGGTCCGGCTGAATATTAGAGGCTTTCGCCACTACCAGACGTGAATCTGCTGCATAAAGCTTGTCAGTAAACGCGATCTCCTGCTGGCGCTTCTCGGTAATCGAGAGCGACGACATGATGGCATCGATTTTCTTCGCTTTCAGCGAGGGGATTAGCGCATCCAGCGGGTTCTCAATGAAGGTACACTGGGTATTAATGCGTTTACACAGCTCTTTAGCCAGATCGATATCAAAACCCACTAATTCACCCTGCGCATTCTTCGATTCGAACGGCGCATAGGTAGGATCGGTGCCAATACGCAGTTTTTGCGGAACAGCAGCGAAAGCGCTGGACGCGCTGGAAAGAGCAAGTACCAGAGAAAGCGATAATACCAACTTATTCATAAACATCCTCAACTGACGGTCTTTTAACGGGATTTTGCACAGAATACGGTACGGCTATCGTGCCATTATTCGGCCCGGCAAGGCAAAATATTCTGCCCTGCCGGGCGCTTTTTTTTGCAGCGCCACTGCTTAACTATGCTGTTTTAGGTCCCGTTGCCTGACTTAAGTACGTTTACCGCACCGCCGTAAGGCATCAACCGCATCAATGCACCATGCTGGATCACCACCCTGGTGCAAAGGCGTACCGTCACTTAGTCACCGTAAACGTTAAAGTCGAAGTATTTTTTCGCCATTTTGTCATAGGTACCGTCTTTGCGGATTTCCCCCAGCGCTTTGTCGAACGCGGCCTTCAGCTCGGTATCGTCTTTGCGCAGGCCAACCCCGGTACCGTCACCGAAGAAGTTTTTATCTTTTACCGACGGACCGGCGAAGGCGAACTCTTTCCCGGCAGGCTGTTTAAGGAAGCCTTCGCTGGCGGCAACCTCATCCTGCAGGGCGGCGTCCAGACGACCGGCGGCAAGGTCAGAGTAGATCAGATCCTGGTTCTGGTAGGCAACCACATCAATGCCTTTGCTGCGCCAGTTGGCGTTGCCAAAGGCTTCCTGAGTTGAACCCTGTAACACGCCAACGTGCTTGCCCTTCAGCGACTCAATGGTCGGCTGGATCGGCGAGCCTTTGGCGGCAATCAGACGTGAATCGGCGGCGTAGAGCTTATCGGAGAAGGCGATCTCCTGCTGGCGCTTTTCAGTAATAGAGAGAGAAGAGATGATGGCATCAATTTTCTTGGCTTTCAGGGAGGGGATCAGCGCGTCAAAATCGCTGCCCACCCAGGTGCACTTAACCTGAATACGCTTGCACATCTCGTTGCCGAGGTCGATATCAAAGCCGACAAACTCACCCTTCGCGTCTTTAGACGAGAATGGCGCATAGGTCGCGTCCGTACCAATGCGCACGGTCTGAGGAAGCGCAGCGTAAACGCTGGCGGCGCTGGAGAGTCCCAGCAGTAAAGAGAGAGCTACAGCCGTCTTCTTCATACATTACCCTCGAGTTTCTGATTTTATTATCTATTGCGTGTTGTTGTTGTATACATTGTGTTGTGTTACCCGCTGATGCTTGCACGTCTTATGCCACTTTCTCATGACGAATAATAATCGCCGTCAGAAATGTTAATAAAAGGTTGCAGCATTACCGTTAGGGTGAAAGATAGCAGGTCTGCCAAATGAACCGCAGCGTTACAAACTGAAAACAGCGGTTAAATGTTGAGGATATGATCGCGCTTGCAGATTTGCCCTGAAACAGGGCAATCCAGGTGAGATGCACTATTTTGACGCAGCGGGTCCTTGCCAGCGGGTAAAGAGATCTTCCGGCAGGTCAATGTCGAACTGATCGATAACGCGATTCACCGTCTGGTTGATGATGTCATCGAGGGTCTGTGGGCGATGATAGAAGGCAGGGACCGGGGGCATGATCGCCGCGCCCAGCTCCGCTGCCTGCGTCATCAGCCGCAGATGGCCGAGATGCAGCGGCGTTTCCCGTACGCAGAGCACCAGCGGGCGGCGCTCTTTCAGTACCACGTCCGCCGCACGCGTTAGCAGGCTGTCGGTATAGCTGTGAACGATGCCGGAGAGGGTTTTGATGGAACAGGGAAGGATCACCATACCAGCGGTTTTAAACGAGCCGGAGGAGATGCTGGCGGCGATATCACGCGAGTCATGCACCACGTCGGCGAGCGCCTGTACGTCACGCAGGGAGAGGTCGGTCTCCAGCGCCAGCGTCTGGCGGGCGGCGTTGCTCATGACCAGATGGGTTTCCACTTCAGCCACGTCGCGCAGCACCTGCAGCAGACGCACGCCATAGATGGCCCCGCTGGCACCCGAGATGCCAATAATCAGTCGTTTCATATTCCCGTCCTTTTACTTTCGTGAGAGGACTTTGCCGGATTATAGCGGGCGTTGCAACGTTGAAGCGCCCTGCGAACGCAGGGCGCGCGAGAGTTAACCCTCGTTATGCATCTCTAAGCTTTCGAGATCGTTTTGCATCTGCACGGCTTTGACATCGTCATTGCGCAGAGAGTCGAGATAGTCGAGGTACTGCTGGTTCACGTCTTTGGTCACGTAGATCCCGTTGAACACTGAGCACTCAAACTGCTGGATATCCGGGTTCTCGGCGCGTACCGCGTCGATGAGATCGTTGAGGTCCTGGAAGATCAGGCCGTCAGCGCCGATGATCTGGCGGATCTCGTCCACTTCACGCCCGTGGGCGATCAGCTCGTTCGCGGTTGGCATATCGATGCCGTAGACGTTCGGGAAGCGGATCTCCGGTGCTGCTGAGGCGAGGTAAACTTTCTTCGCCCCGGCTTCGCGTGCCATCTCAATGATCTGCTCCGAGGTGGTGCCGCGCACGATGGAGTCATCCACCAGCAGCACGTTCTTGTCGCGGAACTCGGCGCGGTTAGCGTTCAGCTTACGGCGTACAGATTTACGACGCAGCTGCTGGCCCGGCATGATAAAGGTGCGGCCAACGTAGCGGTTCTTCACAAAGCCCTGACGGTAGGGTTTATCCAGAATGTGGGCAATCTCCAGCGCGATATCGCAGGAGGTCTCCGGGATCGGGATCACCACGTCAATGTCGAGATCTTCCCACTCGCGGGCAATCTTCGCCCCCAGTTTTTTACCCATATTAACGCGGGCGCTGTAGACGGAGATCTTGTCGATAAAGGAGTCCGGACGGGCGAAGTAGACATACTCAAACAGGCACGGGTTGCTGACCGGGTTGTCGGCGCACTGGCGGGTAGAGAGCTGGCCCTTCTCGGTGATGTAGACCGCTTCGCCAGGGGCAACGTCACGCAGGAACTCAAAGCCCAGCGTATCCAGCGCCACGCTCTCGGAGGCCATCATATACTCGGTGCGGCCGTCGCCGATGTCACGCTTGCCCAGCACCAGGGGACGGATGCCGTTGGGATCGCGGAAGCCGACCATGCCGTGGCCGATAATCATCGCGATGCAGGCGTACGCGCCGCGGATCTGGCGGTTGGTCGCGGCGATCGCGGCAAAAATGTTATCCGCCTCTAACGGGTAGTGGCGGAAGTTATCCAGCTCGCTGGCGAAAATATTGAGCAGGATTTCAGAGTCGGAGGTGGTGTTGATGTGGCGACGCTTCTCCTGGAACAGCTTCTTACGCAGCTCGTGGGCGTTGGTCAGGTTGCCGTTGTGGGCAAGCGTGATGCCATACGGCGAGTTAACGTAGAAGGGCTGCGCTTCAGACGCGCTGGAGCTACCAGCGGTGGGGTAACGCACATGGCCGATACCCATATTCCCCTGGAGGCGCTGCATGTGGCGGGCTTCAAATACATCGCTAACCATCCCGTTCGCTTTACGTAAACGGAAGCAGTTGTTTTCATCGATAGTGATGATGCCTGCGGCATCTTGACCACGGTGCTGAAGCACCGTTAACGCGTCATAAATCGACTGGTTTACCGGCATAACACCGGCGATACCGACAATACCGCACATACGTCTTTTCCTCGCTAGGCCACATCGCAGGGCTTACGCCCTGGGCAAAAAACTAGACGAGCTTTGCAGATAGTCAAAGAACCACCTGATGATAACACTGAACTGTGGGATCAGCTGCGAACGCTGCCAGTCATCGCTTTTCGAGAACCCGGTAAAGGTATCGAGAAAGAACAGGATTGCGGCAACAATCAGCGCCCCACGTAGCGCACCGAAGCAAATCCCCAACACCCTGTCGGTTCCCGACAGACCGGTTTTATCGACCAGCGCGCCGAAAATGTAGTTAACAATAGCGCCGACAATCAGCGTTGCGATAAACAGTACTGCGATAGCAATCCCGTTCCGCACCAGTTCGTCTTCAAAGCCCGTGAACCAAACAGACAGGTAAGTGTAGTAATGACTGGCAACAAAGAAAGCACAACCCCATGTCACCAGCGATAACGCTTCACGTACAAAGCCACGGATCAGGCTAACCAGACAGGAAAAACCTATTACCGCGATGATGGCGTAATCAATCCAGACCATATGTGTCCCATGATTTTACGCCCTGTCGTCCAGTTCGGGGCGCATTCTAACAGAAAAAGAAAACGTTTGCGTAGCGATTTCCGTGCCGCGCGAAAATAAAAATGGCGCTGAAAAAATATTCAACGCCATCAGACCTTTTGCCTCTATGGGCCTGCCGGCCGCGCTTTTTTTAACCCGCCAAAGGATCAGTTTGCGCTGTAGTTCATCACCACGCCGCTTAAGCCTGAGAGCTGTTTTAACTCCCCGAGCGATCCTTTTAGCTTGTCTCTGGAGGCGTCCGGGCCGACCAGAATGCGGGTTATTTTACCCTGTACCGGCGTATTTGGAATAGTGTAAACGCGATACCCTGCTCCGCGCAGCTTGCCGACGATCTCGGTGACTTTATCGGCATTTTTTAGCGCCCCAAGCTGGACGACCCAGGCTTTGCCGGTTGGCGCAGGTTTCTCCTCCGCTGCCGGTTTAGGCGGGGCCACCGGCGCGTCGTTCGCGGCGGCTAACTGCTCGCTGGCTCGGTCACGCTGCGGCTGTGGCTGTGGCTTAGGCTGCGCCTTTTCCACCGGCTTCGCTTTCGGCGTCTCTACCGGATACTGCTCTGCCTCCAGCGCGCTGCCTTCTAGCGCCTGGCGAGACGTTTCCAGCGACGGCGCGGCGGCATCCCCCGCCCGCACCTCTTCCGCCGCGCCCTCCGGCGGCTGGGCCGGTAGCGCCTGCGTTGCCGCTGGCATCATGTCCGGCTCGTCGCGATCGCCCGGTTTCGGCACCAGCGGGATCGCCGCAAACTCGTCCTGATAGTGTTTTTTCTGCCCGTCCAGCAGCCCTGGCAGGATAATTACTCCCAGCGCCACCAGCACAATGGTTCCCATTAAACGGTTCTGAAACTTACTTGCCACCTGCTCTCCCCGCGTCCATCGCTTCCATGACATGTGCCACCGTGTGGAATGAACCACACACCAGCACGGTATCTTCAGGTCTGGCATCCGCCATTGCCGCGCGCCACGCCTGCTCGACGTCAGCAAATGCCGCCCCGCCTTTCAGATGGGCCAGCAGCTGCTCTGCTGTTGCACCGCGTGGCCCCTCCAGAGGGGCACAATACCAGCTATCGACGCACTGCTCCAGACAGGCCAGCGTACCGCCGATGTCTTTATCGTGCAGCATCCCGACCACCGCCAGTACCCGCCCGTGAGATGGCAGAGCTGCAAGCCGTCCAGCAAGGTAAGCCGCCGCGTGCGGGTTATGCGCCACGTCGAGGATCACCCTTGGCGACTCGCTCACCGTCTGAAAACGCCCCGGCAGGATCGCGCTGGCAATGCCCTCGCGGATTGCCTGCTCGCTCACCTTTAGCCCACTGGCGCGCAGCGCCGCCAGGGCGGTCGCCGCATTCGGCTGTGGAACGTGGGGCAGCGGCAGCGCGCTCAGCTCGCCCGCCGTATCCTGAAATGTCCAGCTATTATCCGCTACCGCGTAGTGCCAGTCGACCCCGCGACGCAGCAGGCTGGCCCCCTTCTCGCTCGCCACCTCGGCAATGGTATACGGCATATCGGGTTCACCCACCACCGCCGGTTTGCCGCCGCGGAAGATCCCGGCTTTTTCCCGGCCAATACTTTCGCGATCCGGCCCCAGCCAGTCGGTATGATCGAGGGCGATGCTGGTGACCACTGCCACGTCGGCATCCACCATGTTGGTGGCGTCCAGACGTCCGCCCAGCCCGACTTCAAGAATGACCACGTCCAGCGCGGCCTGCTTAAACAGCCACAGCGCCGAGAGCGTGCCGTACTCAAAGTAGGTGAGCGAGGTTTCGCCGCGGGCGGCCTCAATGGCGGCAAACGAACGGGTATGCTCCAGCTCGGGAAGCTCCCCGCCCTGCACGCGCACACGCTCGGTATAGCGCACCAGATGGGGCGAGCTGTAGACGCCAACCCGGTAGCCTGCCGCCAGCAAAATCGACTCCAGCGTGCGGCAGGTGGTGCCTTTGCCGTTGGTGCCTGCCACGGTAAAGACGAAAGGTGCGGGCTTTAAGACATCCAGCGCCGCGGCCACCCGGCTGACGCGCTCAAGACCCATATCGATGGTTTTACCGTGCAGGTTTTCCAGATAAGAAAGCCACGTGGCCAGGGGCGACGTGGCTTGAGGAGTGCTTTTCATTTCCATAGTGCCCGGGGATTGCTGCCAGTGTGAAAAGAAAAAAGGCAGAGCCGGCTGGCCCTGCCTCCTGATTTATCAGACTCCGCCTTCCTGATCCGGTACCGGCGGTACCACTACGCTTTCACGCGGGGCATCCGGGTTGGGTGCAGGCTGGTTCATCAGCTTCGCCAGAATGCTCGCCAGCTTCAGGCGCAGCTCTGGACGACGCACGATCATATCGATCGCGCCTTTCTCAATCAGAAACTCGCTGCGCTGGAAGCCCGGCGGCAGTTTCTCACGCACGGTCTGCTCGATAACGCGCGGACCGGCAAAGCCGATAAGCGCCTTCGGCTCAGCGATATTGAGATCGCCCAGCATCGCAAAGCTTGCAGAGACGCCGCCCATGGTCGGGTCGGTCAGCACGGAGATATACGGCAGGCCGCGCTCCTGCATTTTTGCCAGCGCGGCAGAGGTTT
This sequence comes from Pseudescherichia sp. L3, assembly GCF_024656065.1. Classification (NCBI taxonomy): domain Bacteria; kingdom Pseudomonadati; phylum Pseudomonadota; class Gammaproteobacteria; order Enterobacterales; family Enterobacteriaceae; genus Pseudescherichia; species Pseudescherichia sp. L3. The sequence goes on from NZ_JANKYC010000001.1 coordinate 2,172,559, forward strand.
TCGCCATCTGCATCAGGGACATCAGCGCTTCCTGCATACGCGCCCCGCCGGAGGCGGAGAAGCAGATCAGCGGGCAGTTGTCTTCCAGCGCCTGCTCAACGGCACGAACAAAACGTGCGCCCACAACCGAGCCCATGGAGCCGCCCATAAAGGCAAACTCAAAGGCTGCCGCCACAACCGGCATCTCGTGCAGGGTGCCTTTCATCACCACCAGCGCGTCTGTCTCACCGGTCTCTTTCTGAGCCGTGGCCAGACGATCTTTGTACTTCTTAGAGTCGCGGAACTTCAGCACATCTTTCGGCTCAAGCTCGCTACCCAGCTCCACCATGGACCCTTCATCCAGCAGGCTATGCAGGCGATTACGCGCTGACATACGCATGTGGTGGTCACACTTCGGGCAGACCTCCAGGTTACGCTCCAGTTCGGCACGGTAAAGCACCTGACCGCAGCTGTCACATTTGGTCCACACGCCCTCAGGGATGCTTGCCTTGCGGGTGGGAGTAATATTGCTCTTAATTCGTTCAATCCAGCTCATTGATAACCTTTCTGCATGAACCTGGTAGCCCATAAATGGTGCACATTAAAACATAACAGTCGGCAACTTGGGACAAAAAAGTGGTCGAACCGTTGCCGGGTTCCTATTTTGCCTGTCGTGATGCCGCCCGTCGATGACGAATAATTTCGACTACGCCTGGCAGGATAGAGAGCACGATAATCGCGACGATCATCAGCTTCAAATTCTCCTGCACAACCGGCAGATCGCCAAACAGATAGCCTGCATAGGTAAACAGCAGCACCCACAGCAGCGCGCCGATGACGTTATAAGCCGCAAAATGACGATAGGACATATGCCCCATTCCCGCCACAAAAGGCGCGAAGGTTCTGACGATCGGCACAAATCGCGCCAGAACGATCGTCTTGCCGCCGTGCTTGTCGTAGAAGGCATGGGTCTTATCGAGGTAGCTGCGACGGAAGATTTTGGAGTTGGGATTACTGAAGAGCCGATCGCCAAACAGACGGCCAATGGTGTAGTTCACCGCATCGCCGAGGATCGCCGCGACAATCATCAGCATCACCATCATATGCACGTTGAGATCGTTGCTCGGCAGCGCAGAGAGCGCCCCGGCCACGAACAGCAACGAGTCGCCCGGCAGAAACGGCGTGACCACCAGCCCGGTTTCACAGAATAAAATCAGGAACAGGATGGCGTAGATCCAGATGCCGTATTCGGCCACCAGCTCCGCCAGGTGCACATCAATGTGCAGGATAAAGTCGATCAGAAAGTAGATAAAATCCATGTCATTAGCCTTTGTCTGTCTGCATCTAGTCCGCTAAAAACAGCGGGCCCATAGGCAATACCGGCAGCGCGAACCTGGCGGGATAGTCCACCGCCACCAGGTACAGCCCTTCCGCTTTTGCCGTTGCCGCTGCTAGCCGACGATCCCTGGCCGCCAGCAGCTCTGCTATCCAGCTCTCCGGCTGGTTGTGGCTACCTACTTCCATCAGGCTGCCGACAATGTTCCTGACCATATGATGTACAAAGGCATTGGCTTTGATATCGACCACCACATATGCACCGTAACGGGTTACGTTAATGTGCATCACGTTACGCCACGGCGTGCGCGACTGGCACTGTACCGCCCGGAACGAGGTAAAGTCATTCTCGCCAATCAGACACTGGGCCGCGCGGTGCATCCGCTCTGCGTCCAGCGGCTGATGGTAGTGCGTCACGCCCTGGCCAAGCACCGCCGGACGCAGGCGATGGTTGTAGATGACGTAGCGGTAACGGCGAGCCGTGGCGCTAAATCGGGCATGAAAATCATCGGGCACATCTTTCACCCAGCGCACCGCAATGTCACCAGGTAAATTCGCATTTACGCCCAGCGTCCAGGCAGCGTCTTTACGCAGGGCGGTGGTCTCGAAGTGCACCACCTGCCCCGTGCCGTGCACGCCTGCATCGGTGCGGCCCGCGCAGAAGACCGAGATCGGCTCGTTCGCGACCTGCGAGAGCGCCTTCTCCAGCTTCTCCTGCACGCTGCGAACTTCGTTCTGCCGCTGCCAGCCATAATATTTGCTGCCGTCGTACTCAATGCCCAGCGCGATCCGATAGACCGGCTTCTCCTGCACTTCTGACATCAGTAGAGATACTCCTGGACCAGCTTCTCAGCGATCTTCACCGCCATCAGCGCGCCGCCGAAGCGCACGTTGTCGGCGACTGACCAGAACTGGATCTGCTCCGGCATGCCGTAGTCGTTACGCACGCAGCCGACGGAGAGCTGAGTATTACCGGAGGCATCTCCCACCTGGGTAGGAAACTCACCCGCTTCGGAGAGGACGATATCTTCGCCATGGGCAAAGGCGTCGCGAGCCTCTTCCGCCGCCAGAGGACGCAGGGCTTCAAAGGTAACCATCTGCGCGTGGCCGTAGAAGACCGGCGACTGGACGCTGCTGACGGAGATCATCAGCCCCTCATCCTGCAGCACCTTGCGCACCTGGTCGACGACGCGGCGCTCGTCAGGGACGCTGCCTTCGCCATCAACGCGCAGCGGCAGCATGTTGAACGCCAGCTGGCGACCAAAGTAGTCCTCTTCATCCACGGGAATGCCGTTGAGCAGCTTGGCGCTCTGCCCGGCCAGCGCATCCACCGCCGCCTTGCCCTGACCCGAGACCGACAGCAGGTTGGTCACAGCGATGCGTGACAGGCCACCCGCCTCAATCAGCGGCTTCAGCGCGGTCAGCAGCTGGCTGGTGAGGCTGTCGGCGACGGCGATCACGTTGCGGTTGCGGTAGTCGGCCAGCACAAACGGGTTAACGTCCGGCACAACCAGCGGCACGTCCGGCTCCAGCGCAAACAGGCCGCTGGCGTCGATCACCAGGCAGCCGGCGTTGGTCGCCTCTTCAATATAGGTAGCTGAAGCCTCCGCGCCAGCCACGAAAAAGGCCAGCTGCGCCTGCGTCCAGTCAAACTCGGCGGCGTCCTGGACATAGATTGTTTTACCCACGTAGCGCAGATCTTTACCAGCGCTCTCGTGACGGGCCAGCGCATACAGATCGCCCACCGGGAACTGACGCTCAGCAAGCGTTTCGAGCAGGGCTTCGCCGACAGCGCCGGTCGCGCCCAGGATGGCAATGTTCCAGCCTTCTGACATGGTGGTTTACTCCAGACAATAGCAGTACGCTCCCCGCAGCAGGGCGGAGAGCGAAAGAGAATAAGTTTAGTGCGTCGGGTGATAGACGGCGGTAAAACCGAGCTTATGCAGCAGGCTTGCGGCCTCGGCGTCATCACACTGAATATAGAGCGATGACCACTCGCGGCGCTCAAGGTAGTTTTTGCGCAGCTTATCAAACTCACCCGGGATGCCCGCCACTTTACGCAGGGGTGCATCATCGCGGCGCACATCATACACTAAATGGGCCACTCTTTTCAGCGTTGGCTGATCGAGGGGGCCATGCAGAGTGATGCGGCCAAATTCCGGCGCGGGCAGCAGGGTGTCGAGGGCAACCTGCTGGCGATGGCCGATAAAGGCGCTAAAGGCTTCAAAGACCTGAGTGGTGCCGCGCGCCTTGCCCTCCAGGGTGTAGCCAGCGATGTGCGGCGTCCCGATATCGACACGCTTGAGCAGCTCGACGTTGAGATCCGGCTCCGGCTCCCACACGTCCAGCACCACGCTGAGATCCTGCCCGGCCTCCAGACGCGTGAGCAGTGCGGCGTTGTCCACCACCGCGCCCCGGCAGGCATTGATCAGGATCGCGCCCGGCTTCAGGGCGCTAATCAGCGCGTCGTCAGCAAGGTGCAGCGTTTTATACGGCCCCTCTTTGAACAGCGGCGTGTGGAAGGTGAGAATATCAGCCTCGCGCACCAGCGCCTCCAGCGGGCGGAAATCCCCCGCATCGCCGCGTTCGGCACGCGGTGGATCGCATAGCAGGGTGCGCACGCCCCACGCCTCCAGCCGCGCTTGTAAACGCGACCCGACGTTGCCGACGCCGACAATGCCCACGGTGCGATCTTTCAGCGTAAAGCCGTCGCGTTCGGCCAGCATCAACAGGGCGGAGAAGACATACTCCACAACCGCAATCGCGTTGCAGCCCGGTGCAGCAGAGAAGCCAATCCCCGCCTCGTCCAGCCATGCCTGATCGACATGATCGGTTCCGGCGGTAGCCGTACCGACAAATTTAACGGCGGTCCCGCTGAGCAGTGATGCATTGACCCTGGTGACGGAGCGCACCATTAATGCCTGCGCGTCAGCCAACTCGTCCACGGGGATCGGGCGGCCTGCAACGGGTTTTACCTCGCCCAGACGGCTAAAGAGTTCGCGGGCATAAGGCATATTTTCATCAACGAGGATTTTCACGTTACGGTACCTGTATGAGAACGGGAGATAACGGCGCAAGTGTGCCATAATCTCGCCGCCAGGCATACCGACAATGCCGCAGACCGTTACGCGAGCCGCATACGTAAGAGAGAAGGACAGAGATGATGCAACCCATTCAGGGTGCGCCGGCGCGCCCTCCCGGGCAAGAGCCGACCACCCCCACCACAGCCGCAGGCGACCAGCCCCTCTCCACCCAGCAGCGCACGGTGCTGGAGAGGCTGATTACCCGTCTGGTGGCCCTGACGCAGCAGCAGAGCGCCGAAGTCTGGGCCGGGGTGAAGCACGATCTGGGTTTAAAAAACGACGCTCCCCTGCTCTCCAGGCACTTCCCTGCCGCCGAGCAGAGTCTGACCCAGCGCCTGGAGGGTGCCGTCCAGAATAGTGCTAACCGTCAGGTGCTCTCACAGCTGACGGAGCTGCTGGGCCAGGGCAACAATCGCCAGGCGGTGAGCACGTTTATCCGCCATCAGTTTGGCCAGACGGCGCTTAGCCAACTCTCTCCCGAGCAGCTTAAGACCGTGCTGGTGATGCTGCAGAAAGGCGAGCTGGCGATCCCCCAGCCGCAGCAGCGCCCGGCCACCGATCGCCCGATGCTGCCTGCCGAGCACAATACGCTGAACCAGGCGGTCACCAAGCTGGCTGCCGCCACGGGTGAGTCCAGCAAGCTTATCTGGCAGTCGATGATTGAGCTTTCCGGCGCGAAAACCGGGGAGCCGATCCCGGCCAGGCAGTTTGCCCACCTCCTGACATGGCTGCAGGCGCGCCAGACGTTGAGCACCCAGACGGCGCCGACCCTGCATACGGTGCAGTCGGCCCTGAAGCAGCCGCTGGACGCGCGCGAATGGCAGAGCATGCAGGATTATGCCCAGCAGACGTATCAGGTCACGCCGCAGACGGTGCTGACCACCGCCCAGGTGCAGGATCTGCTCAACCACATCTTCCTGCGCCGCGCCGAGCGCAACGAGGCCCTGCTGGAGCCGCGTAATATTCAGCCGATCTACAATCCGCTGTTCGCACCGGTGATGGAGTCGGTCAAGTCGCTCTCTGCCCGTCCGGGCCTGATTGCCCTCGCGCTGCTGGTGGTGATGGCAGTGATCTGGCTGGTGATTTAACGCGCACCTGACGCAGATAACCGGGATAAGAACGCAATTCTCTATTAGGCTTTTTATCTGACCTGGTTATGAGGAGAGCGCGATGCGCAAAAAAGCATTGATAGTGGGTATCAGCGGCGTGATTGGACGCGCCCTGGCAGAGAAGCTGTTGGAAGAGGGCTGGGAGGTTACCGGCCTGTCACGCGGACGCGGCGACGTGCTCGCTGGCTGTACCAGCCTGACGGCGGATCTGACCGATGCGGCGGCGGTCAACGAGGCGCTGAAGTCGGTCAAACCGGATGCGCTCTTCTTTAGCGTCTGGGCGCGTCAGGAGAGTGAGAAAGAGAATATCCGTGTGAACGGCGCGATGGTGAAAAACGTCATTGAGGCGCTGGGTAACCGTCTGCACGGCGCGCACGTGGCGCTGGTCACCGGGCTTAAGCACTATCTTGGTCCTTTTGAAGCCTACGGCAAAGGTGCCGTACCGGTGACCCCTTTCCGTGAAGAGCAGGGTCGACAGCCGGTGGAGAACTTCTACTATGCCCAGGAGGATGCGCTTTTCGCGGGAGCCGAGAAGTATGGCTATCGCTGGAGCGTGCATCGTCCGCATACCATTGTCGGCTATGCGCTGGGCAATGCCATGAATATGGGCCAGACGCTGGCGGTGTACGCCACCCTGTGCCGGGAAAAAGGCTGGCCCTTTATCTTCCCAGGCTCCCCTGAGCAGTGGAACGGCGTGTCGGACGTGACCGATGCTGGCCTGCTGGCCGAGCAGCTGGAATGGGCAGCCACCAGCCCGACGGCAGCCAACCAGGACTTCAACGCCGTTAACGGGGACGTATTCCGCTGGAAGTGGCTGTGGCCGCGCCTCGCTGCGTATTTTGGTATTGAGGCCGCGCCCTACCCTGAGAAGATGATGCCCCTGGAGGGTCGAATGCTGGAGGCCGAGGCCGCCTGGCGGACGATTGCCGCGCACCATCAGCTGCGTGAGGCGGACATCAACAAGCTGGTCTCATGGTGGCATACCGATGCCGACCTGGGCCGTCCGATGGAGGCCTTTACCGATATGAGTAAAAGCCGCAAGGCCGGGTTTATCGGCTATCGCAGCACGCTGGACTCTTTTACCGGGCTGTTCGATCGGCTGAAGAGCGAGCGAATTATCCCCTGATGCCGTGCCAGCCAGCCAGCCAGTCAGCGCCGCCGCTGACTGGCTTTTCCCGCTACAGGTTCTCGCCGTTGCTTCTGATCACCTCTTTATACCAGTCGAACGATTTTTTCTTGCTGCGCGCCAGCGTGCCTTTACCTTCATTGTCCTTGTCGACATAGATAAAGCCGTAGCGTTTTTTCATCTCGCCGGTTCCCGCCGAGACCAGGTCGATGCAGCCCCATGGGGTGTAGCCCATCAGATCGACACCGTCTTCCTCTACCGCCTTCTTCATTTCGCGAATATGGTCGCCCAGGTAGGCGATGCGGTAGCTGTCGTCCACCGTGCCGTCCGCCTCCAGCTTGTCGATAGCGCCAAAGCCGTTTTCGACAATAAACAGCGGCAGCTGATAGAGATCGTAGAAGTAGTTCAACGAGTAGCGTAACCCCACCGGATCGATCTGCCACCCCCAGTCGGAGGCTTTTACCCACGGGTTAGTGACCAGGCTTTTGGTTTCGTCATAGTCAAGGCGAGGATTATCCTCGGTGGCTTTGGTGGCAAACGACATGTAGTAGCTAAAGCCAATGTAGTCGACGCAGCCGCGCTGCAGGATGCGCAGATCCTCATCGGTCATATCGAGGTTGAACGCTTTCCGCGCAAAGTAGTTCAGAGTGTGTTTCGGGTAGTAGCCCCGAACGTGCACGTCGGCAAACCAGTAGCGGCGATGCATGGCGTTGACCGACATCATCATGTCGTTGGGATCGCAGGTGAGCGGATAGACCGGACACATGGCGATCATGCAGCCAATCTGGAACTCCGGGTTAATCGCGTGCCCGGCCTCCACCGCCAGCGCGCTGGCCACCAGCTCGTAGTGCGCGGCCTGATACATAATCCGCTCGCGATCCTCACCCGGCTTATAGTGCAGCCCGGAGTTGGTGAACGGCGCGAAATCCTCGTTGAAGTTGGCCTGGTTGTTGATCTCGTTAAAGGTCATCCAGTACTTCACTTTCTTCTGGTAACGGGTAAAGACGGCTTTGGCAAAGCGAACGAAGAACTCAATTGTCTGCCGGTTGCGCCAGCCGCCATATTCGGTGACCAGGTAATAGGGCATCTCAAAGTGTGAAAGGGTGATCACCGGCTCGATGTTGTACTTCAGGCACTCGTCGAAGAGATCGTCATAGAACTGCAGCCCGGCTTCGTTCGGCTCCAGCTCATCGCCGCGAGGGAAGATGCGTGTCCAGGCGATAGAGGTACGGAAGCATTTAAAGCCCATCTCCGCAAACAGCTTAATGTCCTGCGGGTAGCGATGGTAAAAGTCGATGCCTTCATGGTTGGGATAGTATTTCCCCTCGATGACGCCTTCGGTAATTTCTCGCGGCACGCCATGCCGCCCGGCGGTCATCACGTCGGCAACGCTAACGCCTTTGCCTCCCTCCTGCCAGCCGCCCTCCAGCTGATGCGCGGCCACCGCCCCGCCCCAAAGAAAATCTGCTTTAAATCCAGGCATCTGTACCCCCTCTTCGTTGGAATCTACTGGAGGATAGCAACCGATGCGGCAGATTGCCGGACGCATGTCACATAATTGCCCCTGGCTTTGGCCATCGCTTGAGCATAAAAAAAGGAGCCAGAAGGCTCCCTTTTATGTTGCCGGAAGGCAATTATTTGTTCAGCTTGCGCATCACCAGCGTGGCGTTGGTGCCGCCAAAGCCGAAGCTGTTGGACATTACGGTGTTCAGCTCACGCTCGGTCGTCTCGGTGACGATATTCAGGCCTTCTGCTTTCTCGTCCATCTCATCGATATTGATGCTTGGGGCGATAAAGCCGTGTTCCAGCATCAGCAGAGAGTAGATGGCTTCCTGCACGCCCGCCGCGCCCAGCGAATGGCCGGTCATGGCTTTGGTAGCAGAGATAGCCGGGCTGTTGTTGCCGAAGACTTCACGGATCGCACCCAGCTCTTTCACGTCGCCTACCGGAGTAGAGGTGCCGTGGGAGTTCAGGTAGTCGATCGGCGTGTCCAGGCCGTGCATCGCCATCTGCATGCAGCGCACCGCGCCTTCACCGGATGGAGCAACCATGTCAGCACCGTCGGAGGTGGCGCCGTAGCCCACGATCTCCGCATAGATGTGCGCGCCGCGTGCCAGAGCGTGCTCCAGCTCTTCCACCACCACCATACCGCCGCCGCCTGCAATAACGAAACCGTCACGGTTAGCGTCGTAGGTACGGGAGGCTTTCGCCGGATCGTCGTTGTACTTAGTAGAGAGCGCGCCCATCGCGTCGAACTCACAGGCCATTTCCCAGCCCAGCTCTTCGCCGCCGCCAGCAAAAACGATGTCCTGTTTGCCCAGCTGGATCTGCTCAACCGCGTTACCGATGCAGTGTGCGGAGGTCGCACAGGCGGAGCTGATAGAGTAGTTGACGCCGTGGATTTTGAACGGCGTGGCGAGACAGGCGGAAACCGCTGAACCCATCGCTTTGGTCACGACATAGGGGCCAACCGCTTTCAGGCCGCGCGGGCTGCGCATGGCGTCCGCACCAAAGACCTGTGCTTTGGACGAGCCGCCCGAGCCAGCGATCAGGCCAACGCGTGGATTATTCTGGTAAACCTCTTCGCTCAGGCCAGCATCAGCGATGGCCTCCTGCATAGAGAGGAAGGCGTAGATGGCGGCATCGTTCATGAAACGGACCACTTTGCGGTCAATCATGCCCGTGGTGTCCAGTTTTACATTACCCCATACGTGGCTGCGCATACCAGAATCGTGAAATTCCTGGGAGAAAGTGATCCCTGAGCGCCCTTCACGCAGAGATGCGAGGACTTCCTGCTGGTTATTACCGATGCTGGAAACGATGCCCAAGCCAGTAATCACTGCACGTTTCATTCAATACCTCTGTCATTCGCACTATTATAAGATTCGATTCGCAAGATAGCGTACAGTTGTACGCCGAACAAGTCCGATCAGCCAATTTCTGGAGAAATTTGCGCCAGCGGGCCGACATCGTTAAGATCGTGCCACTGCCTGCCACGCGAGTAACTTACGTGAAACAAACCGCTATACAATCTGCCAACCTCGAATTCAACGCTGAGGGTACACCTGTTTCCCGAGATTTCGACGACGTCTATTTCTCTAATGATAATGGACTTGAGGAGACACGCCATGTTTTCCTCGATGGCAACCAGCTCGCCACCCGTTTTCCCGTGCATCCGCGCCCGCTGTTTATCGTTGCCGAAAGCGGCTTCGGCACCGGGCTAAACTTTCTTACGCTGTGGCAGGCGTTTGATGCGTTTCTGCTCGCACACCCGCAGGCTACGCTGCAAAGATTACACTTCATCAGTTTTGAAAAATTTCCGCTAAAGGCCACGGATTTAGCCCAGGCGCACCGACACTGGCCCGAGCTGGCCCCCTGGGCGGAGCAGCTTCAGGCGCAGTGGCCTGCCGCCCTGCCGGGCTGCCATCGTCTGCTGCTGGCAGGCGGACGCGTTACGCTCGATCTCTGGTTTGGCGATATTAATACACTAACCGATGCGCTGGATGATTCCCTCAACCAGAAGGTTGATGCCTGGTTTCTTGACGGCTTTGCCCCGGCGAAAAACCCGGAGATGTGGACGCCGTCGCTGTTTAGTGCCATGGCCCGTCTGGCGCGTCCCGGTGGCACGCTCGCAACCTTTACCTCCGCCGGTTTTGTCCGCCGGGGATTACAGGAGGCGGGCTTCACCATGCAAAAAAGAAAAGGATTTGGCCGCAAGCGCGAGATGCTAACCGGTGAGATGCAGCAAACGCTGAACCCCGTATCGCGCACGCCATGGTTTGCCCGCACGCCGGCAGCGGGTCAGGAGGCAGCGATTGTCGGCGGCGGCATTGCCAGCGCTCTGCTCTCACTCTCTCTGCTGCGCCGGGGCTGGCAGGTGACGCTCTACTGCGCCGACGAGACGCCCGCTCAGGGAGCGTCCGGCAATCGCCAGGGAGCGCTCTATCCCCTGCTGAGCGCCCACGATCCGGCTCTGGCCCGCTTCTTCCCGGCCGCCTTTACCTTTGCCCTCAGGCTGTACGATACCCTGCCGGTTGAGTTCGACCGCGACTGGTGCGGCGTCACTCAGCTTGGCTGGGATGAAAAGAGTCAGCAGAAGATTGCCCAGATGCTTAGTCTGGCCCTCCCTGCCGAGGTGGCCGTGGCGGTAGATGCCGAAGCGGTGAAGGCGACCACAGGGGTCGATACCGGCTGCGGCGGCATTCAGTACCCGGCAGGCGGCTGGCTCTGCCCGGCCCAGCTTACCGCCGCCGCGCTGGCGCTGGCAGTTTCTCAGGGCCTGCGCGTACAGTATCAATCCGAGGTTAACGCCCTCATCGCCACGGAGAGGGGCTGGCAGCTGACGTTTACTCAAGGCGAAAGCGCCTGCCATCAGACGGTGGTGCTGGCGAACGGTCACCGCGTCAATCAGTTTACCCAGACGGAAAACCTGCCGGTCTACGCCGTCGGTGGCCAGGTGAGCCACATCCCTGCCCGCCCTGGAGTGTCGGCGCTGCGTCAGGTGCTGTGCTATGACGGCTACCTGACGCCGCAGAATCCCGCTAACGGCGAGCACTGCATCGGCGCGAGCTACCATCGCGGTCAACAGGAGGCGAGCTACAGCGAAGAGGATCAGCAGCACAATCGCCAGCGGTTAATCGACTGCTTCCCCGAGGCGGAGTGGGCAAAAGAGGTAGACGTCAGCGGCAAGTCCGCCCGCTGCGGCGTGCGCTGCGCCACACGCGACCATCTGCCTATGGTGGGTAACGTTGCCGATTATGCAGCTACCGTGGAGAACTATGCGGAGCTGGCTGAGCAGCAGGAGCACGCCGTTTCGGCCCCAGTGCATGCAGGGCTGTATATGCTTGGCGCGCTGGGTTCACGCGGGCTATGCAGCGCTCCGCTGGCGGCAGAGATCCTGGCGGCGCAGATGAGCGACGAGCCGATCCCGCTGGAGGCGGAGACCCTCGCGGCGCTGAATCCAAATCGTCTGTGGGTAAGAAAACTGCTGAAGGGTAAGGCAGTGAAACGCGCTGAGTTGTAACGAGGGTTCGCCGGGCGGCACTGCATTTGCCCGGCCTACAGGCCCCTAGGCCCGGTAAGCATCGCGCCACCGGGCAAAATTGCACCTTAAGCCAGCGCCTGCTGGTAGAGTCTCTCCCACATCTCCAGCACCAGCACCTGATCGCGCGGAGAGAGCTCGCCGCCCTGAATCGCCTGCTCAAGGCTGGAGGTCACCTGGGCGTACACCGCCTCCGGGGAGTGATCGTCACCGTTTTCCAGCACGGCGACGGCCAGCGTCAGGTGGCCGCTCAGGTAACCGCTGGCGAAAAGCTCATCGTCACTGGCGTGCTCAACCATGTCATCAATTAACGCCAGAATGCGTGATTCAAATTCCGCGATCATCTTCTTTCCTCTTTAAAAACCGTGGCGCTAGTTCAGATCGTTCGGCCACGGAAACTGGTCTGCCGTTAAAGACGGCGTGTGATAATAATCCTGTAATGCCTTGATAAAGCGGGCCGGACGCTCGGGGATCCCCTGCTCCAGCCAGGTCATCACCTGGGCATGCACCCGGCGCTGAAAGGCAATGCGATCCGGCTCGACGTCGCCTTCAAGGTTGTCGCAGCTGACGTTAAACGGGAAGCCCGCGGCCACGCAGAAGAGCCATTCAAAGGACTGAGGTTTCACCTCGACGTCCTCAAACTGTCCCTGGGTAGCGGCATCGCGACCGTCCGGGCAGTACCAGTAGCCAAAATCGACCAGCTCCCGGCGTGCCTTGCCAGCGACGCACCAGTGTGAAATCTCATGCAGCGCGCTGGCGTAAAAGCCGTGGGCAAAAACGATCCGGTGATAGTCGACCTCGTCGTCAGCCGGAAGGTAAATAGGCTCGTCGTCGCCCTTCACCAGGCGCGTATTAAAATCATCGGCAAAGCAGCCGTTGAAGATCCCAATCAGCTGCTCGTAGCGGTGTGTCGTACTGCTCATGCGTGTATCCCCACCCAGTGGAGGATCTCCTGTCCGTGGCTATCAAAAAGAAGTTTGGCGCTCATCACTGCCGAGACGATAACAATCATCGGGCGGATCAGCTTTTGCCCTTTGCTCAGCACCAGGCGCGAGCCGAAGCGCGCACCGATAAACTGCCCGGCAAGCATCACAAATCCGGTGGCCCACACCACCTTGCCGCCGATGATAAACAGCAGCAGGCCGCCAATATTGGAGGTGGCGTTGAGTAGCTTGGCGTGGGCGGTGGATTTCGCCAGATTGAAGCCGCAAAGCGTCACGAAGGCCAGGGCGTAAAACGATCCGGCGGCTGGGCCAAAGAAGCCGTCGTAGAAGCCTACGCAGCCGCCAGCCACCAGCGCAAATGGCAGGCCGTAGAGGCGGCGCTGCCGATCCTCTTCCCCGAGCTTCGGCATCAATAAGAAGTAGAGCCCGATACAGATGATCAGTACCGGCAGGATCTGGCGCAGCACGTCGGACTGGACGTGCTGTACCAGCAGCGCCCCCGCCATTGAGCCGATAAAGGTCATCAGAATATTCAGCTTCTGATCGCCCAGGCTCACAACTCCACGGCGCAAAAAGTAGAGAGAGGATGAGATGGAGCCGCCGCAGGCCTGCAGCTTGTTAGTCGCCAGCGCCTGGGCGGGGGTCATGCCCGCCGCCAGCAGCGCCGGGATGGTCAGCAGCCCACCGCCCCCCGCCAGAGAGTCAATAAACCCGGCCAGAATGGCCACAAAAAAAAGCACTGCCAGCAGCAGCGGAGAGACCAAAAAGAGATCGCTAAAATTTTCCATTAAAGTACATGCTCGTCCAGTAGCGCCTGGCAGGAAGGCGGCAACGGCGGCGGTGTCTTCTTCTCAGGCTTCGTTGAGGCAGGTTTAGGCGGTTCAAACCAGCTTTGCAGCTCTGCACCACAGCCGTCTCCCGGCGGCGGCAGAGGTTGATCGACGCACTCCAGGCTATCTGCCGGGCAGCGCAAACGCACGTGCATATGCGCCCGATGCTGGAACCACGGACGCACCTTGCGCAGCCAGTCGCGATCGGTTCCCGCGTCTTCGCACAGCCGCTGCTTAATGGCCGGATTAACAAAGATGCGCGTCACGTCGTTATCTTCCGCGGCCAGCTTAATCAGATGGTTGATTTCCGGCTGCCACAGGGAGGAGACAACGTGCTTGCCGTCCTGAGAGACCAGATCCAGCGCCTGGGGCTTCAGCAGCTGCGCCGCGGTCCAGCGCGTTTTTGGCAGCTGTAAGAAGATATCGACGTCCAGCCCGGTCTGATGGCTGGCGTGGCCGCCGTTGAAGCGCCCCCCAGCGGGCATGCCCATATCCCCTATCAGCACCGTTCCGAGGTTGAGATTGTGCACCCGCCCGCTGAGGCGTTGAATAAACTGCACCAGGTCGGGATGGCCAAAGTAGCGGCGCTGATCGGTGCGCATCACCTGATAGGCGTCAGACTGGATCGGCAGCGCGCTGGCGCCAACGATACAGCCATTAGAGAAGGCCCCTATCGACTGCACGCTACCGGCAATCGGCTGGGAGATTTTTTGCCACGGCGTCGCCGCAAGCGTGGTATGGCTGGCGAGCACCGCCAGCAGCGCAATAAGCGTTTTTTTCATCGTTTACCAGCGTGGGAGGGTTGTCGTCACGTCCGCGTTTTGCGCCCGCTGGCGCATAAAGTGATCCATCAGAACAATTGCCAGCATCGCTTCGGCGATGGGGACGGCACGGATACCTACGCAAGGGTCATGACGGCCTTTGGTGATCATCTCCACCTCTTCCCCGGTGCGGTTGATGGTTTTTCCCGGCACGGTAATGCTGGAAGTCGGCTTCAGGGCGATATTGGCGACAATCTGCTGGCCGCTGCTGATACCGCCGAGAATGCCGCCCGCGTGGTTGCTGGTAAAGCCCGCGTGGGTGATCTCGTCCCGGTTTTCGCTGCCGCGCAGGGCTACCGACGCAAAGCCTTCGCCAATCTCCACGCCTTTCACCGCGTTGATGCTCATCAGCGCGTGGGCAATATCGGCATCGAGACGGTCAAACACCGGCTCGCCCAGCCCCGGCGGCACGCCGTCGGCGACCACGGTGATCTTCGCCCCAATAGAGTCGCCCTCTTTTTTCAGGGCGCGCATCAGCTCATCAAGCGCTGCAATCTTGTCTGGATCCGGGCAGAAGAACGGGTTCTGCTCAACCTGGTCCCAGGCTTTGATCTCCAGCGGGATATCCCCCATCTGGGTCATGCAGCCGCGAACGGTGATGCCCAATTTCTCTGCGAGGAATTTTTTTGCGATCGCCCCTGCCGCCACGCGCATGGCGGTTTCACGCGCCGACGAACGGCCGCCGCCCCGGTAGTCGCGCAGGCCATATTTCTGCTCGTAGGTGTAGTCAGCGTGGCCTGGACGGAAAACATCTTTGATGGCGCCGTAGTCCTGCGAGCGCTGGTCAGTATTCTCAATCAGCAGGCCGATGCTGGTACCGGTGGTGACGCCCTCAAAAACGCCGGAGAGGATCTTCACCTGATCCGGCTCGCGGCGCTGGGTGGTATAGCGTGAGGTGCCCGGACGGCGGCGATCCAGATCGTGCTGCAGATCGGCTTCGCTCAGGGCGATCCCGGGTGGTACGCCGTCGACAATGCAGCCGAGCGCCAGGCCATGTGACTCCCCGAAGGTGGTCACGCGAAAGAGTTGTCCAATACTGTTTCCTGCCATCACGGCTCCACTGTCGTTATGTAACTATGTATTATGGTTTTATTAATCTTTGTAGATGCTGAAATGCTCCCGGGCCGCCAGCAGCTGCGCTTTAGTCAGCATAAAGACGCCGTCGCCGCCGTTATCGAACTCAAGCCAGGTAAAGGGCACCTCAGGGTACTGCTCTATCAGATGTACCATGCTGTTGCCGACTTCACAAATCAGCACGCCGTTGTCGGTGAGGTAGTCTGGCGCACAAGCAAGAATGCGGCGCGTCAGCTTCAGACCGTCGCTGCCGGAGGCCAGGCCCAGCTCAGGCTCGTGGCGATACTCGTTAGGCAGATCCGACATATCCTCTTCATCCACGTAGGGCGGATTGGTGACGATCAGATCGTACTGCACCTTAACCAGGTCGCGGAACAGATCGGAGCGGATAGGCGTCACGTTATGGATCAGACCGTGCTCTTCGATATTGTGCTCGGCCACGGCCAGCGCCTCGGTAGAGATGTCTACGGCGTCAACTTCCGCTTCCGGGAACTCGTAGGCGCAGGCGATAGCGATGCAGCCGCTGCCGGTGCACATATCCAGAATATGCTGCGGCTGGTGGTTGATAATGCCGGCAAAGCGGCTGGTGATGAGTTCGCCAATTGGTGAACGGGGCACCAGCACGCGCTCATCGACATAGAACTCGTGGCCACAGAACCAGGCTTTGTTGGTCAGATAGGCGACCGGGATACGCTCGTTGACGCGGCGGATCACGCGCTCAACGATACGGTGGCGCTCGCTGGAGGTCAGGCGCGCGCTGCGCATATCTTCTGGAATATCCAGCGGCAGGTAGAGGGTTGGCAGCACCAGCTGCACCGCTTCGTCCCACGGGTTGTCGGTACCGTGCCCGTACCAGATGTTTGCCGCGCTGAATCGGCTGACCGACCAACGTAACATGTCCTGAATGGTGTGCAGCTCACTCACTGCTTCATCGACAAATATTTTATCCACGCTATCCTCCGGGACATGCCTTGCTATAAATTCGGCGGCTAGTTTGCCATGAAGACGCCGATAAATCAGCATTCTCGCGCACAGCCAGCCGGAAAAAAGCATTTTGCCTGAACACAGAGCGCGGCGAGTCGGGTAAACTGAAAAAAATCAGAAATGAGATGAATGAATGAAGAAGAAAACATCACTTAGCGAGGCGGATCAGACCCTGTTCCGCCAGTTGATGACCGGTACGCGCCAGATCAAGCAGGACACCATTGTGCACCGTCCCCTGCGCAAGAAGATCAGCGACGTGCCGGTCAAGCGACTGCTTCAGGAGCAGGCCGACGCCAGCCACTACTTTTCTGATGAATTCCAGCCGCTGCTCAACACCGAGGGGCCGGTAAAGTACGTTCGTTCGGACGTGAGCCACTTTGAAGTAAAGAAGATGCGGCGGGGAGACTATTCGCCGGAGCTCTTTCTTGACCTGCACGGCCTAACTCAGCAGCAGGCCAAGCAGGAGCTGGGCGCGCTGATCGCCGCCTGCCGTCGGGAACACGTCTTCTGCGCCTGTGTGATGCATGGTCATGGGAAGCACATCCTGAAACAGCAGACGCCGCTGTGGCTGGCGCAGCATCCACACGTGATGGCCTTCCACCAGGCGCCGAAAGAGTACGGCGGCGATGCGGCACTGCTGGTGCTGATCGAGGTCGAGGAGTGGCAGCCGCCAGAACTCCCATGATGAGCGGCCCAGATACCGCGACCAGATGCCAGAAATGACAAGAGCCGCATAAGCGGCTCTTTAGCGATGGCCAGGCAGTGTTAAATCGCCTTAGCCATTTTCAGGTTGCAGGGGCTAACCTGCCAGTTTAAGGTCCCCTTCCCTTCGCCATCCAGCGTCACGCTGGCAATAGCAGAGGTCAGGAACATCGGCGGCGTCTCTTCCGGGCAGAGCTCGGAAACCAGGTAGCCGACCAGCGGCAGGTGAGAGATCACCAGCACAGAGGCGACGCCTTTACTGGCGAGCGCATGAAGATAGTCGCCAACCAGAGCCACGTCGCCGCCAGGTGTTAACTCAGGCAGCACATCAACGCTGTCCGGCAGGTTCATACACTCCCCTACCTTCTCCAGCGTCTGTTCAGCGCGCAGGAACGGACTGACCAGCACACGCTCAACGTTTACTTTTTGTCCCTTTAACCAGGTCGCCATTTGACGGGACTCATCACAGCCACACAGCGTTAAAGGACGTACCGAGTCACTGGCTGCTTCGAGAGCAGCGTCGCCGTGACGCATGATAAAAACTTGCATATTGCACCGCTTTTGTTAACCAGAAGCACTGATATCGCCCGAGCAGAACTGCGTAAACGCATCGGGAAACAGCAGTGGCCGGGCATTGTGCCTTATCCATTCGTCGAATGAAACGCTGTGTTTTACCTCAACGGCGTAACTCTCGTCAATCTCTGTTTATAAATTGAACAGCATTGACCTATTCAACGCCAGATTTACCCTTACCAGACCTTAACTTACCCGCTCGGCCTCCTTGTTCGGCCAGAACGTAGTGCCGTGCTGCGCCATGTGTAACAAAATCTCACAGGGCATAAAACGATCGCCGTACTGGGCGGCTAAACGCTGAAGGGTCGCCACCACGTTATCTGCCTCCAGGCGATCCATGTAGCGGAACGGCCCGCCCAGAAACGGCGGAAAACCGATGCCAAACACGGCGCCAATATCACCATCGCGCACGCTTCTGATAACCTTCTCATCGATACAGCGTGCCGCTTCATTAAGCATCATCATTACGCAGCGTTCAGCCACCTGAGCTTCGGTTAAACGCCCGCTGCCTGCGGCACCTACCAGCGGGTAGATTGTAGGATCCACCTGTTTCTTGCTTGTACGCCCTTTCGCGTCATAAAGATAGAAACCCCGGCCATTTTTTCTGCCTTTGCGATCGTCATTCAAAATTGCACTGACGACATTTGCGGGCGGTGAAAAACGTTCTCCATATGCCGCTTCAAGCACAGGTATAATTTTAGTGCCGGTATCGATTCCTACCTCATCCAAAAGTTGGATCGGGCCAACCGGGAAACCAAACTTTACCAGCGCGTTATCAATGTGCTCTACACGCTCACCCTCGGTCAGCATCTGCATCGCTTCGTTAATATAGGGGGCAAGAATACGGTTAACGTAGAACCCGGCCTTGTCCGCTACCACCACAGGCGTTTTACCCTGCTTTTTCGCCAGCTTCACCGTGGTGGCGATGGTTTGCTCATCCGTGCCAGCGTGGGGAATAATCTCAACCAGCGGCATCTTCTCCACCGGACTAAAGAAGTGCAGGCCAATAACCTTCTCCGGACGTGCCGCGCGAGCAGCGATATCGCCAATCGGCAGGGAGGAGGTATTGGAGGCGAAAATAGTGTGCGGCGCGCAGTGGGCTTCAACATCGGCGACCATCTGCTGCTTCAGACTTAACTCTTCAAATACCGCCTCAACGATCACGTCCCGCTGAGAGAAGCCGCGATAGTCCGTCGCGCCTGAAATCATCGCCATCTGGCTGTCCCGCTCGCTGGATCTGATATGGCGGCGGCGCACTTTTTTATCAAGCTGCTGCCAGCTATATTTCAGCGCATGGTTGATGCCCGTCGGGTTAATATCCTTGATGCGCACCGGTAGCCCGGCCTTGCTGGCGGTGACAAACGCGATGCCGCCTCCCATCAGGCCGCCGCCCAGCACGCCCACTGACCGCAGCGGGCCAGGTTCAACGCTGCTACCCGGATCCTTTTTGATCTCAGTGGTGGCAAAGAAGATCTGCCGCAGCGCCTGGGACTGGGGCGTCATGGCCAGCTCGCCAAAGGCACGTGCCTCGGCCGTATAGCCGCTACCTTTGCCCTGCGCCAGCCCGATATGAATAACGTCCAGAATGCGCGAGGCCGCCGGATAGTTGCCGTGGGTCTTCTGCTGGGTCTTTTTACCCACGAAGTGGAACAGCAGCGCGCGCCCAAGGGGGCCTGCGAGAATGCGCTCTTTTACCGGCAGCCGACGGCTCACGGGTCGCCCCTTTAGCGCCAGCGCCGCCGCTGCGTCCAGTAAAATAGCGTGAGGAACGACGTCATCCACCAGCCCGACCTTCCGTGCCTGGCGGGCCCGCAGCTGCTTGCCGGTGAGGATCATCTCCAGCGCCGTGCTGACGCCCACCAGACGTGGCAGACGCTGGGTTCCCCCTGAACCAGGAAGCAGCCCCAGCTGCACCTCCGGCAACCCCAGCACCGTTTTCGCGTCGTCACTACAAACGCGCCCGTGGCAGGCCAGCGCCAGCTCAAGGCCGCCGCCGAGGCAAGGCCCATGGATAGCGGCAATCACCGGAATGGTGAGCGCGTGAATATCAGACATAATTTTCCGCCCCTCATACGCCAGCGCTTCAGCCTGCTGGGCAGTGGTGCAGCCGTCAATCATGTTGATATCGGCCCCGGCAATAAAGTTATCCGGCTTGGCAGAGATAAACACCACGCCGCGCAGATCTTTATTATCACGGATCGCTTTTATGATGGCGCGGACCTGGCTGCCAAATTCCGCCTTAAGGGTATTCATCTTTTCGCCGGGCACGTCGATCGTGACGACAGCGATATTGTCCGGCCGCACGCTAAGGGTAAATGCGGAGGGGGTTGCCATTTCAATCTCCATGTCCATTATTCGGCCTCCAGAACCATTGCCGCACCCAGCCCACCGGCGGCGCAGGCGGTCACCAGCCCAAAACCGCCTCCGCGACGACGCAGCTCGTGCAGCGTCTGGGTAATCATCCGCGCGCCGGTAGCGGCAAAGGGGTGCCCGTAGGCAATAGAGCCGCCCAGTACGTTAAACCGACTCTCGTCGACGTCACCAGTGGCACGATCGCGCCCCAATACTTCGCGGGCGAAGCGGTCGCTGGCCATAAGCTTCAGGTTAGCCAGCGTCTGGGCGGCAAAGGCTTCATGCATATCAAACAGGGTAAGATCGCCAAGCGTGAGCCCGGCACGCTCCAGAGCCAGCGGCGTAGACCACGCCGGGCCGAGCAGCATGTCCTGCTTCACGTCAATGGCGGTAAAGGCATAGCTGCGCAGGTAGCCGAGCGGGGTTAGCCCCAGCTCACGGGCGCGGGATTCGGTCATCAGGATCACCGCCGCTGCGCCGTCGGTGAGTGGCGTACTGTTAGCAGCGGTTACCGTGCCGTGCTGACGGTCAAAGGCCGGACGCAGCCTGGCGTAGTCGGCGAGCGACGCGTTGGCCCGCACCGTATTATCCTGAATAAAAGGCTCGCGATACGGGGGTGCATAGGCGGTCATCACCTCCTCCGCCAGCCTGCCATCGGCCCACGCCTGAGCCGCACGCTGATGGGAACGGTGCGCGAACACGTCTTGCTCCTCGCGGCTGATGCCATAGGTTTTCGCCATCTGCTCGGCGGTATCCCCCATGCGCAGCCCGGTCGAGTACTCGGCAACCGCAGGCGGCACCGGAAGCAGATCGCGCAGACGCAGGCGAGAGAGAAGCTTGAGCTTTTGCCCGCCGGAGCGAGCCTTGCTGAGATCGACCAGAGTGCGCGCCAGCGTTTTGCTGACGCCAATCGGCAGGACGGATGAAGAGTCGGCTCCCCCGGCAATACCGGCGCGGATGGTCCCCGCCAGCAGGCTTTCGGCAACGTTTGCTACCGCCTGAAAGCTCGTAGCACAGGCGCGGCTCACGCTGTAGGCATCGGTATGCACGTTCATCCCGGTTCCGAGCACGATTTCGCGGGCAATGTTAGGCGCCTCGGGCATCTGGACAACCTGACCAAAAACCACCTGCTCAATGATTTCTGGCGCAATTTCGCTGCGCGCCAGCATCTCACCCACGGCCATCTTGCCCAGTTCGATGGCGGTGACGCCATGAAAGGCGGTGGCCTGGCGGGCAAACGGGGTGCGTAACCCGCTAACAATGGCTATACGATCGCCCTGACGGGTGACAAGCGGTAATGCCTGACTCATAACTCTCCCCTGTTGACATACTGCGCAAAGTGGTCTGACCTGCTAATAGTCTTAACCATTTTTTTACATTTAGCCAAGCGGAGAGGCGAAAAAATGCGAGCTAAAACACAGAGAAAAGCGGAGATAACGCTCCCGGTAGCGGGAGCGTTAGAGGAAGATTAACGCAGGCCCAGCTGGAAGATCAGGGTTTCAGCTTCACAGGCAAAAACGAAGTCGATATCGAGCTTAACGCCACCGTCAACCTCGGTGAAGGTTGGGGTAATTTCACACGGCTCAGACTCGACGCCGCGCGCTTTTTCCGTCAGCGCTGCCAGCGTCTCTTCGGCCTGGGCGCGGTCGGTGAACACACGGCTGTAAGAGGCCGTGCAGTCGCTGTTGTCCATGATGGTACCAACGTCCATACAGCAGCAAACGGGGGTTTCATCAGCACTGCATTTACTCATATTGAAAGTCCTCTCTCATTCGCACGTAGCGTGCCCGATAAATAGTGAGGGTATTTTACGCGCTGACGGTTACGGTCTCCAGTTGTTAGCGCTCCAAAAGTGGGTAAGTGACCGATATCACACTTAAAAATGATCTGGCGCAATAATCACCTTTCTCTCTCATTGATAACCGTCGCGTTTTTGCCAGCCAGATCGCGTTTCCGTGATCACATTTAAAAATACTTATAAACATACTTGCAACATTCGGGCTGGTCAGACCTATACTCTCGCGACTGGTCTGATTTGTATGTCGTAGCTCAGACCCTACACTCCGCGCTCCTGTTACGGCATGTAACATTTATTGTATAAAAATAAATTATGAGGTTATGGTCATGAGCCAGAAAACCCTGTTTACCAAGTCTGCACTCGCAGTTGCAGTGGCAATTGTCTCAACACAAGCCTGGTCAGCAGGCTTCCAACTTAATGAGTTCTCTTCCTCTGGCCTTGGCCGTGCCTACTCAGGTGAAGGCGCTATCGCTGATGACGCAGGCAACGTTAGCCGTAACCCCGCCCTGATTACGATGTTTGACCGCCCTACTTTCTCTGGCGGCGCTATTTTTGTTGATCCGGATGTGGACGTCTCCGGCGTCTCTCCGTCTGGCCGTAGCCTGGATTCGGATAACATCGCGCCGACGGCGTGGGTGCCTAACCTGCACTTCGTTGCGCCGATTAATGACCAGTTTGGCTGGGGCGCGTCCCTGACCTCTAACTACGGTCTGGCTACCGACTTTAACGACACCTACGCCGCAGGGTCGATGGGTGGTAAAACCGAGCTGGAAACCATCAACCTGAACCTCAGCGGTGCCTATCGTCTGGATAACCACTGGAGCTTCGGCGTTGGTTTTGACGCGGTATATGCGAAAGCGAAGCTGGAGCGCTACGCCGGTGACCTCGGTCAGCTCACCGCAGGCCAGCTCAGCCGCACCCCAGGCTTTACGTCCGCCACGCCGCAGGGCGCAGCGCTGCGCTCGATTGCTGGCTATGCCAATAGCCTGACCAGCGATACGCAGATTGCTTACCTGAAGGGTGACGAGTGGGGCTTCGGCTGGAACGCCGGTATTCTTTACGAGCTGGATAAAGACAACCGCTACGGCCTGACCTACCGCTCTGAGATCAAAATTGACTTTGACGGTGACTACCGCAGCAGCCTGAACCCGGCCTTTAACAGCTTCCTGGGGCCGCGCGGCCTGCCTTCCGGCACCGGTGGCAACACCATCGACGGTGCGCTCAACCTGAACCTGCCAGAGATGTGGGAAATTTCAGGCTATAACCGCGTGGCGCCGAAATGGGCCGTACACTACAGCCTCGCCTACACCAGCTGGAGCCAGTTCCAGGAGCTGAAAGCGAAGAACAGCGACGGCGGCACCCTGTTCTATAAAGATGAGGGCTTCCGCGACTCCTACCGCCTGGCGCTGGGTACTACCTACTATATGGATGATAACTGGACCTTCCGCAGCGGTATTGCCTACGATGACAGCCCGATCCCGGCTGACAAACGCTCTATCTCTATTCCGGACCAGGATCGCCTCTGGCTGAGCGCGGGTACCACCTACGCCTTCAATCAGGATGCCTCCGTGGACGTCGGCGTCTCCTATATGCATGGTCAGAAGGTGAAGTTCACCGAAGGCCCGTATAACTTCCAGTCTGAAGGCAAGGCCTGGCTCTACGGCGCAAACTTTAACTACGCGTTCTAAAACCAGGCGTTCTAAAACCAGGCGTTCTAAAACCGCGACGCGCATAAAAAAAGGTGAACTTCGGTTCACCTTTTTTATTGCCTTGCGCCGTATTATTCGGCGTCGATATCCTGCAGATCGCCCTGAATCGCCTGCGCGTTCGGGTTCTCCTCGGGCTTCAGCTGACCACCGTTGGCGATAAAGTCATGCTGCTGGAAGTAAGCCTCGCGCACCAGAATATAAGGGTCCGAAGACTGGCGCAGCAGGCCGTCGGAGTCCAGCAGCTGGGCGCGGGTCTCAACGCCCTCTACTGCCCATTTGCCTACCGACAGCGGCCATGTCAGCCAGGAGAGCACTGGATAGAGCGTATCCGCCGCATCGCCGCCGTCTTCACGCAGCGTAAAGCTGCCGTAGAAAGGCAGCTGCACATAGGGGCCGTAGCCGACGCCATAGTGACCCAGCGTGCTGCCAAAACGGCGCGGCACGGTGCGCTGCAGATCTTTGTTCGCCATACCTGCCACGTCGATAAAACCACCCATGCCCAAAATGGTGTTCAGGAAGAAGCGGGTGAAGTGCTTCATCCCCTGGTAGGGATCGCCCTGCAGGAAGGAGTTCACCATGATGGCGGGCTCTTCAAGGTTGCTGGTGAAATTGCTCAGGCCGTTTCGCGCGGGCTGCGGCACGTAATCACGCCAGGCGACCGCCACCGGACGCAGAACATAGGGATCCACCACGTTAAAGTTGAAGTTGTACATGGTACGGTTGAACCCTTCCAGCGGATCCGAACGTCCCTGAGGCTCACCGGAATCAGAGCTGGCACAGCCCACCAGTAGCGTCGTGCCCAGCGCGAGCGCCGTCAGGCGAAATTTCATAGATGTCTCCCTGTAAAATTTGGCGATGACTGAATGCCACCTGTGACGGCACAACTGCACCGCGCCCCGGCGAACGCCGTAGAATACGCAAGCGATTGTATCAGCACGTTTTAAGATGTCCATGCGTGCGGAATAGCGCGTCGGTCTGATTTCAGCATAGCCTGACTTTGACTTTCTTCTCTGTTTCGCTATCCATTTTAAACTCGCCAGCAGATAACGCCGTTGCGATAGGTGCGCTTCGCAGCAAAATTAGCGGATACCGCTACGCTTATAGCATTAAAGTGAGTAAGAGAAAGGTGACCCATCGTGGACGAATTAAAAGAAGATAAGATCGACAAGGAATCTGAGGATCTGGCGGAAGAAGAGATTGAGGTAGAGAGCGAGGAGAACAAGCGCGGCGAGGAGATAGAGGTAAATGAAGAGGAGCTCCCCTCACGCGCGATGGCGATCCATGAGCATATTCGCCAGGACGGTGAGAAAGAGATGGAGCGCGATGCCATGGCCCTGCTGTGGTCGGCTATCGCCGCCGGGCTGTCGATGGGCGCATCGCTGCTGGTGAAGGGGATCTTTCATGTCAAGCTGGACGGCATTCCCGGCAGCTATGTTCTGGAGAGCTTCGGCTACACCTTCGGCTTTATCATCGTCATTATGGCTCGCCAGCAGCTGTTTACGGAGAATACCGTAACCGCCGTGCTGCCGGTGATGCAGAACCCGACCTGGAAAAATGGCGGCCTGCTGCTGCGCCTGTGGAGCCTTGTGCTGCTGGGCAACCTGATCGGCACGGCGATTGCCGCCTGGGCGTTTGAGTATATGCCGATCTTTGATGAAGCCACGCGGGATGCCTTTGTTGAAATCGGTATGGAGGTGATGAAAAACACTCCGGCCGAGATGTTTGCTAATGCCATTATCTCTGGCTGGCTGGTCGCCACCATGGTGTGGATGTTCCCGGCCGCCGGTTCGGCGAAGATCGTGGTGATTATTCTGATGACATGGGTTATTGCGCTGGCGGACACCACCCATATTGTGGTGGGTGCGGTGGAGATCTTCTACCTCGTCTTTAACGGCACCATTCCCTGGACCGACTTCCTCTGGCCCTTCGCCATTCCGACCCTGGCAGGCAACATCTGCGGCGGTACCTTTATCTTCGCCCTGCTCAGCCATGCGCAGATCCGCAATGATATGAGCAACAAGCGCAAGGCTGATATGAAAGCCGAGGCCGAAGAAGCCAAAAAGAAGATGAATAAGGCGTAAATGGTGACACTTTAAGCAGTCGGGCGGCAGTGAGCTTAACGCAACGACCAAATAGCGTTATACTCGTGCCGCCTCGTCCCCTTAGTTAAATGGATATAACGAGCCCCTCCTAAGGGCTAGTTGCAGGTTCGATTCCTGCAGGGGACACTTCGCTTCTCTTCTGATAAAGTTAATCTCTATAGCGCAGTAAACATCCCCGCCACATTGAGAACATATCTATGCCTGTCATACTAAGATTCAAAGGGTATCAGTTCTTTTTCTATTCGAATGAGGGCGATCCCCGTGAATCTGCACATATCCACGTGCGGGGTTCTGATGGTGAAGCTAAGTTCTGGTTGACGCCCGATGTGCTCCTTGCACGCAATGACGGCTTTAATGCTCGCGAGCTGAAAGAGTTGGTGGGTGTGGTCGAAGAAAACCACAAAATGTTGATGGAGGCCTGGAATGACTATTTCCGCTAAAAATATACGCTTCGATGAGTACAACATGTGGGTCGAACTAAGCGATGCCCGCACACTGGGCGTACCCCTGGCATGGTTCCCGAAACTCATGCATGCCAGCCCCGATGAGCGCAATGACTACGAGTTAAGTCGCCGTGGCATTCACTGGGATAGCCTTGATGAGGATATCTCAATTGAAGGGTTACTGGCTGGCCGTGGCGATGTGACGTTCAAACCGCATAGCGCTGCATAGAATTCCATCGCGCGGTAACGCTTGTCTTCCCGTTACTGCTGTTCTATTTCCTCCCCCTGTTGTCAGCAACACGCAAGAAAACCCATAAAAAAGCCCCCGGCGCATAGCGGCGGGGGCTGACATAAGAGCTTAACGCTTACAGCGCCATGTCGTGCTGGGCAGGCGCGGCTTCAGCCGGTTTTGCCTGCGGCATGGACTGCGCCGCGTCCTTCATCTGAATGACCGGTGGTTTGGTCAGGTTCAGCGTAGAGGCGGTTTCATCCCAAACCTGCTGGGTGAGCGCTACGTTGCCGTTCAGCTTCTGGCCATAGGTCGGTACGATGGCGTGCAGTTTTTCCTGCCACTGCGCAGAAGCAAACTGTGCCGGGAAGAGCTGCTTGATCACATTGATAGAGATAGGCGCGGCGGTAGATGCGCCAGGCGATGCGCCGAGCAGCGCCGCCAGGGTTTTCTGCCGATCGGTAACGATTTCGGTACCGAGCTTCAGCACGCCGCCTTTATCTGCATCTTTCTTGATGATCTGCACGCGCTGGCCTGCCTGGATCAGTTTCCAGTCCTCTTTACGCGCCGACGGATAGTACTCTTTCAGCGCCTCGAAGCGGTCATCATCGCTCAGCATCACCTGACCAATCAGGTATTTCACCAGATCGAAGTTATCCAGACCGACATCGGTCATCGGCATCACGTTCTTGGTGGTCGTGGTGCTCAGCAGATCAAAGAACGATCCCTGTTTGAGGAATTTAGTGGAGAAGGTGGCGAACGGCCCAAACAACACCACGCGTTTGCCATCAAGGAAACGGGCATCCAGGTGCGGGACCGACATCGGCGGCGCGCCCACGGAAGCCTGACCGTAGACTTTCTCGTTGTGCTGACGGGTGATTTCCGGGTTCTCGGTTACAAGGAAGGACCCCCCTACCGGGAAGCCTGCGTAGTTATCCGCTTCCGGAATACCGGTTTTTTGCAGCAGCTTCAGCGCGCCGCCGCCAGCGCCGATAAAGACATACTTCGCGTCAACCGCACGATCTTTACCGCTCTTCACGTCGGTAATAGTCACGTGCCAGGAGTTGTCACCGTTACGTTTAAAATCAGTTACTTCTGCACCGGTTTCCAGCGTGAAGTTGCTGGTCTTTTTCAGGCTGCCGACCAGCTGACGGGTTATCTCGCCATAGTTAACGTCGGTCCCGACCGGGGTCCAGGTAGCAGCAACGCGCTGCTGCGGATCGCGGCCTTCAATGATGAGCGGCGCCCATTTTTTGATCTGCTGCTGGTCGGTAGAGAACTGCATGCCCTGGAACAGGGTCGTCTGCTGCAGTGCCGCGTAACGCTTGGTCAGATAGTCAACGTTGTCGCCCCAGACAAAGCTCATGTGTGGGGTAGAGTTGATGAAGGAGTGCGGGTCGTTCAGCACGCCGCGCTTCACCTGAGATGACCAGAACTGGCGCGAAATCATAAACTGCTCGTTGATCTCCAGCGCTTTGGTCACGTCAATCGAACCGTCTGCACGCTCAGGCGTGTAGTTCAGCTCCATGTTGGCGGAGTGGCCCGTACCAGCGTTGTTCCAGCCGTTAGAGGATTCCAGCGCAACGCCGTCCAGTTTCTCAACCATGACCTGTTTCCAGTCAGGCTGAAGTTCCTGTAGCAGCGTACCCAGAGAGGCGCTCATGATACCGCCACCAATCAACAGAACGTCTGTTTTCTCAGCAGTGTCTTCAGCATGGACGTTAGCGGCAACAAGCATCGCGATAAGCGAAAAAGCGGGAACTACTTTTCTGAAATGTGACATCTGTTATTGCAATCAACTTAATTTGAACAAATAGAGGATTATTTTAACAAATTAACTAACAATTTAAAGCATTATTAAAAGAAGCTGCCCTTACAGCAGCCCTTTCCCTTCTCCTGATCTGCATCGCCGTGGCCTTTACTGGCATAGAGATCTTCCCTGCAATCTGGCTCCGCCTCTACTGTTAGGGTTATAATCCCGGTACGACTTTACTTAATTTAGCGACAAACATGACAAAGTTAACCCTACAAGAGCAGATGCTGAAAGCTGGCTTAGTGTCCGGCAAAAAAATGGCGAAAGTGCAGCGCACTGCCAAGAAGTCGCGGGTTCAGGCGCGTGAGGCCAGAGAGGCGGTAGAAGAGAATAAAAAAGCCCAGATTGAGCGCGACAAGCAGCTCAGCGAGCAGCAGAAGCAAGCCGCCATGGCCAAAGAGTTTAAGGCGCAGATTAAACAGCTGATTGAGATGAACCGGATCACCGTTTCCCGCGGCGATATCGGCTATAACTTCACCGACGGCAGTCTGATCAAAAAAATCTACGTGGATAAAACTACCCAGGCGCAGCTTATCAGCGGTCGTCTCGCCATTGCACGTCTGGCTGCGGACAACAGCGCTGAGAGCGAATACGCGATCATACCTGCGAGCGTCGCTGACAAGATTGCCCAGCGCGATGCGAGCTACATTGTATTGCGGAGCGAACTTAGCGAGCAGGCTAAAGATGAAGACGATCCGTATGCCGATTTCGTCGTGCCTGACGATTTGATGTGGTAAGCAAAAGTAGGCCGGATAAGCGCAGCGCTATCCGGCTTTCATGCAGGAGTTACTTAACCGGACGCATTGCCGGGAACAGGATCACGTCGCGGATGGTGTGGCTGTTGGTAAACAGCATCACCATACGGTCGATACCAATGCCCAGCCCTGCCGTCGGCGGCAGGCCGTGCTCCAGCGCGGTCACGTAGTCTTCGTCAAAGAACATCGCTTCGTCATCACCGGCGGCTTTCGCATCCACCTGGTCCTGGAAACGCTGGGCCTGGTCCTCCGCATCATTCAGCTCGCTGAAGCCGTTACCGATCTCACGTCCGCCGATAAAGAACTCAAAGCGGTCGGTGATCTCCGGGTTCTGGTCATTACGACGCGCCAGCGGAGAGACTTCTGCCGGGTACTCGGTGATAAAGGTCGGCTGGATCAGATGCGCTTCGGCCACTTCATCAAAGATTTCAGTAACGATACGGCCCAGTCCCCAGCTCTTCTCAACGTGAATACCAATCGACTCGGCCAGCGCTTTCGCCGCGTCGAAGTTGTCCAGATCCGCCATCTTGGTTTCCGGACGGTACTTCTTGATCGCCTCGCGCATGGTCAGCTTCTCGAACGGCTTGCCAAAGTCGAAGGTTTCATCGCCGTAAGGCACCTCGGTGGTACCCAGAATGTCCTGCGCCAGAGTCCGGAACAGGGATTCGGTCAGCTCGATCAGATCTTTATAATCCGCGTACGCCATATAGAGTTCCATCATGGTGAACTCAGGGTTGTGGCGAACGGAGATGCCTTCGTTACGGAAGTTACGGTTGATCTCAAACACGCGATCAAAACCACCGACCACCAGACGCTTGAGGTACAGCTCCGGGGCGATACGCAGGTACATGTCCATGTCCAGCGCGTTATGATGGGTGATGAACGGACGCGCGGAGGCACCGCCCGGGATCGCCTGCATCATCGGGGTTTCCACTTCCATAAAGTCGCGGTTAACCATGAACTGGCGCATACCAGCTAAAATCCGTGAACGCACCTTAAAGGTCTTGCGGGACTCATCGTTGGAGATGAGATCCAGGTAGCGCTGACGGTAGCGCGCCTCCTGATCCTGCAGGCCGTGGAACTTGTCCGGCAGCGGGCGCAGGGCCTTGGTCAGCAGACGCAGCTCTGTGCAGTGGATGGAGAGCTCGCCGGTCTTGGTTTTGAACAGCTTACCTTTCGCGCCGAGGATATCGCCCAGGTCCCACTTCTTGAACTGCTCGTTGTAGATGCCTTCCGGCAGGTCGTCACGGGAGACGTAGAGCTGAATACGGCCGCCAACGTCCTGCAGGGTGATGAAGGATGCCTTGCCCATGATACGGCGGGTCATCATACGACCGGCCACGCTCACGTCGACGTTCAGCGCTTCCAGCTCGTCGTTCTCTTTCGCGTCGAACCCGGCGTGCAGCGCATCGGAGGTGTGGTCGCGGCGGAAGTCGTTCGGGAACGCAACGCCCTGCTCACGCAGCTGCGCCAGCTTCTCGCGGCGGGTTTTTAGTTCACTGTTAAGATCGATTGCCTCATCGGCTTCTTGTACCAGTTGTTCGGACATGCTGTCTCCTTATAGAGTTAATCACGACTGGGATGCTGTACGCAGGGGGCCGGAGACATGAAAATCAACCTTGCACCGGCAAGCAGCGCGACAATCAGCGCTACGCAGCCGAAGGTCCACAGTCCCATCTGCGAAAAAAAGTGTTGGTAAGCCGCAAGCGCGGCGGTGCCGGTCTGCGGCTCAGCGGTCTGCTGTGCCACCACCCCCGCTAACCAGTTAGCAACAGCACCGGTTGCCAGCATATAGATGCCGGTCAGAACCCCGGCCACGCCAGGCATGTTGAAACGTGTAATTTGCGCCATTGCTACCGGGTCGATAAACAGCTCGGCAAAACCCATCATTGCCAGACCGGTAATCATCAGACCCATAGAGGCCTGCCCATCCTGCTGTCCACCGTGGGCGTTAATTGCCAGCAGCATAAAACCCCCGGCCATCAGCCCGAGGCCAAACGCAAACTTCAGCCACATACGCAGTGCAGAATGGACGCTGCCTCCGGGGCCTGCCAGCCATGCCAGCACCACACCCGCAGCCATCACGGCAACGGCATTAACCGACTGAAACAGCGCGGTTGGAACCTCTGCGTGCAAAATGTGGCGATTAACAAAGCGATCGATGAACAGGCTAATAGAGCTGCCGCCCTGCTGCGCCAGGACCCAGAACAGCGTGCCGGTTAGCATCAGCAGGATAATCTGCCACAGCGCACGACGGTGCTCTGGAAACTTCACCATAATGCGCGCCACAATACGGGCAGCGATGACGCAGACGATCGCGAGCAGGTAGCCAGCCCAGTTATTTTTCAGCAGCAGAGAGAAGAAGAACGGAGCCACGCACAGGAGCAGCACCATCCATGCCCAGGCGGGAAGCATAAGCGTCGTCGCGCTGAGAGCGGGTTTGTTAACCCGACGAGCATGACGAAAATGGCGGTGGCCGCTTAAAAAGATTGCCAGGCCGATGAACATGCCGATTCCCGCAAGCGCGAAACCTGCATGCCAGCCGTACCAGTGTGCCACAAGCCCACAGGCTATCGGCGAGGCTATCGAGCCGACGTTGCCAGCCGCATAGAGCAACGCAAACCCACCGTCCCGGCGCGTATCCTCTGGCGTATACATTTCGCCAAGCAGGCAGCTAACGTTGGATTTAAACAGGCCGTAGCCGCAGATAATAATGGCCAGCGCGAGATAGAGACTCCTTGTGGAATCAGAGCCCAGGCCCAGTACGATGTGGCCGAGGGTCATCAGCAGTGCGCCAGCAACGACCGCCGCGCGGTTGCCAAGCAGGCGGTCGGCAAGCCAGCCGCCGAGAATGGGGGTTATGTAAACTAAAGAGGCGTAGGCGCTGAACAGGCTGATAGCATGCCTGTCATCGAAGCCAAGCTGATGGGTAAGATAGAGGATGAGTAAGGCACGCATGCCGTAAAAGCTGAAGTATTCCCAGATTTGGATCGCGACGATGTAGTAAATCGCACGCGGCTGTGAGGGTGTTTTCATAGGGTCTCCATTAGCGCTGGTTTATGCCCGGCGGCGCTACGCTTACCCGGCCTACGATCCCGCAGGCCAGGTAGACGTTTTATTGTTTATTTATCGTTTTTCAGCACCTTAACGGTGTAGCGACCATCCTTCTGGCGATAGGCACCGTGAATATCGGTTTCAAAGCCCGGATAGTGCGCGCCGATTTCACACAGCATTTGCAGGAACTCCAGCACCGGACGGCTCTCTTCGGTGATCATCTCGCCAGGCATCACCAGCGGCACACCCGGCGGGTACGGGAGGATCATGTTGGCATTAACACGCCCCACCATCTCTTCGAGGTAAATCTCCTCGGTCTGACCGTGCAGCTCTTTCTGGAACGCGGCAAACGGGGTCATTACCATTGACGGCAGCACTTCAAATGCGCGGAACATCAGATCCGGCAGGTCATGCTTCTCAACCAGCTTGTGGATATTCTCCGCCAGCTCCTGAATACGCATGTTTTCATAGAACTCCGGATCCTCACGGTACAGCGACGGCAGCAGGTTTTTGACCCGCAGGTTCAGGTCGAAGCCGCGTTTGAAATCGGTCAGGGCGCGCAGCAGGCTCAGCGCTTTGGTTTTATCGATACCGATGCTGAACAGGAACAGCAGGTTGTAAGGCCCGGTTTTCTCTACCACGATGCCGCGCTCGTCCAGGTACTTCGCCACGATGCTGGCCGGGATCCCAAACTCATCCATCGCGCCGTCTTTGGTCATCCCCGGCGTCAGAATAGTGACCTTGATGGGATCAAGGTACATATGCTCGTTATCGATGTTTTTGAAACCGTGCCAGCTGCTGTCAGAGCGCAGCGGCCAGCATTCGGGTTCATCAATATGCTCCGGCTGCCAGACATCAAAGAACCACCCTTCAGACTCCCCTTTCAGGCGCTTGATCTCTTTACGGAACTTGATGGCGCGCTGGATAGAGCCGTCGATCAGGCGCTTACCGGCATTGCCTTTCATCATCGCTGCCGCAGTTTCGGTAGAGGCCACGATGCCGTAGTGCGGCGAGGTGGTGGTGTGCATCATAAAGGCTTCGTTAAAGGTCTCTTCATTAACGTCACCCTTTACGTGGATCATTGATGCCTGGGAGAAGGCCGCCAGCAGCTTGTGCGTGGACTGGGTTTCATAGATCACTTTCCCTTCCACACGACCGCCGCTCATACCACACTTGCCAGCATAGATAGGCGAGAAGTTGGTATAAGGTACCCAGGCAGAGTCAAAGTGAATTGACTTCACGTCCAGGGTTTTCTTGATGTAGTCCGTGTTGTAGAGCAGACCATCGTAGGTAGAGTTGGTGATTACCGCATGTACCGGCCAGGTTGCATTGCGGGTCTCTTTGACGCGCTTAGCGATAGTGGCATGCTGGAACTCACTCTGCGGGATCCCACCGAGAATACCGTAGGCGTTACGGGTCGGACGGAAATAGATCGGCGTAATGTCGCTCATCATCATCAGATGCGTCAGCGATTTGTGGCAGTTACGGTCAATCAGTACGGTACTGCCCGCTGGCGCAGAGTACATGCCGACGATTTTATTGGCGGTCGAGGTACCGTTAGTCACCATGTAGCTGCGCTCGGCGTTAAATACGCGTGCGATATACTCTTCCGCTTCTTTATGCGGACCGCTGTGGTCCAGCAGGGAGCCCAGCTCGGAGACCGAAATCGACACATCGGATTTCATGGTGTTCGGACCGAAGAAGTCATAAAAGAGGCTGCCGACCGGGCTTTTCTGGAAAGCCGTGCCCCCCATGTGACCTGGGGTACAGAAGGTGTATTTGCCTTCACGGACATATTTAAACAGCGCTTTGGTTAACGGCGGCAGGATGGCATCGATGTACTCATCGGTGTTCTGCTTGATTTTATGAGCAATGTCTTCAGCAGCGCCCAGCGCATACTCAAAGAAACGTACCTGCATGCGTAGATCGTTGAGGCTGACATCCAGGGTGGAATAGGTATTAGCAAACGCGTACAGCGGCATGTACTCGTTCATTTTGCTGATCTCTTCGCACAGCTCGAGATTATATTTATCCCAGTCGAAGATAACGCCACACAGACGGGCATTGTTTTCAATTAGCTTCAGCAGATCGTCGCGATCGTTAGGGTAAACAACGCGAAAATCGAGGCGTTCAAGTGCACGATGGAGTTCACGGATGGGCTCTTCTTTGAAGTAAACGCCCATATGATTCATGATAGCAATAACGTTCATAATCTAATCTCCGGGTAGAGCAAGCCCCTCCCGCCGTAGGTGACAGGTGAAAGAAGGGCTACAGGAAAGGGTTAAGGTTTACAGCGCGCTAGCGGTCTCTCTTTCGGCAGCGTCGTTGTTAAGCTGGCGCTGATGCATTTTGCGACCGTAGAACATCAGGATGATCAGGCTGACGATGAAGGTACCGGCCAGTTCAAAGGAGCTGGCACCCATCAGGGCGATAAAGCAGAATCCACAGCCCAGCACGGAGCAGATCAGGCTCACAAAGTTACGGACGTTGATGCCCTCGAAGCGGATCAGATCCACACAGGAGTAGAAGTAAGGCAGCATGGTGAGCAGTACTGCGATACCGGTCAGCTCACCAAACAGGTCGGATGCTTTACCCCCCGCGGAGTTCATCATGGTGATCACCACCATCAGAACGGTCATTTTGACTGCGGCCAGTAGCAGGCCCTTTTTCGGAATGCCGTTGCTATCCATCTCGCCGTAGACTTTCGGGAAGTTACCATCGTTAGCGGCACGGACACCGGCCTGGCCGACCAGCATCATCCAGGAGCCCAGCGACGTCAGGCAGGCAAACGCGGTAAATGCGGAGACAATTGGCGCAGCCCAGCCACCAAGAATGGTGGAAGCACTGACGGCGAACGGCGCACCGGAGGAAGCCATCTGTGCTGCGGGATACATACCGGCGATAACCTGCGTGGCGGCAATATAGACAATCCCGGCCAGCGCTGTGCCCAGCATGGTCGCCAGCGGGACGGTACGTTTCGGATCCTTCACCATGCCGGTGCTGACCGCTGCGGACTCGACGCCCACAAAGGCCCACAGGCAGAGCAGGATACTTTTAATTACCGCGTGGCTGTCTGTGGTGGTGGAGGTGTTCCAGTTTGCCTGGTAGGTTGCCATATCAAACCAGTGCCAGCCTACAACCGCTGTCATCACCACGGGAATAAGGACCAGTACCAGACCGATAGTGGTCAGTCGGCTGACCCAGGTGCCGCCGAGCATATTGACGAAGGTAAAGAGCCACACAATGGCAATACAGGCGATGCCGGCAGGAACAGGGTTATTTAATACCGGGAAAAACGTAGAAAGATAAGAGACGGCGGTAATCCCGATAGCCAGGTTACCAATCCAGTTTGCATGATAGTAAAGGACGCCGGTCTGGAAACCAAAAGCTGGAGAAATCTCTCCTGCATAAGCGATAGGTCCGCCCTGCTGAGGGTTTTTGGTTGCCAGTCGCGCATAGACATAGGCTAGCGACATGGCACCAATAATAGAGATGACCCAACCCCAGATTGAAATAGCACCAATGCTGGCGAGGTTCGCAGGTAATAGGGCGATACCGCTCCCCATCATATTCCCGGCAACTACACCGGTACAGGCAAACAGCCCGATCTTTTTGGCAGTACTCATGTTTCGTTGTCTCCTGAGAGTTATTTGGAGGTACGGATCATGAGTTAAAACGCGTTATTGATCCGACCAACTGCCAACGAGGTTACGGATCTGCACTAACAAAGTCCTAAGGATAAAGTGAAATAAAAACAAACTGCAAAAAAGTGACACCCTGACCTTTCTGCGTTAAATATCAGGATAACATTTAAAGGTCAGGGAAAGATAAACATCATTAAATTACAGTGGGTTACAAAGATAAAATCGTACTAAGTAAGTTCTCATTCAAGATATAAGAAGACATTTAAATAACAAAACAAACCATTATTTAAACATTCATTTAACCTTATAATAAGTTATTTATTCTTGTGAGAGAAAATTATCGAGATAGGGAACCACACGATTCACCGATGTCTGGAATACGCTGTTTTCAATCCAGTAGAGCGTGTTCTCCCCCGGGCGTAAATTAAAGGCGGTAATATAGGCATCTGCCGCCAGGCGGTTCTGCCCTTTCATTTCATAAACCTTGCCCAACAGCACATAGCTCATCCATGACATCTCAAGTTCGATAGAGGTATTAATATTTCTATAGGCTTCATCAACGTTGCCCTTACTGAGCATATTGACAGCGTTAACCTGATAGAGAATGGCCATCTCTTTCATGCCAGGCGCATCGCTGACCTGCGTAATTTCGTTATTCAGCACGGCGAGCTGCTTATCTTTCAGAGGCTGCTGGGAGTGACGTAAGATATCTACCAGCGCTTTTTCCGCTCGTGCATAGGTAAAATCCGGAGACGCTTTAAGCACCTCGTCAAGCAGTTCGCTGGCTTTATCAAGGGAGTCGACATCGCCATTCATGAGCAGCTGATGAGCCTGGTAAAAAGTGACTAGAGATGAGCTTTGCGCCGGCTGATAGTGACTCAGCATCGCCTGAAGACGATCCGGCCACGGCTGGGTCAGCGCGTCAGACAGGCTATTCATCAGATCTTTTTGGATCGACAGCTGGTTGTCATTGGTAACGAAATAACGTTTATCCAACATGGTCGAACCATCCGCGTTATCTACCAGTTTAATTGACATGAAACACTGCTGAGCGCGGTAGTGGCGCTGATTGACAAACTCAATGGTCAGCGTTTTACCGGAGCTGCTGGGTTCACTAATGTTGTAGTTAGTTTTATCGTGCACCATAAAGGTTGAGAAGGTGTTCAGGGAGGTGGTGATCAGGCTGCCCAGTCCCACGGCGTAGGCGTGCTGTGCGTTGCGGTTGGTACAGCCGCTACCACTGACAAGATGGATGTCTATATCTCGTGGGTTTAGCAACAGGCGGGTTTTGGTGACCGGTGGATGGGCATCGATGGTCGCCAGCGCAACCAGTGCCACACATGAACCCAGCGCCAACAGAAATAACCCCCACACAATAAAAGCATTAAGCCGACTGCGTAGCGTAGTGCTTGCAGGCGGCGGCTCAGCCGTTGCTTCAGGCAGTGTACCTGACGCAGGGGGTAGCGTATCCCCTGCTTCTTGATCTTCTTCACTAAGCCATGTTACCGGCACCGTGAGCTTATAGCCCCGTTTTGGTACCGTGACGATATATTCAGGCGCGTTAGTATCGCCATCTTTTAATGACTTACGCAGCTCGGAGATGCTCTGGGTAACGACATGCCCAGTCACTACGCTGCGTGTCCAGACGTTATCAATCAGTTCATCTCGCGTCAGAACCTGTCCAGGATGACGAGCAAAGAAGACCAGAAGATCGATTAATCGCGGCTCAAGGGTAAGCTGACGTCCTTGCTGGCTGATTTGGTTAATAGAGGGTGTAACCATCCATTTACCTACATACACAACGGGCTGTTGCATATAAAAGTGCCCCAAAGCGAAAAGAGAAATGAGGGGCAGGATTATATCACGATTAAATTGATTATTAATGATGGCAATGGCCAACAGAAATGAGTCATACAGCGCGACGCGTAATATTTTATATCAGATTCATCTCTATTGGACAGAATGCCATTCTCCCTTGCCGGACGATAAGTAGCCATTCGTACCACCTGACAGGGCGATACGAATGGCACTATAGCTACTCTTTTGCTGTCTGCGCCTGCTTCGGCAGGGAGACGGTATCGCTAAGCATCACCCGATAGATCAGCCCGCCGATCAGGCCACCGACGAGCGGTGTTACCCAGAATAACCACAGTTGCTGCAGTGCCCACGTTCCCTGGAAGATTGCTACGGCAGTGCTGCGTGCAGGGTTAACAGAGGTGTTGGTAACAGGAATAGTGATGAGGTGGATAAGCGTCAGCGCCAGGCCAATCGCCAGCGGCGCAAACCCCGCTGACGCATACCTGTCCGTTGCGCCGAGAATAACCAGCAGGAAAAACGCCGTCAGTACAACTTCGGCTACGGCGCAGGCAGTTAAGGAGAAACCACCCGGCGAGTGGTCGCCAAAGCCATTGGAAGCAAAGCCGCCAAGGGTCGCATCAAAGCCGGTTTTACCGCTGGCGATAAAATAGAGCACCGCCGCCCCGGCGATACCGCCAATAACCTGCGCCACAATATAGGGGATAACGTTACGGGCAGGAATACGACCGGCAACCCACAGTCCCAGCGTAACCGCCGGATTAAAGTGGGCTCCGGAGATATGGCCAACCGCGTATGCCATCGTCAGTACGGTCAGGCCAAACGCCAGCGCCACGCCGACAAACCCAATTCCAAGCGCTGGAAACGCCGCCGCCAGCACGGCGCTGCCACAGCCGCCCAGCACCAGCCAGAACGTGCCGAAAAATTCAGCCGATAATATTCTAAACATAAAAACCACCTTGACAGAGTGTTAAGTAACTTCCTGCAAGCGCAGGCGTAAATAGTCATTCCTTTAATAACAAACGAGTAGCTTGCCAGGCCTGACTGTTGTCGGCCAATATTGAAGCAATTAGCCGCATCCTCAATAAATAAAAAGAAAGAAGGGTCCCGTACGGAAGTATAATTTCCGGGGAAGAGTATTCCCCTCATACAAAGCTATCAATCTGAAAAAATGTAATAAACCGTAATTTATTAACGCAGCACCCCCACAAGGCGCGCCAGGACTGGCTTTATCTGCTTTCAATAAAAAGATTCATCTCAAATAAAAGTAATTACCTATGTAATTCATTCACTCTATAAATACAAAAGAATTATCAATTGATATATTAGATAATTGATAGCGGATCACAGAAATTCGCATAACCCACTATTATTTTCACTCCGTTACCGTTAGAAAAACAAATTCGCGTGGCTATCTGCTTTTAAGTGCGTATTCTATTTTTAGCCAGACGAGAAGTATTATCGTGCTTCACGCCGGTGCACCATTACGGCAGACAGTGACGACAGGAAGTGCGCGTCAGTCTGTTTTCATCTTTGCTTGTTGGATTAAAATATGAACAAAATTTTGCGTTCCGCTTTACTGGTGTCTGCTCTGGCGCTCTCTTCAGGTGCGGCTTTTGCAGCAAATGTCTCTACGGCACCGGCCCCGTCTCAGGATCCTATTGTGCAGCACCTGAAGCTGAGCCAGGATCAGGTAACAAAAATTCAGCAGTTGCACCAGCAGCTCAAAACCAATATTCAGCAAATTAAAATCACCGGCGCGAAAGATGGCGCGATCATCGATATGATCCGTTCCGGCAAATGGAGTGATAACACGGTAAAAACGCAGCTTACCGCGTTCGGCAATGCCGAACAGCAG
The DNA here is from genome assembly GCF_024656065.1 of Pseudescherichia sp. L3. Taxonomy (NCBI): domain Bacteria; kingdom Pseudomonadati; phylum Pseudomonadota; class Gammaproteobacteria; order Enterobacterales; family Enterobacteriaceae; genus Pseudescherichia; species Pseudescherichia sp. L3. The sequence continues at coordinate 2,211,732 of NZ_JANKYC010000001.1, forward strand.
GCGCGTTACTACAAGGTGAAGTACTACTTCGATCTTAACCAGGTTCTGACCCCGGCACAGCGCCAGCAGGTGCAGGACGATCTGGCTAAAGCGGCAATGGAATAACCTTTTGCCCGCCCTCCCGGCGGGCTTCTTTCTTCCTGCAAACAGGCTATAAAAAGCGATCTGCCGCACACTTTTTCGTCATATATTCCTTAGGAATCAAGCGTCAAAAAGTCGTCTGCCGTCGGGTTAATCTCGTCGCTGAATGGCAAATAATTGCAGTCAGGAATTAAAGTGTCGCTGTTCAACGACACCGCTAAGTCATTAAAAGTATTTAAAAAAAAGCCTCTTGCACCCTGTAAAAATTAAGCGTACATTAGCGCCGTCTGGCGTAAGGTACGCCCGAAATTTCGGGGTGATGCCGCCATCTTAAGCGAGAAAATTCTCAATTTCGCTTTGGGGTAGCCTCATCTCTCTATAATCAGTCCTGATGTTCATTAATGCGTACCCTGACGTATGCGGAGTGATGAAACGTGAAATATTTTTTTATGGGCATTTCAGTGATGGTCATCGTTTGGGCCGGCACCTTCGCCCTGATGATCTGAGCAGCTGTCACGCATAAAAAAACAGGAGCCATTTGGCTCCTGTTTCTCTTCTATCTACCGTTTATCTCTCGTACAGCGCTACTCGCCCTCTTCCGCAGGGGTTTTTGCGGTCACGGGAAGCAGGCCATCGGCGCGGAACATCGCTTTGATTCCGCGCACCGCCTGACGAATGCGGTCCCGGTTCTCAATCAGTGCAAAACGCACGTGGGTATCGCCATATTCGCCAAATCCAACCCCTGGCGACACGCACACTTTCGCGTCGTTGAGCAGCTTCTTAGCGAACTCCAGCGAGCCCATCTCCGCGTAGGCATCCGGGATCTTTGCCCACACGTACATAGAAGCTTTGGGCATCTCTACCATCCAGCCCGCCTCGTGCAGGCCTTTAACCAGCACGTCGCGACGACGCTTGTACTGGTCGGCAATATCACGCACGCACTGCTGATCGCCTTCAAGGGCAGCAATAGCCGCCACCTGTAGTGGCGTAAAGGTTCCATAGTCGTGGTAGCTTTTAATTCGCGCCAGGGCGTTCACCAGCTCGGCGTTGCCGACCATAAAGCCGATCCGCCAGCCTGCCATGTTGTAACTTTTTGACAGGGTAAAGAACTCTACCGCTACGTCGCGCGCGCCGGGTACCTGCATGATGGACGGCGCTTTCCAGCCGTCGTAAACGATATCAGCATAGGCGAGATCGTGTACCACCAGCACGTCATAGCGTTTTGCCAGGGCAACCACCTTCTCAAAGAACTCCAGCTCTACGCACTGCGCCGTTGGGTTAGACGGGAAGCCGAGGATCATCATTTTTGGCTTCGGATAGCTCTCGCGAATAGCGCGCTCCAGCTCGTTAAAGAAGTCGACGCCCTCGACCAGCGGCACGGAGCGGACCTGTGCCCCGGCAATCACCGCGCCATAGATATGGATCGGATAGCTGGGATTCGGCACCAGCACGGTGTCGCCGTGATCCAGGGTGGCCAGCATCAGATGCGCCAGCCCCTCTTTTGAACCAATGGTCACGATGGCTTCGTTTTCCGGATCGATCTCAACCTGGTAGCGCTCCTGGTACCAGCGGGAGATGGCCCGCCGCAGGCGTGGAATACCGCGTGACGTTGAGTAGCCGTGGGTATCCGGGCGCTGGGCCACGGTGCAGAGCTTTTCAACGATGTGCGGCGGAGTAGCACCGTCAGGGTTACCCATGCTGAAGTCAATAATATCTTCGCCGCGCCGACGCGCAGCCATCTTCAGTTCAGCAGTGATGTTAAAAACGTAAGGGGGGAGACGATCGATACGCGTAAAGCGGCGTTTAGGACTGAATTCAGCCATAGATTCCTCGGATAACGTGAGCGCCCGGACCGTCCGAGCGACGTTGCCACCTGTCGTAGTGGCATGACATTGAAAATAGCCTGAAAAATTTCCTGCTGTCGAGAAAAAAAGCAAAAATTGTTTGGCGAAGAAAAAGCGGAACCATCGGCTAAACAAAAAATGGCGCTGCGGTTAATTTAAACATTAAATGCAATACCATTTAACATGATGATATCAATGAAGTTACCGTAATATTACTCTGCACGCCTGGGTTTGCCAGCCAACCGCCTGCCTCTATCAATCCCCTTTTCTGTAAAGGGTTTTTCCCTATTTACCCTTTAGGGAAGTTAACTGGTCTTCTGTCGCTAATTTTTTTATCATCGCTTTTTCATGTCATTCACAAGAGCTACCCGTGCACGAAATTTTCACTATGCTGCTGGCGGTTTTCGATCGTGCGGCGTTAATGCTTATTTGCCTCTTCTTTCTTATTCGCATCCGCCTGTTCCGCGAGCTGCTGCATAAAACGGCCCACTCCCCTAAAGAGCTGCTGGCCGTGACCGCTATCTTCTCGATGTTTGCCCTGTTTAGCACCTGGTCAGGTGTGCAGGTCGAGGGCTCGCTGGTTAACGTGCGGATTATTGCGGTGATGTCGGGTGGGATCCTGTTCGGGCCCTGGGTCGGCATTATTACCGGCATGATTGCCGGTACCCATCGCTACCTGATCGATATCGGTGGCGTTACCGCCGTCCCCTGCTTTATTACCAGCATCGTGGCGGGCATTCTCTCGGGCTGGATCAACGTCAAAACGCCGAAGGCGCAGCGCTGGCGGGTGGGAATTATCGCGGGCATGCTGTGCGAAACCCTGACGATGATTTTGGTCGTTCTCTGGGCACCCACTACCGCGCTGGGGCTGGATATCGTGTCAAAAATCGGCGTGCCGATGATTTTAGGCACGGTGTGCATCGGTTTTATCGTGCTGCTGGTGCAGAGCGTTGAGGGTGAGAAGGAGGCCAGCGCGGCGCGCCAGGCGAAGCTGGCCCTCGATATCGCCAATAAAACGCTGCCCCTGTTCCGCCACGTGAACAGCGAGTCTCTGCGCCAGGTATGCGACATTATCCGCCGCGATATTCACGCTGACGCGGTTGCCATCACCAACATCGATCATGTCCTTGCCTACGTTGGCGTCGGTGAAAACAACTACCGTGATAGCGATGATATTATCAGCCCCACAACCCGCAGGGCGATCGACAACGGTGAAATCGTCATTAAAAACAATGACGAGGCGCACCGCACGCCGGAGATCCACTCTATGCTGGTGATCCCCCTATGGGAGAAAGGGGTAGTCACCGGCACGCTCAAGATCTACTACTGCCACGCCCACCAGATCACCTCGTCCCTACAGGAGATGGCGGTAGGCCTGTCACAGATCATCTCGACCCAGCTGGAGGTCTCCCGCGCCGAACAGCTGCGGGAGATGGCCAATAAAGCAGAGCTGCGGGCGCTACAGAGCAAGATTAACCCGCACTTCCTGTTTAACGCGCTGAACGCCATCTCCTCGTCGATTCGCATGAATCCAGATACTGCCCGGCAGCTGATCATCAACCTGTCGCGCTACCTGCGCTATAACATCGAGCTGAATGACGACGAGCAGATCGACATTAAAAAAGAGCTGTACCAAATTAAAGATTACATTGCCATTGAGCAGGCGCGTTTCGGCGACAAGCTGACGGTGATTTATGATATTGATGAAGAGGTTACCTGCGTGATCCCCAGCCTGCTGATCCAGCCGCTGGTTGAGAACGCTATCGTCCACGGGATCCAGCCGTGTAAAGGCAAAGGTGTGGTGAACATCAGCGTGGAAGAGTGTGGCAACCGGGTGCGCATTGCCGTGCGCGACACCGGCCACGGTATCGATCCCAAAGTGATTGAGCGCGTTGAAGCCAATGAGATGCCCGGAAATAAAATCGGCCTGCTGAATGTGCATCATCGCGTGAAGCTGCTCTACGGTGAAGGTCTGCACATTCGCCGCCTTGAGCCGGGGACGGAGATTGCCTTTTACGTGCCGCATCAGCACACCCCGGTTCCCGGACCGGTTACGCTGCTGCGTTAAACAGGAGAGTGACAGTGAAAGTTATCATCGTTGAAGATGAGATCCTTGCCCAGCAGGAGCTGAGCTGGCTTATCAAAGCGCACAGCCAGATGGAGATTGTCGCCACCTTCGATGACGGTCTGGACGTGCTGAAGTACCTTCAGCACAACAAGGTGGATGCCCTGTTTCTCGATATCAATATTCCGTCTCTGGACGGCGTGCTGCTGGCGCAGAACATCAGCCAGTTCGCGCATAAGCCTTTTATTGTGTTTATTACCGCGTGGAAAGAGCATGCGGTCGAGGCGTTTGAGCTGGAAGCGTTTGACTACATTCTGAAGCCCTATCAGGAGTCGCGGATCATCACCATGCTGCAAAAGCTGGAGGCGGCCTGGCAGCAGCAATCCGGCACCAGCGGCGGCACGGTCGCCACCCGCGAGAACGACACCATCAATCTTGTTAAGGACGAGCGTATTATCGTGACCAGCATTCACGATATCTACTATGCCGAAGCCCATGAGAAGATGACGTTTGTCTACACCCGGCGTGAATCCTACGTTATGCCGATGAATATCACCGAATTTTGCAGCAAGCTACCAGCGGCGCACTTCTTCCGCTGCCATCGCTCTTACTGCGTCAACCTGAACAAGATCCGCGAGATCGAACCCTGGTTTAACAACACCTATATTCTACGGCTGAGGGATCTCGATTTTCAGGTTCCCGTCAGCCGCAGCAAGGTTAAAGAGTTCAGGCAGCTAATGCACCTGTGATCAGAGGATGTAGCCCAGGGTCTGGCGCATATGCGCCCCTGCGCCCAGCAGGCCTGGGTTGTCATGCACGATCAGGTACACCGGAATGTCCTGCACATAGGCTTTAAAGCGCCCTTTATCCTCAAAGCCGCCGCGGAAACCGGACGCCTTAAAGAAGTCGAGGAAGCGCGGCACGATACCGCCCGCGATATAGACCCCGCCGAAGGTGCCCAGCGTCAGCGCCAGGTTGCCACCAAAGCGGCCCATCACCACGCAGAACAGCGACAGCGCCCGGCGGCAGTCGGTACAGCTGTCCGCTAATGCACGCTCGGTGACATCTTTCGGCTGGAGGTTTTCCGGCAGGCGGCCATCCGATTTCACAATCGCCCGGTAAAGATTAACCAGCCCAGGACCTGACAGCACGCGCTCGGCAGAGACATGCCCCACTTCAGCACGCAGCTCCTCCAGGATAATGGCCTCCTCTTCGCTGTTTGGCGCGAAGTCAACGTGGCCGCCCTCACCCGGCAGGCTCACCCAGCGCTTATCAACATGCACAAGATGCGCAACGCCAAGGCCGGTACCGGCCCCGTAGACGGCAATCGGTTTACCTTCGACCGGCTCTCCGCCGCCAAACTGGGTCAGATGCTCTCTGTCCAGCATAGGGATCGCCATCGATACGGCGGTAAAGTCGTTGATGATCTCCAGGTGAGCAAAGCCGAGGTTCTGCTTCATCTCAGCGATGGAGAAAGCCCAGGTGTGGTTCGTCATGGCGACCCAGTCGCCGGTAATCGGGCAGGCGATGGCAATGGAGCCATCTTCAACACTGACGTTGTGTTCAGCAAGGTAGACGCGAACCACGGCTTCCAAGCTTGGATAATCCAGCCCGGAATAGGTCTTAGCCTGGGAAATTTCGCCGTTGGCGACATCGCATAGCGCTAAACGCGCATTGGTGCCGCCTACGTCTCCTACTAAAGCATACTTTGTCATTCTTTTACGGCTCCGCTAAAGTCAGAATAAATCTTTGGCACACTGTAAATTCAAGGCGCTGTAACAACAACGACCATAGCACGAGTGCTGAGGGATTATAGAGCTTCATCACAGAATAACTTTACTCTTTCCGCATCATTTGTGTCGACGCCGTCAGGCGAGCCGTGCAATGGTGCACCTAAGTGAAAGTAGAAGGAAATCATCATGCTCCATCCGCGAGCCAGAACCATGCTGTTGCTGTCGCTTCCCGCGTTGATTATTGGCATAGCGTCGAGTGTTGTACTGGTGGCGGTGATGAAAGTCGCCTCCGTGCTGCAATCTATTCTCTGGTCAAGCCTGCCGATATCGCTGGGCGTCCCCCTGGGTTCCCCCTTCTGGACGCTGCTGATGCTGACCCTCACCGGCGTGGCCGTCGGGCTTGTGCTGCGCTACAGCCCAGGTCACGGTGGACCGGATCCGGCCACCGAGCCGCTGATTGGTGCGCCGGTAGCCACCTCTACCCTCCCCGGCCTGCTCTGTGCGCTGATTATTGGCCTGGCGGGTGGCGTCAGCCTTGGCCCTGAGCATCCTATTATGGTAATCAATATTGCCCTTGCGGTTGCCGTAGGCGCGCGGCTCTTTCCGCGGGTGACGGCGCTTGACTGGACGGTGCTGGCCTCTGCCGGCACCATAGGCGCGCTGTTTGGCACGCCGGTTGCCGCCGCGCTGATCTTCTCCCAGACCCTGGGCGGTAACAGCGACGTCCCGCTGTGGGATCGGCTCTTCGCTCCGCTGATGTCCGCCGCCGCAGGTGCGCTAACCACCAGCCTCTTTTTCCACCCGCACTTCTCGCTGCCGATTGCCCACTACGGGCAGATGCAGCTGATGGATATCTTTAGCGGTGCGGTAGTGGCCGCCATCGCTATTGCGTTGGGGATGATTGCGGTGTGGTGCCTGCCACGCCTGCACCAGCTGATGCACCGGCTGGGCCATCCGGTGTTGATCCTCGGCATCGGCGGCTTTCTGCTGGGTATTCTCGGCATTATCGGTGGGCATATCACGCTGTTCAAGGGGCTGAGCGAGATGCAGCAGCTGGCCTTTAGCCAGACCTTTACCGTCAGCGACTACCTGCTGTTTGCGGTGGTGAAGCTTGCTGCGCTGGTGATTGCTGCCGCCTGCGGCTTTCGCGGCGGGCGCATCTTCCCGGCCGTATTCGTGGCGGTGGCGTTAGGGCTGATGCTGCACGAGCACGTCGAGGCCGTTCCGGCAGCGATTACCGTATCGTGCGCCATTCTTGGCCTGGTGCTGGTGGTGACCCGCGACGGCTGGCTGAGCCTGTTTATGGCGGCGGCGGTGGTGCCGGATACCACCCTCCTGCCGCTGCTGTGTATTGTGATGCTTCCCGCGTGGCTGCTGCTGGCGGGAAAACCGCTGATGATTGCGCCACGTCGCAAAGATTAACACCCGCGCGGGTTTCATCGGCTCGTCCGGTGTAATGTTGCGCTATTTACAGAACAGAGAGGGTAACTGCATGGTTTATCAGGCCAATCCTGAGCGCTATCAGGGAATGGAGTATCGCCGCTGCGGCGATAGCGGCATCAGGCTACCGGCAATATCGCTGGGGCTGTGGCATAACTTTGGTGACGCGACGCGGGTTGATACCAGCCGCCAGCTGCTACGCCACGCCTTCGATCTGGGTATCACCCATTTCGACCTCGCCAATAACTACGGTCCGCCGCCGGGATCTGCCGAAAGCAACTTTGGCCGCATCCTGCAAGAGGACTTTTTACCGTACCGCGACGAGCTGATTATCTCTTCCAAAGCCGGTTACACCATGTGGGACGGCCCTTACGGTGACTGGGGTTCACGCAAGTATCTTATTGCCAGCCTCGATCAGAGCCTGCGCCGGATGGGGCTTGAGTATGTCGATATTTTCTATCATCACCGCCCGGATCCGCATACGCCGCTGAAGGAGACCATGCGCGCGCTGGACCATATTGTGCGCCAGGGGAAAGCGCTCTACGTTGGGCTGTCGAACTACCCGGCCGATCTGGCCCGCGAGGCTATCGCCATCCTCGACGATTTGGGCACGCCCTGCCTGATCCATCAGCCGAAATATTCACTGTTTGAGCGCTGGGTAGAGGATGAGCTCCTGGATCTGCTGGCGGAAAAAGGCGTCGGCAGCATCGCCTTCTCGCCGCTGGCGGGCGGTCAGCTCACGGACCGTTACCTCAACGGCATTCCGGAAGATTCACGGGCCGCCAGCGGGAGCCGCTTCCTCAGCCCGGATCAGCTTACCGAGGAGAAGCTGGAGAAGGTGCGTAAGCTTAATGCGTTGGCGCAGGCGCGTGGACAGAAGCTCTCCCAGATGGCGCTGGCATGGGTGCTGCGCGGGGACAGAGTGACCTCGGTGTTAATTGGCGCAAGTAAAATTGCCCAGTTGGACGACGCTGCGGGCATGCTGGCTAACCGCCACTTTACCGAGCAGGAGTGTGCCGCCATTGATGCAATTCTGAACGACGCAGGTTAATCTTTTTTTAACAAAAAGTGCTGCCATCCACGAATTAGGAGTTTAGGCGATGCTACGGGACTTTACGTCTCGTAATATTTTCTTACAGGCCATCGTGGCCCGCTCGTGGAGGAAATTTTTATGTTCAGGTCACTTATTCTGGCAGCACTGTTAATGGCTACTACAGCCCCGCTGGTCGCCCACGCCGGTGAGATCACGCTGTTGCCGTCTATAAAATTACAGATTGGCGACCGGGACGATCGGGGCCACTACTGGGATGGCCGAGACTGGCGCGACCGGGACTACTGGAATCGCCACTATCAGTGGCGCGATAACCGCTGGCGTCCGCACGATCGCGGTTACCATCGCGGCTGGGACAACCGAAAAGCGTATGAGCGTGGCTATCGCGAAGGCTGGGAAGATCGTAGCGATCGTCGTGGTCCGGGACGCGGTCATGGCCATGGTCACGGCCACCACCATTGATAAAAGCGTAATCCTTGCCCAAGCCGGGTCAGGCGCAGCCGCCACCCGGCGTTACCCTCACACTACAGCCCCAGCGCCATACCTATCAGCAGCCACAGGTTAAGCCCTACCACCAGAGCCACAATCACCCAGCCGAGACGTTTTACCAGTTTGGTATTGACCAGCTCCCCCATCAGCTTGCCGTCGCTGGTAAAGATCAGCAGAGGTACCAGCGCCAGCGCGATACCAAAGCTCAGCAGAACCTGACTCATCACCAGAATACGCGTCGGATCCAGCCCCATCAGAATCACGATAAACGAAGGCAGCATGGTGATAGACCGACGTAGCCACAGCGGAATACTGAAGCGAACAAACCCCTGCATCACCACCTGACCGGCCAGGGTGCCCACTACCGTGGAAGAGAGCCCTGCCGCCACCAGGCTCAGGCCAAAGATGGTGGCTGCCGCATGGCTTAGCAGCGGTTCGAGAGTAAGATAGGCCTGATCCAGGTCGGCAACCCCGGTATGGCCGCTAAAGTGAAACGCGGCGGCGGCGGTGGCCATCATCGCCAGGTTAACGAAGCCCGCGATGGTCATTGCAATCGCTACGTCCCACTTCGTTGCCGAGTAGCGCTCTTTGCGCGATCCGTCATGCAGGTTCTGGGTCAGAGAGGAGTGCAGATAGATGACGTGGGGCATAATGGTTGCCCCCAGCACGCCCGCCGCCAAAAACACCGCTTCGGTAGTCGGCAGGCTCGGGATCAGCATCCCTTTACCCAGATCCACCAGCTTAGGCTGGGAGAAGATCAGCTCTACCACGTAGGCCACAGCGACAAAGAGCAGCAAACCGCCGATCACCTTCTCCAGCGGTTTATCGCCGCGCCGCTGCAGCATCAGAATCAAGAAGGTGGCAATGCCGGTGAGCACCGCCCCCTGCAGCAGCGAGACGCCGAGAATGAGCTTAAAGCCAATCGCCGCCCCGATAAACTCCGCCAGGTCGGTGGCCATGGCGATGATTTCTGCCTGCACCCAATAGAACCACACCACAGGACGCGGATAGCGATCGCGAATATGCTCGGCAAGGTTTTTGCTCGTGGCAATCCCCAGTTTGGCGGAGAGCACCTGGATCAGCATCGCCATCAGGTTAGCCCAGACCACCACCCACAGCAGCTTGTAGCCGAAGCTGGCCCCGGCCTGAATATTGGTAGCAAAATTGCCGGGATCGATATAGCCAATAGCCGCCACAAAGGCGGGTCCCATTAATGCGAACCGAAGCTTCCGCGCTGTACGTCCGCTGCTACTCTCAACGCTGCTATCGTTCATTTTTGCCTCTAATATAGCCTTTGCTATGTTTCATGCTAGCAAAATGCGAATGATTATCAAGTTGGTTTGGGTGGATTTCTTTGATAGATAAAACCGATTAACGGAGTGAAGATCAGGAAAAGAGCGAAATTGCGTGGGGAGGTTGTCCCATTTGTTACAGTTTAGCAGCGTAAAAGGGTTTTACACTTCTTTTATTAACATAACAAAATTGTATCTTTGATCACTATTTTTGAGTCTCGTCACAGGACATTACGATAGTGTGTATTTGATCTCGTTTTATTTACTCTTGTTTCATAGAATGTGCACGAAAACTAAACCTGCCTCATGTTTGGAGCAAAAAGTATGTCCCGCGTTCTTCACTTTGTTTTGGCGCTTGCCGTTGTGGCGCTGCTTGCCTTACTGGTCAGCAGCGATCGCAAGAAAATTCGTATTCGTTTCGTTGTTCAGCTTTTGGTCATTGAAGTGTTACTCGCCTGGTTCTTCCTGAACTCCGACATTGGTCAGGGCTTCGTGCGTGGCTTCTCCGAGATGTTTGAAAAGCTGCTCGGCTTTGCCAACGAAGGGACAAACTTTGTCTTTGGCAAAATGAACGATGAAGGTCTGGCGTTCTTCTTCCTGAAGGTACTCTGCCCTATCGTCTTTATCTCGGCGCTGATCGGTATCCTGCAGCACATTCGCGTTCTGCCGATTGTCATTCGCGCTATCGGTACCGTGCTGTCAAAAGTTAACGGCATGGGCAAACTGGAGTCCTTTAACGCGGTAAGCTCGCTGATTCTGGGGCAGTCAGAAAACTTTATCGCCTATAAAGATATCCTCGGCAAAATGTCGCGCAACCGCATGTACACTATGGCAGCCACGGCGATGTCTACCGTCTCCATGTCGATCGTTGGCGCGTACATGACCATGCTGGATCCAAAGTACGTCGTTGCGGCGCTGGTTCTCAACATGTTCAGCACCTTTATCGTTCTGTCGCTGATCAACCCTTACCGCGTGGATGAGAGCGAAGAGAACCTGCAGATGGCGAATCTGCATGAAGGCCAGAGCTTCTTTGAGATGCTGGGTGAGTATATCCTGGCAGGCTTCAAAGTGGCGATTATCGTTGCCGCTATGCTGATCGGCTTTATCGCCCTGATCTCCGGCCTGAACGCCCTGTTCGCCGCCGTACTGGGTATCTCCTTCCAGGGCATTCTGGGCTACATCTTCTACCCGGTTGCATGGGTAATGGGCGTACCGGCCGGCGAAGCGCTGCAGGTAGGCAGTATTATGGCAACCAAACTGGTCTCTAACGAATTCGTTGCCATGATGGACCTGCAGAAGATCGCCAGCACCCTGTCGCCACGTGCGGAAGGGATCCTCTCCGTGTTCCTCGTCTCCTTTGCTAACTTCTCCTCTATCGGCATCATTGCCGGCGCCATTAAAGGCCTGAACGAAGAGCAAGGCAACGTGGTATCACGCTTTGGTCTGAAGCTGGTCTACGGCTCTACGCTGGTCAGCGTACTGTCTGCGTCTATCGCTGCGCTCGTGCTGTAAGTTTACGTTGTACCTATAAAAAACCGGGGCCCTGCCCCGGTTTTTTTATCTCTAGTCTGCCAGCTTCTCGGGTTTACCGAGCAGATACCCCTGTAGGTAGTCCACCCCCAGCGAGAGCAGCAGGTCACGCTGCTCCTCGGTCTCCACATACTCCGCCACCACGGTCAGGGATTTGGCCTTCGCCATAAAGCAGATCGATTTCACAATCATCGCGTCCAGCGAGTCGGTGAGGATATCTTTCACGAAGCTGCCGTCAATCTTTACGATGTCAGCATGCAGACGCTTCAGACGCTCGAAGTTAGCGTAGCCGGTACCAAAATCATCGATCGCAATCTTAAAGCCGTAGTTTTGCAGACGCTGAATGTTATGCATGCTGGTTTCAGAATTAGAGAAAGCCTGCTCTTCAGTTATCTCAATGATCACGCACTGAGGGGCAACGTCATAGCTTTTAAACAGGGTCATAATCTGCGTGGCCGACTCTTCCTGCATCAGGGTCAGCGGCATCAGGTTGACGGAGAAACGCGCCTGAGTACCGGGAACCGGGTGCGCACGTAGCCAGCGCAGCAGGGTCTCCAGTACCTGCATATCGAAGCGAATGCTCAGGTTAAACTGGGCAATCACCGGCAGAAAGCGGTCAGGCGTCAGAACTTCACCTTCAACTGCAAGACGGGTCAGCACCTCATGGTATCCCACGCCATCGGCATTCTGGATTGGCTGGGCATAGAGCAACAGTCCATCCTGCTCCAGGGCGCGCTTTACGCGGTTAAGCAGCAGCACACGCTCGGTAGTGTGGCCGCATACGGTCTCAAGGCTCTGGGTTAGCGCTAGCACATGCGAGCTTGCACAGGCCTGCTCGGAAAGCCAGCTCAGCTGCCCCAGCATTTGGTGAAACATCTCCCCTGCGCCTTCAATAATGCCCCACGAGGCCCCAAACTCGATATCCATTGCGGTGTGGTGCCAGAAAATTTTCCGCCCGCTGAGGTAGTCCACCATGTGCTGAAGCCGCGCCGTGGGATCGGCACCGTTGAGCAGCAGCAGGAGTTCGCTTCCCGGCAGCTGATAGACCTTCTCGTTGCGCATCAGCAGCGGCTGTAGCTCACGGGTGATGCTGCGCTTACACTGCACGCGCATCATCATGCCGTAGTGGCGACTGAGAAACTCCAGGTTGCTGATGTGCAGGCAACAGACGACCCGATGCGTATGCTTCTCTAACTGCTGTTCAAGGGCGCGTAAATTCGGCAGACCGGTAAGGGGATCGGTTAGCGCCTGCGCCTTCCATGCCCGCTTAAGCCACTCGCTGCGCCGGTAAATAGAGGCCATGTAGAGAATGCAGATGGTAAAGGAGATCAGCACCGACAGCACGAAGGCCATAGAATATTCAGTGTAAACACCCTGCAAGAAGTTTTGATTGTTAGCAAGGAGCATCAGGGCGGTAATTGCCCAGCTCATACCGATTAACGGCGGGCTTAACTTACCGATCCCTAAGGTAAATAAGATAAAGATGATCGGTACCAGGTACCCGGCTATATAGTCAGACTGATACGGTGAACAGACGACAATAAGAAATAGCGTTAATGTGAGCAGCCAGCCTAAAGTAAAATTTCTTCTTCGTGGTGACAAAAAAGGTCTGATGCTTTTTCGCCACAGCGTCCGGCCATAGCGGGGATTCACCATCATGCGCAACGGATAATAAAACATCATGGTAAAAATCAGCGCCGCGCACATCAAACTCTGTATATCAATGATGCTGTAAATAACCGAGCCGGTATCAAAGAACCGGGCCATCGGCGTTGGAAATGTCACCCTGGCACCCGCAACGTACATGGTTGCCTTAATAGCGGCAGGCGCTACGAAGGCCAGCCAGACGGTGCGCACCCCCATATCCCGGTTTGGCAAGCCGTGTCGCCAGCGCGTGCCCAACTGCCAGCGCACAATGGTGCATGACAGCAGGAGGGGAAAGAAGAAGCAGAAAAGGAAAACACCGGTTTGCAACAATGTTAAATCCAGCAGCTGCTCATAAACCAGGGCAAATCCCACCACCAGCGGAAAGATGGCCCGGCGACCAAAAAGCAGGATCATTGCCAGCGAGACGCTGAACGGTAGCCATGCCAGAAAGATTTCACTCGCATCTACCTGGGCGCGCGGAGAAATAAGACGTGAAAAAGGGACAATTGCTATACACATTATTAACGCAATTAAAAACACTTTCACATGACTGTATATTTTCATTTTCATTTGAGTTAATAAATGTGCTCTGGGCATGCATTTTCGCTGGGCAGAAATAATAGGTTTATTCACAAGGTGAATCAAGTTAGCAAGCTGATAGTGAATTGGTGCTTAACAATAGTTAAGGAATGGGAGAATTTCCTGGAAACGCTATAAAAATTTTACTGAATGTTCGTGAAAGAGGAGTGACAGATATAAAAAAACCCTCGCAAATGCGAGGGTCTGAATTTTGGTGGAGCTAAGCGGGATCGAACCGCTGACCTCTTGCATGCCATGCAAGCGCTCTCCCAGCTGAGCTATAGCCCCACAGTCTTCTTTACGCACCAAATCTGTTGGGTTCAGAATTTGGTGGAGCTAAGCGGGATCGAACCGCTGACCTCTTGCATGCCATGCAAGCGCTCTCCCAGCTGAGCTATAGCCCCGTTGCGTAAAGCTGTCGTGTTGACGGGCGGCATAATATGAATTCCTTTGTCAGGTGTCAACGGCAAAATCTCACTCTGTCTCTCAACCGCTGAAAAAGCAAACAAATGAACGACATTGCGCGCCTGCTCGCAGCCAGGAGTTAAACCTGTCACATTTTCGCGTAAAATGGTGCTATAAAATGAACCCCTAATTACCCCTACTGCTCGTCAGGAAATCGTATGATCAAGGAACGAATGACGCCGGAAGAGTTAGCCAGACTGACAGGCTATAGCCGCCAAACCATTAACAAGTGGGTACGCAAAGAGGGCTGGGTAACGTCACCTAAGCCAGGCGTGCAGGGTGGCAAGGCGCGCGTAGTGCATATCAATGAACAGGTGCGTGAGTTTATCCGCAACGCTCGCCGGGCGGCCGATGCGACGCTCTACGCTGATGCCAGCCTGGATACCTCACTCGACGTGCTGCTGGTAACGCTGGCGAAAGAGATGACGCCTTCTGAACAGAAACAGCTGACCTCTCTGTTAATGCGCGAGGGGATCAGCGGCCTGCTCCAACGGCTGGGTATTCGCGGTAGGGATAAGTAAGATGAAGCTACCTGATAAAATGACGCCTGAAGAGATGGCGGACTACCTTGGCGTGGCCAGACAAACCGTTAACCGTTGGATCCGTGAACAGAGTTGGACAACCGAGACGCTAACCGGTGTGAAAGGCGGCCGGGCACGGCTGATCCATATTGATGAGCGCGTGCTGGCCTATATGCGCAAAACGCCGGTGGTTCGTCACCGCCAGTCGGCCTGGTCAATGGCGGAACCCGCCGCAGACTACGGCACGTTGTTTCAAACCGCCTCGCTACGCCAGATTAATACTGTTCTGCAGAATATGACGCCCGCAGAGCAGGAGCGTCTGGAACGCTTCCTGGCACGAGAAGGCCTGCGCGGGTTTTTAACCCGGCTGGGCATTGTCGACGATGAGGCATAAAAAAACGGCAGGTTAACCCTGCCGTTTTTGTTGAGTGCGGTTACCGCCTGCTTACTGCTGGCTTTCGCGCTCTGCAATAAAGCCCAGCGCGCGGTTAATACGCTCAACGCTGCGGGTTTTACCAATCGCATGTACGGTAACGTCCAGCGCAGGCGACTGCCCTGCCCCGGTCACGGCCACGCGCAGCGGCATCCCGACTTTACCCATTCCCACTTCCAGCTCATCGGCGGTCGCCTGAATCGCATGGTGGATATGTTCCGCCGTCCAGTCGGTCAGAGCGGCCAGCTTGTCGCGCACCACTTCCAGCGGCTGACGCGCAACCGGACGGAGGTGCTTCTTGGCGGCGTCGGCGTCAAACTCGGCAAACTCTTCATAGAAGTAGCGGCAGCTCTCGGCAATCTCTTTCAGCGTTTTGCAGCGCTCGCCCAGCAGTCCGATCAGCTCTGACAGCTGCGGGCCGGTGCGGGTGTCGATATTTGCCTGCTCGATATGCCACTGCAGATGGGTGGCAACGTACTCCGGCGCCAGGGTGTTGATATAGTGGTGGTTCAGCCACAGCAGCTTGTCGGTGTTAAAGGCGCTGGCCGATTTGCTTACCGCACCCAGCGAGAAGAGGTTGATCATCTCTTCGCGGCTGAAGATCTCCTGATCGCCGCTGGACCAGCCCAGACGCACCAGGTAGTTAAGCAGCGCTTCTGGCAGATAGCCGTCATCACGATACTGCATAACGCTCACCGCGCCGTGGCGCTTGGAGAGCTTTTTGCCGTCGTCGCCGTTGATCATGGAGACGTGAGCATAGACCGGCACCGGGGCATTCAGCGCTTTCAGAATGTTGATCTGGCGCGGGGTGTTGTTGATGTGGTCTTCACCGCGGATCACGTGGGTGATCTGCATATCCCAGTCGTCAACCACTACACAGAAGTTATAGGTTGGCGAACCGTCGGTGCGGCGGATGATCAGATCGTCCAGCTCCTGGTTGCTGAATTCGATCGGGCCACGGATCTGGTCATCAAAGATCACTGAGCCATCCTGCGGGTTCGCAAAGCGTACGACGCAAGGTTCATCGGCAGCGTGTTCGCTGTGGTCATGGCGGCAGCGGCCGTCATAGCGCGGCTTCTCGCCGTTGGCCATCTGCTCTTCACGCAGCGCCTCCAGACGCTCTTTAGAGCAGTAGCAACGGTAGGCGGTGCCCACTTTCAGCATGTCGTCAATAACTGCATTGTAGCGGTCGAAACGTTTGGTCTGGAAATAGGGGCCTTCATCCCACTCCAGATTCAGCCAGTTCATGCCATCCATAATGGCTTCGATAGCCTCTGGCGTAGAGCGTTCGAGATCGGTGTCTTCAATACGCAGCACAAACTCACCGTTCTGGTGACGTGCGAAAAGCCAGGAATAGAGAGCGGTACGCGCCCCACCGACGTGCAGATAGCCGGTCGGGCTTGGCGCGAAGCGAGTTTTGATTTTCATGAAATGGCCTTACGTTGATAACGATGCCGACAGCCGGCAAGTCCTGGAAAACAGAATGGGCAATATTCTATCACCCTGCGCTGATTCCTCAATGTTGTTACTACTCTGGGTGAGTCAAAGCCGTTTTTTGTTTAGAAATCATGCGTACGCAGCGATTTATGCGCCGCTTTGTCTAAATTTACGACGAACAAACAAAATCTTGAGAAAAGGCGTTGACTCATTTTCAACTCTCCCTATAATGCGACTCCACACAGCGGGGGTGATTAGCTCAGTTGGTAGAGCATCTCCTTTACACGGAGGGGGTCGGCGGTTCGAGCCCGTCATCACCCACCATCATTAAGATGATGACCGCAGTGTAGATAAGCAGTGAGATTGGGCGATTAGCTCAGTTGGTAGAGCATCTCCTTTACACGGAGGGGGTCGGCGGTTCGAGCCCGTCATCGCCCACCAATCTCAACTTATCAACAGCAGTTCCGAAATGGGCGATTAGCTCAGTTGGTAGAGCATCTCCTTTACACGGAGGGGGTCGGCGGTTCGAGCCCGTCATCGCCCACCATTTCGGGTCGTTAGCTCAGTTGGTAGAGCAGTTGACTTTTAATCAATTGGTCGCAGGTTCGAATCCTGCACGACCCACCAATGTAAAAAAGCGCCCTAAAGGCGCTTTTTTGCTTTCTGCCGTTTTCAAAAGATTCGATAAAATTGTCCGGAACAATTTTGAGCAACGCATAGCGTTGACCCAAAGGGCGAGTCTCAGGATGAGACGAGTATACCTGCGGCAGGTTCGTGTCGAGCGCAGTGAGACAACGGAGCCGTTTACGGCGACGGCCCGAAGGGCGAGCGAAGCGAGTCATCCTGCACGACCCACCAATGTAAAAAAGCGCCCTAAAGGCGCTTTTTTGCTTTCTGCCGTCCGTGATTTAACGCCGGGCGGCACTGCGTTTGCCCGGCCTACGGTGAGCGCAGTGCGTTTTGTAGGTCGGGTCAGCGAAGCGCCACCCGACATGCCGATGTCGACTTTCTCTCTCAAGCTCTCTAAAAAAATGCCGATATAACAAGTTTATGGCAAGAGAGGTTTTATAATGACAACAATTTCAACAACTACGCCGTCAGTCCAGTCCGGCAGTTCCGGACGCTCTTCCAGCAGCGCCAGCAGCGATATCGCCTCCCAGATCCAGAGCCTGACCCTGCAGGTCACCAAACTCACCAAACAGCTGAAAGAGATCGCGAGCGGCAGCGGCACCACGGAAGAGAAGAAAAAGCAGCAGGAGCTGATTCAGGATCAGATCAAGATGCTGCAGGCACAGATCGCACAGCTTCAGCGCCGTCAGGCAGAAGAGGCGCAGAAAAATCAGGAGCAGAAACAGGCTAAAGCCGAAGGCGTCAATTCCCCCTCCGCCGAAAATAAGATTGATATCTATATCTAATCGCTCAGAGAGGCATTAAGCCTCTCTCATTTCTCAACAAACGCGATAAATCACTTTTCATTAACATCCAGATAAAAGCAAAATGGTGGCACTGTCTTTCAGGAGTCATTATGAAATTTTTACGCGTCCTCGATCCGTTTACGCTCACGCTTATTGCCGTTGTTTTAGTGGCCTCTTTTTTTCCAGCCCGCGGCGGCTTCGTCCCCTTCTTTGAAGGACTCACCACCGCCGCTATCGCCCTGCTCTTCTTTATGCACGGCGCCAAACTCTCCCGCGAGGCCATTATTGCTGGCGGCAGCCACTGGCGACTGCACCTCTGGGTGATGTGCAGCACCTTTATCCTCTTCCCGGTGCTGGGCGTGCTGTTTGCCTGGTGGGCACCGGTCAACGTCAGCCCAGAGCTCTATACCGGTTTTCTCTACCTCTGCATTCTGCCAGCCACCGTACAGTCCGCGATCGCTTTTACCTCGCTGGCCGGTGGTAACGTAGCGGCTGCGGTGTGCTCCGCCTCAGCCTCCAGCCTGCTAGGCATCTTCCTCTCGCCACTGCTGGTGGGTCTGGTGATGGATATGCACGGCGCACAGGGCAGCCTTGAGCAGGTAGGGAAAATCATGCTGCAACTGCTGCTGCCGTTTGTGCTCGGCCACCTGTCACGTCCGTGGACCGCCGCATTTGTGGCGCGTAATAAAAAGTGGATCGCTAAAACCGACCAGACCTCAATTCTGCTGGTGGTCTACTCTGCCTTCAGCGAGGCGGTGGTGAACGGTATCTGGCATAAGGTGGGAATGGGATCGCTGCTGTTTATCGTGATTGTCAGCCTGGTCCTGCTGGCGATTGTGATGGGGGTAAATATCCTCGTGGCACGCCTCTGCGGCTTTAACAAAGCCGATGAGATTACCATCGTCTTCTGCGGCTCAAAAAAGAGCCTGGCCAACGGTATCCCGATGGCCAATATTCTTTTCCCGACGTCCGTCATTGGCATGATGGTGCTGCCGCTGATGATCTTCCACCAGATCCAACTGATGGTCTGTGCCGTGCTGGCGCGCCGCTATAAGCGTCAGGCGGAGGCACAGCATGCCCATCAGGCTGCTGATAACAGCTAAGAACGCCGGAGGGGCTGCACAAGATGCGTCAGCCCCTCGGTTTTAATTAGCAACGTAAAGGCCATCAATTGCCCAAGATGCCCGGGCGGAAACGTCTCCTTGCGGGCAAACCAGAGCAGATACTCCTCCGGAAGATCGATCAGCATCCGGCCCTTATATTTACCAAAGGGCATCTCAGTGTTAGCAATCTCTACCAGCTGGGCCTTATCCATCTCAGGCTCCCATCAGGCGCAGCATCTCGTCTTCGTCGATCACCGCAATCCCCAGCTCCTGCGCTTTAGCCAGCTTAGAGCCCGCCGCCTCACCGGCAATCACCAGATCGGTCTTTTTCGATACGCTGCCCGCAACCTTCGCCCCCAGCTCCACCAGCCGCGCCTTCGCGTCATCCCGGGACATTTGGCTCAGACTACCGGTTAGCACCACCGTTTTACCGGCAAACGGGCTGTCGATCTCTTCCGCATTGACCACCAGCGGCTTCGGCCAATGAATGCCCACCCCTTCGACCAGATCGCGGATCACCTCGCGGTTGCTCTCTTCTGCCAGGAAGTTAAACACGTGGGTAGCAACCACAATACCGACGTCCGGCACCTTCTGCAGATCCTCAATCGATGCTGCCTCCAGCGCCTCAAGAGTACCAAAGTGCGCGGCGAGGCCTGCCGCCGTGGCTTCCCCTACCTCGCGAATGCCCAGTGCATAGAGGAAGCGGGCAAAGGTGGTCTCTTTCGCCTTCTCCAGCGCGTTAACCACGTTCTGCGCCGACTTCGGCCCCATGCGATCCAGCCCCGTGAGCTTACCCGCCGTCAGGCGGAACAGGTCGGCGGGCGTATGCACATACTCCTTCTCCACCAGCTGGTCGATAATCTTATCGCCCATGCCGTCAACATCCATCGCCCGGCGGGAGACAAAGTGTTTCAGCGACTCTTTACGCTGCGCGCCGCAGATCAGGCCCCCGGTACAGCGGGCTACCGCCTCGCCCTCAACGCGCTCAACGTCAGAGCCGCAGACCGGGCAGTGCGTCGGGAATGCAACGTCACGGGCATCTGCCGGACGCTCGGACTCAACAACGTTAACCACCTGCGGGATCACATCGCCCGCCCGGCGGATCACCACCCGATCGCCAATTTTAAGCCCCAGCCGGGCGATTTCGTCCGCATTGTGCAGAGTGGCGTTACTCACCAGTACGCCTGCGACGTGCACCGGCTCAAGGCGCGCCACGGGCGTGATCGCCCCGGTGCGTCCCACCTGGAACTCCACGTCGCGCACAAAGGTCAACTGCTCCTGGGCGGGGAATTTAAACGCCACCGCCCAGCGTGGGGCTCGGGCAACAAACCCCAGCTGCTCCTGCAGATCGAGAGAATCGACCTTGATGACTACCCCGTCGATATCGAACCCCAGCGTTGGGCGATCCGCTTCTACCTGATGATAAAAGTCCAGCACGGCTTCCGGCGTATCACAGATGCGAATGCGATCGCTCACCGGCAGGCCCCAGGCCTTGAACTGCTGCAGGCGTCCCAAATGGCTGCGGGGCAAATCGCCACCCTGTAGGATCCCGACGCCGTAGCAGAAGAAGGTCAGCGGTCGTTTGGCGGTTACGCGCGGGTCGAGCTGGCGCAGCGAGCCTGCCGCCGCGTTGCGCGGATTAGCGAATACCTTGCCGCCAGTACGCCGGGCTTCGTCGTTGATCTTCTCAAAACCGGCCTGAGGCAGAAAGACCTCGCCGCGCACTTCCAGCCGCGTCGGGATATTATCCCCGCGCAGCTTGAGCGGGATTGCCCGGATGGTGCGCACGTTGGTAGTGATATCCTCGCCGGTGGTGCCGTCCCCGCGCGTCGCGGCCTGGATCAGCACGCCGTTCTCATAGATGATACTCACCGCCAGCCCATCGAGCTTGAGCTCACAGCAGTAGCTCAGCGCATCGGTACTTTTCAGGCGATCCTGTACGCGCTTGTTGAACGCCAGAAAGCTCTCTTCGTCGAAGACGTTATCCAGCGACAGCATCGGGACTTCATGGCGTACCTGGGTAAAGGCGGTTAGCGGCGCAGCGCCAACCCGCTGGGTAGGAGAGTCCGGGGTAATAAGATCGGGATGCTCTGCCTCCAGGGCGCGTAGCTCGCGCAGCAGGCGGTCATATTCGGCATCCGGGACTTCAGGGGCATCCATCACGTGATAGAGATATTCATGATGGCGAAGCGTGGTTCGCAGTTCAGTTAGCTGTTGTTCGATTGAGTCCATATCGCACCATCAATAGAAAAAACCCCCGACAGGCGGGGGCTTATAAGAGAGATAACACTACTACCGCAGGCGTTACGCGTTCGCTTCTTTCACTTCGCGAATGCGGTCCTGGTACTCACGCAGTTTCTGCGGAGTCATCATTCGACGCTGATCGTCCAGTACGACGCCGCCAACTTCATCGGCAATGTACTGCGCAGACTGAAGCATCAGCTTAAAGTTCTGCATCTCATCGCCATAGGACGGCACCTGCATAAACATGGTAACGCCCGGCGTCGTAAAGTTGCCGGTCATCTCAGGGTCGAATGTACCCGGATTAACCATATTTGCCAGGCTGAACAGCGCCGGGCCACTGCCGTCGGGGCTCAGGTGGCGATGGAAAATGTTCATGTCACCAAAGGCAAAACCGGCCTGCTGAATGCTGGCCAGCAGCACTTCACCACTCAGTTCGCTGCCGGGATGCGCGGCAACGTTCATGATAATCACAGTCTCTTTGCGCTGCGGCTTCTCTGCGACAGCTGGTGTTTCCTGCGGCGCAGGCTCCGGTGCTGGCTGCTGGGCTACCGGCTGCTGAGCTACTGGTTGCTGAGACAGAGGCTGCTGTACAGGCTGTTGCTGAACAGGTTGATGCTGTACCGGCTGCTGTTGAATCGGTTGCTGTTGCACAGGCGGGTGCTGAACAGGCTGCGTCGGTGCACTTCTCACCGGCTGAGGTTCAACGTACGGTGCAGCAGGCTGCTGAGGCGGAGCCTGGCGCAGCGGCTCATCCGGCTGCACAGGGGCGTGCTGGCGAGGTTGAGCAGACGCGTAAGGCGGCTGATACTGGTGCTGCGGCGTTCGCGGAACGTCATGCTCCTGACCCGCACTCGGGGCGTGGCCCGTTTTATGAACACGCACTTCACCCACGCCTTCATCGACGTTATCTTCGGTATCGTCGTCATACGACTCATCGTCGTCACGACGCGACTTCATGCGTTTCATTGGGCGATCGCGGAACATCGTCGAACGCTCTTTCCGGCTGGTCCAAAAACCGTGAACCAGTAAAGCGATTATGGCGATCGCGCCAACAATGATTAATATCAGACGCAAATCCTGCATCATTATATTCTCTGTTGTTCTAACACCTTGCCACCACGGCAAACATTTACTCACTAAGAGTATTTGCCGTTCACCGCAAGTGCAAGTGCACACGCAGCTTTCACCGCATAAAGATGTGTAAAATCGTGATTTTTGCTGTTTTTTCGAACATTTCCGAGCTGTGCAGCCTGCGCGATACGGATAATATAGCCATGCACCCCATTCGGGGGTGATTAAAGGAGTATAGCCTGACTATGGTTTCAACATCGGTCACCCCACCTCGCAGTGGCGTTTATTACTTTTCCCAGGGCTGGAAGCTCATCACCCTGCCCGGCATACGGCGCTTTGTGATTATGCCGCTGCTGGTCAATATTGTCCTGATTGGCTGTGCCTTTGCCTGGCTCTTTACCCAGCTCGATAGCTGGATCCCCGCGCTGATGAACCACGTACCGGACTGGCTGCAGTGGTTGAGCTATCTGCTCTGGCCCATCGCCGTGATCTCTGTGGTACTGGTCTTTGGCTACTTCTTCTCAACCATTGCCAACTGGATTGCCGCCCCGTTTAACGGCCTGCTGGCCGAGCAGCTTGAAGCCCGGCTGACCGGCGCGACGCCGCCGGATACGGGCATCACCGGTATCGTTAAAGATCTGCCGCGGATCATGAAGCGCGAGTGGCAGAAGCTGGCGTGGTATCTGCCGCGGGCAGCCGTTCTACTGCTGCTCTACTTTATTCCCGGTATTGGGCAGACGGTCGCCCCGGTGCTGTGGTTCCTGTTTAGCGCATGGATGCTGGCGATCCAGTATTGCGACTATCCATTTGATAACCACAAAGTGGCCTTTAAAACCATGCGCGGTGCCCTGCGCGCCCGAAAGGTGACCAACATGCAATTTGGCGCGCTTACCAGCCTGTTTACCCTTATCCCGGTACTCAACCTGGTGATTATGCCGGTTGCCGTCTGCGGTGCCACCGCCATGTGGGTGGACTGCTATCGCTCGAAGCATGCCCTGTGGAAATGAAGGGTGGAAATGGATGGGCTATTCCGTTCTTATTCCATAGTTGTTGCTATTATTTCTCATCAGCATATAGATATGCGAAATCCGTACTTCCGCATATTCCTTAACCGCGTATGCTGATGTCGTTCCCAAATTCATACAGTTAAGGACGGGCTATGAGTAAGATTTTTGAAGACAACTCGTTGACTATCGGCCACACGCCGCTGGTCCGACTGAACCGCATCGGTAATGGACGCATCCTCGCTAAGGTCGAGTCCCGTAACCCAAGCTTCAGCGTAAAATGCCGTATTGGTGCCAATATGATTTGGGATGCCGAAAAACGCGGCGTGCTAAAAGCAGGCGTTGAGCTGGTTGAACCGACCAGCGGCAACACCGGTATCGCCCTGGCCTACGTGGCGGCCGCACGTGGCTACAAACTGACCCTGACCATGCCGGAAACCATGAGTATTGAACGGCGTAAGCTGCTGAAAGCGTTGGGCGCGAACCTGGTGCTGACCGAAGGCGCGAAAGGCATGAAGGGTGCGATTCAGAAAGCGGAAGAGATCGTTGCCAGCGATCCGGCTAAGTATCTGCTGCTGCAGCAGTTCAGCAACCCGGCTAACCCGGAAATTCATGAAAAAACCACCGGCCCGGAGATCTGGGAAGATACCGATGGTCAGGTTGATGTGTTTATCTCTGGCGTCGGCACCGGCGGTACGCTGACCGGCGTGTCGCGCTACATTAAAAACACCAAAGGTAAAACCGACCTCATCACCGTGGCGGTAGAGCCGACGGACTCCCCGGTTATCGCCCAGGCGCTGGCAGGCGAAGAGCTGAAGCCTGGCCCGCACAAAATTCAGGGTATCGGCGCTGGCTTTATCCCTGGCAACCTCGATCTGAAGCTGATCGACAAAGTGGTGGCGATCACCAACGATGAGGCGATTAGCGTTGCCCGTCGCCTGATGGAAGAGGAAGGCATTCTGGCTGGGATCTCCTCCGGTGCCGCCGTTGCCGCTGCGCTGAAGTTGCAGGAAGATGAGGCCTTTACCAACAAGAACATTGTCGTTATTCTGCCTTCTTCAGGTGAGCGCTATTTGAGTACCGCCCTGTTTGCCGATCTCTTTACTGAAAAAGAGCTGCAGCAGTAGTCGCGGACAGCGAGAATCGCATAAAAAAGCACCTTTCGGGGTGCTTTTTTGTGGCCCACGTCAAACTTTCAACTCACCTGGCATTGATTCGCCCCGTTGGGTCTGGTATTTAACCAGCACATTTATTTTGAAGCGCGAAATTAATCGAATTGTGACTTTAAACTAGCTGAATCGATTTTAGGATTTGGTTGAAGTCTCGCTTTCGCGGCATAATGTTAATGACGAGTACTTGCCACGGTCAAAAGTGCCCGCAGCGGATTGCGCAGGCGAACTTTTGCCCCGCGTCCCGTTATGCCGGCGCTAACAATACAGGCTAAAGTTGTGCCGCCAGGCTAGACTTTAGATCCACAACACTAAACCTATAAGTTGGGGAAATATAATGTTCCAGCAAGAAGTTACCATTACCGCTCCGAACGGTCTGCATACCCGCCCTGCTGCTCAGTTTGTGAAAGAAGCGAAAGGCTTCACTTCAGAGATCACTGTGACCTCCAACGGCAAAAGCGCTAGCGCAAAAAGCCTGTTCAAACTCCAGACTCTGGGCCTGACCCAGGGTACCGTTGTAACGCTGTCCGCCGAAGGCGAAGACGAGCAGAAAGCCGTAGAGCATCTGGTAAAACTGATGGCTGAACTCGAGTAAGTTCCGGGTTCTTTTAAAAAATCAGTCACAAGTAAGGTAGGGTTATGATTTCAGGCATTTTAGCATCCCCGGGTATCGCTTTCGGCAAAGCACTGCTGCTGAAAGAAGACGAGATCGTCATCGACCGGAAAAAAATTTCTGCCGATAAGGTTGATCAGGAAGTTGAACGTTTTCTGAGCGGTCGTGCCAAGGCATCCGCACAGCTCGAAACGATCAAAACCAAAGCTGGTGAAACCTTCGGTGAAGAAAAAGAAGCCATCTTCGAAGGCCACATCATGTTGCTGGAAGATGAGGAGCTGGAGCAGGAAATCATAGCCCTGATTAAAGATAAAAACATGACGGCTGATGCAGCTGCGCATGAAGTTATCGAAGGTCAGGCAACTGCCCTGGAAGAGCTGGACGACGAGTACCTGAAAGAGCGTGCGGCTGACGTGCGCGACATCGGTAAACGCCTGCTGCGCAACATCCTCGGCCTGGCGATCATCGACCTGAGCGCTATTCAGGACGAAGTCATTCTGGTTGCGGCGGATTTGACTCCGTCAGAAACTGCACAGCTGAACCTGAACAAGGTGCTGGGCTTTATCACCGACGCGGGTGGACGCACCTCCCACACCTCTATCATGGCGCGCTCTCTTGAGCTGCCTGCCATCGTGGGTACCGGTAGCGTCACCTCCCAGGTGAAAAACGACGACTATCTGATCCTCGATGCGGTGAATAACAAAGTTTATGTTAATCCCACCAACGATGAGATCGAAAACCTGCGTAACGTGCAGGAGCAGGTTGCTTCCGAGAAAGCTGAACTGGCGAAGCTGAAAGATCTGCCGGCGATCACCCTTGACGGCCATCAGGTCGAAGTGTGCGCCAACATTGGTACCGTGCGTGACGTAGACGGCGCCGAGCGCAACGGCGCAGAAGGCGTAGGTCTCTACCGTACCGAATTCCTGTTTATGGACCGTGACGCGCTGCCTACTGAAGAAGAGCAGTTTGCTGCCTATAAAGCGGTGGCAGAAGCCTGCGGCTCTCAGGCAGTGATCGTCCGTACCATGGACATTGGCGGCGATAAAGAGCTGCCGTACATGAACTTCCCGAAAGAAGAGAACCCGTTCCTCGGCTGGCGTGCCGTGCGTATCGCTATGGATCGTAAAGAGATCCTCCGTGACCAGGTCCGCGCTATCCTGCGTGCCTCCGCGTTCGGCAAGCTGCGCATCATGTTCCCGATGATCATCTCTGTTGAAGAGGTGCGCGTGCTGAAAAAAGCGATCGAAACCTTCAAGCAGGAGCTGCGTGACGAGGGTAAAGCTTTTGACGAGAGCATTGAAGTGGGCGTCATGGTGGAGACCCCTGCCGCAGCCACTATCGCCCGTCACCTGGCGAAAGAGGTCGATTTCTTCAGTATCGGCACCAACGACTTAACCCAGTACACCCTGGCAGTTGACCGCGGTAATGATATGATCTCCCATCTGTATCAGCCGATGTCGCCGTCTGTATTGACCTTAATTAAGCAAGTTATTGATGCTTCTCATGCTGAAGGTAAATGGACCGGCATGTGTGGAGAGCTTGCAGGCGACGAACGTGCTACACTTCTGTTGCTGGGGATGGGGCTGGATGAATTCAGTATGAGTGCCATTTCTATCCCGCGCATTAAGAAGATTATTCGTAACACGAACTTCGAAGATGCGAAGGTTTTAGCAGAGCAGGCTCTTGCTCAACCGACAACGGACGAGTTAATGACGCTGGTTAACAAGTTCATTGAAGAAAAAACAATCTGCTAATCCACGAGATGCGGCCCAAATTACTGCTTAGGAGAAGATCATGGGTTTGTTCGATAAACTGAAATCTCTGGTTTCTGACGATAAGAAAGATACCGGAACCATTGAGATTATTGCTCCGCTGTCTGGCGAGATCGTCAATATCGAAGATGTGCCGGATGTGGTGTTTGCTGAAAAAATCGTTGGTGATGGCATCGCTATCAAACCAACCGGCAACAAAATGGTTGCGCCTGTTGATGGCACCATTGGCAAGATTTTTGAAACCAACCATGCCTTCTCTATCGAATCCGATAGCGGCATTGAGCTGTTCGTTCACTTCGGTATCGATACCGTTGAGCTGAAAGGCGAAGGTTTCAAACGTATCGCTGAAGAAGGCCAGCGCGTTAAGGTTGGCGATCCGGTCATCGAGTTCGATCTGCCGCTGCTGGAAGAGAAAGCCAAGTCTACCCTGACGCCGGTTGTTATCTCCAACATGGACGAGATCAAAGAGCTGAACAAGCTGTCCGGTAGCGTAACCGTGGGCGAGACCCCGGTGATCCGCATTAAGAAGTAATTCTTGCCGGAATGCAAAATGGCACCCACCCGGGTGCCATTTTTGTTTCTTATCTTGATAAAATCAGGCCGGTAATATTAATTCATCGTAACCTGCCTGCTGGGTATAGCGCATTACCGCTGTAACCCGATCGCCTGCACGACCCATCGCCTCTGCCACCCTCGTCCCCTGCACGATATGGCTCACCAGCTCAGAGCAGAAGAGATCGCCCGTACCTTTCAGATCGGTGGCTACCCGTGGGTGTGCACTGATGGTCACCCCCTCTTCAGTAACCAGCACAATATGGATCGCGTCCGGGTCGTCGGCAACGGGCGCGCTGGTAATGGCCACCCACTTGAGCGTCTCTGACAGCAGCCCTTTCGCCGCTGCAACGGCGCTTTCAGGATCCCGGCACGGCTGGCCGCTCAATATTTCCAGCTCATAGACGTTGGGGGTGATGCCCTGGGCCAGCGGCAGCAGATGCTGACGATAGGCCTCAGGGATGTCAGGATGCACGTAGGTGCCGCTGTCGATATCACCGATCACCGGGTCCACCAGAATCAGCAGATCCGGATGCGTCTCTTTTACCGTACGGAGCCACTGCGCCAGCAGCGCAATCTGGCTGGCGCTGCCCATATAGCCGGTGGTCACCGCCTTCAGCTCACGCAGAATATCCCGCTCCCCTAGCGCTTTCAGGTAGCCGCTGAACCACTCGTCGGGAATGACGCCGCCGTAGAAGGTATCGTAGTGCGGCGTATTGCTGAACAGCACCGTAGGTACCGCCGTGACGGTCAGCTGATGCTGACGAATATTGGGCACGGCGATGCTGTTGCCAACGCTGCCGTAGACCACCTGAGACTGCACCGCCACGATATCCGTCTGCTGCGCTCGGGTCTTATCCCGAAATAAGATCATCTCCATAATAGTTAAATCCCCGCCCCCTGGGCATAGCTCTCCTCACCAAATACGCCGGTTGACAGGTAGCGATCGCCACGGTCGCAGATAATCGCCACCACCACCGCCCCCGGATTTTCATTGGCCACGCGAATTGCACCCGCAACCGCGCCGCCGGAGCTCACGCCGCAGAAGATCCCCTCCCGCACCGCCAGCGCCCGCATGGTGTTCTCAGCGTCGCGCTGGTGAATATCCAGCACCTGATCCACCAGCGAGGCGTTGAAAATGCCCGGCATGTACTCCGCTGGCCAGCGGCGGATACCGGGAATGCTGCTCCCCTCTTCCGGCTGCAGGCCGACGATGGACACCGGTTTCGCCTGCTCGCGCAGAAAACGCGATACCCCGGTAATAGTGCCGGTCGTGCCCATGCTGGAGACAAAATGGCTGATGCGGCCGCCGGTCTGCTGCCAGATCTCTGGCCCGGTGGTAGTGTAGTGGGCATAAGGATTATCGGGATTATTGAACTGGTCGAGAAGCTTACCCTCCCCGCGCTGGGCCATCGCCGCAGCCAGATCCCGCGCCCCCTCCATCCCCTGCTCACGGCTCACCAGAATCAACTCCGCGCCGTAGGCGTGCATCGCTGCACGTCGCTCCTGACTCATATTGTCCGGCATGAACAGCTTCATGCGGTAGCCTTTGAGTGCGGCGATCATCGCCAGAGCGATACCGGTGTTGCCGCTGGTGGCCTCAATCAGTACGTCGCCGGGTTTTATCTCGCCCCGCTTCTCTGCCTGTACGATCATCGAGAGCGCGGCCCGGTCCTTTACCGAGCCGGCAGGATTATTTCCCTCCAGCTTGACCCAGATTTCACTGCCGTTGTCGGGGGTCATACGCTGAAGTTTTACCAGAGGGGTATTGCCGATGGTGTGTTCGAGTGTGTTCACGATCGCTATCCAATAAAAAGCCCGGTGGCGCTATCGCTTACCGGGCCTACGGGGAGCTTTGTAGGCCGGGTAAGCGCAGCGCCACCCGGCAAAAACCACGTAACGTTAAACTATCAGGCAGAGTGCGCCAGAGCAAGATCCCCACGCTCGGCAAGACGCTCGGTGCCATGGTAGAGACGCGCATTTTGCAGGCCGATGAACAGACGTTCACCGCGCTGCGGCGCATCCTCTCCACGCAGCACCACCGACAGCGGTTCGTCATACCAGCCCTGAGGCTGCACCACCAGTTGGGTATAGTGCCCTTTTGGGCTGGCTTCAACGACGACTACCGGCAGCGGCGCGTCTAGGCTGGTACGGCGGCTGATATCCACTTCCCACGGACGCAGGAAGAGATCGACCTCGCCCTGGTGCGCCGGCGTGTAACCCAGCGGCCAGCGGTGCGCGCCAACGTGGAACTGACTGCCGCGCACTACGCCGTGCAGACGGTTTACCTCCCCCATAAATTCCAATACGAAGCGGGTCGCAGGCTCACGCCAGACCTGCTCGGGGACATCGACCTGCTCAATATTGCCCTGGCTCATGACCACCACGCGGTCGGCCACTTCCATCGCCTCCTCCTGATCGTGGGTCACGAAGACGCTGGTGAATTTAAGCTCTTCGTGCAGCTCACGCAGCCAACGACGCAGCTCTTTACGCACCTGCGCATCCAGCGCACCAAAAGGCTCATCCAGCAGCAGGATCTGCGGATCCGGGGCCAGGGCGCGTGCCAGCGCGACGCGCTGCTTCTGCCCGCCGGAGAGCTGAGCCGGATAGCGATCGGCAAGATGCGCCAGCTGAACCATCTCCAGCAGTTTGGTCACCTTGGCTTTGATCGCCGCCGCGTTCGGTCTCTCGCGTCGCGGTAGCACCGTCAGGCCAAAGGCAATGTTGTCGAACACCGTCATATGGCGGAACAGCGCGTAGTGCTGAAACACAAAGCCGACCTTACGGTCGCGGGCATGCAGACGGCCCACGTCAGTGCCGTGAAAACGGATATGTCCGCTGGTCTGGTGCTCAAGCCCGGCAATAATACGCAGCAGCGTGGTTTTGCCCGAGCCGGACGGCCCCAGCAGCGCTACCATCTGCCCGGAAGGGATATCCAGCGAGATATCATTCAGCACCTGGGTGCGACCAAAAGACTTCTTAATATTGGCAATCTCAATGCTCATGATTTCCCTCCTGTTGCGAGCGTTTCTCTTGATTATGTAAACGCCACTGCAACCCACTCTTTAAAAACAGGGTCAAAATAGCCATTAACGTCAGCAGGGCCGCGGCGGTAAAGGATCCCACCGTGTTGTAGTCCTGCTCGAGTAACTCAATCTGTAGCGGCAGCGACAGGGTTTCGCCGCGAATAGAGCCGGACACCACCGATACCGCACCAAACTCGCCGATGGCGCGGGCGTTGGTCAGCACCACGCCGTAGAGCAGCGCCCAGCGAATGTTCGGCAGCGTGACGCGACGGAACATCTGCCAGCCGGATGCACCCAACAAAATTGCGGCCTCGTCCTCGTGGCTGCCCTGGCTAAGCATCACCGGCACCAGCTCACGCACCACAAACGGACAGGTGACGAAAATGGTCACCAGCGCCATGCCGGGCCATGCGAACATAATCTGTAAATTGTGCTCGTCGAGCCAGCCGCCAAGCGGGCCGTTGGAGCCATAAAACAGCAGGTAGACAAGGCCCGCCACCACCGGCGATACGGCAAACGGTATATCGAGCAGGGTCAACAGCAGCTGACGACCGGGGAAATTAAAGCGGGTCACCAGCCAGGCGAGCAGCGTTCCGAATACAAGGTTAACCGGAACGGTGATCAGGGCAATCAGCACCGTCAGCCAGATAGCGTGGAGCATATCCGGATTGGCGAGGTTCTCCAGCACCGGCATCAGCCCTTTACTAAAGGCCTGCACGAAAATGTAGACCATCGGCACCACCAGGATGAATGCCGAGATCAGCATCCCGGTACCGATCAGGAACCATTTACCCCAGTTAATCCGGGAACGATCGTGTTTCAATTGGGAGACTTCCGCCATTAGTGACCTACCACCCGTCGACCAAAGCGACTTTGCAGAGTATTAATTGAGAACAGCAGCAGCAGTGAGGCCGCAAGGATCACCGAGGCGATAGCGCTCGCCGCCGGGTAGTCAAACTCTTGCAGACGCACGAAAATCATCAGCGAGGTCACTTCGGTTTTCCAGGCGATGTTG
This sequence comes from Pseudescherichia sp. L3, assembly GCF_024656065.1. Taxonomy (NCBI): domain Bacteria; kingdom Pseudomonadati; phylum Pseudomonadota; class Gammaproteobacteria; order Enterobacterales; family Enterobacteriaceae; genus Pseudescherichia; species Pseudescherichia sp. L3. Next base: position 2,243,323 of record NZ_JANKYC010000001.1, read on the forward strand.
CCAGCGATAAAAATCACCGCGCCGAACTCCCCAAGGCTGCGGGTAAACGACAGCGCCACGCCCGCCAGCAGCGCCGGAGAAAGCTCTGGCATCACGACTTTACGGAAGCTTTGCAGCCGCGTTGCGCCCAGGGTCTGGGCCGCCTCTTCATACTCCGGCCCTAGCTCCTCCAGCACCGGCTGCACCGTCCGCACCACAAAGGGGATGCTGGTAAAGGCCATCGCCACGGCAATGCCGAGCCAGGTATAGGTGACTTTGATATCAAACTGCGCCAGCCACTGGCCGTAAAATCCGTTGACGGAAAAGAGCGAGGCGAGGGTCAGGCCCGCCACCGCCGTCGGTAGGGCAAACGGCAGGTCCATCAGTGCATCCAGCAGGGTGCGCCCAGGGAAACGGTAGCGCGTCAGGATCCACGCCATCAGCAGGCCAAAGACGCCGTTGAAAATCGAGGCGACAAAGGCCGACAGCAGGGTAACCTTATAGGCGGCGACAACCTGCGGATTAGTCACCACCTCCCAGTACTGCGCCCAGCTCATCTCTGAGAGCTGCATAACCAGCGCGCTAAGAGGCAAGAGCAGGATCAGGCAAACGAACAGCAGGCTGGTTCCAAGGCTTAGGGTAAAGCCGGGCAGCACGCGTTTTGAAGCCACTGCAAACATTAGCTACGCCCCGCCGCCAGCAACTTGTCCAGCTCGCCGCCGCTCGTAAAGTGGGTTTTCATCACGTCTGGCCAGGAGCCAAAGCGATCTTCCACCTTAAACAGTTCGGTCTGCGGAAACTTGTCCTTCAGCTTCTCCATCACGTCCGGGTTATTCACCCGGTAGTAGTAATCAGTAATGATGGTCTGCGCCTGCGGACTATAGAGATAGTTCAGGTACGCTTTCGCCGCCTTCTCTGTGCCGTTGGCCTTCACGTTTTTATCAACCCATGCCACCGGGAACTCCGCCAGGATGTTGACCTTTGGCACCACAACCTCAAAGCCCTGATCCTCATACTGCTTACGAATGGTGTTCACTTCGGATTCAAATGTGATGAGCACATCGCCGAGGCCACGCTCAACGAAGGTGGTGGTGGCGCCACGGCCGCCGGTATCAAACACCTCAACATTTTTCAGGAACTGAGTCATGAACTGTTCGGTTTTTGCCTTATCGCCGCCGTCAGCTTTATCCGCCGCGCCCCATGCTGCCAGATAGGTATAGCGGGCGTTGCCGGAGGTTTTCGGATTCGGGAAGATCAGCTTGACGTCAGCGCGCACCAGATCGCGCCAGTCGTGGATATTTTTCGGGTTGCCCTTGCGCACCAGGAACGCCATCGTGGAGTAGAACGGCGAGCTGTTGTTCGGCAGGCGGCTCTGCCAATCCGCTGGGATAAGCTTGCCTTTATCATGCAGGATCTGCACGTCGGTGATCTGGTTATAGGTCACCACGTCCGCCTTCAGCCCCTGTAAGATAGCCAGCGCCTGCTTGGAGGAGCCCGCGTGTGACTGTTTGATCGTCAGCGTGTCGCCGCCGTTCTCTTTCGCCCACTGCTGCTCAAACGGGGGATTAAGGGCGGCAAACAGCTCGCGAGAGACGTCATAGGAGCTGTTGAGCAACTCCGTCGCCTGCGCCTGCGCTACCAGCAACACTGAAGCGGCAAGCGTCAGATATCCTTTTTTCAGTAAGTTAACGGCCATTGCGCACCCTTATATCTGTGATGACTATCAAAAACACAGTTTATTTATAAGCAGTACGAAAGGAGTAACGGTTTTATATACCGTTTGGTGATTTGCAAGCAGAAAAGAGCATAAGCGGTGTCCGGGCTCACCAGGGCGATAGCCGGGCACCGCTTACAGCGCGGTATCATCTGGCGCGATAGAGATAGCGATGGCTCGTGCCGTTCCGTTTAATCTCCCGGCAAACCATTTGCAATCTGACCAGAATGGTTAAGATAAACCCAACCTGCTTCCTGTTTAAATCGAGAAACTCGCATACATCGTTAACTGAGAAGAGGATCCGTGGATTCTCATAAAACAGAAAATAGGTTTTTTTAATCAGGTCCAGAGGTACCGTTTTTGCAAAATAGCTTTTGATATCCATAAGAAATATATTCAGCATGAATAAACTTATCGGGTGTGAGCGTGTTTAAAGGCTGAACCGATAAGTTACGCTCATTTCTCCGCAAAGAGAGTTAGCGCGTTGCGAATGTCCATCATAAAGTTTTGGCGTGGTGTAGTCTGACTCTTGCTCATGATGCCAGCCGTAACCACCATTTAAATAAACAGACCAGTTTTTAGCCGGGTTCCAGTTGCTGTACATCCCCAACTGCCCCTGACGCAATGTTTCGCCTTCATACTCGAACTCACTGTAGTTCGTCCGCACGCCCACCGAGAGATCGGGGGTAAATTTATACTCAGCGGCTAACGCCAGCATGGTTTCACCGTCACGGACGTAATCAATATCCGCATAGGCCGGTGAGTTAAAACGGCCACGGGCATTACCAATGACGTTACGGGTAAATTGGCCTACCCCGTTTGTTTTCTTGGCCTCGGTATAGGTTAAACCACCCAGTATTTTCCAGGGCGTTTGTGGAATACGCCATTCGACAGTGGCCGAGTAGTGCCAGGCTCGCTTATCAAAATCCTGTTTTCCCCTCGCGGTGCTGGAGGTGGTTCTTTTCGCGTCGCTGCCATACTCCTGCTCATAGATTTGCGTTCCAAGGGTAATATCGGGAAAAGCATCCCACCAGCCTTCAAAGCCCTGCTTGAAAAGCAGATCGTCGGCTACGCCGTAGAAGTAGTAGGCTTTCAAGGGATTACTCTTGTAATTGATGCCACCGGTGATCACGTGATCGACATTGCGGCTCTCTCCATTGCCATCTCGGATATACATCCTGTCGATGTTCGGGCTATCACGCCGCATCACCTTCCCGTCGAGAAACAGCGTATCAACACTGACATTATCGATGGCCGTATTGGCAAACCAGCCTGAATGCGTGTTGAGGGACATGCGCTGTGAGTTAGAGAAGATGCCGGTATTCTTGATAGTAAACCAGCCGCCTTTGACGTTTACTTTAGCGCGAAGAATATCCATTTTCAGCTTTGCATAGCGCTGACCAATTTTGGTATAGCCTTTGGCTTCTCCGTCGTCGTTATAGAGAATGGCACGGGAGGAGAAGTTATCACTGGCGCCTAATTTTGCGGCGCTGTAATAGGACGCATCAAAACCGATAAAATCAGCGAAATAACCTGAGGTATAGTCAACGGTCAGCCCCTGCGCCCAGGCTTGCTGTACAGAGGTGGCATAACGCTCTTGCTCATTATCGTAACGGTTTTCCGTCTTTAAATATTTCCACATATTCCTGGCGGAAATATCAAAGCGGGAATCGGCAAAGAAAGGATCGTCGGCAATCGTCTTTTCCCAGTCGCTCGCATTTACATCCGCTGCAAAAAAACAGCAGGGCGAACACGCTATGAGTAATAGCTTTTTTATTGTCATCATAAATCCTTTTAAACTTATTCTTGGAATAAATAATGTTTGCAGGAACTATCTGCAAATAAACGCTAATAAAGCGGGCAGGGAAAATAATGTAAATCAGGAAGTTAAACAGGGAGAGCAGTCACATTTGAATGGTCGGGTAGGCTCTATCGGACATGCCCCTCCTCTGCCCTGCGGAAAGAGGCAGACGAGGGGTGGAGCTTAAAGCGTCAGCAGACGGTCTAACGACGGGGCAAAATAGTAGCCGCCGGTGACCGGGCGGGTGAAGCGCAGCATAGCGTCGCGCTTGCCGTCGGTATCACCAAACATGCTCAGCAGCTGTTGTTCAATGTTGTACAGGCGGGCGCAGTAGGCACAGAAATAGAGCCCGTGCTTGCCGCTTGCCGTACCGTAAGGCAGGCTCTGACGCACGATTTTCAGCCCTTTACCGTTCTCTTTCAGATCGACGCGGCTCAGGTGCGAGGTAATCGGCCGGGCGTCGCCGTCGATCTCTTCATTGGCCTCTTTGGTGCGGCCAATCATCATCTCCTGATCCGGCACGCTCATTCGGTTAAGCTGCTTCAGGTTATGCTCCCAACGCTGGACGAAAACGTAGCTGCCGCCCGCGTCGATGCCCTCCTGAATCACGGCCACCTCGGTGCGTTTTTCACTGCCCGCCGGGTTCTCCGTGCCGTCAACAAAGCCGCTCAGATCGCGATCCTCTACCCAGCGGAAGCCGTGGGTCTCCTCTTTAACCTCCAGCGCGTCACCAAACGCCGCCAGCGCCGCCTGGGCGACAGAGAAGTTAACGTCGTGACGCAGAGAGAGAATGTGGATCATCACATCGTACTGGGTAGCCGGGGCCAGCCCTTTGCCGTAGGGAACAAACTCTTTCAGCTCTTCGGCCCCTTCCCCTCCGCTCAGTTCGGGCCAGACGCGATGACCAAAGGCCACTACCGCCCCGAGATTCGCCTCAGCAAAGGCGAGCTGGAAGTTAGCCAGCTTATCGGCAAAAATTTTACTGCCTTCGCGCAGGGCGTTAACGTCGCCCTTTACGTTCGCTTCGATCCAAATCGCCGCCCGGCAGTGTTCTGGCAAAATGCCGCTTTGAACCTGAGACATCGCTACTCCTCTAAAAAATATGCCGCGCAGCCGCGGCATTAATCGCGCTATTGTACGCGTTTTTTCAGAGAACCAGGATTGTTCCGATCAATTAACGACGCCAAATAATCTTATTCAGGGACCATTTTTTCAGCTCGTCATCCGGCGGCATTAACCCCTCCGGGCCGTTCCAGCTGCCAGTAAAGACATAGCTGACGTGCTGGCTGCCCTGAGCCTTACACTCCACGCCGCCGCTGTCGTCGCCGGTGGCTTTGGTGCAGTTGCCGTAGGCTTTGTCATACAGTTCACTGAAGGGCATACCGACTTTAGCTCCGGTGTCGCTCTCAATGCTGCTGTCGAGCACGTCGATGCGGCTCACTTTGCCGTTTTCACCGTTGACGATCAGCGCGACTTTATCCCCATCCAGCGCCTCATAAAAGCGGATAACGTTGCCGCCCTGATCGGAGCGCATCCCGCTGCGCAGGCGGTAGTCACCGTCCAACGCATCAGCGATAGACGCCTCATCCAGCGCGGTATCCGCCGTCAGGCCCCCCACGCCTTCGTCAGTGACCTCTGATGAGGAACCAAACCAGTTCCAGGGGTTGGCGGCTGACCAGTTCACCGACCCGAGAGTCGAACAGCCGGTCAGGGCCAGCGGCAGGACGCAGAGAAGCATACGCAGCGATTTCATGGCTTAAATCCTTTTGTCTTGGTTGACTAAAACTCAATACTCTTCATCTTCAATCAGGCGCTTGCCGAGGTTAACGACGTCGGCATGCTCATAGCCCAAACGCTCGTACATTCCCAGCACGAGGTCGTTCTCTTCCCGCACCTGAATGTTGATCTTCGGGCAGCCACGGGCAATCAGCTTTTTCTCCAGGCGGTTAAGCAGCGCGTTGGCGATCCCCCGCCCCCGGAACTCCGGATGCACCCCGAGATAGTAGGCCGAGCCGCGATGGCCGTCGTAGCCTCCCATCACCGTACCGACGACTTCCCCGCCGACCTCGGCCACCAGGAACAGGCTAACGTCATGATTTAGCTTGCGTTCGATGTCCATCTCCGGATCGTTCCATGGTCGCAGCAGGTCGCAGCGCTCCCACAGGGTGATCACCTCTTCGAAGTCGGCCTGGCGAAAAACGCGTATCTCCATGGTATGTACCTGCCTTCAGGATCAAAAGGTTGATTATGGCGTGAAGTGCCAGTGAAGCCAATATGCGGCGAAATGACAACGAAAAAATGGCATAATGATGGATTGTCACGTATTGAAATGAAAAATAAAGCAATTCAAAACGTGACGTGTCGTAAGCTTGTAGGCGATACGCTACAACACCAGGGACGCAGGAATACATTTCGAGTCGTATGAGCACATTTAAACCATTAAAAGTACTTACATCGCGTCGTCAGGTTCTGAAAGCAGGTCTGGCGGCATTGACACTGACAGGCACGTCGCGGGCCATCGCAAAAGATGATTCATCGCTGAAAACCGGCAACGGGCACACTAAGCCGAAAGCCAAGAAGGCCGGGGCCAGACGCGTGGTCATGCTGGATCCTGGCCATGGCGGGATCGACACCGGTGCCATCGGTCATAACGGCTCGAAAGAGAAGCATGTGGTACTGGCGATCGCCAAGAACGTGCGAGCGATCCTGCGCAGCAAAGGCATCGACGCGCGGCTGACGCGTACCGGGGATACCTTTATCCCGCTCTACGACCGCGTGGAGATTGCCCACCAGCACGGCGCGGATCTCTTTATGTCGATTCATGCCGACGGCTTTACCAATCCCGATGCAGCAGGCGCGTCGGTATTTGCCCTCTCCAACCGGGGAGCGAGTAGCGCCATGGCAAAATACCTCTCCGATCGCGAGAACGCCGCCGACGACCTGGCCGGTAAAAAAGCGCGCGATAAAGATCACTATTTGCAGCAGGTGCTGTTTGACCTGGTGCAGACCGACACCATTAAGAACAGCCTGACCCTTGGCTCGCATATTCTCAAGCAGATCAAGCCGGTGCACCGCCTGCACAGCAAGCACACCGAGCAGGCGGCGTTTGTGGTGCTGAAGTCTCCCTCCGTCCCCTCGGTACTGGTCGAGACCTCCTTTATTACTAACCCTGCTGAAGAGCAGCTGCTGGGTACCAAGGCGTTTCGCCAGAAGATCGCCACGGCTATCGCCTCTGGCGTGCTGAGCTACTTTAGCTGGTTCGATAATCACAAAGCGCACTCGAAGAAACGTTGATGAGCAAACCTGACGCAAACACTGTTAAAGCCTTTTTCCTTCAGCTGCAGGACAGGATCTGCCAGCAGCTTTCCGCCGTCGACGGCAGCGACTTCTTTGAAGATAACTGGCAGCGTGAGGCCGGCGGCGGTGGGCGCACCCGCGTTCTACGCGATGGCGGCGTCTTCGAGCAGGCGGGAGTGAACTTCTCCCACGTGCACGGCGACGTCCTGCCCGCCTCGGCGACCGCGCACCGCCCCGAGCTGGCCGGGCGCAGCTTTGAAGCCATGGGCGTTTCGCTGGTGGTCCATCCCCACAACCCCTACGTACCGACCAGCCACGCCAACGTGCGCTTCTTCATTGCCGAGAAGCCGGGTGAGGATCCGGTCTGGTGGTTTGGCGGCGGTTTCGACCTCACGCCCTACTACGGCTTTAGCGAGGACGCCGTGCACTGGCACCGCACCGCACGGGATCTCTGCCAGCCGTTCGGCGAAGAGGTCTATCCGCGCTACAAAAAGTGGTGCGATGACTACTTCTATCTGAAGCACCGCCACGAACAGCGCGGCATCGGCGGCCTCTTCTTTGACGATCTCAACACGCCAGACTTTAACCAGTGCTTCGCCTTTGCCCAGGCGGTGGGCGATGGGTATACCCAGGCTTACCTGCCGATTGTCCAGCGGCGGAAAGCGATGGCGTACGGCGATCGCGAGCGCAACTTCCAGCTCTATCGCCGGGGTCGCTACGTTGAATTTAACCTGGTGTGGGATCGCGGGACGCTGTTTGGCTTACAGACCGGCGGGCGCACGGAGTCGATTCTGATGTCGATGCCGCCGAAGGTGGCGTGGGAGTATAACTACCAGCCGCAGGAGGGCAGCCCGGAAGCCGCCCTCAGCGAGTTTATTAAAGTCAAAGAGTGGATTTAACGCTCTTATAGCGGCTGCGTCTGCGCCTCTACCACTGCCAGCGCCACCATGTTGACGATGCGGCGGACAGAGGCGATAGGCGTCAGCACGTGCACCGGTTTTGCCACGCCCATCAGCACCGGCCCGACGGTGACGCCCTCCGAGCTGGAGACGCGCAGTAAGTTGTAACTAATGCGCGCCGCCTCGACGTTAGGCATAATCAAGATATTAGCCGAGCCTTTCAGCGGGCTATCCGGCATCCGGTCCTGTCGGATGCTCTCAACCAGCGCGGCGTCGCCGTGCATCTCCCCGTCAACCATCAGATGCGGATCGCGTTCGCGCACTTTCGCCAGCGTCTCGCGCATTTTGCACGCCGCCGGTGAGTTCGACGAGCCGAAGTTCGAGTGCGACAGCAGAGCCACCCGCGGCTCAATGCCGAACCGGCGCACGGTCTGGGCCGCCATCAGAGTAATGTCCGCCAGCTGCTCCGGGGTCGGATCGTCGTTGACGTAGGTATCAGCAATAAAGGTGTTGCCGCTCGGCAGCAGCAGCGCATTCATCGCGCCCGCCGTATGCACTCCGTCGCGATAGCCAAACAGCTGCTGAACCACGCTAAAATGCTCGTGATAGTCGCCGATGGTGCCGCAGATCATCGCATCCGCCTCGCCGCGCTGAACCATGATCGCCCCAATCACCGTGGTGTTGCTGATTACCGCCCGCTGGGCCTGCTCCTGGGTGATGCCGCTGCGCTTCATGATGCTGTAATACTCGCTCCAGTACTCTTTGAAGCGCGGGTCGGATTCGTTATTTACGATCTCAAAGTCAACGCCGGGACGGATCTGCAAGCCCAGCTTCTGGATACGCATCTCGATGACGCCGGGGCGACCCACCAGAATTGGCTTCGCCAGCCCGAGTGTGACCAGCTCCTGAGTTGCGTGCAGAACGCGTGCCTCCTCGCCCTCCGCCAGCACCACCCGCTTCGGATCGTTGCGCGCCTGAGAGAAGACCGGCTTCATGAACAGGTTGGTTTTGTAGACAAACTCGGTGAGCTTATCAACATAGGCGGTAAAGTCGGCGATGGGTCGCGTCGCTACGCCCGAGTCCATCGCCGCTTTCGCGACCGCCGGGGCGATCTTGACGATCAGACGTGGATCGAAGGGTTTGGGGATCAGGTACTCAGGGCCGAAGCTCAAATCCTGATCGCCATAGGCCGAGGCCACCACTTCGCTCTGCTCGGCATGGGCCAGCTCGGCAATGGCGTGCACCGCCGCCAGCTTCATCTCTTCGTTGATCGCCGTAGCGCCCACATCGAGCGCGCCACGGAAGATGAACGGGAAGCAGAGCACGTTATTGACCTGGTTAGGGTAGTCAGAGCGCCCGGTACAGATGATGGCGTCCGCACGCACCGCTTTCGCCAGCGGGGGAAGGATCTCCGGCTCCGGGTTCGCCAGGGCGAGGATCAGCGGCTGACGCGCCATCTGCTTTACCATCTCCTGGGTCAGCACGTTGGGGCCCGAGCAGCCAAGGAAGATGTCCGCGTCTTGCATCACTTCTGCCAGCGTACGCTTGCCGTTGTCCTCAATGGCGTAAGCGGCCTTGGTTTCGGCCATGGGTGTCTCACGGCCTTGGTAGATCACCCCTTTGGAGTCGCACACCACGATGTTGTGCTTCTGCATTCCCAGCGCCACCAGCAGGTTCATACAGGCGATGGCCGCCGCCCCTGCGCCGGAGACCACCATCCGCACGTCGGAGAGGTTCTTCTCCACCACCCGCAGACCGTTGAGAATAGCCGCGGTGCTGATGATCGCCGTGCCGTGCTGGTCGTCATGGAATACCGGAATATTCATCCGCTCGCGCAGCTTTGCCTCAATATAGAAGCACTCCGGGGCTTTGATATCCTCAAGGTTGATGCCGCCGAAGGTCGGCTCGAGCGCCGCCACCACGTCGATAAACTTGTCCGGATCCAGCTCATCGACCTCGATATCAAAGACGTCGATGCCGGCAAATTTCTTAAACAGAACGCCTTTGCCCTCCATCACTGGTTTGCCCGCCAGCGCGCCGATATTGCCCAGCCCCAGCACCGCCGTGCCGTTGGAGACGACCCCCACGAGGTTGCCGCGTGCGGTGTACTTAAAAGCTGCGAGCGGATCTTTTTCAATCTCCAGACAGGGGGCGGCGACGCCCGGCGAATAGGCCAGCGCTAAATCGCGTTGCGTAGCGAGCGGCTTGGTTGGGGAGACCTGAATTTTACCGGGAATGGGGAACTCGTGAAAATCGAGGGCACTCTGTTTTAACTGGTCGTCCATTATGATGTTCCTTTCACGTATCGTTTGTAGGGTTGAAGCGTGATAGCGCTCCTGACGCGCCCCCTAGTATCGCCGTTGAGCGCGGCATAAACTTTGAACGCTGCCAAACTCTGACTACCCCGCCGCAAAATTTGTTATCAATTTATATCAACGGTGTTATGCCCTTACGCCAGCAAACCGGTGTCCGTCTGCTATGCTTTTTTGTTATGCATGTTCTATTTTCCACGAAGGTGTGAACCAACGCACTCACGTAAGCTTTTGCTTTTCAAGGAGTATTGTGTATGAACTATCTAGACGGCATCAAACAGTTCACCACCGTCGTAGCCGACAGCGGTGATATCGAATCCATTCGCCACTATCAACCGGAAGACGCCACCACTAACCCCTCCCTGCTGCTGAAAGCCGCAGCGCTGGAGCACTTCTCGCATCTGGTTGATGATGCGTTGGAGTACGGTAAAGCGCGCGGTAAGACTCAGGAGCAGCAGGTTGCCGAAGCCAGCGACAAGCTGGCGGTGAATATTGGTGCGGAAATTCTGAAAAGCATTCCGGGCCGCGTCTCTACCGAAGTTGATGCGCGCCTCTCCTTTGATAAAGAGAAGAGCATCGCCAAGGCGCGCCGTATCGTGCAGCTCTATGAGGAGCTGGGCATCGACAAGTCACGCATTCTGATCAAGCTGGCCTCCACCTGGGAAGGGATCCGCGCCGCAGAAGAGCTGGAGAGAGAAGGCATTAAGTGTAACCTGACCCTGCTCTTCTCCTTTGCCCAGGCACGAGCCTGCGCCGAAGCGGGCGTCTACCTGATCTCCCCGTTTGTAGGGCGTATCTACGACTGGTACCAGCAGCGCAAGCCGCAGGATCCCTACGTGGTTGAAGAGGATCCGGGCGTGAAATCGGTACGTAATATCTACGATTACTACAAGCGCAACCGCTATGAAACCATCGTGATGGGGGCAAGCTTCCGCCGGATCGAACAGATTGTCGCCCTGGCCGGCTGCGACCGCCTGACCATCTCTCCATCTCTGCTTCAGGAGTTACAGGACAAAGAGGGCACCATTGAGCGCAAGCTGGTCCCAACCTCACAGAGCTTCCCACGTCAGGAGCCGCTGACCGAAGCTGAATTCCGCTGGGAACATAACCAGGATCCGATGGCGGTAGAAAAACTCTCTGACGGTATCCGCCAGTTCGCCGTTGATCAGCGCAAACTCGAAGATCTGCTTGCCGCTAAACTTTAATTTTTGTCATGGAGTGAAATATGTCTCGTAAAGAGCTTGCCAACGCTATTCGCGCCCTGAGCATGGACGCGGTACAAAAAGCCAACTCCGGCCACCCTGGCGCGCCCATGGGCATGGCCGATATTGCTGAAGTGCTGTGGAACGACTTCCTCAAGCATAACCCGACCGATCCGACATGGTATGACCGCGACCGTTTTATTCTCTCTAACGGCCACGCCTCAATGTTGCTCTACAGCCTGCTGCACCTCTCCGGCTACGATCTGCCGATTGAGGAGTTGAAAAACTTCCGTCAGCTGCACTCGAAAACGCCGGGCCACCCGGAAATCGGCTATACGCCGGGCGTTGAGACCACCACCGGCCCGCTCGGCCAGGGGCTGGCTAACGCGGTGGGGCTGGCGATTGCCGAGCGCACGCTGGCAGCGCAGTTTAACCAGCCGGGACATGAGATCGTCGATCACTTCACCTATACCTTTATGGGCGACGGCTGCCTGATGGAGGGGATCTCCCACGAGGTCTGCTCTTTAGCGGGTACGCTGGGGCTGGGCAAGCTGATTGGCTTCTATGACCACAACGGCATCTCTATCGACGGTGAAACCGAAGGCTGGTTTACCGACGATACCGCTAAGCGCTTTGAAGCCTATCACTGGCACGTAGTGCATGAGATTGACGGTCACGATCCAGAGGCGATTAAAGCGGCCATCCTTGAAGCGCAGAGCGTGAAAGATAAACCGTCGCTGATCATCTGCCGCACGGTGATTGGCTTTGGCTCGCCGAACAAAGCGGGTAAAGAGGACTCCCACGGCGCGGCGCTGGGGGAAGAAGAAGTTGCCCTGACCCGCCAGAAGCTGGGCTGGAAGCATCCGGCCTTTGAGATCCCAAAAGAGATCTACAAGGCGTGGGATGGCCGCGAGCGCGGTGAAAAAGCCCAGCAGTCATGGAAAGAGAAGTTTGCCGCCTATGAGAAGGCACACCCCGAGCTGGCAGCAGAATTCTCCCGTCGTATGGGCGGTGGCCTGCCAGAGAATTGGGAGCAGCTGACCCAAGAGTACATCACTAAACTGCAGGCCGAGCCAGCGAAGGTGGCCACCCGTAAGGCCTCGCAAAACGCGCTCAACCAGTACGGCCCAGCGCTGCCGGAACTGCTGGGGGGATCGGCGGACCTTGCGCCAAGTAACCTGACCATCTGGTCCGGATCGACGTCGCTGAAAGAGGACCCGGCCGGGAACTACATTCACTACGGCGTGCGCGAGTTCGGTATGACCGCCATTGCCAACGGTATCGCCCACCACGGCGGCTTCGTGCCTTATACCGCCACCTTCCTGATGTTCGTCGAGTACGCGCGTAACGCTGCGCGCATGGCGGCGCTGATGAAGGCGCGGCAAATCATGGTTTACACCCATGACTCCATTGGTCTGGGGGAAGATGGCCCGACGCACCAGGCGGTTGAGCAGCTCGCCAGCCTGCGCCTGACGCCAAACTTCAGCACATGGCGTCCCTGTGACCAGGTCGAAGCAGCCGTTGGCTGGAAACTGGCGATTGAGCGGCACAACGGCCCGACCGCGCTGATCCTCTCACGTCAGAACCTTACCCAGATGGAGCGTACCCCGGAGCAGGTGAAAGCCATCTCCCGCGGCGGCTATATTCTGAAGGACAGCGACGGCCAGCCGGATCTGATCCTGATCGCGACCGGCTCTGAAGTTGAGATCACCATGAAGGCGGCGGAGCAGCTGAGCGCCGAGGGCCATAAGGTGCGGGTGGTTTCTCTGCCATCGACGGACATTTTTGATGCCCAGGATGACGCGTACCGTGAGTCGGTGCTGCCATCAGACGTCAGCGCCCGCGTGGCCGTTGAGGCCGGGATTGCCGACTACTGGTACAAATACGTTGGCCTGAAGGGGGCGATTGTTGGGATGACCGGCTACGGTGAGTCCGCTCCGGCCGATAAGCTGTTCCCGTTCTTTGGCTTTACCGTTGAGAACGTGGTCGCTAAAGCGAAAAAAGTGCTTAACGTGTGATCCACAGCGTGGGCCAGGCGTCTGGCCCATGCCAGCTATCACAGCTTGGCTCTTCTGCATAGCGCACCAGACGAAAGCGCTGGCCGTCAAAACGCCAGCGCGTCTGGATACCGCAATCCGCCAGCCCGCGACCTTTGGCAAGCGTTGTCAATTCGCGGGCTTTCTGATCGAATTCAGCATTCATTAACTCCATCTCATCGTTGCCGCTGCCGGGGGTAAAGGGCAGGCGCAGGCGCACCGCTTTGGTCGCGTAAGGCTTATGACGCGATACAAGCCAGGCGAGATCCACCGTATTGTAAGCTCCCGCCTCACAGCTCACGATCAGCAGCGCTTTATCGTCGGTAAGGGCTGTCACACGCACCTCTCGCCGCATCGGATCCAGCGAGCACTGGCTGCTGTTCATCCGCATGCTGCCGTAATCCAGCAGGGAATCCATCTCTTCACGGGTAAGCGGGGTCGGCGTTGGGTTTACTACCGCCACCCCTTTCAATGCCGGGGCAGGCGGCACGCTGAGAGAGGGATTATCGCCCTTTTTAATCCATGCGGTTTCGCTGCCGACGCGCTTTTGCTGCGCATCAATAAACAGCAGCGCCGCCTTGAGCCCAATCAGGGAGATGGTGCCCTGCCCCTCTTTCAGGGTAATCGCCTGCGCATTCTGAATGGTCTGTAAGAATACGCTGATGGTAGGCGCATGCTCGGTGATCAACCGCCACGGTGACATCGCCCAGTGCTGAGGCTCCAGCCGCAGCGGCATACCGTCAATCAGCAGGCGCGGCGCAACAGGCGGCTCTTTTGCCGACGGTGTCTGGCTGCCGCCAAGCTCGATACGCAGCTGCGCATCGGTTCGCGCTCCCGCGCTGCGCGTCAACGTCATGACGAGTCCATGGTGTTCGCCGGTATTGCGTGCTACGCAGAAATTTTGGTTATTACAGGTCACCTGCCAGTCGGAGAAATTCTGCTGGGCGGGTGCCGCCCACGCAAACGAGGCGACAAACAGATTAAGCAGTAGCAGCAGCAAAACGCGATAACGCATGAACGGTACAACCCCAAAAGTAGAAGCCTGGCAAATAAACAGCGTATCTTCGTCTTCTTGGGGTAGCGGACTCAATCGGATTTATCGGATAGATTTATTCTAAATACATGTTATTAACCCGATTAATATCAAGACATTAGACCAGAGGCCTGTAAATATTGCAGTAATATCACTGCCTTAGCGTCACGTATCTCGCCGCTGGCCACCGCGTCCAGCGCCTGGGTGAAAGGCATCTCAAGGACTTCAATATCCTCATCTTCCACGCCGCCGCCCGCATTAGCCTTCAGGCTGGCGTTATATTCGGCAATAAAGAAGTGAACAATTTCGGTGACGCCGCCAGGGGACATATACAGTTCGAACACCTTACGTACTTCACCGACCTCGTAACCCGTCTCCTCCATCGCCTCTTTACGCGCACACACTTCCGGCGCATCGTTGTCCAGCAGTCCGGCGCAGGGCTCAATCAAACGACCATCTTCGTTGCCGTTCACCCAGGTGGCAATACGGAACTGGCGAACCAGCACCACGCTGCGTTTCTCCCGGTTATAGAGCAAAATGGTTGCCCCGTTGCCGCGATCGTACACCTCGCGGCGGTGGCGGATCACCTCTCCGTTGCGGCGGGTCAAATCGTAGGTGATATTGCGTAACACGAAGTAGTTTTCAGAGAGGATCTTATCTTTGATAACGTCTATTTTCAGCGACATACCAGTCCTATACGGTGAGTGTGAGCCTCTATTTTACGCGCTGAGGCCAGCCTTGTCGCGCCGGTTAATCGGTTCGTCCTGTGCAAACAACGTGATAATTTACACTTTCTCCTTTTTTTCTCCACGTTTAGTCAGGCAATTGCCGCTAAAGTGGGGTGAAGCAATGTAGAGTTATAAAGCAAAATAAAAGAGGTCTCCCTTCTGATGGCGAATTTCTTTATCGACCGCCCAATTTTCGCCTGGGTATTAGCTATCATTTTGTGCCTCACCGGCACGCTGGCAATTATTTCGCTGCCCGTTGAGCAGTATCCCGATCTGGCCCCGCCCAACGTGCGGATCGCGGCCAACTATCCCGGTGCCTCTGCACAGACGCTGGAAAACACCGTTACCCAGGTTATTGAGCAGAATATGACCGGGCTGGATAACCTGATGTATATGTCCTCGCAAAGCAGCGCCACCGGGCAGGCAACGGTGACCCTTAGCTTTGCGGCGGGTACCGATCCCGACGAGGCGGTTCAGCAGGTACAGAATCAGCTCCAGTCGGCAATGCGTAAGCTACCGCAGGCGGTGCAGAACCAGGGCGTAACGGTACGTAAAACCGGCGATACCAATATCTTAACCATCGCCTTCGTCTCAACGGACGGTTCGATGGATAAGCAGGATATTGCCGACTATGTCGCGAGTAACATTCAGGATCCCCTCAGCCGGGTTAACGGCGTGGGCGACATTGACGCCTACGGCTCGCCCTATTCGATGCGCATCTGGCTCGATCCGGCCCGTCTGAACAGCGTCCAGCTAACGGCTAAGGACGTGACCGATGCTATTGAGGCGCAGAACGCACAGATCGCCGTCGGTCAGTTAGGCGGTACCCCGTCTGTAGACAGACAGGCGCTGAACGCCACCATTAACGCTCAGTCGCTGTTACAAACCCCGGAGCAGTTTCGCAACATCACCCTGCGGGTCAACCAGGATGGCTCGGAAGTCCGCCTTGGCGACGTCGCTCAGGTCGAGATGGGGGCAGAAAAATATGACTACCTGAGCCGCTTCAACGGCAAGGCGGCCTCGGGGCTTGGGGTCAAGCTGGCCTCCGGGGCTAACGAGATGGAGACGGCGAATCTGGTGCTCAACCGGCTGGACGAGCTGGCGCACTTCTTCCCTCACGGCCTGGAGTACAAGGTAGCGTACGAGACCACCTCCTTCGTTAAAGCCTCGATTATCGACGTGGTAAAGACCCTGCTGGAGGCTATCGCCCTGGTCTTCCTGGTAATGTACCTTTTTCTGCAGAACTTCCGTGCCACCCTCATTCCAACCATCGCCGTGCCGGTGGTGCTGCTCGGTACCTTTGCCGTGCTCTACACCTTCGGCTACAGCATTAATACCCTGACCATGTTCGCTATGGTGCTCGCCATTGGCCTGTTGGTGGATGATGCCATCGTGGTGGTTGAGAACGTCGAACGCATCATGAGCGAGGAGGGCCTCTCCCCGCGCCAGGCCACGCGCAAATCAATGGGCCAGATCCAGGGGGCGCTGGTAGGTATCGCGATGGTACTGTCGGCGGTATTTGTGCCGATGGCCTTCTTCGGCGGCACCACCGGGGCGATTTACCGCCAGTTTTCGGTCACTATCGTCGCGGCGATGGTGCTGTCGGTGCTGGTGGCGATGATCCTCACCCCGGCACTGTGCGCGACCCTACTCAAGCCAGTACAAAAAGGCGAGCAGCACGGGCAGACGGGCTTTTTCGGCTGGTTTAACCGCATGTTTAACCGCAGCGCGGCGCGCTATGAATCCGGCGTCGCCAGGATCCTCCATCGCAGCCTGCGCTGGATGCTGATCTATGCCCTGCTGCTCGGTGGCATGGTGTTTCTCTTCCTGCGCCTGCCCACCTCGTTTCTGCCGCAGGAGGATCGCGGCATGTTCACTACCTCGGTGCAGCTGCCCAGCGGCGCTACCCAGCAGCAAACGCTGAAGGTCGTGCAGAAGGTAGAGGAGTACTTCGCCACCCATGAAAAAGATAACGTTACGTCGGTCTTCGCCACTATCGGCTCCGGGCCTGGCGGCAACGGCCAGAACGTGGCCCGCATGTTTGTCCGTCTAAAAGACTGGGACGATCGCGATCCGACCACCGGCAGCTCGTTCGCTATTATCGACCGTGCCACCAGGGCGTTTCGTGATATCAACGAGGCGCGGGTTTTCGCCAGCAGCCCACCGGCCATCAGCGGCCTCGGCAGCTCGGCCGGGTTTGATATGGAGCTCCAGGATCACGCTGGCGCCGGACACGATGCCCTGATGGCCGCTCGCGATAAGCTGCTGGAGCTGGCCGGGCGCGATCCGTCTCTGGCCCGTGTGCGCCACAACGGTCTGGACGACAGCCCGCAGCTACAGATCGATATCGATCAGCACAAGGCTCAGGCGCTCGGCGTCTCTATCGACGACATCAACGACACGCTGCAAACCGCCTGGGGCTCCAGCTACGTCAATGACTTTATGGATCGCGGCCGCGTGAAGAAGGTCTACGTTCAGGCAGCGGCGAAGTACCGCATGCTGCCGGATGACATTAACCTGTGGTACGTGCGCAACAGCACCGGGGGCATGGTGCCCTTCTCCGCCTTCGCCACCTCCCGCTGGGAGACCGGCTCTCCGCGCCTGGAGCGCTACAACGGCTACTCCGCCGTGGAGATCGTCGGCGAAGCCGCCACCGGGGTAAGTACCGGCACCGCCATGGACATTATGGAGAACCTGGTGCGCCAGCTGCCCGGCAGCTTTGGCCTTGAGTGGACCGCAATGTCTTACCAGGAGCGGCTCTCTGGTGCGCAGGCTCCGGCGCTGTACGCCATCTCCCTGCTGGTGGTCTTCCTCTGCCTGGCGGCGCTCTATGAGAGCTGGTCGGTGCCCTTCTCGGTCATGCTGGTGGTGCCCCTCGGGGTGATTGGCGCTCTGCTGGCGACCTGGATGCGCGGTCTGGAGAATGACGTCTACTTCCAGGTGGGGCTGCTCACCGTTATTGGGCTATCGGCGAAAAACGCCATTCTGATCGTCGAATTTGCTAACGAGATGAATGCCAAAGGCCACGATCTGCTTTCGGCAACGCTGCACGCCTGCCACCAGCGTCTGCGGCCGATCCTGATGACCTCTCTGGCGTTTATCTTTGGCGTCCTGCCGATGGCGACCAGCAGCGGCGCAGGCTCCGGCAGCCAGCATGCGGTGGGAACCGGGGTGATGGGCGGGATGATCTCTGCCACCGTGCTGGCTATCTTCTTTGTACCGCTGTTCTTTGTGCTGGTGCGTCAGCGCTTCCCGCTAAAAGAGCGTCAGGAAGATTGAACAATAAAAAAGGCGGCCCACAGTGGCCGCCTCGCTGTTGCGTGATATTGTTCACGCTTTTGTTATATTAGTGCTTCTTGGTAGTGCTTATCTGGAATTATTTACGAAGCATGCCTTCGATAAAATCTTTCCAGTTCCCCAGTTCATGTTCAATCATAACAACCTCATCTAATTATTATGGGTATTCTACAAAAAATCGTCATTGCTGTGAAGAGACGCGAAATCAATTGCTATGATTGGTCACCTCCGCGCTATTTGTTGGGCTTGAACAGACTATGACGTAGCGGCGTGTGTAATAATGTGACACATAGCAACATTCCTAAAAACGGGCAGCGAAACGTTTCGCGAGCGTGATGCGCGTCGCAAGTTTGCACTTTCGCTGGCTTAACGTTGCCGAATAACTGCAGGACATTATTCAGGGCATATATTGCGCGAGAGCTAATTTAATTAGCAAACAAATGTATTAACGATCGCCTGCTAATTATTTCCTGAATACGTTTTTCTTTATACAAAATAGATGAACACTAAACTAAAACTTAAACAAACTGCTTCACCATCATGGCATATCGGGTAATACTCTCTCTTTACCTGCTTACAAAGTGAAATTTTATGAATAACATTTCATCAGACGCTCTGCCGGTGATGTACGGCATCAAAAACTGCGACACCGTTAAAAAGGCGCGCCGCTGGCTAGACGCACAGCAGATAGCCTACCGCTTTCATGACTACCGGGCCGACGGGCTGGATGCGGCTCTGCTCGATACCTTTATCGCTGAGCTGGGATGGGAAGCGCTGCTGAACACCCGGGGCACCACCTGGCGCAAGCTGGACGATGCGCGACGGGAAAGCATTCAAAATGCCCCCTCGGCGGCAGAGCTGATGCTTGAAATGCCTGCAATTATCAAACGCCCATTGCTCTGCGCGCCCGGTAAGCCTATGCTGCTGGGTTTCACAGAAGCCAGTTACGAGCGCTATTTTAACGAGGTGTAGTCTATGTCATGCCCGGTTATTGAGCTGACCCAACAGCTTATTCGCCGCCCTTCTCTTAGTCCCGACGACGCAGGATGCCAGGCGTTACTGATTGAACGCCTGCGTGCTATTGGCTTTACCGTTGAACGGATGGATTTTGGCGACACGCAAAACTTCTGGGCATGGCGCGGCCAGGGCGAGACGCTGGCATTTGCGGGTCATACCGATGTGGTTCCCGCGGGCGACGCTGACCGCTGGATCAATCCGCCGTTTGAACCCACCATTCGCGATGGGATGCTGTACGGTCGCGGCGCGGCCGACATGAAAGGCTCCCTCGCGGCAATGGTAGTGGCCGCCGAGCGCTTCGTGGCCCGACATCCGAATCATAGGGGTCGTCTGGCCTTCCTGATCACCTCCGACGAAGAGGCCAGCGCCACGCACGGCACGGTGAAGGTCGTGGAGGCGCTGATGGCGCGCAACGAACGCCTCGACTACTGCCTGGTGGGCGAACCCTCCAGTACCGAAGTGGTGGGCGACGTAGTGAAGAACGGGCGTCGCGGCTCGATGACCTGTAACCTGACCATTCACGGCGTGCAGGGCCACGTGGCCTATCCGCACCTGGCAGATAACCCGGTACACCGCGCTGCGCCGATGCTTAACGAGCTGGTCGCTATCGAGTGGGATCGCGGTAACGAATTTTTCCCACCGACCAGCATGCAGATCGCCAATATCCAGGCCGGGACCGGCAGCAACAACGTGATCCCCGGCGACCTGAAGGTGCAGTTTAACTTCCGCTTCAGCACCGAGCTCACCGACGAGGCGATCAAGGCCCGCGTCGCTGCGCTGCTGGATAAACATCAGCTGCGCTACACCGTGGACTGGTGGATCTCCGGCCAGCCGTTCCTCACCTCGCGCGGTAAGCTGGTGGATGCGGTGGTGAAGTCGATTGCACACTATAATGAAATTGCACCGCAGCTGTTAACCACGGGCGGGACCTCGGACGGGCGGTTTATTGCGCGAATGGGGGCTCAGGTGGTGGAACTGGGGCCGGTGAATGCGACCATTCATAAAATCAACGAATGTGTAAACGCCGCCGATCTGCAGCTGCTGGCCCGTATGTATCAACGCATTATGGAACGGCTCGTTGCATAATAGGCGTTTCTGAATGAGGACATGAGCATGGAATGGCTGGCTAAATACTGGTGGATTCTGTTACTGGTTTTCCTGGTGGGCGTGCTGCTGAACGTCATTAAAGACCTCAAGCGCGTCGACCATAAGAAATTTCTCGCTAACAAGCCCGATCTGCCCCCGCATCGCGACTTTAACGATAAGTGGGACGACGAAGACGACTGGCCGAAGAAGAAGTAGTCGGTGCTGATTACGCCGGGCGGCGCTACCGCTTGCCCGGCCTACAACTTGCTCCACCTACAATTTGCTCGACCCACGAAACTACATAAACTCGACAATATCGTCGTCGTTGAACTTGCCGCCGCTCAGCGCCTCATCAAAATAGTGCTTCGGCACGGTGTAGCTTAGACGGTCCAGCGCCAGCTGCATACTCTCATGGCTGATGCCGTGTCCCACATCATCAACAATATCCAGCGTGACATCGCCCCCGGCCTGTAACAGCGCCTCCTGAGCGGCAACGGCATGCGTCAGCTCAATCACGCGATCCTCCCCGCCGTGGATCAGGTGGATCGTCACCGTCGCGCTGATAGCCGCAGGCAGGCTGGCAAAGCGACCGCTAAAGGCGATCACCCGCGACGCCAGCGTGGGCTGGGCTTTTACCCCCTCAAGGGCCATGATCGCCCCCTGCGAGAAGCCGATCAGCGCCGTGGCCTGTGGCCCCAGTCCACTCTCCTGCTGCCAGTAACGTACCGCTTCAATAAAAGCGGGCATGATGGCGTCCACGCGTTCCTGACGATTCTCCTCCGTGACGCCCTGCACGGAGAACCACTGCCGCGCGGGCGGCGGACCGCAGGGTTCAGCCCCGCCAACGCTAACGATCAGCGCATCCGGAAAGCGGGCGGTAAAGCCGGTGCCGACCTGTCCCATGGCGACCGGATTATCACCGACGCCGTGAAACAGCAGCAGCAGCTGGCTGGCAGGTTTGTCCGGGCGTTGTACTACATGGTAGTCGTGTTCCATGGCGGTCTCCTTATAGCGTTGAGGTAAGTTTACGCCGCACGGCGGCGATGACCATGCCATTTAACTGAATGAGTTAGTTAAAAAAATTGCAGCTGTGCTATCTGCTGCTGGCTTTGCGCGGCCCGATCGGCATCGATTGACGTCAGCGCCCCTGCCGTCTCGTGTCGTTGAGCCGCCAGCAGCGCCTTACGTCCGGCTAACCGGAGGCGGTGGCAGACCTGCGCCTCATTCAGACTCTGCTCCAGCTGGCTACGTAGCGCCGCCAGCGGCAGGGTGCTGTGCATCAGCAGACGGCTGAGCGCACCAATCGCCGCCGAGAGTGGGCGATGGGCAAAAGCAAAGCCAGCCAGCTCGTGCCAGTCATCACTATTAAGGGTAGTTGGCTCCCCCGGCGGCAGAGATAACTTTTCGTCACGCCAGGGCGCTAGCCAGGGGAGATCCCTCGCCAGCCTGCGCTGCTCCGTCGCGGCCAGCGCCTCTGCCGCAGGGGTGAGCGGCAGGATAGCCATCGCCGTGTAGCAGCCGCTGCTGGCTTCGCGATGGCTGCCCAGCCGCACCAGTTGAAAACCGCAGCGCTGCCAGAAGCGCCATAGCTCGCGAGTGTAGCCGAAGCTCACCGACAGATAGTCATAGCCTGCGCTGTGGGCGTGCGCCTTTGCGATCAGCCGCTGGCCGATGCCCTCCCGTTGGCGCGAAGGGTGGACGGCAATACGGCTGATACGACACCCCACCAGCGTGGCCGCCAGCGGGCTGGCTCCGTGCGCCGCCAGCGACTGAGCGACCAGATTGCCGCGCGGCCGTCGAAAGCCCGCCCACACCGCCTGGCTAAGCTCGGAAGAGAGTCCTCCCTCCTCCACCAGCCACAGCGCGGCGATGGGCTGCTCTCCGGCCAGCGCCTGCCAGAAGCGCTGGCCTGGCGCATCCATCATCCGCCGCAAATCGAGAGGCGAGGTCCGGTAGTGGGCGCTGGTCAGCAGGCGATAGAGCGCGGCGGGCTGCGCCGGCGAGGTCAGCCAAGCATCCTGCGTGAGAGGAGAAATAGCGTAGTCAGCACCGGCAGCCGAACCGGGAAGAGCATCATCAAACAGCAGCAGGTCACTGATGAAGACCTCGAGCGGGCAGCCGCTGGCCCAGCGTAGCGGCGTGTTGAGGCGATGGTGTTGCAAGCGATCCAGCCCGGCGCAGAGCTTCAGCAGGAAGCCCTGCCCTGTTCCCTCGTAGCCCTGTACGGTCGTCGTAAGCAGAACCCGGTTGAATCCGGCGATCAGCTGGCGCAGCAGCGGGCCAGGTATCGCCGCCGCCTCATCCACGATCAGCCAGTCAGGATGCGGCGCATCTCCGTCAGCCAGCCGCTGGCGCAGCGTATCCGGTGGAACAAAGTTCACCTCCTCTCCGGCAAACTGTGCCAGCACGTCGGTGGCGGCCCGGGTGGGTGCGGTCACGATGGCATTGCCGTGCAGATGACGAAGATGCATCCCTGCCAGCGCCGATTTGCCGCGTCCGCGTGGCGCGGTCACTACCATGACACCGGGCGACATCGCGTGTAATTCAGCAAGGATCGCGGCCTGCTCCTGCTCCGGCGCACCGTTGGCTGGGTGCCACGTCGGGCGCACGGCAAACTCAGGAAGCGTGAGCGGCTCTCCCTGCTGCCAGAGGATCGCTTCGTCGTGCGTCCGTAGCATGCGGCAAACGTGGCTGATAAAACGTGGGGTGGCGATGGGTTGAGCGGTGTCGCTCCAGCGACAGGCGTCGGCGTCAGGCGTTTCTGCCCAGCGGGAAAAGGAAGGAGTCAACAGGATCAGCCAGCCTCCCGCCCGTAGCGTACCGCCGAGAGCCGCAAAGGCGGCCACGTCAAAGCCGCGGCGCGCATCAAAGACGGCGTGGCTAAACTCGCGGCCCAGCAGCGTAGTGAGCGCCCGCGGATGGCAGTAGTCTGCGGCCTGAGCAGCATCCTGCTCGTCACCTACCCACAGCGCCGCCTGCGGCGCTATCAGGGCCGTGGCCTGCTGCTGGCACCACGTCTCTTCCCCGCTGATAACCAGCAGGCGACGGATCCCCTCGCGCGCCATCTGCGCGCTCAGGGCGATCAAACGCTCCATGTCACCGTTCCCGAAAATGAAGCCTTACAGCGTATTGCCAAAGGTGTTGCACTGGGCGACATCACCCGTATCAAAGCCGCGCTTAAACCAGGTATAACGCTGCTCGGAGGTGCCGTGGGTAAAGCTGTCCGGTACTACGTGGCCCTGGCTCTGCTTCTGAAGACGGTCATCACCGATCGCTTCGGCGGCGTTCAGACCTTCCTGCAGATCGCCCTCTTCCATTACGCCCTGCTGCTGCATGCTGCGGCCCCAGACGCCAGCAAAGCAGTCCGCCTGCAGCTCCATCTTCACCGACAGGCGGTTAACTTCAACCTGGGAGGCGTTTTGCTGCAGCTGGCGCACTTTCGGCTCGATACCCAGCAGCTTCTGCACGTGGTGACCCACCTCGTGGGCAATGACATAGCCTTGAGCGAAGTCGCCTGCCGCGCCAAGCTTGCTCTTCATCTCATCGTAGAAAGAGAGATCGATATAGACTTTGCTGTCTGCCGGACAGTAGAACGGCCCCATGACCGACTGACCGGTACCGCAGCCGGTTTGGGTAGCGTTACGGTACATCACCAGCGTTGGCTGCTGATAGGTGCGGCCCATTTTCTCAAACAGCTGGGTCCACGTCTCTTCGGTGGTCGCAAAAATGACGCGGGTAAACTTCGCTGCCTCATTCTCCTGGGGAGTAGCAACCTGCTGAGTGCCTGGCTGAGACATCGGCTGTCCGGTGAGCAGTCCGGTTAAATCCACCCCGTAGTAGCCGCCGATCACCACAATCACCAGCAAAATAATCCCGCCTTTGCCCCGGGGCAAACGTAGCCCTCGGCCGCTCAGCGGGCTACCTGATTCGTTACGCCTGTCTTCAACGTTATTACTTTCGCGACGCCCTTGCCAACGCATAATCACCTCAGAGATATTTTAATAAATATGATTGATCGTAGGCGGTTAAAGGCAGGATTACCATAAGAAAGATGCTTTGACTGCTCCCCGCCCTAAAAGATGAGGATTCCCACTTCAACGCAACCTACCTAAGCCACATTAAGCGGCTTTAGGATTTACAGTCGCTCCGGGGGCTAACGCGGTCAGCCCGACCGCTTTAATATTTTTCGCGGCGTTAATGTCACGATCATGGTTAGCCCCGCATTCAGGGCAGATCCACGAACGAACGTTAAGCGCCATTTTTGGCATAGTGTAGCCGCAACTGCTACAGCGTTTTGAGGACGGGAAATACTGGTCAATAGCAACCACTGACCGCCCCGCCCATTCGCCCTTATATTCAAGCTGGCGGACGAACTCGCCCCAGCTTGCGTCTGCTATCGCTCTGGACAGTTTCGGATTGCGGATCATGTTCTTCACTTTCAGGGATTCGACGCAAACAACTTGGTTTTCGTTTATCAGTTTGCGGGAAAGTTTGTGCAGGTTATCCATGCGGCAATCAGCAATTTTCGCGTGGATGCGAGCGACTTTTAAGCGGGCTTTAGCGCGGTTCTTTGAGCCTTTTTGTTTCTTGCTCAAACGGCGCTGTAGCAGGGCAAGGCGCTTCGCATATTTAACGGTATAACGGGGATTGCCGGTTTTGAATCCGCTATCAGTGACGAACAAATTTTTTAAACCAACATCAATGCCGACCGTTGAAGCGGTGATTGGCAGTGATACAGGTTCAAATTCACAAAGGCAGGACACGAAATAGCGCCCTGCAGCATCTTTGCTGATGGTGATAGACGACGGTTCGCACGGCAAAGGACGCGACCAGCGCACGTTTAAAGGCATTTTGCTCTTTGCCATATACAAACAGCCATCTTTGTATTTGAACGCCGTATTCATGAAAGTAGCCGCCTGTTTATGGCGCTTACTTTTGAATGTTGGGTATCTGGCACGACCTGCAAAGAAGTTGGAAAAGGCAGTTTGTTGATGGCGGATCGCCTGCTGGAGTGGCACGGCAGAAACATCGCCTAACCATGAGTGTTCTGGCATGGCTTTGATAGCTGTCAGGCGCTTATCGGCTTGTGGATAACCGATTTTCTCTTGCCGCTCATAGTATGCGTCAGTGCGCCAGCGCAGAATGCTGTTGTAGACGAAACGCACACACCCGAATGTTTGATCTAGTAGCTTAACCTGATCGGGCGTTGGATAGAATCTGTATTTATATGCGCGTTTCATAGCTTTACAAAATACGCTTAAATTTGTAAGCCATGTTGACGATGATCAAATAATTTTTTTCAGTTTCCGCGCTTATATCCCTGCCCGAATGGGTGAGGCTTCACGCACAACATCAGTAACAGGCCGGAGGAGTGGGGAACGCCTCCGGCTAACAGTGAAAGAGTGAAACTAGTCCAGTTTCACACCGAGACGGTGGGCCACGGCTTCATAGGCTTCGATCACGCCGCCCAGGCTCTGGCGGAAACGGTCTTTATCCATTTTATCCATGGTCTCTTTGTCCCACAGGCGGCTGCCGTCCGGGGAGAACTCATCGCCCAGCACTACTTCGCCGTTGAACAAACCAAACTCCAGCTTGAAGTCCACCAGGATCAGACCCGCATCGTCAAACAGTTTGGTCAGCACATCGTTGGCCTTGTAGGTCAGCTCTTTCATGCGCGCCAGGTTTTTTTGATTCACCCAGCCGAAGGTTTCGCAGTAGGAGTCGTTAACCATCGGATCGTGCATTTCATCGTTTTTCAGGAACAGATCGAACAGAGGCGGATTCAGGATCATCCCCTCCTCAATACCCAGACGCTTCACCAGCGAACCCGCCGCGCGGTTACGGATAACGCACTCTACCGGCACCATCTCCAGCTTCTTCACCAGGCACTCGGTATCGGAGAGCAGCTGCTCCATCTGTGTTGGGATGCCCGCTTCTTCCAGCTTGCTCATAATGAAGTGGTTGAACTTGTTGTTCACCATGCCTTTACGATCGAACTGTTCAATGCGCGCGCCATCCCCTGCTGACGTATCATTGCGGAATTCGAGCACCAACAGGTCGGGGTTTTCCGTGCTGTATACGGTCTTCGCTTTGCCACGATACAACTCAGCTTGCTTTTGCATCTTTGTTACTCCAGGTTCCAGGTGTGATGATTTGAAGTCTAACTGCGGCCATTATCCGCTACGCACACGTTTGCGTCTACCCTGATAAAAAAGGCCGGAGCAATCCGGCCTGATTTTTTACTTGAATGCAGCTTCGAAAACGGCCACCAGCGCGTCGTTTTGCGCCTGGGTCAGGGTGTGCCCTTTCGGATCGATAAACTGCAGGCTGCTGCGGTTATCGAGATCGCCTACCTGTAACTTGTAGTCACCGGAGGTGAGACCCGGATCGCGTGCGCCAAGTGCCAGCCAGTCGCTGTCAGAGAGCGGCTTGTAGGTCACCGCCATGCTGCCGGTTGAGCGCGTGGAGTCGGTCACTTTCATGCCCACTTTCTCGAGGGTCGCAGGCAGACGCTGCCAGACCACGTTAAACGGCCCGCGGACCACCAGCATCGGCAGACCGGTGTCGTCGGCACCGCTCTGTACGTCGAGGGTAGCGGCGGAGCGGTTCTGCGCGGCGTTCTGTGACGCAGTAGCGGTTTTATCCAGCCCGGCGGAGATTGCGTTCAGCATTTCGGTGCTGTAGCGCTGCAGCGAGGCGGTATCGGCCACTGGCTTGCCAGCCTGCTCGAGGTTCATCAGCTTGACGACAACCGCCTGCTGATAGCCCTGCGGCTTAACCGAGATTTGATAACGGCCACGGTACTGCTGATCTTCGTCGAGGCGATTCCAGTCAATCCAACCGGTTGTCAGGGTCTGCGCGGCATCGTCACGTTTATCAATCGCGTAGTTATTGCCCTGAACGATGCTTACCACCTGTGGCCACAGCGTGCTACGGTTGCCGTTCTCCACCAGCAGCGTTGCGGTATCACCGGTAAACTGGGTGCGGGCACCCGTCACCAGCGCCAGCGGCTGGGCCGGTGGGCGGATATCCAGCGCTTTACCGACGGCACCGCTGCCGTTGGTCACTGGAATGTTGTAGTCACCGTTCTGCACTGGCAGGATCATGCCAGCAGGCGCATGAAGTTCACCAAGCGGCGCGGCATCCAGATAGGATTCATCACCGCTAACCTGGCGTTTATAACGCGAGTCCGAATTACAGGCAGCGAGCAGCATAACAAGCGAAACACTCGCTACCTTCACCAGGCGCGACTTCTGTACTGAGTAAGCCATCAAATCTCCCTAAACTTTACAGCAAACCGGCGTGCTTAAGCGCAGCGGTAACAGCCTCACGACCGTGGTCGGTAATCGGCGTCATCGGCAGACGCAGCGTGTCGGTCGCTACAAGCCCCAACTCCTTACATGCCCATTTCACCGGGATAGGATTGGGTTCGACAAATAGTTTGTTGTGTAACGGCATCAGACGCCGGTTGATCACCCGCGCTTCGCTAAACTGCCCTTCGGCAGCCAGACGGCACATCTCTGCCATGTCGCGTGCGGCCACGTTAGAGGTCACGGAGATCACACCGTGACCGCCAAGCTGCATAAAGTCCAGCCCGGTGGCATCATCACCACTCAGCAGACCAAAGTCATCTGAAACCAGCTCTTTGATCTGGTGAACACGACTTAAGTTCCCCGTGGCCTCTTTGATTGCGACAATATTGTTCACTTTCGCCAGGCGACCCACGGTTTCAGGCAGCATATCGCAACCGGTACGCGAAGGTACATTATACAGAATTTGCGGCAGATCAGTGTGTTCCGCGATGGCTTTAAAATGCTGGAACAGCCCTTCCTGAGTTGGACGGTTGTAGTACGGCGTGACCGTCAGGCAGCCTACCACGCCGCTGCCGTTGAAGCGCTCGGTAAGACCAATCGCCTCAGCGGTGGCATTTGCACCGGTGCCTGCGATAATCGGGATGCGCCCGTCGGCCAGTTCAAGCGTCAGCATCACGACGTCACCATGTTCCTCATGGCTCAGCGTGGCGGACTCACCGGTCGTGCCTACCGATACAATCGCCGAGGTTCCGCTGGCGACATGATAATCAATCAGTTTCTTCAGGCTTGACCGGCAGACATTACCTTTCTCATCCATCGGTGTAACAAGCGCGACAATACTTCCCGTGAACATGGGCCATCCTCTGTGCAAACAAGATTCTCAATGGTACGTTTGGTGCTGTAATAAAAGCAAGCGACGCGAGGCGTTCCGGCGGTTGTATGCCGGTTTTTTTTATGCTTTCCTTAGGATTACCGAAACCGTTAGCGAAGCATCTACAGGAAGAACAGGTTTGACCCCTTCATCACAACATTATCTGGTTATTACCGCGCTAGGTGTCGACAGGCCTGGTATCGTCAATACGATCACCCGTCACGTGAGCAGCTGCGGCTGTAATATTGAAGATAGCCGGCTGGCGATGCTCGGGGAAGAGTTCACCTTTATCATGCTGCTTTCCGGCTCATGGAACGCCATTACCCTGATTGAATCCACACTGCCGCTGAAGGGTGCGGAGCTGGATCTGCTGATCGTCATGAAACGCACTACCGCGAGGCCCGGCGCGGCGCTGCCCGCCACGGTGTGGGTGCAGGTGGAGGTAGCGGACTCCCCGCACCTGATCGAGCGCTTCACCGCCCTGTTCGATGCCCATCAGATGAATATTGCCGAACTGGTCTCTCGCACCCAGCCACCCCAGGCTGGTGCGGCCGCCCAGCTCTTTATTCAAATCACCGCCCATAGCCCGGCGCTGGAAGATGCGGCAAAAATTGAACAAGCTTTCAAAGTACTATGTACAGAATTAAATGCGCAGGGCAGTATAAATGTCGTCAACTATTCCCAGAACGAAGAACAGGATGGAGTGAAGTGATGAATCCACTGAAAGCCGGTGATACCGCACCGAAATTTAGCTTGCCGGATCAAGACGGAGAACAAGTTAATTTGGCCGACTTCCAGGGACAGCGTGTATTGGTCTATTTCTACCCGAAAGCCATGACCCCAGGCTGTACCGTTCAGGCCTGCGGCCTACGCGATAACATGGACGATTTAAAGAAAATAGGTGTGGAAGTGCTGGGCATCAGCACCGACAAGCCGGAAAAGCTCTCCCGCTTTGCTGAAAAAGAGCTGCTGAACTTTACCCTGCTGTCCGATGAAGACCATCAGGTCTGCGAGCAGTTTGGCGTCTGGGGTGAAAAGTCGTTTATGGGTAAAACCTACGACGGCATTCACCGCATCAGCTTTTTGATTGGCGCTGACGGGGTCGTTGAGCACGTGTTCAACGATTTCAAAACCAGCAACCACCACGATATCGTGCTCGGTTGGTTACAACAGAACGCGTAATGTATTAATGCCCGGCGGCGCTGCGCCTGCCGGGCCTACACGCTACTCTTCAACCGCCGGAACATCCGGCCAGGCATGCACCACGGCCTTGATCAGCGTGGCAAGCGGAATCGCAAAGAACACCCCCCAGAAGCCCCACAGTCCGCCGAAGATCACCACCGACAGAATGATCACCAGCGGATGCAGATTGACCGCCTCCGAGAAGAGCACCGGCACCAGCAGGTTGCCGTCCAGCCCCTGAATAATCAGGTAAACCGCAAAGCAGCTCCAGAACTCGGTTCCCAGCCCAAACTGGAACAGTGCCACGCCGATCACCGGGATAGTGACCACAAACGCGCCGATGTAGGGAATGAGCACCGAGAAGCCCACCAGCACCGCCAGCAGCAGCGAGTAGTTGAGACCGAAGAGAATAAAACCAATCCACGTCGCCACGCCGACGACGATCATCTCCAGCACTTTGCCGCGAATATAGTTAGTGATCTGCTGGTTCATCTCCACCCACACCTGGCCTGCCAGGCCACGGTTGCGCGGCAGAATGCGGCGCACGGCGTTGAGCATCTGCTCTTTGTCCTTCACCAGGAAGAAGACCATCAGCGGCACCAGCACCAGATAGACCGCGAGCGTCAGCAGCCCCACCAGCGAAGCGACGGAGTATTTAACCACTGAATCCCCGAGGCTGAGCATGCGGGTGCGCATGTTCTCCGCCATGGCATCGATAATGCCCGCGTCCATCAGCGCCGGATAGCGTCGCGGCAGGGTAGCCGCAAAATCAGAGAGCTTGTTGAGCATGCCGGGCATATCGCGGATCAGATTGATGCCCTGCTGCCAGGCGATAGGCATCACCACGAAGGCCATCAGCAGCAGGATGCCGACAAACAGCACCAGCACGATGCTGGAGGCGACGGTACGTGAGCAGCCAACATTTTCCAGCCGGGCGGTAGGCCACTCCAGCAGGTAGGCCAGCACCATGGCGACCAGCAGTGGGGCTAATAACCCGCTAAAAAAGAACAGGATGCTAAACCCTGCCAGCAGAATGACCAGCAGCGCAATCGCCTCCGGATCGCTAAAGCGACGGCGATACCACTGCATTAACATTTCGAGCATAACTTACCTTACCTATAGGTCCCTGGTGGGTTTTCCGGAGGAATTGTATCGAAGTGAAACAAAAAAGACTTCGCTTTTCGACGCTGCCACAGGAAACTAACGCATCAATTGATTAAGATGTTCATCATGCTCGCCATACAGGATTGAGGTTATGTTCAGGACGTTGAGAAAAACGCTGGTTGCTACCCTGATTGCTACCCTGACGCTGGGCCAGGCCGCGCCGGTCTTTGCGGATTCAGCGGATACCCTGCCGGATATGGGCACCTCGGCGGGCAGCACGCTGTCGATTGCCCAGGAGCTGCAGATGGGCGACTACTACGTTCGCCAGCTGCGCGGCAGTGCGCCGCTGATTAACGATCCCCTGTTAGTGCAGTACATTAATGGCTTAGGGATGCGCCTTGTCGCCCATGCCAATTCGGTGCGCACCCCGTTTCACTTCTACTTAATCAATAATGACGAAATCAACGCCTTCGCCTTCTTTGGCGGCAACGTGGTGCTGCACTCGGCCCTCTTCCGCTATGCCGATAACGAGAGCCAACTGGCCTCGGTAATGGCGCACGAAATCTCCCACGTTACCCAGCGCCACCTTGCGCGGGCGATGGAGGATCAGAAAAACAGCGCGCCGCTGACCTGGGCTGGGGCGTTAGGCTCTATTCTGCTGGCGATGGCCAGTCCGCAGGCGGGGATGGCGGCGCTGACCGGTACCCTCGCCGGCACTCGTCAGGGGATGATCACCTTTACCCAGCAGAATGAGCAGGAGGCGGACCGCATCGGCATTCAGGTGCTACAGCGTTCGGGGTTCGATCCGCAGGCGATGCCAACCTTCCTCGAAAAGCTGCTGGATCAGGCCCGCTACTCTTCACGACCGCCGGAGATCCTGCTGACTCACCCCCTGCCAGAGAGCCGTCTCTCGGATACCCGCAACCGTGCCAACCAGATGCGGCCGGTCGTGGTTCAGTCCTCAGAGGATTTTTACCTGGCGAAGGCGCGTACGCTGGGGATGTATAACAGCGGGCGCAACCAGCTTACCAACGATCTGCTGGATGCGTGGGCCAAGGGCAACGTGCGCGAACAGCGTGCCGCCCAGTATGGCCGGGCACTCCAGGCGATGGAGGGCGCTAACTACCCCACCGCCAGCCAGGCGTTGCAGCCTCTGCTGAGCGCAGAGCCGGGCAACAGCTGGTATCTCGATTTAGCCACCGATATCGATCTCGGTCAGAGAAAGTTTGATCAGGCCATCAACCGGCTGAAAAATGCGCCGAAGCTGAAAACCGACCCGGTGTTGCAGCTCAACCTGGCCAACGCCTATTTGCAGAGCGGCCAGGCAAGCGAGGCGGAGAAGATCCTTAACCGCTACACCTTTACCTATAAAGATGACACCAACGGCTGGGAGCTGCTGGCGCAGACCGAGGGCACGCTCGGCAATCGCGATCAGGAGCTGGCCGCCCGCGCCGAGGGCCTGGCGCTTAACGGTCAGCTGGATCAGGCAATCTCGCTGCTGGGCAGCGCCAGCGCGCAGGTGAAGCTGGGCAGCATGCAGCAGGCGCGCTACGACGCCCGCATTGATCAGCTGCGGCAGATGCAGGAACGCTTTAAGCCCTATACCAAGATGTAATCAGGAGAATGTATGTCCGACGCGGTCACTATCTACCATAACCCCCGCTGCTCGAAGAGCCGCGAGACCCTGAGCCTGCTGCAATCCCACGGCGTTGAGCCGCAGGTGGTGCTCTATCTGGAGACGCCGCCGGATGCGACCACGCTGCGTAATCTACTGCAGATGCTCAATTTAAGCAGCGCCCGGGATCTGATGCGGCAGAAAGAGGATCTCTACCGCACGCTCAACCTGGCGGACAGCACGCTTTCGGAAGAGGCGTTAATTCAGGCGATGGTAGAGAACCCTAAGCTCATCGAGCGCCCTGTCGTGGTGAAGGGCGACCAGGCGCGTATTGGCCGACCGCCGGAGCAGGTGCTGGAGATCCTGTAGGTACCGTAGGCCGGATAAGCGAAGCGCCATCCGGCGACTTCAGAGTTTAAGGATCTCTTTCACAAACGGGATGGTTAGCTTGCGCTGGGCGGTAATTGAGGCGCGGTCCAGCTGATCCAGCGTCTCAAACAGCGTGCGCATCTCGCGATCCAGCCTCTTGAGCAGAAAACGGCACACGTCCTCCGGCAGCTCAAAGCCACGCTGGCGGGCGCGCAGCTGCAATGCCAGCAGCTTATCCTCGTCCGACAGCGGCTGAAGCCGGTAGATCTGCCCCCAGTCGAGGCGCGAGGCGAGATCCGCCAGGTGCAAATTGAGCTGGCGCGGCGGGCGATCGCCGGTGATCAGCAGGCGCGTGCGGCCTGATTCCAGAATACGGTTGTAGAGATTAAAGATCGCCATCTCCCAGGGATCGTCCCCGGCGATGCACTCAATATTGTCGATGCAGACCAGCGAAAGCTGCTCCATGCCGTCCAGCACTTCCGGCACAAACCAGGTGCGCTTATCAAGTGGGACATAGCCCACGGCGTCGCCGCGTGCGGAGAGTTCGGCGCAGGCGGCATGCAGCAGATGGCTACGACCTGCACCTTCCCGCGACCAGAAGTAGATGTATCCGCTATGATCCTGACGCAGCACGTTTTGCACAGCTGCCAACAGAGAGGGGTTATCACCCGGCCAGAAACTGGCAAAGGTTTCATCGTCGGGAAGATAGAGTGGCAGAGAGAGCTGCGCCGGTGCGTTCAGAGATACCTCAACAGGGCTTACGGAAAACGCAGCGAGTTTACCACAAAACGATGCGCGGTTTGAACCGGGCACGACGCCCGGTTCACATTCCAGATTAATGCGGAGTGACGTCGTTCTCCTGGGCGTCAATTACCTCTTCTTCCGGACGCAGGACGCTGATCAGTTTGAAGATCAGCGCCAGGCCGATGCCAACGATGGTGGCCAGCGCCATGCCCTTCAGCTCTGCCGCGCCGATGTGCACCTTCGCACCGCTGACGCCGATGATCAGGATCACCGAGGTGAGGATCAGGTTCTGCGCTTTGCTGTAGTCCACCTTGGACTCAATCAGCACACGAATACCGGACGCGCCAATCACCCCATACAGCAGCAGCGACACGCCGCCCATCACCGGAACCGGAATGATCTGGATAGCCGCCGCCAGCTTGCCGACGCAGGAGAGCAGAATAGCAATGATCGCCGCCCCGCCGATAACCCAGGTGCTGTAGACGCGGGTAATCGCCATCACGCCGATGTTCTCGCCGTAGGTGGTGTTTGGCGTGGATCCGAAGAAGCCGGAGATGATGGTAGAGAAGCCGTTGGCAAACATAGAGCGATGCAGGCCCGGGTCACGGATCAGGTCGCGCTTAACGATGTTGGCCGTCACCACCAGGTGACCGACGTGCTCGGCGATGACCACCAGCGCGGCAGGCAGAATGGTAAAGATAGCGAACCACTCAAAGCGCGGGGTGTAGAAGGTTGGCAGCGCAAACCAGTGCGCCTGGGCAATCGGAGTGGTATCCACCACGCCCATGGCGAACGACAGCGCATAGCCCGCCAGCACGCCGATCAGGATTGGGATAATCGCCAGGAAGCCGCGGAACAGTACCGAGCCAAACACGGTAACGCCCAGCGTCACCAGAGAGATGATCACCGTTTTGCTATCCGCAGACTGCCCATCCGCCGGCAGCAGGCCGGCCATGTTGGCCGCCACGCCCGCCAGCTCAAGGCCGATTACGGCCACGATTGCGCCCATCGCCGCCGGAGGGAACATCACGTCAAGCCAGCCGGTGCCCGCTTTCTTAACGATAAACGACACCAGGCAGAACAGCACGCCGCACATAATAAAACCGCCGAGCGCCACCTCGTATCCGAGCGGTAGCAGGAGCAGCACCGGGGAGATAAACGCAAAGCTGGAACCCAGATAGGCAGGAATTTTACCTTTACAGATAAAGAGATAGAGCAGCGTGCCGACGCCGTTAAACAGCAGCACGGTAGCCGGGTTAATGTGAAACAGGATTGGCACCAGCACGGTTGCGCCAAACATGGCGAACAGGTGCTGCAAACTAAGCGGGATTGTCTGTAAAAGCGGCGGTCTTTCACTCACCCCGATAGCACGGCGCGTCATAGTGTTTTCCTCTGAGTTGTGTTTTGTATTAGGCGAACTGCGTCTTTTATTCAAAAAAAAGCCGACTATCAAAGTCGGCTCTTTTTCATTTATTCAATTACTTGGTACCAAAAATCTTGTCGCCGGCATCGCCGAGACCAGGAATAATATACCCGTGCTCGTTAAGTCCCTGATCGACCGATGCGGTATAGAGTTCAATATCCGGATGCGCCTTCTCCAGCGCGGCCACGCCTTCCGGAGCGGCAACCAGTACCAGCACCTTGATGCTGCTGCAGCCCGCTTTTTTCAGCAGGTCGATGGTGGCGATCATTGAGCCGCCGGTCGCCAGCATCGGGTCAACCACCAGCGCCATACGCTCGTCGATGTTCGATACCAGCTTCTGGAAGTAAGGTACCGGCTCCAGGGTCTCTTCGTCGCGGTAGATACCGACCACGCTGATACGCGCGCTCGGGACGTGCTCCAGCACGCCTTCCATCATGCCCAGACCGGCACGCAGGATCGGCACCACGGTAATTTTTTTACCTTTGATCTGCTCGATCTCCACCGGGCCGTTCCAGCCTTCGATGGTTACCTTCTCGGTTTCCAGATCGGCAGTCGCTTCATAGGTCAGCAGGCTGCCTACTTCAGAGGCGAGTTCACGAAAGCGTTTGGTGCTGATGTCATGCTCACGCATCAGTCCCAGCTTGTGTTTGACGAGTGGGTGTTTTACTTCCACGATCTTCATACTCTTCTCCTTCCCCAGACAGTTGGTAGCCACAAAAAAAATCGCCGGATTATACCGCTTTTTCTCCGTTGCGCTATAGGTAGAGGGTTGATCCCGATCAATCAGATTGAAAATCAGTATATCGCAACGATCTCTGAGAGCCATGAATAATGGACTCGCAAACGTTTGCCTTGACTGTTAGAATTGCGCCGAATTTTATTTCTATCGCCATGTGGGGATCCAAGCAGTGACCGATAAAACCTCTCTCAGCTACAAAGATGCCGGTGTTGATATTGACGCAGGTAATGCACTGGTTGACCGAATCAAAGGCGTAGTGAAGAAAACCCGCCGCCCGGAAGTGATGGGTGGACTGGGTGGCTTCGGTGCGCTGTGCGCGCTGCCGCAAAAATATCGTGAGCCGGTGCTGGTTTCCGGTACTGACGGCGTGGGCACCAAGCTGCGCCTGGCGATGGATCTCAAGCGTCATGACGCTATCGGCATCGATCTGGTGGCCATGTGCGTTAATGACCTGGTGGTTCAGGGCGCTGAGCCGCTCTTCTTCCTCGACTACTACGCCACCGGCAAGCTGGACGTCGACACCGCTGCCAGCGTGATCGGCGGCATCGCGGAAGGCTGTCTGCAGTCCGGCTGTGCGCTGGTGGGCGGCGAAACCGCTGAGATGCCGGGCATGTACCATGGCGAAGATTATGACGTCGCGGGCTTCTGCGTGGGCGTGGTTGAGAAATCGGAAATCATCGACGGCTCCAAAGTCACTGACGGCGACGTGCTGATTGCCCTTGGCTCCAGCGGCCCGCACTCTAACGGCTACTCGCTGGTGCGTAAAATCGTTGAGGTGAGCGGCTGCGATCCGGAAACGACCCAGCTCGACGGTAAATCGCTGGCGGATCACCTCCTGGCCCCGACCCGCATCTACGTGAAAAACATTCTTGAGCTGATTGCTAACGTTGACGTGCATGCCATCGCCCACCTTACCGGCGGCGGCTTCTGGGAGAACATTCCGCGCGTGCTGCCGGACAACACCCAGGCGGTGATTGACGAATCCAGCTGGCAGTGGCCCTCCGTCTTCAACTGGCTGCAGCAGGCAGGCAACGTCAGCCAGCACGAGATGTACCGCACCTTTAACTGCGGCGTCGGCATGGTGATCGCGCTCTCTGCCCAGGATGCAGATAAGGCGATTGAGCTGATGAACGCGAAAGGTGAAAAGGCATGGAAAATTGGTATGATTAAAGCCTCTGATTCCAGCGAGCGCGTGGTCATCGAATGAAAAACATAGTGGTGCTCATTTCCGGTAACGGAAGCAATTTGCAGGCAATTATTGACGCCTGCGCGCAAAAGAGAATTAACGCCACTGTCCGTGCGGTATTCAGTAACAAGGCCGACGCGTTCGGCCTGCAACGTGCGCGTGAGGCCGATATTGCGGCCCACGCCATTACGGCCGACCAGTTTGCCAGCCGTGAAGCATTTGACCGTGAGCTGATGATGGAGATCGACGCCTACGCCCCGGATCTGGTGGTGCTGGCAGGCTATATGCGCATTCTCAGCCCCGAGTTTGTTGCCCACTATCAGGGCCGCCTGCTGAACATCCACCCCTCCCTGCTGCCGAAATATCCCGGCCTGCATACCCACCGTCAGGCGCTGGCCAACGGCGACGAAGAGCACGGCACCTCCGTGCATTTTGTTACCGACGAGCTGGACGGCGGACCGGTGATCCTGCAAGCCAAAGTGCCGGTATTTCCTGGCGATGGTGAAGAGGACGTCACCGATCGCGTCCAGACCCAGGAGCACGCGATCTACCCTCTGGTGGTGAGCTGGTTTATTGATGGCCGTCTGGCAATGCGCGAGGGTGCCGCATGGCTCGATGGCGTTCAGCTCCCTCCGCAAGGGCACGCCGCCGAGTAGGCCTTCTGTTGCCGGACAGCCTGCACCGTCCGGCAATAACCTCCGTATTATCAGATTACTGTCATACTTATCTGTCACAATTGGACAAGCTGTGGTAATTCTCACCATAATAAAGGCTGAGATGGATTTGCCACGTCCCGAGATTGAACCGGAGTGTGAGTTGTAATGGGTCAGGAAAAGCTATACATCGAAAAAGAATTAAGCTGGTTAGCGTTTAACGAACGCGTGCTTCAGGAAGCCGCCGACAAGAGCAACCCTCTTATTGAGCGAATGCGTTTTCTGGGCATCTACTCCAATAACCTTGATGAGTTCTACAAGGTGCGTTTTGCTGAGCTTAAGCGCCGGATCATCATCAGCGAAGAGCAAGGCTCCAACGCCCACTCCCGACACCTGCTTGGTAAGATCCAGACCCGCGTCCTGAAAGCCGATCAGGAGTTTAACGGCCTGTACAACGACCTGCTGCTGGAGATGGCCCGTAACCAGATCTTCTTGATCAACGAGCGCCAGCTCTCTGAGAACCAGCAAACCTGGCTACGCCACTACTTTAAACACTATCTGCGCCAGCACATCACGCCGATCCTGATCAACCGCGAAACCGACCTGGTGCAGTTCCTGAAAGATGACTACACCTATCTGGCGGTAGAGATTATTCGCGGGGAGAGCATTCGCTACGCGCTGCTGGAGATCCCGTCGGATAAGGTGCCGCGCTTTGTTAACCTGCCGCCAGAGACGCCGCGCCGCCGTAAGCCAATGATCCTCCTGGATAACATCCTGCGCTACTGTCTGGACGATATCTTCTACGGCTTCTTCGACTACGATGCGCTGAACGCCTACTCGATGAAGATGACCCGTGACGCCGAGTACGACCTGGTGCACGAGATGGAGTCGAGCCTGATGGAGCTAATGTCCTCCAGCCTCAAGCAGCGCCTTACCGCCGAGCCGGTGCGTTTTGTCTACCAGCGCGATATGCCGGAGGCCATGGTTGAGATGCTGCGCGACAAGCTCACCATCTCCCGCTATGACTCTACTGTGCCCGGTGGCCGCTACCACAACTTTAAAGACTTCATCAGCTTCCCGAACGTGGGCAAAGCCAACCTGGTGAACAAGCCGCTGCCGCGCCTGCGCCATGTGTGGTTCGATAACTTCCGCAACGGCTTCGACGCTATTCGCGAGCGGGACGTGCTGCTCTACTATCCGTACCATACCTTTGAGCACGTGCTGGAGCTGCTGCGCCAGGCTTCCTTCGACCCTAACGTGCTGGCGATCAAGATCAACATCTACCGCGTAGCGAAAGATTCTCGCATCATCGATGCGATGATCCACGCCGCACACAACGGCAAGAAAGTGACCGTGGTGGTGGAGCTGCAGGCGCGCTTCGATGAAGAGGCCAACATCCACTGGGCAAGGCGCCTGACCGAGGCCGGGGCGCACGTGATCTTCTCCGCGCCGGGGCTGAAAATTCACGCCAAGCTGTTCCTTATCTCGCGTAAAGAGGGTGAAGAGGTGGTGCGCTACGCTCACATCGGGACCGGTAACTTTAACGAGAAAACCGCCCGGCTCTATACTGACTACTCTCTGCTTACCGCCGACGCACGCATCACTAACGAAGTGCGCCGGGTGTTTAACTTTATCGAGAACCCCTACCGACCAGTCCACTTTGAGTACCTGCTGGTGTCGCCGCAAAACTCGCGCCGCCTGCTGTACGATATGATCGACCGCGAGATCGCCAATGCGCAAAACGGTCAGCCGTCGGGGATCACCCTCAAGCTTAATAACCTGGTGGACAAAGGCCTGGTGGATCGGCTGTATGCCGCATCCGGCTCCGGCGTGCCGGTTAATCTGCTGGTGCGCGGCATGTGCTCGCTGATCCCTGAGCTCGAAGGGCTGAGCGATAACATTCGGGTGATCAGCATCGTGGACCGCTATCTCGAACACGATCGCATCTATATTTTCGAAAACGGCGGCGATAAGCAGGTTTATCTCTCGTCTGCCGACTGGATGACGCGTAATATTGACTATCGCATTGAGGTTGCGGCCCCGCTGCTCGATCCGCGCCTTAAGCAACGCGTGCTGGACATCATTGAGCTTCTGTTCAGCGATACCGTGAAGGCGCGGTATATCGACAAGGAATTGAGCAATCGCTATGTGCAACGGGGCAATCGCCGCAAGGTTCGCGCTCAGCTGGCGATTTACGACTATATCAAATCACTCGAACAACCAGACTAATCTATGCCGATAAATGACAATACCCCACGGCCGCAGGAGTTTGCTGCGGTCGATCTCGGTTCGAACAGTTTCCACATGGTCATTGCCCGTGTGGTGGATGGCGCCATGCAGATCATTGGCCGCCTGAAGCAACGCGTGCATCTGGCCGACGGCCTGGATGAGAACAGCGTCCTGAGCGAAGAGGCGATTGAGCGCGGCCTGAGCTGCCTGTCTCTGTTTGCCGAACGCCTGCAGGGCTTTGACCCGGCTAACGTCTGCATTGTTGGCACGCATACCCTGCGTCAGGCCGCTAACGCCGCTGATTTCCTCAAGCGTGCGGAGCAGGTCATCCCCTATCCGATTGAGATCATCTCCGGCAACGAAGAGGCCCGCCTGATCTTTATGGGCGTTGAGCACACGCAGCCGGAAAAAGGCCGCAAGCTGGTGATTGATATCGGCGGTGGCTCTACGGAACTGGTGATCGGCGAGGATTTTCAACCTATCCTGGTAGAGAGCCGCCGGATGGGCTGCGTCAGCTTTGCGCAAACCTATTTCCGCGGCCGCATCATTAACCGGGAGAACTTCCATCGCGCGCGCATGGCGGCAGTGCAGAAGCTGGAGAGCCTGACCTGGCAGTATCGTATTCAGGGCTGGAACGTGGCGCTGGGCGCATCGGGCAGCATTAAAGCCGCCCATGAAGTGCTGCTGGCGATGGGCGAGAAAGATGGTTTCATCACTCCTGAACGGCTGGACAAACTGGTTACCGAGGTGCTGAAACATAACAGCTTTGACGAGCTGAACCTGCCGGGGCTCTCCGACGAGCGCAAGGCGGTCTTCGTGCCGGGCCTGGCGATTTTGTGCGGCGTATTTGACGCGCTGGCCATTCGCGAGCTGCGTCTCTCCGACGGCGCGCTGCGTGAAGGGGTACTGTATGAGATGGAGGGCCGTTTCCGCCATCAGGATATCCGCAGCCGTACGGCGCAGAGCCTTGCCAACCAGTATAACATTGACCGGGAGCAGGCTCGCCGCGTGCTGGAGACCACGACCCACATGTACGAGCAGTGGGAAGCGCAGAATCCGAAGCTGGCAAATCCGCAGCTGGCGGCGCTGCTGAAGTGGGCGGCGATGCTGCACGAGGTTGGGCTGAACATCAACCACAGCGGGATGCACCGCCACTCGGCCTATATCCTGCAGAACAGCGACCTGCCTGGCTTTAACCAGGAGCAGCAGCTGATGATGGCGACCCTGGTGCGCTTCCACCGCAAAGGGATCAAGCTCGACGACCTGCCGCGCTTTACCCTGTTCAAGAAGAAGCACTTTTTACCGCTGATCCAGCTCCTGCGCCTCGGCGTGCTGCTGAACAACCAGCGCCAGGCGACCACCACCCCACCGACTCTGCGTCTGACCACCGACGATAACCACTGGACCCTCAGCTTCCCCCGCGACTGGTTCTCCCAGAACGCGCTGGTGCTGCTGGACCTGGAGAAAGAGCAGGATTACTGGGGGGCAGTCACCGGCTGGCTGCTGAAGATCGAAGAGGAGCACTCCTCCGGCGTCGCGGCCTGAGCCGCACCGCCCTGCCCCTCTCATGCTCAGGCACGCTGTGACAGTGCCTGAGCGTCTCCCGCCAGCGCCTCAAGCGGCGCGGGTTTACCAATCAAGAACCCTTGCAGATAGTCAATCCCCAGCGAAAGGGCCGCGCTACGCACCTCCTCCGTTTCGACGTACTCTGCCACCACCCGCATCTTTTTCATCCGTGCCAGATGGCAGATAGAGGCCACAATCTGGTAGTCGAGGCTGTTTGACGTCAGGTTGCGAATAAAGCTGCCGTCGATCTTCAAAATATCGGCGTTAATGTTTTTCAGGCGCGCATAGCTGGCATAGCCGGTACCGAAGTCGTCTATGGCGACCCGGCAGCCTAGTTGTTGCAGATGGCCCAGGGTCTGGTTTGCCTGGTTAATATTGGTCAACGAGTTACTCTCCGTGACCTCAAAAATAAGCTGCCAGGCCTCAATGTTATAGCGCTCAAGCAGTCTGGCGACCTCACGGACAAAATTGCTCCGACAGACGGACGCTGGCGACAGATTGATGGAGAAGCGCGCCCCCGGCTCAGTTTCGCGATAGTGCGCCATAAAGCGCAGGGTGTGTTCAATGACCCACAGGTCGATGCGTGACGAAAGGCCAAACTCATGAGCCACTGGCAGGAACGCATCCGGGCTGATGAGCTCGTCATCGTCATCAAGCATCCGCAGCAGGATCTCGTGGTAGCCGTCACCGCGCACGCCGACGATTGGCTGGGCCATCAGGCGGAACCGGTCCTCCTCCAGCGCCCGTTGCAGGCGGTTCATCATCTCCACCTTACCTTTCAGGCTGCGCTGTAGGTTGACCGACCCGCGATGCTGCAGGCTTTCTGGACGTTGGGTTTCCAGGGAGAGATCCGCCGTGGTGCTCAGCTCGCCCAACAGCAGATAGAGATGCGCTACCGGCGAACGCACGTAGCAGTAGCTCATGCCGACCTGCGGCTGCAGCGGCATGCCATCCCAGGCGAAGCGGAACTGCTTGATGAGCTTATCCAGCTCGGCGATACGCAGCGCATAGGATTCGGTATTTAGCCGGATAACGACGTCATACCCCGACAGATGATACACACACTCATTGCGTTGCAGCTTCTGCATTAGCCACTCGGACAGCATCTGCTTGTACTGGATGCGCAGCATAATACCGTAGTGCCTTCCCAGCAGCTCCAGATCGGGGATGCGTAAAAAGCAGAGCACCGACCAGGGGGTATCCGCCAGAGCGCGGTTGAGCGCCCGCAGGTTGGGCATATTGAGGACCGGGTCTAGCCACGCCAGGCGGCTCACCCGCTCGTGCATCAGCCGCTGGCGCGTTGCCAGCATCGACATCCAGGCGATGATAAACGAGAACACCAGGTAGCTGGAGGAGAGGATCGTCAGCTGGATTTCGTAGCGCGGCGAGACCGGCGTATAACGGTAGAAGTAGTGAATGCTTACCATCATAAACGGCGTCCAGACGATAGACATCAGGCGGTAGCCATAGCGCATCGACCCCCATAGCATCACCGGCAGCAGCAGCGACAGCGTATAGTTAGTGGTGAAGATGCCGGTATTTTCATCCCACGGGGAGAGCATCAGCAGCATCAGCAGTGCAATGACGGCAAACCAGGCGACCACCTCCAGCCGGGTCACCTTGGGATCAAAATCCCGGCGCAGGCGAGAGAGGTATCCTTTTATGTGGCGCGGATGGTGGAGCACCCTGATCAGCAGATAGCAGAACGGCGTTCCGGTCAGGCCGCTCACCAGCAGCGCCTGATAGTTAATCAGCGTGCGCAGGCTAAACGGCGTTACTCCGGCCAGGGCCAGATATTTGTCATACAGGCCAAGCCAGGCGATGGTATGGAAGATCAGCAGGAACAGCGTAGCCGGGCAGACGACCTGCCAGAACATACGCTGCGCGGTGAGCTGCGCATTGCCGTAGGAGACGTTATGTCGCCGGGTGACGAAGATCCGGTAGCCGCCCCAGCTTACGATGATGGGCACCATAAAATGGACGATTTTGAGCAACGTCTCTGGGGCGCTGGTCTGCGGATAGTAGTGCCAGGCCAGCGAGAGCACAATGCCGGGCAGCGCTGCCCAGCCGTAGAAAAGCATCAAGCTTAACAGGAGCGATAGCGGCAGGTAATAGAGCACCATGCTGCCATCCGAG
Organism: Pseudescherichia sp. L3; assembly: GCF_024656065.1. Lineage (NCBI taxonomy): Bacteria > Pseudomonadati > Pseudomonadota > Gammaproteobacteria > Enterobacterales > Enterobacteriaceae > Pseudescherichia > Pseudescherichia sp. L3. Next base: position 2,286,854 of record NZ_JANKYC010000001.1, read on the forward strand.
ACCCAGGTAAAGGTATCGACCATGTGGGCAAGGGGCAGCAGCAGGAAAGGCAAGACGAGCGGCAACGCCCACCATTTAGCTTTATAGAGAGTATAAATTTTCGCGTAGCTCATCGATGTTCAGTGTAAAACCCAGCGTGCTGAAATCGATTTCAGGCGGGGTTCCAGGCTAACCATGAAGATTATAGAGTCGGTCAGACTGTGCTATTTGTGAAGAGTTTAGTGCCGCAAAAGCGGCTGCAATTGACCAGGATCAAGGAACCGAGTGCCTTACAAATATTGCCATCTCTTCTTCGCGCAATTTTTGTTAATAATTCATGCGCTTTACTATTATTTCATTATTATTGCTTTAGTAAATGCTTTCTTTGACGAAATTTTACATAACGACCGATTGATCTGCGCTGCGCTCTGTGCATTAATACAGCAATCGCCCGCCCGTCGGGTTAACCCTTAGGAACCTCTTGTGAGCCAGTCACACAGTATGCGAAAACGACAGCGATTTGACAGTCGCATGACCCGTATCGTATTGCTTATCAGCTTTTTCTTCTTCTTCGGACGCTTCGTCTACTCCTCTATCGGTGCCTGGTACCATCATCAGGATAAAGCCCAGTCACAGCAGTCCTCTCTCTCCGTTGAGACGCCGGTAAATAAGACGCTAAATTAACTCGCTTTTCTTTTGCAGCATTTGAATGATCGCCCCTATGCCTCTGCTCAGGATCTTATCCTGACGGATGACTATCGCCAGCTGGCGCTGCAAAAGTGGATTCAGTGAACGCACGTTTAGCGCCTTACGATCGTTTGGGTGAGCCACTGACATCTGCGGAACAATGCTATATCCCAGCCCGGCGCTAACCATGCGCTTGATCGCTTCGATACTGCCAAGCTGCATCACAGGTATCGTCGGCAGCCCGGCTGTTGCAAACCAGCCGTCAATAAGCGTGCGCGTACTGCTTCCGTTCTCAAAGGCGATTAGCGGCAGCGCATGTAGCACCTCGGGCGTTAACGATCCCGCCGGGTGCGGTTGCGCCAGCGCTTCGATAAAAACAAACTCTTCGTTGAGAAACGGCGTGATATCCAGCGTTCGTCCGCTGGCGGGTAGCGTAACCAGCCCCAGATCGAGGCGATTTTCCTCTACCGCCTGGACAATGCTGGGCGTATTTCCGGTCGTAACGCCTACCTGCAGCAGCGGATAGTCTAGCCGCAGCCGCTGCAATAGCGGTGGCAAAAGGTGAATGCACGCCGTCGCCCCCGTACCGAGCGTAACCGTGCCGCTGACTTCATGACTAAACGCGCTAACCGAACGTATCGCTTCGTCCACAGCCTGACCAATCCGCTCGCCGTGGGCCAGCAACGCTACGCCAGCGGCGGTCGCCTTAACGCCTCGCCCGGTTCGCTCGATCAACCGTGCCTGAAGAAACTGCTCAAGCTGGCGAATTTGTAGGCTTACCGCAGGCTGGGAGAGGCCAAGCACGTTTGCCGCGGCAGAAAAACTGCCCCGCTGTACAACCAGCCGAAAGGTCGCCAGATTTCCCAGGTTTAGCGTCGTCATGCAAAGTTTCTCTTATAGAGGTGATAAACGTTGAGGCCTGCCTGAACCATACCGCGCACGGTATGCTCAGGACAACTGCCTAACGGAATGAAAAATAATGACTTCGCGCGCGATACCTCGCTTTATCCCTCTCTTCGCTGGCTGTAATCAGCTGATTAACTGGGGTATATCGTTCTATATGCCCGGCACGTTTGCCCATGCTATCGCCCGCGATACCCACTGGACGCAGCCGCAGATCTATCTCGGCCTGACGCTGGCGATGCTGGTCATGGCGCTGGTATCCCCCTTTGTCGCCAGGCTGCTAACCAGACTGGACGGAAAGCATGTTGTAACTATTGGCACGCTGATGATAGCGCTAAGCTGCGCCGCCATGGCCTGCACGCACTCGCTTGCGGGCTGGTATAGCGCCTGGCTTATCATGGGTATCGGTATGCGCCTGTCGCTTTATGACGCGCTGTTTGCTGCACTCATCACCCTCTACGGACAGCATGCCCGACGCACGATTTCCCAGGTGACGCTGGCGGGTGGACTGGCATCCGCTGTTTTCTGGCCGCTTGGTGAGTCGCTGTTAGCCATCATGAGCTGGCGTGAGGTGCTGCTGATCTATGCGCTGTTCGGCCTGCTCAGCGCCGCGCTGATCCGCCCGCTGCCCAACCAGCCGATGACCATGACCGCTGCCTTAACGCCGAAAACCGGCACTGCCCAAGACCGTCGCAGCGGCTGGCTGTTTGCCGCTTTTATTGCTCTTATCACCTTTGTCTCTAACGGTACATCGACACACTTGCCGGAATTTATCGCCAGTGCTGGGCTACCGGTCGCTGCGGGCATGCTGTGGGGAATCGGCCAAACGGGAGCGCGGTTTATGGAGGTCGTTGCGGGCGCACGTCTCACCCCGCTCAGGTTGACGCTGGTTACCGCTCTGGCCATGCCGCTCTGCTTCCTGCTCGGTCTGAGCGGATCTCTGTTTGCCAGCTCGGCCGCAGGGTTTGTGTTCGGGTACGGCGCGATCAATGGCCTGATGACGATTGTTAAAGCGACGCTGCCGCTTCAGCTGTTCGCCGCAGAGGATTATGCCCGGCGGACGGGCGTCCTGTTGATTCCGGCGCAGCTGATGGCTGCCGCATCGCCCTTTGCCTATGCATGGCTCGATCGGGCGCTGGGCATCCAGGGCGCACTGGCCTTCTCACTGGCGCTAACGGTGGTCATCGCCGCCCTGGCAATCGCCATCGTCATGTATCAAACGCTGCGCGCTTCGGGCATTATCAGTAAGTCACTGGAATAAAAATGATTAAAATAACAGGAGATAAAATGCAGCTGCACTCTGAACGACTCATTCTGCGCCAGGTAAGGCCTTCCGATCTCAACCATCTGTTTCGTATCTACGGCGACCCGGCGACAAATCAATTTAATCCGGCCGGGCCGCATCCGGATATCGCTCATTCCCGCACGGTGTTGGACGGCTGGCTTGAGCACTGGCAGACCCACGGGTTCGGCAACTGGGCAGTCTCCCGACTCGACAAACCTGATGAGATCGTTGGCTTTGGTGGAATACGCATCGTGCAATACGACACGTTCGCGATCAACAATTTGGGCTATCGCCTGGCGGTAGAGGCGTGGGGACAGGGTTTCGCCACCGAGTTCGCCAGTGCAGCGCTGCACTACGGTTTCGATACGTTTAACCTTGATGAGGTTTCGGCAGTGGTGAGGAAAAATCATACCGCGTCACAAAAGGTGTTAACCAAGTGCGGACTGACGTTTGTCAGGGAGATCCACGATGTAAAAGACGCGCCGCCTAGCCTGCTCTATACGTTGACGCGCAGCCGTTACAGAAGCAAAGATCGGTAAGGTGATAGGGAAACCCTCTGTAAGAGCAGAGGGCTTGATCCGTTGAGGTGGGCTATTCTAAGCTTAGATTGCTCGCTAATCTGCTATTAAACTACTCACATCACGAATAGATGTTAAAAACCTATCGCCTGTGTTCACCTCTGACCATCCCTAATAAATAACTCGCAATGTAAGCAATAGCAAATGACCCGACAAAACCCGCGACCTTCATGGCAATATTATCGAAAACAAATAGTGAATAAAGAGCCACAAAACTCATCGCTACTGTTATAGTTCCCTCTAACGCATGGGCAAGGAACCAAACAAGTGTTTTACCTGGCCAACTTACAAGTTTCATTATCAGTCCTTTTACACACTTCTGGCGATTGGTGATAATTTAAAATTTCCGTTAATCATACAAAATTTAGATAATTTAATTTGAAACCATTTCCCCCAAAAATATAATCAAGCATCCTCTTAAAGGATTGAGTAATGAAAAAAAGCAGTATCTTAGTCATTATCATAGCAGTTTTAGCCCTGGGGTTTTTCTTTGTTAATAAACCTGCTTCCGTTGAAGTGATGGCGGTAGACAAAACCCCAAACACGGTATTGATTGCGGTGAAAGGACTCCCCTACTCTGCTAAAAGCAAACTGAGCTGGTGGCTTGATAACAAAAGCCTGCTGTCATCACAGTATAAACTTGATTTCACCGAGCCTAATGAGCAGCCTAGTGTTTACATCTATGACTTTGGCGATGGCTTTAAAAAGGAAGAGATGAAGGACAGGATATGCTTTAACAGCGTATCGCCGCCCAATAACTGCATTGATAAAGACATCGCTATGGTTATTTCTCAACTCAGGAATGGAGAGATAACGCTAGCCATTGATGACGATGTTTTCATTCAGGATAAAAGCGGCAAGACAGTAAAACAAAGCCCGCATTAAAGCGGGCTTAGAATACTTAGCGGATAACAACACTTAACAAGCGGTTATTCCCACTCAATCGTAGCCGGTGGCTTTCCGCTGATGTCATAGACCACACGCGAAATGCCATTAACCTCATTAATTATGCGGTTAGAGACGCGGCCTAAGAAATCGTACGGCAGGTGCGCCCAGTGTGCGGTCATAAAGTCGATGGTTTCAACCGCGCGCAGGGAGACAACCCAGTCGTACTTACGGCCGTCGCCCATTACGCCTACCGAGCGTACCGGCAGGAACACGGTGAAGGCCTGGCTAACTTTGTTATACAGATCAGCTTTACGCAGCTCTTCAATGAAGATAGCGTCAGCGCGGCGCAGCAGGTCGCAGTACTCTTTCTTCACTTCGCCCAGCACGCGGACGCCCAGACCCGGACCCGGGAACGGGTGACGGTAGAGCATGTCGTACGGCAGGCCCAGCTCAAGACCAATCTTACGCACTTCGTCTTTGAACAGCTCACGTAGCGGTTCAACCAGACCCATCTTCATCTCTTTCGGCAGGCCACCCACGTTGTGGTGAGATTTGATGACGTGTGCTTTACCGGTCGCAGACGCAGCGGATTCTATAACGTCAGGGTAGATCGTGCCCTGCGCCAGCCACTTAACGTCTTCCAGCTTCAGCGCCTCTTCATCAAACACTTCAACAAAGACGCGGCCGATGATTTTACGTTTCGCTTCCGGATCGTTCTCACCCGCCAGCGCGTCGAGGAAACGCTGCTCGCCTTCAACGTGAACAATGTTCAGGCCGAAGTGGTCGCCGAACATATCCATCACCTGCTCGGCTTCGTTCAGGCGCAGCAGGCCGTTATCGACGAATACGCAGGTCAGACGCTCGCCAATGGCGCGGTGCAGCAGCATCGCGGTCACGGAGGAGTCCACGCCGCCGGAGAGGCCAAGGATCACCTTGTCATTACCAACCTGCTGGCGGATACGCTCGATAGCGTCGTCGATAATCTTAGCCGGGGTCCAGAGGGCTTCACACTCGCAGATGTCGCGCACGAAACGCTCCAGCATACGCAGGCCCTGACGGGTGTGGGTCACTTCCGGGTGGAACTGCACGCCGTAGAAGCGCTTCTCTTCGTTAGCCATAATGGCGAACGGGCAGGTCTCGGTGCTGGCAACGGTTACGAAGCCTTCCGGTATAGCGGTAACTTTGTCGCCGTGGCTCATCCACACGTCCAGCAGCGGGTTGCCCTCTGCGCTCAGGGAGTCCTCAATACCGCGCACCAGCGCGCTCTGAGTCTTCACTTCAACCTGAGCATAGCCAAACTCACGCTCGTTGGAGCCTTCAACGTGGCCGCCAAGCTGCATCGCCATCGTTTGCATACCGTAGCAAACGCCGAATACCGGTACGCCTGCCTCAAATACATACTGCGGCGCGCGCGGGCTGTTGTTTTCAGTGGTGCTCTCCGGGCCGCCGGACAGGATGATCCCGTTCGGGTTGAACTCACGGATTTGAGCTTCGGTGACGTCCCAGGCCCACAGCTCACAGTAGACGCCCAGCTCACGCACGCGGCGGGCAACAAGCTGGGTATACTGCGAACCAAAGTCGAGGATAAGAATACGATGCTTATGAATATTGTCGGTCATTGACGATTGTTCCGAGGCAGAAGCAGATAGAGAAAATAAGTGCCGGGCAGCGTTACGCCCACCCGGCCTACAAATTAAATCAGGAACCCATGCGGTAGTTCGGGGACTCTTTAGTGATGGTCACGTCGTGAACGTGGCTCTCCTGAATGCCCGCCCCGCTGATGCGTACAAATTCAGCCTGCGTACGCAGCGCGTCGATAGTACCACAGCCGGTCAGACCCATACAGGAGCGCAGGCCGCCCATCTGCTGGTGAATGATCTCTTTCAGGTAGCCTTTGTACGCTACGCGGCCTTCGATACCTTCCGGCACCAGTTTGTCAGCAGCGTTATCGGTCTGGAAGTAGCGATCGGAGGAGCCTTTGGACATCGCGCCCAGCGAGCCCATACCACGGTAGGATTTGTAAGAGCGGCCCTGGAAGAGTTCGATCTCACCCGGAGACTCTTCGGTACCGGCCAGCATGGAGCCCACCATCACCGCCGCTGCGCCTGCGGCAATCGCTTTAGCGATATCGCCGGAGAAGCGGATGCCGCCGTCGGCGATAACCGGAATGCCGGTGCCTTCAAGGGCTTCAACCGCGTCGGAGACGGCGGTGATCTGCGGAACGCCCACGCCGGTCACGATACGGGTAGTACAGATAGAGCCAGGGCCGATACCCACTTTCACCGCGCTGACGCCAGCGTCGGCCAGGGCACGCGCGCCTGCACCGGTCGCTACGTTGCCGCCGATGATCTGCAGGTCAGGGTATTTCGCACGCGTCTCACGAATACGCTGCAGTACGCCTTCGGAGTGGCCGTGAGAGGAGTCAATCAGCAGCACGTCAACGCCAGCGGCAACCAGCGCATCGACGCGCTCTTCGTTGCCCGCGCCCGCGCCTACCGCAGCGCCCACGCGCAGACGGCCATGCTCGTCTTTACAGGCGTTCGGTTTACGTTCGGCTTTCTGGAAATCTTTTACGGTGATCATGCCGCGCAGATGGAAGCTATCATCCACCACTAGCGCCTTCTCAACGCGTTTTTCATGCATTTTAGCCAGCACGACGTCACGGGTTTCGCCTTCGCGCACGGTAACCAGGCGCTCTTTCGGCGTCATGTACACGCTTACCGGCTGGTTCAGGTCAGTCACGAAACGCACGTCACGACCAGTAATAATACCGACCAGCTCATAGTTTTCCGTCACTACCGGGTAACCGGCAAAGCCGTTACGCTCGGTCAGCGCTTTCACTTCGTGCAGGGTGGTGGTCGGCAGAACGGTCTGTGGGTCGGATACGATGCCGGACTCATGTTTCTTCACGCGGCGTACTTCTTCCGCCTGACGCTCAATGGACATGTTTTTATGGATAAAACCGATGCCACCTTCCTGCGCCAGGGCGATAGCCAGGCGTGCTTCCGTCACGGTGTCCATTGCTGCGGAGAGCATAGGAATATTCAGGCGAATGGTTTTGGTTAACTGGGTGCTGAGGTCGGCAGTATTCGGCAGAACGGTAGAATGAGCGGGAACGAGGAGGACGTCGTCAAACGTCAGGGCTTCTTTAGCGATACGTAGCATGGGCAATATCTCTGACCGGGTGGTTAAATATTGCCGTGGCATTATACAGAGCGTAACCGATTGCATCTACACTTTTTTGGAAAAATAGTTGCGATTGCGGCCCATCGGGTTACTATCGATTAATTAACCTTCTGATTTAAAATTTGATCTGGCTCACATGTCATCGATGCAATCCCCCGCAATTTTTACCGTTAGCCGCCTGAATCAGACGGTGCGCCTGCTGCTGGAAAGAGAAGTTGGCCAGGTCTGGATCAGCGGTGAGATCTCAAACTTTACCCAGCCAGCCTCCGGTCACTGGTACTTCACGCTGAAGGATGATACCGCCCAGGTTCGCTGTGCAATGTTCCGCAACAGCAACCGTCGGGTGACCTTTCGTCCCCAGCACGGACAGCAGGTTCTGGTCCGCGCCAGCATTACGCTCTACGAGCCGCGCGGCGAGTATCAGATCATCGTCGAAAGCATGCAGCCCGCAGGGGAAGGCCTGCTCCAACAGAAGTACGAGCAGCTCAAGGCGAAGCTGGCGGCAGAGGGACTGTTCGATCAGCAGAGCAAGCAGCCGCTTCCCTCCCCCGCCCACTGCGTAGGGGTGATCACCTCGAAAACCGGGGCCGCGCTGCACGATATTCTGCACGTGCTTAAACGTCGCGATCCCTCCCTGCCGGTGGTGATCTACCCTACCGCCGTTCAGGGCGAAGATGCCCCGGGGCAGATCGTTCGCGCCATTGCGCTGGCGAACAGCCGCAAGGAGTGTGATGTGCTGATCGTCGGGCGCGGCGGCGGCTCGCTGGAGGATCTCTGGAGCTTCAACGACGAGCGCGTAGCGCGGGCGATTTTCGCCAGCCAGATCCCTATCGTCAGCGCCGTCGGCCATGAAACCGATGTTACCATCGCCGACTTTGTAGCCGACCTGCGTGCGCCGACCCCGTCCGCCGCCGCAGAGATGGTCAGCCGCAACCAGCTTGAACTGCTGCGTCAGCTGCAAAGCGGCCAGCAGCGGCTGGAGATGGCGATGGATTACTACCTCGCTAACCGCACCCGTCGCTTTACTCAGCTGGAGCACCGACTGCAACAGCAGCACCCGCAGCTGAGGCTGGCGCGTCAGCAAACCGTGCTTGAGCGACTGCGCCAGCGGATGACCTACGCGATGGATAATCAGCTTAAGCGTTCAGGTCAGCGCCAGCAGCGGATGACCCAGCGGCTAAACCAGCACTCTCCCCAGCCGCGTATTCACCGCGCTCAGAACCGGGTGCAGCAGTTAGAGTACCGTCTGGCCCAGCTGATGAGCGCCAGGCTTAGCGCTACCCGGGAACGCTTTGGCAACGCCATGACCCATCTCGACGCCGTGAGCCCACTGGCTACCCTGGCACGCGGCTACAGCGTGACCACCGCAACGGATGGCAACGTGCTGAAGCAAACCAAACAGGTAAAAGCCGGGGATGTGCTTACCACCCGCCTGGTTGATGGCTGGGTGGAGAGTGAAGTGAAGGGCGTGACCGCCGCTAAAAAAACGCGGGCACGTAAAAAAACCTGACCTGACGCTAGTTCGCCTGATGATGTCTGTCAGGCGTAACGGCAAGCATTATCCATGACAGGCCGGAAAAAATAGCCAGTGCGCCAGTTGCACCGATCGCGCCATAGAGCTGGCCAAAGACCACTGAGCCTACTACCTGCCCTGCGGCCAGCATCAGGAAAGCCATACTGACGCCCGCCGCGGGCGAAGGTTGCGCAATCTCCGCCCCCTGCACCAGCAGCACGCCGGACAAAATGACATACCCCGCGCCGCTCATCGCCACCACCGGAAAAAGCCACCCGTTAAAACCGTGGCTCACCGCCAGCGCGGCCAAAGACGCGGCCATAAAGAGCTGCGATCCCCAGTAAACGCCGCGCATGCCGATACGTCTCGCCACGCTGCCGGTAAACACGGCGAGGACGCCTGCACCACCGCTCACTAGCCACAGGATGTTTGTCATCGCGCTATCTACCCTGGTGTACTGCTGAAGTAACTCAGGCCCAAAGCTCCACCATGCCGCGCTGGCTGTACCGCTGACAAAAGCAATGACTAACAACCGCAACATGCCCGGCTTGCGAAAAAGTGCGCGCCAGTGCGGCGATCCCTCTGTGGGTTTAGACACGTGCTTAGGAAGAGTACGCCACGCAGCGACCAGGCATATCAGCGCCAGTAAAGCGAAAACCATGCAGGAGACGCGCCATCCGCCAGGTATGAAAAAAAGAATGGGGACAGACAGGATGATGCCCCCGCTTGTTCCGGCGTTAATCGTTGTATTCATCTGCGTCTGCCGTTCATCGGCAACGGCATCGTTGACGGCACCCGCCAGGGAGGGAGAGGCCAGTCCAGAGCTCATACCAGCAACAAACAGGCCGAGCGCCAGCCAGAGCGGCGCAGCCGCAAAAGCCATGATGAGCAACCCAGCGGCGGCCACCATGGCAGCCAATATTGCCGTGACGCGGGGGCCGAAGCGGCTGGTCAAAAAGGACGCGATAAAGACAGATAAGCAATAGGCTACGTAGCTGCAGGCAGCAATTAACCCAGCGACTTCTGGTGTGAAAGGGATCGCCTGCCGAATATCGGGCAGCATGATCCCCCATGAAAATCTCGCCATCCCATAGGTTACGGCGATCAAAGCAAAGCCGGTGACTCCTAACGTCACGTCTCTTTTCATTACGTTTCTCTTTTTATGAGCAGTTAAAAACGTAAGTGCTAAGAGACAATTGCGCAAATTTTGCGGCTAGGCGTCAGACCTGACGAACTCGACGCGCTTTTTCGAGATCAGCCCATGGCCATGCTGGCAGAAGTAGTCCACCGCCCCGCAGGCTTTAAGCACCTCTAATGGCTGATGGCACTCGGGGCAGCGGGCTTCTAACGCCACATCACGATTACAATTTTCGCAATGTGCATGGGTGCCAACAAGCTCCACCGGTTTATCGCAATCAGGACAGGTCAGTTGCATAACGCCTCCTGTAATATTTTAATTAACTCATTATAACGCTCTTATGCTCCTGTGGACAATGCAAGTGACTGCATAGGATGTGCCGCTTGTAAGCCGCCATATTATCCATCAAAAATATAATCAAGAGTCATATATTCACCCCACCTCTTTTGGTTAATTTTATTACATAACATATTACACCTACAAACCTTTATAAATGCTAATGAATAGCTAATTGCGTTAAAGATTAATACATTGAAGAAAGCTGATGCAGAATTAAAGGTTATCCGATGAAAGTTTTAGTACCTTTCATTATCATAGTGCTGCCGACGGTGAGTTATGCTGCGGGTTTACCCGGAAGTGAATGCGCCGCTCCAGGCCACTACGCTGAAAGTATGTTACAGGTCAGCATTAAAAACGATCTTGGGATTAAGCTGGCAAACATACCAAACAGTAAAATCGTCACGGAGATATTGAGTATTACTCCGGTATCCGAAGTCTTTGCTCGGCAGATGGCTAAAGCCGATAGCGCGACCGGAAACAGTCTATCTGAAAATGATTACTTCGAAATTTATCACAGCAATCATGCAATGAATTTAATAGTACGTTACACCTATACTAATAATGACGGCAAAAAAGACGTATTCATTTCCTCAGCATTGATGAATGATGAAGAGTGCTCAGTACGCTATAACGGCTATATGACAATATCGCGAGAGTTTTAAGCGCCGGGCCGAGGGTTGGCTTAACCTACTCAATAAGTACCGGGGCATAGCATCTGCCCCGGCAACGTTAAGTGTTATCCGGCGTTAGCGGCCGGTTTAGCCTGGGCGTTTGCCAGCATGCGGCGAACCGGCACAATAAGGACGATCAGCACGGCAGCGCAGATCAGTAGGGCAACGGAGCAGCGGGCAAAGAGATCCGGCAGCATATCAAGCTGGTCGGCCTTGACGTGACCGCCAATCAGGCCTGCCGCCAGGTTACCCAGCGCGCTCGCGCAGAACCACAGTCCCATCATCTGGCCGCGCATTCTTTCCGGGGCCAGCAAGGTCATGGTCGCCAGACCAATCGGGCTCAGGCACAGCTCGCCGAGCGTCAGCATCAGGATGCTGCCTACCAGCCAGAAAGGTGACACCCCTGCCCCGCCGCTATTCAACACGTTCTGTGCCGCCAGCATCATCAGGCCAAAGCCTGCCGCCGCAAAGAGAATACCGATCACGAACTTGGTGATACTGCTCGGACGAATGTTCATGCTCGCCAGCTTCGGCCACGCCCAGCTGAATACCGGGGCCAGCAGAATAATGAACAGGGCGTTAATTGACTGGAACCACACGGCAGGGATTTCAAAATCACCGATCATGCGATTGGTATAGTCGTTGGCGAACAGGTTGAACGAGGTCGGCTTCTGCTCAAACGCAGACCAGAAGAATGCTGCGGAGACCAGCAGGATAAAGCAGACCAGTAGGCGGGCGCGCTCTTTGCGGTTCAGGCCAGCAAAGATAAACAGGTAGATGAAGTAAAGCGCCACCGACGCCGCAATCACGTACACCAGCACGCTGGCGACCGCGACCGGGTTGATGACAATCACGCCCTGTGCAATCAGCGTTACGATAACCGCTACGCCAACCGCCAGCGCCAGCAGCCACATGCCCACGCCTTTTCTCTTCACCACCGGGCTGTTCCAGGTGGAGTCCAGACCGACTTCGCTGTCGTAGCGTTTCATGGCCGGAACGGCAAATACGCGGAAGATGATCAGCGCCACCAGCATCCCGATGCCGCCGATACCAAAGCCCCAGTGCCAGCCATGGCTCTTAATCAGCCAGCCGGAGATCAGCGGCGCAATGAAGGAGCCCATGTTGATGCCCATGTAGAACAGCGAGAAACCGCCGTCGCGACGCGCATCACCTTTTTTATACAGGGTGCCGACCATCACCGAGATACAGGTCTTGAACAGACCAGAGCCGAGCACGATGAACATCAGGCCAATAAAGAACAGGTTGTCGCCCATAAAGGCAGAGAGTGCAATCGACAGGTGGCCAAGGGCAATCAGGATCGAGCCGTACCAGACCGCGCGCTGCTGGCCGAGCCAGTTATCCGCTAGCCAGCCACCCGGCAGTGCGGCCAGGTACATAGTACCGGCAAAGATGCCGACAATGGCGGAGGCATTCTCACGTGCCAGTCCCATCCCGCCGTCATACACCGTGGCAGCCATAAACAGGATCAGCAGCGGACGAATGCCGTAAAACGAGAAACGCTCCCACATCTCGGTGAAGAACAGCGAGCCGAGCGGATAGGGATGGCCAAAGAACGTTCGGCTCTCTTGATGATTAACAGAGGATTGCATATTTCTCCCGAAAGGTATGTCGTTGTGCAGGTAAACACCGCGAAGTACGCCGGCCAGTTACGTATCTGACCGATTTTTTTACATGCGGCAAAGTGTTTGTTAACTATTTGATAATCTGGCGCTAGTTTTGTCTAGTACCAACCCCGGGACTTTAAGATGAAAACTCGACGTTTGTCTACTTTCTTAGATTTAAAGTTGGCTAATAACGAATAGTGTTTGACATAGCACAGGGAAATTTGTGTTTTGAATAGACGAGAAACGCGTATTAGCGAGCAGAATAGAGCAGATGATCGGGGTCGAGCCATACAACATGAAATACATCACCGATGAAAAAGCCATGTATGCGGCCATATTCATTGCGGGATACCGCAAACTGGTAGGGAGTGTAGCTCTGAAACTGCTCGTTCAAGAGTGCGAATCCGTCAGGTTCAGAAGTGCTTACCCAATCTATGCAATGCGACTTTAGTGCTGCGTTACGATTAGTTGTGAACTCCAACAAGGTAAGGCTCGATATACCCTTAAGTCGCTCGATCACCTTGCAGAAATAGGTGGCACCCTGCTTTGCAAAGCCAAACTTAGCATGGACTGAATCAATATATTGAAAAGAGAAGCTTAAAGCCGATCGGGCGTTTTTAGGCTTGCTTACAACAATCCTGGCGCCTGAAGAGAGGATCTTCCCCGCTTTAACCTTCCCTCTGTTCATTGTTAAGCTTCCATCATGCTGCGATAAAACTCCGCAGTCTCTTTTTTATCCAGAACATGAGTACAAACAGCGCTGACTGCTAAATCTCCTCGCGCGCTTATCCAAGGCTGCTCCTGATGCGTTAACTGCTCCAGCTCGTAAGCGGTATAGCCGCCGAACACCTGATAGATCTCATCCAGATGTTTAGTAATATGGGCAGGAAGGTCCGGACGCGGTATTTCAGCAGTGATAGGCTGCCATTTGTAGTGGGCAAAGCGGACATAGAGATCTCTAGCGACCGGACCATGCACCCAGGCTTCGAAACGTTCGGGCACGAGTTCAGCGCCATCATTCAACGCCATATACCATGCGTCGGCATAAAATATCATTTTCTGCAATTTAAGCGGTGTAATGATATCTCCATGCTCTTGAGCAAAGCACAGCAGATAGTCTGCTACATCGTTCAGGGTTGCCACTGCCATGATTTGTCTCCTTTTATAAGCCGTTAACAATAGATAGGTATTGATTGCAACGATCGCATTCCCCTGAAAATATTGCGAGTGAAAGCGTGCTATCTCACCACTCAAAACGTTTATCTGCGAGCAAGGCCGAAAAATAAAAAAGCCCGCAATATGCGGGCTAGATAGCGGTGCTACGCTCAGGCCTGTTACTTGCCTTTCTTGATATGCTTGATCAGACGCTTACGCTTACGCATCTGGTTCGGGGTCAGGGTGTTGCGCTTGTTAGCGAACGGGTTATCGCCCTCTTTGAACTGGATACGGATCGGCGTACCCATGACGTCCAGCGATTTGCGGAAGTAGTTCATCAGGTAGCGCTTGTAGGAGTCCGGCAGGTCTTTCACCTGGTTGCCGTGGATCACGACGATTGGCGGGTTGTAACCACCGGCGTGGGCGTATTTCAGCTTCACGCGGCGACCGCGTACCAGCGGCGGCTGGTGATCTTCCGCAGCCATGTTCATGATGCGGGTCAGCATCGCGGTGCTCTGGCGACGAGTCGAGCTGTCATAGGCTTCACGAACGGATTCAAACAGGTTACCGACGCCGCTGCCGTGCAGAGCAGAGATAAAGTGCACGCGGGCAAAGTCGATAAAGCCCAGACGGAAATCGAGGGTCTCTTTGACCTGCTCTCTCACTTCATTGCTCAGGCCGTCCCACTTGTTGACGACGATCACCAGCGAGCGACCGCTGTTGAGGATAAAGCCCAGCAGGGAGAGATCCTGATCGGAGATGCCTTCCCGGGCGTCGATCACCAGCATTACCACGTTGGCGTCTTCAATCGCCTGCAGGGTTTTGATCACCGAGAACTTCTCTACGGTATCGGTGATCTTGCCGCGCTTACGCACGCCTGCGGTATCGATCAGCACGTATTCACGCTCGTCGCGCTGCATCGGGATGTAGATGCTGTCGCGGGTGGTGCCTGGCATATCGTACACCACCACGCGATCTTCACCGAGGATGCGGTTGGTCAGGGTAGATTTACCGACGTTAGGACGACCCACGATCGCCAGCTTGATCGGCAGATCCAGCGGGTTGAAGTCATCTTCCGGCTCTTCAACTTCTTCACCGTTCTGCTCGGCTTCAAACTGCGCCCAGTAGGCCGCGTCTTCGTCCACCTCTTCCTCTTCACGGGGATCGACCTCCTGCATCCACGGCACCAGCACGTGCTCCAGCAGGCTGGTCACGCCGCGTCCGTGGGAGGCAGCAATCGGGTGGATTTCGCCCAGACCCAGGGAGTAGAAGTCAAGGACAGCCTGATCGGGATCGAGACCGTCGGTTTTGTTGGCGACCAGGAAGGTCGGCTTTTCACGCGAACGCAGGTGCTTGGCGATGGCCTCATCGGCAGGCATCAGGCCTGCACGGGCATCCACCATAAACAGCACCACGTCCGCCTCTTCAATCGCCAGCAGTGACTGCTCGGCCATACGGGTTTCAACGCCATCTTCCGTACCGTCAATACCACCGGTATCGATACAGATAAACTCGCGGCCCTCGACCTCGGCCCGACCGTATTTACGGTCGCGCGTCAGCCCCGGGAAGTCCGCTACCAGCGCATCACGAGTACGCGTTAAGCGGTTAAAAAGGGTGGATTTGCCAACGTTCGGGCGTCCGACAAGCGCGACCACAGGAATCATGTTTAAAGCCTCATTCAAAAAATCATTGTCAACGCCGCCAATTCGCGCCGCTGGTAAATCAGTAAAAATTAAAAACAGTAAAACGGCCCCTGAAACAGGAGCCGTTTTTCAATGCTAACGACCGCCGTAATTAACGCGTAATCGCGTAGAGCGTACCGTCTTTCGCCTGGATCAGCAGTTTACCATCGGCGACAACCGGTTCGGTCAGCAGACCGGAGCTGTCAACTTTCTGCTGTGCCACGAAACGTCCATCTTCCGGGTTGATCCAGTGCATGTAGCCTTCGCTATCACCTACCACGATGGATCCATTATACAACGCTGGCGAGGTCAGGTTACGGTGCAGCAGGTCGCTGTTTGTCCAGAGCGTGACGCCGCCGTCAGTTGTCAGGGCCAATACGCGATCGGTCTGGTCAACCAGGTAGATGCGGTTGCCGTCAACAATGAAATCGTTCACCGAACCCAGCTCACGTTTCCACATAATCTGGCCGCTGCGCAGATCCAGCGCGGTCAGGTTACCGTTGTAGGCCAGCGTATAGACCACGCCGTTCACCACAACCGGCGTTGTATCAACGTCGCTCAGACGATCGATCTCCGTTGCGCCGGTAGCCTGGGAGATACGCTGCTGCCAGATCATCTGGCCCTCTTTCAGCATCACCGCGCTGACGCGGCCGTTATCGCCGCCAACAATCGCCGCACCAAAGGCCGGAGCCGGAGCGGATTCACCGCGCAGCGACAGGGCTGGCATATCAAGGTTAACGGTCCACTTCACTGCGCCATCGCTCTCGCTCAGCGCCTGCAGCTGGCCGTTGCTGGTATGGATCAGCACCAGGCCATCGCTCACGACCGGACGGGAAAGCACTTCCCCGGCGGCGGTGGTCTTCCAGGCCTGGGAGCCATCGTTGGTGTTCAGGGCATAGACCTGCGCCTTTTCACTGCCGACGTAGACGTGACCGCCCGCTACCGTCAGGCCGCCAGAGAGCAGCGCCGGGCGGGTTGAGAACCAGCCGCTCTTCTCGGCCAGGCTGATAGACCACACCTCTTTGCCGTCATCAGCATTGAGGGCTTTCACTGTCCCATGACGATCGGCAGCGTAAACCACGCTGTCGGCAAACGCCGGGTGCAGGTTAGAGTAGAAATCGCCAATGCCGTCGCCGACAGAGGTGCTCCACGCGGTGGACGGGTCAAACTGGTTCTCTACCGTCGGCAGCGGAGACATTTTGACAACGTCCTCTTCACCGTTAAACAGAGAACAGCCACTCAGCAAGGTGACCGAAAGCAGCCCTGGCAGAAGTAATTTACGCAATTGCATCGGGTCCCTCTTAGATGGACAAATTATTGATTTTCATCTGCAACATTTCACTCAGCGCTGGAGAAGCGTCGCTTTTCGCGCCTGCTTCCCACGCGCTGCGCGCACCTTGCTTATCGCCCTTGCTGAGCAGGGCTTCACCACGCAGATCGGCTACGATGGCCGTCCAGCCTTCACCCTTGATTGACTCCAGGGTTTTCAGCGCTGCGTCAGGCTGCTTCAGCTGAACCTGAACGCGCGCCAGACGCAGATTGATCACCGCTTTGAGATTCTCATCACTGGCGGCGGCCAGGCCCTGCTGCAGCTGCGCTGCGGCTTTATCCAGCTGGTTGCTCTCTACAAACTGCTGGGCCAGCTCAAGGGAGGCAAAGGCACCGTAAGTGTTTTTCGTATCAGCCGCAAACTTCTCTGCGGCCGCCAGCGTCTCTGGCTTATCTGCCCGCAGCGAAGAGATGGCAGTTTCATAGGCCCAGGAGGACTCGCGCACGGAATCATCCTGATGGCTTGTCCAGTAACGCCAGCCTACCAGCGCGCCAACGCCTAAAATAACCCCAACGGCCAGTGCTTTGCCATTCTCGGCAAAGAAGCGTTTAATCGCATCAACCTGGTCGTGCTCGTTCTCGTAGATTTCCACGCAGTCCTTCTCCTAAACGATAATTCCCCGGGGAGATTAACCCAGTAGTGTGCGCACATGCGCGGCAACGCTATCCTGCGCTACGGTAGTCTGCTCACCAGAGCGTAAATCTTTTACCACCACGTTGCCGTCAGCCACTTCAGACTCACCCAGCACCAGCGCAACGCGAGCGCCCCACTTGTCGGCACGGGCAAACTGTTTCTTGAAGTTGCCGCCGCCGTGGTTGGTCATTAATTTTACCTCTGGCACAGCATCGCGGACACGCTCAGCCAGCTGCAGCGCAGCGGCCTGCGTATCCGTACCCGACGCCACCAGGTATATATCGACAACGGGATCGGCATTAAATTCCGGATTAACTGCCTGAACTAACAAAACAAGTCGCTCGAGGCCCATCGCAAAACCTACCGCTGGGGTCGCGCGACCGCCGAGCTGTTCTACCAGACCGTCGTAGCGGCCGCCTGCGCACACCGTACCCTGGGAACCCAGGCTGCTGGTGACCCACTCAAAGACGGTGCGGTTGTAGTAGTCGAGGCCGCGTACCAGACGCTGGTTAACGGTATAGGCGATGCCAGCCGCGTCTAACAGTTTGCACAGACCGGCAAAGTGTTCGCGAGAGTCGTCGTCCAGATAGTCGCCCAGCGCCGGCGCATCGTTTAACAGCGCCTGAACGTCCGGGTTTTTGGAGTCCAGCACGCGCAGCGGGTTGCTGTACATGCGACGCTTGCAGTCTTCGTCAAGCTTGTCTTTATGCTGCTCAAGGAACGCCACCAGCGCATCGCGGTAGTTAGCACGCGCCTCCAGCGAGCCGATAGAGTTCAGCTCCAGGCGGACATGATCGGCGATGCCCAGCGCGCGCCACCAGCGGGCGGTGAGCAGGATCAGCTCGGCGTCGATGTCCGGGCCCTGCAGGCCAAAGACTTCGCAGCCCAGCTGATGGAACTGGCGATAGCGCCCTTTCTGCGGACGCTCGTAGCGGAACATCGGCCCGACGTACCACAGACGCTGCTCCTGATTGTACAGGAGACCATGTTCGATGCCGGCGCGTACGCAGCCCGCCGTACCTTCAGGACGCAGCGTCAGGCTATCGCCGTTGCGGTCGTCAAAGGTATACATCTCTTTTTCAACCACGTCGGTGACTTCACCGATGGCGCGTTTGAATAACGGGGTCTGCTCTACAATCGGCAAGCGGATTTCACTGTAACCGTAGCTGCCGAGCACGTTCTTAAGTGTGCCTTCAATGCGCTGCCAGATGGCGGTGTCGCCTGGCAGGTAATCGTTCATGCCGCGAATGGCTTGAATATTCTTTGCCACGTTTATTCTCTTTATAAATATAAAAATGAACCCTCAGGGCAAACCCGAACGTGCGGGCCCTGCGGGTTCAATCATACACGGGAAGCCAGCCGCTTCCCAGCTACGTTATTTTTCCAGCTGCTGAACGTCAATGCGGCGGGCTTCATCAAGCATTGAGGCCTTGGCGCGGATGCGTGCTTCCAACTGGGCGATCATATCGCCGTTATCCAGCCGATCCTTACGCACGCCGTCTTCATACAGACCGCTTTTCTTGTTGCCGCCGGTGACGCCAAGGGTGGAAACCAGCGCTTCACCCGGACCGTTCACCACGCAGCCGATGATCGAGACATCCATCGGGGTGATGATATCTTCCAGGCGCTGCTCAAGGGCGTTAACCGTGCCGATAACATCAAACTCCTGACGGGAGCAGGTCGGGCAGGCGATAAAGTTAATGCCACGGGCGCGGATACGCAGGGACTTGAGGATATCGAAGCCCACTTTGATCTCTTCAACTGGATCCGCCGCCAGCGAGATACGCAGCGTGTCGCCGATCCCTTCCGAGAGCAGCAGCCCAAGGCCGATAGCGGATTTCACCGCGCCCGCACGTGCGCCACCGGCTTCGGTGATCCCCAGGTGCAGCGGCTGATCGATCTGCTTCGCCAGCAGGCGGTAGGACTCAACGGCGAGGAAGACGTCGGAGGCTTTCACGCTCACCTTGAACTGATCAAAGTTGAGACGATCCAGATGATCCACGTGACGCATGGCGGACTCCAGCAGCGCCTGCGGCGTCGGCTCGCCATACTTCTCCTGCAGATCCTTCTCCAGCGAGCCGGCGTTAACGCCGATGCGGATCGGAATATTTTTGTCACGCGCGCAGTCCACAACGGTGCGAATACGCTCTTCGTTACCGATATTGCCTGGGTTGATACGCAGACAGTCGACGCCGTACTCCGCGACCTTCAGCGCAATACGGTAGTCAAAGTGAATATCTGCGACCAGCGGAACGTTAACCTGCTGTTTGATGAGCTTAAAGGCTTCCGCCGCGTCCATAGTCGGCACGGAAACACGGACGATATCCGCACCCACGCGCTCGAGGGCTTTGATTTGATTAACCGTCGCTTCCACATCCGTGGTGCGCGTATTGGTCATTGACTGAACGGCGATAGGGGCACCATCGCCGATTGGTACATTCCCCACGTAGATGCGTTTCGATTTTCTACGCTGAATAGGGGCCTGGTTATGCATGAAAACTCTCCCGCGTTGCCCGTCAGTTACTGAGCTGCTGATTGTTCGGCATTGAGGGTCAGGCGCGCAACCTGGTTACTTCTGATAAAGCGGCTCAGATCGACGGGCTTGCCCTGGAACTGGATCTGCACGGCTGACGGTGCGCCAATTTTTAATTTGTAAGGGGTCTGACCGGCCAGGTTCAGGTTAGCACCGCTGCGCTGGATGCCGCTGAACAGCTTTTTGCCGTTTGCATCGGTCACTTCCAGCCAGCAGTCGGCGGTAAAGGTCATGACCAGCGCGTTGGCATCGGCGGTATTGTTTACGCCCGCCTGATCCGTTGGCAGCGGCGCGGCACCCGGCGTGCTATTTGCCGCCGCGGTCGCCGCAGGTGCGGTGGTGGTCGCAGGGGCAGTCACCGAGTCAACGTTAGCCTGAGAAGGAGAGACCACGGCGTTTTGCGCATTGGTTTGCGCCGGTGCGGTGGTGGTAGCCGCTGGCGGTGTCTGGGTCGCCACGTCGGCAGGCCCGGTACCGGTGGTCTGCGCGTCAGCAGGCTCGGTTGGGTCGGTGTTCAGGGGGACGCTTTGCGTTTCGTTGTTGTTAGCATTCAGTTCAGCAGAGGATTGATCGGCCATCGTGCTGATCTCTTCCTGCTGGGCTTTGTGGTTCTGCCACCACCATGCGCCGGTCAGGCCAACAACGACAAAGACAATCAGCCAGGTAATGCTCGACAGCCAGCCATCGCGCTTCTTACGGCGTTTACCGAGGGAGAAAGAGTGCATTGGGGCGACCTTAGCCGCTCTGACCGGAGCCTGTTTCTCCATCATAGGCAGCAGCTCTTCTTCCGGGATGTGCACAAGACGTGCATAGGAGCGGATATAGCCCCGCAGGAAGGTGGAAGCCAATTCGGCAGGCGCTTTGTCTTCTTCGATATCGCGAACGGTGGAAACCTTGAGGCACAGGCGTTCAGCGACCGCTTGTTGGCTTAGCCCAAGTTGTTCACGGGCGTTGCGCAGACGGACGCCAGTGGTTTGTGTTGCATTTAGGTCTTGAGTGGCTTCAGTATTCATTCGCTACAGCTGCTGGTACGTGAGATGTAAAATCAGGTGCCGGTAAGTCACAATGCCCACCCGCACCGCGAAACTTCTGGGTCAGTTAACCTTAGACCGACAGTATAAGGCTGTCAGGTCGGGGATAACAGAACAGCTTTTACCTCAAGGGCTAAACTGTTGTTCCATCGTTACATACTGCCTTAAACACGACGGAAACGCACCGTAATTATTTATCGAAACTGTATATTTAGGTTACTTATACCACGCGATTATGCTGCACGATCCCCGTACGGGACCGTGCAGAAAGCATAATTAAACGGCCTTAACTGAAATTGGCTCGCCCTGCATACGCTTGCGCAGGGTGCGCTTGGTACGGTCGATTACTTCACCTGCCAGCTGACCGCAGGCAGCATCAATATCGTCACCGCGCGTTTTACGCACGATCGTGGTAAACCCGTACTCCATCAACACCTTAGAGAAGCGGTCGATACGGCTGTTCGAGCTACGGCCATACGGCGCGCCGGGGAACGGGTTCCATGGGATCAGGTTGATCTTACATGGGGTATCCTTCAGCACTTCCGCCAGCTGATGCGCATGCTCGGTTCCGTCATTAACGTGATCCAGCATAACGTACTCAATGGTGACGCGGCCCTGGTTAGCATTGGATTTGCTAATGTAACGGCGCACGGCGTCGAGGAAGGTTTCGATATTGTACTTTTTGTTGATCGGTACAATTTCGTCCCGGATTTCGTCCGTTGGCGCGTGGAGCGAAATAGCCAGCGCCACGTCAATCATGTCGCCCAGCTTATCGAGGGCAGGCACCACGCCAGAGGTCGACAGCGTCACGCGGCGCTTGGAGAGGCCAAAGCCGAAATCATCCAGCATGATCTCCATCGCCGGGACGACGTTGTTCAGGTTGAGCAGCGGCTCGCCCATGCCCATCATCACCACGTTGGTGATAGGACGCGTGCCGGTGACTTTAGCTGCGCCAACGATTTTCGCCGCGCGCCACACCTGGCCGATAATCTCTGACACCCGCAGGTTACGGTTAAAGCCCTGCTGAGCGGTAGAGCAGAATTTACACTCCAGGGCGCAGCCGACCTGGGAAGAGACGCACAGCGTGGCGCGATCCTCTTCCGGGATATAGACCGTCTCAACGCGCTGATCGCCCACCGCGATTGCCCATTTAATGGTGCCGTCGGTAGAGCGCTGCTCTTCCACGACTTCCGGGGCGCGGATCTCTGCGACCTCTTTGAGCTTGTTACGCAGCACCTTGTTGATATCGGTCATATCATCAAAGTTGTCGCTGCAGTAGTGGTACATCCACTTCATTACCTGATCGGCGCGGAACGGTTTCTCGCCCATCTCTTTAAAGAATTCGCGCATCTGCTGGCGGTTCAGATCCAACAGGTTGATTTTTCCATTTTTATTTGGAACCGCAGGAATGACGACTTCGGAGGTATTAACTAATTCAGACATAATTTTTTCCGGCCTCGTTGTTACACGTTATGGCCCATGGAGGGTTGAAAAGAAACGCCCCGGAAAGCAATGTGCTCATCCGGGGCGTTGCATTGTACAAAGTCTGGCGCAGGGATGCCACGTTTGCACGCGGCATTTACGAAATTATTAACGCGTGCGAGCGCACACTTCGCCTTCGGCGAAGAAGAATGCGATTTCACGCGCGGCAGACTCAACGGAGTCAGAGCCGTGGGTGCCGTTCTCGGTGAAGCTGTCAGCGTAGTCGGCGCGCAGGGTGCCGGCCAGCGCGTTGTCCGGGTTAGTAGCACCCAGCAGATCGCGGTGACGCTGTACGGCGTTTTCACCTTCCAGCACGGAAACCACGATCGGGCCAGAGGTCATGAACTCAACCAGACCATCAAAGAAAGGGCGACCTTCGTGCTCAGCGTAGAAACCACGAGCCTGCTCAACGGTCAGATGCAGCATTTTGGTGCCAACGATTTTGAACCCAGCGGATTCAAAGCGCGAAAAGATGCTGCCAATAACGTTTTTTGCCACCGCGTTCGGCTTGATGATGGAAAAAGTACGTTCAATTGCCATGATAACCTCTGTTATGTGTTTTGTTGTCGTGCATACACGCGTATGACCCGGCGCGAATTATAGAGAGCAACGTCACCCTTGCCTATGGATGAAGATAACATTTTTTTAAAATAAGATGAGTTTTAGCAACAGCCAGTCGCAAACTGGCTCTACAAAACCCGAAAAAGCACCGTCGCGGTCTGTCCTACCCCGTCCATCACCACCAGCTGATACTCCCCTTGCTTCTCAAGACGCAGGCTTAACGCTCGCCCATGATCCTCTAACGGCTCACCGTTGATAAACCACCAGCGCGCCCCCTCCCCGCCCGTCGCCTGTAGCGGCAGGGAGACGTACGCCTCACCGGGCAGGCGCTTCACTACGGCCCCCTCTCTTACGCCGGTAAGCAGCAGCGGAGGGGGATACTCCTGCTGACGCGGTGGGCAGGAGACCGAAGGCGCAGGCAGGCGGGCGGCGCGGCGCTCGCTGGCAGGCAGCCACGGCTCTAGCGGCAGAGGCCACACGACCTGGGTTTGCTGCCGGGCATCCGGGCAATCCGCCGCCACGCGCTGACCTTGCGCATTAAGCCAGACCGGGAAGCGGATCCCGCGGATCCCCTCCTGCTGCGGCAGTAAAAGCGTGGGCGGCTCGCTCTTGTCCAGCAGCCAGGTCGCGAGACGGCGGCGACAGTTGCTATCCCCGGCAGGCAGGCTCTGACCGCCGGGCCAGCAGATAACGCCCCGGCTAACCGACTCCGGACGCGGATCGCGCGGCTGGCGGGCAACGTCCAGCGCCGAGCGAGCCTGCAGCATCGTGTTAACCTGGTTAAGCAGTGGTATGGCACTGGCAAAGCCAAACTGTCCGGCAACCGGAGTGCCGTCGGGCCGCCCGGTCCAGATGCCAATCACGTAGCGGGCGTTGATCCCCACCGCCCACGCGTCGCGATAGCCATAGCTGGTGCCGGTTTTCCACGCCAGGGGAACAACCTGGCCCAGATCGGCATCGGGAAGCGGCTGCGCCTGAGAGGCAAGAATACGACGGATAATCCACGCGGCTCCCGGCGACATGAGCGGTCGCTCCACGAGCGGATCGTTCGGCTGCAGACGTAAGTACCCCGCCTTGCCGTGGCGGGCAAAGGCGCTGTAGGCGGCAGTGATATCGGCCAGCGTTGCGCCTGCTCCGCCGAGGATCAGCGACAGGTTCGGCTCGGCTCCGGCGGGCAGGGTCAGCGGTAGCCCGGCGTTGCGCAGGCGGGCGGCGAACCGCTTCGGGCCATAGGCCTCCAGCACCTGCACCGCAGGCAGATTAAGCGAGCGGACCAAGGCCTCGCTCATGCTAACCGGACCGTGAAAGCCGCTGTCAAAGTTGCCGGGACGGTAATCCTCCGCCAGCCGGGGGACGTCCTGTAACAGCGATGCCGGATGGATCAGCCCCTCGTCCATTGCCAGCCCATAGACAAAGGGCTTGAGCACCGATCCAGGGGATCGGATGGCGGTGACCATATCCACATGGCTGAAGCGGGTGTCATCGTTGATATCCACCGAGCCAATCCAGCCGCGCACCTTCATGGTGGTGTGATCGACAACGATCATCGCCAGCGAGCTGCGCGGCGGCAGCTGCGGCTTAACGTTGAGGGCCAGTGACTCCAGCTGGCGTTGCAGCGAGGCGTCGAGGGTAGTGATAATTTTGCTCTGCTTATCCCGGCCCGCCACACGCCGGGCAAAGAGCGGGGCAAGCTGCGGCATCTGCCGGGGTGCAAGCCATACTGGCTCCTCGCGGGACTCGCGCACCTGCTGCGCTGACCAGACCTGCTGCGATGCCATGCGCTCCAGCACCTTATCCCGTGCCGCCTGCGCCCGCTCGGGCCAGCGATCCGGGCGCAGACGGCTCGGCGCCTGAGGCAGCACCGCCAGCAGCGCGGCCTCGGCATAGCTCAGCTGCGCCGGAGACTTACCAAGATAAGCCCAGCTAGCCGCACCGACACCCTGCAAGGTGCCGCCGAAAGGGGCGCGATTAAGATAGAGGGTCAGAATTTCGCGCTTGGAGAGATGCCACTCCAGCTGCATCGCGCGCCACAGCTGGCGCACCTTGCCGCCGAAGGTGCGCGGATGGGGATCGAGCAGTCGTGCAACCTGCATAGTGAGAGTGCTGCCGCCGGAAACCACCCGGGCCGAGCGCAGATCCTGCCAGGCGGCGCGGGCGATCGCCAGCGGGTTAACCCCAGGATGCGACCAGAACCAGCGATCCTCATACTGGATCAGCGCCTGCAAATAGCGCGGCGACACCTCTTCAATGGTCACCGGATAGCGCCAGATGCCGTCGGCGTCAGCAAATCGCCACAGCGGCGTGCCATCTTCAGCCACCACCACCCGCGCCGGGTTGACCTCGGCGAGAGGCAGAGGCCAGATCCGATCCGCAAGCAGCAGCGCAATAAGCAGAGTAACCAGCGCCCCCGGCAGCAACAGCCAGCGGGAGCGCCCTATACGACCACGTTTCACGCTATGGCCGGACAATCAGCGGGCCGCTTGCTTCGCCCGTTGCCCGCCACTGGGGTACGTACATCGACTCGACCTGCGGCATCGGTACCTGATAGCTGCCCGGCGTAACGGCGCGGGCCAGATAGACCAGCGTCACCGGCTGCCCCTCGTTTACCGCTACCGCTGCCACAAAGCGATCGTCACGGAACTCCATATGCTGGATATCCGCCTGTTGCATCTGGTTAAGCAGGTTCTGCACCTCGCTGGCGCTCTCCTGCAGGCTGGCGCTGCTGCTGGCCAGGTTCTGGTTCTCCAGCTCCAGTCCGGCAGGCAGCAGATCAACCACCAGCGCATCCGGCACGCTCTGGCTGGCCTTCACCTCCAGCCAGACCAGCACCAGCTCGCCGCTCTTCAGCGCCGACAACGATTTGCTCTTGCCGTCGGTGCCGAGGATCTGCCGTTCGATGTGCAATACGTTAGATGACGGCGATGGTGCATACTGCGCATAGCCGCTGGTATCGAGACGCAGCCAGAGCGGTGCGCTGCCGGTGTTGGTTACCTGCAGCGCCGCGAGCGTATCTGCCGTCAGCGGCAGCGTCCGGGCACGGTCGCCGCTTAGCGCCTCCCCTGCGAGGGAGGTCTGGGCCTGCCAGTTACCCGGGCTTGCCGCCAGGGTTCTGCCCGCCAGGAAGAGCGCGTTGCTCTCCTGGGTCGAGAGCCAGCGCTGGCCAAATGCCTGTGCGGAGAGCGTGTGCAGCAGACGGTTTTGCTCATTTGGCAGCAGGTTGTTCTCCTGCAACAGAGAGAGCATCAGGGCGTTATCCCGAATGGCGCTGCCATAGTCTGCCAGCCAGCGGGTATCATCCTGACGCGGCGTTTTTAACCCCAGCGCCACGGCCTGATCGCCTCGCTCACCGTCGCCCATCAGCTTCAGAGCAATGCCCACCTGCACCAGAGGCAGTCCTGACGCCGCCTGGTCATGGCGCTGCCAGATCTCACGCAGCGCGCCCAGCGGCGCTTTCTGCTGCTGAGCCAGCACCAGCCCGGCGTAGGCCTGCACGGCAAACTTACTTGCCTGGTCGTTGTCGCTGTAGCGGATCGCCATCATGCCCGGGTCCTGCAGATAGCGCAGAAGGCGATTGTTGGCCTGGGTCAGCGCCTCGGCGGGCACGCTGTAGCCCTGCTGACCGGCACGTACCAGGAAGTCGGTAACATAGGCGGTAAGCCAATACTCTTCCGGCCCGCCCTTATCCCAGAGCGCAAACCCACCGTCGTCGCGCTGCATCTGCAGCAGACGCGCGATCCCCGTCTCTACCGCGGCACGCCGTTTCTCATCGCTGTCACCGGCAATGCCCAGCGCCTTAAGCTGGGCGGCATTGGTATAGAGCGATGGGAAGAGGCCGCTGGCGGTCTGCTCCAGGCAGCCGTAAGGATAGGCCTTCAGCTCGCGGATATAGCGCGCCAGGTTCAGCGGGGGTTTGCCGCTCAGCAGCAGCTGCCCTTGCAGCGTGGCGGGCGCGAACCCTGCCAGCAGATCGGCAGGTGCGGTCCAGCTCTGACCTGGAGCCAGCATCGTCCCGGTGTTGACCGTCTGTGCAGGCCAGGCGGGACGCACGCCGATCTTCCACTGCTTGTGCTGCGGAGCGAAGGTTTCGCCAGGCAGCGTCAGGCCGCTAATCTGGGCACCGATCTCGCCGTCGCCAAAGCCATCCCGGGCGGTAATAGGTATAAAGATTGTGGTTCGTGCCTGAGGGGCGAGGCTCACTGGAGCGGGCTGCTGGCTTTGCAGCTCTACGAGGCCGCTGGCTGTGAGCGCGACGTTCAGCGTCTGCGGGCTGTCGGTCAGGTTGGTGATATCCAACGCCAGCCGGGTACTGTCGCCGCTGGCAAGGAAGCGCGGCGTATTCAGCTCGGCGATCAGCGGCGCGGCCACCACCACCTTGCTTTCAGCGCTGCCGAACTCATCCTCGCTCCAGGCCTGGGCCATCACCCGCAGCTCGCCGTTGAAATCACCGATTGGCAGCGTCACCGTGCCTTCGCCGTGCTCATCCAGCGCCACCGGCTGCGCCTGCTGGGCGATGATATTGACGTGGTTAACCGGCGGCTTCCCGCCCCGGTTCAGCTCGTCGCCGTCGCCGCCAAAGCGCAGGGTCGCCGCCCGGCCCTGGCCTTCAATCACCTGGCCGTAGATATCATAGATGTCGGCCCCGTAGCGCTTCTGACCAAAGAAGGATTTCCACGGATCCGGTGTGACGTAGTCGGTAATATTGAGCACGCCGCTGTCGACCGCTGAGAGCAGCACGTTCACCTTTTTCGGCATCTCGCCTGCATTTACGCTGGCCTTGACCTTAACGGTCAGCGTCTGGTCAGGCCGCATCTTCTGCGGACCGTCAAGGCTTATCGCCAGACGGCGACCCTCATCGCCAAGCGGCAAGTGCAGCAGGCCAACCGCGCGCTTCGGCGTGGCGGCGCGGGACTTATCGCCGGGACGCACCACCAGCGTGCTGAGGTAGAGATCGTGGCGCTGCCAGGCTTTATCCACTGGGATAGACAGATCCAGCCCCTCTGCAGGAACGTCGATCTCCTGCCACCACAGCGGACCATCGCTGGACTCCACCATCGCATAGCCCTTACCGGCAGCGGGGGCAGCAATATGCAGCTTGATGGTATCGCCGGGCTGATAGGCGGGCTTATCGAGCTTCAGGGTGACGCGGTCAGGACGCGCCGCATCCGCCCCGTCGTTATTATCCTGCCAGCTGTAGCCTGCCCAGAAGCGCACGCTGCTGACTGTCTCATCCGGCGCTTTCACCTCAAGGCGGTAGGAGCCCCACTCTACGGGGAAGCTGACTTTACCGGTCTCATCCGCCGCCAGGTTGAGAGACTGCTCGCCCTCCACCAGATCCTTTTGATCGAACTGGGACTGCCAGCCGTCGCTCTCGGACCAGTTCCAGTAGTAGTCGCGACGCTCGCGGATCAGCCGCACCTGCAGATCGTTTACCGCTTTTTTCACGCCGTTGGCATCAACGTAGACAATGTCAAAGCCGGCCTGACCGTTCTCATCAACCGTAGGCCGGTCAACGGTGGTATCGGTGCGGTAGTCATAGACGGATTTAGCCGCAAACTGCGGACGAATGCCCGGCAGCGCGGCGGCGGGCCAGATGGCCTGCTCGGCGCGACGGGTCACCGGACGACCGCCGGACTCCAGCAGGCTTGCCTGAAGGATCAGCTGCAACGGCGAATGGGCCTCCTGCCACTGGCTATCAGTTGTCACCTCGCCGTGGCCTTTCTCGTCCAGCGTTACCTGTACCTCATCAAGGCTACGAGAGAGATTCTCCTCGGCAATGTTACCGAACTGGAAGCCTGGCAGCGCAGGGACGGCCTCCCGCAGCGGGCGCAGGAACAGCTGTCCCTGTAGCGTATTACCGTTGGCAGGCGCACCGTAGAGATAACGTCCCGTGACGTCGAAGCTGACGCTGTCGGCCATCGCCAGCGGCGCTTTTTGCGCAGTCAGGTTGAGCGCCATGCGCTCCGGCATAAAGTCTTCCACCTGGAAGCGCCACTGCGGGCTCTGGTTATCCCCGGTATTGGCGCGAACGTGCCACATGCCGGTTGGCGCACCGGCGTCCAGCGAGTAGGTGAACTGGTAGAGCCCCCCTTCCTGCGGCTGGCTGACAACCGTGCGCACCACCTGGCCATCCGGCTTCACCACCTCGAGCTTCACCGGCTGGGCAGGGAGCGGTTTTCCGTCCCGATCGCGCAGCAGCGCGTTGAGGATCACCGTTTCGCCGGGGCGGTAGAGATCGCGTGGACCAAACATAAACAGCTGCTTGCTGTATCCCGGCTCGCCGGCAATGGCAAACTCGGCCAGGTCCAGCGCCGGCAGGGTTAAATCGAGCAGCGTGGTTTCACCATCTTTGCGTGCCAGCAGCAGGGCAGCCTCTTTGTCGGTGTTCAACACCGCATGGCCTTTGGCGTCGCTGGTGGCCTGGGCAAGGGTCTGCCCCTTCTCATTGAGCAGGGTGACCTCAACGCCCTCACCCGCTGCGCCGTTCTCAAGGCCCTGGGTAAAGACATCCAGCTGGTTATGGTAGCGATGCACCGACAGGCCGATATTGCTCAGGGTAAACAGCGTGGCGGCATTGCTGTAGCTGTAGTGCCCGGCCTGATTCATGACGGCGATATAGACCCCCGCCTGCTGGAGCGGTTTGATCTCGGCCAGCGGCAGAAGCAGCTTCTCGCGGGTATTCCGCGCGGGGTTCAGGTCGAAACGCCCGGTATAGACCAGATCCGCCATCTTCAACAGCGTATCGGACTCCCAGTTAGTGAGCGAGTTGCGGTACTCCCACTGGCTGACAAAGGATGTCAGCGACTCGGGCTTCACGCGATAGAAGTTAACGTCGACGTTATTGACGTTGAGCGCCATCACCGGCAGCCCCTCTACCACCTTACCTGGCAGCAGCGAGCCCCGGCTGGCAAAGCCAACGCTCGGCTCCACGTCGCGGGTGGTAAGGGTTTTTTCGAAACTGTTGCCGAAGGTCGCCTTGTTCAGCGCCACCAGCCCGCTATCAACGGAGACAATCAGCTCCCGGTTCGGCTCCAGATGACGGAAGCGCAGCTCTTTCAGGTTTGGTGCCAGCTCCCACGCCCCGTCCAGCTTGCCGCTCTTCTTATCGACAAGGTGCACCGTCCGGGAGAAGTCCTGATCGGGATCGAGGGGGATATTGAAGGCCAGCACCAGGGCGGCTGCGCCATCAAGCTGCACCTCTGAGGCATCCTGCAGGGTCAGGGATTTACCTGCGCTCTGGGCAGCAAGCTTCTCCCGCTGGGCGCTGTCGACTTTAGCCACCGGCTTTGGGTCAGCATCCGCGGCTTTGGTGACCGCCGCCTGGGGGGCGCCGCTGTTATCACAGCCCGCTAAAAAAGAGGTGGCGACCAGCGCCATCGCAAGCGCAGTAAAACGTAACGGTTTCATTCCTTTATCCCTGCCGTTGATCGAGAGTCAGCCATAGTATGCGCCAGTTTTTGCACCAGCCAAAAGAGAATGAAAACTTTGGAAAGCGGCTCGCAATCTTTGCTTGACGGCGGGCGCAACTGTTAGGTCGATCACAACCCAAAACGTCACATGTTACGTTAGCCGTCATTTGTTTTTAAAACAAGAAGATAGCTGGCATGAAACCGCCTGGCACTGCTAACGTTACTCTGTTATCGCACCTCTGTGCGCGGTTCATAATGAGAGACGACGATGAAAAGAGCCGTTAATGCCCTACAAAATTTTGGTAAGTCCCTTTATGGTCCGGTGCTGATTTTACCCATCGTCGGCCTGTTTATTGCCTTCGGTAATTTGCTGGGCAACGGCAATGTGGCGGAGTACCTGCCCTTCCTCGGCTACCCCTTTATTCAAAGCCTCGGCCAGCTAATGGCGAAATCGGCCGTGTCGGTGCTGGTCAACCTGGCGCTGGTCTTCGCCGTGGGGATCCCTGTGGGTCTGGCGGCCCGTGACAAGGGTTATGCGGCGCTGATCGGGCTGGTTACCTTCGTCGTCTTTATCAACGCCATGAACGTCACCCTGAGTTTGCAGGGCGAGCTGGCGGCGGCGGATCGGATGAAGGCCGCCGGTCAGAGCATGGTACTGGGCGTTCAGGTGCTGGAGATGGGCGTCTTTGCCGGGATCCTCACCGGCGCGCTCTCGGGCTACCTGTATAACAAATACTCCGGGGTGCAGTTCTCCGGTGCGATGGCGGTCTACTCCGGTCACTGCTTCGTGGCCATCATTATGCTGCCGGTCTCCATGCTGCTCGGCGTGATCATGAGCGAGCTGTGGCCTTTCGCCCAGCAGGGCATCAGCACCGCCGCGCTGGCGATTAAGGGCGCGGGGCCGTTTGGCGTGGCGGTCTACGGTTTTTTGGAGCGCATTCTGGTTCCCACCGGCCTGCATCACCTGGTCTATACCCCGTTCCTCTATACCGAGCTGGGGGGCACGGCGGACGTCTGCGGCCAGACTTACCAGGGCGCACGCAATATCTACTTTGCCGAGATGGCCTGCCCCTCGGTGCACCAGCTGAGCAGCACCGTGGTATGGGACGCGCGCGGCATCAGCAAAATGTTTGGTCTGCCCGCCGCCGCGCTGGCGATGTACATGACCGCTAAACCCGAGCGCAAAGCGGCGGCCAAGGCGATTCTGATCCCCGCGGCGCTTACCTCCCTGCTGGTGGGCGTCACCGAGCCGATTGAGTTTTCATTCCTCTTCGTCGCCCCGCTGCTGTTTGTGGTTCACGCGGTGCTGACCGGCATTGGCATGATGCTCTTCTACCTGCTCGGGGTTCACGCCATCGGAGCGAACGGCATTGTTGATTTCATTATCTATAACCTGCCGCTCGGCACCGAAAAATCCAATTGGCCGATGTATATCGTGGTCGGCCTGATTATGTTCGCCCTTTACTTTGTCATCTTCCGCTTCCTGATCCTGCGCTTCAATATGAAGACGCCGGGGCGCGAGGAGGAAGATCAGGAGACCCGCCTCTATAGCAAGCAGGAGTATCAGGCGAAGGGTAGCAACGACGGCCTGGGCGAAGCGATTGTCGCCGGGCTGGGCGGGCGCGACAACGTTGAGGTGGTGGATAACTGCTATACCCGCCTGCGCGTAACGGTGAAAGACGTGGCAATTATCGACGAGCCACGCCTGAAAGCCACCGGCGCGAAGGGGGTGATTAAACAAGGCAATAACGTTCAGGTGGTCTACGGGCTGCACGTCAAAAAAATGCGAGAGGCCGTTGAGGCGTTTCTTTGAAGGAGGCACACATGCTTACCCCCCCATTTATTCTCTCCATCGCCGGCGGCGGCAGCACCTATACGCCGGGCATCGTCAAAAGCCTGATGGTGCGGCTGGAGGATTTCCCCCTGGCCGAGATCCGTCTCTATGATATCGATGAGGCACGCCAACGTACGCTGGCCCCGGTAGTGGAGAAGGTGATCCGCGACCACAGCGACACGATTAAGTTTACCATCACCAGCGATGCCGAAACCGCCTTCAGCGGAGCACACTTCATCTTTGCCCAGATGCGCGTCGGCCAGTACAAAATGCGCGAGCAGGATGAGAAGATCCCTCTGCGCCATGGCGTAGTAGGCCAGGAGACCTGCGGGCCAGGCGGCCTGGCTTACGGTCTGCGCACTATCCTGCCGATGGTCGAGCTTATCGACCTGGTAGAGCAGTATGCGGATAAAAAAGCATGGATCGTGAACTACTCCAACCCGGCGGCGATTGTGGCCGAAGGGGTACGTCGCCTGCGTCCTGACGCGCGGGTGCTGAATATCTGTGATATGCCAGTGGCGGCGATGCGTAACATCGGCGCTATTCTGGGGGTCGATCGCCACAAATTACAGGTGGACTACTTTGGCCTGAACCACTTCGGATGGTTTACCCGTATCCTGGTGGACGGTGAAGACCGCCTGCCCGAGGTGCGTCGTCACGTGGCGCAGTTTGGTTTGCTGACTGAGGACGCCTCGAAGACCGATCCGCAGCACGCCGATCCCTCCTGGGTGAAGACCTGGCGCAACATTAAGCCGATCATGGACCACTTCCCGGACTATCTGCCGAACCCCTATTTGCAATATTACCTGATGCCGAACCAGATCGTTGAGCATCAGGATCCGCACCTGACTCGCGCCAACGAGGTGATGAACGGCCGCGAGAAGAAACTGTTTGCCGCCGCCGAAGAGTACCAGCGTACCGGGATCCTGCCAGATGCCTTCCACGTTGGCGTCCACGGGGCGTTTATCGTTGATGTCGCCTGCTCGCTGGCCTTCGACCTGCGCCAGCGCCATCTGGTGATTGTCGAAAACAAGGGAGCAATCGCTAACCTGCCCTATGACGCCATGGTTGAGGTGCCAGCCTACATTACTGCCAACGGGCCTGAGCCGGTGCGCATGGGCGCGGTGCCGCTGTTCCACCAGACCCTGCTGATGCAGCAGCTGGCCTCTGAGCAACTGCTGGTGGAGGCAACCATTGAGGGTAGCTATGAGAAAGCCCTTCAGGCCTTTACGCTGAACCGTACTGTGCCCACGATGCAGCACGCGAAAGCGATCCTCGACGATATGATCGAGGCCAACCGTGACTACTGGCCGCAGCTGCAAAAAGCCTGGCAGGACGGAGAATCCATATAAATTTCTGAAGCCTGCTCGCGGCGTTGCGAGGGTAAACTTGTCGGTGTGAGAAAAAACACCGACAATCCTTTAATCAACACATTAAAGGAGGCCCACCTGCTATGACTACCTCATTCTTCGTTGCTGCCGACTGGCTAATTGAACACGGCGACTCGCCTGACGTACAGATTATTGATGCGCGCATGGCACCGGTTGGCCAGGAGCACAGGGATATGCGCGCCGAGTACCGCGCCGGACACCTTCCGGGCGCGGTCTTTTTCGATATTGAAGCCCTCTCTGACCATACCTCTTCCCTGCCCCACATGCTGCCGCGCCCGGAGGCCTTCGCCGTTGCCATGCGTGAGCTAGGCATCAGCAGCGACAAGCACCTGGTGATTTACGATGAAGGTAACCTCTACTCTGCGCCTCGGGCGTGGTGGATGCTTAAAACCTTTGGCGTGGAGCAGGTATCGATTCTGGCGGGTGGCCTGGCAGGCTGGCAGCGCGACGAGCTGCCGCTTCAGCAGGGTGACGTGACGCTGCCTGAAGCTGAGTTTGAAGCCCACTTTGACGCCGACCGCGTGAAGCGCCTCACTGACGTGCTGCTGATTAGCCATGAGAAAACCGCTCAGCTGGTAGATGCCCGTCCTGCCCCACGCTTTAACGCCGAAGCGGATGAGCCGCGTCCGGGACTGAAGCGCGGTCATATCCCTGGGGCGCTGAACGTGCCGTGGGGCGATCTGGTGTTTGAGGGCGAGTTAAAGACCACCGACGAGCTGAGCGCTGTGTTTGCCCGTCAGGGTGTCGATCTCAACAAGCCGATTGTGGTGAGCTGTGGCTCCGGGGTTACCGCTGCCGTGGTGGCGCTGGCGCTGGAGACGCTGGGCGTAGAGGGCGTTACGCTCTATGACGGCTCATGGAGTGAGTGGGGCGCGCGGGACGATCTGCCCGTTGAACCATCCTGAGCATGGACAACCGCCTTGCGCCGCTGCTGTCGCGCGGCGAGTCGCTGACCCGCGCGGAGTATCGCGTGCTGGCCCATCTCACCGCCCACCCGCTTCTGGTGGGCAACATCACCGTGCGCGAGCTGGCCCAGGAGACCTTTGTCTCTACCGCCACCATCATGCGCCTGTGTCAGAAGCTGGGTTTTAGCGGCTACAGCGAGCTGATCTGGTACTGCAAGCAGCTGCTTGCCGATACGCCACACATCACGGTCCCGGCGGATGAAACCGCCGATCTCTCGCTGCGGTTTAATCAGTTTATCGCTAACTACCAGCAGACCTTTCGCTGGGCGACGGAGGAGAAGCGCCGTTGTTTCGCCGCTCTGCTGCGTGAGAAAGAGAGCTTTTTTCTCTACGGGGCGGGCTTCTCCTATCTCTTTGCGGAGTATCTCACCAAGAAACTACAGGTGCTGGGCAAGACGGCGTTTATCTCTGGGCCGGGGGACAGCCGCAATATTTTTCTCAGCAACGCCGCCCGCTATGAGGTGTTTATTGCCGTCTCCCGCAGCGGTGAAACGGAGCAGGTGCTGGATAAAGCGCGCATAGCGAAAAACGTTGGCATGACTACCGTGGCGTTTACCCGCGCCTCGGCCAATACCCTGGCGGGCATGGCAGATCTCCATTTCGGACTGTATGACGAGGCGGTGCATTTTGCCGCCGAAGCCGCAGGGGTAACCTCATTCGAGTCGAACCTGGTGCTGCTGATGGATTTGCTGCTGCTGGAAGCGACGGGGTGAACGCTCACCCCGTCAGAGGGACTAGATAATGCGCTGCTTAAAGTCGCGCAGGAAGCTGCCCCAGCGCCGCTCATAGAAGGGCGTAATGTGCGCCAGCATAAAGTGGCTGATGCCCTTCTCGCCTTCGGCAACGAGGCAGATGTCGACGGGCTCATCGCCCGGCAACGTGTCGGTGGCAACGCTGCCAGCTGACTGGATAATCGCGTCGATGTCGCTGTCGGCCTCAACTTCAATGCCGATCAGCAGGTTGGGCTGGGCGTCAGCCTCCTCTTTGATAGAGCAGAGAAACGCCCGCTTGACCGTTTTCATGGTCTTAAACAGCGTCGTCAACGAGTCAACCATCTGCGCAGGCGGCTCGGCCACCTCGGAGAGCAGCAGCGCGCTGCCGCCCTCTATAACCTTCTGCTGGCTGAGGGGGTTTCCCTCCTCTTTCCCCACCAGGTGGGCGATTTCACTCGGCGTAAACTCTTTGCCCGTCGGCAGCTTAGCGTTGAGGAACAGCGTCTCGCCGAGGGTCATCTCAAACAGGGTACGCACCGGCATTACCACGAATGCCTGCTCATCCTCAACCGCCTGCTGTAAAGCCTCCAGGGAGGTGAAAAACGGGATCACCGAGGTGCCGTCGTCTTTCTCCCAGTGCTGAATATCCAGGGCGCTATCTTCAACCACCGTCTGGCCCTCTGCCGCCGTACCGGGAACCCAGACGGTGGAGGTCATCAGCGTGCGGAAGAACGCAGGACGGTGACCCGGCTCGGTCGCCGCCTGCTCAAGCAGGGTCTCTAATTCGTTTTTCGTTTCAGACATAGACTCACAACTTCGTAAATCGCCGGGTGGCACTACGCTTACCCGGCCTACGTTATTATTCCGCAGTTAACAGGTTAGCGATGGTACGCACGCCCAGACCGGTTGCCCCAGCAGCCCACTGATCCACGGCCGCTTTACGGTAGGTGGCAGAACAGTCGATATGCAGCCAACCTTCACGGTAGTTCTCAACAAAGTGGGAGAGGAAACCGGCGGCGGTGCTGGCTCCCGCCGGGAAGGCGGCGCTGGCAGTGTTGTTCAGTTCGGCAAAGTTAGACGGCAGCTGGCTGCGGTGGAACTCCGCCAGCGGCAGACGCCAGAACGGCTCGTTCTCCGCGCTGGCGCTAGCCAGCAGGCGATTTGCCAGCTTGTCATCAAAGCTCAGCAGCGCGTGGTAGTCGTTGCCGAGGGCGGTTTTCGCCGCGCCGGTCAGCGTTGCCGCGTCGATAATCAGCTCTGGATTTTGCTTCACCGCGTCGATCAGGCCATCGGCCAGCACCAGACGGCCTTCGGCGTCGGTATTCATGATCTCAACGGTTTTGCCGTTGCGGTAGCGAATGATGTCGCCAAGCTTGAAGGCGTTGCCGCTGATCAGGTTATCTGCACAGCAGAGGTAGAGCTTCACGCGTTTATTCAGGCCACGCGTAATGGCAAATGCCAGTGCGCCGGTGACCATGGCTGCGCCGCCCATATCGGACTTCATCGAGTCCATAAAAGCGCTCTGCTTAATGCTGTAGCCGCCGGAGTCAAAGGTGACGCCTTTGCCGACCAGGCAGGCGTAGACCGGGGCATTTTTATCACCGGTGGGGTTGTAGTCCAGCGCCAGCAGAACCGGCGTGCGCTCGGAGCCGCGGCCAACGGTGTAGATCCCCATGTAGTTCTGCTCGCGCAGATCTTCGCCTTTGGTAATGCGGTAAGAGATGTTCTCCCCGCCCACGCCGCTCAGCAGATCCACCGCGCGCTGGGCCAATTGCTCCGGCCCCAGCTCTTCGGGAGAGGCGTTGATGGCATCGCGCACCCAGTCGATAACGTTGCGGCGGCTCTCCAGCTCTTTCTGCTGGGCATCGTCCAGCGCAGCCCACTCAATTTTGCGGCTGCCTTTCGGCCCGCGGTAGCCCTGCCAGAATGCCCAGCTGCGGTCGACGTCCCAGCCCTCGCCTGCCAGCTGGACGTGCTTGATGCCCATGCCGTCGATTTTGCGCGCCGCGCGCTGGATCAGGCCCAGGTCGTCTGCACCGGTAAGGTGTAGCGCAACGCCGTCGCTGTTAATGCTGTAAGCTGCTTTCTCGCCCCAGCGCGCATCGGCGGGCTGAGTCGTCAGGGTGATTTTCATGGCTTCGGTTGT
Organism: Pseudescherichia sp. L3; assembly: GCF_024656065.1. NCBI lineage: Bacteria > Pseudomonadati > Pseudomonadota > Gammaproteobacteria > Enterobacterales > Enterobacteriaceae > Pseudescherichia > Pseudescherichia sp. L3. Next base: position 2,324,508 of record NZ_JANKYC010000001.1, read on the forward strand.
CATTATTCTGTCCTTATGATCAAGCCTGCGATGTGAAAACGGGCTACCCGAAGGCAGCCCGCTGTGCATTATGACGCTTCGTCTAACCAGACTAACAGAATCGCTTCCAGAATCTTTTCATTGGATGCGTTTGGTTCGTCATCAAAGTCGTCCAGTTCACAAATCCACTGGTGCATATCGGTAAAGCGCACGGTTTTCGGATCGAGATCCGGGTAAGCGTCATACAGCGCCTCGCCGATTTCACGGCTGTCACTCCACTTCAGGCCCATATCAATGCTCCCGCGCGTGGTTAATAGTATAACGCGGCATCTCGACCACCAGATCTTCGTCGGTGACGCGAGCCTGACAGCTCAGACGGCTCTCCGGCTCCAGACCCCAGGCTTTATCCAGCATGTCGTCTTCGTCTTCGGTGCTCTCCGCCAGCGAGTCAAAACCTTCACGCACTACGCAGTGGCAGGTGGTGCAGGCACAGGATTTTTCGCAAGCGTGTTCAATCTCAATGCCGTTACGCAGGGCAACGTCAAGAATGGTCTCACCGACATTCGCTTCCAGAACAGCGCCATCCGGACAGAGATCCTGATGGGGCAAAAATACAATCTTTGGCATATTAAACCTCGTCCACAGAGTGGCCCTTCAGCGCTTTACGAACCGACTGGTCCATGCGGCGTGCGGCAAACTCCTGGGTTTGTTTGTCTATATTTTTAATGGCTTGCTCTATGGCGTCAGCGTCATCGCCCTCGGCGGCTACACGCAGACGTGCAGCGGCGTCGTCAATAACCTGACGTTCTGCGGCGCTTAACAGCGCGGCATCGGTTCCGAGCGCGCTTTGCAGACTCTCCAGCACGCGCGCGGCCTCCACTTTCTGCTCTGCCAGCATTCGCGCTTTCACGTCTTCGCCAGCAAAGCTCATGGAATCCTGGATCATGGTGGCGATTTCGCCATCGGTCAGCCCGTAGGAGGGTTTAACCTGAATTGAGGCGGCCACGCCAGTGGATTTTTCCATGGCGGTGACGCTCAGCAGGCCGTCGGCGTCCACCTGGAAGGTCACGCGAATGTGTGCCCCGCCGGCAGGCAGCGCCGGGATACCGCGCAGGGTAAAGCGCCCCAGCGAGCGGCAGTCGGCGACCAGCTCACGCTCGCCCTGCATCACGTGGATCGACATGGCGGTCTGGCCATCTTTAAAGGTGGTGAACTCCTGGGCGCGCGCCACCGGAATGGTGGTGTTACGCGGGATCACTTTCTCTACCAGTCCACCCATGGTCTCAAGACCCAGCGACAGCGGGATCACATCCAGCAGCAGCATTTCGCTGTCCGGCTTGTTGCCGACCAGAATATCGGCCTGAATCGCCGCGCCGATGGCAACAACCTTATCGGGATCGATGGTGGTCAGCGGCTGGCGGCCAAAGAACTCGCCGACGCGATCGCGCACCAGCGGCACGCGGGTGGAGCCCCCCACCATTACCACTTCCAGCACCTCGTCGGCCTCAACGCCTGCGTCTTTCAACGCCCGGCGGCAGGAGAGCAGCGTGCGCTTAACCAGGGTAGAGATGAGATCGTTGAACTCGGTGCGAGTGATGGTGCCCTGCCAGCCTGCCACGTTGACGTCGACGCTTTCGGCGTCGCTGAGGGCAATTTTTGCATCGATAGCCGCGTCCAGCAGCTGGCGCTGCAGGCGCGGATCCTGACGATCGCTAATGCCCGCCAGCTCACGGATGCGATCCGCCAGCAGGTGGTCGAAGTCATCGCCGCCCAGCGCGGAGTCGCCACCGGTGGCCAGGACTTCAAATACCCCACGGCTCAGGCGCAGGATAGAGATATCAAAGGTGCCGCCGCCCAGATCGTAAACGGCGATCACGCCCTCTTTGCCAGAGTCGAGGCCGTAGGCGATGGCTGCCGCCGTCGGCTCGTTAAGCAGGCGCAGCACGTGCAGGCCCGCCAGCCGCGCGGCGTCTTTGGTGCCCTGACGCTGGGCATCGTCAAAGTAGGCCGGGACGGTGATCACTACGCCGTCCAGCTCGCCCGCCAGCGCTTCAGTGGCACGCGCGGCCAGCGCCTTGAGAATATCGGCAGAGATGCGCACCGGGTTCAGCAGGCCCGCAGCGGTGGCGATCATCGGCAGGCCGTTTTCGCTCGCCTGCAGCTGATACGGCAGATGCGGGTAGCGCGTCTGGATGTCGGCCAGCGAGCGGCCCATCATGCGCTTAACCGAGCTAATGGTATTAGCCGGATCGTTGACCGCATTGCTGCGCGCCTCAAAGCCCACCCTGTGGCCCTGCGGCTGATAGTGCACCACGGACGGCAACAGGTGACGCCCGTCGCTGTCCGGCAGCGTTTGTGCCTGGCCGCTACGCACGGTAGCCACCAGAGAGTGTGTTGTACCCAGATCAATGCCCGCCGCCAGACGACGCTGGTGCGGCGCGGCACTCATGCCCGGCTCACTAATTTGTAATAAGGCCATGTTTGCTTCCGAAATTTAAAAATCGAGCAGCTTTTCTTCGAGTTGTTCTGCTGTGCTGCGTAGTTTATCGAGAAAACGGAGTTTACGCACCGTCTCTGCGGCATCGCTCCACGACTCACCGTCAAGCTGCTCTACCATGGTCTGGTGGCGCGAGGTAAACATCGCCGCGACACGCTTCAGAAATGCCTCAAGCCGATCGGTATCGCGGGCCTGCTCAATCTCATCCAGCTCTTCACGCAGTTCAAGCTGCTCCATCAGGAAGGCGGTGTCGCGGACGGTGTGCTGCTCGCTGGCGAGGTCGAAACCGTGCAGGGAGAGCAGATACTCGGCGCGCGGCAGCGGATGGCGCAGCGTTTGCCATGCCTGGTTGATGGTCGCAGAGTGTTGGACGGCGGCAAGCTGTTCAGCGGCGGTGCCGCTGGCAAACCGGTCGGGATGGTATTGACGTTGCAGATCCTGAAAGCGGGTGGCCAGCGCCTGGGTATCCAGATGATAGCTGGCGGGCAACCCAAAGAGGGTAAAGTAATCCATAACAGTCTCGGGGTTAGGCGGGTTAAAGCAAACCCCACCGCAGAGCAGTGGGGTTGAGTCGTTCAGGCGCGGTTAAACGTGGAAGCTTTCGCCGCAGCCGCACTCATCTTTCACGTTCGGGTTAGTAAACTTAAACCCTTCGTTGAGGCCCTCTTTTACGAAGTCCAGCTGAGTGCCGTTCAGGAACTGCAGGCTTTTGCCATCGACCACGACCTTAACGCCTTTGTCTTCGAACACGGTATCTTCTGCCGCAGGCTCGTCAACAAATTCCAGCACGTAGGCCATACCCGAACAGCCGGAGGTTCTCACCCCCAGGCGCAGACCAAACCCTTTACCCCGGTTGGCCAGGAAGCTATTTACTCGCGCGGCAGCACTGTCGCTAAGGGTAATCGACATACAAACCTCTGCTCGTTATTTCGCGTCACGTTTGCTTTTGTAGTCCGCAATCGCCGCTTTGATTGCATCTTCCGCCAGGATAGAACAGTGGATCTTAACCGGCGGCAGCTCCAGCTCATCGGCGATGTCGGTGTTTTTAATCGCCTGGGCTTCGTCCAGGGATTTGCCTTTCACCCACTCGGTTACGAGGGAGCTGGAGGCGATCGCCGAGCCGCAGCCGTAGGTTTTAAAACGCGCGTCTTCAATGATGCCGTCGTTGTTGACTTTGATCTGCAGCTTCATGACGTCGCCACAGGCCGGTGCACCCACCATGCCGCTACCAACGCTGGCGTCGCTGTTGTCGAAAGAGCCAACGTTGCGCGGGTTTTCGTAGTGATCGATTACTTTTTCGCTATAAGCCATTTTAAATTCTCCTGATACCGCTACCGATTAATGATGAGACCATTCAATGCTGTTCAGATCCACGCCCTGTTTGAACATCTCCCACAGCGGAGAGAGGTCGCGCAGACGGCCAATGGAGTTGCGAACCAGATTGATGGTGTAGTCAATCTCTTCTTCGGTAGTGAAACGACCTAAAGAGAAACGAATAGAGCTGTGTGCCAGCTCGTCAGTCATACCCAGCGCGCGCAGCACGTAGGATGGCTCAAGGCTTGCAGAGGTACAGGCGGAACCAGAAGAGACCGCGAGATCCTTCAGCGCCATGATCAGCGACTCGCCTTCAACGTAGTTAAAGCTGACGTTGAGGATGTTCGGTACGCCCTGCTCAAGATCGCCGTTCAGATACACTTCTTCCATATCTTTCACGCCGTCCCACAGACGGTTACGCAGCGTACGCAGGCGTGCCATCTCGGTGTCCATCTCTTCCTTGGCGATGCGGTAGGCTTCACCCATGCCAACGATCTGATGCACAGGCAGCGTACCGGAACGCATGCCGCGCTCGTGACCGCCACCGTGCATCTGCGCTTCGATACGAATACGCGGTTTACGACGCACGTACAGCGCGCCAATCCCTTTCGGACCGTAGATTTTGTGGCCGGAGAAGGACATCAGGTCAACTTTCAGCTGGCTCAGATCGATAGGCAGCTTGCCCACGCTCTGGGTTGCATCAACGTGGTAGATGATGCCGCGCGCACGGCAGAGTTCACCGATGGTCGCGATATCCTGCACAACGCCGATTTCGTTGTTCACGTGCATGATGGAGACCAGAATGGTGTCGTCGCGCATGGCGGCTTCCAGCTCTTTCAGGTCGATAATGCCGTTGCTCTGCGGCGCAAGATAGGTCACGTCAAACCCTTCACGCTCCAGCTGACGGCAGGTATCCAGCACGGCTTTGTGTTCGGTTTTGCTGGTGATGATGTGCTTGCCTTTTTTCTGGTAGAAGTTGGCAGCACCTTTGATCGCCAGGTTGTCAGATTCGGTTGCACCGGAGGTGAAAACAATTTCACGCGGATCAGCGCCAACCAGCTCGGCAATCTGATTACGGGCGATATCTACCGCCTCTTCAGCATGCCAGCCAAAACGGTGTGAACGGGAAGCTGGGTTACCAAAGTTTCCGTCCAGGGTCAGACACTGCATCATTTTCTCGGCAACACGCGGATCCACCGGCGTAGTTGCGGAGTAGTCGAGATAGATCGGTAATTTCATTGCTCTATAGACTCCGTACATCGCTTCAATGCAAGGAATCAGGCTACCGGCTGGATGTACGGCCGACGTGGCGAAGCGTGGCGCTCCGGCCTGATTCATAAATCTTTTATGGTTTTATTACGCGCGCAGTTTGACGTCGATTGAGTCCTGCGCGCGGGTGGTGCGCTGTGTTTCCTGGCTGTGCTGGCGATCGGCAACGTCCATCACTTCCTGGTTATTGACCAGTTCACCGAGGGTGATATTGTTCAGGAAGCCGGTCAGACGATCGCTCAGGTCGCGCCACAGCGCGTGGGTCAGGCACTTATCGCCGCCCTGGCAGCCGCCTTTACCCTGACAGCGGGTGGCGTCTACCGATTCGTCAACGGCGCTGATCACTTCGCCAACGGCGATGCTGTTGGCATCTTTACCTAACAGATAACCGCCGCCCGGACCGCGCACGCTGGCGACCAGGCCATTTTTACGCAGGCGGGAGAAGAGCTGCTCCAGATAAGAGAGGGAGATTCCCTGACGCTCGGAGATATCAGCCAACGGCACCGGGCCCGATTCAGAGTTGAGCGCAACGTCCAGCATTGCAGTAACGGCATAACGCCCTTTAGATGTCAGTCTCATGTCTTACTTAACCTCAAACTCGCCCCTGCCCGGGGTTGTCGTTATATAGATAGTTATAAAAACAGTTATAAATGGTCTGTTACATAGCAGGCGCAAGTGTGACATTCCCGACTAAAATGGTCAACTATTTACTTGACTGTTTTAGTCAGGTATTAGGCGTTTTGTGCCGTTTTATTACTCTTTACTCTTCTGCTCAATCGACGCCAGAATACCGCGCAGGATGTTCAGCTCCTGGCTCTCCGGACGTGCGCGGGTAAAGAGTCGACGCAGCTTGTTCATTACCTGTCCCGGATGATCGGGGCGGATAAAACCGGTCGCCAGCAGAGTCTGTTCAAGGTGGCCGTAGAAGCGCTCAAGGTCGTCTACCAGCGGATAAGGCGTCTCTTCCTCTGCCGGTTCAGCGTCGGCTTCCTGCGCCGCCAGCCAGGCCATGCGGACTTCATAGGCGATGACCTGTACCGCCATGGCCAGGTTCAGCGAGCTGTACTCCGGGTTCGCAGCAATAGCAACGTGGTAGTGGCACTTCTGCAACTCTTCGTTGGTCAGGCCCACGCGCTCGCGGCCAAATACCAGCGCCACCGGCGCGTGCTGCCCTTCGCTAACGCTCTTCAGTCCGCACTCGCGCGGATCCAGCATTGGCCACGGCAGCGTACGGGAGCGCGCGCTGGTGCCCACCACCAGGCTACAACCCGCCAGCGCGTCGTCGAGGGTGTCGACAATCTGTGCGTTACCGATGACGTCGCTGGCCCCGGCGGCCAGGGCGATGGCCTGGGAGTCCGGCTTCACCAGCGGGTTAACCAGCCAAAGGTTTGTTAAGCCCATGGTTTTCATGGCGCGGGCAACGGAGCCCATGTTGCCGGTGTGAGAGGTTTCAACCAGCACGATTCGTATATTTTGCAGCATAGTTTTTCAGCGTCTTAAGAATATTTGCGCATATTAGCATAAAGCAAAGACATAATCCGAACTCGCTGGTATACTCTGCGCCGTTTTCACCCCCGTTCTTTAACATCCAGTGAGAGATACCGATGCATCCAATGCTGACCATCGCCGTGCGCGCAGCGCGCAAGGCGGGTAATGTAATTGCCAAACACTACGAAACGCCTGACTCTGTTGAAACCAACCAGAAAGGCAGCAATGATTTCGTAACTAACGTTGATAAAGCCGCCGAGGCCGTGATTATCGACACTATCCGCAAATCTTACCCGCAACATACCATTATCACCGAAGAGTCCGGTGAACACGCAGGCGAAGATCAGGATGTGCAATGGGTTATCGATCCACTGGATGGCACCACCAACTTTATCAAACGTCTGCCCCACTTCTCGGTCTCAATCGCTGTGCGCATTAAAGGCCGTACCGAAGTTGCCGTGGTTTACGATCCAATGCGTAACGAACTGTTCACCGCTACCCGTGGCCAGGGCGCACAGCTCAACGGCTACCGCCTGCGCGGCGGCACCGCTCGCGATCTGGATGGCACCATCCTGGCGACCGGTTTCCCGTTCAAAGCCAAACAGCATGCCCCGACCTACATCAAGATCGTGGGTAAACTCTTCACCGAGTGCGCTGACTTCCGCCGCACCGGCTCTGCCGCGCTGGATCTGGCCTACGTTGCCGCTGGCCGCGTAGACGGTTTCTTTGAGATCGGCCTGAAGCCGTGGGATTTTGCCGCAGGCGAGCTGCTGGTTCGTGAAGCAGGTGGCCTGGTGTGTGACTTCACCGGTAACCACAACTACATGATGAGCGGTAACATCGTCGCCGGTAACCCGCGCGTAGTGAAAGCCATGCTGGCGAATATGCGTGACGAGCTGAGTGAAGCGCTGAAGCGTTAAGCATCGCTAACGCCGGATAAGCACTACGCTTATCCGGCGATTTAAAACGGCCTCAATCCCCTGCTCACCGGCACTGCACTGAGCCACATCACCACCGCCGCCGTTACCAGAATCACGCCTCCAGCCAAAGCCAGCGTTGACCAGCCTACCTGCTGCCACAGCACCGGCGTTTTAGTGCCGCCAAGTTTGACCGCCAGCCGCCGAAAGCTATGCACCAGCAGCGCCAGAGAAGAGATGGTCAGCGAAGTGCCTGCCGCCATCGCCATGGCCGATGCCATTCCCCAGCTAAACACCCCAATAACTTTACTGAACAGCAGGACCATGATCGCCCCGGAACAGGGTCGCATCCCCATCGACAGAATAATAATCAGTCGGGCGCGCCAGTCATCGCCGCGCGTGAGCTGCTCCGGCGTGGGCAGATGCTGATGCCCGCAGCCGCAGTGGGCATCGTGCACATGGTGTGGGGTAAAAGCGGTAAACTTCGGCCTGCGCAAGAGCAGACGCAGCTTATTCAGCGCCCGCCAGCAGAGCAGGAGTCCCAGCACGCCCACCAGAGCATAGCTCCCCTTCTCTAACCAGTAGCTGCTCACATGCAGCTGACGGGCAGGCAGCTGGAGCAGGGTCAGAACCACAACCACCAGCACAATGGCTACCAGCCCCTGCAGCAGCGACGAGGCGAGGGTCAGGCCTATGCTCGACCTCAGTTTTGACGGATGGGTGGCGAGCCAGGTGGTTATCACCACTTTACCGTGGCCCGGCCCAAGGGCGTGTAGCACTCCATAAAGAAAGCTAAACAGCAGCAGCGCCCCACCCGCCCGGCTCGGATCCGCCGCCACGCCTTTTAACAGGGCGCTCATCTGCTGGTTAACTTCCCGCTGCCAGCCCGCGCTCTCCAGCATGATCCGGGGCCAGGCGTGCCACAGCTGCACCCCGCCTACTACGGCACAGATCAGCAGCAGGGCCAGCGGCCAGAGCGCACGCCAGCGGGGCGCGCGTCTTACTGAACTTAGCATCATGCCTTGCACTCCAGAATCACGGTCTGGGCAAACTGCTTGCCGAGATCCATATCCTCCGGCGGCGCATCCTCTTTATCCAGCGACTGCGCGAAGGCCAGAGTCTCCTCCCCCGGCGTCGGCGTGCGCAGCTCTGCCTGGCAATGTTTTTGCAGATCGGCAGAGAGCGTAATGTCGCGCTCGCTCTGGTAGGTCATATCGACATAGTAGGTGGGATCGAAGGTGGAAAAGGTGTAGCGCTGCCCGGCCAGCGGCTGCGGCGTGGCCAGCGGCAGGGTAAAGGTCAGCACGGCCTGGTGATCGACCCGCGACATGCCGTAGTGCGTGGGCCGATTAAGAAACTTAACCCGCTGCCCGTTATGCCAGACCTCGGTAAAGTAGTGCTGCCCCAGCACGTTGGCCATCACCTCCGCCGCCAGCTTTTTCCATACCGGCGATTCCGGCTTAGCGTCACCGGCGTCATAGAGCAGATCGGCTGAAGTGATCTCATCCATCGTCCAGCGCATATCGAGCGCCACTAGCTGCCCCTTCGCCACAACCGGCTCGGTTTGCAGACGAATAAAGCTATGGGGATGCGCCAGCGCGGGAAGCGATAAAAACGCGAAAACCAGCGCGCCAGCGTACGGTTTAACTGTTTGCATGTGTTCCTTACGAGAAAAATTCTGTGACGCCCCCCGGCATTCCTGAGGGAAAGCCCGACAGCGGGGCTTTCGCCGCCGTATCCTTTAGCTATTCTTATCGAAACCCCTAACTGGAATCCAGCAGATGACAACCGTAACGATACCGCCATCTGTGCTCTCCAGTTCACAACGCCGCTGTCATGTACTCCTAATGCTCGCCCTGCCAGGACAAACGGTGACACCAGATATACTCGGCAAGCTGAACAACGTGGACGGCACAATTACCCGGCAAGATATTGCCGATACGGGTCATGAGATCCAGCGCTACCACCGGCTGAACATTACCGCGCAGCAAGACGGCAGCTACCGCATCGAGGGCGCGGCCCTTGACCAGCGTCTCTGCCTCATCCACTGGCTCAAGCGCGCCATTCGTCTCTGCCCCAACTTTGTTAGCGCTCACTTTACCCCGGCGCTAAAAAATGCGCTTAAGCAGCAGGGTATCGCCAGAACATTGTATGACGATACTAACCTGCATGCCCTGATTAATCTCTGCTCCCGTCGCCTCGAGCGGCAGTTTGAGCAGCGGGATATTCAGTTCCTCCGCCTCTATCTACAATATTGCCTGCTTGCGCACCAGCTTGGCTTTACGCCCGCGTTCGCCCCCTTGCAGCAGGCCTGGGCCGAGGCGCGGGCGGAGTATCTGGTCGCCCATGAGATCATTCGCCACTGGCAGCGCCGGGTCGTTCCGATCCCACACGTGAGCGAGCATCTCTTTCTGGCGGTGCTGTTTATGCTGCTGCGCACGCCGGATCCGATCCGCGACAGCCACCAGCAGGATACCCGGCTACGGGAAGCTATTCACCGCACCATTGAACGCTTTCGCACCCTCTCCGGGATGGACTTTAGCGATGAGCAGGGGCTGACCGATCAGCTCTATATTCACCTGGCGCAGGCGCTGAACCGTAGCCTGTTTGGCATCGGAATCGACACCAGCCTGACGGAGGAGATCAATCTGCTCTATCCCCGGCTGATGCGTACCACCCGCGAGGCGCTGCTCTGTTTCGAAGAGGAGTATAACCTGTGCTTTACCCATGAGGAGGCGGGACTGGTGGCGGTGATCTTTGGCGCATGGCTGATGCAGGAGAGCGATCTGCACGAGAAGCAGGTGGTCCTGCTCACCGACGACGCGCCGGAGCGGGAGCGGGCCATTGAAGAGCAGCTGCGTGAGCTGACGCTGCTGCCGCTGAATATCAAGTATCTGCCGCTCGCCACCTTCCAGCAAGAGGGAGCCCCGCGCGAGGCCGCCCTGATAGTGACCCCTTACGTGACGCCGCTGCCGCTCTTCTCCGCCCCGCTGATCCATGCGGTGATGACCCTGAGCGAGCAGCAGCAGCGACACATTCGCGACATGCTGGAGTCTTAAGCCCGGGCGGTAACGCCGGGCCGAACAAACAGCGCGGGCAGCGCGACCAGCGCCATCACCCAGAATACGCCCTGGTGCAGATGCTGGAACAGGAAGCCAGCAAAGATGGTCATGACCGCGATGCTACCCCCCATCGCCACCGCCGAGTAGACGGCCTGCAGGCGGATCACCTCGCTCCCCTGGCGGGCGGCAATATAGCGCATCGCCGCCAGGTGGCAGACGGTAAAGGTTCCACAGTGCAGCACCTGCACCACCAGCAGCCACGGCAGCGCCGTGGTCCAGCCCATCAGCGTCCAGCGCACTACGCCGCACACCGCCGACAGCAGGAGCAGATCCCGGGCGCTCCAGCGGCGGAACAGGCGATTGCTCAGGGCGAAGATAATCACCTCCGCAACAACGCCCAGCGACCAGAGATAGCCCACCGTTGAGGCGGAGTAGCCCGCCTCCTGCCAGTAGATGGCGCTGAAGCCGTAGTAGGCGGCGTGCGCCCCCTGCAGCAGCGAGACGCAGGCAAGAAAGCGCCCGTTCTGACGTATCAGGCTGCGCCATGCGGGCCAACCGGCGGCGGCCTGCGCCCGGCGCTCCCCAAGCGGCATCACCGACGGACGCAGCAGCATCCCGAGCAGCATGGAGACACTCCCCAGGGTAAGCATCGCCAGGATCGCCCGGTAGTCGAAGAGGCTCACCAGCTTGCCGGTCAGCGCCGAGCCGATCACAAAGGCGACCGATCCCCACAGGCGCACCCGGCCATAGTCCATGACGATCTGCTTTTGCCAGGTGTTGGCCAGCGCGTCGGTGAGTGGCACCAGCGGCGAGAAGAACAGGTTAAAGCCTATGATGATCGCCATCAGCCAGCCAACGTGGTTTCCAGCCCAAAAGGCCAGGGCAAACAGCAGCGTCAGGAGAGCCAGTACACGCAGGGCGAACACCAGCCGGGAGGGATCGGTGACCCGCGGGGCAATAATCAGGCTACCGAGAAAGCGGGCGACCAGCCCTGCGCCGAGCAGCAGGCCGATGGTTTCCGGCGTCAGGCCGGTGCCCTTGAGCCAAACGCTCCAGAAAGGTAAAAAGATGCCGTAGCTGAAAAAGTAGGTAAAGTAGCTCAGCGCCAGCCAGCGCGTAGAATGCAAAACCATGAATCCCTCCCGTTTTGAAGGCGTTAGTCTGGCGTTAAAACCCTGCAGGTGCAAGCAAACCCTAAACAGCGAGACGGGTTGCCAAAGCGTGAATTTGCTTGTCTCGATTCAGTTCACATATTTGCAACTTGATACATGCTGAAAAAGGGTAAAACGACGCGAAACCGAGCCTGAGTTACGTTAAATGATAATAAAATGTTACATATAAGTTATTAATTAAGCATTTTTTAACATTAATAACCACTTATAACGTAATGTCATTATTGATATTTAACCTTATTTTAACCTAAAATTATCCTTACATTTACATTTTCGTGCACAGATCACACTTCAAATTTCTGCGATACGTTTCCCCTTCCCTTCATTGCTAATCTTCCCCTCGTGACATGCCTCGGTCCCTAAAAAAGGTAGAACTATGAAATTCAAACTCGCATTGCTCAGCGCAGCCCTGATTTCTGCATGCATGGTGTCCGGTACGTCGGTTGCAGCGGAGAAGTATGAAATTGCCGTGGTCGCCAAGGTGACCGGCATTCCGTGGTTTAACCGTATGGAAACCGGCGTCAACGAGGCGGCGAAAAAGCTCGACGTTAACGCCTACCAGACCGGCCCTTCAACGCCGGATCCGGCCCAGCAGGTGAAGGTGATTGAGGATCTGATCGCCAAAAACGTTAACGCCATTATCGTGGTACCGAACGACGCTAAAGTGCTGGAGCCTGTGCTGAAAAAAGCCCGCGATAAAGGCATCGTGGTGCTGACCCATGAGTCACCGGATCAGCAGATTGGTCAGTGGGATATTGAAACCATCGACAGCGAGAAGTATGCGCAGGCCAACGTCGATGAGCTAGCAAAAGATATGGGCGGCAAAGGCGGCTACGCCATCTACGTTGGCTCCCTGACGGTGCCGCTGCATAACGCCTGGGCCGATTACGCCATTAAATATCAGAAAGAGAAATACCCGGATATGTTTGAGGTGACCTCGCGCCTGCCGGTAGCCGAGAGCATCGACAAGTCCTACTCCACGACTCTGGACCTGATGAAAACCTATCCGCAGATGAAAGGGGTGATCGGCTTCGGCTCCCTCGGCCCTATCGGTGCTGGCCAGGCGGTGCAGAAGAAACGGGCGAAAGAGAAAGTGGCCGTGGTGGGTATCGCCATGCCAGCCCAGGCTGCACCTTATTTGATGCGCGGCGATATCAAGAAAGCGCTGCTGTGGGATCCGAAAGATGCAGGCTATGCGCTGGTGACCGTTGCCGACCAGCTGCTGAAGGGTAAAGAAGTCACGTCCGATCTGACCATCGACGGTTTAGGGAAAGCCGATGTCGACATGGAGAAGAAAGTGATCCGCTTTAACAAGATCCTCGAAGTCACTAAAGATAACGCACAGTCGCTCGGTTTCTAAGGCTCTCCGCCTACACCAGGGAACCTCAACGCCGGCCGTCTGGCCGGCACACTCGAACAAAACGACTTAAGCGCCCAAACGGGCGCTCGCAGGGGTATTGTCCATGGCCGACACCACCGCATTTATCACTCTTGAGAATATCAGCAAGCAATTCCCGGGCGTGCTGGCGCTGGATAACGTGAACCTGACGCTACAGAAAGGTGAAGTTCACTGTCTGGCAGGGCAGAACGGCTGCGGTAAGAGCACCATTATTAAAGTGATCTCCGGCGTCTATCACCCGGAAAAAGGGGCGCAGATCCAGCTCGACGGCAAACTGTTCCACCATCTGACGCCACAGCTCTCTGCCCACTACGGCATTCAGGTTATCTACCAGGATCTCTCCCTGTTTCCTAACTTCAGCGTGGCCGAAAACATAGCCGTTAACCGCTATCTGCCGGGCGGAGACGTTTGGGTGCGGCGCGGCGCGATGCGCAAGCAGGCGCTGGCGGCCATGCAGCGGATCGGCGTCAGCATCGATCCCGATAAAAAGGTCGAGAAACTCTCTATTGCCGACCGTCAGCTGGTGGCGATTTGTCGCGCTATCGCCGCCGATGCCCGGCTGGTGATTATGGATGAGCCAACCGCCTCCCTCACCCGCCAGGAGGTAAACGGCCTGCTACGGGTAGTCAACGAATTGAAAGCCGCCGGGATCTGCGTGGTATTCGTCAGCCACCGCCTCGACGAAGTGATGGAAGTGGCGGATCGCATCAGCGTCATGCGCGACGGCAAGCTGGTGGGGACGTATCCGGCGAGCCAACTCGACAGCCACGAACTGGCATTCCTGATGACCGGCCAGCGCTTCCACTACAGCCCGCTGCCGGAAAAACCGTCTGCCGAGCAGGAGCCGATGCTGGAGCTGCGTAACTTAAGCCGCCGGGGAAAATACCAGAACATCAACCTGTCGCTGCGCAGCGGTGAGATTGTCTCTATCGTTGGTCTGCTGGGTGCCGGGCGCACCGAGCTGTGTCTGAGCCTGTTCGGTATGACCCACCCGGAGAGCGGAGAGATGCGCATCAACGGCAAGCCGGTCACCCTGCGCAATAACCATGACGCCATTAAGCACGGGATCGGCTACGTCTCAGAGGATCGCCTGACCCAGGGGCTGATCATGGAGCAGTCGATCTACGACAACACCATCGTCACGGTATTCGACAAGCTGCATTCGCGCGGCGGCCTGCTGGATCACGGCAAGGCGAAAAAGCTAGTGGCCGATCTAATCCGCAACCTGAATATCAAAGTCTCCGATCCGCATCTGCCGGTGAAAACGCTCTCCGGCGGTAACGCTCAGCGGATCGCTATTGCGAAATGGGTAGCGACGGATCCGCGTATCCTGATCCTCGACTCCCCCACCGTTGGGGTGGATATCGCCAATAAAGAGGGTATCTACCAGATCGCCCGCGACCTGGCAGAACAGGGGATGGCGGTGCTGATGATCTGCGATGAGATCCCGGAAGCCTATTACAACAGCCACCGCGTGCTGGTTATGCGCCGCGGCAAGCTGGTCGCAGAGTTTAATCCGCATCGCTGTACGGAACAGGAGATTGCTGAAGTGGTTGAGGTGATCCATGAATAACAGACTTTCCCGCCTGGTCGGGCAACATGAGTTCTGGCTTGGGCTGCTGGTGGTAGCGCTGGCGGTCGGGCTGAGCATCAGCACCGACGAGTTTTTCTCGCTGGGTAACCTGACGGACGTCGCCACCAGCTACGCGATCCTCGGGATCCTCGCCTGTGGCCTGTTCGTGGTGCTGATCTCCGGCGGGATCGATATCTCCTTCCCGGCCATGACCGCCATTGCCCAGTATGCAATGGCAAGCTGGGTGATCGGCCACGGCGGCAACTTTGCCCTCGCGCTGGCGATCGCAATGGCCGTCGGGCTGCTGCTCGGGCTGATCAATGGTTTTCTGGTCTACTGGCTGCGGGTCCCGGCGATTATCATCACCATCGCGACGCTTAACGTCTACTACGGCCTGCTGGTTTACGCCACCAAAGGTACCTGGCTGTATGGCTTCCCGGACTGGTTTATGAACGGCATCAACTGGCTGTCGTTTACCGCCGCCGACGGCTACGACTACGGCCTGACCCTGCCCCTGCTCTGCCTGGCGGCGGTCATTCTCTTTACCGCCGTACTGATGAACTTTACCCGCCTCGGGCGCCAGATTTACGCCATGGGCGGCAACCGCGACGCGGCCTCACGTCTGGGGCTGAATCTCGTGAAGCTGCACTTCTACGTCTACGGCTACATGGGCATTCTCGCCGGGGTCGCCGCCGTGGTGCAGGCGCAGATCACCCAGTCCGTTGCCCCCAACTCGCTGCTCGGTTATGAGCTGACGGTGCTGGCGGCGGTAGTGCTGGGCGGGACCAGCATGAGCGGTGGACGCGGCACCTTAACCGGCACGCTGCTGGGGGTTGTGCTGCTGGCGTTTCTGCAAAACGGCCTGACGCTGCTGAGCGTCTCCTCTTACTGGCACACCGTATTCAGCGGCGTCATTATCCTGGTCAGCATCAGCGCCACGGCGTGGAATGAAAAACGCAAACTCGCAAGGGAGCTTTAAGATGAAAGCAATCGCACGACTCTTACCCGGTGATGCCATCATCCGCCTGCAGTGCGTGATCATTATCGTCGTTGCCGTGGTCTTCTCGGCGCTGCTGGGCAGCCGCTTCTTCAGCGTTGCTAACTTCCAGTCCATCACCTCGCAGCTGCCGATCCTCGGTATGCTGGCGCTGGGAATGGGCATCACCATGCTCACCGGCGGCATTAACCTGTCGATTATCGCTGGCGCTAACGCCTGCTCGCTGGTGATGGCGGCGGTGATCGTCAGCCATCCGGATAATCCGCTATTTCTGGCGCTGGCCCTGCTGGCCGGGGCGGCGGTAGCGGTAGCGATCGGCACGCTGAACGGAGCGCTGATCGCCTGGGTGGGGGTATCGCCTATCCTCGCTACGCTCGGCACCATGACGCTGATCTCCGGCCTCAATATACTGCTCTCTAACGGGACGGTGATCTCCGGCTTCCCGGCAGCGATCCAGTTCCTCGGCAATGCCACCGTGGTGGGCATCCCCGTGGCGCTGCTGCTCTTCTTATTGGTGGCGGTGCTGCTGTGGGTTCTGCTGGAGCACACCACCCTCGGGCGCAGCCTCTACCTGGTGGGCTCTAACGAGCAGGCCACCCGCTACAGCGGCGTGAATACCGTCCGCGTGCAGATTGCAGTGTATGTCATCTCTGCCCTGCTCGGCTGGGTCGCCGCCATTTTGATGATGGCGAAATTCAACTCAGCAAAGGCTGGCTACGGCGAATCCTATCTGCTGGTGACTATTCTCGCCTCGGTGCTGGGCGGCATTAACCCCGACGGCGGATTTGGCCGCATTGTCGGCCTGGTGCTGGCTCTCGTCGTACTGCAGATGCTGGAAAGTGGCTTTAATCTGCTGGGGATCAGCAGTTATCTGACCATGGCACTGTGGGGTGCCGTGCTGATCCTCTTTATCGCATTACAGAATCGTAAAGCCTGATGTCAGGAGAACAAATTATGGCGAGTTACTTCATTGGTGTGGACGTAGGCACAGGGAGCGCCCGGGCGGGCGTGTTTGATCTTAACGGCAGAATGGTCAGCCAGGCCAGCCGGGCCATTGAAATGTATCGTCCGCAGGCTGATTTCGTTGAGCAGTCCTCCGACAATATCTGGCAGATGGTGTGCAACGCGGTGCGCGATGCGATGAATCAGGCGGATATCAATCCCATTCAGGTGAAAGGCCTGGGGTTCGACGCTACCTGCTCGCTGGTGGTGCTGGATAAAGAGGGTAAGCCGCTGACGATCAGCCCCTCCGGGCGCAGCGAGCAAAATATTATCGTCTGGATGGATCACCGCGCCATTACCCAGGCCGATCGCATCAACGCCCTGCACCATCGCGTGCTGGACTACGTCGGGGGAATTATCTCCCCGGAGATGCAGACCCCGAAGCTGCTGTGGCTGAAGCAGCACATGCCGAATACCTGGGCCAACGCGGGTTACTATTTTGATCTGCCGGATTTCCTTACCTGGCGCGCCACGGATGACGATACACGCTCGCTCTGCTCTACGGTCTGCAAATGGACCTACATGGGCCACGAGGATAAGTGGGACGGCAGCTATTTCCGCCAGATTGGGCTCGAGGATCTGCTTGAGCACGACGCGGAGAAAATTGGCCGCTACGTTAAAACCATGGGCGAACCGCTCGGCCACGGCCTGACGCAGCGTGCCGCCAGTGAGATGGGGTTGATCCCCGGCACCGCGGTGAGCGTGTCAATTATCGATGCCCATGCGGGTACCCTCGGCACGTTGGGAGCCAGCGGCGTCTCTGGCGAAGTAGCGGATTTCGATCGCCGCGTGGCGCTGATTGGCGGTACCTCGACGGGTCATATGGCGATCTCCCAGCAGCCGCGCTTTATCGGCGGCGTCTGGGGGCCTTACTACTCGGCGGTGCTGCCTGACTACTGGCTTAACGAAGGCGGCCAGTCGGCGACCGGGGCGCTGATCGACCATATTATTCAGTCTCACCCCTGCTACGAAACCCTGCTGGCGCAGGCTAAAACCCAGGGGCAGACCATCTATGAAATACTCAACGCCCTGCTGCGCAAGATGGCCGGCGAGCCGGAGGATATCGCTTTCCTGACCCGCGATATTCATATTCTGCCCTACTTCCACGGCAACCGCTCACCGCGCGCTAATCCGACGTTAACCGGGGTGATTAGCGGTCTGAAGCTCTCCCGTACGCCGGAGGATATGGCCCTGCACTATCTGGCAACTATTCAGGCGATTGCCCTCGGTACCCGGCACATTATTGAGACTATGAATCAGACTGGCTATACCATCGACACCATTATGGCCAGCGGCGGCGGCACCAAGAACCCGATCTTTGTGCAGGAGCACGCTAACGCTACCGGTTGCGCGATGCTGCTGCCGGAAGAGAGTGAAGCCATGCTGCTCGGCGGTGCGATGATGGGCACGCTTGCGGCGGGCGTGTTCGAAACCTTCCCGGAGGCGATGTCGGCCATGAGCCGGATCGGTAAGACCGTCACGCCGCAGACCAATAAGATCAAGCAGTACTACGACCGCAAGTACAAGGTGTTCCACGCGATGTATGAGGATCACATGAAGTACCGCCAGCTGATGCAGGAGGGCGCATGAGCTCATCGTGGCAGCAGGCAACCGCCGCCTGGGATATCTATAGCGAGGCGTTGGCTGGACTCGGTCAGCACCTCAGCGAGCCGCAGTGGGAGGCGCTGCTGGCCGAACTGCGCGGTTGCAAAGGCAAGATTGTCGTGACGGGAGTCGGTACCTCCGGCATCGCGGCGCGTAAGATTGCCCATATGCTGGCCTGCGTAGAGCGCCCAGCGATCTACCTGAACGCCACCGACGCGGCCCACGGCGATCTGGGCTTTTTACGCGCCGATGACCTGATGATCATGCTCTCACGCGGGGGGAACTCTGACGAGCTGACGCGCCTGCTGCCAGGGCTTGCGGCCCGCAGCGTGCCGCTGGTTAGCGTGACCGAGAATGCTGATTCGGCGATTGCTCACGCCTCGCGGCTGGTGATCTCTACCGGCGTGCAGCGTGAGATCGATCCGCTGAACATGCTGGCAACCACCTCCATCGTGCTGGCGCTGGCGATTTTTGATGCCGCCTGCGCCTGCCTGATGAGCGAGAGTGGGTATTCAAAAGAGAGCCTGCTGGCAGTGCATCCCGGCGGCGACGTGGGCGTTACGCTGCGCAGCGAGCGGTAACACGCTCACAGCCACTGTTTTTGCGGGTTTTGTAGGCTGGGCAAGCGAAGCGCCGCCCGGCGTTTGCAGCAAGCAGTGAATTGCCCGGCGGCGCGTTGCTTGCCGGGCCTACAGGTTAGTGCATGACCTGACGCAAAAAAGCTACCCTGGACATAATGCCAATCGGTTACGATCCGGAAATGCTCACTCATTTCCGGATTTTTTATGACTGCTACTCAGGCGACTTTCTGTTATCTGGTTACAGACGGTAATTTAATGTAAGTAACAGAATAATCATAACGTTAATGCGGCTTGCAGGGCCGTTACTTTTTTTGAATAACATCACCTGTCGGCGTTATTATTACCCTGATTTTTATCCTTATTGATAAAGGGGTTTTATGTGGCAAAGCACTATAATAATGAGCTGACATCTGAGTTGCTGGCTC
Organism: Pseudescherichia sp. L3; assembly: GCF_024656065.1. Taxonomy (NCBI): domain Bacteria; kingdom Pseudomonadati; phylum Pseudomonadota; class Gammaproteobacteria; order Enterobacterales; family Enterobacteriaceae; genus Pseudescherichia; species Pseudescherichia sp. L3. Next base: position 2,343,788 of record NZ_JANKYC010000001.1, read on the forward strand.
AACTTAACAGGCCATCTCATACACCTGAGCATGAGGGGCAAAATAATGGCAACTAACCGTGCTATATGGAATGGCATACCACAAGGACTTGATGGCGACCGTACGACAACAGGTTCATATGCGATAAGTTCTTTACCGAATTTCAGTACTGAGGAAATAGGCGCACTTCGACATGGGGATAAAACAACCTCGTGTCCGGCCTGCGGTCAGGTCGGTGAACTTATCGGTAATATTCCATTCGTCATTCTTCATGGGCGATGCGCTGCGGGGAATAGTGCTGTGGTTACGTGTGGCTGCCCTCCTGGTTCAAATCGCCTTATATCCCCTGCCGGGCCTGTAGGTAGGGGTGGGTTGCAAAGTACCAGGATAGTGAATCAACCTCAACCCATTCAGTTTGCGCAGACAGCTAAAGTCCCTCCTCAGACACCTCCTTCACCAGTACCTATTACAACACAGTCTAAGAAGCCCCATACTCCTGTTGATGCGGGTTACTGTATTCTTCCCTATGGCGCAACGGCTAAAGGTTATGAATCATGGTTATTCAATGACGAATCAGTACCCGGTACAAAAGCCCTTTATCATTCGCTGAATGGTTCAGAGGAATATAAAGCAGGTTCTCTTCTATTAATTGTCGATCCTGAAAAACAGAATGATCGGCAGATAGCCCATATGAAAGCCGCAAAAGCACGGGTTGATGCGGCACTGGCACCACTCAGCCACCAGCAGGCCAGGTTTCTGCACAAAAACCGTGATGTACTGGCAATGGCTGCCGCAGCCCTTGATGCATCGGGAACCGGAAGGGATGCAGTAGGGAGTATTGCAGAAGCGGCAAAAGGCTATTTTGAGCGTATAGAGCAACTGTTAATACAAATTCAGACAACCTATCAAAATGCCTATATCACCCAGGGTGCGCTTATCGGGGAGGAGTTTTATGTTCAGCGCCGTCAACTGCTGGCTCAACTCGACAGCATATTAAAAGCATTCATGAATAAACGTTTCATATTTAATCAATATGAAAGCCTGAAAACATCATTAGGCCTTTCCACTCACGCCATTACACACCGGTGGAACGAAACCGGTGTGGGTGATATTGAGAACTACGCCACGCATATTGAAAAGGCTGCCAAAATTGTTAAGGCGATGGAAGTTTTCGGCAGAGTCGGGATCGGTCTGAATGCTCTTAATGCAGCTGGAAAAATCTATGATGCCTGTACTACAGGACGCGAATGCAAGAAAACGACGTTTGCATCAGTGGGGGAGTTTGCCGGCGGGTTAGGAGGCGGCATAGCTGCCACTAAAATTTTAACATCGGAGATAGCGGATGCCGGATGTGCGGTCGTTTTAGGAGGATTAAGTATTGAGGCTGGGGGAATTCTGGCTCTCACGTGCTCCCTGGCGGTTACAGGAACGGCAGCATATAAAGGTGATAAGCTATTTGGAGCAATCGGTGAATGGACTGGTGAAAAAATTAGTGGGCAAATAATAAATGAATAACTTACGCGATGTATTGGCATTAGTTTTAGGGTCAATTTTCCTGACCTGCTGCTTTCTGACAATTTTAATGGCAATATTTAGCAAAAGTAGGTTCAATGAAGTTTGCGATTTATATGAGCGTGAGTTTGGAGAGCTACCATTAGCTGTTTCAATCCTGAAAGAGTGTAGTCCGTTTGGCTTTGCTGCTGGTTACGCAGTAAAAAACAGCTTTATTTTACGCCCATTGATATTCGGAAAAAAATCTATTCACAGCAAAGTGGATGATGTTTTATTTATGAAGCAATTGCCACCAAAACTTAAATATTGGTTTATTATCGATTTCTATATTTCTTTAATAGCGTTTATTTCTATGATTGCGTGTGGTGTCATTAAAGGAAGCATTTAATATTCTTTTAAACTTCAATAAAAAAGGCCGCATCAGCGGCCTTTTTCACATTCTGGAAGGATTATGCGTAAACCGGGAAGCGGGCGCAGATATCCAGCACTCTCTTTTTGGTGCTTTCAATGACGGCTTCGTCGTTGATATTGTCCAGAATGTCGCACATCCAGCCAGCCAGCTCTTTCACTTCCGCTTCTTTAAAGCCGCGGCGAGTCACAGCCGGAGAACCGATACGGATACCGGACGTCACAAACGGGCTCTTCGGATCGTTTGGCACGCTGTTTTTGTTCACGGTGATGTTGGCGCGGCCCAGGGCAGCGTCAGCTTCTTTACCGGTCAGGTTCTTATCAACCAGATCCAGCAGGAACAGGTGGTTTTCAGTACCGCCAGAAACCACTTTGTAGCCACGGTTCAGGAACACGTCCACCATCGCTTTGGCGTTCTTCGCGACCTGCTGCTGGTAAACCTTGAACTCTGGCTCCATCGCTTCTTTCAGTGCCACCGCTTTTGCCGCGATAACGTGCATCAGCGGGCCGCCCTGCGCGCTTGGGAAGACAGCGGAGTTCAGTTTTTTGTACAGCTCTTCATCACCGCCTTTCGCCAGGATCAGACCGCCGCGTGGACCCGCCAGGGTTTTGTGGGTGGTGGTGGTCACAACGTGCGCGTGCGGAACCGGGTTCGGGTAGACGTCTGCGGCAATCAGACCCGCAACGTGCGCCATATCAACGAACAGGTAAGCACCGATGCTGTCTGCGATTTCACGCATTTTTGCCCAGTCAACCACGCCGGAGTAAGCGGAGAAGCCACCGATGATCATCTTCGGCTTGTGCTCTTTAGCCTGCTTCGCCATGTCTTCGTAATCAATTTTACCTGACTCATCAATACCATAAGGGATGATGTTGTACAGCTTGCCGGAGAAGTTAACCGGGGAGCCGTGAGTCAGGTGGCCGCCCTGCGCCAGGTTCATACCCAGAACGGTATCGCCCGGTTGCAGCAGCGCAGTGTAGACCGCGAAGTTAGCCTGGGAGCCGGAGTGCGGCTGAACGTTAGCGTAGTCTGCGCCAAACAGCGCTTTAGCGCGGTCGATAGCCAGCTGCTCAACCACGTCGACGTATTCGCAGCCGCCGTAGTAGCGTTTGCCCGGATAGCCTTCGGCATATTTGTTGGTCAGCTGAGAACCCTGTGCCTGCATAACGCGCGGGCTGGTGTAGTTTTCGGAGGCGATCAGCTCAATGTGCTCTTCCTGACGTACTTTCTCTTGTTCCATCGCCTGCCACAGCTCGGCATCATAATCGGCAATGTTCATTTCACGCTTTAACATCCGCATCTCCTGACTCAGCTAACGGTAATTTTCAATGGCCCTCGGGGCACCGGCGACCAGTATAACCGATCCATTTTCTGATAACAGGTCTTGACATGGGTTTTTACGCAAACGATTGGCTCCCCGTGGCACAAGGGTTTGTCCCATAAGTATCCTCCCCTGTAATCACGATTTCTTTTCAGGTATATCGTGCAAATATTTCATGACATCGCGACGCAACCTAAATACGCTATTAACCATTTACAATGCAGGGGAACTTTTATAAGATGCATTTATAATGCAACTTATAGAAATGATCAATAAGGAAAAGGCAATGCTTGATGCTCAAACTATCGCAACCGTAAAATCCACTATTCCCCTGCTTGTTGAGACCGGCCCAAAGCTAACGGCGCACTTCTATGATCGCATGTTTAAGCATAATCCGGAGCTGAAAGAGATTTTCAACATGAGCAACCAGCGCAACGGTGACCAGCGTGAAGCGCTGTTTAACGCCATTGCTGCCTATGCCAGTAATCTTGAGAATCTCCCGGCGCTGCTGCCTGCGGTAGAAAAGATCGCCCAGAAGCACACCAGCTTCCAGATCAAACCTGACCAGTACAACATTGTCGGTGAACATCTGCTGGCAACCCTTGATGAGCTGTATAGCCCGGGTCAGGAGGTGCTGGAGGCGTGGGGCAAAGCCTACGGCGTGCTGGCGGGCGTGTTCATCAACCGCGAAGCCGAGCTGTATAAAGCCCACGCTACCCAGCCCGGCGGTTGGGAAGGCACCCGCCCCTTCCGCATCGTGGCGAAAACGCCGCGCAGCGCGCTGATCACCAGCATTGAATTCGAGCCGGTCGACGGCCAGCCGGTGGCCGAGTATCGCCCAGGCCAGTATCTCGCCGTCTGGCTGAAACCGGACGGTTTCCCGCATCAGGAGATCCGCCAGTACTCCCTGACCCGCAAGGCCGATGGTAAAGGGTATCGTATCGCCGTGAAGCGTGAGCAAGGCGGTCAGGTTTCCAACTGGCTGCACGACGAGGCGCGCGTCGGCGACGTGGTTCAGCTGGCTTCTCCGGCGGGTGACTTCTTCCTCGACGTGCCTGCGCAGGCTCCAGTGACGCTGATCTCCGCTGGCGTAGGTCAGACCCCGATGCTGGCCATGCTGGATACCCTCGCCAGCGCGCAGCATCAAGGCCAGGTGAACTGGTACCATGCAGCCGAGAGCGGCGAGGTGCACGCCTTTGAAGATGAGGTTGCCGCCCTGGGCAGTAAGCTGCCGCACTTCCAGGCGCACACCTGGTATCGTATTCCCACTGAGGCAGATCGCAGCGCAGCACGCTTTAATAGCGAAGGGCTGATGGATTTAAGCAAGCTGGAGGGGGCGTTTAGCGACCCGGCGATGCAGTGTTACCTCTGCGGCCCGGTAGCCTTTATGCAGTTTGCGGCGAAACAGCTGATTGCGCTTGGGGTTGATGCCGATCGCATCCACTACGAGTGTTTCGGTCCGCACAAGGTTCTCTAAGATCTCGCTTACCCCGCCCCGCGCAAAGGGGGCTGGGGTAAGCCTGCGGACTCTTTAGATAGCCGCGTCGTCCTCTTCGCCGGTACGGATACGTACTACGCGCGCCACGTCGAAAACGAAAATTTTACCGTCGCCGATTTTCCCGGTCTGCGCCGTGCGGATAATGGTATCCACGCAGGTATCGACGATATCGTCCGTCACCACGATCTCAATTTTTACCTTCGGCAGAAAATCCACCATGTACTCCGCGCCACGGTACAGCTCGGTGTGGCCCTTCTGGCGACCAAAGCCTTTCACCTCGGTGACGGTCATCCCGGTAATGCCGACTTCAGCCAGCGCCTCACGCACATCATCCAGCTTGAAAGGTTTAATAATCGCATCAATCTTTTTCACGGTGATCCCCTAATTCTTTTGCCTGTCAGCAGCGTCGTAATCGATTGCTCACACTACCATATTTCACGTGCGTGTGCGGCCTACTCTTTAAAGTCGTTGGCGTCCAGCTCGTGACGAGAAAGCAGCTTATAAAACTCGGTGCGGTTACGCCCGGCCATCCGCGCGGCGTGGGTGACGTTGCCCTTAGTGATCTGCAACAGCTTGCGCAGATAGTTAAGCTCAAACTGGTTCCGGGCGTCAGCAAAGGTTGGCAGCGCGGTGTTCTCCCCCTCCAGCGCCTGCTCCACCAGCGCATCGCTGATCACCGGCGAGGAGGTGAGCGCCACGCACTGCTCAATGACGTTCACCAGCTGGCGTACATTGCCCGGCCAGGAGGCGGTCATCAGGCGTTTCATGGCGTCGGTAGAGAAGGCCCGCACAAATGCCTTATGCCGGCTGGCCGACTGACGCAGCAGGTGGTTGGCCAGCAGGGGGATATCCTCTGCCCGCTCCACCAGCGCCGGGATCTTCAGGCTGACCACGTTCAGGCGGTAGAAGAGATCCTCGCGAAATTCACCCCGCTCCATGGCCTTTGGCAGATCGCGGTGGGTCGCAGAGATGATCCGCACGTTGATATCGATATCGCGATTGCTGCCCAGCGGACGCACCTTGCGCTCCTGCAATACGCGCAGCAGCTTGACCTGAAGTGGGATAGGCATATCGCCAATCTCATCGAGAAACAGCGTGCCGCCCTCTGCCGCCTGGAACAGCCCTTCCCGGCTGCTGACCGCACCGGTAAAGGCCCCGCGCGCGTGACCAAACAGCTCCGACTCCAGCAGCTGCTCCGGCAGCGCGCCGCAGTTGATGGCAATAAAGGCATTTTTGCCGCGCGGGCTGGCGTTGTGGATCGCCTGGGCAAGGATCTCCTTGCCGGTTCCGCTCTGGCCGCTGATCAGCACGCTAACGTCGGACTGGGCCACCATGTGCGCCTGCTCCAGCAGGCGCAGCATCACCGGGCTACGGGTGATGATATTCTCCCGCCACGTCTCGTCGCTGGCGGGGGCCGCATGCTCAAGGGCATCGTCGATAGCTTTATACAACGCATCTTTGTCCACCGGCTTGGTGAGAAAGCCAAATACCCCGCGCTGGGTGGCAGCAACGGCGTCGGGAATCGAGCCGTGGGCGGTGAGGATGATCACCGGCATGCCCGGCTGGACGCGCTGGATCTCGGCAAACAGCTGCATGCCGTCCATCTCGTCCATCCGCAGGTCGCTGATCACCAGATCGACCTTCTCCCGCGCCAGCACGCGCAGCCCCTCCTGGCCGCTTTCGGCGGTCACTACGCTATAGCCTTCGCTGGTCAGGCGCAGGCCCAGCAGCTTCAGCAGGCCGGGATCGTCATCCACCAGCAGCAGATGGGCAGGTTTACGCGGCGTCATCATGGCTTAACCTCCTCCTGTTGGGCATCCGGCTGTGCCGGACGGGTGCTGTCGGGGAGCTCCGCCCCGCCAGGTTTGCGCGTCGAGAGCCGCCGCTCAATGTCAGTTAAGTTCTCCAGCTTACGCGAGGTGATCTCCAGCTCCTCGCGCAGATGCTGCTGCTGCTGACGTAACGCCTCCAGATCGCTGTCCCGTGACTCCTGAAGCTTGGCATAGCGCGAACGCTCCTCTGCCAGCTGAAGCTGCGTCGCCTGACCGTCGCGCCACACCTGGAACAGCGTCCGCACCTGCATTGGCAGCTGCGGGCTGAGGGTGTCCATCCGCGTAGTAAAGGCGCGTCTCTCAAGCGGGGTAATTTTGGCGTTGGCCAGCAGAATGCCGCGCTTGAAGGTAGACTGCCAGGTGTCATCCGGCCAGCGCCTGGCTTCGGCACGTGCCATTACCGGCGAGAGGCGCTCCGCGCAATCCATGCCGCGCAGCCAGTAGAGTGGATTCGACTCAACGGCCTGCCCGGTGAGCGACCAGACGTTATCACAGGGCGTTGACAGAAAATCGGCCAGCTGATGCTGGGGAAGCTTCTCTTGCTGAACTTTATTCACCGGTTTAAGGGGGGCGTCAGGTGCGCAGCCCGCCAGCAGCAGGCAGGTTAAGCCAACAGGCAACGTGGAATGCTGCGAAATCATTTTCACAACGCGACTCAAAATATGCGACATAGTTACCTGATATAGATTCATTTAGCTTTTATCCGATCCAGCCAGCGGCAGCTCAATGCGAAAACAGACGCCCGCTTCATCGCTGGTGACCAGCTGCAGTTCACCCTGCATGCGCAGAATACAGTCCCTGGCGATGCTCAGACCCAACCCGCTGCCTTTTACCGCGCCTTTTCGCTGGTGGCTACCTTGATAGAAAGGTTCGAAAATCATCTCCCGCTCGGCCTGCGGAATAGGTGTACCGCTATTGGTGACCTCTATACGCAAGCGCGTGCCGTGCGGATAGCTACGAATAAGAATGTTACCGGATTCAGTGCCATAGTGCACCGCGTTAGAGTAGAGATTGTCCAGCACGCTCAGTAACAGCACCGGCTCCGCCAGACAGCTCTCCGCCTTCAGCGCGATCTCCGTATGCATCATTTTAGCCCGTGCCGGTAAACTGTGAGCGGAGATCACCGTCTCGACCAGCGGTGTAATGGCTACCGTCTCCAGCTCTACTGCCCCATCGGCCAGCTTGCGGTTGTAGTCCAGCAGCTGCTCGATCAGTTTTTGCAGGTTGCGGCTACTGCCGTCCAGAATATCGACCACCTCTTTTTGCTCCGCCGTGAGTGGCCCCACCACCTCGTCGGCCAGCAGCTCCGTGCCCTCCCGCATGCTGGCCAGCGGGGTTTTCAGCTCGTGGGAGATATGGCGCAGAAACTGATGGCGCTGAGACTCCAGCCACGCCAGCCGCTCGCTGAGCCAGATGATGCGTTCGCCGACGGAGCGCAGCTCGCGCGGTCCCTTAAAGGCCACCCGACTGTTCAACGACTGCCCTGCCCCAAGCCGGTTGATCATTCGCTCAATCCCCTTCACCGGGCCGATGATCATGCGGGTAAAGAGCAGCACCAGCACCAGGCTGACCAGAAACAGCAGCAGCGCCTGCCAGCCAAAGAACTGACCGCGGGCGGCAATCTCCTGCTGAAGCTGCTGCCCGCGGTTAAACACCACTTTACGGGTAGTTTGCACCATCTCGGTATTGGCGGCAGCGAAGGCTTCAAGGCTGGTGGAGGCCGCCTGGGTGGGGCCGCTGTTGTGGCACTGCAGCTGGGCAAGGGCGTTGAGATCCTCCCGTAACGCCTGGGAGAGTCGCTCATCCGGCAGCACGTCAGCGTGGGCATCAAGCATGTCGCTGTAGCGTTTGCGCTGGCTCTGGTAGACCCGCGCCAGAGTGGGATCGTCAAGCACGCAGTACTGCCGGTAGCTGCGTTCCATCTCCAGCGCCGCGTTGGTCATCGCCTCGCTGCGCCGGGCATCGATAAGCGTGGTTCGGTTGGTGCGCGCCGCCTGGGCGCTGAGCGTGTTCAGGCTTTGCCACGCCTGCCAGGCCAGCACCAGCAGCGGCAGCAGAACCAACAAAAACGCCATAATGACAAGCTGTCGCAGGGAGTGGGGAAATGCAGGCCAGCGTTTCAACGCGTTACTCTCGTTAGAAAGGATTTACCGGAATGCTAGCTGAGGATGACCAAGGGGGGAAGGCTAAAAATAATAAAGCCGGGTAAAAACCCGGCATTATCATGGAATAGGCGGTGCCTTACTCGACGTTTCGCCTCGGGCCTGAAATAGCAGCGCTATGATCAGAAGTGAGACGGCAGGCACCTGTTTGTGCGTCATTCCAGGGTTTATGTAGCGCGTCCCGAAGGGGCTGACATAAGAAGGTGAATGAGCCACTGCGCTATTATATGCACAAGTTATGCCAATGTATATTGTTAATGCATAACTCTCTGTTTATATACCTGTTTTTTATTTTGTGAACTGCATCATCTTTGCGCTCTTTTTAAGCAAAGTGTCGCCAATTGACAACACCTAAAAAGCATCAAAAATAAAGCATTTAAAATCAATAAATTAAATGTCTCCAAATGGAGACATTTAATTTTGCCGCTGTCGGGATTTTGCGACAGCGGCCTTGTGCTCTTAACCCAGCTGCTTACGGGCGTTGCGGAAAATGCGCATCCACGGGCTATCCTCGCCCCAGTTTTCCGGATGCCAGGAGTTCGCCACGGTACGGAACACGCGCTCCGGATGCGGCATCATGATGGTGACACGTCCGCTTTCGCTGGTCACCGCCGTAATACCGTTCGGCGAGCCGTTCGGGTTGGCCGGATAGGTCTCGGTGACTTTACCGAAGTTATCCACGTAGCGCAGCGCAACCAGGCCCTTGCTCTCCAGCTGGGCAAGGTGCGAATCGTCACGCACTTCAACCAGCCCTTCCCCATGGGAAACCGCGATAGGCATCATCGAGCCAACCATACCCTGCAGCAGCAGCGATGGGCTTTGCGTGACCTCAACCAGGCTGAAGCGCGCTTCGAAACGATCGGAGACGTTACGCACAAAGCGCGGCCACAGCTCGCTGCCTGGGATCAGCTCGCGCAGATTGGACATCATCTGGCAGCCGTTACAGACGCCCAGGGCCAGGGTCTGCGGACGGTGGAAGAAGGTTTCGAACTCGTCGCGTACGCGCTCGTTGAAGAGAATAGATTTCGCCCAGCCCTCACCCGCGCCCAGCACGTCCCCGTAGGAGAAGCCGCCGCACGCCACCAGCGCGTGGGCGCTCTCAAGCGTGGTGCGGCCCGCCAGCAGGTCGCTCATGTGCACGTCAATGGCGTCAAAGCCCGCACGGTGGAAGGCGGCTGCCATCTCAACGTGGGAGTTAACCCCCTGCTCGCGCAGGACGGCCACTTTTGGCCGTGCGCCGGTGGCAATATAGGGCGCAGCCACGTCTTCATTAATGTCGAAGGAGAGCGTCACGTTGAGGCCCGGATCGTTATCCTGCGCCTTGGCGTTATGCTCCTGATCGGCACAGGCCGGGTTATCACGCAGGCGCTGCATCTGCCAGGTGGTCTCTGCCCACCACATACGCAGCGTGGTGCGGCTTTCACTGAACACCGCCTGGTCGTTAGCGGTAATCACGAAGCGATCGCCCGCAACGGCGTGGCCCAGGTAGTGTACGCAGTCGGTCAGGCCATGGGCGCTGAGGATGTTCTCCACCGCCTCACGATCTTCGGCGCGCACCTGAATCACCGCGCCCAGCTCTTCGTTAAACAGCGCCGCCAAACGGTCGCTGCCCAGGGCGGCGATATCGGCCTCGATCCCGCAGTGGCCGGTAAAGGCCATCTCGGCGAGGGTCACCAGCAGGCCGCCGTCTGAGCGGTCATGGTAGGCCAGCAGCTTACGCGCCGCCACCAGCGCCTGCATGGCGTCGTAGAAGCCCTTCAGCTGATGCACGTCGCGCACGTCTGCCGGTTTATCACCCAGCTGGCGATAAACCTGGGCCAGCGCCGTCGCGCCCAGCGCGTTATGGCCTTTGCCAAGGTCAATCAGCAGCAGGGCGTTATTGTCGGTAGAGAGCTGCGGCGTCACGGTGTGGCGCACGTCCTCAACGCGGGCAAACGCGGTGATCACCAGCGACAGCGGCGAGGTCATCTCGCGCTGCTCGCTACCCTCTTGCCAGCGGGTTTTCATCGACATCGAGTCTTTACCCACCGGGATGGTCAGGCCGAGGGCCGGACACAGCTCCTCACCCACCGCCTTCACCGCCTCATAGAGGCCGGCATCTTCCCCCGGGTGACCCGCTGCGGCCATCCAGTTCGCGGAGAGCTTGATGCGTTTGATATCGCCAATCTGGGTGGCGGCCACGTTGGTCAGCGCTTCGCCTACCGCCAGACGGGCGGAGGCGGCAAAGTCCAGCAGCGCCACCGGAGAGCGTTCTCCGATGGACATCGCTTCGCCGTAGTAGCTGTCAAGGCTGGCGGTGGTTACCGCGCAGTTGGCCACCGGGATCTGCCACGGGCCAACCATCTGATCCCGGGCGACCATGCCGGTGACCGTACGGTCGCCAATGGTCACCAGGAAGGTTTTTTCCGCCACCGCAGGCAGGTGCAGCACGCGGTTAACCGCTTCGGCCACGGTAATGCCCTGCGGGTCGAAGAGATCACCAGCGGCTTTCAGCGACTCAACGTTGCGGGTCATCTTCGGCGTTTTACCGAGCAGGACGTCCAGCGGCAGATCGATAGGCTGATTGTCGAAGTGGCTGTCGGTCAGGCTCAGGTGACGCTCTTCGGTCGCTTCGCCGATCACCGCATACGGGGCGCGCTCACGGCGGCACAGGGCGTCGAAGAGATCCATCTGATCGGCAGCCACCGCCATCACGTAGCGCTCTTGTGATTCGTTACACCAGATCTCCAGCGGGCTCATGCCCGGCTCGTCGCTCAGAATGCTGCGCAGATCGAAACGTCCGCCGCGGCCGCCGTCGCTCACCAGCTCCGGCATGGCGTTAGAGAGACCGCCTGCGCCAACGTCGTGAATAAACAGGATCGGGTTGGCATCGCCCAGCTGCCAGCAGCGGTCGATTACCTCCTGGCAACGGCGCTCCATCTCCGGGTTATCACGCTGTACCGAGGCAAAGTCGAGATCGGCATCGGACTGGCCAGAGGCCATGGACGAAGCCGCCCCACCGCCAAGACCGATATTCATCGCCGGGCCGCCGAGCACGACCAGCTTCGCGCCAACGGTAATCTCGCCCTTCTGCACGTGATCGGCGCGGATGTTACCGATACCGCCCGCCAGCATGATCGGCTTATGGTAGCCGCGCAGCTCTTCGCCGTTGTGGCTGTTGACCTTCTCTTCGTAGGTACGGAAGTAGCCGGTCAGCGCCGGACGGCCAAATTCGTTGTTGAACGCCGCGCCGCCCAGCGGACCGTCGGTCATGATATCCAGCGCGGTAACGATACGATCCGGCTTGCCGAAATCCTCTTCCCACGGCTGCTCAAAGCCCGGAATACGCAGGTTAGAGACGGAGAAGCCCACCAGGCCCGCTTTCGGCTTCGCGCCGCGGCCGGTTGCACCTTCGTCACGGATCTCACCGCCGGAGCCGGTTGCCGCGCCCGGCCATGGCGAGATCGCCGTCGGGTGGTTGTGGGTCTCGACCTTCATCAGGATATGGGTAGGCTCCTGATGGAAATCGTAACGGCCTGCTTCGCTATCGGCGAAGAAGCGCCCAACCTCTGAACCTTCCATCACCGCCGCGTTGTCTTTATAGGCCGACAGCACGTGGTCCGGGGTTTTCTCAAAGGTATTTTTGATCATTTTAAACAGCGACTTCGGCTGCTGCTCGCCGTCGATTACCCAGTCGGCGTTGAAGATCTTGTGTCGGCAGTGCTCGGAGTTCGCCTGGGCGAACATGTACAGCTCGATGTCGTTCGGGTTGCGCCCGAGGGTGGTGAAGGCATCGAACAGGTAATCAATTTCGTCTTCCGCCAGCGCGAGACCCAGACGCTGGTTAGCCTCTACCAGCGCTGCACGTCCCTGTTCCAGCATGTTCACGCTCTCTACCGGCGCGGGCTGATGGTGGGCAAAGAGTTTCTCCGCCTCTTGCAGTGCGTCAAAGGTCGTCTCCATCATGCGGTCATACAGCTCGGCGGCCACCGCCTGCCACTGTTCAGCGCTCAGGGTAGACGCTTCAACGTAGTAAGCGACGCCGCGCTCAAGGCGGGCGATCTGCGTCAGGCCGCAGTTGTGGGCGATATCCGTTGCTTTTGAAGACCAGGGAGAGATGGTCCCCGGACGCGGCGTCACCAGCAGCAGCTTGCCGGCAGGCGCGTGGCTGCTCAGGCGCGGGCCGTAGGTCAGCAGGCGGCCGAGCTGGGCGTGTTCATCGGCATTTAGAGGAGCGTTGAGGTCAGCGAAATGGACATACTCAGCGTAAATGTTGCTTACCGGGAGGGCGGCTGCCTGAAAGCGTGCCAGCAGTTTGTTGATACGGAATGCAGACAGTGCAGGCGAACCACGCAGAATTTCCATCATAAGTCTCTCGTCTTTAGCGCGTCGATGACGCTGTAAGAATGCGCCAGGGGGAAAACGGGCGTCATTATAAAGAATCCTGCCCGCCGACGAAACCGTTTGCGTGGAAATAAAATTGCCCGAAATTTTTAGCAATAGATGTTACCTAATTCTCTAATAAGTTGCTAAGTGCCGCAATCTTAAGCAAAATGCCGCTCACTTCCGGATAAATGCTTTTCTATAATAATGACGGCGGACTGAGGCGTCAGGTGACGCAGAGAATTAACTCCTTGAGAAAATTAAAGTTTAATTATCTGCTTATCGGCATTGTGACTCTGCTGCTGGCAGCAGCTCTGTGGCCCTCGATCCCCTGGTCGGGTAAAGCCGAAAACCGCATCGCTGCGATCCAGGCGCGCGGCGAGCTGCGCGTCAGCACCCTGGTCTCTCCGCTTACCTGGAACGCCACCAGTGATAAACCCACCGGCCTCGATTACGAGCTGGCCGAACAGTTTGCTACCTATCTTGGCGTGAAGCTGCGCATTACCGTGCGGCAAAACATCAACCAGCTGTTTGACGATCTCGATAACGACAATGCCGATATGCTGGCGGCCGGGCTGGTCTATAACAACGAACGCATCAAGCACTATCAGAGCGGGCCGGTCTACTATTCCGTTTCCCAGCAGCTGGTCTATCGGGTAGGCAGCCTGCGTCCACGCACGTTAGCCTCAGTGACCGATGCACAACTGACCGTCGCGCCAGGGCACGTTGTCATTAGCGATCTGCAGGCGTTAAAGGAGAAGAAGTATCCGGATCTGAGCTGGAAGGTGGACGAGAAGCTGGGCACTAACGATCTGCTCTTGCAAGTTGCTCAGGGAAAGCTGGCCTATACCATCGCCGACTCCGTGGCCATAAGTCTATTCCAGCGCGTGCACCCCGAGCTGGCGGTGGCGCTGGATATTACCGACGAGCAGCCGGTGGCATGGTTTAGCCAGAATGATAGCGATAACGCCCTCTCCGCCGCCATGCTGGACTTCTTCAACGTGATTAACGAGGACGGCACCCTGGCGCGCCTTGAGGAGAAGTATCTCGGCCACGGCAAGGGGTTCGACTATGTTGATACTCGCGCCTTCCTGCGCGCCATCGATAGCGTCTTGCCTGACCTGCGTCCGCTGTTTGAAAAGTACGCCCAGAAGATCGACTGGCGTCTGCTGGCGGCCATCTCTTATCAGGAGTCCCACTGGGACACCCAGGCCACCTCCCCCACCGGCGTACGCGGCCTGATGATGCTGACTAAAAATACCGCCCAGAGCCTGGGCCTGACCGATCGCACCGATGCTGAACAGAGCATCAGCGGCGGGGCGCGCTATCTTCAGGATATGATGGATCACGTCCCGGCAACGGTGCCCGAGGAGGAGCGGATTTGGTTTGCACTGGCGGCCTACAACATGGGCTATGCCCATATGCTTGACGTCCGCGCCCTGACGGCGAAGACCAAAGGCAACCCGGATAGCTGGTCAGATGTCAAACAGCGTCTGCCGCTGCTTAGCCAGAAGGCGTGGTATAGCAGGCTTACCTATGGCTACGCCCGCGGGCATGAAGCTTACGCCTACGTGGAAAATATCCGTAAGTATCAGATTAGCCTGGTAGGTTATCTGCAGGAGAAAGCGCGGCAGCAGGAGCAGCAGATTGCTCACGAGCAGCGTATGGCGCAAAGTTATCCGGTGGTCGCTCAGGAGGAGCTCGCCGAGACCCACTATGGCGTGATGCCGCTGAGCGCCTTCTCTCCCGCCGAGGCGTTCGGTCAGTCCAGCTTTACGCTACCGGGGATTTTGAACCAGGCGTCAGCAGGCGCTGAGACGCCTTAGCGCGCCTGCTTTTGCGCTTTGATCGCCAGCCGACGCTGGCGGAAAAATTCGCTGAGCATGCCGGAACACTCCCCATTTAGCGTCCCCTCGACGATCTCTACCCGGTGGTTCATGCCAGGATGGTGCAGGACATCCATCAGGGAGCCTGCCGCGCCGGTTTTCAGATCGCGCGCGCCAAACACCAGCGTGCCGATACGGCCGTGAACCATTGCCCCCGCACACATAACGCAGGGCTCCAGAGTGACGTAGAGGGTGGTATCAAGCAGACGGTAGTTTTGTAGCACCAGCCCCCCCTGACGCAGGGCCATGATCTCGGCGTGCGCGGTGGGATCGTGGCGGCCAATGGGCCGGTTCCACCCCTCGCCAATCACGCGGTCGTTGTGCACCAGCACCGCCCCGACCGGCACCTCCCCTTCATCCCAGGCGCGCTGCGCGAGCATAAGCGCGTGGCGCATCCAGTATTCATGGGTCAATTCGGTATCGGACACGGCTCAGCACTCCAGTAGTCAAAACGGGGCGCATTATACACAGGTGTAAGTACGCACACACTATTCGAGTTGCTGAAGCTCACCGTGGGGGGTGACACGCCACCGATGCTCGCAGAAGTAGAGCAACGGGTTATCCTGCTTGCTGTCGCTGTAGCCGCTGTAGAGGCGCAGCGGCGTGCCGATTTTCCGCTCCAGCTGCACCACCTTCTCATGCCCGAGGCAGCGCATGGAGAGCACCCAGCCACCGTGGCTGCGGCGGATCTGGCTGGCGATCAGGTTGACGCGGGGCAGCCAGGGGGTATCAAAATAGACCTGCTCTACCAGCGGCTGCGGGGAGCCAGTGATCAGCCAGATATCAGCATCGGAGGCGTCGAGATAGTTGGTCAGGCGATCCTGCACCACCGGGAAGGCGGTGACGCGCTCGCGAAACCAGGTTACAAATGACTTCTCCAGCGCTTTAAGCCGCGCCTCGCTGTGGCCAAAGGTGCAGCCCCACAGCAGCAGGCTCATCGGCCAGCGGGCGGCCCGCCCCTTTACCAGTAACGCAATGCCGATAACCGGCAGCAAAGGTAGAACGAGCAGCGCATTGAGTGGCTGATGCCGCAGCAGATACCGCAGAAATGTCCCGAACATATCCTGCTGATGCAGCGTTCCATCCAGATCGAAAAACACAACACGACGCTCGCTATTTGCCAAACCCTACTCCTTTGGATCGTTAAAACCTAACAGCCAGGTAAACACGAACCCGGCGAGGACAGCCAATAAATAGCCTAACAGATAGATCGTGACTTTTCCGGTAACAATCGTTAAAGCCAGCGGTAAACCGGAAATGCCAAAGGTAATGACCGTCGCCACTTTCCAGTAGCAGACCAGTGCCCCACCCACCGCGCCGCCCAGACAGGCACCGATAAACGGCTTACCCAGCGGCAGCGTAACGCCAAAAATCAGCGGCTCACCGATGCCGAGCAGCCCCACCGGCAGCGCGCCTTTGATGACCGTTTTTAACCGGGTATTGCGCGTTTTCAGCAACACGGCGAGCGCCGCCCCGACCTGACCGACGCCTGCCATTGAGAGGATGGGTAACAGGGCGTTATAGCCATGCGCCTGGACCAGCTCCACGTGGATCGGCACCAGCCCCTGATGCAGGCCGGTAAGCACCAGCGGCAAAAAGGTCCCGGCCAGCACCGCCCCCACCAGCAGGCCGCCGCGATCGATAGCCCAGCCTGCCCCCTGAGCAATAGATTCAGAAATCCACCCCCCGAGCGGCTGTAGCGCCACGATAGCTATCGCCCCGGTGATGAGCGTGGTCAGCAGCGGGTTGAGAATCAGCTCCAGCGAACCCGGTAGCCGCTCGCGCAGCCGCTTCTCAAACCAGCACATCAGGGCTACTACCAGCAGCACGGCGATCACCCCGCCGCGCCCAGGCTGCAACGCTTCGCCAAACAGGGTGATCTGCGCCAGCTGCGGGCTGGAGAGAATACCGGCCATCACCCCGCCTAACGCCTGCGAGCCACCGAAGACCTTCGCCGCGTTGACCCCCACGAGAATATTCATGATCGCAAACACGGCGCTGCCAAAGATGCCGAGCAGCCCCAGCAGGTTGGGGTAGTGAATCGCGATATCGCCAGCAATATCGGGCCGCTTCAGGATATTGATAATGCCGGTGATCAGCCCGGAGGCGATGAACGCCGGGATAAGCGGAATGAAAACGTTCGCCAACATGCGCAGGGCGTCGCTCATTGGCGCTTTATACTGGGCTTTTGCCTGCGCCTTATTACGGTCGATCTCATCCGGGATCGGTGCAGCCTCCGCCCCGTTAACCAGCGAGCGCATGGCATCCACTACCTGGCCCGCTCTTCCTGGCCCGACAATCAGCTGATGCTGCTCACCCTGCTTAACGTAGCCGCTGACGCCCGGAAGCGCTTTCAGCCCGCTGATATTGAGCAGCCCCTCATCCTGCACCTCAAACCGTACGCGGGTCATACAGTTTTCCAGCCGCAGAATATTGCCCTGCCCGCCAATGCCCTGCAGGATCTCTCCTGCCAGCGTCAGTGACTTATCCATGTGTACCTCTTAGCTATTCAGCGCGGCGCGTAAGAATCCCTGGTGCATGTCGAGCCGGGCGCGGGCTGCGTCCACGTCCAGGCCGGTCAGCACCATTAAAATAGCGGGCTTGACGTCATACCCGGTCTGCTCCAGCACGCTGCGAGCCTGCTCAAGGGTAACGCCCGTGGCTTCAACTACCATTCGGCAGGCGCGGTCAATGAGCTTAATATTGCTCGCTTTCATATCGACCATCAGGTTTTGGTAGACCTTGCCAAACTTAACCATCGCCCCGGTGGAGATCATGTTCAGCACCAGCTTCTGCGCCGTGCCGGACTTGAGGCGGGTAGAGCCGGTCAGCGCTTCCGGCCCCACGACCGGCGAGATAGCAATATCCGCCGCCTGAGCTATCGGCGAACCGGGATTACAGGAGATAGCCACCGTGGTGCAGCCTGTAGCCCGGGCATACTTAAGTCCGCCGATAACGTAAGGCGTGCGGCCAGATGCGGCCAAACCTACTACCAGATCCTGGGGGGTGAGGGTCAGGTCACGCAGATCGTCCTCCCCCAGCTGCGGGTTATCCTCTGCTCCCTCTACCGCTTTAAGCAACGCCCCTGGACCTCCGGCGATCAGGCCAATCACCAGATCGTGCGGGACGCCAAAGGTCGGCGGGCACTCCGAGGCATCCAAAACGCCGAGCCTGCCGCTGGTGCCTGCGCCCATATAGATGATACGTCCACCTGCTTTCAGCGCTGTCGCGGCAGCATCCACTGCCCGTGCAACATCTGGCAATGTCTCTTTCACTGCCAGCGCGACCAGCGTATCCTGTTGATTAAAACGGGTTACTAACTCGATAGTCGAAAGCGCGTCCAGATCCATCGTCTCAGAATTTCGCGTTTCTGATACCAGTGAGCCAAGATTCATTATCAGTACCTTTTGAATATTTTATTCGTGTCCAGCGCAGTATAATGGAATATATAATTCATTGATGCCTGCGAACAGGATGTTTGTAGCCGTTGTCACGTTTTGCCCCTGGAGTTGTCATGAACTGTTTGATTCACATCCGTCAGCGCTATACGGGCCTGGCGCAGAGCGATAAAAAGCTGGCGGATTTTCTGCTTACCCAGCCCGCTCGCGCGCTCCATCTGAGTTCTCAGCAGCTGGCCGCCGAGGCGGGCATCAGTCAGTCGAGCGTGGTGAAATTTGCCCAAAAGCTAGGGTTTAAAGGCTTTCCGGCGCTTAAGCTGGCGATTAGCGAAGCGCTGGTTAGCACGCCAACGCCCCACTCCGTTCCGGTACATAACCAAATCCGCGGCGACGATCCCCTGCGCGTGGTGGGCGAGAAGCTGATCCATGAGAAGGTCAGCGCCATGAACGCGACCCTTGATGTAAATAGTGAAGATAAGCTGCAGGAGAGTGTGATCATGCTGCGCGATGCGCGACGGATCGTACTGACGGGCATCGGCGCATCCGGGCTGGTGGCGCGTAACTTTGGCTGGAAGCTGATGAAGATTGGTTTTCACGCCGTGGTCGAGCAGGATATGCATGCCCTGTTAGCAACGACCCAGGCGATGGAGAGCAGCGATCTGCTGCTGGCTATCTCCTATACCGGCGAAAGGCGGGAGATCAACATGGCGGCGGATGAAGCCTTACGCGTTGGAGCAAAGATCCTGGCGATCACCGGCTTTACCCCTAACGCCCTGCAGCAGCGTTCAACCCGCTGCCTCTATACCATTGCCGAAGAGCAGGCCACCCGCAGCGCCGCCATCTCCTCTACCAGCGCCCAGATGCTGCTCACCGACCTGCTGTTTATGGCCCTGGTGCAGCAGGACCTGGAGCACGCCCCGGAGCGGATCCGCCACAGCGAAGCGCTGGTGAAAAAACTGGTCTGAGCACAAATCGGGCGTATAATACCCGCCCTGCTTGTGTAGCTTCTGAGATTTTCCGATGGCGTTGCTGATCACCAAAAAATGCATAAACTGCGATATGTGCGAACCCGAGTGTCCGAACGAGGCCATCTCGATGGGTGAGAGCGTTTATGAGATTAACAGCGATCGCTGTACGGAGTGCGTCGGCCACTACGAGACGCCGACGTGTCAGAAGGTCTGCCCTATCCCCAATACCATTCTCAAGGATCCGGCGCACGGTGAGAGCCAGGAGCAGCTGTGGGACAAGTTTGTCCTGCTGCACCACGCGGATAAGATCTAACTCTCGATAATTACCGTCGCGCAGGCGTAACGGCGTTCATCCGCCAGGGTGACGTGCATATGGGTCACGCCCAGCCGCTCTGCCAGCTTCAGCGCTTCGCCCCACAGGCGCAGACGCGGCTTGCCTAACTCGTCGTTAAACACTTCAAACTGGTTGAACGCCAGACCGTTGCGGATCCCGGTCCCGAACGCTTTAGCCGCCGCCTCTTTCACCGCAAAGCGCTTGGCAAGAAAGCGTACCGGCTGCTGGTGCGCCTGGTAGATTTCCCACTCGTTAGCGCTCAGTACCCGCTTTGCCAGCCGTTCGCCGGAGCGGGAGATGACCGCTTCAATGCGGTCAATCTCCACAATATCCGTGCCTAAGCCCAGAATAGCCATCAGGCGCGCGCTTCCAGCATCAGGCGTTTCATCTCGGCGACCGCCTCTTTCAGGCCGCTCATCACCGCCCGGCCAATAATGGCGTGGCCGATGTTCAGCTCGTGCATCTCCGGGATGCGGGCGATAGGTTTCACGTTGTGATAGGTCAGACCGTGGCCAGCGTTGACCTTCAGGCCGAGGCTTGCCGCATAGGTGGCGGCGCTGGCGATGCGCTCCAGCTCTTTGGCCTGGGTGGCGTCGTCTTCCGCGTCCGCATAGCAGCCGGTGTGAATTTCGATGTAGGGTGCCCCTACCTCTGCGGCGGCTTTGATCTGCTCGCGATCGGCATCGATAAACAACGACACCAGGATCCCGGCCTCCGCCAACCGCGTGCAGGCGTCGCGCATCTTATCCCGCTGCCCGGCCACGTCCAGTCCGCCTTCGGTGGTGACCTCCTGGCGCTTCTCCGGTACCAGGCAGCAGAAGTGAGGTTTAGTCTCGCAGGCGATAGCCAGCATCTCTTCGGTGACCGCCATCTCCAGATTCATGCGCGTATCGAGCGTCTGGCGCAGCACCTTCACGTCGCGGTCGGTGATGTGGCGGCGATCCTCGCGCAGATGCACCGTAATACCGTCCGCCCCCGCCTGCTCGGCAATAAACGCCGCCTGGACCGGATCCGGGTATGCCGTGCCACGCGCGTTACGCAGGGTGGCAATGTGATCGATATTAACGCCTAACAGTAGTTCAGCCATGACAATACAATCCTCGAATATCCTTTGTTTTATGGTGCATCCGGCGCTGGCCGTTTCGGCACAAACTGGCGAAACAACTCCCGGCTTTTTAACGGCTTACCGCCAAGATACGGCTTCAGGGCCGCGCGGGTAAAGCGTTTCGCCGCTTTTAACGTATCGCTATCGGGAAACTCACGCTCGGCGAGCGCCCGCAGCTGACGGCCGGTGAAGGTACGGTTATCGATTACCACGCTGGCGATAAACCCCTTCTCCTCCCGGTAGCGATAGGTCATGGTGTCCTCTACCGCTTCGCCGGTCCCGGCGCAGTGCATAAAATCGATGCCGTATCCCAGGTGCCCCAGCAGCGCCAGCTCAAAGCGCCGGAGGACCGGTTCGGGCGAGCCGCTCAGGCCTGCCAGCGCCTGGATACAGTGCAGGTAATCGAAAAAAAGTTCAGAGAAGCGCGTCTCATGTTCAAGCACGCGAGAGATAAGTTCGTTAACGTAGAGGCCGCTGTAGAGCGTGATACCACTCAGAGGGAGCGCCAGCGACACCGCTTCGGCGCTGCGCAGGGTTTTGACTTCACCCCGGCCGCCGAAGCGTACCAATAGAGGCGTAAAGGGCTGGAGTGCGCCCTTAAGGTTGGAACGTTTTGCGCGTGCGCCTTTAGCAACAAGGCGCACGCGGCCCGACTCTTCCGTGAAGACGTCCAGCATCAGGCTGGTTTCGCTCCAGGGACGACTATGGAGAACAAAAGCGCGCTGCCACCCTTCCATTAGCCTCTATACTCGTCGTCTTTCATGCCGCAGGTACGTTGGCCGTACCCGTTCGTTTCGGTCAATTACTTGAGGTCGTCAACGTAGCCGAGGCTACGCAGGGCGCGCTCGTCGTCGGCCCAGCCGGATTTGACCTTCACCCACAGCTCAAGATGCACCGGAGCTTCGAACATCTCCTGCATATCTTTGCGGGCTTCAATACCGATGGTTTTGATCTTGGCCCCTTTGTTGCCAATCACCATCTTCTTCTGCCCCTCGCGCTCAACCAGGATCAGGCCGTTGACGTCGTAACCGCCACGCTCATTGGTGACAAATTGCTCGATCTCAACGGTCACCGAGTAGGGCAGCTCTTCGCCAAGGAAACGCATCAGTTTTTCACGGATGATCTCTGAGGCCATAAAGCGCTGGGAACGGTCGGTAATGTAATCTTCCGGGAAGTGGTGGATCGCTTCCGGCAGGTGCTTACGCACGATGCTGGCAATGGTATCCACGTTCATCCCGGTCTCGGCAGAGAGCGGCACGATATCGAGGAAGTTCATCTGGCTGGCGAGGAACTGCAGGTGCGGCAGGAGATCCGCCTTCTCCTGCACGTTATCGACCTTGTTAACCGCCAGGATCACCGGCGCTCTGCCGTCGCGCAGCTTGTTGAGCACCATCTCATCGTCCGCCGTCCAGCGGGTACCTTCCACCACGAAGATCACCAGCTCAACGTCGCCGATAGAGCTGCTGGCCGCCTTGTTCATCAGGCGGTTGATAGCGCGCTTCTCTTCCATATGCAGGCCCGGGGTGTCCACGTAGATGGCCTGGTAAGCGCCTTCGGTATGGATCCCCGTGATGCGGTGACGCGTGGTCTGCGCTTTACGGGAGGTAATAGAGATCTTCTGCCCAAGCAGATTGTTCAGCAGCGTAGATTTGCCCACGTTGGGACGTCCAACGATGGCAATAAATCCGCAGTATGTTTTTTCGTTGCTCATTCCAGCTCCAGTTTTTTCAACGCCTGTTCGGCGGCTGCCTGCTCCGCCTTACGGCGGCTGGAACCTGTGCCGACCACCGGTTCACTCAGGCCGCTTACCTGGCAGTGGATAGTAAATTCCTGATCGTGGGCTTCACCACGCACCTGCACAACCAGATAGGTTGGCAGCGGCAGGTGACGACCCTGTAAAAATTCCTGCAAACGCGTCTTCGGATCTTTTTGCTTATCTCCTGGGCTGATCTCGTCCAGGCGAGTTTGATACCAGTAGAGGATCAGCTTTTCGACGGTCTGGATATCGCTATCGAGAAACACGCCGCCAATTAACGCCTCAACGGTGTCGGCCAGAATAGACTCCCGGCGAAAACCGCCGCTTTTAAGCTCGCCCGGCCCTAAACGCAGGCACTCGCCCAGCTCAAACTCGCGGCCGAGTTCAGCCAGCGTGTTGCCGCGCACCAGCGTCGCGCGCATCCGGCTCATATCGCCTTCGTCCACGCGGGGGAAGCGGTGATAGAGCGCGTTAGCAATAACGAAACTTAAAATGGAGTCACCCAAAAACTCCAGACGCTCATTGTGTTTGCTGCTGGCGCTGCGATGGGTTAACGCCTGCTGCAATAACTCCTGATGTTGAAAAGTGTAGCCCAGCTTCCGTTGAAGCCGATTAATTACGATGGGGTTCATGCGATACCAATAGGATGAATGCGTCAAAAATGCAGCACACGAAACCGACCTGAAGAGAACAACGCGGTTTCGTGTGCCGTGGCTCCCTGCGGAACCAGCCTTAACTTCGGGGGAATATTCTATACACAACGGCGAGGGATGTCGTTAGCCGGGACTGATTTATCGTGGAAATAATTTGGGTTGCAGTCAGATTCGCTGCAACCCGACGGATTAGTGGATGCCACCGATGCGATTTAAGCGCACGCCGGTAGGCCACTCGCCCTCTTGTTTCTCGAAGCTCATCCAGATCGCGGTGGCCCGACCTACCAGATTCGCCTCCGGCACAAAGCCCCAGTAACGGCTGTCCGCGCTGTTGTCGCGGTTATCACCCATCATGAAGTAGTGTCCCGGCGGCACGATCCAGGTCGCCAGCGGCTGGCCTGGCTGCTGGTGATAGAGCCCCAGCTGATCCTGCGCAATCGGCACGGTCAGAATGCGGTGCGTCACGTCACCCAGCGTCTCTTTACGCTCGGCGAGGCGCACGCTGTTCTCTTTGGTTTCGCCCGGCGGCAGCTGGAAGAAGCCGCTGCTAGCCTCGCCACCGTTACGGCGGCTAAAGGTCTGGACAAAATCGCTGGGCGCCACGTTGGAGTAAGTGATCGGCAGCGCGCTGGCGCACGCCTGACCGGAGCTGCACCCTGGCTGTACCGTAACCTGCTTGGCAACCGGATCGTAGCTGACCTTATCGCCCGGCAGGCCTACCACGCGCTTGATGTAGTCCAGGCGCGGATCGTCCGGATACTTAAACACCGCGATGTCGCCGCGTTTCGGATGGCCGGTTTCGATCAGCGTTTTCTGGTAGATCGGATCTTTAATCCCGTAGGCAAATTTCTCCACCAGGATAAAGTCGCCGATCAGCAGGGTTGGCATCATCGAACCAGATGGGATCTGAAACGGCTCATAGATAAATGAGCGCACCACCAGCACAATCGCCAGCACCGGAAACACAGAGGCTCCGGTCTCCAGCCAGCCCGGTTTCGGGCTCACTTTTTTCAGCGTTTTTTGATCCAGCGTATCGCCCGCCGCCGCCTGGGCTGCGGCCTGCCGCTCCCGACGCTTTGGTGCAAATACGGCCTTGTCCAGGCACCAGAGCAACCCTGTCACCAGGGTTGCAATCACCAGGATCAGGGCAAACATGTTCGCCATACCAACTCCTTAATGGTTTATTTGCCGTCTTTACCTACGTGCAGAATGGCGAGGAACGCTTCCTGCGGCAGCTCAACGTTACCGACCTGCTTCATACGTTTCTTACCGTCTTTCTGCTTCTGCAGCAGCTTTTTCTTACGGCTAACGTCACCGCCGTAGCACTTGGCGAGAACGTTTTTACGCAGCTGTTTCACCGTCGAGCGGGCAATAACGTGGTTACCGATGGCGGCCTGGATCGCGATGTCGAACTGCTGGCGCGGGATCAGCTCTTTCATCTTCTCAACCAGCTCGCGACCGCGGTACGGCGCGTTATCGTTATGGGTGATCAGCGCCAGGGCATCAACACGTTCGCCGTTAATCAGGACGTCAACGCGGACCATGTTAGAGGCCTGGAAGCGCTTGAAGTTGTAGTCCAGCGACGCATAGCCACGCGAGGTGGACTTCAGGCGATCGAAGAAGTCGAGCACCACTTCCGCCATTGGGATCTCATAGGTCAGCGCCACCTGTTTACCGTGGTAAACCATGTTGGTCTGCACGCCGCGCTTCTCAATGCAGAGGGTGATGACGTTGCCCAGGTACTCCTGCGGCAGCAGCATGTGGCACTCGGCGATAGGCTCGCGCAGCTCCTGAATATTATTCAGCGGCGGCAGCTTGGATGGGCTGTCGACGTATACCGTCTCTTTCGAGGTGGTCACAACTTCGTACACTACGGTCGGCGCAGTGGTGATCAGGTCCAGATCGTATTCACGCTCCAGACGCTCCTGAATGATCTCCATGTGCAGCAGGCCAAGGAAGCCGCAACGGAAGCCGAAGCCCAGCGCGGTAGAGCTTTCCGGCTCGTAGAACAGGGAGGCGTCGTTGAGGCTCAGCTTGCCCAGCGCATCGCGGAAGTTCTCGTAGTCGTCAGAGCTAACCGGGAACAGACCCGCGTAAACCTGCGGTTTCACCTTTTTAAAGCCCGGCAGCGCTTTATCCGCCGGGTTGCGAGCGGTGGTCAGGGTATCGCCCACCGGCGCACCAAGGATGTCTTTGATGGCACAGACCAGCCAACCAACCTCGCCGCACTTCAGCTCGGTGCGGTCAACCTGCTTCGGCGTAAAGATGCCCAGGCGATCGGCGTTATACGTCTGGCCGGTGCTCATCACCTTGATCTTATCGCCCTTGCGCATGGTGCCGTTGTTGATACGAACCAGAGAGACAACGCCCAGGTAGTTATCGAACCAGGAGTCGATGATCAGCGCCTGCAGCGGCCCCTCAGGATCGCCCTGCGGCGGGGGAATATCACGTACCAGACGCTCCAGCACGTCGCCCACCCCTACCCCGGTCTTCGCGGAGCAGCGTACGGCGTCGGCGGCGTCGATACCGACAATGTCTTCAATCTCTTCCGCCACGCGCTCTGGATCGGCAGCCGGCAGGTCGATTTTGTTCAGAACCGGAACCACTTCCAGATCCATTTCCATCGCGGTGTAGCAGTTAGCCAACGTCTGCGCTTCCACGCCCTGGCCTGCATCGACGACCAGCAGCGCGCCTTCGCACGCCGCCAGCGAACGGGAAACTTCATAGGAGAAGTCAACGTGTCCTGGGGTGTCGATAAAGTTCAGCTGATAGGTTTCACCGTCAGCGGCTTTATAGTCCAGGGTTACGCTCTGGGCTTTGATGGTGATCCCGCGCTCGCGCTCAAGATCCATGGAGTCCAGCACCTGGGCTTCCATTTCGCGATCGGAGAGGCCGCCGCAAAGCTGGATGATACGGTCAGACAGCGTCGATTTACCGTGGTCGATGTGCGCAATGATGGAGAAGTTACGTATATTCTTCATATGTAAGGATTTTCTAACCCAAGTGTTATTTTAAATCATTTGATGGACATGGCAGCGAACGTGCAGTGCTACTTACCGTCCCGTACATTGCCGAGCATCTTACACTGTAGAGGGCAAATCGTCAGCATAGGATCCTTTCATTAACATAAAAGGTTACATTCCTGCACGATTCTCACTTCCCACTATATGATGAGAACAACTTAAGCATATCCAGCACCGGGTATCGCTCAGTCCATCGGTAAGTGCTACTATGCGCGAGTCTGTATACATGACTACTCGGATCTATAATGTATAATTTATATTTAATTGTGATATTTTCTTTATCTCTGCTCTTGGTAATAAAAGCATTAAATTATTTACCCCACCCTGCTTCACAAGGAAGAAATATAACCCTTGACGCCTTCAGGGGCTTATTAGCACCCTTAGTACTATGTCATCATTTCGTTCTCACCTATCATTTCAAAGTGGACGGCGTTTGGGGGTTAGCGAAAAATAAACTTGTTAGTAATATTGGTGCCATTCCCGTATCAATGTTTTTTATGATTACTGGCTATCTTTTTATCGGGAAAATTTGCCGTGGAGGCATCCACTGGCGCGAATTGGCTATTAATAGGGTTTTGCGCATTTACCCTCTCTTTATATTTGTTTTAGGTGTGATTTATACCATCTACTTTTTTTATTATAAAGGCCACGCTACGCCCGGAGAGCTCATATTTTCATTTCGCGAAGCATTGATATTTAATCTTCCACCGTTAAATGGTATTGAGATCGCATCATTTATAAGCGGAGCCCACTGGACGCTCATTTACGAAGCTGTCTTTTACCTGTCGCTTCCTATCCTGGCTCTGCTTAATCTGAAGACGCTAAGCGTACGGGCTATTTTATGTGCAGCACTACCTGCAATAATTCTATATAGTAGCTATCATACACTGGGTCTGATAGACGATCTATTTACTCTTTTTGCTTATGGTGGTCTCGCCTACGCTATCGCCTCTTCACGGTTCGCTTATATCTTCAGAAGCAAACTTATGACATACATTGCGCTAGTGACGTTAATTTATGCCCTATTCTTCTCACATTACTACACTTATAAACAGATGTTTTTAATTAGCATCTCATTTTGCTGTATTGCGGCCGGTAATGATATGTTTGGATTACTAAAAAACAGAGGGTTAACTAAACTTGGTGATATTAGCTATAGCATATATCTGACTCATGGGTTTATTCTTTATACCCTTTTTACTCTTTTTAATTTACTTCCCTTTGCAGATACACCTGAATATATTTACTACCTTCTCCTTCCAGCGATTATGACGCTTGCATGCGGCGTAGCCATAATAACTTATACCTATATTGAGTCGCCCTTTCTTACGATTAATGCAAAGCTCAAAACACGGTTATTTAAAAAAGATAAAGCGTAGAACGAGAGTTAAACAGCGTTAAATGAACGCCTGGCTGAGGATGACTCAAGCCAGGCGGTGAAAAAGCGAGACTTTATAGGCCTGCGTCCGGAGTGTGCGTTTCTACACGTAGCTCGTTTGGCGGCAGGGCAACGCTCAGGATCACCGGCTGCCAGGCTTCGCGGGCAGCCAGCCTGGGTGAAAACGCGCGAGCCAGCAGAAAGCCCCCGACGCCGCCCAGCACCGCGCCGCCCATCGCCGCCAGGTCGTAACCAAACAGCGTCTGGAACAGTGCGGCCATGACAAACAGCCCCACCAGCGGTGACATATAGACCAGCAGCGCAGAGCTGAGCAGGCTGCCTTCGGCAATACCCAGCTCGACCTTCTGCCCGACCACCAGCGGCTGCTCGCTGGGCACGGAAATAGTGTGGGTCATCTGCGGACCGAGCTTGTTCAGAACGCGGCTGCCGCACCCTGCGCGCGAGGCGCAGCTGTTACAGGATGCTTTAACATCACAGCTGACAACGGCTTCGCCATTGCGCCATGAGACCACGGTTGCCCACTCTTTGATCATTGTGCTGCCCTGAATTTAAGACTGTCTGCAATACGTTTTGCAGTCTGCGGCGGAAGCTCGCCGACTACGGTAATCTCTGCGTTATCCCGCACTGTGGTGCTGACGGTACGACGCCCGGTGCGTAGCATTTGATCGCTGCTGTTCTGGCTGGCGCGGTTAACGTTAATAGAGAAGCTGAACAGGCCGTCAGAGAAGAGACGCGACTCCACCGGCATATCGATCGTCGGCAGCTTGCGACGGCTGCTGGAGACTTCGCTAAAGCCCTGCGGTAGCCAGGTCGCCGACCAGTTGAAATTGATCTTTTCGCCCGCCGGAACCGACAGCAGCGGCGGCAGGTTAGCTTTGGCGAGGTTCTCCATATTGCTTCCCACCTGCTCATTCACGGTGACCGCGACGACGCGGAACTGCTCCAGGGTCTCCCCGTCGCGATCGAGCAGATCGACCCGCATGGGAAGCTTGGTCTCCGCATCCAACCAGACAATATAGCTGTAGCGGGTACCGTCACGGGCCACGACGCGGATCACCTCGCACAGGCGATCGGCAATCCGGGTACGCCCTACTGAGATGAAATCGTAGAAGGCCGCTAGCCGTTTGAAATCGGTATAGACCAGAGAGGGCAACGAATCGACGATGTAGTCGCCGGTCAGCGTAAACGGCTCAAGGCCCGGCTCGAAATAGCTTATTTCACTGCCGCGCTGAACGACCTCACGACGCGGGCCATCCATCTGTAACAGCTGGGCGAGAGGCTGATTTGCCAGCCGGGCATGTCGATAGCGTAACGACTCGACGCCCTGCTTATTAATGCTGACAAAAGAGAGCTCATAGTTGAGAGACTGGCTGGCCAGGTTCATCTGCTGCAACAACGCCCCGGAGGTGACATCAGCCGAGGCGTTAGCAGAAAACAACAGACTACCGGCCATGAGAGACATGGCACACCAAAGTTGCTTCATTACTGCGATTGCGTTCCTAAAGTTTGGGTTCCTGGCACCTGTACAGCGGCCTGCTGGGTTTGCGCCTGCTCAAACTGAAGCTGTTCGGAGTGCAGGCGACGCTGCAGCTCATAGTCCTGCAGCATCGCATTGATACGGCGGCGCTGCTCCTGAACCTGCTGCTGCTGACCCGCATCGGCAGTGGCCTCCGACGGGACGCCAAGGCTAACCGGGCTGGCTTTGCCCATCATAGGAAGCGTGTTAAACACCGGCGCTTCAGGCTGCTGGGCACTGTCGGACGGACTATTATAGTGCTGCACGCCAACGATCACCGCAAGCGAAACGCAGGCGGCTACGCCCATTTGCGTAAGCTGGCTTGCCCAGGGACGCACTTTGGCCCAGAACGGCATCTTCTGCCACTGCTGTGGCGCAGGCTGGGATTCCGGGATCAATGGTGTTGCCTGCCGTACCGGTTCGTCGGCAATAGCAGCCATGACGCGGGCTGAGATATCGAAATGGATGACGTCGGCAGTGTCACCGCGTAAAGCGTCACGCACCAGGTGATAACGCTCCCAGGTTTCCTGCATTTCCGGATCGCGAGACAGCTCCTTGAGCAGCTCGGTATCCAGCGTCTCACCATCCATTAAAGCGGAAAGCTTTTCTTTCTGCATGCCTAATACCTTTTCCAGTATCCCGCTATCGTCAACGCCTGATAAGCGGTTGAACTTTATTATCAATGGCTTCCCGAGCTCGGAAGATACGTGAACGTACCGTACCCACCGGGCAGTCCATAATGGCGGCTATCTCTTCATAGCTAAGGCCATCCAGCTCCCGTAAGGTAATTGCCATACGTAAATCTTCCGGAAGCGATTCAATGGTTCGGAAAACAATTTGTCTCAGTTCTTCTGACAACATTAAGTTCTCAGGGTTCGAAATTTCTTTCAGCGCCCCACCGTTTTCGTAGTTTTCTGCTTCTATAGCATCAACATCGCTGGACGGTGGACGACGACCCTGAGCGACCAGGTAATTCTTGGCGGTATTTACCGCAATACGATAGAGCCAGGTGTAAAAAGCGCTATCCCCCCGGAATGAATCCAGCGCGCGATAGGCCTTAATGAAAGACTCTTGTGCCACATCGGGAACGTCGCCCGACGGCACATAACGGGAAACCAGGCTCGCTACTTTATGCTGGTAGCGAACCACCAGTAAGTTAAAGGCTTTCTGATCTCCCTTCTGGACCCGTTCGACGAGGACCTGATCCGTTAACTGCTCGCTCATCCGAGGTAATGTCTCCCCAAACCTAATATCCACGCGTAATCGAAACGCCACTCCCACACAGCACTCTGAGCAAGCATGTGGTTAGAGAGACTTTTTCGGCAAAAGTTCCGTTACGCCTTTGTTTTTGTGTATCGTTTCGTAGACCGTTGGTTATGACTCATTATAAGTCTACTGACGCTAAACTATGCACGTCGCATAGTAGAAAAGCCTTTTATACCGTCAGCAGAGTAACGCAACCCTGCTTTTTTTTCACCACAAAACTGATTTAGCCTTTTCACCGCCTCGCTGTTTAGCCTTTACAACACGATTTAAAAAATTTGGTGATTTATACTGCCTTTAGATCTATGCTGGCGTCATCCTGTTTAGTAAATTAAACACACTATCATGAATACGACTCCCGATCTCTCCTGTGATGTGCTGGTAATTGGCAGTGGCGCTGCTGGTCTCTCTCTGGCGCTGCGTTTGGCGCAACACCATAGCGTGATTGTTCTTAGTAAAGGCCCGATTAGCGAAGGCTCCACCCTCTATGCGCAGGGTGGCATTGCCGCCGTGTTTGATGACACCGATAGCATTAGCTCACACGTGGAAGATACGCTTATCGCGGGGGCAGGTATCGTCGAACGCCATGCGGCTGAGTTTGTCGCCAGCAACGCCCGGCCCTGCGTACAGTGGCTTATCGATCAGGGCGTGCTGTTTGATACCCACGTGCAGCCCAACGGTGCAGAGGGCTACCACCTGACCCGCGAGGGCGGCCACAGCCATCGCCGGATCCTGCACGCCGCCGACGCTACCGGCAAAGCGGTCGAGACGACGCTGGTAAGCCAGGCGCTGAGCCATCCCAATATTCGCGTGCTGGAGCGCTGCAACGCTGTAGACCTGATTATCTCCGACAAAATTGGCCTCTCCGGCCCGCGTCGGGCGGTTGGCGCTTGGGTGTGGAACCGCAATCGCGAGGCGGTTGAGACCTGCCGGGCGAAAGCGGTAGTGCTGGCCACCGGCGGTGCGTCGAAGGTCTATCAGTACACCACTAACCCGGATATCGCCTCTGGAGACGGTATCGCCATGGCCTGGCGGGCAGGCTGCCGGGTGGCTAACCTCGAATTCAACCAGTTTCACCCCACCGCCCTCTTCCACCCGCAGGCACGTAACTTCCTGCTTACCGAGGCCTTGCGCGGGGAAGGCGCCTACCTTAAGCGCCCGGATGGCACGCGGTTTATGCCCGACTTCGATTCCCGGGGCGAGCTGGCTCCGCGTGACATCGTGGCCAGAGCTATCGACCATGAGATGAAACGTCTTGGGGCGGACTGCATGTACCTGGATATTAGCCATAAGCCAGAGGCCTTTATCCGCCAGCACTTCCCCATGATCTACGAGAAGCTGCTTGGCCTGGGTATCGATCTCACCAAAGAGCCGGTGCCTATCGTGCCGGCGGCACACTACACCTGCGGCGGCGTGATGGTGGATGACGCAGGCCGTACCGACGTGGACGGGCTGTATGCCATCGGCGAGGTGAGCTATACCGGCCTGCACGGCGCAAACCGTATGGCATCGAACTCACTGCTGGAGTGTCTGGTCTACGGTTGGTCAGCGGCGGAGGATATTACCGGGCGGCTTTCTGCTGTGTCAGAGGTCGCTACGCTCCCCGCGTGGGACGAGAGCCAGGTTGAGGATCCTGATGAGCGAGTCATCATTCAGCATAACTGGCACGAGCTGCGCCTGCTGATGTGGGATTACGTGGGGATCGTGCGCACCAGCAAGCGGCTGGAGCGCGCGCTACGGCGGATCCAGATGTTGCAGCAGGAGATCGACGAGTACTACGCTAACTTCCGCGTCTCTAACAATCTGCTGGAGCTGCGTAATCTGGTGCAGGTTGCGGAGCTGATTGTTCGCTGCGCCATGGCGCGTAAGGAGAGCCGAGGATTGCACTACACGCTTGATTACCCGGCGCTGCTGCCAGACTCCGGGCCATCGATACTTGTCCCGCGCACCTACATAAAGAGATAGAACGCCTGGGTCAGCGCCGTATAGTCTTCTGAATAGCGCTGATCCGCGCCGCGGATGGTCATGCGATCGCTAAAGCACTCCCCTTGGGTGGGGGAGAAAGCCAGCAGTACGCGGTGCGGTAGACGACTTTCGTTATCGGCAACGTCGGTGCGCAGGCGCAAATGCCAGCCCGTCTCCAGCGCCTTTTGCGTAAAGCCATTTCCCAGCGCCTCCGGCAGCACCACGCATAAAAACCCCTCTTCAGTGATGCACTCGGCGGCGCAGGCCAGCAGCGTACCGTGATCCAGAGAGACGGTATAGCGCGCCTGCTCCCGCTGCGGCGTGCCGCACTCGACCCCTTTTTCATAGTAAGGCGGGTTGCTGACGATGAGATCGTAGCGGCGGGTGCAGGTGTTGACCCACTCCTGAATGTCAGCAGAGTGGATCTGAATGCGATCCGCCCACGGCGACTCGCTCACGTTCTCCTGCGCCTGTTGAGCGGCATCGACGTCCAGCTCTACGGCATCAATGCTTACTGTCTCACCGGTACGCTGGGCCAGCATCAACGCCAGCAAGCCGCTGCCGGTGCCGATATCGAGGATACGCTTAACCCCGGCAACCGGCGACCATGCCCCGAGAAGAATACCGTCAGTACCCACCTTCATGGCACATCTGTCATGGGCAATAAAAAACTGTTTAAAGGTGAATCCATTACGACGCAGCTGCGCTTTGCTGTGGGGCATTCTTAACAATCCAACTAACGAAACCGGTGTAGAATAGGGGAAAGCCGCCAGGCGGGAAAGCGTTATCCACACAAAGAGATGAAGATTGCAGCCATAACGATTATAATCAGCGCCCCACACTGAGGTAGAACATGACTGTAACGACTTTTTCCGAACTCGAACTCGATGAAAGCCTGCTGGACGCGCTCCAGAGTAAAGGCTTCACACGCCCAACTGCCATTCAGGCGGCTGCTATTCCGCCTGCGCTGGAGGGCCGAGATGTACTCG
Source organism: Pseudescherichia sp. L3 (assembly GCF_024656065.1). Taxonomy (NCBI): domain Bacteria; kingdom Pseudomonadati; phylum Pseudomonadota; class Gammaproteobacteria; order Enterobacterales; family Enterobacteriaceae; genus Pseudescherichia; species Pseudescherichia sp. L3. The sequence goes on from NZ_JANKYC010000001.1 coordinate 2,377,118, forward strand.
GTTCCGCGCCTACCGGCACGGGTAAAACGGCAGCGTATCTGCTGCCTGCGTTGCAGCACCTGATCGATTTTCCACGTAAGAAATCCGGACCGCCGCGTATTCTTATCCTGACGCCTACCCGCGAGCTGGCAACGCAGGTGGCCGAGCACGCCCGTGAGCTGTCGGTAAATACCCATCTGGATATCGCCACTATCACCGGCGGCGTAGCCTATATGAACCACGCCGAAGTGTTCAGCGAAAACCAGGATATCGTGGTCGCCACAACCGGCCGCCTTATGCAGTACATCAAAGAAGAGAACTTTGACTGCCGCGCCGTAGAGACGCTGATCCTCGATGAAGCAGACCGCATGCTGGAGCTGGGTTTCGCCCAGGATATCGAGCACATCGCCGGGGAGACGCGCTGGCGTAAGCAGACCATGCTCTTCTCCGCCACGCTGGAAGGCAACGCCGTGAAGGACTTTGCCGAGCGCCTGCTGGAAGATCCGGTCGAGGTCTCTGCGACACCGTCTACCCGCGAACGTAAAAAAATCCACCAGTGGTACTACCGCGCGGATGACTTTGCACATAAGACCGCCCTGCTGAAGCACCTGCTGACCCAGGACGATGCGACCCGCACCATCGTGTTTGTTCGTAAGCGCGAGCGCGTGCATGAGCTGGCAGAGCTGCTGCGTAACGCCGGTATTAACAACTGCTATCTTGAAGGCGAGATGGCCCAGGTGAAGCGTACCGAAGGTATCAAACGTCTGACCGAAGGCCGGGTAAATGTGCTGATCGCCACCGACGTTGCCGCTCGTGGGATCGATATTCCAGACGTGAGCCACGTGATTAACTTCGATATGCCGCGCAGCGGCGATATCTACCTGCACCGTATTGGCCGTACCGGCCGCGCCGGCCGCAAAGGTACCGCCATTTCGCTGGTCGAGGCCCACGATTACCTGCTGCTGCAGAAAATTGGCCGCTACGTTGATGAGCCGCTAAAAGCCCGTGTGATTGACGAGCTGCGCCCCACCACCCGTGCGCCGAGCGAGAAGATGACGGGTAAGCCGTCGAAGAAAGCGCTGGCCAAGCGTGCCGAAAAGAAAGAGAAAGAGAAAGAGAAGCCGCGCGTGAAGGTGCGTCATCGCGATGCTAAAAACGTGGGTAAGCGTCGTAAGCCGAGCGGCTCTCAAGAGTCCTCAAACGAGTAATAAAAAAGCCGGGTTCGCTACCCGGCTTTTTTTATACAGGCCTGTTACAGGCTTTCAGTAAAGGTACGGGCGATAACGTCGCGCTGCTGCTCTGGGGTCAGGGAGTTAAAGCGTACCGCATAGCCTGACACGCGGATGGTCAGCTGCGGATATTTTTCCGGATGCTCAACCGCATCCATCAGGGTTTCACGACGCAGCACGTTAACGTTCAGGTGCTGGCCGCCTTCAACGCGAACCTGCGGCTGAACTTCCATCGGTACTTCGCGATACTCGATGCTGCCCAGCTGGTCAATCGCCACCACGTCATCTTCGGCAAAACCGGCTTTAGCACATACGCAACGCGCTTCTCCTTTTTCGCTGTCGAGCAGCCAGAAAGAGTTTAACAGATCGTCGTTTGCGGCTTTGGTGATTTGGATACCTGTAATCATATGATGCCTCCCGGGCGTCTTAAATTATTGTGTCGGCCATATCCCGGCCAATTGGTAAAACCATTGTTGCCTGAGTGTATATATACCAGCCAAACTGGGGTCATTCCTTGACCTATATCAATAAAAGCCACACCACAAAGAGGGTCATGATGGGAAATAGTTGTTTTATATCAAGTTATGCCGCGTGGCCCTCTAAAAATATTTTGTATTTTCTCAAATTTTGTTAAGTCTGAGCCCGCGTTTATGCCCACGTATTTTATTCCGCGGAAAGAAGCGGTTAAGCTTAGGATCACTAAAAGAGGCAGGAGACCGGAATGACCACTTCGCAAACATGGCACGACGTGCTGGCTGAAGAGAAAAAGCAGCCCTACTTTACCAATACGCTTAACGCAGTAGCCGCCGAACGCGAGGCTGGCGTGACGGTTTACCCGCCACAGAAGGATGTGTTCAACGCCTTTCGCTTCACCGAGCTGGGGGATGTGAAGGTGGTGATCCTCGGTCAGGATCCCTATCACGGGCCGGGACAGGCACACGGCCTGGCCTTCTCCGTCCGCCCCGGCGTCGCTACGCCCCCGTCGCTGCTCAATATGTACAAAGAGCTGGAGAGCTCAATTCCGGGATTTACCCGGCCGACGCACGGCTATCTGGAGAGCTGGGCGCGTCAGGGAGTGCTGCTGCTCAACACGGTGCTGACCGTGCGCGCAGGCCATGCGCACTCTCATGCCAGCCTCGGCTGGGAGACCTTTACCGATAAGGTGATTGCTTTGATTAACGAGCACCGTGAGAACGTCGTGTTTTTACTGTGGGGATCCCACGCGCAGAAGAAAGGGGCGATTATTGACGGCCAGCGCCACCATATCCTGAAAGCGCCTCACCCTTCACCGCTGTCGGCGCACCGGGGATTTTTTGGCTGTCACCATTTTGTACTGGCTAATGAGTGGCTGGAGCAGCACGGCGAGAAGCCGATTGACTGGATGCCGGTTCTGCCGGCAGAGAGCGAATAGCGAAGGGATTGGGCCCGGCGGCGCGATGCCTGCCGGGCCTGGAAAGCGTTACGCTTTGTTCTGACGCCACCACTCGGCGAGCAGAACGCCGGTCGCCACGGAGACGTTAAGGCTTTCAACGTTGCCGGTGCCCGGAATAGCAAGGCTCAGATCGGCGCTGGCCAGCGCCGCATCGGAGAGACCGTCACGCTCCTGGCCTAATACCAGCACCATCTTCTTCGGCATCTCGGCCTGATAAAGCGGCGTACCTTCATGGCTGGAGGTGGTTACAATGGTGTAGCCCGCTTTGCGGAAGGCATCCAGCGCATCAAGCACGCTGTCACCGGTGATCGCCTGCACGTGCTCGGCCCCGCCCTCAGCGGTACGTACCGCTGCGCCAGACTCGATAATTCCCGCGTCCTGCAGCACTACGCCTTTCACACCGAAGTGCGCGCAGCTACGCATCATCGCGCCGAGGTTGTGCGGGTTGCCCACATCCTCCAGCGCCAGGACGCAATCCTGCTCGCCCGCCTGGCTCACCCACTGCTGCACAGAGATACCGCTACGCTTTTTGATAATAAAGCAGACGCCACCGTGGTGTTCGGTTCCGGACGCTTTTGCCAGCTCGGCCTCGTCTACCACATGGTAGGCCTTGCGGTTAGCTGCCATCCAGCGCAGCGCCTCTTTGAAGCGCGGCGTCACGCTCTGGACAAACCAGGCGCGGACGATGCAATCCGGGCGGCTCTGGAACAGAGCCTGACAGGCGTTTTCACCGTAAACGCGTGTCTCTTCAGCGCGCTGGCGACGGATCACTTCAGGATCGATAACCGGCTTGCCGCTGGCTGACTCCTCCTCGTCCCTTACCGATTCGCTAACGGGCGGGCGGGAGACGGTGCGCCACGGCGATCCGCCGTCACGCTCGTTATCACGGTCACGATCGCGACCAAAAGGTTTTCTCTCATCGCGGGCGGGGCGACGGCCACCGTCTGCACGAGACGATCCCGGACGTCCGCCCCCCTTCCCGGTACGCGGGTTATGGGTACGTTTATCAGAATCATCATCACTGCGGACATACATCACTTTGACCTTGCCGCTTTTGTTTTTAAGTTCGTCGTTCATGCTTTTCTCCACCAGCGCTGCGCGAAGCGCGCAGATTACCCGATGTGCAGGCGCATAGCCATTACTTCATTTAAAAGCCTGCGACTATTGTACTCATTGAATAAAACGCGTTGTCGTTTCACACCTGCTCAAAGATAATATGTAACATATTGGAAACATACTCTGTCCCACCGCACTACCCAGAGGTTAGTTATGAATACCGTATGTGCAAGCTGTCAGGCACTGAACCGCATTCCCGATGACCATGCTACCGACGGCGCGAAATGTGGACGCTGTGGCCACGATCTTTTCGATGGCGACGTAGTTAACGCCACCGGCGAGACGCTGGATAAACTCCTGAAAGACGATCTGCCAGTAGTAGTAGATTTCTGGGCACCCTGGTGTGGCCCGTGCCGCAGCTTTGCCCCGATTTTTGAAGACGTTGCTGAAGAGCGCAGCGGCAAAGTGCGCTTTGTAAAGATTAACACCGAAGCCGAACGTGAGCTAAGCGCCCGCTTCCGGATCCGCAGCATTCCAACCATCATGCTGTTCAAAAATGGTGAGGTTGTCGACATGCTGAGCGGCGCGGTGCCGAAAGCACCGTTCGATAGCTGGCTGAACGAATCACTCTAATCTTCCGGGGCGCGCTTGTGCCCCGTTTTTCCCTCTGCCACAATGGCGTTTTTTCTGCGCCACCTCTATGACCGTGACCAATAACGCCGTACTGCAACTTCGGGCGCAACGTCTTGCCCGCGCTACACGCCCTTTTCTCGCCCGGGGTAACCGTATCCGCCGCTGTCAGCGCTGCCTGCTGCCGCTAAAGCAGTGCCTGTGCGCTACGCTACAGCCCAGCTCTGCCCGCAGCCGCTTCTGTCTGGTGATGTTTGATACCGAACCGATGAAGCCCAGCAATACCGGACGCCTGATTGCCGATATCCTGCCGGATACCGCCGCGTTCCAGTGGTCGCGCACCGAGCCGCCGCAGGCGCTGCTGGATCTGGTCGCCAATCCTGATTACCAGCCAATGGTGGTCTTTCCCGCTGCCTATGCGGGCAGCGAGCGTCAGGTGATCACCACGCCTCCCAGCGGTAAACCGCCACTGTTTATTATGCTCGACGGAACCTGGACCGAGGCGCGGAAGATGTTCCGTAAAAGTCCTTATCTCGACAGGCTACCGGTGATCTCTGTCGATCTCTCCCGCGTCTCCGCCTACCGCCTGCGCGAAGCACAGGTTGAGGGGCAGTACTGCACGGCAGAGGTGGCGATCGCCCTGCTCGATCTCGCTGCGGACCAGCATGCCGCTCAGGCGCTGGGGGATCACTTCTCCTGCTTCCGTACCCGCTATCTGGCAGGAAAAACGCAGCATAAGGGCAGCGTCACAGCGGATATGGAAGAAAGCGTTTAAAATCATCAGGTCACTCTTTTCTGGAGACCGGTATGAGCCAACGAGGACTGGAAGCGCTGCTGCGCCCTAAGTCGATTGCGGTGATTGGTGCCTCAATGAAGCCGGATCGCGCCGGCTTTTTGATGATGCGTAACCTACTGGCCGGCGGCTTTGCCGGTCCGGTTCTGCCGGTGACCCCGGCCTGGAAGGCCGTGCAGGGAGTGCTGGCCTGGCCGGATGTCGCCAGCCTGCCCTTTACGCCGGATCTCGCCGTGCTCTGCACCCATGCGAAACGCAACTTAAGCCTGCTGGAGGCACTAGGCCAGAAAGGGTGTAAGACCTGCATCATCCTCTCTGCGCCGCCGGAACAGCATGCCGATCTGCTGGCCTGCGCCAGCCGTTTCCAGATGCGCCTGCTGGGGCCAAACAGCCTCGGTCTGCTGGCACCCTGGCAAGGGCTCAACGCCAGCTTCTCTCCGGTACCGATCGCGCGCGGCAAGCTGGCCTTTATCTCCCAGTCGGCGGCGGTATCCAATACCATTCTTGACTGGGCCCAGCAGCGCGAAATGGGCTTCTCCTACTTTATCGCCCTCGGCGACAGCCTGGATATCGACGTCGATGAGCTTCTGGACTTCCTTGCCCGCGACAGCAAAACCAGCGCTATTCTGCTCTATCTGGAGCACCTGAGCGACGCCCGGCGCTTTGTCTCCGCCGCCCGTAGCGCCTCACGTAATAAGCCCATTCTGGTGATCAAAAGCGGCCGTAGCCCAGCGGCGCAGCGTCTGCTGCACGTTAACGCCGGGATGGATCCCGCCTGGGATGCGGCAATTCAGCGCGCAGGCCTGTTGCGGGTGCAGGATACCCATGAACTTTTCTCTGCCGTTGAGACCCTGAGCCATATGCGCCCGCTGCGCGGAGAGCGCCTGATGATTATCAGCAACGGCGCGGCACCGGCGGCGCTGGCGCTGGACGAGCTCTGGCTGCGCAACGGCAAGCTGGCGACGCTGGGGGAAGAGACCCTCTCCCGCCTGCGTGAAGCGCTGCCGGGATCGGTTGTGGCGGATAACCCGCTGGATCTGCGCGACGATGCCAGCAGCGAGCGCTATATCACCGCGCTTAATATCCTGCTCGACAGTACAGACTATGACGCCCTGCTGGTGATCCACTCCCCCAGCGCCGTGGCGCCCGGCAGCGAAAGCGCGCTGGCTCTGATTGACGCCCTGAAAAAGCATCCACGCGGTAAATATGTCACCGTGCTGACCAACTGGTGCGGGGAGTTCTCTTCTCAGGAGGCCCGCCGCCTGTTTAGCGAAGCGGGGCTGCCAACCTACCGGACGCCGGAGGGGACGATTACCGCCTTTATGCATATGGTGGAGTACCGTCGCAACCAGAAGCAGCTCCGTGAGACGCCTGCCCTGCCCAGCAACCTGACCGCCGATACGGCCGAAGCGCATAAGCTATTGCAGCAGGCTATCGATGAGGGAGCCACCACGCTTGATACGCACGAGGTGCAGCCGGTACTTCGCGCCTACGGGCTGCAAACGCTTCCCACCTGGATTGCCAGCGACAGCGCCGAGGCGGTACACATTGCCGGGCAAATTGGCTACCCGGTCGCCCTGAAGCTGCGATCCCCGGATATCCCACACAAGTCCGAAGTTCAGGGCGTGATGCTCTATCTGCGCACCGCTGCGGAGGTACAGCAGGCGGCAGAGGCGATTATCGATCGCGTTAAGATGCGCTGGCCCCAGGCACGAGTGCACGGTTTGCAGGTGCAAAGCATGGCTAACCGCGCCGGTGCCCAGGAGCTGCGGGTGGTGGTAGAGCAGGATCCGGTGTTTGGCCCGCTGATTATGCTGGGCGAAGGTGGCGTGGAGTGGCGAGCGCAGGATCAGGCCGCAGTAGCGCTGCCGCCGTTGAACATGAACCTTGCCCGCTACCTGGTTATTCAGGCCATCAAGAATAAGAAGATCCGCGGGCGCAGCGGTCTACAGCCGCTGGATGTGATCGGCCTGAGCCAGTTTCTGGTGCGGGTATCAAACCTGATCGTTGACTGCCCGGAGATCCAACGGCTGGATATTCACCCGCTGCTGGCCTCCGCCGGGGAGTTTACCGCCCTCGACGTGACGCTGACGCTGGCACCGTTTAGCGGCAGCAGCGAAAGCCGGCTGGCGATACGCCCCTATCCACAGCATCTTGAGGAGAGCGTGACGCTGAAAAACGGCGATGCCTGCCTGTTCCGCCCCATCCTGCCCGAAGATGAACCGGCCCTGCAGCGTTTTATCGCCAAGGTCACAAAAGAGGATCTTTATTATCGTTACTTCAGTGAGATCAACGAATTCACCCATGAGGACTTAGCCAATATGACTCAGATCGACTACGATCGGGAGATGGCGATCGTTGCCGTGCGGCGCACTGACGATGGCGAAGAGATCCTTGGCGTGACGCGGGCGATCTCCGATCCTGACAACGTTGATGCGGAGTTTGCCGTGCTGGTCCGCTCTGACCTTAAGGGGTTAGGTCTGGGGAGACGCCTGCTGGAGAAACTTATTGGCTACACCCGCGATCACGGTCTCATGCGTCTGAATGGTATTACGATGCCTAATAATCGCGGTATGGTTACGCTGGCACGTAAACTCGGCTTTACCGTTGATATCCAGCTAGAGGACGGGATTGTCAGCCTGACGCTTCCTCTTGCCGGGCCTGGCGGCTCCTGAGTAAGGTACTGGAAATGTTGACCACTTTCGCTGGCTCTGGTGTTATCATTGTCCGCTTATGTGGTCTGCATGCTTCTGTAGATGCATGATACAGAGACCCTTCAATAAACAGAGAAGATACGCACTGTGATGTTGTCAAAATTTAAGCGTAATAAACATCAACAACACCTTGCTCAACTACCTAAGCTCTCTCAGTCAGTTGATGATGTCACGTTTTACTACGCTCCCGCCGATTTTCGGGAAACGCTGCTAAAACAGATTGCTGGTGCGACACAACGCATCTGTATTATCGCCCTGTATCTTGAGCAGGACGACGGCGGTAAAGACATTATGGCGGCGCTCTATGAAGCGAAACGCCAGCGTCCAGAGCTGGATGTCCGCGTCCTGGTTGACTGGCATCGCGCCCAGCGTGGCCGGATCGGTGCTGCCGCGGCCAACACCAATGCCGACTGGTACTGCCGTCTGGCGCAGGAGAATCCTGGCGTCGATATCGCCGTTTATGGCGTACCCGTGAATACCCGTGAAGCGCTGGGCGTGCTGCACTACAAAGGTTTTATCATTGATGATGCCGTGCTCTATAGCGGTGCCAGCCTGAACGACGTCTACCTGCATCAGCACGAAAAGTATCGCTACGACCGTTACCAGCTGATCCGCAATGCACGGATGGCAGACATTATGCTGGAGTGGGTCGACCACAACCTGATTCAGGGGTGCGGCGTTAATCGCCTTGATAGCGACCAGCGGCCTAAAAGCCCGGAAATCAAAAATGATATCCGTCAGTTCCGTCAGGAGCTGCGTGATGCTGGCTACCATTTCCAGGGCGATGCGGATAACGAGCAGCTGGCGGTGACGCCGCTGGTGGGTCTGGGCAAAACCAGCCTGCTTAACAAGACGATCTTCCATCTGATGCCGTGCACCGAGCACAAGCTGACGATCTGCACTCCCTACTTTAACCTGCCGGCAGTGCTGGTACGCAACATCATTCAGCTGCTGCGCGAAGGCAAGAAGGTAGAGATTATCGTCGGGGATAAGACCGCGAACGACTTCTATATCCCGGAAAACGAGCCGTTTAAAATTATCGGTGCGCTGCCCTATCTCTATGAAATTAACCTGCGTCGTTTCCTGAGCCGCCTGCAGTACTATGTGAATACCGATCAGCTCATTGTCCGTCTGTGGAAAGACGCGGATAACAGCTATCACCTGAAAGGAATGTGGGTGGATGACGAGTGGCTGCTGCTGACCGGCAACAACCTTAACCCACGCGCGTGGCGACTGGATCTGGAAAACGCGATCCTTATTCACGATCCGCAACAGGAGCTGGCCCCGCAGCGTGATAAAGAGCTGGCGCTGATCCGCACTCACACCACCGTGGTGAAACACTATCGCGATCTGCAAAGTATTGCCGAGTACCCGGTTAAGGTGCGTAAGCTTATCCGCCGTCTGCGCCGGATACGTATCGACAGGCTGATCAGCCGTATTCTGTAATTTTAACATAGTGTCTGGCCCCGTCATTGATGGGGCCTTTTTATTGGGATTGGCGATGCGCGCTCTTATCTTATCTGCCCTACTGACCCTAACCGGCTGCACGCATATGGCTGACGACCAGTGGCACGGTCAGGACAAAGCCCAGCATTTTCTCGCTTCCGCCATGCTCTCTGCTGCCGGGAATGAGTATGCCCAGCACCAGGGCGTTAGCGCCGATCGCGGTGCGGCTCTCGGCGTTATGTTTTCGTTAAGCCTGGGCGCATCAAAGGAGCTGTGGGATAGCCGCCCGGCAGGAAGCGGCTGGAGCTGGAAAGATTTTGCATGGGATGTCGCGGGAGCAACGACCGGTTACGCCGTCTGGCAGCTGGCGCACTAGCCCCATTTCGCCTGGTGCGCTTTTTTGCGCTTCAGGTAATCCTCATCGGCACGGATCCGATCCCACCAGGTTTTAAAGATCGCTGCCGCCGCGGCTTTGACCGGATCGTTGCCGCGTGGATTGAGCTCGCGATTCTCATCATACTTTTTGCCGCCTTTGTAATTAGCGTAACGCCGGGCGCGGGTATAACCCATTTGAATAAACTTACGCGCCATATCCATACCCACAAAGTCATCATTTTTGCGGTACTCCTCAAACAGAGCGTAGATTTGTTCCGCTGACTTTTGTGCTGACTCCGGATCCTTATAGCGCCAGAAGGGCAGGATCTCCCCCTTATAAGGCTCGACCAGCAATACACCCTGCTCTCCCCGGCCAACCTGGTAACGTTCAGGATGCTGGCGAAAATCGGTTTCAGTAAAGTTCTGCTCATAATCAAATTCTTTGCGCACCGATACTCTCCGTTTTGATTGCTCTTCTAAACATAGCACTGTTCAGAGAACTCCCCCTTTTTCCCCAATTTGCCTTAGGTGAACTATCCTCGAACAAACACCTGAAGCGAGGCAAAATAATGACGCAGATGACCAGTGATTTCTTTGTAGAACGATTAAAAGCCTGGGGAGTGACCCGTATTTACGGCTATCCCGGGGATGGTATTAACGGCGTGCTTGGTGCGCTACAGCGTGCTGAAAAAGCGGGTAACGGAATTGAGTTTATCCAGGTGCGCCACGAAGAGATGGCTGCCTTTATGGCCTGCGCCCATGCCAAGTTTACTGGCGAGCCTGGCGTTTGCCTCTCTACCGGTGGCCCAGGGGCGACCCACCTGCTGACGGGCCTGTATGACGCCCGCATGGATCATATGCCAGTGATCGCCATTGCTGGTCAGGCAGAAGCCACGGCCCGCGGCTCAAATTATCAGCAAGAGATCAACCTCGATCGCGTGTTTAGCGACGTGGCGAACTTCGTCCAGGAAGCAGCAACTCCTTCCCAGGTTCGCCATCTGGTGGATCGCGGCGTACGTATCGCCAAAGCCAATAACGGCGTCACGGTGCTGATCCTGCCGAAAGATATTCAGGATGAAGAGTGGCAGGAGCCCCAGCATGCCCACGGCTTTACCCATTCCGGCACCGGCTATCAACGCCCGCAGGTCATTCCTTATCAGTACGATCTCCAGCGTGCCGCTGATATCCTCAACGAGGGCAAAAAGGTCGCTATCCTGATTGGCGCGGGCGCTCGGGATGCCGCCGTTGAGGTAGTTCAGACAGCTAATCTGCTTGGTGCAGGGGTAGCGAAAGCGTTGCTGGGTAAAGATATCCTGCCTGACGATGCGCCGTTCGTTACCGGCTGTATCGGCTTGCTGGGTACTGAACCCTCATGGGATCTGATGCAGGAGTGCGATACGCTGCTGATGATTGGTACCGGCTTCCCATGGACCGAGTTTTTACCCAAAGAGGGACAGGCGCGTGCCGTACAGATTGATATTGATGCCTCCATGCTGGGGTTACGTTATCCCACTGAAGTGAATCTGCACGGTGATGCCGTCAGTACGCTACAGGCATTGCTGCCTCTGCTTAAGCACAAGGACGATCGTGCATGGCAGGAGAAGATTGCGGTCTCAGTTCAGGCGTGGTGGGAGAAAATGGAGGAGCGGGCCATGGCAAAAGCTAACCCGGTTAACCCTCAGCGCGTAGTGTGGGAGATGTCACCCCTGCTGCCGGACAATGCCATCGTGACGTCTGACTCAGGCTCCTGTGCAAACTGGTACGCACGTGATTTCAGAATAAAGCAGGGCCAGCGATCTTCCCTGTCAGGTGGCCTGGCCTGTATGGGCGCGGCGGTACCCTATGCTATCGCCGCTAAGTTCGCCTTCCCGGAAAAACCGGTTGTTGCGCTGGTCGGCGATGGCGCTATGCAGATGAATAACCTGGCTGAGCTCATTACCATTCAGAAGTATTGGCAAGGCTGGTCCGATCCACGCCTGATCGTCTGTGTGTTTAATAATGGCGATCTGAACGAGGTGACATGGGAGCAGCGCGTCATGGAAGGGAACCCGCGCTATGAAGCCTCACAGGATATACCAGATGTGCCTTACGCTAAGTTTGCAGAATCCATTGGACTGAAAGGGATCTTCATTGACGATCCGGAAAAGCTGCATGACGCATGGAACGAAGCGTTGAGCGCGGATCGCCCAGTGGTGCTGGAGGTTAAAACTGACCCGGAAGTAGCGCCTCTACCGCCGCATATCACACTGGAGCAGGCAAAGGCGTTTATGTCATCGCTGGTTAAAGGTGACCGTTCCGCAGGTAAAGTGATCGCCGATACGGCGCATCAGATTATGAATACGGTCCTGCCGGGGCATAAAGCGTAAAGTTGGAATACTTGCCCGGTAAGCACAGCGCCACCGGGCGTTCAGCAATACAACGCAAAAAGGCCATCCTTTCGGATGGCCTTCTGCTTGTTTGATGCCTGGCAGTTCCCTACTCTCGCATGGGGAGACCCCACACTACCATCGGCGCTACGGCGTTTCACTTCTGAGTTCGGCATGGGGTCAGGTGGGACCACCGCGCTAGTGCCGCCAGGC